>NZ_RCWT01000011.1 GCF_003688595.1 Sphingomonas sp. PP-F2F-G114-C0414
ACACCCAGAAAAATCCTCCCTTTCGAGATCGCGCTTAACGAATGGCCGTTATTGGGCGCCCGGATCGCCAGCCTGAACGTCCGGATGTGGGCGAAGCCTGACCGAGCGGGCGGCAAGCGACGAGCGCACCGCGTAATCAAGGCCCCGTGCCATTCACTCCTTCCGCTGCCTGTGGGCCACTTTTTTCTGACGGAGGAGCCTAAACGGGCGTTCTTAATGTCGACTTGGCGTGCCGATCGGGGTGCCTGCCCCGAAGCCCGCAGACGCACGAAAGCCCGCGTCCCTGGTTGGGGACGCGGGCTTCCTGTTCAGCCTTGCGGCTAAGCCTCGATCAGAACTCGTTCCAATCGTCATCCGAACGGACCAGCGCTGGGATCGCCGCGGCCGGGAGCGGCTTGACCGGCGAGGCATAGCCTGCGCTCGGCTGGCTCAGCGCCTTGCCGAAGGTCTGCTGGATCTTCGCGCGGGCGCCACTGCTTCCGCCGCCATTGCCGACGTTGAAGCGGCTCGCCTGATCGGCAAGGTTGCCGACTTCGCTCGCCAGGTTGCGCGCGGCGGCCGAGGTTTCCTCGACCATCGCCGCATTCTGCTGCGTCGACTGGTCCATCGTGCCGATCGCCGCGGAGATCTGCGTGATCGCCGCCGACTGCGCCTGGTTGTCCGCCGCCATCGTCGCGAGCAGCTCGTGGACCTGGCCGACGTCGCCCGAGATATTGGCGAGCGCGCCATCAACCTTCTGCACCGCTTCGACCGCGGTGACGATATCGGTCTGCGTGACCGTCAGCTGGTCGCGCGCACGCTTGGCCTCTTCCTCGGCGCGCATCGCCAGGGCCGAGACGAGATCCGCGACCACCGCGAAACCGCGCCCTGCGTCACCCGCACGGCCCGCTTCGACCGCGGCGTTCATCGCCAGCACGCGCGTCTGGAACGCGATCTTGTCGAGTCCTTCGATCACGCTGTCGATGCCCTTGGCGCTCTCCGAAACACGTCCCATCGCCTGCACCGCTTCGTCGGCGACCGCACGGCCACCACCGACGGTGGCGATCGCCTGGTCGGCGCGCTCGACGGTCTGCGTCGATGCCGACGCACTCGCCTTCAGACGGCCGTCCATCTGCGTGACCGACGCCGCGGTCTCCTCGAGCGAGGCGGCGTTGCTTTCGGTACGGCGCGCAAGATCTTCCGAGGCCTGCGCGATTTCGCCCGAGCCGGTACGGATCGTCATCGCACTTTCGCTGACCGAGCTGATCAGCCCGCGCAGATTGTCGAGCGCCTCGTTGAAGTTGCTCTTCAGTGCGCCGTATTCAGGCGGGAAGTCGGCCTTGATCGCCGCGGTCAGGTCACCTGCCGACAGCTCGGACAGATGCGTCGACACGGTGTCGACAACCATCTTCTGTTCGGCATCGGCGCGTGCCTTGGCGGTGTCAGCGGTGTCCTTGGCGATGCCGTTCTCGCGGAACACCTTCACCGCCTTGGCCATCGCGCCGACTTCGTCCGCACGATCCGTGCCCTCGACGTCCTTGGCATAGTTGCCACCGGCGATGTCGCCCATCTGCGCCTGGAGACGATTGAGCGGCCCGGTGATCCCGAAACGCGTGATCAGCATCGCCAGACCGACGCCGGCGATGATCGCCATGATCGCGACGACATACAGCATGGTGATGGTCGATGCGCTCACGGCAGACAAATCATTCGACGCGACCGCTGCCTGATCGCTGTTGCGATCCACCAGCGTCAGCGACTTCTCGAACACCGGAGTCATCACCGCGTCCGCTTGGCCGAGCACGGCGATCGCCTCGGCGCTGCGATTCTGCGCGCTCAGCTGGTTCGCCCGTTCGACGAGACCGCGAACCCGCTGCATTCCGCGCAACGTCTCGTTGAGCTCACCGACGGCCGGCGGGTTGGCGACCTTGCCGCGTTCCAGATCGGATGCGATCTTGTCGGCATCGACCTGGAATTTCGCGAGCGTCTTGCGCCCCTCCTCGCTGTTCGCGCCGACCACGGCAATCTTGTAGCCGTCGTACATCATCGCGTTCATCCGGGTGTTGCCCCGCGATCGGAACATCGTGCCGGTCAGCTTCTGGTCGATCAGCCGTGAATACGACGCATCGATCATCGCGATCTTCGACGATCCGAACCACGCGATCGCCAGCGTGATACATCCCAGCAGCACGAGCAAGGATACGACCTTGGTCGAGATCTTCGCGTTGTTGAGCATTCCCATTTGACGTCTCTCCTGTTCGACCTCGGCCACGCGGAAGATCGCGCAAAAACCTCGGACTGTTATGAATTCGTTCGACCGAATGGCCGTGCGGCTACAGCTTCATGCTGATCCAGCCGCTCAGGCAGTCGGAATTGTCGAACCCGCTGCGCGTCAGCACCGATCGTGCGATCAGATGTTCGTAGCGACCGGTGATCGAGACCCGCGGCGCGACCGACCAGACGAGCTGCGCGCGGGCGACGTCGGCGACGTGCATGCCGCGCACCGACTGCGTGCCCGCATAGGCGCGCCCGCTCGCCGCATAGACGGCGTCGTCGACCTTCGCCCGCCACACCCGCTGCGCTTCGACCGTGAGGCGGACGCGGGTGATCGGCGACAGCGTGAAATTGGGCGCGACCGCGACGAAATTGGTCGGCGAAAAGGCATCCTGATAGCTGAAATAACCGCCATCGAGCACCGGTGCCGCCGCGTTGTGAAGCGAACCGTTCCGATAGCCGCCGCCGCCCGATCCGTAATCGACGTGCAGGCCGATCCGCGGGGATGTTCCCGCGTCGCCGATCCGGACGGTCTGCGCCGCGAACACCTGCCATGCGTCGATCGCGCGCGGGCCGAACCGACCGCTCTGGCGATTGGCGCTCCAGTCGAGCGTCACCCGCCCGGCATCGCCCCACAGCCGCAGCCCGTAGAACCGGCGTGCCTCGCGCGCGGTGTCGCCGCCGAAGGTGACCGCGTCGCGGCGCAACCGCCACGCGAAGGGCTCGAGATACAGTTTCGATCCGCCGAACCAGGTCTGCGGCAGGACGATGCCGGTCGTGACGCCCGAGAAACGCCGCGCATGATCGACGCGATCGTCGCCGGTGCCGCCGGTACCGTAGCGCGTGAAGCGGAGGTCGAACACGTCGGCACGGACCGAACCGAGATGCGCCCAGCCGCGGGCGCCGTTCAGGACGACCTGGATGTTGCCCGCATCGCCTTGGCTGACCAGCACGCCAGGCCCGTCCGCGAAGATCTGGCGACCATAACGGACGCCGACATCGCCGCCGTCCAGCGCGGTCGAAACCTCGGCGAACGCCTGCTGGACGATCAGCGTGTTGCGCATGTTCGCGCCCGCCTGCGTCGCACGGTCGCCGGCGACACCGCCATGCGCCAGCTCGCCGTAAAGGCGGACATGCGATCCCAGATGGAGATCGCTGCCCGCGAACAGCCGCAATTCGCGCTGCCTGATCTTCTCGGCGTCGCGCGCACCGGGATTGGTGACGGTATCGACGCGGCCACGGATTTCACCGGACAGCGTCAGATAGACGTCGTCGCGGCCAGCGATCGGGATGAACTTCAACCGATCGAGCGGATCGTCGCGCAGCGCGGGATCGCGGTACCGCGTCCAGTTTTCTGCCCAGCGCGCGATCGCATACCCCGCGCTCACCGCACCATCGCCCGCCGCTTCGGCCGGATAGACCGTGGCGATCGGCGTCGCCCGCGTGGTGGTCTGCGCGGCGGTGTCGGGCGTCGCCGTCGCGACCACCGAATCCTTGGCCTGGGCCAGAACCGGCGTCGCAGAGATCGGGGTGAGCGCCAGCAACAACGCGATGCGGGCCAGGGTACGAGAGACCATGGCGAGGCCTTTTCGGTGGGAGGGTGTGTCTCCTTCATGATAGGACGCCCGCGGATTATTCGGGTGCGAAGGGAACAATTGTTAAAGTCGCGCGTGTTGCCCGCGGCTTAGGTCCCGACCTCGATATCCGATCTCCCCCAGACGCACGAAAGCCCGCGTCCCTGATTGGGGACGCGGGCTTCCTGTTTAGCCGTGCGGCTAAGCCTCGATCAGAACTCGTTCCAATCGTCGTCCGAACGGACCAGCGCGGGGATCGCCGCGGCCGGCAGCGGCTTGACCGGCGAAGCATAGCCTGCGCTCGGCTGGCTCAGCGCCTTGCCGAAGGTCTGCTGGATCTTCGCGCGTGCGCCGCTGTTGCCGCCGCCATTGCCGACGTTGAAGCGGCTTGCCTGATCGGCAAGGTTGCCGACTTCGCTCGCCAGGTTGCGCGCGGCTGCCGAAGTTTCCTCGACCATCGCCGCGTTCTGCTGCGTCGACTGGTCCATCGTGCCGATCGCTGCGGAGATCTGCGTGATCGCCGCCGACTGCGCCTGGTTGTCCGCGGCCATCGTCGCGAGCAACTCGTGGACCTGGCCGACGTCGCCCGAGATGTTGGCGAGCGCGCCGTCTACCTTCTGCACCGCTTCGACCGCGGTGACGATATCAGTCTGCGTGACCGTCAACTGGTCACGCGCACGCTTGGCCTCTTCCTCGGCACGCATCGCCAGGGCAGAGACAAGATCGGCAACCACCGCGAAGCCACGCCCTGCGTCACCCGCACGCCCGGCTTCGACCGCGGCGTTCATCGCCAGCACGCGCGTCTGGAACGCGATCTTGTCGAGCCCTTCGATCACGCTGTCGATGCCCTTGGCGCTCTCCGAAACACGCCCCATCGCCTGGACCGCCTCGTCGGCGACCGCACGACCACCACCTACGGTGGCGATCGCCTGGTCGGCGCGCTCGACGGTCTTCGTCGATGCCGACGCACTCGCCTTCAGACGGCCATCCATCTGCGTGACCGACGCTGCGGTTTCCTCGAGCGAGGCGGCGTTGCTCTCGGTTCGGCGTGCTAGATCTTCCGAGGCCTGCGCGATTTCGCCCGAGCCGGTGCGGATGGTCAGTGCGCTTTCGCTGACCGAGCTGATCAGCCCGCGCAGATTGTCGAGCGCCTCATTGAAGTTGCTCTTCAGCGCGCCGTATTCGGGCGGGAAGTCGGCCTTGATCGCGGCGGTCAGATCACCCGCCGACAGTTCGGACAGATGCGTCGACACGGTGTCGACGACCATTTTCTGCTCGCCATCGGCGCGTGCCTTGGCGGCGTCAGCAGCATCCTTAGCGATGCCGTTCTCGCGGAACACCTTCACCGCCTTGGCCATCGCGCCGATCTCGTCGCCGCGATCGGTACCCGTCACGTCCTGCGTATAGTCGCCGGCGGCGATCTCGCCCATCCGGCTCTGCAGCTTGGCAAGCGGACCGGTGATGCCGCTGCGCGTGACGATCAGTGCAAGCCCGACGCCAGCGACCACGCCGATGATGCCCATCACGATCATCGTCGTCGACGTCGAGTTCGCGACGATCGTCAGTTCGTCGGCGGACTTGTTGGCGGCCGCGATCCGCGCGTCATTGAACGCCACGAGATCGGCGGAAAGTTTGGCGATAAGAGGACGAGCCTGACCGATAACGGCGGTGGCTTCCGCGTTGCGGTTCTGCAATCCCAGTGCGGCAGCGCGCGAGGTCAGCACGTGGCTCTGGTCGAGCTGCGCGATAAACGAGCCCAGCTGGCTTTTCAGCGCCGGCTCCTGCTTTTCGACCGCGCCGAACAGATCGCGCGCCGCGTTGTAGTTGGACAACTCGCTCTGCGCGGCGTCGCGTGCTTCCGGGCTGGCGCCGTCATAGACGACGGTCGCGAAGGCCGCGTTGCTCATCTGCACGGCCATCCGGGTCGCACGAACAAGCTGGACGGTATTCGCCATGTCTTCGGTCATTTCGGTATTGGCGTTGTCGGCGATCAAGATCCGACGGGAGCCATTCCAGGCGATGAACATCGTGATCGCACCGAGCATCAGCAGCAACGCGACGATCTTCGTCGGTATCTTAATATTATCGAGGAATTTCATGTGGATCTCCAGAAGGGCCCCCGCCCCGTACGCAGTATCTATAGGGGGCCGCCGGACCTCCCGGTCGCAGCGGCGCGGCATTGTCGTGGTGACGTGTCAGAACGGCGTCGCGGTGTGTCAGAAATGGCCGTTGATCGAGATTGGCGTGGCCTGCTCGCTCGACAGCAACGTGCCGCGGACGCCATACACCGCGCTCTTCGCGCCGGTCAGGCGCCGCGCCTCGGCGGCGATCGCGCCCATGATCTCGTCGCACATCGCGATCCGGCGCTCGAGCAGGTTCGCGTTCACGCCGAGCCGGCGGACCAATGTCTCCAGCAACGACCGGATTTCGCCTTGCTCCTCCTCGGGCAGGTCGTCGAGCCAGCGTGGCCGCTCGCGCGCGAGGCGGATCGATTCCGCCTCGACGATCCCCGCCAGCCGTATCTTCGCCGCGACGAGTTCGGGCAGGTCGCTGGCATTGGCCGGGCGAGTCAGCCGGTCGTTTTCCTCATCCAGGATCATCGCCAGCGACGTCAGGCTCTTGACCAGTTCAATCACGCGTCGTTCCTCCCTGTAATTTGATGATCTGCGCCATGACGGCGGGTGCCAGACCGATGCCGCCCTTCGCCGCGATCGCGGTGCCGAGCTTTTCGGCGAGCACGCCGCGGAACATTTCCTCGCCGTGACCGCCCCCGAACGGACCGTCGGTCTCGACCGTCTCCATCATCATCTGGGTCATCTGGCCGAGGAACACCGCCTCGAACGACTTCGCGGTCTTCGCCTCCGCACCCTTCGCCGTTGCAGAAGGCGGCGCTTTCGGCGTGACGGAGGGTATTGCGACCGGCGTTGCTGTAATGGTCGTATCGATGGGCATCACTGGACCTCGATCTCGGCCTGGAGCGCGCCCGCGCTCTTGACCGCCTGGAGAATGGTAATGAGGTCGCGGGGCGACACGCCGAGCGTGTTGAGCCCGCTGACCAGCGATTGCAGCGACGCCGAACCGCCGACCATCGCCAGCGACGCACCGCCGCCATCGTCGACCGCGACGCGGGTTCGCGGCAGCACCACGGTCTGCCCGTTCGAGAACGGCGCGGGCTGCGATGCGACCGGGGTCTCGCTGACGCTGATCGTCAGCCCCCCTTGCGCGATCGCGACCGGGCTGATCCGCACATCGGCGCTCATCACGACCGTGCCCGACGCCTCGTTGATGACGATCCGCGCGGGCTGATCGACCGCGATCGGCAGGTTTTCGATTTCCCCCAACAGGTCGACCGAGTCGCCGGTAAAGGACGCCGCCGGCGCGATCTCGACCGTGCCGGGATCGAGCACCTTGGCGGTCCCGGCGAACCGACCGTTGATCGCCACCGCGATGTGCCGCGCGGTCGTGAAATCGGGGTTCTTCAGCGCGAGCTTGAGGCTGGTCGCGGAGCGCAGCGCATAGGGCACCTCCTCCTCGACGATCGCGCCGCCGGCGATCCGCGCCGAGGTCGCGACGCCGCGGCTGACGCTGGCGCCGGCCCCTTGCGCCTTGAACCCCGATACCGCGACCGGCCCTTGCGCGACCGCATAGATCTTGCCGTCGAGCGCGCGCAGCGACGACACGAGCAGCACGCCGCCCTGCAGATTGGTGGCATCGCCGAGCGCGGCGACCTGGACGTCGATCGTCGAGCCCTTGCGCGCGAACGGCGGCATCGTCGCGATCACCGAAACCGCGGCGACGTTGGCCGGCTTCATCGAGGAGTCACGGACGTTGACGCCCATCCGCTCGAGCATCGCCTGCAGCGATTCCTCGGTGAACGGCGCGTTGCGGACCCGGTCGCCGGTGCCGGCAAGGCCGACCACCAGCCCGTAGCCGACGAGTTGGTTCGACCGCACGTTCTCGACATCGACGATGTCTTTCACGCGCGTGCCTGCCGAGGCCGGCACCACGCCGAGCGCAGCAGCCAGGGCGGCGCAGATCAGAGAAACAAGACGGAGGCGCATGGCCGGGGCTTTCGCGAGACGTTGGACATCAAATTTCTTATAGGATAGGAATGGCGCCCGCCGACCGAAGGGACGAATAATGCGGATCGACGGCATCACGCCGCTGCTCCAATCGATGCTCGCCGATACGCGCACCCGCGATGGTTTCGCGCTGCCCGCCGCTGTCGCCTCGGCCGCCGCAACCACCGCCGAGGCACCACCATCGACGCCCCCGCCAGTGGTCCCGACATCGGCGACCTCGGTTCAGATGATGGTCGCGCTCGCCGCGGTCGATCCGGTCTCGGAACGTCGACGCAAGATCGCGGAGGACGCCGATCGCGGCCTGACGTTGCTCGAGCGGTTGCGCGACGATCTCGCGCACGGTGCCGCGCCTCCCGAACGCGTGCAAGAGCTGGCCACTTGGGCCGAGGCGTTCGTCGTACCCGACGATGCCGTGGTGACTCCGGAGTTCGCAAAGGTCGCGCGCGACCTCGAAGTGCGCGTCCGCGTCGAACTCGCCAAGCTCGACCTCAACGCCTGACGTAACTCGCGCAGCCTAGCGCAGGCGCTTGGCGATCCGCATGACGTAGCCGATCACTTCGGCGACTGCCGCATAATGCTCGGTCGGGATCGGCCGGTCGATCTCGACGCTGGCGTACAGCGCGCGCGCCAGCACGCGGTTCTCGACGATCGGCACCCCCGCCTGCGTCGCGATCTCGCGGATTTTGAGCGCGATCGTATCGACCCCCTTCGCCACCACCACCGGTGCCCCCATCCGACCGTGGTCGTATTTGAGCGCGATCGCATAATGCGTCGGATTGGTGATGATCACGCTGGCGCCCGGCACCGCGGCCATCATCCGCCGCCGCGACCGCTGGATCGCGATCGAGCGGATCTTCGCCTTGATCTTGGGATCGCCCTCGCTCTGCTTGTGCTCGTCCTTGATCTCCTGAAGCGACATCTTGAGCTTGGAGAACCAGGTGCGGCGCTGCCAGATCAGATCGGCCAGCGCGATCGCGCCGACCGGTACCGCGACCGTCTTGACGAGCATCACGACCAGCCCCGCGGCGGTCGTCCCGATATCCGCCGCATCCGCACCGACCAGGCTGTCGAGCGCGTTCGCGCGCGGCCACAACGCCCACACCGCGACCCCGACGATCACCGACAGTTTCGCCAGCGTCTTGGCGAACTCGACCAGCGCCTGCTTGCCGAACAATTTTTTGGCGCCCGAGATCGGCGACAGCTTGCTCCATTTGGGCGATACCCGCGACCATGAGATCGTCGGCCGCCCGTGCATCACGCCGCCGAGAATCGCGAACGCGACCAGCGCGCCGAACAGCGGGGCGAAAACCACGCCGATCTGAAAGATGATCCCGCTGGCGATGTTCTGCGCACCGTCCGGCGCGAGCGAATAGTCCTCCGCCTGACCCCATAGCCGCACCAGCATCGTCGCCAGCCGCGAGAATGCGTGGACACCGAGACCGCCCATGACCGCCAGCATCGCCGCGAAGATCGCCGCATGCCGCATCTCCGGCGCGCTCGGCAGATCGCCCTTCTTGCGCGCATCCTCGAGCCGCTTGCCGGTCGGGTCATGCGTCTTCTGGTCCTTGTCCGCCATCCGATCAGCCCCAGCCCGCCTGGATCCAGCTGCCCATCGACGCCGCGAACACGGTCAGCATCACCCCGAGCAGCGTCGAGAACAGCGCGAGGCCGAACAGCAGGTTGAGCGGTTGCGCGACGAAGAAGATCTGGATCGCGGGGGCCAGCCGCGCCGACAGGCCGAGCGCGACGTTGAAGACGATCCCGTAGACGATCATCGGTGCGGCCAGGCTGACGCCGAGCGCCATCGACCGGCTGACGGTCTTGACTGCGAGCGCCGCGAAATCGCCCGCTGCCGGCACGCCGCCGACCGGGAAGACGTCATAGGACCGCACGATCGCGGCGATCCAGAGATGATGGACGAGCAGCGCCATGCAGATCACGCCGGCGGCGACGCCGACGAATTTCGACAGGATGCTGGCCTGCCCGCCCTGCGAACTGTCGGCGACGATCGCGGAGGTCAATCCGACCTGAAGGCTGGCGATCGACCCGGCGATCGCCATCGCCATGAACATGATCCGCACCAGCATGCCGAGGCCGAGGCCGGTCAGCAACTCGCACAGGATCACGCCGGGCAGCGCATCGATGTTCTGCGTCACCGACTGGACGTGCGGCGACAGGATTCCCCACAGCCCCGCGGTCATCCCGAACGCGATCATCAGCCGGATTCGCGCAGGAATCGCATCCTCCGAGAAGACCGGCAGGACCATCAGCACCGCACCGACCCGCGCGAACAGCACGAGAAACGCGACCGCCCAGATCGGGATGCCGTTGAGCGTGTCAGCCATGGATGATGCGGTCGGCGACGAGGTGCGTGAAATCGGCCATCGCATGCCCCATCATCGGCAGCGTAAGCATCAGGACGACGCCCATCGCGACCAGTTTCGGCACGAAGGTCAGCGTCTGTTCCTGCACCTGAGTCAGCGCCTGCATGAGGCTGACCGCGACGCCGACGATGAGCGCGGTCAGGAGCAACGGTCCGCAGACCGTCAGCACGACGACCAGCGCGGACCGCGTGATTTCGATGACGTCGGTCGGCGACATGTCAGATCTGCATCCGCATGATGTCGGAATAGGCGCTGACCACGCGGTCGCGCACCGCGACGACGGTGTCGAGCGCGGTTTCCGCCGCACCCATCGCGGTGACGACGTCGATCAGGTCGCCCTTGCCCGCGACCTGCTTCGCGCTCGCGGACTCGGCGGCGCGCATCGAGCCTGCCGCGTCGCCGACGAGGTGTTCGACCATGTCGCCGAACCCGCCCGCACCCGAACTCGCGCCGACCCCGCCGGCCTTGCCGAGCAGCCCGCCCGAGTCCTTGCCGATACCAAGCGCCCGGCCATAGGCGGAGGTCGCATCCAATGCTCCGATGGACATCGTTGTTCGTCCTTACTTCAAAAGGTCTATGGTGCGCATCGTCAGGCTCTTGGCCGCTTCGATGGCGTTGAGATTGGCTTCGTAGGCGCGCTGCGCGGCCTTCATGTCGGCCGCTTCGATCAGCGGATTGACGTTCGGCATCAGCACATAGCCCTTGGCGTCGGCGGCCGGACTGCCCGGCTGATAGGCGCGTTGGAAGGCGGTCTTGTCGGCGTCGACCGAGCGGATCTTGACGCCGTTCGTGCCGTTCGCGCGATCGACGTCGGCACTGAAGCTCGCGACCCTACGACGATAGGGATCGCCGCCGGGCGATGCCGATACGGAGTCCGCATTGGCGAGGTTTTCGGCAATGACGCGCATCCGCAACGACTGCGCGCGCAGTCCGGATGCCGACACCTGTACCGCGTCGGTCAGGTCCATGATTGTCTCCGTCGGGCGCCGTGATGGCACCCACCTTTCCCTAATAGGCAAAAAGTTCCGGCCCCGGTCGGGACCCGGCAATTCTTTCCTATGATGGCCTGAAGGAAGGAACATTCATGTCCGTACTCGAGGATATCACCATCGATCTGTCGATCGTCCTGGGATCGACCAATCTGCCGATCCGCCAGATCCTGGCGATGGGGCGCGGCGCGATGATCGCGCTGGATTGCGGTCACGACGACCCGACCCTGGTCTATGTCAACGGCAAGCTGGTCGCGAAGGGCCGCGTGCTGGTCGACGAAGACCAGATGTCGCTCGAAGTGACCGAAGTCATTCCGCGGGAGCATCGTTGATGGATATCGCCGCGCTGTTGCGGACAATGGGCGGTCTCGGCGTCGTGCTGGGCATGCTCGCGGCCGCGCTGTGGCTGGTCCGCCGCTACGATATCGCGCTGCCCGGCCGGGTCGGCGTCAAGCTCGGCCGCCGCGTCGAGCTGGTCGAACGCATCCAGATCGACGGCAAGCGGTCGATCATCCTCGTCCGCCGCGACGACCGCGAACATCTGTTCGTGCTCCACCCCGACCGCGCCACGATCCTCGAAACGCGCATCGTTCGTGCGGACGAGGAGGCGCAGGCGATCGCCGATCTCGAACAGGCGGAAGGCTCGCACAGTCCCGTGCTGTGCAAGTCACTCGAAGAGGCGTGGTTCAATGCGTAAGCGCAGCGCGCTCGCGCTCATCCTCGGCGCGGCGATGCTGTTCGCACCGACCGCGGCGATGGCGCAGAGCGCATCGGTGACGTTCGGTCAGGGCAGTCTGTCAGCGCGCGCGATCCAGCTCATCCTGATGCTCACGGTGCTGAGCCTCGCGCCGGGCATCCTAATGACCGTCACGTCGTTCACCCGCATCGTCGTCGCGCTGTCGCTGCTCCGCACCGGTCTCGGCGCGCAGGGCGTGCCGCCCAACCCGGTCATCATCAGCCTTTCGCTGTTTCTCTCGTTCTTCGTGATGGCGCCGACCTTCGAACAGGCGTGGCACGACGGCGTCCAGCCGTACACCGCAGGCAAGATCCAGGAGACCCAAGCGTTCGACCGGACCATCGAGCCGTTCCGCCGCTTCATGCTGTCGCAGGTCCGCGATCAGGATCTCGCGCTGTTTACCGAACTCGCGCACAAGCCGCCGGTCGCGCGGGCCGACACCGGCCTGTCGACGCTGATGCCGGCGTTCATGATCTCGGAATTGCGCCGCGCGTTCGAGATCGGTTTTCTGCTGCTGATCCCGTTCCTCGTCATCGACCTCGCGGTTGCGGCAGTATTGATGGCGATGGGCATGATGATGCTGCCGCCACCAACGATATCGCTACCAATGAAAATCATTTTCTTTGTCTTGGTTGACGGTTGGGCCTTAGTTGCCGGATCACTGGTCAAAAGCTTCGGCACCGGCGTGTAAGGGATTTATTTACAACTTATGTTAACAATATAAATTAGATATCTTATAGTGGTCTGATGACATAAACGCCGTATTTCCGTTACATGCGGGCACAAAGGGGAACCGGCGATGCGTAATACTGCTGCTACCGTCCGCCTGTCCGATCGTTCGGATGGCGTCACGACGGACTGTTCCGCTATCCCCGGCACCGCAGCCACAATCGATTGTGTCTTGCCCGCACCGTGCAGCGAGGGGCGCGATCCGTCGGGACTCCCGATCTGGAGCCCGTTTGGCGCCGACGCTGCGCTGCCGATCTATGTCGCAGGCGACGCCATCGCGTTGCCGCTCCAGGGCCTTTCGGCGATCGCAGCGGATCTCAAGACGTTTGCGATGCATCACGACCCGGCGCTTGCAGCGATCCTGTTGATCAACGTAAGCCGGCCGGCCGTCGACGAGTTCATGATCCTGAAGGACATCGTCGAACGCCAGTCCGCGGTCGTTCCGATCGTTATCGTCGATACCTGCGAAACCAATCTTGCCGTCGAATTGATGAAAGCCGGCGCGACCGACGTTCTCGAGTCGCCGGTCGACGCCAGGCAACTGCTGCGTGCGCTCGCCGCCGCGTTCGAGCGCACGCAGCAGCGTGACGACGTCGGGGCCGCGACCCGCCTTGCGCGCGCGCGGATCGACAGCTTGTCGCCCCGCGAACGCTCGGTCTTCAATGGCCTGATCGGCGGCTGGCCGAACAAGATCATCGCCAGCCGACTCGCACTCAGCCCCCGCACCGTCGAGATCCACCGCGCCAAGATGATGACGAAGCTCAAGCTCCGGACCGTGGCGCAGGTGCTGCAACTCGCCTTCACGGCAGGGGTCACGTTCGAGGACACCGAATGACGGATCGCCTGCACGGGGATGGAAGAGGAAACGCGAAACGCTTCTGACCCGCGCGATACTGCTCGCTGAGCGCAGCCAGTCACAGGGCTCGACGAGTTACTCGCCGACGATCGCGATCGTGCCTTCTAACTAGCACTGCAGTCGCACGCGCGGCGGAGGGCCCGTCTGCACGAACGCGCGGAACCAGGTTCGGCGCAATACGGGAATACGCGCCCGATCAATCAGACCAGCGACACGATTGTAAGTAAATCGCGTAAGGCCGCCGGTAACGGCATAACGCTTCCTTCATGCCTGTATCCCAGAAGTGCTTGAAAGGAGACAGGACGTGTTGCGACGCATTCGGCGCGACCAGGTAACGCTTGGCATGTTCGTGCACCGGTTCGAAGGATCCTGGCTCGACCATCCCTTCTGGCTTCCGCGTTTTCACCTGACCGACGCGAAAGATCTCGCACGCATTCGCGAAAGCTCCGTCACCGGCGTCGTTATCGACGAAGGACGGGGCTTGGCGCTCGATAGCGCCGATAGCGCTGATAGAGGGGCTGCGAGCGAGGATGGCGACGACTCGGTCGCCGGGCACGACCTGCTGTCTCCACCGCTGCTCTCCGCTCAACGACGCCACGGTTTCGCGGAAGAACGGGAACGCGCCGTAGCGCTCGTCAAGCATTCCGCGCGTGAGATCAAGCGCCTGTTCGCCGAAGCGCATGCCGGCGAGAAGGTCCGGCTGACTGCGTTCGCGCCGCTGGTAGCGGAGGTGATGGCCTCCGTGGCGCGCAATCCCTACGCGCTCATCGCCGTCACGAGACTGAAGAAGCAGGACGAATACACGTATGTGCATTCGCTCGCGGTGAGCGCGTTGATGACGAGCTTTGCGCGTCATCTCGACATGCCGGAGAGCGAGGTCTTCGACTATGGTGTTGCCGGCATGGTGCACGACATCGGCAAGATTGTCGTCCCCAACAAGATCCTGCAGAAGCCGGGTCCGCTGACCGACGACGAGTTCGCGCTCGTCCGCACTCATCCGGAGCAAGGCTATCGGCTGCTCAGCCGACATGCCGGTGCGTCGGACGTCGTCCTGGACGTGTGTCGTCACCACCACGAACGGCTCGATGGTTCGGGGTATCCATTTGGGCTC
The DNA here is from genome assembly GCF_003688595.1 of Sphingomonas sp. PP-F2F-G114-C0414. Classification (GTDB taxonomy): domain Bacteria; phylum Pseudomonadota; class Alphaproteobacteria; order Sphingomonadales; family Sphingomonadaceae; genus Sphingomonas. The sequence goes on from NZ_RCWT01000011.1 coordinate 14,715, forward strand.
AAGGACGATCAGATCAGCCGGGCCGCCCGCATCGCTGCAATCTGCGATGTCTACGACGCCTTGACCTCCAACCGCAGCTACAAGGCCGCCTGGAAAGCCGAGGAGGCCATCGGTCGCATGTACGACTGGGACGGGAATTTCGATCGCGAACTGCTTCTGGGGTTCATGAAGACGATCGGCGTCTACCCGCCCGGTCTGCTGGTGTATCTCAGCTCCAACCGGCTGGCCGTCACCATGCCCAATGACCGCCGAACGTCACGGCCAAAGGTCCGCGTCTTTTTCTGTGCACGCGAACGCACCCAATTGCCGCTGCTGGACCTCGTCCTCGACGATGATCTCGGGCATGATCAGATCGTTCGGGAAGAGTCCCCGGTCGACTGGGGGATCACCGACTGGCCGCTCGTCGCCGAGCAACTGATGAACGGGTGTGTCCCGAAGATCGTTTCAGTCCGTCCCGCCGGCACGAACTCCGACCGACCAGCACTCCACCTCGCCGACGCTCCCTGATCGCTGGGCGCTGGGCGCTGGTCGCCTTAGCTGCGAAAATGGTCGGCAAACTGACGCTGCGGTCGCGTGCCCTGCGAACAGACGATCAAAACCCAATCGGAACGTCGCTGTCCCGCCTGGGCCGCGGTGATCGTGCCCTTTTGGGAACAAGGCCCGCCATAACCGGATCGGCGCCTTTGCCGGGTGCAGCCGCTATCCCACACGTCGTAGTTCGTGCAGGCGCCTCATCCCGACGACACGCCGTTGGCGGGAAAGTGCGCGTTGGGGGAAAGCGACCGTTGGGTCGCCCTCCCCCCGGGTAGCTTAGAAATTGCCGCGCAGGATGAACGAGAAGCGGCGGTCGTTGACGAAATAGGACCGGGGCGCGAGCGCTTTCGGATCACCGCTATACGCCTGCAGCGTCTTGGTCACCGAGTTGGTCAGGTTCACACCCTGCACGCCGACCTTGATGTATTTGTTGACGTTGAGGAAGGCGGAGGCGTCGAGCTGCCCGGCCGCGGCCTGGAAGATCGACGTATACGGGAAGATCACGTCGGCCGCCGTCAGCAGATATTTCGACCGCCAGTTATACGCGGCACGAACCGAGACCGGCCCCTTTTCGTAAAACAGCGTCGCGTTGACGTTGTGCTTCGAGAGACCTTCGAGCGGCAGGCTGCCGGTCTTGGTCTGCGGCGCGACGTTGCCGACCGGCGTCCCCCCGTTCAGGAACGAGTTCGGCAGCCCCGAGCTTTGGATGAACGAATAGTTCCCGGTGAAACCAAGGCCGCTCAGAACACCCGGCAGGAAATCGAAGGTCTGCTGATACGCGACCTCGACACCCTTGATCTTGCCGTGTCCGTTGTAATTGGCGGGACCGCGGGTGAGCAGCGGGAAGGTGATCCCGTTGTTCTGCAGCGGCAGGTTGACGACCGACTGATAGAAGAAGTTCTTCACGTCCTTGTAGAAGGCATCGATCGTCAGCGAACCGACCTTCGAGAAATACCATTCCGCGGTGAGATCGAACTGATACGCGGTCGCGGGCTTGAGATACGGGTTGCCCACCGTGCTCAGGAAGTTGCCGTTCCCGTCGATCGAGATCTGCTGGTAGTTGCGGATCAGCGCGGAGTCCGGGCGGGTCAGCACCTTCGATCCCGACAGGCGAGCGAGCAGCTTCGGCGTGATGCCGAGCTTCAGGTTCACGCTCGGCAGGAGGTAATTGTAGCTGTTCTTCGCCTGGTTGAAGAGATTGGCCGTATCCACACCGGCAAACTGCTGCAGCTGGGCATAGCCGGTTGCCCCGAGATTGCAGACACCGCCTGGACGCGTTGGGTTCGTACCGGGAGGTGCACCCGCCGGCACCGCGGAAACGGCGCAGCGTGTGTCATAGGGGTTGGTGATGTTCAACGTCGCCTGGTTCGGAATCGTGCTCGTGCCGAACGAGTCCAGCCCAGTCCGTACATAGCGCGCACCGACGTTGCCGCTGAAGTTCAGCCCGTTGCTGTCGGACTCGGTCTTGAACGACACCATCGCATAGGCGGAGAAGTCGCGCTGATGGACACGCTGGATCTCGCTCGGCAGGTAATTCGTCCCGGCCACGACACCCGGGCGCTCGGCGAGCGGCCGCCACTGCTGTTGGGTGTTGCCGTTCTGCGTCTGCGCGGTGGACTCGACTTGTTTGATGAAATCAACGGCGCCGTTATAGTCCTTGATCATGTCGCCATTGTAGTAATACGCGCCCGGCGGTGAATTCGTCGCGCCGCGGAAGAAGTTCGGGAACGTGTAATAGTCCGCCCGGTCGCCGCCGAACTGGTTCACCGTCACCGGATACCCCGCCCAGACTTCGCTGACCATGCCCCAGTTATACGTCGAATACTGGACCGTCTGATCGCGGTCGGCATAGCGCGCACCGAACCGCGCCTTGGTGAAGAAGCCGCCATCGGCGAAGTCGTACGTCGCATCGCCCTTGAACTGGAACTCCTTGCCGACGCTGTGCTCGGCATGATCCATCGCGGCGCGCCAGAACGTCGTGCTCGGATCGGCGAAATACTGACTGTCGGTCTGGCCGGCGAGGACGGCGTTCGCCGGCGTCGCCCATGCCGCCGACAACGTGCTCGGCTTGTGCGAGATGACGTTCGGCACGCTCCCCGACAGATCCAGTTCCTGGTCAGCGAACGTCTCGCCGAAGATGTTCAGGCTGAACGTGTCGTGCTCGGAGCGGGTGTAGTCCGCGTCCAGCGCGATCGTCAGCCGTTCGGTCGGATGAATTTCCGCATTCAGGCCGTAATCGTTGATGAGGTTCCGCTCATAGGTCTGGCCGCGCGACAGGGAGATCGGCGCGCCGCCGGTCGGGATCGACGTGGTGGATGGCGCGCCGCTGCGGTTGGTGCGGAAACCCGTGCCCGGCGTCGTGATATAGCCGCTCTTGAACAGACCGTTCGCATCGTAGGTATAGTTCGTGAACCCGCCGACCGGGCATTCCGCCCGCGTCGTGCCGTTGTTGTTGTAGAGCGGACCGTTGCTGTTCTGCTGACAGCCATTGGGGAAGGTGCTGTATTCGGACAGATCCGGGGCCGCTTCGAACGTATGTTCGCTGGTCGAGTTCGTCGTGTGCGAGCGAAGATATTGCCCGGTCAGCAGGAAGGAGCGATCGGTCGACTCGAACTGCGCGGCCAAGGCGACGCCGTCGCGCTTGCGATCGAAGGTCTGCGTCCGATACTGGCCACCGAGCGGCGAATATTGCCCCGTGGACAGATCGGCGAAGCCGTCGGCCCCGGGGGTCGAGGCGGCGTTGCACGCGGCGCCGGCGGCGGGCAGCGTGGTGGTGTCGGTGCTGCTCGGCAGCGGGTTGCGACAGACGAGCACGCCGTTGCCGTTCTGATACGGTACCTGGCTGTTGTCGCGGGCCTGGAAATTGGTGATCTGGACGCCGTCCGCACGGCTGCGGATCCGCGAATAGGACACGTCGCCGAGCAGGCCGAATTTGCCGATCGGCGTATCCCAGGTGTTGCTGACGAGCAGCGACCCGGTCGGCGTCCACTTCTTGGCGAAATCGCCGTAGTTCGCTTCGGCATCGGCGCCGATATGAAAGCCGTTATTGTCGAACGGCTTGCGCGTGTTCAGATTGACCGTTCCGGCGAGCCCGCCCTCGATTGAGGCGGCGGTGACGTTCTTGTAGACTTCCACCGACCCCAGCAATTCGGCCGGGACGTCGCTGAAGTTGAGCGCCTGCCCACCGATCCCCGCGGCGAACGCGTCGCGGCCGTTGAATTCCGACCGAACGAAGTTGAGGCCGCGGATCACGACGCCCGAACCTTCGACCGAGAAATGGTCGGGGTCGTTGGCGCCGGCGAAGCGGCTGATCGACACGCCGGGTACGCGCTGCAACGCTTCGGTCACCGACCGATCGGGCAAGGCGCCGATATCGGTCGCGGTGATCGCGTCGACCACGGTATCGGAATTGCGCTTGATGTTCTGCGCGTTGGCAAGGCTCTGCCGAATCCCGGTGACGACGATCTCGCCTGGCGCATCACTGGTATCGGCGGCGGCGGTGCTTTGCGTATCGGTCGCGGACGGATCGGCCGTTGCGGTCGCGGGGCTGGCCGACCCGGCGGTGCCCTGCCCGGTTTTCGCGCCGGTCGGCGACGTCTGATTGGCGGCGGGTGCAGCAGTCTGCTGGGGGTCCGGACCGGTCTGCGCCTGCGCGACTCCAGCCAAGGCTACGCACAACGTCGTCGCCGACGCGCTATGTAAAAAACGAACAATATGACGAACGGCAGTGTTCGACGGCGCAATGCGGCGCATTATGACCCCTCCTAAACGCAGCGCTGTAATCGCGCCTGATTCCCTGTCGCCGCCGAGTGTCCCGGGCCTCGGCGTGCAGTGCGTGTTTGCGGTAACATAGTGCGGAAATCAAACGGTAAATACTTAGAATGTGACAATCCGGCAACGCCGTCACAACAATCCATCCGCGGTTGACGCAACGGGTCGAATGAGGGAGCATCTTGTGAGAGCGCCACCATAAGGCGCGTCGGGAGGGTATCGAGTGCCGGTCATGGCAAAACCAAAAACACGCGTGGTTGTGGTTGGTGGCGGCACGGCCGGGTGGATGACCGCGGCAGCGCTATCGCGCCTGCTGCCGGGCCAGTGTTCGGTGCATCTGATCGAGTCCGAGGCGATCGGCGTGGTCGGCGTCGGCGAGGCCACGTTGCCGCATATCCGCGCGTTCAACGAGCGGCTGGGCATCGACGAGGCCGACTTCATGGCGCGCACCCGGGCGACCTTCAAACTGGGGATCGAGTTTCGCGACTGGAACCGCCTCGGCGACAGCTATATCCATCCGTTCGGCACCTTCGGTCGCGGCACCGGCGGGGTGGATTTCCAGCATTACTGGGCGCGCTTGCTGGGCGAAGGCGCGCCTCTGCCGTCGCTCGATTCGGTGTCCTACGCGTGTGCGCTGGCCCGCGCCGGCAAGTTCGATCGTCCCGAGACCGATCCGCACCGGCTCGCGGGCACGTTCGGCTATGCCTATCAGTTCGATGCGCTGCTCTTCGCACCCTATCTCCGCGAGATTGCCGAGGGCATGGGCGCCCGCCGGACCGAGGGGGTCGTCGTCCGGGTGGAGCGTGACGGAGACAGTGGCGACATCGCCGCGATCGTGCTGGACACCGGCGAGCGGATCGAAGGCGACCTGTTCGTCGACTGCTCGGGGTTCCGCGCGCTGTTGCTCGGCGAGGCAATGGCGGAACCGTTCGTCGACTGGTCGCACTGGCTGCCGACCGACCGTGCGGTGGCGATGCCGTGCCGCACACGCACCGCGGTCACGCCGTATACGAGTGCGATCGCGATGCCTGCGGGCTGGCGCTGGCGGATCCCGCTGCAGCACCGCACGGGCAACGGCTATGTCTATGCCAGCGGCTTCGTCGCCGACGACGATGCGCGCCGCGCACTCGAAGCCGCGGTCGAGGGGGAGGCGCTGGCCGCACCACGCGTGCTGCGGTTCAAGGCCGGGCGCCGCCGCCGCAGTTGGGTCGGCAATTGCGTCGCGATCGGGCTCGCGAGCGGGTTTCTCGAACCGCTCGAATCGACCAGCATCTACCTTGTCCAGCAGGCGATCACGACGTTGATCGAACTGTTCCCCGAACCCCGCATCGCCGCGACCGACCGAGACGAGTTCAACCGCGTGATCGACCTCGAATATGATCGGATCCGCGATTTCCTGATCCTCCACTACCACGCCACGACGCGCAGCGATTCGCCGTTCTGGGACTATGTCCGGACGATGCCGATCCCCGACACGCTGTCGGAAAAGCTCGACTTGTGGCGCACGCGCGCACGGATCGTGAAGTACCGCGAGGGCGTCTTTCTCGATCCGAGCTGGGTGGCGGTGTATCTCGGCCAGGGAATCGTTCCGGAAGGCTGGGACCCGCGCGCCGATCCGGTCGCGTCGGACGCGCTGGCGCGCAGCCTCGACGCACTGCGCGGGGAGATCGCCAGCGACGTCGCGCGACGCCCGGATCACCGCAGCTTCATCGAACGCTATTGCGCGATGGCACAGGCGGCCTGATGCGGCAGGAGCAGCTCCGGAGCGTCCTGGTCGCGGGCGGCGGCATCACCGCGTGGTGCGCGGCAGCCGCGCTGAAACGCCGCGCGCCGTTCCTCGACGTGGCTATCCTGCGCTGCACGCCGTCACGCGACGCGCTGGCGGACCGGATCGCGTGCACGCTGCCGTCGCTGCTCGGATTCCACGACGATCTCGGCATCGGTGCCGCCGATGGCATCGCCCGGACCGCGAGCGGCTATCGCCTGGGGACGCTGTTCAGCGGCTGGGCAACGGGGTTGCCCGACTATGTCCATGCCTATGGCCGTTATGGCCGATCGCTGGGTCCGACCGCGTTCCATCTCCACTGGATCCGGTCCGTGCTGGAGGGCGCGCGCGCGGCACCATTCGACAGCCATTCGCCCGCCGCAGCGCTCGCCCGCGCCGGGCGGTTCGCGCCGACCATGCCCGAGACGCCGTTTGCGGATCACGAATATGGGCTGACGCTCGACCTTCCGCGGTATCAGACGATGATGCGGGCCTTCGCGCTGCATGTCGGCGTGCGCGAGATCGTCGGCGAGATAGCCGGCATCGTTCGCGATACCGGCGACGGGATCGCCGCGGTGGAGCTTGCGGGCGGGTCATGCATGGTCGCCGACCTGTTCGTCGACGCGACCGGCCCCGACGCAAAATTACGCGGCGCCCTCGACGACGTCAGGGACGACTGGAGCGCCTGGCTGCCATGCGACCGCGTCCTGCTCGCCGAGGGTAGCGCGGAACCGCTAGTGCTCACCACCGCGGTCGCGCATCCGGCGGGCTGGCGCTGGAGCAGCGGCGCGCAAAGCGGCTTTGCCTATGCGTCGGGGGAGATCAGCGACGCCAAGGCCGCGCGCGTGTTGCGCAATGCCGCAGGCACGGCGCCCGGCGAGCCGATCCGCGTTCGTCCGGGAACGAGGCCGCACCCGTGGCTGGGCAATTGCATCGCGATCGGCGACGCCGCGACCGAAGTCGAACCGCTCGAATGGTGCAACCTCCACCTCGCGCTTAGCGCGATCGACCGGTTGATCGCGATGCTCCCCGGTCGCACGCCGACCCGAGGTGAAGCGGCCGAGTTCAACCGCCAGACGCTGGCCGAGGCCGAACGCGTCCGCGACTTCCTGGCGTTGCACTATAAAACTGCGCAGCGTGACGATCCGCTGTGGCAGGCGGTCGCCGCCGCCGTGCCGCCAGCCAGCCTTTCGCACACGCTCGCGCAGTTCACCGAGCGTGGCCGGCTTCCCTTCTATGAGGAGGAGACGTTCGCGCGCGACAGTTGGGCTGCCGTCCTCATCGGTCAGGGCGTCCTGCCACGACGGATCGATCCGCTCGTCGCGGCGGTTCCGGCCGCTGCCGCGCAGACCGCGATGGCACGACTGACCACCGAGATTGCCGCCGCCTTGCCGCATATTCCCACCCACGCCGCGTATCGCGCGGCCCAGACGAGACATCTCCTGCCATGAACGAGCATTCGATCCGACGCGTCGTCATTGTCGGCGGCGGCACCGCCGGCTGGATGGCCGCGGCGGCCTTCGCGCGGTTTCTCAACAACGGCTATACCGAGATCACGCTGGTCGAATCCGAGGAGATCGGCACGGTCGGCGTCGGCGAGGCGACGATCCCGCCGCTGATCAATTTCAACCAGATGCTCGGGCTCGACGAGAACGCGTTCCTGGCGGCGACGTCGGGCACGTTCAAGCTCGGGATCGAGTTCGTCGACTGGGGCGCGCTCGGCGAACGCTATTTCCACCCGTTCGGCAATTACGGCCACGACCTGCAAGGCGTCCATTTCCACCAGCTTTGGCTGCGCGAGAAGGCGCGGCGGCCGATCGCCGACATTTCGGCCTGGTCGATGAGCGCGATGGCGGCCGCGAACGGCAAGTTCGGGCGCGCGACCGGCGACGCCCGATCACCCGTGCGCGAGCTGTTCTACGCGTTCCATTTCGACGCATCGCTCTACGCGCGATATCTGCGCGACTATGCCGAGCGCGCCGGCATCGTCCGGATCGAAGGCAAGATCGCTGAAGTGAACCAGCGCCCCGCGGACGGCTATGTCGCTGCGGTCACGCTTGAGGACGGGCGCCGGATCGAGGGCGACCTGTTCATCGACTGCTCGGGCTTTAGGGGTCTGTTGATCGAGGAAACGTTGCACACCGGCTATGAGAGCTATGCGCAGTGGCTGCCGTGTGACCGTGCGGTTGCAGTCCCCTGCGCGTTGCCCAACCCCGGCGAGCCCGATGCGTTCACGCGCTCGACCGCGCACAAGGCGGGCTGGCGATGGCGCATCCCGTTGCAGCACCGGATGGGCAATGGCCTGGTGTATTGCAGCAAATATCTCGGCGACGACGAGGCCGAAGCACAGTTGCTCGCGAGCCTGGAAGGCGAACAGCTCGCCGAGCCGCGACGGTTGCAGTTCACCGCCGGCCGCCGCCGCGACTGCTGGAACCGCAACGTGGTGGCGCTCGGCCTGTCCAGCGGGTTCATCGAACCGCTCGAATCGACCAGCATCCATCTGGTACAGGCGGGAATCCAGCGGTTGATCGCGCTGTTTCCCGACAAGCGCTTCGATCCGGTCGAACGCGACGAGTTCAACCGGCAGATGCACGATCTGTACGAGGACATCCGCGATTTCATCATCCTGCACTACAAGGCGACGCGCCGCGACGATTCGCCGTTCTGGAACCGGGTGCGGACGATGGACATCCCCGAAAGCCTGCAACGCAAGATCGACCTGTTCGCCGGCAAGGGGCGGCTGTTCCGCGAAGGCTATGACCTGTTCAGCAACCCGAGCTGGGTCGCGGTCTGTCTCGGCCAAGGAATCACGCCGCAGGGCTGGGAGCCCGCCGCCGATGCGCTCGACGAGCAGAAGGTCGCAAGCGCGCTCGAGCAGATGCGGCGCGGGTATCTCGACACCGCGCAGCGCCTGCCGACGCACGGCGAGTTCCTGCGGCGGACCGCGCCGTCCCCGCTCGCCGCGCAGGCTGCACCGTCCTCCTCGGCGCCTGCTTCCGCCCCTGCCCCGACCTCGTCCGACGACGTTCCGTTCTTTGCGTTTACCGCGGAGTCGCCCTTCGATGTCGGCGGCGGGGGCTCGCCGTTGTGATGCAGACTTATGAGCGAGCCGCACCTCGGCGCATCACGGGGCCTGCCCACGCGTGACGCGTCTCGCCACCCCTTCCCCGATCGCCGAACTGCACGGCATCGACCGCGCGCGCTTCGACGCCGAGATACGCCCCGCCGCGCAGCCTGTGGTCCTGCGCGGTCTGGCCGCCGACTGGCCGGCAGTGCGCGCCGCCCGGACCTCCGACGAGACGCTGGTCGACTATCTCAAGACCTTCAGCCATGTCGAGCCGGTCGGCGCGATCGTCGGGCCGCCCGAGATCGAAGGGCGTTTCTTTTACCAGCCTGACATGACCGCACTCAACTTCACCCGCGGACGCTCACCGCTCGATCCGTTCCTCGACCGGCTGTTGCGCGATCGCACGGTGGCGCAACCGTACGCGATGGCGGTGCAGTCGATCCCCGCCCCCGACCTGCTGCCGGGCTTTGCCGCCGAGCAGGGCATTGACCTGGTCGATACGCAGGTCGTGCCGCGGCTCTGGCTCGGCAACGCGATCCGGGTGGCGACGCATTACGATCTGATGGAGAACATCGCGGTCGTCATCGCCGGTCGCCGCCGCTTCACGCTCTTCCCGCCCGATCAGGTCGCGAACCTGTACATGGGTCCGTACGAACTGACGCCCGCAGGCACGCCGGTCAGCATGGTCGACCCGGACTCGCCGGACCTGGAGCGCTATCCGCGGTTCGCCCAAGCGATGGAAAACGCCCGGGAAGCGACACTCGAACCGGGCGACGCGCTGTATATCCCGTTCCACTGGTGGCACGCGGTCGCGTCGCTCGCGCCGGTCAACATGCTATGCAATTACTGGTGGGATCCTGCACCCCAGGGCATGGCGAACCCCTATGACGCGCTGCTGCTCGCGCTGTTCTCGCTGCGGACGCTGCCGGAGGACCAGCGGCGGGTGTGGCGGACCATGTTCGACCATCTCGTGTTCCGTACCGAGGGCGATTCCGCGGCGCATTTGCCACCCCACGTCAGGGGCGTGCTCGGCGAGGCGGACCGCGACGGGCTGGAACAGATGCGCGCAGCCTTGCGACAGAGCCTCAACCGGTCCTGACTTGCGGGCACTACGGCCGTTGCAGCATGTTGATCAGGAACTGACGGATCCTGCCGGTGCGATCCGTGCTGTCCGGTCCGAGAATGCCGCGCGCGGACGGCGGCAGATGGTCGGCAGCCTGCGCGGCATCCGGTGCGAAGACGAGATGCTCGTACCAGCTGTGCCACGCCTGCTTTTCCGCGACCGGCAGATCGCGGACGGCACCGATCGCATGGACCAGCGCAAGGAACGCAGCGCCCGAGCGATGCTCCCACCAGTAATTGACCAGCACGTTGAGCCGGCCGAACGCACGGACGTGATGCCACCAGGTCGGCGGAATGAAGAGCGCGTCGCCGGGTTCGAGTTCGGCGACCTGCGCGTGCGCGAGCGCGTCGGCGAACCGCGGGTAGCGCGTCAGATCGGGAGCGTCGGGGTCGACCATGCTCGACGGCGGGCCGGCCATGGTATGATCGAGAGGCCCGACATAGAGATTGGGCAATTGGTCGGGCGGGAACAGCGTGAAGCGACGCCGTCCCGCCACCACGCATGCGATATTGATCGACGTGTCGTAATGCGTCGCGATCCGCGTCGCGTTGCCGATCCACAACCGCGCGGGCGCATCGATACCGAGATCGAGTGGATTGGCGCCTTCCCAGCCGGGCAGATGCTCGGGCGCGGTCGCCGCGTTGGCATACAGCGTGTGCGGCCGAGCGGCGTCGGTCTCGGCGTAGCGCAGAAGCTCCGCTACCAGCGCACCGATCGGGACCTGCTGGCGGTGGAAGTTGAAGCGCGTCAGCGTCTCGTCGGCGTAGAAAAACCGACCTTCGACCTCGGGCGGCGCGATCATCACGTCGAGCGGCTTGCCGCCGGGGGCGCCGAACGCGGCGAGATACTCCGCCATCGCGCGGTCGCCGCCGCGGCCGGCCGCGACCGCCTGCCAATGGCGCACCTGTCCGCGCAGGACGACGGGTTGAAACGTCGTCACGACCTCGCTGGCGAACGCGGCGGCATTTACGGCAGGGCGCTCCGCGACTCGGCGAGCGGTAGCGGCGTGACCCGTGACGAAGCGATCGGTTGCAGGGGGTGGGACGGACGACATCGTGCGGGACGATAGCGGCTGCAAACGCGCGACGACAGTGCGTTGACAGCCTCGGCGGCCTCCTGTGTGATACCGATCGCCAGACCGCCCCGCACCGACGTCGGCGCGCTGAGTCGCAGGCGGACGGAGAGAGCGCGATGATCAGGTGGAAACCGTTGGTTGCGATGGCGGTGGCGCTGGTGGCGAGCATGACATGTACGGTCAGCGCATCGGGTGCGTCCCGCGCGGCCCCTGCCGGGGACGCGTTCGCGACCGCGGCCCGGCTGCACCGCGGGGTCAACGTGCTCGGCTATGATCCCGTGTGGAAGGACCCGTCGCGCGCGCGCTTTCAGCCGCGTCATTTCGCGATCATCCGCAAAGGCGGCTTCGATTTCATCCGGCTGGCCCTGCAAGCCTTCAGCCATATGGACACCGCCAACAGGCTCGATCCGCGCTGGCTCGCGACGCTCGACCGCGTGGTGAAGCAGGCGACCGATGCCGGGCTGTCGGTCATCATCGACGAGCACGACTTCAACCTGTGCTCGGACGACCCCGATGCCTGCGCGCCCAAGCTCAAGGCGTTCTGGCAGCAGATCGGCGACCGCTATCGGACGGCGCCGCGGACCGTGCTGTTCGAACTGTTGAACGAACCGCACGGCAAGCTCGATGCCGACCGCTGGAACGCGCTGCTCGCGCAGATCATCCCGGTCGTGCGCGCCAGCAACCCGGATCGTACGCTCGTGGTCGGGCCGACCAACTGGAACAATCTGGGCAAGCTCGACACGCTGACGCTGCCAGCGGATGATCGCAATATCCTGGTCACGTTCCATTATTACGAGCCGTTCCGGTTTACCCACCAGGGTGCCGCGTGGTCCGACAATCGCGATCTGCACGGCATTCCGCTGACGCCCGCCGACGAGACCCGGATCCGCGCCGACATCGACACCGTCGCGGCGTGGAGCAAGGCCCACGCGCGGCCGGTGTTGCTCGGCGAGTTCGGCGCCTACGACAAAAGCGGCACGCCGATCGCCGATCGCGCGCGCTATGCCACAATCGTCCGCAAGGCCGCCGAAGCGCACGACTTCCCCTGGGCCTATTGGCAGTTCGACAGCGATTTCATCGTGTACGATATCGATCACGACCGCTGGGTCGAGCCGATCCGTCAGGCGCTGGTCGGCACACCGTGACCAGGCCGCGATGATCTAGCGCTCGTTCGAGACCGCAGCGGCGAAGCGCGGCGCCGGCGCCGGGTAGCCATCGATAAAGGTACCACGCGCGACGTTGTGCGGGTGGTGCGGTGCTTCGGCGAGATCGAGGACGGGGGTGACGCAGGCATCGGTGCCGGCGAAATGGTCCGCCCAGGCATCGCGCGGACGCGTGGCGAACGCGGCTTCGAACGCCGCCGCCATCTCGGGCCAGCGGGTGCGGTCGTGCTGCACCGTGCGCCAGTCCGCCACGTCCAGCCCGGCGAGCAAGGCGGCGAAGAATTGTGGCTCGATCGCGCCGACCGCGACATGCTTGCCGTCCGCGCATGCGTAACAGCGATAGAAGGGCGCGCCGCCGTCGAGCAGGTTGGCCGCGCGTCGGTCGTCCCACTGACCCACTGCGCCGAGCGTGTAGAACAGGCTCGACAGCAACGCGGCGCCGTCGGTCATCGCCGCATCGACCACCCGGCCCGGCCCCCCGCCCCGCGCGGCCAGCACGCCCGCGACGACGCCGAGCGCGAGCATCATCGCCCCGCCGCCATAATCGCCGACCAGGTTGAGCGGCGGTATCGGGCGCTCCGCCGGGCCGATCGCATGCAGCGCGCCGGTCAGCGCGAGATAGTTGATGTCGTGCCCTGCCTCCTGCGCCAGCGGTCCGGTCTGCCCCCAGCCGGTCATTCGGCCATAAACCAGCGTCGGATTGGTAGCATGGCAATCTGCGGGGCCGAGCCCGAGCCGTTCCATCACGCCCGGCCGCGTCCCCTCCAGCAGCGCATCGGCGGTTGCGACGAGCGCCAGCGCATCGGCGCGCCCCACCTGCGTCTTGAGGTCGAGTTCCACGGTCCGCCGTCCCCGCCCCAAGGCCGGCCCATCCGCGCTGGCGCTGTACGTGCGGCCCGGCCGGATGATGCGGACGATGTCCGCCCCCATGTCTCCGAGCATCATCGCAGCGAACGGTACCGGCCCGATCGCATCGAATTCGATGACCACGACGCCGGCGAGCGGCCCTGTCTTCCTCGACCCTGCGCCTGCCTCGCTGTCGCCCATGCGTCGTCCCGATCCCAAAGCGTGCGGCCAGCGGGTGCTGGATCGCGAAGTTGTGCCCTAACGCCGCATCGAAGGCCACGCGTTCCTGCCCAGTTTGCCGGCAGCTTCGGTCCGTGCGGGGTTGTTCTACCCCGACCGCGCCCGGTACTGACGTGTGAGCCGACGCTGGGAGTGCCGTTTGGAAGCCGTATCGATCGTCCTGTTCCTGTTGCTTGCCGTGGTAATGAGCGGCGCGGTGTCGCGCATGGTGCCGGTGTCGGTGCCGACCCCGCTGGTGCAGATCCTGCTCGGCGCGGTGATCGGGCTGTCGACCTCGTATCGCGTAGAGCTCGATCCCGAGCTGTTCCTGTTGCTGTTCCTGCCGCCGCTGCTGTTTCTCGATGGCTGGCGAATCCCCAAGGACGAACTGCTCAAGGATCTGTCGACGGTCGTCGAACTCGCGCTCGGGCTCGTCCTTCTGACTGTGGTCGGGATGGGATTCTTCATCCACTGGATGATCCCGGCGATGCCGCTGGCGGTCGCGTTCGCGCTCGCGGCGGTGGTGTCACCGACCGATCCGATCGCGGTCTCGGCAATCGCCGCGCGCGTGCCGATTCCCAAGCGGATGATGCATATCCTCGAAGGCGAATCGCTGCTGAACGACGCGTCGGGGCTGGTGTGCCTGCGCTTCGCGATCGCCGCGGCGCTGACGGGTACGTTCTCCGCGTCGGCGGCGGCGACCAATTTCGTCTGGGTCGCGGGGATCGGCCTGGCGGTCGGCGTCCTCGTCACGCTCGCCGCCACGCGCGCGAAGGCGTGGGTATCGCGACGGTTCGGCGAGGAGCCCGGGTCGCAGATCCTGGTCAGCCTACTGATCCCGTTCGGGTCCTATCTGATGGCCGAACACCTCCACGCGTCGGGGATCCTCGCGGCGGTGTCGGCGGGCGTGACGATGACCTTCGCGGAAATCTCGCGGCAGGCGCTGGCCGCCACCCGGATGCGCCGGAACTCGGTGTGGGACACGATCCAGTTCGCGCTCAACGGCATCATCTTCGTGCTGCTGGGCGAACAGCTTCCCGCGATCCTCGCCGGGGCCAAGGCGACGGTGCTGCTGACCGGGCATCACGGCACGTGGTGGCTCGGCCTGTACGTGCTGGCGATCGTCGCGGGGCTGGCGACGCTGCGGTTCGGCTGGGTTTGGGTTTCGCTGCGGCTGACGCTGCTGCGGCGGCGTCATCGCGGCTCGGAAAAGCCCGAATACAGCCCCGACTGGCGGCTGGTGGCGGCGATGTCGCTGGCCGGCGTGCGCGGCGCGATCACGCTGGCGGGTGTCCTGACGATCCCGCTGACGATGACCGACGGCACCGCGTTCCCGGCGCGCGATCTCGCGATCTTCCTCGCCGCCGGGGTGATCATCGTGTCGCTCGCGGTCGCCAGCATCGCCTTGCCGATCCTGCTCAACGGCCTGACCATGCCGCCCGAACCCTCGTTGCAGGCCGAGGAGGATGCCGCCCGGGTCGCGGCGGCCGAGGCGGCGATCGGCGCGATCGAGGTCGCACAACACGACCTGGCCGAGCGCGACGGCAACGCCGACTTCTATTCCGCGGCGGGGACCCGGGTGATGGATCTGTACCGCGAGCGGATCGAGAGCCGCACCGGATCGGCCAAGGCGTCCGCGGAGGCGCGGCTCCAGGACCAGCTCGAGCGGACGTTCAGGCTGGCGGGTATCAAGGCCGAACGCGCCTCGGTCGTCGAGCGGGTCCGCGACCGGCGGATCGGCAGCGCCACCGCGCAGAAGATGATGCGCGAGCTGGACCTGCTCGAAGCGCGCTACCGCGTGTGATCCTTCTGCTTGGCGGCAAGCACCGCTAAGGCGCTCGGCGATAACCACGGACATTTCGTAAAGGCGAGACACATGGCAGCGACCGTCATCACCCCCAGCGGCCCCGGCGCGATGGAAGCGGGCCTCGTGCTCGACGAGGACGGCCAGCGGTTCGTCATCCTGACGTTCAAGGAGCCCAAGGGCGAGCCGACGCTGGTGACGTTCACCGTCCCGATCTTCCAGAACTATGTCGAACATCTCGTCAAGACCGCGGCGGCGGCCAACGAGGAGGCCAGTTGGGGCATCCCCGGCTGAACGGTCGAAGCTGCAAAAGGGGATGCCGGCGCGCCGGGTAACGCCTAAAGCCACGGCATGACCCGACCAGAGATACTGATACCCGCGCCCATGCTTCCAAGCGTCGCCGTCGCGTTGAGCGAGCGATTCGTCGTCCACCAGTTGCGCGACCATGCCGACCCCGATGCCTTCCTGGCGACCGTGGGGCCCCGCATCCGCGGCCTCTCGGCGAGTTCGCTGGCGGGGCGGATCGGCAGCGACTGGTTCGACCGGCTCCCCGCGCTCGAGATCGTCGCGAATTTCGGCGTCGGCTATGACGGCATCGATGCGAAGGCGGCCGCCGAGCGCGGGATCGTCGTCACCAACACACCCGGCGTGCTCGACGAAGAGGTCGCCGACCTGACGCTCGGACTCCTGCTCGCGACGTTGCGCCGCATCCCGCAGGCCGATCGCCACGTCCGCACCGGCGCATGGGCGCAAGGCCCCTTTCCGCTGTCGCCGACGTTGCGCGGACGGCGGATCGGCATCCTCGGGCTCGGCGCGATCGGCAAGGCAGTGGCGCGGCGGCTCGAGGCGTTCGGCGTCGCGGTCGCCTATCACGGCCGCTCGCAGCAGTCGGACATAGGCTATGACTATCACGCAACGCCGGTCGCGCTGGCCGCCGCCTGCGACGTGCTGATCGCGATCGTGCCCGGCGGTCAGGGGACGCAGCATCTGGTCGATGCCGCCGTTCTCGCCGCGCTCGGCCCGGACGGCATCTTCATCAACGTCGCGCGTGGCAGCGTGGTCGATCAGGACGCGCTGATCGCGGCGTTGCAGGACGGGACGATTCTGGCAGCCGGCCTTGACGTCTATGCCGACGAGCCCAACGTCCCCGACAGCCTGCGCGCACTGCCCAACACGGTGTTGCTACCGCATATCGGTTCGGCCTCGCAGCACACGCGCGAGGCGATGGGGAAGCTCGTCGTCGACAATCTTTGTGCCTGGTTCGACACCGGCAAGGCGCTCACCCCGGTTTCGGAAACGCCGAACCCGCGCTGAGGTCAGCGTCGAACGTCGGCGGGCGCTCCGGTGAACGCGGCGAGATCGGCGCGCGTCGTCCGGCTGTGATCGCCCGCCGTCGCGTGCTTCAAGGCCGCCATTGCCAGGCCGCAGTGGGCAGCAGCCTCGCAACCCTCATCCAGGCGCGACAGCACGCCGGCGGCGAACGCGTCGCCGGTACCGATCCGGTCGACGATCTGGGTGACGAGAATCGTCTCGGTCTCGAACGCGGCGTCGCGGCGATCGACTCGCGCGGACAGTTCGTGCGTGTCGGCATCGATGACCCGGCGCGCGGTCGAGGCGATGCAGGTCAGGCTGGGGAAGCGCACGAACGCCGCCTCGCAGGCGCGCCGCCGGGCGTCGGGGGTGTCGCCCGCAAAGTCCTCGCCGAGTAGCAGCGATATGTCGCGGTGACTGCCGAACAGCAGGTCGGCGCCGGCGACGTGATCGACGAGGATCTGCTGCGGATCGACGCACCAGCGCGCCCACATGCTCGCGCGGAAATTGCCGTCGAACGAGACTTGCACGCCCGCCGCCTTTGCCGCGGCGATCGCGTCGAGCGACAGCCGTGCCGCCTCGGGGGCGATCGCGGGGATGATCCCCGACAGGTGCAGCCAGTCTATGCCCTGGAGTAGCGCGGGCCAGTCATAGGCGTCGGACGGCGCCACCGCGAAACTGCTGTCGAGGCGGTCGTAGACGATATGCGCGCCCCGCGGACCGCTCGGCGGCGACAGGAAATACAGGCCCAACCGACCGTCGGTGCGCTTGACGCGCGCAACGTCTACGCCGGCGGCGCGGACCGACTCCAGTGCTGCGTCGCCGAGCGATCCGTGCGGCAAAGTCGTGATCACCGCGGCGGGTTCGCCGAGCCGCGCGAGTGCGACCGCGACGTTGGCCTCCGCGCCGCCGAAATGCGCGTCGAGCCGCGCTTCCTGGAACAGATGCCCGCGATCGGGTGCGGCGAGGCGTAACAGCATCTCGCCGAAACAGAGCACCGTGCCGGTCATGCGTCGAACTCCCCTACCGCTGCTTGCAGCGCGGCCCGTGGACCTTCCGCACGCCATGTCGCAACGGACTGGGCGAGCGAATCGACGATCGCGTCGTCGAACTGCGCGGGGAATATGCCGAGCTCGGCGACGAAGCGCGCGACGACCTGGCGCGGATCGCGTGCCAACTCCGCCCAAATCGTGGCGAAACGATCGCGCAGCGGATCGTCCGAGATACCTGGGGCGTCGGCTGTGTAGGCGATCCATGCGGCGAGGCTCAGGCTGTGCCGCGGGCTGTCCAGTCCTTGTGCCAGCCGGTCGGTCACGGTCGCGATCCAGCGTTGCGGCAGCTTCTGCGATCCATCCATCGCGATCTGATCGAGCCGGTGATGCAGGTCGGCGTTGGCGAAGCGATCGAGGATAGCGTCGATATACGCGTCGGGGTCGAGCCCCGCCGCGGCGGTCAGGCTCGGTACCGCCTCCTCCTGCATCTGCGCCACGACGAACGCGCGCAGCACCGGATCGGCGATCGCTTCATGGACGAACGCGTGGCCGAGCTGGAGCCCGACATAGGCCAGCGTCGAATGGCTCGCGTTCAACAGCCGCAGCTTGGCGAGTTCGAACGGCGCGACGTCGTCGACGATCTGCGCGCCCGCGGTCTCCCAGGCCGGGCGCGGGCCGGCGAAGCGGTCCTCGATCACCCATTGGCGGAACGGCTCGGTGACGATCGCTGCGGCATCGTCGACGCCGATCGCCGCCGCCACGCTCGCGCGCTCGGCTTGCGTCGACGCCGGCACGATCCGGTCGATCATCGTATCGGGGGCGGCGACATGCGCGCGGACCCACGCGCCCAGATCGGGATCGCGGTGGTCGACGAACGCGGTCAGCAGGCTAATCAACAGCGCGCCGTTGCCGGACAGATTGTCGCACGAGACGAGCGTCAGCCCCCCCGCCCCCGTGCTGCGCCGCCGCTCCAGCGCCGCTCCGAGATAGCCGAAGATCGTCCGTGGCACGCCGCCGCCGAGATCGTTGGCGATCGCGGGATCGTCTGTCAGCAGCGCGCCACTTGCCGGGTGCCGGTAATAGCCCTTCTCGGTGACGGTCAGCGTGACGACGTGCGTGTCGACGTCAGCCAGCGCGGCGATCACCGCTTGCGGATCCTCTGCGGCGACCAGCACCGTGTCGATCGCGGTGATCAGCCGGGTCGAGGTCGCACCGTTCGATCGCTCGGTCACGGTGTAGAGACCGTCCTGCGGCGCGAGCGTATCGCGGACCTGCGGCGATCGCAGCGATACGCCGGTGATCCGCCAGCCATCGTCCGGCGTCATCGCATCCTGCGTGTAGACCGCCTGGTGCGCGCGGTGGAACGCACCGATCCCGAGATGGACGATACGTCGTACGGGCGCATCCGACGTAGCGGGCTGCGCGACGTCGTCGGCGAGTGCGGCCAGGGTGGCGCGGGACAGCCTCACAGCCGGTACGCCTTGCGCACGAGGTCGCTGGTCAACTGGTGCGCGAGCTCCGCCGCCTCCCAATCCTCCAGCCGGTGCTCCGCGACCAGCCGCGCGAGGAAGCCGCAATCGACACGCCGCGCGACATCGTGCCGCGCCGGGATCGACAGGAACGCGCGCGTATCGTCATTGAAGCCGACGGTGTTGTAGAAGCCTGCGGTCTCGGTGGTCATCTCGCGGAACCGCCGCATCCCCTCGGGACTGTCGTGGAACCACCAGCTCGGCCCCAGCTTGAGGCACGGATAATGGCCCGCGAGCGGCGCCAGCTCCCGCGCGTAGACGCTCTCGTCGAGCGTGAAGAGGATGATCGACAACTCGGTCGAGGTGCCGAACCGGTCGAGCAGCGGCTTCAGCGCATGGACGTAATCGGTGCGGCCGGGGATATCCGCACCCTTGTCGCGGCCGTGGCTGGCGAACAGTCCGGCATTGTGATTGCGGACCGAGCCGGGATGTATCTGCATGACCATGCCGTCGTCGATGCTCATCGCTGCCATCTCGGTCAGCATCTGCGCGCGGAAGAGTTCGGCGTCGGCTGAGGTCCAGGCGTTGCCGACGATGCGCGCGAACAAGGCCTCGCACTCGGGCGTCGACAGGTTCGCGGTCGCGGCGGTCGGGTGGCCGTGATCGGTCGCGGTGGCGCCCGCCGCGCGGAAATCGGCGCGACGTTTGCGGTGTGCGGCGAGATAGCCCTGCCAGCTATACACATCTTCGCCGGTCAGCTCGCCGAAGCGCCGCAGCGCACCGGCGAACTGTTCGTGCTCGACATCGATCACGCCGTCCGGGCGATAGGTCGTCACGACGCGACCGTTCCAGTCGCTGGCCTGGATGCGATGGTGCGCGTCGAGGCTGTCGTGTGCGCCTTCGGTGGTGGCGAGGAAATCGATCCTGAACCGGTCGAACAGCGCGCGCGGACGGAACGCCTCGGTCGCGAGCTTCTCGCCGATCGTGTCGAAATACAGGTCCGCGGTGGCCGGCTCGAACGCGACGTCGAACCCGAACACCTCGGCGAACACGTGATCGAGCCACATCCGCGACGGCGTACCGCGAAACAGCGGGTAATGCGCGGCAAGCGTCCGCCACGCCGACCGCGGATCCGCGGTCGCCTTGCCATCCTTGCCCGGGATCATCAGCGCATCGAGGTCGACGCCCTGGCTGTAGAGCATCCGGAACAGATAATGATCGGGCGCGAGCAGCAGCGAGGTCGCGTCGGTCCAGTTGCGATTGTCCGCGAACCAGGTCGGATCGGTATGGCCATGCGGGCTGACGATCGGCAGGTCGGCGATCTCCGCGTACAGCGCGCGGGCGATGTCGCGAGTGGTCGGATCGGCGGGAAACAGCCGGTCGGGATGAAGTTCGAGAGGACGAGTCATGCCATTACTCCTGCCGCATACGCTGTACCGCATTCAAGTCCGCGCAGTCCGGCGGGCTCGCGTATCCGGCCGATTAGCGGATATTTCGGATGAATGCAGGCACGCAAGGCAGCACAGGCCAGGAGGTGCGTGCGGCATTCGGATGACACGACAATGATACCCACGCTGTCGCGCTTGCTGAAAACGGTGGCAAGACGATCACGGCCGGATCGGACACGCCACCGTGCAACGGGGTTGATCGCGCGGCGGTGCGACCTTACCCGGATCATATGCTGATGCGGTTTTTCCTGGTGCTTCTGTTTGCCGCATTCGCGCTTCCTGCCGCAGCGCCCGCGGCGTGTCATGGCAGGTCCACGACGACTCCGCATGCGATGCCGGCGATGGCAAGCGCGCCCACGGAAGGCATGGGACAAGAGGCCGATCACAAAGCGGTCGCGCCGCACGGTTGCATTGGCTGCATTCCGCCTTCGGCTTGGACCGCGGCGCAGATCGATCACGTCCCGCCGGCCGCGGCCGCCGTACCGGTCGAGCGAGCCGCCGTATTCGACATCGGCATGACCGCCGCCCCAGTGCTGCCACCACCCCGAACCGCATGATCGTCGGGTGCAACCGCACCCTGACCTTCATGCTTTATCGGGATTTCAGACGATGACACGATCGATGCTGCTCGCGGCGAGTGCCGCGGCGCTGTGCCTGCCCCATGCCGCGGCTGCGCAACATGGTTTAGGCATGACCATGCAAATGCCGGACGCGCGCGTGCGGGCCAATAAGACAAAGACAAGGAAGACGATGCGCGTCCCGGTGAGGACCGGGGCCAAGGCTGCCACGCCGGCTCCCACAACACACGGAGCGGTCGACCAACAGGCCAAATCGGCACCGGGCGCGACGCCGGCCATTTCCACGATGTCGATGGACCAGAGGCCGATGCCTGACGCTTCGATGGACCGTGCGGCCATGGACCATGCCCAGATGGATCATGGCGCGATGACCCATGCTGCGATGGGGCACCCTATGATCGCCGACCCGGCCTACCGGGCGGCGTCAGATGCGGCAGTGGCGAAGATGCCGGCGGGCTCGGCGATGGCGGGGATGGCGATGGGGACGTCCGCGGGCTTCTACAGCCAGGGTAGCGGGACGTCGCGGCTACCGGCGGCCGAGGGACCGATGCGCGGCTACATGACCCAGGCAGGCGGGTGGATGCTGATGGCGCATGGCTATGCGTGGGGCGTCGCGACCGACCAGGGGGGGCCGCGCGGCAAGAGCGAAGCGTTCGTGCAGTCGATGGCGATGCTGATGGCGGATCGCGACCTGGGCGACCGGTTCCATATCCAGCTGCGGACGATGAACAGCCTCGAGCCGCTGATGGGCGCGCGCGGCTACACCAATCTGTTCGCGACCGGCGAGCTGGCGAACGACCGTCCGCTGGTCGATCGGCAGCATCCGCACGACCTGTTCATGGAGCTTGCCGCGAAGGTCGATTACCGGCTCGGGAACGGCAACACCGTCTTCCTGTATGGCGGGCCGGTCGGCGAGCCGGCGCTGGGGCCGAGCGCGTTCATGCACCGGGGGTCGGCGCGGTATCAGCCGATGTCGCCGATCACGCATCACTGGTTCGATTCGACGCACATCACCTACGGCGTGGTGACGGCGGGGTATGCGACGCCCGCGTTCCAGCTGGAGGCGTCGGCGTTCAAGGGGCGCGAGCCGGACGAGCATCGCTGGAATATCGAGACTCCGCGCCTCGATTCTTGGAGCGTGCGGGGGACGTGGACGCCGTCGCCGTTCTGGGCGGTGCAGGTGAGCCATGGCCATCTGAAGGAGCCCGAGGCGCAGCATCCGGGCGAGGATGAGAACCGCTCGACCGCGAGTGTGCAATATGCGCGGGGCGGGCTGGCGACGACGTTCGCGTATAGTCTCAAGGACCGCGTGCCGGGGGAGAAGCTGAGCGCGTTCCTGGCGGAGGCGACGTATGAGCTGACGCCGCGGCATGCGGTGTTCGGCAGGCTCGAGAACGTGGCGAACGACGAGCTGTTTCCCGATCACGACGATCCGCTGCATGATCGGAAGTTCCGGGTGACGAAGGCGGAGGTCGGGTATGCGTACCGGCTGCCGATCGTGGGGCCGCTTGGGTTGGCGCTTGGCGGGACCGTGGCGGCGTATGCCAAGCCGGAGGCGCTGGAGGCGGCGTATGGAAAGACGCCGGTGAGCTGGACCTTGTTCAGCAAGCTGGCGGTGGGGTTGTAGGCCGACGGCTGGTGCTGAGTGTTGCGGGCGACCACCTCCTTTTACCTGCCCGGCACCTCCTTTACCTCCCCGGCGGAGGCCGGGGTCCAATTGGGTATGCGGCAGTAACGAAGCGCAACGCCGATCAGCAACGTTCCCCAACTGGGCCCCGGCCTTCGCCGGGGTGGTGCTTCCCCTTGGACGGCCCGCTAGCCCATGCAAACGGTCGCTTTCGCTCGCCGTTCGTGCCGAGTAGGGATCGCGCGAAGTCGGCACCTGCTCGGGACGAACGGTTATGATGAAGACGACTGTGCTCGCATTTCTAGGGCTGACGCTCGCCGGGTGTGCGTATCCGTATACGCCCCCCGCCCTTGCGCCGATTACTGCACCTGCCCCCGTGTCAACGGCGGCGGCTGCGATGCCGCGCGAGGCTCGCGCGCCGGTTACCATCCTCGTGTCGATCGATGGCTTCCGGCCGGATTATCTCGATCGGGGGGTAACTCCAAACCTCAACCGGCTGCGCACCGGCGGCGTCTTCGCGAGCATGCGGCCGTCGTTTCCGAGCATCACCTTTCCCAATCACTGGACTTTGGTGACCGGTCTGCGCCCCGATCGCAGCGGGATCGTCGGGAACAGGATGGAGGATCCCGCGCGGCCGGGTGAGACGTTCACGATGACGACGGACGATCCGTTCTGGTGGAGCGAAAGTTCACCGATCTGGGTCGATGCGGAGAAGGCCGGGATCCGGACCGCGACGATGTTCTGGCCGGGCGCGAACGTCGCGGTCGGCGGCAAGGTGAAGCCCGACAGCCACGGGGCGATAGAGGGCGGTACGCGGCCGGAGGACTGGCAGCAGTTCAACCAGCAGGTGTCGGGAACGCAGCGGGTCAATGCGGTGCTCGACTGGATGCGGCGGCCGGCCGCGATCCGGCCTAAACTGGTGACGTTGTATTTCGATACGGTCGACAGCGCGGGTCATGCGGGTGGGCCGGACAGTGCTGGGGTGACTCAGGCGGTGGCGGATGTCGATGCGAGCATTGGCGTGCTCGTCGACGGGCTGGCCGCGCTTGGGCAGCGGGCGAACCTGGTGATCGTCGCGGATCACGGCATGGCGGCGACGAGCAGCACGCGCGTCGTGGCGCTCGACGCGATCGCGGACAAGGCGGACTATCGTACCGTCGAGACCGGGCCGTACGCGACTCTGTTCGCGGTGCCGGGGCATGAGTCGGCGCTGGAGGCGCGATTGCTGAAGCCACACGATCACCTGCAATGCTGGCGCAAGGGGGAGATCCCGGCGCGGTTCCATTATGGCCGCAACCCGCGGGTGCCGAGCTATCTGTGCCTTGCCGATGTCGGCTGGCGGGTCGATCCGAGCGCGCCGACCAAGGCTTCGGTCGGCGGCATGCACGGCTATGACAACATGGCGCCGGAGATGCGCGCGCTGTTCATCGCCAACGGCCCGGCGTTTGCTCGCGGCAAGACGATTGCGAGTTTCGACAACGTTGCGATCGAGCCTTTGCTGCGCGATCTGATCGGGTTGCCGGCCGAGGCGGGGCTGGACGGCACCGACGCACCCTTCCAGAAGGTACTGCAACGATAAGAGGAGAGGTTGTGCAGTATTTCGAGGATATCGAGGTCGGTCGGACCGCGTCGTTCGGGCACTACGGGGTCACGCGCGAGGAGGTGATGGACTTCGCGGCGAAATACGATCCGCAGCCGTTTCACCTGTCCGACGAGGCGGCGGCGCAGACGCATTTCGGTCGGTTGTCGGCGAGCGGCTGGCATACGTGTGCGATGACGATGGCGATGCTGGTCGCGCATCTGAAGGAGAACCAGCAGGCCGGGCTTGGGTCGCCGGGGATCGACGAGCTGAAGTGGATCAAGCCGGTCTATCCGGGCGATACTCTGCGCTGCGAGACCGAGATCCTGGAGAAGCGGGTGTCGGCGAGCCGGCCGGAGATGGGGATCTTCAAGAGCCGGATGCGGGTGTTCAACCAGGACGACGTGATGGTGATGACGTTCGTGTCGAACGGCCTCGTCGCGACGCGCCCCACAGATGCGCGAGCCGATTAATTGGCGAGCTTTGGCTCTGAGGGGCGACGGGCTGTCATCGAGTATTGATTCACGCGAAGGCGCTAAGTCGCCAAGAGAAGGTTTGTTCGCGCGGAGGCGCAGAGGCGCGGAGAGATTTTTGCATGGCAGAGCCTCGGGTGAGTTTCGCTGCCACCGCGAAGGCTCGCCGCCCTAGCCCCAAACAACCCTCTGCGCCTCTGCGCCTCTGCGCGAAATCTAAACCTTCTCTTCGCGCCATTGCGCCTTCGCGTGAACCAAACGTTTCCTAGTTACCGCGACGGACGACCGCCGCCGCGGTTACCGCCGCCTTGCCGTCCACCGCCGAAGCGCTGGCCGCCGCCGCCGCGATTGCCTCGGAACGCACCGTCGCCGCGATTGCCGCGGAAGCCGCCTTGCGCTTGTGGCTGCTGGGGGTTGGCGACTTGTCCGGGCTGCGCCGGCTGGCCGGGTTGACCGAACTGGCCGCGATCGGGACCACGCCCACGATCCCAGCCGCGGCCGGGACCGCGGTTGCCGAACTGGCCCTGACCAGGCGTGCCGGGATTGCCAGGGCGGTTACCGCGCCAGCCGCCGTCTCGGCCGCGATTGCCGCGGTCACCGCGGTTGGCGAACCCGCCCCAGTTGCCGCGCCCGTCAAAGCCATTGCCGCGATACTGCTGGCGACCCTGCCAATAGCGCTGCTGGTTGCCGTTCCAGCGGTGCGGTCGGCGATAGCGATCGTAGACATAAACGCCCGAGCCGGGATAATAATAATCGCCGCTCCAGCCGTAATAGGAGTTCAGCCCGCCGAGGCCGTAGCCGCCATACCCGCCGCCGATTCCGCCATAGCCCGCGCCGTAATAGCCGTCGCCGTAACCGCCGCCGCCGTAATAGGGATCGCTGGCGTAACCGACGCCTGCGCCGCCATAGCCGTACCCGTCGGTACAGCCTGCGACGCCGAGTCCGAGGCCCAAGGCTAGGCCGATGATGCCGAAGCGCTTCATGAACATGGAGAGTCTCCCGTACGTGGAGAGCGGACCCAACGCGCCGCTATTCGTCGTACAACGGAGTCGGTGTATCGCGAGTTCCATGAATGGGGTCTGACGCGGTTTGGGGTTGGCGCGCGCGCGATCTGTTCAATCCTACCAGGCCTCGCAGTCGGCGGGGATTAATCCGTGAAGCAAACCGCAACTACTACCTCCCCGGCGAAGGCCGGGGTCCAATAGCGATGAAGAAATAACGGCGCGCAGTCATCCGTTAGCAGCGTTTCCCAATTGGGCCCCGGCCTACGCCGGGGTGGCGCCGTATTGGGGTACGCGTGCCCTCTATTAGGCGACGAGTGTCGGCGCGCGGTCAGTGTCCGGGGAAGTGGATCAGGGCGGTTGCTTCGATGCCGTCGGTGCGGAGCGCGTCTGCTCCGCCGAGGTCGGGGAGGTCGACCAGGAACTGGGCTTGCGTGACCACCGCGCCGGCTTTGTGGAGCAGGCGGACGGCGGCGCGGGCGGTGCCGCCGGTGGCGATCAGGTCGTCGACCAGCAGGACGCGTGCGCCGGGGGCGAAGGCGTCGGCGTGAATCGCGATGCGGTCGGTGCCGTATTCCAGAGCATAGTCCTCGGCGATGGTGGTGCCGGGGAGCTTGCCGTCCTTGCGGATCAGCAGGACGCCGGCCTTCAGCGGTGCGGCGAGCGCGGCGGCGAAGAGAAAGCCGCGGGCTTCGATGCCGGCGACCAGATCGACGGGGCCGGAAACCGCCGCGACCATCCGCTCGATCGCGGTCGCCCAGCCCTGCGGGTTGAGCAGCAGGGTGGTGATGTCGCGGAACTGGATGCCGGGCTTGGGGAAGTCCGGGATGGTGCGGATCAGCGCCTTCAGGTCGGCATTGCGCTCTTTGGTCTCGGACATGGACGTTCCCTTCTTCGCACGAAGCGGCGGCCGTATCGCGGCGCGGCGCTACGGCCAAAACGAAAGCGGCGGATCAGGCTGTTTGCCCGTCCGCCGCTCCCTCTATCCGTGCGCCCTTACCGCGGGAGCCCGGCCGTCATCAATGCTTAACGTCGCGCCAGACGTTCTGGTACGCGCCCCAGGCGAGGCCGCAGAAGATCAGGATGAAGATGATCGACGCGAACCCGGCGGCATGGCGTGCCTCAAGGTTAGGCTCGGCGGTCCAGGTCAGGAACGCCGCGACGTCGGTCGACATCTGCTCCTTGGTGGCCTTCGTCCCGTCCGCATAACCGACCTGACCATCCGACGTCAGCGGTGGCGGCATCGCGATGTTCAGGTTCGCGAAATACGGGTTGTAGTGCAGACCCTCGGGCGTCTTGATGTCCGGGAATTCCTTCAACATCTTCGCCGACTGCGGCTGGTAGCCGGTCAGCAGCGAGTGGATGTACGCGCCGCCATCGTGACGCGCCTTGGTCATCAGCGACAGGTCGGGCGGCAACGCGTTGTTGTTGGCGGCGCGGGCGGCGACGTCGTTGGCGAACGGCAGCGGGAAGTGATCCGACGGGATGTTCTTCCGCGTGGCCGCTTCGCCCGTCTCCGGGTTGATCGACGGCTGCTCGATCACCCACTGGTTGGCGATCGCCTTAACCTCGGGCTCCGAATAGCCGATCTTCTGCAGGTCGCGGAACGCCACCAGGCGCAGCGAGTGGCAGGCCGCGCAGACTTCCTTGTAGACCTGGAAACCGCGCTGGAGCTGGCGACGGTCGAACTTGCCGAACACGCCGTTCGAGGCGAGATCCAGCTCCTTCGGGTGGAGATGATACTCGCTCTCGGCGGTCGGTGCGACGGGGTCGGTGATGGCCCCGTAGACGCTGCCGAACAGCGCGATGCCGAGCACCAGCACGAAGGCCGCGCCGACCAGGGATGCGATGAGACGAACCATGTGTGTGTCCTCTAGTTCGTATCAGTGCGCGGTGTGCGGCGCAGAAGCTGTGGACAGCGCGGTCTGGGCCGGGCTCGTGCCACCGTGATTGGCCAGGACGGCCTCGGTGATCGAGTTGGGCAGCGGCCGCGGACGCTCGGAGCGCGAGATCAGCGGCAGGATGATCAGGAAGTGCGCGAAGTAGTACGCCGCGCAGATCTGGCTCAGGATCACGTAGGTCGCCGTCGCCGGTGCACCGCCGCAATAGCCGAGGATCAGGATATCGGCGACCAGCACCCAGAACGCGATCCGCGCCTTGGGACGATAGTTCATCGAGCGAACCGGCGAGCTGTCCAGCCAGGGCAGGAAGAACAGCAGCAGGATCGAGCCGAACATCGCCAGCACGCCCCAGAGCTTGGCCGGCAGGATGAAGTCCGCGGTGAAGGCGCGCAGGATCGCGTAGAACGGCCAGAAATACCATTCGGGAACGATGTGCGCGGGCGTCGAGAGCGGGTTCGCCGGGATGTAGTTGTCCGGGTGGCCGAGATAGTTCGGGAAGAAGAACAGCAGCCCGGCGAAGATCAGCATGAAGATGCCGAGCCCGAAGCCGTCCTTGGCGGTGTAGTATGGGTGGAACGGGACGGTGTCCTGCTCGCCCTTCACGTCGACGCCGGTCGGGTTGTTCGAGCCGGGGATGTGCAGCGCCCAGATGTGCAGGATGATGACGCCCGCGATCACGAACGGCAGCAGGTAATGCAACGAGAAGAAGCGGTTGAGCGCGGCATTGTCGGGCGCGAATCCGCCAAGCAGCCAGATGCGGATGGTGTCGCCGACCAGCGGGATCGCCGAGAAGAACCCGGTGATGACCTGTGCGCCCCAGAAGCTCATCTGGCCCCAGGGAAGCACATAGCCCATGAACGCGGTCGCCATCATCAGCAGGAAGATGACCACGCCGAGCAGCCACACCATCTCGCGCGGCGCCTTGTACGAGCCGTAATAGAGCCCGCGGAAGATGTGCGTGTAGACGACGATGAAGAACATCGAGGCGCCGTTCGCGTGCGCGTACCGCAGGAACCAGCCCGCGTTGACATCGCGCATGATGCTTTCGACCGAGTCGAACGCGACCGCGCCGTTGGCGGCATAGTGCATCGCGAGCACGATGCCGGTGACGATCTGGATCGCCAGCGCGGCGCCGGCGAGCACGCCGAAGTTCCAGAAGTAATTGAGGTTGCGCGGGACGGGATAGCCGCCGCCGAGTGAATTGTAGACGAGCCGGGGAACGGGAAGCCGCTCATCCAGCCACCGCGTCAGCGGCAGCTTCGGTTCGTATTGCTTGGCCCAGGGAAAGCTCATGTCGTTTTCCTCAGCCTACCGTGACGACGGTGTCGGAGTTGAAGGCATAGTCCGGAACGTGGAGGTTCGACGGAGCGGGGCCTTTGCGGATGCGTGCGGCGGTGTCGTAGGCCGAGCCGTGGCACGGGCAGAAATAGCCGCCGAACGGCCCTTTGTTTTCGCCCTCACCCGCGCCGAGCGGGACGCAGCCGAGATGCGTGCAGACGCCCAGCGTGATCAGCCAGTTCTTCTTGCCCGCCTTGGTGCGCTGCTCCAGCGTCTGCGGATCGCGCAAGGTCGAGATGTCGACCGCGTCGGCTTCCGAGATTTCCTTCGGCGTCAGGTTGCGCACGAACAAAGGCTGCTTGCGGAAGCTGGTCTTGATCGCCTGGCCGGGGAGGATCTTCGACAGGTCGATCTCGGTGGTCGACTGTGCGAGCACGTCTGCGCTCGGGTTCATCTGATTGATCAGCGGCAGAACGATCGCGACCGCGCCTACCCCTGCAAAAGAGACCGCGGCGATGTTGATGAAATCACGGCGGCGAGGATCATGGGCCTCTTCGTGAAACGGCTCTGGCGATTCGCCGGGGGGAACCATGTCGTCGACTGTCGCCATTCATCTCGCCCTTGCACGTTATTTTTTTCGTGACGGGCTGGGCTTTCGGTTTCGCGAAACCATGTCCCCAATCCGTCCGACCGTCCCCACGGAGGCTGTGCTTTGATAGACGGCGGGGCGCGGGTTTGCCAACTGCATTTTGCTTTGGGTTACCTCCGGACCCTGGGGGCGCTAGAGGATCGAGTATGCGTATTGCTCTCTATCAGCCCGATATTGCCGGAAATGTCGGCGCGATCCTGCGGACCGCCGCGTGCATGGGGATCGGCGTCGATCTGATCGAACCGATGGGATTCACCTGGAGCGAGAAGGCCGTCGCGCGCTCGGGGATGGATTATGTCGGCGTGGTCGATGTGGTGCGGCATGTCGACTGGGACACGTTCCTGGCGCAGGTGACGGGGCGGATCGTGTTGCTGACGACCAAGGGCGCGGTGCGGCTGGATGTCGCGGAGTTTCGCGAGGACGACGTGTTGCTGATGGGAAGCGAGGGGGCGGGGGTGCCGGAGGACGTGCATGCGCGCGCCGACGTGCGCGTGCTGATCCCGATGCGGCCGGGGCTGCGGTCGATGAACATCTCCGTGGCGACGGGAATCGTCGCGGCGGAGGCGTTGCGGCAGACGGGTGGCTGGCCGAGCTGATCCTCCCCGCACGCGGGGAGGGGGACCGTGCGAAGCATGGTGGAGGGGGTTCACCGCGAACACACCGCTTCGTCATCACAACCGTAACGCTAGCGGAAATCCCCCTCCACCCTTCGGCCAAGTAGCCGAACGGTCCCCCTCCCCGTTCCGGGGAGGATTTGGTAGAGACCCGCGCATGACCGATCTCGACCCCCAGCAAGCCGCCGCCCGAACCTGGTTCGAATCGCTGCGCGACCGCATCTGCGCCGAGTTCGAGGCGATCGAGCGCGAAGCCGGCTCCGACGCGAGCTTCGAATACACGCCTTGGGACCGGATCGATCCGTCGGGCGAACCCGGTGGTGGCGGGGTGCGCGGCGTCATGAAGGGCAAGATCTTCGAGAAGGTCGGCGTCAACGTCTCGACCGTCGGTGGCACGTTCGAGGGGGACTTCGCCAAGTCGATCCACGGCGCCGGCGAGGACCCGCGATTTTTCGCCACCGGGATCAGCCTGGTGGCTCACATGACCAACCCACACGTGCCCGCGGTGCACATGAACTGCCGCTTCCTCAACACCACCAAGCGTTGGTTCGGCGGCGGCGGCGATCTCAACCCGCCCTTGCCGATCGAGGAGGATACGGCCGACTTTCACGCAACCATGAAGGCGGCGTGCGACGCGCACGATCCGGCGCATTACGAGCGGTTCAGGGACTGGGCGGAGACGTATTTCTACATCCCGCACCGGAAAGTGAGCCGCGGTGCGGGCGGAATTTTCTTCGACCATCTCGACGGCGATTTCGACGCGAACTTCGCGTTCACGCGCGACGTCGGCGAGGCGTTCCTCGACGCCTATCCGCGGATCGTGCGGCGGCGGATGGATACGCCGTTCGATGCGGCCGACGAGGCGCGGATGCTCGAGTGGCGTGGGCGGTATGCCGAGTTCAACCTCGTCTATGACCGGGGCACGTTGTTCGGGCTCAAGACCGGCGGCAACATCGACGCGATCCTGATGAGCCTGCCGCCGCGCGCTACGTGGTCGTGATCCAGTGGCGCTGATCCCGGTTGCCGACGACGTCCTTGCCACGATCGTCACGACGCTGGAAATGCGCAAGCGACCGCCGCTGCGGCCGAGTCCGGGATCGCGGTTGCGGCTGGTGCGGTGGGAGCGGCCCGCGCTGGAGAAATACCGCGCGCTGTTTCGGCGGGTGGGGAGCCCGTGGCTGTGGTTCTCGCGGCTGGTGATGGCAGACGATGCGCTGGCGGCGATCGTGCATGATCCGGGGATCGCGGTGTATGCGGTGCTCGATCCGGCGGGGATCGAGGTCGGGATGCTCGAACTCGATTTCCGCGAGGCAGGCGCGTGCGAGGTCTCGTATTTCGGGCTGATCCCGGAGCTTGTCGGGCAGGGTCATGGACGGTGGTTGATGGCCGAAGCGTGCGCGCGGGCCTGGGCCAAGGGGGTGGAGCGGGTGTGGCTGCACACCTGCACGCTTGATCATCCGAGTGCGCTGGGGTTTTATCGGGCGCAGGGTTTCGTGGCGGTGAAGCGGACGATCGAGACGTTTCCCGACCCGCGGGCTTCCGGGTTGCTGCCGCCGGAAACGGCGCCGCAGATTCCGTTTTTGGCGAAGCGGGGGTAGTTCGCCCACTCCGTCACCCCGGACTAGTTCCGGGGTCCACCGTTCCGCAAACCAAGTTCTATCGAGTGTGCGGAACCGTGGATGCCGGAACGAGCCCGGCATGACGGGGGGGGTAATTGGGACGTGCCCTACCGCGCCAGGCGGCGGTAGGCGGAGATCGCGATCAGGGCCATTGCGATGCCGGCCGCCATCGCCGCCACGGCGGCACCGGCATCGACGATCGCCAGCGCCACCGGGTTGGGTTCGCCGCCTTCACGCAGCGCACGATCCAGCATCATGAACGGCGCGCCGACGAGCCAGCCGCTGATGTAGCTGAACGCCGCCAGCCCCATGAGCGGCAACCCCGCGCCGCGGCTGAGCGTGAAGCTGCGGCGGATTGCGCCGAGGGCACCGAGCGGCGCTTCGGCAAACAGCGCCGGCCCGGTCAGCATCGTCCGGCCGAGGATGTAGAGACCCGGGATCGCGTACAGCAGCAGCCCCGCCCCAGCCGGCAGCGACACGATCACCATCGCCAGCAGGAACCGCGGAAAAATCCGCAGGCACCGCGTCAGCGCCTGCCGCAAGTCGAGATGCTCGCGATCGAGATACAGCGCGTAGAACAGCGACGTGCCGAAGAAGCTCATCACATAGGCGAGCAGATACCAGCCGCCATACGCCGTCGCCCAGGTCTGCACCGCGTCGGCCCAGACCATCGCCTGCGCTTCGTTGTTGCCCGCCGCCGCGTCGGGCATCGGCGGATCGGGCACGACCAACGCGAGCGCGAACGCGGGTAGGAACAGGAACGGCGCGGCGATCCGCAGCAGCAGGTCGCGGTCGCGTTTGAACAGCCTCCACGCGTCGGTGAGGACGGTCGCGAAATCGAGCTTCATGGAACGGCGTGTTTCTCTCTGGTCGCGACGTAGAGCTGCGCGGTGAAGACGGCGGCGAGCGCGGTGAAGGCGGTGGTGACGATCGTCGCGGCCACACCCGACAGGAAGGTCGCGGTGGCGATGCCGTCGGCGCCGAGCGCGAGGCGGAAGACGATCCCGGTCACCGACTGCGCGGCCCAGGTCGAGACGAGCATGACGACTGCGAACAGGATCAGCACGCCGATGATCCGCCACGTCAGCCCCCTGGTCAGCTGGACCGAGCGGCGGATCGCGCCGATCCCGAGCCGTTCGTTGAGGATGACCGGGTTGAGCAGCACCAGCCGCGCGCCCACCCAGATCGCGACCAGGAGATACGCGAGGCTGTACAGCGCGATGAACCCTGCCACGCCAGCGCTCGGCGGAGTCATCTGCGCGCTGCGGCCATTGGCGGCGGCGGTGAAATCGAACCCCGACTGGATGAGGACGATCATCGGCGGCACGACGAGCAGCGCCGCGACAAGCGTGATCAGGACGGTGATGCCGAGCGCCGGGAGCACGCGCGCACCAGCGTCTCGGCGCGCGGACGCGGCATCGGTGGCGGGATCGCTGGCGATCGCGACGATCGCCAGTTGCGACCAGAGCATCGCGACCAGCGTACCGATCGCCAAAATGCTTCCGATCAGCGCGAAGCTCATCGTTCCCTGTGCAGCGAACGCGACATAGCCGTCACGGATTACGCTGGGCAGCAGCATGCCGAGCAGCGCGATCGGTGCGATCATGCCGGTGCGCCCGTTGAGCACCTCGATCGTGCGATCCCAGACCGTCCCCATCTTCACCATGCGCCAAACTCCCCCGGGTTCCTGTATCGCGCGGGTTAGCCGAAGCCCTTGCGCTTGACCACAGGTTGCACGCCTGCTTGCAAGTCGGGCTGCGGGTGCGCAATTGGGGTCGGTGACGATCCCCCTGCCCGACGATATCGAATGGCGGACCAGCGCCGGCCTGACCCCCTATGCCGACGCACTGGCCGAGATGGAGGCGCGCGCGGCGGCGGTCGGCGCGGGCGAGGCGCGCGAGCTGCTGTGGATGCTCGAACATCCCCCGGTCTACACGGCCGGTACAAGTGCCGAACCGGGTGACCTGATCGATGCGCGCTTTCCGGTGATACCGACCGGGCGTGGCGGCAAATACACCTATCATGGGCCGGGCCAGCGGATCGGCTATGTCGTGCTCGACCTGACCAAGCGCGGGCGTGACGTCCGCCGCTATGTCCACGCGCTCGAATCCTGGGTGATCGCGGCGCTGGGCGAGCTTGGCGTCGAGGCGTTCGCAGTGGATGGCCGGGTCGGGATATGGACACTCGATCCCAATGCTCCGGGGGGCCGCGAGGCGAAGATCGGGGCGATCGGGGTGCGGGTGAAGCGCTGGGTGACGCTCCACGGCTTCTCGGTGAACGTGGCACCCGATCTGGCCCATTTTGGTGGCATCGTCCCATGCGGCCTGCCGGAGTACGGCGTTACGAGCCTGCAATCGCTGGGTATTCCCGCCGACCTTGCAACCTTCGACGCCGCCCTGGCGTTGACGGCCGATGCTTTCCTTGAAACAGTTTCTTGTCCTTGAGAAAACGAGGCTTGAGGGCAAAGCGTTATCGGATTAATGTCCACTACGATTTGGGTATTAAGGGCGAGCAGCCAGCCAAATCCTCTATCTAGGGAGCTTCCACATGCGTGCACTCATTTCCAAGGTCCTGACCGGTTCGCTGATCGCCAGCGCAGCACTCGCCGTTTCGGCGTGCGGTCCTAAGACCGAGACGACGACCGACAACACGATGGTCACCGACATGAATGCCAGCGAAGGCATGGACACGATGACCGACAACATGACCGCAGTCGACGGTGCGTCGAACGGTGGCATGATGGCCAACGACACCATGATGGCGAACGACACGATGATGTCGAACGACACCGCGGTGACCAACAACGCAATGTAATTTCCGCAAGGAAATTACTGCTGCGGTACGGCATGCCCGAAAGGGACGTCGTGCTGCGAAAGGGCCGTCCGGGCGACCGGGCGGCCCTTTGCGTTTGCGGGCTTCTAGAGCTTGCTCGCGCGGTCTGCGGGATAGAGCCGCGGCCACGCCGACCGGGTCGGGCAGGGCACATACCCACCGTCGACCGCGGAATCATTTCGCCTGCGACGAAAAACTGCCGCGATCGGCAAACATGGACGCTACCGCCCGCCTTCTATAGTTAAATTCACTTGGGAGCGGCGTCGAAACGCTTTAGAATCGATGACTTGAAGATCCCGGGGAGGTTGGAATGAAGGTGTTGCGTACCGCGCTCGCGCTATGCGTGGCGACGAGTGGACTGGCTGTAGCCCAGTCGGCGTCGGCGCAGTTTTTCTTGCAGTCGCGCGATTTTTCGGGTGCGGCGGTGGTCGGCGACGAAGCCGATCTCGGCCAGGTGTTGCCCGGCGCGACGCAGGACGAAATCCGCGCGGCGCTGGTGTGGCACATGCGCGCCGCGCTCAATGTCGCGGCGCTGCAGTGCCAGTTCGAGCCGACCCTGCTGACCGTGCCCAACTACAACGCGATGATCTCCGATCACAGCGAAGAGCTGAAGAACTCGTTCACGACGCTGACCAAATACTTCGCGCGCGTGAACAAGGCCTCCGGGGTCAAGGCCGGCCAGACCGCGCTCGACCAGTTCGGCACGCGCACCTATTCCAGCTTCGCCACGGTCGCCGCACAGTTCGGCTTCTGCAAGACCGCCTCGTCGATCGGTCGCGATGCGGTCTTCGCGCCGCGTGGTCACCTGTTCGAGGTCGCGCTGGCGCGCTCGCGCGAGCTGCGTAACAGCCTGATCCCGTGGGGCGAACAGCGCTTCCCGCGCTATATTGGCCGCGACCGCGCGACGATGCCGCGGCTCGACGCGATCTGCTGGAACAAGAAGGGCGAGTGGGTCCAGAAGAAGTGCGGCGCGCAGAACTGGCCGCCAGCGGGCGTCGGGATGGCCGGGCAGTAAGACCCGGACCCTGTCCCTGACAAACATCTTACCGTCATTCCCGCGCAGGTGGGAACCCATAGTGGCAAACGCTAGCGACTTGATCGCGACCGTTTGACCATCTGGGTCCCCGCTTCCGCGGGCATGACGGGCACATATCGGCGAGCAATATCGGCTGAACCCTGGCTGCCGCCCTCGCCTTCCTTGTCCCGACGTCAAAGGGCGATGCGCGTCAAACAGATCCCCGCTTTCGCCGGGATGACAGGATATCAACCGCCGACCTCGCGCCGCTCAGCGCAGCCCCAGCAGCTTGTGCGTCTGCAACGACAACCGCCACTGCGGCCGCTCCATGACCAGATCGACGCATGCCGCGCGATTGGCGTCGGCCCGCGGATCGTCGAGCGGCTGGAGCAGCAGGTTGGCGAAGTCCCAGGTTTCGATATCCTCGATATCGGTTCCCGGTTGTGGCCAGACCAGTTTCAGCTCGTGCCCCGTGCGCTGGACGACGATGCTGCCGGCCTTGGGGCTGATGCACACCCAGTCGATCCCAGGATGCGCCGGGATAGTCCCGTTGCTCTCCATCGCGATCCGGAACCCCTCGCCGTGCAGCGCGTCGACGATCGCGTCGTCGATCTGGAGCATCGGCTCGCCACCGGTGAGGACGACGAAGCGGTCGCGCGCCCCCTCGCCCCAGAATCCCGCGACCGCCGCCGCCAGCGCCTGCGCGTCGGCGAACTTGCCGCCGCCTAGGCCGTCGGTGCCGACGAACTCGGTATCGCAGAACCGACACACCGCGGTCGCGCGATCCTGTTCGCGGCCCGACCAGAGGTTACAGCCGGCGAACCGTACGAATACCGCACGGCAACCGGCATTCACGCCCTCGCCTTGCAGCGTCAGGAACATCTCCTTGACCGCATAGCTCATGTCAGCTGGGCTTCACGGCATAGACGGTGGGATCCGCGATCCCAGCCTCATCGAAGCCGCGCGCGCGTAGCCGGCAGCTGTCGCACTCGCCGCAATGCCTGCCGTCGGGCGTCGGATCGTAGCACGACCAGCTCAGCCCGAGATCGAGACCGAGCCGCGTGCCTTCGCGGACGATATCCGCCTTGGTCATGTGCTGCAGCGGCGCCTGGATGCGGAACGGTTGGCCTTCGACACCAGCCTTGGTGGCGAGTTCGGCAAGGCCTTCGAACGCGGCGATGAACTCTGGGCGGCAATCGGGATAACCCGAATAATCGAGCGCATTGACGCCGATATAGATGTCGCGGGCGCCCGCTGCTTCGGCCCAGCCGAGCGCGAGGCTGAGGAAGATCGTGTTGCGCGCGGGCACGTAGGTGACGGGAATGCCGCCACCGTCTTCGGTACCTGCGCCATCCTTCGGTACGTCGATATCGGCGGTCAGCGCGGAGCCGCCGAACGCGGAAAGGTCCATCGGCAGGACGATATGGCGTTCGGCCCCAAGCGCCGCGGCGACGCGCCGCGCCGCATCGAGTTCGATCCGGTGACGCTGATTGTAATCGAACGACAGCGCGAGCAGCCGCTGGCCGGCTTCGCGCGCAATCGCGGCGGATATCATCGAGTCGAGCCCGCCCGAAACGAGCGCGACCGCAAAGGGAGCAGGGGATGTCATGATGCGGAGTGCGCTAGGCCAGCGGCGCGCAAAAAGAAAGGGGCCGCCCGGTGAGGCAGCCCCTGAGGTTGGCGCGGATCGCGCCACAAGGGAGAAAAACGTGCTGAATAAAAAGCACACCCCGATCTATACCTAACATAAGTAAATGGGGCGTTAATTCCTTACGTTAGCGGCTCAATCGACCGGCAAAAGTGCATCACTCGTCGACGGGCACAGGAAATTTCGTCGCGCAAAACGCGCAGTCGACGATGATGAACCCGGTCTCGTCGGCCATCGATCGCCGTTCCTCGATCGGGAACTTCGAGATCACGCCCTTGATATACTCGGGATCGCAGCGGCACCCGCGCGTGATCGGGATATCGGCGAGGATGCGGACGTCCTCTTCCTCGTTGAACAGGCGCCAGACGAGCGTCTCCAGCGGCAACGTCGCATCGGTGAGTTCATCGACGCCCATCGTGTTGCCGAGCGTGGCGACATGCTCCCATTCCGGATGATCGAGCTTGGTATGCAGGCGTTCGCGCCCGTCCTCGCCCTCGGGGAGATGCTGGAGGAACAGCCCGCCGGAAATGCAGCGACCATCGGCGCCCTTCGCCATGCCGGTGCGGATCATCGTCGGGATCTGCTCGGACTGCGTGAAATAGCTCTGCGCGGCCTGCGACAGCGTATCGCCGTCGAGCGGCACGATACCCTGATAGCGTTCGTTGCTGGTCGCCATGTCGAACGTGATCGCGAGATAGCCGGCACCGAACAGCGCGAACAGCGATGGTTCGGCGGGGGCCTCGGCGAGCTTGTCCGCGTCGTACTCGATATAGCCGCGCACTTCGCCGCCACGGTAGTCGCAGACGAGCAGCTGGACGACGCCGTTGTCGGTGCGCGTCTGCATCGTCAGCTGGCCGCTCGAGTCCTTGAGCGTCGAACCGATCAGCGCGGCGAGCGTGAGCGCCTCGGCAAGCAGCTTCTCGATCGCGGGCGGATAGGCATGCGCGGCAAGCACCTCGTCGAGCGCGGTACCGAGCCGCACGATCCGACCGCGCGCACTGCGCGCGGGGATCGCGAAAGCCAGCGCGCGGTCGAGATCGGTCACGTTGGGATCGAATTTTGGCGTATCGTTCATCGTCCGCCAGATGGTGACCCTGCCCGTTCAGGTCAACCGATCTGACCGAAGCACCAGCGCAGCACCGACTTCTGCGCGTGGAGGCGGTTCTCTGCTTCCTGCCAGATCAGCGACTGCGGGCCGTCGATCACGTCGGGCGTCACTTCCTCGCCGCGGTGCGCGGGGAGGCAGTGGAGGAACTTCGCGTCGGGTTTGGCGAGTGCCATCAGCGCGGCGTCGACCTGATACGGGGTAAGCGCCTTCAGCTTCGCCTCGGCATGCGCCTGCCCCATCGAGATCCAGGTGTCGGTGACGACGATGTCAGCACCTTCGACCGCCTCGCGCGGATCGGCCACGACGCGGGCGCGCCCTGACGCGCGGACGATCGCCTCTTCCTCTGGTTGGAACCCCTGCGGGCAGGCCGCGACGACGTCGAACTGCATCAGCCCCGCCGCCTCGACGATCGAGGCGAGCACGTTGTTGCCGTCGCCGAGCCATGCGACCTTGAGGCCAGGCAGCGCCTTGCCGCTCTCGATGATCGTCAGCAGGTCGGCCATGATCTGGCACGGATGCGACGCGTCGGTCAGGCCGTTGATGACCGGGACGGAGGCGTAGTGTGCCATCTCCTCGATCTTGGCATGATCGTCGGTGCGGATCATGATCGCGTCGACATAGCCCGACAGGATGCGCGCGGTGTCGGCGATCGACTCGCCGCGGCCGAGTTGCATCGAGCCGCCGTCGGACACGATCGACGTGCCGCCGAGCTGGCGAATCGCCATGTCGAACGAGAAGCGCGTGCGGGTGGAGCTCTTCTCGAAGACCATCGCGAGCGTGTGGCCGGCGAGCGGTGCATCGGTGTCGGCACGGCCCTTGGGGAAGCCGTCGCGGGCCGCCTTGCGGTCCAGAGCGTCCGTGAGCATCGCGGCGATGCCGTCGGCTCCGGCGTCGGTGAGATTCAGGAAATGGCGCATAATTCCTCCCCGGCACGGGGAGGAGGACCGTTCGCATAGCGAATGGTGGAGGGGGGCCTCCACGAACGCAACACTTCGAGGCGATCCCCCTCCGCCATGCTTCGCATGGTCCCCCTCCCCGTACCGGGGAGGATCAGTTTCAATCGTCGGCGGCGGGTACGTAGACGCGCGCGGCGGTCGATAGCTTGTCGATGCACTCGGCGATGTGGCTCTCGTCGATCACCAGCGGCGGCAGGATGCGGACGACGTTCTCGCCCGCCGACACCAGCAGCAGATTGTGGTTGTCGCGCGCGAACGCGACAAACGCACGGCTGTCGCTCTTGAGCTTCAGCCCGAGCATCAGCCCGGTACCGCGGACACTGTCGAACAAATGATCGTGGTTCGGGATCATCTGTTCGAGCCCCTGCCGCAACCGGTCGCCCATCGCGGTGACGTTGTCGAGGAACCCGTCCTCCAGGATCACGTCGAGGATCGCCTCGCCCGCCGCCATCGCCAGCGGATTGCCACCATAGGTCGAGCCATGCGTGCCCGCGACCATGCCCTTTGCCGCCTCTTCGGTCGCGAGGCACGCGCCGAACGGGAAGCCGCCACCGATGCCCTTGGCGACCGACATGATGTCGGGCGTGATACCGTACAGCTCGTGCGCGAAGAACTTGCCGGTTCGGCCATAGCCGCACTGGACCTCGTCGAGCACCAGCAACAGGCCGTGCTCGTCGCAGGCTTTGCGCAGACCGGTGAGGAACTCGTGGCTCGCCTGGCGGATACCGCCCTCGCCCTGGATCGGCTCGACCAGGAAGCCGGCGGTGTTGTCGTCGATCAGCGCCAGCGCGCCTTCGAGATCGTTGAACTTCGCGTAGCCGAAACCGGGCAGCAAGGGTTCGAACCCGTCGCGCATCTTGGCCTGGTTGGTCGCGGAGATCGCGCCGAGCGTACGACCGTGGAACGCGGTGTCGAACGTGATCAGCGTGTGGCGCTGCGGATTACCGTTGGCGAAGTGATAGCGCCGCGCGGTCTTGATCGCGCATTCGACCGCTTCCGCGCCGGAGTTGGTGAAGAACACCGTATCGGCGAAACTGTTGTCGACGAGGCGCTGCGCGAGGTGCTCCCCCTGCGGCGATCCGTACAGGTTCGACACGTGCATCAGCGTCGCGGCCTGCTCCGCGATCGCCTTGGTCAGGTGCGGATGCGCGTGGCCGAGCGCGTTGACCGCGATGCCGCTGGCGAAATCGAGATATTGCTGGCCGTCCTCGCCGAAGAGGTACGCGCCCTCGCCTCGGACCGGACGCACGCCACACCGCGGGTAGACGGGCATGAGCGGGGTGATGGTCACAAGCGCTTCCTTTCCGAAACGAGAAGGGCGACCCAATGGTCGCCCGACGCGGCCTCATATCGGTAGCGCGGCGGGTGCGTCAATCACGTCCGACGCTGGACGCCGGTCGAATGGGCACGCCCACCGGTTCTAGACGTTGCTGAGACTGGCCAAATGGGCCTGCTGATCCATTACTGCGCCCACGAACGCGAGCGCCAGCTCCGCCACCAGGACGATACCGCCCAGCACGCCGGCGATGACCGAGACTCCGCCTGCCGCGGCAATCTCCGCGTCGCCGCCACCCGCTGCACGAATCTTCGCGATCTTGGTGACCGCATCCTGCGCGATCGTCGATTTGGCTATCATCGCAATGAAGATTGCCGCGCCACCGCCGGCCGAAACGGAAAAGAAATACCCGACCACCAGCGGCAGGATGATCAGGACGGCGCCAACTGCCCATTGCTTGCGGTACAGAAACCACGCGAACCCGAAAAACAGCGCGGGCCAGCACCAAGTGAGCACGAGCCCCCCGCCGGCTTTCACCATCTTGTCACGTGCCTTTCCCCATGCACTGGCGAAACGGTGCGCGTTTGGCCCGATGAAACGCGCGACGTCGTCCCAGTCCGAATTGGCCCATGAAGCGATAAGCGCTTCCTTACGAAGTGTACGTGTCTGGTTCATGCGTCGATCGCTTCCTCGTCCATGCGCCCAGCATTTTCCTGGATGAACGCGAAGCGGTGTGCAGGGTTGTTGCCCATCAGGCGATCGACGAGGTCCTTTACCTGCGCGCGCTCCTCGTATTCCTGGGGCAGCGTGATGCGGAGCATGCCGCGGGTGGCGGGGTCCATCGTGGTTTCGCGGAGCTGGCTCGGGTTCATCTCGCCGAGCCCCTTGAAGCGGCCGACATCGACCTTCTTGCCCTTGAACACGGTGCGCTCGAGTTCGGCGCGGTGCGCGTCGTCGCGCGCGTAGACGCTCTTGGTACCGACCGTCAGGCGATAGAGCGGCGGTTGGGCGAGGTAGAGGTGCCCGCGGCGGACGAGTTCGGGCATCTCCTGGAAGAAGAACGTCATCAGCAGCGTCGCGATGTGGGCGCCGTCGACGTCGGCGTCGGTCATGATGACGATGCGTTCGTAGCGAAGCGTGTCGGGGGTGCAGTCCTTCCGCGTGCCGCAGCCCAGCGCGAGCGTCAGGTCGGCGATTTCCTGGTTGGCGAAGATCTTGGCGCTGGTGGCGGACGCGACGTTGAGGATCTTGCCACGGATCGGGAGGATTGCCTGCGTCTTGCGGTCGCGCGCCTGCTTGGCAGAACCGCCTGCCGAATCGCCCTCGACGATGAACAACTCGGTGCCCTCGGGCGAGTTGGCCGAGCAGTCGGTCAGCTTGCCGGGGAGGCGCAGCTTCCTCGCGGAGGTGGCGGTCTTGCGCTTGACGTCGCGTTCCTGCTTGCGGCGCAGGCGTTCGTCCATCCGCTCGAGCACGTAGTTGAGCAGCGCCTTGCCGCGCTCCATGTTGTGGCTGAGGAAATGGTCGAAATGATCGCGGACCGCCTTCTCGACGAGGCCGGCGGCTTCGGGGCTGGTGAGGCGATCCTTGGTCTGGCTCTGGAATTGCGGCTCGCGAATGAACACCGACAGCATCAGTTCACTGCCGACCATCACGTCGTCCGCGCTGATATCCTTGGTTTTCTTGTTGCCGACGAGATCGCCGAACGCACGAAGCCCGCGGACCAGCGCCTGGCGGAGGCCCTGTTCGTGCGTGCCGCCATCGGGGGTGGGGATGGTGTTGCAATACCAGCTGTACGAGCCGTCGCTCCACAGCGGCCATGCGACCGCCCATTCGACGCGGCCTTGGGTTTCACCGTTTGCGCTCGGGAAATCCTGCGAGCCGGAGAAGAAGTCCGAGGTCGCGCATTCGCGGCCGGCGATCTGGTCGCGGAGGTGATCGGCGAGGCCGCCCGGGAACTGGAACACGGCCTGTGCGGGGGTGTCGTCGCCGATCAGGTCGGGCGCACAGTGCCAGCGGATCTCGACGCCGGCGAACAGATACGCCTTCGAGCGGACGAGCTTGTAGAGGCGTTGCGGCTTGAAGTTCAGTTCGGTGCCGAAGATCTCGGTGTCGGGCGTGAACGCGACGCTGGTGCCGCGGCGGTTGGGCGTGGGGCCGAGATGCTCGATCGGTCCGAGCGTCAGGCCCTTAGCGAAGCGCTGGCGGTACAGTTGCCGATCGCGCGCGACCTCGACGACGGTGTCGGACGATAGCGCGTTGACGACGCTGATGCCGACGCCGTGCAGGCCGCCTGAGGTCGCATAGGCCTTGCCGGCGAACTTGCCGCCCGAATGGAGCGTCGAGAGGATCACCTCCAGCGCGGACTTGTCGGGGAACTTCGGGTGCGGATCGACCGGGATGCCGCGGCCGTTGTCGACGATCGTCAGGCGGTTGTTCGCCTCCAGCGTGACTTCGATGCGCGTCGCGTGGCCGGCGACCGCCTCGTCCATCGCATTGTCGAGCACTTCGGCGGCGAGGTGATGCAGCGCGCGCTCGTCGGTACCGCCGACGTACATGCCGGGGCGGCGGCGGACGGGTTCGAGGCCTTCGAGCACCTCGATCGAGGAGGCGTCATAGGTATTGGCGGCGGGTTTGCCGGCGCCGGGTGCGCCCGGAGACGCGAACAGATCTTCAGCCATGACGCAAGCGTAGCCGCAGCCGTCGGACAAAGCCACAGCCTCCGTTTGCTCCGCCTGTTACAAAAAAGTCACGCTGCCGTTTATTGTTGGCAACAAAGGATAATTCTCGCTGCATCCACCGTTTCTAACAAACCTGTCATGAAACTTTCCGGGAGTGGACTATGAACGAAACGATGAAGGCGGCGCTTGCTGGTGCAGCGGCGCTTGGTGCGGCTCTCGGGCTGACGGCACCGGCTGCAGCACAGGAAACGACCGCGGATGCGCCGTTCAGCGGCGTCTATATCGGCGGGTCGTTCGGTTATGACGTGCAGCCCAATGATGTCGGCGAGACGATCGAGTTCGATCGCAATCTGGACGGCGTCTTCACCGACACCATCTCGACTGCGACCGTCGCCAACGCCTTCTCGCCGGGCTTCTGCAATGGCCGCGCGGTCAACAACGTCGCGCCGACCAATGGCGGGCCGCGGTGCCGCAACGACAAGGAAGGCATCGCCTATTACGGTCGCGTCGGCGCCGATATCCAGCGCGGCAACATCGTCTTCGGCGTGGTCGGCGAATTCGGCAAGAGCGAGATCAGCGACAGCGTCTCCGCGTTCAGCACGACGCCGGCGTTCTACACGATGACCCGCGACCTTAAATGGGAAGCCTCGGCC
Organism: Sphingomonas sp. PP-F2F-G114-C0414; assembly: GCF_003688595.1. Classification (GTDB taxonomy): domain Bacteria; phylum Pseudomonadota; class Alphaproteobacteria; order Sphingomonadales; family Sphingomonadaceae; genus Sphingomonas. The sequence goes on from NZ_RCWT01000011.1 coordinate 58,790, forward strand.
CGCGTTCGTGCAGGCTATGCCGCGAACACCACGCTGTTCTACGGCACCGCGGGCGGCGGCTACGCCAACATCGACAACAGCTTCACGACCGGCAACACCGCCAACACCTTCACCACCAACGGCGACAGCAAGCAGTGGGGCCTCGTCGGCGGCGGCGGGATCGAGCAGAAGCTCGGCAAGAACTTCTCGATCGGTCTCGAATATCTGTTCCACCGCTACAAGGACGACGATTACCGCGTCCGCGCCTCGGGCGGCCCCGCCGGCGGTCCCTTCACGCGCGGCAATGCGTCGGGCACCGACTTCCGTCGCAACTTCGACTATTTCCGCTGGCACAGCCTGCGCGCAACAGCCGCTTTCCGGTTTTAAGGCGAAGGGCGGCCGCTGCCACGCTGGCAGCGGACTCGCCCAAGCTCGGCCGGCGCGGCTCGCCGCGACCGACGACATGGGCTTTGCCCATGGCTAGCTGACATAGAAAAGGCCGCTTCCCCACACGAGGAAGCGGCCTTTTCCATGTCACGATCGAGGTATCACCCGCCTCGTCATCCTGACGAAAGTCAGGACCCAGAGCCAAACAGGATAGCCTCTCGATATCCTGAGTCCCGACTTTAGTCAGGATGACGGACGGGGTTTACGGCCCGCCCGCATCAACAGGCTTATCGAGGACGCGGACCGCCGAACGGCAGCGGTGGGGTCGGACGACGATCACGGCGCGGCAGCTGTGCCTGGTACGCATGGCCGCAGTGATCGACGCAATACGGGAAGCCGGGGTTCACCGCCTTGCCGCAGAAGTGGAAGTCGGGCTCGCCGGGATGGCCGAGCGGCCATTTGCAGATGCGGTCGTTGAGTTCGAGCAGGCTCGTCTTGTTCGCCATCTCGGCCGACGGCTTGGCGGGGACGAGGCGACGCGGCGGGGCCGGCGTGCTCGGCGGCTGCTGCTCGCCGGGCGCCTGGCGGAGGAAGCCGCCTGGGCCAACCGAGCGCAGGATCGGCTGCGGCGCGCGGACAGGCGCGGCAACTGCGGGAGCAGCCTCGTCCTCATCCTCGTCTTCGTCGTCCTCAGGCTCGTCGGCGACCGGCTCTGGTTCGACCGGTGCCGCGGGCTTGGCCGCTGCAACGACGGGTGCTGCGACCGGCGCAGGCTTGGGGGCCTCTACCTCGACCGGCTCCGATGGCGCGACCGGCTCGGAGGCCGCCGCAGCAGCCGATGCCGATGCTTCGGCGGCAGCAGCCGCCTTCGCCTCGGGATCGTTCGGCTTCACCGGCGACGGGCGCGCCTGTAGCTCGAGGCGGTGCGCCTTGCCGATGACGGCGTTGCGGCTGACGCCACCCAGTGCTTCGGCGATCTGGCTGGCGGTCTGGCCGGCCTCCCACATCGTCTTGAGCGTCGCGATGCGCTCGTCGGTCCAGGACATGTTCGTTCCTTAGTCTACGTCAGCCGGGTTGCGGGCGGCAGCGGCAGCGATTACCCGCAACGCCTATGAGCAGCCAGCCCCCAATCGGTGAAATCCATTCGGCGGTGCACTCCGCCCCCGGCGTTCCCGTCATCAAGAGCGTGAACTGGGAGGGATTGCGAACCCTCTATATCAAGGAGGTGCGCCGGTTCTTCAAGGTGCAGCTTCAGACGGTGTGGGCGCCGGCGATCACGACGCTGCTGTTTCTGATCGTGTTCACCATTGCGACCGGCGCGAAAAGCCCGGTTCCGGTCGATGGCCAGATCGTCGATTTCGCCGATTTCATCGCGCCGGGGCTGATCATCGCGCAGGGCATGATGGGGCCGGCGTTCGCCAATGCGAGCTTCTCGCTGCTGGCCGGCAAGATGCAGGGGACGATCGTCGATTATCTCCAGCCGCCGCTGTCGACGGGTGAATTGCTAGCCGCGCTGGTCGGCGGTGCGATCACGCGTGCGGTGATCGTCGGGATCGTCGTATGGGGCGCGATGGCGTTGTATCCGGGCGTGCACGTGACGCCGCATGCGCCGCTCGCGATCATCTGGTTCGGGCTGCTCGGCGCGACGTTCCTCGCGTTGCTGGGCGTGCTGACGTCGATCTGGGCGGACAAGTTCGATCATGCCGCGGCGGTCACCAACTTCGTGATCGCGCCGTTGTCGCTGTTGTCGGGGACGTTCTACTCGGTCGACAAGCTGGCGCCGGCGTTTCGTGCGTTCAGCCATGCCAACCCGTTCTTCTATATCATCTCGGGGTTCCGATACGGGTTCCTCGGAATCGCCGACTCGCCGGTGATGATCGGCGGGATCGTGATCCTCGTGATCGATCTTGTGCTGGCCACGCTGTGCTACCGACTGTTGCAGAGCGGCTGGAAGCTGAAGAACTAATGAAGAAACTGGCGCTCCGGCTGTTCGCGCTCCTGCTGGCGGTACTGCCGGTCGGGGTCGCGGCGCAGGGCATAGCGCCAGACCCGGCGTTGCGCGCCAAGGCGGACGCGCTGGTCGCGATACTGGACGGTCGGGGGTCGTACGAAACATATTTCGCGGCGAGCTTCCGCGACAAGGTCCCCGCGGCGCAACTGTCGGTCATCGCTGCGCAATTGAAGACCGCGCTCGGCGCCCCGCAGAAGATCGAGACGTTGACCGCGACCTCGGCATGGTCGGCGGACCTGACCGTTGGCTACGCGCGCGGTACGGCGAGCGTCCGCCTGGTGATCGATCCCGCCCCGCCGCATGCCGCGACCGGACTGCTGATTACCGGCACAGCGCCGCGTGACGACAGCCTCGCCAAGCTCGAAGCGGAGTTTCGCGCGCTGCCGGGGGCTAGCGGGTTCGGGCTTTACGCGCTGGGCAACGGCAGACCGACCCCGATCCTGGAATATCGAGCGGATGTGGCGGCGCCACTTGGGTCGGCGTTCAAGCTCTGGGTGCTGGCGGAGTTGGCGCGTCAGGTTGCAGCCGGCGAGCGGCATTGGGAGGACGTCGTGAAGGTCGGAGCGCCGTCCTTGCCGTCGGGCGTGTTGCAGACCTGGCCCGCCGGATCGCCGGTGACGGTGCAGACGCTCGCGACGATGATGATCTCGATCAGCGACAACACCGCGACGGATACGCTGCTGACGACGCTCGGACGCGCGAAGGTGGATGCGATGGCGGAGACGGCGGGCGGGAGCGCGCCGGTGATGACTACGCGAGAGATGTTCGCGTTGAAGGGGGATCCGGCGCTGACCAAGGCTTGGGCGGCGGGGTCGGTGGACGAGCGGCGAGCGCTGCTGGTCGACAATGCGGTGAAGATCTCCACCGCCAAGCTCGATCCGACCGTGTTCGCCGGCAAGCCGGTAGCGATCGACAGCGTCGAATGGTTCGCAAGTCCTTCGGCGATGGCGGGGCTGCTGGATCGGTTGCGACGGGCGGACGTCACGACCCACGCGGTGATGGCGGTCAATGCCGGGGTCGATCCGGCTATCGCCAAGCGGTTTGGGTATGTCGGGTTCAAGGGTGGTGGCGAGCCTGGCGTGCTGACCTTGAACTATCTGGTGCAGGCGAAGGACGGGCGCTGGTATGCGGCGACCGGGAACTGGCACCGGGCTGATGATGGCGTGAACGAGGTTCGGTTCGCGGGGCTGATGGGGCGGGCGCTGGCGTTGTTGGCGGCGCGGTAGGGTTCGCTGCCCCGCCCCATATCAAGGGCCGCCACCGCGGCGAAGGCCGGGGTCCAATTGGGGAACGCTGCTAACGGCGGGTAGCGCCTCGTTATTTCCACCTTCCCAATTGGGCCCCGGCCTTCGCCGGGGTGGTGTTATCAGAGGGGATAGCGGCGGTGGCTCAGGCCCGCCCAGCCGCCTGCCAGCTATCCGCGCAGAGCCCGTAGATCAGGCTGTCGCGCAACCCCAGATGCGTTTCCCACTCGTCGCGCAACAGACGCTCGCGGCGGAAACCGAGACGTTCCAGCAACGTGATCGACGCAGTATTCTCAGTGTCCGCGTCGGCGAACACCCTACTCCGGCCTTCCGCGAACAACCGATCGATCACTGCCGACACAGCCTCGCGCGCGATCCCTCGCCCCCAGGCCTCCCGCGCGAGGATGAAACCGATCTCCGTCACCCCTGCGCCGTCCGCCTCGCTCCCCGAGACCCAGCCGATTGCGCGGTCGTCGCCGGTGCGGGTGATCGCCCAGGTACGCTGGTTGCCGGGGGCGGCTTCCTCGGCGAGGTAGGTGCGGACGTCGTCGACCGAACCCAGGGGGCCATCGGCGGAATAGGCCATCAGCTCCGCGTCGGCGAGCATCGGGTGCAACGCGGTCGCGTCGCCCTCGACGAGCGGCCGCAGGCGCAGCCGACGCGTCTTCAACACCGGCGACACGCCAGCGCGACGGGGTCGGCGCCCGGGTTGCCTCACGCGGTCAGGGCATCCACGAGCGCGCGGACTTTCTTCTGGCGCCACTGCGGGAGTGGCGCAACGAGCCAGTACCCCCCCTTCGAGGGCTGCGACTCCCCGATAAGCCGTACGCGGGCCTGCGCCAGATCGCGCCGCGCGAGCAGTTCGGGCACCGTCGCCCGACCAAGCCCCGCCGCCGCCGCGTCGATCGCGAGTCCGGCATCGGTGACGCGGACTAGCGCTACGCCGTCTTCACCGGACCATGCGATCGCGGCTTCGCTATCCGTGCCGGGCTTGGCGATCGTCACCATGCCTTCGGATTCGAGCGCCTCGCCCTCGTGCTCGCCGGGGCCATCGCCCCAGCGGATCGCGAGGTCGAGATTGGCTTCGGTGAAGTCGACATTCTCGTCGGCGGTGATCAGCACGAAGCGCAACTCGGGATCGGCCTCGGCGATCTGCGCTAGCCGTGGCATCAGCCATTTCTCGGTCAGGTCGCGCGGCGCGGCGATCGTCAGCGATTTAGAGGACTGCCCCGCCTGCATCGCGCGAACCGCTTCCTCGAACTGGAGGAACCCGCCACGGAGCGCGCCTAGACCCGCTTCCGCCTCAGGCGTCAGTTCCAGCCCGCGCGTGGTGCGGCGGAACAGCACGACGCCAAGAGTATCCTCCAGCGCGCGGATCTGCTGGCCGACCGCGGCCGGCGTCACCGCGAGTTCGTCCGCAGCGCGCGTGAACGACAGATGCCGCGCCGCAGCGTCGAGCACGCGCAGGCCGTTGAGCGGGAGATGCGTGCGCTTCAATTGAGCACCGCGGGGGCGAACAGCGAGAAGCGGGGAATCTCGACCGCGAACACGGCGCCGTCTTCACGGACCATCTGGTAGCTCCCCTGCATCGCGCCCGAGGGCGTCGCGAGCGGGCAGCCCGAGACATAGTCGAAGCTCGCGCCCGGTTCGATCACCGGCTGTTCGCCGACCACGCCTTCGCCCTCGACCGAGTGGCGCGCGCCACGGCCATCGGTGATGACCCAGTGGCGGGTGAGCAGCTGGACGGTCTCGGTGCCCTCGTTTTCGAGGCGGATATGATACGCCCAGAACCAACGGCCACGCTCCGGCTCGGACTGTTCGGGCAAATAGCTGACCGACACGCGCACCGTCACCCCATCGGTCGTCGCCGCGTTGGGGAACAGCGCCTTCATAGGCCCGCCTGGCGCAGCGCCTGATCAAGGTCGTCGATCACGTCCTGCGCATCCTCGAGCCCGACGTTGATCCGGAGAAGCCCCTCGGTCACACCCATCTCGATCTGCTTGTCGGGCGAGACGCTGGCATGCGTCGTCGACGCCGGGTGCGTCATCAGCGAGCGCGAGTCGCCGATGTTGTTCGAGATATCGACCAGCTCGAGCGCGTCGAGCAGTGCGTGCGCCTGTTCGCGCCCTTCGACCTCGAACGCGAAGATCGGCCCGCATGCGTCCATCTGGCGCTTGGCCAGTTCGTGCTGCGGATGGCTCGGCAGGAAGGGATGCAGCACGCGGGGCACGCGGCCTTCGAGGAATTCGCCGACCTTCATCGCGTTCTCGGACTGGCGGTGGATGCGCAGGTCGAGCGTTTCGAGGCCCTTGAGCACCACCCAGGCGTTGAACGGCGACAGCGTCGGCCCGGTGTTGCGCGTGAACGGCAACAGCGTGTTGGTGATGAAATCCTCGGTGCCGCAGACGGCGCCGGCGAGCACGCGGCCCTGCCCGTCCATCATCTTGGTCGCGCTGTACGCGGTGACATCCGCGCCGAACTCCATCGGCCGCTGAAGCGCCGGCGTCGCGAAGGCGTTGTCCACCACCGTCGTGATGCCGCGTTCGCGCGCGATGTCGCAGATCGCCTTCAGGTCGGCGATGTCCATCGTCGGGTTGGCGGGCGTCTCGAAGAAAAACACCTTCGTCTCGGGACGGACCGCGTCGAGGAACGCCTGCGGATCGCGCGCATCGACGATCGTCGTGGCGATCCCGAACTTCGGCAGCAGCGTGTCGGTCAGCCAGCGGCACGAGCCGAACGCCGCGCGGCCGCCGACGAGGTGATCGCCGGTCTGGAGCTGGCACAGCAGCGACGCGGTCATCGCCGCCATGCCCGTCGCCATCGTCCGGCACGCCTCGGCGCCCTCCAGCAGGGCGATCCGCTCCTCGAGCATCTGCACGGTCGGGTTCTGGAGCCGGGAATAGGTCATCCCCTCCTGCTCGCCCGCAAAGCGCGCCGCGGCGTCGCCCGCCTTGTCGTAGCAATAGCCCGAGGTGAGGAACAACGCCTCCGACGTCTCGCCATATTCGCTGCGGGCGGTGCCGCCGCGGATGGCCCGCGTCGCGGGACGCCAATGCTGAGTGATCGAACGATCCTGGCCGGTCTTGCGCTTCATGCGCGCCGCTTTGCCGGGGGGGAGCCGCGATGACAAGCCCGGGCACAAGCCTTGCGGGTGTGTGACCCTGTTACGGGGGGCGTCATTCTCCCCTCCCTGGAAGGGAGGGGGGTGAGAAGGTTCAGTACCGGCCCCAGGTGAATTTCGAGGACAGCGCGTAGTTCCACACCGCACCGACCAGCACGCCGATCAGCGCCGATGCTGCCCATGCGCCGTCGCGCATCTCGTACAAGAACGCGGCGATGCCGACGTTGGCGATCGCGCCGACCGAGCAGATCACCGCGAACGACACCCAGCCGTCGACCAGTTGCCGCCAGCCCTTCAGACGCCGATCACGATAGGTCAGCGCGTTGTTGAGGAAGAAATTGAAGGTGAGCGCGGCAAGCGTCGCCCCGATTTCGCCGATCACGAAATTCGTGCCGAGCCCGACGAACAGCGCGGTCAGCACTGCCATGTGGATGCCGACGCCGAGCACGCCGATCGCCGAGAACATCGCGAACCGCACCGGCACGACCCGCCCGAACATCCGGTCGTAGATCGCGATCAGATATTCCATCGCGACGACGTGATCGAGCTTGCTCTCGCCCTCGGTGCGACAGCGGAAGGTATAGGGTACCTCGACGAAACGCAGCGGTGTCGGCGACGCGGTGAGCAGGTCGAGCAGGATCTTGAAGCCGATCGCCGACAGCGAGGGCGCGAGGCGGCGGACGATGTCGGTGCGGATCATGAAGAAGCCGCTCATCGGATCGTTGAGGTCGCACTTCAGCACGCGGCGCGACAGCTTGGTGGCGAGCGCCGATTTGGCGACCCGGTCGCTGTCCCACTCCCCGGTGCAGCCGCCGCTGACGAAGCGCGAGCCGATCGCCACGTCGGTCTCGCCGTCCTTGAGCAGATCGAGCATCGTCGGCAGCAATGTCTCGTCGTGCTGGAGATCGCCGTCGATCACCGCGACGATCGGGGCGGCTGTGGCGCACATCCCCTCGATGCACGCCGACGACAGCCCGCGCCGGCCGATCCGCTGGATCACGCGGACCCGCTTGTCGAGCCGGGCGATCTCGCGCGCGGCATCCGCCGTACCGTCGGGACTGTCGTCGTCGACGAAGATCGCCTCCCAGTTGCGCCCGGCCAGCGCTTGGTCGAGCTTGGCGATCAACGTCGGAACGTTGGCCTTCTCGTTGAACGTCGGGATGACGATCGCAAATTCGAGAAGGTCGGCGATCACCGGGTCAGCCGAGTTCGGCGAGAACGGCGTCGCCCATCGCAGAGGTCGAGAGCGTGCCGCCAAGATCTGGCGTGCGCGCGCCCTTCAGGATCGCGGCGGCGACCGCTGCCTCGATCCGGTCGGCGGCTTCGGGCAGGTCGAGCGAGTGGCGCAACATCATCGCCGCGGACAGGATTGCGGCGCAGGGATTGGCCTTGCCCTGCCCGGCGATGTCGGGCGCGCTGCCGTGGATCGGCTCGTACATGCCCTTGTTCGAGTCGTTCAGCGCGGCGGACGGCAGCATGCCGATCGAGCCGGCGCACATCGATGCCTCGTCCGAGAGGATGTCGCCGAACAAATTACCGGTGACGATCACGTCGAACTGCCCCGGATTGCGCACCAACTGCATTGCCGCATTGTCGACGTACATATGGCTGAGCGAGACGTCGGGATAGTCGGCCGACACCTCGATCACGACGTCGCGCCACAGCTGCGAGGTCTCGAGCACGTTGGCCTTGTCGACCGAGAGCAGCTTGCCTTTCCGCGTCCGCGCGGTTTCGAAACCGACGCGAGCGATGCGCGCGATCTCGGCCTCGTCGTAGCGCATCTCGTCATGGCCTTCGCGCAGGCCCTCGGCCGTCGTGCGGATGCCCTTGGCGCCGAAATACACGTCGCCGGTCAGTTCGCGGACGATGACCATGTCGATCGAGCGGGCGATCTCGGGGCGGAGCGCGGAGGCGTCCTCAAGGCCGGCGAACAGTTTCGCAGGGCGCAGGTTGGCGAACAGGCCGAGTTCCTTGCGCAGGCCGAGAATGGCCTGCTCGGGGCGAAACTGGCGTTCGAGCGCATCGCAGTCGGGATCGCCGACTGCACCGAACAGGATCGCGTCCGCGCGCTTGGCGAGTTCGAGTGTCTCGGGCGGCAGCGGATGACCCGCGGCCTTGTATGCGGCGCCGCCGACGAGGCCCTCTTCGTAGGTGAGGTCGAGACCGAGCGTATCGAGCACCCGCCGCGCTTCCGCGGTGACTTCGGGTCCGATGCCGTCGCCGGCCAGTATCGCAATCAAAGGCATGTGCGTTCCTCCTGCGCGGGCCTTGCCGGGCGAGGCGCGCTCACGCAACCGCCCTTTTGAGCCGATCGACCAGCCGGTCGCGCGCCGCCAACGGGTCGGCGCGACGGTCGACGAGGATGTCGCGCGCGAGGAAATGTCCCGTCAGGCGCAGGCCGTCGAAGATGTCGGGCCAGTCCGCTTCGCCGCCGGCCTTGACGAAGGGCGGCAATCTCAGCAGCTTGGCCTCGTAGCCGAACGCCGCCCCGCGCGAGACCGCCGCGCCGCTTTTGGGGCTGACGAAGCCGAGATCGTCCTCGGTGCCGCTGGCAACGCACCGATCCAGATCGAGCCCGAAACCGAGTTCGGCGAGCAGCAGCAATTCGTACCGCACCAGTGCCGCCGCCCAGCCGCGCGCGGACGGCGCCGCCTCGATCGCGCCGAGCACGCCCTCCAGCGCATCGTGGATGTGCGGATAGGGCTGCGCTTCGGGCAGCGCGGCGGCGGTGAGCGCGGTGGCCCATTCGAGCGCGCCCGCGGCGAGCGGCTCGCCGTGCATCTGCGCGCGACTGTGGATCAGCTCGGCGGTCAGCGAGGCGAGTTGCTCGCCGGTCCGCGCGCGCCACTCGCCCTGGATGACGTTCGCCTGGAGTAGCACCGGCCGCATCGCGCGCGAGCGGCCACCGCGGACGTAGCCGGGCTGGATGCCGTCGTTACGGGTCAGCGCGCGCACGATCGCGCCATGCTCGCCGTGTTGGCGGACGGCGACGACGATGGCGGCTGCGCGGAGATGCATGGGGTGTTCTTAGCCTCTCCTGCGGTGCGTGGGAGGCCTCTTGTTCCGCCTGCCCCGTCATCCTGACGAAAGTCAGGATCCAGAATAACGAATGCCACCCTGCGTGGCTCTGGATCCTGACTTTCGTCAGGATGACGGTGGTGGGTCTTTAGGAAAATGCGATCCAAGGCGCGGATAGGAGAAACTATTCCGATCCTAGTGTCGGATGTTCTGCGCGAGCTTGGCTAGGGCGGGATGGGTCGCCGCGCGCTTTGCCGAGGCTATCGCACTATCAAACCCTTGCAACGCCGCCACCGTCGCGCGGTTCGCTAGCGTCCGCCGCAGCAACAGCACATCTACGCACGCTGTCCCCGCGGTCGAGAATTGGCGCTTGTGCTGACCTTCGCCCTCGGTGAAGTCGAACCGCGCAAAGCGCCTCCCGGCGAACAGCTCGCGCATCGCCTCGACCTGCAGAACCGCCCCCGGCGACAGGTCGTTATGCACCGGGTCATGCCCGACATAGGTGTAGCACAGCGACTCGCCATCGGCCGTGCAGCACAGATATGCGGCCGGGGTTCCCGCGATAAACAGGAGCCAGGCGCGCAGTCCGCCCTGGGCCGCGAGCGATCCGAGATGGCGCACCGAAACAACATCGTCGGGCAGTCCCGATCCGAGCAGCTTCTCCTGATACGTCGTCGTGGACACCGCGCGGGCGAGCGGATGGAAGGCCGCAAACGCCTCCGCATCATGATAGCGCCGGATATCGAGCACGCCGCCGTTCGCCGCCGCGAGCTTCTTGGCCTTGCGCTTGATCCCCGACCGCGCGCTCCCCGAAAGACCCGCCAGCCACGCCGCCTCGCCCGCTGCCAGATCGACATGATACCGCACGTATCGCTGCCGGACGAACGCGAGCAGGCCGCGGCGATCGAGACCGGCAAGCATCGGCTCGGGCAACGACGTCACCAGATATCCGTCGGCATCGTCGGGCAGCGGCGGCAGGACCAGCCCGGTCGCTGTCGCAGCCGGCGCCAGCACGGCATCGAGCGAAAACGCCACGCGCACCAGCCGTCGCGGGATCGTCGCCAGAGTCCGCGCGCCAACCTGGAACTTCAGCGCGATACGCGGCGTCATCCGCGACGCATCGATCCCGGTCGCTCCTCGACCCAGTTCGACCAGAGCTGTTCGGCCTGCCGCCAGCGCGTCCGGAGCGCATCGGGACCAAGCGGCACGTCGGCGCGTCCCAGCGCCAAGGTCGGACGATCGGCGAAGTGCATGGTGGGCAGCACTTCGCGCATCTCCGACAAGGTGCCGCACAGCGCCTGGAAACGCCGGACATGGACCGCGTTCGGCCGCGTGCCGCGCCGGTTGGCGAGTTCGAAGCCGTGGCTGACGATCGTCACCGCCGAATGGCCCGCCACCGCAGCGTGCTCCAGCGCGTCATAGCTTTCGCCTGCCGACAGCGCACAGAGCTGGAATGTCCGCACCCGCCCGCGGATATCCTCGATCACGGTCACCGGCACTTCGATGATACAGCGTTCGCCGCCGCCCGCGGTATCGTCGATGCACCATGCGACCGGCGCGATCTGATCGGCCGCCAACGAAATGCGGCTCGTCCCCGGTGCTTCAGACCCGTTATGGCTGCTGTCATAGCTGAAACCGAGCATCGCCAACGCGGTCAGCGTATCGTCGTTCGCGGCATAGCTTCCCGCGCGAAAGGCGATCGGCTTGGGCGCGCCGGCCTCGATCAGCAGGTCTCTCGCCTGACCGAGAAGGTCGCGCTGTTCGGTCAGGCTGTAGTCGAACAGTTCGAAGCGCGCATGCGCGGCGCCGCGATCGCCCGCCTTGGCGCCCGTCCAGTTGGGGTGAATGTGAAGCTGAACCTCCTGCCCGGCCTCGAGAATCGTCTCGATCATGCGGCGGACCGGCGCCATCCCGAAGGTGATCGCGGGCATCGGGTCCACGAAGAAACAGGCTTTCAGATCGTGCCGCGCCAGCTCGGCGAGCTGATAGCCGAGCCCCACCCCCGCGGGTTCGAGCGACTTCGCATAGATCGCCTCGCAATCCAGACCCGCCGCGTGGTGCCGCCAGGCGAACTCGGTATCGACGGTGAGGAAAACGGATGTCGTCACTGCCGCAGCCTGTAACAATTCGTGATGAAGATTCTGTTTAGCCCGGTCGAGCGAATCCATATCCTCGCCTGAGGTCAGCGCGAATGGTAGAAATCGTAGACCTGCTGCGCCACGCCCGCCGACACGCCCGGCGCCTGCTGAAGATCCTGCAAACTCGCATTGCGGACCGCGCGGCCGGTGCCGAAATGCATCAGCAGCGCCTTTTTTCGCGCCGGGCCGATGCCGGGGACTTCGTCGAGCGGGCTGGCGCCGATCGCCTTGCTGCGCTTGTCGCGGTGGACGCCGATCGCAAAGCGGTGGACCTCGTCGCGCAGGCGCTGGAGGTAGAACAGAACCGGCGCATTGACGGGGAGCTGGAACTCGCGGCCGTCGAGCATGTGAAACACCTCGCGGCCATCGCGGCCATGTTCGGGGCCCTTGGCGATGCCGACCAGACACACGTCCTCGACGCCGATCTCCTCGAGCGCGGCTTTCACGGTGTTGAGCTGTCCCTTGCCACCGTCGATCAGCACCAGATCCGGCCAGTCGCCCGAATCGCGATCGGGATCCTCGGCTTGGGCGCGCGAGAACCGCCGCGTGAAGACCTCGCGCATCATCGCGAAATCGTCGCCCGGCGCGGTATCCTTGTTCTTGATGTTGAACTTTCGATACTGGCCTTTGCGGAAGCCCTCCGGCCCCGCGACGACCATCGCGCCGGTCGCGGCGGTGCCCTGGATGTGGCTGTTGTCGTAGATCTCGATGCGCTCGGGCGGCTCGGCGAGGTCGAACAGGTCGGCGACCTCGCGCAGCAGCTTGGCCTGCGTGGTCGATTCGGCCTGGCGCCGCTCGATCGCCTCGATCGCGTTGCGCTTGGCCTGGTCCATCAGGCGGCGGCGATCACCCCGCTGCGGGACCTGCAACGTGATCTTGTAGCCGGCGCGTTCGCCTAGTGCTTCGGCCAGCAATGCACCTTCCGTCAGTTCGCGGTCGAGCAGGATCTGTTTGGGCGGCGGGACCTCCTCGTAGAACTGGCCAAGGAAGCTGGTCAGCACTTCGTCCTCGGGGACGTCGTTGGTGTGCTGCGGGAAGAAGCTGCGATGTCCCCAGTTCTGGCCGCCGCGGATGAAGAACGCCTGGATGCCGATCAGGCCGTCCTTGCACGCCATCGCGAAGATATCGGCATCGCCGACGCCCTCCGCGTTGATCGCCTGCGTGCCCTGGATGAAGGTGAGCGCGCGAAGACGATCGCGGAGCAGCGCCGCGAGTTCGAAGTCCATGTTCTCCGCGGCGGCCTGCATCTGCGCGCCGAGCTTGGCCTGCACGCCGGTCGACTTGCCGCCGAGGAACGCCTTCGCATCTTCGGTAAGCTCCCCGTACGCGGCCTCGTCGATCCGGCCGACGCACGGCGCGGAGCAGCGCTTGATCTGGTAGAGCAAGCAAGGCCGGTCGCGCGTCTTGAAGAAGCTGTCGGTGCAACTGCGCAGGAGGAACAGCTTCTGGAGCGCGTTGAGCGTGTTGTTGACCGACCCGGCGCTGGCGAACGGCCCGTAGTAATTGCCCTTCGCCCGACGCGCGCCGCGGTGTTTCTGGACGCGCGGGAAGGCGTGGTCGTCGCGGAGAAGGATGAAGGGGAAGCTCTTATCGTCGCGCAACAGCACGTTGTAGGCGGGGCGGTAGCGCTTGATGAGCTGCGATTCGAGCAGCAGCGCCTCGGCTTCGTTGTTGGTGGTGACGATCGTCATCGACCGGGTCTGCGACACCATCCGCTGGAGGCGCTTGGTGAGGCGCTCGACCTGGCAGTAATTGGCGACGCGGTTCCGGAGCGCACGCGCCTTGCCGACGTAGAGCACGTCGCCGCGCGCGTCCTGCATGCGGTAGACGCCGGGGCGGATCGGCAGCGTATCGAGCACGTTCCGGATCGCCGCTACGCCGGCCGCGAGGTCTGGCGCTTCACCACCACCGCGGACCGCGAATGTGGATTTGTCTTCGTTGAACCGGTCGGGGGAATTGGGGGAGGACATCGCTGAGGAATCTAGGGAGTGCGAGGGGGTTACGCCAGCGGTCGCCTTTGGCGCTGGAGAAGTGATTTTCACGCGAAGGCGCAAAGGCGCGAAGAGAAGGGAGGAGTTGGTTCACGCGGAGACGCGGAGCCGCGGACAGAAGGTTAGAGCACCCAGCGTTCGTTCTCAACCTGCCGAAGGCTTACAGCCACTCGTGGCTGCTCGGTACATCATCCCGAGCCGCAACACCTCCGCGGCTCCGCGTCTCCGCGTCTCCGCGTGAACCAACCTTCTCTTCGTGCCTTTGCGCCTTTGCGCCTTCGCGTGAATCAATCTTCCGCGCCCTACGGGCGAAGGCAGACGATCAGGTTTGGGCGAAGACCTTGGTGCCGACGATGCCGACTACGGTCAGGGCCATGAAGCAGGCCTGGATGCCGCTGACCTTGTCGCCGAACAGGACGACGCCGCCGATGATGACGCCGATCGCGCCGGCTCCTGTCCAGATCGCATAGGCGGTGCCGGCGGGGAGGCCGCGCATCGCGAGCGCGAGCAGGCCCATGTTGATGAAGCTGAGGATGATCGGGACGCTGGAGGCCTGCCATGTGGCGACGGTGGCCGCCCATTTCAGGCTGAGCGCCCAGCAGATTTCAGTGACGACGGCGACCGCGAGGATGAGCCAAGACATGAATGTTCTCCAACGGGCTCAGATTGGAGACCCGGCCGCCGGAAACCCGGGAAGAGACGGCCGTCTGTGCAAAACAGGAAAAGCGCCAAGCCAACTACCATTCCCTCGCGGAGGCGGGGGTCCCGGGTTGCAGGCGCTGTCCTATGAGATCCTGGGCCCCCGCCTTCGCGGGGGAACCGCAGCGCTTCGAGCGCCGCCCCCGGTTAGTTGAGGCGGCTGAGACCCGAGATCGAGCGGTCGACCATCATGCGGTCGGCGGCGGCGTCGTGATGCTCGGCGATGAGGATACCGGCAGCCTTGGCCGCGGCATCGGCAGCCCGCGCGCGAACCTCGGCAATCGCGGCGCGTTCGGCGGCGGCGATCTTGTCTTCGGCCATCTTGGCGCGGCGGGTCATGAGGTCTTCCGCACCAGCCTTGGCCTTGGCGATGATCGCCGCGGCTTCATGGTGCGCGTGGGCCTTCATGGCTTCGGCCTCGACGTGCGCGGTCTTGGCCTTCGCCTCGTATTCGGTGCGGATCGCTTCGGCTTCGGCACGGAGCGCCTTGGCTTCGTCGAGCTGCGTACGGATGCCGGCGATGCGCGTGTCGAGCATCTTGCCGATCATGCCTGGAACCTTCTTCCAGATCATCAGCAGGATGACGACGATCATCGCCACCGCGACCCAGCCGGTCGAAGTCAGGCCGAGCGCGGTCGGATCGGACACATGCTCAACGCCGCCGGGCGCAGTCGTGTGACCCTGGAGGCCCTGGTTGTCGATCGCACCCTCGGGCTCCATGCCCTCGCCGTGGATGACCTTTGCGGCCGAATCTGGATTAGCCATGCGCCGTCGTCCTGCGTACCGCGTCGGTCGCCGCGTCCAGGCTGACCTGGAGACCAGCGACCTTGGCGGCCAATTGCTGTGCTGCTTCGGCGGCGACGCCCTGCAAGTTCGAGAGCGCCTCGGCCTTGGCGTTCGCTACCGCAAGATCGTGATGACCCAGGCGCTCGGCGAGTTCGGCATCGGCCGCATGGACCTGCTGCTCGAACGCCGTTGCGGCACGCTTTGCAGCGGCCGCCGTCTCCGCCTGCGCCGCAGTACGCGCCGCGTCCATTTCGGCCTGCCAGTTCGCCTGGACCGTATCGGCCTGCGTACGGGCAGCGACCGCCGCTGCCAGATCCCCTGCAATCTTGCCTTCGCGCGAGTCCACGTTGGACACGATCTTTGGCACCATTCCCTTGCCGATCCCGAAATACAGGATGCCGAAGGTGAGGAGCAGCCAGAAGATCTGCGAGGCGTAGGTAGCGGCTATCTGGGCAATCTGGGGCATTGGTCTGTCCTGCGTTAATCCGGCCGGGCGCGGTTGCCCGGCCAAATCAGCGAGTGGTTAGGCGACGAACACCAGGATGATCATGGTGACGAAGGCGAGCAGACCGAGAAGCTCGGCTGCTGCGAAACCGATGAACAGACGGCCCTGCTGGCTGTCGGCTGCGCCCGGATTGCGCAGAGCGCCGGCGAGGAACTGTGCGAACACGTTGCCCACGCCGAGTGCCGCGAGGCCCATGCCGATCGCTGCGAGGCCGGCACCGATCATCTTTGCTGCGTTGACGTCCATGATAAATTCCCTTTGAAAATCAGTTAGGTAATGGAAAACTTAGTGAAGGTTAACGGCGTCGTTCAGATAGACCGACGTCAGCAACGCGAACACGTATGCCTGGATCGCGGCAACCAGCAGTTCCAGTAGCGTGATGCCGATCATCAGCAGCATGCTCGGCGCGCTCACCAGACCGATGTACATCCCGCCGAGGTTCAGGCCGTTGATCACGAACGCGGCGAGCACCTTGAGCAGGATATGCCCCGCGGTCATCGCCACGAACAGTCGCAGACCGAGCGAGAACGGACGCACCAGGAACGACATCAGCTCGACCACGAAGATCAGCGGGATCATCAGTGCGGGCGTACCGCTCGGCACGAACAGCGAGAAGAAGTGGAAGCCGTGCTTGCCGAAGCCGACCAGCAGCACGATCGCGAAGCTGATCAGCGCCAGTACGCCCGTAACGGTCATGTGGCTGGTCACGGTGAACGGGTGCACGCCGGGGACGATGCCGAACGGCAGGAGCCCGATGATGTTCGCGAACAGGATGAACATGAACAGCGAGAAGACATAGGGCACGAAGCGCTTGCCGCCGGGGCCGACATTCTGCTCGAGCATCCCTGAGATGAAGCCGGTGAAGCCCTCGACCGCCATCTGCCAGCGACCGGGCACGAGCTCGCGCTTCATGCCACCGATCATGAACGCCCAAAGCGCGACCAGCGTCACCACCATCCACAATGCGGAATTGGTGAACGACAGGTCATAGCCACCAACGATCCAGTGCGAGCCGAACGCCGGCTCGATCAGGAACTGGTGCATCGGATCGATCTTGCCGCCCTGTTCTGCCGCCACGTGGAATCCCTGCCGTCTTGATACGACAAACGCCCGGTTACTCCGGGCGTTCGCCTGAAATTCGAATGATCTGCCTGAACGCGACCGCTATCCCGAGGAACAGCAGCACGATCAGTCCCCAAGGGCCAGTGCCGAACCAATGGTCTATCAACCACCCGATCAGCGCACTGCCGACGAGACTCCCGATAAGAGCCGAAATGACGCGATTGCCTTGCGAGTATCCCCGCTCGGCATCCGGCCCCTTCTGCCCCTTAGCGAGCGTTTCCCGATGCTGCGCCTCTCGCAATCGCTCATCGAGCGCGGAAAGTCGCGGATCTTCAACACCCTGGGGGTCCTGTCCGGGTTCGATCTCCGCCACGCACGTTCCTCCACCTGATTTCGCATCGGGGAGGAAGCAAGCAGCGACGAGCGATCCCGCCAAGGCGCGGTCCGTTTAGAAAAGGGGGGGGGGCAAGTCAACCGGTGTGACACGGGCGTCATCAATGTCCGGTTGGGTTACTGGCGCTAGGTAGCAGGATGGCGACTGATGCCCAGCCCGTCATCCTGACGAAAGTCAGGATCCAGAGCCACAAGCGAACCGTGCTTGGCTCTGGATCCTGGGTCGAGCCCAGGATGACGAACTAGGAAAGCGTCGCGCCCTTACCCGGGTCGCTCAGACGCAGCGCGAATCGCGTTCGGGGGCGCCAGCGGTGCGGGTCTTCCAGACACCGTTGGGCGTCTTGTACTTCTCGCCGGGGTTGGTCTGCATGATCAGGTTGCACCCGCTCGTGAACGCGAGCTGCTCGACCGTCGCGCCGCTCGCCTGCGCCTTTGCCGTGTACGCCGACTTGCGCTGGATATTGATGTTGTTGACCAGCGCACGCAGATCGCCGCTCGCAGCGCCGACCAGGCCGAGATAGCCGTCGGGCTGCTCACCGACCTCGCCCCCGGCACGCGCCGCGGCATAGGCCGGATCGCGCTGCGCGGTTGCCGCGACAGACAGGCCACCGAGAGCCGCCGCTGCGGCAACCATCATAAGGACCTTGGTCTTCATCTTAGAATATCCCCGGATTCTGCTGGATCAACGATTTCGCCTCGCCATCGAGACGATAGACCACTTCCTGCGTGACGTTGATGTTGAGGTTGATCTCGATCGGCTTGTCGGGCGCCGACACGTTGATGCAGCCCGGCAAGGCCGCCGTCAGCCCGATAATCGCGATCGTCCTCGTCATCCTATGCAAGATCGGCCTTTGCTCCAGCTTCTTCAATCCTGTTTCGGTCATGGCACGATCCTGCTTGCGGGAGGCTGAATGGTTGGAAGTTTGGGAGGAGGCGGCGCCGACTGCTGCTGGAGCAAGGCCGGCAGGTTGCGCTGGATCAGCCGCTTCGGATCGTAGAAGCTCTGCGCCGAATCGAGCAGCCCGCGGAACGGCGCCTTGATCCGGATATTGAACACGAACGGCAGCTTTTGCAGGCGGCGGACGATGAAGTTCGACTTCGCCCCCTCACCCTGGCTGATCCCGGCAAAGCGCACGTCGGTGACCATCTCGCCTGCGAGCGGCCCGTTCATGCCGACCCGCAACGACTGATACCGCAGCGACTTCAGCGCCTGGAACGCGATGTTCGCCCACATGCCGAGATCCTTCTGGCTGAGATCGCCGACATAGGCGAGCGTGCCGCCGCCTTTGCGCACCTGCAGATCGCCGCCTTCGATCCGGCCGCCCGTTTCATCGAAGATCATCGGCAGCACGCCGTCGAAGATCCCCGTCGCGTCGAGATTCTTGAAATCGAACTGTTGCAGGAACTGGTCGGCGGCCATGTTGACGACGTGGAACGTCATCCGCCGCTCCTTTGGCGAGGAGAAGTCGAGCAAGGTCGGGTCGAGCGTTAGCGACCCGCCCGCGAACGGCCATGCGCCGCCCTCGACCTGCACGCGCGCGCCGGGCAGCGTCTGGTAACGGATCGTGCCGTCCGTGACCGGGATGCCGGGGTTGAGCGTGCGGATCGTCGCGACCTGCCCCGGCGCGCTCTGGAGGTTGAGCAGGTCGGTGAAGCGGATCTCGGTGGCGATTCCCGTGACCGGGCCGAACGCAGCGGCGAGATCGGTGCCAGCGGTGCGGAACACGCCGGTGCTCGTCACCCCGTCGGGGTTCCAGGCGATATGCCCCGCGCCGCTGACCGATCCGTTGACGTCGGCGATAACACCGAAGGTCAGCGGAGTAAGCGCGTCGGGTTGCAGCTTGTCCTTGGCGAACGCGATCGCGGGCACGTTCAGGTCGGCCTTGCCTGCGCCGGCACCCAGCGCGTGGGTTAGCGTGACGTCGGCGACCTTGGTGTTGGTGGTCGGCTCGAACAGCATTCCGGCCGCGGTGATCGTGCCGTTAACCAGCGCGAGCGTCACGGTGCGTGCGGCGAGCGGCTTGAACCGCGGCGTCGGCGCGGCATCGGACACACCCATCGCGCCGGTGAGGTTGAGCGCGCCTTTGACGAGCGTCCAGTCGCCGGCGGCTTCGCCGAGCAACAGCGGCACGTTGGCAATCTGTCCCGAGCCACCCGTGAACGCGCCCGCCACGCCCTGCCCGGTCATGCGGCCCGTGACGGTGGCGAAATCGAGTCGCGTGACACGTTCCGGCGCGCCGATGCGGGTCTGCACGCCGTCGATGGCAAAGCCGCGATCCGCCAGCCGCACGGTCGCTCCGGCGATCGCGAGCGTGATCGCGGTGGTGCCGAGTCGCCCTCCCAACTTGGCCGCAGCGATCTTCGCGCCGCCGCTGACCCGAGCACCGTTGATCTGCACCAGCGCGCCGTCGACAGGGCACAAGGTCAGCCGCGACGGATCGAGCACCAACCCGGATATCGCCAGGCGCTGGATTGCCAGAGGCACGCAACCGGTGTTGACGACCAGCCGCCCGCGACCGTCCCAAAGCGCCGCAACCGGCATCGACAGGCCATCGACACGGTTGGCAGCACCGCCCGCACCGATCGGTCCCCCAAGCGTGACTCGCGTCGTAATCGAGGTCGTTCCGCCCGGCGTCGCGCTGAAGGTAACGGGCGTGAGCGCCAGCCGCGCGCCACCGGCCACGTAGGGCGCGATGGTGGCGACGCCGCGGATCGCCGCGCCTGGTTTCGCCTGCGCCAACGACACGCGCGCCTCGGGCAAGCCGCCGCCGCGCATCGCGAGAACCGTGTCGAGCCGCACCCCGCCGTTCGGCCAGCCGAACGCGACCCCGCTCCCGCCACCGAGCGCCACGCGCGCACCGCTGGCGGAGGCGAGCGCCAGACGCGACAGCAAGGCCTTGCCGCGCCCGCCCTCGATCCGCACGCGAACGTCGGCGTCCGCGGCAAATCCGCGGCCGGCCTTCTGGACCGCCTGCGTCACCGCACTCGCCAACGGCGCGACGGGCGTCCCCGCGGCTGCCCTGCCTATTCCCACCAGCCCTGCAAGTCGCTTCTGCGCCATCGCGGCCCCGCTCGCCTGGACGCGCCCGTCGAACGCGATCTGTTGGCCTATCCGGTAGGTGCCCGCGAACGAGACCCGCCGCGCCCCGCCCTCGGTGGTGCGAACCGTGTCGGCGGCGATGTCCGCCTTGCCGCCGGTCGCCGCCGCGGTGCCGGTGAAGTCGATCGTGCCCTCGACGCCGGCCAAAGTCGCACTCGGCGTCCGTGCTGCGCCCGTCTTGAGCGTGGCCTTACCCTGCCAGCGATCGAGCGCGGCGGAGAGGCCGACGTCCAGATTCGCCACGATCCGCTCCGCCTGCGTCGTCCCGCAGGCGAGTCGCGACACGCGCACCGGCCCCGTGATCGTCGGTTTCACCGCGTCGATCTGCAGCTTCACCGTCGCCGCCAGCCGATCGATCACGCACCCGCCGAGATCCAGCCGCTCGCTGATCGCCGCCAGCGACCCGCGGAACCCGTCGTCGAGCTTGCCGGAGCCCGCCAGCTTCAGCCCGACGATCCCTTGCGGTGTCTCCAGCCGCATCCGCCCGTCGGCGACCGAGACGTCGAGCGCGGGCAACGCGAACGGCTTCCCCGACGGCGCTGGCAGCAGCTTGTCGATCGCGCCGAGCGAGACTTTCCCGTCCACCAGCCGCCCGCGCAGCCGGACCTTCCCCGCGCGCGCGCCCTCCAGATACGGGCCCGACAACCCGACGCCGGTCCGCGTTTCGACCCAGTCGGCGACCAAGTCGGGATGCTCCGGATCGCCGATCACCACGTTGGTCAATCGCTGGCCACCCAGCGCGAGGTCCGCGATGTCGTAGCGCGCGGGCACGCCGGCCTTGGCGAGTTCGCGGTCGATGAACCCCTCGGCGATCGGCTTCCGTACCAGCCACAGCACGACCAGCCCCGCGATCAGCAGCAGCGCGATCACCAGCGCAGCGCGGCGGGCGGTCGCAGGACGGCGAGGGTCGGCCCCGGGGTCGGCCCCCGTCTCGCTCGTCTCGGTCACCCACTCACTCCGCTACGCTTTCGCGGCCTGCATAGGCGGGAGCGTGGCTCTCATGCAATTGCCCAGGGATGTGCTAGCATCGCAAAATGGCCGAACCGGACGAAGACGCTGACGTCCGGGGGGACGATCTGAAGGGCCATCGCGGCCGCCTCCGCAAACGCCTGTTCGAGGGCGGCAGCGACGCACTGCTCGACCACGAACTCATCGAATACCTGCTCGCGATCGCCATCCCCCGCGGCGACACCAAGGCGCTCGCCAAGGCGCTGATGCGCGAGTTCGGCGGGATCGGCGGCGTGCTGACCGCGGACGCCGAGGCGCTCGGCCGGGTTAAGGGCATGGGCGAGATCTCGACCGCGGCGATCAAGATCGCGCATGCCGCCGCAATCCGCCTGCTCCAGTCGCAGGTCAGCGACCGCCCCGTGCTCGCCAACTGGCAGGCGTTGCTCGATTATCTTCGCGCGGACATGGCGCACCACGCGATCGAGCGCTTCCGGGTTTTGCATCTGAACACCAAGAACATGCTGATTCGCGACGAGGTGATGAGCAAGGGGTCGATCGACCAGGCCGCGGTGTATGTTCGCGAAGTCATCCGCCGCGCGATCGACCTCGGCTCCGCGTCGATCATCCTCGTCCACAATCACCCGAGCGGCGACCCCTCCCCCAGCCGCGCCGATATCGACATCACGCGGACGATCGCCGAGGCGGGCAAGCGGCTCGGCATCACCGTCCACGACCATATCGTGATGGGCACCGGCGGCCATGTCAGCCTGCGCGCGCAGGGGTTGATCTGACGCAACTAGATAAGCGTGTAAGTTCCTTCAAAGTCCGGGCCGTTTCGCGCGCGCCTTCGTTGTCTCACCGAAGGAATTGCATGTGGACAACAAGCTACACGACGAAGCCTCGATCGTAACCGCGGAACACGGCCAAGTCCTGGTCGATGGGCCGGACGGCGTTGCGGTATCGCTGACGCCCGATGCCGCCGTCGAGACATCCGACCGGCTGTTGGACGCCGCGGTCGAAGCGCAAGGCCAGATCCTGATCGAGGCGCAGGTCGAAAAGGAACGCGCCGCCCGCAAATCGAGTTGATCGGCAGGCCTGTTTTGCGGATCAGGGATTGTTGAAAGTCGCCCCCTGATCCGCTGTATCGATCAGCCTTGCGTCAGGAAGCTGGTCACTTCGGTTTTAGTCAGTGACTTGTTCTTGTCGGTATCGGCCTGCGCGAAGGCGGCAGAGACCCATTTCTTGGTCTCGGGCGCATCGGGCTTGGTCGAGGGATCGGTCTTGGTCTTCAGCGCGACCATCCAGCCGGCGAACTCCGCCGCGCTGAGTTTGCCGTCGCCGTTCTTGTCATAGGTCGGAAACTCGGTGTCGACGACCTGCGCGACCTGACTCCCCGTCGCCGGTTGCTCGCGCGCGGCGGACTGCATCGGCACCGGGTCGGTCGGTGCACCGGACTGCGGAGTCGCCACCGCATCAGACTGTGCCGCCTGCGCAGCAACACCGCCACCGGACGCGGGCGCTTGCGGGGATGTCGCAGCGGTCTGTGCTAATACGGGTACAGCAATCATCACCGCGCCAGCCAGCATAGCATATTTCAACATTGCGTCTCTCCGGTACTGTTCTACGCATCTACTAGGTCGTTCGACGATCGAGCCCAACATATACTCGGCACCGCGAACCACTCACCAACTTTATACGCGCACGATCGCCGGCTTGCTACGCAGCGAGGGGTATTTGAACCTTTTCCTGCGTCCTGCTACCGCGTTTTCAGCCTGCATCGGCGAGGCCTCGTAACGGGGACCGCCACCGCAGCATCGCTTTCACGCCCGATATCAGCCCCGAGGAAACCCGATGGTCCCCCGCTATTCCCGCCCCGACATGGTCGCGATCTGGACGCCCGAAGCGCGCTTCAAGATCTGGTTCGAGATCGAGGCACACGCCACCGACGCGCTCGCCGAACTGGGCGTGGTACCCAAGGAAGCGGCCGCCGCGATCTGGGAAAAGGGCGCGTTCGAGGTCGACCGCATCGACGAGATCGAGCGCGAGACCAAGCACGACGTCATCGCCTTCCTGACCAACGTCGCCGAGCATGTCGGCCCCGAAGCGCGCTTCATGCACCAGGGCATGACCTCGTCCGACGTGCTCGACACGTGCCTTGCCGTGCAGCTGGCGAAGGCGAGCGACATCCTGATCGCCGATCTCGACGCGCTGCTGGTGGTGCTCGAACGCCGCGCACGCGAGCACAAGATGACGCCGACGATCGGCCGCAGCCACGGCATCCACGCAGAACCCGTGACGTTCGGGCTGAAGCTCGCGCAGGCGCATGCCGAGTTCGCCCGCAATCGGGCGCGGCTGGTGGCGGCGCGCGAGGATGTCGCGACCTGCGCGATCTCGGGCGCTGTGGGGACGTTCGCGAACATCGATCCGTTCGTCGAGGAGTATGTCGCCGGCAAGCTCGGCCTGTCGGTCGAGCCGGTCTCGACGCAGGTCATCCCGCGCGATCGCCATGCGATGTTCTTCGCGACCCTGGGCGTGATCGCCAGCTCGATCGAGCGGCTCGCGACCGAAGTGCGCCATCTGCAGCGCACCGAAGTGCTTGAGGCGGAGGAGTTCTTCTCGCCCGGGCAGAAGGGGTCGTCGGCGATGCCGCACAAGCGCAACCCTGTGCTGACCGAGAACCTCACCGGTCTCGCGCGGATGGTCCGCGGGTATGTGACGCCGGCGATGGAGAACGTCGCGCTCTGGCACGAGCGCGACATCTCGCACTCGTCGGTCGAGCGGTACATCGGACCAGACGCGACGATCACGCTCGATTTCGCGCTCGCACGGCTGACCGGGGTGATGGACAAGCTGGTCGTGTATCCCGAGCGGATGTTGAAGAACCTCAACAAGATGGGCGGCCTCGTCCATTCGCAGCGCGTGCTGCTGGCGCTGACGCAGGCGGGCGTGAGCCGCGAGGACGCGTATCGGCTGGTGCAGCGCAACGCGATGAAGGTGTGGGATTCGGACGGCGCGCTGTCGCTGCTCGAATTGCTGAAGGCGGACCCGGAAGTGACGCTGAGCGATGTCGAACTCGAGGACAAGTTCGACCTCGGCTATCATCTGAAGCACGTCGACACGATCTTCACCCGGGTGTTCGGCGCGGCCTGACTCCCCTCGTCATCCTGACGAAAGTCAGGATCCAGAGTAACGAAACACCGTCCTGCTTGGCTCTGGATCCTGACTTTCGTCAGGATGACAAATGGAGCGGGACGGTGGACGGCCCATGAACACCAACGTGCACGCAACGCAATTGCGATTTCGCGTTACAAAATTGCGACAACGCGCAACTATGCCCATATCCCGCTTGCCGGATATTGTTCCGGCATCGGAGACCTACCCATGCGCATGTTCGAAACCGTGACCAGCACCATGCTGGCGATCGCGGCTCAAGCGCTGGTGGTCGGGGTGGTCATCACCGCCTTCTGATCCATCGGCCCGCCCGCCCCCTTCCAAGGGGGCGCGGCTAGGCCGGGAGTTTCAAGACCCGCTAACGACTACCGCTTGCGCGGATAGCGCGCGGCGAATTCCTCGTCGGACATCACCAGATAGCGGATCATGTCGATCAACGCCCACGGCGCGCTGATGACCAGACCGATCACCGTGATGGTGAGCACCAGCATGACGATCCCCGAGCCGGTCCGACCGAGGTAGAAGCGGTGGATGCCGAGCGTGCCGATCACGAACGCCATCACCGCCGCGACGTATTTGTTGCGATCGTTGGTGGGGAGGGCCTCGGGCGGAACGGCGCGACGTTGGCCCGGCGCAGTCGGCATCGGGAAGACGCTGAGCGCACGGTCATTGGCAGCCTCGAAGTCGACCTCCAGGCCGATCGCAGGTTCGCCGCGATGCGCCCAATCCTCGCGGGCGAACCGGTACCGCTGTCCGTCCTGTCCTGCGACGAGCCCTTCGCCCGTGCGGGGATCGACGCCTAAAACCTGTCCGCGCATGTCATTCCTCGGTGTTCGTTTCGCATTCTGGCGGATGATGCGGATCAGGCAAGCTTGAACTCATGCTTTGCCAGATTAGGCGGCGAGCGGGGTTTGACGCCAATGTCTGTCGTCGTCGTTGTCTGCATCTGTCGATTGCATTTTCCGCGAGCGGATCGCACGCTTGTGCGCCTTCGCACCCGGGCGCCGAGTGAAGACGCTGAGCCAACGGGTCATTAAGCTCCGGACACGCAGGCTGGATGCTGCAGCGGCCAGCGCCATGAGAATGTCGACATAGGCTGAAATCTCGAACGTCGTGATCCAGATCGCGACATCGGGAGCGGCCAGAGTGAGCAGCCTGATACCGTCGCCTTCGCCGACGAGCGTGACCATTGCGGCCGTCAGCATCAGCAGGACCATGACCGCGGCATCGCCCCGCGTGAACCGTGCCAACCGCGCCGCAGGCTTGTCGATCAGCACTCGGCGCATCGCGTTGCCGATCGGCGTCTGGGGGGCGGTGGCCATGGCCAGCCAACATGCGACTGCGGTGAAAAGACATGCCAGCATTGCGCCCCCCTTTGCTTCAGTATCGTAACTCGACTTATTCCCCCGCGAACACGCCCTTCAGCTTGGCGAAGAAGCCCTGGCTCGCCGGGCACTCGTCACCCGTCTCCGTCTCGCGGAACATCTCGAGCAGTTCCTTCTGGCGGTTACTGAGACGCGTGGGGGTTTCGACGTCGATCTGGACGACGAGGTCGCCGTGGCCGCGCCCTTGCAGGACGGGCATGCCGGCGCCGCGCTGGCGGAGTTGCTTGCCCGACTGGATGCCGGCGGGGATCTTCACCTCGTGCGTGCGGCCGTCGAGACCGGGGATCGACAGCGCCCCGCCGAGCGACGCGACCGTGAAGCTGATCGGCGCGCGCGCGAACAAGGTCGTGCCTTCGCGCTCGAACAGATTGTGCTTGGTGACGTGGAGGAAGATGTAGAGATCGCCGGACGGCGCACCGCGGGCGCCCGCCTCGCCTTCGCCCGACATGCGGATGCGCGTGCCTTCGTCGACGCCGGGGGGGACGTTGATCGACAGCGTCTTGGTCTTCTCGACACGACCTTCGCCGCGGCAATCGGGGCATGGGTCGGCGATGACTTCGCCCGCGCCGTTGCAGACCGGGCAGGCGCGCTCGACCACGAAGAAGCCCTGCTGCGCACGGACTTTCCCATGACCACCGCAATGCTGGCAGGTTTTCGCGCGAGTGCCAGCCTTGGCACCCGAGCCGTCGCAGGTGTTGCAAAGCGCCGAGACGTCGATCGTGATCTCGGTCGTCTTGCCGTGGAAGGCTTCCTCCAGGCTGACTTCCATGTCGTAGCGAAGGTCCGCGCCGCGCCGGGCCGCAGACCGGCCGCCGCCACGCTGCGCGCCGCCCATGAACTCGCCGAAGACGCTTTCGAAGATGTCGCTGAAGCCGCCGAAGTCCTGCGCGCCGCCACCGTGACCGCCGCCGCCACCGTTCTGGAACGCGGCATGGCCGAAGCGATCATAGGCTGCACGCTTCTGCGGATCCTTAAGGCACTCATAGGCCTCGCTGACCGCCTTGAACTGCGCCTCGGAATCCTTGCAGCCGGCGTTCTTGTCCGGGTGATATTTCATCGCGAGCTTGCGGTAGGACGACTTGATCGTCCCCGCATCCGCGGTCCGCTCGCATTCGAGCAGTTCGTAATAATCTGTCTGGGTACTCATAGCGGCCCTCTTAGCCCTCTCCCCTCCGGGGAGAGGGTTGGGTGAGGGGCCGTTCCACACGGCAGCGCGCGGAACTGCCCCTCACCCCGGCCCTCTCCCCAGAGGGGGAGAGGGAGTTTCGGTTACGCCTTCGGGTTGTCGTCGACTTCCGAGAACTCGGCGTCGACGACGTCGTCGTCCTTCTTCGCCGCGTCGCCATCAGCCGACGGCGATGCGTCCGCCTGGGCCTGCTTCTCGTAGATCGCCTGGCCGAGCTTCATCGCGACCTGAGCGAGCGCGGTGCTCTTCTCGGTCATCGCATCCGCATCGCCGCTCTCGACCGCAGCCTTGGTCGCGTCGATCGCAGCCTGAATCTCGGTCTTCAGCGACTCGTCGACCTTGTCGCCGTTATCCGCCAGCTGACGCTCGGTGGTGTGGACCAGCGACTCGGCGTTGTTCTTCGCCTCGGCGCCCGCACGACGCTTCTTGTCCTCCTCGGCGAAGGTCTCGGCGTCGCGGACCATCTGGTCGATGTCGTTGTCCGAAAGACCACCCGACGCCTGGATGCGGATCTGCTGCTCCTTGCCGGTGCCCTTGTCCTTGGCCGAGACGCTGACGAGACCGTTCGCATCGATGTCGAACGTGACTTCGATCTGCGGCACGCCGCGCGGTGCGGGCGGGATGCCGACGAGATCGAAATTGCCGAGCATCTTGTTGTCGGCCGCCATCTCGCGCTCGCCCTGGAACACGCGGATCGTCACCGCGCCCTGGTTGTCGTCGGCGGTCGAATAGGTCTGCGACTTCTTGGTCGGGATCGTCGTGTTGCGATCGATCATGCGGGTGAACACGCCACCCAGCGTCTCGATGCCGAGCGACAGCGGCGTCACGTCGAGCAGCAGCACGTCCTTGACGTCGCCCTGCAACACGCCGGCCTGGATCGCCGCGCCCATCGCGACGACCTCGTCCGGGTTGACGCCGGTGTGCGGCTCCTTGCCGAAGAACTGCTTCACGACTTCACGCACGCGCGGCATGCGCGTCATGCCGCCGACCAGCACGACTTCCGAGATGTCCTCGGGCTTCAGGCCGCCGTCTGCGAGCGCCTTGCGGCAAGGCTCGAGCGTGCGCTTGACGAGGTCCTCGACCATCCGCTCCAGGTCGGCGCGGGTGATCGACTTCACCAGATGCTTCGGGCCGTTCTGGTCCGCGGTGATGAAGGGCAGGTTGACCTCGGTCGACTGCGCCGAGCTGAGCTCGATCTTCGCCTTCTCGGCCGCTTCCTTCAGACGCTGAAGCGCCAGCTTGTCCTTGGCGAGGTCGATGCCCTCGGCCTTCTTGAACTCGTCGGCGAGATACTGGACGATCTTGTTGTCGAAATCCTCACCGCCGAGGAACGTGTCGCCGTTGGTGGCCTTCACCTCGAACACGCCGTCGCCGATCTCGAGCACCGAGATGTCGAACGTGCCGCCGCCGAGATCGTAGACCGCGATCGTCTTGCCGTCCTGCTTGTCGAGGCCGTAAGCCAGCGCCGCCGCGGTCGGCTCGTTGATGATGCGCAGCACTTCGAGGCCAGCGATCTGGCCGGCGTCCTTGGTCGCCTGGCGCTGCGCGTCGTTGAAGTACGCGGGAACGGTGATGACCGCCTGCGTGACCGTCTCGCCGAGATACGACTCGGCGGTTTCCTTCATCTTCTGCAGCGTGAACGCCGAGATCTGCGACGGCGAGTAATCCTTGCCGCCCGCCGAGACCCAGGCGTCGCCGTTCGGGCCGCGCGAGATCTTGTACGGAACCAGCTCGGTGTCCTTCTTAGTGATCGGATCGTCGAAACGACGGCCGATCAGGCGCTTCACCGCAAAGATGGTGTTGTCGCCGTTCGTCACTGCCTGGCGCTTGGCCGGCTGGCCGACCAGTCGCTCGCCATCCTTGGCGAAGGCGACGATCGACGGCGTGGTGCGCGCGCCCTCGGAATTCTCGATGACCTTGGGCTTGCCGCCTTCCATGACGGAAACGCAGCTGTTGGTCGTGCCGAGATCGATACCGATTACTTTAGCCATGAGTTCTGATTAGCCCCTCACTTGAAACGAAAATACGAAATCCGCTCCACCCCGTTTCGGAGGCGGAACCTTTCTGATGATGGGCGCGATATAGGTGGCCTCGCGCTTGCCGCAAGATTGTACCGGTCATAGGATGCACAAGAGGCAACCCCCGGGGAAAGTTAACCTATGCGTATCGTTTTCGGACTGGGTGTTGCCGCTATGGCACTGGCGTCGTGTTCGCAGCCCAAGGAACTCGCCGTGGACGGGGCGTGGGTGCGGCTCGGCGCGGTGACTGGTCGACCGGCGGCAGCATATTTTACGGTGCATGGCGGGCCGACCCCGGCGACGCTGATCTCGGTCACCACCGACGTCGCGATCAAGTCGGAGATGCACGAGACGATGGACGAGGGCGGCCTGTCGACGATGGCGCAGCTGACCCGCGTGGAAATCCCTGCGAAGACGGACGTAACGTTCGCGCCGGGTGGGCGGCATGTGATGCTGTTCAACATGAACTCGGGGATCAAACCCGCTGATCGCGTGACGCTCACGTTCGCGTTCGCAGATGGGACGCGCATCATAAACAACGCGACCGTGGTCGCGGCGGGGACCCCGGCGGGTAAGTGAAGCGCGGACTTACCGAGGCGGAGACGGCGCTCGCGGCATCGGTGTTCGGGGGCGCGATCGATTACTCTTCGGTGAGTTTGGCTCGGAGCAAATGGGCGTTCTTCCAGCCGCGCGATACGGTGATGGCACCCCGCGGGTGCATCCACTTTCACCCCAAGGGCAATCTGTGGTGCGACGACTTCTCGCAGGCGAACCTGACGTTGCAGGGGCTGTTCGTCCACGAGATGACGCACATCTGGCAGCACCAGCGCGGCGTGTTCCTGCCCTTGGCGCGGCATCCCTGGTGTCGGTACGACTATACGTTCCGGCCTGGGGTGGCGCTGCACCGCTACGGCATCGAGCAACAGGGCGAGATCGTGCGGCACGCCTTCCTGCTGCGTGCGGGCGCGAAGGTGGCGGGCGCGCCGCCGCTCGCGCAGTATGAGACGGTGCTGCCGTTCACGCCCGCTCGTCCCGCCGACACACTTCGTCATCCTGACGAAAGTCAGGATCTAGAGTGACTCAGCGAGACGATCGGGGCTCTGGATCCTGACTTTCGTCAGGATGACGGATTATGCGATGACGAGTCTGGCTTCAGAGCCAGTTACGACCATCCGGCCCGGCACACCCATAAGGCGGCAACTGGCCCGGGAACCGCGCCTGCATCTTGTGGCAGCCCCAGGCGCGCATCGGCCCCGGTGCATAGCCGTTCAACGCGATGCCGACCTCGTCATACGGGCTCGAACCCTGCGCGACGTACATGTACCAACGTCCGCCGAACATCACCGCCGCGGCGATGAGCACGACACAAACGACCTGGATGATTTTCTGCATTGAAGACCCCTTTTGTAAACAAGGGCGCCCCGTTGCAGCCAACATGGATCAATTTCAACCACCGATCTGGTAGATCGAGACCCACCCGATCGGCAGAAATGCGCCGTTTACAGCGCGTCGAAATCGATAGGTCGTGTTCTATCAAGCGCTTGCGGTGCCTCTGGCATCGGATATTTCAACCCGGTCGCGCAGTTGAAAAGTACGACCTTGTCGTCCTCGTCGACCAGCCCGGTGTTCAGCGCCTGATGATACGCCGCCAGCGTCGCGCCGCCCTCGGGACACAACAGCAGCCCATCCTGCTTCGCCGCCGCGTCAACCGCCTTCAGGATCGCCGGATCGCCGACCGCGAGTGCCTGCCCGCCGCTCTCGCGAACCGCGCGGAGGATCAGGAAGTCGCCGACCGCTTTCGGCACGCGAATGCCCGCCGCGACCGTGCTCGCATCTTCCCAACGCTCGGCATGCTCCTCGCCCGCCTCGAACGCGCGGACGATCGGCGCACACCCGCTCGCCTGCACCGCGAACATCTTGGGGCGCTTCGAGCCGATCCAGCCGAGCTTCTCGAGTTCGTCGAACGCCTTCCACATCCCGATCAGCCCGGTGCCGCCGCCGGTCGGGTAGAAGATCGCGTCCGGCAGTTTCCAGCCGAACTGCGCGGCGAGTTCGAGCCCCATCGTCTTCTTGCCCTCGATCCGATACGGCTCCTTCAGCGTCGAGAAATCGAACCAGCGGCCCTCCGCGGCGCCCTTGCCGACGATCGCGCCGCAATCGTCGATCAGGCCGTTGACCCGCCAGACTCGCGCACCCTGCATCGCGATCTCGCGGACGTTGATCTCGGGGGTGTCGTCGGGACAGAACACGATCGTCTCGATCCCGCAGCGCGTGGCATAGGCCGCCAGCGCGGCGCCCGCATTGCCGTTGGTCGGCATCGCGATCTTTGTGACGCCGAGTTCCTTCGCCATCGCGACGGCCATGACGAGGCCTCGGGCCTTGAAGCTACCGGTCGGGAGGCGGCCTTCGTCCTTCACGAGCACGTTAGGGCCGCCGGACTTGGTTAGCGGCACCAGCGGCGTCTCGATCTCGCCGAGGCTGACGATGTTGGCCGTGTAGCGAACAGGGAGCAGTTCGCGCCACCGCCACAGGTCGGTCGGCCGCGCCTCGATCGTGTCGCGAGAAACCGCGGACCGCACCGCGTCGAGGTCGTAGCGGACGAGCAACGGTCGCCCGGCGCGCGACAGCCCATGAAGCTGGTCCGCCTCATACCGCTCGCCGGTGATCGAGCATTCGAGATGCGTGACGAAGGTCTCGCGATCGGTGGTGAGGTTCTGGTTCATGGACTGACTTTCAAATCCTCCCCTGCAAGGGGAGGGGGACCAGCGCAGCTGGTGGAGGGGGCGTGCCGCGGACGTCACGCTCGACGTAAACGTGCCCGGCCGCAGATGGTACTCGGGAGGAGAGCCCCCTCCACCACCAACCAAGCGGTTGGCGGTCCCCCTCCCCGTTCCGGGGAGGATTCAGCCAGCCTTGGCGACGCCGACCATCGCCGGACGCAGCAGGCGGTCCTTGATCATGTAGCCCGCCTGCATCTCCTGGACGATCGTCCCGGCAGGCTGGTCGCTCGGAATTTCCATCATCGCCTGGTGCTTGTTCGGATCGAGCATCTGGCCCTCCGCCGCGATCTTGGTGATGCCGTGGCGCTGGAACACGCTCTCCAGTTCGCGACCGGTCGCCTCGAGCCCGGTGACGAGCCCCTTCATCTTGTCGTCCGCGCGCAGGTCCGCCGGAATCGCCGACAGGCCGCGCGAGAGGTTGTCCGCAACCGACAACACGTCGCGCGCGAACGCGGTCGCGGCGTAGGCACGCGCGTCCTGCGCTTCCTTCTCGGCACGACGGCGGACGTTCTGGATCTCGGCCTGCGCGTAGAGGACGTTCTGCTTGGCCTCGGCGAGCTGGTTCTCCAGCTCGGCGACGCGGTCGTTCGCGGCCACTTCGGGCGCGTCTTCAGCGGTCTCTTCGCGCAGGTCTGCAGGCGTGTTCTGGTCGGTCTCGGACATGGTTTTCCCTATAAATTGGGCCGGCTCAACCCATCAACCGGGCGAGCGTTGCAGCCGTGAAATCCACCATGGGCACGACGCGCGCATAGTTCAACCGCGTCGGGCCTATGACACCGACCACGCCGACCACCCGACCGTCCAATCCACGGAACGGTCGCGCGATCACCGAAGACCCTGACAACGCGAACAATTTGGTCTCCGCGCCGATGAAAATCCGCGTCGAATCTCCGGCGCGCGCGCTATCCAAAAGCGATGCGACTTCCTGCTTTCCCTCGAGATCGTCGAGCAGGTCGCGGACCCGGTCGAGGTCGGCGGCGGCGGCGGCGTCGATCAGCCGTCCCTGCCCGCGCACGATCAGCACCGGGCGGCGATCCGCATCCTCGCTCCACACCGCGATCCCGCGCTCGACCAGCGTCCGCGCCGCGCCGTCGAGCGCCGCCTGCCCGTCCGCCAGCTCGCGCTCGATCCGGGTCCGCGCATCGGCCAGCGTCAGGCCGCCGAGCGTCGCCGACATGTAGTTACCCGCCTCGATCAGCGCGGACGGCGACATACCCTTCGGCAGCGCAATCACGCGATTCTCGACCGAGCCGTCCTCGCTGACCAGCACCGCCAGCGCCTGCTCGGGCGACAGCGCGACGAACGCGATCTGGCGCAGTTTCAGCTCGCGCTTGGGCACCATCACCAGCCCCGCGCAGGCCGAGAGCCCGGAAAGCGCGAGCGTGGTCGCGGCGAGCGCCTCCTCGACCGGACCACCGACGCCGGCGCGGGCCTCGATCGTCTGGCGTTCCTCGAACGACGGCTCCATTGCCTGCATCATGCCGTCGACGAACAGCCGCAAGCCCCGGTCGGTCGGCATGCGACCGGCGCTGGTATGCGGGCTGGCGAGCAGGCCGAGACCTTCGAGTTCGCCCATCACGCCGCGAATCGAGGCGGGGGAGAGGCTGAGGCCGGTCAGTTGCGCGATCGTCTTCGACCCGACCGGCGTGCCGCTGGCGAGGTAGCTGTCGACCACCGCGCGAAAAATGTCGCGCGCGCGATCGGTCAGTTCGGTGACGGGGGGCGTGGCCATCGCTTTGATCTAAGGCGGATCGACGGGCGTACAAAGAGGGAATGCAAACCCCGCCTCACCCCCACCCGTCATCCTGACGAAAGTCAGGCTCCAGAGTAACCGAGTGCTGTCCTTCGTGGCTCTGGATCCTGACTTTCGTCAGGATGACGGTGGGCTCGTCAGGATGACGGGCTCTTTCGTCAGGATGACGGGGAAGGCTGGCGAGCGACCAAACGAAAGGCTAGGCAGCGGGCAACCACTCACTCCCGTTAGGATAAGACTATGCGCCCATCCGGCCGCGCCCCAGACCAGATGCGTGCGATCACGATCGAGCCGCGCTTCACCAAGCATGCCGAAGGCTCCGTCCTGATCGGCTTCGGCGACACGAAAGTGCTCGTCACCGCCAGCGTCGAGGAGAAGGTGCCGCCATTCATGCGCGGCAAGGGCGAAGGCTGGGTGACCGCCGAATACGGCATGCTCCCGCGCGCCACCAACACGCGCAACAACCGCGAGGCCGCCAAGGGCAAGCAGTCGGGCCGCACGCAGGAAATCCAGCGGCTGATCGGGCGGTCGCTCCGCGCGGTCGTCGACCTGAAGCTGCTCGGCGAGCGCCAGATCGTGATCGATTGCGACGTGATCCAGGCGGATGGCGGCACGCGCACCGCGTCGATCTCGGGCGGCTGGGTCGCACTCCGGCTCGCGATCGACGGCCTGCTGGCGAGCGGCAAGCTGACCGCCGACCCGCTGACGCAGAAGGTCGCGGCGATCAGCTGCGGCATCTACCAGGGCAATCCGGTGCTCGACCTCGACTATATCGAGGATTCGGGCGCGGATGCGGATGCGAATTTCGTGCTGCTCGAAAACGGCAACATCGCCGAGGCGCAGGCGACCGCCGAGGGCGCGACCTATGACGAGGAGGCGCTGCTCCGCCTGCTGCGTCTCGCGCGGATCGGCTGCACGGATATCTTTGCGGCGCAGTCGAAAGCGGTCGCCAAGTGATCGGCGAAGGCAAGGAACCGCAGGCGATCCGCAAGCTCCAGCCGGGCAAGCTGGTCATCGCCAGCCACAACAAGGGCAAGGTGCGCGAGATCGCCGCGTTGCTCGAAGGGCGTGGGCTCGAAGTCGTCTCCGCCGCCGAGCTCGACCTGCCCGAGCCGATCGAGACCGGCACCACCTTCTTCGCGAATGCCGAGCTGAAGGCGCGCTCGGCCGCCGACCTGTCGGGCTATCCCGCGCTCGCGGACGATAGCGGGCTGTGCGTCGATGCGCTGAACGGCGATCCGGGCGTGTACACCGCCGACTGGGCGGAAACGCCGAACGGTCGCGACTGGATGATGGCGATGCAGAAGGTCGAGGACGCGGTGGTCGCAAAGGGCCCGGAGGCAACGCGCGGCGCACACTTCGTCAGCGTGCTCGCGCTCGCATGGCCCGATGGTCATGTCGAATGGTTCGAGGGCCGCGCCGAGGGGACGCTCGTCTGGCCGCCACGCGGCAATGTCGGGTTCGGCTACGACCCCGTGTTCGTGCCGCTCGGCTACGACCAGACCTACGCCGAACTCCCGCATGAAACCAAGAATGCGATCAGCCACCGCAGCGAGGCGTTCAAGCTGCTCGAAGCCGCGGTGTTCTGAAAATTTGCAGCGGGAAACCTGCCGCAAACCTCTCTTGTCCGTCATCCTGACGCCTCACCCGTCATCCTGACGAAAGTCAGGATCCAGAGCCATTAAGGGCACCGCCCGTTACTCTGGATCCTGACTTTCGTCAGGATGACGGTGGAGGTGTAGTTCAGACTGCTAACGCCTGCTTCTCGGGCCACCTCACCGTAGGCAGCGCCTCGAACGCGGGTTTCGCCAACAAATATCCCTGGATGTACCGCACGCCGAGACCGCGCAAAGCCTCGAACTCGCCAAGCGTCTCGACCCCCTCGGCGATCACCGTGATTCCCAGCGCGGTGCACATCCGCAGCATGCCCTCGACGATCATCCGCCGCGGCAGGCTGGTGTCGATGTCGCGGATCAGTTCCATGTCGAGCTTGATGATATCCGGCTGGAACCGCGCGAGTAGGTTCAATCCCGCATGCCCCGCGCCGAAATCGTCGAGCGCGGTGCCAAAACCCATCTTCTGATACGTCGCGATGATGTTCGCGACGTGCGCCGGATCCTGCATTTCCTCGTTCTCGGTGAACTCGAAGATCAGGCGATCGGTCGGCATGCCCACTGCCGCCGCGGTCTTCAGCGTCAACTGGATGCACGCAGCTGGCGAATAGACCGCGTTCGGGAGGAAGTTGATCGACAGCCGCGCAGGTGTATCGAGCAGCCCGGCCTTCACCGAAGCCTCGATCGCGCGCACCCGGCATTGCTGGTCGAACGCGTACAGGTTTGCCGCATCGACCTGCCCTAACACGCTGGCCGCCGACTGGCCTTCGGGACCGCGCACCAGTGCTTCGTAGGCGAAGACGGTCTCGGTCTCGATATCGACGATCGGCTGGAACGCCATCGAGAAGCCGAAGGTCAGGCCAGCGCCGTCGCGGCAACCGGCACAGCCACCCGAACGCGGCACATCAGAATGAGATGGTGAGGTCATTAAGGCAGGTTAACCTCGGTCCACTTAAGAAAGTGCGACCGCCGCCGCGGTCATCGCTTGCTCCAGATCAATACACGCGCTCGCCGACGACGTTTCCCGGCGGTGAATAGCGACAGACGAGATAGTCGTCGGTCGTGTTGCTCGCCATCGCGCAGCCGACCTGCGTGGAGCCGCGCCAGACGATCTGCGTGTAGTGCGCGACGTCCTCGAAATTGCCGGTGCGGCTGAAACCGGGGGTCGGCATGTTGATGAAATCGCGCTTCTCGGCGACCCAGTGGCCCATCATCTCGGTGTACGCGTACGCATAGCGCGTGCCAGTCCACAGATTCTCGCCTTCGCGCGTCATGCCCTGCGGCTGCGGCGCGTGCGCGAACTTGCGGGTCCGCGCCATCTGCTCGGCATAGGCCCCCGCTGTCGCCGCCAGCGTATCGCTCCACGTCAGCGGCGCCACGCCGACCGCGGCACGCGCGGCGTTGTGGCCGTCCATCATCGCGGTCTTGAGCAGCGCCGCCCCGCGGGGGGCCGGCGCCATCGTGTCGCGGCGCTCGACGACGCGTTCCGG
Source organism: Sphingomonas sp. PP-F2F-G114-C0414 (assembly GCF_003688595.1). GTDB lineage: Bacteria > Pseudomonadota > Alphaproteobacteria > Sphingomonadales > Sphingomonadaceae > Sphingomonas. The sequence continues at coordinate 95,568 of NZ_RCWT01000011.1, forward strand.
ACCCTGTGCGCACCCCGCGATCGCGAGCATCGCGGCAAGCGCCCAACCCAACCGTGCCGTCATTGCGCTTCCTTCGGTCGCCCCGTGCGACCATATGCGCCAGATAATGCCCGTCTTCGAAACACCAAGCCCCGACGCTCCTCCAGCGGGCGATCTCGCGCTCTACGTCCATTGGCCGTTCTGCGTATCGAAATGCCCGTATTGCGACTTCAACAGCCATGTTCGCGAGGAGGTGGATCAGGCTGCGTGGCGCGCCGCACTCCTGACCGATCTCGCACACGAGGCTAGCGTGTTGCCGGGGCGGAAACTGCAGTCGATCTTCTTCGGCGGTGGCACCCCCTCGCTGATGCCGCCCGCGACCGTCGCCGCGGTACTCGATGCGGCGGAAAAGGCCTGGGGGTTCGCGGAAGGAATCGAGATCACGCTGGAGGCGAACCCGTCCTCGGTCGAGGCGGCGCGGTTCGCCGACTTGGCGCGCGCCGGGGTGAACCGGGTGTCGCTCGGACTGCAATCGCTCGACGATCAAGCGTTGAAGTTCCTCGGTCGCGCGCATGACGTCAACGAGGGACAGGCCGCACTCGCTACCGCGCAGAACGTGTTTCCCCGCGTCAGTTTCGACCTGATCTATGCGCTGCCGGGCCAGCGGCTCGACGACTGGCGCGCCGAACTCGCGCGCGCGCTGAGCCTGGGGACGGAGCATCTGTCGCTGTACCAGTTGACGATCGAAGCGGGCACACGGTTCGCGACCGAAGCGCTGGCGGGACGGATCGTGATCCCCGACGGCGACTCGGCGGCCGACCTGTTCGAGGCGACGCGCGCAGATACCGCCGCCGCGGGGCTGCCCGCGTACGAGACGTCGAACCATGCGCGGCCGGGGTCGGAGAGCCGCCACAATCTCGCTTACTGGCGCTATCAGGATTACGCGGGCATCGGCCCCGGCGCGCATGGGCGGCGCGGCGGACTGGCGACGGTGCGGCGGAAAAAGCCGGAGAACTGGCTGGCGGCGATCGAACGCAACGGCCACGGCATGGAGGTCGAGGATCCGCTGACGCCCTCGACGCGCGCTACCGAAGCGTTGCTGATGGGGTTGCGGCTGGCGGAAGGCGTGGATCTGGACCGGATTACCGCGCTGAACGCCGGCGTCGTGCCGGTGGATCTGGCTGCGGTGGCTCGGCTTGAGGAGTTGGGGCTGATCGCGCACACGCCGGGCCGATTGCGGGTTACCGAAGCCGGCGCCCTACTCCTCGACGCGATCCTGCCTGAGATCGTTACCGCCTAATTTGTTCACCCGCGAAGGCGGGTGCCCAGACTGGGCACCCGCCTTCGCGGGTGAACAAGCTTACTTCCCGAACCCAGCCGGCGCAGGCGAAACCACCGTAGTCGTACCTCCACGGATTTCCTTCACCTCCAGCGCACGCTCGGCGACGTTGTCCTTGCCGAAGCGGAAGGCGCCATCGATGCCGGCAAACCCGTCGCCGTCGCGCAGGCGTTTCACCGGGAACGGCGTGCCGGGCTTCCAGTCGCGCGCGATGCGGACCGTCAACAGCACCGAATCATAGCCGAGGCTCGACAGGCGGTATGGCCCTGCCCCGAATCGCGCGCGGTATTTGGCGGCGTATTGGCGGTACAGCGTGTCCGAGACGCTGGCGTACCATGCGCCGGACAGCGCCGGCTTGGCGGCGATCCCCGCGTCGGAGTTCCAGAGTTCGGTGCCGAGGATGCGCGTCGTCGCGCCGCTGCCGCGCTTGACCATTGCCGCCGCCGAGGCTGCGGTGGCGCCACCGTCTCCGATCAGGACCGCGTCATAGGGCGCCCTCGCCGCGAGCCGCGTGACGGCGCCGGAAATGCCACCGGGGCCCCGCGCGTAGGTCTGGAGCGAGACGACCTGGCCGCCAGCGCCTTCGACCGCGCGTAGGAACGCGGTGGACGCACGCTCGCCGTAAAGACCGTTGGGGACGAGCCCGGCGAAGTTGCTAACGCCGCGCTCCTTCGCGAAATCGACCACGCGCGCGATCGACTGGGTCGGGACATATCCCATCAGATACGCACCGTCGCCCGCCACGCCGAGATCGTTGGAGAAGCTCAGCACCGGAATGTTCGCGGCGCGCGCGATCGGTGCGACCGCGCGGACGTCGTCGGCGAGCAGCGGTCCGAGGATCAACTGCGCGCCCTCGGCAATCGCGCGCTGCGCGGCGGCGGCGGCACCGGTCGCGGTGTCGTAGTTGGTGATGCGGACGCGCTGGTTCTGCGTATCGAGCAGCGCCAGCATCGTCGCGTTGGCGATCGAGGTACCGACGCCCGCGTTGCTGCCCGACAGCGGCACGAGCAGTGCGACGCGGTTACGCTCGGCATCGCGCGGAATACCGGTCTCGACACCGATGTTGGGACGATCGGCAGGACGCGTGGTCGGGCGCTGCTGCGACGGCTCGACCGGACCACGCGGCACGATCGTCTGGCACGCGCCGAGCAGACACGCTGCGGCAAGCGTCGCCCAACGACCGATGGCCCCTCGTCGCATGGTACGTGTCGATTGCCCTATCGTCGTCGCGTCTGCCATGACCGTCCCCATGAACCCTGAAACTCTTCTCGATCCCGGCCTCTACATCGTCGCGACCCCGATCGGCAATCTTGGCGATCTGTCGCCGCGTGCCGCCGACATCCTCCGCCGCGCCGATGTGATCGCGGTCGAGGACAGCCGCGTGACCGCCGGGCTGCTCCGCCACATCGGCACGAAGACGCCGATGGTGCCGTATCACGATCACAGCGCGGAAGGCGTGCGCCCGGCGCTGATCGCGCGGATGGCGACGCAGGCGGTGGCGCTGGTGTCGGATGCGGGGACGCCGCTGATCTCCGATCCTGGGTTCAAGCTGGTGCGCGATGCGCGGGCGGCGGGGCATCTGGTGGTGACGATCCCGGGTCCCTGCGCGGCGGTGGCGGCGCTGACGCTGGCGGGACTGCCGACCGACCGGTTCCTGTTCGTCGGCTTCCTGCCGTCGAAGATGCACGCGCGGGCGGAGGCGATCGCGGAGGTCTCGACGATCCGCGCGACTCTGGTGATGTATGAATCCGGGCCGCGGCTTGGGGCGTGTCTCGCGGCCCTGGCGGAAGGACTTGGCGACCGCGAGGCGGCGGTGACGCGCGAGATCAGCAAGAAGTTCGAGGAGGCGGTGACGGGGACGCTCTCGATGCTCGCCGCGCGCTATGCGGATGCGCCGCCCCGCGGAGAGATCGTGATCGTCGTCGCACCACCGGGCGAGGCGCCGCCGGCGAGTGCCGAGGACGGGGATGCCGCGCTGGTGGAGGCGTTGACGCGACTGTCGACCGGCCAGGCCGCTAGTGAGGTGGCGAAGGCTCTCGGGCTCGACCGCAAGGCGCTCTATGCTCGGGCGCTCGAGTTGAAAGCGGAGAAAGGGTGACGCCCCTTCTTCCCCCCTCCCTGAAAGGGAGGGCCCGGGGGTGGGTCGGCTGCTTGGGATCCGCATCGCCAGACGATGGGCCTACCCACCCCCAACCCCTCCCTTTCAGGGATGGGAGCAGGGATGCGTGATCGTCGTTCCGCCGAGATTGCTGGCCGCAGAGGAGAGCGCTTGGCGGGGTGGTGGCTGCGCCTCAAAGGCTGGACCATCCTCGATCGCCGGGTCCGCACACCCGCCGGCGAGGTCGACCTCGTCGCGCGAAAGGGAAACCTCGTCGCATTCGTCGAGGTAAAAACCCGCGCGACCGCCGCCGAACTCGACTTCGCGATCGACGAACGCCGGCTCGCCCGCGTCGCCGCGGCGGCGGAATATCTGATGCCGCGCTATGCCGGACCCGGCGACGACATCCGCGTCGACGTCATCCTGCTCGCGCCCGGCACGCGGCCACGCCATATCGAGAATGCCTGGATCGGGTGATGCCTCGATCACCCGTGGCGAAATCTCGCGAACCTTCCGTCATCCTGACGAACGTCAGGATCCAGAGCCATGAAACGATGTCCTCGATCATCCTGGATCCTGACTTTCGTCAGGATGACGGGGTTAAGCATGCCACGTCACCCGATGACTTAACGACCGCCCGCGCCTACATGCGCTCGACCGAACAGAAGGAAGACGCATGAGCCTCACCGTCGCCGTCCAGATGGACCCGCTCGACAGCATCAACATCGCCGGCGATTCGACATTTGCGCTGATGCTGTCCGCGCAGGACCGTGGCCACAAGCTCTTCCACTACTCGGCTGAGGACCTGAACTACCGTGACGGCCGGGTCTGGGCGAAGGCGCATCCGGTCACCGTGCAGCGCGTCGTCGGCGATCACTTCAGCGTCGGCGAACCCGTTGACCTCGACCTTGGCGACGAGGCGGATGTCGTCCTCATGCGCCAGGATCCACCGTTCGATCTCGGCTACATCACCGCGACGCATCTGCTCGAACGGATCGCCGACAAGACGCTCGTCGTGAACGATCCGGCACAGGTGCGGAACGCGCCCGAGAAGGTGTTCGTGCTCGACTATCCGCAGTTCATGCCGCCGACGCTGGTGACCCGCTCGCTCGACGAGGCACGCAAATTTCTCGCCGAGCACGGCGCGATCGTCATCAAGCCGCTGCACGGCAACGGCGGCAAGGCGATCTTCAAGGTCGAGTCGGACGGCGCCAATCTGTCGGCGCTGATGGAAGTCTTCAACATGACGTGGCGCGAGCCGCACATGGTCCAGGCGTTCCTCCCCGACGTGGCGAAGGGCGACAAGCGGATCGTGCTGATCGACGGCGAGGTCGCGGGTGCGATCAACCGCCTGCCGGGCGAAGGCGAGATCCGCTCGAACCTCGCGGTCGGTGGCTCGGCGGAGAAGTCGGTGCTGACCGACAAGGAGCGCGAGATCTGCGCGGTGCTCGGGCCCGAACTGAAGAAGCGCGGGTTGCTGTTCGTCGGGATCGACGTGATCGGCGGCACGTGGCTGACCGAGATCAACGTGACCTCGCCGACCGGGATCGTCGCGATCGAGAAGTTCGATGGGACCGATGTCGCGGGGATGATCTGGGATGCGATCGAGGTGAAGGTCGCGGCTCGGTAACTGGAACGAAGATTACCACCCCGGCGAAGGCCGGGGCCCAATTGGAAAGGTCGCGGTAACGGAGCGCCGTCCTCCGTAATAACCGTCCCCCAATTGGGCCCCGGCCTTCGCCGGGGTGGTGCGAAGTCGGTGGAACACATCCGGCCTCCCGGCAGTATGTGATACCCATGACCGAATTCATCCTCGATCTCATCGCCTGGGGCGGATATTTCGGTATCTTCCTGCTGATGGCGCTCGAGAATATCGTGCCGCCGGTGCCGTCCGAAGTCATCATGGGCCTCGGCGGCATGGCCGTCGCGCGCGGCGACATGAGCGTCGTTCCACTGATCGCCTGGGGTACCGCGGGCTCGGTCGTCGGCAATTACTTCTGGTATTATATCGGCCGCAACATCGGCTACGAGCGCTTCCGCCCGTTCATCGAGCGCAACGGTCGCTGGCTGACGATGGAATGGTCGGACGTCGAGAAGATCCACCGTTTCTTCACGAAGCGCGGCGGCTGGGTGATCTTCGTATTCCGCTTCATGCCGACCTTCCGCACCGTCATCTCGCTCCCCGCGGGCATGACCCGCATGCCGATCTGGCAGTTCGTGATCTGGACCGCTGCGGGCAGCGCGATCTGGAACGTCGTGCTCACCTATGCGGGCATCCTGCTCGGCTCGCATTTCTCCGAACTCGATCGTTACGTCGGCCCGGTCGCGGTGGCGACGTTCGTGGTCATCATCATCGGCTATGGCTGGCGCGTGCTGACCTGGAAACCCAAGGGCTAACCGCCATGCGGATGCGCGTTGCGGTACACGTCCATCAAGTGCGCCGCATCGACCTGCGTGTAAATCTGCGTCGAGCTGAGACTCGCATGCCCCAGCAACTCCTGCAGCGCGCGCAAATCCGCCCCCCGCCCCAGTAGATGCGTCGCGAAACTATGGCGCAGCGCATGCGGCGTCGTCCGGTCGCCCAGCCCGAGCCGCGCGCGCGCGCCGCGCACCGAGCGCCGCACCACCACCGCCGACAGCGGCCCGCCCTTCGCGCCCCGGAACAGCGGCGCGTCGGGCGCGATCGGCCACGGCGTCTGCGCGACATACGCCTCGATCGCCGCGCGCACCTTGGGCAGCAACGGCACCATCCGCGCCTTCGACCGCTTGCCGGTAACCACCAGCGTCTCGCCGAGCGGCAGGATCGCCCCCGGCAACGCAAGCGCCTCGCCGATCCGCAGCCCCGCACCGTATAGCAACAACAGCACCGCCCAATCCCGCGCGCCGATCCACGGCTCGGCGGCATCCTCGGCGACGTCTTCGGCCAGCGCGATCGCCTCGCCCGGAGAGATCGGTCGCGGCAGGCCCTTCTTCACGCGCGGGCCCCGGATCCGCGGCTGCTCCGCGCCGTCGTTCGCCCAGGCCAGGAAGCCCCGCACCGCGGACAGCTCGCGCGCCGCCGATGCGTTGCCCAGCCCCGAATCTCGACGATACGCCAGATACGCGCGCAGATCGGCGGCGGTCACGCGCGCCAGAGTCGCGCGCTCGACTCGCTCGCCCCAATGATCGATCAGGAATGCCGTCAGGCGTTCCGCCGACGCCTGATAGGCACGCACCGTGTGCACCGACCGTCGCCGATCTCGCGTCAAATGGTCCGCCCACAGCATCGACGGCGGCAGGTCTGTCGTGGTCCCCATAACAGACACTAACCTGCTCCAGCAGCAAAGGAAAATTAACATCCCTTCGGTATCCAACAGCCATGTCGCCGAAAGACCTCGTCACAAACGCATTCGCAGACGAAAAACGGCGCGTTGCCGCGCTCCATGCGCTAGCGCTGCTCGATAGCGCACCCGAACGCGAGTTCGATGCGCTCGTCGAACTTGCCGCAGAAATGCTCGGATGCCCGACCGCGTTGATGACTCTCGTCGATAGCGACCGTCTGTGGATCAAGGCCGCGGCCGGCGGCGAACGCGGCGAGATCAGCCGCGACATCGGCATGTGCGCGTACACGATCCAGAATCAGGCCCCCCTCGTGATCGAAGACCTCGACGCCGATTCGCGGTTCGTGGAAAATCCGCTGGTGCTGGCGGATCGCGGCGCGCGTTTCTACGCAGGAGCGGCGATCCATGCGGTCGACGATCGCGGCGAGCGTCATGCGATCGGCTCGATCTGCGTTATCGATTCGGTGCCGCGCAGCTTGAACGACGCAGGCCGTCGCGCGCTCACGCATCTCGCGACGCTGGCCGAGGTGACCGTCGCGGCGCGGTCGGCCGCGCATCAGGCGATCGCCATCGCGACCACCGCGGACCGACAGGCCGCAACGCTCGCGCGGCAGGATCGTATCTTTCGCCAGGCCGAGCGGATGGCGGCGATCGGCTCGTGGCGGACCTCGCTTGATCACCAGCATCTGGACTGGTCGGACGGCGTCTTTCACATCTACGGCCTGCCGGTCGGCCCGGTGCCGGAGATGGAGGTCGCGATGGCGTTCTATCCGCCTCATGCCCGAGACGTTTTAAGCGCCTGTCTCACGACGACGTTGGAAACCGGCATACCGTTCGACATCGAGGTCGACTTCACCACCGCGCAGGGCGAGCCGCGGCGCGTCCGCGTGCTGGGCGAACTCGAGGACGACGCGGGTACGACCATCGGGTTCGTCGGCGTTTTCCAGGACGTGACCGAACGCTATGCGCTCGAACTGAACTTGCGGCGATCGGCCGACACCGATTCGCTCACCGGAATATCCAACCGCGCGGCATTCGATCGGGCGCTCGACGCCGCGATGACCCGGTCGCACACCGACGGCACGCCGCTGCTGCTCGCGCTCATCGACCTCGATGGGTTCAAGGCGATCAACGACACGCTCGGCCATACCTCGGGTGACGACGTGCTGCGTGCGGTCGGCGGGATATTGCAGGCGCCCTGGCTCAAGCAGAGCTTTGCCGCACGGCTGGGCGGCGACGAATTCGGACTGCTGATCGAGGATCCGGGTCTGACCGCTACGCCCGGCTACATCAGTGCGCGACTGGAGGAAGCGCTGCGCTTTCCGATCGCGCTGAACGGTCTGGCGATGATCAGCGCCGGGACGGTCGGGATCACCGCGCTGGAGCCGGACTGCCATGCGATCCGCGACTTCATCCACCAGGCTGATACGATCCTCTACAAGGCGAAGCGCGCGCGCGTCGGCGAACGCCGCCGGGGCGGCGATCGCCGCGCCGCCGCCTGACGCCTGACGCCATCAAGCCGGTGCCTGCTTAGACGGTTCACGTGGAGTCGATCTGTCCCCATATACGGGTACGATGTCGTCCCGCGCCCGTGTCCTGATCCTCAATGCTGCCCTCGGGCCGCTCGACTACCGCGTGCCTCAAGGCATGAGCGTCGAGCCGGGCTCGGTCGTGGTCGCGCCGCTTGGGCCGCGGCAGTTGCTCGGCGTGGTGTGGGAGGCGGAGCGGATGCCGTCCGACATGGAGGTCGGCGACAACCGGTTGCGCAACCTGCTCGCAGTCGCCGACGTGCCACCACTGGGTGCGCCGCTGCGGCGGCTGGTCGAGTGGACGGCGGACTATTATCTCGCACCGGCGGCGTCGGTGTTGCGGATGACGCTCGCGTCGACATCGGCGCTGGAGGGCGCGCGGACCGCGGTCGAGTACCGCGCGACCGGCGTCGTGCCGCCTCGTCTCACCCCGCAGCGCGAGCAGGCGCTGGAGCGGATCGGCGATCGCCAGGGCCTGATCCGCGAACTCGCCACCACCGCCGACGTCAGCGACGCGGTGATCCGCGGGCTGGTGAAGGTCGGTGCGATCGAGGCGGTCGAAGTCAGCCTGGACAGCCCCTACCCCGTGCCCGATCCATCGCACCACGAGCCGACGCTGTCGGACGACCAGCGGGCGGCGGCCGATGCCTTGGTCTCCGGCGTTGCGGAGCACGCGTTTCATCCGACGTTGCTCGACGGGGTCACCGGCTCGGGCAAGACCGAGGTGTATTTCGAGGCGGTCGCTCAGGCGATCCGTGATGGGCGGCAGACTTTGGTGCTGCTTCCCGAGATCGCGCTGACCGAGCCGTTCCTGAAGCGTTTCCACGACCGGTTCGGCTGCGAGCCGATCGCGTGGCATTCTGGGCTTCGCTCGACCCAGCGGCGCAGGGCTTGGCGGGCGATCGCCAGCGGTGAGGCGCTGGTGACGGTCGGGGCGCGCTCGGCGTTGTTCCTACCCTACCGCGATCTCGGGCTGATCGTCGTCGACGAGGCGCACGAGACCAGCTTCAAGCAGGAAGAGGGCGTACATTATCACGCGCGCGACGTGGCGGTGATGCGTGGCAAGTTCGAGGGGTGCCCGGTCATCCTCGCCTCCGCCACGCCAGCGATCGAGACGCGGCAACAGGTTGTGACCGGGCGCTATGCGGAATTGAAGCTGCCCGGGCGGTTCGGCGCGGCGGAGATGCCGACGATCGAGCCGATCGACCTGATCAAGGAACCGCCCGAGCGCGGTCGCTGGCTCGCCCCGCGGCTCGTCAAGGCGATGCAGGAGACGCTGGAACGGCGCGAGCAGTCGTTGTTGTTCCTCAACCGGCGCGGGTACGCACCGCTGACGCTGTGCCGGACCTGCGGGCATCGGTTCCAGTGCCCGAACTGCACCGCGTGGATGGTCGAGCATCGCCTCACGCGGCGATTGGCGTGCCACCATTGCGGGCACATCGAGCCGACGCCGCGCGTGTGTCCGGAGTGCAAGGGCGAGGACACGCTCGTCGCCTGTGGACCGGGGGTCGAGCGGATCGCGGACGAGGTGAAGGCGCTGTTCCCGGAGGCGAAGACGGCGGTGGTGACCTCGGACACGATCTGGTCGCCCGCCAAGGCGGCCGAGTTCGTCGGGCGGATGGAAGCGGGCGATATCGACATCGTCGTCGGCACGCAGTTGGTGACGAAGGGCTATCACTTCCCGAACCTGACGTTGGTCGGAGTAGTCGACGCGGACCTCGGGCTGGACGGCGGCGATCTCCGCGCGGCGGAGCGCACATTCCAGCAGATCCGGCAGGTATCGGGGCGCGCGGGGCGCGGCGAGAAGCCGGGGCACGTGTTCATCCAGACGCACAGCCCCGGCGCGCAGGTCATGCAGGCGCTGATTACCGGCGATGCGGATGCGTTCTATGCGGCGGAGACGGATGCGCGGAAGGATGCGGGGGCGCCACCGTTCGGGCGCTATGCGGCGATCGTGGTGTCGTCCGAGGACCAGTCTTGCGCGCACGATACGGCCAAGTTGGTGGGGCGGAGTGCGCCCGAGGTCGAGGGGATGAACGTCTACGGCCCTGCGCCGGCGCCGCTGGCGATGTTGCGCGGGCGGCATCGGTATCGACTGCTGGTCCATGCGCGACGGGCGCTGGATGTGCAGGATGTGATCCGGGAGTGGTTGGGGAAGCTCGACTGGCCGTCGAAGGTTCGGGTGACGGTGGACGTCGACCCGTATAATTTCTTGTAAGCTCGACGTTACGCCATTCCCCTCCCGTCATCCTGACGAAAGTCAGGATCCAGGGTAACCAGGGGTAGCGCTCCGTGGCTCTGGATCCTGACTTTCGTCAGGATGACGGAGAAAGAAGACGGCGGATGCCCAATCTGGATTCCCGCCGTCACGGGGAAAAACATCTCAGTTAGTTAAAGAGCTTACTCGCCGGCATGTTCGGCGAGGACGGTCAGGCCTTTGGCGTTGACCTCGGCGAAACCGCCCTTGATCGCGATGATCTCGGGGGTGCCGTTCTGCGTGCGGAAGATCTGGACGCCGCCGTCGCGGACCGTCGACATGAAGGGCGCGTGGCCTTCGAGGACGCCGAAATCGCCTTCGGTGCCGGGGACGACGACCATGTAGACCTCCTCCGAGCGGACGAGCTTTTCTGGCGTGACGAGTTCGAAATGCAGCATCTTGTTCGCCTTCTCCCTCTCCCCTGCGGGGAGAGGGTCGGGGTGAGGGGCAGTACCGGGCGAAGGCGCTCGTGGCGGCCCCTCACCCCAGCCCTCTCCCCGAAGGGGAGAGGGAGCTAGATAGTCTTACGCTTCCGCAGCCATCTTTTCGGCCTTGGCAACGGCTTCGTCGATGCCGCCGACCATGTAGAACGCGGCCTCGGGCAGGTGATCATACTCGCCCTCGACCACCGCCTTGAACGAGCGGACCGTATCCTCAAGCTGGACGAACTTGCCGCTGATGCCGGTGAAGACCTCCGCGACGTGGAACGGCTGGCTCAGGAACTTCTGGATCTTACGCGCACGCTGGACGGTGAGCTTATCCTCTTCGCTCAGCTCGTCCATGCCGAGAATCGCGATGATGTCCTGCAGCGACTTGTACTTCTGCAGCGTCGACTGGACGGCACGCGCGGTGTCGTAATGCTCCTGGCCCACCACACGCGGCTCGAGCAGACGCGAGGTCGAGTCGAGCGGATCGACCGCCGGGTAGATGCCCAGCTCCGAGATCGCACGGTTGAGGTTGGTCGTCGCATCGAGATGCGCAAACGACGTCGCCGGTGCCGGATCGGTGAGATCGTCCGCCGGCACGTACACGGCCTGCACCGAGGTGATCGACCCCTTGTTGGTCGACGTGATGCGCTCCTGCAGCGCGCCCATGTCGGTCGACAGCGTCGGCTGATAGCCCACCGCCGACGGGATGCGGCCGAGCAGTGCCGAAACCTCTGCGCCGGCCTGCGTGAAGCGGAAGATGTTGTCGACGAAGAACAGCACGTCCTGGCCTTCGACGTCGCGGAAATACTCGGCGATCGTCAGGCCCGACAGCGCGACGCGGGCACGGGCGCCTGGCGGCTCGTTCATCTGGCCGAACACGAGCGCGACCTTCGAGCCCTCCGACTGCGGATTGCCATCGGCGTCCTTGGCGATGACGCCCGCGTCGAGGAACTCGTGGTACAGATCGTTACCCTCGCGGGTACGCTCGCCGACGCCCGCGAACACCGAGGTGCCGCCATGGCCCTTGGCGATGTTGTTGATCAGTTCCTGGATCAGCACGGTCTTGCCGACGCCGGCGCCGCCGAACAGGCCGATCTTGCCGCCCTTCGCATAGGGTGCGAGCAGATCGATGACCTTGATGCCGGTGACCAGGATCGCGCTCTCGGTCGACTGGTCGACGAACAGCGGCGCCGAGGCGTGGATCGGGGCGGTCGTCTCTGCGCCGACCGGGCCACGCTCGTCGATCGGCTCGCCGATGACGTTGAGAATGCGGCCGAGCGTCTTCGGGCCGACCGGGACGCGGATCTGCGAGCCGGTGTCGGTGACGGTCTGGCCGCGGGTCAGACCCTCGGTGGCGTCCATCGCGATCGTGCGAACGGTGTTCTCGCCGAGGTGCTGTGCGACTTCGAGGACGAGCCGGTTGCCGTTATTGTCGGTTTCGAGCGCCGACAGAATGGCGGGCAAATTGTCGGGGAAATGCACGTCGACGACCGCACCGATGACCTGCGAGATGCGGCCGGTGTTGTTGGTGGCCTTGGGGGCGAGCGTGGTTCCGAGGGTCTCTGGGGCGGTTGCCATTGTCTGCTTCCTTGGACTTACTTGAGCGCTTCGGCGCCCGAGATGATTTCGACCAGCTCGGTCGTGATCGCGGCTTGGCGGGTACGGTTATACTGGATCGAGAGACGCGTGATCATGTCGCCGGCATTGCGCGTGGCGTTGTCCATCGCGTTCATGCGCGAGCCCTGCTCCGACGCCGCGTTTTCGAGCAGCGCGCGGAAAATCTGGATCGCGACGTTGCGCGGCAGGAGATCGGCGAGGATCGCTTCCTCGTCGGGCTCGTACTCGACGACAGCCTCCGCCGGAGCGTTGGGCTTGGCTTCTGCACCGGGGATCGTCGACAGCGGGATCGGAATGATCTGGATGCCGGTCGGGACCTGCACCAGCGCCGAGACGAACTTCGCGTAGAACAGATGCGCGACGTCGAACTGACCTTCGCCGAAGCGCTTGATCAGGTCTTCGGAGATTTCCTGCGCATCGCTGAACGCGAGCCGCTTGATCTGGCCCATCTCGTGATCGGCGAGGATGTCGTTCGGGAAGAAGCGCTTGATCACGCGCCCCTTCTTGCCGGCGACGTAGAACTTCACGGTCTTGCCCGCCGCGATCAGCTCCTCGGCCTTGCGACGTGCCGCACGGACGATGTTGGTGTTGAACGCACCGGCCAAGCCACGCTCCGACGTCGCGATGACGATCAGGTGGACCTGGTCCTTGCCGGTTCCAGCGAGCAGCGGCGAGGCGCCCGGCGCGATGCCGACGCGCCCCGCGAGGCTCGCCATCACCGCTTCGAGACGCTCGGCATACGGACGCCCGGCGACCGCCGCATCCTGCGCGCGGCGCAGCTTCGCAGCGGCGACCATCTTCATCGCCTTGGTGATCTTCTGCGTCGACTTCACCGAGCCGATGCGGATCTTGAGGGCCTTAAGTGATGCCATCTTCTCTTCCTGCTCCCTCGCTCCTCACAGAGGAGGGTCGGATTACACGCTCTGCTCCCTCTCCCCGCAGGGGAGAGGGAGTTAATCAGGCAAACGTCTTCGCGAACGCTTCGAGCGATGCCTTCAGCTTGTCCTTCGCCTCGTTACCCAGGTCGCGGGTATCGCGGATCAGCTTCAGCACGTCGGCATGGTTCGCACGCATGTCGGCCAGCAGTGCCTGCTCGTAGCGGGTCACGTCGGCCACCGGTACCTTGTCGAGATAGCCGCTGGTACCAGCGAAGATCGACACGGTCTGCTCCTCGAACGGGAGCGGCGAGAACTGCGCCTGCTTCAGCAGCTCGGTCAGGCGCGCACCGCGGTTGAGCAGCTTCTGCGTCGACGCATCGAGATCCGATCCGAACTGCGCGAACGCCGCCATCTCGCGGTACTGTGCCAGCTCGAGCTTGATCGAGCCCGACACCTTCTTCATCGCCTTGGTCTGTGCGGCCGAACCGACTCGGCTCACCGACAGGCCGACGTTGATCGCCGGACGGACGCCCGAGAAGAACAGGTCGGTCTCGAGGAAGATCTGGCCGTCGGTGATCGAAATCACGTTGGTCGGGATATACGCCGAAACGTCGCCCGCCTGCGTCTCGATGATCGGCAGCGCGGTCAGCGAGCCGCCGCCGTTGGCGTCCGACATCTTCGCCGCACGCTCGAGCAGGCGGCTGTGGAGATAGAACACGTCGCCCGGATACGCTTCACGGCCCGGCGGACGACGCAGCAGCAGCGACATCTGGCGATAGGCGACGGCCTGCTTGGACAGATCGTCGTAGCAGATCAGCGCGTGCATGCCGCGATCGCGGAAATACTCGCCCATCGCGACACCGGTGTAGGGCGCGAGATACTGGAGCGGCGCGGGGTCCGACGCGGTCGCGGCGATGACGATGGTGTATTCCATCGCGCCGTTCTCTTCGAGCGTCTTGACCAACTGTGCGACGGTCGAGCGCTTCTGGCCGATCGCGACATAGACGCAATACAGCTTCTTCGACTCGTCGTCGCCGGCGTTGGCGATCTTCTGGTTGATGAACGCGTCGATCGCGACGGCCGACTTACCGGTCTGGCGATCGCCGATGATCAGCTCGCGCTGGCCACGGCCGACGGGAACGAGTGCGTCGATCGCCTTCAGGCCCGTCTGGACCGGCTCGCTGACCGACTGGCGCGGGATGATGCCCGGTGCCTTGACTTCGACGCGGCTGCGCTCGGTGGTGTGGATCGGGCCCTTGCCGTCGATCGGGTTGCCGAGACCATCGACCACGCGGCCGAGCAGCTCCTTGCCGATCGGCACGTCGACGATCGTGCCGGTGCGCTTGACGATGTCGCCTTCCTTGATCTCGGAATCGCTCCCGAAGATCACGACGCCGACGTTATCGGCCTCGAGGTTGAGCGCCATGCCCTGCACGCCGTTCGAGAATTCGACCATCTCGCCGGCCTGGACGTTGTCGAGGCCGAAGATGCGCGCGATGCCGTCGCCGACGCTGAGCACCTGGCCGGTCTCGCTGACCTGGGCCTCGGTGCCGAAATTGGCGATCTGATCCTTGATGATCTTCGAGATTTCTGCGGCGCGGATATCCATTAGCTTAGCCCTTCATCGCGTGCGCGAGAGTGTTGAGACGCGTCTTGATCGACGAATCGATCATCTGGCTGCCGACGCGGACGACGAGTCCACCCAGCAACGATGGGTCGACGCTGAGGTCGACCGAAACTTCACGGCCGACGCGCTGGCGGAGCTGATGCTTCAGCTCGATCACCTGCTCGTCGGTCAGCGGGTGCGCGGAGGTCACTTCGGCGGCGATCTCGCCGCGATGCTGCGCGGCAAGGGCGCGGAACGCCTTGATGATCTTTGGCAGCGCGCCCAACCGGTGGTTCTCGGCGAGCACGCCGAGAAAGCTCTTGGTGGTCGCATCGACGCCGAGCTCGTCGGCGACCGCGGAGACCGCCTTCACGGCAGCGCCGCGCGACACCATCGGGCTGGACGTCAGCGTGCGGAAGTCCTCCGACTGCGCGAGCGCGTCGCGCACGTTCGCCAGGCTCGACTCGACCGTGTCGATCGTCTTCGCGTCACGCGCGAGTTCGAACAGGGCCAGCGCATAACGCCCGCCTAAGCTCGCTTGAATACCGCCGGATGTCTCCACGGAACCTCTATCCTCGCCTGCAACGAATAACCGACCCAAAGGAAGAAAGGGCGCGAAAGCACCTCTCCTGGGACGCGGCGCGGTTAGCATCGGGTTGTCGGATTGGCAACCCGGCGGGAGGGTCGTGGGCACGGGTTTGTGACTGTTTTGTCATTGATCGAAGGTTGGAAGGTTACGAATCCGCCCCTCCCCGTCATCCCCGCGCAGGCGGGGATCCATATCCTCCGGACCCGGCGCTTTCACCGCACGGCCTGCCACTATGGGTTCCCGCCTCCGCGGGAATGACGGTATTGGGCAGACGTTACGACCAATCGACGAGGACGAGAGAATGACCGGCACGATGGAAACGATGACGATGTCCGACGGCACGACCGTCGCGGTCTATCACGCGCAGCCGACCGGCGAGCGTCGCGGCGGCCTCGTGCTGGTGCAGGAGATCTTCGGCGTGACCGACCACATCCGCGATCTCTGCGACGAATACGCCGCCGACGGCTACGAAGTCCTGGCGCCGGCCCTGTTCGACCGCGAGCATCCCGGTTTCGAGGCGGACTATTCGGGCGAAGGCCTCGCGCGCGGTGTCGAACTCGCGCGCCAGCTCCACCCGTTCGACCTGTCGCTGAAGGACGTCCAGACCTGCATCGACACGCTCGCCCCCGCCGGGCCGGTGTTCGTGGTCGGCTATTGCTATGGCGGCTCGATCGCGTGGTTCGCCTCTACCAAGCTGACGGGAGTCGCAGCGGCGAGCGGCTATTACGGTAGCATGATCCCGGCCGCGGCGGACGAGGAACCCAAGGTGCCGGTGATCCTGCACTTCGGCCGTCACGATCACGGCATCCCAATGGAGGGCGTCGAGCAGGTCATCGCCAAGGATTGGCCGAATGCGACGGTGTATGTCTATGAGGCGGGCCACGGGTTCAATTCGGACCGGCGGAAGGATTACCACGAGCCTAGCGCGGATTTGGCGAAGCAACGGACGCTAGACCTGTTCCACGCCAACGGCGGCTGAGCGGCCTTTTCCCCAACACTAACGCCACCCCGGCGAAGGCCGGGGCCCAGTTGGGGGACGTTGCTAAAGGAGGACGGCCCTTCGTTATTGCCACCTTTCCAACTGGGCCCCGGCCTTCGCCGGGGTGGTGGCAGTGGTAAGGGCTCCGGCGCAGGGCGGCGGCACCACAGACGCGAGGGCCACCCCTTACTTCTTTGTTCTCCCGCGAAGGCGGGAGCCGAGTCTGGGTCCCCGCCTTCGCGGGGAAACAACTCTCTGCCAATCCTCCGAAATTACTCCCCCGGGAAATCCGCCCCAAGGCTGTCCGCCTTATGCGCCTCGATCTCCTTCAACCGCGCCGCCAGCTTCGTCGTAACCGCATCATACCCCCAAGCCCCCAGCACCAAATGCCGCGGCGGGTTCGCATTCTCGGTCAGCGCGATCATCGCCTCGCCAGCCCGCACCGGATCGCCCGCCTGCGTCCCGCTAACCTCGCGCGTGCTGTCGAGCCGCTTGCCCGCCGTATCCGCATAGTCCGCGATCTTCACCGGCGTCTGCTTCAGCGACCGCCCGGCCCAATCCGTCCGGAATGGCCCCGGCTCGACGCACGTCACGTCGATCCCGAGCGACTTCACCTCCGCCAGCAACGCGTCGGACCAGCCCTCGACCGCATGCTTCGAAGCAGCGTAATAACCCGATCCCGGAAACCCGACCTGACCGGCAACCGACGTAATGTTGATGATATTGCCGCTCTTCTGCCCCCGCATGATCGGCAGCACCGCGCGAGTCAGCGCGAACAACCCGAACACGTTCGCGTCGAACTGCGCGCGGATCTCGGACTCGACGCCCTCCTCGACCGACGCCTGATAGCCATAGCCCGCATTGTTCACGAGCACGTCGATCCGCCCGAACTTGGCCTTGGCCTGCGCTACGGCATCGTCGATCTGCGCCTGCTCCGTCACGTCGAGCGACAGCGCGAGCGCACGATCCTCGGCGCCTTCCGCCAGATCCGCAACGCGATCCGCATCGCGCGCGGTCACCACCGCACGCCAACCGCGCGCGAGCACGAGCTTGGCGAGTTCGCGACCGAAACCGGTCGAGCAGCCGGAAATGAACCAGACGGGCGTGTCGGAGGCCATGAGACATCTTTCGTTATAGGGTATACACGGAAGAACGGCCGGACCGCCGATTGGCTCCGCTTTGACCGCAAGCCACGGGATGCGCACGCGTCGCGACCGGCTATACCGGTCCAATGAGCATCGCCCTCGACACCGAAACCGCCTGGACCGCGTTCGAAGCCCGCGACCGCGCGTGGGACGGCCGGTTCGTGGTCGGCGTGAAGACCACCGGCATCTACTGCAAGCCAAGCTGCCCCGCGCGTCATCCCAAGCGCGAGAACGTCACCTTCCACCCCGACGCAGCCAGCGCCCGCGCCGCCGGCTTCCGCGCGTGCCTGCGCTGCACCCCCGACGAAGTTGGCCGCGACCGCATCGCCGTTGCCGCGGCAGTCGCGCTACTCGAAGCCGCCGAAGACCGCCTATCGCTCGACGCAGTTGCAGCGAAAGTCGGCTACGCGCCGCATCATTTCCACCGCCTGTTCAAGCGCGCCACCGGCGTCACCCCCGCCGCCTACGCGCGGGCGCTCCGCACCGGCCGTGCCGCCAACGCCTTGTCGGAGGATTCAACCGTGACCGAAGCGATCTACGACGCCGGCTATTCCGCCCCCAGCCGTTTCTACGAGGCCGACGCGAAACGGCTCGGCATGGCCCCCAGCGCCTGGGCACGCGGCGGCGAAGGCGCCACGATCCGCTGGACCACCGCCGACACGAGCCTGGGCACGCTGTTCGTCGCCGCCACAGAAAAAGGCCTCTGCCGCGTATCCTTTGATGAGGATTACGCCGAACTCCACCGCCGCTTCCCCAACGCCACGATCGAACCCGGCGGCGAAGCCCTCGCGAATCTAGCGGCGCAAGTCGTTGCTGCCGTCGAATCCCCCGACCGCGACCAAGACCTCCCGCTCGACGTCCGAGGCACCGCCTTCCAGGAAGCGATCTGGCAAGCGCTGCGCACCATCCCGATCGGCGAAACCCGCACCTACAGCGAACTCGCAGCGCTCGCCGGCCGCCCCGCCGCAGTCCGCGCCGCCGGCACCGCGTGCGGCCAGAACCCCGTGTCGATCGTCATCCCCTGCCACCGCGCACAGCGGATCGGCGGCGCACTCGGCGGCTATGCCTACGGGCTGGATCGCAAGCGCGCGCTCCTAGCGAGCGAAGTTCAGCGCGCCGACTTGCAGAAATAGACGAGCTTCTCGTTCGGCAGCGGCGGCAACACCGCACGCACCGCCGCCTGCTGCCCCGCGAGCCGACCCAATGCGGCGTCGTCCATGTTGCACACGTTCGGCACGACGCCCCGCGCAGTCCGCGCCGCCTCCATCCCCGCCGCCGACATAAGATAGCGCGTGTTCGAATAGACCCGCGTCGCCGGATCGAACGACAGCACGGAGACGGTCTGCTCGGCATCGGGCACCAGCACGCGGTCCCACCGGCCATTCGCGGCGACATATTGCGTCTTCCCGTTCACACACCCCTTCGCGCCCCAGTCGATCGGCACGTCCTCGCTCGAGGAGATCGTGATCCGGCTGCGCTCCGGGATCAGCGTGCACATCAGCTTGCCGAGCGCCGCATCAGGCGTCGATATCCGCGTCTTGGGTAGGGCCGACAGCGGCACGTCGACCTCGCCCGAAGGTCGCAGCACGAACACGATGATCGCAACGAGCACCGCCATGCCGCCGATCGACACCGCCCAGATCGCTTGGCGCCGCTGGCCCCGCGATTCGAGGAGCCCCGCGCTGCCGATCACGAGCGCTCCAGCGACCAGCAACAGCCCGGCAATCGCCATCACATTCTCGCGGCTGCGCGACGCCTCGGTCCGCGCCTTCTCCAGCGCAACCTCGCGGGTCATCGCATCCTGCGTCGCTGCGTCCCGCTTGGCGGACGCCGCATCGGCGGTCGCCCGCGCATCCGCGTCGGCGTCCTGCCGCAAGCGATCCTCGATCGAGGTGCACCCCGTCCCGATCGACGCATAAGGCTGTTTCGCATCGTGGAGGAAGCCGGCCAGTTCGGTATCCGCGATCGCGAACCCGAACGTCGAATCGCCCTCCTCGCCGCGGGTGATCGCCGAGTTCACACCGATCACCCGCCCGCACCGGTCGAGCAGCGGCCCACCGGAGTTACCCCGCGCAATGCTGGCCGTATGAAGCAGCACCTCGACACCGCTCAGCACACGCCGCCCGGAAAGTACGCCCTCGGACCGCACCGGCGTCATCGGCCGGATATAATCTGCCGCCGACCGCGCCGTCGCCAGGTCGACGTTCCCCGGGAAGCCGAGCGACACCACCGCATCGCCCTCGGTCATCGGCCCGGTATACAGCGCGCTCGACGGCAGGCGCGCGCCGGTGAACTCGATCAGCGCCAGGTCGCGCTGCGAATCATACGCGATCACCTTGCCCTGGTACGACTTGCTGCCCTCGGTCGGGACGATGCCGACGACGACGTTGTCGGGATAGCGCTCGGCGAGATCGACGACGTGCGCATTGGTGACGATCCGGTTGGGCGCGATCGCGAAACCGCTGCCGTGGCCGAAGCCGACCACCTGATCGTCGACCACCGCGATTGTCACGACGCGCACGACGCCGCGCCCGGTGGCGGCGATGTCGTCCGCGGACGCGGAACTCGCCAACCCGAAAGTCAGCGCGAGAAGGAGGAGCAGGCGGATCATGCACCAGCCTTCGGGGAGTTACGCGCGGCGATCAACCCTCGGCTCTTATAGGCCGCCCCCCGCACGTCCGGTTTGGTTAGCGAATTATCAAGCCTTGGCGCGTAACCCCTTAGGCAATCATCCGGGGATTTGGGCATGAGCGCATTCGGGCGTCGTAGTGGCATGAGCGGGGGGCAGAACGGGGCGCAAGCGGTGCGTCCCGCATTCGGCGTCGCCCGTCCCATGCAGGGTAGCGGTCCTGCACCGCGGCCCGAACCCGAAGGCGGCGCGCAATTTCCGCCGATAGACTCGCTGCCGATGCCCGGCGAGAGCGACGGCTTCGGCCCCGGCACGATGCCCGCCGGACAGCTGGACGCGATGCAGCGCCTGTCCGATCGGCAGAATGCGAGCGGCGAGGCGGGCAACAGCCGCGTCGAGGGCTTCGAACAGTCGATCCACAAGATCAAGGAACAGGTCCTCCCGCGCCTGCTCGAACGTGTCGATCCCGAAGCTGCGGCAACGCTCAACAAGGACGAGCTGGCCGAGGAATTCCGCCCGATCATCGGCGAAGTGCTCGCCGAACTTAAGCTGACGCTCAACCGTCGCGAACAGTTCGCGCTCGAAAAGGTGCTGGTCGACGAACTGCTCGGGCTCGGGCCGTTGGAGGAGCTGCTGGCGGATCCGAACATCACCGACATCATGGTGAACGGCCCCGAGCAGACCTATGTCGAGCGCAAGGGCAAGCTCGAACTCGCGCCGATCCAGTTCCGCGACGAGGAGCATCTGTTCCAGATCGCGCAACGGATCGTGAACTCGGTCGGCCGTCGCGTCGACCAGACCTCGCCCCTCGCCGATGCCCGCCTGAAGGACGGCTCGCGCGTCAACGTCATCGTCCCGCCGCTGTCGCTTCGCGGCACCGCGATCTCGATTCGTAAATTCTCCGCCAAACCGATCACGCTCGACATGATGGCTGGCTTCGGCTCGATGTCGCCGAAGATGGCGACCGCGCTGAAGATCGCCGGCGCGTCGCGGTTCAATGTCGTGATCTCGGGCGGTACGGGCTCGGGCAAGACGACGATGCTCAACGCGCTGTCGAAGATGATCGACCCCGGCGAGCGCGTGCTGACGATTGAGGACGCCGCCGAGCTTCGCCTGCAGCAGCCGCACTGGCTCCCGCTCGAAACGCGGCCCGCCAACCTGGAGGGCCAGGGCGAGATCTCGATCCGCGATCTCGTCAAGAACGCGCTGCGTATGCGGCCTGACCGGATCATCCTCGGCGAAATTCGCGGCAGCGAGTGTTTCGACATGCTCGCCGCCATGAACACCGGTCACGATGGCTCGATGTGCACGCTCCACGCCAACTCTCCCCGCGAAGCGCTGGCGCGTATGGAGAACATGGTGATGATGTCCGACATCAAGGTCCCGAAGGAAGCCATCTCGCGCCAGATCGCCGACTCGGTCGAGCTGATCATCCAGGTGAAGCGCCTACGCGACGGCTCGCGCCGGGTGACCAACATCACCGAGGTGATCGGCATGGAAGGCCCGGTGATCGTCACGCAGGAGCTGTTCAAGTTCGAGTACATGGACGAGTCTGCCGACGGGAAGATCCTCGGCGAGTACCGCTCGATGGGGTTGCGGCCGTATACGCTGGAAAAGGCCAAGCAGTTCGGGTTCGACCAGGCATATCTTGAGGCGTGTCTCTAACGGCCTGTTACAGAATGGAGCCCTTCCCTGACCACCACCCCGGCGGAGGCCGGGGCCCAGTTGGAAAGTTGGCAATAAGGGAGCGCCGTCCACAATCATCACCGTCCCCCGACTGGGCCCCGGCCTCCGCCGGGGTGGTGAGCTTTGCGAGCGTTGCGCACATCCAAGGTCGCTCTGCATCGACCTGATTTTCATCAACCCAGTTTCGCAGGGCTATCTTGGGCAGGCTCGCCCGTCTTCTGTTCCCCCGCGAAGGCGGGGGCCCAGGAGCCCCCAATGCCGCCGCCCGTAACCCTGGACTCCCGCCTCCGCGGGAGAACAAGGATTGTTGCGTAGGACTGGCAGGACCGGATCGACCAGAAGAGCGCAGTGCTCTCCAAGCCTCCGACCCGCCCGGCGAAGCCCCCGCTTGTACGCCGCCACCGACCCGCTACGAACACCCCCACATGCGTCGCGCTCTTCTCACGCTCGTCCCGCTCCTTGCGGTCTTCACCGTCTCCGCACGCGAGCCGACCGTGCCGACGCCCGCCATCTCCCCCGAAGCGCGCGACCGCGGCGTCTACCATCTCGCCGCCGATGCCGAGGCGCGCTGGGTGCCGTTCGACCTCACCCCCGGCAACCAGATCCGCTTCACGATGCAGCTCGAAGGCCGCAAGGTCACCGCGATCCTCGATACCGGCGTCAGCTATACACTGCTCGCCAAGGCCTCCCCCGCGCTTGACCCCGCCAAGCTGGTCGCCGGCGGCAGCGCGGCCGCGATCGGCGGATCGGTCGCGCTCGGCTGGATGCCGACGCGCTCGCTGGCACTCGGCGGCCTCGCGCGAACCGGCGGCGGCGTGACCGTCGCGAGCCTGCCCGCGATCGCCACCGGCAGCGCCGCCGCGGTCGACCTGCTGGTCGGCGCTGACCTGCTCGCGGGATACGCGCTCGACATCGATTACGCCGCGCACCGCTTCCGCCTGCTCCGCTCGGGCCGCATGCCGTTCAAGGGCGAGACCGCACCGCTCCGCGTGTCGACCGAACGCACCGTTTACGAGAGCACGATCACGCTCGGCGGCCGACGCCTTGCGCCGATCGTCGTCGATACCGGCGACGGCTCGGCGATCACCGTCACCTCCGCCGGATGGCACGCCGCGAACCTGAAGGCGCTGCGAACCACCACCGCGATCGCGTTCGGCTTGGCTGGCCCCACCGTCAGCGGCCTCGGAATCGTCCCCGACCTGCGCGTCGGCGCGTTGGTCGCGCGCGAAGCCGAAGTGCGGATCGAGCCCGCCGGCGGATTTTCCCAGGCGATCGGCACCGCCGGCCGGATCGGCTCGGGCTTTCTCCAGAATTACCGCGTGCTGCTCGATCCCGGCGCACGCCGCATGATCCTCCGCCGAGGCCCCCGCGCCGACCGGCCGCCGCTACGCTCGACCAGCGGCTTGCTCGTCGGCATCGAGAACGATCGGCTGAAGGTGCTCCACGTCATGCGCGGCAGCCCCGCAGCCGCTAGCTGGAAGGACGGCGAGATGATCTGCATGATCGATGGCGCAGCGATACCCCGAGATTACGCGAAAAATCCGATCGCCGCCTGGTCGGCCGGCGCGCCCGGCCGCGTCGTCAGTCTCGGGCTGTGCGATGGTTCGACGCGCGCCCTTACTCTGCGGAATTTCTACTGATGCCGCGCAATCGGTGGGCGCAGGCGCTGATCCTGCTGCTGGTCGCGCTGGCGGTCCGGGCATGGGATTTCGGCAATCCGGTGATCGATCCCGACCAGCAATATTACCTGCTCGTCGGCGATCGCCTGCTGCACGGTGCGGTCCCGTATATCGACATCTGGGATCGCAAGCCGATCGGGCTGTTCCTGCTGTTCGCCGGCATCGGGACGCTCCCCGGCAACGGCATCCTCGCCTACCAGCTGATGGCAACGTTGTGCGCGTGGGCGACCGCGATCGTCGTCGGCCGCGCGGCAAGGACTATCGGTGCAAGCGATCGCGGCGCGCTCGGTGCAGCGACCGCCTATCTGCTGGTCATCGCGCTGGTCGGCGGCATCGGTGGGCAGGCCCCCGTCTTCTACAATCTGCCGATGGCGGTCGCCGGTCTGCTGACGCTCCAGCTCCCCGCCAAGGCCGCCGCCGGCCGCACCGGCGCGATCGTCGTCAGCGGTATCGCCGCCTGCCTGCTCGCAGGAATCGCGATCCAGCTGAAATACACGCCGATGTTCGAAGGCGCGGCGTTCGGCCTCGCACACATCTGGTTCCTCGCGCGCACCCGCGCAAAATGGCGGCACGTCATGCTGGCGGCGACGGTGTGGGCGGTGATGGGTCTCGCACCGACGCTCGCCGCGATCGGCTGGTATCGCGCGCAGGGCCCGGCGGCATTCGATGCGTTCTGGTTCGCCAACGTTACTTCGATCGCGCTGCGCAGGGGCTATTCGGCAAGCGATCTCGCGATGCGCTTGCTCGGCATCGCCGCACAGCTGTCG
Organism: Sphingomonas sp. PP-F2F-G114-C0414; assembly: GCF_003688595.1. Lineage (GTDB taxonomy): Bacteria > Pseudomonadota > Alphaproteobacteria > Sphingomonadales > Sphingomonadaceae > Sphingomonas. The sequence goes on from NZ_RCWT01000011.1 coordinate 120,093, forward strand.
CCGCTGATCCTCGCCGCGATCCTGACGTGGCGGACACGACCGCGCGGCGGCATCGCGGGCGAGACGATGCTGGTCGGTTACGCCTGGCTCGGCTTTGCGCTGGCGGGGTTCTTCGCGATCGGCACGTTCTTCGACCATTACGCGCTGCCGCTGGTCGCGCCGCTGGCGATCCTCGCCGCGCCGACGCTCGGGCGTTCGATCCGCCTGCTGATCCTGACCCTGGGCGTGGCGATCGCGATTCTGATCGCCAAACGCCTGCTCCATCCCAGCGACGCTGCCGGCGCCTATGCGGTCGCGCATGTCGTCGAAGCGAACAGCGGCCGCGAATGCCCGTACGTCTTCATCGGCGACACCATCACCTATCATCTCGCGCACGCGTGCCTCCCGACCGCCTACGCCTTCCCCAATCTGCTCGCCTACGACACCGAACAGGGCGCGACCGGGATCGACGAAGCCGCCGAAGTCCGCCGCATCCTCGCCAGGCGACCACCGGTCATCGTCACGTCAGACCGGCGCCTGTCGATCTGGAATCGGGGGAGCCTGCGCGCGGTCAAGGCGGCGCTCGCGCGCGGTTACCGCCCCGTCCTCTCGACCCCGCGGAACAGCTGGCACACCGTCGTCTATCTCCGGAACGACCGCCGCTTTAGGTCTTGAACGCCAGCCCCACCGTCACCGCTAGCCCGATCAGCGCCAGCATCTGTACCGTCGGCCAGTCCACCCAGCCGACCGAGTCCGGATCGCGCCGCCGTCGCCTGCGCCGTTCCCCGAACCCCGCGATGACGGCGAGCGCGGCCAGCCCGCCACTCGCACTCCACAACACCGGCGCCATCAGTCAGCCGAGCTTCTCGACCTTTTCCTGCAACTTGGCGAGTTCGCTGCGCAGCGCCGCGATCTCGTCGTCCTTGCTGGCGGGCGCGGCCGCCGGTGCGACGCCCCCCGCGGCACCGGGCTTGAACGCCTGGGTCGCGACGTCGAACATCTCGAGGTTGCGCTTGGCCAGATCGGCAAAAGGCGAGTTCGCGAACGCACCCTCGACCGCCGACTTGAACTGGTCGTGATTGCGGCGGAAGCTGTCCATCGACGCCTCGAGATACCCCGGCACCATCGTCTGCATCGAATCGCCGTACATCGAAATCAGCTGACGAAGGAAGTTCACCGGCATCATCGTCTCGCCGCGGCTCTCCTCCTCCATGATGATCTGCGTCAGGACGTTGTGCGTGATGTCCTCGTCGGTCTTCGCATCGACCACCTTGAAGTCGCGCCCCTCGCGGGTCATCGTCGCGAGATGATCCAGCGTGATGTAGGATGACGACTCGGTGTTATAGAGCCGCCGGTTGGCGTACTTCTTGATGATGACGATTCCGTCGGCAGCCGGTTGCTTCTTCATGGATCCCCCGTCTTATGTTTGAAACGGAGGCTACAGTCTTTGATGACGCACCGCAACAAGGTCCGAGGCCCTTACCCTTGTTCCTGTCCGTGCTGCGCAACGAGACCGCAGCATCGCCCGACCGGATGGCGCGCGCACTAGCGGGATTGCGCGCGTATCAGGACGCGCCGCGAGAGAAGCGCCCCGATCCCAAGCCTGCGATCCACCGTGCCGGACGCGTCGCATTGCGCGATTATGGCGGCATCGGACGCCCCGTGGTATTCGTCCCGTCGCTGATAAATCCGCCCGACATTCTCGATCATTCGCCCGAGTCTTCGCTGGTGCAATGGACCGCCGCGCAGGGGTTTCACGTCTGGCTGGTCGATTGGGGATCGCCCGGCAGCGAGGATCGCGACCTTGATCTGGCCGCGCATGTCGAACGGTTGCTGGTCTCGCTCCTCCAGGCACTCCCCGAGCCACCGGTGCTGGTCGGCTATTGCCTCGGCGGCACGCTGGCGCTCGGTGCCGCCGCGATAGCGCCGACCGCCGGAGTCGCGACGATCGCCGCGCCGTGGCACTTCGCGGGGTATGGCGAAGGCCGTCCCACGCTGGCCGCGACCTGGGCCGCGGTCCAGCCCGCCGCCGCGATGCTCGGCGTCCTGCCGATGGAAGTCCTGCAAGCCGGCTTCTGGCAACTCGACCCCGCGCGCACGATCGCCAAATACGAAACGTTCGCCGACCTCCCCCCCGACAGCGACCAATCGCGCGCGTTCGTCCGGCTCGAGGACTGGGCCAACGCCGGTGCCCCCCTCCCCTACGCCGCCGCAGCGTCGCTGTTCGAGGACTGCATCGCCAACGACCTCCCCGGCAAAGGCAGCTGGGTGATCGCCGGCACCCCGGTCGATCCGCGCGCGCTCGCCTGCCCGACCGTCGAGTTCGTCTCGCTGACCGACCGCATCGTCCCCGCCGCCACCGCGATCGGCCTCGCCGACCGCCGCGACCTCGGCGCCGGCCATGTCGGCATGATCGTCGGCCGTTCCGCACGCTCGCGCCTCTGGGAACCGCTCGCCAACTGGATCGCCGCACTCGACTGACCTACATGGGGTCCAACCATAGAGGACCCTGACATGACCGACCTGAACCCGAACGACGTCGTCATCACCGCCGCCAAGCGCACCCCCGTCGGCAGCTTCCTCGGCGCGTTCGCCACCACGCCCGCGCATGAACTCGGCCGCATCGCGATCGAAGCCGCGCTCGAACAGGCCGGCGTCGCCGGCAAAGACGTCTCCGAAGTGATCCTCGGCCAGGTCCTCACCGCGGCCCAAGGCCAGAACCCCGCCCGCCAGGCCTCTATGGCCGCCGGCGTCCCGAAGGAGATTCCCGCCTGGGGCGTCAATCAGGTCTGCGGCTCAGGCCTGCGCGCGGTCGCCCTCGCGGCACAGGCGATCCAGACCGGCGACGCGACCATCGTCGTCGCGGGCGGCCAGGAATCGATGTCACTCTCCGCGCACGCGCAATCGATCCGCGGCGGCCAGAAGATGGGCAACTTGAGCCTCGTCGACACGATGGTCAGCGATGGCCTGACCGATGTCTTCAACGGCTATCACATGGGCATCACGGCAGAGAACCTCGCGGAGCAATACCAGGTCACGCGCGGCGAGCAGGACGCCTTCTCCGTCGCCTCGCAGAACAAGGCCGAGGCTGCCCGCGGCTCGGGCCGCTTCAAGGACGAGATCGCCCCCGTCACGATCAAGGGCCGCAAGGGCGATACCGTCGTCGCCGACGACGAATACATCCGCGCCGGCGCGACGATCGAGAGCGTCTCCGGCGTGAAGCCCGCGTTCAAGAAGGACGGCACGGTAACGGCGGCCAACGCCAGCGGCCTCAACGACGGCGCCGCAGCCCTCGTCATGATGCGCCGCGACGAGGCCGAACGCCGCGGCTCGCCCATCCTCGCGACGATCAAGAGCTGGGCGTCGGCCGGCGTCGACCCGTCGGTGATGGGCATCGGCCCCGTTCCCGCCACCAAGCGCGCGCTGGAGAAGGCCGGCTGGACGCTCGCCGACCTCGACCTGATCGAAGCCAACGAAGCCTTCGCCGCCCAAGCGCTGTCGGTCGGCAAGGAACTCGGCTGGGACGCATCGAAGGTCAACGTCAACGGCGGCGCGATCGCCATCGGCCACCCGATCGGTGCCAGCGGCGCCCGCGTCCTGACCACGCTAATCTACGAAATGCAGAAGCGCGATTCGAAGCGCGGCCTGGCGACGCTGTGCATCGGAGGCGGCATGGGCATTGCTATGTGTTTGGAACGGTAAGGTACACATAAAGCGCAATTTTGTATCGATAGCGCTACCTTACATGGCGCAATGTGACGATTTTGTCACGATCGGTTACAAACGTAACGGCGACATGGCCTGAACCTGAACACAGGCTTGCCAGTCCGCCGCCTTACGCGCTGTATGTCCCCCATAACGGCAAAAGTGCCGGTAAAACGGGGGTTTTTATGACGCTTTCTCACCTTCTAGGGGCGACCGCGCTGGCGAGTTCGCTATTCGTAGCGGCTCCGAGCTTCGCGCAAACCGACCCTACGGTGGCCACCCTGCCAACATCCGCTCCAGACGATGGCCAGGCTACGAGCGCTGACGGCCAAGGGAGCGAAGGCGGCGAGATCACCGTTACTGGATCGCGCATCCGCCGCCCGAATCTCGAATCGAACCTACCGGTCACATCCATTAGCGGTGAGGAGTTTTTTCAGCGCGGTCAGAATAACATCGGCGATACGCTGAACGATCTTCCCCAGCTGCGCAGCACCGTCGGCCAGCAGAATCCAGGACTGGGTATCGGCATCCAGGGTCTGAACCTTCCGGATCTTCGTGGCCTAGGCACTCAGCGTACGCTCACGCTGGTGAACGGTCGTCGCCATGTTCCCGCCGACATTCAGAACAACGCCGTCTCGGTCGATCTCAACACGATCCCCAACGATCTTATCGAACGCGTCGACATCGTAACGGGTGCCAATTCGGCCGTGTACGGGTCTGACGCGATCGCGGGCGTGGTGAACTTCATCCTCAAGCGTGATTTCGACGGTCTTCAGATCCGCGGTGGGGCCGGTATTTCGGAATACGGCGCAGGCGGCAACCAGATCATTTCCGCAATCGCCGGCAAGAATTTCAACGAGGGCCGCGGCAACATCACGCTGGCTGCCGAATATGCACATCAGCAGCGCGTCTACGGCTCCGACATCCCCTTCTTCCGCCAGAATAACGGTTTTGCTGTCACACAGGTCGATCCGGCGGGATTGCCCAATGGCAGCGACGGCATCCCGGATCGGACCTTCGTTCGCGATATCCGCAGCGCGAGCATCCACCGGTGGGGCCTCGTTCCGATCACGCAGGCTGCCGGATCGCCGCTTTGCGGCACCGGTATCCGGAACGGCAGCTCGGCCGGCCTGCCGTATAACTGCACGTACATCTTCAATCCCGACGGCTCGCTGGTGCCGCAGACGGGTAGCCGCACCGGTACTGGGATCATCGGCGGCATCATCGGCGGCAATGGGCAAACGGGTCGTGAAGAAACGCAGCTTTCCGTGCTGCCGTATCAGGAGCGCGCCAACTTCAACATGCTGGGTCACTACGAATTCAGCAAAGCTGGCGGCACGTTCGGCGATGAACGCGAGCGCCCGCGCCTCGACAACCCGTTCCTGAACGGCGCAGCACGTACCACGATTGCCAATGCGGTTCTCGCGTCTGGCTTCCGCCCCAACCTGTCATCGCGCACCGCGCTGACGGCCGCGGATCGTGCGGCTATCGCGAACGGAACCTTCCGTTTCGTCAATTCGCGCAACTTGCTCGATCTCGGTCTGCGTGACGAATATGCCAAGCGCGACACCTACCGGATCGTCGGCGGAGTGCGCGGGGAATTCAACACCGACTGGTCCTACGAGCTGTCCGCGAACTATGGCCGGGTCGATCAGCGCACGACGGTTCAGGGCAACATCGTTACCCAGCGGTTCCTGCTTGCCATGGACTCGGGCCGCAATCCCGCGACTGGCCAGATACAGTGCCGCTCGCAGTTCGATCCGACCGCGGCGGTCGCCTATGATCCGAGCACCGGTGATGCCGCAGCTCTTGCCGCCGATATCGCGAATTGCGTACCCTATAATCCCTTTGGCGCTCCCAATAATACAGCCGCACGCAACTACATCGTTCAGGACACCGTATCGCGCGGCAAGCTTCAGCAACTCGTCTTGAGCGGCTTCGTCTCCGGCGATTTGAGTCAGCTATTCGAACTGCCAGGCGGCCCGATCAGTTTCTCGATCGGTGGCGAATACCGGCGTGAAGATGCTCGTTTCGAAGCAGACCCGCTGGTTCAGTCCGGTCGCACCTTCCTGAACGCCCTGCAGACCTTCGATCCGCCAGCCTTCGAAGTTAAGGAAGCGTACGGCGAGTTGCGTATTCCTCTCTTGCGCGATCTGCCGTTTATTCACGAACTGACGTTGAATGGCGCGGGCCGCGTCTCGGACTATAATGGCACCACGGGTACGATCTACACCTACAACGGCGGCGTCGAATGGTCGCCCATTCGCGATATCCGGTTCCGGGGCAATTACGGCCGTGCCGTTCGAGCGCCGAACTACACCGAAACAGGCTCCCCGCTCGGTCAGGATTTCGCACCGGGCTTCCAGGATCCCTGCCGCCCGACGAACATCGGTTCCGGCAGCCAGACCCGCGCAGCCAATTGCGCGGCCGATCTGGGCGCTCTTCTGAACGACCAGAATTTCCAAGGCCTTCCGGTATATTCTTTGGAAATTCTCAGCGGCAGCAACCCCAACCTGACGGCAGAGAAGTCCGACTCCTACACGCTCGGTGCCGTCTTCACGCCACGCTTTGCTCCCGGCCTGGGGCTCACGGTCGACTATTATAACATCAAGGTGAAGAACGTCATCGTTTCACCGACGGCGCAGTCGGTGGTCAACAGCTGCTACGATCTTCCCGATCTGAACAATCAGTTCTGTGCACTGATCCAGCGTTTCCGCGGCACCGGCGATGCCAGAGGCCCGAATGGCGAAGTTCCTGGTCAGATCCTGGACGGTACACTCAATCAGATTCCGCTCAACTTTGCATCGCGCAAGCGTGCGGGTATCGATACGGAACTGACGTACCGCACGGATATCGGTGCAACTACCAGTTTGTCGACGCGACTTTTGTACACGCACGTGTTGGCTAACAGCAACTATCAGGATCCAACCCGCCCGAACTATGAAAACCGCCTGCTTGGAGAACTGGGAAATCCAAAGGACGAGTTCCAGTTTACAGCCGATTTGACGCTCGATCGCGTAACACTGGGATATCGGGGACGGTACATCAGCTCGATGTTCGTCAACACCTACGAGGATCAGAACGGCCTTCAGGGGAGGCCTCCTGAGAATGCCGACTATGCCGACATCCTGAAATATCCGTCCGTCGTATATCACGACATTCGCTTGGACCTGCGGGTTGGCGAAGAGGGAAAGAAGGGCATGAACTTCTACGTCGGTATCGATAACGTCGCCGACAAGGAGCCACCGCTTGGCTCGACGGGTACGGGCGATGGTAGCTCGATCTACTCGATCCGTGGTCGCAGCTTCTATGCCGGCGTCCGCGCCCGGTTCTAAACGAAGCCGATGCGAGTTACCTTAGGGGCGGTGGTTTTCCACCGCCCCTTTTTCATGCTGTTGATCATGGAAGACGAATGACCGAAGACCCCGTCGCCCGTGCCGACCAACTTTTGCGTGAAGGCCATGCTCGCGAAGCCGTGGATTTGATCCTGGAGGCGAGTGCTTCAGGTCACGCCGACGCACTATTCCGCAATGCAATGTGGAAACTCGCCGGCGAACCGATCGCACGAGACCTACCCGGCGCGCGCGCACTTCTTCGTCGAGCGTCGACGCAGGGCAATGCAGATGCGACGCTCGTGGAAATCGCACTGACCGCCAATGGCAGTGGTGCTCCGAATGATTGGCCAGGTGCGCTGGCTTTGCTTGAGAGCATTGCCGATCATCATACTGTTGCAGCCGAGCACCGCGCGCTGCTGCGCCGCATGACCTTAACCATCGACGGCGGGCCGGCACATATTCCGACAGCCGAAAAAATCGGCAAGCACCCTTGCGTCCAGTACATTCCCCGGCTGTTCACGCAGGAAGAATGTCTTCACGTCGCGTACAGCGCTGCCGATTTACTGGAGCCGGCGATGGTCGCGGACCCTCGCACGGGAGCGAGCATTCCGAACGCCGTACGCACCTCCGACAGTGCCGTCATCGGCCCCACACGCGAAACGTTGGTTATCCAGGCGCTCAACCGTCGCGTCGCTGCCGTATCGAATACCGACTGGCGTCAGGGCGAGGCCCTGTCGGTTCTCCGTTATCGACCCGGCCAGCAGTTCCGGCCGCATATCGACGCGCTGCCTGCCACACGTAATCAGCGCATTCGAACCGTGCTCATTTATCTGAACGACGGTTTCTCGGGCGGGGCCACGTACTTTGTCCACAACGCGCTTAGAGTGACCCCGCGGATGGGGGATGCGATCATTTTCGACAATGTTCGCGCCGATGGATCGATCGATCCGACGACCAGACACGCCGGAGAGCCCGTCACAAATGGCGTTAAATGGCTCGCCACGCGCTGGATACGCGCTCGGCCCTTTAGCGTCTGGAACGGTCCCGAAAGCGCCGCCGACGATGTCAGATCCACCATCTCTTGAACCGCGCACCCAGGCTCGTCAGCAATTCGTATTGCGACACCCCCGATACCGCAGCCGCTTCGGGAAATACGAAGTCCAGCGCGAGCCACATTCCTTCATGCACCGATGGCGCCCTCGACACATCGATGGCGACAAGATCCATCGATACGCGGCCAATCACGGGCAGTGCCGTATCGCCCGCCCTTGCGGTTCCTGCGTTCGAGAACCCGCGAAAATAGCCGTCGGCATAGCCCAGATTGACGATCGCGACTTCCGTGTCGGTCGTCGCCGTCCACGTTGCGTTATACCCGACCGTCTGCCCAGTGCCGACCTGGCGGCGCTGGAGAACCTGCGCTTCGATCGCCGCCACCGGACGGATCGCGTCCGCTAAATCGGCGCGGGGAATGCCACCATATAGCGCCAGCCCCGGCCGGGTCAGGTCGAACGCATAATCCGTCCCCAGGCCGATCCCCGCCGAATTGGCGAGGCTCAGCCGGCGCGCCGACGTTCGACCGGCAAGGGCGGCGAAGCGATTGCGCTGGACCTCGTTCATCGCCGAATCTTCGTCCGCACAGGCCAGGTGACTCATCAGCGTCTTGAGTTCGAGGCCGTCGAGCAGACCCGCGGCGATGTCGTCGGTGGACACCCCAAGCCGGTTCATGCCGGTGTCGACCATCACATCGCACAGCCCGCCGCCAGCGGCCTTCCAGCGTGCGACCTGGCCCACGGTATTCAGGACCGGGCGTGCAAACCCGGCCGACGCCGCCGCCATGTCCTCGTCGCGGACGCCGTGGAGCACGGACACGGTCAGCCCGAGCGGCGCGAGTTCGGCGGCTTCCTGCCAGTTGGAGACGAAGAAATCTCGACAGCCAGCCGCAGCGAGGCGGCGCGCGACCTCGATCGCGCCGAGGCCGTAGCCGTTCGCCTTGACCGCCGCACCGCAGGCTGCGCGCCCGCTCATGCGGTCGAGCGTGCGCCAGTTCTGGACGAGGGCGTCGCCATCGAGGCGCAAACGGAGCGGGGCAGGAATGTCGATCACCGGGTGCGGGATAGTCCGCCGAACGGGGCGCGTCGACCGTCTATGCCGGTTCGATGCGGCCGACAGGCACGAACAGGCGACCGTCCTCGTCCTCCAACGTCGCGACGCGAACGCCGAAAACCTGCCCGAGCGTAGCCGGCGTGAGGACGTCGGCGACAGCGCCGAACGCTACGACACGACCGTCCGCTATCAACAGAGCGTCATCGGCGGTGCGCTGGGCCTGGACGAGGTCGTGGAGGACGATCGCCACGCCCGCCCCACCCGCCGCATAGGTACGCAGGCGCGCAAGCAGGTCGATCTGGTGCGACGGATCGAGGCTGGCGAGCGGTTCGTCGGCGAGCAGCCAGCGCGGCTCCCCCGCCAACACGCGCGCGAGCAGGACGCGGGCGCGCTCGCCGCCGGACAGTTCGGCGATCGGGCGATCCGCCAGATGCGTCGTTTCGGTGTCGTGCAGCGCTCGCGCGATCGCCGCGTGATCCTCGGGCGATGCCGCGGCATGCGCCCCCCGGTGCGGCAGCCGGCCGAGCGCTACGACGTCGCGCGCGACGATATTCCAATGCACCGTCGCATCCTGCGGCAGATAGCCGATCGCCCGCGCCCGCACCTTCGGGTCCATCGCCCGGACCTCCTGCGTATCGAGCCTGACGCTGCCGGACGCATAGCCGACGAGCGCGGCTGCCGCCTTGACCAGCGTGCTTTTGCCGGCGCCGTTGGGCCCGAGGATCGCGGTGACGCGACCGGGGCGCAGATGCGCGGATATGTCGTGCAGCACGGTGCGCTTGCCGAGCTTCACGCTCAGACGGTCGACGATCAGATCCATGCGCGGCCTCGCTCCCTGAACAGCAGCCCGAGAAAGAACGGCGCGCCGATCATCGCCATCGCGACGCCCAGCCGCACTTCGCCCGCACCCGGCGCAAGCCGCACGAGGCTGTCCGCGGCCAGCACGAGCGCCGCGCCGCCCAACGCCGACGGCAGCAGCAGCGCGCCCGGCCGGTGCCCGAATATCGGTCTCAGCAGGTGCGGCACGATCAGCCCGACGAACCCGATGACGCCCGTCACCGCCACCCCCGCCCCGACAACGAGGCCGGTCCCCAGCACGACGAGGACGCGGATACGGCCCATCCGTACGCCCAACGACCGTGCCGCCGTCTCGCCGAGCGACAACGAGTCGAGCGATCGCCCGGTCGTCAGCAGCAGGATCGTCCCGAGCAGCATCGGCGGCAGCGCGGAATATACGTCGGTCCACCCGCGATCGGTCAATGCGCCCATCAGCCAGTCCATGACCTCCGCCACTGCATAGGGATTCGGCGCGATCGAGATCAGGAACGTGGTCAGCGCGCCGGCAAGGCTGGTCAGCACGGTGCCGGCGAGAATGAAGGTGATCGCACTCGACGATCGCCAGGTCAGCGCGGCGAGCAGCGCGACCGCGCCGCCCGCCCCGAGCATCGCCGCGACGAAGATGCCGGGTCCGGTGCCGACCCCGAACACGATCGCGGCCACCGCAGCGAGCGCCGCGACCGACGACACGCCGACCACCGCGGGATCCGCCAGCGGATTGCGCAAATAGCCTTGCAACACCGCGCCCGACAGACCGAGCGTCGCCCCCAAGGCGAGCCCGAGCACCGCGCGCGGCAGGCGCAGTTCGAGGATGATCCACCAGCGCGGATCGGCCGAGAACCACGCGGACGGCGGCACCGATACTTTCCCGCAGCCGAGCGAAACACCGAACAGCGCTATCACGAGCAGCCCAAGCGCGAGCATTTTTAGCGTGCGGGTCATTGCCGCGAGTCCCCGCTCGTACCCAATTCCACCACCCCGGCGAAGGCCGGGGCCCAGTTGGGGGACGATCGTGACTGCGCGCAGCGCTCCATTACTCCGGCCTTCCCAACTGGGCCCCGGCCTCCGCCGGGGTGGTAAAGGCGGGCCATCATAGCCCCGCCCTTATCGCAGCCAGCCGCTCGAGCGCGGGCCGAATCGTCGGGCCGCCGCAGTTGATCAGCACACGCGGAAACACCGCTTGCGGCGTGGTCGGCAACAGCCGGTGGCGCAGTGCCGCCCCCCGCCCGACGCGCTCCGAGGCGATGACGACATCGGGCGGCTGCGTGACGATCGTCTCCGCCGACAGCGTACCGGTATGCGTCAGGCCGTAGCGCACCGCCGCGTTGCGCAACCCGACGCGGGTCATCATGTCGGTCAGCAACGTACCATCGCCGGTCGCCAGATCGCCGGTGATATAGAGTAGCGCGCCCGGCGGGTTGGCGCTGTGCCGCGTCCACTTGGCGACGGCGCGATCGATATCGGCATTGATCCGCGCGCCACCCGACGGCGCACCGACCGCATCGGCGATCTGCCTCACCTGCGCCTGGCTCTCGGCAATCGAATCGGGGATGCCGAGCAGCAACGTCTTCAACCCGGCCCGCGCATACGCCGCCTGCGTCGCCGCGGGCGTGTAGGTGCTGGCGATGACGAGATCGGGGTGCAGCGCGATCACCTCCTCCGCAGTGCCGGCGGTCGCGCGAAACCGCCGCGCGACCTCCAGCGGGATCGAGGTCCCGCCAGGATCCTGCGAATAATGACTGATCGCCGCGATCCGCGATGCCGGCACGATCCGCACCAGCACCGCATCGACGCATGGATTGGTCGAGACGATCCCCCCGCCGCCGCTTCCGCCCGGCGGCACGGAGCAGCCCCCGAGCATCGACGCGACCAGCAGCGTGAGGAGGATCGCCGCGCGGTTCACTTCAGACGCAACCGCACGCCGCCATAGGCTGCCCGACCATAGGTGCCGTAGCCGGCGATCGTCTGGTACGAGGCATCGGTGATGTTATCGACGCGGCCATAGACCGCGAACCGCTCGCCGATCGGGAACTCCGCCCGGACGCCGCCCAGCGCATAGCCGTCGAGCCGCACCGCATTGGCGGAGTCGTCGAAACTGTCGCCGACCATCGTTACCGTGCCGCCGATCGACAGCCCGAACGCGAACCGGTAATCCGCGTTGACGCTCGCGGTCTGCTCTGGCCGCCGCGCGAGGGTCTTGCCGAAATCGTCGCCGATCGACCGGTTTTCGGTGTGGATATAGCTGTAGTTCGCGGTGAGCGTTAGAGCATCGACCGGCCGCAGCGCCAGCGTGAACTCGGCGCCATCGGCCTCGGCACGCGCGACGTTGTCGTACACGCCGAACGGACGGTTGGCGCAGATCGAGCCGGGTGTCGTCAGCTCGGTAGGGCTGCAATCGCGGAAGTCGATCTGGTTGCGCGAGCGTCGGTTGAAATAGGTGACGCCGACGCGCGCCCGGTTGCCGAGAAACGCCTGTTCGACGCCGACATCGAAGTTACGCGCGGTCTCGGGATCGAGGTTGCGGTTCCCGTAGTCGGAGAACAGCTGGTACAAGGTCGGCGCCTTGAAGCCTTCGCCGTAGCTCGCGCGGACGGTGGTGCCGGTCCGCAACGCGAGCGCCGCATTGGCGCCGAACGTCGTGTGGTTGCCGAAATCGTCGTGATCGTCGTTGCGGACGCCGCCGGTGACCGTGAGGATATCGATCGGCTTGACGATCAGCTGGCCATAGACGCTGGTGATGCCCGTGTCGGCAGAGCTGAAGCCGTCGTTATAGCGACTGTTCTCCCGCTCGACGCCCGCGACGACGCGCACCTGATCGAGCGGGCGAAAGTCGCCCTGATATTCGTAGCGCTCGCTGCGACCGCGCCCGATGAAGCTCGGGTCCGTGCCGAAGGTCGGATCGTAATTGTCGCGGTTGATGTCGGCGATCGTGAACGCCACGCGGTTGTTGAACCTCCCATCGGCGAAGTTCGCATGAAGCCCGGCATAGCCATAGATCTCCTGCGTCTTCGAATATTCTGGGTCGTCCGCCAGGACGAAATCGGGCGCCGGAAAGCCGTCGATGTCGACCTTGCTGTCCGCATAATAGCCGCGCAGGTCGAGGCCGATGCCCGGCGCGAACTCGACGCCCAGCCGCCCGGCCGCGCCATATTGGCGATAGCCGTCGCGCTCGGTGCCGCTCGCCGCCGACGAGATGCCGTCGGTCCGCAGATAGCCGCCGGTCAGCGAGCCCGAGACCGGTCCCTTGGCGCCCGACACGCCCGCACTCGCGAACACGCTGTCGGCATAGCCATATTCGGCGTTGGCGCGGGCCTGCACGCCTTCGGTCGGCGTCGCCGTGATGATGTTGACGACACCGCCGATCGCCTGGCTGCCCCACGGCACCGAGTTCGGCCCACGCAACACTTCGATCCGCTCGACCGAGCTCGACAGCAGGTTGGCGAAGTTGAAGCCGCCACCGGTCGACGACGGATCGTTGACGCGGACGCCGTCGATCACGACCAAGGTCTGGTCGGATTCGGCGCCGCGGATCCGCACGCCGGTCAGCGCGCCGACCGAGCCGTTGCGCGTGACGGTGACGCCCGGCGTGGTCGCGAGCAGGTCGGACACCACCGTGGTCTGGCGGCGCTCGATCTCGGCGCGGTCGATCACCGTCACCGCCTGACCGACTTCGCTCGCGGGTTGCGCGACGCGAGCGGCGGTGACGACCAGTTCGGGCGTATCGCCGTCGGGAATGGATTGTGCGTAGGCGGGCGACGCGATCGCTGCCGCTGCGCTCAGAAGTAGGAATGTTTTCGTCATCGGGCACGTCCTGAACAGAACCGCCTGCGACCATTCGCAGTGCGGCCAGACGTCTCTCGCTCGAGGATGCCCCATGGGAGCCTCTCGTCCGCGCCGGACACCCGCCCGCGCAGTGGATCGACCGTGAGAGGGAGGTCTCCTGGCTTCCGGGTCTTCGCGCCCACCCCGCCTTCCCAGGCTGTCACCCAGTGGCCTATTCGGGGTGGCCGCTATCCGGTCACAGTTGCGGGTACAGCGCCGGTCTTGCGGCTCTGGTCATGACGACCCTCCCGCGCACCGACTTCCCTTTTGATCCCGTCGCCGGGAACCCTTCACGTCACCGCCATTAGTCGCAGCCCAGACACGGGTCAACGCAGGCCATAGCGGAGCCCAACCCAGATCGTTCGCGGCGTCGCGCGCTCGATGATGTTCCCCCCGCTGATCCCCGCCTGGACGCGCTCGTTCAACATGTTTTCGGCGCGCAACTCGGCGACCAGCCTTCGCATAATCGGCAGTGCCGCATAGCCGTCGAGCGTGGTCGCGGGCGCAAGCACCCGCGTATTCTGGTCGTCGTCGAACTGCCGACCGATGTGGCGCACCGTCAACGAAAGCGCGGCGGCATCGCGGCGCCAGTCGACCGTTCCCGACACCGCGTCGCGCGGCGTCTGCGCCGGCCGCAATCCGTCGAGCGCCGCGGTGATCCCCGATCCCTCGACGGTCGAATTCGTATGCGACCACGACGCCTGCACGCCGAACGCGCCGGGACGATACGACGCATCGAGTTCGAACCCGTGCGCGCGGATCGAGTCGAGATTCTGGCGGACGCGGTAGGTCGTGACGCCCGGCAACACCTGCGCCGGGCTGGTGGTCGTAACGTTGGCGATCGCATCCTTGAGCCGGTTGTAGAAATAGGTCGCAGCAATGTTGACACTTCGCGCGGGCGTCAGCGTGACGCCGCCCTCGACCCCGGTCAGCCGCTCGGGCGAAAGCAGTGCGTTCGCGGCGGTGGCGTCGTTGCCGACGCGGAACGGGCGATACAGTTCGTTGAGCGTCGGCAGCCGCCAGCCGCGATACCCCGCGGCGCGCAGCGTGATCGCCTCGGCGGGCTGGTAGGCGATACCGGCGCGCCCGGTCGTCTCGGTGCCGTCGCGGTCGGCGTAGCGCTGGTTGGTCAGCGCAGGTCCGACGGCGAGCGGCCGTTCGGACAGATAGCCGCCGTCGATCGACCACCAATCGACGCGCCCGCCCAGGCTGAAGGTGAAGTCGCCGGCGACCAGACTGCCGTCCGCGAACAAGCCCGTCGTCGTCGTGCTCCCGCCTGCCTCGCGCCGCCGCGTCGGGACCGCCGCGACGAAGGTGTAGAGTTCCTGCGTCTTGCCGCTGACATCGCGAACATCTGCGCCCAGCCGCAGCGTGATGCTCTCGCCCAGCGGCGGCAGGATCTCGATCCGCCCGCCAAGCCCGGTGGCGGGCGTATTATACTGGTCGAGCGACTGGATCGCGGTCGTACGCGCGGCATTGACGCTGTTGAAGCTGCTCGCGAACGCGCGCGTCTGCATATAGGCGAGCGCTGAATAGCCCCAGTCGCCGCGCCCGATCAGCCGGATGCTCGCATCGGCGCCCTCGCTTCTATTATCGGTGAAATCGGACCCACGATCGCGCCGGTCGGTGAAGGCGCTGGCGTTCACCTGCAACTCGGTCTTCGCGCCGATCCCGACGACGGTCCTGATCGCACCCGATGCCTGCTCGTACGGCGCGGGCCGATCGACGATCCCGCGACTGTCGGGCACGGTCGGCGTGAAACCGTCGCCGCGCGCATAGGCGCCGGACAGCGTCGCGAACCCGCCCTCGCGGACCAGCGCAGCCGAACCCTGCGCATCGACCGAGTCCCGGCTGCCATAGGCGACACTGCCCTGAAACGGCGTCAGGTCGCCAGGCGTTGCGCTTTCGAGTTCGACCGTACCGGCCAGCGCCCCCGGCCCCTGATACCCACTGCCGCCGCCGCGCGTCACGCGGATGCGACCCAGCCGTCCGGTCGCATAGGCGGGAAACGCGACCCACCCGCCGAACGGATCCGCCTGTGGCACGCCGTCGAGGATCAGCAGCGCGCGGCTCGACGCGTTACCGCCGATTCCGCGCAACGAAATGCCCTGGCTGGTCGGGTTGGCGCTGCGCGAATCCGAGCGGCGGAACTGCTGCAAGCCGGCGACATCGGCGAGCACGCTCTCCAGCCGGTTGCTGGCATTGGCGTCGATCCGGTCGCGCTCGATCGTGACGATGTCATAGGCGCGATCGCCCGGCGCCGGCGCCAGCCCGCGCCCGGTCACGACGATATCGGGTGCAGGTTCGGGGGTCGATTGCGCGATGGCAGCGCCGGACGACAGGAGGACGCAAACGAGTGCAGAGATCGGGAGGCGAATCATCGCCGGCGCATGGCAGCTTTACCCCGTCTCTGGAAAGCGGGCAGACCGGCCGATCGCCGCTCAGCTATCGGTACGCAGGCGGTAGCCGACCCCCAATTCATTGGCGATCACGCTGCCGACCGGATCCGGCGCCTCGAGTTTCTGGCGCAGGTTGCGGATCACGATGCGGAGATATTCGATCCGCGGATCCTCGTCGCCACCCCATGCTGCGGCGATGATCTTGTCGTGCGTGACGACTCGCCCGCTGTGCCGGGCCAGCACCGCAAGCACCTCGTGCTCCTTGCGCGTCAGATGCAGTTCCTCGCCGTCGCGCGTGACGACGCGGCGATCGAGATCGATCGTCAGGCCACCCTTCCGCACGAGCTTCGGTGCGGTGTCGGCAGTGGCCCGATGCCGCAGCGCGACGCGCAACCGCGCGAGCAGTTCGTCGCTGTCGAACGGCTTGGTGACGAAATCGTCCGCACCGAGATCGAGCGCGGCGACCTTCTCGTCGGTCGCGTCGCGCGCGGACACCACCAGGATCACCGCATCGCCGTCGCGCCGCAACACCGGGATCAGGCTCAGGCCATCCCGGTCGGGCAACCCCAGGTCGAGCAGGATCGCGCTCGGGTGCTCGGCCGCCGCGCAGGCGATCGCACTGCGCGCGTCGACCGCTTCGACCACTGCATAGCCGGCGCGCTCCAGCGTATTGCGGAGCAGGCGGCGGATCGAGATTTCATCGTCGACGACGAGGATCTTCGCGGGCATCAGATCGCGCTTTCGGGTGCGACGTTGCGCACGATGAGAGGGGACGGGAACACCAGCGTGAACGCGGCGCCGGGCTCGTCGATGCGATTGCCGGCTTCGACCATCATCCCCATCGCCTCGGCGAAGGCCTTGACGATGGCAAGCCCCAACCCGGTCCCGACGATCTCGCGGTCCGATCCTTCGAGCCGGCGGAACGTCTCGAACACCTCGGCCTCGCGACCCGGCGGCAGGCCCGCACCGTGGTCGAGCACCGCCAGCCTGAGCTCGCCGTAGCGATGCCGCCCCTCGACGACGATCTCGGTACCGGGGTCGCCGTAGCGCCCGGCATTGTCGAGCAGGTTGAGCAGGCAGTGATGCAGCAGCTGCGGATCGACCCGGACCAGCGGCAGGTCGGGCGGCACGTCGAGCCGGACGGCATGCCCCTCCAGCGCGCGGCGCGCATCATGCGCGGCACCGGCGACCGCATCGCTGAGATCGGTCGCCTCGATGTTGAGCTTGAGCGCGCCGGCCTCGACCCGTGCCATGTCGAGCAGATTGGCGACGAACCGGTTGAGCCGCGCCGCCTCGGTCTTGATCGTCGCGATCAGGTCGGGAGTGGCACCGTGATCGAGTTCGTTCGCCGCCGCGATCACCGCAGTCAGCGGCGTGCGCAGATCGTGGCTGACCGACGACAGCAGCGCCGCGCGCAGCCGATCGCGCGTCCGCACCGCGTCGACATCGCGCATCTCGGTCTCGAGCCGCAGCCGTTCGAGCACCAGCGCGGACTGATCGACCAGACTGGTGAGCAGCGGCAGCTGATCGGCGCGAACCGGATCGCCGCTGTTCTCCCGCGCGATCCCGAGCACCGCCAGCGTCCGCCCGCCCGCCTTGACCGGCTGGAACAGCCATTCGGACGCGGCCAGCGTCGCCGATCCCTTGCCCGCCGCCGCGCCGGCATCGAACGCCCAGTTCGCGGCGGCGAGATCCATCGTGTCGAGCCGGTAGTCCGCGGTGCTCGCGGCCTGCACGGTCAGCCCGGCGCCGGTCGTCGGGGCGAGCAGGACCGACTGCACCGCGAAGACCTGCGCGACGTCGTCGCAGATCATCCGCGCCGCCACCGCCGGATCGTTGATCGCACTCAGTTGTCGCAGGAACCCCGCCAGCGTCGCGTTGGTCTGCGCGCTCGCCGCCGCGAGGTCGGCCTGCGCCCGCACCCGCGAGGTGAGCTGGCTGGTCGCGATCGCCACGCCGAGCAGGACGAAGATCGAGATCAGGTTCTCGGGATTGCTGATGCTCAGCGTCCCGACCGGCGGCAGGAAGAAGAAGTTGTACGCGAGACTGGACGCGATCCCGGCGAACAGGCCGGTGCGCAACCCGAACAGGCTAGCCGCCACCATCACCGGCAGCAGGTACAGCAGCGCGACGTTGCCGAGATCGAGGATATGGAACAACGCGCTGGCAACCGTCGTGATCGCCGCGACCAGCGCGAGCGTGATCGCATAGCCGGTCGGCGAGCCCCAGCCCGCCTTCGACCGCCGCCATGCCAGCGCGGACGTCCTGGTTTCGGTTTCCATCGGCAGGACGTGGACGGTGACTCCGCTCGTCCCGCGGATCAGCCGATCGACGATCGATCCGTGGATGAATTCGAACGCACGCGAGCGGCGCGACTTGCCGACGACGAGCTGGGTTGCACGCGCGTGGATCAGGAAGCCTTGGATACCCTCCACCACCGACGCGGCCGGCACCGTCGCGACCGCCGCCCCGAGCTGAGTCGCCAGCGTCATCGCCGCGGCGACGCGCTGATGCTGGGCATCGGTGAAGTGCGCGGTGCGGGGCGTTTCGATGAACAACGCCGTCCACGGGCCATGCAATCCGTCCGCGACTCGCTTGGCCGCACGCACCAGGCCATCGACGCCGGGCAGTTCGTTGATCGCGACGACGATCCGGTCGGTGCCCGCCCATGTCCCGCCGATGCCGATCGCGCGGACATGATCGAGCATCTGCGCGTCGACCGCCTGCGCGGCACGCCGCAACGCGAGTTCGCGCAACGCCGACAGGTTGGATTTGGAGAAGAAATGGCTGAGCGCGCGGGTCGCCTCGTGCGGCAGATAGACCTTGCCCGCCTTGAGCCGCTCGATCAGCTCGTCGGGCGGGATATCGACGACCTCGATCTCCGCGAGTTCCAGGATCCGGTCGGGCACGGTCTCGCGCACCCGGACCCGCGTGAAACTGGCGACGATGTCGTTGAGGCTCTCGACGTGCTGGATGTTGATCGTCGAATAGACGTCGATCCCCGCCGCCAGCAGTTCCTCGACATCCTGATAGCGTTTGGGATGGCGGCTGCCGGGGGCGTTGGTATGCGCGAGTTCGTCGACGAGCGCGAGCCGGGGCGCGCGGGCGAGGATCGCGTCGATGTCCATCTCCGCCAGGACGCGCCCTTCATAGGCGACGTCGCGACGCGGGACGATTTCCTGCCCGCGGGTCAGCCGTCCGGTTTCTACCCGACCGTGCGTCTCGACGATACCGATAACGACGTCGACACCGTCGCGCCGCCGCGCCGCGCCTTCGGACAGCATCTCGAAGGTCTTGCCGACCCCCGGTGCCGCACCGAGGAAGATCTTGAGCTTCCCCCTCCCCTCCTGCTCGGCCTGACGCAGGAGGGCATCCGGATCCGGACGATTGTCGCTGTTGCCCGGATCGCTGACCGGCATCAGCGCGGCAGGGCGTCCAGCGCGCGGTTCATCGCCAGCACGTTGACGTGCGGTTCGCCCAGGATCGACGTCTCGGTCGCGGTGGCGACGATCGTCCTCACCCGGTCGACCGGGATGCCGCGGACCCGCGCGATGCGCGGTGCCTGGACGGCGGCGGCGGCCGGCGACAGATCGGGATCGAGCCCCGATCCGCTCGCGGTGACGAGGTCGGCGGGCAGCGGCCCCGTCACCCCTTCGGCGCGGCGTTTGGCGACGTCGGGCGTCACCCGGTCGACCAGCGCGTGCGAGGCCGGGCCGAAATTGGACCCCGACGACGCCAGCCCGTCATAGCCCTTGCCCGCGGCGGACGGGCGCGTCTGGAAATACCGGTCCCCGACGAACGCCTGACCGACCACCGTCGAGCCGACCACCTGGCCGTTCTGAGTCACCAGACTGCCGTTCGCCTGCGACGGAAACACGGCCTGGCCGACCCCCGTCATCGCCAGCGGGTACGCCAGCCCGAGAAGTGCCGCGAACAGGATCGTCATGACGATCGCGGGTCGCAGTGCGGAGGTGAGATCCTTGCCCATGGTATTGTCCTTATGCGAGGCCGAGGCCACCGACCACAAGGTCGATGATCTTGATGCCGACGAACGGCGCGATCAGCCCGCCCAGTCCGTAGATTGCGAGGTTGCGCGCGAGCAGCGGGCCCGCCCCCATCGGCGTGTACTTCACGCCGCGCAGCGCGAGCGGCACGAGGCAGGGGATGATGACCGCGTTGAAGATGATCGCCGACAGGATCGCGCTTTCGGGCGATCCCAGCCGCATCACGTTGAGCACGCCGAGCCCCGGATACAGCACGACGAACATCGCCGGGATGATCGCGAAGTATTTCGCCACGTCGTTGGCGACCGAGAAGGTCGTCAGCGCACCACGCGTCATCAGCAACTGCTTGCCGAGGCCGACGACCTCGATCAGCTTGGTCGGATCGCTGTCGAGATCGACCATGTTGCCCGCCTCGCGTGCCGCCTGCGTGCCGGTGTTCATCGCCACGCCGACATCGGCCTGCGCCAGTGCGGGCGCGTCGTTGGTGCCGTCGCCGCACATCGCGACGAGCTTGCCGCCCTGCTGTTCCTGGCGGATCAGCGCCAGCTTGTCCTCGGGCGAAGCCTGCGCGAGGAAGTCGTCGACCCCCGCCTCGGCGGCGATCGCGGCGGCGGTCAGCGGGTTGTCGCCGGTGATCATCACCGTGCGGATGCCCATCGTCCGCAGCTCGCCGAAGCGTTCGCGGATGCCTGCCTTGACGACGTCCTTCAGGAAGATCGCGCCGAGCAGCCGGCCGTTCTTCGCGACCGCCAGCGGCGTGCCGCCGGCGCGCGCGATCTCGTCGGTGATCCGGCGGAGTTCGGTCGCGGCCGCGGTCTGGCCGACGCCCGGATTGGCCTTCAGGATCGAGTCGACCGCACCCTTCTGGACCAGCATGTCCGCGGTCCGCACGCCCGAGATCCGCGTCTGCGCGGTGAACGGGATCACTTCCGCGCCATCGGGCAACACGCTCGTCGTGACGCCGAACCGCTCGCGCGCCAGCACGACGATCGAGCGGCCCTCGGGCGTCTCATCCGCCAGGCTGGCGATCAGCGCGGCTTCCGCCATCTCGGCATCGCTCGCACCGCCGACCGCGCGGAACTCGCTCGCCTGGCGATCGCCGATCGTGATCGTGCCGGTCTTGTCGAGCAGCAGGACGTCGATGTCGCCCGCCGCCTCGACCGCACGCCCGGACTTGGCCAGCACGTTGAACCGCACCAGACGGTCCATGCCCGCGATGCCGATCGCCGACAGCAATGCGGCGATCGTCGTCGGGATCAGCGTGATCAGCAACGCCGCGAGCATCGCGACCGGGATCGAGCCGCCCGCATAGCTGGTGAAGCCGGGGATCGTGCCGACCGCGATCAGGAAGATGATCGTCAGGCCGACCAGCAGCAGCGTCAGCGCGATCTCGTTGGGCGTCTTCTGCCGCTCGGCGCCTTCGACCAGCGCGATCATGCGGTCGAGAAAGCCCTTGCCCGGTTCGACCGTCACCTTGACGCGGATCTCGTCGGAGATGACGCGCGTCCCCGCGGTCACCGCCGAGCGATCGCCACCCGCCTCGCGGATCACCGGCGCGCTCTCGCCGGTGATCGCCGCCTCGTTGACCGAGGCGACCCCCGACACGACCTCGCCGTCGGACGGGATCAGGTCGTTGGTTTCGACCAGCACCACGTCGCCGACCTTCAGCGCACTGGCCGGAACGCTCTCATGCTCGCGACCATCGCCTTTCAGGCGTTTGGCGACGAGGTCCGCCTTGGTGGCACGCAGCGAGGCCGCCTGCGCCTTGCCGCGCCCCTCGGCGAGCGCTTCGGCGAAGGTACCGAACAGCACCGTCAGCCACAGCCATATGACGAGCTGCAGCTTGAAGCCGATGCTCAGGCTGTCGTGGCCGACGACCAGCAGCACGGTCATCAGCGCGGCGACGACCGCGGTGACGAACATCACCGGGTTGCGGATCAGCTCCTTCGGGTTGAGTTTGACGAACGAAGCCGTGATCGCCGGCACCACCAGGTCGGCGGTGAACAGGCTCTTGCTCTGCGAACGGCTTTGCGAATTCTGGGCCATGATGGCGCCCCCGTCAGGACAAAGTGCCGCGGATCATCGTGAGATGATCGGCGATGGGACCGAGCGCGAGGCTCGGCAGGAAGGTCAGGCCGCCCAGGATCAGCACGATGCCGACGAGCAGACCGACCCACAGGCCACCGGTCGTCGGGAACGAACCCGCGCTTTCCGGGGTGTATTTCTTCGCGGCCAGGCTGCCGGCGATCGCCAGCATGGGCACGATGATGAAGAACCGCCCGACCCACATCGCAACGCCCAGCAGGCCGTTGTAATAGGGCGTGTTGGCGCTCAGCCCGGCGAACGCCGACCCGTTGTTGCCGACCGCGCTGGTGAAGGCATAGAGGATCTCCGAGAAGCCATGCGGCCCCTTGTTGAGCGGCCCCGCCAGCCCCTGCGCCAGCACCGACGACAGCGCGGTGAGACCGAGGATCATCAACGGCAGCACCGCGATCGCCAGCACCGCAAGCTTCACTTCACGGCTCTCGATCTTCTTGCCGACATATTCGGGCGTGCGACCGACCATCAGCCCGGCGACGAACACCGCCAGGATCGCGAACAGCAGGAAGCCGTAGATGCCGGCGCCGACGCCGCCGATCACGACCTCGCCCAGCTGGATGTTGAACAGCGGGATCATCCCGCCCAGCGCGGTGAAGCTGTCGTGCATCGAATTCACTGCGCCGCACGAGGCCGCGGTGGTGACGACCGAGAACAGCGCGGACGCGGCGATCCCGAAGCGGACCTCCTTGCCCTCCATGTTGCCGCCCGCGACGCCGAGATGGTGCAGCACGGGGTTGCCGGCGGCTTCCTGCCAATAGGTCACGGTGACGCCGGCGAGGAACAGGATCACCATCGCCGACAGGATCGCCCAGCCCTGCTTGGTGTTGCCGACCGCCTTGCCGAACGTCCAGGTCAGGCCGAACCCGATCAGAAAGATCGACAGCATCTGGACCAGGTTGACCAGCGCGGTCGGGTTCTCGAACGGATGCGCCGAGTTCGCGTTGAAGAAGCCGCCACCATTGGTGCCGAGCATCTTGATCGCTTCCTGGCTGGCGACGGGCCCGATCGCGAGGACCTGCTTGACGCCCTCGATCGTGGTCACGTTGACCGTGGCGGCCAGCGTCTGCGGCACGCCGCTGGCGATCAGGAACACCGTATAGACGATGCACAACGGCAGCAGCAGGTACAGCGTGATGCGCGTCATATCGGCCCAGAAATTGCCGATCGCCTTCGATTCACGCCGCGCGAACCCGCGGAACAGCGCGAACGCCAGCGCGATGCCGGTGGCGGCGCTCAGGAAATTGTGGATCGTCAGGCCGAGCATCTGGCTGAGGTTCGACATCGTCGACTCACCCGAATAGCTCTGCCAGTTGGTGTTGGTGGTGAAGCTGACCGCGGTGTTGAATGCGAGGTTCGGCGAGAGCCCGGCGAGCCCCTGCGGGTTACCCGGCAGCACGCCTTGCAGGCGCAGCACCGCATAGGTGAACGCCATCAACGCGACGTTGAACACGAGCATGTGCAGCGCATACCGCCGCCAGCCCTGCTCGGCCTGCGGATCGACCCCGGCGAGTTTGTAGAAACCGCGCTCGACGGGTCCGAGGACGACGTGGAGCGGGGTGCGGCGGCCTTCGTAGAGCGCGAACAGCCACAGGCCGACCGGTTTGGTCAGCGCGAGCAGGATGGCGACGAAGCCGAGGATCAGGAACCAGCCCTGGAATGTCATGATGCCGCCTCCTTCAGAAGCGTTCGGGGCGGATCAGAACCGCCACCAGGTAGATGAGCAGGCCAAGCGCAGTCAGTGCCGCGAGCCAGAGATCGAGAGTCATCGCATCCCCCTCATGCGTTGTCGCACAGGCGGGCATAAGCAAGCGTCGCCGCCACCAGCCCGACCATGACGAGGATCCAAATAAGGTCTTCCATTTTTAGGCCCTCCTGCTCGCGTCGACTAGAAATGAAGGATCGCATCGCCCGACAGGGCAACGAGATACCGCTTATTCGCGACTATGCTTAAATTAGAATTGCCGTTGAAGGCGTTAGCGTCGAGCGCGCGGTAATACGCGACTTCGGGTCGTATCTCGATCTGGGGCGAGAACCAGTGTTGATAGCCGATCGCACCCGCGACGTAGCGAGTCTTCGCGCCGGTACGCTGACCCTTCTCGTCGTCGAGATACTCGCCGCGCAAGGTGATGTTGTTGAGCGGCGTCGGCGTGAAGTTCAGATAGGCGAGCGCCGATTGCGCATGCGCCGAGCACCGCAACACGTCGACGCTGTTGCACTGCGCCAGGCTGGGGGCGTTGAACGGCAGACGCTGCGGGCTGAACGGCGTGCCGCCCATCGCATACGCGTTCTGGACGACGGGGTTCAGCCCGTTCGGCACGTTCTTCTGGTAGAGATTATAGCTTTCGAACGCGACATGCCACTTGTCGGTGAAACGGTGATAATAGGTCAGACCGCTCCACTGCAGATTGTTGTAGCCCCACTCGCCGTTGTTGATCGCGTTGGTGCAGACGTAAAACGAGTCCCGTCCGCTATTCGACTGGTAGCGGACGCAGCCCGTGAACGAGGCCTGCGCGCCGGGATCCTTGCGATAGGTCGTGCCGGGGTAGAGCGGATTGGGAAAGGGGTTCGTCACCCGCTTGCCGACATTCCACAACGCGGTCTCGCTGCCATCGGTGACGGCGCCCTGGACGAACCAGTTCTTCGTCACCGCCAGCGTCGCCATGACGCCGGTGTTCGTATAGTTATCGAACGTGTACGTCATCGAATGCGAATACATGTAGTTGTTCGGCGCGAGCTGCGCCTCGATATCCGGCGCCGCGATGAACCGGCCGACCCTGATCACCAGACCCTGCGCGATCTTCGGAATATAGACCTCGCCGTAGACCATCGGCAGATCGTAGCCATAGTCGTTGTTGTGCTTCAGCAGCTGGTTGCTGAACAGACCCAGCGAGGTGGTATAGCGGTAATCGACGCCGTAGATCCCGGCGACGCGGAACCCCCAGTCGACATGGTCCTGCTGCACCGTATCGGGCGTGCGCTCGACATAGACGACGGCCTGGTCGAGCTGGATCCGGCGAGGCTGATAGTCGTATGCCGCGGGCGCATTGCCCCCCGGCACGGACGACGAGCTGTAATTGCCGCCGACATCGAGCCAACCATAGACCTGGACATGCGCGCTCGCGAGCGCCCGGCCGATGCCGGTGGGGGCGATCGCGGTCATCAACGGGCTGTCGACGGATGCTGGCCGGTTCGCACCGATGCTCGTCGCACCGCCATAGGGCCATTCGGTAAACGGCAAGGGCGGCGTCGTCGCAGGCTGGGCGGGCCATCCTTCGCGGCGCGACGCCGGCGCATTGGGATCCGACGGCGCACTGGCATGCCCCATCTCCAGCGCATAATAGCGCGTGAACCGGGTAAGGACACCGTCGCCGAGATTGTCCGTCGTATAGACCCCGCTGGCGTTCGACGCGCCCGCGCTCGAGGGGTTGGCGTTCGACGGATTGGTGCTCGATAGGTCGGCGCTCGACGGGTTGGTGCTCGATACGTTGGCGGGCACGCCGGCGGGCGAGTCCGCAGGCGCGGCGACCGCGGCATCGCCGACCGTCTGCGCATGCGCTGCTACGGCCGGCAGCCCGAAGGTGCACAGGAACGCAGCAAAAGCTTTCTTCATTACTTCCCCCTTGATCGACCACCGTTGAACGGCCTCCGTTGAACGACGTGGCGACGGTGTTGAGGGCAGCGCATCTGGCGTAAGGCCCATAGCAATTCGAGACCGATTCCAGCGTTTCGCGTATAGCCGGCGTATAGTCGGGCCCGCACAGCCGAATTATCGGACCCGACGCTCAGGTCGGACACCCGGCTCCGAGGCAGTTAACCGGCACGGGGATTAGCGATACCTGATCCTGGGTATCACCCAGATCGATCGCGAAGAGAGTCGTGCGACGATATGTAGCACCCGCAACTCGATCGCAGGCGCGATGTGACGCAGAGTGCTGGATGCCCAAACGTCCCTGCCCACTGCCGCCGCCACGCCGCGACGGTTGCCGCATGCCGCTGCCAAGCTCGGATCGGCTTTACGTATAAGAGCACTTTTCTTCGTCATGCCGGG
Source organism: Sphingomonas sp. PP-F2F-G114-C0414 (assembly GCF_003688595.1). Taxonomy (GTDB): domain Bacteria; phylum Pseudomonadota; class Alphaproteobacteria; order Sphingomonadales; family Sphingomonadaceae; genus Sphingomonas. Next base: position 146,425 of record NZ_RCWT01000011.1, read on the forward strand.
CTCGTTCCGCGCGCTGCGCGCCGGCCGCGCTCGATCATCTTCTCGAACGCCAGCTTCTTGACCAACGCCTTGGCGCGCTTGTCACTGAAGGCCAGCACCAGCGCGATCTGGCGCATTGCAGGACTGCGGCCGTGCTCGAGGATGTAGTGGGATATGAAATCAAGCGCCTGCTGCTTTAGGCTCGCTCCCGCCGACAGCACCTCTCAATAAACGCCCATTATTCCCTCAGGCCCGCCTATCTGATCATAAAAAGAAACGATGTTTGGCACTAGCCAATTATCTTGATCAGAAATGGATCATTCATCGCATCTTAGATCGCTGCCCCCCTCTTGCGAAGATCACCTTCAACGCAGAAGAGGTTTGTATATCACTAATCCCCCGCGGCATCGGCATATCGCTCAGGATTTTCGAAAGGCAAACACTTGGATCTTATTGCATTATTAAACGACGCGGTCGCCAAAATTCCTAGTGGAGATCATTCTCAAGGTCTAAATGCCATTGTCCGCCACGTAAACAACGCCATACGCCATATAGAAAGAGATCAAAATCTCGATCCGGACTCATGCACCGATGCTATTTACCGTACAAATCAAGCTTACGAGGGATCGCTGAAAGAGGCATATCGCGTTCTGGCAGGAAAGGATCCATCCGGACTTAGCCCCTTTCAGATAGAAGGGTATCTTGAATCTAACAATACCGTGCGTCCACGCGTGTTAACGCAGTTAACTAGATACAGGAAAGATTATCGCAACCCTTCCGCGCATGACTACAAACTTGACTTCGATAATGACGAAGCCCTACTAGCAATAGTTTCCGTCTGCGGATTTGCAATATTGCTTTTGAACCAAATAAGATCAAAGATTGAATCCACAGCAGCTCAGGCTAGAGTTGCTGTCAATACTTTAGTTAATAATAATACTAGCACTTTATCTAATGCGGAAAAGGTTGCCGCTATCTGCCTAGCCTACACTAGAGAGAGTACAAACGTAGATTGGTATGAATATGAAAGGGGAATTGCTGAGTCTTTAGTTGCATATGGATATAACGCAGATGTCCAGTTTGATGAAAATAACGATGACTTAAACGAAAACACCTTATGGGACGTAATCGTTCGTGATAACGACTATGTCATCGGAATAGACTCAAGGCTCAGCCGTAGATACCGCACCGATCTCAAGCCGATGACTATGGTAGGATATGATACTACGCTATCGCACGATAACTTCAACGCTGCCGTGATAACGGTTCGGTCGTCAAAAGATACAGATTACCGCCTGTACCATGCTGCTAAGGCCCCTTACCCACTCTACATAATATGCGACCCTGCTGACACTGATCAACTAACGCTGTCGGAGGAATCTCTTGGAACGCTTACCGACGTCAGCAGTTTGGCCGAGCAGCTCGGTGTCAGCCACACAACAAAATAACTTTTCATCCGACCTGAAGGTGGGGCGGAGCAGCACTGCCCTCACCGCCCCGGACACCGAACTCGTGCACGGTCTGCTTCCCTTACGCGGCGGATGTCCTATCCGCCGCAGGCTTACTAAACCGTGGAAAATGCGTCGTTCTCGAAGTGCTACAGGGGATGGACCCCGGCGATACCCCTGTAGGCGGCGCTAATGCAATACGTTCATATTGGATGTAAAAAACGATCTCGGACCCGCGTCTTTTCAGCAATTTGCTCGTGGCTACGGCATTACAAATCCGCCGCGAACGATGGAACCTGCTGTGCCCCACAATATCAATTACGAACTGCTGACAGAGATTGAGCTAGCTGTCGCATCGCGTGCAAAAACCGCTGGCGAGCGGCGACGCCATCTAGATCAAGCGGCAGTCTATGCGACGCTCGGCGAGAAGTACCGCGACGAACGTGCGCTCTTGGTTCTTGCCGAATAGGTTCTCGTGCGGCGGAGAGACCCTCCGCCGCAGCGGACATCACCCCACTACAACTATGCCCCTCGGAGGCTGCGGATTCGTGATATCTCCGTATGGATTTCCGCTGTAGTCATGGGGATCAAAAGCATCAGGCTGGTATTCACGGCAATACGGCGCGCCTTGATCCGCCCAACATTCGTTGAAGGACTCGTACCCGCCTTATTCCGGCCCTGAACAGTTGCGGTTAATGCGGTTGCACAGTCCGGTATTTCCGGATGTTTGCGCAAGGAGGATTTGCGGTGCAGAAAGCAATCCTGCAACCGTTAATGCTTGTAATATCAGCCTCATGTCTACAACCTCCGTCGTTCGACCGTCGGAAGACGGTACTTCCGGGCTAGGGAGGGCAGGATCACACGCCTTGTCGAGCTTATTGGCCCGACTGGGGTATTTCTGGGACAATTGTGCCATACTAAACCATTAACCCGTGGATTTCCGCAAGGCGCGGACGGGCTTCGGAGCGTATGGTGGACAGTCTCAATATCGGCTGACGGCGGAGTTTCCAGATGGCCTTGATGCCGCCGGTCGGCGGGCGGTCACCGAAGCGATGTGCTCGGAACTAAAAACCATCGGCATGATGTACGTAGCAGCGATCCATGCGCCTGATCACCATAATGATCGCCGCAATGGTCATCTGCACATCGCTTGTCATGACCGACCGGCCAAGACGATTGGGGACCGATGGGACTTCGAGATCGCGGAGCCCGTTGCGGGACAGCATGACCGGATCCGCTATTCCATGGCGTCCATCCTCAGGCGTCGAGGCGTCGACAAGGATCAACTCGCAGTCGCCCTGGACCATCAGGCGCTCAATACGACAACCGAGCGCTATGCGACGCTCGACCCTGAAGACCCCCGCTACCTAGAGAGCGTCCGCGCAATGCTGGAGGAGTTGATTGCCGACTTGCTGCAGAAAGCGACGGTTCCGCTTCACGCAAAACGCACGCAAGTCGTCAACACAAGTGGCGGCTCTAAAAAACAAAAACCCCGCCATCCCAACTGGAATGGCGGGGTTTTAATGGTGGGCGTGGCAAGGATTGAACTTGCGACCCCTGCGATGTCAACACAGTGCTCTACCACTGAGCTACACGCCCGCCGGACGGCTCCACTAGCCGCGGTTATCGCGGCGTGCAAGCGTTCAATGCATCCCCGTCACATTATCCATCTCGAACAGCCGATCGACCTCGGCGACGAGGTCGCGCAGATGGAACGGCTTCGACAGCACGCGGGCGTTCGGCATTGCCCGCCCGGCCTTCAGCGTGACCGCCGCAAAGCCGGTGATGAACATCACGCGCAGGTCTGCGCACATCTCCCCTGCCTTCTGCGCGAGCTCGATCCCGTCCATTTCGGGCATGACGATATCGGTCAGCAACAGGTCGAACGTCTCGGTTTCAAGCAATGGGATCGCCGCGGTGCCACGGTCGACCGCGGTCACCGCATAGCCCGACCGTTCGAGCGCACGCGTCAGATATTCGCGCATGACCTGATCGTCTTCGGCCAGCAGGATTCGCAACATCGATCTAAAGTCCCGTTTTCGCACAGCATCGTTGCAGCCGACCTAGCCGCAAAGCGGTTAAGATTTCCAGATCGATTGCCCGCATCGCACGGTCGCCCTAGCGTGGATCGATGCCATCCGCCCCGTTTACCTCGCTCCCGTTCGAACGCTTCGGCACGACACCCCCGTCGAGCCCGGTGGTGATCTCCGTGCCGCATGCGGGCCGCGACTATCCACTTGCGCTGAAGACCGCGTTGCGCGTGCCGGTGGCCGGGCTGCTGCCGCTGGAGGATCGGCTCGTCGATGCGGTCGCCAAGGCGGCACGCACGCACCAGACCACGATCGTCCAATTGCGCGCCCGCGCTTGGATCGATCTGAACCGCAGCGAAGACGAACGCGATCCGCTGATCGACGAAGGGGCGGCAACGACTCCGCTGGCGCAGCAATCCGCCAAGTTGCGCAGCGGCCTCGGCCTCGTCCCACGCCGGACATCGGCTGCCGGCGATCTCTGGGCGCGGCGGTTCACCGATGCGGAGATCACCACGCGGATCGTCGAGGATCATCGCCCGTATCACGACGCGGTCGGTGCAGCGCTCCAGGCGGCGCGCGCACGGTTCGGGATCGCGGTGCTGCTCGACGTGCATTCGATGCCGCCACTTGCGCCCGGCGGCCCCCGCATCGTGATCGGCGACCGCTTCGGCCATGCGGCGGATGGCCGGTTCGTCGACGTCGTCGAAGCGGCCTGCGTCGCGCACGGCTTTTCGGTCGCGCGCAACGCGCCGTATGCAGGCGGGCATATCCTCGAACGGCACGCCGCGCCCGGCACCGGGATCCACGCGATCCAGCTGGAACTCGACCGCACGCTGTATCTCGATCGCAAGCACCATGCGCCGGGCGCGGGATTCGCGCGCGTCGTCGACCTCGTCCGCGTCATGCTGGACGCGCTGGCGGAGGAAGCCCGCTTAACGCCGCTGGCCTTCGCCGCGGAATAACCCGTCAGTCGGTCATCGCGCCCAGCAGGTCCGCGATCTTCGCGCCGCGTTCGACCGGATCGGGAATCGTCTCGCGCGCGATCCACCGCCCGGTCTTCTCGACCAGCTCCTCCAGCGGTTTCGCCGCGTGTCGATCATGCGGGGTGAACGCAATTGCCGCCGGCCCTGCATCGATCCGCTGGATGCCAGCCTGCCGCGCGAGCATCCGAATCCTGGCGACGTGCAGCAGGCGCTGCGCCGGATCGGGCATCGCGCCGAAGCGGTCGTCGAGTTCCGCCTCGAACCGATCGAGCGTCGCCACGTCGGCGATCCGCGCAAGCCGCCCGTACAGCGCCAGCCGGACCTCCTCCTCGGGGATCCAGCCCTCGGGCAGGCTGCCGCCCAGCTCGAGATGCAGCTCGGGCACCCAGTCGTCGATCGGCTCCCCGCCGTCGTGATCGATCCGCGCCTGCTGCAACGCCCGCGCGAACAGGTGCTGGTACAGGTCGATGCCGATCAGCTTCATGTGCCCGGCCTGCGCCTCGCCGACCAGATCGCCCGCGCCGCGCAGATCGAGATCGCGTGCGCTGATCGCGAACCCTGCCCCCAACCGGTCGAACGCCTGAAGCGTGTTCAACCGCTTCAGCGTCGCCGGCGCGATCGTCGCATCGCCATCGGTCAGCAGCATCACCTGTCCGCGCCGCCCGCCGCGACCGACCCGCCCGCGCAACTGATGAAGCTGCGACAGGCCGAACCGGTCGGCGTGATGAACGATCATCGTATTCGCCCGCGGCACGTCGAGCCCCGCCTCGATGATGTTGGTGGCAAGCAGCACGTCGCCGTCGCCCGCGGCAAACGCGACCATCGCCTCGTCGATCTCGGCCGCGGGCATCTTGCCATGCGCCTGCACCAGCCCGAGTTCGGGCACGAGCTTGGCGAGCCTGGCCGCGAGCGGCGCCATGTCCTCGATCCGGGGCACCACGACGAAGCTCTGGCCGCCCCGCGCGCGTTCGCGCCGCAACGCCGCGCGGACGACGCTGTCGTCGAAGCTGGAGACCGCGGTGCGGATCGGCTGGCGACGCGCAGGCGGGGTCGCGATGATCGACAGGCCCTGCAGACCGACCATCGCCGATTGCAGCGTGCGCGGAATCGGCGTCGCGCTTAGCGTCAGGACATGCCCGGCGCCCAGGTCGTGGAGCTTGGCCTTGTCCGCGGTCCCGAACCGCTGTTCCTCGTCGATCGCCACCAGCGCCAGATCGCGGTAGGTCACGCCCTTGCCGGCGATCGCGCCGGTCCCGATCACGACGCCGATCGATCCGTCGGCGAGGCCTGCACGGACGCGCGCCTTGTCGGTGCTGCTCGACAGCCGCGACAGGCCCGCGACGACGATCCCGGTGCCCTCGAAACGCTTGGAGAACGTCTCGATATGCTGGCGGACCAGCACCGTCGTCGGTGCGGCGATGGCGACCTGCCGCCCGGCGAGCGCGACGGCGGCGGCCGCACGCAAGGCGACCTCCGTCTTGCCGTAGCCGACATCGCCGATCACCAGCCGATCCATCGGCTTGCCGCTTGCGAGATCGGACAGCGTCGTCGCGATCGCCCGCGCCTGATCGGGCGTCTCGGTAAAGGCGAACCCGGCCGCAAAGCGCTCATAGGCCGCCCGGTCGGGTTCGATCGGATCGGTCGTCCGCGCATCGCGCTCGGCGGCCAGCTTGGCGAGATCGCGCGCGCTCTCGGCGATCGTCGCGTCGATCGCACCGCGGCGCTTCTGCCACGATGCGCCGTCGAGCGTATCCAGCGTCACCGCGTCCTCGTCGGCCCCATAGCGCCAGATCCGGTCGGCCTCCGCGACCGGCACGAGCCGGCGTCCGCCCTTGGCATATTCGAGGACGATCGCGTCGCCGCCCGTATCGGGCAGCGCCTGCAAGCCACGGACGATCCCGATCCCGAACGTTTCGTGGACAACGACGTCGCCACACCGCAGCTCGCTCGACAGGATCGATTGCGCGATCCGACCGTCGGACATCTCATGGCTGCCGGCGCGGCCGCCGAGCAGATCGGCGGCCGCGACGATGGTGACACCGGCGACGACGAACCCACGATCGATCGGCGCGTCGAGCAGCAGCGCCTGTCCCGGCTTGGTGGCGAGCACACCGGCCCAATCGTCGACCGGATCGAACGCGGTCTTCGCAGCGCGCTCCAGCCGAGGCCGCAGGAACCGCAGATCGCGCGACGACCCGGCGATCACCAGCCGTCCGTCAGCCAGCACATCCTTGGCAAACCGGGCAAAGGCGCGGGTCGGATCGCGGCGTTCGATAAAGCGCGGCGGCAGATCGTCGGCGATCTCGAACGCGGTCGTCTCGCGCCCCGCCATTGCTGCGGCCCAAGCCTTGTCGAGGACCAGTTCGGCAGCCGCCTTGCGCCGCGGCAGACCATCGGCAGCGACCGCGAGAAAACGCTCGCGACGACGTCCGGCATCGGGATCGAGCGCAACCGCCGCGCCGGGCAGATGCGCGAGGATCGTCGCGCCCTGTTCGACGGCAGGCTCGGTCGCGCGACCGATCTCGATCGCGTCCAGATCGCCCTGGCTCAACTGCGAGACGGGATCGTAGCGGCGCAGCGACGTGATCCTGCCATCGGCGAACTCCACGCGGACGGGCAGATCACGATCGACCGGAAAGATGTCGACGACACCGCCGCGCACCGCGATCTCGCCGGGTTCGTCGACGCGGTCGTCGCTGACATAGCCGATCTCCGCGGTGGTCGCGGCGAACGCATCGAGATCGATCGTATCGCCGGGCGCGAGCCTAGGCGGGACGACGTCGAACATCGCAGGCGCCGGATAGCGTACCGCGGTGGCCTCCGCGGTCGTCACCAGCAGGATCGATGCGCGCTCGGCTTCGACGCCCGCGCGCAACCGCCGCAACGCCGCCACGCGCAGACCGACATTGGCCGGCGATGCGGGCGCGTCGTCGCCAGGCAGCGCATCGCTCGACGGCAGGTGGACCACCAGCGCGGCAGGCGAAAGCGCAACGACGATCGCGGCAATCTCGGTCGCGCGCCGATCGTCGGACGCGATGTAGACGAGGTTAGCGTCCGCCAGTCGCTCGGCGATCGCGGTTGCCAGTGGCGCCACCGCGATCGCCTCCATCGCGATGCCGTGTTCCTGCTCGACCTGCGGACTGACCTGAAGCACCGATACGCATCCTTATCCTCGGCCCTTGCCGGGCTCGCATGAGGACAGAACGTGAGGCCTATCGGCGCGTTCCTGACCGCTTATCGTCGATCAAGGCATTTGTATCCTGCGTTACTTGGGCGCGCAAAATCGATCCTCCGCGCGTATTACCAGGCGAACGCGGGAACGATCGTGCGGCGGCCGACCAGGAAGGCATCCGCGACGAGCCGCAACGGCGTGACGTCGACCGCGCTCGACCGGGTCCGTACCAGCTCGGCGAACTTGCCGTACAACCGCGCATATTCGGCATCGGGCGCCTTGCTGACGTCGCCGTCCACCTCCAGCACCGATCCGCCCATCCGCAACGTCAGTCGACCGCCATCGGTGTCGACGACGATGTCCCATTGCTGCGGCCCTTCGTGGAGGAAATCGAACGCAGCAGTCACCGGCACGCGCGCACCCGCCGCCCCGTCGCACGACAGGCGCAGGTCGGCAGCGAGCGGCGACATCCGCCCCTCAGGCACGTGCATCTCGGCATCGTCGACCGTCCAGCCGCCGGGCAGGATCTCGGTCGCGATCGACAGCGCGTTGATCCCCGGATCGAACACGCCGAACCCGCCGGCCTCCAGGATCCAGTCCTGGCCGGGGTGCCAGCGACGAATATCCTCACGCCAGTCGATCGTGACGCGCTCGACCCGCCGCCCCTCGAGCCATTTGCGCGCCGGCGCGACGCCCGCCGCCTCGCGCGAATGCCAGGTCGCGAACAGCGTCCGGCCCGCGGCGACCGCATGCGCCTCGATCCGGGCGACCTCCGACAGCGTCGCGGCAGGCGGCTTTTCCATCATGACGTCGAGCCCGGCATCGATCGCCGCCATCGCGATCTCGGCACGGCCGACCGGCGGGGTGCACAGCGACACCGCGTCGAGGTCATGCCCCGCCGCCACCAGTTCGGCGATATCGCGGTAGTTCGCGACGCCGTCGACCACCGCGTTGCGACTGACCGCCGCGACCAGTTCGAACCGGGGATCCTGCGCGATCGCCGGCAGATGCTGGTCGCGCGCGATCTTGCCGACTCCAACGATGGCGAGGCGGATCGGCTTCGGGGACGACAGGTCAACAGCCATGCGGGAATCCTCTAAGATTTGTCTTACTTTTCATAGGGGGCAGGAGGTCGGCGATCAACGGTAACCCGCATCACTCCGTCTTGCGAAACGTCACGCTGGCGAAACGCTTTCACCAAGGTTTTCGCCAGTACGGACCGACATGCAGCGCGTTGGGCGCGCCAATTCAAAACGACAGCCCGCTCTTCCTTGTTCTCCCGCGAAGGCGGGAGCCCAGTCCGGGTCCCCGCCTTCGCGGGGAAACATGCTATCCAACGGCGACTGGTTCGGGATCTGCCGCCCACAACCCAGGACTTTCAGGATCTGCGGTGCCATAGATGATCAGTCACGCACGACGGACAACAGGAAGCCAAACCGAACGATACGCCTCAGTCCTCGCCAATCAGCACCAGCACGTCGCCGATGATCCGAGTCATCGCCACCCTCGCCGCACCCGCATCGCGCGCGATGATCGCATCGGCCACCGCGGCATGGTCGGCAATGTTCGCCGATCGGCCCTTGATCCGGTTGGTAAAGCGGATCGACGTGCGCAGCGCGGTCGACACCACCGACTGGAACTGCGCGTAGAACGGGTTCTTCGACGCGCGCAGGATCGCGACATGGAACGCGATATCGGCCTCCAGCGGATCGGTCAGCCCCGCTTCGCCCGCCTCCATCTGCGTCAGCCCGCCGCGGATCGCCTGCAGGTCCGCCGCGTCGCCGAACCGGGCCGCCAGCGCCGCCGCCTCGGGTTCGATCGCCACGCGCAACTGGTTGAAGTGCCGCAACAACTCGACCGAGAACTTGCGCTCCAGCGTCCAGCGCAGCACGTCGGTATCGAACAGGTTCCAGGCGCTGGCTGGCTGCACCACCGTCCCCTGACGCGGTCGCGCGCTGACCAGGCCCTTTGCGGTCAGCATCTTGACCGCCTCGCGCGTCACCGAGCGACTGACCCCGTGCGTCTTGGCGATCTCCGCCTCGGTCGGGAACGGCCGCGTCTCGTAGCGCCCGGTCACGATCGCCCGCCCCAGCGTGTCGAGCATGCCGTGGGTGAGGTTGCGACCCGCGACGGCGCCGGGCGGAAATGTCTCGCTGTCTGTCATGTCGGTAGCCATCGCCCGAGTTCTGACGCAACATGCCCCTGCTGTCACGTTTCCAGGCTCCTTACTGGACTTGCTCCTATTATCGTATAAATATCTGGCCAGATGCGATCGCAAGATCGGGCTAGAATCGAGAGCGTGACCATGAGCCCATTTATCGCCGTCGACTGGGGCACGACCAACCGCCGTGCATTCCGGATCGAGGACGGCAGCGTGGTCGCGACCGAACGCGACGATCGCGGCGCCGCGACCGTCGCTGCCGACGAGTATGAGGCGGAGGTCGCGGGCATTCGCGACCGGCTCGGCGACCTGCCGATGCTGCTCGCCGGGATGGTCGGATCGAACATCGGCTGGCGCAGCGTACCCTATGTCGCAGCGCCCGCGGGCCTGCCGCAGATCGCCGCCGCGCTCGACCGGATCGACGCGCGCACCGCGATCGTGCCGGGCCTGTCGTACCGTGACGGCCTGCATGCCGACGTCATGCGCGGCGAGGAGGTTCAATTGCTCGGCGCGGTTGCCGCCGGACTGGTTCCACCCGACGCGCTGCTGTGCCAGCCGGGGACGCACTGCAAATGGGCGGCCGTCGAAGCGGGCGCGATCGTCCGGTTCACCACCGCGATGACCGGCGAACTGTTCGCGCTGCTCCGCGCGCACGGCGTCCTCTCGCGCCAACTCGGCCATCCGGTCGCGTCGGGGGCGGCGTTCCTCGAAGGCGTCGCGGAAGGCGCGAAACGCGATCTCGCCGCCAGCCTGTTCGCGATCCGCGCGCGCGGCGTGCTCGGGTTGGCCGACGACGCGGACGCCGCCTCGTTCGCGAGCGGACTGCTGATCGGCGCGGATACCGCCGCGCGGATCGAGCCCGGCGCGATCGTCCATATCCTCGCCGATCCCGCACTCGGCGCGCTGTATGCCGGCGCGATCGATGCGCTCGGCGGCACTGCACACCATATAGAGAGCCAGGCCGCATTCGTAGCCGGCATCACTCGCATCCAGGACCTTGCCGCATGACCGACCACCGCCAGGCCTTCGACGCCGCCTTCGCCAAATGCCCGCTGATCGCGATTCTGCGCGGGGTGAAGCCCGACGAGGTCGAGGCGATCGGCGAGGCACTCGTCGCGGCCGGGTTCACGATCCTCGAAGTGCCGATGAACTCGCCCGATCCGCTCGACAGCATCGCCCGGCTGGCGCGTAAGCTCGAGGGCCGCGCGGTCGTCGGTGCCGGTACCGTGCTGCGCGTGGAAGACGTCGAAGCCGTCGGCGCGGCGGGCGGCACGCTGATCATCGCCCCCAACGCGAACCTGCACGTGATCGCCGCGGCGGCCGAGCGCGGCTATGTCGCGCTGCCCGGCATCGCCACCCCGACCGAGGCGTTTGCCGCACTCGACGCAGGCGCCGCCGCGCTGAAGCTGTTCCCCGCCGAGGCCTCCAGCCCGACCGTCCTGAAGGCGATGCGCGCGGTCCTCCCCAAGGATACGCGCGTGCTGCCGGTCGGCGGAATCGTGCCGGAAGGCATGGCAGCCTGGACTCAGGCGGGCGCAGCCGGGTTCGGCCTGGGCTCCGCCCTTTACGCGCCGGGAATGACCGCAGCGGACGTCGGCGCCCGCGCCGCCGGGTTCATCGCGGCGTTGAAGGCCGAGTAACGGGCCTTCCTCCCCCCGCCCCCACCCCCGTTCATGCCGAGTAGCGACCGAGTAGCCCTGCAAAGGGCGTATCAAGGGCGCGTATCGAGGTACAGGTTCCCCGCGCCAACCCGTCCTTCGATACGCCGTCTCGATACGCTCCTTACGGCGCTACTCGACGGCCACTCGGGACGAACGGAAACAGGGTAACCCTGCAGAGGGTAACCCTACTTCCCCCGCCTCACATACCGCCGCCCCAGAAAATCGAACGCGGGCAGCGCCTCATGCCGGCCCAACCCGAACCACGCCGCGTTCTCCCAGTTGGACCCCGTCCCCCAACGCGTCTTGCACCCGGTCGAGACCCAGCCCGGCTCCCAATACACCACGCCGATCCCGCCCGCATCGACCACCGTCTGCGTCAGGTCGACGAGATAGTCGCGCTGCCCGATCGGCGTCGCGGGATAGCCCGGCAGCAGCGAATCCGCACCCAGCAGATCCGGTGACGCGTCCTCGCCGACCGGACTGAACGGATAGGCGGTCTCGACGACGATCACGTCCGCCTTGTACCGCGCCTTCGCCGCCGCGATCGTCGCGCCCAGTTCGGCGGGAGTCCGCGTCGACCATTTGCGGTAATAGCTGATCCCGATAACGTCGAAATCGCGCACCCCCGCCTTCGCCGCATCGTCGAACCACGCCGCGACATGCTCGGGCTGCGCGATGTGCAGCATGATCCGCGGGTTGATCGTCGCAACCTTCCCCGCGTCGCGCACCGCCTTGATCCCCGCGTTGAGCAACGTCGCATTACGCGTCCAGTCGATCGTGCGATCCTTCACGCCCCCCATCAGTTCGGGGTTCGTCTCGTTGCCGACCTGCACCATCTCCGGCATCAAGCCCTGAGCGTCGAGCGTGCCCAGCACATCGCGCGTGTAGGCATACAGCGCCTTCGCCTGTCCTGCGGTGTCGAGCTTCGCCCACGCCGCCGGCACGATCTGCTTCTCGCCGTCCGCCCAGTCGTCCGAATAATGGAAGTCGAGCAGCACCTGCATCCCCGCCGCCTTCGCTCGCCGGATCGTCTTCGTCACATCGGCGAGATCGCTGTATTCGTCCACTTCGCGTCTTTCCAGATTCGGACGCGGACGATGTTTCCGCCCTTCGCCTTCATCAGCGCGAACGGATCGACCGGCTTGCCGTTCGCGCGATAGACCGCGCCACAATTCTCCATCTCGTTGACGTAGGACAGGTCGGCACCGAGGTAGAGTCCGCTGGCCGGCTTGGGCGCGAGCGGCTGCGCGGTCGCGGTCGAGGCGAGCAGCACGAGGCCGAGGGCGATACGACGCATCAACGGTCTCCCGCGGGCATCGCCATGATCCGCAGCGAAGCGGGCTTGATCCCCTCGCCGCTTACCCGCACCGCAAACGGCCCCGGCTGCTCGCCGACCCGGACGATCGCCTGGGCGAGCCCGTGGAACGCGCGGCGCTGCGTCGCGACGTCGGGCTCCAGGCTGGTCGGATCGCCATTACCGACCCCCATCACCGCCGCGCCGCCGCTCGTCTCGAACCGCAACAGCGTATCCGCATCGGGTACCGGCCGGCCGCGCGCATCGACGATCTCCGCCTTGAGCATGACGACATCGTTGCCGTCCGCCTTCGCCACGCGCCGATCCGCGGTCAGCCGCACCGCTGTCGCCGCCCCCGCAGTCTCCCGCACCGACGCCGCCACGCGCCGCCCCGCGCTGAAGCCACGTGCCTCGAGTCTGCCCGGCGCATAAGGGACGCTCCACGCGAGATGCCCGTTGCGCGGCATCGGTTTCCGCCCGAGCGACCGCCCGTTGAGCAACAGTTCGACCGCCTCGCAATTGCCGTGCGCCCAGACCTCAATCGGCTGCCCCTCGCGGCCGGGCCCCATCTTTTCCGGCCACGTCCAATGCGGCAACAGATGGACCTGCGGCAGATCCGGTCGCCACCACGCGCGATAATAATGGAAATTGTCCTTCGGGAAGCCGCACGTGTCGAGCACGCCGAAATAGCTCGATATGCTCGGAAACTGCGCGAACGGCGTCGGCTCGCCGCGATAATCGAATCCGGTCCAGATGAACCCACCCGCGATATACGGCCGCGTCGCCGCGATCGACCACCAGGCTTCTGCCGTTGACGCCCACCACGGATGTTCGGTGTCGTACGCGCGCACCACATGCGCCGTGGCGTCGTTGAAATACGCCCCCCTCGTGCTGACGGTGCTGCCGGTCTCGGTGCCCATCGTCGGCACGTCGGGAAAGCGCTGGTGGAACGCCTCGATCTTGTCGGTGCGGTAATTGAAGCCGACCACGTCGACCACCTTCGCCGCACCCGTGTCCCAGCTGTTGTCGAACGCAAACGTCGTCGCGCGGGTCGGATCGAGCTTCCGCACCGCCGCCTGCATTTCGGCGGTGATGCGCGCGCCCTTGGCCGAGCCCTGTTGCGGCTCCTCGTTGCCGAGCGACCAGGCGATCACGCTCGGCCGGTTACGATCGCGGCGGACGATGCGGTCGAGCTGCGCCATCGCCTCGTCGTCGCTGCTGTTGAGCCGCGCCTCGACAATCATCATCATGCCCGCCGCGTCGCACACGTCGAGCAGCGCGGACGCCGGCGGGTTATGGGCGCTGCGCCACGCGTTCGAGCCCATGTCCTTCAGTTGCGCGACGCGCCACGCATGCAGCGCATCGGGGATGCCGGTGCCGACCCCTGCGTGATCCTGATGATTGCAGCTGCCGAGCAGCTTGACCGGCGTGCCGTTGAGCAGAAACCCGCGCGCGCCATCGAAATGGATCGTGCGGATACCGAAGCGCGTGTCGTACCGGTCGACCACCCGACCACCGATGACGATCTCGGCTTCGACGGTATACAGCTTGGGCGTCTCGACCGACCACAGCACCGGTGTCGCGACGTGCGCCTGCTGGTCGAGCACGCGCCGCTCGCCTGCCGGCAGCGTAAAGCGGGTTTCGGGCAAGTCCGCGACCGGGCGGCGATCCGGGCCGACGATCCGCTGACGCACCACGCCCTCGACCGCCGCATCGCCGCTGTTGAGGATTTCGGTCGCGGTCGACACCTGCGCGCCGTCCGACCCCACCTCGGCACGGACCACGGTCCCCCATTGCGGGACATGCACCGGATCGGCGCGGACCAGGTCGACATGGCGATAGATCCCCGCGCCTTCGTAGAACCAGCCCTCGCCCAGCGTTGCGTCGACACGGACGGTCACGACGTTGCGGCCGCCGTCGTAATCGAGGAAATCGTCGATCTCGACGCGGAACGGGGCGTAGCCGCTCTCGTTACGCCCGACGATGTGGCCGTTCACGAAGACGAGGCAGTCGCGGAACACGCCGTCGAATTCGAGCCACAGCCGGCGTCCGCGATCCGCTGCGGTGACGGCGATCGGACAGCGATACCAGCCGATGCTGTTGGCGGGAAAGTTGCGGCCGATCGCCTTGAACCCGTGCGCGGCGACGGCGTCCTCGGTATCCTTCGACGCCGGCGTTGCAGGCGCTGCGAACGGCAGCGCCACCGCCCAGTCGTGCGGCACGCGCACCTGTTGCCACGCGCCGTCGTCGAACGCCGGCAGCGCCGCATCCGCAGTCGCCGCGCCCGCCTTGGCGAAGGTCCGCTGGTTGCGTCCGAAGCCGAAATCGCGGTCGAGATCCGCCGCATGGCCGAGATGGAAACGCCAGACGTCGAGCCGCTCCGTCGATCGTGGCGAGCGCGGTACAGGCGCTTGCGCCGCCGAGCCCGCGAACGCTGGCGTGGCGGCAACGGTGAGCGCAGCGGCGCTCTGGCCGAGCACCGCACGGCGAGTAGGATGTGGCAATCAGTCTCTCCCGGTTTTATTTATCGGATAAACTACGCCAAGCGATTGCGCGAGCGTGATTTGCGCCGACGTGCTCATCGCGGGATCGTCTTCGGCCGACGTTGCGACTAGGGCGACACGATGATGTTCGCGGATCACGTCAGAGACCTTGCCAACCTCGCCGCAGCGGATCGTCGCCGAACGCTCGCCCCCCGCTGCGGCATCGATTTCGCCTCGAACGACTATCTCGGTCTCGCCGGATCGGACCGGCTGCGCGCATCGATGATCGAGGCCCTGTCGCGCGGCGTGCCGGTCGGCTCGGGCGGATCGCGGCTGTTGCGCGGCAATGCGCCCGAGCATGAAGCGCTGGAGGCGGACGCCGCGCGGTTCTTCGGGACCGACGCGGCGCTGTTCTTCGCGAGCGGCTATGTCGCCAACACGATCCTGTTCGCGACGCTGCCGCAGCGTGGCGACCTGATCGTCCACGACGCGCTGATCCACGCCAGCGCGCACGAAGGCATGCGTCTTACTCGAGCGACCTTCGTAGCCGCTGCGCATAACGATGCCGACGCCTTCGAGGACGCGATCGCCGCGTGGCGCGCGTCGGGCGGCACAGGGCGCGTGTGGATCGCGGTCGAGAGCCTCTACAGCATGGACGGCGACCAGGCTCCGCTCGCAGCGCTCGCCGAAATCGCAGACCGCCATGACGCCGTCCTGCTGATCGATGAAGCGCACGCAACAGGCGTGTTCGGCACCGACGGCCGCGGGCTGGCCGAGGGACACGATGGCCGCGAGAACGTCATCAGCTTGCGAACCTGCGGCAAGGCGCTCGGCTGCGAGGGTGCGCTACTCTGCGGTCCCGCGGTGATGCGCGACTTCATCGTCAATCGCGGGCGCGGCTTCATCTTCTCGACCGCGCCGTCGCCGCTGATGGCGCTGGCGGTCGGCGAGGCGTTGCGGATCGTTGCGGACGAACCGGCGCGGCGGAAGAACCTCTGGAATTTGATTGCGACGGCCGAGCGCGTGCTTGCTCGATACGGTGTAGCCGCGACCGGGTCGCAGATCCTGCCGCTGGTTCTCGGCGATGCCGCGCGCACGATGCGCGTCGCCGGCGCGATCCAGGCGGCAGGGTTCGATGTGCGCGGCATCCGTCCGCCGACCGTACCCAAGGGCGGATCGCGTCTGCGGATATCGTTGACTCTCAACGCGACCGTTGCGGACATCGAGGCGTTGGGAACGGTCATGGGAGAAGCGTTGCAATGACGATCGTCGTTACCGGGACTGACACCGATATCGGCAAGACCGTGTTCGCCGCCGGGCTCACCGCGGCGCTTGGTGCGCGCTACTGGAAACCGGTGCAGGCCGGGCTCGCGGACGGCAGCGACGCAGCATCGGTCGTAACGCTCGGCGTCCCCGCGGACCGGGTCCTGCCCGAAGCGTACCGGCTGACGACCCCCTGCTCGCCGCATCTCGCCGCCGAGATCGACGGCGTCACGATCGACTCTGACCGCCTCGCGCTACCTCAAATCGACGGACCACTGGTCGTCGAGGGCGCAGGCGGCGTGATGGTCCCCATTACACGCGACCTGATCTTCGCAGACCTGTTCGCGCGGTGGAACACGCCGGTCGTGCTCGTCGCGCGCACCGGGCTCGGCACGATCAACCACAGCCTGCTCTCGATCGAGGCACTGCGCAGCCGCGCTGTCCCCATCCTCGGCATCGCCTTCGTCGGCGACGCGGTCGAGGATAGCGAAGCGACCATCGCCACGCTCGGGAAAGTCCGCCGGCTTGGCCGCCTGCCCCGCCTCGATCCGCTGAACGCCGCCACCCTGGCCGAGGCGTTCGCCGCGAACTTCGATCTGGAGGCGTTCCGGTGAGCGACTCCCCCGTCTGGCACCCCTTCACCCAGCACGGCCTGCGCGAGCCGATCCCGCTCGTCACGCATGCCGAGGGCGCCGCGCTCTATACGTCGGACGGACGGCGGATCGTCGATGCGATCTCATCCTGGTGGGTGACCACGCATGGCCACGCCAATCCGAAGATCATGGCGGCGATCGCAGAGCAGGCGGGCAAGCTCGACCAGATCATCTTCGCCGGCTGGACGCACCAGCCCGCCGAAGACCTCGCGCGCGGACTGACCGCGATCATGCCGCCCGAGCTTACGCGAGTTTTTTTCTCGGACTCAGGCTCGACCAGCGTCGAGTGTGCGCTGAAGATGGCACTCGGCTACTGGCTCGACCGCGGCGAGGATCGCCACCGCATCCTGGTGCTCGAACACGGCTATCACGGCGACACGATCGGCGCGATGTCGGTCGGCGCGCGCGGCGTCTACAACCGCGCCTACGCGCCGCTGCTGTTCGACGTCGGCACGATCCCCTTCCCCGCCGCCGGGCACGAACAGGCGGCGCTCGACGCGCTGGAAGCCGCCTGCGCCGAGCATCCCGCCGCGTTCATCGTCGAGCCGCTGCTGCTCGGCGCCGGTGGCATGCACATCTACGCGCCGCACATCCTCGCCGAGATGCGGCGGATCTGCGCGCGCCACGACGTCCTGTTCATTGCCGACGAGGTGATGACCGGCTGGGGTCGCACCGGCACCTTGCTCGCGTGCGAGCAGGCAGGCGTGGTGCCCGACATCCTTTGCTTGTCGAAGGGTCTGACCGGCGGCGCGATCCCACTCGCGGTGACGATGGCGACCGAGGCGATCTACCAGGCGCATTACGGCACCGACCGCGCGCGGATGTTCTTCCACTCTTCTAGCTACACCGCCAACCCGATCGCCTGCGCCGCCGCCAACGCGAACCTCGCGATCTGGCGCGACGAACCCGTGCGCGAGCGGATCACAGACCTCGCCGCACGCCAAGCCTCGCGGCTGGAAGCCCTCGCCCGGCATCCTCGTATCGCGAACCCGCGCCAGATCGGCACCATTACCGCGGTCGAACTCCGCGGCGAGGACGGCTATCTGTCGCAGATCGGCCCTCGCCTGCTCGCGTTCTTCGGTGGGCGCGACCTGTTGCTCCGCCCGCTCGGCAACACCGTCTACGTCATGCCGCCCTATTGCATCGACGACCACGATCTCGACCGAGTCTACGCGGCGATCGCCGAAGCATGTGACACGATCGGGCAAGACTTCTGACGCTATTGCTGCATTGCAGCAACAAATGATGTACATGCGACGTTGAGATAAGATCGCGGCTGAGTACGCTGGCGACGAAAGGCTCGAGTCACGTGAGAAACATCGCCGATACCCTCGCCCGCATGGCGCGCGCCGGAGCACCGACCCCGCGCGACACCGCGCCCGGCCGCCTGACGCCGCTGACCGAGTTCGGGACCAACCCAGGTGCGCTGCTCGGCTTCAGCTACGTTCCCGCCAACCTGCCAGCGAACGCGCCACTGGTCGTCGTCCTCCACGGCTGCACACAGACCGCGGCCGGGTATGACCACGGTTCAGGCTGGTCGAAGCTCGCCGATCGCGCGGGCTTCGCGCTGGTCTTCCCCGAGCAGACGCGTGCGAACAACCCTAACGTCTGCTTCAACTGGTTCGCCTCGGAGGACACCGCACAGGCGGGCGGCGAGGCCGAATCGATCGCGCAGATGACCGAGACGATGATCGCGCGCCACAACCTCGACCGCAGCCGCGTGTACGTGACCGGCCTGTCGGCGGGCGGCGCGATGACGATGGCGATGCTCGCCACGCGCCCCGACCTGTTCGCAGGCGGTGCGGTGATCGGCGGGCTAGCCTACGGCACCGCCACCGGCGTGTCGCAGGCGCTCGACCGGATGCGCGGGCACGGTGACGCCAGCGATACCGCGCTGGTCGACTTGGTTCGCAGCGGCGCGCGTGGCCACGACGGACGCTGGCCGACGCTCGCGATCTGGCACGGCGGCGCGGACGCGACGGTGAGCGTGGCGAACGCAGACATGATCGCGCGGCAATGGCGCGGCATCCACGGCGTCGACGCAAAGGCCGTGCGGACGGAGCGGGTAGGCACCGCCGTCCACCGGATCTGGTCCGACGCACATGGGCGTGACGTCGTCGAGGACTGGACCGTCCCGGGCATGGGCCACGGCACGCCGATCGATCCGTTGCACGGCGAGCGGCTCGGCGCCCCGGGGCCGTTCATGCTCGATGTCGGGCTTTCGAGCACGGCGGTGATCGCGAAGTCCTGGGGCTTGGTTGCAGCTGGGAGGACGGCGACTGCGGTCAAGCCCGCACCAGTCGAACGCGTCGCCAAGATCGCTATCCCCGTGCCACCGAAACCTGCGGCGAAGCCACGCGCCGAAGCGCCCGCCGGTATCCAAGCGACGATCGAGAATGCCCTCCGCGCAGCCGGGTTGATGCGGTAAAAGCCACTATTGGCTAGCGCTTATGTTGACGCGCCTACCAAACCCCAACCGTCATCCTGACGAAAGTCAGGACCCAGAGCCAAACAGGACACCATCAGTTAACCTGGATCCTGACTTCGTCAGGATGACGGAGTGGTTGGGAAGGGTCACGCGATCGACCAGAGTCCGTGCAAACCGCATCGCGCCCTGATCCTCCCCCGCCAAGGGGAGGTGGCAGGCACTTCGCCTGACGGAGGGGGCGGCATGGACAACCATAGTCGCGCGTTTTCATCCTCCGTCACCTAACGCGCCTGCCTAACAAGCGAGGATCGACGCGAGTAATCGACAAGCCGCCCAACCCGGCTAAAGCCTGCGCATGACGTCCACCCCGCCCCGCCCCTGGCGCACCGAGTTCGCCGCCACGCTAAAACTCGCCTGGCCACTGGTAGCGACCAATCTCGCCCAGGCACTGGTCGGCGCGACCGACGTCGCAATGCTGGGCCGGCTTGGCTCCGACACGCTGGCGGCGGCGACGCTCGGCCTCAACCTCTACCTCGTCTTCCTGATCTTCGGGATGGGCCTCACCACCGCCGCCGTCCCGATGATCGCACGCGAACGTGGCGCACGCCCGCACGCGGTGCGCGATATTCGGCGGACCGTGCGCCAGACGATCTGGGTCGCCGCAACGCTCTGCCTGCCCTCGTGGATCATCCTGTGGAACGCCGAACCGATCCTAGTCCACCTGCTCGACCAGGACCCGGCGCTAGCGCACGAGGCGGCACGCTTCGTCCGCGCGGTGATGTGGGGAATGCTGCCCAGCCTCTGCTTCCTCGTACTCCGCGCGTTCGTTGCCGCGCTCGAGAAACCCGCCTGGTCGCTGGTGGTGATGGTCGGGCTGCTGGTCGTCAACGCCGGGCTCAACTGGCTGCTGATCTTCGGCCACGCCGGTCTCCCCGCGCTCGGCCTGCTCGGGTCGGGGATGGCGAGCAGCATCGCCAACGGTCTCAGCTTCGTCGCGATGGCGGTGGTCATCGTCTATGCCAGGCCGTTCCGCCGCTATCGCCTGCTCGGCCGGTTCTGGCGCGCCGACTGGCCGCGATACCGCGCGGTCTGGACGCTCGGCCTGCCGATCGCGATCACGCTCGGGTTCGAGTCCACCGTGTTCATCGCCGCGGTGTTCCTGATGGGCCTGCTCGGCACCGTGCCGCTCGCCGCGCACGCGATCGCGATCCAGATCGCCAGCGTCACGTTCATGGTCCCGCTCGGCATCGCCCAAGCCGCCACCGTCCGCGTCGGCCTCGCCTCGGGTCGCGGCGACCGCGCAGGCATCGGCCGCGCCGGCTGGGCCGCGTTCGCGATCGGCGAAGGCTTCATGGTGTTGACCGCAACGCTCCTAATCCTTGCACCACAAATGCTGATCGGCATCATCCTAGACGTCGACGCGCCCGCTAACGCACCCGTCGTCGCGCTGGCGATCTCGCTGCTCGCGGTCGCCGCGGTGTTCCAGGTGGTCGACGGCGCGCAGGTGATCGGCGCAGGCATGTTGCGCGGGCTCGGCGATACCAAGGTGCCGATGCTGTTCGCCGCGATCGGCTATTGGGGGATCGGCATCGGCGTCGGCGCATGGCTCGCGTTCGGCAGAGGCTGGGGTGGAGTCGGCATCTGGACCGGCCTCGCGACCGGATTGGCGGTAGTATCGGTACTGATGATCGCCCGTTGGCAGGCACGCGAACGACTTGGCCTCGGCTAAGGCTCGGCTGGCCTCTTTGTCCGACAATAAGGATACATAATCGCGCGAATGTGTTAACGTGTGTTAAACCATAGGAGCGTGACATATGCCTGATCAAGACCGCATCGTCGCGATCGGGTTGCTCACGCAGCGCGACGTCTTCGCGCTTGGCCATGACCTGTCGCGCGTCTATCCGATCGACGAGATGCCGTGCTTCGGCAGCCTGCTCGGCGCGATCGACGACGCCGATCGCGCGTTCCACCGCGCGCGCGATGCGCAGCAGCTTGCCATTCCTCTTCGACAGAGCGCAACCTCGCGCGCATAGCGGCGTTCGAGACCCGCTGCCCCGCGGAGATCGATAATGACGCTGCCTACTGAAATGCTGTTGCTGGGCTGGTCGATGGTCCTGCTGTTCGCCTACGTCATGATCCAGGGGCAGACCGCGACGCGCGACCGCGGCCTCGACTGGAACGCCGGGCCGCGCGACGGCGAGCAGAAACCGCTCGGCGAGATGGCCGGCCGCGCCGAACGCGCGCTCAAGAATTTCCAGGAAACCTACCCGGTCTTCGTCGCGCTCGCGCTTGGGCTGGCGGTGACCGATCGCACCGGCGGGCTCGGCGCGATCGGCGCCTGGCTCTGGTTCGGCGCACGGATCGCCTACATCCCGCTCTACCTGTTCGGCATCAAATATGTCCGCAGCCTGTGCTGGACGGTGTCGATCCTCGGCCTGCTCCTGATGCTGATCCGCTTCCTCTGAGGCTCAGAGCGTGCGGATGATCGCCGAGAAATCGAGTCCACCCTGCCCGGCCTCGGCAAACGCCTCGTAACGCTCGGCAGCCTTCGCGCCCATCGGCGTATCGGCACCGGTATCCTTCGCCGCCGCCATCGCGAGCCGCAGGTCCTTGAGCATCAGCGCCGCCGCGAAGCCGCCCTGATAGTCGTGGTCCGCGGGCGTATCAGGGCCGATCCCAGGCAGCGGCGCGTACGTCGTCATCGACCAACTCTGCCCCGACGACACGCTGGCGATATCGTAGAACGCCTGCGCATCGAGCCCGAGCTTTTCCGCCAGCACGAACGCCTCGCAGGTGGCAATCATCGTCGCGCCGAGAATCATGTTGTTGCAGATCTTCGCCGCCTGCCCCGCACCGTTCGCGCCCGCGTGGATCACCGCCTTGCCCATGTCCGCGAGAATCGCCTGCGCGCGGTCGAACGCCTCTGCCGACCCACCGACCATGAACGTCAGTGTTCCCGCATTCGCTGCGCCGATCCCGCCCGAGACGGGCGCGTCGACCGCGACGAGACCCTTGGCCTGCGCAGCGGCCGCGACTTCCTTGGCGGTGGCGACGTCGATCGTCGAACAGTCGATCAGAATCGCGGAGGGCGAAGCGACGCCGAATACCGCGTCATAGACCTCGGCGACATGCTTGCCGGCGGGGAGCATCGTCACGATCGCCTCGGCGCCATCGGCGGCCTCGGCAGCGGACGCGACCGGCAGGCAGCCGGCGGCCTTCGCCTTGTCCAGAGCGTCGACGCTCAGATCGAACGCGCGGACGTCGTGGCCCTTCTTCGCGAGATTCGCCGCCATCCCGCCGCCCATGTTGCCGAGCCCGATGAAACCGATCCGTGCCATGTTCTCTCTCCTAATCTTGCTCCCCTCCCGTTCACGGGAGGGGTTGGGGGAGGGCAGCGCCGCAAACACGTCGCGCGTGGTCGCGGCACGCCCCTCCCCTGACCCCTCCCGCAAGCGGGAGGGGAATTACGATCATTTCCCCGTCCAGGTCCCGGCGCGCTTCTCGACGAATGCGGCCATGCCTTCGCTCTGGTCCGCCGTCCCGAACAGCCCGTGGAACAGCCGCCGCTCGAACTGCACGCCCATCGCCAGCCCCGTCTCGAACGCCGCGTTGACCATTTCCTTGTTCGCCAGCACCGCCAGCGGCGCCATCGCCGCGATCGTCGCCGCGGTCTTCACCGCCTCCTCGACCAGACTGTCGGCGGCCACGATCCGCGACACGAGCCCCGCGCGCTCCGCTTCCTCGGCATCCATCATCCGCCCGGTCAGGCACATCTCCATCGCCTTGGCTTTGCCAACCGCGCGCGTGAGGCGCTGCGATCCGCCCATGCCAGGTGACACCGCCAGCTTGATCTCGGGCTGGCCGAACTTGGCGGTATCGGCGGCAAGGATGAAGTCGCACATCATCGCCAGCTCACACCCGCCGCCGAGCGCATAGCCCGCCACCGCCGCGATGACCGGTTTGCGCGTCCGCGTAAAATTCTCCCAGCCCGCGAAAAAGTTGCTCGCGTACATCTCGGCGAAGCCCTGCGACTGCATCTCCTTGATGTCCGCCCCCGCCGCGAACGCCTTCGCGCTCCCAGTCAGAACCGCACACCCCTGCGACGCATCCGCATCGAACGCGGCAAACGCAGCGATCAGGTCGGCAAGCACCTGCGAATTCAGCGCATTCAGCGCCTGAGGCCGGTTCAGCGTAACGAGCGTGACGCCACCGCGCTGCTCGACCAGGATCGTTTCGTAGGTCATTCACTTACTCCTTGTATCCCCGCGAAGGCGGGGACCCAGTCTGGGCTCCCGCCTTCGCGGGAGAACATTAAGCGGGTCAGCCGGGCGTCCACGCTTCCGCTTCAGGCAACGGCGCGAAAATCTGATCGATCACATGATCGGTCACATCCTCGGGCGTCGCCGGATCCCAGCGCGGTGCATTGTCCTTGTCGACGATCACCGCGCGCACACCCTCGATGAAGTCATGCCGCTGCACGACATGCGCGCCGACCGCATATTCCTGCCGCATCTCGTCCGCGAAACTCGCCATCCCCGCGCCCTCATGGAGCAGGCGAAGCGACACCTTCATCGTCTGCGGCGACTTAGTCTTCAGCGTCGCGAGCGTCTGCGTCGCCCACTCCCCACCATCGGCGTCGAGCGCAGCGTAGATCTCCTCCAGCACGTCCGACGCAAACAGCCGGTCGATCTCGTCTTTGCGCGCGAGGATCTTCGCGTCGGGTGCTGGCGTCGCCAATGCGTCCAACACACCCGCGATATCCTGCGGTGTCTCCGCAATCTGCGCCTTGGCCGTATCGAGCGTATCGCTCGCCAGAAAATGCGTCGCCAGCCCGAGCGCGAGACACTCCGCGCCATCGAGCCGGTGCCCGGTCAGCGCGAGATACTGCCCGATCCGCCCCGGCAACCGCGACAGATACCAGCCGCCACCGACATCCGGGAACAATCCGATCCCCGTCTCCGGCATCGCAAACTTGGTGTTCTCCGTCGCAACGCGAAACCGGCACGGCAGCGCGAGCCCGACGCCGCCGCCCATCGTGATCCCGTCCATGAACGCGACGATCGGCTTGGCATAGGTGAAAAGCCGATGGTTCATGCGGTACTCGGCATGAAAGAACGCCCGCGCCTCGACGCCATCGGTCGCGCCCGAGGCTGCAAGCATGCGGATATCCCCGCCAGCGCAGAACCCACGCCCCTCGGCATGATCGACCACGATCGCCTCGACCGCCGAATCGCCACGCCACGCCTCCAGCGCCTCAAGCACGCCTTCGCACATGCCAAGGTTCAGCGCGTGCAAAGCCTTGGGACGATTGAGTCCTACCCGGCCGATAGGCCCTTCACTGTCGACGATCAGATCATCGGTCACGACGATTGCTCCACTGCATAAGCTCTTCGCGCCTTTGCGCCTTCGCGCGATCAAAACCTTCTTGTTCACGCGAAGGCGCAAAGGCGCGAAGATCAAGATACCAGCTGCGCAGACTCACTGCCGCGTCAGTTCGCGACCGACGATCATCCGCATCACCTGGTTCGTCCCCTCGAGGATCGAATGCACGCGTAGGTCGCGCCAGAAGCGTTCGATCGGATAGTCCTGCAAATACCCATACCCGCCATGCAGCTGCAACGCGCGGTCGACCACAGACGAGCCCGTGTCCGTCGCCAGCCGCTTCGCCATCGCCGCGAACTTGGTCTTGTCGGGCGCGTTCGCCGTCACCTTCGCCGCCGCGATGTACAGCAGAGCCCGCGCCGCCTCCAATTCGGTCGCCATGTCCGCCAGCATGAACTGCGTGTTCTGGAAATCCGCGATCGCCTTCCCGAACTGTTTCCGATCCTTGGTATACGCGATTGCCTCGTCGAGACACCGCTGCGCACCACCAAGCGAACACGCACCGATGTTCAGCCGCCCGCCATCGAGCCCCATCATCGCGATCCGAAAGCCCTCGCCTTCGCCCCCGACCATGTTCGCCGCCGGCACGCGGACGCCGTCGAAGATCACCTGCCGCGTCGGTTGCGAATGCCAGCCGAGCTTCTTCTCGTTCGCCCCGAACGACACGCCCGGCATGTCCTTCTCGATCACCAGGCAGGAAATGCCCTTGGGCCCATCCTCACCGGTGCGGACCATCGTTACATACACCTCGTTCTCGCCCGCGCCCGAGATGAACTGCTTCGAGCCCGTCACGATCCAGTCGTCGCCGTCGCGCACCGCGCGTGTCTTGAGTGCCGCCGCGTCAGAGCCCGAGCCCGGCTCGGTCAGGCAATAGCTCGCCAGCCGGTCCATCGTCACCAGATCGGGCAGATACTTGTCCTTCACCGCGGCCGATCCGAACCGATCGATCATCCACGCCGCCATGTTATGAATGCTGATGAAAGCGGACGTCGAAGGGCACCCGTACGACATAGCCTCCATGATCAGCGCCGCCTCCAGCCGCCCGAGCGCGATCCCACCGCTCTCCTCGCTGACATAGATCGCCGCGAAACCGAGTTCCGCCGCGGCCTTGATCGTCTCGCGCGGGAAGATGTGCTTCTCGTCCCACTCGGCCGCATGCGGCGTGATCCGGTCGGCGGTGAACCGGCGTGCCAGCTCTTGGATTTCGCGCTGGTCGTCGGTGAGGTCGAACTGGTTGGTCATAGGTCTCTCTTCCGTCATGCTGGGCTCGACCCAGCATCCAGAGCCAGGAACGCCGAAACCTGTGGTTCTGGATCCTGACTTTCGTCAGGATGACGACTTGGGGGAATGATGTGGCTAGGCAACCGGCGGTCTATATCATGGCAAGCTGGCGTAACGGAACGCTCTACATCGGCGTGACGTCCGACCTGATGGCGCGGATCGTTCAGCACCGCGAGGGCGCATTCGCTGGGTTCACAAAGCGATACGCGGTCAACCGGCTGGTGTGGTTCGCGATGGCGGACACGATGGACGCGGCAATCACCCGCGAGAAGCAGCTCAAGGTCTGGAAGCGTTCCTGGAAGATCGAACTGATCGAAACGGATAACCCGACGTGGCGCGACCTGGCAGAGGATTGGGGCTTCGAACCCTTACCCAACCACCGCCCGTCATCCTGACGAAAGTCAGGATCCAGAGCCAAGAGCGTAGCGCCTCGTAACTCTGGATCCTGGATCAAGTCCAGGATGACAGGATGTGGGGATGGCAACCTCCTACCCCATCGTCGGAATAACAAACGCGTCGTTATTCCGCGCAGGCCCGCCATCCTCGGCCATAGCCGGCAGCGCAGACCCGTCCGGCCAGCGCTGCGTGATCGTCTTGACCTTGGTCCAGAACTTCATGCCCTCCATGCCGTGCTGGTTGGTGTCGCCGAACGCCGAGCGCTTCCAGCCGCCGAAGGTGTGATACGCGACCGGCACCGGGATCGGCACGTTGATGCCGACCATGCCCACATTCACCCGCGCCGCGAACTCGCGCGCCGCGTGACCGTTGCGGGTGAAGATCGCGACGCCGTTGCCGTATTGATGCTCGCTCGGCAGGCGCACCGCCTCCTCGAAATCGGCGGCGCGGACGATCTGGAGCACCGGCCCGAAGATCTCCTCCTTGTACGCCGACATCTCCGTCGTCACGTGATCGAACAGCGAAGGCCCGATGAAGAAGCCCTTTTCATGCCCCTGCAACGCAAACCCGCGACCATCGACGACCAGTTCCGCGCCCTCGTCGACGCCGGTCTGGATCCAGTTCTCGATCCGGGTGCGATGCGCCGCGTTCACGACCGGGCCGTAGTGCGCGTCGTTGTCGGTCGACACGCCGACGCGCAACGCCGCGATCGCCGGGATCAGCTTCTCGCGGAGCGCAATCGCGGTCTTCTCGCCGACCGGAACCACCACCGGCAGCGCCATGCAGCGCTCGCCGGCGCTCCCGAATGCTGCGCCCGACAGGTCGGCGACGACCTGGTCGAGGTCCGCGTCGGGCATGACGATGCCGTGGTTCTTCGCGCCGCCCATTGCCTGGACGCGCTTCCCCGCCTCGACGCCGCGGCGGTACACGTAATGCGCGATATCGGACGAGCCGACGAAGCTGACCGCCGAGATCGCCGGGTGATCGAGGATCGCGTCGACCATCTCCTTGTCGCCGTGGACGACCTGGAAGATCCCCTCGGGCAGCCCCGCCTCGACGAACAATTCGCCAAGCCGCACCGGCACCGACGGATCGCGCTCGCTGGGCTTCAGGATGAACGCATTGCCGGTGGCGATCGCGACTCCGCTCATCCACAGCGGGATCATCGCCGGGAAGTTGAACGGCGTGATCCCCGCGCCAATGCCTAATGGCTGGCGCATCGAGTACACGTCGATCCCCGGCCCGGCACCCCGCGTATATTCGCCCTTGAGGATGTGCGGGATGCCGCAGCAGAACTCGATCACCTCGAGCCCACGCTGGATATCGCCCTTCGAATCCGCGATCACCTTGCCGTGTTCGGACGACAGCAGTCGCGCGAGTTCGTCCATGTTCGCTTCGACGAGCCGCTTGAACTCGAACATGACGCGGGCGCGACGCTGCGGGTTGGTCGCGGCCCACCCCGGCTGCGCCTTCTGCGCGGCCGCAACCGCCGCATCGAGGTCCTTCGCGCCCGACAGCCGCACGCGCGCCTGCACGTCGCCCGAATTAGGGTCGAATACGTCGCCGAAGCGCTCGGCCGTGCTGGCCGCACCGCTAACGAAATTCTCGATAGTCCGCATGGCATCCTCTTCTTGTTGCACGCATCGTCCGCCATAAGCGTTTCGCAGCCAAGTGGGGCTGTTTGCAGATACGCTCTGCAAATGTGCAGCATGGGGTGAGGCGTTCATGGATTGGGACGACGTCCGGTATTTCCTCGCTCTGGCGCGCACGCACCGGCTTGGGCCAGCCGCGAAACTGCTCGGGCAAGACGCGACGACGGTCTCGCGGCGGTTGCAACGTCTCGAGCGGCGGCTCCAGACGACGTTATTCGAGCAGACCGTGGCGGGATACGCGCTGACCGAGCGCGGCGCAGCGCTGCTCGACCATGCCGAAACGATGGAAGCGTCCGCGCTCGGAATCCAGGAGGTGGTCGGCACCGACGCGGGCGTGCTCGCCGGCCCGATCCGGTTGAGCGTCTCGGAAGGCTTCGGCAGCCGTATCCTCGCGCCGCGGCTCGCGTCGTTCACCAACCAGCATCCGCGGATCGCGGTCGACCTGATCGCGTCGACCGGCTTCCTCAATCCCTCACGACGAGAGGCGGATATCGCGGTGATGCTCGCGCGTCCGAAGAGCGGCCCGCTGGTAGCGCGGAAGCTGACCGACTATCACCTCGGCCTCTACGCGCATCCCGATCATCTCGCGCGGACGGGGCCGATTGCGACCACCGCGGACCTGATGCGGCACCGCCTGATCGGCTACGTGCCCGACATGATCTACGCGCCCGAACTCCGTTATCTGGCGGAGATCGACGGGCGGCTCGATGCCTCGATCCGCAGTTCGAGCATCGTGGCGCAGGCCGAGCTGATCGCGGCGGGGGCGGGATGCGGGATACTCCCGTGCTTCATCGGCGACCAAATGCCGGGACTGATGCGCGTGCTGCCCGAGGCGGTGGACATCCAGCGCTCGTTCTGGCTTGTCGTCCACCGTGACGTCCGGCGGATCGCGCGGATCGATCGGTTCATCTCCTGGCTGGACGTGACGATCGGCGAGCTCAAACCGCTGATGCTGGGCGACACCTCCCGGTCGTTTGCCGCGCCGGAGTGACCCAAGTATAGCGCGCGGCGGCGGCATTCCGCTCGTCCGGAGCAACAGCGTGACCCCGACCCTGTACCACAAGATGATAGACTGGATCGGCGACGGCACCGGGTTACCCGACACGATCCTGCACATCCACGCCGGGATGGCGCTGTTGATGCTCGCGCGACTGGTGACGCGCCGGTCGTTCGGGACGTTCATTCCGTGGTGGGTGGTCGTCGCGGGCGAGGCGTTCAACGAGATCATGGACCGCCTGACGTTCGGGTCGTGGCGGTGGGAGGATACCTCGCTCGATATCCTAAATACGCTGCTGTGGCCGACGGTGATCTGTCTCGGTGTGCGACTGCGGCCGATGATCGGGAAGCGCCGGCGGTAGCGATCGAAAGACGGTCGGGAGGATTGCCGACCTGCTCCCCTCCCTGAAAGGGAGGGGTTGGGGGTGGGTCGGCCAGTTGGCCAACGCCTCGGGATCCCAAGCGACCTACCCACCCCTAGCCCCTCCCTTCCAGGGAGGGGAACGCGTTGTGTTTGCGACTTAGTTCAGCCCAGCGCGATGTACCGCTGCAGGTGATAATCCTCGTCGCCCAACTGGTGGTCGATCATCACCAGCCGCTTCGCATAATGCGACACGGCATATTCCCACGTCATGCCGATACCGCCGTGGAGCTGGATCGACTCCTCCGCGACCAGCGCACCGGTCCGACCGACAGTGTATTTCGCCGCTGACAAAGTACGTTCGCGCGCTTTGGCATCGTCGCCGTCGAACGCCGAAGCGGCATTGATCACCGAGGACTGCGCCTGCTCGATCTCGAGCAGCACTGTCGCCATGCGGTGCTGGAGCGCCTGGAACTTGCCGATCGGCACGCCGAACTGCTTGCGGTCGCGGAGGTAGCCGAGTGTGGCTTCCTTGACGAACTCCATCGCGCCGACCGCTTCGGCCGACAGCGCGAGCAACCCCGCCCCGACCGCCGCATCGACGATCGCCTGCCCCTGCCCTCCGCCACCGACTCGCGCATCGGCGCCGAGCGTCACATTCTCGAACGTGACGTCACCGGCAGCGCCGCCTTCGACGACGTTGAAGCTGCGGACCGACACCCCAGCCGTATCCGCCGGCACGAGCAACACGAGCGGCTCACCATCCTGCTCCACCGTCACGACGAACACCGATGCCGCACCGGCCTGCGAAACGACTGCCTTCGTCCCGCTGAGCGTCCAGCCGTCACCGCTCTTCGCCGCGGTCACCGGCGTCGCGCCGTCGTCGTACGCGAACGCGGCGATCGTCTCGCCGGACACGATCCCGGCGAGCGTCTCGTCATGCCCGCCAGCCTTCGCCAGCGCACGCCCCGCCATCAGCGCACCGAGGAACGGCTCGACCACCAGCGCGCGGCCGAGCGCCTCGAACACCACCATGATGTCGAACCCGCTGCCGCCGAAGCCGCCCGCCGCCTCGTCGAACAGCGCGGAGACGATGCCGAGTTCGGTCAACTGCT
This sequence comes from Sphingomonas sp. PP-F2F-G114-C0414, assembly GCF_003688595.1. Taxonomy (GTDB): domain Bacteria; phylum Pseudomonadota; class Alphaproteobacteria; order Sphingomonadales; family Sphingomonadaceae; genus Sphingomonas. The sequence goes on from NZ_RCWT01000011.1 coordinate 177,163, forward strand.
GCCAGACCGCCGGGTCATACCCCGCCTCGCCATACGCCCCTGCGTTGCGCGTCTCGATCGGATAGCCGTCGCGCAACGCCCGCACGAGCGTGTCGGCCAGCATGCGGCGGTCGTCGGTGTGTTCGAAGTTCATGTGATCAGAGACCCAGGATGGCTTTGGAGATGATGTTCTTCTGGATCTCGTTCGACCCGCCGAAGATCGACAGTTTGCGGTTGTTGAAATAGCTCGGCGCCGCCATCGCCGCGTCCTCCGGCCCGACATCCTCGCCGTTCCACCCGGCTTCCAGAGCTTCGGGTATGTAGGGCGCCGCGTAGGAGCCATAGGCGCGCCGCGTCAGCGAGGTGATCTCCTGGCGGATCTCGGTGCCCTTGATCTTGAGCATCGAACTCTCCGCACCCGGCGCACCGCCACCCGCGACTGCTGCCAGCACGCGGAGGTTGGTAGTCTGCATGTTGGCCAGGTCGATCTCGACCCGCGCCATCCGCGCCGCGAACAAGGGATCATCCGCCAGCGAACGCCCGCCCTTCTTCTGCATCTGCGCGACTTCCTTCAGCCGCTCGAACGATGCGATCGAGAAGCCGACGCCGGCGATGTTGGTGCGCTCATAGGTCAGTAGGTATTTGGCGTAGGTCCAGCCCATATTCTCTTCACCGACGAGGTTGGCGACGGGCACCTCGACGTCGGTGAAGAACACCTCGTTCACCTCCTGCTCGCCGTCGATCAGCGTGATCGGGCGGACCTCGATGCCGGGCGACTTCATGTCGATCAGCAGGAACGAGATCCCCTCCTGCTTCTTCGCGGTCGCGTCGGTGCGGACGAGGCAGAAGATCATGTCGGCATGCTGGCCGAGCGTCGTCCACGTCTTCTGGCCGTTCACGACATAGACATCGCCCCCCTCCCGCGTCTGGCGAACGGCCGTGGTCTTCAAGCCCGCAAGATCGGACCCCGCGCCCGGCTCGGAATACCCCTGGCACCACCAGTCGGAGCCGTCGAGAATCCGCGGCAACCACTGCTTCTTCTGCTCTTCCGAGCCATATTTGATCAGCACCGGCCCGAGCATGTTTACCCCGAACGGTACGACGCGGGGCGCGTGCGCGAGCGCGGATTCATTGTCGAAGATGAAGCGCTGGATCACGCTCCAGCCCGGACCGCCCCACTCCTCGGGCCAGTGGTTCGCCAGCCAGCCGCGCTCGTTGAGGATCGCGTGCCATTCCTCCATGTCCGACTTGCGCAGCCGCTTGCCCTCGCGGACCAGCGTCGAGAGGCGAGCGGGAAGTTTGTCGCGAAAGAACGCGCGGACTTCCTCGCGGAACGATTCTTCCTCGGGCGTGAAGCTGAGATCCATGGCCATGTGACTCCTGATGTTGGAGCCTGTGTGCCACAGTCGATCGCGGAATTGAAGGACCGGTATGGTCCGAAACGAAGAAAACGCAGTGCCGAACGACGCAGGTTAATCCGGGCGGTATCGCCGCCCACACGTCATCCTGACGAAAGTCAGGACCCAGGGCAACAGGCGCTAACGGTCCTGGCTCTGGGTCCTGACTTTCGCCAGGATGACGGAGCGGATCAGAACCGGTAGCTGATCCAGCCAGCCAGGAAGTCGGAGTTCTTGTACCCCGAATTGGTCAGCGCCGGCCCCGCGATCAGATGCTCGTAGCGCCCGGTGAACGACAGCCGCGAGGTGAACGGATACACCGCCTGGAACCGCAGCGTATCGGCGATCTTCTTGCCCCCGAAATTCTGCGTGTCGGCAAACGCGGTCCCGTTCGCACGGTACACCGCATCGCTCGTCGTATCGCGCCACGAGCGTTGATATTCCGCCGTCAGCCGCAGCTTGTCGAACACGCTGAACGTCACGTTCGGCGCCAGCGCGACCAGGTTGGTCGGCGTCGCGAACAGTTGATAGCTGTAGTAGATATTGTTGCCGAATGGCGCGAGCGAGTTGCGCAACGTGCCCTTGCCATAGGCGCCACCACCGCTCGCATAATCGGCGTGGAAGCCGACGCGCGGCGCCGACTTGCCTTCGCCGAGCTTGTAGGTCTGCGCTAGCAGGATCAGCCACGCCTTGATCGAGCGGTTGTCGTACGAACCGCCCTGGTAATTGATCGTCCAGTCGAGATTGACCGGCCCCGCGTCACCCCAGACGTGCAGGCCGTAAAAATTGCGGACTTCACGCGCATTGTCCGTGCCCCATACCGCCGCGCGGTTGCGCAAGCGCCAGAGGAACGGATCGACGTACAACTTCGAGCCCCCGAACAGCGTCTCCGGCACGACGATGCCCGTCGAGATGCCCGAGAACCGCCGCGCGCTCTCCGCATTGTCATCCTGAGTACCGCCATTGCCATACGCGGTCGGCTTGAAGTCGAACACGTCGGCGCGGACGCCAGCGGTGCGCGCCCAGGCGCGGAAGCCGTTGAAGCCGAAGAACAAGGTGTTGTTGTCGCGCGGCACGACTAGCAGGTTCGGGCCGTCGGCGAACGTCTGGCGGCCATAGCGCACGCCGACATCGACATCGGCGACCGTCCCGGTCAGATCGACGAATGCCTGCTGCACGGCTAGCTTGTTGCGCAGGTTCGGCAGCGCGGTGCCGAGATTCTGCCCTTCCAGCGTACCGTGCGCGAGTTCGCCGTAGAAGCGAAGGTGCTTGCCAACGTGCAGATCGGCGCCCCCGAACACGCGAAGGATATCCTGCCGCTGTGCCTCGGCATCACGCAAATTGGGGTTGGTCGTTTCGTTGACGCGCAACCGCGCCTCGCCCGACAGCGTCAGATACACGTCGCCGTCGCCTGCCAGCGAAATGAACTTCAGCTGGTCGACGATGTCCTTGCGCTTCTTCGGATCGCGCAGCTTCGACCAGTCCTCCGCCCAACGCGACTGGTTGTAGCCGCTCGCCGTCACGCCGTCGCCGACCGCGGCATTGGGATAGCTCTCGGCGATCGGCGAGGCTTCGTCGGTGCTCGACACATCCTTGGCGCCGATATTGGCCGGGCGCGAAGGCGGCGCCTCGGCCTGCGCGGTGGCAACATTCGCGAACGCGAAGATCGAGAGCGCGGACGTGGCAAGGCCGGCCGCGTGCCGCAAGCGGCGCATCGTCATCGAGGTCATAAGCAAGTTCCGGTACTGGCGAACGGGGACGGACTGGCCACCCCCGCCGGCATCAATGGGCGGTAGCAGCGGCGGGGATCGCCGCCGGCACGAACTCGGGAAGCTTGCCCGACAGCGCAGCATCGAGCTTGTCGCGGTCGAGTGCGCCTTCCCAGCGAGCGACGACGATCGTCGCGACCGCGTTACCGATGAAGTTGGTGAGACTGCGGCACTCGCTCATGAAGCGATCGACGCCGAGGATCAGCGCCATCCCCGCGATCGGCACGGTCGGCACGATCGACAGCGTCGCGGCCAGGGTAATGAAGCCCGCGCCGGTGACGCCCGCCGCACCCTTCGACGAGATCATCGCCACGACCAGCAGCAACAGTTCCTGCCCGAGCGTCAGGTGCGTGTTGGTCGCCTGCGCGATGAACAGCGCCGCCAGCGTCATGTAGATGTTGGTGCCATCGAGGTTGAACGAATAGCCGGTCGGCACGACCAGCCCGACGACCGACTTCTCGCAGCCCGCCGCCTCCATCTTCTGGATCAGGTTCGGCAATGCGGCTTCCGACGACGACGTCCCGAGCACCAGCAGAAGCTCGGCCTTGAGATACTTGATCAGCTTGAAGATCGAGAAGCCCGTAAGCCGAGCGACCGTGCCGAGGATGACGATCACGAACAGCGCCGCGGTGAGGTAGAAGGTCGCGACCAACGCGCCGAGATTGGCGAGGCTGCCGATCCCGTATTTGCCGATCGTGAACGCGATCGCACCGAACGCACCCAGCGGGGCGGCGCGCATCAGGATGCCGACCAGCTTGAAGACGATCAGGCTGAGGCGCTCGAGGAAGTTCAGCACCGGCTTGGCAGGCTCGCCGACCAGGCTCAGCGAAATGCCGAACAGGATCGCGACGAGCAGGATCTGGAGGATGTTGCCCTCGGTGAACGCGCTGACCATCGTGTCCGGGATGATGCTCATCAGGAACCCGGTGATCGTCGTCTCGTGCGCCTTCACGGTGTAGTCGGCGATGCCCTTGGTATCGAGCGTGGCAGCGTCGATGTTCATCCCCGCGCCCGGCTGGACGACGTTGGCCACGATGAGCCCGACGATCAGCGCCAATGTCGAGAAGAACAGGAAGTAGGCGAACGCCTTGCCAGCGACGCGGCCGACCGAGCCGAGCTCCTTCATCCCGGCGATGCCGGTGACGAGCGTCAGGAAGATCACCGGGGCGATGATCATCTTCACCAGCTTGATGAACGCATCGCCGAGCGGCTTCAACGCCGCGCCGTACGCCGGATAGAAATGCCCGAGCGCCGCGCCGAGCGCGATCGCGATCAGGACCTGGATATAGAGCTGGCCGCTCCAGCGCTTCCGCGCGGGCGTTTCCGCGACGCCATATGTCTGGGTGGGTAGGGTCAACATCGCCTCCTGCTATCCTCGTCCACTCACGCGGGACGTTGTGTGCGACGGTAATGCCGGGCCGAACCCGGGACTACAAGAGCAGCCCCTTCAGCGCTTAGAACGTTGGTTTTTAGCCGTTTATCAGCATACCCATTGTTCGGACGTGTGGAAATCGCCGCATTTCATCAATGGTGCGGGCGGTGCGTGTGTGATAATCCGCACAAAATGACGCGACTCCGATCTCCCCTTTTCGTCACCGCGTTGACGGTGCTGATGGCGTTCGCGGCGCTTGGCACGATCGTCGCAGGAGTCGCCTCGATCTACGGCCAGCGCGCCGCCGAAGACGCGCGCGCGGGTGTGCGGATGCGCGCGGTCCAGCAGACGCGGAGCAACCTCCGCCTGCTCGAAGCCGAGTTGCAGACCTATCGCCTGCTGCCGATTATGCTCGGCGAGTATCCCGATGTTCGCGCGGCGCTGGCATCGGGCAAGGTCGACCAGGCGCTCAACACCAAGCTCGCGCTGCTGGCCGAACGCACCGGCGCCCCGGTGATCTACGCGCTCGATACGCAGGGCATGACGATCGCCGCCTCGAACGCCGGTCGCCCCGACAGCTTCCTTGGCCACGACTACCGCTTCCGCGACTATTTCACCAAGGCGATGGCGTCGGGCGCGACCGAGTTCTTCGCGCTCGGTAGCGTCAGCGGGCGGCCCGGCCTGTACCTGTCACGACGGATCGACCGCGCCGGTCGACCGCTCGGGGTGGTGGTGGTCAAGGTCGAGTTCGAGAAGATCGCGCGCGCGTGGATCCAGGACCGGATGGCGACCTTCGTCACCGATCCCGACGGCATCATCCTGATCTCCAGCGATCCGAAGCTCGAATTTAGGACCACCCGCCCGCTCTCGCCCTCGCGTCGCGCCGAGCTGGTCGAGACGCGCCAGTTCGGGACGTCGCCGCTGGCCCCCGCCCCGCTGACGCTTGCCGAGGGGGTGTCACGGCTGCCCGACGGATCGCCGGCGATCACGGTGTCGCTGCCGGTACCGATCTCGGGCTGGCGGCTGGTGCATATGGAGCCGCTCGACGCTGCCCTGCGCACCGCCGCCGCGCGCACGCGCTGGGCCACCGCGATCGCCGCGATGCTGACGATCGCCGCGATGCTCGGCGCATGGTGGCTGTACGAGCGGCGCAAGCGCAACGTCGGCGCGCGCGCGGAACTGGAGGCGGAAGTCGCCCGCCGCACCGCCGAGCTCCGCGCCACCGCCGACCGCCTCCAGATCGAGGTCGAGCAGCGCGAGGCGTCCGACCAGCGGTTCCGTCAGGCCCGCGAAGAGCTGGCGCACGCCAACCGCGTCGGCTCGATCGGCACGATCACCGCCAGCGTCGCGCACGAAATCAACCAGCCCGTCGCCGCGATCCGCACCTTCGCCGACAACGCCGCCGCCTTCCTGGACCGCGGCGAACCTGCGCGCGCGGCAACCAACCTCCAATCGATCGTCGACCTCACCAGCCGGATCGGCACGATCACCGCCGGGCTGAGGCGCTATGCCCGGCGCGGCGCAGGATCGATCGGCCCCGTCGCGCTCGACGAGGCGATCGACGGCGTCCGCCTGCTGATCGGCGACCGCTTCCGCGCCAAGGGCGTGACGCTCGACCTGCCAAACGGTCCCGAGGCGCGACTGACGGTGATCGCCGGCCGCGTCCGCCTGGAGCAGGTGCTGGTCAACCTCCTCCAGAACGCGCTCGACGCGGTCGCCGACCGCCGCGATGCTCGGGTGAGCGTCACCGTCGGGCGTAAAGGCCGCGACGTCGTGCTGACCGTCGCCGACAACGGTCCCGGTATCGAGGCCGACATCGCCGACCACCTCTTCACCCCGTTCGCGACGAGCAAGAAGGACGGCCTCGGGCTCGGTCTCGGCATCGCGCGCGACATCATGACCGAGTTCGGCGGCACGCTCGACCTCGTCCCCGCTCCAGAAGGCGCCATTTTCCGTATGATCCTGGTGAAGGCATGAGCGAGCAAGCCGTTCTGCTCGTCGACGACGACGACGTGTTGCGCGGTGCGCTCGAGCAATCGTTCGAGCTCGCCGGCATCGCGGTGATCGCCGAGCGCGATCCGACCGTCGCGCTCGCCCGCGTGACCGCCGGGTTCGATGGCGCGGTGGTGTCCGACATCCGCATGCCGAAGATGGACGGCCTCGAACTCTTCCGCCGGATCGCCGCGATCGACCACGAAATCCCGGTGCTGCTGATGACCGGCCACGGCGACGTCGCGATGGCGGTCGCCGCGCTCAAGAACGGCGCGTTCGACTTCATCCCGAAACCCTTCGCGACCGATCATTTGATTGCGGGAGCACGCCGGGCGCTCGAAATGCGCCGCCTCGTGCTCGACAACCGCCGTCTCCGCGCCGCGGCCGAAGAAACGATCGGCGCCGAACCGCTGATCGGCGAGACCCCGGTGATGGTCCGCCTCCGCGAAACCATGCGCCAGATCGCGCAGGCCGACATCGACGTGCTGGTCGAAGGCGAGACCGGCACCGGCAAGGAACTCGTCGCCGTCCTCCTCCACCGGTGGAGCAACCGCAGGTCACGCCCGTTCGTCGCGGTCAACTGCGCCGCGCTGCCCGAGGCGGTCGCCGAGATCGAGCTGTTCGGCCACGACGGCGACTCGCGCCTGCCGCGCACCGGCCGGATCGAGGCCTCGAACCGCGGCACGCTGTTCCTCGACGAAATCGAGAGCACGCTGCCGGCGTTTCAGGCAAAACTGCTGCGGGTACTGGAGGAGCGCGAGGTGATGCCGGTCGGCGGCGACCTCCCCCGCGCGCTAGACCTGCGCGTGATCGCCGCCGCCAAACCCGGCCTCGAACAGGCGGTCGAGGAAGGCCGGTTCCGCGCGGATCTCCTGTTCCGGCTCGACGCGGTCCGCCTGCGCATCCCGCCGCTCAGAGAACGCCGCGACGACATCCCGCTGCTGTTTGGGCATTTGCTCCACCAGGCGGCAGAACGGTTCGGCCGCGAGGTCCCGACGATCGACACCGCGACGCTAGCGTATCTCGGCCAGCACGACTGGCCCGGCAACGTTCGCGAACTCGACAACCTGGCGAAACGTCTCGTGTTGCGCGTCGAGGCGGAAGAGGCGGTCGACGAGGACAGCGACATCCCCCTCCCCGCCCGCGTAGACAAGTTCGAGGAAGCGACGATCCGCGCCGTTCTCCAACAGGTAAGTGGCGACGTCCGCTCCGCGCTGGCGGCACTCGGCATCCCGCGAAAGACGTTCTACGACAAGCTCAAGCGCCACGAGATCGACGTAGAAGCGTATCGCCCGACCAAGGGCTGACCGCAGATCCTCCCCTGTAAGGGGAGGATCAGACCTAAGTCGGAATGACCGGCGGCGGCACCCCGCCCTGCCGTGTCGCCACGAACTTCGCGAGCGGCGGCCCGATCAGCAACACCCCCAGGAACCGCAACACCTGAAGCGCCATCACGAATGGCACATCCACCGGACTCGACGCAGCGATGATCGCAACCGAGTCCATCCCACCAGGGCTGGTCGCCAGATACGCGGTGACCGGATCGATCCCCCACCACCGCGTCAACGCCGCCGCGATCCCGCCGCAGAACGCGATCAACAACGCCACCGACAGCAGGATCCGCGGCATCGCCTTACCCGCCACCCGCAGCGTATCGCGCGTGAACGACAACCCGATCCGCCACCCGACCACCGCATAGCTGATCGCCAGCAGCCACTGCGGCAACACCGGCTGCGCAACGCCGGTAACGTTGAGCGCCGCTCCCGCCACCAGCGACCCGAGCAGCGCACCGGCGGGAAGCTTCAACACGACGCCAACACTCGCACCGACACCGGCAATCGCGATCGTCCGCAGCACGGCGACCGGGTCTACGGAGGCGAACCACGTAGCCGCGACATGATGCCCGCTCCCGCCACCGACCATCACCGCCGCCAGCACCGACGCGACCACCGCCACGCTCACCACCCGCGTGTAGGTCATCACCGCGACCAGCCGCGAATCCGCGCCGTACGCCTGCGCCATCAACACCATCGCGCTCGCCGCGCCGGGCGTCGATCCCCATACCGCGACGGTGCCCGGCAACACCTGCCACCGGCTCAGCAAATATCCGAGCACGCTACTGGCCGCGAGCGTGACGAAATTGACCATCAGGAACACCGGCCAGTGATCCGCCACGGTCGCGACGATCCCCGTGGTAATCGACCCCGCGATCAGCGTCCCGACCGCCGCCTGCGCCCCGCGAAACGCCGACGTCGGCACGCTCAGCGACCACCCCCGCACCGCCAGCACGACCGCCGCGACCATCGGCCCGAGCAGCAATCCCGCGGGCAGCCCGACGACCTCCAGCAGCCCCGCGATCACCGCCGACAGTGCGATCAAGACGGCCCACCGCCAGATCATGCCTTGGCAGCGAACCAGATCGTGTGCCGCGCGCCACCCTTCCGCGTCGCCCGCGCGATCACTTCGTCGACTGCAAAACCGGCTTCAGCAAGGCGGGTGGCGAACGGCTTGCTCGGCGCTGACGACCATACGGCAAGCACCCCACCCGGCCGCAAAGCCGATCGCGCCAGAGACAATCCACGCGCCCCGTAAAGCCGGTCATTACCCGGCCGAGAAATCCCGTCCGGGCCGTTATCGACGTCGAGCAGGATCGCGTCCCAATCGCCCTCCGCGATCGCCGCGGCGACATCGCCCTCAAAAATGTGCGTCCGCGGATCGGTCAGGCTGTCCCCGTGCAGCGCCGCCATAGGCCCCCGCGCCCACTCGATCACCGCCGGCACGATCTCCGCAACCGCTACTTCCGCGTCAGGCCCAAGCCGAGCCAGCGCCGCGCGGAGGGTAAACCCCATCCCAAGGCCGCCGATCAGCATCCGAACTCCCGGCCGCCCGCCGATCCGGTCACAAGCCTGCTCCGCCAGCGCCTCTTCCGATCCGCTCAGCCGGCTGTTCATCAACTCGTTCGCACCGAGCATGATCGAGAACTCGGCGCCACGCTGAAGCAAGCGAAGCTCACCCCCACCCGGCACCTGCGCCGTCCCGAGTAGAACCCGAGGGATCATGCCGACCAAGCCGCGATATCGTCCTGCTCGCCGATCAAGGCCAGCCCGTGCGCGATCGAAGTCAGCTCGCCACCGCTCATGATCGCCGCCTCGCCGAACCGCTCGACGAAGATCCGGCGGATACGCGGAATCAGCGACGACCCGCCGGTCAAAAACACCCGGTCGATCTCGCCGCCACCGACGTTCGCCACCTCCAAAGCCCGGTCGACCGCCGCCTCGATCCGCACCACGTCGTCGGCGATCCAGCCCTCGAACTGCGCCCGCGTCACGTCCGCCTCGATCTCCAGCCCCGCACCCGCAAAGTGGAAATGCGCATCCTCACCGCTCGACAGCGCGCGCTTCAGCGACCCGACCGCATCATATAGCGGATAGCCGAGTTCGTTCTCGATCACCGCGATCATCCGCCCGATCGCATCCGGATCGATCGCGGTCTTCTGCAACCGCTCCAGTTCGGTCATCGTCTTGCGGTTGCGCATCAGCGCCAGCCTGGACCAGTCCGCGAAATCGGCGAAATACGCGCGCGGAATCTCCAGTTCCTTGCCGAACGACTTGTACGCGCCGCCCTTGCCCAGCATCGGCAGCACCAGCCGGTCGAGGATCCGGTAATCGAACCGATCGCCCGCGATCCCAACGCCAGCATGCCCGAGCGGCGTACAGCGTCGCGCAGCCCCAGGTTCGGCCACGCGCACGACCGAAAAGTCGCTCGTACCGCCGCCGAAATCCGCCACCAGGATCGTCGCCGGCTCGGTCAGTCGCGTCGCGTAGCTATAGGCAGCACCGAGCGGTTCGTAGACGTAATGGATCTCCGCCCCGAAACCCTTGAACATCGCGTCATAGCGCGTGCGGGCGAGCGCTTCGTCAGGCCGCGCGCCGGCATATTCGACCGGGCGACCCACCACGATCCGGTGTGGCCGCGTATCAAGCTTGCCGCCCGCATGCGAAATCAGCTTTTCGAGAAACAGCTGGCCCATCTCTTCGAAGCGGTAGCGCTTGTCGAACACCGACGCCTGCTCGAACGTCTTCATCGCCGCGACCGACTTGAACGACTGGATGAACCGGCTGTCGAGCGGATACTCCATATATTCCGCGATCGCCCACGGCCCCGCATCCGACGCGAGTCCCTTGCCGCTGTCGTCCTGCCAGAAACACAACGCCGAGCGGAACACGGGACTCGTCTCGGCGGGCGCGGCGAAGGTTACCAGCTCCGGTGTGCCACCCTTCGTCCCGAGCGCCACGACGCTGTTGGTCGTGCCGAAGTCCAGCCCCAGGGCGGGGCCGCCAGCGTCCATCTGCATGCGTCGTCCTTCAATGAACGCGCGCCTATGCCGACGCGGAGGGCGGGATGGCAACCGGTAAAGTCGGTTTCGGGCCACTTCTACCCGCCCAAAGCTGATCCCCGATGCGCCCAAATAACCTCGCTGCTGTCCCCAAAGCGCCTCCCCGGCGGAGGCCGGGGTCCAGGTGGAAAGGTGGCAATGACAACGGGCCGGCCTCCGTTAGCATCGCCTCCCCGACTGGACCCCGGCCTCCGCCGGGGAGGTATGGTCGTACGCCGACACATCGTATCAACCCGTTCCGACTACCGCCCGATCATCGCCCGTATCCGGTTGGCCAGCACATCCAGCGCGAACGGTTTGGTGATCATGTCCATCCCCTCGCCGAGGAAATCGCCGCGCACCGCCGCCTTCTCCGCATAGCCCGTCACGAACAGCACCTTGAGCCCCGGACGATGCACGCGTGCGATCTCGGCAACCTGCCGGCCATTGATCCCCGGCAGGCCGACATCGCTGACGAGCAGGTCGATCCGCTGCTCGCTTTCCAGGAACGGCACCGCGGCGCGCCCATCCGCGGCCTCGAGCACGCCATAGCCCAGCCCCTGCAACACATCGACGATGAGCATCCGCACCGCCGGGTCGTCCTCGACCAGCAGCACCTGCTCGCCGTCGGCACGCGGCAGCTCGGCATCGGCGATCTCGACCGGCGCCTCCACCGTGCCACGGAACCGCGGCAGGTACAGCTTGACGGTCGTGCCCTGCCCTTCCTCCGAATAGATCCGCACATGCCCGCCCGATTGCCGCGCGAAACCGTAGATCATCGACAGGCCGAGCCCGGTGCCCTGCCCGATCGGCTTGGTCGTGAAGAACGGATCGAACGCCTTGGCGATCACCGATGCGCTCATGCCCGTGCCGGTGTCCGACACGCCGATCACGACGAAATCGCCTGGCTCCAGATCTTCGATCGTCTCGGTATAATGTGCGTCGAGATGCGCGTTCTCGGTCTCGATCGTCAGCAACCCGCCCTCGGGCATCGCATCGCGCGCGTTGATCGCCAAGTTGAGCAGCGCGCTTTCGAGCTGGTTCGCGTCGGTATGCGCCGGCCAGATCCCCGGCGTGCGCCGCACCTCCAACCCGGCATTCTCGCCGAGCGTCCGCCGCAACAGATCCTCCATCCCGTCGACCAGCTCGCCGACATCGACCGCCTTCACATCGAGCGACTGGCGCCGCGAGAACGCCAGCAGGCGCTGCGTCAGGCCGGCGGCACGGTTCGCCGACACAGTCGCCGCCTCGATATACCGATCGACGCGTTCATGCCGGACCTCGGGAAGATTGCGGCGGACCATGTCGAGCCCGCCGATGATCCCCGTCAGCATGTTGTTGAAATCGTGCGCGATGCCGCCGGTGAGCTGGCCGACCGCCTCCATCTTCTGCGCCTGGCGGAGCGCATCCTCGACGCGCGCGAGCCGGGCTTCGTTCTCCTTCTCCTCGGTGATGTCGCGGCCGACCGCATTGATCATCCCGTCGCCAGGCTGCGCGGCCCAGCTGATCCAGCGGTAACTCCCGTCCTTGCAGCGATAGCGATTGTCGATCCGCGTGATGATCTGGCCGCGCGCGATCCCCGCCGCGCCCTCGCTGGTATGGTCCACGTCGTCGGGATGGAGCAGCGCGAACAGCGGCCGACCGATGATCTCCTCCATTTCCCAGCCGAGCATCTCGGTCCAGGCCGGGTTTACCGCGACGATCGTACCGTCATATTCCGCGCGCAGCATGATATCGGTCGACAGGTCCCACAGCCGGTCGCGGTCCGCCTTCGACGCCACGACTGCCTCTTCGAGCCCCTCGTTGACCGCGCGCAGCTGTCGCTCGACGGCCTTGCGCGCGGACTGGTCGAGCAGCGCGCCGATCATCCGCAGCGGCTGGCCGGCCTCGTCGCGGATCAGATAGCCGCGGTCGAGCACATCGGCATAGTGGCCGTCGGCGCGCAGAAACCGGTATTCCTCGGTCCATTCGGTGCCGCCGCCGTCGATTACCGCATGGATGCTGCGATCGATCCGCCCCCGATCCTCGGGATGGATGTGGTCGATCCACCAGTCGCCGGTCGGGTCGACTCTCGCAAGATCATGGCCATAGGCGGTGGTCAGCGCCTCGTTCCACAACACGTAATTGCGGCGCAGATCCCAGTCCCAGATCGCATCGTTGGTCGCGCGCGCAGCAAGCCGCAGCCGTTCGCTCGTCTCGCGAAGCGCCGCCTGCGCCTGCCGATCGCGCGAAACGTCCTGCACCGTGCCGATCAACCGGATCGGCGTGTCGTCGTCGAAGAACGCGGCACCGTGCGCCGACACGTGACGCTCCACCCCGTCCTCCTGCCCGATCGTGCGGTATTCGGCCTCGAACGTGCGCGTCCCCTGCGGATCGAGCGACGCGAGGACCGCGGCGTTGGCGGCGACCCGGTCGTCGGGATGAAGATTGGCGAGAAAGGACGACGCATAGTCGACCGGCTTGCCCGGCGAGATCCCGAACAGCGCGCGGCAGCGGTCGTCCCAGGTCAGCACGCCCACGATCGGCCGATAGTCGAACCGGCCAAGCTGCGCGACTCGCGTCGCCAGCTCGAGTTCGTTCTGGCTTTCGGCAAGCGCGATATCCTTGCGGCGGCGTTCGCTGATATCGTTGAACAGCACGGCGACCCGGTTGGTCCCGGACTCATCGACGCGGTAGGCGTGGACATCGTACCAGCGTCCGTCGAACGCTTCGACATGATCCTCGAACCTGGCGGGTTCACCGGTGGTCGCGACCCGTGCATAGATCGCGTACCAGCGTTCCTCGAGATCGGGCACGAGATCGCGCATCCACTTGCCGACGACGTCGCTTAGCCCGGTCTCGCGCTCGAACGCCGCGTTGGTCTCGATGAACCGATAGTCGACCGCACGATCGCCCTCGAACGCGAGCTCGATCAGGCAGAACCCGGCGTCGAGCGAATTGAACAGCGACCGGAAGCGTTCCTCGCTCGCCTTCAGCGCAACATCGGCGCGACTCCGCTCGACCGCGTCCGAAGTCCGCAGCGCGACATCCTCGACCAGCGCGATATCGGCGGGCGTCCAGATCCGCGGGGCGGGTTCATGGACGTACAGGATCGCGGTCAGTTCGTCGTGCCGCACGAGCGGAAACACGATCAGCGCGCACGCCCCGATGCTCGTCCACGCCGCGCCGTAATCGGGATCGCTCGATCGCGGATCGGTATGGCAATCGTCGACGATCACCGTCTTGCCCGCACGCAGATCGTCGAGCAGCCCCGTACCGAACGCACTCAGCAGACGCGTCTCGCCCGCCAGGCTGTGCAGCGCACCACTCGTCCAGTCGCCAGCGATATGCATCGCCGTGCCGTCCGGCACCACTTCGCCGTAGCCGCACCGCGCCACGCCGAGATGCGACCCGAGCGTCGCCGCGGCTGCCGCCATGATCAGGTCGGGGCCGTCGAGCCCGCGCAGCAGATCGACCAGGGCCAGCTGAAACGCCTGCCGTGCCAGCAATTCGTCACGGTCGAGAAGATGCGATTGCATGCTGGGATACCTGCCCAAACCGCTCCGATAAGTCGAGCGATAGAAGCGGTATGACTAGCGCCGCTTCAGCCGCACGAGCGCGGCATCGAGCGCAGACAGGAACGCGGAACGGTCGGTCTTGGAGAACGGCCCCGGCCCGCCGATGATGTCACCGCCCGCGCGCAGGTCGGCCATGATCGCGCGGGTCGCGATCGCGCCGCCGATCGAGCTGGTGGTGAACGGCTTGCCGGTGTTGGCGAGCACGCTCGCGCCGGCCTTCACGCAGCGGTCGGCAAGCAGGATGTCGGCGGTGATCACGACCGATTTCGCATCGGCCTGTTCGGCGATCCAGTCGTCGGCGGCGTCGAAGCCGTCGCTGACCACGACGCGCGAGATCAGCGGATGGACGGGGATGCGGAAATGGCTGTTCGCGACGATCGTCACGGGCACTTCGTGGCGCCACGCGACCTTGTAGATCTCGTCTTTGACGGGGCATGCGTCGGCGTCGACGAGGATGCGGATCGCGCTGGAAGATACGTTCGTCATCGTACACCTCCCAAACCGCCCCACTCATTCCCGTCATCCTGACGAAAGTCAGGATCCAGGATCAAGCAGGGCGGCGTTCGTTACTCTGGATCCTGACTTTCGTCAGGATGACGGAGTTCTTGAGGACGACGCGCCATTCCCTAGCGGAAAGAACGCGCGAGTCCCTCAGCTACGCTCGCGATTGCCACGGTACGGAGGCTTCCGCGCGGGAGCCGGACCGCCACGCGGTGCCGCACGGTGCAGCGTCGAGCGGGGGCCGCTCGCATTGCTGCGACCACCGCCACCGCCGTCATGCCGCGTACCGCTCTCGGGCGCGCCCTGCATCGCCTCGATCGCCACGCCGCTCTCTTCCTCGCCAGCCTGCGCCGTACGCTGGATCGCCGCCGAGAACCGCGACGCCACCGCGCGAGGAATCTCGAACGCCGTCTCGTTCGGCCCAATCCGGATCGCGCCGATTTCCGACTTGGTGATGTGCCCGCGACGGCAGATCAGCGGCAGGATCCAGCGCGGATCGGCGTTCTGGCGACGACCGATGTCCATGCGGAACCAGACGGTGTCCTCGAAGCCCGCGCGCGGACCCTGCGAACGCTCGTCCTGCGTCGGCTGCTTGCTCTGGTCGATCAGATCCTCGGCCTGCGGCATCGTCGCGCGGTGCATGTGCACCAGCGCCGCGGCGATATCCTCCGGCGTCTTCTCGGCCATCAGGCGGACGGCGAGTGCGCGATCCTCCTCCTCGACCTCGACCGGCTGCAACAGCATGCCGATCAGGCGCTCGTGATCGTTCTTGCGAATGTCCTCGGCGGTCGGCGCGTTGACCCACTCCGCGTTGATCTTCGCACCACGGAGCATCATCTCGACGCGACGGCGACGCGGGAACGGCACGATCAGGACGGCGGTGCCCTTCTTGCCCGCACGACCGGTACGACCCGAGCGATGCTGAAGCGTCTCGGCATCGCGCGGCAGCTCGACGTGCACGACCAGCGACAGCGTCGGCAGATCGATGCCGCGAGCCGCAACGTCGGTCGCGACGCAGACTCGCGCACGGCGGTCACGCAGTGCCTGAAGCGCCGCGTTACGCTCGTTCTGCGAATGCTCGCCCGACAGCGCCACGGCGGCAAAGCCACGCTCGACCAGGCTCGCATGCAGATGACGCACATTGTCACGCGTGGCGCAGAACAGCATCGCCGTCTCCGCCTCGTGGAAGCGCAGCAGGTTGATCACCGCATGCTCGATCTCGGACGGCGAGACCGTGACGGCCTGATACGAGATGTCGCCATGACCGCGATCCTCGCCGACGGTCGAGATGCGCAGCGCGTCCTTCTGGTAACGCTTGGCGAGCGCGACGATCGGCCGCGGCATCGTCGCCGAGAACAGCAGCGTACGACGCGCTTCAGGCGACGCATCGAGGATCTGTTCGAGGTCCTCGCGGAAGCCCATGTCGAGCATCTCGTCGGCCTCGTCGAGCACCGCGACCTTCAGGGCCGACAGGTCGAGCGCGCCACGCTCGAGGTGATCGCGCAGACGGCCCGGCGTGCCGACGACGATATGCGCGCCGTGCGCGAGCGAACGACGCTCCTTCGAGGCGTCCATGCCGCCGACGCAGGTCGAAATCCGCGCACCGGCCTTGGCATAGAGCCACATCAACTCGCGGCTGACCTGGAGTGCCAACTCGCGAGTCGGCGCGATGCAGAGGACGAGCGGCTTGTGCGGCGCGGGCAGGCGCTGAACGCCGTCCTCACCGGCTTCACCGAGCAGTTCGCCGGCCATCGCCAGGCCGAACGCAACGGTCTTGCCCGAGCCGGTCTGCGCCGACACGACGAGGTCGCGACCGATCGCGTTGTCCTCGATCACATGAGCCTGGACGGGGGTGAGCGCGGTATAGCCGCGCGCTTCGAGCGCCTCGGAAAGAAGCGACGGAATATTTGTAAAAGGCATGTACGTCCTAATTGGTGGCCGGCTTACGCAACGGCAAGGCACTGGCGTGGTGGTCCCTACAGGACTTGACCCGCGGCCCACCCGCTCGCCCATGCCCATTGGAAGTTGTAGCCGCCGAGCCACCCTGTGACATCGACCGCTTCGCCGACTGCATACAGCATTGGTACGCGTTTGGCTTGCATTGTTTGCGATGACAGTTCCGCGGTGCTGATTCCACCCGCGGTGACCTCTGCCTTGGCATAGCCTTCGGAGCCATTCGGCGTGAATTGCCAATGGCTTAGCGCGCGTTCAGCGTCCTGGAGCTTGCGGTCGGTGAGCGTGGAAATCTCGCTCGTCATGCCCAATCGTTCGCTCAAAGTCTCCGCGAGCCGGTCCGGGAGCGTGCTGCCGAGCAGTTTTCGGAGAGTCGTGCGCGGCGTGGTACGCTTGGCCGCGGGGAGCCAGCCGGACTCGCGATCGGGGAGGAAATCGATCCCGACGGGCTGGCCGTTGCGCCAATAGGAGGACACTTGCAGGATCGCGGGGCCGGACAGGCCGCGATGCGTGAACAGCGCGGCTTCGCGGAAGGCGGTCTTGCCGGCGGTGGCGACGACTTCGGCGGCGACGCCGGACAATTCGCGGAACAGCGTCTCGTCGCCGCCCAGCGTCAGCGGGACGAGTGCGGGGCGCGGCTCGACGACCTTCAACCCGAACTGCCGCGCGAGGTCATAGGCGAACCCGGTCGCGCCCATCTTGGGGATCGACGGGCCTCCGGTGGCGATCACCAGTGCGGGGGCGGTGACGGTGCGGCCGTCGAGCGACACGCGGTAGCGGCCGTCGGCATGGTCGACCCCTGTCACTGCGCGGCCGAGCGACAGGTCGACGCGGCCCTTGTCGCATTCGTCGAGCAGCATCTCGACGATCTGTTTCGCGGAGCCGTCGCAGAAGAGTTGGCCGAGCGTCTTCTCGTGCCACGCGATGCCGTAGGATTCGACGAGTGCAAGGAAGTCCTGCGCGGTGTAGCGACCGAGTGCGGACTTGGCGAAATGCGGGTTGGCGGAGATGTAGCGGTCGGCGGCGGTGTGGACGTTGGTGAAATTGCACCGTCCTCCGCCGGAGATCAGGATCTTCTTGCCCGCCTGGTCGGCGTGATCGACGAGCAGGATCTTCCGCCCGCGCTGGCCTGCTACGGCGGCGCACATGAGGCCGGCTGCGCCTGCGCCAAGGATTATCGCGTCGTAGTCGGACAAGCGTCGCTCCGTGCGGCTTTGGTCAGCAACCGCTAATTAAAAGTGTTTCCCCGCGAAGGCGGGGACCCAGACTGGACTCCCGCCTTCGCGGGAGAACAAGAAGGGGTTGCCAATGTAGCGTGATCGGGATTGGCCACAAAGGGAATGCCCCCCCATATCTGTCCGGCCCCTCCGGCCCGCCAACACTAACACCACCCCGGCGAAGGCCGGGGCCCAATTGGAAAGGTCAGAGTAACGGTGCGCAACCTGCGTCATTATTCCCCCCCAATTGGGCCCTGGCCTTCGCCGGGGTGGAGCCATATGGGGGCCGGATTCTCCGACTATTTGGCGTGGGTTGCTACGCGCCCTTCTGCTCCCTCTCCCCTCCGGGGAGAGGGTCGGGGTGAGGGGCAGCCAAGCAGTGCATCGCCCGGAACAGCCCCTCACCCAACCCTCTCCCCGGAGGGGAGAGGGCTCTTTTTCACCTCATCGCAACTTGGCGATATTCAGCGAATCCTCCTTCGCCCGAACCTTCACCGATTCCTCGCTCCGCGTCAGCGCCTTGGCGATCGCCTTAAGCGCCATGCCCTTCTTCGCCAGCGTGTGCAGCTTCTGGATCTCGTCCTGCGTCCACGCCTGACGATGCCGCTCGAATTTCGCTTCAGCCATCAGCCGTCATCCTTGTCGATCGCCAGAACCTCGATCGCGTCCGCCTTGTCCGCGAACGCGACCGTCTCGCCAACTGCGGCCCCCATCAGCGCACGCGCCAGCGGTGCCGAGAACGCAAGCCGGTCCTCGCCGGGCTCCGCCTCGTCGCCACCGACGATCGCGATCACGCGCTCAACCCCGTTCATCCGAACCCGGACGCGCGATCCGATCCCGACTTCATCATCCTCGGGCGAAGGCGCGAGTTCCGCGGTAGTCTGGCGCGTGTGCCAGTACCGCAAGTCGCGCAGTAGCAACTTGCGCGCTTCCTCGTCCGTCTCAGCCGCGACCGCCGCCTCGATCTCGGTCACGCGCTCGCCGAGCATCCGCAGCCCGCGCGCCGTGACCAGATTAGGCCCCGGCGCGATCGGCTGTTCGAACTTCGGCTCGAGATGTTCCTCATCACTCTCGCGACGGAAGGCGACGCTCATGCCATCACTTCAGACACGCGACGATCCCGGCAATCGCTGCCAGCGTACCGTCCACGTTCTTCACCTTCACGACGTCGAGCCCAAGCTGCTCGGCCGGATAATCATTCCCGCCCGGGAAGATCGCGTCGCCGATGAACATCATCTTGTCGAGCGCGATGCCGCTCGCCTCGTTAAGCTTCTTCAACCCGTACGCCTTGTCGACACCCTCGCGCGTGATGTCGATCGAGGTCGCGCCGCCCATGTTGATCGACAGCCCCGGCAGGCGCTTCTGCAGATCCGCCTGGATCACTTTCCGCTTGGCGAAATCGGGATCCCAGCTGTGCTTGGCGTCGATCGGCGCTTCCTGGCCGAGCGCCGAGAACGTGATCTGGCTGCCACGATCCTCGATCCGCTCGCCCCAGGTCTTCTCCGGCACGAACCCGGTCGCCTCCAAAGACTCGTCGAATGCGTGCAAGATCTTCTGCTTCTCGTCCTCCTCGAACAGCTCGGCATACACTGCGCGCCATTCGCCATCGAACCGGTACAGCTTCGTGCCGGTCGTCGGCATCAGCCACAGCTTGGTGCGATCCGCGCGCTCGGGCAGGCGCGACGCGACCTGCTTCTCGAACTGCGGCCAGTCGCCGCCCGAGATCACCGCGACATGCGCGACGTCGAGCAGGTTCGCCAACGCCTCGCCCATCGGCTCCTGCAAGGGCTGCTTGCTCTCGGCCAGCGTTCCATCGAGGTCGAAGGCAACCAGTTCTTTCATGCGGAAACTCCAGTAAGGATAAACGTATCGATCGCGTGCGCGACGCCGTCGGCATCGTTCGCGCTGGTAATCTCGTGCGCGACGTCACGGACATTCTGTGGCGCATTGCCCATCGCGATCGCCAACTTGGCGCGCTTGAGCATCGCGATGTCGTTGGCCTGATCGCCGATCGCCGCGGTCTGCGTCAAGCTGATGCCGAAAGCGTCCGCCAGTTCCTCGATCCCGCTGCCCTTGTTGCCGGCCACCGGCGTGATGTCGAGATAATAGGTCTGCGACTGGACGATCGTGGCCTGCGCATCGAACTTGGCGGCGACCTTCGCGTGCAGGTCGCGCAACAGGTCTTCGTCGTCGCTGACGAACGTGACCTTGTCCGCCTTGGCGAGCAAAGCGGTGAAGTCGGAGACGATTACCGGGTCCTGCGCGGAGGCCTTCTTCTCGCTGCCGACATGCCCGCCCTGGTCGGTGCTGGCGTACCAGACGTCGTCCGCGAAGAACCACGTATCGACCGGCGCGTCGCCGATGATCTCCATCGCGCCGCGAACGACGTCGACGTCGATCATGTGGTGCTCGATCACGGAACCGTCGCGCTTGAAGACGATCCCGCCGTTGAACGCGCCCATCGGCTCGTCGATGCCGAGCAATTCTGCGATCGGCATCATCCCCGACCGTGGCCGCGCGCTGATGATCGTGAAGCCGAGGCCCGCCGCCTTCAGCCGCTTGACCGCGTCGACGGTCGCGGGCGTGACCTTCTTCTCCTTGTCGACGAGCGTGCCGTCGACATCGGAGACGAGGAGCTTGATATCGCTCATGCCACCGCTCACTGGGGCATCTCGACATGACCGCCAAAGCCATAGCGCATCGCCGACAACAGCTTGTCGCCGAACGTATGCTCGACGCGGCTGCGATAGCGCGCATACAGCGCGGCGCTCAGCACGTTGGCGGGCACCTTCTCCTCCATCGCCGCGTCGATCGTCCACTGGCCTTCGCCCGAGTCCGCGACGCTGCCGCTGAAGCCTTCGAGCGTGCCGTCCTTCGCCAGCGCGATCGCCGACAAGTCGAGTAGCCACGACGAGATCACGCTGCCGCGGCGCCAGACTTCGGCGACGTCGGTCAGGTTGATGTCAAAGCGCTGGTCCTCGGCGACATGCTCGCCGGACTTGCCCTTGAGGATGTCGAAACCTTCAGCATAGGCCTGCATCAGGCCGTATTCGATGCCGTTATGGACCATTTTGACGAAGTGGCCTGCGCCGGGAGGTCCTGCGTGGATATAGCCCTTCTCGGCGCGCGGATCCTCGTCGTCGTTGCGGCCCGGCGTACGGACGATCGTCCCAATTCCCGGCGCGAGCGTGTCGAAGATCGGATCGAGATAGTCGACCGTGTCCTTGTTGCCACCGATCATCATGCAATAGCCGCGCTCGAGGCCCCAGACGCCGCCGGACGTGCCGACGTCGACGTAACGGATGCCCCTTTCAGCCAGTTCCTTCGCGCGGCGGACATCGTCCTTGTAGAAGCTGTTGCCGCCGTCGATGATGATGTCGCCTTCGGACGCCTTCGCGGCAATCGCCTGGACGGTCTGCTCGGTCGGTTCGCCTGCGGGGACCATCACCCACCAGATCGCCGGCGTGTCGAGCTTGGCGTGCATGTCGTCGAGCGAGTCCGCCCCGATCGCACCGTCGGCGGCGAGTTTCTTGACGGCTTCGGCATCGCGGTCGAACGCGACGACCTCGTGGCCGTTCTTCATCAACCGGCGCGCGATGTTGCCGCCCATTCGGCCGAGGCCGATCAGTCCGATCTTCATGGGGAATTCCTTGCTTACCCCCTCTCCCCGCCGGGGAGAGGGTTGGGGTGAGGGGCAGTTGGGGAGGGCAGCGCTCGCGGCGCCCCTCACCCCGGCCCTCTCCCCAACGGGGAGAGGGAGCAGAAGTTTACGCCGTCGCGGGCTGCTTCTTGGCGATCGAGCCGAGCAGGTCGTCGAACGCCTTGACGAACGACGCGACGCCCTCCTCGACCAGCTTGCCGGTCACGCCGTTGAGGTCGAGACCCAGCCGCTCGGCTTCCGCCAGCGTGTGCTTCGCGCCCTCGACGTCCTGCGTAATCGTCTCCGCCGCGGTGCCGTGGTCGCGGAACGCGTCCATCGTCTTCGGCGGCATCGTGTTGACCGTATCCTTGCCGATCAGCGTGTCGATATACAGCGTGTCCGGGTAGCTCGGATCCTTCACGCCGGTCGACGCCCACAACAGCCGCTGCGGCTGCGCACCCTTGGCGGCGAGCGCCTGCCAGCGATCCGACTTCAGGAAGTCGAGATACCATTGATACGCGATCTTCGCGTTCGCGATCGCGACCTTGCCGCGGACCGCCTTCAGCGCGTCGGCCTCGGCATCGCCCTTCTCCAGACGCGCATCGATCTCCTTGTCGATCGACGAATCGATCCGGCTGACGAAGAAGCTCGCGACGCTGGCGATCTTGTCGATCGGCTGCCCCTGCTTGACGCGCTCCTCAAGCCCTGCGGCATACGCCTCGGCAACGCGAATGTACGCGTCGAGCGCAAACAGCAGCGTAACGTTGACGTTGATCCCGCTCGCGATCGTCGAAGATATCGCTGGCCCGCCCGCGAGCGTCCCCGGAATCTTGATCATCAGGTTCGGCCGATCGACCGCAGCCCACAGCTTCTTCGCCTCGGCGATCGTCGCGTCGGTATCGTCCGAAATGTACGGCGACACCTCGAGGCTCACATAGCCGTCCTTCGCGTCGAGCTTGTCGTAGACCGGCTTCAACGTCTCCGCCGCCGCCTTGATGTCCTGGATCGCCAGATGCTCGTAGCGATCGATCGTCGCCGCGCCGGCATGCTGCTTGTCGTACTCGGCCAGCGTCGAGTCATAGGCATCGCCGTGACCCATCGCCTTTTCGAAGATCGACGGGTTCGACGTGACGCCGGTTAGGCCATCCTCGTCGACCAGCTTCTGGAGACCACCGGCCTCCAGGAACTTCCGGTCGACGAAATCGAGCCATACCGCCTGGCCGAAGCCTTCGAGATCGTTGAGCGCACCCATCACTTGGTCTCCATCACTTGGCGGGCGACCTTGACGACATTGTCGACGGTGAACCCGAACTTGTCCTGCAGCTTGGCGAGCGGTGCCGAAGCGCCGAAGGTCGACATCGTCACGGTCGCGCCGTCGAGCCCGACATAGCGGTCCCAACCGATCGACCCGGCCATCTCGACCGCAACGCGCGCGCGCACTTCGCGCGGCAGCACGCTTTCCTTGTACGCTGCGTCCTGCAGTTCGTAGCGATACCAGCTCGGCATCGACACGACCCGGCTCTTCACGCCGTCCGCGGTCAGCTTCTCGTGCGCCTCGACGACCAGCGACACTTCGCTGCCGGTCGCGATCAGGATCACGTCGGGTGTGCCGTCGCTGTCGGCGAGCACATAGCCACCCTTCTCGAGCCCATCGGCGCTTGCGTACTTGGTCCGGTCGAGCGTCGGCAGAGCCTGGCGCGACATGATCAGCGCAGCCGGCGTGCTGGCGTCCTTCAGGACCGCCTTCCATGCCGCGACGACTTCGTTCGCGTCGCTCGGACGGATCGTGTCGAGACCGGGAATCGCGCGCAGCGTGGCGAGATGCTCGATCGGCTGGTGCGTCGGGCCGTCCTCGCCGACACCGATTGAGTCGTGCGTGAACACCCAGATCGCGCCGACCTCCATGATCGCCGACAGGCGCACCGGCGCGCGCATGTAATCGGCGAACACCAGGAAGGTCGAACCGTACGAACGCAAATGCGACAGCGCCATGCCGTTGACGATCGCGCCCATGCCGTGTTCGCGGATGCCGAAGTGGAAGTTCCGGCCGGCGTAATCATCCGCCTCGAACGAGGGCTGGCCCTTGATGTCGGTCTTGGTCGACGGCGCGAGATCGGCCGAACCGCCGATCAGCCACGGCACCTTTGCGGCGATCGCGTTGAGCACCTTGCCGCCCGAGTCACGGCTGGCGACGCCCTTGGCGTCCGCCTCGAAGGTCGGGATGTCGGCATCCCAGCCCTCGGGCAGATCGTCCTTGAGCAACAGGTCCAGCTCGGCGGACAGCTCGGGATAGGCGCCCCGATATTTGTCGGTCAGCGCGACCCACTCGTCGCGCAGCTTGGCGCCGCGATCGGCGATTGCGGCGTTGAAATGCTCGCTTACGCCATCGGGCACGTAGAACGACTTGTCCTCGGGCCAACCATAGGCCTTCTTCGTGATGCGGATATTCTCCTCGCCGAGCGGCTCGCCGTGGGCCTTCTCGCTGCCCGCCTTGGGGCTGCCATAACCAATCACCGAATGCACGATGATGAAAGTCGGCTTGTCGTTGGTCGCCTTGAACGTCTCGATCGCGCGGCTCAACGCATCGGTGTCGTTCGCGTCGTCGATGTGGATGACGTTCCAGCCATAGGCGTCGAAGCGCAAGCCGACATCCTCGTCGAACGCGAGATCGGTCGCGCCCTCGATCGAGATGTGGTTGCTGTCGTAGATCCAGCACAGGTTGCTGAGCTTGAGGTGGCCGGCGAGGCTCGCCGCCTCGGACGAGACGCCCTCCATCATGTCGCCGTCGCCACAGATCGTGTAGACGTCATGGTCGAACAGCGTGAAGCCGTCCTTGTTGTAGCGCGCGGCGAGCCAGCGCTCGGCGATCGCCATGCCGACCGAGTTGCCGCAACCCTGGCCGAGCGGGCCCGTCGTGGTCTCAACGCCAGTGGTGTGGCGGTATTCCGGGTGGCCCGGCGTCTTCGACGACAGCTGGCGGAACTGCTCGATGTCGGCGAGGCTGACGGCCTCCTTGCCGGTCTTGTTGCCGTCCGCGTCGATCTCTTCGATCTTGGCGAGGTGAATCAGCGAATAGAGCAGCATCGACGCATGGCCGACCGACAGCACGAAGCGATCGCGATTCGGCCAGTCGGCGTGCTTGGGATCGTAGCGCAGGAACTTCGACCAGAGCGTGTAGCCGACCGGCGCGAGTGCCATGGGGGTGCCGGGATGGCCCGAATTGGCCTTCTGCACCGCGTCCATCGACAGCGTGCGGATGGTATCGATCGCCAGACGCTCGGGGGAGCCGTCCTCATGCAGCTTGGGGTCCGCCTTGGGGGCGGCGATTGCGGTATCGGTCATGGAAGAAGCCTCGCTCTAGACGGTGACCGAACGCCGCGCATCCGATCTGGTTGCCAACATAGGATGCCTTTAGTCGGATGCACCCGTCCGTTCCAGTCGCGTAACGACGCCGTTCGTTGCGATATACGCAGCGGTGACCTCGTCGAGGAACAGTCCGTGGCCGAGAATGCCGGGGATCGCGGCGAGCGTGGCGGCAGTCGCGCGGGGATCTTCCAGGGTCGTGAAGTGGCAATCCACGACGAGATTGCCTTGGTCCGTCCGGTAGTTGTCACGGATGATCGGCGCGGCGCCCATGTTGGTCAGGACGCGCATGACATAGGTGATGGCGAACGGCAGCACCTCGACCGGCAGCTTGGCGGCGCCGATCCGGTCGACGCGCTTGGAGCCATCGGCAATTACGATCATCCGTGCCGAGGCTGCGGCGACAATCTTTTCCCGCAGCATCGCCCCGCCTGCTCCCTTGATCGCGAAGCAGCGCGAGTCGATCTCGTCCGCGCCGTCGATCGTGAGATCGACCTGGGCAATGGCAGCAAAGTCGAGGATCTCGATGCCGAGTTCGCGGGCGAGTTTGCCGGAAGCTTCCGAGGTGACGACCGCGCGGATCTGCAACCCTTCGGCGACCCGCTCGCCGAGCGCCTGGATCGCGAACGCCGCGGTAGATCCCGTCCCGAGCCCGACGAGCATTCCGTCCCGCACCTCGGCCACGGCCGCAACGGCAGCCGCCTTCTTGTCGTCATCGATCAAAGCCATCAGCCCACCCCATCCGTCATGCCGGGCTCGTTCCGGCAACCATTGCTCAACGCCCTCGCGCCAATTTGGTTTGGAGGCCCCCCACACAAAGCACCACCCCGGCGAAGGCCGGGGCCCAGTTGGAAAGGTCGCAGTAACGACGGACCGCGCTCCGTTAGCACCGTCACTCAACTGGGCCCCGGCCTCCGCCGGGGTGGTGCGATGTTCATCCTGGGTGATGCATGGGATTACAGGAGCGCACTCCTCCTTGTTCTCCATCGAAGCGCAACGAACGCACAAAACACCCCCCAGCGGCGAAACAGGTTACTCTTTCTTCCCTATTTCTCACCCCTGCTTTTCAACTGACATACTTCTGGTACATCCTCGTGGTTTAGCCCGACCAACACCTGATCGCGGATTACCAAACTTGATAGCCACACGATTTTCTGCGCGGCGGTGCGCCATTCTGCTGGTGCCCGCACTGGCGCTCGCGGCCTGCTCCGGCGGGGACGACAAGGCCCAGGGCAAGGCAGGCCGCGGCGGCCAACCGGGCCAGGGCACGCCGACCGTCGGCTATGTCGTCGTCCAGCCGACCAGCGTCGCGATGACCACCGAACTCAGCGGCCGCACCACTGCGTTCGAAAGCTCGGACGTCCGCCCCCAGGTCACCGGGATCATCCGCCGCCGCTTCTTCACCGAGGGTACGCTCGTCAAGAAAGGCCAGCCGCTCTACGAGATCGACCCGCGCCTCTACCGCGCCGCCGCCAACGAGGCGCAGGCCAACCTGCAAAGCGCGCGCGCCAACCAGCAGGCGCAAAACATCCTCGCGCAGCGCTACAAGCCGCTCGCCGAGATGGAAGCGATCAGCAAGCAGGACTATACCAACGCAGTCGCCACCTCGCGCCAGGCGACAGCCTCGGTCGCGCAGACCCGCGCCGCGCTGGAGACCGCGCAGATCAACCTCAAGTTCACGACCGTCCCCGCCCCGATCACCGGGCGCATCGGCCGCTCGCTGTTCACCGTCGGCGCGCTCGTCTCGGCGACGCAGACCGATCCGCTCGCGCAGATCCAGCGACTCGATCCGATGTTCGTCGACATCCAGCAATCCTCCGGCGACCTGCTCGCGCTCCGCCGTTCGCTCGGCCAGAACGGCATCGTCGCGACCCGCGCCGAAGTCCGCCTGACGCTTGAGGACGGCAGCGAATACGGTGCGACCGGCACCGTCGAGTTCGCCGAAGCGCTGGTCAATACCGAGACCGGCACCGTGACGCTGCGCGCGCGCTTCCCCAATCCGCAGGGGCTGCTGCTCCCCGGCATGTTCGTCCAGGCCAAGTTTGCGCAGGCGATCAACCAGCGCGCGTTCCTTGTGCCGCAGGCGGGCGTGTCGCGCGACGCGAAGGGCAATGCGACGGTCTATGTCGTCGATGCGAATAACAAGGCGGTGCAGAAGAAGATCAAGGCCGACCGCACGCAAGGTGCGTTCTGGGTGGTGACCAGCGGGCTCAACCCCGGCGACAGGATCATCACGCAGGGCCTGTCGAAGATCGCCCCGAACCAGGGCGTGAAGCCGGTGCCGGAAAACACCGCGCAAAAGATCGAAGCGCCCAAGAGCGCCTCTGATGACGGGTCCTCCGGTGGCGACTCCAGCCAGAAAAAGGCCGGCTAAGCCCTTATGTTATCCCGTGTCTTCATCGATCGCCCGATCTTCGCCTGGGTGCTCGCGATCATCGTGATGCTTGGCGGCATCGGCGCGATCATGAGCCTGCCGATCGCGCAATACCCCGACGTCGCGCCGCCGCAGGTGACCGTCCGCGCATCCTTCCCGGGTGCCAACGCGCAGACCATCCAGAACAGCGTCACGCAGGTCGTCGAGCAGTCGCTGACGGGTATCGACGGGCTGATCTATTTCAGCTCGTCCTCGTCGTCGCGCGGCTCGGTGACGATCACCGTGACGTTCGAGAAGGGCACCGATCCCGACATCGCGCAGGTCCAGGTCCAGAACCAGGTCCAGCAGACGCTGTCCCGCCTGCCGCAACAGGTCCAGCAGCAGGGCCTCGTCGTCCGCAAATCGAACCCGGACAACCTCCTGATCGTCGGCGTCTATGACGAGACCGACAAGCTGACCAACCAGGACGTCTCGGATTATCTCGTCTCGAACCTGCAAGACCCGCTCGGCCGTATTCCGGGCATCGGCGACAGCAACGTGTTCGGCGCACAATACGCGATGCGGATCTGGCTGAACCCGAACAAGCTCGCGAGCTACCAGCTGATCCCGAGCGACGTGACCACCGCGATCCAGGCACAGAACACCGAAGTCGCCGCCGGCGAGCTCGGCGGGCAACCTCAACCCGACACGCAAATGCTCAACGCGACCGTCACCGCGCAGTCGCGCCTCCAGACGCCCGAGCAGTTCGCCAACATCATCCTGAAGACCACCAACGACAGCGCGGTGGTCAAGCTGCGCGACGTCGCCCGGATCGAGCTGGGCGCGGAGAACTACAACGCGCGCAGCCGGGTCAACGCGCATCCCGGCGCGGGTATCGCGGTGCTGCTCGCGCCGGGCGCCGACGCGCTCAAGACCGCCGAACTGGTCAAGGCGTTCGTCGCCAAGTCCGCCAAGAGCTTCCCGCCCGGCCTGAAGTTCGCCTACGCCAACGACACCACCGACTTCATCAAGCTGTCGATCGACGAGGTCGTGAAGACGCTGATCGAGGCCGTCATCCTCGTCGTCATCGTCATGTTCGTGTTCCTGCAAAGCTGGCGCGCGACGCTGATCCCGACGATCGCGGTGCCGGTCGTGCTGCTCGGCACGTTCGGCGTGTTCTATCTCGCCGGCTTCTCGATCAACACGTTGACGCTGTTCGGGCTCGTGCTCGCGATCGGCCTGCTGGTCGACGATGCGATCGTCGTGGTCGAGAACGTCGAGCGCCTGATGGAGGAAAATCCCGAGATGACGCCTCGGGAGGCGACGATCGAGTCGATGAACGAGATCACCGTCGCGCTGGTCGCGATCGCGCTCGTGCTGTCCGCGGTGTTCCTGCCGATGGCGTTCTTCGGCGGCTCGACGGGCGTGATCTACCGCCAGTTCTCGCTGACGATGGTGTCGGCGATGGTCCTGTCGGTGCTGGTCGCGCTGATCCTCTCCCCCGCCCTCACCGCGACGCTGCTCAAGCAGAAGCAGAAGGACGCCGACGGCAACACCGAGAAGAGCTGGGGCGAACGCAAATTCCCCAAGGTCGCGCATGTCTTCACGCGGGCTGGCGACAAGTTCAACAGCGGGTTCGAAAAGGGCACGCAGAAATACACCAGTGCCGTGCAGTCGGTGATCGACCGCAAGTGGCTGTTCCTGCTGATCTACGCGGTGATCGTCGCGGTGCTCGCGGTGCTGTTCCTGCGGCTGCCGACGGGCTTCCTGCCGACCGAGGACCAGGGCTCGGGTATCGTCCAGTTCCAGCTTCCCGCAGGCGCCACGCAAGGCCGCACCTTCGCGCTGCAGAAGCAGATCGAGCAATATTACTTCACGCAGGAGAAGGCCAACGTCCGCACGATGTTCACCGTCAGCGGCGGCGGCGGTGGCGGCGCGAGTGGCCAGAACACGGGCCAGGGCTTCGTCTCGTTCGCGCCGTGGGAAGATCGCCACGGCAAGGAAAACACTGCCGAAGCGATCACCGGTCGCGCGTCGAAGGCTTTCGCCGGCTTCCGTGACGCACAGGTCTATTCGCTGGTGCCACCAGCGGTTCGTGGTCTCGGTTCGTCGAACGGCTTCACGATGGAGTTGCAGAACGCCGGCGGGCTCAGCCAGGTCGAGTTCAACGCCGCGCGCGACAAGCTGCTTGCGCTCGCCCGCGCCGACTCGTCGCTGACCGCGATCCGCCTCACCGAACTGCCCGACGTCGCCACGCTGCGCGTCGATGCCGACCAGCAGAAGCTGTCGACGCTCGGCCTGACGCAGGCCAACGTGAACTCGACGCTGTCGACCGCCTGGGGTGGTCAGTACGTCAACGACTTCATCGACCGTGGCCGTGTGAAGCGTGTCTATGTCCAGGGCGACGCACAGTTCCGTGCGCAGCCGTCAGACCTGAGCCAGTGGTTCGTGCGCGGTTCGAACGGCCAGATGGCGCCGTTCTCGTCGTTCGCGAAGACCAGCTGGGGCCAGGCACCGACGACGCTGTCACGGTTCAACGGCATTGCTTCGTACGAAATCCAGGGCTCGGGCGCGCCAGGCGTCAGCTCGGGCGACGCGATGGAGAAGATTGCGCAGCTTGCCGGCCAGATCCCCGGCACCTCGGTCGCATGGTCGGGCCTATCGTATCAGGAACGCCTGTCCTCGGGTCAGGCGCCGATCCTCTACGGCCTGTCGCTGCTGGTCGTGTTCCTATGCCTCGCCGCGCTGTACGAGAGCTGGTCGATCCCGATCGCGGTGCTGCTCGTGATCCCCTTGGGCCTCGTCGGCGCGATCCTCGCGGTGACGCTGCGGGGGTTGATCAACGACGTGTATCTCCAGATCGGCCTCCTGACGACGATGGGGCTGGCGGCCAAGAACGCGATCCTGATGATCGAGTTCGCCGAGCAGGAGGAGAAGAAGGGCAAGCGCGTCATCGAGGCGGCACTGTCCGCGGCGAAGATCCGGTTGCGCCCGATCCTGATGACGTCGTTCGCGTTCATCCTCGGCGTGTTGCCGCTGGCCCTCTCGACCGGTGCGGGTGCGAACAGCCGCATCGCGATCGGTACGGCAGTAGTCGGCGGCATGCTGACCGCGACGATCCTCGCGATCTTCTACATCCCGCTGTTCTTCGTCCTCGTCCGCCGCGGCGCGCGCGACGGCATCGCCAAGCTGCGGGGCAAGCCGACCGGCTTCCAGGGCCATGACGGCCACGACCACGACGGCCATGGATCCGATGGCGATCACAACGAACCGCTTGGCCCGCCCAAGCCGGAGCCTGCACGATGACGGTGTCTTATTCCTGTCCTCACCCGTCGCCGCCTTCGGCGTCTCTCCCTCTCCCAATTGGGAGAGGGAAGGAGGCGCGCAGCGCCGGGAGGGTGAGGATGCTTCTGCTGCTCGCCGCGACCTCAGCCCTCGCCGCCTGCTCGCTCGCGCCGAAATACGCGCGAACCGAGCTCCCCGTCCCGCCGTCGCTGCCGATCGGCGACGCCTACCTCCGCCAGTCCGAATCGACGCTGCCAGCGATCACCTACCGCGACGTGTTCCGCGACCCGCGGCTCCAGCAGATCATCGTCCAGGCGCTCGCCAACAACCGCGATCTCCGCGTCGCGGCCGCCAACATCGCCTCGACCCGCGCGCAGTACCGCATCCAGCGCGGCGACCTGTTGCCACAGGTCGATGCCAGCGGCCGCTACACCTATTCGGGTGGCGGCAACGGCACGCGCAACACCGTCACGAGCGGAACGGGTAGTGGCACAGGCACAGGCACCGGGACTGGCACCGGGACGGGCGGAACGGGTACCGGGACCGGCGGAACCGGCACGGGCACAGGTACGGGCGGCGTCGGGACGGGCACCGGTTCGACCGGATCGGTCGTCAGCTCGTCCAGCTCGAACAGTTCTTTCTCGGTCGACCTCGGCACGACGTCGTTCGAGCTCGACCTGTTCGGCCGCATTCGCTCGCTGACCAGCGCCGCGCTCGATCGCTATTTCGCGACCGAAGCCGCCGCGCGCACCACTCGCCTGACGCTGGTCGGCGACATCGCCGATGCATGGCTCACCTACGCGTCGGACCAGAGCCTGCTCAAAATCGCGCAGGACACGGTGACGAGTTCGCAGCGCAGCGTCACGCTGACCAACGCGCGGCTGCGCGGCGGCGTCGCCCCACGCACCGATCTCCGCCAGGCGCAGCAGATCCTGTTCACCGCGCAATCCGACCTCGCGCAGCAACGCACCGCGCTCGCGCAGGACATCAACGCGTTGCAACTCCTCGTCGGCGCGCCGGTAGACGCGGCACTCCTGCCCGCCTCGATCGAACAGGCGCTACCGACCGTCGCCACACTGCCGGCCGGGCTCGACAGCAGCATCCTCCTGCGCCGTCCCGACGTCGTCGAGTCCGAATACCAGCTCCGCGCCACCAATGCCGAGATCGGCGCAGCACGCGCGGAACTGTTCCCGAAGATCTCGCTGACCGGCATCCTCGGGTTCGCCAGCACCTCGCTCACCTCGCTGTTCAGCGGCGGCGCGTTCAACTATTCGGTCGCGCCCTCGGTCAGCTACCCGATCTTCCGCGCGGGCGCCGGGATCGCCGGCGTCGCTTATTCGAAGGCGCAACGCGACGCCGCGCTCGCGACCTACGAAAAGACGATCCAGACAGCGTTCCAGGAAACCGCCGACGCGCTCGCACGCCAAGGCACGATCGCCGACCAGTTGAAAGCGAACCAGAACTTTTCCGAAGCGGCGCTGGACACCTACCGCCTGTCCGACGCGCGCTATCGCGGCGGGATCGACACGTTCCTGAACTCGCTCGACGCGCAACGCTCGCTCTACACCGCGCAGCGCAATCTCGTCGCGACGCAACTCGTCGGCGCGAGCAACCGCGTGACGCTGTACCGGGTGCTGGGCGGGGACTCGACGCTGGAAGCCACCGCCGGCGGACCGCAACCGGTGACGATGAGCGGTGCACCGCGAGCTGAGACGAACTGACGCAAGGGTATCGCGTAGAGGTGTCGGCGCCCGTCGGGCCTCGTTGCCCTCGACCAACTGCCACCTCCCCGGCGGAGGCCGGGGCCCAGTTGGAAAGGTCGCAGTAACGGCGGACCGCGCTTCGTTAGCAACGTCCCCCAACTGGGCCCCGGCCTTCGCCGGGGTGGCGTAATGGTCCTGATAATCGTGGCAACCCCCTCCTTGTTCTCCCGCGAAGGCGGGAGCCCAGTCTGGGTCCCCGCCTTCGCGGGGAGACATGCTTAGGCCGGGTCCGTAGCTTCCACGGTAAAGGTCCACAATCCCGCCCGCCGCACGGCCTCAGCCTTCACCTCCAGCCACTGCGTGCGCTCCGCCACCGCATCGGCCAGTGCCCGGTGATCCGGCACCCGTCCATTCCGCCGCTGCGACACCGCGCCGACCACCTCCCGCGCCAGAGCCTCCCGCACCGCCGCCAGCTCGACGCCCGAAAGACACGCCCGCGCCGCCTCCAGTTGCGCCTCGTCGCTATCCCGCAACCGCAACACCCGCCGCGGCTGCCCGCCCACGCGCAACAGCGCGCTCAGCCATTTGCCATCCCAGGACGGCGCACTCGCCAGCAGGTCATGCCCGGCCAGCGCCTCGACCATCCGCGCCGCCACGACCACGTGATCCTCCCCCGTGTCCTCCAACTCCTGCCGCTCGATCCCATGGATAGCCTGCGCCGCCGGATCCCAGTCGGTCCACTCGGGCGCAGGCTTGATCAGATGGCTCTCCGATGTCCCATCCTCGAACACCCACGCCACCTCGATCGGGTAGCTCTTCTTCCCCAGCGACGACGCTTCGAAATCGAGGAAGGCGAGCATCCCGCTCAGCCGGTCGGGCTGGCGGCGTTGACGAGCGTCGGCTCCTTGATCGGCGACAAGGTCTGCACCTGATCCCCCGAAATCCGCCGCGAGCGCACGAACGGCGGCAACGTCACCGGCCCACGCGTCCTCAACGCCTCCAGCACGCCCTCGATCACGCGCAGATCGGCAAGCCCCTCCTCCGCATCGGGCTCGGGATCACGGTCTTCGAGGATGCAGTCGGAGAAATAGCGCATCTCACCGCCGAACTGGTCGGTTGGCTTGAAGCTCTCATGGCTCTTCTTTTCGCCGATCGTCACGCGCTGTTCCATCGCGTCGCCGAAGCCGTATGCCGGGTCCATATGGATGCTGCCCTTGGTGCCCGAGATCGTCAGGCTGTCGACATTGTTCGCCGCATAGGAGACGGTGAACTGTGCCAGCCGATCGCCGGGAAAGCGCAACGTCACCGCGAACGTATCGTCGAGATCGCCCAGTCCCAGGTCGGGATGCCGCGTCGCGACCGCCGAGACCACTTCGGTCGGCTCGGCCCCGAACAGATAGCGCGTCGCGTTGATCGGATACGGACCCATGTCGAACAGCGGCCCGGCGATGACGCCGTTCTTCACGCGGTGGTTGGCCGGATCGACCTTCTGCGTGAAGCACGAAGTGAACGCGATCAGCTCGCCGAGTTCACCAGCCCGGATGCGCCGGATTGCGTCGAGCGTCGACGGCTCGAAATGCAGCCGGTACGCGGTCATTAGCTTGGCCGACGACGCGCGCTCGGCGTTACGGATCGCCTCCGCCTTCTCGACCGAAATCTCCAGCGGCTTCTCCGACAGAACATGGATGCCCGCCTTCAGCGCAGGGATCGCGAACTCGGCATGCCGCCAGTTCGGTGTCCCGAGATAGACTGCATCGATCAGCCCCGATGCCAGCAGTTCGTCGAACTGGTCGTAGCGATAGGTCGCCTCGACGCCGTATGTCTTGCCGAGTTCACGCGCCTTGACCGGATCGTCGGTGACCAGTGCAGTAATCTCCGAATTGCCGGTATGCGCGACGCCGGGCATCATCGACGCCTGCGAGATGTCGCCGAGCCCGACGATCGCATAACGGACCTTCTTCTTGCCGAGACCGAGTGCGGACGCGATCGTCGAAACCGTAGTCATGGGGATACCTCGTGATGCTGGGAGTCCCCCGCTCAACGCGGCAACCGCGATAGCTATCCCATCGCCCTCACATCGGCACACGGTTGGCGGTGGCCCGACGGTGATCGAGAATGGTTCGTTAACCTAGATCGCAGACCATCTCGGCAAGGTATCCACGCCATACCGGGTCTATGTATGCTCCCCTCCCCGTTGCCGATCGCCGCGCCCGAGATCGAGCGCCTGCGACCGCGCTGTTCGGTCTGGCGGAGGAGACGCGCGAACAGATCGCAGCATTGCAGGATCGCAAGATCGATCAGGTCGCCGCAGTGTGGCCGTATACGCTGGCGACGCAGGTCGTCGCGGGCGCGATCCTGATCGCCACGTGCGTCTGCGCACCGGCCAGCGCCGGGTTAGCCGCGTTCGCTTCGCTCGTCGGAATCCACGTGGCGGTCGTCGCTACGGTGTCGGTCGCGCTATTGTGCGTGCTGCGCGTCCCGGCGCTGCGGCGATGGCGCCCGTTCCGGCGCAACCGGATGATCACGCTCGGCGTCGTCGCGATGTCGGCGCTGCTGGCGTCGCTGCTCTGGACCACCATGCGGATGCCGTCAGGCCCGCTCCAGATCGCCTGTTTCACCGCGGTCGCGGGGACGATCCTCGTCTCCGCGGTGAGCATCCACGCGGTCCGCGCGGCGACCCTCGGCTTCGGTGTCGGCCCGGTCCTCGCGGTGGCGGCGCTGACCGGGCCGGGCGTTGCGCTCGTCATGGCGCTGCTGGGCCTCGTCGGTCTCGCGGTCGTCACCCGCAAGCTTGCACAGGTCGACCATGATCGCGAACTCGATCGCACCGAACAGGCCAGCGCCGGCGATCTGGCGGTCCGGATGATCGCCGAGTTCGAGGGCGAAGGCACCGGCTGGTTCTGGGAAGCCGATCGTCAGGGCAAGATCACCTATCTGTCGGCCAAGGTGGTCGACGATCTGGGTCTTGCCGGCGGCGCGATCGGCCAGCCGCTCACCGGGTTGTTCAAGATGGACAGCGATGCGCCAGGCACCGAACGCACACTGGCCTTCCACATCGCATCGCGAACCTCGTTCTCCGACTATTCGGTCCGTTCGGCGACCTCGGACGGCGAGCAATGGTGGTCGATTTCGGGACGCCCGGTGGTCGACGAACTCGGCCGCTTCCAGGGGTTCATCGGTTCGGGCAGCGACCTGACCGAAAAGCGCAGGTCCGAAGCCGAGATCACGCGACTGGCGCTGTTCGACGGCTTGACCGGGCTCGCCAATAGGCAGCGGATGCGGCTGTCGCTCGACAAGACGCTCGCGCAGCTGGCCGGGCCGTACCGCGCCACGTCGCTGCTGCTGATCGATCTCGATCGGTTCAAGGCGGTCAACGATACGCTGGGTCATCAGGCCGGCGACGCGCTGCTCAAGCTGGTCGCGCAACGGCTGCAACGCGGGGTCGGCGATGCCGGTCTGGTCGGGCGTCTGGGCGGCGACGAGTTCGAGGTCGTGCTGCCCAGCATGGACAATCGCGACACGTTGGCGGCATTGGCGCGTGACCTGATCGCGTCCTTGTCGCAGCCCTATTCGGTTGCCGGCACCGCCGTCACGATCGGATGCTCGATCGGCATCGCGATCGCACCCGGCGATGGCAACGATGCGGAAACGCTCGTCCGCAATGCCGATCTGGCATTGTATGCCGCCAAGGCCGACGGCCGCGGCGTCCATCGCTTCTTTTCGGACGACATGCTCGCGGGTGCCAAGACGCGCAAACTGCTCGAAGACGATCTGCGCACCGCCGTCGCGACGGGCGCGTTCCACCTCTGTTACCAGCCCGTCGTCAACACGAAGACGACCCGGGTGGTCGGTTACGAGGCGCTCATCCGCTGGAACCATCCGACCCGCGGCTTGGTCTCCCCCGCCGATTTCATACCGGTCGCCGAGGAGTGCGGGCTGATCGAGGCGATCGGCGAATGGGTCCTGCGCACCGCCTGTATCGAAGCCGCACGCTGGCCCGACGCCATCCGCGTCGCGGTCAACGTATCGCCGATCCAGTTCGCCAACCCGGTCCTGCCCGCGCTCGTCACCAGTGCGCTCGCCCGGTCGGGGATTTCCGCCAACCGCCTCGAACTCGAGATCACCGAGGGCGTGTTCCTCGACGAGACCAGCTCGTCCGAACAGATGTTCAAGTCGTTGAAGGGGATCGGCGTCCGGCTCGCGCTCGACGACTTCGGCACCGGTTATTCGTCGCTCGGTTATCTGCGCAACGCCCCGTTCGACAAGATCAAGATCGACCAGTCGTTCGTGAAGGGCGCCGCCGAACCCGGCAACCGCAACGCTGCGATCATCAAGGCGATCGTCACGCTCGCCGACACGCTCGGGATGGAGACGACGGCGGAAGGCGTCGAGATCCAGGACGAGATCGATCTGATCCGCGACCTCGGGTGCAGCCACATCCAGGGCTATGTCTATGGCCGCCCGGTCAGCGCCGAGGACGCGTTGCTCCAGTTGGCCGCGGAAAACGGGATCGCCACCCCGAGCGGCTTCAAGGTCAGTCGCGCGCCGCGGACCAAGATGCTGCGCTCGGCCGGCATCCTCATCGACGGCGTCCGCGGCGACGTCCGCATCCGCGATATCTCGACCTCCGGCGCGATGATCGACGGCATCGCGGTCGATGGCGATCCCGACGGGCTTGAGATGTTGATCGAACTGGTCGAGGACCAGATGGTGCCCGCCCGGATCCGCTGGGCGCACAACGGCAAGGCCGGGATCGAGTTTCACGAGGCGTTCAACCTCGCGAAGCTGAACCAGACGCAGGGCTTCCGTCTGCGCCGGACAGGGTAAGCCAGCAGCGCAATCGGGCGGCCGGAAGGCGGAACTACGGGTGCCCCATCATATGCCTTGAAGGAAACGGCGCCGGCCGCCGTCGGATATGTAACCCATCGTCATCCCCGCGGAGGCGAGGACCCATATTCTCTAGCGCCAGCATTTTACCGCGAGGCTTGCCCGCACGGGTTCCCGCCTGCGCGGGAATGACAGATACAGGGTCGAACGGTACAGGTGCCGAAGGAGATTGCCCATGCCGATCAAAGCCTTGGCCTTCGACGTGTTCGGCACGGTGGTCGACTGGCGCTCGGGGATCGCGCGCGACGCACGCCCCGTTCTGGCCGCTCTCGGCCGATCCGATATCGACCCGCATCGCTTCGCGGACGGTTGGCGGCATCGCTATCAGCCAGCCCTCGAAGAGGTGCGCAGCGGGCGGCGTCCGTTCGTCATCCTCGATACGCTCCACCGTGAGGCGCTCGAGGATCTGCTGCATGAGTACGCGATCGATCCGACAACGATCGACGAGGCGACGCTGGTGCATCTGACCAAGGCCTGGCACCGGCTCGATCCGTGGCCGGACTCGGTCGAGGGCCTCACCCGCCTGAAGACCCGCTACCCGATCGTCACGCTCAGCAACGGCAACATCGCGCTGATGGTCGAGATGGCGCGGCGTGCGGCGCTCCCCTGGGATGCGATCCTCGGCGCCGAGGTCAGCCGGGTCTACAAGCCGTTGCCTGAGGCGTATCTCGCAACCGCGCGCACGCTAGGCATCGATCCCGGTGAACTCTGCCTCGTCGCCGCGCATCACAGCGACCTCGCCGCGGCACGGGCCTGCGGATTGATGACCGCGTATCTCGATCGCCCTATGGAATATGGCGGCCGCCCCGCACCCGATGCGGACCAAGCACAGGACTGGGATCATGCCGCCATCAGCATCGCCGCGCTCGCCGACCGCCTCGTCGGCGCCTAGAGCCTCAGACCGCGCGCGCAGATTCCGCGAGCAACATTTGCCATCTTTCCACTCTAAATAAATTTTCGTTCCCGCTTCGCCCCCTTGCGCTTCGCGAACCCCGCAGAAGTCCACGCGTCGCGAATATCCCGCTCGGCCAACCCGCGTCCGAACGCGACGAACCGAGCCCCCTGCACCCTGCGCACCCCCTTGCGTCTCTTCGCGCTTTGGCACAATCTCTTGGGGTTGCGTTCGGGGGCGGACCCAATCGCTGGTAGAACAACCCTCGCATAGCCATATGCGATATGACCGTAAGCGCGCCTTCCACCGCCGCGATGGTCACTTTTTGTTCTCCCGTTAGGGGCCGTCCGATGGTAGCATGGCGACATGACGCCGATTCGAACGAATACAGAACACTAGGAGCGGTTTCGATGGATTTCAGAGACAGCAGCCGGGATAGCGACATGACCACAGACACGATCGAACAGACCATCGCCACGCCGGAAGCCGAGGCCCCCAAGGCCCCGCGCCAGGCGCAGGACAGCCATTCCGTGCGCGCGCAGATCTACCCGGTCGAGGTCGATCACAGCCGCGACGCGCTGCTGACCGAATTCGGCAAGGACACGCTGAAGGATCGCTACCTGCTCCCGGGCGAGAGCTACCAGGACCTGTTCGTCCGCGTGGCCTCCGCCTACGCCGACGACGCCGGCCACGCGCAGCGGCTGTACGACGCGATCTCGAAGCTCTGGTTCATGCCCGCCACGCCCGTTCTCTCGAACGGCGGCACCGGTCGCGGCCTGCCGATCTCGTGCTACCTCAACTCGGTCCCCGACAGCCTCGGCGGCATCGTCGACACCTGGAACGAGAATGTCTGGCTCGCCTCGCGCGGCGGCGGCATCGGCACCTATTGGGGCAACGTCCGCGGCATCGGCGAGCCGGTCGGCCTCAACGGCAAGACCAGCGGCATCATCCCGTTCGTCCGCGTCATGGATTCGCTGACGCTCGCGATCAGCCAGGGCTCGCTGCGCCGCGGTTCGGCCGCGGTCTATCTCGACGTCTCGCACCCCGAGATCGAGGAATTCCTGGAAATCCGCAAACCCTCGGGCGATTTCAACCGCAAGGCTTTGAACCTCCATCACGGCGTGCTG
Source organism: Sphingomonas sp. PP-F2F-G114-C0414 (assembly GCF_003688595.1). Lineage (GTDB taxonomy): Bacteria > Pseudomonadota > Alphaproteobacteria > Sphingomonadales > Sphingomonadaceae > Sphingomonas. Next base: position 216,525 of record NZ_RCWT01000011.1, read on the forward strand.
ATCACCGACGCCTTCATGGAAGCCGTCCGCAACGGCGACGAATGGCATCTCCGTTCGCCGAAGGACCAGGCGATCCGCGCCACCGTCGACGCGCGCTCGCTGTTCCAGAAGCTCGTCGAGACCCGTCTCCAGACCGGCGAGCCGTACATCGTCTTCGCCGATCACGTGAACAAGGCGATGCCGAAGCATCACCGCGAACTCGGCCTCAAGGTCTCGACCTCGAACCTGTGCTCCGAGATCACGCTGCCGACCGGCAAGGATCACCTCGGCAACGAGCGTACGGCCGTGTGCTGCCTGTCGTCGCTGAACCTTGAGACATGGGATCAGTGGAAGGACGAGAAGGGCCTGATCGAGGACGTCATGCGCTTCCTCGACAACGTGCTGCAGGACTATATCGACCGCCACGAGCCCGGCATGGAGCGCGCTGCCTATTCGGCGGGCCGCGAACGCTCGGTCGGGCTCGGCGTGATGGGCTTCCACTCGTTCCTCCAGGCACGCGGCATCCCGTTCGAGGGCGCAATGGCGAAGTCGTGGAACCTGCGGATGTTCAAGCACATCAGCAGCCAGGCCAACGAAGCCTCGATGCAGCTCGCGATCGAGCGCGGCCCCTGCCCCGATGCCGCCGACGTCGGCGCGATGGAGCGGTTCAGCTGCAAGATGGCGATCGCTCCGACCGCGTCGATCAGCATCATCTGCGGCGGCACGTCGGCATGCATCGAGCCGATCCCCGCGAACATCTACACGCACAAGACGCTCTCGGGCAGCTTCTCGATCAAGAACCCGTATCTCGAGAAGATGCTCGCCGAGAAGTCGAAGAACTCGGACGCGGTGTGGAACTCGATCCTCGAACAGGGCGGGTCGGTCCAGCATCTCGACTTCCTCTCGGTCGAGGAAAAGGACTGCTACAAGACCTCGTTCGAGATCGACCAGCGCTGGCTACTCGAACTCGCCGCGGATCGCACGCCGTACATCGACCAGGCGCAGTCGCTGAACCTGTTCATCCCCGCGGACGTGGAAAAGTGGGACCTGCTGATGCTCCACTTCCGCGCGTGGGAGCTCGGCATCAAGTCGCTCTATTATCTGCGCTCGAAGTCGGTGCAGCGCGCCGGGTTCGCCGGCGGGGTCGAGGCGGACAACACCATCGACCTGCGTCAGATAGACGTCGAGTCGAAGGATTACGATGAGTGCCTTGCCTGCCAATAATATAATTGAGGATTGATTTCATGTCGCCAAAGATGCTTCGTTTTATTGCCGAGTCTTGTGGCTTCGTAGGAATCGCCGCAATTGTAATATGGCTTGTATTTGGCGAATGGCTCTCGCGCCTCTCTACTGAGAAGCAGGTTACATTCTGGATTGCGATGGGCGTTATCGTAATTCTTCTGATTGGTGGAGTTGCAAAGCGAGCCTTGCACATTTTCCACCCGGAAAGTGACGATGCGCGTGAACTTGTGTGAATCTATTAAACAAAAAACCCCGGCCCGCACGACGCGGACCGGGGTTCGGGCAGGCTCGGCGGTACGCGTAAAGCGTACCGCCCGCGGCTCAGGCCTCTTCTTCGAACGTCACCGCCACGTCGGCGTTGGCGGAAAGCCGGACCTTGCCGTCCTCGATATCCGCGACCAGCCCGAGCGAGATGAAGTGATGATGCCCTTCATGGCTGCCCTTGCCCTCGACGACCTGCGCGCCGGAGTCCTTCTTGGTCAGCTTGATGCGGTTGCCTTCGACCTTGTCGACGGTACCGACATGGACGCCGTCCGCGCCGATGACTTCGGCATGTTCCTGGATCTTGGTTGCATCGACCATGGTCGTTCTCCTGTTTGGGGTTCGGGTGCTGAACGCGCGCCGCGCGAGTTGGTCGCATGACGTATGGTTCAGCTATCATGTTCGTGGTCGCGGCCGTGCTCGGAATCGTCGGCGTCGCGATGCTGCTCCGTCTCCGCTCGCCGAGCATCACCGAACCCCAGACCTACGCGTTCCGCATGATCGGCATCATGCTCACCTCGGGCGCGATCGTCCTCGCCATGTCCGCCGCCGCCATGTGGCAGTGGAGCACCGAGACATGACCCTCTCGCTGAACGACGTACTCGATGCGCTACAATTGGCCGCGCTCGTCTCGTTGCTGTACGTTCTGACCAAGCCAACCCGTTTTACCACTTCGCAGCGGGACACCATGCGCATCGCCGCATCAACCGCCCTCATTCTCACCGGAACGTTGCATCTCGCGCTACGCTTCCATCTCATCGTTTGACCGGAGCCTACCATGTCCCTCCTTCACGCCTCCAAGCAGTACAAGCCGTTCGAATACCCTTGGGCGTTCGAGTTCTGGAAGCGCCAGCAGCAGCTCCACTGGCTCCCCGAGGAAGTGCCCCTGGGCGAGGATTGCCGCGATTGGGCGCAGAAGCTCAGCGATCACGAGCGCAACCTGCTCACGCAGATCTTCCGCTTCTTCACGCAGGCCGATGTCGAGGTGCAGGATTGCTACCACGAGAAATACGGCCGCGTGTTCAAGCCGACCGAGATCAAGATGATGCTGACCTCGTTCAGCAACATGGAGACGGTCCATATCGCCGCCTACAGCCATCTGCTCGACACCATCGGCATGCCCGAGAGCGAGTATGGCGCCTTCCTCGAATATGCCGAGATGAAGGAAAAGCATGACTACATGCAGCAGTTCACCGTCGACAACGACGAGGACATCGCGCGCACGCTCGCCATGTTCGGCGGCTTCACCGAGGGCGTTCAGCTGTTCGCGTCGTTCGCGATGCTGATGAACTTCCCGCGCTTCAACAAGATGAAGGGCATGGGCCAGATCGTCACCTGGTCGATCCGCGACGAGAGCCTTCACTGCGAGGGCATCATCAAGATGTTCCACACCTTCTGTCAGGAGCGCCAGTGCCTGACCAAGGCGGTCAAGGACGACATCGCCGACGTCTGCCAGACGACGATTCGCCTCGAGGACAATTTCATCGACCTCGCGTTCGAGATGGGCCCGGTCAACGGCATGACCCCCAAGGAGATCAAGAAGTACATCCGCTTCATCGCCGACTGGCGCATGACTCAGCTCGGCCTGAAGCCGATTTACATGATCGACGAGCACCCGCTGCCCTGGCTCGCGCCGATGCTCAACGGCGTCGAGCACGCCAACTTCTTCGAACAGCGCGCCACCGAGTATTCGAAGGCCGCGACCAAGGGCCAGTGGAACGACGTATGGGATTCGTTCGACAAGCGCCAGACCGCGAAGAAGGGGCCAATGGCTAACGTGGACCTGAGTGAGGTTCGGGACATGTTCAGCGATTCGGTTGCGGCAGAGTAATCAGGTGATCAAGGTAGGGCGGTGGCTTGGATATGCGGGCGCAGCAATAATACTGGCGGCCATTTTTTGGCTTGGCCATGTTTCGATTGATTTGTTCATTGCCGCTCCAGCCACCGTCCGCCTTGGCGTTTTGACCGCGGCGGTATCTGTATTAACGTTTGTATTTAATAACTCTCGTCAGCAGACACGTGAGATAAATTCGAGACAGTTTTCCGACAAACGGGAAGCCTATCAAAAGTTTTTTGACTTTCTTTTTGAGATATTCTCGGCTCAAAAGAAAGGGATCGAACATAGCGATGATGATCTGATAGAGCGAATGCATAATATAACGAAAGGATTGATGGTATGGGGGAGCGCAAGAACGATAAATCAATATAACCAGTTTATGCGAAATGCGATTAACCCTCCTGAAAATCCATTAGACCAGTTTAGAAATGTCGAAAGTCTTCTCAAAGCGTTTCGTCAGGATTTGGGTCACGACGATCGAAAATTAGAGGCCTTTGGACTCTCGAAATTAATACTAAAAGCCGATGAGCATGATAAATTGAAATCTTAGCGCCTATTAACCTATTGCCGCTGGAGATAATCGCTGGCGCAGGCCTCGGTGAAATATAGCGCAACTTTACTGTTGAGCTTTTTAAACGACCGTACTGCCAGTTGATCCGCGGCCGATGTGATCGCACGCAACAGCGTAGTGACACGACCACTCGCCGATCCCGCGTATTTAGCACTCGGCCGCCAAGCCGAAGCTTGACTCGCTGAACTCACTTACGGCACCACGTTTATGGGAGAAGACGACGATGCCAGACGTTTACAAGATCTTCATCGGAGGTGGCGGCGACGACTGGTTCAGTCACATCGTAGAAAGCTATGCGGAGCAATACCGCAAGAGCAATCCGACGTATCAATGTCCGTATTTCAGCTGGACCGCCGGTAGCGGAATCGTTTCTACACTGGAAAACGCTGCAAAGGGCAGCTTCATCACAGTGATCGGTCATAGCTACGGCGCGGATACCGCATTTTCCGCAATCCAGCGTGGACGCCCAGTCAACACGTTGATCAGCATCGATCCGGTCGGCCGGTTTCGACCTGCTTGGGCCACGATCAGCGGACGCTGCCTCACCTGGCTAAACGTTCGAGCGGAACCGTCCGAAGGGAATCGCTCAACCGACGATACGATCGCAAGCCTTGGCGGCAAATACCCGCCCCCACCCGCACCGGGCCAACCGGGCGCTCCCACCTATGCCTTGACGGCGGACGCGACCCATGGTGCGTTCTCGCAAATGATGCGAACTTCCACCTCGAACGGTATCAGCGGAAAGTCGCTGCTCGGCGGCCATGGCGTCTAGTCGCATGGCGCGTGTCGCACGTATCGTAGCTGTAGCGCTGGCGTTGCTGGCGGCGGGGCTGGTGATAGCAATCGCTTTGCTGTTCCCTTGGGGACCCATTTCCGGACTGAGAGTAGAGAACGCTCGTCGCACTACCGCACCGCCACGGATCGTGGTCATCTTTTCGACACCGACCACGATCGAGGCGATACTGAAGCGCAAGCGTGCCGGATTCATCAGAGCAAAGTTGTCGGACTGCCGCACCGGCGACACCTTGGCGAGCGAGGTCGTGGCCCAGCGGGCAGGCTATCTTCGCGACGATGGTCGCGTCCAACGCCGGCCCCGCCCCTCTTCGCCGGCCAGCTACGTGGCGATCTTCGACGACGTTACCGATCGACAAGGGCAATTATGCTTCTCGCTTGATGGCGGCAGCATGTGGGCCGGCAAACTCTGGTCGGACCAGATACCGCTGACGCTTACACCCGGCTGACCGCGCACCACCCGGCCCGCTTGCCGCCACCATAACGGCGCGCGAGACCGTGGCGGACCAATAAGGCCCCCAGTGACACCCCGTCGCGCTCGACGATGCGCAGTTTGCGGCCGTAGCGATCGACGTCGCGCTTGATCGGGGTCAGCGTGAAGGGGCCGGCGTTGAGCAGCGCCTGCATCTTCAGCGTCGCCGCCTGCCCCAGACGCGCTTCGCGGGCGCAGCGCGGCGGGTGGGTCTCCGGCGTGTCGATGTCGGCGATGCGGATCTTGGTACCCGCCATCCAGAACGTGTCGCCGTCGACCATGCAGTCGATCCGCTTGGCGTGGCCGCAGATCGTGAAGCGCGCGGAGACCGCCTTGCCGCCCGAGAGCGCGTACGCCGCCGCCGCCACGGTCGACGCCGCGCTGGCGACACCCGCCGCGGTGGCGAGCGCGCCGGTGGCTGTGGTGGCGGCACCGGCCTTGGTCGCGGTGCCGGCAGCCGCGGCTGCAGCGGACGACGCCTCCGCCTTGGCGGCATCCGCCGCCTTGCTCCAGCCACCCGGCACGCGCAGATGCCCGGCGGGCCAGGCGATGCCGAACCCGGTCGGCCATTCGATTTTCAATCCCGGCGGCACCAGCGCCGACCAGTCGATCTGGCGGATCACCGGCATCATCAGCCCGAGCAGCACGCCGTAGAACACCAGGCGGAGCTGCAGCAGCACCCCCGGCGCGGCACCGCGGCCCGAGCCACCGCGGCGCGTCGCACCGGCACGATCGCCACTGAGCAACCGCATGAAATCAAACACATACTCCATCGTCCGTCGCGCGTACGCGCGCGCGCGAGGATGTCACCCTCACCCCCGGTCGCATTGCGCCGAGCGGAGTCGGAAACGAGGCGAACGCATCGTGAACATCGAGTGCGGTCGGTCGCCGACGGCAAACCGCTTCCGCCACACCGATCCGACATCGATCCTCATGGCTTCGCGAGTATCCCATCCGCCCTTTGCCATGCTCACCGAAAGCGCCCGTCAAGGCGGGAAGCCGCCGTGCCCCACCGCAGGTAGGCATATCGTGGAACTGCCACCACGCTTCACGGGGGAACGACGCGTGCAAATCGGGTCGAAGCGCGGTCGCGATCCGGAAAAGACGTCCTGCCCCCTAGGGGCATCCGCTCGGCAAGGGTCCGCGTCCCGTGTGCGAACGGTGCCGACGACGACAGCGCGCCGGTCAGCCGCGCTTTCCGGCTGGCCCCGATCTTCGCCAGCAACGACGCCGAAAGGTTGCGGGACGCTCTGCGAGAGGCAGCTCGACATGGCGAGCGCATCGTGCCGGCCACGAAAGCGATCGACACACCGAGAGGCAGTGGCGCGCCCCCTGTGCATGACGAGGTTTTGCTGTCCTACACCGCGCGACCGTGCGCAGATCGGCGCATGGCCCCGCACCCTCCCCAACCGGATCGACCCCCAATTGATCGACGACGCGTGCAGGACATGCACGGTATCGCGCCAGCGTCTGCACTTCGTGCACTTCCAGCGCCCAACCCGTTGAAAACGCCAGATACACGAAGGGCGGGAAGTGTTGCCACTCCCCGCCCCCATGCCGTCACATCAGGCCTTGCCCGTTGCCGGGCGCAAGGCTCAGAAGTGCGTGATGATGCCGAGCATCGGACGGAAGCTCTGCGCCGTGCCGAAGGTGTTGACCTCGGCGCGGATGCGGAAGCCGGCGTTGCCGGTGATGCCCTTGAGGCCGATGCTCTGCGGACCGACTTCTGCGCCGATGCCGTAGGTCACCGCGTTGTAGTCACGGTTGGTGCGGCCGCCATTGGTCGAGAACTGCGCGAAGTGGTCGAAATTGACCCACTGGTAGCCGACCTTGCCGTAGAAGATGCCGCTGTCGCCGGCGCGGAAGCCGAAGCGGCCTGCTGCGCCATATTCCCAATCGATGTTGCCATCGACGCCCTTGATGACGTTGCCTTCGACACCGACGAAGACCGGGCCGAGCGGCACGTTGACGCCGACGACGCCCTGCACCAGCGCGCCGTCCGCGCGGTAGTTGTTACGGACCGAGCCGTCCGAGTTCAGCGCGCGCGGGATGCCGTGGTTGCCGACGTTGTCGAACTGCTCCCAGCCGCCCATGATGCCGACATAGGGCTCGATCCCGAACGCCTTGGAGCCGTCGGGAGCGGCTGCTTCGCCGGGGGCTGCGCTGTTGTCAGCGGGAACCGGGGCCGGGGCCGCCATGTCCTGTGCGAAAACAGGCGCTGCGAATGCGGTGGCAGCGAGGACGAGAGCCAGGGAAAGCGTACGCATGGAAATAGACCTTCTATCGTTGATTACGTGGCCCCCGTCCGACGATGTGCGGCTTGGTCCAGGCAAGTCGAAACCGGCGGGCGTCCGCTTTGTTGCAACAAAAAGAGCGCGAACCCCGGAACCTTCCAAAGGTGTTGCAATGCAGCAACGCTTCCTGTCGCCGCGATGAACATATCGTGGCGAACTCAAGGCAATAGTGGCAGAAATGCAGCGGTAGATCACGTTAGCGGAGTCGTTAACCGTGTCGCTCAAGATCGTCGCAACGATCAGCGGATAGGCCATCTGCATGGGTTTCGCGCGTCTTTTCCGCAGTCGCTGGGCGGCGGTGTTCTGGTCGGCGGGAATCCTGTGGACGGCGTATGACATCGCCGACAGCGCACCCGCTCCAGCCCCCGAAGCGGCATCGCCGAACGCCACCGCGCCAAAAACCGATGCAGGCGAGCCGGCCACGCAAGATGCGACCGGCTCGGGGTTCGACATGCACGATTTGCAAATTCTCGCCAACGCGGGCTGACGGCACCGGAGATCTTCTCCCCATGCCCGCCAGCCCGGCGTTCGTTCAGGGCTTCATCGCGACGTCGTCGGCATCCTTCAGGTCTTCGTCGTCGTCGATCGTGTCGTCGTCGAGTTCGTCCTGGACGTCGTCCTCGTCCATGTCGGCTTCGTCCATCGTCACCGACGAGTCCGTCTCGCCGACCTCTTCTGAGTCCATCTTGGTCTCGTCGATCGACTCGTCGTCGGTGTCGTCTTCGCCCAGATCGGGTTCGAGGTCGGTCAGGATGATGCCGTCGCTCGGCCCGTTGCGCGTGGCTTCGAGGATCTCGGCGCGCTGGCTCTCGTCATAGCCCTCTTCGTCATAGCCGTCGTCGCCCGAACCGGCACTCGGCACCTGATGTCCGCCCATGGTCACACTCCCTCGTTCCAGGACGCCTGCGTTTTGCAGGCCTACCGGATGCGAACGGTGGACGCGTGCGGTGGTTCCTTCAAGCGCGGACGGGCGCCGTCGACGCAGGCCGAAACAGGCGACCGCGTTCGGTGATCAAAATGGACACAAGCGCGGCGAGCCCTGCGAGCAGGAACCCGCCGACCAGCGGCACGGTGGTGCCGTCGAACGCCTGCCCGATCAGCGCGCCGAACACCGCGCCGACGGTGACGCTCAGGAACCCCTGCACGCTCGACGCTGTACCGGCGATCCGCCCCATATTCTCCATCGCCATCGCCGAGAAGTTCGACGTCGCCAGCCCGAAACAGCCGAGCGTAAGCGCCTGGAAGACCGCAAAGCTGACCAAAGTCTCGAACCCGATCTCGATCGCGAACAGGTGGACGAGCGACACCAGGATCAGCACCGACAGCGCGCCATGGCTGATCAACCGAGTCCCCAGCCGCATCACGATCCGCGAGTTGAGCAGATTGCACGCCGCCATCGTCACCGACGTCGTCGCGAAGATCAGCGCGAGCAAAGTCGGCTTGTGGAACACGTCCGCCATGATCTGCTGGATCGAATTGAGATAGCCGTACAGCGCGCCCATCAACGCAGTCGAGGCGAGCGTGTAGCCGAGTGAATTGCGATCGACGAGCGTCTGCCGCCAGTCGCTCAGGATACGTCCCGGCGTGATCGGCAGGACGTCTTCGGGCGCCAGCGTCTCGGGCATCCGCAGGTAGAACCAGATCAGCACGCCCAGCGTCAGCACCGCGACCGTCCAGAAGATCGCGCGCCAGTCGCCGAACTGCAGCACCGTCCAGCCGAACGTCGGCGCGAGGATCGGGACGATCATGAACACCATGAACGCAATCGACATCACCCGCGCCATCGCCCGCCCGTGATAGCAATCGCGGACCAAAGCGATCGTCGCAACGCGCGCCGCGGCGATCACTGCGCCCCCGAATGCACGCGCCGCCAGCAGCAGCGTGAAGCTGCCCGCAGTCGCGCACGCGACGTTGGCGATGATGTACAGGACGAGCGACCAGAGCAGCACCGCCCGCCGCCCGAACCGATCCGCGAGCGGCCCGTGGACGAGTTGCGCCGCACCGAACCCGATCACGAACGCGGTGACGACGAACTGCCGCCCGTTCTCGGTCGCGACGCCGAGCGAGTCGCCGATCGCCGGCAGTGCTGGCAGCATCGAGTCGATGCCAAGCGCAGTCAGCGACATTAGCGAGGCGACGAGCGCGACGAACTCGACGAAACCGATCGGCGCGCCGCGCATCGCTGGCGCGTCGGATTGGGGATCCTGGGTCTGCATGATGCGTGCGCCTTTACCCGCTCGGCTGGTCTTGCGGAACCCGCTAACCGGCGCAGTTCCGAGATGATTGCGCGATACGTCGACGCCTCCTATCTGTATTGTCAGAACAATACACTTCGGAGACAGTCATGATCCGTCCGCTCTTTACCGCTGCTGTAGGCCTTACCAGCGTGCTCGCTTTGTCCGCCTGCGATCGCTCGAACGAAGGCGCATCGGTCTCGATCAACGCCGATGGCGGGAACGTGCTCGGCGCGATCAACGGTGAGACCGGCGAGATGAAGATCGACGTGCCGGGCTTTCAGGGCTCGGTGAAGCTGCCGAAGATCAAGATCGACACGAGCAATTTCGATCTCAACGGCGTGCGCCTGTATCCGGGGTCGTCCATCAAGACGCTCAACATCGTCGGCGACGACAAGGCGGGTGGATTACGCGTCGCCTTCGCCAGCCCGGCAACACCCACTATCGTCCGCGACTGGTTCGCACAGCGGCTCGGCAAGGTCGGCTACCAGGTCCATCCCGAGGGCGCGAACCTGATCGGCACGACCGACGAGAACAAACCCTTCCGCCTCGAACTCGCGCCCGACGGAAAGGACAAGGCGACCGGCACGATCGTCATCAGCGGCTAGTCTACGATCGCGCGCCCAAGGAGAGGATTGAAATCTCGCCCCACCCTAACCCAGGCATTTGGCACGCCACCCCCGATCGCCTATATCGGGCATCCCCCAAACCGGACACGCACCCCATGCTCGATACGCCCGCCGCCCAGGTCCCGACGCTCAGCCTTGCCACGCAGGATACCGACCCCGACGGTTTCGCCGCCGCGTTCGGCGAATCCTTAGAGCGGTTCGGCTTCGCGATCGTCGCCGACCACGGCATCCCCGCCGACCTGATCGAGCGCGCCTGGGCCGAGACCAAGCTCCTGTTCGACCTCCCCGAGGACGAGAAGCGCGGCTATCATATCCCCGGCGGCGGCGGCGCGCGCGGCTACACGCCGTTCAAGACCGAGATCGCCAAGGATGCCAAGGTCGTCGACCTCAAGGAATTCTGGCACGTCGGCCGCGAACTCCCCGAGGGTCATCGTTACGCGGACACGATGGCCCCCAACGTCTGGCCGACGCGTCCCGAAGGTTTCAAGCCGGTCTTCCTCGAACTGTTCGCCGCATTCGACCGCGCCGGCGACAAGCTCCTCTCGGCGATCGCACGCCACCTGAAGCTCAAGCCCGACTGGTTCGACCCGGCGGTGAAGGACGGCAACAGCATCCTCCGCCTGCTCCACTACCCGCCGATCCCCGCCGATGCGGAAGGCGTCCGCGCCGGCGCGCATGAGGATATCAACCTCATCACGCTGCTGCTCGGCGCCGAGGAAGCCGGGCTCGAACTGCTCGACCGCGCGAACGGCCGCTGGCTGTCGATCAAGCCGCCCGAGGGCGCGATGGTCGTCAACGTCGGCGACATGCTCCAGCGGCTGACCAACAACGTGCTGCCCTCGACCACGCACCGCGTCGTCAACCCGCCCCCCGAACGCCGCGGCCACTCGCGCTATTCGATGCCGTTCTTCCTGCACCCCGCGCCGGACTTCCTGATCGAGACGCTGCCGGGGACAATCACGCCGGACAATGCGAACCGCTATCCGACCCCGATCACCGCGCATGACTACCTGTACGAACGGCTGGTCGAGATCGGGCTCATCAAGAAGTAGAGGCAGCATGTTTCCCCGCGAAGGCGGGGACCCAGACTGGGCTCCCGCCTTCGCTGGAGAACAAGGAAGCGCTGGCACTGACCACTGCACCACCCCGGCGAAGGCCGGGGCCCAGTTGGAAAGGTTGCAGTAACGACACGCATCGCTTCGTTATCACCGTCCCCCAACTGGGCCCCGGCCTTCGCCGGGGTGGCGGTTCGTTATGGGGACACGATCGTACCACATCCCTCCACCGCTTTTCTCCCCACCTGATACCCAACAACCACGCTTCGCCCATTGGTGCGGGCCCCCGCATCCGCTAGACCGCGCGCGATGCCCCATCTCTATCTCGTCGACGGCTCCGGCTATATCTTCCGCGCCTATCACCGGCTGCCGCCGCTCACCAACAAGCATGGCGAGCCGGTCGGTGCGGTGTACGGCTATACGACGATGCTGTGGAAGCTCGCGGACGAGGTCCACGCAGCAGATGGCCCGACGCACATGGCGGTCATCCTCGACAAGTCCTCGAGGACCTTCCGCAACGATCTCTACGACAAGTACAAGGCGCAGCGCCCTCCCCCGCCCGAGGATCTCGTCCCCCAGTTCCCGATGATCCGCGACGCCACGCGTGCGTTCAGCCTCCCCTGCATCGAGACCGAAGGCCTAGAAGCGGACGACATCATCGCCTGCTATGCGAAGGCAGCACTCGCCCAAGGCTGGGAAGTCACGATCGTGTCGTCCGACAAGGACCTGATGCAGTTGATCGAGCCCGGGCTCGACATGTACGACACGATGAACAACCGCCGGCTCGGCGCGGAGCATGTCGCGGAGAAATTCCACGGCGTCTCCCCCGCGCAACTCGGCGACGTGCTCGCGCTGATGGGCGACAGTGTCGACAACGTGCCTGGCGTCCCCGGCGTCGGCCCCAAGACGGCGGCGAAGCTGATCCTAGAACATGGCGATCTCGAATCCGTGCTCGCCGCCGCCGATGGCATGAAAAAGGGCAAGCTGCGCGACAATCTGATCGAGCATGCCGAGATGGCGCGGCTGTCGAAGGTACTCGTCACGCTCAGATGCGACGTCGCGCTGCCCGAGCCGCTCGAGGATCTCGAACTCAAGGGCATTCCCGACGCCCCCTTGCGGGCATTCCTGGAGCATCACGGCTTCAAGTCGCTGATCGCGAAGCTTTCCGCGGTCGCCGAAGCCCCCGTCGCGGAACCGGCAAGCACGGCCGAATTCGACGAGGACGAGCCCTGCAAGCACGACGACTATGAAACCGTCGTCGACGAAGCCGCACTCGATCGCTGGATCACCGTCGCCCGCCATCAAGGCTGGATCGCCATCGACACCGAGACCACCGGCATCGACGCGACACGCGCCGATCTCGTCGGCGTGAGCATGGCGCTGCATCCGAACCTCGCCTGCTACGTACCTATCACGCATGGCGGCACTGATTTGCTCGCGGAAAACCCGGTCCAGCTGGATCGCGCGCTTGTGCTAGAGAAACTGAAGCCGTTGCTGGAGGATCCGAGCGTCCTGAAGATCGGCCACAACCTCAAATACGACATGATCGTCCTCGGCCGCGCCTATGCGTCCACCGGCGGCGTGCAGATCGCGCCGTTCGACGACACGATCGTGATGAGCTTCGATCTCGACGCCGGGCTGCACGGCCACGGCATGGACGAACTCGCCGCCACGCACCTCTCGCACAGCTGCATCGCGTTCAAGGACGTCGTCGGCACCGGCAAGACGCAGCGGACCTTCAACGAAATCGACCTGAAGGCCGCGACCCGCTACGCCGCCGAGGACGCCGACGTCACGCTCCGCCTCTGGCGCCGGTTCAAGCGCCGCCTCCCCGCCGAAGGCTCGACCCGCGTCTACGAGATGGTCGACCGCCCGCTCGTCCCCGTCATCGCGCAGATGGAGATGCACGGGATCAAGGTCGACGCCGCCAAACTGTCGAAGCTCTCGACCGAGTTCGCCGGTCAGATGGCGAGCCTGGAAACCGAAATCCACGCGCTCGCGGGCGCACCCTTCACGATCGGCAGCCCCAAGCAACTGGGCGACGTGCTGTTCGAGAAGATGGGCATCAAAGGCGGCCGAAAGGGCAAGTCGGGCGTCTATTCGACCGACGTCAACGAACTCGAGCGGATCGCGGCGGACAAAGATTCGCCCGGCGCGGTGATCGCCCGGAAGGTGCTCGACTGGCGCCAGTTGTCGAAGCTGAAATCGACCTACACCGACGCGTTGCAGGCGCAGATCAACCCGGCGACGGGCCGCGTCCACACGTCCTACTCGCTGACCGGCGCGCAGACCGGCCGGCTGTCGTCGACCGACCCGAACCTCCAGAACATCCCGATCCGCACCGAGATCGGCCGCCAGATCCGCGACGCGTTCGTGGCCGAGCCCGGCAACGTCATCCTCGCCGCCGATTACTCGCAGATCGAGCTGCGGCTGGCCGCGCACATGGCCAACGTCCCCGCGCTGAAAGCGGCGTTCGCAAACGACGACGACATCCACTCGCTGACCGCACAGGAACTGTTCGGCGAGGTCAACCGCGACACCCGCGGCCGCGCGAAGACGATCAACTTCGCGATCCTCTACGGCATCTCGCGCTGGGGCCTCGCCGGTCGCCTCGACGTTTCGGCGGACGAGGCTCAAGCGATGATCGACCGCTATTTCGACCGCTTCCCCGGCATCTCGAACTACATCGTCGAGACGACTGAGAGCGTCCGCGCGAGCGGCTACACCACCACGCTGTTCGGGAGAAAAACCCACTTCCCGAGAATTCGCTCGAAGATCCAGCACGAACGCCAAGGCGCCGAACGCGCCGCAATCAACGCGCCGATCCAGGGGACGAGCGCCGACATCATCAAGCGCGCGATGGTGCGGATGGGGCCGGCGTTGCTCGAAGCGGGTCTGCCCAATGTCCGCATGCTCCTCCAGGTCCACGACGAGCTCGTGTTCGAACTGCCGGAGGGTGACGTCGAAGCGGCCAAGCCGGTGATCGAGCAGGTCATGGCCAATGCGGCGCTCCCTGCGGTAACGCTCGACGTCCCACTCGGCATCGAAATTGGCACCGGCCTTAGCTGGGGAGCGGCACATTGAACGCGCAGGGCGGCAGCCGGCCACGCCCGGCTGACTCGCACAAGCGCGGCCGGCGGAGCCTTTGCTCCGACCGACGACGCGTCTTTGCCGCGGCGCGACCCGCGAACGGCGCGGCATCGTGACCGAGGCCACGCAGGATATCGACACGCTCGCCAAGGGCGGCCGCACCAATATCGCCGGCTTCGTCCTCCGCCTTGCCGCGCGTATCCCGTTCCTGTTCATCGCCGGCCGCATCTACGGCCCTGACCTCGTCGGCCGCTTCGCGATCGCGGTCGTGGTGGTCGAACTCGCCGCGCTTCTCGCCACACTCGGCCTGAAACGCGGTCTCGCGCAGGCGCTCAGCAGCGCGGATCGCCCGCACGCCAACGTCGTGTGGGACGCGATGGCCGTGGCGTTTGTCGCCTCCCTCATCGCCAGCGCGGTCCTCTGCACCTTCCCGCAGATCATGTATCCGAACAGCGCGATCACCGGGCTCGACCGGTTCCTGCCGCTGATCATCGTCGCGATCGCCTGGTCCGACGTCAGCCTCGCCGCGCTCGCCTACCGCCTCAACGTCAAGGCCGCCGTCACCGCCCGCGCGGTAGTCGAGCCTTGGACGATCTCGATCGCGGCCTGGGCATTCTCCTATTTCACGGTCCGCGATGGTCTCGTGCTGAGCTACGTCGCATCGATGACCGCGGCGCTGATCGCCAGCCTCGTGCCGTTCCTACGCAGCTACGGCGTGCCGCGGGGTTGGAAACCCCAGCTCCGCCCGCTCTACGCGCTCGCCCGCGCCAACGTGCCGCTCGCCGGCGCGGACATCCTCGAATGGGGCAGCCGCAACGTCGACCGCTTCATTCTCGGCGTGATGTTCGAGCCCAAGGTCGTCGGTATCTATTACATGGCACAGCAGGTCGCGAGCCTGCCGCAGAAGCTCAAGACGAGCTTCGACCCGATCCTCGGCCCCGTCATCACGCACAGCCTGGCGATCAACGACCGTGCCGCGATCGCCAACCAGGTCCGCCAGGTCGCGTTCTGGATCATGGCCGCGCAAGGCGGGCTCGCGCTGATGGGCTCGATCCCCGGCGAAGCGGTGATGGGCGTGGTCGGCCCGCAGTTCGTCGCCGGCACCGCAGCGCTCGCGTTCCTGCTCACCGCCGAAGTGCTCGCGTCGACCGGCGCGGTCAGCGAATCCGCGCTCGTCTACATCGCCCGCCACCGGAACCTGATGATCTCGGCGGCAATGCTCGCGTTCCAGGTTGGCCTGAGCTTCGCACTGATCTTCACGATCCGGGCGCTGGGCTACCCGGTCAATTACCAGGCGGCAGGTCCGGCGATCGCGCTGATGCTGTCGGTAGGCCTCACGTCGATCATCAAGTCGAAGCTGCTCGGCCATCTCCTCGGGACCAGCGTCTCGCCGTGGCGCTGGCCGTTGATCTGGGCCGCACTCGCCGCGATCGTCGTTGGTGGCGCGTTCACCGCGCTGCCCAAGCGCTACGAATGGGTCGAACTGGCCATCGGCGAACCCGCGATCGCCGCGACCTATCTCTACATCCTGTGGAAATACGCGTTCGGCCCCGCCGACCGCGCGCTGTTCGCCAAAAAGCCAAAGGCCGAAGATCCGTCCTTGCCCAATGCGGGCGCGCCGGTCGCCTAGAGCATTCCGTACAGCAGCGTGCCGTTCAGCCCGATGATGACCGCGGCGATCACCCACGCGAGGACCTTAAGCCAGGCCGGGCTGACCAGCTCGCCCATGATCGTGCGGTCGCCGGTGAACTTGACGAGCGGCACCACCGCGAACGGGAGTTGCAGGCTGAGTACGACCTGGCTCAGCACCAGCAGTTTCGTCGCCCCCGCATCACCTGAAGCACCGACCACGAACACCGCGGGCACGATTGCGAGCAACCGCGTCACCAGCCGCCGCGCCCAGACCGGCATGCGCAGGTTGAGGAAACCCTCCATCACGATCTGACCGGCGAGCGTGCCCGTCACCGTCGAGTTCTGCCCCGACGCCAGCAGCGCGACCGCGAACAGCACGCTCGCCGCGCCCATCCCCAGCATCGGTGCGAGCAGCTGGTACGCCTGGTCAATCTCGGCAACGTCGGTCCGCCCGGCGACGTGGAAGGTCGCCGCCGCCAGGATCAGGATCGCCGCGTTGATGAAGAAGGCGAGCCCCAGCGCGACGGTGCCGTCGATCGTCGCCATCGTGATCGCGTCGCGCTTGCCCGCGGTGTCCTTGGCGAAGGCGCGGGTCTGGACGATCGACGAATGGAGATACAGATTGTGCGGCATCACGGTCGCGCCGAGAATGCCGATCGCGATGTAGAGCATCGCCGGGTTGGTGACGATCTGCGTCGTCGGGACGAGCCCGCCGAGCACGCCCCCCCATTCGGGCCGCGCAAGGAACAGCTCGAAGACGAAGCAGCCGGCGATGATCACGAGCAAGGCGACGACGAACGCCTCCAGCTTGCGGAACCCGAAGCGTTGCAGCGCGAGGATCAGGAACACGTCGAGCGCGGTGAGCACGACGCCGTAGACCAGTGGCAGGCCGAACAGCAGCTTCAGCGCGATCGCCGTGCCGAGCACTTCGGCAAGGTCGCAGGCGATGATCGCGATTTCGCACAGGAACCAGAGCGCGACCGAGACCGGCTTCGAATAATGCGCGCGGCAGGCCTGGGCGAGATCGAGCCCGGCGACGATGCCGAGGCGTGCGGACAGGGCTTGCAGGACCATTGCCATCAGGTTCGACAGCAGGACGACCGACAGCAACGTGTACCCGAACGCGGAGCCGCCGGCGATGTCGGTCGCCCAGTTGCCCGGATCCATGTAGCCGACCGCAACGAGATACCCCGGCCCCACGAACGCGAACAGCCGCCGCCAGAAGGACGCGCCTTCGGGGACGACGACGGTTCGGTGGCTCTCGGCGAGCGAGTTGGCGAAGCCGGACGCGGGGAGATCGGGGGCTGACATCGGGGGGTGCTTTGCCGGAACGAGGGAAAGGGGACAAGGCGTGGCTGGCGAGTCGGGCGACAATGCACGCACCTCCATCCCGTCGCCCCAGCGAAAGCTGGGGAATCCCGGTTGGGGGGTATCGCGATACAAATGGAGAGATCCCAGCTTTCCTTGGGCCGACGTGTGCGTGGTTACACAACGAATATATGGGAAGCGTCTCCCCTCCCTGGAAGGGAGTAGAAAGTCAGATGACCTTCATGTCCGCCTGGTAATGATGCCACGCGAAGATCGCCGCCGCGCCGCGGTGCGGGCGCCAGGCCTCCGCCACTTCGCGCGTCAGTTTCTCGCTTGGGCGCGTCTCGTGGCCCAATATCCGCCCGACCTCGATCTGGATCGCGAGGTCGCCCGCCGGCCAGATGTCCGTCCGCCCTTCCGCGAACAGCAGGTAGATCTCCGCAGACCAGCGACCGATCCCCTTCACGCGAACCAGCGCGGCGATCGCCTCCTCGTCGTCCTCGGGCAAGTTGGTCAGGTCGAGCCGGCCGCTCGTCACCTCGTCTGCAAGGCTGCGTGCATAGCCGAGCTTCTGGCGCGACAGGCCGGCGCTCTTCAGCAATTCGTCGCTGGCGGCGGCGATCTTCGCCGGGTCGCCTGCGCCGCCGACCACCGCGTCGAGCTTGTTCCAGACCGCCGCGGCCGAGGCGACGCTCACCTGTTGCCCGACGATCGTCCGCAACAACGTCGCAAAGCCGCGCTCGCTGATCCGCGGCGCGGGGTGGCCGGCATTGCCGACCGCGACCGCGAACGCCGGCTCGATTTCGCACAATGCCGCCATCGCTGTTTCGAGTTGGTCGGCGCTCAGGCCCATGATGCTTGATCCCGGGCGCACGCAACGGCATGACCGCACGAAGATTTTTCGGAGAATGACATGCCCAAGCTTATCGTCGTGACGCGCGAAGGGGAAGAACGCGAGATCATCGGCGAGGCGGGCCTTTCGGTGATGGAAGTCATCCGCGACGCCGGGATCGACGAAATCCTAGCGCTGTGCGGCGGCTGTTGCTCGTGCGCCACCTGCCACGTCCATGTCGACCCGGACTTTGCGGGCAAACTGAAGCCGATGGGGCCGGACGAGGACGATTTGCTCGATTCGACGAGTGATCGTGACGAGTTTTCGCGCCTGTCGTGCCAGATCGAGCTGACCGACGGCTTGGATGGCTTGAAGGTCCGGATCGCCGAAGAGGACTAATTCCGCATGTCCCTCGCCCCTCCGGGGAGAGGGAGGGAGGAGCCGTAGGCGACGGAAGGGAGAGGGGCTGTTGGGATGGAACGTCCCGAGCCTCACTCCCCTCTCCCTTCCCACCGCAAGGGCGGCGGGCACCTTCCCTCTCCCCAGAGGGGCGAGGGAGTTCAGGTCACCGTGTGGTGATGGCGTACAACGCGATCGCCGCAGCGTTCGAGACGTTCAGGCTTTCCACCTTCTCCGAGATCGGCAGTTTCGCCAGCTCGTCGCAATGCTGCTCGGTATTCTGCCGCATGCCCTCGCCCTCGGCGCCGAGCACGATCGCGATCCGCTGCGTGCCCATCGCTTCCGACAGCGTCTGCGTCGCGTGGCCGGTTAGCCCAATCCGCCAGAAGCCTGCCGCAGCGATCTCTTCCAGAGCGCGCGCCAAGTTCACCACCCGGATCCACGGCACGCTCTCAAGCGCACCCGAAGCCGCCCGAGCGATCGTCCCGGACTCCGGCGGCGCATTCCGATCCGGCGTAATGATCCCCAGCGCATCGAACGCCGCCGCCGAGCGCAAGATCGCGCCGACGTTATGCGGATCGGTCACGCCGTCGAGGATCACCAGCGGGCGGTTGTCGTCCTTGCCATGCTCGAGCAGGTCGGCGAGCCACATGTCCTCGAGCGGCTCTACCTCGATCACCACGCCCTGATGCGGCGCATCGCCCGGCACCAGCCGCGCCAGATCCATCGCCTCGGCATAGGTCACCGGCACGTCGGCCGGCAGGTCGAACCCGGCCAGCGCCTCGCGCGTGCCGAGGATTTTGCGCACCGTGCGCTCCGGATTGGCGAGCGCCGCGCCCACCGCGTGCTTGCCCCAGAAGCGGGGGCGGCCTGCCGGTGCCTTGCTCGGCCTGTGTCCCTTGCGTGCCATATTCGCTCTCTATCGTGTCTGTGTATGCCGCGTCCTTGTCGGCATTCCGCTCCCGCGGCAACTATGAACCACGAAACTTCGCAAAACCCGCGTTGACAGGCGGGGCGCGCTTCGCCATTGAGCCGCCTCGCTCGAAAGAGCGGCGCTTGCAAAAGCGGCCTGGACAGGTGGCCGAGTGGTTAAAGGCAGCAGACTGTAAATCTGCCGGAGTTTCTCCTACGTAGGTTCGAACCCTACCCTGTCCACCACCGCCCCCGCGCGGTGATGGATCATCCCGAATTCAAGACATTGATCGGCAACATTCTTTTCCGTCTCGGGAAGGAAGTCCGCGTGACATCGGCTCGCGGACGGCTAGGATCGCCGCGACCGTAACGATTTCGGAAACCGCGTGACCTCAGATCCTGCCGTACAGCCGCCCGTTCAAGCACCCGTCTTCCAGGATCTGGCCGACTCGATCCTCGACACGCTCGTCCACCGCATCGGCAAGGATGCGCAGGCCGCCCGCCCCCACGACTGGCTCGCCGCGACGATCCTGACCGTCCGCAACGACATCGTCGAACGCTGGATGGCATCGACCAAGGCAGCGCACGCGGCCGGCGCCAAGCGCGTCTATTATCTCAGTCTCGAATTCCTGATCGGCCGGCTGCTGCGCGACGCGGTGACCAATCTGCAGCGCAACGACGAAGTCACGCAGGCGCTGAAACTCCACGGCGTCGACCTCGCCGAACTCGAGGAAATCGAGCCCGACGCAGCGCTCGGCAACGGCGGCCTCGGTCGGCTCGCCGCCTGCTTCATGGAGAGCATGGCGAGCCTCGCGCTGCCCGCCTACGGCTACGGCATCCGCTATGTGAACGGCATGTTTCGCCAGCGGATCGACGATGGCTGGCAGGTCGAGATGCCCGAGAACTGGCTCGCACACGGCAATCCCTGGGAGTTCGAACGCCGCGAGAGCGCCTATTTCGTCGGCTTCGGCGGCGAAGTGACCGCGGCCGACAACGGCCAAGTCCACTGGAGCCCATCCGAGGCAGTCGAGGCCACCGCCGTCGACACCCCCGTCGTCGGGTGGCGCGGCAAGCACGTCAACACGCTCCGCCTGTGGACCGCCCGCGCGTTCGATCCGATCAAGCTCGACCGCTTCAACGCTGGCGATTTCTCGGGCGCACTTGCCGATCAGACGCGCGCCGAGACGCTCACCCGCGTCCTCTATCCCAACGATTCCACCGCGGCGGGGCAGGAACTACGTCTCCGCCAGGAATATTTCTTCTCGTCCGCGTCGATCCAGGACATCGTCCGCCGTCACATCCAGTATTTCGGCGACATCCGCACGCTGCCAGACAAGGCCGCGATCCAGCTCAACGACACGCATCCCGCGGTGTCGGTCGCAGAGCTCATGCGGCTGCTGATCGACCACCACGAATTCGCGTTCGACGAGGCGTGGAAGATCACGCGCGCCACCTTCGGCTATACCAACCACACGCTGCTGCCCGAGGCGCTGGAGAGCTGGCCGCTGCCGCTGTTCGAACGCCTGCTGCCTCGGCACATGCAGATCGTCTACGCGATCAACGCCAAGCTACTGCGCGAGGCGCGCGGCACAGACGGCATCGACGACCGCGCGATCGCCGCGATCAGCCTGATCGACGAGGGCGGAGAGCGGCGCGTGCGGATGGCGAACCTCGCCTTTGCCGGCTCGCACAGCGTCAACGGCGTCGCCGCGCTCCACACGCAGCTGATGAAGAAGACGGTCTTCGCCGATCTGCACAAGCTGTATCCGACGCGGATCAACAACAAGACGAATGGCATCACGCCGCGTCGCTGGCTCCAGCAATGCAACCCCGGCCTCACCACGCTGATCCGCGATGCAATCGGCGACGGCTTCCTCGACGATGCCGAAAAGCTGGTCGATCTGGATGTTTTCGCCGACGATTCCGGTTTCAGGGAGCGCTTTTCGAGCGTGAAGCGTTCGAACAAGGTGGCACTGGCTAATCACATCAAGGAGACGATGGGGCTCCGCGTCGACCCCGAGGCGATGTTCGACGTCCAGATCAAGCGCATCCACGAGTATAAGCGCCAGCTGCTCAACATCATCGAGACGGTCGCGCTCTACGACCAGATCCGCAGCCATCCCGAGCGCGACTGGACGCCTCGCGTGAAGCTGTTCGCGGGCAAGGCGGCGTCGAGCTATCACAACGCGAAACTCGTCATCAAACTGGCGAACGACGTGGCGCGGAGGATCAACGCGGACCCTTCCGTCGGTGGCCTGCTGAAGGTCGCGTTCCTGTCCAATTACAACGTGTCGCTGGCGGAGAAGATCATCCCCGCCGCCGACCTCAGCGAGCAGATCTCGACCGCCGGGCTCGAAGCATCGGGCACCGGCAACATGAAGTTCTCGATGAACGGCGCGTTGACGATCGGCACGCTCGACGGCGCGAACATCGAGATCAAGGACCGCGTCGGCGACGACAACATCTTCATCTTCGGCATGACCGCGGACGAGGTCGAGGCGAAGCGCGCCAACGGCTATGATCCGCGCAGCGTCATCGACGGCTCGAACGAACTACGCCAGGCGGTGTCGGCGATCGCGTCCGGCGTGTTCTCGCCCGACGACAAGACGCGCTACGCCGGGCTGATGGGCGGGTTGTACGAGGGCGACTGGTTCATGCTCGCCGCCGATTTCGACAGTTATGCCGCCGCCCAGCGCGCGGTCGACACGCGCTGGAACGACCGCGACGCGTGGGTCGCCTCGACCGTCCGCAACGTCGCGCGCGTCGGCTGGTTCTCGTCCGACCGCACCATCCGCGAGTACGCGCGGGAAATCTGGACGGTGATGTGAAGCCACCCGAAGGCGCCATCGTTGCCCTCCTCGAAGGGCGTCACGACGATCCGTTCTCGCTGCTTGGCGTCCACAGCGGCCCGACCGGTGTGTTCGCGCGCGTCTGGCTGCCCGGCGCGGACAAGGCCGAGGCACATGCGCTCGACGGCACCGCGCTCGGCACCCTCCCCCGGATCGACGATCGCGGCCTGTTCGAGGGTCCGATCAATGGCACGCAACAGCCGGTCAAATACCACGCCGAGGCGGGCGACACGTCGTGGTGGGTCACCGACCCCTACAGCTTCGGCCCCGTGCTCGGCCCGATCGACGACCTGCTGATGGCCGAGGGCACGCACCGCCGCCTTCACGACAAGATGGGCGCGCATCTGATCGAGCACGAAGGCGCACACGGCGTCCACTTCGCGCTTTGGGCCCCCAATGCGCAGCGCGTGTCGGTGGTTGGCGACTTCAACGACTGGGACGGCCGCCGCCACGCGATGCGCAAGCGCGGCGACGTCGGCGTGTGGGAGATCTTCATCCCCGACATCGCCGAATACCGCGCCTACAAGTTCGAGATCGTCGGCCCGGACGGCCAGCTGCAGCCGCTCAAGGCCGACCCGTTCGCGTTCGCGGCCGAACTCCGCCCCGCCAACGCCTCGATCACGCGGAAACTCGCGCACGACTGGGCCGACACCGATCACCGCAAACACTGGGCCTCGGTCGATCCACGCCGCGTGCCGATCAGCATCTATGAGGTCCACGCCGGCTCGTGGGACCGCGATGCCGACGGCTGGTTCCTGACCTGGGACGCGCTCGCCGACCGCCTGATCCCGTACGTGGTCGAGATGGGCTTCACACACATCGAATTCCTGCCGATCAGCGAACACCCGTACGACCCGAGCTGGGGCTACCAGACCACCGGCCTCTACGCGCCATCCGCGCGCTTCGGCGACGTCGATGGCTTCGCGCGGTTCGTCGATGGCGCGCATCTCGCCGGAATCGGCGTGCTGCTCGACTGGGTCCCGGCGCATTTCCCGACCGACGCGTTCGGCTTGGCGAAGTTCGACGGCACCGCGCTGTATGAACACGAAGATCCGCGGCTTGGCTTCCACCCCGACTGGAACACCGCGATCTACAATTTCGGGCGGCGCGAGGTGACGTCGTTCCTCGTCAACAACGCGCTGTTCTGGGCCGAGCGCTATCACATCGACGGCCTGCGCGTGGATGCGGTCGCGTCGATGCTGTACCGCGATTACTCGCGCAAAAGCGGCGAATGGATCCCCAACGCGGACGGCGGCCGCGAGAATTGGGAGGCCGTCGCGTTCCTCCGCGACATGAACCGCAAGATCTACGGCCAGCACCCCGGCGTGTTCACGATCGCCGAGGAATCGACCTCGTGGCCCGGCGTCTCAGCGCCGGTAAGCGACGATGGCAAGAGTGGCGGCTTAGGGTTCGGGTTCAAGTGGAACATGGGCTTCATGCACGACACGCTGCAGTACATGGCGCGCGATCCACTGCACCGGAAGCACCATCACGGCGAGATCAATTTCGGTCTCGTCTACGCGTTCAGCGAGAACTTCGTCCTGCCGCTCAGCCATGACGAGGTCGTCCACGGCAAGGGCTCGCTGCTGACCAAGATGCCCGGGGACGACTGGCAGCAATTTGCCAACCTGCGCGCTTATTACGCGTTCATGTGGGGCTATCCGGGCAAGAAACTGCTCTTCATGGGCCAGGAATTCGCGCAGCGCCGCGAATGGTCGGAAGCGCGCGCGCTCGACTGGGATCTGCGCAACTCCCGCAGTCATGGGGGCATCCGCAACCTCGTCCGCGATCTCAACACCGTCTACCGCGAGAAGCCGGCGCTCCATGCGCGCGATTGCGAGGCGGAAGGGTTCGAGTGGCTGGTTGCCGACGACGCCACCAATTCGGTGTTCGCGTGGTTGCGCAAGGCCCCCGGTGCAAAGCCGATCGCGATCGTCGCCAACATGACGCCGATCGCCCGCGCGCCCTACCGCGTGCCGCTACCGCTCGACGGCCGCTGGTGCGAGATCATCAACAGCGACGCGCACGACTATTGGGGCAGCGGGCTCGGCAATCTCGGCGGCGTCGTCGCGAAGGACGGTGCGGCCTGGGTCACGCTGCCCCCGCTTGCGACGATTATGCTCGAATACGAAGGCTGATCGAGTTCGAAGACCGATCCGGCGCAACGACGGAACAACCCGCGGGTGCCGGGAGGTTATACCACCGACGATTATGGAGAGATTACGATGGTAGAACGGCGAGGACAGCCACTGGCGCGCGACGCGATGGCGTATGTGCTGGCCGGCGGCCGCGGCAGTCGCCTGATGGAGCTGACCGATACGCGCGCGAAACCCGCGGTGTATTTCGGCGGCAAGGCGCGGATCATCGATTTCGCGCTGTCCAACGCGATCAACTCGGGCATCCGCCGGATCGGCGTCGCGACGCAGTACAAGGCGCATTCGCTGATCCGCCATTTGCAGAGCGGCTGGAACTTCCTGCGCTCGGAACGCAACGAAAGCTTCGACATCCTGCCCGCGTCGCAGCGCATCAGCGAGTTCCAATGGTACGAGGGCACCGCCGACGCGGTCTACCAGAACATCGACATCATCGAGAGCCACGCGCCCGAATACATGGTCATCCTGGCGGGCGACCACATCTACAAGATGGATTACGAGCTGATCCTGCAACAGCATTGCGAGACCGGCGCAGACGTCACCATTGCCTGCCTCGAAGTGCCGCGGATGGAGGCGGTCGGCTTCGGCGTGATGGCCGTCGATGAGCACGACAACGTCACCGCGTTCGTCGAGAAGCCCGCCGATCCGCCCGCGATCCCCGGCAACCCGGACATCGCGCTGGCGTCGATGGGGATCTACGTCTTCCATACCAAATTGCTGTTCGACGAACTGCGCCGCGATGCCGAGACGCCCGGCTCGTCGCGCGATTTCGGCAAGGATATCATCCCGTACCTCGTCAAGCACGGCAAGGCGGTCGCGCACCGCTTCTCCGACAGCTGCGTCCGCTCGGGCAGCGAAGTCGACGCATACTGGCGCGATGTCGGCACCGTCGATGCGTATTGGGAGGCGAACATCGACCTCACCGATGTCGTACCCAAGCTCGACCTTTACGACCGCAGCTGGCCGCTCTGGACCTATTCGGAGGTCACGCCACCCGCCAAGTTCGTCCACGCCGACGACGGCCGCCGCGGCGAGGCGGTGTCGAGCCTCGTCTCGGGCGACTGCATCATCTCCGGCTCCTCGATCCACCGCAGCCTGATCTTCACCGGCACGCGCGCGCACAGCTACTCGATGCTGGATCAGGCCGTGATCCTCCCGCACTGCGTGATCGGCCGCGGCGCGCGGTTGTCGAAGGTGGTCGTCGATCGCGGCGTAGAAATCCCCGACGGCCTGGTCGTAGGCGAGGACGCAGAATCCGACGCCCAACGCTTCCGCCGTACCGACAACGGCGTCGTGCTTGTAACCAAATCCATGATCGACCGGCTGACGGCGTGACGACCAACGCAAATCCTCCCCGGCACGGGGAGGGGGACCGTTCGCCATCGGCGAAGGGTGGAGGGGGCTCACCGCAAGCGTACCTTCTGCGACCGCAAGCGTACCGGCCGCCAACGCAAGCGGACCTTCTACGATCGAACACGGACCATCTGCGGAAGCCCCCCTCCACCATGCGATGCATGGTCCCCCTCCCCGTGCCGGGGAGGATTTGATGCGTGTCCTCTCCGTCGCCTCCGAAGCCTACCCCCTCATAAAAACCGGCGGTCTCGCAGACGTCGTCGGCGCGCTTCCGGCCGCGCTGGCGCCGCACAACGTCGCGCTGACCACCTTCCTCCCCGGCTACCCAGCCCTCGCCGCCGTCACGAAGCGCGCCAAAGTCGTCCACCGCTACACAGACCTCCTCGGCACCGAAGCCCGTATCCTCAAGACGAAGATCGGCAACCACGCGCTGCTGGTCCTCGACGCCCCCGCGCTGTTCGCCCGAGGCGGCGGCCCGTACGGCGACGCGACTGGCGCGGACTGGTCCGACAACTGGCGCCGCTTCGCCGCGTTCAGCCGCACCGCCGCGGATCTCGCCTCGGGCGCAGTCCCCGGCTACGACTTCAACATCCTCCACGCGCACGACTGGCAGGCGGCGATGGCCCCCGCCTACCTGCGCTACGCCCCCGGCCCCGGCGTTTGCGCCAAGACGGTCGTCACGATCCACAACATCGCGTTTCAGGGCCGCTACGGCCACGACATCTTCGCCGACCTCGCGCTCCCTGACGAAGCCTTCGCGCTCGACGGCGTCGAATATTACGGCGGCGTCGGTTTCCTGAAAGCCGGGCTCGAAGCCGCCGACGCGATCACCACCGTCAGCCCGACCTACGCCGCGGAAATCCGCCGCGGCGAGTTCGGCATGGGCCTCGAAGGCCTCATCAACGACCGCGCCGGCCGCGTCACCGGAATCGTCAACGGCATCGACCCCGCCGTCTGGAACCCGGAGACCGACGCGTCGCTCCCCGCCCGCTACACCGCGCGTACGCTTTCCCGCCGCCGCACCAACAAACGCGCGATCGAAACCCTGTTCGGCCTCGACGTCGGCGACGGCCCGATCTTCACCGTCATCAGCCGCCTCACCTGGCAAAAGGGCATGGATGTCCTCGCCGACGCACTCGACGAACTCGTCGCGCTCGGCGGCCGTCTCGCATTGCTCGGCTCCGGCGACACCGCCCTGGAACTCGCTTTCCTCGCCGCAGCCGAACGCCACCCCGGCCGGATCGGAGTCCGCATCGGCTATGACGAGCCCGTCTCGCATCTGCTCCAAGGCGGTGCCGACGCGATCCTTATCCCGTCGCGGTTCGAACCGTGCGGCCTGACGCAACTTTACGGCCTCGCTTACGGCTGCATCCCCATCGTCGCGCGCACCGGTGGGCTCGCCGACACCGTGATCGATGCGAACGAAGCCGCGATCGCCGCGGGGGTCGCCACCGGCATCCAGCACGACGGTGTCACGCCCGAAGCGCTCAGCCACGCGCTACGTCGAACGATGGCCCTCTATGCACGCCCCGATCGCTGGTCCATGTTGCAGCGCAACGCGATGCGCGCGGACTTCTCGTGGGACGAGAGCGGCCGCCGCTACGCAGACCTTTACGCAAGCCTGATGGGGACCGCATGATCCGCACCGTATCGACCACGCCGTATACCGACCAGAAGCCCGGTACCTCAGGCCTGCGCAAGAAGGTGAAGATCTTCCAGCAGCCGAACTATGCCGAGAACTTCGTCCAGAGCGTATTCGACGTCGTCGCGGACAAAGCCGGCGCAACGCTGGTGATCGGCGGCGATGGCCGTTTCCTCAATCGCGAGGTCATCCAGGTCGCGATCCGCATGGCGGCCGCGAACAGCTTCGGCCGCGTGATCGTCGGCCGCGGCGGCATCCTCTCGACCCCCGCCGCCAGCCACATGATCCGCAAGCGTGGCGCGATCGGTGGGCTCGTCCTCTCGGCAAGCCACAATCCAGGTGGTCCCGACGAGGATTTCGGGATCAAGTACAACATCGCCAACGGCGGCCCCGCCCCTGAGTCCGTGACCGACGCAATCAATGCACGCACGCTCGAGATCGACCGCTGGCTGACAGTCGACGCCGACGACATCGACCTCGACCGCGACGGCGAGATCACGGTTGGCGATATGCCGGTCGAGGTCGTTGACCCGGTCGAGGATTACGCCGCGCTCATGGAGACGCTGTTCGACTTCGACGCGATCCGTGCCGCCAAGCTGACCATGGCGTTCGACGCGATGAGCGCTGTCACCGGTCCCTACGCGACCGAGATCCTCGAACGCCGCCTCGGCTTCGCGCCCGGCACCGTCCGCAACGGCGAGCCTCTCCCTGACTTCGGCGGCCACCACCCCGATCCCAATCTCGTCCACGCGCACGCCTTGTACGAGACGATGATGGCGCCGAATGCGCCCGATTTCGGCGCCGCGTCGGACGGCGACGGCGACCGCAACCTGATCATCGGCAAGCACCGCTTCGTCACCCCCTCGGATAGCCTCGCGATGCTGGCGGCCAACGCGCACCTCGCGCCGGGATATGCAGCCGGCCTCAAGGGCATCGCCCGTTCGATGCCGACCAGCGCCGCCGCCGACCGCGTCGCGGAAGCGCTCGGCATCCCCGCCTACGAAACCCCGACCGGCTGGAAGTTCTTCGGCAATCTGCTCGACGCCGGCATGGCGACGATCTGCGGCGAGGAAAGCGCCGGCACCGGCTCCGACCACGTCCGCGAGAAGGACGGCCTGTGGGCAGTCCTCCTGTGGCTCAACATTCTCGCCGTCCGCGGTGAGAGCGTCGACACGATCGCCCGCGATCACTGGTCGAAGTTCGGCCGCAATTACTATGCTCGCCACGATTACGAAGGCGTCGAGACCCCGCGCGCCGACGCGCTGATGACCGCCCTTCGCGCGAGCCTCGCCACCCTCCCCGGCCAGCAATTCGGCGACCTCACCGTCGAGACCGCGGACGAGTTCGCCTATACCGACCCGACCGACGGCTCGATCAGCCGCAACCAGGGCGTCCGCATCCTGTTCGAAGGCGGTAGCCGCGTCGTGTTCCGCCTGTCGGGCACCGGCACCACCGGCGCGACGTTGCGCGTGTACCTCGAACGCTACGAGCCCGTCGGCGGCGACCTCGACCGCGACACCGGCGAGATGCTTGCCAGCATCATCGCCGCTGCGGAGTCGATCGCGAGGATCGCCGAGCATACCGGCCGCACAGCGCCGGACGTCGTCACCTGATGCGCCGCCTCGGCCTGCTCGCGCTCTCATCGCTGCTGATCGCGGCGTCGCCCGCGCCACAGTCGCCGGCCCAGTTATTCGGCGCGCTCTACAAGGCCGTCCAGATGCGCGGGCTGTTCCCGGACTCGAAGACCTTCGCCGATGCGACGCCGAAGCGTCCGGCAAAGGCTATCATCGCCGACTACGCCAAATGCCGCTGCAACGGGGAGCCGGAACTACGCAAATTCGTCGATCAGAACTTCACGATCCCGCCTACCCCCGCTGCGTCACCTTCCACCGAACGGCTGTCGCTCAAGGCGCACATTGACGCACTCTGGCCACAACTCACGCGCACGCAGACCAGTGTCCCCGCCGGCTCGTCCGCGCTGACCTTGCCGAAGCGTTATGTCGTCCCGGGCGGTCGCTTTCGCGAGATGTATTACTGGGACAGCTATTTCACGCTGCTCGGCGTCCAACGCTCCGGCCGGCAGGATCTGGTCGAGGACATGGTGGTCGATTTCGGCAGCCTGATCGACCGCTACGGCCACATCCCCAACGGCACGCGCACATACTACCTCAGCCGCTCGCAACCGCCGGTCTTCTACCTGATCGCCGGCCTCTCGCGCGATCCCAGGACGCTCGCCACCCGCACCCGCCAGCTCCGCGCGGAGCACGCGTTCTGGATGGCCGGCGCCGACACGCTCAAGCCCGGCCAGCAATCGCGCCGCGCCGTGCGCCTCCCCGACGGCGCGCTGCTCAACCGCTATTGGGACGACCGGGCGGATCCGCGCGACGAGAGTTATCGCGAAGACGCCGAACTCGCCGACCGTACGCCGTCGCGCAACCGCGGCGAACTCTTCCGCGATCTGCGCGCGGCGGCGGAAAGCGGCTGGGACTTCTCCTCTCGCTGGCTCGCCGACGGCCGCACTCTCGCCACCATCCGCACCACGCGGTTCGCGCCGGTCGATCTCAACAGCCTGATGGTCGGCATGGAGCAGGCGATCGCCGCGAATTGCCGGGCGCTCGGCGACACCGCGTGCGCAACGTCGTACACCGCCCAAGCGACCGCCCGCGCCGCCGCGATCCGCCAGCATTTGTGGAACGGCCGCTTCTTTGCCGACTACGACCTCGACACCAACCGCGCGAACGACTTCGCGAGCGCGGCAATGGCGTTCCCGCTGTTCTCCAGGATCGCAACACCCGAGCAGGCCGCGAAAACCGCCACTGCCCTGCGCCCATTCGTCGGCGAAGGCGGCCTCCGCACGACGTTGATCGGCAGCGGGCAGCAATGGGACGACCCCAATGGCTGGGCCCCGCTCCAGTGGATCGCGGTCGAAGGCCTGCGCGGCTACGGCGAAACCGGCTTAGCCGCGCAGATCACCAAAGCGTGGCTCGCGTCGGTCGACCGCGAATATCAGGCGAGCGGCAAGCTGCTCGAGAAATACGACGTGGTCGAGCGCAAGCCCGGCGGTGGCGGCGAATATCCCAACCAGGACGGCTTCGGCTGGACCAACGGCGTCACGCGGGCGCTAATGGCCGGTCGGCCATGACGCTCCGACGACGCCGCAGTGCGCTCTACATGCCCGCCTCGAACGCGCGGGCAATCGCCAAGGCTCGAACGCTCGCGTGCGACGTCGTCATCCTCGATCTGGAGGATGCCGTCGCCCCCGACGAAAAGGCCGCGGCTCGCAATCGCGTCGTCGAAGCAGTGCGCGTGGGCGGGTTCGGCGCGCGAGAACTGGTCGTGCGGGTCAACGGTCTCGACACCCCCTGGTATGCCGACGACATCGCCGCGATCTACGCGAGCGGCGTCGATGCAGTGCTCGTCCCCAAGGTCTCGTCGGTCGCTGACCTTACGCGAGTCCGCGCATCGCTCGGCGAAGACGGCCCGCCGATCTGGGCGATGATCGAGACCTGCGCGGTGATCCTCGCGCTCCCCTCGCTCTCCGCAGCAGCAGCCGAAACGCAACTCACCGCGCTGATTGTCGGCACCAACGACCTCGCCAAGGAAATGCGCTGCCGGCTCGGAGCCGATCGCATGCCGCTGATCCCGGCGCTCACAGCAACGATCATGGCCGCCCATGCTGCCGGCATCGTCGCGCTCGACGGCGTCTGCAACGCGCTGGATGACCCGACCCGGTTCGCGGCCGAATGTACCCAAGGGGCGATGCTAGGGTTCGACGGCAAGACGCTGATCCACCCCTCTCAGATCGATGCGGCGAATGCCGGGTTCGGGCCGAGCGAGGAAGAGTTGGCATGGGCACGAACGATCGTCGCCACGTTCGCGAAACCGGAGAATGCCGACAAGGGGGCCATCCGCCTCGATGGCCAGATGGTGGAGCGCCTGCATCTAGCCGAGGCTGAAGCAACACTGGCTCGCTGACGCACCGACAAGCACGGTCCGCAAATACCGCCCGTCATCCTGACGAAAGTCAGGATCCAGAGCCATGAAGCGCACCACGCGTTACCCTGGATCCTGACTTTCGTCAGGATGACGGATCGCTTCGATGATACGCTCCGACGTCACCCCGCGTTCTTCCGCCGGGTCTCCCACCCCTTCTTCGCAGCCGCAGATTTAGCCGCATCGCTACGCCCAGCCGCCCGCTTTCCGCCCTCCTGCGAAGACGCATGCGTATCGGGCTTGCCGCGCCCCGAGCCGGACAGATTGCCCCCGCCCGAATCCTTGTTCACTGCAGCCCAGGCCCGCGCCTCGGCCTCCTTCTCAGGGACGCCGCGCTCTTCATAGCCGTCCGCGATATGCGCGGCCTTGCGCTTCTGCTTGTCGGTATACGCACTCTTGTCGCCCTGTGGCATCGTCGCTCTCCTCGTCAGAGAGCGTCAACGCTCAGGCCGACGCGGCGTTCACCGACCGATCCAGTCCGCCACTTCGGTCGCGACCTGGTTCGCCGCCTGGTTGATCCCAGCCGCCGCCGATGCCGCATCGATCGTCGAGACCGGCACACGCGCTTCGAAGCGGTGCTTCTCGACCGTGGCCTTGCCCGCGCGCGTCAGCGACGCGTCGAACGTCACGACCGCCTGCCGCGCCGTCGCATCGAGCCCGAAGTTGCGCAGTTCGCCACCCAGCGACGCACCCGGATCGCCGACCGACTGCGCCGTCGACAACACGACCAGCCCGGTCCGCGCCGCGACCGTATCCGACACCAGTCGCGCGAACAGCCGCGCAGGCGGTTCCGCCCACTGCGCGTCGGTCACGTACGCGATCGAGGTCGGCGTCGCCTGCACCGGTACGCGCGCGGTCGCCAGCGCCTGCGGCACGACCGGGACCTGGATCGTGATCGACTTCGCGGTCGCCGAGTCCTGGTTCTGGCCGACCGGTACCGACGACGCACTCGTCAGCGTCAGCAATGTGGGGGGCGGTTTCGCGCCGAAGCTGATGCACCCGGCAAGAGGCAGCATCGCGATCAGGATGAGCGGTGTCTTCATGGCGTGCCTCACTTACCCTTGTAATCCGGGAGCTTCTGCTGCCCGATCAGCGAACTCGCACCCTGCTGGTCGACCTTCTCGGCAACCGACGACAGCGCCGCGGCGGTCGTCCGCAGGTCGTGGACCAGACGGTTGGCCTCGGGGATCGTCGTCTTGGAGAAGGCCTGCAACCCCGGCCGCGCATCGCCGATCGCCGAATTCAGCGTGTCGGCGCTCTGCTGCGCGGAGACGATCGCCTTGTTCAGGTTCGCCATCGCCGGCTTCACGTCCTCCGAGAGCACGCCGTTGGTGGTCTTGGCGAGCACCCCGAACTGCTGTGCGGCATCGCCGGCCTGCTGGATCGCGATCCGCGTCTGCGCCAGCGTTGCGGCGATCTCCGGACCGCGATCGGCGAGCGCATCGGTCAGGCGGTTCGTATTCGCGAGAATCCCCGCGATCGACGCCTGATTCTTGTCGGTCAGCAATCCGGTCAACCGCTCGGTCAGCGTCGACAGTCGCTCGAGCAGCTGCGGCGCGGAATTCAGGATCGCGCCAAGACCGCCGAGCTTGGTCGGGATCACCGGCACGCCGTACGGGCATTCGGTCGGCGTCTTGGTCTCCGGGCAGCCGATCGCCGGCGCCCCCTTGCGCGCACCGTCGAGCGAGATCTGGCTGACCCCGGTAAACCCGACGCCCGAAATCGATGCGGTCGTGCCCTGCAGTACCGGCGTGGCTTCATCGACGCTGATCCGGACGCGGACGAACTGCGGATCGTTCTTCCACAGCGAGATCGTCTTCACCTGGCCCGACGGCACGCCCGAGAACGTCACCGCGGACCCGCGCGCGAGCCCGTCGACCGACTGGCGGAAGAAGATGTCGTATTCCTTCTCTTCCTTGCCACCCAGCCGCGCGATCCACACCGTGAACAGCGCCAGCAGGGCCAGCAGGATCAGCACGACGGCGCCGACTAGGACGTGGTTCGAACGGGTTTCCATCAGCGCGTCCTTGCTTCTTTCTCGGCGTATGTCGCGTCGGCGTCGTCCGGCGCGGACTGCTTGGACTGGACTTCGGTAGGATGGGCATCCGCGATCTGGTCGGCGCGCTCGTGCGCCTCCTGCGTCGCGACCGCGGCACGGCCGCGGGGCCCCTTGAAATATTCCTCGATCCACGGATGGTCGAGCGCGATCAGTTCGTCGATCGTGCCGACCGCGATGACCTTCTTGTCGGCCAGCACCGCGACCCGGTCGCAGATCGCATACAGCGTATCGAGATCGTGCGTGATCAGGAACACGGTCAGCCCCAGCGTCTTCTGCAACGACTGAATCAGATCGTCGAACGCGGCCGCACCGATCGGATCGAGCCCCGCAGTCGGCTCGTCGAGAAACAGCAGTTCCGGATCGAGCGCGAGCGCCCGTGCCAGCCCGGCGCGCTTCTTCATGCCGCCCGACAGCTCGGCGGGAAACTTGTTCGCGGCGTCCGCGGGCAGTCCGGTCATCACCACCTTGTACGAGGCGATCTCGGCCAACAGCGCAGGAGACAGATCGGGATAGAACTCACGCAACGGCACTTCGACGTTTTCCGCGACCGTCAGCGTCGAGAACAGCGCGCCTCCCTGGAACAGCACGCCCCAGCGCTTGCGGATCTCGGTCGCCTCGGTTTCCTCGCGGCCGATATTCGGCTCGCCGAACACGGTAACCTCGCCGGCGACCGGCATCTGAAGGCCGATGATCGAGCGCATGAGGACCGACTTGCCGGTGCCCGAGCCGCCGACCACGCCGAGAATCTCGCCACGCCGCACGTCGAGATCGAGCCCGTCGTGCACGACCGAATCGCCGAACGCGTTCTTCAGCCCCTTCACGGAGATGATGATATCGTCTTGCTTGCGGGGCATCAGTCCCAACCCAACCAGGTGAAGAACACCGCGAAGAACGCGTCGAGCACGATCACCAGGAAGATGCCCTGGACCACCGCCGACGTCGTACGGAGACCGACCTGTTCGGCGTCAGACTCGACCTGCATGCCCTGGAAACACCCGGCGATCGCGATGATCGCGCCGAACACCGGCGCCTTGATCAGCGAGATGTAGAGATCGGTGATCGGCACGACCTCGCGGATGCGCGCGATGAACGTCACCGGCGGGATCCCGAGCTGGATCCAGCACAGCAGCCCGCCGCCGATTATCGCGATGATCGATGCATAGAAGCCGAGCAGCGGCATCATCACGATCGCGGCGAGCACGCGGGGCAGCACCAGCGCCTCCATCGGCGACACGCCGATCGTCCGCATCGCGTCGATCTCTTCGGTGAGCTTCATCGTGCCGAGCTGCGCCGCGAACGCCGAACCCGAGCGGCCGGCGACCATGATCGCGGTCATCAGCAGGCCGAGTTCGCGGATCGTCAGGCGGCCGACGAGGTTGATCGTGAACACCTCCGCGCCGAACTGCCGCAGCTGCACCGCGCCCTGTTGCGCGATGACCATGCCGATCAGGAAGCTCATCAGCCCGACGATGCCGAGCGCGGCGACGCCGACGACCTCGAACCGCTGGACCACGGCATTGAACCGGAAGCGGCGCGGGTGGCGAATGACGCTGCCGAACGCGATCGTCGTTGCGCCGAGGAACCCGAGCAGGCCGAACATCGTCTTGCCCGACAGCACGACCGCGTCGCCGATCTCGCCGACCACACGGGAGAGCGCGCTGACCTTGGCGGGCTTCGCCGCGATCGGCTGGTCGGAGGCGACGACCTGGTCGAACAGCGTCTGGTCATCCGGGTCGAGCCCGTCGATCGTCGCATCATTGCGCGCGGCGAAGCGGTGAACGACCCAGGCACCGATCGTATCGATCCGGTCGACGCCGCTGAGATCGACGTGGCGGACGGACGACGCATCGATCTTTTCGAGTCGATCGGGCAGATTGCCGATCGTGGCCAGCGACAGGTCGCCGGTAAACCGAAGCGTGCCGGTATCGGCACCGTCCTGTTGGAAATCGGCCATCGCGCTCATCGGCCGCACCTTTGCGGCAAACCGACTGGATCGGCAAGGTGAATGCGGCGTAAGTCGCGACGATGACTATTTCTTCCCCGACCCCCTCGCCCCCTACCTCGATCGCGCACTCGACCGCCCCCTCGACTGCCCCCTCGACTGCCAGTGCCTCCCCCTCGGCCGAACCGGCAACCAGGCCGGCGACCGCGCCCTCGACCACGCCGGCGATCCGTCTCGCGATCTACGACATGGACAAGACGATCACGCACGCGCCGACCTGGACGCCGTTCCTGCTCCACACCGCAAAGAAAGGCGGCGCGCCGTGGCGGCTGGCGCTCGTCCCGTTCGCGGGGGTGGCGGCGCTCGGCTATGTCGGCAAGCTGATCAGCCGCGGCCGGCTCAAATATATGATGCAGCGGATGATGCTCGGCAAGCGCATGACGGCCGCCGAGGAACGCCGGGCTGCCGAAGCCTTCGCCGACCGCGTGATGCGCGACGGCGTCTTCACCAGCGCCCGCGCGCAGATCGAGGCGGACCGCGCCGCCGGCTACCGGCTGGTGATGGCAACCGCGTCGTACCGGTTCTACGTCGAGGCGATCGCGCGACGTCTGGATTTCGACGCGGTGATCGGCACCGAGAGCCTCCGCGACCGCGACGGCGTCCTGCTCGCCGGGATCGACGGCGAGAATTGCTACGGCCCGGCCAAACTGCGCATGATCCAGGCCTGGATGGACCGCGAAGGCATCGCGCGAGACCGCGCCCACATCCGCTTCTACTCCGACCATGTTTCGGACGCCCCGACTTTCGAGTGGGCCGACGAACCCTTGGCGGTGAACGCACATGGCCCGCTCCGCTTATTGGCGAAGGCGAAGGGCTGGCCGATGCCAGATTGGGAACGGTAGTCCCGTTACGCGCCGAATAGGATTGAACGCCAAGCCGACGCGATTGGCCTTGCGGTGATGATCGGAAAGATTGCCACCGGTAAGATTAAGGACCCACGCAACGCATCGCCCCCTGCAGTCCAACTGGGGCCACTTTGGCGGAACAAAGCAGGCATCGAATACGACGCCCGACGGACGTAGCGTGTGCCAAATCCGCAGCCAAACAGAGGCGGAGTAGCAAGCATAATTAGCGCCGGGAGAAATAATGCTTGCTGTAATTTAGCAAGCATCCCACCATGCACGCGCAGCAAGCATGGAGATTCTTCGTGGACGACTCACCTCAAAGCAAAGGCGGCGCAGCACGCGCTCTTTCGTTGTCGAAGGAGGACCGGCGGGCAATTGCCAAGCGAGCAGCACAAGCGCGCTGGGCTAAAATTAAAGACCCTGACGGCCTTCCAAAGGCCAGCCATCAAGGCAAGTTGCCGATCGGCGATGTCGAGATCGAGGTTTATAATCTTTTCGACAAAAGGCGCGTAATCGCGAAGGGCGCGATGGCCCGGGCGCTCACTCTACAATCCGAAGGTGGCAACGCATTCTTGCGCACTATGGGGCGCAAGGGGGTACGATCCGCCATAAGCGATTCTCTGTGGGAAAAGATCGAAAACCCCATATTTTTTAGGCACTCAGATGCCGACTCGGGGCCTGGGGGCGTCGCGGACGGATATGAGGCCACGACCCTTATCGAAATATGTGATGCCCTGATACAAGCCCGCAATGACAAGGCGCTTGCGCCTTCTCAAGCCTTTCTCGCGGTTCAAGCCGAGATAATTATGCGCTCATCAGCAAAGATGGGCATCATATTTTTGGTCGATACTGCGACCGGTTATATCGAGGACGCAAAGCGGGAAGACTACCTTAAACAGTGGAATGAGTTTGTTCGGAATGAATTTCGGGCTTGGGAAAAAGAATTTCCTAATCAATTCGCCGACATGATTTACAAGATATATGGCCTTAAAAGGAAAAATCCGAACTCCTTTAAGCACCCGCAGTTTTTTGGTTGGTTTACGAGAAAATACATCTATCACCCTCTCGCCAATAGTAAGGGCGCTATTTTAGAAATGCTCGACGAAGCCAACCCCGTGGTTTACGCGGGCGGTGGCCGAAAGTTTAAACTGCATCAGTATCTGACGAACGAAGTGGGGGTCGATGCGCTCCGTCAACATCTTTGGCAAACTATCGGCATCGGTAACGCGTCACGCGATAAGACGGACTTCGAACGCTCTTTCTATAGAGCTTTTCCCGAAGCCATCCCGAAAACAAATGCCGCGCAAACCGATTTCTTCGACATACTGAACAAATAAGCTAGGATCCAATTAGTAAAATTCTTGTTAAATAAGGATGAAATACGTGGTACCGTTCAATCGCATTTAAATTTTCTGAGAGATATGCGAACATTGGTCGGGGCAGTTGATTAGCCGCGCTTCTTCTCATCAATGGTCCATTGGGGCGGGCTAGCTCCGCACCACCGGCAGAATGCGATTTCGATCGCGCTGCCACCGCCGTCGTGCACCAGCAGGCCGTAGCCCCTCGTTCATTTCTGCGACGAGGGCATCGGGACAGTCGGATCGATCCGCGTGACGTCACAAAGCCGGTTAAAATCGTCGGCCATTCGAACGCAGCATGGAGTCGGGATCATTCCTTCATGCGGCGCGCGCAAGCGAGTGAAAGCTATGTCCGCTATGCTACCTGTCATTCCCCAAAGCGGTCGGACCGCGTTCCTCCCGACCCAAGTTTTCGACGTCGGCAAATGCGGTCGAATCTTGATCTGTTTTGGGAGCCAACATCTTCAAGTCTAACCTAGCGCAGACAGTGACAAACTACGGCACATTATTCAGAAACACGCCGTTCCGCGAGCGATCTAAAGAATCCTACACCATCCCCTCACAACAGCACATCGATGCTGTGGATCACCAGCCCGACCAGACCGCCGACGATCGTGCCGTTCACGCGGATATATTGCAGGTCGCGGCCGACGGCGTTTTCCAGGCGGCAAGTGATCGTATCAGCGTCCCAGCTGCGGACCGTTTCCGAGACCAGCTTGACGATGTTGTCGCCGTAGTCTGCGGCGGCGCCGACAGCGGCGCGGCGGACGAAGCGGTTGATGGTCCGCGACATGCGGGGATCATGCTGTAATGTCTCGCCTAATTGGCGCAGGATGTCGCCGAGCTTGCCCGCCATCGCGCGCTCCGGATCGCGCGCGATCGCGAGTAAAGCACCGCGCGCCTGCTCCCAGAGGCCATCCAGCCAGCGTTGCATCGCCGGATTGTCGAGCAGGTCGTTCTTCATCGTCTCGACGCGCTCGCGCATCCTGCGGTCATATTGCAGGTCCCAGGCGAGCCGATCGAGCCCCTCCTCCGCCTTCAGCCGCAGCGGATGCTCGGGGTCCTCCGCCATCTCCGCGAGCAGCTTGTCGAAGCCGTTGATGAGTTTGTCCGCGACGGTCGTGTCGAGCCCGGTCCAGCGTAGGATCGACCCCGCCTTGTCGTGGACCATCGCGCGGACGAGGTGGTCGTTCGCCGCCAGCGTCTTGGCCGCCCAGCGGATCGCGCTTTCGAGCAGCGGCGCGTGACGGCGCTCGGCGATCGCGGCCTTGAGCAACTGACCGAGGATCGGCGACACCTCCGTCGCGCGCAGGCGGGCGCCGATCCCGGCCTTGACCATCCCGCCGAGCCGCGCCGGATCGAGGCCCTCGAGAACCTGCGCAACCAGCTTCGACGCTCCCTGCCGAAAACGCCCCCCTGCCCCCTCGGGCGGATCGGTCAGCCAGCGCGCGATCGCGCCCGCTACGTCGAGCCGACGCGTGCGTCGCGCGATGACGACGGGGATCAGGAAGTTCGCGCGGAGGAACTGCGCGAGCGTGTCCCCGATCCGGTCCTTGTTGCGCGGCACGATCGCGGTGTGCGGGATCGGCAGGCCGAGCGGATGGCGGAACAGCGCGGTCACCGCGAACCAGTCGGCCAAGCCACCGACCATCGCCGCCTCGGCGAACGCGCGGACGAACGCGAACGCGGGGTGCACCGGGATCAGTGCGCGGCTGACGAAGAACGTCGCGGCCATCAGCACCAGCAGGCCGGTGGCGACGATCCGCATACGGACGAGAGCAGCCGGCGGTGCTTCGCCGATCGGGCGCGTGCGAGGTAAAAGCGTCATACCCGAAACAATCCCTCAACACGGGGATAGTTCAAGTCGGTTTCGCCGACCGGATCAAGGCGCGGCACGATCGCCGCAAATCCGGTCCGTCAGACGCCATCGGTGCCAGCGTTCGTGCCGGGCAAGGTCGCACTGCCATCCCGGCGTTCGATGGCTCGACCTCGCTCAGCACCAACGGCGCGGGCGTGTCACTCGGCCGGCTGCGTGCCGTCGCCGAGCTTGGGTGTCGCCGGCCCGAGCCGCGGTCCGGGCGAATGCGGCCCGGACAAGGGCGGCCCTGACGGATGCGGATCGGCCAGGCCGATGACCTCGCTGCCGTCGTCGCCGGGACGATAGGTGAGCAGGCTGCGGCCGAGGCGCGGCCCGATATACCGCTCGATCCCGACCGCGAGGCTGAACGCCGCGGGGACGATCAACAGCGTCAGGATGGTCGACAGGACCAGTCCGCCGATCACGACGATGCCCATCGGCGCGCGCCACGATCCGTCGCCGCCGAGCGAGAGGGCGGTCGGGATCATGCCCGCGACCATCGCCACCGTGGTCATCACGATCGGCTGCGCGCGCTTGTGGCCTGCATCGACCACCGCGGTCCAGACGTCGACGCCCTTGCCCATCTCCTCCAGCGCGAAGTCGATCAGCAGGATCGAGTTCTTCGCGACGATCCCGAGCAGCATGAGGATGCCGATGAATACCGGCATCGACACCGGATTACCCGTCGCCCACAGCGCCAGCAGACCGCCGAGCGGGGCCAGCAACAGCGACCCCATGTTGACGAACGGCGGCAGCGCGCGGCGGTACAGCAGCACCAGCACCGCGAACACGAGGAACGTGCCCGCGATCACCGCGAGGATGAAGTTGTTGACCATCTCCGCCTGGAACTTGGACTGGCCAAGCACGAGCCTGTTCACGCCGGTCGGCAGGTTCATCATCGTCGGCAGCGCGTCGATCTGCTTCTGCGCGACACCCGAAACGATACCGGGAGCGAGATCGGCACCGATCGTCAGCTGACGCTGTTGATTGACGCGGTCGATCTTGGTCGGGCCAGAACCAAGCGTGATCTCGGCCACCAGGTTGAGCGGTACCGAGCCACCCGTCGCGGTCGACACCGGCAGGTTCTGGATCGTCGACAGCTCGCTGCGCGCACCCTGATCGAGCGCGACGCGGATCGGAATCTGGCGATCCGACAGCGAGAAGCGCGCCGAGTTCTGGTCGATGTCGCCGAGCGTCGCGATCCGGATCGCGGACGACAGTGCCTGCGTCGTCACGCCGAGATTGGCGGCAAGATCGAAGCGCGGCTTGATGACGATTTCGGGACGCTGCAAATTGCCGGCGACGCGCGGCGCGACCAGCGTCGGCAGGCGCGACATCTCGGTCACGATCTTCTGCGCGGTCTCGTCGAGCAGCTTGGGATCGTCACCACCGAGCGTCACGCTCATGTCGCGCGTGCTGCCCCCCCAGCCATTCTGCGAGCGGAACGAGACGCGCGCGTCGGGGATCGCCGCGAGCTGGGGTGCGAGGCTGCGCTCGAACTCCGTGCTCTTCATCTTGCGGTCGTCCTTGAGCGTCGCGGTGACGCGGCCGGCATTGACCGAGCCGTTGGCGCCGCTGCGCGCATAGACCGACTGGACGTCGGGCTGCGATCCGATCAGCGCGGCGACCTTCGTGACGACGGCTTCGGTCTGCGCGAGCGTCGTGCCCGGGACCATGTCGATCACCGCCATCGAGGTATCGCTGTCCTGCGCCGGCTGGAACGTCATCGGCAGGACGCCGAACATGACGATCGTCAGCAGGAACGCGAAGACGCCGAGCCCGAGCACCCAGAACCGGTGGTCGAAGGCACGGCTGGTAAGGCGGCGGAAACCACCGCGCGCGGCGGATGCCTTTGCCCTGCCAGTCTCCAACGTCCATTTGAGCGTGGCCATATAGCCGTCCATCAGCATGCCCTCGCCGTGCGTGGCGGGGCCGGCGGACTTCAGGAAATAGGCGGCGAGCATCGGCGTCACGAGTCGCGCGACCGCAAGGCTCATCAGCACCGACGCAACGACGGTGAGGCCGAAATTCTTGAAGAACTGTCCCGAGATACCCGGCATCAGGCCGACCGGCAGGAACACCGCAACGATCGCCATCGTC
Source organism: Sphingomonas sp. PP-F2F-G114-C0414 (assembly GCF_003688595.1). Classification (GTDB taxonomy): domain Bacteria; phylum Pseudomonadota; class Alphaproteobacteria; order Sphingomonadales; family Sphingomonadaceae; genus Sphingomonas. The sequence continues at coordinate 258,276 of NZ_RCWT01000011.1, forward strand.
GTCGCCAGCACCGCGAGACCGATCTCGTCGGCGGCATCGATCGACGCCTGATAGGCCGATTTGCCCATCCGCATGTGCCGGACGATGTTCTCGATCTCGACGATCGCGTCGTCGACCAGCACACCCGCGACCAGACTGAGCGCAAGCAGCGTCATCTGGTTCAGGTTGAAGCCGAGCAGATCCATGAACCAGAAGGCGGGGATCGCCGACAGCGGGATCGCCAGCGACGAGATCACCGTCGCGCGCCAGTCGCGCAGGAACAGGAACACCACGATCACCGCGAGCACAGCGCCCTCGATCATCGCGTGGATCGCGCTCTCATATTGCTCTTCGGTGTATTTGACGCTGTTCGAGCGCAGCACGAAATGCACGTTCGGGTTGCGCTTTTCCATCGCCGCGAGCTTCTTCACCGCCTCGTTGAAGACGGTGACGTCCGAGGAGCCCTTCGAGCGCTGGAAATCGAAGCTGATCGTCTGGCGACCGTCGATCGCCGCGCGGCTGCGCTGTTCGGCATAGAGATCGCGGACCTGCGCGATGTCGGCGAGGCGCACGGTGCGGCCGTTGCCGACGCTGATCTGGGTCTGGGCAAGCGCGACCGCGTCCTTGGCGTTGCCGAGCACGCGAACCGACTGCTCGGAACCGGCGATTTCCGCGCGACCGCCGGCTGCATTCAGATTGACCTGGCGGATCTGATTATTGACCTCGCTCGCGGTCAGACCCTGGCTCTGGAGCTTGAGCGGATCGAGGATGATGCGGATTTCGCGGCTAACGCCGCCGTTGCGGTTGACCGCGGCCATGCCGGGGACCGACAGCAGTTCCTTGGCGACGTTGTTGTCGATGTACCAGCTGAGCTGTTCGACCGTCATGTCTTTGGCGATCACCGAATAGCTCGCGAGATCGTTGTCGGTAGTGTTCGCGCGGAACACCTGCGGTTCGAGGATACCCTCGGGCAGGTTGCTGCGGATCTGCGCGATCGCATCGCGGACGTCGGTGACGGCGCGATCGATCGGCGTGCCGATGCTGAGCTGGACGACAGTCTGCGACTGGCCTTCGGTCACGGTCGAGGTGATCTCGTCGATCCCCTGGATCGACCGCACCGCGGCTTCGACGCGCTGCGTGACCTGCGTCTCGAGTTCGGTCGGCGCCGCGCCCGGCTGGCTGATGACGACGATAGCGATCGGGAAATCGATGTCCGGATCGTTGTTCACGTCCATCCGCATGAAGCTGACGATGCCGGCCAGCGTCAGCGCCAGGAACAGCACGATCGGCGGCACCGGGTTGCGGATCGCCCAGGCCGATATGTTGCGGAAGTTCATGCGATCAGCTCGCTTTCTTCGTGACCGGCTTCACCTTTTGTCCGGGGGCGAGGAATCCGCCGGCGGACAAAACAACGCGTTCGGACCCGTCGAGCCCGCTGAGAATCGTCACGCCCTCGTCATAGACCTGACCGATCTTGACCGCGCGGCGCACCGCCTTGTCGTCGGCGCCGACGATATACACGAAGCTGCCCTTCTCGTCGCTCTGCAACGCCGAATCGGGCAGCAGAGGCGCCTGGGTCGCCCCGCCGACGATCGTCGCCGCCGCGAAACCACCGGGACGCAGCGCAGGATCGTATTTGACCGCGATCCGCGCGATGCCCTGGCGGCTCTGCGGGTCGATCACCGGCGACACCTGCCACACTTCACCCGGAAAACCCTGAGTCGTGCCGACCGGCACGACGGTCGCGCGCGCACCGCGATGCAGACCGGCGAGATCGGATTCGCTCAACTGCGCGCGCATCTCCATCTGACCTGCCGCGGCCATGCGGAACAACACGCCCGTCCCGGCGCCGACGACCTGACCCGATTCGACGCCGCGGGTCAGGACCAACCCGGCGGCAGGCGCGCGGATGTCGAGGCGACCGTTGCGCGCGCGCGCTTCGCCGAGCGATGCCTGCGCGACCTTCACGCGGGCAGCGGCGGCATCACGCGTCGCGGCCTTGCGCTGAAGGTCGGCCTTCGAGATGAACCCGCGATCGACCAGCTGCTGCGCACGATCGAGTTCGGCCTGCGCGATCGTCTCGTCCGAACGGGCGACGTTGACCGATGCCGCCAGCGACGCCGCGGTCTCGGTCTGGACCGAGCGATCGACCGTCGCGAGCACCTGTCCCGCCGCGACCCACTGGCCCGGCTCGACCAGCACGCGCGTGATCATCCCGCCCTCGCCCGCGACTCCGACCGGCATCTCGCGACGCGCCGCGATCGTACCGGTGGCGGAGATCGTCCGGTCGACGATCTTGCGACCGGGCACGACCACCGAGACGGTCGGCACCTGCTCGATCACCGGGCCGGCGACGGCCTCCTTCTTCCCCGACTTGAATGCGACCACGGCAGCGACGATCGCCAGCACGACGAGGACGGCGATGATGATGTTACGACGGCGATGCGATGGCGCGGTGTAATCCGGCAGGGCCAGCTGCTCTTCGCTCTCGCTGGCGCCGAGGTGACCCGCCATCTTCGTCTCGTAATTCATGCGCGTCACAATCCCCATTTCGACCGGTCTTGTCTCGACCCGCTTCGCCGTTCGCACGCTGTGTTATCTGAATAAGTCACCATGCTCAAGCCCTTCGACGAGCATGGAACGAAGACATGCTTCGAATTCGATCTATTCGCAATGCGGTGCGAAGAGTCTGGCGGTGCGAAGAGTTTGCGCGACGTTCAGCTTGCGTTGACCTGATCCGCGCGACACGCACACCAGTAGTTACCCGGGAGAGATATCATGAAGACCGCCTCGTTCCTTGCCGCCCTCGCCGTCGTCGCCGTGCCGGGGGCCGTCCTGCCGGGCACCGCGCTTGCACAGGCCGCACCGACCACGGTCGAGCCGATGGTGCCGGCTGCGGGCACCGTGCTGGACGTGACCGCCGAGGGCCGCACGACGCGTGTGCCCGATCTCGCGACGATTCGCGCAGGCGTCGTATCGCAGTCGCCGACCGCCGCGGCGGCGCTGACCGACAATGCGCAGCGGATGGCGAAGGTGCTCGCCGCGCTGAAGCGCGCGGGCGTGGCGCCGCGCGATATCGCGACCTCGTCGGTGCAGCTTTCGCCGCAGTATCGCTACGCGGACAACCAGCCGCCGGTGATCACCGGCTATCAGGCGACCAACACCGTCTCGATCCGCTTCCGCGATGTCGCCAAGTCCGGCACGATCCTCGACGCGCTGGTGGCGCAGGGTGCGAACCAGATCGACGGGCCGAACCTGTCGATCGACAAGCCCGACGCGGCGCTCGACGAGGCGCGGACCGATGCGATCGCGCAGGCCAAGCGCCGCGCCGATCTGTACGCCAAGGCGGCGGGGCTGCGGGTGTCGCGGATCGTCTCGATCGCCGAATCGGGCCAGGATGCGGGCGGCCCGGCGCAGCCGATGTTCATGATGGCCCGCGCGTCGATGGCCAAGGACAGCACGCAGATCGCGCCCGGCGAGAAGGATGTGACCGTGACGGTGTCGGTTCGGTTCCTGCTGAACTGAAGGTCTGCGATCCTCCCTCTCCAAGGGGGAGGATCGCGACCGATCCGACGACGATCGCCCACGAAAAAGGGCCGCCCGGTTGCCCGGACGGCCCTTTCGTTTCGCGTGACGAGAGCGAAGTTTAGCGAACGCTGCCGCGACGGACGAGGTTCACGATCGCGAGCAGGATGACGGCACCCACCAGCGACACGAGGAACGAGGTCAGCGTCAGCGGTGCGCTGTTGATCGACCCACCCGACAGGATCAGGCCGCCGATGAACGCGCCGACGATGCCGACGACGATGTTCAGCAGGATGCCCTGCTGCGCGTCGGTGCGCATGATCATGCTAGCGATCCAGCCGATGACGCCGCCGATGATCAGCCAAAGAATGAGACCCATTGTATTTCCCTCCGTTTATCCCGTTGCCGGGGCGATGGCGGAAAGACGTGCGAGCGGCGATATTTGTTCCGCCCGCGTTTTGAGTTTTGCCGCTCAATACTTCTGCTGGCGCTCGTACAGCGATTTATAGTGCTGGATGCGGGTAACGCGCAGGCCGGGCATCCCCGAGCGATCGATCGCCCGCTGCCAGCTGGCGAACTCCTCGACGGTCAAGCCGTAGCGGGCGCAGACGTCGTCGACGCTGAGCAGCCCGCCATTCACCGCGGCAACCACCTCGGCCTTGCGCCGCACCACCCACCGCGTAGTGCCGGGCGGCGGCAGCGTGTCCAGCGTGAGTTGCTCGCCAAGCGGCCCGATGACCTTGCCGGGACGGATTTTCTGGTTCTCGATCATTTGAAACCTCTGATCGGGGCGGGGGGCCCCCTCTCGATACGCACACGCGAAAGATAGTCGCTAGATTTGAAGATCGGCTGAAACGCCGCAGTAAACAGCATCTTCATTCGTCCTTCCACCGGATTAAGGCCTTTGCCATCGGACCGTTGAAGGCCCCATGGAGCGGCGCGAACAGCGTCGCATCGACAGTCGTTCGCACGAACCCCGCCTGCACCGCCGCCGTCGGACTCGCCGCCTGGCGGGCGGCGATGCCGACGATCAGGACAGCAAGCTCACCGGGAAGAACGGTAAGCTCGGCATCGCGATCGAAACGGGAGAAACTCAGGTCCAACGGGATACTCACGACAACGTCTGGGAAGCCCGATGTAGCGCAAGGGGGTGAATGGACCGTAAAACGTCGTGAAAGACTTCGTGAACCTGTCGCTTTTTTCCAATCGCTGGTCGCGTTTTCCGTTCGCTTCACCCTGATCCACGTCAACCGCCGCATCTTTTTGCAACCGCACGCCGTCGCGCTTATGTGATGGCGATGGATCAGACCGATTTTCAGCTCGGGCCAGTAATGGCCGGAAAGCGCATCGTCGTGGCGATGTCGGGGGGCGTCGACAGCTCGGTCGTCGCCGCGCTCGCGCATGCCACCGGCGCCGAAACGATCGGCGTGACGTTGCAGCTGTACGATCACGGCGAGGCGGTCGGCCGCGCGGGATCGTGCTGCGCCGGCCGCGACATCCGCGACGCCCGCGCGGTGTGCGACCGACTCGGCATCGCGCACTACGTATTCGATCACGAGACGAGCTTTCGCGAGCAGGTCGTCGACAAGTTCGCCGACGAATACCTCGCCGGCCGCACGCCGATCCCGTGCGTCCAGTGCAACATGGGGCCGAAGTTCACCGACCTGCTGAAGCTCGCGCGCGATCTCGGCGCGGATTGCCTGGCGACCGGGCATTATGTCCGGCGAGTCGAAGGCGTACATGGTGCCGAACTTCACCGCGGGGCGGATCCGGCGCGCGACCAGAGTTATTTCCTGTTCGCGACCACGCAGACGCAGCTCGACTATCTGCGTTTTCCTTTGGGCGGGCTACCCAAGGCGCGCGTGCGAGAGATCGCGGCCGAACTCGGGCTCGGCGTCGCGGCCAAGCCGGACAGCCAGGATATCTGCTTCGTGCCGGATGGCGATTATGCCGGGCTCGTGAAGAAGCTGCGGCCCGAGGCGGCGGAGACCGCGGGCGATATCGTCGATCTGGGGGGCACGAAGCTTGGCGAACATCGCGGGCTTATCCACTTCACCGTTGGCCAGCGGCGCGGGCTGGAGATCGGCGGCAGTCCCGAGCCGCTCTATGTCGTGCGAGTGGAGCCCGCCACGAAGCGAGTGGTCGTCGGTCCGCGGCGTGCGCTCGCGGTCGAGGCTGCCCGGATGACCGACATCAACTGGTTAGGCGGCGACTTCACCGGACCGCTGACCGCCAAGGTGCGGTCGATGGCGAAGCCCGTCCCCGCCCGTCTGGTCGGCGACCGCGTGGTGTTCGATGCGCCCGAATACGGCGTTGCGCCGGGTCAGGCCGCGGTGCTGTATGCGGGCGAGCGCGTGCTCGGCGGCGGCTGGATCGCGGAAACCGAAGCGGCACTCGTCGCCGCCTGACGCGTTGGAGTGGCATGGATATCGAAGATCTACGCCGCCAGATGGAAGCCGCCGCCGCGGCGATGGATTTCGAGACCGCGGGAAAGTTGCGCGATCAGATCAGCGTGTTGCGGGGCGGTGGCGAAGTGGCGGACACGGCTGGTCTGACCCGCCAGCAGCCGGGGGCGATGGGGCTTGGCACCAGCCAGCAGCGGATGACGCCACCGCCCGGCTGGGTAAAGCCAAAGAAGCCCGATCCGATGACCAAGGGGCGGAAACGCTAGGGTCCCCTCCCCCACGCCATCCTGACGAAAGTCAGGATCCAGGGTAACAACCGGCGACGTTCGTGGCTCTGGATCCTGACTTTCGTCAGGATGACGGAGGTATTTTGGCTGCGTTTACGGCAGCAGGAACGTGCCTTCGATCGTCGTCACGCACGATCCGCCCAACACCACCCGGTCGCCGTCGAGGCGGCACGTCAGTTTCCCGCCACGCGCGCTCGCCTGATACGCGGTGAAGCTGTTCCCCAAAGTGGGCGCCCAATACGGCACCATCACCGCGTGCGCCGCACCCGTCACAGGATCCTCGTTGATAGCGTAATACGGCGTGAACACACGGCTCACGATGTCGGCCGCCTCGCCCCGCGCCGCGACGATCGCGACGATGGGGAGTTTCGCCAGCGCCGCGAAGTCCGGCTTCAACTCGCGCACCACGGCCTCGTCGTCGACGATCACGAGCGCATAGCCCTTCTCGTGCCACAACGTCTCGACGGGCTCGGCGACGTTCAGCGCCGCGACGATCTCCGGGATCGCCTTCGGGCTCGGTCCCCATGCCGGCAACTTGAGCGTGTAGCCGCTGTCCGCCCGAGCGACCTCGAGCATCCCCGCCTGCCGCGTCCGGAACCGCACCCGGTCGAGCGCGGTGTCCGACGACAACACGAAATGCCCGCTCGCCAACGTCGCATGACCACACAAGGCCACCTCTGCCCCCGGCGTGAACCAGCGAAGGTCGAAATCGACGCCCTCGTCGTCCGACGCGACGATGAACGCGGTCTCGCTGAGGTTGTTCTCCTGCGCGATGTTCAGCAGCACGGCGTCGTCGAGCCACGCCGACAGCGGCATCACCGCCGCCTGGTTGCCGCCGAACGGCGTGTCGGAAAACGCATCGATCTGCGCGAACGGTATTCTCATGCCTGAATCCTTAAACCCGCTTGCCGAACCAATGCGGCGTCACGTCCGCTTCGACCAGCGGATTGTCGGTGTCGACATGTCCCTCGGGATCGAGATGGATCAGTACCTCGACCTTGGGGAACGCGGTGCGGAGATTGCGCTCGACCGCCTCGACGATGTCGTGCGCGTGTTCCACGGTCAGGTCGCGCGCGACCTCCATGTGGAACTGCGCGAAGTCGTGGCTGCCCGAGCGTCGCGTGCGGAAATCGTGGATGCCGCGGATGCCGGGCTGGCGCGCCGCCACGTCGAGAAACTGCGTGCGCAGATCTTCGGGCCATTCCTTGTCCATCAGCTGGTCGATCGCGTTCGACGACGCCTGGAACGCGCCCCAGGCGAGCCACAACGCGATGACGATGCCGAAGATCGGATCCGCGCCGCTCCACCCGACATATTGATCGAGCACGAGCGCGACGATCACCGATCCGTTGAGCAGCACGTCGGACTGGTAGTGGACGTTGTCCGCCAGAATCGCGACCGAGCCCGTCTGGCGGATTATGCGGCGCTGATAGGAAAGCAGGAACACCGTTGCGACGATCGCAATCACCGACACGCCGATGCCGAAATCGGCGCCGGTGGTCGGCTGCGGATCGCCGAACGCCAGGATCGCGCGCCACGCGATACCGACCGCCGACGCGGTGATCAGCATGACCTGGAACAGCGCGGCGAGCGCCTCCGCCTTGCCGTGGCCGAAGCGGTGGTCGTGGTCGGCCGGCGTCGCCGCGAGCCGCACGCCGTACAGCGTGACCAGCGACGCGAGCAGGTCGAGCGCGGTATCGGCGAGCGAGCCGAGCATCGCGACGGAGCCTGTCGACCACGCCGCAAAGCCCTTCAGCAGCAGCAGGAAACACGCCATCGCGACGCTGGCGAGCGCCGCGCGGGTTGCGAGAGGTATGACCCTGCGCCGTTCGTCCTGCGTCATGGGAACAACAACCCTTCGCTCCAGTTGCCGCCTTCGCGCGTGAACAGCCGCCGTTCGTGGAGCCGATGCGCACGGTCCTGCCAGAACTCGATCCGCGTCGGCGTGACACGGTAGCCACCCCAATGCGGCGGCCTGGGCACGTCCTGCCCGTCGAACTTCGCGGTCATTTCGGCAAAGCGCTGCTCGAACGTCTCGCGACTGTCGAGCGGGCGCGATTGCTCCGACGCCCAGGCGCCAAGCTGCGAATCACGACCACGCGAGGCGAAATAGGCGTCCGACTCTTCGTCCGTCGCCCATGATACCGGGCCCTCGATGCGGATCTGACGGCGCAGCGACTTCCAATGGAACAGCAGTGCGCCCTGCGGATTGGCGGCGAGCTCGCCTGCCTTGCGACTTTCGCGGTTGGTATAGATCACGAAACCGTCGGGGCCGTGGCCTTTCAACAGCACCATGCGCACCGAAGGCCGCCCCTCGGCATCCGCCGTCGCGAGCGCGACCGCATTCGGGTCGTTCGGCTCGGACTGCTTGGCTTCGGCGTACCAGCTATCGAACAGTGTGAAGGGATCGTCTGACATGCCGCGCGCCATAGCGGGATTTGAGGCGGAACGAAACTTTGGAACGACTCCACCTCGCCGATGATTGATCCAGGTAATCGAATCGTTTCCGCAACGAAGGAACACGCAAGGTGGCAGCGCGCGCGTATTGGCAGGGACAGATTCGGCTGGCCCTCGTCTCGATCCCGGTCGAAATCTATTCCGCGACGAAATCCGGCGCGGCGGTGTCGTTCAAGCAGATCCACGAGCCGTCGGGCCAGCCGATCCATTACGACAAGGTCGTCACCGGCGTCGGGCCGGTCGATGCCGACGAGATCATGAAGGGGTACGAGGTCTCGAAGGGCGAATACGTGCTGCTTGAGCAGGACGAGATCGACGCGGTGAAGCTCGAGTCGAAGAAGACGCTGGAGCTGACCCAGTTCGTCGACGCGAGCGAGATCGACGTGCTGTATTACGAGAAGCCGTATTTCGTGGTGCCTGCCGACGATCTCGCGGAGGAGGCGTTCATCGTTCTGCGCGAGGCGTTGAAGCGGACGAAGAAGGTCGGGCTCGGCCAGCTCGCGATGCGCGGGCGCGAATATGTCGTGAGCCTCAAGCCGTGCGGACGCGGGATGGTGCTGGAGACGCTGCGCTACGCCGATGAGGTCCACAAGGCGCAAGGGTATTTCCGCGAGATCCCCGACGACAAGCCGTCCGAGGAACTGCTCGAACTCGCCGAGGCGCTGATCGAAAAGCGCAGCGCGGACTTCCATCCGCAGGAATTCCACGATCGCTATGTCGACGCGCTGAAGGACCTGATCGAACGCAAGCGCAAGTCGAACGGTAAGAAGATCATCGAGGACAAGGATACGGGCGGGAAGACGGGATCGAACGTGGTCGATTTGATGGCTGCGTTGAAGAAGTCGATGGAGAAGAGTGGGGGGACTGCGGAGAAGGCGCCGGCGAAGAAGGCCCCCGCCAAGCGCGCGCCGGCAAAGACGGCGGCCAAAGCGCCAGCCAAAAAACGTGCTTAAGCTCCCATCCCTGAAAGGGAGGGGTTGGGAGTGGGTCGCTCACCGTAATAGCGCCCCGCCCGCCAAGCGGCCGACCCACCCCCGGCCCCTCCCTTCCAGGGAGGGGTGAAGATGGTCAACGATCCCCTCGCTCTCTACAATGCCAAGCGGAACTTCACGAAAACCGCCGAACCCGCGGGCACGCTAGCCCCCGGCAACGGCAACAGCTTCATGGTCCAGAAGCACGACGCGACCCGCCTCCATTGGGACTTCCGCTTGGAGATCGACGGCGTCCTTAAAAGCTGGGCCGTCACCCGTGGTCCTAGCCTCGACCCCAACGAGAAACGCCTCGCCGTCCGCACCGAAGATCACCCGCTGAGCTACGCCACCTTTGAAGGTACGATCCCGGCGGGCGAGTATGGCGGCGGCACGGTGATGCTGTGGGACCGCGGCACCTGGTCGCCGATCAAGGGCAAGTCCGCCAAGGATCTCGACAAGGGCCATCTCCACTTCGTCCTCGATGGCGAGCGGATGAAGGGCGAATGGCTGCTGATCCGCCTGAAGCCCCGCGCGAAGGAGAAGCGCGAGAACTGGCTGCTGCGGAAGATCGACGATGCCGCGGCCGGCGGCACCGACACGCTGGTCGAGGAAGCGCTGACGAGCGTCTCGACCGGCCGCACGATGGTGGAGATCGAGGAGGGCAAATCCTCCCCGGCACGGGGAGGGGGACCAGCGAAGCTGGTGGAGGGGGCGGGCCGCAAGAGTACCGCCAGCCGTAAAGGTGTCGCCAGCGCCAAGCCCCCCTTCACCACCGCGAAAGGTCCCGGCGGTCCCCCTCCCCGTGCCGGGGAGGAATTTCGGGACCTACAACTCTGCACCCTCGTCGACGCCGTCCCCACCGGCTCCGCTTGGCTCCACGAAGTGAAATACGACGGCTACCGTGCACTGATCTCCGTCGCCAACGGCAAGGCCAAGGTCTTCACCCGCACCGGCCTCGACTGGACCGACAAGTTCGCCGCGATCGCCGACGCCGCCGCGCAGCTCCCCGTAAAATCCGCGCTGATCGACGGAGAGATCGTCGCGTTCAAGGACGGCCACCCCGATTTCTCGACGCTGAAGGACGCGATCTCCGCGGGCGGCGACATGACGCTGTTCGCGTTCGACCTGCTCGAACTCGACGGCGAAGACCTTACCGGCCTCTCCAATCTCGACCGCAAGGCGCGGCTGCAGCCGCTGATCCCCGAGAACGAGGACCGTCTCCGCTACTCCGACCACGTGATCGGCGCAGGCGAGCAACTGTTCGAGACGATGTGCCGCGAAGGCCTCGAAGGCATCGTCTCGAAACGCGCCGACGCGCCGTATGCGGGCAAGCGGACCAAGGCGTGGCTCAAGGTCAAATGCACGCACCGCCAGGAATTCGTGATCGTCGGCTGGCTGCCGTCGGACAAGAAACGCGGCTTCAAGTCGCTGTTGCTCGGCGTCCGCGAGGGCAAAGGCTATCGGTATGCGGGGAAGGTCGGCACCGGGTTCGACCAGGCGTTGATGGACGAGATCCGCGACAAGCTCGACGCGCTCGACCGCAAGACGCCGACGGTCGAAGCCCCCAAGGCAGCGGTCCGCGGCGCGAAATGGGTGACGCCGAAACTGGTCGCGGAGGTCGCCTTTGCCGAAGTCACCCCCGACGGCGTGCTGCGCCATTCGAGCTTCATCGGCCTGCGCGAGGACAAGGCGGCGAAGGACGTCGTCGCCGAGACCCCTGCCCCGCTGCCAGACGCCCGGCCCGAGACGAGCATCAAGGTCAGCAGCCGCGACCGCGTGATCTTCGACAGGTCGGACGTCACCAAGGGCGATCTCGCCGATTATTACGTCGCGGTCTCGGGGATCATGCTCCCGGTTGCAGGCAATCGCCCGATCAGCCTCGTCCGCTGCCCCCAGGGCCGCTCGCGCGCGTGCTTCTTCCAGAAACACGACGCGGGGAGCTTCGGCGACGCGGTGCATCAGGTGCCGATCCGCGAGAAGGACGGCTCGACCGAGGACTATCTGTACGTCGACGATGCCGACGGGCTGGTCGCGTGCGTGCAGATGGGGACGATCGAGTTCCACGGCTGGGGATCGTCGAACGCGACCTTGGAGAAGCCGGACCGGCTGATATTCGATCTCGACCCGGACGAGGGGCTCGACTTCGGCGACACCAAGAAGGCGGCCGAACATCTGAAAAACCAGCTCGCCGAACTCGGGCTGGTCAGCTTCCCGATGCTCTCGGGCGGCAAGGGCGTGCACGTGGTCGTGCCGCTGACGCCGGACGCGGAATGGCCGGCGGTGAAGGACTTCGCCGATCGCTTCGCGCGGGCGATGGCGGGGGCGGATCCCGACCGCTTCGTCGCGACAATGGCGAAGGCCAAGCGGAAGGGGCGGATCTTCATCGACTGGCTGCGCAACCAGCGCGGGGCGACCGCGGTGATGCCGTATTCGGCGCGGGCGAGAGCGGGGGCGCCGGTGGCGGCACCGGTGTCTTGGACCGAGTTGCGGGATATCGAGACGGCCGCGAGATGGGGTGTGCGGGATGGGGCGGAGTTGATCGCGCGGGCTGGGTCGCGGGCGCTGGCGGGTTGGGGTGTGGCGGATCAGGTGCTGCCGGATCTTTGAGCCATTCCCCCTCCCCACAACCACAACCATAACCACCCCGGCGAAGGCCGGGGCCCAATTGGCAAGGTGGTGGTAACGGAGCGATGCTCTTCATTATCGCCGTCCCCCAATTGGGCCCCGGCCTTCGCCGGGGTGGTGGTTTTTGGAGGCGACAGTTTGCCCCCTTACTGTTCCCTCGCGAACGCGGGGGTCCAGGGTAACTGCACGCAGCGCTTGGGATTCCTGGGGCCCCGCGTTCGCGAGGGAACAAGAGTAAGGTATGACCCGAAGCGACAATTTATGTTGCACCGCCGCGTCGAAAGGTGAAACACCGCCGCCTGTATTCGGGGGCTTGAGGCATTGGACACGGCGACGCACACCGCGCCCCTTTTCGACGCGATGATCCATGCCGAGCGCTGGATCGCCGACTATTGCGCGCGCACCACTGGCGCCGACGTGCTCTGCAAGGACGCCGACCCCGCCTGGGCGGCGATGTTCGCCGAGCTCGCGATGGTCGCCTCGGACGACCTCGGCCACATCCGCGAACGCGTCCAGCGGCATGCGGTCGACATTGGCACCGGCTTCCGCATCGCCGACGAACCCGACGAGCGCCCCTGGCCGGTCTCGCCCGTACCCTTGCTGATCGAGGCCGGCGAATGGTCCGGCATCGAGCGCGGCGTGATCGAGCGCGCGACGTTGATGGAGACGGTGATCGCCGACCTCTACGGCGAGGGAAAGCTGGTCGCGGAGGGCCATATCCCCGCCGCGCTGGTCACCGGCAGCCCGTTCTTCCTGCGACCGATGGTCGGGCTCGACCCGCCCGGCGGCAGGCACCTCGATTTCATCGCGATCGATCTCGGTCGCGGGCCGACCGGCGAGTGGCGCGTGCTCGCCGATCACCTCCGCGCACCCGCTGGTGCGGGGTACGCGCTGGAGAACCGCATCGCCGTCAGCCGCACGCTCGGCGGTTTGCAGGATCGGCTCAACGTCCAGCGCCACGCGCCGTTCTTCGCAGCCTTCCGCGCCGGGATCGCGGCGATGTGCAAGCGGACCGACCCGCGGATCGGGCTGCTCACCCCCGGCCGGTTCAACCCGAGTTATCCCGAGCAAGCGCACCTCGCGCGCTATCTCGGGCTGTTGCTGGTCGAGGGCGCCGATCTCGCCGCGCTGGAGGACAAGGTCTATGTCCGCACCATCGGCGGGCTCAAGCGGATCGATGCGCTGTGGCGGCGGCTCGACCCGCGACTGCTCGATCCGCTGGCGTTCGACACGCATTCGCAGATCGGCGTGCCCGGGCTGATCGACGCGTACGCGGCCGGCAACGTTGTGCTATCGAACGCGCCGGGCTCGGCCGTGCTGGAGGCGCCGGCGTTCTCCGCGTTCCTCCCGCAGCTTGCGAAGTCGCTGCTCGGCGAGGACCTGCTGCTCCCCAACATCGCGACGTGGTGGTGCGGGCAGGACGGCGCGCGGGCGCAGGTCGAGGCGAATTTCGATCGCCTGCTGATCGGTCCGGCGTTCCATTCGCGCCCTCTCGGCATGACCGGCGGCCCGGTCACGGGGGCCGACATCACCGGCGAGGACCGGACGCGTCTGCTTGCCGACATGGCGAATCGGCCGCAGGATTATGTCGGGCAGGAACTGGTCCAGCTCTCGACGATGCCGGTCGTGGTCGGCGATGCGCTGGTCCCCCGCCCCTTCACCCTGCGCGTGTTCGCAGCGCGTAACGGCGACGGCGAATGGACCGTCCTCCCCGGCGGATTCGCGCGGATCGGCGAGCATCCCGACGCGCGGGCGGCGGTGATGGGCGAAGGCATCTGGTCCGCGGACGTCTGCATCTATGGCGCCGAGCCGGTCGCGCCGGTGTCGCTGCTGACCGCCGCGGACTCACTCCAGGTGCGGCGCAATCCGGGGACGTTGCCGAGCCGGGTGGCGGACAATTTCTACTGGCTCGGGCGCTATCTGGAGCGGGGTGAGGCTCTGCTCGGCGCGATCCGGGTGATGCTTGGCAATTCGATCGACGTCGACGGGGGTGCCGTGCTGTCGCCCACTACGGTGGGCAAGCTGGTCGGGCTGATCGTCGGGGCGGGTAGCGCGCCGCACCCGCCGAGCTTGCGCCGCGCCGACCTGACCGCGCTCGCGCGGACCGCGATGGAGGATGAGCGCTGGCAGTCGATCCTGACGCTCAACCGCCACGCGCGCGAGATCGGCGAAGGCTCGCGCGATCGCTTGTCGGCGGACATGGTGCGGTTGCTCGAGGCGCCCTTCCCGACGCATCGCGGGATGCTGGAGCGGGCCGGGTCGCTGCAACGGCGGTACGCGGCGATCGCGGGGCTATCGGCGGAGCATATGGGGCGGACGGCGGCGTGGCGTTTCCACGATCTCGGGCGGCGGATTGAGCGGGCGATGGCGATGGCGCGGGCGATCCGGTTGTTCGGGATGCCGGGGGCGTCGCCGGACGATCTGTCGGTGCTGCTCGACCTTGCCGACAGCCAGATCAGTTATCGCCAGCGCTATCCGACCGGGATCGCGCGCGTGCCGGTGATGGATCTGGTGGCGCTCGATCCAGGCAATCCGCGCAGCCTCGCGTTTTCGGCGGAGCGGATCGCGGCGCGACTGGCGGAGTTGCCGGTGCTGAGCGACGACGAAATGGCGGAGCCGCAACAGGCGCAGGCGACCGGGCTGCAGGCGATCGTGATGACCGCGACCGCGGCGGAACTGAATGCGGAGACGCTGGGGGATATCGAGCGGCGTCTCGGCGCGGTGTCGGATGCGCTGGCGCGGCGGTATTTCCTGCAAGGGGCCGAGCCGTTGCGGACTAGCGGGCTGACGTTGGCGTGAGGGTGGGCGTGACTGTGCGCGGCCTACTCCCTCTCCCCTCCGGGGAGAGGGTCGGGGTGAGGGGCAGCCAAGCAATGCTGCGCCTGGAACAGCCCCTCACCCCAGCCCTCTCCCCGGAGGGGAGAGGGGGCAAGAAGAGAGCGTCCCTCTCAGCTACGGGCATCGGTTTGCGGTCATGATCTACGATATTCGCCACGTTACGACGTTCGATTATGGCGCGAGCGTGAAGTTTGCGCGGTGCAATCTGCGGTTGAAGCCGATCGACTGGCCGGGGCAGCATCTGGATAGCTATGCGCTGTCGGTGCATCCGGCCGGGCGTACCAGCACGGCGCGGGCGGAGGCGGGGCTGGCCAACGTGACGCGATTGGTCGTCGACAGCCCGGTTCGCCACCTGACGATCGAGAGCCGGTCGCGGATGACGGTGGACCGCCTCGTGCCCGTGCCCGATGCCAGCGATCCGACGCTAGGCGAGATAGCGGCGATGGCGCGGGCGAGCACCGATCTCTCCGCGGCGAGCCCGGCGAATTACATCTATCCCTCGCCGCTGATCCCGCTCGACCAGGCGATCGCGGACTATTGCGCGGTCGATCTCGATCCTTCGCGGGGGGCGCTGGAGGCCGGGATCACGCTCGCGCGCCGGATCCAGGTTGAGTTCGAGTTCGACGCCGACGCGACGCTCGTCGATACGACGCCGCACGAGGCGTTCCTCCAGCGCAAGGGCGTGTGCCAGGATTTTGCGCAGATCATGATCACAGGGCTACGCGCGGCGGGGCTGCCTGCGGCGTATGCGTCGGGGTATATCCGGACGATCCCGCCCGAGGGTCAGCCGCGGCTGGTCGGGGCGGATGCGACGCATGCCTGGGTGCTGCTGTGGTGCGGGCCGGTGCGCGGCTGGGTCGGGGTCGATCCGACCAACGGGATCTGGATGGCGAGCGATCACATCGTGATGGCGGTTGGGCGGGATTATGCCGAGATCGCGCCGGTCGACGGGGTGGTGCTCGGGTCGGGGGCGCAGAACATGGATGTTAGTGTCGACGTTGCGCCGTTGGAGGATACCCAACTCTCCTAACCCACTCCGTCACCCCGGACCTGTTCCGGGGTCCACCGTTCCGCGTACTCAGCTTTCCCGATTGTGCGGAACCGTGGATGCCGGAACGAGCCCGGCATGACCGAATGGGTGGATCTTACTTCTCGTCGTGCGGGTTCGGATACGAGCCGCCGCCACTCTCGCCGCCCTTGTCCTTGGCCGGCGCGTTGTTCACGCCGTCCTTCTCCTTCGCACCGTCGTCGTTCTTGGGCACGCCCTGCATCGGTTGTTTGGTCATGATCGTTCCTCTCGTGCAACCAAACACCCCGCGCGCAATTGCGTTGCGGACGCGCTCGCCCCACATAGACGCGCAAGTTAGAATGGGGACCTAAGTGGCCGATCCGTACAAGACTCTGGGTGTAGCGCGCGACGCGACCGAAGCCGACATCAAGAAGGCGTACCGCAAGCTCGCGAAGGAGCTTCATCCCGATCGCAACAAGGACAATCCGAAGGCGTCGGAGCGGTTCAGCACGGTCACCAACGCGTACGACCTGCTGAACGACAAGGACAAGCGCGCGCGGTTCGATCGCGGCGAGATCGACGGCGACGGAAATCCCGCGTCGCCGTTCGGGTTCGGCGGTGGCGGCGGCGGGCGACCGCAGCCCGGCGGCGGCTTCCGCAGCGAGGGCTATGAGAGCGGCGCCGGCGGGGCCGACATGAGCGACATCTTCGAAGGGCTGTTCGGCGGCGCGCAGCGTGGCGGCGGCGGCGGGTTCTCCGGCGGCTTCGGTCGGCGCCCGCAGCCCAAGGGCGAGAATGCCGCGTATCGCCTGCAGGTCCCGTTCGTCGAGGCGGCCACGCTAGAGCCGCAGCGCGTGACGCTCGCAGACGGCAAGACGCTCGATCTCAAGCTCCCTGCCGGGGTCGAGACCGGCACGCAGATGAAGCTCGCCGGCAAGGGCGAGCAGGGTCCGGGCGGCGCAGGCGATGCGATCCTGACGATCGAGGTCCAGCCGCACAAGTTCTTCACGCGCGACGGCGACGATGTCCGCCTCGACCTGCCGATCACGCTCGCCGAAGCGGTGCTGGGCGGTTCGGTCAAGGCGCCGACGGTCGACAAGCCGGTGATGCTGACGATTCCGAAGGGCACGACGTCGGGCAAGACGCTGCGCCTCAAGGGCAAGGGTTTCCACAAGAAGGGCGGCACGCGGGGCGACCAGTTGGTCACGCTGATGATCGACATTCCGGCGAGCGATGCGGCACTGACCGCGTTCGTCGAAAGCTGGGATGGGCGCAACGCGGGGAACCCTCGGGGGGCCATGGGCGTCTGAACGCCTTGTGAATGATAATACCCTAACGCCCGAAGCGCGCGCGCATGATCATGGTGCGACGCGCGCCCGTCTCACCCGCGGCATGGCGAAGGTCAGGCCGGGCAGTTACGCGTTCGAAGTTTTCAAACGTGCAGCCGTCGGCGTCTTCAACGACGGCTTCATCCATGCGGGTAACCTCGCCTATCTCGCGTTGATGACGGTGTTTCCGTTCTTCATCGTCGCGGCGGCGATCCTGTCGATCTTCGGGCAGAGCGTCGAGACTTTGCGCGCGGTCGAGTCGTTCCTAAACGTCCTGCCGCCCAACGTCGGCGACCTGTTGCGCAAGCCGATCGCTGACGTGCTCGCCGCGCGGACCGGGTCGCTGCTGTGGCTTGGTGCGCTCGTCGGGTTGTGGACGGTCGGCAGCTTCGTCGAGACGATCCGCGATATCTTCCACCGCGCCTACGGGATCAAGGCGACCGCGCCGTTCTGGAAATCGCGGCTTGGCTCGTCCGCGGTGATCATCCTGTCGGTGGTAATCGCGCTATTGTCGTTCCTGGTCCAGGGTATCCTGACCGCGGCTGAGCAGTTCATCTACCGCCTCGTCCCCTTCGCGCAGGACGCCGCCGGCTGGGTCGGGCTCTCTCGTCTTATCCCTGGCCTGCTGATGTTCGGTGCGCTGTACCTGCTGTTCTATTCGGTGACGCCGTCGCGCTATCGCTACTCGAAATGCCGCAAATGGCCGGGTGCGCTGTTCACCACCGCCTGGTGGGTCAGCGCGACCGCGTTGCTGCCGGTGATCCTGTCGCGGCTCGGTGGTTACGACCTCACCTATGGCAGCCTGGCGGGTGTCGTCATCATGCTGTTGTTTTTCTATGTCATCGGGCTCGGGCTCGTATTCGGTGCGCATCTGAACGCGGCACTGGCGGAACCACCCGAAACAACGCTAGAGCAGCCTGCTACGGATATGCAGGTATAGGCGGGGACGGCGTGAACGGTTTGATGGCGGGCAAGCGTGGGCTGATCATGGGCTTGGCGAACGACAAGTCGCTGGCCTGGGGGATCGCCAAGAAGCTGTCCGAAGCGGGTGCGGACCTCGCGTTCAGCTACCAGGGCGAGACGATGGAGAAGCGCGTCCGCCCGCTCGCCGAGCAATTGGGCGTGGCGCGGCTGTTCGATTGCGACGTATCGGACATGGGTGCGCTCGATGCGACCTTCGACAAGCTCGCCGAGGAATGGCCGACGATCGACTTCGTCGTCCACGCGATCGGCTTTTCGGACAAGAACGAGCTGCGCGGTCGGTTCGTCGACACCAGCCTCGATAATTTCCTGATGACGATGAACATCTCGGTCTATTCGTTCGTCGCGGTGGCGCAGCGTGCGGCCAAGATGATGACTGAAGGCGGCGCGATGCTGACGCTCAGCTATTACGGCGCGGAGAAGGTCATTCCGCATTACAACGTGATGGGGGTCGCGAAGGCGGCGCTGGAGACGAGCGTGCAGTATCTGGCGGTCGATCTCGGCCGCGACAATATCCGCGTGAATGCGATTTCGGCGGGTCCGATCAAGACGCTGGCAGCGAGCGGGATTGGCGATTTCCGCCTGATTTTGAAGTGGAACGAGCTGAACTCGCCGCTCAAGCGCAACGTGACGATCGACGACGTCGGCGGCGCTGGGCTGTACCTGCTGAGCGACCTTGCCTCGGGCGTGACCGGCGAGACGCACCACGTCGATGCCGGCTACAATGTGATCGGCATGAAGGCCGAAGACGCCCCCGATATCGCGCTGGTATAACCCCTCTCCCCCTACGGGGAGAGGGAGGGGCCCATGCGAAGCATGGGAGGGTGAGGGCAAGGTGAGGCAACACGACGGCACCGAAGCACTGAACCGAGCCCGAGAGCTACGTCGCGATGCGACCGAAGCAGAAGACGGGCTTTGGTATCGCCTCCGCAGTCGTCGTCTCGGCAACTTCAAGTTCCGCCGCCAAGTATGGATCGGGCCCTTCATCGCCGACTTCCTCTGCATGGACGCGATGCTTGTTGTCGAGGTAGATGGCAGCCAACATATCGAGGACGTCGCCTATGACGACGATAGAACCGCCTTTCTCGCGACCAAGGGATATCGTGTGATCCGTGTCTGGAACAACGACGTGATGCAGCGGATGGACGGCGTGCTCGCCGTGATCCTCGATGGGCTGACGTGCGTGCCCTCACCCTCCCATGCTTCGCACGGGCCCCTCCCTCTCCCCGTCGGGGAGAGGGGCAAGTGAGCTTCAACACATTTGGACGGCTGTTCCGCTTCACCACCTGGGGCGAGTCGCATGGGCCTGCGCTGGGGGCGATCGTCGACGGGTGCCCTCCTGGCATTCCGCTGACCGAAGCGGACATCCAGCCCTGGCTCGACAAACGCCGCCCCGGCACTTCGCGCTTCACGACGCAGCGGCGCGAGCCGGACGCGGTTCGTATTCTCTCGGGCGTATTCGAGGGGCGCACCACAGGCACGCCGATCAGCCTGATGATCGAGAATGTCGACCAGCGCTCGAAAGATTATTCCGACGTCGCCAAGGCCTATCGCCCCGGCCACGCCGACTATGCCTATGACGCGAAATACGGGTTCCGCGATTTCCGCGGTGGTGGGCGCTCTTCCGCTCGGGAGACGGCAGCGCGGGTCGCGGCCGGTGCGGTAGCGCGGCTCGTCGTCCCGCAGGTCCGCGTCCGCGGGTGGGTCGAGGCGATCGGCGGCGATGCGATCGACCATGCGAACTTCGACGACGCGCAAATCGACCAGAATCCGTTCTTCTGCCCCGATGCCGCGGCAGCGCTCCGCTGGGAAGCGCTCGTCGACGCGGCGCGGAAATCGGGCTCGTCGCTCGGGGCCGTGATCGCCTGCGAGGCGACCGGCGTGCCGGCAGGCTGGGGCGCGCCGCTCTACGCCAAGCTCGATTCCGAACTCGCCTCCGCCTGCATGAGTATCAACGCGGTCAAGGGCATTGAGATCGGCGACGGGTTCGCTGCCGCCGCGCTGTCGGGCGAGGCGAACGCTGATCCGATGCGGCCGGGGCCCGATGGTCCAGAGTTCCTCGCCAACCATGCAGGCGGCATCGCCGGCGGGATCGCGACCGGTCAGCCGATCCGCCTACGCGTCGCGTTCAAGCCGACCAGCTCGATCCTCACCCCGGTCGAGACGATCAGCCCGACCGGCGAGACCGCGACGATCGCCACCAAGGGGCGTCACGACCCGTGCGTGGGCATCCGCGGAGTCCCCGTGGTCGAGGCGATGGTGGCGCTAGTGCTCGCCGACCAGGCGCTCCTGCATCGGGGACAGTGCGGCTGACGTCGGAACCTATGCAGGACTGAAGCGCTTGCTCTTCAATAACATAGGAGAGCGAAATGCGTATTCTGACTTCGATCGCAGCGGCAGCGCTGATCATTCCAGGCGTGGCACTGGCACAGACGGGCACCGGCGGTTCGATGGGCGGCACCACGGGTGGCACGATGAGCGGCGGTACCATGGGCGGTTCGACCGCAGCCAGCACGACCGGCGGCATGTCCACCGGCACGATGGATCAGGCCACCCCCTCGACCAGCGCCCAATCGACCACGACGACGCGCACCCAGCGTGGCACCAAGGCGCGTAGCCGTACGCGCGGTACGACGTCGGGCACCATGAGCGGTACCGGCACGACGGGCAGCACGATGTCGGGCACGACCGGCAGCACGATGGGTGGTACGACTGGTACGACGGGCACCACCGGCACGATGGGTGACACGACCGGTACCACGGGCACGATGGGTGGCACGACCACCGGCACGATGGGTTCGACCACGGGCGGGACGACCGGCACGACGACGCCGCGCTGATCCATCACCACCACGGTAAATGAAAAGCCGGGCGAGCGATCGCCCGGCTTTTTAGTGTCCGCTCAGTCCGAGAACGGATCGCGGACGAGGATCGTGTCGGCACGCTGCGGGCTGGTCGACACCAAAGTCACCGGACAGCGGATCAGCTCCTCGATCCGGCGGATGTACTTGATCGCCTGCGCGGGGAGGTCGGCCCAGCTACGCGCACCCGCAGTCGTTTCCTGCCAGCCTTCCATCGTCTCGTAGATCGGCTCGACCAGCGCTTGGTCCGCCGCGTGCGCCGGGAAATAATCGAGCGTCTCGCCGCGCAAGCTGTAGCCGGTACAGATCGATACGGTCTCGAACCCGTCGAGCACGTCGATCTTGGTCAGCGCGATCCCGGTGATGCCGCCAACCGCCGCCGCCTGGCGCACCAGCACCGCGTCGAACCAGCCGCAGCGACGTTTCCGCCCGGTGACGGTGCCAAACTCATGGCCACGGACGCCGAGGCGTTCGCCGGTCTCGTTCTCGAGCTCGGTAGGGAAAGGCCCGGAGCCGACGCGCGTCGTGTACGCCTTGGCAATCCCGAGCACGAAGCCGACCGCGGACGGCCCGAGACCCGAACCACCAGCCGCAGCGCCTGCGATGGTGTTGGAAGAAGTGACGAACGGATACGTACCGTGGTCGACGTCGAGCAGCACGCCCTGCGCGCCCTCGAACAGGATGCGCTTGCCGGCCGAGCGCGCGGCGTTGAGATCGCGCCAGACAGGCTTGGCGAACGGCAGCACGAAGCCGGCAATCTCGCGCAATTCGGCGATCAGGCGGGCGCGATCGATCGGCGGCTCGCCGAAGCCGGCACGCAGCGCGTCGTGATGCGCGGTGAGGCGATCGAGCTGCGGTCCGAGATCGTCGAGATGCGCGAGATCGCACACGCGGATCGCACGGCGGCCGACCTTGTCCTCATACGCGGGGCCGATACCGCGGCGGGTCGTGCCGATCTTGCCAGCGCCACTCGCATCCTCGCGCAGACCGTCGAGATCGCGGTGGAACGGCAGGATCAGCGCGCAGGTATCGGCAATCCGCAGCGTCTCCGGGGTCGCGACGACGCCCTGCGCACCAAGCCGAGCAATCTCGTCCTTCAGCGCCCAGGGATCGAGCACCACGCCATTGCCGATGAACGACGGCGTGCCGCGGACGATGCCCGACGGCAGCAGCGACAATTTGTACACGTTGTCGCCGACGACCAGCGTGTGGCCGGCATTGTGCCCGCCCTGGAACCGCACGACCATGTCGGCACGCTCGGCGAGCCAGTCGACGATCTTGCCCTTGCCTTCGTCGCCCCATTGCGCGCCGATGACTGCTACGTTGGCCAAACTCTATCTCCTGAGGATTACGCGCAGCGCCTACAGCGCGCGGGGCTCGCCTGCTACCCATAGATGCGTGCAGACTTGTGCTTCGGGGGTGTCGCCAGCGTCCAGAGCGGCGACCGTGACCCAGCCTTGCGCGCGCATTGCTGCACCTTCGCTGGCTGGCGTGCCGAACGAGAGGAAGAGGCGGCGGCGGTCTACCGTGGCGACGCGCTCGACCAGTGCGTCGGCGAACAGCGAGAAGCCCGTCGCGGCTTCCTCGGCGCCGGTTTCATGGACGACGGTGTAGGTGCCACCGCGGCCGACTTCACGCGCGCTGCCGTCAGCGAAGAGCGAGAAGCCGAGCCAGGTCTGGTACTCGAAGCCGTGCCGCTCGGTCGGGTCGAGCGTCAGCGCAACGCGGCCGTCGAGTGCTTCGGCGATGCGCGCGAGGCCGTCGAGGCGGGAGGCGAGTGCACCGGTGGTGTCGAAGGCGCGGAGGCGGTCCATCGCCTGGTCGAACGGCCCGGCGGCTTCGATCAGCGGGAGATAAGCGGGGGCGAGCGCAGCGACGGCACCGGCGTCCTTCGCGTCGAGCCGATCGCGCAAGGTTGCGACCAGATCATTCGCGACGGGAAGAGGTCCGGCGGCGAGCGTCGGCACCAGATCAGGCAGCGTGAAGTCGATGGACGCACCGGTAACGTCCGCGGCGGCGATCATATCGACTGCCACTGCGACGAGTTCCTGCGCGGCGGCAACCGAGTCCAAGCCGATCAGCTCGCAACCAATCTGCCGGGTCTCACGCGCTGGCGCGAGCTGCGACGCGCGTAGTTTCAGGACGGAGCCGGCATAGCTAAGCCGGACCGGCCGAGGGTGATGCCCCATCCGCGTGGCCGCGATCCGCGCGACCTGTGCGGTGATGTCCGGCCGGATCGCCAGCGTGCGCTGCGACACCGGATCGACGAAGCGCACCGCGTCGTGCAGCCCGCCGGCTTTGAGGCGCATTTCCAGACCGTCGGCGAATTCGGCGAGCGGCGGATCGACGCGCTCATAGCCGTGGAGACGGGCTGCTTCGAGCACGCGAGCTTCCAGCGCCGCCGCCGAATCGGCGAACGGGGGGAGGCGGTCTCGGAAACCTTCGGGCAGCAAAGCAGTCACTGCTCCCTCACCCCTGCGGGGAGAGGGCCGGGGTGAGGGGCTGCCACGAGCGCAGTAGATATAACGTGCCAGACTCCGTCCATCCCGGACATGATGTCGGCGTTGCTGAACCGTATCACGCGATATCCCTGTCGTTGGAGCCAATCCGTTCGGCTTGCGTCGCGCGCTTGGTCACTATGCGTATCGCCGTCAACCTCGATGACGAGTTTTGCGTCTCGTGCGGCGAAGTCGGCGATGTAGGGGCCGATGATGAATTGGCGGGTGAATTTGGTGTCGGCGATCTGCCGGTCACGGAGGTGGCGCCAGAGCTTAGCCTCCGCAGGAGTAGGCTGCCGCCGCATCCGCTTGGCGCGATCGAGAAGTAGGTCGTCGACCTTCACTGCTCCCTCTCCCCTCCGGGGAGAGGGCCGGGGTGAGGGGCGCCGCGAGCGATGCCCATCCCAACTACCCCTCACCCAACCCTCTCCCCGGAGGGGAGAGGGCTTTAGAAGAGCGTAGCAGGGTTAGAAGTTGAGGCCCATTGCGGTCTTCACGCCGGGGAGCGCGCGGACCTTGGTGAGCAGATCGGGCGTCACGGCTTCGTCGACCGAGAGCAGCAGCACCGCCTCGCCGCCCGCCGAACGACGACCCAGATGGAACGTTCCGATATTCACCCCAGCCTCGCCCAACGCCGTCCCGAGACGCCCGATGAACCCCGGCGCATCCTCGTTGACGACGTACAGCATCGGCCCCGCCAGATCGGCCTCGATCTTGATCCCCAGCAGTTCGACCAGACGCGGCGCCGAATCGCCGAACAGCGTGCCGGCCACAGACCGCTCGCCATCCTCGGTCTTTACCGCAACGCGCAGCAGCGTGTGGTAATCCGCCTCACGCTCGGTACGCACTTCGCGGACCTCGAGGCCACGCTCGCGCGCCAGCACCGGCGCGTTGACCATGTTGACCGTTGCGGTCTGCGTCTGGAGATAGCCGGCGAGCACCGCGCTCACGATCGGCTTCGCGTTCAGATCGGCCGCGGCGCCTTCGGTATGCACCGAAATCCGCGACACCGCGCCGGTCGTCAGCTGCCCGACCAGCGACCCCAGCTTCTCCGCCAACGCCATGTACGGCTTCAGCTTCGGCGCTTCCTCGGCCGATAGCGACGGCATGTTGAGCGCATTCGTGACGCCGCCCGACATCAGGAAATCAGCCATCTGCTCGGCGACCTGGATCGCGACATTGACCTGCGCCTCGGTGGTCGACGCGCCGAGATGCGGCGTGCTGACGAAGTTCGGCGTGTTGAACAGCGGCGATGCCTTGGCGGGCTCCTCGACGAACACGTCAAGTGCGGCGCCGCCGACCTGCCCCGAATCGAGTGCCGCCTTCAGCGCGACCTCGTCGATCAGGCCGCCGCGCGCGCAGTTGATGATCCGCACCCCCTTCTTCGCCTTGGCGAGCGCCTCGGCCGAGAGGATGTTGCGCGTCTGGTCGGTCAGCGGCGTGTGCAGCGTGATGAAGTCGGCGCGCGCGAGCAACTCGTCGAGCGTGACCTTCTCGACACCGATCTCGATCGCGCGCTCGGGCGTCAGGAACGGATCGAACGCGACGACCTTCATCTTCAGGCCACGCGCGCGATCGGCGACGATCGAGCCGATATTGCCCGCACCGATCAGGCCGAGCGTCTTCGACGTCAGCTCGACGCCCATGAACCGGTTCTTCTCCCACTTGCCGGACTGCGTCGATGCGTCGGCCTCGGGCAACTGGCGGGCGAGCGCGAACATCAGCGCGATCGCGTGCTCAGCGGTGGTGATCGAGTTGCCGAACGGCGTGTTCATCACGACCACACCCTTTGCCGACGCGGCGGGGATATCGACGTTGTCGACGCCGATGCCGGCGCGGCCGACGACCTTGAGGTTGGTGGCGTGCTCGAGGATTTCCTTGGTCACCTTGGTCGAGCTGCGGATCGCGAGGCCGTCATACTCGCCGATCATCGCCATCAGTTCGGCGGGCGTCTTGCCGGTGATCTCGTCGACCTCGACCCCGCGCTCGCGGAAGATCTGCGCCGCGCGGGGATCCATTTTGTCGGAGATAAGGACTTTTGGCATGGGATTTCCTTCTTCTCCCTCTCCCCTCCGGGGAGAGGGTCGGGGTGAGGGGTGGTACGGGGAGGTGGCGTGCGTGGCAGCCCCTCACCCCAGCCCTCTCCCCGGAGGGGAGAGGGAGCGAGAATATTTAAGCCGCCTTGGCGGTCGCATAGGCCCAGTCGAGCCAGGGGCCGAGCGCTTCGATATCGGCAGTGTCGACGGTCGCGCCGCACCAGATCCGCAAGCCCGGAGGCGCGTCGCGGTAACCCGCCACGTCATACGCCGCGCCAGCCTTTTCGAGCGCCGAGGCCATCGCCTTGATCAACGCCTCGTCGGCTCCCTCGACCGTGAGGCAAACGCTGGTCTTCGACCGCGTCGCCGGATCGACCGCCAGATGCCCCAGCCAATCACGCTCCGCCACGATCTTGTCCAAAGCCGCGGCGTTCGCATCCGACCGCTTGATCAAGCCGTCCTCGCCAAGCGACTTCGCCCATTCGAGGCTGAAGATCGCATCCTCGACAGCCAGCATCGACGGCGTGTTGATCGTCTCACCCTTGAACACGCCCTCGGTGAGCTTGCCCTTAGAAACGAGGCGGAACACCTTCGGCAACGGCCAGGCGGGGGTGTACGTTTCGAGCCGCTCGACCGCGCGCGGCCCGAGGATCAGCACACCGTGCGCGCCCTCGCCGCCGAGCACCTTCTGCCACGAGAAGGTGGCTACATCGATCTTCGTCCAGTCGATATCGTAGGCGAACACTCCGGAGGTCGCATCGGCGAACGAGAGGCCTTCGCGGTCGTCCGGGATCCAGTCCGCGTTCGGCACGCGCACGCCGCTGGTGGTACCGTTCCAGGTGAACAGCACGTCGTTCGACCAGTCGACCGCGTCGAGGTGAGGCAGCTGACCGTAATCGGCGCGCACGACAGTGGGGTCGATCTTGAGCTGCTTGACCGCATCGGTGACCCAGCCCTCGCCGAAGCTTTCCCAGGCGAGCGCGGTGACGGGCTTGGCGCCCAGCATCGTCCACATCGTCATCTCGTACGCGCCGGTGTCGGAACCGGGGACGATGCCGATGCGGTGCGTTTCGGGGAGCTTCAGCAGTTCGCGCATCAGGTCGATGCTGTACTGGAGGCGGGTCTTGCCGATCTTCGAGCGATGCGAGCGACCGAGCGAATCGGTGGCGAGCTTGTCCGCGGACCAACCCGGAGGTTTCGCGCAAGGACCGGAGCTGAAAAAGGGACGTGCCGGCTTCGTAGCGGGCAGTGCAGGCGCATTTGTAGCGGGTGCGTAGGTCGTATCAGTCATGTATCTCTCCTCACAGAGAGCACGCGCGGCGTTGGGACCGCGTGGCCCGTCGCCGGCCCTAACGGCGTTCGCGGGGGTGTCAACCGCGTTCGATTGCAAGCGCGCGGCGGCGGGACTCGCCCTACCGTGCGCCAAACTCGCTCCGTCACCCCGGGCTTGTCCCGGGGCCCACCGTGCCTCACGGCCTTAGGCATGGGGGACAAGACGATGAGTGGATGCCGGAACAGGCCCGGCATGACGGAGTGGGTGGTAGTAGCGACTCTCGCACTGACTTTAGCCGGATGCGGACGCGCCGATCGCCCCACGGCACCGACCAAGACTCGCCCCAATCTCTCCGTCCCGAGCAACCGCGAAACGGCGCAGTGTCTCGCCGACCTGCGCGAACTCCACGTGTCGTTCCAGGTCCTGCCCGACCGCGAAACGGGGCCGGGTTGCGGGCTCAACGGCACGGTGAAGCTCGTCGACATCGGCGTCCCCGTCGCCAACCTCACCGCGGTCCGTTGCGGCGCGGCGCGCGCGTTTATCGGCTGGACGCGCAACGCGGTGGCGCCCGCCGCGTATCAGATGCTGGGCAGCGAACTCGCGCGGATCGACAGCATGGGAAGCTATGCGTGCCGCAACGTCGTCGGCTCCACGCGCGGTCCCACCCGCCGCTCGGGCCATGCAATCGCCAACGCGATCGATATCGGCGGGTTCGTGCTGAAGGACGGGCGGCGCATCACCGTGCTCAGCGACTGGAGCTCGCCCGACCCGCAGGTCCGGCAATTCCTCCAGACGATCCGCGCGTCGGCCTGCAAGCGGTTCGGCACGGTGCTCAGCCCCGACTACAACGCCGCGCACCGCAACCACCTCCATCTCGAAGACGATCACGCCAATTTCTGCCGCTAGCGCACCGCTCTAGCCCTCCCCTCGTGTTTCCTCTAATCGCGCCTGAATGACCGATACACGAGTACCATCGCGCGTTTTTCCGAACGCCAGCCAGGATGCCGAGTCCGCCCGCGACTCCGTTTCCACCCCCCAGACGCAGCACCCGCATTACCGGCTCGCCTTCCAGGACATGGATTTCCTGTTGCGCGAAGACCTGCGGCCGGTGCGGTTCCAGCTCGAACTGCTGAAGACCGAACTCGTCCTCGACGAGGCCAAGATCGGTTCGACGTTCGTGTTCTACGGCTCCGCGCGCATTCCCGAGCCGTCCAAGGCGCAGGCTTTGCTGAAGCTTGCCACCGATGACAAGTCGAAGAAGATCGCCGAGCGGCTGGTCGAGAAGTCGAAATATTACGACGTCGCGCGCGAGCTGGCCGCCAAGGTCAGCGTGCTGCCGCGCGACGAGCGTGGCTGGCGGCAGTTCGTGGTGTGCTCGGGAGGCGGTCCGTCGATCATGGAAGCGGCGAACCGCGGCGCGGACGACGTCGGTGCCGAGTCGATCGGGCTGAACATCGTCCTGCCGCACGAGCAGGCGCCGAACCCGTACGTCACGCCGTCGCTGTCCGTGCAGTTCCACTATTTCGCGCTCAGGAAGATGCACTTCCTGCTGCATGCGCGGGCGCTTGCTGCGTTTCCGGGTGGGTTCGGGACGTTCGACGAGCTGTTCGAGCTGCTGACGCTGATCCAGACGGGCAAGATCCAGCCGATCCCGGTGCTGCTGTTCGGGCGTCAGTTCTGGGAGAGGGTCGTGAACTTCGACGCGCTGGTCGAGGAAGGCGTCGTCAGCGAGAAGGACCTCGGGATCTTCCGCTACGTCGAGACCGCCGACGAGGCGTGGGACGCGGTGCAGTCGTTCTACCGCGAGCGGGCGGAGAAGGAAGCCGCTGAGGGCTAAGCTTTCCCAGGGGGGAGCGCCCTTCTGCTCCCTCTCCCCCTTCCGGGGAGAGGGCTGGGGTGAGGGGCTGTTCCAGGCGCTGCACTACTTGGCTGCCCCTCACCCCGACCCTCTCCCCGCAGGGGAGAGGGAGTTGGTCGCCCTACTTCTCCGAGCGAGCGCCCTTGCGGGCTGCTTCCGGATCGACCGATGGTGCACCCGAGGCTGGCGTTCCGGTGTTGGCGATGTCCGCCGTCGGCGCACCCTTCGTAGCCGCCGCTTCCGCCGCATTCGCCGTCGTCGGCTGATCCTTAGCCGCCGCACCCTTAGCCGCCGGAGCAGCGCCAGCCGCAGGCGCCGCCGGCAACGGCAGGTTCGAACCCTGCTGGTTGAGATACAGGATCACGTTAGCCCGATCCTGCGCATTACCGAGCCCCGCAAACGTCATCTTCGTCCCCGGCGCGAACTTGCGCGGCGAGGTCAGCCACGCGTTCAGCTTGTCGAAGTCCCACTTGCCACCGACCCCGGCCAGCGCCGACGAGAAGGCGTACCCGGCCTTGCCCTTGGCGATTTCCTCGCCGACCGTGCCGTACAGGTTCGGGCCGACGCCGTTCGCGCCGCCCTGGTTGATGGTGTGGCAGGCGGCGCACTTCTTGAACACTTCGGCGCCCTTGGCGGCGTCGGCGGTCGGCAGCAGCGAGGCGATCGGCACTTCGGCGGCGGCACCCTCGCCGCCCTCGGCGACGACGCCCTCGATCGCATAGCCCATCTTCTCGGGGCGCTCGCCGTGGAACATCATCCCGCCGACGATCGACAACCCGAGCGCCGCACCACAGCCTGCAAGCACCCAGCCGGCGATCGTATTGGTCCGATTGTCCATCTTTTGCATCCGCCCTGTTCTGTTTGGGATAGCCATAGAAAACGCGGGCGCGCACCGCAAGCCGCGCTTGTATGGCGGGCAGCGGCTCTCTAATCGGCCAGCGCATGGAAAACTTCGCCGCACCCGCCCGCCCGATCGTCGCGCGGATGACCGAGGCCGCCGCCGCCGACCCCGCGAGCGCGGTCGCGTTCCAGGGCGCGCCGGGCGCCAACAGCCACGTCGCGGCGGTCGAGGCGTTTCCCGACGGCCTGCCCCTGCCCTGCTTCGATTTCTCCGACGCGATCGACGCGGTGAAGGACGGCCGCGCCGACTGCGCGATCATCCCGATCGAGAACTCGCTCCACGGCCGCGTCGCCGACATCCATTTCCTGCTCCCCGAATCGGGGCTGGTCATTACCGGCGAGCATTTCCTGCCGATCCGCCATGCGCTGATGGGCGCAGGGCCGCGCGACGGTATCCGTCAGGCGATGAGCCATCCACAGGCGCTCGGGCAGTGCCGACACTGGCTGAAGGCGCACGGGATCGAGCCGGTGAGCTATCCCGACACCGCGGGCGCCGCCGCCAAGGTCGCCGAGCTTGCCGATCCGGCAATCGCCGCGCTCGCGCCGCCTGCTGCGGCCGGACTGTACGGGTTGGAGTTGCTCGCGACCGACATCGCCGATGCGGACCACAACACGACTCGGTTCGTGGTGCTTGCGCGCGGCGGCAAGCCGCCCGCGGCGCAGGAGCCGGCCGGCGGCGAATGGATGACGACGCTGATCTTCGAGGTGCGGAACGTCCCCGCCGCGCTCTACAAGGCGGTCGGCGGGTTCGCGACCAACGGGGTGAACATTACCAAGCTCGAAAGCTACCAGCGCAACGGCAGCTTCTCCGCGACGGAATTCTATGCGGATGTGGTGGGCAAGCCCGGCGACGCGAACCTCGACCATGCGCTGGAGGAACTGGGGTTCCATTCGAAGTGGCTGCGCGTGCTGGGGACGTATCGGCAGGCTCGCTCGCGGGGGTAGCCACCAGTCACCGTCACCGTCACCGTCATCCTGACGAAAGTCAGGATCCAGAGCCATATAGCGCCGCGTTTGTTACCCTGGATCCTGACTTTCGTCAGGATGACGGACGGTTGGTAAGCGTCGGTTCTAGTACCGCTTAGTTCGCCGCGGGCAACCTCAGCCTTACTAGCAACCCACCGAGGTCCTCGCTCTCCTCGAGCGCAACCGTCCCCTCGTAGATCTCCGCCACGTCGCGCACGATCGCCAGTCCAAGCCCCGTCCCCGGCTTCCCCGTATCCAACCGCACGCCGCGATCGAAGATGCGCACCCGCTCCTCCTCAGGAATGCCGACGCCGTCGTCCTCGACCAGGAACTCGACGAACCCCGCCTGCGCGCCGACCGTCACGAACACGCTGCCGCCACCGTATTTCGCGGCGTTCTCGATCAAATTGCCGAGCATCTCGTCGAGATCCTGCCGCTCGACATGGACCTGCAACCCGCGTGGCCCGGTCACGTCGATCCGCACATGGCGGTACAGCCGCCCGACCGCACGCTCGACCGACTCCAGGCTCGGCCATACCTCCGCACGGCTGTGCGCGGACCCGCGACGCCCGACAGCCCGCGCCCGCGCGAGGTGGTGATCGACCTGGCGCCGCATGGTCCGCGCCTCGCGGATGACCGTGTCGGCGAGGTCGTCGGACTGCGCGGTGGCGGCGTTCATGATCACCGTCAGCGGCGTCTTGAGCGCATGCGCGAGGTTGCCGGCGTGGCGCCGCGCCTCCTCCGCCTGGCGTTCGTTATGCTCAATCAGCGCGTTCAGCTCCTCGACCATCGGCGCGACCTCGACCGGCATCGCCCTCGACACGCGGTTCGCCTGACCCGCACGCATCCGCGCGATCTCCTCGCGCACCCGCCGCAACGGCCAGAGACCGTAGAACGTCTGGAGCGCCGCCAGTACGATCAACCCCAGCCCGAGCAAGGCGAAGCTGCGGACGAGCGTACGCCGCAAAGTGGTGATCTGTGCATTCAGCCCGTCGCGGCTCTGCGCGACCTGGAACCGCCAATGCACCTTAGATCCCGGGATGACCGCGTCGCGCTCGACGATCCGCAGCTGCTCGTCGGGGAATTGCGAGCTGTCGTAGAAATGCGCGTTGCGATCGTCATGCGTCCCGCCGAACGCCAGATGCCGGTCCCAGAGCGACCGCGACGGAAAATCTTCGTGCCCCTTGCCCGACACCTGCCAGTACAGACCCGAATAGGGCTCGACGAAACGCTGATCGGCGGCGGCGTCGCGGGTGAAGATCACTTCGCCGTCGGGGCCGATCTCGGACGAGTTCAGCAGCGAGCGCAGCACATATTCGAGCTGGTCGTCGAAATTGCGCGTCACCGCCGCCGACAGCACCCTATCGAGCGCGAACCCGCCGCCGCTGAGCAGCACGCCGATCCACACCGCCGCAATCAGGATCATGCGCCGCGACAGCGATCCTTTCACCGCCGCCGGCACGCGGATCGGCGTGTCGGTCTTGAGTGGGTCTGTCGGCGGCGCGGTATCCATCGTCAGCCGATCAGGCGGCCGGGTCTTCGAGGCTGTACCCAAGGCCGCGGATCGTCGTGATCACGTCTTGGCCGAGCTTCTTGCGGATCCGCGTCACGAACACCTCGATCGTGTTCGAATCGCGATCGAAATCCTGGTCGTAGATATGCTCGATCAGCTCGGTACGGCTGACGACCTTGCCCTTGTGATGCAGCAGGTAGCTCAGCAGCTTGTATTCCTGCGCGGTCAGCTTGACCGGCTCGCCGGCGCGCGTGACCTTGCCGCTGCGCGTGTCGAGGCGGATGTCGCCCGCAGTCAGCTCGGACGAGGCATTGCCCGACGCACGGCGGATCAGCGCCCGCAGACGCGCGATCAGTTCCTCGCTCTGGAACGGTTTCGCCACATAGTCGTCGGCGCCCGCATCGAGCCCGGCGACCTTGTCCGACCAGCTGTCGCGCGCGGTCAGCACCAGCACGGGCATCGTCTTGCCCTCTTTCCGCCAGCGATCGAGCACCGTCAGCCCGTCGATCTCCGGCAGCCCGAGATCGAGCACCACCGCGTCGTAATTCTCGGTCGAGCCGAGGAAATGCCCTTCCTCGCCATCGACTGCGAGGTCGATCGCGTAGCCGGCTCCTTCCAGGGTGTTCTTCAGTTGCTGGCCGAGATTCGGCTCGTCCTCGACGATCAGAACGCGCATGATAGTCCTCTCGATTAAGGGGTCAGCGACCGGTGCGGCCGACGATCTGGCCGCTCCGGCCATCGACGTCGACCCAGATGACGGTTCCATCGCGCAGGAATTTCAGCGTGTAAATGGCGCTGCCCGAATCATAGTCGGAACCGAGATACTGCGCACCCTTCATCGTCGGGATCACGCGTCCCTCGATTTCTCGCAGCGACAGCCCGCCGGTCTTGCGTGCCTGGAACGCGGACATCTGGTCGCTACGGCGCTGGTCCGCGCCCGCTATCATCGGTGCCGCAGCCATCAGTAACGGCGCCGAGGCCAGGGTCGCAAGGAGGAGCAACATCTTCATGGCCGTGGCATAGCGGCCCGGCATTGAACAGCCAGTGAATGGCCCCGCGCAAGGTACTGACGCAGGTTAGCCCGCGCGGTGTAACTTGCCTGCATCACTTCGCACCCCTACGTGGCGCGAACATGGCAGCACCAATCTTAGCATTCGAAGGCCTCGGACTCGTCCAGGGCTCGGGATGGCTCTTTCGCAATCTCGACATCCATATCGGACCGCGCGACCGGCTCGCGCTGATCGGCCGCAACGGCGCCGGCAAGACGACCTTGCTGAAGCTGCTCGGCGGCAGCGTCCAGGC
This sequence comes from Sphingomonas sp. PP-F2F-G114-C0414, assembly GCF_003688595.1. GTDB lineage: Bacteria > Pseudomonadota > Alphaproteobacteria > Sphingomonadales > Sphingomonadaceae > Sphingomonas. The sequence goes on from NZ_RCWT01000011.1 coordinate 291,888, forward strand.
GGACGAGGGACGCAGGACGATCGTCCCCGGCACCCGCGTCGTCATCCTCGAGCAGGAGCCCGATCTGCGCGGCTTCGCGACTCTGCGCGACTATGTGATGGCGGGCGACGATGCGCCGGTGAACTACGAGGCGGATTCGATCGCGGATCAGCTCGGCATCGACCTGTCGCGCGAGGCGGCTTCCGCGTCCGGCGGCGAGCGGCGTCGCGCGGCGATCGTCCGGGCGCTGTCGCAGGATCCCGACGTGCTGCTGCTCGACGAGCCGACCAACCATCTCGACATCGGCGCGATCGAATGGATCGAGGACTGGCTCAAGCGCTTCCGCGGTGCTTTCGTCGTGATCAGCCATGACCGTACCTTCCTGACGCGACTCACGAAGCAGACGTTGTGGCTCGATCGCGGCGCGATCCGTCGCGCGGAGATCGGTTTCGGCGGTTTCGAGGCGTGGACCGAGCAGGTCTATGCCGAGGAACAGCGCCAGGCCGAGAAGCTCGATGCGCGGCTGAAGCTGGAGGAGCATTGGCTGCTCCGCGGCGTCACCGGGCGTCGCAAGCGCAACCAGGGCCGCCTCACCAAGCTGCACGAGATGCGCGCCGAACGCGCCTCGATGATCGGGCCGCAAGGCTCGGCGAACCTGACGACTGCGAGCGACGACACAAAGTCGAAGGTCGTGATCGACGCCAAGAACGTCACCAAGGTGTACGGCGACCGCACGATCATCGGCGACTTGACGTTGAGGGTGACTCGCGGCGACCGCATCGGCATCGTCGGCCGCAACGGTGCGGGCAAGTCGACCTTGCTCAAGTTGCTGACCGGCGAGATCCAGCCCGACAGCGGCACGATCAAGTTGGCGCAGACTCTCGACGCGGTGGTGATCGACCAGCAGCGCAGCCTGATGGCGCCCGAGAAGACGGTCCGCGAAGTCGTCGTCGATGGCGGCGAATGGATCGACGTGCTCGGCGTGCGCAAACACATCCACGGGTATCTGAAGGACTTCCTGTTCGACCCGAACATGGTCGACGCGAAGATCGGCTCGCTGTCGGGCGGCGAGCGGTCGCGCCTGCTGCTCGCGCGCGAATTCGCCAAGCCGTCGAACTTGCTGGTGCTCGACGAGCCGACCAACGACCTCGATCTCGAGACGCTCGATCTGTTGCAGGAGGTGATCGGCGATTACGACGGCACCGTGCTGATCGTCAGCCATGACCGCGATTTCCTCGACCGGACCGTGACGATCACGCTCGGACTTGATGGCTCGGGTACGGTCGACGTGGTCGCGGGCGGCTACGAGGATTGGGAAAAGCGTCGAGTCTCGACGACGACGGGCAAGCGTGCGTCGAAGAAGGTCGCGGCCACCGCTCCGGCTGTTTCGGCACCGCGCGCGAAACTGACGTACAAAGACCAGCGCGATTACGAGTTGTTGCCGAAGCGGATCGAGGAACTCGACACGCAGATGGCGGCGGATGCGGTCAAGCTCGCCAAGCCCGATCTCTACATGCGCGACAATGCGACGTTCGCGAAGCTGACCAAGGCGATCGAAGTCGCGCGCGCCGAGAAGGAGGCCGCCGAACTGCGCTGGCTCGAACTGGCGGAACAGGTCGAGGGCAGCAGCTAGGTCAAAGGCTGCGGCCGGCCTCGCCTGCTAGGTCGACGACGAACTGCCACGCGACGCGGCCCGATCGGCTGCCGCGGCGCGTGGCCCATCCGATCGCATCCGCGGGCTCGAACGCGAGATCGTACGCGGCGGCATACCCTGTGACGATCGACAGATAGCCGTCCTGGTCGAGCGCGTGGAAGCCGAGGCTCAGCCCGAAGCGATCCGACAACGCCAGATGATCGTCGGCCGAATCGCGCGGATTGATCGCGCTTTCCTGTTCGGCGATGTCGCGGGGCGCCAGATGACGCCGGTTCGCGGTCACCAGCAGACGGACGTTGTGCGGGCGCGGCTCGCTGCCGCCTTCGAGCATCGAACGCAGCGCACGCGCCTCGGCGGGCACGTCGAAGCCGAGATCGTCGACGAACACCGCGAACGCGCGTTGCACCCCGGCAAGCGTGGCGAACAGCATCGGCAAGTCAGTCAGGTCGGAGACTTCGACAAGCGCCAGATCGCCCGACCCAGCCTGGCCCGCCTCCGCCTGAATCGCGGCGACCGCGCTCTTGACCAGCGCCGACTTGCCGGTGCCGCGCGCGCCCCACAGCAGGACGTCCTGCGCGGCATGTCCGCTGGCGAGACGGCGAAGATTGGCGAGCAATGCCGCCTTCTGGCGGTCGATCCCGACTAACCTGTCGAGAGGGAGCGGCGCGAAGCCGCGCACCGGAACCAAGGCGCCGCCCCGCCAGACATAGGCGGCGTGCGCGCGCGGATCGGCGGCGGGCGGCGGGGGTGGCGAGAGGCGCTCCAACGCGGCGGCGATACGGTCCAGCGGGTCGATCATGTGCCGCTATTGGCCGCGTGAAACGCCGGAGACAAGCATTCAGCCGAGTTGGCGAAGATGCCCGGCAATCGCGGCATCGGCCGGCGCGAGCTGCGTCGCCTTGACCAGCAATTGGCGGGCGCCGACCAAATCGCCGTTCGCAGCCAGCGCAATGCCGTAAGCATCGGCGGCCGCCGCGCGCATCGGCGACAGCGCGTAGGCGGCGCGACCATAGCGGACCGCGATCGCGCCGTCGTCGCTGCCCGCATAGGCCAGCGCGAGATCGGCGAGCACGCCGCCATCCTGGTTGCCGACGCGGGCGCGGACGCTTTCGAGCGTGTCGATCGCGCGGTCCCATTCGCCCGACGCCACCTGGCGATGACCAAGCATCCGCGCGCCCACGAGGCTTTGCGGATTCTGCGACAGGTACAGGACTAGCGTCGTCGCGGAGTCCTGCGCGCGGCCGGCACGGGCGAGCGCATCGACCAGACGCAGCATCGTCGGCTCGTCGAACGACAGGTCGGCGGCCTGCGCGTAGGCGCGCGCTGCGTCTGCATAGCGTCCTGCCGCCGCCAGCGAATCGCCGAGCGCAAGCTGCGCCGCGGGCGCGCCGGGCGTCGCGACAACGCGCGCGACGGGACGACCCGCCAGAGCGATCGGCGAGGACGATACCGGCGCCGCAGCCGCGCGATCGAGGAACATCGCTGCGCCTGCCCGGTTGCCGACCGCCTCGAGCGCGCGCGCGATCAGGGTGAGCGAATAGCTGTCGGCGTCGGGACGCGCAGCGATGGGTTGCAGGACAGCGATCGTGGCACCGGCATTCCCCGCGCGAAGCAACGCGAGACCCAGCAACTGGTGCGCGGCGATGTTGGACGGCTGCATCTGCACGAGTTTGCGCCACTGCACCGCCGCTTGCGCGAACCGCCCTTGCGCATAGTTCAGATCTCCTCTGAGCAAGAGCGTGCCAGGCGTGTCGTCGACCGCGCCATCGGCCTTTTCCAGCAGCGCCTGAGCAAGCGAGATTCGCCCGGCACGCGCGGCGAGCACCGCCTGGAGATACGATGCGTTCGGGTCACCGGGACGCGCGAGCAGCGCGCGGCGGGTGGCGGCGAGCATATCGACGTTGCGCCCCGCATCGCCGAGCGTCGCGGCATAGTCGATCAGCGCCGGCAGATAATAGGCATCGCGCTGCAACGCCGCCTCGAACCAGGGCAGCGCCGCGACGAGGCCATAGCGGCTGCGGACGACGTCTCCCTGGAGCAGGAGCGCTGCGGGCCTGCGCCGATCCAGCGATACCGCATTCGCCGCCGCGATCGTCGCACCGCCGACGTCGCCTCCGGTCAAACTCAGGCGGCCGAGATCGGTCCAGGCCGCCGCATCGCTCGGCGCGCGCGCGACCAGCGTCTGGAGCACCGCGACTGCATCGCCGGCATGCCCCTGCGCCGCGAGCGCCCGCGCCCGCACGCGCGTCGCGTAACCCACAAAGCGCGGTTGCGCCGCCGCCGCTTCGGCGATCGCACCGGCGGGATCGCCGCGCAATAGGCGGGCATGCGCCGAAAGCTGATGCAGACGATCCGCGGGAAACCCTGCTGCAGTCGCCGCTGCGAGCGCGGTTTCCGCCGCGACCCCGTCGTCCAGCTCCAAGAAAGCGCGGGCCAAGACGACATGGGCGATCGCCAAATCCGGGTCGGCGGCGATCGCCCTTTGCGCGTTGGTTCGCGCCGCGCTGTAATTGCCCGCATCGAGCGTCTTCAGGCTGTCGGCGAGCAATCGATCGGCGCTCGGCGGCGGCGGACGCATCGCGACCGCGACGCCGATCAGCACGACGACGAAACACAGCAATCCGATCGCCAGCACGCGCGCGCGATTGCCCACGAACGCCTGCGGCAAGCGAAACCGGCGTTTGCGGCGACGCCGACGCAGCAGCGGATAGATCGACTCAGCCATGCAGGTCGTAGCTTTTCAGCAGGTCGTACAGCGTCGGCCGACTGATCCCCAGCAACCGCGAGGCGCTCGATATGTTCCCGTCGGCGCGGGCGAGCGCCTGGCGGATCGCCTTGCGGTCGGCCTGTTCACGCGCGCTTCGCAGATTGAGCGCCGCGGCCTCATCGCCTTTGCCGTCGAGATCGAGGTCGGTGGCAGTGACGAGCTTGCCGTCGGCCATGATGACCGCGCGCTTGATCCGGTTCTCGAGTTCGCGGACGTTGCCGGGCCAACCCCAGGCGTCGATGGCGGCCCGTGCGTCGGGAGCGAGGCCGGTGACGACGGGGTTCATCGCCTTGGCGTAGCGCGTGACGAAATGCCGCGCGAGCAATACCGCGTCGCCGGTCCGTTCGGCGAGAGGCGGTATCCGGACGACGATCTCGGCGAGGCGGTAATACAGGTCTTCGCGAAACCGGCCTGCGGCGACCATCGCGTCGACATTCTGATGCGTCGCGCAGACGATCCGGGTATCGACCGGGATTGCTTTGCGCCCGCCGACCCGCTCGATGACGCGCTCCTGCAGGAACCGCAACAGCTTCACCTGGAGCGCCAGCGGCACGTCGCCGATCTCGTCGAGGAACAGCGTGCCACCCGCGGCATGTTCGATCTTGCCTTCGGTGGTCTTGACGGCGCCGGTGAACGCACCCTTTTCGTGACCGAACAATTCGCTTTCGAGCAGCGTCTCGGGGATCGCCGCGCAGTTGATCGCGACGAAATTGCCGCGCGACCGCGGCGACGCATCGTGCAGTCCGCGCGCAAGCAGTTCCTTGCCCGTCCCACTCGCACCGAGCAGCATCACCGACACGTTGGCGGGCGCGACTCGCTCCAGCGTCCGCGTGACGACCGCCATCTCGGGCGACGCGGCGAGCAGGCCGCCGAAGCCGCCGGGACCGATCCGCCCGGCGAGCCGACGGTTCTCGGCCTCCAGCGCATGGACATGGAAGGCGCGGCTGACGATCAGGCCGAGCGCATCGATATCGATCGGCTTCGCGTAGAAATCCCACGCACCGTCGGCGATCGCCTGAAGCGCACTTTCGCGCGCACCGTGCCCCGAGGCGACGATGACCTTGGTATCGGGCTTCATCGCCAGGATATCGCGCAACGTCGCGAAGCCTTCGGTGACCCCATCGGGATCGGGCGGCAGGCCGAGGTCGAGCGTCACCACCGCGGGCTCATGCGCGCGGATCGCGTCGAGCGCCTGCGCCCGGTCGCTGGCGACGACGATCTCATACCCCTCATACGCCCATCGCAGCTGGCGTTGCAGGCCGGCATCGTCCTCGACGATCAGCAGCACGGGCAAGGGCGTAGCGCCGCGCGAAGTCCGGTCGTCGCTCATGCCGCTGCCTCAAGTCTGTCGGCGACGCGAAGCAGGATGCGGAATCGGGTCCCTTCGCCTTCGCGGCTGGTGACCTCGAGCGTGCCGCCCATCGCATGGACGAGCTGGCGGGCTTCGAACGCGCCGATCCCGAACCCGGCCGGCTTGGACGAGACGAACGGACGAAACAGGTGATCGCGGACGAACCCCGGCGTCATGCCGCAGCCGCGATCGACGACATCGATCGCGATGTGATCACCGATGGTTTCGACCGATAACAGGACGGCGTCCGCCGCGCCACTCGCCTCGATCGCGTTCTGGACGAGATGACCGAGCACCTGTTCGAGCCGTGCGACATGACCGAGTGCGCACGCAGCGACCGTACGCGCGGCGATCGGATGCTGTGCGCGGCGACCGGCGGCGACCCGATCGACGATCGCGCCAACATCGATCGGCTGGAGCGGCTCGTTGCGGACCGGGCCATGCTGCGACAGGCGGGCGAGTAGCGCGTTCATACGATCGGACGAATCCTTGAGCGTGGCGACCATGTCGACGCGGAACGCGGGATTGTCGGCATGCCGCTCGGCATTGCGCGCGACCAGCGTCAACTGGCTGACGAGATTCTTGATGTCGTGGAGGATGAACGCGAAGCGGCGATTGAACTCGTCGAACCGCGCCGCATCCGCCAGTGCGGCATGCGCGCGGTCTTCGGCGAGATAGCTTGCCGCCTGCCGCCCGGCGACGCGCAACAGGTCGAAATCCTCCCAGTCGAGCGCGCGGTCGACCGGCGGACGCGCGAGCACGATCGCGCCGACCAGCGAACCGCCATGGACCAATGGCACGATCGCCCACGCTTCGGGACATGCCCGGATCCAGTCGGGAACGCTCGCCGCCTCGTCCGCGGAACAGGTTCCGGCGCGGACGCCGTCCAGCTCGACGATCCGTGCGTCCTCCGACAGATAGCGTGCCAGCTCTTCATGGGGCGGGCCGTCGGAACCTGCGGTCCAGTTCCACCCCGTGCCCATGACGAGCGCGGCATTATCGGGAACGAGCAACAGGCCGCCGGGCGAATCGGTCAGGTCGGCGATGGATTTCACGACCCGGGTCTCGAGCGACTCCGCATCGGCGCCGGGCTTGCCGAGCGTGTCGGTAAAGCGCTGCCACTCCGCGCGATAATCATAGCGGTGTCGAAAGAGATGCTTGGCGACCTTCACCTTGGTCCAGGCGCGCAGCCACGGTGTCCAGATCAGCGCCAGCAGCGCGGCGGTCGCGCCGAACACGATCGCGGTCTGGACGATCCGCAGCGAGCCACCGGCATAGCTCGCCGCGATACTAGTCGCGAGCGCGGTGGCGCCAGCGTACAGGACGAGCGCGATCGCGGACAGTGCCCTCACCGCGATCGGTCGCGATACCGCGAGCGTCCAGTCGCCGCTCCGATGCACGGCGATCGCAAGAAGCACCGCCACGCTCGCCATAACCGCGCCGCGGACGATCACGAGGCCGATCGACCAGTCTCCCTGCACGTAGCGCGCAGCGAACAGCAGCAGATCGACGCTCCACATCGCCGCCAGCGCCAGGACCACGAGGCGGACGCCGCCGCGTGAGGCCGGCGCCGCCTGATACAGATGATGCAGCAGCACGAGCGCGCTGACCGCCGCCATCATCCGGAACACGAGCCGCGCGGACTCCAGCGCGACCAATGCGTCGACTTCGACCGGCGCGAGTTGCACCACCGCGAGCACCGCGCTGGCACCGGCAATGATCATCACCACGCCGTACACCGCGCCGAGCGAGACGCTGCCGACGCGATCGTGCCGCACAAGCGCCATCATGAACAGCAGCCAGGCGATGTTGCGGACGCTTTCGGCGATCCGCGTCGCGACGTCGCGCGCATCGATCCCCGCCACCGCCAACGCCCACAGGCTGGTCGCGAACAACGCGGCGACGAACGCACGATGCGCCCAGCGCCCAAGCCCCCAGTTCGCCCCCTGCCCGCCGCGCAGTTGCGCAAGGCCCAGCGTACCGAACAGCAGCGCGGTCAGCGCGTGCGTCCACAGGATCAGCGCGCCGCTCACGATTTGCTCATCGGGGCGCTCATCGCGCGCCGGTCGGCCACAGCACCACGCGCAAGGTCTGCAACAGGATCAGCATGTCGAGAAACGGCGAATAATTCTTCGCGTAATACAGGTCGTATTCGAGCTTGTGTCGGGCATCCTCGATCGACGCACCGTACGGGTAATTGATCTGCGCCCAGCCGGTGATGCCGGGCTTCACCATGTGGCGCTCGGCGTAGAACGGCAGATGTTCCTCGAGCTGTTCGACGAACTGCGGACGTTCGGGACGCGGGCCGACGAAGCTCATCTCGCCCTTGAGCACGGTCCAGGTCTGCGGCAGTTCGTCGATCCGGACTTTCCGGATGAACCGGCCGATCCGGGTGATGCGGGGATCGTCCTCCGCCGCCCAGACCGCGGTGCCCGCGACCTCGGCATCCTGGCGCATCGACCGCAGCTTCAGAATGTCGAACCCCTCATTGTACAGCCCGACACGGCGCTGGCGGTAGAACGCCGGGCCTTTCGATTCGAGCTTGATCGCCACTGCGGTCAGCAGGATCACGGGCAGCGTCAGGACGAGCAACAGCCCGCTAGCGAAAATGTCGAAGGCGCGCTTGAAGACGCTCGACAGCATCCGGCTCGAGGCGAACCCATCGGAGAAGATCAGCCAGGACGGATTGACGCTCTTGAGGTCGATCCGCCCCGTCTCGCGTTCGAGAAAGGTCGAGATCTCGCTGACCTGGACGCCGGTGGTGCGGACCCGCAGCAGATCCTTCATCGGCAGCGCGTTGCGGCGCTCGTCGAGCGCGAGCACGACCTCGCTCGCGTTGCGATCGACGATATGCGCCGACAGATTGGGAATTTCCGCGCGCGGCCTGGCGTCGCCGATCACCTGATTGGGCTCGCCCATCGCGACGAAATCGGCGACGATGAAGTTGATGCCGGGCTGTTCGGACAGCTGGAGGATCCGCGCGGCGCGGGCACCGGCACCGAGCACGACGATCCGACGCTTGAAGGTATCGCCGCCCAGCGTCTTGCCGAGCAGCGCGCGGACCGTGACGAGCAGCACCGTCGCGATGATCGTCGAATAGAGCAGATTCGACCGCCAGAAGCTCAGCGCAGGCACGAGGAAGAAGATGAACGACAGCGCGATCACGCCGAGCGCCAGCGCCACCGCAAGCCGGGCAGCCGCGAACCGCAGTGACAGGAACGACGCCACGCCGTACGCGCCGACCGCGACCAGCGACACCTGGAGCGCGATCGCGAACGTCAGCAACTGCGCGATCCGCGTATGGATCGGCGCGACCGCCATGCCGATCTGATGCGCGCGAACGACCCAGCCGATCTCCGCGGAGGCGATCAGCAGGGCAAGATCGACCAGTCCGAGCAGCAGCACGGCATGCGGCACATAGTGTTTGAAGAGCCGTATCATCGCACGCTATCCCGACACATCATCTGTAAATGCTACCGACACCTGGCCAGTGCTACGCGGTCAAATACCAAAAAACCCTGAAGACCGTGCAGCGAATCGACCGATTAGACGATTGGCAGGCACGGACTCGCCGTTATAGCTCGGCGCAATCTGGAGGATTCATGACCGTACGTAAGATCGTCCCCGTTATTCTGTCGGGTGGTTCGGGGACCCGCCTCTGGCCGATGTCGCGCCCCGAAATGCCCAAGCAGATGCTGGCGCTGACCGCGGACGAGACGATGCTGCAGCTGACTGCCGGCCGCGCGCTGGGTGATCGCTACGCCGCGCCGATCGTGGTCGCCAATGCGCGGCATGCAGAGCTGGTCGAGCAGCAGCTTGCCGAGGCCGGCGCCGCACCACAGGCGCTGATCCTCGAACCCGCCGGCCGCAACACAGCCCCTGCGATCGCGCTGGCCGCGCTGGCGGCGAAGGCCGCCTCGGCGGGCGGCGGTGGCGACGCGCTGCTGGTGATGCCGTCCGACCATGTGATCGGCGACGTCGCCGCGTTCCATGCCGCGATTGAGGCGGCGATGCCGCTGGTGGCGCAAGGCTGGCTGGTGACCTTCGGGATCGCGCCCGATGCGCCCGAGACCGGCTATGGCTGGATCCAGATCGGCGACGAGCTCCAGCCCGGCATCAATCGCGTCGCGCGGTTCGTCGAAAAGCCTCCGCTCGACAAGGCGCAGTCGATGCTGGCGAGCGGCGATCATGCCTGGAACGGCGGGATCTTCCTGTTCCTCGCCGATGCCTATCTCGAGGCGCTCGCGCAGTTCCATCCCGGCATCCTGGTCGCGACGCGCGAGGCGATGGACAAGGCCCGGATCGAGGGCACGCGAGTCTATCCCGATGCGGCCGCCTTCGCCGCGTCGCCGGACGATTCGATCGACTATGCGGTCATGGAAAAGGCCGACCGCGTCGCGGTGGTGCCGGTCGCGATGGGCTGGAACGACGTCGGCAGCTGGGACGCGCTGCATGCGATCAGCGATCGCGACGCGAGCGGCAACGCGCATCGCAGCGACAAGGACGGCGATGTGCTGGCGATCGACACGCAGAACTGCTTCGTCCGCAGCGACGGCATCCGCGTGTCGCTGGTCGGCGTCGAGGATCTGATCGTGGTCGCGAGCGGCAACGACGTGCTGATCATGCCGCGCGGCCGCAGCCAGGAGGTCAAGAAACTGATCGAGGCGATGAAGGCCAAGGCGTAACCGAAGGCGGGTACGGGCACCAAAGACGGCCCGCACCCGCTTTCGTTACGGATCCGTCACGGGCGTTTGCAGCGGCTCGGCACCTTGGACAGCAGGGTCAGCAACGTCGGCAGGTCGTCGGTGATCATCGTATCCGTCGGCGTCTGCCACGAACTGCGCAAGGTTTCGCCAACCGCGTGCAAGCGCCCATCGTTGAACGGCTTGGATGATCTATCTCGCACGGCTGGTCTCGATACGCACACGGGCGACCGACGGGGTCGTTGGGGGTGGCTCAACCACACCGCCGGTCTCCCTGTTTGAACCTCCAGCGTCAGATGTGGTTCCCCCGATCGCGACGAGATTCGGACGACGCCCAACTGGCAAAGCCGTGTCATGTTCGCCTAGGATAGGCAGCATATCACGGGAGAGTTCGTCATGGATCGTCGTCAGTTTCTCGCATCGGGCGGTGTCGCAGCACTCGCGACCACATTGCTTCCCTCAGCTGCTTTCTCGAAACCCACCGGCGACACCGCGCTGAACGCCGATTTCGAACGGATCTTCCAGCAGAGCGTCGCGCGATCGCCCGAGCTCGCGACCTCGCTTGGCCTCGACAAGGGGCCGCTGGCCGCGCTGAAGAGCCAGCTTTCGCCGCGGACCCCCGAGAAGCGTGCGAGCGATGTCGCCGAGACCAAGGCCGCGATTGCGAGCCTTGCGCGCTATGACGGAGCAGGGCTGTCGCCGGCCGCCAAGCTAAATCTAGAAGTCGTCCGCTATTCGCTCGAAACGCAGATCGCCGCGCCCGAAAAATTCGGCATGGACAGCCCGATCCGCCCCTACCGGATCTTCCAGCAGGGCGGCGCCTATTTCCAGGTGCCCGACTTCCTCAACACCGCGCACACCATCGCGGCGACACCCGATGCCGAGGCGTATCTGGCGCGGCTCGACCAGTTCGGCACCGTGCTCGATCAGGAAAGTGCGATGCAGCAGGCCGAGGCGGCGCGTGGCCTGCTCACGCCCGGCTGGTCGCTCGACCTGACGCTTGGCCAGATGCGGAAACTGCGCAGTCAGCCGGCGGCGACGTCGAGCATCGTCCAGTCGCTCGTCAAGCGTGCCGCCGCCAAGGGCCTTGCTGGCGACTGGCAGACACGCGCCGCGAAGATCGTCGACGAGAAGGTCTATCCCGCGCTCGACCGCCAGATCGCGCTGATCGAGCGACTGAAGCCGACTACCAAGCCCGGCGACGGGATCTGGCGCGTGCCGAACGGCGACGCGATCTATGCGATGGCGCTCAACCAGGCGACCACCACGACGATGAGCCCCGACGAGGTCCACCGCATCGGCCTGGCGCAGGTCGCCGAGATCACCGCGCAACTCGACACGATCCTCAAGTCGCAGGGCTATGCCACCGGCACCGTCGGCGAGCGGCTCGCCAAGCTGAACGTCATGCCCGATCAGCTCTATGCCAACACGGCTGAGGGGCGCACCGAGCTGATCGCTGGGCTGAACGAGGGCATCAAGGCGATGTACACCAAGCTGCCCAAGGCGTTCTCGCGGGTGCCGACGCAGCCATTGGAAATCCGTGCGGTCCCGGTCGAGATCCAGGACGGCGCGGCGAACGGCTATTACAACCGCGCCTCGCTCGATGGCAGCCGCCCGGCGATCTACTTCGTCAACCTGAAGGACGTCGGCGACTGGCCGAAATACACGCTCCCGTCGCTTACCTATCATGAGGGCGTGCCGGGGCATCACCTCCAGATCAGCCTCGCGCAGGAATCTAAGGACATTCCGACGCTGCGCAAGATCGGCTTCTTCTCGGCCTATTCGGAAGGCTGGGCGCTGTATGCCGAGCAGTTGGCGGACGAACTCGGCGCCTATGCGACTCCGCTGGAGCGTGCGGGCTATCTCCAGTCGTTCCTATTCCGCGCGACGCGGCTGGTGGTCGATACCGGCATCCACGCCAAGCAGTGGAGCCGCGAGAAGGCGACCGATTACATGGTCGCGACCACCGGCTTCGCGCGACCGCGGACGCTGCGCGAGGTCGAGCGTTATTGTACGCAGGCGGGTCAGGCGTGCAGCTACAAGGTCGGCCACATGGCCTGGACGCGCGCACGGATGAAGGGGAAGGCGGCGCTCGGCAGCCGGTTCGACCTGAAGCAGTTCCACGACATTCTGCTCGAAGGCGCGATGCCGCTGACCATCCTCGAACGGCGCGTCGACGAGCGGATCGCGGCGATCCGCGGGCGGGCGTAAGTCCCCGTGAAGGCGGCGATCATCGGGCTGGCAGCGCTGCTGTCGGGGGGTGGCGCTCCCGACAACGCCGCGCGATCAGCCGCATCGGATCCGATCCTCAAGGCCGAACTGATCGATGCGCATGCCCCCTACCCGCAGGCGCACGCGTCGACGATCGTGCAACTCGCCGACGGCAGCCTGATGGCGGCCTGGTTCGCCGGATCGGGCGAAGGCAATGCCGATGTCCGCATCTGGACGGCGCGCAACGGCGGCGGCGTGGGCGACGGTTGGACCGCGCCCGAGCCGGTGGCGAGCGGTATCGGCGCGGATGGTCGTCGCTTTCCCACCTGGAACCCGGTCTTGTTCCAGCCAACTCCCGGCGACCTCCGCCTGTTCTACAAGGTCGGGCCGAACCCACGTGACTGGTGGGGCATGATGCTCCGCTCGACCGACGACGGCCGAAGCTGGGGCAAGGCGGAGCGCCTGCCCGATGGGGTACTCGGTCCGATCAAGAATAAGCCCGTCGTGCTGCGCGATGGCAGCTGGCTTGCGCCGTCGAGCCGCGAGGAGGGGACCGCGGAGGCCAATCGCTGGTCGCTCCGCATGGAACGCAGCACCGATGGCGGCGCGCATTGGACGGTCGAGCCGCCGATTACCTCGCCGATGCACATCGAGGCGATCCAGCCCAGCGTGCTGTCCTATCCCGACGGGCGGCTCGAACTCGTCGCCCGCACGCGCCAGGGTGCGTTGGCGATGAGCTGGTCGAAGGATATCGGCCGGACCTGGTCGCCGCTCGCCGCGATCGACCTTCCCAACCCGAACGCGGGTACCGATGCGGTGACGCTGCGCGATGGGCGACAGTTGATCGTGTATAATCACAGCGGTCATTGGCCCGACCGTCCGGGCGACGGACCGCGCTGGCCGCTCAATCTCGCGATGTCGGACGATGGCGTGCGCTGGCATCCGGTGCTGACGCTGGAGAACAAGCCGCTACCCGACGGCTATGCCTATCCCGCGGTGATCCAGACGCGCGACGGGCTGGTCCGGATCACCTACACCTATGATCGCAAGCACATCAAATACGTTGTGGTCGACCCGCGCCGGCTGCGCTGATCCGGACTAGAGCGATGCCCACGCCGTTTCGGGGTTCAGCTTTGGGCGCGTGTTACAATACAGGCTCCGTCACCCCGGACTGGTTCCGGGGTCCACCGTTCCGCGAACCAAAATGTCTCGATCGTGCGGGACCGTGGATGCCGGAACAAGCCCGGCATGACGGAGGAGAAGAGATGGTCTGGCGCCCTACCCCTAACTCGAACAGGATAACCGCCGAGCCCGCTCAACGTCCCCGGGCGTCGAGCGTCTGCGCGGCCACGCGGACTGTCGCCGTCTGGACGATATCAGCAGCCGACGTCGCCAACATCACCTTGTAGTCGCCGCCCGCGATCTTCCAGCCGCCGCTGGCGACGTCGAACGTCGCGAGCAGGCGCGGGTCGATCGTCACCGACACCGTCTGGCTCTTACCAGGGGCGAGATCGAGCTTGCGGAACGCGCCGAGCCGCTTGGGTGCTTCCCAGCCGGCGCCCGACACATAGACCTGCGCGACCGCCTTGCCCTGTACCGCGCCGGTGTTCTGGACGGTGAAGTCCGCCTTGATGCCCTTGCCGGCAGGCGCCGCGGTCAGGCCGGTCATCGCGAAGTTCGTGTAGGACAGGCCATAGCCGAACGGGAACAGCGGCTTGGCGCCGGTCTTGTCGAACCACTTATAACCGACCGCAGCGCCCTCGATGTCGTAATTGCCCATCGGATGCGAATCGCGGTCGAGCTTCGGGTCACCCTCGAGCTTCGGCCGCGGCAGCTGCGCGAGCGACGCGGGGAAGGTCGCGGGCAGACGCCCCGACGGGTTGATCTCGCCGGTCAGCACGCGCGCAATCGCTTCGCCGCCCGCCGTGCCGGGATACCACGCCTCCAGCACCGCGCCGACCTTGCCGAGCCACGGCATCACCACCGGACCACCGGTTTCGAGCACGACGACCGTCTTCGCGTTCGCGCGCGTGACCGCGTCGATCAGCGCGTTCTGGCCAGCCGGCAGGTTCAGGTCGGGGACGTCGAACGACTCGCCCGTCCACTGCTCGCCGAACACGACGACGACGTCCGCTTTCCGCGCCGCCACGGCAGCCGCCTTGACGTCCTTGCCGTCGAGATACGTCACGGTCGCGCCGGTCCGCGCCTGCAACGCCTTCATCGGTGACGACGCGTGATAGGTCTTGGGACCGGGGAAGCCGCTCGGGAACTCGTCGGGTACGATCAGGCCGTTGGTCGGCGCGTTGTGCGAATAGACCTGGCTCGAACCGCCACCCGACAGCACGCCGACATCGGCATGCGCGCCGATCAGCAGGATCGACTTGGCCGACTTGGCGATCGGCAGCAGACCCGCGGTGTTCTTCAGGAGGACGATGCCTTCTTCCGCATCCGCGCGCGTCACCGCGGCATGCGCGGCGTAGTCGATCTTCGTCGCCTGGTCACCGTTCACCACCGTGTCGAACGCGCCGACCGACACCATCCCCCACAGCACGCGCCGCGCCATGTCGGTCGCGCGCGCTTCGCTGACATGGCCGTTGTTGACCGCCTCACGCAGAGCATCGGCGAAATACGCCGAGCGATCGAACGCCCAGCCCGACTGCTGGTCGAGCCCGGCATTGGCCGCCTCGCTGGTCGAATGCGTCGCGCCCCAATCGGACATGACATAGCCCTTGAAGCCCCAATCGCGCTTGAGCACCTTGTTCAAGAGCCAGTCGTTCTCGCACGCATAATGGCCGTTCACGCGGTTGTAAGAGCACATCACCGAGCCGGGCTGGCCGACCTCGTTGGCGATCTCGAACGCGAGCAGGTCGGACTGGCGTGCCGCCTGTTCGCCGATCTTGTGATCGATGTTGTTGCGGTTCGTCTCCTGGCCGTTGAAGGCGTAATGCTTCATCGTCGAAACGACGTGCTGCGACTGAATACCTCTGATTTCGTGGCCGGTAATGATGCCCGCCAGCAACGGATCCTCGCCGCCATATTCGAAGTTGCGGCCGTTGCGCGGTTCGCGCGTCAGGTTCATCCCGCCTGCGAGCTGCACGTTGAAGCCCGACAGGAACGCCTCCCGGCCGATCATCGCGCCGCCGGCCTGAGCCAGCTCGGGGTTCCAGGTCGCCGCGGTCGCGATCCCCGACGGCAGCGAGGTGCGGAGGCGCGGCGTCGGCCCGCGCTGGCTGGCGACGCCGACGCCGGCATCGGTCTCCCACTGGTTAGGGATGCCGAGCCGCGGGATACCGGGCACGATCCCGGCGGATGCGGGCAGACCGTCCTTCGGATAGACCCAGTTCTTGACCGGCGTCTTCAGCCAGTCGGCGTTGGTCGCGAAATAGCCGAAGGTGAGCTGCAGCTTCTCGTCGAGCGTCATCTCCTTGAGGAGCAGGTCGACGCGTGCGTCTGCACTGAGCTTGGTGTTCATCCAAGGCCGCGCCTTGGGGGCCGCGGTCTTCGCTGCCGCGGCACCGGGCGCGTTGTTGGTCGTCTGCGCAGTTGCTGGAGCGGCAATCGCGAGAACCGATCCCGCGAGCAATCGGACGAACAGGGCGCGGGAACGGAATGCGGTCATGGGCTCTCTTTCACGATGATCTGGTGCGGACCGTGTGTGACGCGTCCGTCCCGTTGCCGCAACCGGTCGTCGTATCGTGCGGCGGATCAAATGGGTCCGAAACCACCGCCACCGGGTGTTTCGATCACGAACACATCGCCCGGCCGCATGTCGACCCTGGCAGTCGAGCCGAGCCGCTCGACACTGCCGTCCGCGCGCTCGACTGTCGCCGTGCCCAGCCCGCCCGGTTCGCCCCCCGCCATGCCGAACGGGGCCACGCGGCGGCGATTGGCGAGGATGCAGGCGGTCATGTCCTCTAGGAACCGGACTCGTCGCGTCGCCCCGTCGCCGCCGTGATGTGCGCCTGCCCCACCCGAACCGCGGCGGATCGAGAATTCCTCGAGCAACACCGGGAAGCGCGTCTCGAAGATTTCCGGGTCGGTGAGACGGCTGTTGGTCATGTGCGTCTGGATCACCGACGCGCCGTCGAAGCCGGGGCCTGCGCCTGCACCGCCGGCGATCGTCTCGTAATATTGGTGCGTGTCGTTGCCGAAGGTGAAGTTGTTCATCGTCCCCTGGCTGGCGGCCATCGCACCGAGCGCGCCGAACAGCGCGTCGGTGACGACCTGGCTCGTCTCGACGTTGCCGGCGACGACCGCGGCCGGATAGCGCGGGTTGAGCATCGAGCCCTCGGACACGCGGATCGTCACGCCGCGCAGGCAGCCGTCGTTGAGCGGTACCGCCTCGTCGATCAGCGCGCGGACGACATAGAGGACCGCCGCGCGGACGATCGAGACGGGGGCGTTGAAGTTGGTCGGCCGCTGGTCGCTGGTACCGGCGAAGTCGACCTCCATCGTCGCGGCCTCGCGGTCGACGCGGACCGCCACGCGGACCACTGCGCCATCGTCCATTTCATAGGCGAACGCGCCCTCGTTGAGCGTCGCAATCAGGCGGCGGACGGCGGCGTCGGCGTTGGCCTGGACGTGCTCCATGTAGGCCGCGACGACGTCGGTGCCGTACTCGTCGGCCAATCCCGTGAGGCCGGTTGCGCCGCGCGTGCAGGCCGCCAACTGCGCGGCGAGATCGGCTATGTTCTGGTCGATATTGCGCGCGGGATAGGGACCGGACGTGAACACCGCGCGCAGTTCGGCTTCGCGGAAGCGCCCTTCATCGACCACCAGTACGTCGTCGAGCAGCACGCCCTCTTCCTCGACCGAGCGGCTTTCGGGCGGCATTGATCCGGGCGTGATACCGCCGACGTCTGCGTGGTGCCCGCGGGCGGCTACGAAGAACGCCGGCGCGTCATTGTCGTCTGCGAAGACCGGCATGATGACGGTGATGTCGGGGAGGTGCGTGCCGCCGCGATAGGGGGCGTTGAGCGCGTAGGCGTCGCCGCGGCGGATACCGCGGCCGTCTGCGCCGCCGCCGCGCGCGTCGATGATCGTGCGGATGCTCTCGCCCATCGAGCCGAGGTGCACGGGGATGTGTGGCGCGTTCGCGACAAGGTTGCCGTGCGCGTCGAACAGCGCGCAACTGAAGTCGAGGCGTTCGCGGATGTTGACCGACGCGGCGGAGCGCTGAAGTGCGGCGCCCATCTCCTCGGCAATGCTCATGAACAAGCCGGCGAAGATCGCTAGCCGCACAGGATCGGACTCGGTGCCGATGCTCGCGCCGACGCGGGGTGCGATGCGGTCGAGGATCAAATTGCCGATCGGATCGACGCGCGCGCGCCAGCCGGGCTCGACGATGGTGGTGGAGACGCTGTCGAGGATCAGTGCGGGGCCGTCGATGGCGTGGCCGGCGGGGAGGCCTTCGCGCGCCAGGACGGGCGTGTCGTGCCATGCGCCGGCCATGTAGACGGGCGCGACCGACAGCGGCGCGGCCGGCTCTTCGGGGAACGCGACGAGCGCGGCGTCGATCGGCGGACTCTCGGCAACCGCCTCCGCGACGATCCGGTCGGCAATCAGCGGTGCTTCGCTGGCGAACCCGAACTGCGCGATGTGGGCGGCGTCGAACGCAGCGATCATCGCTGCCGGGTCGTCGAGATCGAGTTCGATCGTGTGGTCGGTCTGGCCTCGGCGCAGATGCACGCGGCGTTCGATCCGAACGTCGTCCGCCGTGACACCCTGCGCTACCAGCGCATCGCGTGCCGCCTCAGCCAACGCGTCCAACGCCTGCGTGATCGTGGCATACTCCACAAACGACGCACCCGACGTAGCCTCGCGAAGGACCCGGCGATCGGCCAGCCCCATGCCGTACGCCGACAGCACGCCGGCGAGCGGGTGGATCATCACCCGGTCCATCGCCAGCGCGTCGGCGACGAGGCACGCATGCTGCCCCCCGGCCCCACCGAAACAGGCGAGGGTGTAGCGCGTCACGTCATGCCCGCGCGCGACCGAGATCGTCCGGATCGCATTCGCCATGTTCGCCACCGCAACCGCGATGAACCCTTCGGCGGCGACCTGCGGATCGAGCGGCAGTTCCGCGAACCGGGCAGCCACCGCCTCGGCATCGAGCGGCTGGTCGCCTGCCGGCCCGAACAACGCCGGGAAGAATTCGGGGCGAACCTTGCCGAGCATCACGTTGCAATCGGTGACGGTGAGCGGCCCACCGCGGCGGTAGCACGCAGGCCCCGGCACCGCGCCTGCGCTCTCGGGGCCGACGATCAGCCGCTCGCCATCGAACCGACAGATCGAGCCGCCGCCCGCCGCCACCGTGTGGATCCGCAGCATCGGTGCGCGGATGCGGGCGCCGGCGATCAGCGTCTCGGTGTCGCGTTCGTACGTGCCGGCGTAGTGCGACACGTCGGTCGAGGTACCGCCCATGTCGAAGCCGATGAGCTGTTCGAACCCGGCCTCGCGCGCGGTCGCGGCCATGCCGACGATCCCGCCCGCCGGCCCCGACAGGATCGCGTCCTTACCGCGAAAGCCTGCGCCATCGACCAGTCCACCCGACGACTGCATGAACAGCGCGCCCTGCCCCAGCGCGTCGCTCAAGCCTGCGACATAGCGATCGACGACCGGCGACAAATACGCATCGACGACCGTCGTATCCCCGCGCCCGATCAGCTTGATCAACGGCGCGACGCGGTGGCTGACCGAAATCTGCGTGAAGCCGATCTCGGTTGCGATTGCCGCCAGGGCCTCCTCGTGCGCGGTGAAGCGATAGCCATGCATGAGAACGATCGCGACGGCACGCAGTCCGCTATCGAATGCCGCCTGCAAGCCCGCGCGCGCCGCATCGACGTCGAGCGGCCGGAGCACATCGCCCTCCGCCCCGACCCGCTCGTCGATCTCCACCACCTGCGCGAACAAAGGCGGCGGACGGTTCACGTCGCGCGCGAAAATGTCGGACCGCTCCTGGTGGCCGATCAGCAGCGCATCGCCGAACCCACGCGTGATCGCGAGGCAGGTCGGCTCGCCCTTGCGCTCGAGCAGCGCGTTGGTCGCGACCGTCGTGCCGATCCGCAGCTCCAGCGGCACATCCGCGCCATCCGTCAGCCGCCGGATCGCCTCGACCGCCGCATCATCATAGCGCTCGGGATCCTCCGACAGCAGCTTGGCGGTGACGATCCGCCCGTCCGGTTGCCGCGCGACGACATCGGTGAACGTGCCGCCGCGGTCGATCCAGAACTGCCATGTGGTCATCGGTTGCTCAGCCCAGAAATTGCGCCATCCGCGCCGCCGCCCCGGTCCACGCGACCTCGCGATCGTCGAGCCATGAATCGTCGTAATAGGTGCAGCCATAGCGGTCGCCGCCATCGCACAACAGCGTGACGATGCTCCCCGTCTCGCCCGCCGCCGCCATCTCCTCGACGATCTGCGCGCAGGCCCAGAGGTTGGTTCCGGTCGAGCCGCCGACGCGCCGCCCGAGCCGGTCGGACAACGCACGCATCGCGCCGATGCTGTCGGCATCCTCGACCGCGATCATCCTGTCGATGACGCTCGGCACGAAGCTCGGCTCGACCCGCGGTCGCCCGATCCCCTCGATCCGCGACGCGCATCCTTCCGGCAACGCGACCACCGAGCGGTCCTCGAAATGGCGGTGAAACACCGAGTGCACCGGGTCCGCGACGCACAGTTTCGTGTCGTGCCGGCAATAGCGGATGAAGCGCCCGATCGTCGCCGAGGTGCCCCCCGTCCCCGCACCGCAGACGATCCAGGACGGGCACGGATGCTCCTCCTCGGCCATCTGCGCGAAGATGCTCTCGGCGATGTTGTTGTTGCCGCGCCAGTCGGTCGCCCGCTCGGCATAGGTGAACTGGTCGAGATAATGCCCGCCCGTCTCCGCAGCGAGCCGGTGCGAGACGGCGTAGACGGTACGCGGATCGTCGACCATGTGGATCTCGCCGCCGTGAAAGCGGATCGCGTCGAGCTTGGGCTTGGCGGTCGTCGCGGGCACCACCGCGATGAACCGCAGCCCCAGCATTTTGGCGAAATACGCCTCCGACACCGCGGTCGATCCCGACGAGGATTCGATCACCGTCGTCTCGGGACCGATCCATTCGTTGCACAGCGCATACAGGAACAGCGACCGCGCGAGCCGGTGCTTGAGGCTGCCGGTCGGGTGCGAACTCTCGTCCTTCAGGTACAGAACGATGCCGGGGTACCGCGGCAGGTCGACGCGGATCAGATGCGTGTCGGCGGACCGGTTATAGTCCGCCTCGATCCGCCGCACCGCCTCCGACAACCAGCGCCGGTCGACGCGCTTCGTCACCCTTGCAGCCCGTGACGGACCAGCATCGCGGTCGGCTCTGGGTCACGCCCACGGAATGCACGGAAGCTGTCCGCCGCCGGCCGTGTCGCACCGCGCGCGAGCACTTCCTCGCGGAACCGGTCGCCGGTCTTGCGATCGACCAGCCCCGCCTCGGCGAACGCCTCGAAGCCATCGGCGGCCAGCAATTCGGCATAGAGATAGCTGTAATAGCCCGACGCGTAGCCGCCTGCGAAAATATGGCTGAACGCGTGCGGGAAGCGGTGCCATGCTGGCGGACGGATCACCGCCACCTCGTCGCGCACCGCCTCGATCACCTCGATCGGATCGCTGCCCATCGTGCCCAGATGCAGCAGCAGGTCGAACAGCGCGAACTCGACCTGGCGCAAGATGAACATCCCCGCCTGGAAATGCCGTGCCTTCACCATCCGCTCGAACAGGTCGGCGGGCAGCGTCTCGCCGGTCTTGTAGTGGCCGGACATGCCGGTCAGCACGTCCTTGTCCCAGGCGAAATCCTCCATCAGCTGGCTCGGCAGCTCGATCGCGTCCCACTCGAACCCGTTGGTCCCTGCGATGCTCGGCCGGTTCACCTTGGTGAAGAGCAGGTGGATGCAGTGGCCGGTCTCGTGCAGCAGCGTCGTCACGTCGTTGTGGCTCAGCAGCGACGGCGTCTCGCCACCATCCGGCGCGAAGTTGCAGACGAGATACGCGACCGGCACCGTGACGGTGTTGCCGTCGTGCAGCCGCGGTCGCGCCTGCGCCATCCACGCGCCACCGCGCTTGCCGGTACGCGCGTGGAGGTCGAGATACAGCCCCGCGAACACCGTCCCGCTCTCGTCCACCACGTCGAAGAACCGCGCATCGTCATGATACAGCGAGACATCGTCGCGCTCGACGAGCTTGATACCGAACAAGCGCTGCATCAGCGTCTGCCAGCCCTCCATCACGCGCTCGACCGGGAAATACGCCTTCACCACCTGCGCATCGACCGCATAGCGATCCTGCCGCAACCGGTTCGACACGAAGCCCGCATCCCACGGCTCGAAATCGGCGATCCCGAGTTGCTCGGTGGCAAACGTCCTCAGTTCGGCAAGGTCGCGCTCCGCCGCCGGCTTCGCGCGCCGCGCCAGATCGCGCAGGAACGCGATGACCTCGGCGCCGTTCGGGGCCATCTTGGTCTCCAGCGACCACGCGACCGGATCGGTAAAACCGAGCAGCTTGGCGCCCTCGTGCCGCAGCTCGAGGATACGCGCGATCCGCGCGCCGTTGTCGAACTCGCCCGCATTCGGCCCCTGGTCCGAAGCCCGCGTCGCGAACGCGCGGTACATGCGCGCACGCAACTCGCGGTTCTCGGCGAAGGTCAGCACCGCGTTGACGCTCGGCTGTTGCAGCGTGACCAGCCAGCCCGCCTGCCCCTTCGCCTTGGCGGCATCCGCGAACATCGCCTTGTCCGCATCCGAGATCCCCGCGAGATCCGCCTCGTCCGTCACCAGTTCCGACCACGCATCGGTCGCATCGAGCACCGCGCTGCCGAACTCGTTCGACAACCCCGACAGCTCGACCGAAATCTCGCTGAACCGATCGCGCGCCTCCGGCTCCAGTGCCACGCCCGACAGCGTAAAATCGCGGATCGCCTGCTCCACCGCGACCCGGTCCTCGACGGCCAAGTCGGCAAACTCGGGCGACACGCTCAGCGCGACGAACACCTCGTACAGATCGCGGTTCTGGCCGACCTTCATGTCGTTCTCGACGAGCCGCTTCTGCCCCTCGGAATAGGCCACGCGCAGTTCGGGCGTGTCGGCGACACCGTGCAGATGCGACACCGCCGACCAGATCGCGCCGATCTCGGTATTCGCGCGCTCGTACGGCAACCACGCGCCCGCGAAATCGGTCGGCCGCGCGGTCGTCAGCGCCTCGACCATCGCCTCATGCCGCGCGATCGCTTCGTCGAGCGCGGGCGCGATCTGGTCGGGCGACAGTTCGGCGAAACGGGGCAGCGACAGCGTATCGAGAAGCGGGTTCGTCGGGGCAGTCATGGAAAATCCTTCAGCATTCGACGACGTTGACGGCCAGGCCACCAAGCGACGTCTCCTTATATTGCGAGCGCATGTCCTCACCGGTCTGGCGCATCGTCTCGATCACCGCATCGAGGCTGACGATATGGCGACCGTCGCCGCGCAGCGCCAGATACGCGGCGTTGATCGCCTTGATCGCCCCCATCGTGTTGCGCTCGATGCACGGAATCTGGACCAGCCCGCCGATCGGATCGCAGGTCAGCCCGAGGTTGTGCTCCATGCCGATCTCGGCGGCATTCTCGATCTGTTCGTTGGTCCCGCCGAGCGCCGCGACCAGCGCCCCCGCCGCCATCGAGCACGCGACGCCGACCTCGCCCTGGCACCCCATCTCCGCCGCAGAGATAGACGCGCGCTTCTTGTAGAGGAACCCGATCGCCGCCGCGGTCAGCAGGAAGTCGTGCGCGCCTTTCGCCGTCGGATCCTTGGTGAAGGTCTCGTAGAAGCGCAGCACTGCGGGCAACACGCCCGCCGCGCCATTGGTCGGCGCGGTCACGACTCGGCCCCCCGCGGCGTTCTCCTCGTTCACCGCAAGCGCATACAGGCTCACCCATTCGAACACCGCGGAAGGATCCGCCGCAGTATCGCGCGCTTGCAATCCCTCGAACAGCGCCTTGGCCCGACGCGGCACCTTCAGCCCGCCCGGCAGGATGCCACCCTGCCGACACCCGCGATCGATCGACGCGAACATCGCACCGCGGACCGCGTCGAGGAATGCGTCGGTCTCGCTCTCCGGCCGCCAGGCGATCTCGTTCTCGCGGACGATGTCGGCGATCGTCATCCCCGTCGCATCGCCGGTCGCGAGCAGTTCCGCCCCCGACGAGAACGGCCGCGGCAACAGGATGTTCGCCTTCACCGGCCCCGAGCCCGCCTCGACGATCGCCCCGCCGCCGATCGAGAAATAGGTCCGCTCGACGCTGCGCCCGTCACCGAACGAGGCGGTGAAGGTCACCGCATTGGGATGCCCCGGCAGAAAGGTCTTCGAATGAAACAGAAGGTGCTGGCTTTCCTCGAACCCGATCTCCACCCGTTCGGCGAGCATCATGCGCCCGCTCGACCGGATCGCCGCCAGCCGCACCGGGATCAGGTCGGGATCGATCGTCTCCGGCTGCGCGCCACTCAGGCCGAGCATCACCGCGCTGTCCGTCGCATGCCCGCGCCCGGTCAGCGCCAGCGAACCAAAGAGATCGACGCGCACCGCCACCGGCTGCTCGTCCGCGACCAGATCGGCGAACAGCCACGCAGCACGCATCGGCCCGACGGTATGCGAACTCGACGGCCCGATCCCGATGGTGAACAGGTCGAGGATGCTGATCGCCTGGTGGCAATCGGGCCGCGCTCGCATGCGCTCGTCGGGGCGGTCGAAGGTCAGCGGATCCATGCCTTGCGCCATGCACCGCCAACGCGGCGATGTCAGCCGGATTTCAACCACTGGCGGAGCACCGCGGTGACCTCGCCCGGACGTTCGAGAGGGGACAGATGCCCGCAGCCGCGCAGGAGGTGGAAGTGCGCACCCGGAATCCGCAGGCTCAGCGACAGCGCGTCGTCGGGGGTGCAGATTCGATCGCGATCGCCGACTGCGACCAACGTCGGCACGTGGATCGCGGCGATCGCCTCGCTGATGTCCGGCCGAGCGAGCAGCGCACGTTGCTGGCGTTCGAACACGACCGGGCCGACTCGGTCGGCCATCGCCTGGGCCGGGCCGCTGACGATCGCGGACAGGCGCGGGTCGGCATGCGGCGCGGTGGCAAGCATCCCCTGCCCCGCGACGGTCCGCGGACGGACATCCATCGATCCGCGCGTGCCGAACAACGCGATCCGCGTGATCCGCTCGGGCGCCTGGCGGACCATCTCCATCGCGACGTAGCCGCCGAGACTGACGCCCGCTACCGCGAACCGCGGTGGTGCGCTGGCGAGCACGCGCGTGGCCATTTCGGCCAGCGTATCGTCCTGCGACAGGTCGCCGAACTCGACCTGTGCGACGGCGGCGAGGTCGACGATCTGGCGGGCCCAGAGCTGCCCGTCGCAGCCCATCGCGGGGAGCAGCATCAACGGTGTACGCGGTCGGATCATGCGGAAGCTCCGGTAGCGGCGGGTTGCGGGGATGCTCACCTCAGGCGACGAACGGGAAGGCGAGCGCGATCATGCCGACGATCGTCATCACGACGCAGACCGCGATCGCGGGCACGAGCGTGAAGCGCTGGTGATCGGCGAGGTCGATCCCGACCAGGCTGACCAGCAGATAGGTCGACGGCACCAGCGGGCTGAGCAGATGGACCGGCTGGCCCATCAGCGACGCGCGGGCGATCGCCTCGGGCGCGACGCCGTAATGCGCGCCGGCCTCGGCGAGGATCGGCAGCATCCCGAAATAGAACGCATCGTTCGAGATGAAGAAGGTGAACGGCATGCTCAGCACCGCGGTGATCGGCGCCATGTACGGCCCGAGCGCGGGCGGAATCACGCCGACCACCGCCTTGCTCATTGCTTCGACCATGCCGGTGCCGCCGAGAATGCCGGTGAAGATGCCCGCCGCGAAGATCAGCGACACCACCGCCAGCACGTTGCCGGCATGCGCGGAAATGC
This sequence comes from Sphingomonas sp. PP-F2F-G114-C0414, assembly GCF_003688595.1. Classification (GTDB taxonomy): domain Bacteria; phylum Pseudomonadota; class Alphaproteobacteria; order Sphingomonadales; family Sphingomonadaceae; genus Sphingomonas. The sequence goes on from NZ_RCWT01000011.1 coordinate 317,519, forward strand.
GCTCCTTCTGGTCGGCGACGCCGGGATAGTTGACGATCATCGCGATCGCGAATGCCAGCATCATCAGCACCGACAACGGAAGGATGCCCCACACCAGCAACGTCAGCAGCGTGATGACGAGCGCGGCGTTGAACCAGATCAGCTTCGGGCGGCGTGCCTCGGGATATTGCGAGACGGCCATGCCGGTGAACTCGGTGTCCGCGGTGATGCCTGCCTCGCCCATCCGGACGCGTTCCTTGCGGCCGAAATACACGGCGAGACCGATCAGGAAGGCGAGGCCGGCGATCATGCCGGGGATCAGCGGCAGGAACAGCGTCGCCGGATCGAGCTTAAGCGCACTAGCGGCACGCGCGGTCGGCCCGCCCCACGGCGTCAGGTTCATGATCCCGCTCGTCGTCATCAACAGGCAGACGAGGTACAGCCGGTTCATGTTGAAACGCTTGTAGAGCGGCAGCAGCGCGGCGATCGTGATGATGTAGGTGGTCGAGCCGTCGCCATCGAGGCTGACGAGCGCGCACAGCACGACCGTGCCGATCAGGATCCGCATCGGATCGCCGTGGACCATCCTGATCAGCCGTCCGACCAGCGGATCGAACAGGCCCGTATCGGTCATCGTCGAGAAGAACAGGATCGCGAACAGCAGCATAACGCCGGTCGGCGCGAGGTTCTTGATGCCGTCGATCATCATCGGGCCGAGACCCGCGGCCTCACCGGCGAACACGCCGAAGATCGACGGGATCACGATGAGCGCGACCAGCGGCGTCATCTTCTTGGTCATGATCAACGTCATGAACGTGGCGACCATCAGGAAGCCGAGCAGGGCAAGGTTCATCGCATCGTCCTAGAAAAGGGCGTGAATAGGAGGCGCGCGGTGTCGAATGCGCGCGCTGAAAATCGATCGGTCCGGGTCGACGGAAGCGCTATTGTCTCCGTCATGCCGGGCTCGTTCCGGCATCCACGGTGCCGCACAATCGAGAGCGTTTGATGTGCGGAACGGTGGACCCCGGAACCAGTCCGGGGTGACGGAGTGGTGTTGGGACGGCCAGCATCAGAAAGTGACGCCGACGCGGGCGCTTACCGTCTGCCCGCTGTCGTTGCCGACATAGTCGCCGGCGCGGTTGTCGGTGTTCCACTGGATCGCGTTCACCTGGAAACGGGTGAAGGAGTTGAGGTACCAGTTGACGCCGACGGTCGCCGCCCAGCCGTCGCCACCGGTCAGCAGATTGTCGAAATCGAGGCTTTCGTAGCGCGCGGTGAGTTCGATCGCGCCGACCCCGCCGTCGAACGTCGGCTTCAGCACCTTGGGCTGGCCGAAGCTGCCGAGCCGCGGGTTGTACGGCGGCAGGTCGCCGGTCAGGAACAGGCCGCCCGAGACGCTCCACGCCTTGCTGACGAAATCGGGACGCCCGCCGTCGAGCCGCGCGTTGCGGCGGCCCGCTTCGCCCATCACCCACAACGGCCCGCGATAGCCGCCGAGTTCGACGCCGTAGCCGGTCGTGCCGGTGCCGCCGATCAGCGGTCCGGTCGACACGCGCAGCGCCCCGTTGAAGCGGCCGCCGATCACCGTGTTGCGTGTCAGCGTGCCCGCGACCGACGACAGCGATTCGTCGAAGCCCCACGCGCCGATGTGCAGCACGCCGGTATCGGACTTGATCGGGTTCCAGTGCGCGCGGCCGAGCACCGTGCGGCTGTCGCCAACGGTCTGCGTGCCGTCGATCCGGTCGCCGGTGACGGTGACCGAGGCGTGGCCGGTCTTCCAGAAGATGCGCGGCATGATCCCTACGCCGTAGAAACCGCGCTGGGGGATGATCGCGGTCGAGACCGTGGTGCGTTCCAGGAACGGGGTCGAGTCCGAGCCGGTCGAGCCTTCGAAGCCGCGATCGTTGAACAGGTGGCCGGCGCGGACGTCGTAGTCGAGGCCCGGCTTGATCTTGTTGCGCCAGCCGACGAACGCGGTGACGACGTCGACCTCGTTCTCCGAGAAGTCGCTCTCGAACTGGTAGAAGAAATGCGTGCCGACGCCGCCCTCGAGGCCGAGGCGCAGCGCGCGCATGCCCGTCGTGGTGATGTTGCGGCCGTCGTACTTCGAGCCGAAGCTCGAGCTGACGTCGGTCAGGATACGGCCGCGCGGCTTGAACGTGTAGACCCCGTCCGCCGAGTGGAAGACAGGCAGCCCGGCGCCCCATTCGGTGGTCACGCCCGACGGATTGTCACGTGCGGCAACCGCCTGCGCGACGCTGCGATCGGCGGGGCCGGGAGGGGCCAATTGCGGCGCGAACGGCAGGGTGCGGCGCGGCTCGTTATTCTGCGCGACTGCTTGCGGTGCGATTTGGACGGGTGGCACGGGCGCGGACGCCTGCGCGACGGCGGCGTTGTTCTCCAGCCGGTCGAGCCGCGACTTCAACGCGGCGATCTCGGCGGCCTGCGCGCGGACCAGCGCGGCAAGGTCGGCGTCGCTCGGAGCCTGAGCCAGCGCGGGCGTCGCGGCGATCAGCGCGAGTGCGGCGCGCCCGGTACGGAAGAGAGTCATTGTTGGGCTCCGGTGGCGAGAATCGCGGTCCAGTCGCGCAGGAAACGCTGGCGCTTGACGCGGTCGAGGTTGACGAGAAGTTGTGGCCCCACGCGGATCGGTCGCGCCTGGCTCGAGGGAAGACGGCGGGCGGAAACGTCGGTGCGGACCGGCCACAGGCTGCGCCTCGCGAGCAGCGACTGCCCTTCGCGCGACAGCAGGAAATCGAGGAACAGCTTGGCCGCCGCGGGGTGTGCGGCCTCGCGCGCGATGAACGCGATCCGCGAGGTGACGATCGTATAGTCCTGGAGGAACGCGACGCCGATGCGGGGATCGGTCCGCGCCCGTTCCACCGCGTAAGAGCCGATCACGTTGTACGCGATCGCCTGCCGCCCCTCGGCGACGCCGCGCAGCATCGGCTCGCTGGTGCGCGACAGCACGGGCTTTGTCGCGGCGATCGCCTCGAGCAACGACCGCGTGTCGCGCGTGATCGCGAGATCCTCCGACAGGTACAGATAGCCGACATTCGAGCGCGCCGGATCGAACGTGGTCACCCGGCCTGTCAGGGCGCGCGCATTCTTCCGCAGCCATGTCTCCAGCGCAGCATGCGTGCGCGGCACTTGGGCGGCGGGCACGAGGCGCTTGTTGTAGACGATCCCGATCGGCTCCGCGGTGACGCCGAAGCCCATGTTCTTCCACACCGACACAGGCGGCAGCGCGGGTTTTTCGGGGCTCGCATAGCCCTGTGCGAAGCCATCGTTGATCAGCTTGACCTGCAGGTCCATCGCCGACGACCAGACGAGATCGGCGGACATCTTTTTCGCGCGCGTCTCGGTGACGAAGCGGCGGTACATCTCGGTCGAGCCGATGTCTGCGTAGAGTACGGTGATGCCCGGATACCGCTTCCGGAACGCGGCGACGACCGGCAGCAGTTCGGCACGATCGGCATTGCCGTAGATCCGCACCTGCCGCTCGGCACGCGCGTCGGAGATCAGTTGGTCGTAGGAGCGCGGATAATTGGCAGGGCGCTGCGCCACGGCCGTCGCGGCAAGCGCCGACAGCCCGGTCAGTATCGCGATCTTCATTAAAATGCGTGCCATCATCACTCTCCTCGCCTTCCGTCTCTGTGTTCGGATAGACTGCAACGGTGGAGTACGAAGCGAACCTGTCACCAACCTTTCACGCCGATCGGGCGCAGGACGAGCCGTTGTGCGCATCCTGCTGATCGAAGACGACGCCGCGCTCGCGCGCAGTATCGCGGCATTGCTGCGCGCGGGTGGCAACGCGGTCGATCACGTCGCGACCGGGGAGGAGGCGCTGTCGGTGGTCGCCGGCGAACCCTATGCGCTGGTCATCCTCGACGTCGGCCTGCCCGGTATCGACGGCTTCTCGGTGCTCGAAACCTTGCGACGGCGCGGCGAGCGGGTACCGGTGTTGATGCTGACCGCACGCGATGCGCTCGACGACCGGGTACGCGGGCTCGACCTCGGCGCCGACGATTACCTGCGCAAACCGTTCGAACCCGAGGAACTGGAGGCGCGGGTCCGGGCGCTCGGCCGGCGGCGGGGCGGCGATCCGCTGCCGGTGCTCAGCGTCGGTACGCTGACGATCAATCGCTCGACCGGCGACGCGGACATCGCCGGCCGCGCGCTCGACCTGCGTCGCCGCGAGCGCGCGGTGCTGGAGGCGCTCGCCACCCGAGCCGGTCGGGTCGTCCCCCGCGCGTTGTTGATCGGCGAGGTGTTCGGGTTCGACGAGCCGGTCGGCGACAATGCGATCGAGGTCCACGTCACGCGGCTGAGGACCAAGCTCGCGCCCGACGGTCCCGGTATCCGCACCGTCCGCGGGGTCGGCTACATGCTCGATGCCGGCTGAGACGCGGACTCCCGCGCTACGCACGCGCCTGCTGGTCGCGGTGCTCGGGCCGTTGCTGGCGGCGGCAGTCCTGATCGGCGTGGTCGGCGCGACGCTGATCGCCGACGTCGTCCGCCGCACCAACGACCGCGTGCTCGGTGGCGCGCTCGGCGCGATCGCCGAGACGGTGCAGGTCGAACGCGGCGAGGTGACGCTCGACCTGCCGTCCGCCGCGTTCGGGATGCTGGAGAACACCGAACGCGACAACGTCTATTACCGTGTTGCCGTCGGGCCGGACCTGCTCACCGGCTATGCGGATCTGCCCGCGCCCGATCCCGCCACGCTCTCGATCGACGTGCCGCGCTATCGCTTCGCGCGCTACCGCGGCCAGCAGATCCGCATTGCCGAGGTCCGCCGCTCGCTCCCCCGGATCGACAAGCCCGTCATCGTCCAGATCGCCGAGACGCTCGACAACCGCGGCGCGCTCACCCGCCGGCTGATGCTCGCGCTGCTGATCGGCGAATGCGTCCTCGTCGGCGCCGCCGCCTTGCTGCTGCGACCTGCGCTAGGCTGGAGCCTTCGTCCGCTCGCCCGCCTCCGTGGCGCGATCGAGGCGCGCGACGAGCGGGCGCGCCCCGATTTCTCACCGCTCGACACGGGTCCCCTGCCCCGCGAGCTGCGCCCACTCGCCGGCGCGTTCGACCGACTCCTGGCACAGCTCGACACCGCGACGGTCGGCGTCCGCCGCTTCACCGCCGACGCCTCGCACCAGATGCGCACGCCGCTTTCGGTACTGAAGGTTCAGGTCGCACTCGCCCGCCGCGGCTCCGACGCCGAACGCCGCGACGCGCTCGACGAGATCGCCGATGCGGTCACGCGGCTCGAACGGCTGGTCACGCAGCTTCTCGCGCTTGCCCGCGCCGAGGAAGCTGGGGTCTCAGCGCCCCTCGAAGCAGTCGACCTGCACGAGGTCGCAGCCGCGGTCATCACCCGCCGGATCAACCAGGCAATCGAGGCCCGCGTCGACCTGACGCTCGATAGCGAAGACGACGCGCGTCACATCGTCTCGGGCCACCGCACGCTGATCTTCGAGATCCTGTCGAACCTGATCGACAACGGAATCCGTTACAACGCGGTCGGCGGCACGGTTTCGGTCAAGTTGGTGACGTCGGCATCGGACACCGCGGTCGTCGTCGCGGACGACGGCCCCGGTATCCCGCCCGCCTGCCGCGACACGGTGTTCGACCGGTTCGTCCGCCTCGGCGGCGTCGCGAGCCCGGAGGGAAGCGGGCTCGGCCTCGCCATCGTCCGCTCCGCCGCAGCCCGGTTGAACGCGACGATCGGCTTCGGCGATGCCGCGCGCGGTACCACGCTCATCCTGCGCTTCCCGCGCGTGGCGTCAGAGTGAGACGCCGTACAGCGCGTGGTGCGCAAGGATGAAGAGCGTGCGCCCGTCCGCGCCGCCGATCACGAGCTGGAGCGGCCGTTCGGGAACATCGATCCGGCGCAGCAACGTGCCGGCGGGATCGTAGACGAACACCTGCCCGTTCGCGACGTAGAGATTGCCCGCTGCGTCGCGCGCGACGCTCTCGCCACCACGATCCGCGACGATCTTGAGATCGGTGACGCGGCCCTGATCGCCGACGAGGCCCGAATAGGTGCGCCCTTCGGAGGCGTTGGTGAGCACGACGCGCTCGCCGGGTTTGGCGGCAACGAAGCCGTTCGCGTCGAGCGTGTCCGACCAGCGCCAACCCTGATGATCGTCCGGCCCCTGGTTCCATACGCGGAACGCGGGCAGCGCCAGCGAGCCGTCGGGCGACACATATTCCTGCGGCTTGGCCTCGCCCATCTTGGTCGTGAAGAAGTCCGTCATCGTCGGGAACTGGTAGGTCGTCGGATCGATCCGGTCGGCGAACTCGCCGTTCGCCCAGACATTGACGGGCAGCACCGTCGCGGCATCGCGGCGCGCACGGACCGGCGTCGGCGGAATCACCTTAACCTCCGCGGGCCTGGCCGGATCGATGCTGTAGACGGTGCCGTCGCGACCCGCCGACGACAGCACGAGCAGGTCGCCCGAGCGATCCACCGCAAGGTTTACCGCATCAAGCGGCGCCTCCGCGACGATCGACAGGCCCTCCGCCTTCGACCAGCCGTGGATCCGCTGGAACTGGCGATCGATGAAGTACAGCTTGCCCTTCGCATCGACCGCACCGCCGGCGATCGAATAGAAGCCGCCGGCGAGCTTCTCGACGCCCGGCGATACCGGCACCGCGGATGCCGTCACGGCGGCAGTCGGCGCAGGCGGAACGTCGAGCTTGGCGAATTCGAGTTCGCGGACCTCCTGCTGGCGGGTCATGTCCTTGATGGCGTTCTCGAACGGGAATTTGCTCGCGCGCAGATACGTGCCGCAGCCCTTCTCATCGCAGCTCGCGAACCCGCTCTCGGCGTTCACATGGACATTGCGGAAGCGGATATCGCCCGAATTGTAGAGCTTCACAGCCGCATCCATCGGCTTGATCGAGCGCGTGACGCGGTAGCCGTGATAATTGGCGAACAGGATGTTGCGCGAGTTGCGGATTTCGGTCGAGATCGCGTTCACGCCGTCGCGCACCTCCTGCTCGGTCTGCGGCGCGAGGAACTCCCAGTTCTCGACATGATCGAGGACGATTTCGGCGCGATAGTGATGCTCGGCCGACAGCTCGTAGACATGACCCGGCGTCTTGGTGTTCGAGACGTGGAACCCGGCAGAAGCGAGCGTGTTCGGCGACCACAAGGCGGCAAAGGTGCCGCCGCCGCCATCGGTGACCCAGATGCTCGGATACTGGCCGTCGAAGCGCGCGCGCGGATCGCCGAAGCCGATCGGGCTGCCCTTGGTCAGCACGGTCCCGCCGCCGCCCTGGATCTTGACGTCGTTGACCATCGACGCCTCGCCCGCCTTCCACAGCAGCGCGGTCGCGCGCGGGTTCACGCCGCCGGTCCACAGACCGAGGCCGGAGACGATCGCGTTGCCGCCCTTCGCACTTTGCAGCAGCGCCTTCGGCCCGCCGACGCCCATATAGGCGGGCGTCTCATCGGGCAGATAGAGATGCGTGAGGCTCGGATGCAGCGCGATCAGCACGCTGTCGGGCCGCAGCCTGATCGTGTCGGTGACGCGGTAGCGACCGACCGGGAGATACACCACGCGGTGCGTGTCGATCGCGCGCTGCAACGCCGCGGTGTCATCGGTCGTGTCGTCACCCTTCACGCCCAGATCGTGCGCGTTCGCCCAGTCGCGCACCGGCGGCAGCGCGGCGATCGCCGGCTTGCGCCGCTCGGGCAGGCGGGCGAGCGGCGCCATGACGATATCGGTCGCATAGGTACCGATCTTGCCAAGCCCCGCGAGCTTCAGGCCGTAGGAGAAATCGCCGACCCGGTAGCGGGTCCCTGCCCCGGCCACGGTCTTGCCGCTGTCGCGAAACCGCACGAAGGTCGGGGTGTTCACCGCGACCGCATTGTCGAAGCCGATCTGTGTGAAGACGCTGTTTTCATTCGACACGACGACGCCCGCCTTCGCGACGTTCTCGAAGCGGACGTCTTTGCCGTACAGCGAATCCGGATAGCCGCGATCGATCTCGATCCCGACCGGCGTATCGCGGATCGCAACGTTGACCAGAGTCAGGTCGACCTCGTGTTCGCGGATCGCGGCATCGCGCTGGCCCTGGAAGTCGGAGTCGATCAGCGTGAACTGCCAGGCGGGCGACGTCTTCTCCGACAGGATGCCGTAGCGGCCGCCGAAGAATTTCAGATCCTCGAACTCGTTGCCCGCCTGATAGACACCGGCGAGGCCCGAGCCGATATGGAAGTCGACGTGGCGCAGATAGCCGTGCTGCGCGACGCGGAACCGCACCGCGACCGCGCCGGCATTGCCCGCGCCGATCCGGAAATCGACGTTCGATAGCGCGGAATAGAAGGTGCTCGAGGTCGCGTCGAAGATCGCCGGATCGAACGGCACGCTGGTGCGCGGCGGGACCGGCGCCTTGCCGACGCGGTACTGGTCCTCGCCGGTGAACGCGACCATCGCCGCGACGCCCGAAGCATAGCCCGCGCTGTTGTCGCCGAGCACGATCTCCGGGCGGGTCGGACCGACACCGAAGATCCGGACGGCGGAGCGGACGAAGATCGTCCGACTGATCCGGTAACGCCCCGACGGCAGGAACACGACTCCGCCATGCCCCCCGGCTGCGGCGGCATCGATCGCCTGCTGGAGCGCGACGCTGTCGTCGGCGCGGCCGTCGCCGACGCCCTGGACGGTGATCGCGCGCGGATCGGCGGGGGCGGTCAGATAGACCGAGCTCGTCTTTGCCGAGGCCGGCGTCGAAAGCAATAGCACCGCGGCGCCAAGCAGCCATCTCGCGTCCATCGTCCGTCTCCCCGTAAATGCAGTGTGCCCGTCGATCGCTCGCGAGCCGAACGTTCAGGCGGCGTGCAACACCAGGCCGTGCGCGACGATCGCGACCTGAGTCCGGTTGCGGACGTTCAGCTTGCGCATCAGCGCGGTCATGTGCGCCTTCACGGTCGCCTCGGCGATACCGAGGTCGTACGCGATCTGTTTGTTGAGCAGTCCGGAATGGACGCCGTGCAGCACCTTAATCTGGGCCGGCGTGAGCTGCGGCGATACCGGGATGGCTGGCAGCTGGCGGTGCTGCGAGACGGTCTGGGTGGTCCCTTGCATGGTCATCCTCCTCCTGTTTCGGCCCGTGGGTGCGATCCATTTGAATGGATTCGGTTGGACAGGTTTTCCGTATGCGCCCCGGATTTATCGGCAATCAAGCCTTTTCTGTTGGCGGCAGGCAAAAACCTGTCCTACAGCTGAAGCCATATCGGCAGGCGAGAAACGCCGCCGGATCGAACGGGGAGCGATGATGAAGGCGCAAGCACCGGACCGTCAGCCAGAACGTCGCAACGCCCCTGCGATCGGTGCGGCGCAATGATCGGCGGCGACCTGCGGCTGGTGATCGCCGCGCTCTCCGGCATCCTGCTCGCCGTGCTGATGATCGTCAAAGGCCGCCTGCACCCCTTCATCGGCCTGCTCTGCGGCGCGTTTACCGTCGGCCTGCTCGCCGGCCTGCCGCTGCCCGATGTGGCGAAAGCCGTGCAGAAGGGCGTCGGCGACATCATCGGCGGCACCGGGCTGGTCGTCGCGCTCGGCTTGTCGCTCGGCGCGATGCTGCATCTGTCGGGCGCCGCGGCGTCGCTGGCGAAGGGCGCGCTGCGCCTGACCGGCGTGCGCGCCGCGCCGTGGGCGACGCTCGGGATCGCGATCGTCGTCGGCCTGCCGTTGTTCTTCGAAACCGGCCTCGTGCTGCTGTTGCCGATCGTCGTCGCCGCGGCGGAGGAAATGACCGGCAAGGACGGCGCAGCGCGCGATGCCGCCAAGCTGCGGCTGATCATGCCCGCGCTCGCGGGGCTCGGCGTGGTCCATGCGCTGGTGCCGCCGCATCCCGGGCCGCTGCTCGCGGTCGAGGCGCTCGGTGCCAATCTCGGCCGGACGATGCTGTACGGTATCCTGATCGCGATCCCGACCGCGGTGATCGCCGGGCCGTTGCTGGCGAAGTTCACGACGCGGGGCGTGCGGCTGGTATCGCCCGTACTCCGCGAGACCGGGCTCGCGATCGCGCCGCCCCCTCGCGCGCTGTCGCTGCTGATCGTGCTGCTGCCGGTGCTGATGATCGCGACCGGCGAGCTCGGCCAGATGGTGCCGTCGTGGAAGGGCGCGGCCTGGCTGGTCGCCGCGAGCAACCCGGTGGTCGCGCTGCTGCTGACCAACCTGATCGCGCTGCCGCTGCTGTTCGGCCGACGGTTGCGCGAGGTCGCGATCCAGGATGCTGTGTGGCACGAGACGATGGGCGCGGCGGGTGCGATCCTGCTCGCGATCGGGGCGGGGGGGGCGTTGAAGCAGGTGCTGGTGACAGCGGGGCTTTCGGACCTGCTCGCGCGGACCGTGCTGATGTATTCGATCTCACCGCTGCTGCTCGGCTGGCTGGTCGCGGTGGCGATCCGGCTCGCGGCAGGCTCGGCGACCGTCGCGACGATCACCGCGGTCGGCATCATGCCCGGCGTGGTCGCGAGTTCGGGCGTGTCGCCGGAGCTTGTCGTGCTGGCGATCGGCGCGGGCTCGGTGTTCTTCAGCCACGTCAACGATCCGGGATTCTGGCTGGTGAAAAGCTATGTCGGCACCAGTACCGCCGACACGTTCCGGACCTGGTCGCTGCTCGAAACCGCGATCTCGGTGGTCGGCCTCGTCCTCGTGATGGCGCTCAGCTATGTCGTCTGACCTACCACCCTCGACCGAAGGCCGGCTGGCGGATCGCGCCTATACCGGCATCGTCCGGATCATCACCGAAGACGATCTGGCGATCGGCGACCGCCTGCCGTCGGAGGCCAAGCTCGCGGCGACGTTCGGGATGTCGCGCACCATCGTGCGCGAGGCGCTGGCACGGCTCGCCTCGGACGGCATCACGCAGGCGCGGCTCGGTGCGGGGTCGTTCGTCAAGCGCCGGCCGTCCGCGCGGCTCGGCACGCACATGCCGATGGATGCGCTCGCGACGACGCTCGGCACCTATGAAGTCCGCTTCGTGCTGGAGGCGGAGGCGGCACGCCTCGCGGCGCAGCGCCGCTCCGATCGCCAGCTCGACGCGATCGAACGCGCGCTAGAGGCATTGCGGAGTGCGTTGCTGTCGAACGCATCGGCGCATGACGAGGACTGGCAGCTCCACCGCGCGATCGCCGAGGCTACCGGCAATGCGGCGTTCCTGCCGGTGTTCGATCATCTCCAGGACGAGGTGATGCGGATTCTGCGCGCAGGCGTGGATATCTCGCGCTCCCGACCGCCCGAGGTGATCGGTGCGATGATGGAGGAGCATGATGCGATCGTCGAAGCCATCTGTGCGCAGGACGCGGACGGCGCGGCGCTGGCGATGCGCTGGCACCTGTCGCAGGGTCGCAAGCGACTGATGCCATGATCGCTCGGCGTCGCGGAGACTCAGCCTCGCGGAAACTGCGTCTCCAGCCAGGCGAGCGCGTCCTCGCTCAACCGCTCGGGCAGCAGCGCGGCATCGAGCGTGATGGCGCGCTCGCCGGCCGATGGCCGTTCGAGCGTGGCCAGCTGGCTGTCGAGCAGGCTGGGCGGCATGTAATGGCCGGTGCGGCCTGCGAGACGCCGGGCGATCTCGTCGGGCGCGGTGTCGAGCAGCACGAAGGCGAGCGGCACTGTGGAGGCTTGCGAGAGTCGCTCCCGGTAGCTGCGTTTCAGCGCGGAGCAGGCGGCTACCGCAGTTCCGGTCTGATTGGCCCGATCCTCCGCCGCCACCCCGATCGCGGCGCCGAGCCGGTCGAGCCACGGCCAGCGATCGGCGTCGTCGAGCGGATGCCCCGACTCCATCTTGGCAATATTCGCCGCGGAATGGAAATCGTCGCCTTCGAGCAGCGGACTGTGCAGGTGCCGCGCGAGCAACGCGGCCAGCGTAGACTTGCCGCTGCCGCTCACGCCCATCACGACGATGCCGTAAGGGGTCTGGGTGTTCACATGATCTGCCACCAGCGGTCGATATCCTTCGCAACGACCGAACGGCCGGGTGTCGATACGCCGCTATCGATCAGATGTTCCGGATTGGCCATTACGACCTTTGTCGCAATCGTCGCGCGCGACGCGGCAGCCTATCGCTTCCCGTACAGCGGGAAACGGCCCTCATCGAAGGACGCACAGTCATGACGGCCAGATTTACCGCCGGTTTCGCAGCCCCTCTCCTGGTCGGGCTGCTGGTCGGAGTGTCCGCCCCAGCGCTAGCCTCGACCTCGGTGTTCGCCACCGCGCCCGTCGATCCGCGTGCGATCACGGTCGCGGCGCGCGGCGACGGCGTCACCGACGACAGCGCAGCGATCCAGCGCGCGATCGATGCGGCCGCGGCCGCGTCGAAGAACACCGGCGCGGGCGGCATCGTCTTCCTGCCCGCCGGCCGCTACCGGATCACGCGCACGCTCTACATGCGGCCGGGCGTCCGCCTGTTCGGGGTCGGCAGGGCCCGCCCGGTGCTCCTGCTCGCGCCTTCGACCCCGGGGTTCCAGCGTGGCGTCGGCAGCATGGTCTTCTTCACCGGCACCCCCGCTGCAACTCCGGGATCACCGCCGGCACCGCCCGTTCCGGTCCCGCCGCCGACCAGCGTACCATTCGATCCGGCGATCGCCGATGCCAATTCGGGCACCTTCTACACCGCGCTGTCGAATGTCGATTTCGAGATCGGCGAGGGCAATCCCGCGGCCACAGCGGTCCGCTTCCACGCGGCGCAGCACGCCTATCTCAGCCATATCGACTTCCACCTGGGTTCGGCGCTGGCAGGCGTCTACCAGGTCGGCAATTTGGCTCAGGACCTGAAGTTCTTCGGAGGCCGCTACGGGATCCTGACTGAGAAGACCTCGCCGGCGTGGCAGTTCACGCTGCTCGATTCGGTGTTCGAGGGTCAGCGCGACGCGGCGATCCGCGAGCACGAGGCCGGGCTGACGCTGGTGAATACCGTGATCCGCAACGTCCCCGTCGGGATCGAGATCGATCGCGGCTATGGCGACTGGCTGTGGGGCAAGGACGTCCGGTTCGAGAACGTCGCCAAGGCAGGCATCGTCATCAGCAACGAGGGCAATGCCTATACGCAGATCGGCTTCGACAACGCGGTCGGGCAGAACACGCCGACCTTCGCGCGCTTTCGCGACAGCGGCCGCACGGTCGCCGGGCCCGCCGCACGTTACCGCGTCCGCGCGTTTACGTACGGTCTGACTCTTCCCGCGCTCGGCACCACGGGCAGCTTCGCGACGCGGATGGACGCGACGCCACTGTCCAAGGTCGACCGTCCGCGCGACGCCGCGATCCGCGCACTGCCGCCCGTATCGGCCTGGACCAACGTCCGCGATCTCGGCGTGCGCGGCGACGATGCGACCGACGACACCGCCGCGATTCAGCGCGCGATCGACGGTCACCGCGTGCTGTATTTCCCGGCCGGGTTCTACCGCGTCACCGACACGCTGAAGCTGCGTGCGGATAGCGTCCTGATTGGCCTTCATCCCAGCCTGACGCAGATCGTCCTCGCCGAAAACAGCCCGGCGTATCGCGGCGTCGGCAGCCCCCGCGCGCTGATCGAAAGCGCAAAAGGCGGCGCCGCGATCGTCTCGGGGCTCGGGCTGTTCACCGGCGGCAGCAATCCGCGCGCGACCGCCTTGCTGTGGCGCGCGGGCGAGCATTCGCTGGTCGACGACGTGAAGTTCCAGGGCGGCCACGGTACCTTTGCCGCCGATGGCAGCCGCTTCGATCCCTACAACGCGACGCATACCGCCGACATCGACCCGGCCAAGCGCTGGGACGGGCAATATGCGAGCCTGTGGGTCACCGACGGCGGCGGTGGCACGTTCAACGGCGTGTGGACGCCCGATACCTATGCCGCCGCCGGCCTCCACGTGTCGAACACCAGCACGCCGGGCTATGTCTACCAGATGTCGGCCGAACATCACCGGCGTGCCGAGATCGTCCTCGACGGCGTCCGCAACTGGCAGTTCCTCGCGCCGCAGACCGAAGAGGAAGCGGGCGAAAGCCGGGCGACCGTCGCGCTCGAGGTGCGCAATTCGCGCGACATCCTGTTCGCCAATCTCCACGCCTACCGCGTCACGCGGTCGCTCGAGCCGGCGCGCGCGGCGGTGACGCTGTACGGCTCGACCGACATCCGGTTCCGCAACGTCCATGTGAACGCGGAGAGCGGCTTTTCGACCTGCGACGCCAACGGTTGCGGCACGTATCTGCGCGCGAGCAAATATCCGTACGAAAACGCGATCGTCGATGTCACACGCGGCACCGAGATGCGCGAGCGCGAGTTCGCGGTACTGGACGTGACCGATACGCCGGCCCCAGCTGCCCCTGCCCCGCTCGCTTCCGTCAAGCAGGTCGCCGACGGCTTCTATTCGCTCGGCGGCGGCGCGGTGGATGCTGCGGGGAAACTGTATTTCGTCGACCGCCAGTTCCAGCGCATTCATGGCTGGTCGGAAAAGGACGGCCTGTCGATCGTTGCCGATGCGCCGCTCGATCCCGTCAATTTGGCGATCGATCGGTCGGGTACGCTGATCGTGCTCTCGTCCGCAGGCCCGGCGGGCACGGTCTACGCGATCGACCCGGCGAAACCGCAGGACGTGCGCGCGATCGCACCGACACCGGTCGCCGCGCGCACCGGTGCCGCGGTCGCACTGCCCGGCAGCGTCTGGAACAACGGCGAATTCCGCGATCAATACGATGCCGAGACCGACCATTTCATGACCTTGGCGGAGATGTTCGCGCGCGATGCCGCGGTCGCCAAGCCGCTGGAATATGTCTCGCCCGACAATAGCCTCGTACTGCCCGCCTACCGCGTCTGGCAGCAGGGGCCGGCGAACCATCTCGGCTGGCGCTTTTCCGATACGCTCGACACCTATGGCTTCGTCACCGGCCGGGTCGGCGCGCGCGTGCACATCGTTAACGGATCCGAGGACACGACCTATACCGGGCTGCTCGGCCGCGGCGGCGCGATCACCGACCTGAAGCGCTTCGCGACCCGCGGCGGGGAGAGCGTCGCGACCGGCCCGGACGGATGCGTCTACGTCGCCAACGGACAGGTGTTCGTCTACGCGGCGGACGGTCACGAACAGGGCCGTATCGATATTCCCGAACGGCCGCTGCAACTGCTGTTCGGCGGTGCCGACGGACGGACGCTCTACATCCTCACGCACCACGCGCTCTACACCGCCCGCCCCTGATCGCCGCTGACCGGTAGCCTCCCCGTCCCGAATGAAATGCGACGATGGTCGTAGATGCCCGGCTGCATCGCATGCGGTAGAACGCCGCGACAATCGAGCTTTGGCCGAGCCGAACACGGCCGATGCGAAGTGCAAAAAGGGGACGGATGATGGAATTGGTCACGCACGACCGGCGCTTGAGCAGAGGCCTGTTTGGTAGCGCTACTAGCATGGCGGTACTCGCGACGGCGCTGCTGTGCGCGCCGGCGATCGCGCAGACCGTCCCGCCCGCCACGACTGCGACCCCGGCCACCACTGCGGCCCCAACCGAAGCGCCCGCCGCCACGCCACAGTCGCTACCCGCCGATGCTGCAGATGCCGAGCGGTCGCCTGCGTCGGCCAGCGACATCGTCGTGACCGGCACGCGCATCACCTCAAGCGGGTTCAACGCGCCGACCCCGACGACGGTGATCGGCGAGGAGCAGATCCTCAAGAACGCGCAGCCGAACATCTTCACCACCGTGGCGCAGCTGCCGTCGCTGCAGGGCTCGACCGGCGCCAGCACGGGTACCTTCAGCACGTCGAGCGGATCGCAGGGCCTGAGTTCGTTCTCGCTGCGCGGGCTCGGCACGATCCGCACGCTGACGCTGCTCGACGGCCAGCGGGTGGTCGGCGCAAACGTGACGGGCGTGCCCGACATCAGCCAGTTCCCGCAGTTGCTGATCAAGCGCGTCGACATCGTCACCGGCGGCGCATCGGCGTCCTACGGCTCGGACGCGGTCGGCGGCGTCATCAATTTCATCACGGATACGCGCTTCACCGGGTTCAAGGGCAATATCCAGACCGGCGTGACCACGTACGGCGACGACGGCCAGGTGCTGGTCCAGGCCGCGGTCGGCAAGAGCTTCGCCGGCGACAAGCTCCACGTCATCCTGAGCGGCGAATATTCGCACGAAGAGGGCGTCGGCCCCGGCAATTTCGGCGAAGACCTCGCCGGCAGTCGCGACTGGTATCGCGCGACCACGCTGGTCGACACCGGCATCCGCAACAACGGCTCGCCGCAGTTCCTCTACCGCGATCACGGCCAGGCCTATCAATACACGAAGTACGGCCTGATCAGCGCCGGCCCGCTCCAGGGCACCGCGTTCGACGCCAACGGCCAGCCCTTCCAGTTCCAGTACGGCTCGAACGGCGTCCCCGCGAAGAACGCGGCGGGCACCGTCAACGGCTGTTATGTCGGGTTCTGCGTCGGCGGCGACCAGTCGGGGCATGTCGGATCGGGCACGTCGCTGCAATCGGGGCTGCAGCGCCTCAACGGCTATACGCGAATCGGCTACGACTTCGCCCCCGACAACGAAGTGTATTTCACCGCCAACATCGCGCAGGTGAAGTCCGACAACCAGCCCAACCCCGGCGCATCGAAGACCGGGCTGACGATCCAGTGCGCCAACCCGTATCTGCCCGCCTCGATCTCGGCCGCGTGCGCCGCCAACGGCATCACCAATTTCCAATACGGCCTGAGCAACGCGATCCTGCCCAACATCCACGTCAACACCGATCGGCGGCAATACCGCTTCGTCGGCGGGGTGAAGGGCAAGGCGAGCATACTCGGGACCAGCTGGACCTATGACGCGTCGTACGAGCACGGCATCAACACCACCGACATCCGCGTCGACAACATCAGCCTGACCGGACGCTACAACCAGGCGATCAACGCGGTCCGGCTGAACGGCGAGATCGTCTGCGCCAATGCCGCCGCGCGCGCCGGCGGATGCCAGCCGATCAACATCTTCGGCGGCACCACGCCGTCGGCGGCCGCGCTTGCCTATATCGTCCCCGCGAACGGGCCGTTCCAGCACACCAAGCAGACGCAGGACGCCGCCGCGGTCAGCATCTCGGGCGAACCGCTGACGTTGTGGGCGGGGCCGCTCGCGGTCGCTGCCGGCGCCGAATACCGCCGCGAATTCTACCGCGTGAACGCCGATCCTTACGGCGCGGGCGTGTCCGACCTCAGCCCGAACTCGACGCTGTATCCGTCCGATCCGTCGCTGCTGCCCGCCGGCAACAACTGGTATGCGGGCAATTACAAGAACGGCACCGGCAAGTACGACGTGGTCGAGAGCTTCCTCGAGCTGAACCTGCCGGTCCTCAATTCGGACACGCTGGGCCGCGCGAACGTCAACGCCGCGGGCCGCGCGACGCATTATTCAACGTCGGGCAACGTCTATGCGTGGAAGGTCGGCGGCACCTGGGAGACCCCGTTCGACGGCTTCCGCCTGCGCGCCGTCACCTCGCGCGACGTCCGCGCGCCGAACCTGTCCGAACTGTTCGCCGCGCCGACGACGACGACCGTGCCGAACTTCACCGACCCGTTCCGCAACACGCAGGTGCTGATCATCCAGAACACGATCGGCAATTCGGCGCTGCGCCCCGAAATCGCGCGCAGCACCGAAGCCGGTATCGTGCTGGCCAAGCCGAAATGGGCACCGGGGCTCAGCCTGTCGTTCGACTATTACACGATCAAGCTGAACGACGTCGTCTCCAGCCTGACCGCGGCGCAGATCGTCAACCTGTGTTTCCAGGGCAATACGGAGACCTGCGACAGCTTCAATCTGCAGAACACGGCGGGCCCGAATTTCGTCAACGTCCAGTCGTTCAACCTCGCCTCGATCAAGACCAACGGGTTCGATATCGAGGGCAGCTATCAGTGGCGCCGGCCGCTCGGCATCGCCGGCAACCTGACCGTGCGCGCGCTCGCCACGCACGTCATCAAGTTCGTCACCGATCCCGGCCTGCCCGGCACGATCCCGGTCGACAGTGCGGGCGCGAACTCGGGCGCGACCCCCAGCTGGAAATGGCTCGCGACGCAGAGCTACGACACCGATCAGTTCAGCCTCACGCTGCAGCAACGCTGGTTCAGCGACGGCGTGATCGGCAACCAGTACGTCGTCTGCTCGGCGGGGAACTGCCCGGTATCGACGGGCAACAACCCGACCATCGACTACAACAAGATGAAGGGCGCGTTCTACTTCGACATCGGCGGCGCGGTGAACGTCACCAAGCAGGTCAGCATGTTCTTCAAGGTCGACAATCTGTTCGACCATGATCCCGAGCCCTCGCCGCAGACCAACACCGGGCTCGACGTGAACCCGGCGCTCTACGACACGCTCGGCCGCTTCTACCGCATCGGCGTCCGCGCGCGGTTCTGATGGAAGGGCGGCAGGCGGCGTATTCAGCGCCGACTGCCGCCCTCTTTCAAGACGGAGAAATACCCAGGAATACCTTTTGCGGCGCGGCGAAATCGGTCGCCTGCCGGATCGACGCATTCCGCCCCAGCGCCGCTTCTAGGTTCGCGACCGGTATGTTCCGCTGGCGATGACCAGCGGGCTGGTGCCGGCCGATCCCAAGACGACATGGTCGCCGCAATCCGGGGATTGCGAGGGCAAGACCGTGATGGTGATCGCGGGCTATAGCGTACCGTCCTGACCGATCGCACCGACGCGAACCTGTGTCCGAACCGGCGCTGGTTGGTCAGGCGTCCAGTCGCGAGGACGGCTACGCGGTCGGTGCCGTCCCGTCGGCATCGACGATATTTCCGTTCGATACCATGCAGGTACGGAAGGATCGCGGGAGAATCGCCATGATGCGTTAACCATCGCCGCGTAGGGCCGCAGTCGGACTTTGAGAAAGTATACGATGCCCCGACGCATACGTGCCCTGCTGACCGCGCTGAGCGACAAGGTTACCGCGCATGCCGATCAGGCGGAGGCGATCGCCGGGCGGACCAACCTGCTGGCGCTGAACGCGACGATCGAGGCCGCGCGTGCGGGCGAGGCGGGACGCGGGTTCACGGTCGTCGCGCAGGAAGTGAAGCATCTGGCGGCAAGCGCGCGGAGTTCGGCCCGCGCGTTTCGCGACGAAGTCCTGCATTACCTGCAGCACGGCGCGGTGATCGCAAGCGAGCTGGCGAAGGACATGGAGGGCGGGCGGCTTGCCGACCTTGCCCAGTCGATCGCGGATACGCTAGCGCGCACGCTGTACGACCGCTCGATCGACGTCCGGATGCTGGCCACCGACCATTCGATCAGCGAAGCGCTGCTGCTCGGGCGTTCGTCGCCGCAGATCGAGGCGCGCGCGTTGAAGCGGTTGCAGTCGCTGCTCAATTGCTCGCCCTATTTCCTGAACGCGTTCGTCGTCGACGCGGAGGGGCATGTCGCGGTCTGCGCGCACGCGAACGCTGCCGTCCGCACGGTGAATTTCAAGAATTACGACCAGTTTCGCAGCGCCATGTCCGCGCCGCTTACCACCGAATGGATGACCGACGCGGTGTGGAGGAACCCGTGGTCGAGCGACCGCAATGTGCTGATCTACGTCGCGCCGATCCGGATCGAAGAGGTGACGATCGGCGCCTGCTATCTCGAATTCGATTTCGAGGGTCAGGCGGCGGCGGTGATGAACGTCATCAATCGCACCGCTGCCAACGCCGTCGCCACCATCATAGACCGCGCCGACCGCGTCGTCGCCACGACGGGACGCTACGCCTACCACAGCACCTATCCGCATCTGATCGCCGCCGGCGGGACAATGGTCCAGTCGTCCGACGGTCTCAACATCGCCCAGGCAGCCGTCATATCCAGCTACGGTATCAGCGGGATCGATCTGAGATGCGTCATCGAGGAGCATGTCGCGACGGATGACGAAATCAGTCGGGCATTGATGGGATAGGTCGCATGCGACGCCAAACCGTATTGCGGCTTTTCCCTATCGATCTCTTTGTTCGACCTTGGCCTCGGATCACCAATGGCTGTTTTTGAAATTGGGACCGGAGGCATTTCGAGCGAAGCCGGCGCCTAATGGATTTTGCGTAGGCGCTGGATGCCCAGCACGACGCCGGTGAGGCTGAACAGGAAGCCGAGCAGCAACGGGATCAGCACGACGATCCGACGCAGCAACGGGCGCGTGGCGAGGCCGGGTACGTTGAAAGTGTGGAGCGCGTAATAGATCCAGGCGTAGCGCGCGCGGCTGTCATCCATCACCGTCAGCAATTGCCCGTCGACGCCGTCCGCGTAGACATCGGGGAGCGCGTTACCGCTTAGCGTAACGCGCAGGGCCGTCGCAGGCCAGCCTTCCGCCAAGGCATAGGTCGCGGTCGGATCGATCGGGGCGACGCTGAAACCCGACGCGTCGGGAAATGCGACGAGCACCGCCTTGCCGATCCTGTCTTGAAGCGTCGCGGGCGCTATCCGCGTATAGTCGCCATCATAGGTCAGTGCCGTTCCGTCGGGTTGCCACGCGACCGAGAGGCTCCGACCGCCGACGACCGTGAAGTCGAGTTGCCTGGTATCCGCCGGAATGGCGGTCGGCAGGTCGTTCGGCAGCGCGGTGGCCAAGGGGGCTCCAGCATAGCGCGCTGCCTGCTCGGCGGTGGGCTGACCGCGCGAGAACAGGCGGCCGTGGTCCATCGACAGCCAGCCGCTCAGCGTCCAGCTCAGCACGAAGACGCTCGCGAACAGGCCGAGCAGATGGTGCCACCGCATCCAGCGCTGGCGGTACGGGGTAAACGACGGCGTGCGCAGACGGCGCGCCGCGAGCATGCGGATGATGCCGAGGATCGTGCCGGCCATCGCCACGAGCAGCGCGACGAACGACAGGATCCACACCGTCCGGTCCCACGTGGTGAAGCTCGACCGCAGCGGCGTGAAATACGCCCAGTGCAGCACGGCGCCGACCCAGTTCCAGCCGCGATCGGCGGCACTGGTGCGCTGGACCAGTTCGCCGGTCCTGGCCGAGCGATAGAGGCTCGTCCCGCGTCCGTCGGCGAGGTCGATCCGGTAAAACGGGCGGAGCGGATCGAAGCGGTTGTGGACGACCCACTGGTCGTAGGTAATCTTGACCGGGATCGTCGTGCCGGGCGGTGCGCCCCGGTCCGCGGCAATGTCTTCGGGGGTCAGATCGCCCAGCCGCCGACCCGATCGCGCATCGATCGCGATCGTCCCGTCCGGCGTGGTGGCGATATACGCGGGCGCACCACTCCGCTGGACGAGGCGCAACGCGGCCGGCCGGCCGGCGGCGATCGCTGCGCCGCGCGGCGAGATCGCCACCGCGCCGACGTCGATCGGCGCCTCCAGTCGCAGCTGGTCGGCGTGAGACAGCGACGGAAACGGCTTGAACAGCAACACCGCCCCACTCGCGAACCAGAGCCCGAAGATCAGGCAGGTCGCGACGCCGAGCCAGCGGTGGAACCAGACGAGCGTCTTGATCGCCTGACGACGCCGCGCGTTCGCCCTAGAATCTGGCAAGGACGCTGACCTCGAACCGGCGCGGTTCGCCCAGCATGACCTGCGCGGGGTAATAAATGTCTGCCCACTGCACGAAGGTCTTGTTCCAGACATTGTTGATCCGCCCGGTCAGCGACCAGCGCGGCGTCAGCGCATAGGTCGCGTAGACGATCCCGGTCGCATAGGGTTTGAGCACAAGGTCGTTGGCGGTGTTGCCGTAGCGCTTGCCGACATATTTGACGCCGCCGCCCGCTTCCAGCGGCAGTCCGCCGACATGCTGCACCGTCGTCCAGATATTGCCGACCCAGGCCGGGACGTTGGGCGGCGTGTTGCCCGACGCGGCGATCCCGTAGTTCGGATCGACGAAATTGGCGTATTTCGCGTCGACATAGGTCCCGCTGGCGATCACCGCCCACGCCGGAGTCACGCGCAGTTCGCCCGACGCTTCGATCCCGCGCGACCTTTGGCTGCCGATATTGCTGACGGTATCGACCGCGACCTGTGTCAGGATGTTGTCGCGCTTGATGTCGTAGGCCGCGAGCGTCAGCGTTCCGCGGCCGTGCATCAGATCGGCTTTCAGCCCGCCCTCGACCTGACGGGAACTGCTCAGGCCGAAATTCTGGTTGGCGTTGACCAGGAAGATGTTCGCGCCGACCGGATCCTTGCCGGTGCTGTACGACGCATAGGCGGTGACGTTCGGCGTTACGTCGTACACCAGCCCCGCGCGCCAGTTGAACAGCCGGTAGGTGCGGTCGAAACTCGACCCGGCGTTGAAGCTGCCATCGACGTTGAAATTCTCGCGCGTCAGATACAGCCGCTCGGCGCGCAGGCCCGTGACCAGCTTGAGCGAGGGCGTGAGAGCGAGCGCATCCTCGCCGAACAGCGCGATCTGGTCCCAGCGGGTCGGCGACACGCGCTTGTCGATCGCACCGAAAAGACCCGCGCTCGGGGTCAGCGGATCGACGCTGTCGCCATCGGGAAAACCCCGGCTGCGGACGAAATCGAGATGGCTGTAGTCGATGCCGACAACGAGCGTGTTGTCGAGGCCGAGCAGTTTGTCCTTATGCGTCAGGCTGAACTGATCGCCGAACAGATCCTGGTTGTGGAACACGAAGAAGCGATCGCGGTCGATCAGCTTGGTGGCCGCGTTGAAGACATAGTTCTCGGCGTTGATCCATTGCCGCTCGGCATGAAAATAATAGGCGGTGTTCGACAGCGTGAGGCGCTCGGAGGGCGACCAGTTGACGACGAGCCGCGGCCAGACCTGCCAGCTCTTGGCGCGGTTGTCCGCCACGTTGTAATTGGTGAAGCGCGTGCGGCGATCGACGACATAACCGTTGCCGGTCGAGAGGATCCCGCCGATCGGATCGGCGGCGAACGATGCCGGGACCAGCGGCGTGCCGAAATAGGTGGACAGAGTGTCCTTGAGATAATCGACGCTGAACGCGATCGACAGCGTGTCGCGCGGTTTGAACAGCACCGCGCCGGTGGCGTTGAACGAGGTGGAACCGGCGCGATCGACGAAGCCGTCGGTACGATGATAGCTGACGTCGGCGCGGGCGGCGAGCGTGTCGCCGAGGCGGTGATTGCCGCCCAGCCCGACGCTGGCCGTGTCGAACGACGCATAGGATGCGAGGGCTTGCAGGCTGTCGACTGCGAAGTCCGGGCTCTTGTTGACGATGTTGACCGCGCCGCCGATCGCGCCCTGCCCGTAGAGCACCGACGCCGGCCCCTTGAGCACGTCGATGCTGGCGATGTTGAAGGTGTTGCCGGGGCGATTGATCATGTTCGCGGGCCCGAGATACAGCCCGTTGTGCAGCACCGTGATCTGCTCGCCGGTGAAGCCGCGCATCGAGAACAGCGAGGGATCGCCCGGCGAGCCCCCCGAGGTGACGCCGGGCAGGCTGACCGTCGCCTCCTCGACGGTGCGGAACCCCCGCGTGAGGATCTCGTCGGCACCGATCTGGTCGATCGTGGCCGGCGTCTCGCGGATCGACAGGCCGAGGCGGCTCGCGGTCGGCGTCGCGAGGTCGAGCTGGCGCAGCCGCCAGCCCGTCACGGTAATCTCCTCGCCCGCGGCCGGTACGGACAGCGACGCGGTCGGCGTGCCGTCCTCAGCGATCGCCGCCGTCGAGGCGCCGCACAAGGCGGTCGCCGCCGCGGCACCGCGCACCCATGACTCTATGATCGTCGTGCGCACCGATATCCCCCATTTTCCATATTATCGCCCCGCCCCTGCGGTCGTCGTGGTCGTCAGCCTCTGTCCGGGATCAGTCCACCCCCTGCCCCTAGGGTCATCGCGTCCTCCCCGACCAGACCGAAATGCTCGAGCCCCAGGGTCATGAGCGTCAGCGTGCCGCGCAGATCGGCTTCGTCGAGGTCACGGGTGATGAACACGATCCGGCTGCGGCGATCCTCGCTTGGCCACGCGTCGAGCCGGACCGGCGGGTGGAAGATGTGCTGGACGCCGTGGATCACCATCGGTCGATCGACGCCCTCGACGTTGACGATACCCTTCACGCGCAGGATGTCGGCGCCCTTGAACATCGTCAGGATGCCCAGCCAGCGCTCGAACGCCAAGGCTGGAATGGGGTCGTCGAAGGTCAGGCAGACCGAGCGGATCCGGTCGCCGTGGCGATCGACGTCGTGATGATGGTGCCCGTGATGGTGGTGGTCGTGATGGTCGTGATGGTCGTCGTCATGATGGTGGGGGGCCGGGCTCGTATAGGCTTCGGCGTTCAGCCAGCGGCGGACGTCGTGGCTCTTGGTCGTCGGATCGTAGAGCCCGGCCTCGAACAGCAGGTCGGGATCGACCGCGCCATCGATCGCCACCGTGATCGGCGCCGCGGGGTTGAGCGCGTGCAGCCGCGCTTCCAACGCAGCACGCGCGTCCGCACCGACCAGATCGGTCTTGGTCAGCAGCAGCCGGTCGGCGACCGCGGCCTGCTTGATCGACTCCTCCTGCGCATCGAGTGTCGCCATCCCCGTCGCGGCGTCGACGGTGGTGATGACACCGTCGAGCCGGTACAGCGTCTGCAGGCGCTCGTCGGTCATCAGCGTGTGCAGAATCGGCGCTGGGTCGGCGAGACCGGTCGTCTCGATCACCACCCGGTCGAACCAGCACTTGCCGTCGCGCGCGAACCGCCACGGCGCCTCGCGCAGCGTCCGCAACAGGTCGCCGCGGATGGTGCAGCACAGGCAGCCGCCCATCATCTCGACGACCATGTCGTCCTGGCTGCGGACGATCAGGTCATGGTCGAGCCCGATCGAGCCGAATTCGTTGATGATGACGAGCGCGCGCGCCATCCGCGGATCGCGCACCAGCCGATTGAGCACGGTCGTCTTGCCGCTGCCGAGAAAGCCGGTGAGGACCGAGACCGGGATCAGCGCACCGGGTCCGGTGACCAGGCCGGTCATGCCGCGCCTTCCAGAGCGGGACGACTGGCCTTGCGGGCGAGCCAGGCACCGCGGGCGAGCAGCACCGCGACGATGGTGGCCGCGCCGACGCCGATCGCTGTGAAGGTCCGGTCGTCGAGGTCGAGCGCGAAGCCCGCGGCCTCCGACGCCGCGAACAACGCCATGCCGTAGGACAGGCCGACGATCAGCCAGCCGACCGCGCGCCGATACCGCATGACCAATCCACCTGCGCCGCGACCCGCCCGCTGGCTCGAGCGCAGCAATCGGCTGACGATCTGGCTGTCCAGCGTATCGGCGAGCACCATGCCGATCGTGAAGGCCAGCGCGATACCGGCGGCGGCGGCGGGCCCGCCCCGCGTCGTTGCCGCTGCACCCCAGGCGGCCGCCTGGGTCGCGGTGTCGAACACCAGCCCGAACACGACGCCGATCGCGACGACCGCCGCCGGGTGCGTGCTCGACCGCAGCGAGCGCGGCACCAGCCCTGCCCGCCACCCGACCGGCGCGTACGCGCGGTGTCGCAGCAGCGCGACGAAATTGAGCGTGCCGACCAGAATCAGCAACGCGATCACCATCGTATCGACCAGCGTCGCGGTCCAGCGCGGCACGACGATCCAGTGCGCGAACAGCGACACGCCGATCGCCACGACCGCCACCGCGAGACTGTGGCCGAGCGCGAACAGCGTACCGGTCCAGGGCGACAATCGAGGCCGCTCCTCGACCATGCGGAAGACGATATTGTCGATCACCGCGACGTGATCGGGATCGAGCCCGTGGCGCAGGCCGAGCACGAACATCAGGCCCAGCGTGGGCAGTGCGAACGAGGGATCTGTCATGCCATGTCTTCCGAGATAGTGTCGGGGTCTTCCGAAATTGGGTCGGGCGCCGGTTCCGAGGCGACGATGCCGCGCGCGGCCAGCTTGGCGAGGCGGCGGGGCAGCTCCGCCTGGATCCCCAGCAGGGTCGGCCGCGCCGCCTTGCGCCAGCCGCGGCACTCGACCTGCGTGCGCCCGCAGGCGACGCACCAGCCGGTGCGCCCATCGAAGCGGCAGATATCCACGCACGGGCTCTTCATGCGCGCGCGGCCATGTCGAGAATGCCGATCCGGCCGTCCTCGTCGCCCCAGCCGAGCCGGGTGCCGGCGTCGTTCCAGCTCAGCGCGGTAATGGCGGCGCCCTCTTCATCGACCAGCAACGGACGATCGTCGCCGGTCTGCGTGAGGACGACGACGCCATCGTCATATCCGACCGCGAGCAGGTCGCTACGGGGATGGCAGGCGACGCGCGTGACGATCGTGCCCCGCCGTTCGGTCAGCAGCAACGGCGGCTTGTCCATCGGGCCGCTCTTGCCATCGAACGACCATAGGACGGCGCACGCATCGCCACTGGTCGCCAGCCATTTGCCGCGGCGATCCCACGAGAAGCTGCGCGTCTTGGCGACGTAGCCCGACATCCGCATGTCGCGCAGATCGGGAAGCCGCCAGCCGTGGAGCCCGGTCTCCTGCAACGCGGTGACGACATAGCGGCCGTCCGCGCTCATCGTGCAGGCGAGGTGCGAGCCGATCCAATCGAGCGCGACGCGGCCGCTGCCGGCGGTCGCGGCATAGAACAGGCTCACGCCGCCATAATGCGCGACGGCCAATCGCTTGCCTTTACCGTCGAGTGCGAGGCCGCCGATCGTCGAACCGATCGCATAGCGGTGCGAGGGTTCGGTGGCGCCGGGCGTCCAGACCACCGCTTCGCGACCGACGCCGGCGACGATCAGGCCCGAGGCGGGACTCGCCACCAGATGCTCGACCCAGCGTCGGTCGAAGCGGCCCAACTCCAGAACATCGCCATCCGCCGCCACGCGGCATACCCGGCCATCGTCGCCGCCGGTGACGATCGAGCGTCCATCGGGATGACGGCACGCCGCCAGGATCGCACCGCCGTGCACCGGATGCGCGGCGACCTCGCCCGCGTCGGTCATGTGCCGCACGCTGCCGTCGCCGAGCGTCAGGCACGCGTCGTCCCCGAGCCACAGGATCGCGGTCGGCTCCGCACCGACCTCGGCACGGCGGCCGTGGCTTTGCACCAGCGCTTCACGCATCGCGTCGATCATCGGTTGGCAGGAACCGCGCAGGCCTCGAACCCGGCGCGCAAGGCGACCGGATCGAGGTTGCGGCCGATGAACACCATCCGGCTGGTGCGGACCTCGTCCGGCTTCCAGTCGCGCTGATGATTGCCGTCGAGCAGCATGTGGACGCCCTGCACGACATAGCGCTGGTCCTCGTCGGGGAACGACAGCACGCCCTTCAGCCGCAGGATGTCCTGCCCCTGGACCGCGGTCAGGTTGCGCAGCCAGGGCATGAACAGCTCGGGCCGGATCGCCGTCGCCGAACTCAGCGATACCGAGGCGATCGAATCGTCATGCTCGTGATCGTCGTCCGACAGGAAGTCGGGTTCGATCTCGAGGATGCGGTCGAGGTCGAAGGCGCCGCGTTCCAGCACCTCCTCGAGCGGTACGACGCAGTTCTGCGTTTCGTGCAACCGCGCCTGGCCGTTGATCGTGCGGACGCGCTGGCGCACCACCTCAAGCTCCTGCGCGGTCACCAGATCGACCTTGTTGAGCAGGATCACGTCGGCAAACGCGATCTGCTCCTCGGCTTCATGGCTATCCTCCAGCCGGGCGAGGACATGGCGCGCATCGACCACGGTCACGATCGCATCGAGGCTCGCCCGGGCGCGCACGTCGTCGTCCATGAAGAAGGTCTGCGCGACGGGCGCGGGATCGGCGAGGCCGGTGGTCTCGATGATGATCGCATCGAAGCCGTCCTTGCGCTTCATCAGCCCCTCGATGATGCGGATCAGGTCGCCACGGACGGTGCAGCAGATGCACCCGTTGTTCATCTCGAACACCTCTTCGTCGGCGTCGACGATCAGGTCGTTGTCGATGCCGATCTCGCCGAATTCGTTGACGATGACCGCATATTTCCGCCCATGATTTTCGCTGAGGATGCGGTTCAGGAGCGTCGTCTTGCCCGCGCCCAGATAGCCGGTGAGAACGGTGACGGGGATGGTCGATAATGACACTGAGAGAATCCTATGCGATGATATAGCATCTCCTATATGACCTATTGTCGAACGCGGCAACGGTGGTGAAGGTGTTCCCCCTGCGGTAGCGGCATCAACTCAAGCAGCCCGGTTCACCGCAATGCGATGAATTTCGCGGTCACGATATGAGCCGGCACCAGATGACTGGCCTCATAAAGCAGCGACGAACTGTCTCACCGCGGACGACCAAATCCGACTATCGCGATTTCCTTTGTATCCGAAAGGCCAAAGCTCCTGGTGAGCCGGCGGACGATGGCAATGACCAAGCCGCACACTGACATCCGCTGTCCTCGACGCATCTGCGGTTTTGGCTCAGTTCGGGATGAACCTAGTGCAGACAACTGCGGCTCGCAAATATCGCATGCGATTGCCGGCTGACGACAGAGGTCGAAGTGGCAGATCCGAGCGGCCGAGCCATACGCCTATGCCTTATCTGTTCATGCAGGCTTCAGACGTCGTTATCAGGTGTCCGGTTTCTATATTATCGGTCCTTTTGACCGGGTTTTAGTGTACCAATTGAAATGCCGTTTCGGAATATACCCGACGAGGCGCGGCAGTGCCGCCTCCGTGTCACCATCAGTGCGTGGCGAATCGTCCAGAGGCATATTGAGTTCCAGTAAGGCATAGAGCTCCAACAGGTATCGGTCGATAGGATCAGCGACCAACAGGAACCTCACCATCATCGCTGATACCGCATCAACGTGTCGGGGAAAGCACGCTCCAAATATCTCGCCAGCGTGTAGCGCCGCGCGTGATCTCGTCTGTGTATCGGAGGCTACAATCCCTGGTTCCCTTCGTGCTGGTTTGGACGCGAATGACGCCAAATTATGGTTTGCGGTCCAATGCGCGCGTAATCGCTGCCGCATGTTCCGTGTGCGTCCGAGGTTGTGAACCGAACCGCTACTGTCGATCAGCGAATAAGTCCCGGGCGCTGCCGGATGCCTGCGGCGTCAAGAGACGCATTTAATTACGTCGGACGGACTGAGGCATAGGAACCCCAATGATTCCAAAATCCATGCAAAACAATGGCTTGCGCATGGGGGTGGCGGAGCGGGTGGGATTCGAACCCACGATACGCTTTTGACGTATACTCACTTTCCAGGCGAGCGCCTTCGACCACTCGGCCACCGCTCCGCATTGCTCTGGAAGCGGGTCTGCTAGTGCGGGTTTCGCGCGCGCGCAAGCGATTGCGTGCGGGGACGGCCTCGGGCACTCTGCGGAGATGTTGAATATCCTTCTCGCTGCCATGCTTGCGCAGGCCGTTCCGGCGGCCGCGACGCTCCCGTCCGATCCGGTGCCGGCGGACTGGGTTGCGGTCCCGGACGACGAACTAATGGTCTTCACCCTGGCCAATGGGCACCGGTTTACCGTGCGGCTGGCGCCTCGCTATGCGCCGGTGCACGTCGCGAACATACGCAAGTTGGCGCGGGCGCATTGGTGGGATGCTGGGACGAGCGTCTACCGGTTGCAGGACAATTACGTCGCGCAATGGGGTGATGCGACGGAGAAGAAGGCGCTGGTTGAGGGTGTGGTCGCGAATCCACCGGCGGAATATTCGCATGCCGGGCCGACGACGGTGGCGCGGCTGTCGCAGCGCGATCCTTATGCCGAATGGGCGGGGTATAGTCGCGACGGGTGGCCGCTCGCGGGCAATGGCGCGACCGAGTGGGTGCCGCATTGCTACGGGATGGTCGGCGTCGCGCGCGATCTGGCGCCAAGCACGGGGAGCGGCGCTGAGCTTTATACCGTGATCGGGCATTCGCCGCGGGCGCTGGACCGGAACATCGCGGTGGTCGGCCGCGTGATCGACGGGGTCGAGTGGCTGTCGTCGCTGCCGCGCGGGACGGGGGATCTGGGGTTCTACAAGACCGAGGGGGAGCGTAGCCCGATCGTGTCCGCACGCCTCGCGAGCGAACTGCCCGCCGCCGAGCGACCGCATTTCGAATATCGCGCGGCGGACAATCCGCGGTTCGTGGCGTGGATCGCCTCGCGCGAGAACCGGGCGGGGCCGTTCTTTACGGTGCCTGCCGGGGGCGCCGACATCTGTGCCGCGCTGCCCCCGGTGCGTAAAGTGCCCTAGCGGATGACGGGCGGCTTGCCGAACAGGCCGGCGTTATAGTCCTCGATCGCGCGGACGATCTCTTCGCGGGTGTTCATGACGAAGGGACCGTGGGAGACGACGGGCTCGCCGATCGGGTCGGCGTGGCCGTAAAGGATTGTGGCGGGGGCTTCAGTCTCAACAGTGATGGTGTCGCCCTCGTTGCCGAATGTGGCGAGGTGGTGCGGCTTGATGGGTGTGCCGTTGGCGGTGGGGGCGCCGGCGACAACGTAGAAGAACACCGCGCGGCCGGTTGGGGCTGGCAGGTCGACCTTGGCGCCGGCTTCGAGTTCGACGGTCATCATCGCGACGTCGGTCAGGGATTCGATCGGGCCCTGTCGTCCGGCAAACGTGCCGGAGATCAGGTTCACGGTGCCCCCCTCGACCGGGATCGCGGGAATGTCCTCGCGCTGGAGGCCGGTATAGGCGGGCTTGGTCATCTTGAGGCGGCCGGGGAGATTGACCCAGAGTTGCAGGATCTCCAGCGGGCCGCCGTCGCGCTTGAATGATGCGGGCGAGATCTCCGCATGGATCAGGCCCGAGCCAGCGGTCATCCACTGGACACCGCCTGCGCGAATGACGCTTTCGTGGCCGCCGCTGTCGAGATGCGCCATCTCGCCCTCGAGGATGAAGCTCACCGTCTCGAAGCCGCGGTGCGGATGCGGGCCGAACGGCAGGCCGCTGTTGCCGGGGCGATAGGTCTGCGGACCGTGATGGTTGAGGAACAGGAACGGATCGACCTGCGGCAGGCCGGCCCCCGGCAGCGGGCGTCGTGTCACCAGGTCGGCGATATCGTCGCGCTGGGCGGGATACTGGTTGAGGACGTGGCGCATGTCAGGAGGCCTCGCGGTCGGCTGCGGTGGGGCGGGCGATGTCGGCGAGCAGGTCGTCGATGCCGGCGACGAGGAAATCGAGCGTGCGCTGGTCGGTCAGGCGACCGTCGGCGATCTTCTCGTGCACGGCGCCAACGACGGCTTGTGGGCGCAGGACGGTGCGGGCGCCGATCGAGGCCAGCGTCTCGTTCAGTTGCGCGTGCGCACGCGCGCCGCCGACTGCGCCGGGCGACGAGGTGATCGTGAAGACCGGCTTGCCCGTGAGCGTCGCCTTGCCGTGCGGGCGTGAGGCCCAGTCGAGCGCGTTCTTCAGGACGCCGGACATGCCGTGATTGTATTCGGGGGACGCTATGACGATCCCGTCAGCGGCGCCGATTGCCGCGCGCAGGGCTGCGACGGCGGCGGGGGGCGTGTCGGTGTCGGCGTCCTGATCGTAGAGGGGCACGTCGTTCAGCGCGAAGACCGTCAGCGCTGCCTTGTCGACGATTGCGTCGCCTAGCGTGGTCAGGATCGCGGTATTGTACGAGCCGCGGCGCAGGCTGCCTGAGATCGCGAGCAGGACGGGAAGAGCCATGGGAATTCCTTTAGTTGAAGCGGTAGCCGGAAATCGCGGTTTGCAGCACGCGCTCGTTGTAGACCTGCGCACCGGGCTGATCGGAGGCGCCGGCGGCGACCATCAGCGGGAGGAGATGCTCTTCTCGGGGATGCGAAAGACGGCCGGCGGGGGCTTCAGCCCAGCCGGCTAGCGCTGCCGCTCGGGCGGGCGGTTCGGACTCGACCGCGCCGGTCAGCCATTGGTCGAAGGCTTCGGACGGCGCGGTGAAGCGGGGGTCGCCGTAGCCCCGCATGTTGTGGAAGCTCATGCCCGAGCCGACGATCAGGACGCCTTCGTCGCGTAAGGGAGCGAGCGCGCGGCCGGCGGCGGTGTGAAGTGCCGGGTCGAGATCGCGGTCGACAGACATCTCGACGACCGGGATGTCGGCGTGGGGGAACGCGACCTTCATCGGGATGAAGACGCCGTGATCGAGGCCGCCCGTGGGGTCGACATTGGCGGTCAGGCCGGCTTCGCGGAGCAGGTCGGCGGCGCGGGCTACCAAGGCGGGATCGCCGGGCGCGTCGTAGCGCAACTCATAGGTATGCGCCGGAAAGCCCCCGTAATCGTAGATCAGCGGCGGCGTTGCGGCGCCGGTGAACGCGAAGCCGCGCGTTTCCCAGTGGCCGGAGACGACGAGGATCGCCTTGGGCTTTTCGGGGAGCGAGGCGGCGATCGACCGGAGGTACGCGGCCATGCCTGTCCAGTTACCGGCGGGGTCGTCCATGAAGAAACAGGGCCCGCCACCGTGCGGGATGAAGAGCGTGGGCTGGCGGGTGTTTGTCATAATCTCGAGGTAGGCGGCGGTGGCGGCGACCGGAAGGCCGCGAATGGCAACGCTGCGTTGCCGGTTGGCGCGGCGGTCAGGTCCAGTAGAGGATTCGGGCTTGGGGGAGCTTGGCGGCGATCTCGTCCTGGAAGAAGCTGCGGAGCGCGCGCATCGTGTCGGCGTCGTAGACGTATTTGACCGAGCCGAACTTGGTGCGTTTCTCGGTGCGGTTGGCCATGCTGAGGTCGAGCGACGAGCCGGGGTACCAGGTTTCGAGCACCGCCTTCGATCCCGGCGTGTAGCGATGGGTGATCAGTTCGATCGTCACGTCGGGCACGTCGGCGAGCACCCTGCCCGCCTCCGCGAGCAATGCGCCATACGCCTCGCGCCAGCCTTCGGCGGCGATGATCGGGGCAACCGTCAGGCCGATCTTGTAGCCGGCGTCCGCCATTTTGCGCAGCGCGAGCAGGCGGGCCGCGACTGGGCTCGTGCCGCCCTCGAAGCGCGCATAGGCGGCGGGGTTGATCGAGGCGCGCATGCGGGTGCGGCCGCGATGGTCTAGCGTCAGCAATGGCTCGACTGCGTCGAACTTGGTGGTGAAGCGCAACTGCACGTCCGCCTCCCACGCGCCGAAATGCGCGATCAGCGCGGACAGCGATCCGGTGACGTGCTCGATGCCGAGCGGGTCGGTGTAGCAGGATGCCTCGAACGTCGTGCCTTCGTGCGCGCGGGCGGTCGAGCGCGACGTCACGGTGCCCTGGCCGAGGTGCGCGGGGAGTTCGGCGAGGATCTCGGGCAGGTTCGCATAGACGCGCGTTATGGGCGGCCCTTTGAGCGAGCCAGCAAGGTAGCAATAGCCGCAATGCGCGGGGCAGCCTTCGGCGAGGTCGATCCGCCAGTCCGCGCTGGGGGCGATCGGCTGGAGCTTCCGTTTCGAGGGCGGCGCGACGACGAGCGCCAGCGTTGCCTTGGCTTCGGCATAGGCGCGGCGGGAATCGTCGGGGAAGTCGAGTTTGAGGCGGTCGCTCGGTAGCGTCGTGACCGGCACACCCAGCGCGGTTGCACGCGCTGCGATCTCGGCACCGTGATCCCAACTCAGCGCGGACGGGGTCGCTAGCAGTCGCTTCGGCTGCCAGAGGCGTGAGGGTTTTGGCGCTGGCATCGAACGACAACGCGCGCCTTCGGCGAAGCGTTGCGACTATTTTACCGGGCGTTTCTCGAGCTTTCGCGCAAGCGTGCGGCGGTGCATGCCGAGGCGGCGTGCGGTCTCCGATATGTTGAAGTCGGTTTCGGCGAGCGTGGTGTGGATGCGCTCCCATTCGAGCGTCTTGATCGAGGTCGGGCGCTCGGACAGTTCGGTGTCGACACTGCCCTCGGTGCGATCGAACGCGGCTTCGATGTCGTCGGTGTTCGAGGGTTTGACGAGATAATGCGACGCGCCGAGCTTGATCGCCTCGACCGCGGTGGCGATGCTGGCGAAGCCGGTGAGGACGACGACAAGGATCTCGGGATCGTGTGCGTGGAGCGTCTGGACGCAGACGAGGCCGGACGCACCGCCCAGCTTCAGGTCGACGACCGCGTAGCGTGGGGTGCGCTCGGCGAGTTGCTCGACGAGTTCCTCGTGGCTGGCCGCCTGCATCACTTCGTAGCCGCGGCGTTCGAACGAGCGGCGGAGCGTGCGGGCGAAGGTCTCGTCGTCCTCGACGATCGCCAGGAGTTTCGGTGCGGTTATGGCGTCCGTCACGGTGTCCGTCATGACAGGGCGATCGCGGAGAGCGGCATGCGGATCGTGACTTCGGCGCCGCCGCCTTCACAGTTTACGACCGACACGCCGCCGCCAAGCTTGCGCATGACGTTGACCGCGAGGAACAGGCCGAGGCCGTGGCCGGGTTCGCGCTTGCTCGACTGATAGGGTTTGCCGAAACTGGCGAGGCGTTCGTCGCTGAAGCCGGGGCCGCGGTCGCGGACGATCAGCGCGAGGTCGCCGTCGGTGCGTTCGCCGCGGAAAGCGACCCAGTGCGGCGAGGCTTCGGCGGCGTTGTCGAGCACGTTGGCGATCACCTGTTTCAATGCGGGGTCGGAGACGACCTGCGGATCGTCGCCGACTCGGGTGGTATAGTCGAAATCGACCGACGGGTGCACCGCGCGCCATTCGTCGACGATTCCGTCGAGGAGCTGGTGAAGCGGCATGATCTCGGGCGCTTCGCCGCGCGCTTCACCAGCCGACAGGAGAATGCCGGTGACGATCGCCTTGCAGCGTTGGACCTCGGACTGCATCTCGACGATCTCGGCCTGGAGGTCGGCGTCCTGCGCGAGCGTCGGCATGCGGCGCCAGTCGGCGAGAATTACGGCGATCGATGCGAGCGGCGTGCCGAGTTCGTGCGCGGCGCCGGATGCCAAGAGCCCCATGCGGACGATGTGATCCTCTTCAGCGGCCTGCTGGCGAAGGTCGGCAAGGCGCGTGTCACGGGCGCGCAAGTTTCCGGTGATGCGGGTCATGAACAGCATCAGCAGCGTCGCGATCAGCATGAAGCAAAGCAGCGAGCCGATCGTGTAGAGCAGGAAATACTCGCCGCTGTAATCAGGGGGCAGGATCAACGGGCGGTAATAGAGCGTGAGCACGCCGAAACAGGCGGCGGTGACGGCGACGATCGCCCAGCTCGACCAGCGATCGAGCAACACGGCGCCTAGCACGACGTGGAGCAGATAGAGCGAGATGAACGGGTTGGTCGCGCCGCCGGCGAGATAGAGCTGCGTGGTGAGCAGGCCGACGTCGAACAGCAGCGCAAGCAGCAGCTGGATGTTCGCGCCCTTGCGCCAGCCGTACAGCGGCATGCTCGCGAGGTTGAGCCCCACGGCCGCTGCAAGTGCGGCCATCATCGGGACCAGCGGGAGGTCGAAGCCGAGGCCGAAGCGCGCGAACAATATGGTGACGAACTGGCCGGCGACCGCGATCCAGCGCAGCGTCACGAGCTGGCGCATGTTGGCGTTGCCGGTCGCGTCGGTGCGCGCGGTGGCGAGCGCGAGCCAGCGTTGCCAGCCTTGGCGTGCCGCCTCCGAGGTCATGCCGCCTCTTGCCGCTTGCGCGCATCCTGGCGGACGAACACGACGAACGCACCGATCGTCATCGCGGCGAGCGCGAACCAGGTCAGCATGTAGACGAGGTGGTTGTTGGGGAAGGCGATGATCGTCAGGCCACCGACCGGGGCGGCGCTGCCGGACTTGTCCGCATCGACGAAATAGGGGGCGACGTTCGACAGGCCGCGCGCCTTGGCGATCGCGGCGACGTCGCGCGAATACCATTTGCCGGTGGCGGGATCGTTGTGGCGCAGGAAGCCGCCGCCGGGCTCGGTGATGCGGAGATAGCCGGTCATCGTGACCGGGCCGGTCGAGTTGGTATGCGCGACGCGCTGCTCGGGCGAGACATAGCCGCGGTTGACGAGGACGGTGAAGCCTTGGGCGGTCCGCAAGGGCGTGACGACCCAATAGCCGCTGCCGAGGGCGGTGGCTGCACGGACCAGGGTCTCGCGCGAATTATCGAGGGTGCCGTCGAGCCGGATGCGGCGATAGGCATCGCTGGTGGCGGTGATCCCGTTCCAGGAGCCGGGTCCGGGCGGAGCGACGGGCGTGGCATGTGCACGCGCCGCGACCTGTTTGATCAGGTTGAGCTTCCAGGTGCGGCGCTCGACCTGCCAGATGCCGAGCGCGATGAACCCGGCGAACAGCAGCAACGCGACCAGGCCTGCGACATAGACGGCAGGGCCCGGTCGCGTCTTCATCACATGTCTGCCGCGGCCTGCATGGGCATCATGTTCGTGTTCATGTGGTACATTACCCAGATCGATCCGCTGAGCGTGATGACGACGAGGATGATCGTGAAGATCAGCGCCATCATGGTCCAGCCGCCCTCCGACTTGCCGCTCATGTGCAGGAAGTAGATCATGTGGACGACGATCTGCGCGACCGCGAACACCATCACGACGAGCGCGGCGGTCGAGGGATCCTTGAACGCGCCGGTCATGACTGCCCAGAACGGGATCGCGGTCAGGATGACCGAGAGGAAAAACCCCTTGAGGTAGCTGCCACGCGTGCCGTGTGCTGCGCCGTTGTCATGATCGTGATCGGCGTGCGGATTGTTCGCCGGTGCTTGGGGGTCGCTCATCGCAGGGTGCCCATCAGATAGACGAAGGTGAAGACGCCGATCCAGATGACGTCGAGGAAATGCCAGAACATGCTGAGGCACATCAGGCGGCGCTTGTTAGCGGCGATCAGGCCGTGCTTCTGGACCTGGACCATCAGCGTGACGAGCCAGATCAGGCCCATCGTGACGTGAAGACCGTGCGTGCCGACGAGCGTGAAGAACGACGACAGGAACGCACTGCGGGTCGGGCCAGCTCCCTCATGGATGAGGTTGGCGAACTCGTACATTTCGATCGACAGGAACGCGAGGCCGAACAGGCCGGTGAAGACCAGCCACATTTGCATGACGCGCTGGCGACCTTCCTCCATCGACAGCATCGCGAAGCCGTAGGTGATCGACGAGAACAGCAGCATGGCGGTGTTCACCGCCACCAGCGGCAACTCGAAGATCTCCTTCGGGCTGGGGCCGCCGGCATAGCTGTTGCCGAGCACGGCATAGGCCGCGAACAGCACCGCAAAGATGAGGCAGTCGCTCATCAGGTACATCCAGAAGCCCAGCATCGTGCTGCTGCCTTCCGGATGTTCGTGCTCGTCGATGTCGTAGAACGAGACCTTCTCGGTCTCGTTCACGCCATCCTTCATGGGTATTGCGGACATCGCGTCAGGCTCCCTGGGTCGCGAGCTGGCGGGTGCGCGCGTTCTCGGTGGCGATCACATCCTCGACCGGGATGTGGAAGTCGCGCTTGTAGTTGAACGTGTGGAAAATCGTGGTGCCGAAGATGCCGGCGAGTGCCAGCCCTGCGAGCCACCAGATATACCAGATCATCGCGAACCCGAACGCCACGCTGAGACCGGCCAGCACGACGCCC
Source organism: Sphingomonas sp. PP-F2F-G114-C0414 (assembly GCF_003688595.1). Lineage (GTDB taxonomy): Bacteria > Pseudomonadota > Alphaproteobacteria > Sphingomonadales > Sphingomonadaceae > Sphingomonas. The sequence goes on from NZ_RCWT01000011.1 coordinate 354,749, forward strand.
GTGCCGGTGCCGCTTGGCATGTGGATCGACTTGAAGCCGGTCACAGGCCGCTCGTGCTTGCGATCCTTCATGTCATACCAGGCGTCCAGATCGTGGACGATCGGCGTGAACGCGAAGTTGTACTCCGGCGGCGGCGACGAGGTCGCCCACTCCAGCGTACGGCCACCCCAGGGATCGCCGCTGTGATCGGCCAGCGCCTCGCGGTTGCGGATGCTGACGAAGATCTGGAGCAGGAACGCACCGATGCCGGCGGCGATCAGGGCTGCACCGAAGGCGGCGATGACGAACCAGATCTGCAGGTTCGGATCGTCGAAATAGCGCATCCGGCGGGTCACGCCCATCAGGCCGAGCACGTAGAGCGGCATGAACGCGAAGTAGAAGCCGACCACCCAGCACCAGAACGATACCGTGCCCCACTTCTTGTCCAGCTTGAAGCCGAACGCCTTCGGGAACCAGTAGTTGATGCCGGCGAACATGCCGAACAGCGTGCCGCCGATGATCACGTTATGGAAATGCGCGACCAGGAACAGCGAGTTGTGCAACACGAAGTCGGCGGGTGGCACGGCGAGAAGCACGCCGGTCATGCCGCCGATCGTGAACGTCACCATGAAGGCGATCGTCCACATCATCGGCAGTTCGAACCGGATCCGGCCCTTGTACATCGTGAACAGCCAGTTGAAGATCTTGGCCCCGGTCGGGATCGAGATGATCATCGTGGTGATGCCGAAGAACGAGTTCACGCTCGCGCCGGAGCCCATCGTGAAGAAGTGATGCAGCCAGACGAGATAGGCGAGGATCGTGATGACGAGCGTCGCATAGACCATCGAACTGTAGCCGAAGAGGCGCTTGCCCGAGAAGGTCGAGGTGACTTCCGAGAAAATGCCGAACGCCGGCAGGACCAGGATGTAGACCTCGGGGTGACCCCAGATCCAGATCAGGTTGACGTACATCATCGGGTTGCCGCCCGAGTCGTTCGTGAAGAACGCGGTGCCGATGTAGCGGTCGAGCGACAGCATCGCGAGAACCGCGGTCAGGACCGGGAAGGCGGCGACGATCAGGATGTTGGTGCAGAGCGACGTCCAGGTGAAGATCGGCATCTTCATCATGGTCATGCCGGGCGCGCGCATCTTGACGATGGTCGCGACCAGATTGACGCCGGACAACAGCGTCCCGATGCCCGCGATCTGCAACGCCCAGATATAGTAATCGACACCGACGTCGGGCGAATACGCCAGTCCCGAGAGGGGCGGCATTGCGAGCCAACCGGTCCGTGCGAACTCACCGATGAACAGCGACATCATGACGATCACGGCACCGGCCGTGGTCATCCAGAAGCTGAAATTGTTGAGGAACGGGAACGATACGTCGCGCGCACCGATCTGGAGCGGGACGACATAGTTCATCAGTCCCGTGACCATCGGCATCGCCACGAAGAAGATCATGATCACGCCGTGCGCGGTGAAGACCTGATCGTAGTGATGCGCGGTCAGGTATCCTTCGGACCCGTTGAACGCCATCGCCTGCTGCGCACGCATCATGATCGCGTCGGAGAACCCGCGCAGCAGCATGACGATCGCGAGGATCATGTACATGATCCCGATCTTCTTGTGATCCACGCTCGTGAACCACTCGTTCCAGAGATAGCCCCAGACCTTGAAATAGGTCAGCGCGGCGACGAGCCCGAGCCCGCCGATCGCCACCATCGCGAAGGTGGCGACGACGATCGGTTCGTGCAGCGGCAGCGACTCCAGAGTCAGGCGGCCGAAGATAGTCTTCAACAGTGTGTCGTTCATGATGGTTCTCTAGCCGTTCGCGACGGGGCGCGTGCCCGGCATGGTGGAGGGGGTCAGCATCGTGTGATTGCGGTTGGACTGCGAGCCGGGCGCGCTGTTGGCGCCGTCCTGTTTTATGTCGGCCGGCGCGGTCCAGTGGTTGCCGCTTCCCTTTTCGTTCGCGTCCTTCATCAACGCACCTTCGGGATGACCGGTGTCCTGCGGGCCCTTGCCGCCATTGACTCCGGGCATCGCCATGCCGGCGTGCGAGTCCCCCCCGCCTTTGCCGCCGTGCATCATCTGCGACATGCAGACCTTGCCGGGCTGGACGCACTGCTCGACGACCAGCTTGAACATGTTCGCCTCGACCGCATTGTAATAGCGGACCGGGACCTTCTCGCTCGGCTTCTCCAGCTGGAGATAGCTGGCGCGGTTCAGACCGCCCCCACGCTGCTTGACCTGGTTGACCCAGGCCTGGAAACCCGCGTCGCTGACGCCGTGGAAGCGGAAGCGCATCCCCGAGAAGCCCGCGCCGCTATAATTGGACGAGAAGCCCTCGTAGTTACCGGGCTTGTTGATCACCGCGTTCAGCGTCGTCTGCATGCCGGGCATCGTGTAGATCATGCCGGCAAGCGCAGGGATGTAGAACGCGTTCATCACCGACGACGAGGTCATCTGGAAACGAATCGGACGATCGACCGGCGCGGCCAGTTCGTTGACCGTGGCGATGCCGTATTCCGGATAGATGAAGAGCCACTTCCAATCGAGCGCGACGACCTGCACCTCGAGCGGCTTGCCGACGCCGTTCGCTAGCTGCTGCTTGTCGACCAGATTGCCGACCGGCACGTTGTTCGCGAGCGTCGGCGCATCGGGCTTGATCCGGCCAAGCGGACGATACGGATCGAGCAGATGCGTGCTGGTCCAGGTCAGCGCGCCGAGCGCGATGATGATCAGCAGCGGGATGCCCCAGATCAACAGCTCGAGCCCGACCGAGTGATCCCAGTTGGGCTCGTACTTGGCTTCGGTGTTCGCCTGGCGGTAGCGGAACGCAAACAACAGCGTCAAAATGATCACCGGCACGATGATCAGCAGCATCAGCCCGGTCGCGATCAGCACGAGATCACGCTGTTGCACTGCGATATCGCCCGAGGGCGACATCACGACCCAGTTGCAGCCGCTGGTGAGCAGCGCAAGCGGCAGCACGGCCAGCCATTTTTTCGCGCGGGAAACGGTTTTCTCAACGATCATGCGGACCCCCTACGCCTCGCTTTCGCCGCGCTACAGTGGACAATTTGTCCAATGGGCGCTGCACTGCAACATCGGCATGGCTTTATCGTTACCAAGATTAGCATAGATCACCCCTGCCCGCATTGGGCGCGGAGGACTGGGACGGAATATATCTGCCCGTATCCGCCGGAACAGCGTATCATCGGGTTCGCGCCCTGAAGAGCGAGTTGAAGAATGAGTGCAAACACGATCCCCGAGACGAGCTTCGAAGCTGATGCTCGCAGTATCCACAGCGACGGCGAGCACGTCACGCCCGGCGTGATCGCGATCGGCGTGGTGATCGGCCGCACCTCGGAATTCTTCGACTTCTTCGTGTACGCGATCGCCTCGGTGCTCGTGTTCCCGACCCTGGTCTTTCCGTATGTCGACCGGTTGCAGGGCACGCTGTATTCGTTCGCCGTGTTCGCGCTGGCGTTCATCGCCCGCCCGATCGGCTCGATCATCTTCATCGCAGTCGACCGCGCTTACGGCCGTAGCGTCAAGCTGACGATCTCCCTGTTCCTGCTCGGCACCTCGACCGTCGCGATGGGGTTCATCCCGAGCTATGATTCGGTCGGCAACTGGTCGGTCGCGATCCTCGCGCTGCTCCGTATCGGCCAGGGCATCGCGCTTGGCGGCGCATGGGACGGTCTCGCTTCGCTACTGTCGCTGAACTCGCCGGAAAAGCATCGCGGCTGGTACGCGATGCTGCCGCAGCTCGGCGCGCCGATCGGCCTGTTGGTCGCGAGCGGCCTGTTCGCGTTCTTCGTGGCCGCGCTGCCGACCGAGGATTTCTTCGCCTGGGGCTGGCGCTATCCGTTCTTCGTGGCGTTCGCGATCAACGTCGTCGCGCTGTTCGCGCGCCTTCGCTTGGTGGTGACGCCAGAGTTCGAAGAAATGTACGCCAAGCGCGAGCTGGAGCCTGCGCCGGTCATCGAGACCGTACAGTCGCAGTGGAAGGCGATCTGGCTCGGCTCGTTCGTGCCGCTCGCCAGCTTCGCGCTGTTCCACATGGTGACGGTGTTCCCGCTGTCGTGGGTCGTGCTGTTCACGCGCGAGGCGCCGGCGCGCTTCCTGGTGGTCGAGGTGATCGGCGCGGTGATCGGGATCGGCGCGATGCTGGTATCCGGGCTGCTCGCGGACCGGTTCGGGCGTCGCACGATGCTGGGAACGATCGCGGTGCTGATCGCGCTGTTCGCGATCGCCGCACCGTCGCTGCTCGATGGCGGCGACGTCGGCGAGCGGCTGTTCATGGGCATCGGCTTCCTGCTGTTCGGCCTGTCGTTCGGCCAGTCCTCGGGCGCGATCGCCTCGAGCCTGTCGCCGCAGCATCGTTATACCGGCTCGGCGCTGACGACCGATCTGGCGTGGCTGTTCGGTGCCGGGTTCGCTCCGCTGGCAGCGCTTCTGCTGACGAGCAAGCTGGGGCTCGCGGCTAGCGGCGCGTACCTGTTCTCGGGTGCGGTGTTCACGCTGATCGCACTGGGGCTGAACAAGCAGCTCGCCAAGCGCGACATCGCGCGGTGATCGTGAGGGCCTGGCGGACTTACCGCTCAGCCCCTCTCCGCCCCCACGAACATCACACGAACTGAAGAGCACCACCCCGGCGAAGGCCGGGCCCAATTGTAACGGAGCGCTGCCGCTAGTTAGCACCGTCCCTCAATTGGGCCCCGGCCTTCGCCGGGGTGGTAGTGGTTGGGATAACCCGGGCGCCCCACATGAAGCGTTCCCCCGCGAAGGCGGGGGTCCAGAAGTCACCAGCGCCACCGCCTGTAACCCTGGACTCCCGCCTTCGCGGGAGAACAGTACTCGGCGGAACATCATTCAAACCCGCCGGCGATCCAGTCCCCAGGACACCGCCCAGATCACAAACCCGCCAAGCGCGAGCGCGGTCCCGACCCAGCCGGTCGACGGCAGCCCATACCCGCCAGCAATCGCCAGCCCGCCTAGCCAGGGCCCAAGCGCGTTGGCGGTATTGAACGCAGAATGATTGAGCGCCGCAGCCAAGGTCTGCGCCTCCTCCGCAACATCCATCAGCCGCGTCTGCAGAATCGTCGACAGCCCGCCACCGCACCCGATCAACACCACCACCGGCAGCATCGCCCAAAGATGCGGCGTCGCCGGTGCGTAGAGCGCGAGCGCCCCTGCCCCGAACAACAACGTGATCCCCGCCGCCGGCATCAGCGCCACGTCCGCCGCCTTCGCACACACCAGCGTGCCGATCGTCATCCCGACCCCGAACAGCGCAAACGCAACGGGCGTGAATGCGGATGACACGCCGGTCACCTCGGTCAGCGTCGAGGCGAGATAGGTGTAGACGCAGAAGATCCCGCCGAACCCGACCGCGCCGATCGCCAGGGTCAGCCACACCTGTCCGTTGCGCAGCGCGGCCAATTCGCCGAGCGGGCTCGCATCCTTCGCAGGCCGGAGGACCGGCGCGAACTTCAGCAGCATCGCGACCGTCGCCGCCGCGATGATCGCGACGATCCCGAAGCCCCAGCACCAGCCGAACCACTGCCCGATGCCATTGGCAAGCGGCACGCCTGCGATCGTCGCGATCGTTAGCCCGAGCATCATCCGCGACACCGCGCGCGATCGCTTCTCGCGCGGCACCATCGACGCCGCGACGAGCGATCCGACCCCGAAATACGCGCCATGCGGCAGTCCGCTCAGGAACCGGGCCAACAGCATCGTGTGATAGGTCGGCGCCAGCGCAGACAGGCCGTTGGCGATGCCGAGGAAGGTCATCAACCCGATCAGCAGCACCCGCCGCTCGATCTTCGCCGCCAGCACCGCGATCGTCGGCGCACCGACCACCACGCCGAGCGCATAAGCGCTGATGACGTGCCCCGCGGTCGGCTCGTCGATCCCGAGCCCGCGGGCGAACTGCGGCAACAGGCTCATCGCCGCGAACTCGGTGGTCCCGATCGCGAACCCGCCTACCGCGAGCGCAAGCAGTGCGAGCCGCGCGTTGACCTGAGGAGCGGCGGAGTCGGCAACGGTTTGGTCGGTATCGATCATCCGGCTTATTTCGCAGGTGCAGCATAACGCTTCAACCCGCGGGTGCCCGAGCAAATATCAGCCGTGCCCAAGCGTGCGTTCGCCGCCAACCCGCCCGATCAGACGGTATCGACGATCGGCGCGGTCATGATCACGCGCAGCCCGGGCATGTTGTCGTCATGCTCGATCGTCCCGGACAGCCCGGCGACGATCGCGTTCATCATCCGGCTGCCGAAGCCCTCGCGAGTCCCGACCTTGCCCGATCCATCGTCGGCGACGATCAGGCGGAGGCGGTTGCGATGCTGTTCGAGCGCGATCAGGATCGGCCCGGGCTGCCCGCCATAGGCATATTTGCTGGCGTTGATGACGAGTTCGGTGAGGACCAGCCCGATATTCACCGCCCGGTCGGTCGGCACCAGGATCGGTGCGAGATCGAGCCGGATCTGCGCCGCCCAGTCCGCGCCGAGCGAAGTCTTCATGTCGCCCGCCAGCTCCTCCAGATAGCGCGAGAGATCGACCGACTCGACCTGATCGTCGCGGTAGAGCCGGCGATGCACCAGCGCGACCGCGGAAAGCCGCGCCTGCGCCTCGGCGAGATGCTCCTTTACCTTGGCATCGTCGGACGCCTTCGCCTGCAGCGCGAGGAACGCGGCGACCAGTTGAAGGCTGTTCTGGACGCGGTGGTTGACCTCCTTCATCAGGACGTCCTTCTGCGCGATCAGCACGTCCTTGTCGGCGAGCGTACGCTGGAGATCGGCGTTGAGCAGGCGGAGCCGCTGGTTGATGTGCGCGTCGTGGAACGCGCGACGCAGGCGGTGCGCGGCCTCGATCTCCTCCAGCGTCCAGCGGCGCGACCGGCCCGACACGACCTGAGTCCAGGACTGGAACGAGGTGCGCGGGGTCAGCACGGCTGTCGGATCGAGCGACACCGCCTTGTGCGGATTGCCCGCCCATTCGACCTCCTCGGCCTGTTCGGCGCGGAACCAGAACAGCATCGCACCATCGTCGATCAACGGCATCGCCAGCACCCCACTGGCGCAGGCGCGATAGGCGTCCGCACGCGGCAGCAGCGAGGGGAGCTCGTGCGTCGCCAGCGGTTCGATCCCGCTGCGCGCGCAGACCCAGGCGACGAGATCGCGGATTTCGTCATGCGCGGGGCAGACGCCGTCGGTGTCGACGATCGTCCCCTGCACGAACGCGAACCCATCGGCGTCGAGCATCCGCCGCAGGTCGTCGCGCAACGTGACGACGATACTGCGCGGCGCCGGTTCGGTCGCGAGCTTGGCGACCACCGCGTCCTCGGCGCCGCGCAGCCGCAGCCGCTCGCGGTATACCTCGGCCTCTTCCTTCGCGCGGATCTGGCGTGCGAGCCCGCTGGCCAGCGTCGCCGATGCGGCGCGGACGTCGGGGCTCAGGCCGCGCGGCGTGGCGTTGTGGCAGGCGATCAGGCCCCAGAGCAGCCCGTCCTTGACGATCGAGATCGACGCCGACGCCGCAACCTCCATGTTGGCGAGATAGCGCAGGTGGATCGGCGACACGCTGCGTACCGTCACGTCGCTCAGATCGAGCGTATCGAATCCGGCGGGACGCAGCACGGCGGGCGCATAGTCGATCGTCGGGATCGTCCGCGTCCGGTTACGGACGTATAGCGCGCGCGCCTGTTTCGGAATGTCCGACGCGGGGAAATGATGGTTGAGGAAGGTGCCGAGGCCGACGGCCTTGTCCTCCGCCACGACGCGGCCGGCGTCGTCGTCGAGGAAGCGATAGATCATCACCCGGTCGAACCCGGTGAGCTGGCGGAACGCGATCGCGGCGCGGTCGCACAGCGTGCTCAGATCGGTCGCGCGCTCGAACATCGTGATCATCGGGTTGAGCCGACCGAGCATCTGCGTCGCGGTCATCGGCGCGGCCTCGACCGGCTCGAGTTCGGCCAGCAGATAGTCGCCACTGCGGTGGATCGTCACCTCGAAGCGTTCGGTCGATCCCATCACCGGATCGCCGACCATCCCCCCCGGCCCCACGTCGTCCGCCGGCACGGCCTGCGCCAACACCTGCGCAAGATCGGCACCGAGCCACTCTGCCACCAGCCGCCCTTCGATATCGCCCGCCCCCGCGACGATCGTCAGCGAGGTCGGATCGGCGACCAGCAACAGGCCGTGCGGCTGGATCGACCCCGGAATGTGGATCGGCTCGCGGTCGCACGCGGTCAGGTCCAGCCCGCTGTCCTGGGTCTGCGCCTGATCGAGCGCAGTAGCGTCTACATCGTTCTGCGCAGTCATCGGCCAAGGCCCCCTAGTCAGCAAAACCGCTGTGGCGGTCATTGCGGAACAAAGCAAATACCCTCGCAATGGGCCTATTGATCAGGATCAGGACGGCGGCGCGGACTCGGCATAGCGCCGCGCGATCACCGCGCAGGCGATCAGCTGCAACTGGTGGAACAGCATGACCGGCAGCAGGATCACGCCGACCTGCGCGGGCGGGAACAACACGCCCGCCATCGGCACGCCCGACGCGAGGCTCTTCTTCGAGCCGCAGAATTGCAGCACGATCGCATCCTCGCGGGGCAGCTTCATCACGCGCGCCACCGCGAAGGTAAGCGCAAGGACGAAGGCGAGCAGCGCGGCGCACAGCAGTCCGATCAGGATCAGGTCGCCGATCGACAATTTGGTCCAGAGGCCTTCCACCACCGCGGCACCGAACGCGCTGTAGACGACCAGCAGGATCGACCCGCGATCGACCACCGTCAGCAGGCCCTTGTTGCGCGTCACCCACGCACCGATCCAGGGCCGCAAGAGATGTCCTGCGACGAACGGCACCAGCAGTTGCAACACGATCGCCTCGATACTCTCGATCGAGATTCCGCCGCTGCCCGAAGTGTTCATCAGCAGCGCGACCAGCGCCGGCGTCACGAGGATGCCGAGCAGGTTCGAGAACGACGCGCTGCACACAGCCGCCGCGACATTGCCGCGCGCAATCGCGGTGAAGGCGATCGACGACTGCACGGTCGAGGGGAGCAAGGTCAGGAACAACACCCCGGCGGCAAGCGGCCCGGTCACGAACGGCAACGCGGTCAGCCCGAGTCCGAACAGCGGGAACGCGACGAAGGTGATGGCGAGCACCGCCAGATGCAGCTTCCAGTTGCGCAGGCCCGCCCAGATCGCATCGCGCGACAGCTTCGCGCCGTGCAGGAAGAACAGCAGGACGATGCCGATATCGGCGGCGTAACCGACGATCGTCGCCATCTCGCCGCGGGCCGGCAGCAGGCTCGCCAGCACGACGGTGCCGAGCAGCATCAGGATGAACGGCTCGAAGACCGCCAGGAACCGCCCGATCACGGATGCGCCTTCACATAGGCGTCGAGCGTCGCGAGGTGGCCGCTGAGCGCCTCGTCGTCGAGGAAACTGCCGAGGAAGCTGTTGCGCGCGAGCGTCACGACCTGCTCGCGAGACAAGGTCTTCGCGCGCGCCGTCTGGCGGAAATTCTCGCCGATATAGCCACCGAAATACGCCGGATCGTCCGAATGGATCGTCGCGCGCAGGCCGAGATCGAGCATCCGGTCGATCGGATGGTTCTCCAGCTTGTCGACGTTGCGCAAGGCTACGTTCGACAGCGGACACACGGTCAGCGTCATCGCATCGCGCGCCAATCGGGCGACGAGTGCCGGGTCCTCCAGCGCGCGGTTGCCGTGGTCGATCCGGTCGACTTGCAGGATATCGAGCGCCTCGTGGATGTATGCGGGCGGACCCTCCTCGCCGGCGTGCGCGCACAGCATCAGCCCGGCATCCGCCGACGCCGCAAACACGCGCGCGAACTTCGAGGGCGGATGGCCGACCTCCGACGAATCGAGCCCGACGCCGATGAACTGGTCGAGCCACGGCTCGGCCTGCGCGAACGTCTTGAACGCGTCCTCCTCGTCAAGATGCCGCAGGAAGCTCATGATCAGCCCGACCGACATGCCGTGCTTCGCCTGCGCTTCGTCGATCCCCGCGAACAGACCGCGCGCGACGACGTCGAACGGGATGCCGCGATGCGTATGCGTCTGCGGGTCGAAGAAGATCTCGGCGTGGACGACACCGTCCTGCGCGACGCGGTCGAAATAGGCGACTGCCAGATCGCGGAAATCCTCCTCGGTCTGGAGCACTGCTGCGCCCGCGTAATAGATGTCGAGGAAGGTCTGGAGATTGGTGAAGCTGTACGCCGCGCGGATGTCCTCGACGCTCTTGAACGGGATCGCGACCTTGTTGCGCTCGGCCAGCGCGAACATGAGTTCCGGCTCCAGGCTCCCCTCGATATGGAGGTGCAGTTCCGCCTTGGGCAGGTTCGTGATGAAGTCGTCGTTCATGATCGGTCCTGTCGCTTGGGTCGCGGTGGCTGCAACCATTCCGCCCGCCACGCACTACCGCAAGCGTGAAAGCCGTTGCATGACAATCCTGTCACGTTACCGAGCGCCGATACTTACGCGAAGGACACCATCGATGCCGACAGGATTGGTCGCACTGCTCGACGACATTGCCGGGATCACGAAGCTCGCCGCCGCCAGCCTCGACGATATCGCCGCGACCACCGGCAAGGCGGGCAGCAAGGCGATCGGCGTGGTGGTCGACGATGCCGCCGTGACGCCGCGCTACATGGTCGGGTTCGAGCCCAAGCGCGAACTGCCGATGATCGGCAAGATCGCGCTGGGGTCGTTCCGCAACAAGCTGGTCTTCATCCTGCCCGCCGCGCTGGCGTTGAGTGCGTTCGCGCCGTGGTTGCTGACGCCGTTGCTGATGATCGGCGGCACCTATCTATGCTTCGAAGGCGCGGAGAAGATCCTCGAGGCGTTCGGCGGCGGTCATGCCGAAGAGGTCGTCGCCGAGCCGGTCGATGCCGCGACGCTAGAGGCACAGAAGGTCTCGGGCGCGATCCGCACCGACTTCATCCTGTCCGCCGAGATCATGGTAATCGCGCTGTCGGATGTCGCGACCAAGCCGATCTGGGAGCAGGCGATCGTGCTCGCGCTGGTCGGGATCGTCATCACCATCGGCGTCTACGGCGTGGTCGCGCTGATCGTGAAGATGGACGATATCGGGCTGCATCTGGCGCAGCGTAGCAGCACGGTCGTGCAGGCGATCGGGCGTGGGCTGGTGAAGGGCATGCCCCTTGTCATGTCGGCACTGTCGGTGATCGGCACCGCGGCGATGGTCTGGGTCGGTGGGCAGATCATCGTTCACGGGATCGAAGAGTTCGGGTTTACCACGCTGCCGCACTGGATCCATGACACTGCGGAAGCCGCCTCGCATGCGGTGCCGTTCGCCAAGGGCGCGGTGAATTGGGTGATGAATGCGTTCTTCTCGGGGATCGTCGGTCTGATCCTTGGCGGCGCGATCGCGCTGGGGCTCCATGCGGTGAAGAAGCCGAAGGCACACTGACCAACAGGCGTTCCCCGCCCTTCCTTGTTCTCCCGCGAAGGCGGGAGCCCAGTCTGGGTCCCCGCCTTCGCGGGGAAACACGGTAAGCCAGAGAAAACCTTCACCTCGCGCAACCACCCCGGCGAAGGCCGGGGCCCAATTGGGGAACAGAAGTAACGGCGGATAGCCCCTCGTTACTGCGACCTCTCCAATTGGGCCCCGGCCTTCGCCGGGGTGGTGCTCATCCGCCGGGGTGGCGGTATCGGGAGGGAAAGAGGCAGCCCCTACTTAGCCGTCCACTTCCCCATCCAGCCCAGCACTTCCCCATACCATTGCCGCGAGTTCTTCGGTTTCAGCACCCAGTGGTTCTCACCCGGGTTCACCAGCAACCGCGACGGAATCCCGCGCCGCTGCAACGCGGTGAACGTCGCCAGCCCCTGCGTGTACGGAATGCGGAAGTCCTTCTCGCCGGTGATCACCAGCATCGGCGTCTTCCACTTGGCCACGTAATTGACCGGGTTCCATTTCTCGAACGCCTGCGGGTCCTCGTAATAGGCCTTCCCGCCATGCTCCCATTCGTCGAACCAGAGTTCTTCGGTCTCGTATGCCATCGCGCGCGCATCGAACACGCCGTCATGCTGGACGATGCACTTGAAGCGATCGGGCCACTGCCCCTCGATCCAGTTCATCATGTAGCCGCCATACGACGCACCGAGCGCACACGCATTGTCGGCATCGAGCCACGCGAACTTGTCGGTCGCGGCAGCCAGCCCCTTCTTCAAATCCTCGAGCGGCCAGCCGCCCCAGTTGTTGCTGATCGCGTCGGTGAAGCCCTGTCCGTAGCCGGTCGACCCATGAAAATCGACCGCGACCAGGCCGTAGCCCGCGCCCGCGAACACCGCGGGATTCCAGCGATACGACCAGCTGTTGTTGCTCGATCCCTGCGGGCCGCCGTGGACCATGTAGGCAACCGGGACCTTCCCCGTGGAGCCGTACGGCTTCACCGCATAGCCCCAGACGGTGTCCGCGTTCGCGCCCTTGAAGTTGAACCGCGTGACCGTCGGCATATCAATCCCGGCGAGCCTCGTCGCGTTGACCTGCGTCAGGCGCTGCGGCGCAGCGGTGCCCGCGACGCGGTAGAAATCGGCGGGTGCGGTGAGGCTGTCGATCGCCACCACAGGCCCCCGCGGCGTGATCGCGACCGCGCTGACGTGACCTTCCTGCGTCAGCCGCGTGACCGCGCCGCTGGTCGCATCGACACGGAATAGTGGCGTCTCCTGCGTGTCGTCCGCCGTCACGTAGAGCGACTTCGAGTCCGGCGCCCACGCGATCGAGCCAACCGACCGGTCCCAGCGCTCGGTCAGCGACACCGTCTTGCCGCTGGCGATGTCGCGTAGCGTCAGTACCTGGCGATCCGCCTCGAACCCCGGCCGGCGCATCGCGAAGTATGCAAGCGTGCGGCCATCGGGCGACACGGTCGGGAGGTTGTCGGTCGCCGTGTTCGTCGCGGTCAGGTTGACCGGTGCCGCCGAGCCGTCCGCGGGCACCGAGAAGATGTCGAGATTGGTCGACAGCGCCTCGATCCGGCCGGCTTCGCGCAGCGCAAAATAGACAGTGCGGCCGTCCGGGCTCCACGACACTTCCTCGCCGCCGCCGAACGGCTTCGATGGCGCATCGCCGACCAGCGCGCCTACCAGTGGAACGCCGTTTCCGGTCGCACCTGCGGCGGTCAGCGGCAACACGAACAGCTGCGAGCGCGTGCCGTCCGCCCACGTATCCCAATGCCGCACGAACAGCTGGTCGTACGTCCGCCCGGCGCCCGCGTTAGGATCCTTCTTCACCATCGCTGGCTCGAGGCTCGGCGCGCCGGGCTTGCGATCCGCCCAGACGAGCAGCCTGTCGCCCGTCGGCGCGACCTTGAACCCGCTGAACCCACCCTTGAAGCTGGTGATGCGCCGCGACGTGCCGCCAGTGACGGGCACCGACCAGACCGCATCTTCGCCGCCCTTGTCGGACGTGAAATACACGGTGTTGCCGACGATCTGCGGGTTGTTTTCGTTGACCTGCGGATCGGCCAGCAGCTTCACCGGATTCGCGCCCGGCTTGCTCAAGTCGAGCCGCCAGAGATCGTAGCGTCCCTTGTCCGCCGCGAGATCGGTCTCGCGCTGCGCCCAGACGAGCCAATGCCCGTCCTGCGACGCGGTCGGCGCACCGACGCGGCTGAGCATCGTCACGTCGTCGATGGTGAGTTGCCGGGCGGCGGCAGGGGCACTCGCAAAGGCGAGCACGGCGAGGCTGGCGGAGAGCATGATCTTCATGCGCGTGTGATAGGACGCTTGCGGGAGCGCGCGCAATCACCGGGGTTTGGTGGCGGGCGAATCGTCTGTCTTAAGCGTGAGCGGAGGATCCCGTCGCCGATCCAGCGCACCACCCCGGCGAAGGCCGGGGCCCAGTTGGAAAGGTGGCAATAACCGAGCGAAGTGGGCAGTTGGCAACGTCACCCACCTGGACCCCGGCCTTCGCCGGGGTGGTGAACCTTTAGGCTGCGAAGTTCGCCCTCGGCCAATGCATGACGCCAGGGTAAGTCCACCCCATGCCCCTCAAGCACTCTTTCCCCCCGATCGCCGCCCGCGACGCGCGCCTGCTCGTCCTCGGCAGTCTCCCCGGCGACCGCTCGCTCGCCGCGCAGCGTTATTATGCGCATCCGCAGAACCAGTTCTGGCAACTGATGTCGCCCGTCGTCGGTCGCGACCTCGCCGCGCTAGACTATGACGATCGTCTCGCCACCTTGCGCGCGCACCGAGTCGCGCTGTGGGACGTGATCGGATCGGCCCGCCGCGCTGGCAGCACCGATGCGGCGATCGCCGATATCGAGGGCAACGACATCGCCAGCCTCGTCGCCACCCTCCCCGATCTCCGTGCGATCGCGTTCAACGGCGGCACCGCGCTGAAGCAGGGTATGATGCTGTTAGGCCGGGACTTTATCGGCGCGGAGATCGTCGCGCTTCCGTCGAGCAGTCCGCTCCACACAGTCGGCGTCGCGGCCAAGCAACCCGCGTGGAGCGCACTGGCCGCGTTCCTGCTCGACCCGCCTGAATAGCGCGCCTAGCCTGACCGCATGACCAGCCTCTACGACCTCACGGTCCCCGCCTTTCGCCGCGGCTTTGCCAGCCTCTCCACGATCCTGACCGCTGGCGAGAAATACGCCCGCGACCATGGCATTGCCGAGGCGGACATGCTCGACACCCGTCTGGTCGCGGACATGGCGCCGCTGACCGCGCAGGTGCAGCGCGCGAGCGACACCGCCAAGGGCGCTATGGTGCGGATCGGCGGGATCCCCAATCTCGCGATGGCAGATGATGAGGCCAGCTTCGCCGCACTCCAGCAGCGCATCGCCGCGACGCTCGCGTTTCTCGACACCGTTCCCCGCACAGCGATAGACGGCAAGGAGGACGCCCCGGTCACGCTCGTCACGTCGGGTGGCAGCGTCGATTTCACCGGCCGAAGCTACGTGCTCGGCTTCGTGCTGCCCAATTTCTATTTCCACATTACAACGGCCTACGCGCTGTTGCGGATGCGCGGCGTGCCGATCGGCAAGATGGACTATCTGGGCAAGTAACCACGGCTGGTCAAACCCCGTGCGGTCCGGCAAGGCCCTTGGATGTCGATCGAAAGCTTCATTTCGCAGTACGGCCTGGCCGCGATCTTCCTCGGTGCGGCGTTCGAGGGCGAGACCAGCGTCGTCACCGGCGGGCTGCTCGCGCACCAGCATCTGCTGCCGCTGGTCGGCAGCGCGGTGGCGGCGGTGACCGGGTCGTTCTTTGCGGACCAGCTCTTCTTCTTCGCCGGGCGCCATTACCGCGATACCAAGCGGGTCCGCCGGATCGCCGAGAAACCCGCCTTCGCCAAGGCGCTTGACACGCTCGACCGGCATCCGACGGTGTTCATCCTCGGCTTCCGATTCCTGTACGGGCTGCGGACGATCAGCCCGATCGCAATCGGCACGTCGCACATCCCCGCGCGCACCTTCGTCGTTCTGAACGCAATCTCGGCGCTGGTTTGGGGCGTCCTGTTCACCGGAATCGGCTATGTATTCGGTGATGGTCTGATCCAGCTGGTCGACAAGGTCATGCCGAAGCAGAAGCTGGTCGGGGTGGCGATCCTGGTTGCGGTCGCGGCGCTGGTGATCGCCGCGATCCGCTTCTGGCGAGGCCGGCACGCCCGCAAGGCCGCGCCTCAGCCAACCGTCAGTCCAGATCGTTCTCGCTGATCACGACGATCTCCTGGTCGGGATCGCGGGCCAGTGCGACGACGCCGAGATCGGCGATCTCGTCGAGATGCTGCCGGAAGATCGCCACCGCATCACTCTCCGGCGCCACCGTGCTCAAAGCTTCGAGCACATCATACTGCACCGCGAACTGATAGCGTTCTTCGCTGACTTCGCCCTCGAACTCGACCTGACGCAGGTCGCTATTGTCCTTGAGGGTCTTCAAATCGATGTCCAACCGGTCTTCGGCCATGCGTATCACTCCATTGATAGATGGCGTTCAAGCGCAGTGGACCCTCGATGTTCCGTTCTCGGACTAAGGCTCGGGGCTCAGACGTCGAGGTTGGCGACGTTGAGCGCGTTGTCCTGGATGAATTCGCGGCGGGGTTCCACGACTTCGCCCATCAGCTGTGTGAAGATCTCGTTCGCGCTCTCGGCGTTGACCGCGGTGACGCGGAGCATCGAGCGGACCGACGGGTCGAGCGTGGTTTCCCAGAGCTGTTCCGCGTTCATCTCGCCCAAGCCCTTGTAGCGCTGGATTGCGAGACCTTTCCGTCCCGCGGTCAGGATCGCGTCGAGCAGATGGCTCGGACGCGAGACCTGTGTCGAGCCGCGCGCCGCGACGACGGTGGCCGAACCGATCACCCCGGCACCGGTTTCCGCGCCCTCTTCGGCCTCGGGCTCCTCGGCGTGCGAGGCCTTGCTCGCAGGGACGAGATTCGAGGTGTGGGCGTAGCTCTCGGCATGCTCGCCCGACAGCGCGTGCAGCTTGCGCGCCTCGGCCGACACCAGGAAGCTCGCTTCGATGATGTGGTGGTCGGTCACGCCGCGCCATGCTCGCTGGAAGTGGATGCCGCCGTCTTCGGTCAGCACCGCAGTCCAGCGTGCATCGCCGTCGTCGAGTTCGAGCCGACGCGTGACGATCTCCAGACGCGAGGTGCGATCCTCGACCGACGCTTCCGGATCGAACACGCCGCCGAGCGCGAGTGCCTCGATCATCCCGGCGTCGTAGCGCTTCGGAACATAGCGCATCAGCGTCCGCATCCGGCGCGCGTGATCGACCAGATCCTTCAGGTCGCGCCCCGAACGACCGCCGCCGGGGCCGTCGAGCACCATCGTATTGACGCCCGCATCGACCAGATACTCGTCGAGCGCCGCGTCGTCCTTGAGATACACCTCGGACCGGCCCTTGGTCGCTTTGTAGAGCGGCGGCTGGGCGATGTAGAGATACCCGCCTTCGATGATCTTGGGCATGTGACGGTAGAACAGCGTCAGCAGCAGCGTGCGGATGTGCGCGCCGTCGACGTCTGCGTCGGTCATGATGACGATCTTGTGGTAGCGCAGCTTGTCCGCGTTGAAGTCGTCGCGGATGCCGGTGCCCATCGCGGTGATGAGCGTGCCGATCTCGCGGCTCGACAGCATGCGATCCTCGCGCGCGCGCTCGGTGTTGAGGATCTTGCCGCGCAACGGGAGGATCGCCTGGAAATGGCGATCGCGGCCCTGCTTTGCCGAGCCGCCTGCCGAGTCACCCTCGACCAGGAACAGCTCGGACTTGGCGGGATCGCGCTCCTGGCAATCGGCCAGCTTGCCGGGCAGCGAGGCGATGTCCATCACGCCCTTGCGACGCGTCAGTTCGCGCGCGCGCTTGGCGGCTTCGCGCGCGGCGGCGGCGTCGATGATTTTGGCGACGATCGCCTTGCCGTGCGCGGGATTCTCTTCGAGCCATTCGGCCATCTTGTCGGCCATCAGGCTTTCGAGTGGCTGGCGGACTTCGGACGAGACGAGCTTGTCCTTGGTCTGGCTGCTGAACTTGGGATCGGGCAGCTTGACCGAGACGATCGCGGTCAGGCCTTCGCGCATGTCCTCGCCGGTGAGCTGGACCTTTTCCTTCTTCAACATGCCCGATTTCTCGGCATAGTTGTTGAGCGTGCGGGTCAGCGCGGCGCGGAACGCGGCCATGTGCGTACCGCCGTCTCGCTGCGGAATGTTGTTCGTGAAGGCGAGGACGTTCTCGTAATACGAGTCGTTCCACTGCAGCGCGACGTCCATCGTGACGTCGTCGCGCGTGCCGCTGATCGCGACGGGCTCGGGCATCAGGGGGAGCTTGGCGCGATCAAGATACTTCACGAATGCGGCGATCCCGCCTTCGTAATAGAGCTCGACGGTCTTGCGCTCTTCGCTGCGCGCATCGCTCAGGAACAGGCGGACGCCCGAGTTGAGGAAGGCGAGCTCACGGTAGCGATGTTCGAGCTTGTCGAAGTCGAAATCGGTGATCTTGAAGGTGGCGGGCGACGGGAAGAAGGTGACGCGCGTGCCCTTCTGGCCTTCGGTTGCGGGGCCGACGACCTTCAACGGCGCGACCGCGTCGCCGAACGCGAAGCGCATGTAATGCTCCTCGCCGTTGCGCCAGATCGTCAGGTCGAGCCATTCGCTGAGCGCGTTGACGACCGATACGCCGACTCCGTGCAGGCCGCCCGAGACCTTGTACGCGTTCTCGTCCGAAGTGTTCTCGAACTTACCGCCGGCGTGGAGCTGGGTCATGATGACCTCGGCTGCGGACACGCCCTCCTCGGTGTGGATGCCGGTCGGGATGCCGCGGCCGTTGTCGGTGACGGAGACCGATCCGTCGGCGTTCAGGACGATGTCGATCCGGTCGCAATGCCCCGCCAGCGCCTCGTCGATCGCGTTGTCGCTGACCTCGAACACCATGTGGTGGAGGCCGGAACCGTCGTCGGTGTCGCCGATGTACATGCCGGGGCGTTTGCGGACCGCGTCGAGGCCCTTCAGGACCTTGATCGAGTCCGCGCCATAGTCGCCCATGTTCGGGAGGTTGGGATTGTTGGTTTCGGGGTTGGATGCCATGCCGAGTATATAGGCATTCGGGGGCCGAAACGGAAGCGAAATGGCCTGTAGGGGCTGGGGTGCCGGTGAGTGAAGTATAGGAAGTGCAGACGCTGGGAGCGTTTTGGCGGGGATGTGCACTTCACGTTTCGGGCGTGCCGGTTTCGAGGGGGTTCGGAGCGCCATGCGGGGATGGTGACAGGGCGGGCGCGTGTAGGACAGCGCGCTCGCGGCTTCTCCGGTGAAGCCACCTCCCCGGCGCAGGCCGGGGCCCAGGTGGAAAGGTTTCAATAACGACGTGCCGCACTCTGTTAGCGACGTCGCCCAACTGGGCCCCGGCCTTCGCCGGGGTGGTGGCCGTCTAAAGCCGCGCGGCCCTTACGTCCCTCTCACCTTGGGGAGAGGGAGGGAGGAGCCGGAGGCGACGGAAGGGTGAGGGGGAGTTGGGGTGCGCGCCCGAGCCCCACTCCCCTCTCCCTTCCCACCGCAAGCGCGGCGGGCCCCTTCCCTCTCCCCGGAGGGGCGAGGGAGCTAGTCTTCAGAAGCGGTCGGCGCGTTGGCCTAGCAGAGTCACCTCGACGCGGCGGTTGAGGCGCATGCCGGCCGGCGTCGCGTTGGTCGCGACCGGGTCGTGCTCGCCGTGCCCGACGACGCTGAATCGCGCGCGGACGACGTCCATGTCGTCGAACGCCTGGCGGACGCTAGCCGCGCGACGCTCGGACAGGTCCTGGTTATGCGCATCCGTCCCGCGCGAGTCCGTGAAGCCGTCGATCGCGACGCGGACACCGGGGTTGCCGCGCAGATAGCGCGCGAGCGGGCGCAGCTTCTCGATCGCGCCGGGACGCAGCACGGCGCTGTCGGTGCGGAACAGCACGTCCTCCTGCAGCGTCAGCGTCGCCCCGCGCGGGGTCTGACGGAAGCCGTAGTTGCGCATCGCGCCGCGATCCCATGTCGTGGTGGTCTCGACTACAGTCGTGCCGCCGCGGTCGCCGCGATAGCCGCCCGGGTCACGGCCATAGGCGTCCCAGTCGAACCGGTCGCGGCGGGGGCCGGCGATGCGTGCGAATTCGCGGTTGGCGTCGTCGGCCTCCCGGCGGCTGATCCGGCCATCGCCGTTTGCATCGAAATTCGGCATCACGAACGCAATGCCGCGCCGCGTATTGCGCAGTTCGGGGAAGAGCACCGGCACGCCGGCGCCTTCCAGACGATAGCCGGGACGCGACCAAGGCGCGCGGCTCATGTCGTAACGCCCCTCTGGCCGTCCGCCGTCGCGGACTTGCGCGAAAACGGGGGCGGTGGTTGCTGCGACCATCAGGACGCCAAGGGCTGCGCGCGTGAAATTCCGGGTCATCATGATCTCTCCGTGTCTTCGATGGACGGAGCTTTGCCCGCGCCCGCTTGAACGCGCGGTGAGCCTGCTCGACAGCGCGCGTTCAGCCTAACGCCCGAGGGCGATTCGGGTCGCGCGGGTGTCGATCGCGTCGAAGAGCGCGTCTTCGGTGCCGGTCATCCACACCTGGCCGCGGCCTGCGAGGCGGGCGAACAGCGCCGCGCGGCGCGCCGGATCGAGGTGGGCGGCGACTTCGTCGAGGAGAAGGACGGGGGGCTGGCCGGTTCGCTCGGCGACGAGATCGGCATGCGCGAGGACGATGCCGAGCAGGAGCGCCTTCTGCTCGCCGGTCGAGGCGAGCGAGGCGGCGCGCGCCTTGTCGAGGTGCGTGACGATCAGGTCGACGCGGTGGGGGCCGGTGAGCGTGCGCCCGGCTGCGGCGTCGCGTGCGCGGCCCTGGGCGAGGTCGGCTTGCAGGCGAGTGGTGTCGCCGGCCCAGCCTTCGAGTGTCAGGCCGGCGCGGGGGAATGGGCCGTCGTCCTGATGCGCAAGCCTCGTGCCGAGCAGCGTGACCGTCTCGCGCCGGGCGGCATCGACGGCGGCGCCGTGCTCGGCCATCTGCGCTTCGAGTGCGGAGAGCCAGTCACCGTCGGGGCGGCCTTCATCGGCCAGCAGGCGGTTTCGCGCGCGCATCGCCGCGTCGTAGCGGGCGGCGTGGTGCGCGTGGCTCGGGGCGAGCGCGAGCGTGAGGCGGTCGAGGAAGCCGCGGCGTTCGCCCGCGGGGGCGACGAAGAGGCGGTCCATCGCCGGCGTGAGCCAGAGGATCGTGAGCCACTCGGCGAGAGCGTTGGCGGTGGTGGTGGCGCCCTGGATGCGGACGATGCGGCGTTCGGGGGCGGAGGCTAGCGTGCCGGTTGCGACGTCGACTTCGGCTGGAGCCTCTATCCGCCCCTGTGCTTCTGACTCCCCTTCCGCTTGCGGGAGGGGTCGGGGGGGGGGCGCGCTTTCCTCGGGAGCGGACGCCAGTACGCACGTCGCGCCCTCCCCTAGCCCCTCCCGCAAGCGGGAGGGGAACAAGGTGGCGGCTACGCCGAAGCCCCCTGCCCCGCCTTGCCGCGCCATCTCGCCCAGCGCCGCGCGCCGCAGCCCGCGGCCGGGGGCGAGCAGCGACACCGCTTCGAGGATATTCGTCTTGCCCGCGCCGTTCTCGCCGGTCAGCACGACGAACCCTGGTCCCGGCGTCAGCGTCAGGTCGGCGTGATTGCGAAAATCGGTAAGGACGAGGCGCGGGAGCATTGTCCCGGCCTTAGAGCAGTTTCGAAACCGATTGCATCGCCCTTTTCCGTTCGCCCTGAGCGAAGTCGAAGGCGCGGTTCAAGCGCCGGTGCTTCGACTTCGCTCAGCACGAACGGGCAAGGGACCGATCTGATCACATCTGCGCTAGCGACACGCCCGGTCAACTATCGAGCCTCGCGTCAGGCGGCGATTCGCTCCGGCGCGATCGCGGGCGCGGCTGCTGCGGTCGCGGCCTTCTGCGTGCTGAGATACGACGCGAGCGCCGGTCCTAATTCGCGCTGCGCCCGCAAATACGCGACAGGCGTGACGATCCCGAGCCGTTCGCGCGCGGCCTCCAGCGGTTCGTGGAGCAGTTCGAGATAATCCTCGCCCGACACCCACTTCGCTTTGCGCCCATTGCGATAGCCTTCCCAGACCGCCTTCGCGAACAGCTTGCTGCCGGTGACGCGGATGCTCTTCAACGCCGCGGCCGAGCCGATCAGCGCCCAGCCGAGCCCGCCGACCTGCGCATAGCTGAACGCGACGAGCGCCGCCTCGCCCATGCTCTCGTCCGCCTTGTAGCCGGTAAGTACGTGCCAGATGTCGTGCGTGTCGCGCACCCGCCGGCCGAACCACGCATAGGGGTGCGCCAGATCGTCCTCGGACGGCACGAGCCGCGAGACCTCGACCAGCCCGTCCGCGGAATAGCCCGTCGTCTCGAGGAAATTGCGATACGCCGCCCCGACCGTGCCGGGCGCGAAGCTCGCGACGAACGCGGGGTCGGAGAAACGCTGCGCCAGTTCGACCCGGTCATAGGCGATCCGCCCGCCCTGCTCGGAAGCGATCAGCCGCGCGTAATTCATCGGCGCATTGCCGACGTTGAGCGCGCGCATGATCCGGAACACCTGCGTCGTGTCGTCGCCGTTCGCGAGCAGTTTCTTGATCGCATCGAACGCCGTACGCCAATCGCGACGACCGGTCGTACCGGGAAACGGAGGAAGCTTCGCCATCGAGTCGACTCCTTACTGACATTGCTGTTAGTATTGAGCCGCGGGCGAGGAGTCAATCGAGGACGGTATCTACGTCGACGCGCATTTGCGTGGCCGCTTGCGCAAGGTCGTGATCGAGCGTCGCTAGGGACCAACCGCGCGAGGCTACGATCGCGAGGTGAAGGGCGTCTCTGGAGCGCAGTTTCAGATCGCCGCGATCAAGCAACGTTGCCGCCAACGCAAAATCGGTTTCGGTGACTGACTCTACGTGAAGTTCCCCGGCGCAAAACCGTTGCCACGCCTTCATCACACCGCTCCAGCCAACGGTATCGATGACACCCAATAGCCGTTTCATCGCAAGCGCACCGGAGAACTCGGTGACGACCCAATGACTGGCCGCCAGAATATCAGTCCGTCGCGATAGCCACGCGCGTACGTCCTCGCTTTGCGCCTCGGCGGTGAAGGCCGACACCATCACCGCCGTGTCGCAATAGAGGGTCAATATCGCGAGTCGTCGCGCATCTGCCGGACCAGATCACGTGCAGATGTCGGATCGTATGGCAGCGACTTCGCCAGCGCTTCGAGCGCGTCGACATCGATGGGCTTGCGGCGCGGGAGCGGCGGGGCCTCGGGGGTCACGCGGGCGAAGGGTTGGCCATTGCGCATGATCTGCACGGCTTCGCCAGCTTCGAGCCGGTCGATGAGCGTGCCCAGTTCGTCTTTCAGATCCGCGATGTTGATCGAGTCCATGATCCGGCTCCTGCCTGTCGCGCCGCTATACCACGGCGCGACAGGCAGACCGAATCACACCCGCATCGGCATCAGCACGTACAGCGCGGGCGACTTATCGTTTTCGCGGATCAGCGTGGGAGCCGCGGCGTCGGCGAGGTGCACCTCGACCATGTCGCCGTCGATCTGCGCCAGGATGTCCATCAAATAGCGGCTGTTGAAGCCGATCTCGAACGGGAGCGCGACGTAATCGCCGGGGACTTCCTCCGCGGCGGTGCCGTTTTCGGGCGATGTGACCGACAGCGTGATCTTGTCGCGGTCGAGCGCCATCTTCACGGCACGCGTTTTCTCCGTCGCGATCGTGGAGACGCGGTCGACGCCTTCCATGAAGCTCTTTGGGTCGATCTTGAGGATCTTGTCGTTGCCGGTCGGGATCACGCGGCTGTAGTCGGGGAAGGTGCCGTCGATCAGCTTCGAGGTCAGGATCGCCTGGCCGAGGTCGAAGCGGATCTTGGTCGGCGACAGCGAGACGCCAACCGAACCATCGACTTCGTCGAGCAGTTTGCGCAACTCACCGATGCATTTGCGCGGCACGATCACGTCGGGCATCGATTCGGCGCCCTCGGGACGCGGCAGCGTGACGCGCGCGAGACGGTGGCCGTCGGTCGCCGCAGCCTTCAGCACCGGGTTCGAGCTGTCGCCGTCGGCCACGTGGAGGAAGATGCCGTTGAGGTAATAGCGCGTCTCTTCGGTCGAGATCGCGAAGCGCGTCTTGTCGATGATCTGCTTGAGCGTCTCGGCGGGCAGCTCGAACTGGGTCGGCAGTTCGCCCTCGGCGATCACCGGGAAATCGTCGCGCGGCAGCGTGCCGAGCGAGAAGCGCGCGCGGCCCGCGACGATGCTCATCCGGCCTTCCGACGCGGCGAGCTGGACCTGCGAACCTTCGGGCAGCTTGCGCGCGATGTCGAACAGCGTGTGCGCCGACACGGTGGTCGCGCCGGGCTGGTCGACGGCGGCCGCGATCGATTCGTTGATCTGGAGATCAAGGTCGGTCGCCATCAGCTTGAGCGTGCCCTCGGCGGTCGCCTCGATCAGCACGTTCGACAGGATGGGGATGGTGTTGCGCCGCTCCACCACGGACTGGACATGGCTCAGCCCCTTGAGGAGCGTTGCGCGTTCGATCGTCGCCTTCATCGTAATTCCCCCCGCCACCACAGCCGGACTCGGGGCTGGGGGCAATCCGCAAATGGCTTACCCAACAACAAAGGGTCGGAGCAAGCGCCCCGACCCTTCTTTGATCACGGTAAACGTCGCGTTAAAGCGATCAGAAGCGGAAACCGTAGCTGGCGACGACCTGGTGGCGATCGGTGTCGACGTCGAACCGCCCGCTGGTGCCGCCGTTCGCATAATCGATGTTGCCGCGCTCGTAGTTCGAATAGCGGTATTCGAGCTTGGCGTAGCTGTTCGGGCCGACCGCATGCTCGGCACCCGCACCGACGCGCCAGCCATTGAGCTTGAAGTTGGTGTCGGTGGACTGGCTGGTGTCGCCGGCGAGCACGTTCAGCTGAGAGTTGGTGTAGCCGCCCTTGACGTACAGCATCGTCGTCGGCGTGACGACATAGCCCGCGCGCGCGCCGACATAGACGTCGCGGCCCTGCTTGACGCGGCCATAGCCGAAGTTGCTGGTATAGTCGTTGCGGTCGCTCTTCGCGGTCGAGCCGGTCAGTTCGGCCTCTGCGCCGAGCACGACATTGCTCGAGGTGGCGATGTCGTAGCCGATGCCGCCGCCGTACAGCAGGCCGTCGATCTTCTGGTCGTCGCGCCCGTTGTTGTTGGACACGCTGCTGCCGGCGCCGGTGTGATCGTAGCCGAGCGTGGCCTCGACGCGGGGGCCGGTGAAGGTCGGGTTGGTCTGCGCGAGGGCGGGTGCTGCGACGGCCGTGGTGGCGAGCAGCGAAACGGCGATGAGCGTACGCATTGGGGGTTACTCCTTACTGATCCGGCGCCCCATGACGCGGGGCGGACCGTTCCAATGGACCAACCGCGCAGGCGTTGCATGAACCCCAGATAAACAGGGAAATCCGTTGCTTTTGCGCCACAGGGGGTTGAAACGCGGGCTATGATTCCAAGCCAACGGCAGGGTGAAAGCGACGCCCGATCAAGCGATAGTCCGCCCGTTCGCAAGGGTCGCGATTTCGTCGCGCGGCACGGCGAAACCGTGTTCAACGCCGCGCATCGGTTGCAGGGGGATGCCGCGCATACCCCCCTGACGCGCGCGGGGGTCGCGCAGGCGGACGAGCTTGGGCGGGCGTTGCGCGAAGAGCTGGGGGTGAAGCCGGCGCTGACGCTTTGGGCATCGCCGACCGGGCGGGCTTTGCAGACGCTGGCGGTGATCTGCGAACATCTGGAGCTGGACTGGCATGAAGCGCTTACCGATGCCCGGTTGGTGGAGATCGACATGGGATCGTGGGGCGGACGCTATTATGCCGACGTCGTCGACGAGGTCGGGTCGGTGATGCTGCCGGGTGGCACGCTGAAGCCTGCGCCCGATGGCGAGACGTATGGGCAAATTGCTGTGCGGGTTGGCGGGTGGCTGGCGGATACGGCGGAGGATCCGGGTGATCGGCTGGTGATCATGCACGGGATTTCGAGTCGGGTCATGCTGGGAGTGATGACCGGGGCGGCGGTCGATCCTGTGCTCGGCGCGCCGGTTGCGAAGGGGTTGCCGCAGGGGTCGGTGACGCTGGTGGAGAACTGGCGGGCGACGGTGCCGCATCTGGGTACGGGATTCGCGCCGGCGTGAGATCTGGTCGAATCGGAGGCCTCACATTGGGGTTGCGGACTTCTGCACCCCTCCCTGGAAGGGAGGGGTTGGGGGTGGGTCGGTTTCCCCGTGTTCGAACCGATGGGGCTCGAGCGGGCCTACCCACCCCCTGCCCCTCCCTTCCAGGGAGGGGAGTCGTGTTACGGTTGGCGTTGGCGGTGGGGTTGCTTGCGGGTGCGGCTCCCGTAGCAGCGCGTGACACCATCGGCATCTACCAAGGGTGGGGTGCATTTCGCGATGCGAGCCCGGCGCGGTGTTACGCGATTGCTCGGCCGGTGATGGCGGGGGGGCGTTCGTCCGGGTTCGCCAGCGTTGCGACGTGGCCGAAGCGGGGTTTGCGCGCGTCCTTGTATGTGCGGCTGAGTCGCGAGCGCGATCGGTCGGCCGGAGTGACGCTGACGGTGGGCGAGCGGCGGTTCACCTTGGTGGCGAACGGGCTGGATGCCTGGGCGAGCGATGCGCCCAGTGATCGCGCGATCGTTGCGGCGATGCGGTCGGGGCGGAGCATGAGCGTCGAGGCGGTCGGCGCCGGCGGGCGGCCGTTTGCGGATGTGTATGCGCTGTCGGGGGGGGCGACTGCGATCGATGCGGCTGTGCTGGCGTGTAGCGGGGGGTGACGTTTTGTGGGGGGCGGACGTTGTTCCCAATTCCCCACCCCGGCGGAGGCCGGGGCCCAATTGGAAAGGTGGTCGTAACGGGGGACTGACCGTCATCATCCCCGTCCCCCCAATTGGGCCCCGGCCTTCGCCGGGGTGGTGGTCTTCCCGGGGAAGGCTGGGATCAAACGGACGGACTCTACCCACTTCCAGCAGCCAGTAGAAAAATCACGAAAATTCCGCTACGGGCTCGCGCATGCAGACCGCCGCGAACCTCATGCCTATTCCTGGGCACATCGATCCCGTGCCCGTTCCCCGCAGCTTCGTGCCGCGCAGCGATGGGCGGATCGACCTGCTCGGGCTGTCGCTCGCCGATCTGCGGATGGCGCTGGAGACGTCGCAGCTCGAGGAGAAGCAGGCCAAGCTGCGCGCGAAACAGCTGTGGCACTGGATCTATAATCGCGGCGCGATCGAGTTCTCGGCGATGACCGATATCTCGAAGACGATGCACCCGTGGCTCGAGCAGCGCTTCGTGATCAGCCGGCCCAACGTGGTCGAGGCTCAAGTGTCGACCGACGGGACGCGAAAGTGGCTGCTGCGGTCGGACGATAAGCAGGATTACGAGATGGTGTTCATCCCCGACGCGGATCGCGGCACGCTGTGCGTGTCGAGCCAGGTCGGCTGCACGCTCAATTGCACGTTCTGCCACACCGGCACGATGCGGCTGGTGCGCAATCTGACGCCCGCCGAGATCGTCGGCCAGGTGATGCTCGCGCGTGACTCGTTGGGCGAATGGCCGAGCCAGCCCGAGGGGCGGATGCTCACCAACATCGTGATGATGGGCATGGGCGAGCCGCTGTATAATTTTGAGAATGTCCGCGATGCGCTGAAGCTGGTGATGGACGGAGCCGGCCTCGCGCTCAGCCGCCGGCGGATCACGTTGTCGACCAGCGGCGTGGTGCCGATGATGGCGCGCGCGGGGGCGGAGATCGGCGTGAACCTGGCCGTGTCGCTGCACGCGGTGACCAAGGAAGTGCGCGACGAGATCGTGCCGCTCAACCGGAAGTACGGCATCGAGGAATTGTTGCAAGCGTGCGCGGACTATCCGGGCACGAACAACGCGCGCCGCATCACGTTCGAATATGTGATGCTGAAGGACAAGAACGACTCCGACGACGACGCGCGCGAGCTCGTACGGTTGCTGCGGAAGTACGAGCTGCCGGCGAAGGTGAACCTCATTCCGTTCAACCCGTGGCCGGGCGCGCAATACGAGTGCTCGACGCCCGAGCGGATCAAGTCGTTCTCCAGCATCGTGTTCGGTGCAGGAATCTCGGCGCCGGTGCGGACGCCGCGCGGGCGCGATATCGATGCGGCGTGTGGGCAGTTGAAGACCGCCTCGGAGAAGAAGAGCCGCGCCCAACTGGATCGCGAGGCCGCCGCCGAGACTGATTCCGCCTTTGTCTGATCTGGCTTCGCTGGGATTGGCGGCAGGTGCGGGGATGCTGGGCGGCGCGATGAACGCGCTGGCGGGCGGTGGCAGCTTCGCGACGATGCCGTCGCTGATCGCGCTCGGCCTGCCCTCGCCGATCGCCAACGCGACCAGCAACGTCGCGGTGCAGCCCGCGGCGATGGCGAGCGCATGGGCGTATCGCAGCGATCTCGGGCCGGTCGGCGGCGTCGGTATCCGGACGTTGGCGGGGATCACGTTCGTCGGTGGTCTCGTCGGCAGCCTGCTGTTGTTCTTTACCCCGGCGACCGCATTTGACGTGATCGTACCCTGGCTGCTGCTGATGGCGACGCTGGCGATCGCGTTCGGCAAGCCGGCCTCGACCTGGCTGCACGCACGCGTCGCGATCGGGTCGCGTTCGCTGATCGCCGCGCAGACGTTGCTGGGGATCTATGGCGGTTATTTCGGGGGCGGCGTCGGGATGATGCTGACGGCGGCATGGGGATTGTTGTCCGGTGCCTCGCCCGCCAAGCTCGCCGCGCCGCGCACGCTGATGCTGGCGACCGCGAACGCCGCCGCGACGATCGTGTTCGCGGCGACCGGCATGGTCGCGTGGACATTGTGCCTGCCGATGATGGCGGGCGGCGTGGTCGGCGGGTATTTCGGCGCGCGGTTCGGACGGAAGCTGCCCGACGGGGTGATCCGGGGGTGGACGTTGCTGGTGACGGCGACGACGACGGTGGTGTTCTTTTACCGAGCGTACGCCTGAACCACGATGTTTCCCCGCGAAGGCGGGGACCCAGTCTGGGCACCCGCCTTCGCGGGTGAACAAGTTTGCTCGCTCATCCCGGCCGGCGCATCTTGAAGAGCGCGTCCTCGGTGATCTCGAAGTAATCCGCGGGCCCGCCGCCACGCAGGATCGGTTGCGCGCGCGCCGTCTGGTAGACACCGTCCTCAAGCATGGCCGGGTCGATGTGGATCGCGACCGCCTCGCCTAGCACCAGCCACTGGTCGAGTTCGCGGCCTTCCTTGGTTTCCAGGCGGATCAGCTGGGTGAGCTTGCACTCGAACTGCGCGCGGCTGGCGGCGACACGTGGGGGCTTTACCTTGGTCGAGGCGGCCATATCGAGCTTGGCGAGCGCGAACTCGTCGACGTCGGCGGCGACGTTCGCGGCGGTCGTGTTCATCGCCTCGCTCAGATCGCGCGACACGAGGTTCCAGACGAACTCGCCAGTCGCCTCGATATTGGCGACGCTGTCCTTCCACCCCATCGACGAGAAGCCGATGATCGGCGGGGTGTAGTTGAACAGGTTGAAGAAACTGTACGGCGCGAGGTTCGGCACGCCATCGGCGGACAGCGTGCTGACCCAGCCGATCGGCCGCGGCGCGACGATCGCGTTGAGGGGATCATGCGGCAGGCGATGGCCGTTCGTGGGCTCGTAAGAATGCCATTCGGTCATACGCTTATCCCTGCTATGCAACGTTTCGACTGCCTAGAGCGAAGGTCGAGCATGAACGATCCCCTACCCATCCCGATTATCAAGCGCCACAAACTGGCGACGCGCATCTGGCACTGGGTGACGGTGGTGACGATGTTCATCATGATCGGCAGCGGGATCGGCATCCTCAAGGCGCATCCGCGGCTGTATTGGGGCCGATACGGCGCGAATTTCGACACCGCGTGGACGACGCTCGACCAGTGGCCGAGCTGGCTGGTGTCGCTGCTCAACCTGCTGACGATCCCGATGAGCTATAACCTGGCGCTGTCGCGGCGTTGGCATCTGTTGTTCGCGCTGGTGCTCGCCTTCGCGCTGCTCGGGTTCATGATCGTCAGCCTGATCAACAAGCATTTCCAGCGCGATCTTCGCGTGCGAGCTGCCGAGCTTTCGCCGCGCGAGGTCGCGCATGACGTGAAGGAGCATCTCGCGTTCCGCTTTCACGATCCCAAGAAGCCGGGCGCGTACAACATCCTCCAGAAGCTGTCGTACGTGGTGACGATCTTCGTGCTGATCCCGGTGATGATCCTGACCGGGCTGACGATGTCGCCGGGGATGGATGCGGCATGGCCGTGGCTGCTCGAGGTGTTCGGCGGGCGGCAGTCGGCGCGGTCGATCCACTTCATCGCTGCCACCGGGCTGGTGCTGTTCATCGTCGCGCATCTCGCGCTGGTGATCCTCGCGGGAACCTGGAACGAGGTACGGTCGATGATCACCGGGCGTTGGAAGGTTCCGGGGCACGTCCCCGCCCACCCGTCGGAGGACGTCGCATGAGCACGATCATCACCCGCCGTGCGCTCGTCACGGGTGCCGCGGTCGGCGCCGGCGTTCTCCTGACCGGGTGCGACAAGATCGCCGCGAACCCCGAGGCGCGGAAAATCCTATTCATGGGCGAGGACATGAACCGCGGGTTGCAGCGTGCGCTGACCAACCGCAACGCGCTGGCGCCCGAGTTCAGCCCCGCGCAGATGTCACCGATCTTCCGCTCCAACGGCACGAGCAATCCGGGGACCGCGGATTATACCGAAATGGTCGTCAACAACTTCGCGGATTACCGGCTGAAGGTCGGCGGGCTGGTCGATAACCCGCTGTCGGTGTCGCTGCCGCAACTCCGCCAGATGCCGTCGCGGGCGCAGATCACGCGGCACGATTGCGTTGAGGGCTGGAGCGCGATCGGCAAATGGCAGGGGCCGAAGCTCGGCGCGCTGCTGACCGCCGCGAAGATCCGCGACACGGCGCGCTATATCGTCTTCACCTGCGCCGACCTCTACCGCGGCGCGAACTATTACGAGTCGGTCGATCTGGTCGACGCGTTCCACCCGCAGACGATCCTGGCCTGGGCGCTGAACGATCAGGTGCTCGACGTCGCGCATGGCGCGCCCGTCCGGCTCAGGGTCGAACGCCAGCTCGGCTACAAGCACGCCAAATACGTCATGGCGATCGACGCGGTCGCCAGCCTCGCCGGGATCGGCAAGGGCAAGGGCGGCTATTGGGAAGATAACGTAGATTATGACTGGTACGCGGGGATCTGACGCGCGCCGAGGGGTGGCGCAATTCCGTACCAGTCATTAGCTAACCCAGCATGGCTCTTTTCGATCGTTTCCTGGCCCGGCAGGTTAAAACCGGCGAACTCACGCTCATCCATGCCAACGGCACGACCAAGCATTTCGGCAAGCCCGACCCCGCGTACAATCCCGTCACGATCCGACTGACCGAGCCCGGTGTCGCGGGGGCGATCATCCGCCACCCGGCGCTCGGCGCGGCGGAGGCGTTCATGGACGGGCGCTTGGTGATCGAACGCGGCGACATTCGCGATCTGGTCAATCTGCTCAAGGGCAACAGCCCGTGGGAGCGTGGTGGTGGGCTCAATCCCTCGCTGCCGATCAAGCTGCTCGACAAGGTGGTGCACCGTGTCGACCGCGTGAACATGGCGCGCCGGTCGAAGAAGAACGTCGCGCATCACTATGATCTGTCGGATCGGCTGTACGACCTGTTCCTCGATGCGGACCGGCAATATTCCTGCGCGTACTTTACCGATGCCAGCAACACCCTTGAGCAGGCGCAGTCCGACAAGAAGGCGCATATCGCCGCAAAGCTGGCGATCCAGCCGGGGATGCGCGTGCTCGACATCGGCTGCGGCTGGGGCGGGATGGCGCTGTACCTGCATGCGAAGACCGGTGCCGAAGTGCTCGGCGTGACCCTGAGCGAGGAGCAATTGAAAGTCGCGCGGCGGCGGGCCGAGGAAGCGGGCGTTGCCGACAAGGTGAAGTTCGAACTGATCGATTATCGCGCGCTGACGGGCAGTTTCGACCGGATCGTCTCGGTCGGGATGTTCGAGCATGTCGGCCCGGCGCACTACAAGGCGTTCTTCCGCAAGTGCCGCGACCTGCTGACCGACGACGGCGTGATGCTGCTCCACACGATCGGCCGGATGGGCGGGCCTGGCGTCACCGACACCTTCACGACCAAATATATTTTCCCGGGCGGGTATAACCCGGCGCTGTCGGAAATCGTGAAGGGGTATGAGGGGCTGCGGATGTTCCCGACCGATATCGAGGTGCTGCGCGTGCATTACGCGCTGACGATCGACCAATGGTACGATCGGACGGTGGCGGCGAAGGATTCGATCGTCGCGCTGTACGACGAGCGGTTCTACCGGATGTGGACGTTCTATCTCGCGGGCGCGGCGGCAGCGTTCCGGACAGGGGGGATGGTCAATTACCAGATCCAGCTGTCGAAGAGCCGGATGACGTTGCCGTTGACCCGCGACTACATGATCGAAGGCGAGCGGGCTTTGCGGCAGGGCTGACCTGCCCCCCTCCCTGGAAGGGAGGGGCTGGGGGTGGGTCGGCCGCTTGGGGTGGGCGGCGCCTGCAAAACCGACCGACCCACCCCTAACCCCTCCCTGGAAGGGAGGGGGATCGGTTGCGCTTTAGCGCGGACCCTGGATCTGCGCCTTGGCCGCAGCGCGCTCATCGCCGCCGATCTTGCCGTCGTGGTTCGCGTCGTATTTTGCGAACGTCGCCGCCAGCAGCGCCTGTGCTTCGGCCTGCGTGACCTTGCCGTCCTTGTTCTTGTCCGCGCTCGTGAACCACAGATCGGCGAGACGCTTGGCGTGCACGGGATCGGGACGCCCTGCCCCGACCTTCATGTTGTCGATCCGTGCCAGCACCTCGGCGCGGGTCAGGACGCCATCCTTGTTGGTATCCGATGCGGCGAACTCGGTCTTGAACTTGGCGGCGGCCGAGGCGCGGGTTTCCTGCGCGAGCGCCGGGGTTGCGAGACCGACAAGAACGAGAAGGGTGAGGCTTTGGCGTAGCACGGTCGGGACACTCCAGTGGATGTGCGGCGCGAATAGCGGGATTCGGTTGTACGCGCCATTAACGCGTGTCAGGCGTCCGGCGGTTGCGCGAACGCGCCTCAACGCATAGGGGCGCGGGCATTGGATATTGCCCGAAGGATCCTGCCCGTGACCGATCAGAGCAACCCCGCCGGCGGCGCCGGAATTAACCGCGTCGTACTCGCCTATTCCGGTGGCCTGGACACGAGCGTGATCCTGAAATGGCTCCAGCAGACGTATAACTGCGAAGTCGTGACCTTCACCGCCGATCTCGGCCAGGGCGAGGAACTCGAGCCGGCGCGCGCCAAGGCCGAGATGATGGGCGTCAAGCCCGAGCACATCTTCGTCGACGATCTGCGCGAGGAATTCGTGCGCGACTACGTGTTCCCGATGATGCGGTCGAACGCGTTGTACGAGGGGCTGTACCTTCTCGGTACGTCGATCGCGCGGCCGCTGATCGCCAAGCGCCAGATCGAGATCGCCAAGATGGTCGGCGCCGACGCGGTCAGCCACGGCGCGACCGGCAAGGGCAACGACCAGGTCCGCTTCGAGCTCGGCTATTACGCGCTGTCGCCCGACATCAAGGTCATCGCGCCGTGGCGCGAATGGGATCTGACCAGCCGCACCAAGCTGATCGAGTTCGCCGAACAGCACCAGATTCCGGTCAGCAAGGACAAGCGCGGCGAGTCGCCGTTCTCGACCGATGCGAACATGCTGCACACGTCGTCCGAGGGTAAGGTGCTCGAGAACCCGTGGGACGAGGTGCCGGATTACGTCTATTCGCGCACCGTGAACCCCGAGGACGCGCCCGATGCCCCCGAGTACATCACGGTCGATTTCGAGCGCGGCGACGGTGTCGCGATCAACGGCGAGGGCATGAGCCCGGCGACGTTGCTGTCGACGCTCAACGAATACGGCCGCCGCCACGGCATCGGTCGTCTCGACCTCGTCGAGAACCGCTTCGTGGGCATGAAGAGCCGCGGCATGTACGAGACTCCCGGCGGCACGATCTATCACCTCGCGCATCGTGGCATCGAGCAGCTGACGCTCGACCGCGGCGCCGCGCATCTGAAGGACGAGCTGGCGCCGCGCTATGCCGAGCTGCTCTACAACGGCTTCTGGTTCAGCCCCGAGCGTGAGATGCTGCAGGCGGCGATCGACCATAGCCAGGTAAAGGTGTCGGGCACCGTCCGGCTGAAGCTCTACAAGGGCGGCGTGTACGTAGTGGGGCGGAAATCGCCAAATTCGCTGTATTCGGAGAAGGTCGTGACGTTCGAGGACGACCAGGGCGCCTACGACCAGCGCGACGCGGAAGGCTTCATCAAGCTGAACGCGCTGCGGTTGCGCTTGCTGGGGCGGCGCGACCGGTAACGATCGGTTGCGAACCTCGTTCGGCATTGCGCGTTAACCAAATGTCATCGACTTGAGGGCAGGCTCGCATTTCTGATTGGGGAGATGCGACGTGCTGGCTGCAGTTCATGATAAACTAGTGTTCGGGCGCCGGGTGCGGCGCCTGGCGGCCGTGATCGCGGAACGGCTGCCGGACGGCGCACGGGTGCTCGACGTCGGATGCGGGAGCGGCGATCTGGCCGTGCTGATCATGCAAAAGCGCCCCGATGTCGTGATCGAGGGCATCGACGTGCTGGTCCGCCCCGATACTGCGATCCCGGTTCACGCCTTTGACGGCGCGCATATCCCGTTCGACGACAACGCGTTCGACGCGGCGATCGTGGTCGACGTGCTGCATCATACCGACGATCCCGAAGCCGTGCTCGCCGAGATCGCGCGTATCGCGCCGATGGTCATCATCAAGGACCACTTGCGCGACGGAATCGCGGCAAACACCACGTTGCGATTCATGGATTGGGTTGGCAACGCAGCCCACGGCGTCCGATTGCCGTATAATTATCTGTCGCGCAAAGAATGGACCAATATCTGGCGCACGCTGGACCTCGGCAGCAGCCGGTTCGCCACGCGCTTGTCGCTCTATCCCCGTCCGTTCTCGTGGCTGTTCGATCGCGGGCTGCATTTCGTCACGGTGCTCTCGCGCTGAACCGAAGCGCACCGCCTGGCATCAAAACCATCGGACATGAAAAAGGGGAGGATACGGTGATCGTATCCTCCCCTTTTCCATGCCTGTCGCGCCATCAGCGATCGGATCGGGTATCGATCAATCCGATCAGGAAGCTGGTGAACATCGTCTGCAACCCGATGACGCTCGCCACCATCGTCGGGATCGCCAGACGCATGAGATGGACCGGCTCCATCGGCCCGAATCCCGCCCGCCCCCATTGTGCGAGCAGACCTGCACTCCCGGCCATGCCGAGCAGCAGGAGCAGTCCGCCGACGATGCAGCCGCGCTCGACGCTGAAGTGGCGGCGGAATTGCTCGACCCGCATGCTGGTCGGCCACAAGGCGCTCGCGACGCCGTACAGTCGAGCGAGGATGCCGAAGCCGATCAGCTGACTGCCCAGCAGCATCGCCATCGCCGCGAACAGCATCGTCGTCGCGCTGAGTTCGATACCGCCGAGTTCGACACCGCCGGTCGCGAGCACCGCGACTCCCGCCGTGCCGCCAGCCGCCGCGAGCAAGCCGGGATAAACGAACAGAAACCGGGGAGCGTAGGTCAACAGGAAGCGCAGATGCCGCCAGCCATCGCGCCACGTCCGCAAATGCGGCGGGCGGCTACGTCCGTCCTGCGACAGCGTCGTCGACACCTGACGGACGTCGAGCCGGTGCATGACCGCCTTGACCACCATCTCGCTGGCGAACTCCATTCCCGACGATCGCAGTCCGAGACCCAGGACCGAATCGCGGCGAAAACCACGCAGGCCGCAATGGAAGTCGCCGATGCGCGCGTTGAACAGGCGTCGCCCGAGAAAGCTGAGGACCGGATTGCCCAGATACCGATGCAGCGGCGGCATCGCACCGGGTGCGATGCCGCCCTGGAACCGGTTGCCCATCACCAGTTCGCCGCCGTTGCGCAGCGCGGTGACGAACGGCATCAGCGCGAGAAAATCGTAGCTGTCGTCGGCATCGCCCATGATCACGTATCGGCCGCGAGCGGCGGCGATCCCGCCCAGCAGCGCAGCGCCATAGCCCTTCGCGTCGACACCGACGAGGCGTGCGCCCATCGCATTGGCGATCTGGCGCGAGCCGTCGGTCGATCCGTTGTCGGCGATCACCACCTCGCCGGCGATCCCGCTGGTCCGCAGGAATTCCTGCGCCTTGCGGATGCACAGCGCCAGCGTCTCCGCTTCGTTGAGGCAGGGCATGACGATCGACAGTTCGAGCGCATCCTCCGCTTCGGTGCCCGACGTATCGCGTTCGACGATCGGCGATTGATAGGCCAGCACTGTCGGCATGGATGATCCTCCCTTGCCCGAAGGCATACCGAGCGAACGCTAAAAAGAGGGTTAACTATTCGCCGCTAAGCCGACGAGGTTCGCCTTAGGATGACCGCATGCCAAACCCGCCGCCATTCGAAGACGCGCCCGCTGCCGATGCCCGCCGCGGACACACGATTCGCTTCGACATTATCGTCGCGGTGGCTCTGGCGACATTGCTGTCGACCTGCTGGGCGATCACCGACTGGCACCGCGTCGGGCAATTGATCCTGCCCGATGCCGACGACATGATGCGGCTGGCGCAGGTCCGCGACTGGCTCAACGGCCAGGCCTTCGACGACTGGACGCAATATCGCATGGCGCCCCCGCTCGGCGCACCGATGCACTGGTCGCGGCTGAACGATTTCGGGATCGCGGGGATCATCCTCGCGGCGACGCCGCTGATCGGCCGTCACGGCGCAGAGCTGACCGCGGTGCTGCTGTACCCGGCGCTGCTGTTCGCCTGCAACATCGTCCTGTCGGTGCGGATCGCCCGCCGGTTATGGGGAGACGAGGCGGCCATCGTCGCGGCCATTCTGGCGGGCATCGCCTATCCCGGGATCACCCTGTTCCTCCCGGGGCGGATCGATCACCACGCGCTGCAGATCGTCATCATCGAAATTGCCATCCTCATGATGATGCGCCGACCGACGATCGCCAGCGGTGTCATCACTGGGATCGCCGTTGCGGCCAGCCTGGTCATCGGGCTGGAAACTGCGCCGCAAGTCGCCGCCCTCGTCGCTACGCTGGCGATGTTCTGGGTCGTATCCGGTGACCGCGAACGGTTGCGGTTAGCCGCGTTCGCGGCGGCCCTGGCCGCGACGACCGGCGTCTTCCTGGTGGCGATGCGGCCCAGTTATTGGTCAGCCGCGCTGTGCGATGCCTTCACCCCCGCGTCCGCCACCGGCACGCTCGCTGTCGCCGCGGCGCTGGGAGCCTTGGCCGTGGCGACACCGTGGCTGCGCACATGGCGATCGCGCATCATCGCGGGCGGCGTGCTCGGTGCGCTTGCGCTGGGTGGCACGCTGGCCGCCTATCCGGGATGCCTGACCGGACCGTATGGGATGGTCGATCCCTTCCTGCGCGCGGCCTTCCTGCCGCACATCGACGAAGCGAACAGCATCTTTGCGCAACCGTTTGCGCGCACGCTCTCGATCGGTGGACTGCTGCTCGCCGGATGCATCGCGTCGGTCTGGATGGTCGCGCGTGCACCGAAGCGCTGGGCCGTGACGATGCCGCTAGTCGGCGTGATCGGCATCTCGGCGCTCGTCTCGCTGTCGCAGGCGCGGGGAACCTATATCGGCGCGCCGACGGTCGTCCCGGTACTGGCCGGCCTGATCCTGGCGGCGCGGCGGCGAACGACGTGGGCTGCGCCCGCGCTGATCAGCGCCTGGCTGGTATCGTCGGGCATCGCCTATTCCGAAGCCCCCAATCTGACGCTCCGTATCCTTGCTCCCGGCGTACGGATCCCGCCGCCGATGACGCCGCAGATCCTCTGCAATACCGGCGATGCCTGGGCGCAAGTCGATCGCTATCCGCCGGGTATCGTGATGGCGCCGACGAACATGGCGTCCTATCTGATCGGCGCGACGCATCTGTCGACCGTCGGCGCCGGCTATCACCGCAACAACCGCGGCAACATGGCGATGTATCGCTATTTCCTCAGCCGTCCCGACCGTAGCGCGGCAATCGCCCGTGAGTGGAACGTTACCTATGTCGCCTTTTGCCCCGGCGATTTCTCCGAGATCGACGTGACCCACAGCTATCCGAACAGCCTCGCAACGATGTTGCAATCCGGCCATGCCCCGGCGGGCTTCGAACGTCTTCCCTTGCGCGGGGCGAGGCTCCGCCTCTATCGCATTCGGTAACGACGTTGCGGTAGCGGGGAACGAGTGGACGACGGCATGACGGGGCGGCTGAAGTGGTGGCAGACGCGCGGGTTCGTCGTGGCGGTGGCGCTGGCGTCGATCATACCGTTGCTGTGGCCGGAGATTCCGCCGCTGGTCGACCTGCCCGGCCATATGGGGCGCTACCGCGTCCAGCTGGCGATCGGCGATAATCCCTGGCTTTCGCAATGGTATAACTTCCGCTGGCAGATGATCGGCAACCTCGGTATCGACCTGCTGATCGAGCCGCTCGCGCCGATCTTCGGGTTACAGCTGGCGGTGAAGCTGATCGTCATGGCGATCCCCGCGCTGACCGTGACGGGCCTGCTGTGGATCGCGCGCGAGGTGCATGGCCGAATCCCCGCGACCGCGTTGTTCGCTCTCCCGCTCGCCTACAGCTACCCCTTCCAGTTCGGATTCGTGAATTTCGCGCTGGCGATGGCGCTGGCGCTGAACCTGTTCGCGCTGTGGCTGCGGATGGGGCGGCTCAAGCGCACGCGGCTGCGCACCGCCATATTCATCCCGATCTCGTGCCTGTTGTGGCTGTGCCATACGTTCGGCTGGGGCGTGCTGGGCGTGCTCGCCTTCTCGGCCGAGCTGATCCGCCAGCACGATATCCGCCGTGACAGCGATCCCAAGAGCTGGGCGCATGGCTGGTTCAAGGCGTGCATCCAGGCGGGGCTGAACTGCCTGCCGCTCGCGCTGCCGATGGTGATGATGGTGGTCTGGCGGTCGGGCGATCATGTCGGCGGCAAGACGCAGGACTGGTTCAACTGGCGCTGGAAGATGAACTGGATCACGATGGTCCTGCGCGATCGCTGGATGACGTTCGACGTCGCGTCGGTCACCGTGCTGTTCGTGATCCTGTTCCGCGGCGTGCGCGACCAGACGATCGAGTATTCGCGCAACCTGAGCCTGTCGGCTCTGTTCCTCGCGATCGTGTATATCCTGTTGCCGCGGATCGTGTTCGGGTCGGCCTATGCCGACATGCGGCTCGCGCCGTTCATGCTCGGGATCGCGGTGATCGCGCTGCGTCCGCGGCACGGCCTTTCGCTGCGCGGTGCCGCCGTGCTCGCGGTGCTGGGCTTTGCGTTCTTCGGCGTGCGGCTGGCGGGAACGACGGTCAGCTACCTGATGTACGATCGCAGCTACGACCAGGCGATCGCGGCGATCGATACGGTGCCCGAGCGGTCGCGCGTCGTGTCGTTCGTCGGGCGGCGCTGTCGCGACGACTGGGCCTATTCGCGGCTCGAGCATGTGCCGGCGCTGTTGCTGGAGCGGCGGCTGGCGTTCACTAACGATCAGTGGTCGATGGCCGGCGCGCAGTTGATGACGACGCAGTATCCGGCGGCGAAGGGATTTGCGCACGATCCGTCGGAGATCGTTAGCGACATCAAGTGCCGCGGGCAGTTCTGGCGGCCGATCTCGATGGCATTGGAAAAGTTTCCGCGGGATGCATTCGATTACGTGTGGCTGATCCACCCGCCGAAGTTCGATCCGGCGCTGGTCCGCGACCTGACGCTGATCCGGCGCGACGGCACCAGCCTGTTGTACCGCGTCAACCGGGCTGCTGCTCGCCCCGCCGGAACGGAGTAAGCTCGCCGAGATACTCCTGCTGCTCGGCGACGGCTTCGCGCTCGCGGACGAGATAGTCGGCGATCGCACGGCGGAAGCTCGGGTCGGGGATGTAGTGCGCCGAATAGGTCGCGACCGGGGCATAGCCCCTCGCGAGCTTGTGTTCGCCCTGCGCGCCGGCCTCGACGGTCTTCAGGTTGCGCGCGATGGCGGCGTCGATCGCCTGGTAATAGCAGAGTTCGAAGTGGAGGAACGGCACCTCCTCGGTGGCGCCCCAGTATCGGCCGTAGAGCGTGTCATCGCCGATCAGGTTGAGCGCACCGGCGATCGGTACGCCGTCACGCTCGGCGAGGATGAGCAGGACGCGGTCGCCCATCGTCTTGCCGATCTGGTCGAAAAAGCTGCGCGTAAGGTACGGTTGGCCCCATTTCCGACTGCCGGTGTCCTGGTAGAAGACCCAGAACGCGTCCCAGTGCTCGCGCGTGATTTCGGCGCCGACGAGGTGGCGGATCGTCAGGCCTTCGACAGCGGCGGCGCGTTCCTTGCGGATCGCCTTGCGCTTGCGGCTGGCGAGGACGGCGAGGAAGTCGTCGAAGCTGGCGTATCCCTCGTTCTTCCAGTGGAACTGCGTGCCCTGGCGGATCAGCCAGCCGGCGGCTTCAAAGAGCGCGACTTCGTCGGGGTCGATGAAGGTGGCGTGGGCGGAGGATAGCCCGCTCTGGTCGGTCACCGCCTCCAGCGCGGCGATCAGCGCGGGGGCTTGCTCGCGGTCGCGGAGAAGCAGGCGCGGGCCGGGTACCGGGCTGAACGGCGCGGCGATCTGGAGCTTGGGGTAATATTGCCCCCCTGCCCGCTCCCACGCGTCGGCCCAGCCCTGGTCGAAGACGTATTCGCCCTGGCTGTGGCTCTTGGCATACGCGGGTGCGATCGCGGCGGGCTTGCCGTCGGGGCCGTCGACCACCACCGGCAGCGCCTGCCAGCCGGAGCGGCCGCCGACGCTTTTCGAGGCTTCGAGCGCGGAGAGGAAGGCGTGGCCGACGAACGGGTTGGCGGTGCCGGAGCACGCCTCCCAATCCTCGGCCGCGATCGAGGTGACGCCTTGGGCGATGCGGGCTGTGACCGAATTCATCACTGCGTTAGGTAGAGACGCGAGGGCGCGCCTCCAAGGAGCTTAGGCGGAAACCTGGACGATCGCGTCGATCTCGACCGCGGCGCCGAGCGGGAGGACGGCGACGCCGACTGCCGCGCGCGCATGCTTGCCGGCATCACCGAACAGCGCAACCATCAGGTCCGAGGCGCCATTGGCGACTTTCGCCTGGTCGGTGAAATCGCCGGTCGAGTTGACGAACACGCCGAGCTTCACGATCCGCTCGACGCGACCGAGCGTGCCTAGAGCGGCCTTCATCTGTGCGACGAGCATGAGCGCGCAGAGCTTGGCGGCCTCCTGCGCGTCTTCGAGCGAGACGCCGTCTCCGACGCGACCGGTGACCAGCGCGCCGTCCTTGAACGGCAACTGGCCCGAGATGTGGAGCATGCCGTTAGCCAGCACGGTCGGGACGTAGGACGCCACGGGTGCGGCAGCCTGCGGGAGGGTGAGGCCCAGCTCTTCGAGCTTGCGGTCGATACGATCGGTCATGGGTGAGGTATCACCACAGCGGCGGGGGATGGGTCAAGTGGGCCCTGGTACGAACCGCCGTTCGGGCAATCCTCCCCCGCCAGGGGGAGGTGGCTGGCCCTTGCCAGACGGAGGGGGAGGTAAGGGAAACCCGTGTTGCGTGTGCCTCCCCCTCCGTCGCCTGCGGCGCCACCTCCCCCTGGCGGGGGAGGATCGAGAGATCAGGCGGCCGCCGGCAAACCCGACTCGAACCGCGCGGCGATCCAGTCCGCGGCCTCGCGCCAGTCGTCGATCCGGGCGTGAGCCTCGGGCGCCTTCGGCACGCTTACCGCCAGCGTCGGCTCGGAAACCATGTGCAACCGGTGCACCCCCGGCGCGTGCCTAGCGACCGACTCGTGATGCACGGCGAGGTCATCCACGAACACCGTGACCGGCGACCCATATTCCTCGACCAGCCGCGACACTGGCGTGCCCTTGCCGCCCTGGTTGCACTCGACCCGGTGCGCGATGCCGAACTTGGCGAGCTGCTCGATCCGCGGCTGGCGGCATTCGTCCTGGAGGTTGGTGAGGATGACGATGTCCGCCACCTGCGCCAACCGCTCGAGCGCCTCGACCGCGTGCGGCACCAGCGTCTGGCGGTGCATCTCGGCGGGGAAGAACTCGCCGAGCATCGCCCACATGTCTGCGACGGACGGCGGCGGACCACCATCGCGGCGGGTCATCGCGGTCGAGAAATCGCCGTGCTGGATAGCGAAGTCGATGTCGTGACGCTCGTCGAGCCAGACGCCGAAATGCTTGACCATGTGCAGCAGCACTTCGTCGCAATCGCTGATCAGCAGCGGCCTCATGCGTCGAACGTCCCGCGGTCCAGCCTGGCATGCGCTTGGACCAGCACCTCGGGCTTCACGCCGAGCGACTCCGCGCAGGCGATCAGGTCAGGCTCGTGGTTCTCGAGGAAGCCGAGCGCAGCCGACAAGACCGTCGGATCGCTTGCCCTTGCGCGGAGGTCGTGCGGCTCCAGACCGGTCACCGACAGCAGCCGCATCGCGCGGTCGGGCTCGACCAGCGTCCATACCAGCGCGCGCAGGGCGAGCGCTTCGGCGTCTTCGTTTGAATCGCGGTCGCGCATTGCCTATCGTGCCTTCTTTCCGGATAAGGTGGATCGGTGGCAAAGAAGGTGCTCGTTGTCGAGGACAACGAACTCAACCTCAAACTATTCTGCGACCTGCTGCGCGCGCATCAGTTCGCCGTCGAACCCGTGCGCGACGGCCGCGACGCCGTCGCACGCGCGCGCGAATTCGTGCCCGACCTGATCATCATGGATATCCAGATGCCGCACGTCACCGGTTACGAGATCATCCTCGAACTGAAGGCGGACGAGGCGTTGAAGGCCATCCCGGTGATGGCGGTGACGGCCTATGCGGGGCGCGAGGACGAAGAGCGGATCCGGGCTGCGGGCGCGGATGCGTACGTGTCCAAGCCGATCAGTCTGGCGCGGTTCATGGATGCGGTAAGGACGCTGGTCTAATCCTCCCCGGTACGGGGAGGGGGACCATGCACGCATGGTGGAGGGGGCTCACCACGAACGAACCCTTCGCGACGGGTCGGGTAGTTCAAACCATACGGTAAGGTAGAATAGCGGGGAGCAGGTCGTCCGCGGAGATCCCCCTCCACCCCGCTTCGCGCGGTCCCCCTCCCCGTTCCGGGGAGGAATACCAAAAAGCCGCGGATATCGCTATCCGCGGCTTTTCGAATCGTCGCAATCGGACGGCGGCTTGCACCGCCGACCGGATTACTTGATCTTGGCTTCCTTGAACTCGACATGCTTGCGCACGACGGGATCGTACTTCGAGAAGGAGAGCTTCTCCGTCTTGGTACGGGGGTTCTTCTTGGTGACGTAGAAGAAGCCGGTGTCAGCGGTGCTGAGAAGCTTGATCTTGACGGTGGTCGGCTTGGCCATGAGCCCAAATTCCTATGGCTTGAAAATGCGAAAGCGGCGAACTCATGCCGCCGCTCGATCAGGCTGGGCGCATGGCGGACGCACGACGCGAAGTCAAGCTTTGCCGCACAGAACGACGCCCGACGACGCACTTAACTGCGCCTTTACCCGCCTGGGCGCAACGTCCATGCAGGGAAAAGGAGCGGGATCATGGGGCAGGCAGTACGAAACGCAACGGGACACGTGGCAGCGCGAATCGATGACATGATCGCCGTAAAGGCCGATCTCGCCGCGCGGATCGCGGCGATCGACGTCCGCGCGCCCTATGCCCGGCCCTGCGACATCGCCGCCGAAGTCGATGCGATTCGCGTGATCGCGCATAGCAACGGTCTCAACCCCGCAGTCACGGTCGCGCATTTCGTCGATTCGGCATTGTCCCGCGGCGAGCATGGCGCGCTGGTGCACGGCTGGCTCGGCATCCTGCGCGATGCGGTCGGCTGCGAACGGCAGGACGTTCAGGCCTGTCACGCCTTTGCCGCGGCGTGCTCGGTCCGATTGGCCGGATAGCGCATGGATGCATTGATGGCGGCATTGGTCGCCGCCGCCCTGGCGCAGATCGGTGATCGGACCGCGTGGCTTGCCGCGATCCTGGCGGACCGTCTGCGTCGGCCGGGGCTCGTCATCGCCATGGCCGCGCTGGCGATCTTCACCGCAAGCAGTTTGGCGGCGGCGCTGGGCACGGTGATCGGCCCAAAGCTCGCGCCTAACGCTCGGCAACTTACGCTCGCGCTCGCCTTGCTGTTGCAGGGCGGCGGCGCGTTTTTCCCGGCCAAGGTTCCCGAACGGCTCGACCGGTGGAAGATCGGCGCGGTCGCGACCGCGTTCCTGGGGCTGTTCATCCTCGCGTTCGGGGACGGCATCCAGTTCATCGCGCTTGCGCTCGCGGCACGCTCTCCGGTTCCGGCGTTTGCGGCGATCGGCGTGACTCTCGGCTCGCTCGTGGTGATCGTTCCCGCTGCGATGATGGGGGAGACGGCATGGCGCAAATTGCCGCTGAAGACGCCGCGCATCGCGGTCGGCGTGCTGTTCCTGGTTACCGGCATCGTCCTCGCGCTCGGCGCTCTGCGTCTGATCTAGACCGGCGCCTCGGCAGGGTTCGTTACGATACTGGAACCAACCACCGCTCGGCCGGTTGACCGAGTCCAACTCACTTTGCGGAGGCCGACATGCTGAAACTCGCGGTTACTTTTCTCGTCATCGGCCTCGTGCTGGCGTTGCTCGGCTTCGGCGGCGTTGGCGGCGCGTTTATCGGTATCGCCAAGATCCTGTTCTTCATCGCCATCGCGTTGTTCGTGATCTTCCTCGTGCTCGGGCTGCTCGCGGGCAAGGGGATCAAGAACGCGATCGACTGACGCGAAGGCCGTCAACGCGAAACGACCGTCGTCGGGCACATCCGGCGGCGGTCGTTTCGTATCTGCATCCCTTCGGCCAGCAGGCGCGTTGAACGGGGATGCACGCTTTCGCCGCCCTGCTCGATTCGCTCACCTATACCCGGTCGCGTAACGCCAAGCTGAAGCTGATCGCGGACTATTTGCGCGCGACGCCCGACCCGGACCGCGGCTGGGCGATGGCGGCATTGACCGGCGATCTTGACCTGAAGGGTGTGAAGTCGGCGGTGATCCGCGGGTTGATTGAGGAGCGAGTCGACCCGGTGCTGTTCCGGATGAGCCGCGATTACGTCGGCGATACTGCGGAAACCGTCGCGCTGCTGTGGCCCGAGCCGACGGTGCCGGTCGATCCGACGCCGTTGTCGATCACCGATGTCGTCGAGCGGCTGGCGGCGTTGTCGCGTGCCGATGCGCCGGGTGCGCTGGCGGACATGCTCGACCGGTC
The DNA here is from genome assembly GCF_003688595.1 of Sphingomonas sp. PP-F2F-G114-C0414. Lineage (GTDB taxonomy): Bacteria > Pseudomonadota > Alphaproteobacteria > Sphingomonadales > Sphingomonadaceae > Sphingomonas. The sequence continues at coordinate 399,605 of NZ_RCWT01000011.1, forward strand.
GGACGCCGAGGAACGGTTCGCGTTGCTCAAGATGGCGACGGGTGCGTTGCGGATCGGCGTGTCGGCGCGGTTGGCGAAGACCGCGCTGGCGGATGCGTTCGGGCTCGATGTCGATGCGGTCGAGGAGGTGTGGCACGGGCTCGACGCGCCGTATCCGAGCCTGTTCGCCTGGGCGGAGGGCACCGGAGAGCAGCCGACGCCCGCGGACGTCCCCGTATTTCGGCCGTTCATGCTCGCGCACGGACTCGAAGACCTGCGCGTCGATCTCGCCGATTATGCCGCCGAGTGGAAGTGGGATGGCATCCGCGTGCAGATCGTCCATGTCGCGGGTGAGACGCGACTCTACAGCCGCACCGGCGACGACGTGACGGCCAGCTTCCCCGAGATCGCCGCGGCGTTCCGGACGTCGGGGACGGTCGACGGCGAACTGCTGGTGAAGGGCGAGCATCAGGGCGGCACGCTCGAGGATGGCGGCGGCGCCGCGAGCTTCAATGCGTTGCAGCAACGGCTCGGGCGGAAAACCGTGTCGGCGAAGATGCTGGCGGACTATCCGGCGTTCGTTCGGCTCTACGACCTGTTGATCGACGGCGAGGAGGATTTGCGGACGCTGCCGTGGACCGCGCGACGCGCGCGGCTGGAGGCGTTCGTGCCGCAGCTCGATCCGGAGCGGTTCGACTTGAGCGCGGTGATCGAGGCGGACGACTTCACGGCGCTGGAGGCGATCCGCGCGACCTCGCGCGATGCCGCGATCGAAGGGGTGATGCTCAAGCGCCGGGATTCGCCCTATGTCGGCGGACGGCGTGCGGGGCTTTGGTACAAATGGAAGCGCGATCCGCTGACCGCCGACTGCGTGATGATGTACGCGCAGCGCGGCTCGGGGCGGCGGTCATCCTATTATTCGGACTATACCTTCGGCTGCTGGACCGAGGATGGCGAGCTGCTTCCCGTCGGCAAGGCGTATTCGGGGATTACCGACGAAGAGTTGAAAATGCTCGACAGCTTCGTCCGCAACCATACGCAGAACCGGTTCGGCCCCGTTCGCGAGGTCGAGAAGACGCTGGTGCTGGAGATCGCGTTCGATTCGCTGCATGATTCGAAGCGGCATAAATCGGGCGTGGCGATGCGCTTTCCACGGATCGCGCGGATCCGGACCGACAAGCCCGCGGCAGAGGCGGACCGGATCGAGACGCTCAAGCGGATGATCACGTGATCCGCTGATCCGGCAACGGCATCACGCGGTTGCCGGATCGAATTTCGGCGCTATCGCCGCGGTCTGGCCTCGCCATGAGTAATTGGGAGATCCGCATGGACGTTACGCGCATGAAGACCAGACGACGGGTCCGTCGCGGCGCGTGGGTGTTCGGGATCATCTCCGCGATCGTCGTGCTGTTCGTGTACCTCGCCGGCTATTTCGATCGCGATCCGGTGCATGTGTATCCGGCTATCGGCGTGCACGCATCGGGACCGCCGCCGATCGCGGTGGTGAACTTCTCGGGTGATATGGGGCTGCGGTTCCTGCTCGGCGCGTCGACCTCGCGCGGGCTGACCGAACACGGGATCCCGGTGGTCGGGATCACGACGCCGGCCTTGTTTGCGCATCATCGGACGCGGCAGGAGCTCGATGCGCTCATCGCGGACGGTGTGCGGACGGCACTGGCGCGGACCGGGGCGAAGCGGGTCGTGGTGATGGGGCAGTCGTACGGCGCGGACATCGTCCAGACCGGGCTGGCGAACCTGCCCAACGACCTGCGCGCGCGCGTTGCCGCGATCGTCTTGATCCTGCCAGGGGATACGGTGTTCTATCGCGCCGATCCGTCCAGCCTGCTCTATGATCACGGTACGCCCGACAGCATGGGGGCGACGACGGGCAATCGGCTGACATGGGCGCCGGTGACGTGCATCTACGGGCTTGAGGAGACGGACAGCCTGTGTCCCCTGCTGACGACCACGAACGCGCGGAAAGTCGGGATGCCGGGGGGGCATAATATCCATCACGATGCGGATGGGTTGCTGCGGCATGTGCTGGCGGCGATCCGTGCGGTCGCGCCGGGGGCTGGACGGGGGTTCTAGTTGAACTCACCATCTGCGAAGCGATCCTCTCCAGAAAGGCGCGCTTTCGTCATCCTGACGCAAGTCAGGATCCAGGGTAAAACAGGCTAGCTCTCGTGGCTCTGGATCCTGACTTTCGTCAGGATGACGGAACTCGAATGACAGCGGTTGGAGACGGCGTTCAGAAGGCGGTCGGCGGCTTCCATGTTCTCCCGCGAGGCGGGAGTCCAGTCTGGGCTCCCGCCTCGCGGGAAAACATGGAACGCTAGTGCTGTAGAAGGCACGGCCGCGGCTTAACGCGGTGCTGCGGCGATCTTTATTTCGAACAGCGTCGGCCAGTATTTGCCCGTTACGAACAGCCGGTCGGCCTTGGCGTCCCAGGCGATGCCATTGGGCACCGCCTCGCGGTCGGTCGCAGCGATCTCGGCGACCAGCGGGCGGAGGTCGATCACTGCGCCGACCTTGCCGGTCTTGGGGTCGATGCGGACCAGGAAGCCGGTGTGCCAGACGTTAGCGAGTAGCGCACCATGGACATATTCGAGTTCGTTGATGTCGCGCAACGGCCGGCCGTCGATCGTCACCGCCACGCGGCGGCGCTCGGCCAGCGTCAGCGGATCGCGGAAAATGATGGCGGGGCTGCCGTCGGACTGAAGCAGCGACACGCCGTCGCTCGTCAGGCCCCAGCCTTCTCCGGTATAGCGGTTCTGCCCCTTGGGCTTCAGTGTGCGGACGTCCCAGCGATGCGCGATGCCATCGTGCCAGGTCAGGCTGACGAGCTGATCCTTCCACAGCGCGAGGCCTTCGCCAAACTGCGCAGGGTCGATTCGTGCCTTGGCGAGAATCTTGCCATCCGCGAGCGAGACCCGGCGGACGTCGGATTGCCGCTCCTGCCCGGTGCTCTCGTACAGCGCGCCGTCGTGAAACAGCAGCCCCTCGGTGAACGCGGTGCGGTCGTGCGGATAGCGCGCGACGATCGTCGCCGACAGAACCGGCACGCGGGTTTCGGGCGGCGGCTGCGTTTGCGCGGGCGCTGCGGACGACACCAAAGATGATGAAACGAGAACGGCCGATCCCGCCAAAGCAAGACCGGCCGCAATCCTTATCCTACCGAACACGGTACGATCAGCGTTCTGAGTCAGTCAGCTGGATAAGCCGCCTGCGCTCAGGTTCACCGCAGCGTACTTGCCGCGACGATCGACCTCGAGCTCGAACTCGAGCTTGTCGCCCTCGTTCAGCGTCGCCATGCCGGCGCGTTCCACGGCCGAGATGTGGACGAATGCGTCAGGCTGTCCGTCGTCGCGCTGGATAAAGCCGAAGCCCTTCATCGCGTTGAAAAACTTGACCGTACCGGTCGCCTTCTCGCCGGTGAGCTGACGCTGTGCGCCACCTGCACCGCCGTCACGGTCGCGATCGCCACCACGGGGCGCGCCCGGGCCGGCATCACGGTCACGCGGCGGGCCGCGATCGGTGACGGCCATCGGCTCGCCGTCGATCTTTAGGTCGGTTGCCGAGATACGGCCGCCGCGATCGACGAGCGTGAAGCCGAGCGGCTGACCCTCGGCGAGCGCGACCATGCCGGCCTGCTCGACGGCGCTGATGTGGACGAACACGTCCTCGCCGCCGTCATCGCGAACGACGAAGCCGAAGCCCTTCTGCGCGTTGAAGAACTTTACGACGCCCGTGCCTTCGCCGACGACCTGGGGAGGCATGCCGCGACCACCGCCGCCGCCGCCACCGCCCGAGAAGCCGCCGCCACCGCCGCCGCCGCGGTAACCACCGCCGCCGCCGCTGCCGCCACCGAAGCTGCTGCCGCCGCCGTAGCTGCTGCCACCGCCGCCACCGTAGCTCGAGCCACCGCCGCCGCCATAGCTGCTGCCGCCGCCGAACCGATCGCCACCGCCGCCGAAGCTGCTGCCGCCGCCGAACTCGTTATCGCCGCCGCCGAAGCTGTCGCGCTTGTCGCGGCCACGCCCGCCACGGTTCCCGCGGCCACCTTTATCGAAACCCATAAGCTCTGTTCGTCTTCCCGGTTCGCCCGCAAATTTCTCAAAACCCTTGTGCCGGACGACGAACGCAGGTTTTCCAGCGCGAAACCTTTTGCGCCTTGAGGACACCCGTAGCGCAAAATACAAGCCGTCGCGAATAGATTCTGATCTTTAGGTGCGCGATTTGGATCGATACTGACGCAGGTGTCGCTTGTAAGCCACGGCTCGTCGCACACGGAGCACGCGGGCCATGTTATCGCCCGATTCGACATCACTGCCTGTGACTGGGCCATTGAGCGTTCAGTCGCGGACCGCTACGGCCACGGCATGACAGTTCATCTTCACGAAGGCGATATCCCCGCCGACCTGTTCGCGGCCGGTGCCGCGATCGCCGTCGATACCGAGACGATGGGGCTGATAACGCCTCGCGACCGGTTGTGCCTGGTCCAGCTTTCCGATGGCGGGCCTGACGAGCATCTCGTCCGGTTTGCCGCGGGTGCCGGCTATGATGCGCCCAACCTGAAGGCTTTGCTGGCCGATCCGGCGCGCGTGAAACTCTATCATTTCGGGCGATTCGATATCGCCGCGGTCCAGCATTACCTCGGCGTCGTCGCGGCACCGGTATATTGCACCAAGATCGCCTCGCGCCTGATACGCACCTACACCGATCGCCATGGCCTGAAGGAACTGGTGCGCGAGCTGCTCGGCCAAGATATTTCGAAGCAGCAGCAATCGTCGGACTGGGGCAGCCCCGAGCTGTCGGAGGCGCAGAAGGATTATGCGGCGTCCGACGTACGCTTCCTTCACCGATTGCGCACCGAACTCGACAAGCGGCTGATTCGCGAAGGCCGGATGGAGCTCGCGCAGGCGTGCTTCGACTTCCTGCCGACCCGCGCCGCGCTCGATCTCGCCGGCTGGCCCGAAATCGACATTTTCGCGCACGCTTGATGGAAGCGCCCTCCGCCACGGGACTGCCGCCCTCCCCCGTCGCCCGTCGCGTGCGTAGCGCGCGGCAGGACTGGGCCGCGCCCGGTGGCAGCCACGATCGCTTCGTCGCGATTGCCCGCGTCGCGCTGCCGACCGCGATCGGCGTGCTGGCGGCCTTGATGGTCATGGCGCCGCTGACCGCGGGGGGCGATGTGTCGTTCCTGCTCGACAAGAACAAGGTCGACGTCGCGCAGGAGCGGATGAAGATCCAATCGGCGCAATATCGCGGCGAGGATGCCAAGGGCCAGGCGTTCACGCTGGATGCCAAGTCTGCGATCCAGAAGAGTTCGGCCGAGCCGATCGTCCAGCTCAACCAGCTCGCCGCACAGATCCAGTTGACCGACGGCCCCGCCAACATCAAGGCGAACACCGGCCGCTACGACATGGATACCGAGAAGGTGCAGTTGTTCGGTCCGCTCAACGCCACCGCGGCGGGCGGCTACGACCTGAAGACGACCAATGCGACGATCGACATGAAGGCACGCACGCTCGAAAGCGGGGGTGCTGCGACCGGCACCGTCCAGCAGGGGACGTTCAGCGCGAACAAGCTGCGCGCGAACCTGGAAGAGCGCACCGTGACGCTCGATGGCAATGCCCGCTTGCGGATCGTACCCAGAGGGCCGAAATAGCCGCCATGCGCGCCACATCATCTTTGCTCGGAGCAGCCGGTTTCGGACTGTCCCTCCTACTGCTTTCGACGACCGCGGTCGCGCAGCAGCCGCACGATTCGAATGCGCCGATCAATTTCAGCGCGGATCATATCGAATTGCAGGACAAGGCGAACCGCGCCGTGCTGTCCGGCAACGTCGCGGTCAAGCAGGCGGAGATGACGCTGAACTCGGCGCGGATGACGGTGGCGTATACGGGCCAGGTGATCGGCGGAAACCCGCAGGTCTCGCGGCTCGACGCGTCGGGCGGCGTGACGGTGAAACGTCCCGACCAGACCGCCAAGAGCCAATATGCGATCTATGATCTCAACAAGCGCGTGATCACGATGCTGGGCGCGGTGACGCTCAACCAGGGCGGCAACGTCGTCAATGGCGGACGGTTGACGATGAACCTCGACACCGGACGCGCGGTGATCGACGGGTCCTCGGTTGGCGGCAGCAGCGGTGCGACCAACGGTGGCGGCACCGTGACTCAGTCGGGCGGGCGGGTCAGCGGCACCTTCTCGGTTCCCAAGCGCAACTGACGCGCAGGCGTGCCGAGGGGGCTTCCCTCCGGCGGCGCGCTCATGCATGTTTCCTGCCAACCCGCGACTGCGTAAAGCGTTCGGCAATCTATTATTGCGAGGCCTGATCCCATGGATGCCACCACGCTGCCCCCGATCGAGGTCGTAGAGCCGATCGCCGAGCCGCCCGTCAGCAACGGCTTGCAGGTCGTCTCGATCGCCAAGTCCTATGACAAGCGGGTCGTGCTGACGGACGTGTCGGTATCGGTCGGCCGCGGTGAGGTCGTCGGACTGCTCGGGCCCAACGGCGCGGGGAAGACGACCTGCTTCTATTCGGTGATGGGTCTGGTGAAGCCCGACTCCGGCCGGATCATGCTCGACGGCGAGGACATCACGAAGCTGCCGATGTACCGGCGCGCGATCCTCGGCCTCGGCTACCTGCCGCAGGAAACATCGATCTTCCGCGGGCTTACGATCGAGAAGAACATCCTGACCGTGCTGGAGCTGTCCGAGCCTGACAAGGCGGCACGGCAGCGCAAACTCGACACGCTGCTTGAGGAGTTCGGGCTGACCCGGCTCCGCGCGGCACCGGCGATGGCGTTGTCGGGTGGCGAGCGGCGGCGTGCGGAAATCGCCCGCGCGCTGGCGGCGGATCCGTCGATCATGCTGCTCGACGAGCCATTTGCGGGCATCGATCCGATCTCGATCGCCGACATTCGCGATCTGGTGAAGGACCTGAAGCGCCGCGATATCGGCGTGCTGATCACCGACCACAACGTCCGCGAGACGCTCGAGATCGTCGACCGCGCGTATATCATTTACGACGGCCGGGTGCTGTTCTCGGGATCGCCTGCGGAACTGGTCGCCGACGCCAATGTGCGCCGCCTGTATCTCGGCGAAGGCTTCTCGCTTTAGAGCTATGAGCAAGCTCGCGCATCCATTCCTTCCCGGCACGGGGAGGGGGACCAGCAAAGCTGGTGGAGGGGGCTTTCCGCAAACGCAGCGTCTGACGCGAGCCCCCTCCGTCGACGCTTCGCGCCGCCACTTCTCCTTGCAGGGGAGGAGTTAGTGAGCCTCGCCCCTCGCCTGGACATTCGCCAGTCGCAATCGCTGGTGATGACCCCGCAGCTCCAGCAGGCGATCAAGCTGCTGGCGCTGTCGAACCTGGAGATCGAGGGGTTCATCGCCGAGGAAGTCGAACGCAACCCGCTGCTCGAAGCCAGCGCGGTGGAAGATAGCGACGCCCCCGACCGCGAACCGGTCGCTGAAGTCCGCGACGAACGCGTCGCCGCCGACGAACTGGTCGCGGGTACGGGCGCAGGTGACGAACCGACACTCGACGTCGACTACGCCACCGAAAGCCACCAGCAGGACAGCATCGCCGACGGCGGCAGCGGCATGGACGGCGCGCTGTCGATGACCGGCGCGGGCGCGGGCGCGGGGGGTGCGGGTGGCGAGGACGGACCCGATCTCGACGCGTTCGCGGATACCAGCCTCAGCCTCGCGGATCACCTGCTCGCGCAAGCCGGCCCCGCAATCCACCGCGAGGATGCGTTCATCGCCGCGCACCTGATCGACCAGATCGACGAGGCGGGCTATCTGACCGTGTCGCTGCTCGACATCGCCAACCGGCTCGGCGTACCGCTAGTCCGGGTCGAGGGGGTGCTCGCGACGATCCAGACGTTCGATCCAACCGGCGTCGGCGCGCGCGATCTGGCCGAATGCCTCGCGTTGCAGGCGCGCGAGGCCGATCGCTACGATCCATGCATCGCGCGGCTGATCGACAATCTCGACCTGCTCGCGCGCGGCGAACTGACGCGGTTGAAGCGGATGTGCGACGTCGACGACGAGGACATGGCGGACATGATCCGCGAACTGCGCGGGTATGACCCGAAGCCCGGGTGTCGCTATGGCGGCGAGCCTGCCCAGTCGGTCACGCCCGATCTGTTCGTAGCGCGGACCAAGGCTGGCTGGGCGATCGAGATCAACGCCACCACGCTGCCGCGCGTGCTGGTCAACCGGAGTTACTATACCGAGCTGTCGCGCGGGCAGCAGGACAAGGCGTCGAAGGCATGGCTGTCGGATTGTCTCGCGAGCGCGAACTGGCTGGTGAAGGCGCTCGATCAGCGCCAGCGGACGATCATCAAGGTCGCGACCGAGATCGTGAAGCAGCAGGAGGCATTCTTCCTGAAGGGCGTCGCACATCTCCGCCCGCTGACGCTGCGTCAGGTGGCGGACGCGATCGAGATGCACGAATCGACCGTCAGCCGCGTGACGAGCAACAAATACGTGTCGTGCGCGCGCGGGCTGTACGAGCTGAAATACTTCTTCACGAGCGCGATCCAGTCGGCGGATGGCGGCGAGGCGGTGTCGGCGCAGGCGGTGAAATCGGCCATCAAGGCGCTGATCGACACCGAGGGGGCGAAGATCCTGTCCGACGACACGCTGGTCGAGTTGCTCAACGCCAAGGGCTTCGACATCGCGCGGCGGACCGTCGCGAAATACCGCGAGGCGCTGGGGATCGGGAGTTCGGTACAGCGGCGGCGTGCGCGAGCGCTCGAAGGAGGGTGATTCACGCGAAGGCGCGAAGGCGCGAAGGCGCGAAGAGAATAATGGGTTCTCGCAGACGCGCGGAGCAGGTGCGAACCTGGCGACGGTTTCCCGCGCCAGCAGGCCTCACACTTCGATCAGCCAAAGGGATGCAAGTCTCGCTGACGCGAGGCGATAGAGCAGAACGCCACCCCTCTGCGCCTCTGCGCGCAAAACCCTTCTTCTCTTGGCGCCTTAGCGCCTTCGCGTGAATCATCTCTACGCCCTCGCCCGCATCAGTCGTCCTCGTCCTCGAACCCCACCAGCGCCAGCGCGCGCGCCTTGATCTGGCGGGTCATGCACCAGTGGACCAGCGCGTCCTCGCGGCCGTGCGTGACCCAGACTTCCCGCGGCGCGATCTCGGTCAGCGTCGCGATCAGTTCGTCCCAATCGGCGTGATCGCTGAGGATCAGCGGGAGTTCGACGTTCTTCTGTCGCGCACGGCCCCGAACGCGCATCCAGCCGCTCGCCATCGCGGTTATCGGGTCGGGCAGCCGCCGCGACCAGCGATCGTTGAGCGCACCGGGCGGGCACATCACGACATGCCCCGCCATGTCCGCCTTCTTCGCGTCTGCCACCGGGAGCAGTTCGCCGAGCCTGACGCCGTGTTCCGCATACAGGTCGCACAGGCGTTGCAGCGCGCCGTGAATGTAGATCGGTGCCTCGTGACCGCGCTCACGCAGTTCGGCGATCACGCGTTGCGCCTTGCCGAGCGCATAGGCGCCGACGACGACGCAGCGGTCCGGGTTGGCGTGCAGCGCGGCGATCAGCTTGTCGATCTCGTCGCCGGTGTCGGGGTGGCGGAACACCGGCAGGCCGAACGTCGCTTCGGTGATGAAGACGTCGCATTTGACGGGTTCGAACGGCGTGCAGGTCGGGTCCGCGCGGCGCTTGTAATCGCCCGAGACGACGATCCGCTCGCCTCGGTAATCGAGCACGATCTGCGCGGAGCCGAGGACGTGGCCGGCGGGGACGAAGCCGATGTCGACCTCTCCCATGCGGATCGTCTCGCCGTACGCGACCGGGTTGCCGGCTTGCCGGCCGTAGCGCGCGTCCATGATTGCGAGCGTTTCCGGCGTGGCCCAAACGGCCTCGTGACCGCCGCGTGCGTGATCGGCGTGGCCGTGCGTCACGAGGGCCTTGGCGGTCGGGATCGAGGGGTCGATCCAGGCGTCAATCGGCTTGACGAGGATGCCGTGTGGATGCGGTTCGAGCCAGTCGCCGAGTTTTGCCATGATCAGGTAACGCGTGATGCTGGGATGCGGTGCCGTCGATAGCGTACGGCCACCGAACGGCCTTAATTTGCCGCACCTCCCAAGCCGTCATCCCCGCGCAGGCGGGGATCCAGACGCGCGCCTGCAGTCTTTCCGCTTGGCCAGCCATTATGGGTTCCCGCCTCCGCGGGAATGACGGAGTGAAGGGTGGATCAGACTTTCAGGTGCAAATCCCAAGCCCAAACAATCCTCCCCCTGGCGGGGGAGGATCACTTACCGCCGCCCGCCAACCTTGATCGTCGCCAGGATCGCATCCATCCGCGCCGCCGCGACCACCTGGGTCGGTGCGTTGCGGCTGGCCGGGGCTGCCGCCTTCACGGCGTATGTCACGCGGTCGATCGCGTAGCAGGCGCCGTTGATGACGCTGCGGAAATTGGTCGCGTTCACCTGCTGGCTCATGCCGGCATCCCCATTGGTATAGACCGTCCAGCGATGGCCGCCGAGCATCCGGTTCGGCAGGCGCCTGGCGCTCCCCGAGACCAGTCCCGCGGTGCCGCACGTCGCGACCACGTCGGCACTCCGGCTGAAGCCGACCTGGATCAGCTCGGTTACTTGCCCCTGGCCGTTGGTCGGCCGGGCGACCTCCCAGAAGCGGACGATGCCGACGCCGCGACCGACCGGCGCGCCGTCCCACATCTGGCGCCAGCCGCGGTTCATCAGCGCGCGGCCGGCGAAATTGCGCGTCGGCGTCAGGCTGGAGGCGTAGGACAATCGGACGATCCCGCCGCCCCCGACGAACGACTTGTCGGCGGCGGTGGCATTGGCGAACGGCAGAAGTGCGAGCAACGGCAGGGGCAGAAGATAACGAAGAAGCGACACCGATCGTCTTTCACAACAGAGCTTTGGCCGAAATGCCGGCCATCGCGCACGCGGTCCATAGCGGTGCGGCGCGACGCCCCCATATGGCGGTAATGCGTGAACAGGCCGTGAGCGACCTTCCCTCCCCCTTGGAAAACTGGTTTGTCGCGAGGGGTTGGCGGCCGCGGCGGCATCAGCTGGAGATGCTGGCGGAAGGCCGCGCGGGGCATCATGCCCTGCTGGTCGCGGCGACCGGCGCGGGGAAGACGCTCGCCGGGTTCCTGCCGACGCTTGCCGAACTGATCGAGGCGCCGACGAATGGGCTTCACACGCTCTACGTATCGCCGTTGAAGGCACTCGCGGTCGATGTCCAGCGCAACCTGCTGACTCCGATCGACGAGATGGGCGTCGATATCCGCGTCGAGACACGCACCGGCGACACGCCGTCGGACCGCAAGGCGCGGCAACGGATCAAGCCGCCGCAGATCCTGCTCACCACGCCCGAATCGCTGTCGCTGCTGCTCAGCTATCCGGACAGCATCACGATGTTCGAGAACCTCCGCACGATCGTCGTCGACGAGGTCCACGCGTTCGCGACCGGTAAGCGCGGCGACCTGTTGTCGCTGTGCATGGCGCGGTTGCAGACGATCTCGCCAAGGATGCGCCGCGTCGCGCTGTCGGCGACGGTCGCGGATGCCGACGGCTATCGCGCGTGGCTCGCCCCCGATGGCGACATCGACCAGGTCGCGATGGTCCGCGGCGAGCCCGGCGCGGATCCCAACATCGCGATCCTGCTGCCCGAAGGCCGCGTGCCATGGTCCGGGCATTCGGGCCGCTATGCCGCCGCGCAGGTGATGGCCGAGATCGAGGCGCACGAGACCTCGATCGTGTTCTGCAACACGCGCAGCCTGGCGGAACTCATCTTCCAGGATCTGTGGAAGGTGAATTCGGGCAACCTGCCGATCGGCGTTCACCACGGCAGCCTCGCCAAGGAAGCGCGTCGAAAAGTCGAGAACGCGATGGCCGAGGGGAAACTGCGTGCGCTGGTCGCGACGTCGAGCCTCGACCTCGGGGTCGACTGGGGCAATGTCGATTGCGTGATCCAGATGGGCGCGCCGAAGGGATCGTCGCGGCTGTTGCAGCGGATCGGCCGTGCCAACCACCGGCTCGACGAATCATCGCAGGCGATCGTCGTGCCCGGCAACCGGTTCGAGTATCTCGAGGCGCGCGCGGCGCTCGACGCGGTCGAGGCGGGCGAACTCGATGCGGATATCTTCCGCGTCGGTGCGCTCGATGTGCTGGCGCAGCACGTGATGGCGTGCGCCTGCGCGGCCCCGTTCCACGAAGCTGCGTTGCTCGACGAGATTCGCTCCGCGCTCCCCTATTCCGCGCTGCCGACCGAGACGTTCGAACGCGTGCTCCATTTCATCAGCGACGGCGGCTATTCGCTGAAGGCCTATGACCGGTTCAAGCGGCTGACAAAAGACGCGGACGGGACGTGGCGCGTCAGCCACCCCAAATTCATCGGCCAGCACCGGCTGAACGCAGGCATAATCGTCGAGGCGACGATGCTCAACGTGCGGTTCGGCAATGGCCGCGTGCTCGGCCGCGTCGAGGAGGCGTTCGCGGCGCAGTTGAGCCACGGCGACACGTTCTTCTTCGCTGGCCTCAGCCTCGAGGTGATGAAGATCGACCTCGAGGACCTAGTCGTGCGCGCGACATCGAAACCCGCGCGCATCCCGACCTATGGCGGCAGCCGCATGCCGCTGTCGACCAACCTCGCCGACCGCGTCCGCGGGTTTCTCGCGCACCCCGGCGAGTGGGCGCGCTTCCCCGACGACGTGCGTGAATGGCTGGAGATGCAGGCGTATCGATCGGTCATGCCCGAGCCCGGCCAGCTGCTGGTCGAGACGTTCCCGCGCGAGGGCCGGCATTACATGGTCGCGTACAGCTTCGAGGGGTGGAACGCGCATCAGTCGCTCGGCATGCTGATCACCCGGCGGATGGAAACGCAGGGGCTGAAGCCGCTCGGCTTCGTCGCGAATGATTACGCGCTGGCGGTGTACGGGCTGGAAAAGATCACCGATCCGGCAGCGCTATTCTCGGCCGATATCCTCGAACACGAGTTCGTCGAATGGGTGCAGCAATCGCACCTGTTGAAGCGCGCGTTTCGCGAGGTCGCGGTGATCGGCGGGCTTGTCGAACGCCAGCATCCGGGCAAGCGCAAGACCGGCAAGCAGGTGACGTTCTCGACCGACTTGATCTACGACGTACTGCGGAAATACGAGCCGACGCATCTGTTGCTGGAGGCGGCGTGGGCGGATGCGCGCGCGCGGATGACCGATGTCGGGCGGCTGGCGTCGCTGCTCGATCGCGCGGCGGCGACGATGGTGCATGTCGATCTGGAGCGGGTGACGCCGCTGGCGGTGCCGGTGCTGACGCTGATCGGGCGCGAGAAGATCTCGACGAACAGCTCGGACGACGCGCTGCTGATCGAGGCGGAGGCGATGATCGCGGACGCGATGCGGCCGGATTAAAAGTCGCCTCTCCCCACCCAAACACACCACCCCGGCGAAGGCCGGGGCCCAATTGGAAAGGTGGTCATAACGAAGCGCCGCCCCCATTAGCAACGTCCCCCAGTTGGGCCCCGGCCTTCGCCGGGGTGGTGGCGTTTCAGCGGGGCATTCTTCCCTAACAACCACAGTTGCGCGCTCCATAGAATGAGCGCAGCATTTGCAGCATGCACAGGTGGCTGGCCCCTCTATTGCTAGGCATCGCCGCCCAGGCCAGCGCCCAGGACGCAGCGCCCCCGCAGCCAAATGCTGCACCCACGACCAGTGCAGCATCCGCAGCAGAACCCGACCCCGCCACGCTCCTGTTCGGCGACGACGAAACGCGCATGACGGTGCCCGTAACGATCGCCGGCGCAGGCCCCTTCCCCTTCATCGTCGATACCGGCGCGCAGCGTACCGTGATCGCACGCGAACTCGCCGCCACCCTCGGCCTCGCGCCCGGACGAATCGTCCGGGTGACCGGCATGACCGGATCGGACAGCATCGGCACCGTCATGATCCCCTCGTTGAAGGTGAGCGTGATCGGCAGCAAGGCGATCGAAGCGCCGGCGATCAGCGCGATCAACCTCGGCGCACGCGGGCTGCTCGGGATCGACACGCTGCAGGATCACGCCGTGACGATCGACTTCGACACCAAGACGATGACCGTCACGCCCTCGCGCAAACGCCGTGATCGCGACCACGCAGCCTCCGACGAGATCGTCATCCGGGCGCGCAGCCTGTTCGGGCAGCTCGTCGTCACCGACGCCTATTGCAACGGTATCCGCATCCGCGTGATCCTCGACACCGGTACGTCGATCAGCATGGCCAACGGCGCGCTCCGTCGGCGGGTGACGCGTAAAGGTCTGGGCAGCGCGGGGGCGTCGCAACCGGTATCGCTGACCGGCGTCACCGGCGAGACGGTGATGGCGGAGTACACGACGATCGACCGCGTGACGATCGGCAGCCTCACACTCGGCGACCTGCCCGTGGCGTTCACCGCAGTCGACGCGCCGCCGTTCCGGCTGTTCGGCCTCGCCGAGCGGCCCGCGATGCTGCTGGGGATGGACGTGCTGCAATTGTTTCGGCGCGTCGACATCGACTTCGCCAACCGCGAGGTGCGGCTCACGCTACCGCGCGATACGCGCCGTCGCGGAGAGCAGCGCCGCTGAGGTTGCGTCCGCGCGTGTTCGCTGCAACTCTTCGTCCGCAAACGAAAAAGGGGACGACGATGCGCGCGACTGGTTGGTTACTCACGGCGGCAATTCTGACGACACCCGTGACGACGGCGGTTGGAGCACAGGCGCAGTCGCGGCCCGATCAGAAGGCGTTTCTCGGGCTTTACAAGGAACTGGTCGAGACCAACACGACGCTGTCCGCCGGCAGCTGCACGCAGGCGGCGGCGCAGATCGGCGCGCGACTGAAGACGGCGGGCTATGCCGATGCCGACATCACCTATTTCTCGGTGCCCGAGCACCCGAAGGACGGCGGGCTGGTCGCGGTGCTGAAGGGATCGGACGCGTCGATCAAGCCGATGCTGCTGCTCGCGCATCTCGACGTGGTCGAGGCCAAGCGCGAGGATTGGGTGCGCGATCCGTTCAAGCTGATCGAGGAAGGCGGCTATTATTACGCGCGTGGCACCGTCGACGACAAGGCGCAGGCGGCGATCTGGTCGGATGCGATGATCCGCTTCAAGACGTCCGGGTACAAACCCAAGCGGACGATCAAGCTGGCGCTGACCTGCGGCGAGGAGACGACGTTCGCGTGGAACGGCGCGCAATATCTGGCGAAGTCGAAGCCCGACCTGATCGCGGCCGAGTTCGCGCTGAACGAGGGCGGCGGTGGGCGGCTCGACGACAACGGCAAGCGCCAGTTGCTGGCGATCCAGGTCGGCGAGAAGGCTGCGCAGAACTACACGTTCCTCGCCACCAACCCGGGCGGGCACAGCTCGCAGCCGATCCCCGAGAACGCGATCTACGAGCTCGCCGATGCGGTGAAGGCAGTCCAGGGCTACGAGTTTCCCGTAAAATTCACTGATACGACCAAGGCGTTCTTCGCGGCGAGTGCGAAGGCGATGCCGGGCGAGATGGGGGATGCGATCACGCGGTTGCTTGCGAATCCGGAGGACAAGACGGCGGATGCGATCGTCAGTCGTGACAAGGCGATGCATTCGACGTTGCGCACGACCTGCGTGGCGACGTTGCTGAACGCGGGTCACGCGGAGAACGCGCTGCCGCAGCGCGCAACCGCGAACATCAACTGCCGGATCTTTCCGGGCGAGACGGTGGAGGGCACGCTCGCCAAGCTGAAGGAGCTGGCGGGGGCCAAGGTGACGGTGACGGCGAACCAGCCGGTGCGCCCGACCGCGATCCCCCCGACGCTCGACCCGAAGATCATGGGGCCCGTGACCAAGGTGGCGGCGAAGCACTTCCCCGGCCTGCCGATCCTGCCGCTGATGTCGACCGGGGCGACGGACGGCATCTTCTTCGAAGCGATCGGGATCCCGGTCTATGGCGCGCCCGGCGTCTTCATCGACAAGGACATGGGCGGCATCCACGGCCTCAACGAGCGGATCCGGGTGGCGTCGTTGTATGACGGCCGCGACTACCTCTTCGACCTGGTGAAGGCGTTTGCGGGGTGAGTGCACTGTCCCTCGCCCCTTCGGGGAGAGGGAGGGAGGAGCCTTAGGCGACGGAAGGGAGAGGGGTAGTTGGGACGAGCTCCCTAGCCCCACTCCCCTCGCCCTTCCCACGGCAAGCGCCGTGGGCCCCTTCCCTCTCCCCGGAGGGGCGAGGGAGTTTAGACGGTGACCTGTTCGCCCAGTTCGAGCACCTTGCCCGGCGGGATCTTCAGGAAGTCGGTGGGGTCGCTGGCGTTGCGTTGCAGGAACATGAAGATCCGGTCCTGCCAGGGCGGCATGCCCTTTTCCGCATCGGGCTTCAGCGTGTTGCGGCCGATGAAGAACGAGGTTCGCATCGGGTCCAGTCCGAGCTGTTCGGTCTTGGTCCCGATCCCCAGGTCGCGCGGCACATCGGGCGATTCCATGAAGCCGTAGGTCAGCACGACGATCGAGAAATTGTCGTCGACGCGTTCTACCTTCGCGCGCGACGCTTCGTCGACGAACGGCCGGTCGGCGGTGCGGATGCTAACGATCAGGTTGCGCTCGTGGAGCACCTTGTTGTGCTTCAGATTATGCAGCAGCGCGCCCGGCGTCGCGTGCGGGTTGCCGGTCAGGAACACGGCCGTCCCCGACACGCGCTCGGGCGGACGCTTCTCCAGCGCCGACGCGAGATCGCTGAGCGGAATGCTCTGGCGCTTCTCGAACGCGCTGACGATCTTCTTGCCGCGCACCCAGGTGAAGATGATCAGCCCGATCGCCGCGGCGATGACGAGTGGGACCCAGCCACCCTCGATCACGCGCAGGATGTTCGCGCCGAAGAAGATCAGGTCGAGCGTCAGGAACGGCAGGATCGCCGTCAGTGCGAGCGGGCGCGACCAGTTCCAGCGATGCCGGACGACGATGTACGCGAGCAAGGTCGTGACGACCATCGTGCCGGTCACCGCGATGCCGTACGCCGCCGCCATCGCCGACGACGTCTTGAACTGGATCACCAGCACCAGCACGCCGATCAGCAGCAGCCAGTTGATCGCGGGCAGGTAGATCTGGCCGGCGAACACCGCCGAGGTCTGGCGGATCCGCAGGCGCGGGAGCAGGCCGAGCTGAATCGCCTGCTGTGTCAGCGAGAACGCGCCCGTTATGACCGCCTGGCTGGCGATGACGGTCGCGAAGCCGGCGAGGATGATCAGCGGCGCTCGCAGCGATTCGGGCGCCATCAGGAAGAACCAGTCCTGATTAACGAATGGTACGCCGCGCGCCGCCGCATCCTCGAGCCGCGACAAGGCGAACGCGCCCTGCCCGAGATAGTTGAGCGCGAGTGCCGGGAAGACGAGGAAGAACCAGCCGATTCGAATCGGCAGCCTGCCGAAATGGCCCATGTCGGCGGTCAGCGCTTCGGCGCCGGTGACGGTCAGGAACACCGCGCCGAGCACGAACAGCCCGGTGACGCCGTGCGTCGCAAGGAACGAGATGCCGTATGTCGGCAGGAACACGCGGACGATCGAGGGCTCGTCGGCAATGTGCCAGATGCCGAGCGCACCGATCGCGACGAACCAGAGGATGCAGACCGGGCCGAACAGCTTCGACACCTGTGCCGTGCCCCGCGACTGGATCAGGAACAGCGCGATCAGGATGCCGATCGTC
Organism: Sphingomonas sp. PP-F2F-G114-C0414; assembly: GCF_003688595.1. Lineage (GTDB taxonomy): Bacteria > Pseudomonadota > Alphaproteobacteria > Sphingomonadales > Sphingomonadaceae > Sphingomonas. The sequence continues at coordinate 417,271 of NZ_RCWT01000011.1, forward strand.
AGCGCACGGACGACACCTTCGTTGAAGATGTGCGCCGCGCTCGGAATCGTCCGCAGGCCCTCCATCGCCGACAGCACCGACAAGGCGGGCGTGATGATCGCATCGCCGTAGAACAACGACGCGCCCGCCGCGCCAAGCACGATCGCGATCCGCGACCGTACGCCGAGCGCGCGACGGGCGAGTGCCGCGAGCGCCAGCACGCCGCCCTCGCCCTGGTTGTCGGCGCGCATCAGGAAGATGACGTATTTGACGGTGACAACGAGGAACAGCGACCAGAGCGCGAGACTGAGCACGCCAAGGATCTCGGTGGGGTCGATGCCGCCCGCGGACGTCTGGCCAAGCGCCTCGCGGAACGCATAGAGCGGGCTGGTGCCGATATCGCCGAACACCACGCCGATCGCGCCGACGGTCAGCGCGGCAAGCGCCGGATGCGGGTGGAGATGCGCCGCGGACAGATCCGACGGCGCGCACGCCTGCGCCCCCCCCTGTCCAGCCGAGCTATCGGCGGACGGTTCGGTCACGACTGCAGTTTGGGGTGTTCCGGCGACGGACGTCATGGCGCGAAGAGCGCTCCTCCTGAGGGGACGGCGCGCTTTACGCCGATTGGGGGCATGCGCAAGTCCTGCTGGTTTGGGGCGATGGCGGGTTGATTCACAGGGCGTGCACCGGCATGGCGAGGAAATGGTTCCCTTTTCGTTCGGCGAGCATACGCTTCTGGCGTTGGCGCAAGGCGCGCTGTTCTGGCCAGAGCGGCATGCGCTGCTGGTCGCCGACCTGCATTTCGAGAAGGCGAGCTGGTTCGCGAAACGCGGCCAGATGCTGCCGCCGTATGATTCGATCGCGACGCTGGCCGATCTCACCGCGCTGGTCGCCGTGACCGGCGCGCGCGAAGTCTGGTGCCTGGGCGACAGTTTCCACGATAGCGAAGGGTGCGAGAGGCTGCCGCGGCGCGCGCAGGACATGCTGCGGACGATGACCGACGGCACGCGCTGGACGTGGATCACGGGCAATCACGATCCGGCGATCCTCGATCGGTGTGGCGGAGAGGTCGTCGACGAGGTGGTCGTCGACGGGCTGGTACTGCGGCATGAAGCGGACCGGGCGGAAACGCGGCCGGAGTTGTCGGGGCATTTCCATCCGAAGCTTCGGTTGCGCGTGCGGGGGAAGCAGGTGGCGCGGCGGTGTTTCGTGGCGACGGCGACGAAGCTGATCCTGCCAGCGTTCGGGTCGCTGACTGGCGGGCTGGACGTGGACCATCCGGAGATCGTTCGGGCTGTGGGCGTCGGCGCCGAGGCGATGGTGCCGGTGGCCGACCGGATGCTGCGGTTTCCGGTTGCAGCCTAGATCGTAACCTAGAGTATTTCACCACCCCGGCGAAGGCCGGGGTCCAATTACGGGCGGCTTATAACGAAGGTTCGTCCGTCGTTACTGCAACCTTTCCAATTGGGCCCCGGCCTTCGCCGGGGTGGACGCGTGGTAGTGGCGCCGTCAGCTAGAAATCGTCGGGAACGCCGCGCGAAACGCCGCGACCTTCGGCTTGTCCCACATCACGACATATGGATGAGTCGGGTTCCGGTCGTAGAAATTCTGGTGATACGCCTCGGCCGGATAGAACGTCCCGGTCTCCAGCTTGGTCACGATCGGCCCGGAGAACGCATGCGTCGCCCCGAGTTGCGCAATGTACGCCCGCGCAACCTGTGCCTGCGCGGGCGACTGCGGGAAGATCGCCGAACGATAGCTGGTGCCGCTGTCCGGTCCCTGACGGTTCAATGTCGTCGGATCATGCGCAATCGAGAAATATACGCGGAGCAACGTGCCGTAGCTCACGACGCGGGGGTCGTAGGCGATCTTGATCGCTTCGGCGTGCTTGGTCGTCTCGGCGGAAACCTGGTCGTAGGTCGCGGTCGCCTTGGTGCCGCCGGCATAGCCGGTCGTGACGGCCTTCACGCCCTTCACATGCTCGAACACCGCTTCCATCGTCCAGAAACAGCCGCCCGCAAGCACCGCGGTCTGGGTACGGGGCGTTGCGGGAAGGTCGGTCTTGACGGCGGGGATGACGACGGCGCGAGCGCCTTGCGCGGTGCCGGTGGCAATAAACGTACCAGCGATACCGATGGCGGAGAGCGTGGCGAGAAGCGGCTTTTTCATGTTTTGATACATGGGGTTGCGCTTGCGCTTCGCTAGGCCGCCGCCGCAGTTATCAGGTGGCGGTTATCGCGCGGTGGCGGAAACGCTGTGCTCGAAATGGCTGGCGAAGGTCTGGCGGGCTTCGGCGGGCTGCAGCGCGAGCAAGCCGATGGCGCCGAGGACGAAACCGCCGCTGAACTGCCAGAAGAAACTCGACTTTACGATGCTGCGCATGATGCGATCCCAATGAAACCCAGTGATGGCGCCGGCCGGATAGGTCAGCGTCAGTTACGGACCGGCATGTCGTAGAGATGCCGGCCAACCACAATGTCGTTTTTAGAAACTCTCGATTAACGCGCCGTGGCCGATGCGTTCATCGTGCAGCAGGCATCGCCCGACAGCGTTGCCGGAAGATGTCGCCGCGTGTCTCGATTGTTGCCGGCGTTATTTCAGCGCGGCGCACGCCGCCTGAATGCGCGTGCAGGCCTCGCGGAGCAGCGCGTCCGACGTGGCGTAGCTGATCCGGAAAGCCGGCGAGAGACCGAACGCGGCGCCCTGCACCACGGCCACCTTGGCGTCGTCGAGCAGATAGCCGACCATCGCCTCGTCGGTGTCGATCAGGCGGCCGTTCGGCGTCGTCTTGCCGATCAGCTCGGCGAACGACGGGTACACGTAGAACGCACCTTCCGGCGTCGGGCAGTGCATGCCGTCGATTGCGTTGAGCATCGACACGACGAGGTCGCGACGGCCCTGGAACGCGGTATTGCGCTCGGCGAGGAAGGATTGGTCGCCGTTGAGGGCGGCGACAGCGGCGGCCTGGGCGATCGAGCACGGGTTCGAGGTCGACTGCGACTGGAGCTTGGCCATCGCCTTGATCAGCCACGACGCGCCTGCGCCATAGCCGATCCGCCAGCCGGTCATCGCATAGGCCTTCGAGCAGCCGTTGACGGTCAGCGTACGCTCGAACAGCTCAGGGCAGGCTTCCGCAATCGTCGCGAACTTGAAGCCGTCATAGACGATGTGCTCGTACATATCGTCGGCGAAGATCCACACGTGCGGATGTTTCGCCAGCACCGCACCGAGCGCCTTCAACTCGTCGATCGTGTAGCCGGCACCGGTCGGGTTCGACGGCGAGTTGAGGATCACCCACTTGGTCTTCGGCGTGATCGCCGCATCAAGCGCGGCGGGATCGAGCTTGTAGCCGACCTCGGGGCCCGCCTTGACGATCACCGGCACGCCGCCGGCGAACTGCACGACGTCGGGATAGCTGACCCAGTACGGCGCGGGGATGACGACCTCGTCGCCCGGATCGATCGTCGCGACCATCGCGTTGAACAGGGTGTGCTTGCCGCCGACGTTCACGCTGATCTGGTCGGTGGTGTAGGTGAGGTTGTTGTCGCGCGCGAACTTCGCGACGATCGCCTGCTTCAGCTCGATCGTGCCGTCGACGTTAGTGTATTTGGTCTTGCCGTCACGGATCGCCTGGATCGCGGCTTCCTTCACGAAGTCCGGCGTGTCGAAATCGGGTTCACCCGCGCCAAGCCCGATCACGTCGACGCCTGCGCGCTTCAGTTCGAGAACGCGCGAAGTTATCGCGAGCGTCGGCGAGGGGCTGATGCGGCCGAGCGCGGCGGATGCGTGCATGGTGTAACCTTTGCGGTTGTCCGCGAACGTTGCCGCGGAATTCGCGGGCGCTATACGCGCCGATCGGTCGAATTCGCAACCGTAACGATGGCGGGAATGAGCCCGCGGACTGCATTTCCGATGAAGAATCCGGCGGTCAGGTCGGCTCGGGTTAGCGGGGCTTCGGTTGCACGGCCCGATTCGAGGAGGTCAGCTCGCAATATCCCGGGAAGCAGGCCATGCCGTAGCGGCGGCGTGACGAGTGCTTCGCCGCGCTGGACAAACAAGGAGGTGAAGCTGCCTTCGGTGAGGAAGCCGTCGGCATCCTCGAACAGCACCTCGAACGTTCCCGCGGCTTTCCGGGCGTCGTCGTAGAAGGCGCGGGCGCTCGTCTTGTGGCTGAGCCGGAAGTCGGTCGCGGCGACCGGCAGAGGCACGATCGCAACCGTAGCTTGAGCAGGCGAGTGCGGGAGCGGCGCCGCCTCGATCGCGATCGCGCCGGACGGGCTGAGCAACAGACGGATGCGGCGAGGTCCGCGCAACCGGAAGGTCGCGGCCTGAAGTTCGTTGCGCGCGGTGTGGCGGTCGAAGGTGAAGCCCAAGGCCTGGGCACTCGCCTTCATCCGCGCGAGATGCGCTTCGAGGCGGGTCAGACCGTCGTCGGGATCGAACGCCATCGTCTCGATCAGGTCGAAGCGGCGCTGGCCGGCGGTGACGAACGCGCCTTTTGCATGGCATTCGTCCCATTCGGCGTCGCCCACGCTGTCGGCGACGATGCCGGAGCCGAGACTCATCGTCGCCGCGCCGTCCTGGATCGCGATCGTGCGGATGGCGACATTGAATATGGCGTCGCCGTTCGGATCGAACCGCCCGATCGCACCGGTGTAGATGCCGCGGACGCGCGCGTGCTCGACCTCGGCGATGACCTCCATCGCGCGTTGCTTCGGCGCGCCGGTGATCGAGCCGCACGGGAATAGCGCGGTCAGGACGTCGACCGCGTCGCAGTCTGGTTTCAGCGTCGCAGTGACGGTCGAGGTCATCTGGTGGACGGTCGGATAGGTCTCCACGGTGAACAGATCGGGGACCGCGACGTGGGTGGCGACGCGCGACAGGTCGTTGCGCATCAGGTCGACGATCATGAGGTTCTCGGCGCGCTGCTTGGGGTCGGCGGCGAGCGTCTCGGCGAGCGCGCGATCGGAGTCGGGCGTCTCGCCTCGCGGTGCGGTGCCCTTCATCGGGCGGCAGGTGAGCGTGTCGCCGTCGAGTGCGAAGAAGAGTTCGGGGGATAGCGACAGGAAGCGCGTCTCGCCGGTGTCGATGAGCGCGCCGTATCCCGCCTTCGCCTGGCGCCGCAGCCGGGCGTAGAGCGCGAGCGGGTCGCCGACGAACGGCACGCTGGCGGCGAAGGTGAGGTTGGCCTGGTAGATGTCGCCCGCCGCGATCAGGTCGAGTACGCGCGACAGGCTGGCGTCGTAGGTCTCGCGGTCGATCAGCGGCTGCGGCGCACCGGTCCAGGCGCCGGCGGGGTCGGGGAGGAGGGCGGCAACGTCTTCGGGTGCGATCGTCCGGTACTCGGCGAACAGGCCGAACCAGAGCAGCGGGCCTTCGGTGCGGACGTCGACCGGCCTCGAGGCGAGTGCGGCGCCGGCTTCGTAGGTCAGGTAACCGGCGGCGTGCAGTCCTTCCTTGCGGGCGTCGCGGAGGGCGTCGAATGCGGGGCGAATTTCGGCGAGCGTATCGGCGCGGACGATCCGGACGGGGTCGCGGTACACTCTCGCCGGGGCGCCTGCCGCGCGGGCGTCATCGAGCAACACGTAGGGCGCGGTCCACATCGCCTTCACTGTTGCACGGGCGATGGGGTAAACCGCAAGCGGCGATTGCTCCAACCGCCGCGTCATCCTATTTCGAGGGCATGACAAATCCACCACTCCGCGCCGCGATCGTGCCCGTCACGCCGATCCAGCAGAACTGCACGATCATCTGGTGCACCGAGACGATGAAGGCGGCGGTGATCGATCCGGGTGGCGACCTGCCGCGGATCATGGCTGCGGTCGAACAGGCGGGGGTGACGGTCGAGAAGATCCTGCTGACACATGGGCATATCGATCATGCGGGAGGCGCCAAGCGGTTGTCGAACGATCTCGGCGTGCCGATCGAGGGGCCGCACGAGGCGGATCGTTTCTGGTTGCAGCGGCTCGATCAGGATGGGCCGAAATACGGGATTTCGGGGGTGAATTTCGAGCCGGACCGGTGGCTGGTCGAGGGCGACACGGTTTCGGTCGGCGACCTTACGCTCGATGTGTACGAGACGCCGGGGCACACCGAAGGGCATGTGATTTTCCACCACGCGCCGTCGAAGTTCGCGCAGGTGGGGGATGTGCTGTTCCAGGGGTCGGTCGGGCGATCGGACATGCCTGGGGGCAATCATCAGGTGTTGGTGAAGTCGATCGTCGAGAAGCTCTGGCCGCTGGGGAGCGATACGAGCTTCATTCCGGGACACGGGCCGGCGAGCACGTTCGCGCATGAGCGGGCGACGAATATGTTCGTTAGCGATCGGGCGCTGGCGGAGTAGCGTCGGCTTGCAACCCTAGCTGTTCCCCCGCGGAGGCGGGGGCCCAGATTCAACCAAGGGTGGTACGCTTGGCCCCTGGGCCCCCGCCTTCGCGGGGGAACAAGATTAGGGCGGACGGGGCGCTCCGTTACAGCGACCTTTCCAATTGGGCCCCGGCCTTCGCCGGGGTGGTTGCCAGCGTAAGGAACGGGTCGTCTACTTCCGCTCCCCTGCCGTTTCAGCCCGCACCGACTTGAACTCCGACCCATCGCGCCACTCGGGCCACGACCGGCTGTTCGCTAGCTTCGTGCCGATCGTCTTGAACAGGTCCACATCCTGCGCCGCACCGCGCAGGTCCCAGTCGGCGCCCCATGCGTCACACGTCTGGTGGTAGCATTTCATATAGCCGTCGAGCCAAGCCTGCCCCGCAGTCCGGCCACCCTTGACCAGATCCGGCGCCCCGCTGATCGCCATCAGCAACAACGTCGGCACACCCCGGCGGGCGACCGAGAAATGGTCGGCGCGGTAGAACAGCCCGCGTTCGGGGAGCGCTTCCGGCGTCACGACGCGACCTTGCGCCTTGGCGGCATCGCCCAGCATGTCCTCGAGGCTGTTCTGACCCGCCCCGACCAACATGACGTCCTTCGCAGGGCCTGCCGTCTGGAGGATGTCGAGCGTCAAATTGGCGACCGTCTTGGCGGCCGGATAGACCGGGTTCACCGCATAGGTCTCCGAGCCGAGCAACCCGCGCTCCTCGCCGCTCCACAGCGCGAAGACGAGGCTGCGGTCGGTCCGTGGCGCCTTGGCGAAATTGCGCGCGAGTTCGAGCACGCCCGCCACGCCGAGGCCGTCGTCGTTGGCGCCAGGGCGGATGGTGCGCCCCTGCGCATCGGGCGCACCGATGCCGTAGGCGTCCCAGTGCGCGCCGAACATCACGACTTCGTCCGCGTGCCTGGTGCCCGGCAGCTTGGCGAGCACGTTCTGGCTTACGGCAGTGTCGTGCTTGACCGGCAGGTCGGTGGTGAACGCCTGCTTCAGCGCGACCGGGCGGAAGTCGCTCCGCCGCGCCGCTTTCCGTAACGCCGCCAAGTCGAGGCCCGAGGCAGCAAACAACCGGGTCGCAGCGCCACCTTCGAGCCAGCCCTGGAGCATCACCCGCGACTCTGGATTCTTCCGGACGATGTCGTAATTCTCGCCGGCGGGGGCGGTGACGGTGTTCCAGCCGTACCCCGCGCCCGCCGTGTCATGGACGATCAGCGCGCCAACCGCGCCACGTCGCGCGGCTTCCTCGTATTTATACGTCCAGCGACCGTAATAGGTCATCCGGCGGTCGCCGAACTTGCCCTTCGCATCGTCGCCTGGGACCGCCTCGAAATCGGGATCGTTGACGAGGAACACGGCCACCTTGCCCTTGAGGTCGAGGCCCTTGAAGTCGTCCCAGCCGCGCTCGGGCGCGCTGACGCCGTAGCCGACGAACACCATCGGCGCCTTAGCGATCGCGACGCGGTCGACCCCGCGGACCGTGCTCAGATAGACATCACGCCCCTGCACCAGCGCGGTGTCGCCGGCGCGGACGGTGCCCGAGCCCATCCGGGTGTGGACGAGCGGCACGGGTTGCGTCCAGCTGCCGTTCGGGCCGCCGGGTTGTGCCTTCATCGCCTTGAACTGCGCGATCAGCCAGGCGATCGTCTTGGTCTCACCAGGGGTGCCGGGCGCACGGCCTTCGAACGAGTCGGAGGCGAGCGTCTTCACGTCGGCGGACAACCGCTCTGGCGATACCTGCGCGGCGGCCGGTGAAGCAGCCAGCAGCGTGGCGGCACCCCATAAACGAAACGCGCTCATGCCCGGCCACCCGACGGCACGACCTGGAAGGTCTTCGCAGCGGGTACGCTGTTCGCCTGATACGCGATCGTCAGCGCCCACCCGGCCAGCACCGCGATCAGCGCCCAGGTCGCGAGCGCGCCCCCGGCCCGCGGCACGCTCGACGTCGTCCGGTCCATACCGAACGCGTGGGCGATTCGCGCGATCACGAACACCGCGCCGGCAATCCACAGCCACAGCGTCGATCCGCCGGCGAGTTCGATCAGGCTGATCAGGATCAGGATGAACGGCGCGTATTCGGTGAAGTTGGCATGCGCGCGCATCCGCGCCTGCAGGCGCTGGTTGCCGTCGTCGCCGATCAGCACGCTCTCCTTCACGCGCATCGGCACGATTCGGAAGGCGAGCCACAGGTTGACGACGGCGGCGGCCGCGGCGATCGTCAGCGTTACGGGTAATATCACGGCGTTGCCCCTCGAATATCAGGTCTTTTGTCAGGCCCCCGCCCTGCCACTCCGGGCGGAAGCTTGCAACGCGGGGTGAAATCGCTATAGCGCCACGCTTCGCGAGCGTCAGGCCGCATGGGTTGCTTCAGGCGGCCGGCATTCTTGTCGGTTGCCTGTGTCCTGTGTCCGGACGTACTCGGAGCCCCGACCTTTAGATTGAACAAGGTGCCGAAATGGCCGTCCCCAAAAGAAAAACCTCGCCCTCCAAGCGCGGCATGCGCCGTGGCCACGACTCGCTCACGATCGCGTCGTTCCAGGAATGCCCCAACTGTGGCGAACTGAAGCGTCCCCACAACCTGTGCGGTTCGTGCGGTCACTATAACGGTCGTGAAATCCTCTCGATCGAGGGCTGAGGCTTCCGTCCGGAACCTCTAACTTGAACGAAGGATAAGCGATGCCCGACAGCGGCTGGATCGCGGTCGATGCGATGGGTGGCGATGACGGGCTGGCAGTGATGCTCGCCGGTGTCGCCCGCGCGCGTCATCAATTCGAGGGCATGCGCTTCCTGCTGGTCGGCGACGAAGCTGCGATTCGCGAGGGGCTCAAGGCCCATCCGAACCTGTCGCAGCATTCGGAGATCGTCCATGCGCCGGAAGTCGTCGGATCGAGCGACAAGCCGACCCAGGCGATTCGTCGCGCCAAGAAGACCTCGATGGGCATCGCGATCGACCTGGTGAAACAGGGTCGCGCCGCCGCCGCGGTGTCGTCGGGGAATACCGGCGCGCTGATGGCGATGGCAAAGCTGTCGTTGCGGATGCTGCCCGGGATCGACCGGCCGGCGCTCGCGGCGCGTCTGCCGACGCTCGGCGACACCGACATGGTCATGCTCGATCTCGGTGCGAATACCGAGTGCGATGCGCGCAACCTCGTCCAGTTCGCGATCATGGGTGCAGCCTATGCGCGTACCGCGCTCGACATTCCGCATCCCCGCGTGGCGCTGCTGAATATCGGCAGCGAGGACATGAAGGGTACGGACGAGATTCGCGATGCGGCGGCTCAGCTGCGCGCGACGCCGGCGGTCGACATGCAGTTCAACGGCTTCATCGAGGGCGACCGTCTGTCGCGCGGTGAGGTAGACGTCGTCGTGTGCGACGGGTTTTCAGGCAACATCGCGCTGAAGACCGCCGAGGGCACCGCGCGATTCGTCGCCGACCTGCTCAAGCGCGCGTTCCGCAGTTCGGTGCGGTCGAAGCTCGGCTTCCTGATCTCGCGCCCGGCGACCGAATTGCTGCGCGATCACCTCGATCCCAACAATCACAACGGCGCTGTGTTTCTCGGGCTCAACGGCATCGTCGTGAAGAGCCACGGCGGCGCCACCGAGCGCGGCGTCGCGACCGCGATCGGCAATGCCGCCAAGATGGTGCGCAACGATCTGGTGCGGCGCATCGCCGACGATCTCGGCAGCGTGGAGAAGGCGGCATGATCCGGTCTGTGGTCATCGGCACCGGCTCCGCCCTGCCCGCCCGTCGCGTATCCAACGCAGAACTCGCGGAGCAGGTCGACACCAGTGACGAGTGGATCGTCGAGCGCACCGGCATCCGCTTTCGTCACATCGCCGGCGAAGGCGAGACGACCGCGACGCTCGCCGCCGATGCTTGCCGCCGCGCGCTCGCCGCCGCCGGTATCGAGGCGCAGAGCATCGACCTGATCGTGCTCGCCACCGCGACGCCCGACCAGACCTTCCCCGCCAGCGCCACCAAGGTGCAGGCGATGCTCGGCATCAACGACTGCGTCGCGTTCGACGTCGCGGCGGTCTGCTCAGGGTTCCTCTACGCGGTTCAGGTCGTTGACAGCATGATCCGCAGCGGCGTCGCCAAGCGCGCGCTGGTGATCGGCGCCGAGACGTTCAGCCGCATCCTCGACTGGGAAGACCGGACGACCTGCGTGCTGTTCGGCGACGGCGCCGGCGCGATCGTGCTGGAGGCGCAGGATACCGCGGACGAAGGGGGTCGCGGCATCCTGACGACCAAGCTGCACGCGGACGGCCGTCACAACGACCTTCTCTATGTCGACGGCGGCGTCTCGACGACCGGCACCGTCGGCAAGCTCCGCATGAAGGGCCGCGAAGTGTTCCGCCACGCGGTGACCAATCTGGCGTCGGTGATGACGGAGTCGCTGGCGATGGCCGGGCTGTCGTCGGACCAGGTCGACTGGGTGGTGCCGCACCAGGCGAATGCACGGATTCTCGATGCCACCGCGCGCAAACTCGGCCTCGCGCCGGAGAAGGTCGTGGTCACCGTCGACCAGCACGCGAACACCTCGGCAGCCTCGGTTCCACTCGCTTTGGACGTCGCCGTGCGCGACGGACGTGTCCGACAAGGACAGATCGTCGTACTAGAGGCGATGGGCGGCGGGTTCACCTGGGGTGCCGCGGTTATCCGCTTCTAATCCTTTCGAATCATCTCGATTCGCTTGTAGAACAAAAGTTCTTCCGGTCGCTCCCGCGCTTGTGTAGGAGGTTCGCCGAGTGTGGGAGCTTGATGAACATGACGACGGGTACTTTGACGCGGGCCGATCTGGCCGAATCGCTCCACAAGGAGGTCGGGCTGTCGCGCTCGGATTCCTCCAAGATCGTCGAGCAGATCCTGACCGAGATGTGTGGGGCGCTGTCGCAGGGCGAGAACGTCAAGATTTCGGGGTTCGGGACGTTCGTGCTGCGCGACAAGGGTGAGCGCGTCGGTCGTAATCCGAAGACCGGCATCGAGGTGCCGATCGCACCGCGCCGCGTGCTGACGTTCCGCGCTAGCCAGATGATGCGGGAACGCATCGTCGAGGCGGACTGACGCCCGACATGCCTGATACCGACGACGTACTACCCGATGCCGGGGGGCAAAAGGCCGGTGCGGCGTTTCGGACGATCGGCGAACTGTCGCGCGACACCGGCCTACCGCAGCATATCCTGCGCTATTGGGAAACGCGCTTTCCCCAGCTGAAGCCGCTGCAACGCGCGGGCAACCGGCGGTACTACCGTGCCGAGGATGTCGCGCTGGTGCGGCGGATCGACCAGTATCTGAACCGCGAGGGCTATACCGTCCGCGGCGTCCAGCAGTTGCTGGGAGCGGAGAAGCGCGCACCCGCCATTCCCGGACCGGGCGAGATCGTCGCGCGGGCGGAGTCGCCGATGACCGCGTTGCGCGCGATCCGGGACATGCTTGCCGAGGCGCTCGCGGCGGACTGACATTCTCCCCTCCCTGGAAGGGAGGGGTCGGGGGTGGGTCGGTTTCCACAAGCTCGCACGGCAGTGGCACGAGCCGGCCTACCCACCCCCAGCCCCTCCCTTTCAGGGAGGGGGGCAAGAAGGGGTCCTAACGTTCCCGCGTGGCGGCGAAGCGGATCTTGGCGTAGCGCTCGGCGATGTAGTTCACTTCCCAGGCGCTCTTGGCGAGGAAGACGGGGTTGCCGTCGCGGTCCTTGGCCATTGCGCCGCGATTGATCTCGGCGAAGGTCTTCAGTTCCAGCGGGTCTTCCGCCGTGATCCAGCGCGCGGTCTCGTAGGGGGCGGGTTCGAGCCCGGCCGCGACCTTGTACTCCGCGTCGAGGCGCGAGAGCAGCACCTCGAGCTGGAGCTGCCCGACCACGCCGATGATCCAGTTCGACCCGATGTCGGGGTAGAACACCTGCGTCACCCCCTCCTCGGCCATGTCGTCCAAGGCTTTGCGCAACTGCTTGGTCTTGGTGAAGTCCTTCAGCACGACGCGGCGCAGGATTTCGGGCGCGAAGTTCGGCAGGCCGGTGAAGCGGATCGTGGCCTTCTCGCTGAGCGTGTCGCCGACCCGGAGCGTGCCGTGGTTGGGGATGCCGATGATGTCGCCGGGGAACGCCTCGTCCGCCAGCTCACGATTCTGCGCGAAGAACAGGATGGGGGAATGGACGGCGATCGGCTTGCCGTGGCCGGTCGGGGTGAGCTTCATGCCGCGCTTGAACACGCCCGAGCAAAGCCGCATGAACGCGATGCGGTCGCGGTGGTTGGGGTCCATGTTCGCCTGCACCTTGAACACGAAGCCGGTGACTTCGGGCTCGTCCGGGGAGACGGGGGCGGGCTCGGCGGGCTGCGCGCGCGGTGGCGGGGCATAGTCGGCGAGCGCGGCGATCAGTTCGGCGACTCCGAAGTCCTTCAGCGCCGACCCGAAATAGACCGGCGTCAAATTGCCCGCGCGATAGGCCTCGGGGTCGAAGCTCGAATAGCCACCCTGTGCGAGTTCGGCCTCGTCGTTCAGGCGGATCATGGCTTCGGGGCTGAGGATCTTGGCGAGTTCGGGATCGTCGATGCCGGTGAACGGGATCGCCTTGCCCATGAATTCGCGGCTGTCGCCTTCGGGGCGGCTCAGCGTGTTGGCGTAGAGATCGTAGACGCCCTCGAACTCGCCGCCCATGCCGACCGGCCAGCTCATCGGGCAGACGTCGAGCTGGAGCATCTCCGCCACCTCGTCGAGCAGCGAGAACGGATCGCGGCCCTCGCGGTCGACCTTGTTGACGAAGGTGATGATCGGCACGTTGCGCAGGCGGCAGACCTCGAACAGTTTCCGCGTCTGCGGCTCGATGCCCTTGGCGGCGTCGATCACCATGACCGCCGAGTCGACCGCGGTCAGCGTGCGATACGTGTCCTCGGAGAAGTCTTCGTGGCCCGGCGTGTCGAGCAGGTTGAAGGTGATCCCCTGGCGCTCGAACGTCATCACCGACGAGGTGACCGAGATGCCGCGCTGCTGCTCGATCTTCATCCAGTCGGAGCGGGCGCGACGGGTCTGGCCGCGCGCCTTCACTTCGCCGGCGAGATGGATCGCGCCGCCGAAATACAAGAGCTTCTCGGTCAGCGTGGTCTTGCCGGCATCGGGATGCGAGATGATCGCGAAGGTGCGGCGGGGAAATTGGGTCATGGCGTGGGTCCGGTGCGCCGAGTCTGGGCTCGGAAGGTAAGGAAGTTCAGGCTACGTGCCGCTCGCAATCCCCTTCCCGCGCGGGACGCGGCGGGATCGGGAGGAGGAGGCATGCAGCGATCATCGCGTGCTATTGGCAGATGCGGGGCGTGTAGGACAGAGGGGGCCTTGATGAGGACCGGTGGCAGGAGCGACTTTGCTCCCCAAACGCAACGCTCTCCCCTCCCTGGAAGGGAGGGGTTGGGTAGGTCAGCTTTGGTCGCACCCGTGCCGTGATGCGGAAACCGACCCACCCCCTGCCCCTCCCTTTCAGGGAGGGGAGTTCGTCAGTGCTCCTGGACCAGCGTCACGCTCATTTCGATGCGCTTCGTACCCCTCGCAGCGATCTCGAACACACCGGGTTTGTCGCGATAATCGCCGGTATAGCCTTCGGGGTCGGCGATCCCGTGCCAGGGCTCGACGCAGACATAGGCCGCGCCGGGCTTGGTCCAGATGCCGAGCTTCGGCGTATCGGGAAAGGCGATCCGCAACTGCGGGCCGGTCGTGGCGCCATAGGTGACGGCGTCGGAATGGATCGGGTCCCACACCAGCGCATCCTTGGCGAACAGTTCGTCGCGCAAGGCGATGACGCGGTCCTCGACCGGCGAGGGGCGCTCGTCGACGGCGATCTGGCCGTCGGGGCTGATCGCCTTCAGCTTGCCGGGTTCGTCGGCGTCGAACGTGATGCGGTGGTCTGCGCGGGGTTCACCGTAGGGGAGCGGCCAGGCGAAGGCGGGGTGGAAGCCGAAGCTCGCCGGCATTGCAGCGTCGGTGCGGTTGTGGATGTGCGCTTCGAGCGTCAGCGTCGCGCCGTCTAACGTGAAGACGATGTCGAGGGCGAACGCGAACGGGTAGGCCTTCTGGGTTTCCTCGCTGTCGGTGAGGCGGAAGGTGGCGGAGCTTTCCGACTGCGCGACGACGTCGAACGTCGAATGGCGCGCGAAGCCGTGCTTCTGCATCGGGTAGGCCTGGCCGTCGAGGCGGATGACGCCTTCGTTGACGACGCCGACGACGGGGAAGAGGATCGGCGCGTGGCCGGTCCAGAAGGCCGGGTCGGCGTTGGTCATCAGTTCGCCGCCGTCGGCGTCGTGGAGATGGGTGAGTTCGGCACCGTGCGGGTTGATCTGCGCGGTGAGGTGGTCGTTGGCGATCGTGATCAGGTCGGTCATCTCTGTCTCCGTGACGGTCGAACGGTCTATGCCCTTCATGTCATCCCCGCAGAGGCGGGGATCCAGAGTGGCGACGCTGTCGATGGAATCGCTTGGTTAGCCCGTCTGGATCCCCGCCTCTGCGGGGATGACGAAAGAAGGGTGATCCTTTGAGGAGGACGCCAGCGCGTGCCCTCACCCTCGCCGCCTTTGGCGTCTCTCCCTCTCCCCTCGGGGGAGAGGGAAGGGGCCCGCGGCTGCTTGGCCGTGGGAAGGGTGAGGGCACGCTCAGACGCGGAGGGTTGCGCCTTGCTTGGCAGCCGCGGCGACCACCTTGTCGGCGATCGCCTTGATCTCTTCGTCGGTGAAGCTCTTGGCGGTCGGTTGCAGGACGATCTCGACCGCGACCGACTTGTGGCCCTCTTCGACGCCCTGCCCGGTGAACACGTCGAACACGCGGGCCGAGACGATCGCGACCTTGTCGGCGCCCTTGACCGCGCGGACCAGCGTGTCGGTGGCGAGCGCCGCCGGCACGAGGAATGCGAAGTCGCGGCGGACGGCTTGGAGTGCTGGCGGGGTATAGGCCGGACGCGCGAAGCCAGTGGCGCGCTTTGGCGGGATCGCGTCGAGGTAGACTTCTACTGCGGCGACCGCGCCGTCGAGGTCGAACGCCTTTAGCACCGACGGGTGGAGCATGCCGAAGCTTGCCAGCACCGTCTTCGGTCCGAGGCGGAGCGTGCCGGACTGGCCGGGGTGCCATGCGTCGCCCGCTTCACCCCCTTCGGCTGCACTCAGGACAGGCATGACTTGCAGGTTGTCGACGGGCGCGCCCGAGGCGGCGAGAAGCGCCAGAGCTTCGGCCTTCGCGTCATAAGCGTCGAAGGTCGCCGCTTTCCCATCGCGCCAGCCGCGGGGGCGGCGGTCGCCTGCTAGGACCACGCCCAAGGTCGCGCGTTCGGCATCCGCGAGGTAGCGGCGGCCGATCTCGAACAGGCGGACGCTCTGCTGGCCACGCTTGAGGTTGCGGCCGGTCGCTGCGAGCAGGCCGGGGAGCAGCGACGGGCGCATGACTTTCAGGTCTTCGCTGATCGGGTTGGCGAGCGTCCAGGCACCGCCGCCGAAGGGGGCTGCTTCGGTTTCGGAGAGGAAGCTCCACGTTACCGCCTCGTCGAGCCCTCGGGCCGCCGCCGCGCGACGCGCGCGACGTTCGAGCTTCTGCTCGGGCGTGGCGGTCGGCTTGGCGACGCCGGGCATGCGCGGGAGCGGCGTCGAGGGGATATTGTCGATGCCCTCGATCCGGACGACTTCCTCGACGAGGTCGGCAGGACCGTCGACATCACGCCGCCAGCTCGGGATCGTGACCGGCCACTTGCCCTCGATCGTCGAGAACAGCGCGTCGCTGAACGCGTCGGCGGACTGGATCGCGCCGATCGTGAAGCCGAGCGACAACAATGTCCGCGCCTGGCGTTCGGGGGCGACGTGAAGGCCACCGAGGTCTGCGCTCAAGCGCGGATCGTAGTGGATCACGCGGGGTTCGAGCGGGGGTTCGCCCGAGCGCGTGACGTCGCTCGCCGTGCCGCCGCAGATGTGGAGCACGAGCGCGGTGGCGATCGCGAGGCCGTCGTCGAGGAACGCCGGATCGACGCCGCGTTCGAAGCGGCTGCGCGCGTCGGAGGTAAGGGTCAGCTTCTGGCCGGTGCGCGCGATGTGGTCGGGATCGAAATACGCGCATTCGATCAGCACGTCGGTGGTGTCCGCCGAGACGCCCGAATGCTCGCCGCCCATGATGCCGCCGATGTCGTGCACGGCCGCGTCGTCGGCGATGACGGTCATGGTCGCGTCGAGCGTGTAGGTCTTGCCGTTGAGCGCGACGACCTGCTCGCCGTGCTTCGCCTTGCGCGCGACGAGGCCGCCGGAGAGCTTTGCGCGGTCGTAGACGTGCAGCGGGCGGCCGAGATCGATCATCAGGTAGTTGGTAATGTCGACGAGCGCGGAGATGGGCTTCTGGCCGATCGCGATGAGGCTGCGGCGCATCCACTCGGGGGACTCGCCGTTGGTCACGCCGGTGACGGTTTGGGCGAAGAAGGCGGGGCAGCCGGCGGTGTCGTCGGTGCGGACGTCGGGGCCCGCGCCCTCGCTCGTGAACGCGTCAAACGTCAGCGGCGTGAGCGTGCCGAGGCCGGCGGCGGCGAGGTCTCGCGCGATGCCGCGGACGCCCATGCAGTCCTGGCGGTTGGGTGTGATCGCGACGTCGATGACCGGGTCGGTCAGGCCGGCATAGTCGGGGTACGGCGTGCCGATCGGCGCGTCTTCGGGCAGTTCGATGATGCCGTCGTGATCCTCGCCGAGTTCCAGCTCACGCGTCGAGCACATCATGCCGTTGGACTCGACACCGCGGATGCTGGCCAGCTTCAGCGTCACCTCGAGGCCGGGGACATACGCGCCGGGTGCGCCGAAAACGCCGACCAGCCCGGCGCGCGCGTTGGGGGCGCCGCAGACGACCTGCAGCGGGCCGTTACCGGCATCGACCGACAGGATCTGGAGCTTGTCGGCTTGCGGATGGCGTTCGGCGCTGAGCACCTTGGCGATCTTGAACGCGGCGAGCTTCTCGCCGGGGTTCTCGACGCCTTCGACTTCGAGGCCGATGCGGGTCAGCGCCTCGACGATCTGGTCGAGCGTGGCGGTGGTTTCGAGGTGCTGCTTGAGCCAGCTGAGCGTGAACTTCATGCGCCGACTCCGCCGGACAAGGTGGGGACGTCGAGGCTCGAAAAGCCGTAATGCTTGAGCCAGCGGATATCGCCGTCGAAGAACGGTCGGAGGTCGTCCATGCCGTATTTGAGCATGGCGAGGCGGTCGATGCCGCAGCCGAACGCGAAGCCCTGCCATTCGTCGGGGTCGAGCCCGCAGGCTTCGATGACCTTGCGGTGGACCATACCCGAGCCAAGGATCTCGAGCCAGCCATCGGGCTCGGCGCCGCCGACGACGCGCTTGCCCTTCACGAGCGTGTAGCCGACGTCGATCTCGACCGACGGCTCGGTGAACGGGAAATAGCTGGGGCGCATCCGGAGCACGATGTCGTCGCGCTCGAAGAACGCCTTCACGAACGTCTCGAGCGTCCATTTCAGGTGGCCGAGCGTGATGCCCTTGTCGATCACGAGGCCCTCGACCTGGTGGAACATCGGCGTGTGCGTGGCGTCGGAATCCGAACGGTAGGTGCGGCCGGGGGCGATGATGCGGATCGGGGGTTTCTGGCTCAACATCGTGCGGATCTGCACCGGCGACGTGTGCGTGCGGAGGAGCGAGAAGGTCGTCTTTTCGTCGGCGGTGCCGGCGGTCTTCGCGTCGATCCCCTGCTGGAGGTAAAAGGTATCGTGCATCGCGCGCGCGGGGTGCGTCTCGGGGATGTTGAGTGCGGTGAAATTATGCCAGTCGGTCTCGATCTCGGGACCGGTCGCGACCGCGAAGCCCAAGTCGGCGAAGATCTCGGCGAGTTCATCCATAACCTGGCTGACGGGGTGGATCGTGCCGGCGGGCGTGGCGTCGGCGGGGAGCGTCATGTCGAGCGTTTCGCTGGCGAGGCGCGCGTCGAGCGCGGCGCGTTCGAGCGTGGCCTTGCGCTCGGCGATGCCGTTGGCGACGGCTTCGCGGAGGCCCTGAATCTGCGGGCCTTGGACGAGGCGCTCGTCGGGGGTCATCTTGCCGAGCGTCTTGAGCAGCGCGGTGATCGTGCCCTGCTTGCCGAGCGCCTCGACCCGGCACGCATCGAGCGCGTCGAGCCCGGATGCGGCGGCGATCGCCGTCAGCATGTGGTCGCGCATCTGGTTCAGGTCTTGCGTCACGTCATACTCCCAGGGCGGGTTCGGTTAGGCGGGGCAGCCCGAGGCCGATACCCAGATCGTCCCAATTTTCGTTGCGCGCTTCGATCAGGTCGATCTTCCACGCTCTTCGCCACTCCTTCAGCCGCTTCTCGCGAACGATCGCGGCCTCCATCGTGTCGAACATCTCGTAATAGGCGAGACGCTTGATGCCGTACCGGCGAGTGAAGCCGGGGATCAACCCCTCTCGGTGCTGAACCAGCCTTGCGAGGAGATTCGACGTGACGCCGATGTAGAGCGTGCCGTGGCGGCGGGAGTGGAGGATGTAGACGCACGGCTGAAAGGTCTCGCGCATTTCGTGCTCCCCTTGTGCCCGTGTGCCGGATCGTTTGATCCATCATCAACACCCCCGTCATCCCGGCGGACGCCGGGGCCCACGGTAGCGGGCCGGGTGATGGTAGCACGTTATCGCCGGGTCCGCCGTAACCGTGGGTCCCGGCGTTCGCCGGGATGACGGATGGGGGTTTAGGCGGAACGGAGGTTAGGGATCGAGGATTGAGGTTGCGGTTGCGGTTGCGGTTGCGGTTGCGGTTGCGGTTGCGGTTGCGGTTTGCATGGCGAAACCTCGCGTTCCACCAACGCTCAGAACATACCCCAAACGCAGAAAGGGCGCCGGTGGTCTCCCACCGACGCCCTCCCCGAAACTCACCTCAGTCGCGAATTACGCGGCCTGGGGAAGAGCCGCCTTCACCTGAGCGACGATCGCGCTGAATGCAGCGCCTTCGTGCATGGCGATGTCGGCCAGGACCTTCCGGTCGAGTTCGATCCCTGCCAGCTTCACGCCGTGCATGAACTGCGAATACGTCAGACCCTCGGCGCGGACGCCGGCGTTGATGCGCTGGATCCAGAGGCCGCGGAACGTGCGCTTCTTAACCTTGCGGTCGCGATAAGCGTACTGTCCGGCCTTCTCGACGGCCTGACGGGCGATGCGGATGGTGTTCTTGCGACGGCCATAATAGCCCTTCGCCTGAACCAAAATACGCTTGTGCTTGGCGCGGGTGGTAACACCCCGTTTTACGCGTGCCATTGTCTAATTCCTTCTCAGCTCAACGCAGGCCGTAAGGCGCCCAGGCCTTCACTGCTGCGGTATCGGCCTTCGACAGCAGCTTGGTGCCGCGGTTCTGACGGATGTACTTGCCGTTGTGATGCGCCAGACGGTGACGCTTGCCGGCGACGCCGTGCTTGAGCAGGCCAGTGGCGGTGAGCTTGAAGCGTTTCTTGACGCCGCTCTTGGTCTTCAGCTTGGGCATTTTTATCCTTTCGGTTACGAAGGAGGACGCTGAAATCGCCGCGGCAGCCCACACTGGCCGGGCGATTCGTCGAACGCGTTCCCTTCGAGGAAGCGGGCCGCATAGACGCATTAATTCGGCATATCAACCGTTGTGGAACTGACGCGGCTGTCGTGCGATAGGCGAATCATGGACGACAGCCCGACGCAGCCGATCGAGACCCCTTCCGCGGCCCCGGGAGCAGCAGCCGCGCAAAAACGTCGCAAGCGGCGGATACTGCGCAACATCCTGCTCGGGATCGTCGCGGTCATCGTCGCGATCTGGCTGGTGCTGTACATCACCAAGGGGCGCTTCCTGAAGCATCCGTTCGAGCGTGTCGTCGGCTCGCTCACGCACCGGACGCTGACCGTGCGCGGCGACTTCCAGCTCTATTTCGCGCCGTTCCGCATCAAGCTGTACGCGGAGAACTTCACGCTCTCGAACCCCGATTGGGCGAGCAGGCCGAACCTGTTCCAGGCGGACAAGCTCGACACGCGGATCGCGCCGCTGTCGCTGCTGTTCGGCAAGCGGCGGCTGTACTGGCTCGATCTCGTCAACGGCGCGGTCGATCTGGAGTGGAACGCGGCGCATTCGGCCAACACCTGGACGTTCTCGAACAAGAAGGGTGGCAAGCCGCTCGAATTCCCGCGGATCGACGTGGCCACGGTGACGGGCACGACGGTGCGCTATCTCGATCCGCGGATGCGTGTGCTGGCGGACCTCAAGGTCGCCGACATCCGCTCGGTCGACGCGACGATCGGCCGCGCGGTCGGGCTGACCGGCAAGGGGCGGTTGCGCGAGACGCCGTTCACCGTGACCGCGCAACTGCTGTCGCCGGATGCGACCGCCAACCGCGGACAGAACAAGCTGGTCGCGCGGGCGCGGGCGGCGGGCAACATCATCGACGTCGCGGGCACGCTGCCGAGCATCGCCGATGTCGAGAACGTGCCGCTCGCCGTCACCGCACGCGGCGCAAACCTGTCGACGCTGCTGGGCGTAATCGACGTCGCGATCCCGAACACGCGGACCTACAAACTGCGCGCGCAGCTGATCAAGCAGGGCGACGAATACGCCTTCACGCATCTGCGCGGTTTTGCAGGCCGAACCGATCTCGGGGGCAAGCTGACGATCGTCAACGGCGCGCGTATCCATCTCGATTCGGTCCTCACGACCAAGAGCCTCGACATCATCGATGCGGCCCCGTTCATCGGCTTCAATCCCGACATCGTCGAATCGAAGGGGGCTGTCGCGGCGGCAGCCGCGACGGGCGCCGCACCGCAACGCCTGTTGCCCGATGGAAACCTGCCCGTCGCGACGATGCAGATCTTCGATGCCGACCTGAAATGGACGATCGGCACGGTGAAGTCGCGCAACCTGCCGATCTCTAACGTCGACCTTACGCTCGATCTGGAGCGCGGTCGGCTGGCGCTGTCGCCGCTGACCTTCTCGATGGCGCGCGGCAACGTGGCCTCGGACGTCATCTTCGATACGCGGGTGCGGCCGAGCGCGGTCTCGTACGATATCCGCCTCGCGCCGACGCCGTTGGGGCGTCTGCTCAAGGGGTATGGCCTGACCGAGGCGGGAACGACCGGCACGGTCAAGGGTCGGATCAAGCTCGAGGGACGCGGCGATTCGATCCATGACTCGCTTGCCTCGTCACGCGGCCGGATCGCGTTCGTGCTGCCGTCGGGCGCGCTGTCGGTCCGCAACGTGCAGCTCGCCGAGCTCGACATCGGCACGTTCGCGCAGCGGATGTTCCAGGGTCAGCTGAACGAGCCGGTGCAGATGAATTGCGGGCTGATCGGCTTCACCGTGCGCGGCGGCGTGGCGGCGGCGGACCCGATCCTGATCGACACGCGCAAGAACGTGATCGTCGGGCGGGGCGGGTTCAGCTTCCGCAACGAGGCGGTCGATCTGGCGTTTCGTGCGGACTCGAAGAAGTTCAGCCTGTTCGCGGGGCAGTCCCCGATCGGGGTAGGCGGCATGTTCGCCGCGCCGAAAATGAACGTGATCTCGAAGGATCTGCTCGCGCGGGTCGGGAGTGGGCTTGGGCTGGCACTGGTCGCGACGCCGGTCGCGGGGATCCTGGCGTTCGTCGATGTCGGCGATGCGAAGTCGACGGCGTGCGGTCCCGTGCTGGCCGGGGCGACGGCGGCGGCGCAGCGGACGACGAAGGGCCAGCCGCGCGATGACGTGGGGCATGGGACGACGGCGAAGGCCGAGGACGGAAAGACGTCTGCGGCGGAGAAGAAGGGGCAGCGGAAGAAGTTTCTGGGGATTTTCTGAGGGGGTGGGGGCGAACTGTACGGTCGCCTCCCTAGCTTGCTCATCCTGGCGTCAGCCGGTCACCGTTGCCGATGGTTTGGCGCGTATGTGGCTAGCGTTCCGCGTCCATGGATCCCGGCGTTCGCCGGGATGACAGATGGGGTGTAAGCGGGCTTGATGGTGGACGTGCGGGTTGGTCGTTGCCCGTGGCCGGTGTCGCACGGAGGTGTGAAGTACAGGCGCTGTTAGGGCTGGATCGCGGCGTGCGGTTTGAATAGCGGCTTGGCCACTACGCTGCCGTCGCTAAGCACTTACTCCTCACCACACCAACCCCGTCACCCCGGCGGACGCCGGGCCCCATGGTTGGGTTAGCTCAGACGGCTAACGTGCCGTGTCCGTGGGTCCCGGCGTGCGCCGGGATGACGGATGGGGGGTGGTGATGTGGGGGCGTTGTGCTTGCGATGCCGCCCTGCTGTTCCCGTCCCGTTAGCGAGAGGGGTGGGGGCGGGGCGGGGTGATCGGTGCCGGTGGGCCCTCCCCTAGCCCCTCCCGCAGGCGGGAGGGGAATCCTTATCCGTGGTCGTGACCGGTGTGGTCGTGCCCGTCATCGCGCACCCGGTGCATCGCTTCCAGCACGTCGTCCATCCGCGCCGGGTCGCCGATCGCGAGAACATGGCCTTCGCTCGCCGCGGTCAGGGGGTCGCCGTTCCAGTCGCACATCATGCCGCCGGCCCCTTCGACCACCGGCACCAGCGCGGCGAAGTCGTAGATCTTGAGCCCCGACTCGCACACGACATCGAGATGCCCACTCGCGAGCAGGCCGTAATTGTAGCAGTCGCCGCCATAGACGGGCCCCTGCCGCGGGTTGCCGCCCGAGATCGCCGCAACCAGCGCGAGATAGTGCGGCACGTCGACCTCGTCAAAGAGATGCGGGCTAGTAGTGGCGATCGTAGAGCCCGCCAGTTCGCGGCAGGTACGCGTGCGAACGGGTACGCCGTTCAAAGTGGTCGGACGCCCTGCGACACCAACCCAGCGTTCGCGCTGGACCGGCTGGTCGATGATCCCGAGCACCGGCCAGCCATCCTCGACCAGCGCGATCAACGTCCCGAAGATCGCGCGGCCGACGGTGAAGCTGCGCGTGCCGTCGATCGGGTCGAGCACCCATTTGCGATTGGTGACGCCCGGCTTCTCGCCATACTCCTCGCCGACGATGCCGTCGCCCGAACGTTCGGCGTCGAGCAGCCGGCGCATCGCCGATTCGGCCTCGCGGTCGGCGCGCGTGACGGGGGATTGGTCGTCCTTGATCTCGACGCCGTGCTCGTGGCGGAAATACGGTCGGATGACGTTGCCCGCAGCATCCGCGAGGCGGTGCGCGAGATCGATATCGGCTTGGGTGACTGGCATGGCCCCTGCCTATCGGCCGCAGCCGTCGCGAGCAATGGACGGATCATCCGCGTGCGCGTAGGTCGTTGCAATCCAATCGGAGTATCGTCCATGCGCCTCGTCTCGACTCTCGCCGCCGCCCTGCTCGTCGCAACGCCGGCGTTCGCCGCGCTCGCGCCGGGTGCCAAGGCGCCCGACTTCACGACTCGCGGGGCGATCGCGGGCAAGGTGTTCACGGTGCATCTCGCCGAGCAGCTGAAGAAGGGCCCGGTCGTGCTGTACTTCTTCCCCGCCGCCTATACCGGCGGCTGCAACGCCGAGGCGCATGCGTTCGCCGAGGCGATCCCCGCGTTCACCAAAGCCGGCGCGACGGTGATCGGCATGTCGGCCGACAACGTCGAGACGCTCAGCAAGTTCTCGGCCGAGAAGTGCGCCGGCAAGTTCGCGGTCGCGAGCGCAGGGCCTAACGTGGTCAAGGGCTATGACGTCGCACTCGGCAAGCCGGTGATGGGTCGCACGGTGACCAAGCGCACCAGCTACGTCATCGCCAAGGACGGTCGGGTTGCGTTCGTGCATGACGACATGAACCCCGCCGAGCACGTCGCGACGACGTTGGCGGCAGTGGAAAAGCTGACCGGCAAATAGCTGCCGTTCTGGTGACAATATGCTAACGCTTTCGGGTCTATGCCTTTGGTGGGGATGCGGAGGAAGTCATGGGGGACGCGCAAGCGGCCAAGCCGGTATCGGGGGCAGACCCAAGAAACTCGCTGTACGAGCGTATCGGCAGGTTCCTTGACGAGCATCGCCTGAGCCCCGATCCCGCGCATTACCACTTCGCGCATGCCGTTCTGTCGGCCCCCGACCAGCCGCTGGCGATCGCGGTCGCGCGGCTGACCGATGGCGGCGTTCGCCTGAGCCGCAACGATATCGAGCGACTCGGCGGCCAGGTCGTCGCCGGCGACCCGGCGGCGCACCGTCCCGCCTCCGGCCAGGCGTCGGAAGTCGCCGCGGAAACCGGCGTCGACAGCGCGATTTCGCTGGTCGTCGAAACGCAGCACCACGTCGAAGACTTCACGCAGATCATGCGGACGATGCAGGACGAAACGCGGGGCTTCGGCCGCGATCTCGCCAAGAGCGCCGCTGCGATCAAGCAGATCGCCGAGATCGACGAGATCACGCAGATCACCACCATGATGATCGGTCGGATCCACGACAGCGAAGTACGACTCGCCGCCGCCACCGCCGAAGCCGATATCCTGCGCACCAAGCTGGTCGAGGCGCACGACATCGCCCGGCGCGATATGCTGACCGGCCTGCCCAACCGTCGCGCGTTCGAGGAGGCGTTCGCCGAGCGCGACCTCGATGCGGGCCCCTATTGCCTGGCGGTGTGCGACATCGACCGGTTCAAGGGTGTCAACGACCTCCACGGGCACGGCGTCGGCGACCGCGTTCTCATCGCGATCGGACAGGCGTTGTCGAGCGAATGCGCACCGCATCTGGTGGTCCGCCACGGCGGCGAGGAGTTCGCGCTGCTGATCAAGGGCAAAACCCTGTCGGATGCGGCCAAGTTGCTCGATCGTGTTCGCGCGACGGTGGCGGCGAAGCGATACCGCAACCGTGAGACCGACGCCCCGCTCGGGAGCATCACCTTTTCGGCGGGCATCACCGCGATCCATATCGAAGAAACGTCGGGAATTGCGTTCTCGCGGGCCGACCGCCTGCTCTACACGGCCAAGGAACAAGGCCGCGATCGGATCTGCGCCGCCTGATCCCGTAAAATGGCGTGTTTTGCGCACGCGATCTGGTGCGATTTCCCAATGCCGCGGACCGCTGGATAGAAACCCTAGCCAGCGCAATGACTTAAGAAACTGGCACGCTGCGTGCAAAGCTTTCGGTATCGGAGGCCGGATAGTCCGGCTCCCCGAAAAACCGAAGGAAATCCCCATGTCGCTCCGTTTCGAAACCGCTCAGCGTATCGCCATCTCGTTCGTCGGCGCCCTGTTCTTCGCCGCCGTCGCGATCACCACCGCTGCACCGATCATCCCGATCGCCTGATCGCGATTACGTCTATTCCTCGACCGCGAGACGCGTGCGCAGAACGAGACGTCGTTCACTCCACCGCACCCTCCCCGATCGGCCCGACCGGCGCCGCCTGATCGCGCGAATAAGTCCCGATCAACACCCCCGCCGCCAGTACATGGCCGGTGATGGCCTCGATCACCGCAGACCGTCCTGGAGTCGCACCGGGATCGCCCGCGCCTGCGCCGACCGCGAACAGCTGGAAGACATAGCGATGCTCACCGTGCCCGCTCGGCGGATCGGGCGGCAACCAGCCTTCGCGGAGATAGGAATTGCGGCCCACATCGCGTCCCGCTGGGTCGCCCGCGCCATCGGCGACGATCGCGCCTTCCGCGAGACGGCCAGCATCCGCATCGAGACCCCTTACGATAGCGTGGACCAAGGGTTGTGGTGCCGGCGCGTCGGGATCCTCGACGATCAGCACCATCGTTGCCGTTCCGGCCGGCGGGTCGCTCCAGACGAGCGGCGGCGACACGCCCTCGCCGTCGAGCGTGAAGCGCGGCGGCAGGCGGCCTTCATGCGCGAACGCCGGGCTGGAAAGGTCGATCGACGTCGGCGTGTCGCCGGGATCGCCGCAGACCTGCGAGACGGCCAGCTTCTCCTCGCCGGCGCGCAGACCGCTCATCGCCTGACCCAGCCATGCAGGGATATGTTCGAGCATCGGTTCAGCCCTCCGAAGGACAGGTGTCGTCGCGCCGCTCGGGGGCGCCGCCTGCGTACCATTCGCTTTTCGCGCCCATCTTGTCGGCGTCGTGATAGCAGACCTGGGTCTTGCCGCCCTTGGGGTCGACCAGCACCGTCCAGTTGCGATCGCTGCAGTTATGCTCCTCGCATCCCCAGGCGGCGATCCGTGTCCCGTCGCCGGTGGTGCCGGCGCGCTTGATCGTGAAGATCGGCGTCTCGGGACCCGTCCGGCCGCGGATCGTCTCGCGCAGCTTGGCATCGCCGACGGCTTCGACCAGCCCGGTCGCGACCTCGGTACGGTCGAAGAACCCGACGCCGTCGACCGCGTCGTGCGGATATTTGCCGACATAGGCGGTGATCGGCGTGGTCTGCGCCTGCCCCGGGATCGGCGTCGGTGCGCGCGTCTCGGGTGGTGTGAAGCCACTCGGCGCGGGCGCGTTCGCCGCATCGTCGTTCTTGCCGCACGCCCCCAGCAGGAGCGGCGTCGCGAAAAGTGCGACCGCGATCACCGTCTTGATGGGCATCGTCATGGCATTGTCCTCATTCGTTACGCATCCAACGCGCTTGCGGGCAAACCGGTTGCGGTCGGAGCCTCCGACGACCACCATGCTCCACATGGTACAGGATCTCGAACGGTTCGTCGTGGCGCAAGCCGGCGTCTACCCGCAGGCGCTCGCCGAACTGCGCGCGGGTGCGAAACGCAGCCACTGGATGTGGTTCGTCTTTCCCCAGATCGCCGGGCTCGGCCACAGCGCAATGGCGCGGACCTATGCGATCGCCTCGGCGGCCGAGGCACGCGGCTATCTTGCGCATCCCGTGCTCGGGCCTCGCCTGATCGAAGCGACCGAAACGGTGACGCTCGCGCACGGTTCGGCCCAGACGATCCTCGGCGGCATCGATGCCGTGAAGCTGCGCTCGTCGATGACGCTGTTCGCGCGCGTCGCCGACGATCCGACGCCGTTTCGCGCCGCGCTCGACCGGTTCTTCGGCGGGGCCGAGGATCCCGCGACGATCGCGTTGCTCGACCAGGACCAGGCGCGATAAGACGGGCGCGATAAGACGGGCGCATGACGCAGTAACCGTGTACCATGGCGGCGGGGCGTTCCGCTCCCTGAGGTGTCGTCATGGCGAAGAGCCAGAAGAAGTCGAACAAGGAAGTCCGCAAGCCCAAGGCGGAAAAGGCGCCGAAAGCCAATGCGTCGAACCCGACCAGCAAGGGCAAGGCCGTGGAAATGACCACGCTCAACTAACCTGCGGCGTGCGGCACTAGTCCAGCGCGGCACGAATGGCGGCGGCAGCGATGAACGGCGCGCCTGCGACCAGCACGAGGCTGACCGCGGCGAGCAGTTTCATCGCGCCGGCCCCACCCGCGGGATCGAGCGCGCCGGCCCCGAAGATCAACAGCGGGACGGCAAGCGGCAGCATCGCCAACCCGACCACCGCGCCGCCGCCGCGCACCCCTGCGACCAGCGCGCTCGTCGCGACGGCGAGGGCGGCGAGGCCGGGCGTCCCGATCAGCAACCCGAGCTCGACGCGGATCAGCGTATCGAGCGACAGGTCGAACAGACCCGTGGCGATCACCGCCGCGAGCATCAGCGGCGGACCGAAGCTCAGCCAGTGCGCGATCGTCTTGGCGGTCGCAACCGCCGCCATCGACAGCCCGCGTACCGCGAGCTGATCGAACATGCCCGCGTCGAGATCGGGCGCGATCAGCCGCTCGACCGGCAGCAACGCCGCCAGCAGCGCCGCGGTCCATATCACGCCGCCACCGATCCGCGCGAGCAGCGCACCGTCCGGGCCGATCGCGAGCGGGAACAGGATCGCCACCAGCAGGAAGAATGCGACCACCAGGACGGCGCCGCCGCTCGCCACGCTGCGGCGCAGATCGCGGCGGATCAGCGCGATCACAATGCCACCTCGGTGGCATGCGGCAGGTCGAGCGCGACGTGCGTGGCGATCAGCGCGATGCCGCCTTGCGCGCGGTGCTCGGCGAGCAACGCCCGCAGCCGTGCGATCGACTCGGCATCGAGCCCGTTGGCGGGTTCGTCGAGCAACCACACCGGCGCGCCGCTCGCCGCGACGCGTGCCAGCCCGGCACGACGGCGCTGGCCCGTCGACAGGAGGCGTACCGGAATGTCCGACAGCGCGGTCAGGTCGAGCGCGGCGATCGCACGCGCGACGCGGCCGGCGGGATCGGGCGCCCGGTCGAGAATCGCCCAGAACCGCAGCGCCGCGCTCAATGTCTGGTCGACGTCGAGCGCGTTCGCCTCGGTCAGCAGCGCGATCCCCGCGTCGCACGACATGCGTCCCTCGGACGGCGCGAGCAGGCCGGCGGCGATGCGGATCAAGCTAGACTTGCCGATCCCGTTGGGCCCGGTGACGACCGCCGCATCGCCCGGCGCGAGCGCGAACGATACGTCGGCGAACAGCGGTCGCCCGCCGCGCACGCACGCCACCGCGTCGAAGACGAGCGTCATGCCGCCCGCCCGGTCGCGCTCATGAACCGCGATCGTCGGGCACGGAATCTTCCAGCGCGTGCATGTCGTCGTCGCTGAGACCGAAATGATGGCCGATCTCGTGGATCGTAACATGCGCGACGAGATCGTCGAGGCGGACGCCGGTCTCGATCCATTCCTCGAGGATCGCGCGGCGGTACAAAACGATGCGGTCGGGCATGGTGCCTGAGTCCATCGACGATTTCTCGCCGAGCGGGCGGCCGTGATAGAGCCCGGACAGCTCGAGCGGATGCTCGAGCCCGAGCGCGGCCAGCGTCTCGTCGTCGGCGAACTCCTCCACCACGAAGACGATATCGCCGAGATGCACGGCGAACTGCGCGGGCAGCCTGGCGATCGTCGCGCGGCCGATCGCCTCGATCCCGTCGGCATCTGGTGCCTGGCCGGAGAATGTCGCTTGCCCGCTCATGCGAGCAGCCATACGCGGAGGGCAACGATAGCGGCAAGGGATACGCGGATGGTCGAAGCGCTGAACGAAACCGAACGCGCGGAAGCGCTCGATGGGCTGGACGAGTGGGATTACGACGATGCGCGCGATGCGATCACGCGGACGATCGTGTTCGCCGATTTCGTGGAGGCGTTCGGGTTCATGACGCAGGTCGCGCTGATCGCCGAGCGCGCGAACCATCATCCGGAATGGAAGAACGTGTGGAACCGGGTCGAAATCCTGCTGACCACGCATGACGCGGGGGGCTTGAGCCCGCGGGATATCGAGATGGCCGAGGCGATCGACGCGATCGTCGGCGACGCCTGATTTTCTACATTGCCCCTTAGCGCACAAACCCGGGGCGGTTCCGGGGCGGTGCGACGATCGAGCTTCTTCTGCGCCCCTCCCTGGAAGGGAGGGGGGACCGTCAGCCTCGTGTCATGCTGCGGCGCATCCGCTTGCGGAGTGCGCCCGGCATCCACCGTGCCGCGAACGCCATGCGGTGCGCGGTCTTGCCGACATAGGTGTGGACCTTGTCGCCGTGGACCGCCTCCCACGCGGCTTCGGCGACCTGGTCGACACCGGTCAGTTCGAGCCCGGCGCCCGTAACCGTCTCGCGGATCGAGTGATTGCTGTTCCCCGCGGCAGAATCGAGCAACGGCGTGTCGATGAAGCTCGGCACGATCGACCGAACCTTGATGCCGTCCGCCGCCCATTCGCCGTCGAGCGCCTCGGTGATCGCGCGGATGCCGAACTTGGTCGCGGAATACGGCGCGAGCCCCGACGAGCCGTAGATCGCCGACGCCGACGCGGTGTTGAGCAGGCACGAGCCCGGCGTCCGCTTGAGATACGCATAGCCGATCCGCGCGCCGTTCAACGCGCCGACCAGGTTGATCGCGATCACCCGGTCGATCTCGGCGAAATCGGTCTCCGCCAGCGGTCCGCCCGAGCCCACCCCGGCATTGTTGAACAGCACGTCGAGCCGGCCGCCGGTGGTCGCGACGAACGCGACGAGCGAGGCGGTCCACGCATCGCGGTCGCGCACGTCCATGCGGTAGGTGCTCACCATGCCGTCGGGCAGCGATGCCGCGGTCTCGGCAAGCCCCGCGACGTTGACGTCGGCGAGCCCGACCCGCCAGCCCTTCCGCGCGAACAGCATCGCGGTCGCACGACCGATCCCCGATCCGCCGCCGGTGATGAAAATGCTCTGCTGCGTCATGACATCGCTCCCCTTATTGTTTTTGGTCATTTGATTTTACGGTATGTTTCCCGCATCCTGCGCGCAGATGCCAGACAATTTGCCAGCGCTCGCTTTCGAACACGTCACCAAGCGGTACGGGTCGACGGTCGCCGTCGATCATGTCTCGCTCGAGATCACTCCCCGCGCCTTCGTCGCGCTGGTCGGGACGTCGGGATCGGGCAAATCGACGTTGCTCAAGACGATCAACCGGCTGGTCGAGCCAAGCGAAGGCCGCGTGACGATCGACAGTGCCGACGTTGCGGGCGAGCCTGCGCCGGAGCTGCGTCGGCGGATCGGCTATGTGTTCCAGAATATCGGCCTGTTCCCGCACATGACGATCGCCGAGAATATCGCGATCGGGCTGCGGATCGCGGGACGGCGCGACGAGGCCAAGGTCGGCGAGCTGCTCGACCTCGTCGACCTGCCGCGCGATATCGCCGGGCGGATGCCCGACGCGCTGTCGGGCGGGCAGCGCCAGCGCGTCGGGATCGCGCGCGCGCTCGCGCCGGGGGCCAAACTGCTGTTGCTCGACGAGGCGTTCGGTGCGCTCGATCCGGTGACGCGTGACGCTTTGGGGACGCGGATCCGCGAACTGCACGACCGGCTCGGGCTGACGACGATCCTGGTGACTCACGACATGGCGGAGGCGCTGTTGCTCGCGGACCGCGTATTGGTGATGAAGTCCGGGCGGATCGTCGCCGACGCGACACCGCGCGAGCTGGTGTCGGGCAAGGGTGGCGACGACGCGCAGGCGCTGGTGCAGGTGCCGCGCGCGCAGGCCGAACGCTTGCAGGCGTTGGTAGCATGAGCGCGTTTCTCGAAGCACTCGGCCGCGTGCCGCCACTGCTCGCCGCGCATGTCCTGCTGTCGGCGTCGGCGCTGCTTCTGGGGATCGCGATCAGCCTGCCGTTGGGGATCTGGTCGGCGCGCAATGCCACTGTCGCGCGCGTGTCGCTCGGGTTTGCGAGCCTCGTCCAGACGATCCCGAGCCTCGCCCTGCTCGCGCTGTTCTACCCGCTGTTGCTGAGCCTGTCCGCGCTGGTCGGCGGCGGCATTCCCGCGCTCGGCTTCCTGCCGTCGCTGATCGCGCTGACGCTGTATGCGTTGCTGCCGATCCTGCGTAACGCGGTGGCGGGGCTGCACGGGCTCGATCCGGCGGTGATCCAGGCGGCGGATGCGGTCGGCATGACGCCCGCGCAGAAACTGCGGCTGGTCGAGGCGCCGCTTGTTGCGCCGGTGCTGATCGCGGGCATCCGCACTGCGGCGGTGTGGACGATCGGCGCCGCGACGCTGTCGACCACCGTGGGTCAGCCTAGTCTGGGCGACATGATCTTCGCGGGGTTGCAGACGCAGAACTGGGCGCTGGTGCTGGCCGGCTGCGTGTCGGCGGCGGCGCTGGCGCTGGCGGTCGATGCGCTGATCGGCGGGATCGAATACGGCATCCGGACGCGACGGCGCTGGCTTTGGATCGCGGGGGCGGTGGTGCTGGTCGTCGGGACTGCGGTGGCGACCTTGCCACTATGGCCGAGGAGCGGCGGCGACCGGACGGTGGTGGTCGGGGCGAAGAACTTCTCCGAGCAATATATCCTCGCGCGGCTGATCGGCGATCGGCTCAAGCATGCGGGATACACCGTCGAGTATCGCGACGGGCTGGGCTCGGCGGTGGTGTTCGGGGCGCTCTCGACCGGCGATATCGATGTGTATGTCGATTACGCCGGGACGATCTGGGCGAACGAGATGAAGCGGCACGACGTGCCGGAACGCGCGCCGATGGTCGCGGCGATCGGGGCCTGGGCCAAGCGCGAGCATGGGGTCGGCCTGGTCGGCTCGCTCGGGTTCGAGAATGCCTATGCGTTCGCAATGAAGTCGGATGCGGCCAAGGCGAAGGGCGTCGCCAGCCTCGACGATCTGGTCAGGGCGGCGCCGACGATGACACTGGGCAGCGACCTGGAATTTCTCGAGCGGCCCGAATGGGCGGCGGTGAAGCGCGCCTATCCGCTGCGGTTTGCCAAGACGACGCCGTACAGCCCGACCTTCATGTACCGCGCACTCGAAAGCGGGAATGTCGACGTGATTTCGGCGTTCTCGTCCGATGGGCGGATCGCGGCGGATCGGCTGACCGTGCTGAGCGATCCGCGGCACGCTATTCCCGGCTACGACGCGATCCTGATGGTGGCGCCGAAGCGGGCTGGGGATGCGAAGTTCCTCGCCGCGCTGACGCCGCTGGTCGGGCGGATTCCGGTCGAAGCGATGCGGACGGCGAATTATCAGGTCGACCGCGATGCGGACAAGCAGACGCCCGAGGCCGCGGCGCGGTGGCTGGCGGCGAAGGTCGGACTCTGATCTCCCTCGCCCCTCCGGGGAGAGGGAAGGAGGAGCGTTTGCGACGGGAGGGTGAGGGGCGATTGGGACTCGCGTCGTGAGCCTCACTCCCCTCTCCCTCCCACGCGCAAGCGCGCGCGGGCCCCTCCCTCTCCCCGTAGGGGCGAGGGAAGCTTAGAAGAACAGCTTGCGGATGCTGAGCCTCACCGTGCGGCCTAGCGGATCGAGGTAATCCGGCTGATAGCTGTTCGGCGTCGCGCCGGTCGCATCGGTGACGCGCTGGCGGGTGTTGAGGATATTGGTGACCGCGAGGCTCACGCGCATGCCGCGCAGCCACGGGTGCGCCTTGACCCATTCGAGACGCTGGCCGAGATCCGCGAACAGCCGTGCGTTGGCGGTCGCGAGCCCGCCGAAATTGAGCGTCTCGGGTGCGGCCAGCGTGCCGCCGTTGACGCGCGTGCCGCTCGCATATTGCGCCGACAGCCGGACGCCGACGCCGTTGTTGCTGTAGCCCGCCTGCGCCTCGAGTTCGTGGCGCGACTGGCCGCCGCTGCTGCCGATCGCATCACCGTTGAGCAGGTTCAGGCTCGGGCCACCATCGGCGACCAGCACCCGGTCGGTGAAATGCCAGGTGTGGTAGAACGCGAATTGCAGTCGCCCGCCCGCCTGCCCGCGCCCGCCGCCGCCGAAACGGCCACCACCACCACCAGGACCGCCACCGCCAGGGCCACCTTCGCGAGCCCCTGCGCCACGGGGACCATCGCCGCGCGGGCCATCGCCGCCCGCGCCATCGGGTCGACGAAAGCCGCCGGGGGGCTGCAGACCCTCGAACGGATTGGGGCCGGTGCCGGCGCGATACGCCTCTAGCTCCTTCTGGATCTTCGATTTGAGCGGCGCGGAGAAATTGATCCCCCAGCGCAATTCGGAGCGTTCGCTGCGCGCGAAATTGATCGGACGACTATCGACCTGGAGCAGATTGCCGCTCGCATCGCGGGTAAAGCGATCGGGGAACGCCGCCTCGATCGATGCGGTCGCGCTCGGGAACGCGGCGATCGGATTGTCGACGCGGCTCGAGACATAGTTCGCGGTGAAGCTGAGGTCCTTCTTGCTCCACGGCTTCAGCGTCAGGCCAAGCTTGCGGACGTGGTTGTTGTCCGAGACCAGCGCCGGATTGCCGCCGCTGATCGTCGTGACCGTCGCGGTGGTGCCGCGGACGTAATCGAAGATGCGGACGTTGGGCGTCGTGATCGACGGATTGCCGAGTTGCTGCGCCGTCGGTGCCTCGTCGGTATCGGTGACCGAGGCGATCAGCCGCACGCCATCGATCGGCGACCAGTTCGCGCCATAGCCGAGCGTCGTCAGCGTCCCAAGGTCCGACAGATGGTCCTCCGCCAGATTGAAGTTCGCCGACAACGTCCCGAGGAACGGCAGCACATCCTTGCCGCGGCTCGAGATCGGCACGTCGATGTTGACCTGGCCGTCGACGGTATCGCGCGATACCTGCCCGCGCTGCGCGAGGCCGGCGCGGTAGGAGCGGCTGTCGAAGTCCGCGGTCTGGCCGCCGAGCTTGATCGTCGTCGAGACGGCCCCCGCGGGCAGGTTGAACACCGTGCCGTTGAGCACCGCGTCGATCTCGCCGGTGTTCTGCGTCGCATAGGCACGATTGCCGGGCGCGGCACCGATATCGCTCGCCGACAGCCGTGCGAACGGGTTGGCGGTAGGATCGCCCGCGTTCAGCCGCGCCTGGAATGCGCTCGAATCGACGCCGGTATCGGTGAAGGTCTGCGTATCGCTGCGATCGTAATTGCCCGTGACGTTCCAGCGCCACGTGCCGAGATCACCGTTCAGCGTGGTGCCGAGATGCGCCGAGATCGACGAGACGCGTTGCGCCAGCGGCAGGAAACCCGCGTCGTCGAGCGCGCGGTTGACGGTCGTGCCGTCGGCGAGCGTGAGCCTGGCGATGGGCAGCCCGTTGAGGCCGCGGCTGTCGGTCGATTCGAGCCGGGCGTTGATCGTCGCGCCGACGTTGCCGAAGATGTTGCGCGCATAGACGCTGTTCGCGGTGAAGGTGTTCGTCGCGGCTTGCAGCGTGCGGTACGGGGTCGGGTCGACGACCGCACCATTGGCGCCCACCGCGCTGCTGCCGGTGCCGGTCGAGGTCGGGACGATGTCGCGCTCGGCTTCGGTCAGGGCCGAGGACGAGGTGTATTCGGCGTGCAGGTTGACCCGGCGATCGCGCGCGATGCTGAGCAGGTCGAGCTTGCCGTCGGGTGAATTGCTGCCCCCCCCGGTCGGCATCGTGTCGACGCCCTCGACGGTCACCGCGCGGAAGCGGCGGCGCAGGACGAAGTTCACGACCTTCTGATCGGCGCGATAGCCGTATTTGAGCGCGACCTCCTCGGGCAGGATGTCGACTCGCTGGATTGCCTCGGTCGGGATGTCGCGGATCTCGGAGAAGCTCGAGATGCGGCGGCCGTTGAGCAGGACCACCGGTGCGCCGCCGCTGCCGCGCCCGCTGGTCGTCTGCGGGCTGAGTTCGCTCAACAGGTCGGAGATCGAACTGACGCCGTAGGAGCGGATTTCTGACTGGCCGATCGTCTGGTCGGGCGGGATATCGCCGATCACCGACCCGCGTGGCTTGCGCGACCCGGTGACGACGATCTCTTCCGAATCGGCCGCCTCGTCCTGTTCCGCCGCCTGCGCCTCGGCAGCAGCAGCAGGCGCTGGCGCGGGCGCAACAGATTGTGACGGAGCAGACTGTGCGGTGGTCGGCGCCGCAGCCGCTGGCGTCGATGCGGGCGCGTCAGGCGCAGGCGCCTGTTGCGCAATCGCCAGCGTGGGCATGCTCGTCGCCAGCATCAGACCCAGAATACGCATACCCGTCACACCCCTTCGACCACCAACTGGCCGCGTGCCGTGCCTAGCCGCCAATTGTCGCAGGATTGTGCCGGGTCAGCGCGCCATGTGCGCGTCCATGTCTTCGAGCGCGACGCCCTTGGTTTCGGGAAAATACAGCAGCACCGTGACGAACTGCACCGCCATCATCGCCGCGAACACCAAGAACGGCACGCCCGCCGACCATGCCGCGGCGATCGGGAAGGCCTGCGCGATCACCGCGTTCCATCCCCAATGGCTCGACGACCCGATGCTCGACCCGCGCGCACGGACGTTCTGCGGGAAGACCTCCGAGATATAGACCCAGATCACCGCACCGGAGCCGGGCGCGAAGAACATGATGAACACGATCAGCGAGGGCAACAGCAGCAAGCTCGGCAGCACGCCGAGCAGCGCCAGCCCGCCGACCGTCAACGCCGCGGTCATGCCGGCCGAGCCCCAGAGCAGCAGGGTTCGCCG
Source organism: Sphingomonas sp. PP-F2F-G114-C0414 (assembly GCF_003688595.1). Taxonomy (GTDB): domain Bacteria; phylum Pseudomonadota; class Alphaproteobacteria; order Sphingomonadales; family Sphingomonadaceae; genus Sphingomonas. Next base: position 453,367 of record NZ_RCWT01000011.1, read on the forward strand.
GCCGATCCGGTCGATCAGCAGCATCCCGAGCAGCGTGAACACCATGTTGGCGACCCCGATCATCACCGCCTGGAGGTCGGGCGAGAGGCTGCCGCCCGACGCCTTGAAGATGTCGTTGAGGTAATAGAGGAACGCGTTGATGCCGCTGAACTGGTTGAACATCGCCACTAGGAAGGCGAGCGTGATCGGCTTGCGGTGACGCGTCCACGACAGGCGCCCATCGCCCTTGGGTGCATCGAGTTCGGCACGCGCGACGTCGGGGCTCATGCCGATCGTCGCGAGCACGTTCCTCGCCTCCGCATCGCGCCCCTTGGTGAGCAGCCAGCGCGGCGAGTTGGGGATGCGGAACAGCAACGCGAGGAACACGAGCGACGGGAGCGCGACGATCCCGAGCTTCCACCGCCATTCGCTATCGCCGAGATCGAGCGCGCCGATCACCGCGTTCGAGACATAGGCGAGCAGGATGCCGAGGATCACCGCGAACTGGAACCCGCCGACCATCTTACCACGCTGCGCAGGCGGGGCGAGCTCGGCGATATACGCGGGCGCCAACACCGACGACCCGCCGATCGCGATGCCGATGATGAAGCGGAAGCCGATGAAGCTGTACCAGTTCCACGCCAGCGCACACCCGAGCGCGGTGACGATGTAGAGGAAGGCCAGCATCCGCAGCACGTTGCGACTGCCGTAGCGATCGCCGAGCGTGCCGACGAACATCGCCCCGATCAGCGTTCCCCACAGCGCCGACGACACCGTAAAGCCCAGCCATGCTTCGCTGAGCGCGAACTTGGCCTTCAACGCCCCGGTGACGCCAGCAATGACCGCGGTGTCGAACCCGAACAGCAGCCCGGCGAGCGCGGCGGTGGCGACGCTGGCGATCAGGACGGTATGCGGCGAGGATGGGGTGGAGGCGCTCGTGCGCGGCGGTCGGGTCGTTGGCGTCATGATCCCCGTGTCGAACACTTCGACGATCGCGGCAAGGCCGATGCATGCCGTTTCGGCACGCGAAAACACCCGATTCAGGTTCTTCAAAACGCATTAACGAATGCCGGCCTAGCCCCGTCGCGTAACTAGCGGAAAGGGCGCGACATTGAGGACCGGGTTCACCAGATTGCTGATCGCCACGGCGGCGTTCGCGATGCCGTCATCGGCATGGGCAGCCTGCGCGGTCGCCGATCCCGCCTCGACCGCGCTCGGCACCTTTTCGCCCAATGCGCTGCTCGGCGGCGCGCCACCCTATGTACCGGTGCTGGCAGGGTTCGACTGCCCCGCCACGACGATCTCGGTGCTGTCCGGTAACTTCCTGCGCGCGACGGTCACGAGCGCGGACGGCTTCAAGCTGACCTCGACCAACCCCCTGAATACGGTCACCGCGAAATACGTCATCGCCGCGGACGGCGCGGGCGCGAACCCGTTCACCGCGGGAACCCCGTTCGTCTACATGAACGGTACGCTCGTCAATCTGCTCGGGCTGCTCGGCGGATCGGCGCGCAACGTGAAGGTCTATGTCCGTCCATCGTCCGCCGCCGCGGTCGCGCCGGGCACCTACAAGGGCAATTTCAAGATCGCCTGGGAATGGCGATTCTGCGATCTGCTCGGCGCGCTGGGTCTCTGTGTCGGCACCCTCGACGCCAATCCCACGACGATTCCCGTTGCCAACGTCGCGGTGACGATGATCGTCACAGCCAAGCCGTTCACCGTGTCGATCGTCACGCACACGACATGGGATCCCCAATCCACGACCGGCAACCCGCGCGCGATCCCAGGCAGCAAACAGCGTACGACGATCACGCTTACCAACCCCGATATCATCGCGATCGACGCCAATTCGCTCAATATCGTCCTGCCGACGCCGAACCGCGGCGCCGTGGCGCTCGACGGCGACGGCACCGCGTCACCCACCTTCGTCAAGACTGCCGAGGGATCGCCCGCCTCGTCGCTCGCCGTCACCTATAGCACGCCTGCGAGCACCAGCGACGATGTCGATTTCTCGGAGAACGGCGGCACCAGCTGGACCTACGATCCGACCACGACGCCAAAGGCAGTCACCAACGTCCGCGTTCGCCCGCGCGGTACGATGGCGGCGGGATCGAGCTTCAGCGTGTCGTTGCCCTACGTCCTGTTCTGAACGCCTGCCTGATCCGCCGTCTGATCGGGTTGCGGCGCCGCCGGATCCGTCCCGACGATCGACGGCAGCGACCCGACCAGTTCCATCTTGGTCGCGGTCGTCCCGACCTCGATCCCCGCCTCGCGGAACTGGCGGAGCAGCGTGAACAACAACTCGCTACGGATCGGATAGGCATCGCGCGGGCTCGCCACGTACGCGAAGCAGTTGAACTTGGCGCGCCCCGCATCGATCGAATCGATGAAGACCTTGGCTTCGGGATCGTCGAGCACCTCGTGCTTCTCAGCGAATGCGGCGAACAGCATCGCCCGCACCGCATCGAGATTCTCCTCGAGCGGTACCGAGAATTGCAGCTGGATCCGGCCGATCGGCGCGGCCAGCGTCATGTTCTGGATCGTCTTGGTGATCAGTTCCGAATTCGGCACGATCAGCGTCGAGCGGTCCGCGACCTGGATCTCGGTCGAGCGCACGTTGATCCGCTTCACGTCGCCCTCCATATTGCCGATCCGGACGAGATCGCCAATCTTGACCGGGCGCTCGGCGAGCAGGATAAGCCCCGAGACGAAGTTCTGCGTGATCGCCTGGAGACCGAAGCCGATCCCGACCGACAGCGCACCGAGCACCACGGCCAGCTTCTCCATGCCGATCCCGAGCGCGCCGAGCGACCACAGCACCGCGGCGATGATCCCGGCATAGCGCGCGACCATCGTCACCGAATTCTGCGCACCGGCGTCCATCGCGGTGGTCGGCAGGTAGCTGTTCACCAGCCAGTGCTGGAGCCCGCGCATGATCGCCAGCGCGACGAACAGCACGACCAGCGAGCGCAGCACCGCGCCCGGCGAGATCGTGACCTGCCCGACCGTGATACCGTTCGCGACCGTCCCGAACAGCTCGAACGCCGAGCCGACGCCCGCCCCGAACGGCGCCATCACCGCGCCGACCGCAAGCAGAATCAGCAACAGCCGCAGCACCGCCGACAGCAGCACGCCGATCTGGTCGACGGTCTTGTTATCGACCCCAAACCCGCTGTTCGCCGAGCGCCCGAGACGGTTGCCGCTCGACAGCAACGTGCGGCACGCGTCGTCGGTGAAGGTCATCATCAGGTACAGCGTCGCACCGACGATAGCCCCCCACAGCAGCCACGTCGCGACCTTGAACGCGAAATTCACATAGCCGATCAGGCCGGCGATCAGCGTCACGAGCAGCACCAGCCACACCAGCGTCGCGACGATCGCGAGCAGCGTGTTGCGCGCGGGTTTGGTCGGGTCGGGCAACGCCGCGGCGCGCAACCGGCCGAGCGTCACCAGGATCGCGCCGAGCACCATGATATGGAACAGCGCGACGACCGCGTTGGCCGCGCTCGACGCGGGCGCGCTGATACCGATCAGCAGGTTGGTCGCGATCAGCAACTGCCCGAAGAAGATCAGCGCCGCCGCCATCCAGCTATACGGCCGAAGCGCCTGCGCCGCGGCGTCGCCGATCGGCAGCAACCGCCACGTCGACTGACCGCGCAACAGCAGCGCGCCGCCAAGCGACGACACGAACGCGCAGAACCACGCCAGGCCGACGAAGATCGCACCGAACCGGCTCCAGGCGGGCGACACCAATCCGCCCCAGCGTAACGACGCGACGATCGCCCAGGCGGCGAGACCGGGCAGCGCGGTGCCGATCACCACCAGCCAAAGCGCATAGGCCGAGCGTCGCAGGCGACCGCCGGGCGCATGGTTGGTCGCGTAGCGGCGACCGACACGGTGCAGCCAGCCCCGCAGCGGCACGACCAGCACCAAAGCGGTGAGGATCCCGATCAGCAGGCCGGTCCCGGCGTGCATGCCGAACCGCGAGGAGAACTGACGCACCCCGGTATTGACGAACCGCATCAGCCGCGCGGAATCACGCGGCAGGTGATCGACGATCGCCGCCCACAAGGTCGGCGACAGCGGCGAGCCGGTGTTTTCGGACAAGTGCTGGCCGAGTTCCTCCGCCTCCGCCGCGCCGATATCGTCGATCTGCTGCTTGGCTTCGATCCCGATGAGGCGCGCGCGCTTGATCGCCGAGTCGATCGCCGACTGGCTCTGCGCGAGGAGCTTGCGTTGCTGGCGGATCTCGGGCGCTTCGACGACGCCGGGGGTAGCGGCGCCGAGTTCGGTCACGCGCGCCTGGACCAGCGCCATCTCCGGGGTGAGCGTGCGGACCGCGTCGGCGGCGGTCGCCTGCACCGCCTGCGCGCGATCCCGCAACGCCTGCCGCGCCTTGTCGTCACGTGCCGCGGGGGTGGCGTCGTCGATCGCCTGGAGCTCGGCGGAGGCCTGGGTGAGGCTGGCAGCGACGGTCGCGACCTTGGGCTCGTCCTGCGCGATCGCGGGGAGCGCGGTGACGGCCATAAGGAGCGCGGCGAGGTAACGGAGGAGAGTCATCCGCGGTGCTGTACAGCGGTGGGGCCGGAAACGGGAGGGGTGCGGTTTACTGGCAACCGTCACCGGTATCGGAAAGCCGTTGGGGTAAAGCTTTCGCACCCGATTTGCATCACTCCACCAGCCTCATTTGCACCACCCCGGCGAAGGCCGGGGCCCAATTGGAAAAGCGGGCGTAACGGCACACCGACCTACATCACTACCGTCCCCCAATTGGGCCCCGGCCTTCGCCGGGGTGGTGTTTTTGTGGGGACACGTCCCGAGAGCACAGCCGTCACCCGTACACACTTGTTCTCCCGCGAAGGCGGGAGCCCAGACTGGGTCCCCGCCTTCGCGGGGAAACCACGGCGCCGTCCATGGCCACGGAGTCACGATCAGGAACGCGCCCTCCACCCTAGTCCGTCATCCCGGCGGAGGCCGGGACCCACCGTCCCGCACACTCGACGTTCTCGACCCTGCGGAACGGTAGATGCCGGAACGAGTCCGGCATGACGGGGCGAGACGCGCGCTGGTGATGCAAACCGGGTGGCGCGCTAGCTCAGTCCAGCTCAAGAATAACCTGATCCACCGCGAGGCTATCCCCCGTCTTCGCTGCCACCGACTTCACCGTCCCCGTCTTCTCGGCGCGCAGGATGTTCTCCATCTTCATCGCCTCGACCACCGCCAGCGCCTGGCCCGCCTCGACCCGGTCCCCTGCCGCGACGTCGAGCCGCACCAGCAATCCCGGCATCGGGCAGATCAGGAATTTCGACAGATCGGGCGCGACCTTCTCGATCAGGTGCGCGGTGTAGGGCGCGACGCGGGCGGGCAGCACGCGGGCGACATGGCTCGCGCCGCGCGTCGTCAGCTTGAAACGGGCGCGGGCCTTGGCAATACGGATCGTGAGATGCTCGTCGGCATCAGGCCCATGGCCGTCCGCGACCACCATCCGGTCGCCCGGCGTGTATTCGAGCGCCAGGTCGAGGTCTTCGCCGTCGACCGCGATGCCATCGGTCGACACCGTCACCGCGTGATCGACTTGGTCGATCGTCACCGACCAGTCGGCGGGCGGACGGAGACGCTTGCCAAGCTGGCCGTCGATGCGGCGCGCGCGGTCGGCTTCTGCCGTTGCAGCGAAGGCGGCGACCGCGGCGAGCGTCTTCAGCAGCTCAGCGTCGGCGGGGGCGCCGTGGAAGCCTTCGGGATATTCCTCTGCGATGAAGCCGGTGGTGAGCGCACCCGATTGGAACCGCGGATGCTGCATGATCGCCGAGAGGAAATCGATATTGTTCCCCGGCCCCTCCAGCTCGAACGCGTCGAGCGCGGCGATCTGCGCGGCGATGGCGCCGTCGCGGGTAGGCGCCCAGGTGATGAGCTTGGCGATCATCGGGTCGTAGAACATGCTGACCTCGCCGCCCTCGCGCACGCCGTCGTCGACACGGACTCGGGGTTCCGCGAACTCCGCACCCCCTTCCCCGTTCGTGCTGAGCGAAGTCGAAGCACCTCCGCTTGAGCCATGCCCTTCGACTTCGCTCAGGGCGAACGGGAGGGGCGGATTGTAGCGCACCAGACGCCCGATAGACGGCAGGAACCCACGATACGGGTCTTCGGCATACACCCGGTTCTCGATCGACCAGCCGTTGAGCTTCACCTCGTCCTGCGTAAACCCGAGCGGCTCCCCCGCAGCCACCCGGATCATCAGTTCGACGAGATCCAGCCCGGTTACCTCCTCCGTCACAGGATGCTCGACCTGGAGCCGGGTGTTCATCTCGAGGAAGTAGAACCCCTCCCCCGTCGTGTCCGCGCCCGACACGATCAGCTCGACCGTCCCGGCCGAAAAATACCCCACCGCCTGTGCCAGTGCGACCGCCTGCTCGCCCATCGCTTTACGCATCTTGGGCGTGACGAACGGCGACGGCGCCTCCTCGACGACCTTCTGATGCCGCCGCTGGATCGAGCATTCGCGCTCGTTGAGGTAGACGATGTTGCCGTGCTGGTCGCCGATCAGCTGGATCTCGATGTGACGCGGCGATTCGATGAATTTCTCGATGAACACGCGGTCGTCGCCGAAGCTCGCCAGCCCCTCGCGCTTGGTCGCCTCGAAGCCTTCGCGGACGTCCTGTTCGCTGTAGGCGAGGCGCATGCCCTTGCCGCCGCCGCCGGCCGACGCCTTCATCATCACCGGATAGCCGATGCCGCCGGCGATCTCGACCGCGTGATCGGTGCTGTCGATCTCGCCGAGATAGCCCGGCACGACGTTGACGCCCGCGGCCTTGGCGAGCTTCTTCGATTCGATCTTGTCACCCATCGCGGCGATCGCGTTCGCGGGCGGCCCGACGAACGCGATCCCAGCCTCGGCGCAGGCGAGCGCGAAACTCTCGCGTTCGGAGAGGAAGCCATAGCCGGGATGGATGCAGTCCGTGCCGGTTTCCTTGGCCGCGAGCAGGATCAGTTCGGCCTTGAGATAGCTCTCCGCGGCAGGTGCCGGCCCGAGCCGGACGGACTCGTCGGCCATCAGCACATGCGGCGCGCGCGCGTCGGCGTCGGAATAGACCGCGACGGTCTTGATGCCCATCGCCTTGGCGGTCCGCATGACCCGACACGCGATCTCGCCCCGATTGGCGACCAGGATTTTCTTGAACATCACTCGCCCTAATCTGTGCCGTCTTGCCGGACGCGGTCCGGGTGCGGACTGGTTATTGGTACCAAATCATCGTCTTGAGCTGCTTCGTGCGGGCCTGCGTCAGGCCGGTCCGACATCCGACAATCGTCATGCCCTGCGCCGAACCGCCGGCATATTGCCCGCCTTCGATCACGCACTGCGTATCGCGGAACTTGAGCCAAGCACGCTGACTCTCCAACAGCGCCGCAGCATAGCCGAAGCCGCCGCCACGCGACCCGTCCTGCGCGTCGCGCCGCTTCATATGGGCGTACGTCCGGTTCCACTGCGCGGTCATCGTGGCATCGGCCTGGGCATAACTCGTGCCGGCGGAACGGTTCATCGTCGCCTGTGACTGCATCGGCGCGGCGGCCATCAAAAGTGCGATCAACAGCATGTCTTGGCCTCTCGCATCGGCTCGGGGCCGACCATCGGTTTCATCCCGAGCTTGGCCAGCAGCGTCGCGTCGGCGCTATCGCCGGCGTTGCCGGTGGTCAGCAGCTTGTCGCCAGTGAAGATCGAGTTCGCACCGGCCATGAAGCAGAGCGCCTGGGTCGCCTCGGACATGCTCTCGCGCCCGGCCGACAGGCGCACCATGCTGAGCGGCATCGTGATCCGCGCGACGGCGACCGTCCGGACGAACTCGATATCGTCGATCTGCGCCATCGGCGTGCCGGCGAGCATGTCGCCGAGCGGCGTGCCCTTGACCGGGACCAGCGCGTTGACGGGGACGCTCTCGGGGTGGCGCGGCAGCGTGGCGAGCGCGTGGACGAAGCCGACGCGGTCGCTGCGCGTCTCGCCCATCCCGACGATCCCGCCGCAGCAGACCGAGATCCCCGCGTCACGGACGTTCGCCAGAGTCTCCAGCCGGTCGCCGAAGGTCCGCGTGGTGATGACGTTGCCGTAATTCTCGGGCGAGGTGTCGATGTTGTGGTTGTAGTAATCGAGGCCCGCGTCGGCAAGCTGCCTGGCCTGGTCCGCGTCGAGCATGCCGAGCGTCATGCACGTCTCGAGCCCCATCGCGCGGACGCCCTCGACCATCGCGACGACCTTCGGCATGTCGCGCGGCTTCGGGTTGCGCCACGCGGCGCCCATGCAGAAACGCTGCGAGCCGGCGGCTTTCGCCTGCGCGGCGTCCGCTAGGACGGCGTCGACGTCCATCAGCTTTTCCGCCTTCAGGCCGGAGTCGGACGACGCGGACTGCGAGCAATAGCCGCAGTCCTCGGGACAGCCGCCGGTCTTGATCGACAACAACGTGCAGAGCTGGACTTCGCCGATCGCATGATGCGCGCGGTGGACGGTCTGCGCGCGGAACATGAGTTCGTCGAACGGCAGGTCGAACAGCGCGGCGATTTCCGGGCGGGTCCAGTCAGTGCGGCTCGACACGGACTTTGGCGCGCCAGTCGCGACTGGGGGACGGAGGAGGGTTTCGATCATCATGCGGCCTTTGGTCTCTGGTCGTTTCGCGTCATCGCATAGCGCGTGCGCGCGGCAGCGTAACTGGCGGGCGGTGTCACTTGGCCGCCATCGCACGCTTCACGCGCGCTTCGAGTTCGGGCCCGCCGCCGTCGCCGAAGCCGTAGGCGGTGTGGATCTGCCGCCCCTTGGCGTCGAACAGATAGACGCGCGGAATGCCGACCTTGCCGTCGGGGATGTCCTTGATGTCCTTGCCGATGATCTGGCGGTACGCATCGACGTCCGCGACGACGTAGTCGATGTCGCTCATGCCCGCACGCTGCAGGAACTGCGCGATCGCGGCCGGCGGTTGGGTCCGATCGGGACTACCCTCGCTACGGTTGATGTAGAGGAAGTTGTAGCCGCTGCCCAAGTCCTTGCGGATCTTGTTCAGATACGGGGCTTCGGCGATGCACGGCGGGCACCAGCTCGCCCAGATCGACACGAGGGTGGGTTTGCCTGGCGTGATGCGCGATCCGAGCGGGATCGCCTTGCCTTCGCGCGTCTTCACCATGACTTGCGCGATCGTAGTGATCGAGCGACCCGTGGTCGGCGCGGTTTCCTGCGCCACGGCCGGCGCGATACTGAAAGCGGTCAGCGCCACCGCCAACACCGTGGTGCGCATGTTCATACCCGTTCCTCCTCAGGTGCCATGTTGTGGCCGAGCAGTTTCAACACGTCCTCGGCGGCCTGGATCAGGTTGGTGCCGGGTCCGAAGATCGCCTGGACCCCGGCATCGCGCAGCGCCTGATAGTCCTGTGCGGGGATAACGCCCCCCGCGATCACCTTGATGTCGGCGCGGCCTGCCTCGCGGAGATAGCCGATCAGCTCGGGGATCAGCGTCTTATGGCCGGCGGCGAGTGACGAGGCACCGACGATGTCGACGTCGTTTTCGAGCGCGAGCGCGGCGGCTTCGGCGGGGGTCTGAAAGAGTGGGCCGGGGACGATCTCGAAGCCCAGGTCGCCAAACATCGACGAGACGAGGTTGGCGCCGCGGTCGTGGCCGTCCTGGCCCATCTTGGCGACCAGCATGCGGGGTTTGCGCCCCATGCGGCGCTCGGTGGCCTCGACGCCGTCGGTGAGGCGGGTCCAGCGCGCGTCGTCCTCGTAGGCGCCGCCGTAGATGCCGGACACGGGGGTGGGTTGCGTGCCGTAGCGGCCGAACACGTCCTCCATCGCGGAGGATATTTCGCCGAGCGTGGCGCGGGCTCGGGCGCATTCGACCGCGAGCGCGAGGAGGTTGTTCTCAAATCCTCCCCGATTCGGGGAGGTGTCGGCCGAAGGCTGACGGAGGGGGGCTTCCTCAGGCGTACCCGCTTGTGGCACGCCCCCTCCACCAGCCTGCGGATGGTCCCCCTCCCCGTTCCGGGGAGGAATGCGCGCACCTTCGCGGAGGGCGTCGAGCGCGGCGCGGCATGCCGCTTCGTCGCGCGTTGCCTTTACGCGGTTGATGCGTTCGATCTGGCCGGCCCGCACCGCGACGTTGTCCACGTCGAGGATCTCGATCGCGTCCTGTTCGGCGAGTTTGTACTTGTTCACGCCGACGATGACGTCCTCGCCGCGATCGACGCGCGCCTGGCGGCCGGCGGCGGCTTCCTCGATCATCGCCTTTGGCCAGCCCGCCGCGACCGCCTTCGCCATGCCGCCCTCGGACTGGATCCGCTCGATCAGGCTCCACGCCCCGTCGACCAGCGACTGCGTCAGGCTCTCGATATAATAGCTACCGCCGAGCGGATCGACGACCTTGGTCATCCCCGTCTCTTCCTGGATCACGATCTGCGTGTTGCGCGCGATCCGCGCGGAGAAGTCGGTCGGCAGCGCGATCGCCTCATCGAGCGCGTTGGTGTGGAGCGACTGCGTGCCACCGAGCATCGCCGCCATCGCCTCGATCGTCGTCCGCATGACGTTGTTGTACGGGTCCTGCTCGGTGAGCGAGACGCCGCTGGTCTGGCAATGCGTGCGGAGCATCTTCGAACGCTCGTCCTGCGCGCCCAATTGCGTCATCGCGCGGTGCCAGAGGACGCGGGCGGCGCGGAGTTTGGCGATCTCCATGAAGAAGTTCATGCCGATCGCGAAGAAGAACGATAGCCGCCCGGCGAACTTGTCGATGTCGAGTCCGCTCGCGACGCCGTATTTCACGTATTCCATGCCGTCGGCGATCGTGAAAGCGAGTTCGTGAAGCTGCGTCGCCCCGGCTTCCTGCATGTGATAGCCGCTGATCGAGATGCTGTTGAACTTGGGCATCTCGCGCGACGTGTAGCCGAAGATGTCCGAGATGATCCGCATGCTCGGCTCGGGTGGGTAGATGTAGGTGTTGCGGACCATGAACTCCTTGAGGATGTCGTTCTGGATGGTCCCGTCGAGCAGTTTGCGGTCGACGCCCTGCTCCTCGCCGGCGACGATGAAGAAGGCGAGGATTGGAATCACCGCGCCGTTCATCGTCATGCTGACCGACATCTTGTCGAGCGGGATGCCGTCGAAGAGGATCTTCATGTCCTCGACCGAATCGATCGCGACGCCCGCTTTGCCGACGTCGCCGGTGACGCGGGGGTGGTCGGAATCATAGCCGCGGTGCGTGGCGAGATCGAACGCTACCGACAGGCCTTTCTGGCCGGCGGCGAGGTTGCGGCGGTAGAACGCGTTCGAGGCTTCGGCGGTGGAGAAGCCGGCATATTGGCGGATCGTCCACGGGCGACCGGCGTACATCGACGCGCGGACGCCGCGGGTGAAGGGGGCGAAACCGGGGAGGCCGGGGTCGGTGGAGACGTCTTCCGCGGTGTAGAGCGGTTTGACGTCGATGCCTTCGGGGGTCGGCCAGGTGAGGTCGGCGCCCTTTACTTCCTTGGCGGCGAGCGCCTGCCAATCGGCGAGGGTTGGGTTCGGTTTGTCAGTCATTACCTAGCACCTGGTTCCCCGGCGAAGGCCGGGGCCCAGCCCCTCAAACACACCGCGCGCGGGAGCGCGTTCGATGCTGCGCATCGAGCCTGGGCCCCGGCCTTCGCCGGGGAACGAGTAGCAGAAGGCATCACTTGCCCGTGAACACCGGCTTGCGCTTCGTCAGGAACGCGAGGCCGCCCTCCATCGAATCCGTAGACCCGCGCGCCTCACGCTGGTTCGCCGCCTCGGCCTGCATCGCGGTCGCGTAATCCGTCTCGTACCCCGCGGTGATCGCCCGGCGCATCAACCCCAGCGCCACCGTCGGCATCGCCGCCAGCCGCTCGGCCAGCGCGAACGCCTCCGCGTCCAGCGCATCATCAGCGACGACCTTGTGGACCATCCCCCAGTCAAGCGCCTTCGCCGCCGGCACCCGCTCGCCGAGCATCATCATCTCGGTCGCACGAGCTTTGCCAATCAGCCGCGGCAGCATCCACGACGCGCCGCCGTCGGGCACCAGTCCGATGTTCACGAACGCCTGGAGGAAATACGCGGTCTCACTCGCGACGCAGAAATCGGCGGCGAGCGCGAGGCTGCAGCCGATCCCAGCCGCGGGCCCGCGTACTGCGCTCACCACCGGCACCGACAGATCGGCGATCGCCGCCATCGTCGGATTATAGCTGCCCGTCAGCGCCGCGAACGTCGCCTCGCCCGGATCGTCCGACCCGAGCGCCCCGCCGCCGACGTCCGCGCCCGAACAGAACGCACGCCCCGTGCCCGCAATCAGCACCGCCCGCGCACCATCCAGGTCGCCCAGCGCCGCGCGCAGTTCCTCGAACATCGCCGGCGGTGCGGCGTTCAGCCGGTCGGGCCGGTTGAGCGTCAGCACCAGCACGTCGCCGCGCCGTTCGCTCAGGATATGCTCGTACGCGGCCATCAGATCTCTCCTAGTGCGCGCCGGTATCGCCCGGCGTCTCCATCAACTCGACCAGCATGCCGCCGAAGTCCCTCGGGTGCACGAACACGATCGGCGTGCCGTGCGCGCCGATCCGCGGCTCGCCCAACACGGTCGCACCCTTCGCCTTCAAGTCGGCGACGGCCGCGGAGATGTCGGCGACTTCGAAACAGACATGATGCTGCCCCCCGGCCGGGTTCTTGCGCAGGAACCCCGCGATCGGCGAACTCTCGTCATACGGCTCGATCAGCTCGATCTGCGTGTTCGGCGCATCGATGAAGCACACCTTCACCCCCTGCGCGGGCAGGTCGAACGGCTCGCCGATCGCAGCCGCACCGAGCAGCAGGCGATACGTCTCGACCGACTTCGCGATCGACGGCGTCGCGACCCCGACATGGTTGAGGCGACCCAATGTCATTGCGCATCTTTCGGTGGCGGCGGTGGCGTTGGAACCACGCCAAGCGTGTATCCGCACACGCCGAGCACCTGCCGGATCATCGCATCGCTGGTCGGCGCGACGAAGTTCGCCTGCACCGCGAAGTTCGCGCCGTTGGTCGTCTCGACGCGCACCGTCTTCGACTTCACGAGAAACGTCGTCAGTCTGGTGATCGCTTCGGGATCAGTGACATAGGTCCCCGTTCCCGGAAACTGCCAGTTATAGGTGAACGCCGGCCCGCCATCGAAGCGCACCGCGACGGGTTTGTCCGCGCCCGACCCGAGCGGCTGCGGCTGGATGAACTGGATCGACACGATCGGCTCGGAGCCAACGTCGCATTTAACCACGAACCGCGAGAGACCATCATTGCCGGTGACCGATGCGGAGATGCTGCGCACGCCCGCCGCGTTGGTGCGATCGGCGAGGTTCCAGACGGGCGCCACGGCGGGAATCGCGGCCTGTGCAAGCAGCAGAGCGATCATCGTTCGATCCTTGGCAAAGGTCGTACCCCTGACCGCACTTCTTCAAACGCTTCCAGGCGGATCAAGCGTCCGTTGATCTGGATGACTGAATCGACCACGCGTCGCACCTGTGCATTCGTCGCGGCCAGTTCTTCGTTCAATCGCTCCACCTTGCTGCGGAGCAGGATAACGGACTCGATCGTCCGCATCGCGTCGCCGATCATGCTCATGCGACACACTCCGCTTCGGACAAGCCGGCGTCGCGCAACTTGGCATCGATGTCAGCACGCAAGCGCTGCTGCCCCTCGATCGCCTGATCGAGCGCGGCGTGCATCGCCGGCAGCGCATCGTCGAGTTCGTGGATCAGCAGCTTGAAGCGGTCGTCCTCGCTCATGTCGCCCTCGATGACATAGCGCGTCGTCGCCTCGCGCACGACATGGCCGACGGACATGCCGTTGCTCGCGGCAAACGCATCGAGCGCGGCCTTGTGATCGGGGGTAGTCAGAAACGTCACGCGTTCGGTCTGCATGTCACGACTCCTTCGCATGACATGATAATGCGCTTGTCATCACCGAACAAGCATGGCTCACAGCGGGATGTTATCATGCTTCTTCCACGGATTCTCCAGCGCCTTGCCGCGGAGTTTCCGGAGGCCTAGCGCGATGCGGCGGCGCGTCGAGTGGGGTTGGATCACCTCGTCGATGAAGCCCTTCGACGCGGCGACGAACGGGTTGGCGAACCGCGCCTCGTATTCCGCGGTGCGCTCGGCGATCTCTTCCGGCGTCTTGCCGCGGAAGATGATCTCGACCGCGCCCTTCGCGCCCATCACCGCGATCTCGGCGGTCGGCCATGCATAGTTGAGGTCGCCGCGCAGGTGCTTCGACGCCATCACGTCGTACGCGCCGCCATACGCTTTCCGCGTGATGACGGTGATCTTCGGCACGGTCGCCTCGGCATAGGCGAACAGGAGTTTCGCGCCGTGCTTGATGATGCCGTTATGCTCCTGCGCGGTACCGGGCAGGAAGCCGGGAACGTCGACGAAGGTCACGATCGGGATCTCGAATGCATCGCAGAACCGCACGAACCGCGCGGCCTTCTTCGACGAATTGATGTCGAGTACGCCCGCGAGCACCATCGGCTGGTTTGCTACGAAGCCGACCGTGCGGCCCTCGATGCGGCCGAAGCCGGTGATGATGTTCGCCGCATGCGCCGGCTGCGTCTCGAAGAAATCGCCTTCGTCGACGGTCTTCCGGATCAGCTCGTGCATGTCGTAGGGCTGGTTCGCCGACGCCGGGATCAGCGTGTCGAGGCTGTCCTCGATCCGGTCCCATTCGTCCGCGGTCGGGCGCTCGGGTACGCCGTCACGGTTCGACGCGGGCAGGAAATCGAAGAAATCGCGCGCGGCCAACAAGGCCTCGATATCATTCTCGAACGCGTTGTCGGCGACCGACGTCTTGGTGGTGTGAGTCACCGCGCCGCCGAGCGTCTCCTGCGTCACGACCTCGTTGGTCACCGTCTTGACCACGTCGGGGCCGGTGACGAACATGTAGCTCGAATCCTTCACCATGAAGATGAAGTCGGTCATCGCGGGGCTGTAGACCGCGCCACCCGCGCACGGGCCCATGATCAGCGAGAGCTGCGGCACGACACCGGATGCGAGCGCGTTGCGCTGGAATACCTCGGCATAGCCGCCGAGCGAGGCGACGCCCTCTTGGATACGCGCGCCGCCGCTGTCGTTCAGGCCGATGATCGGCGCGCCGACCTTCATCGCACTGTCCATCACCTTGCAGATCTTCTGCGCGTGACGTTCGCTGAGCGACCCGCCGAACACGGTGAAGTCCTGGCTGAAGACGAAGACGAGGCGGCCGTTGATCGTGCCCGAGCCGGTGACCACGCCGTCGCCGGGGATCATCTGGTCCTGCATGCCGAAATCGACGCAGTTATGCTCGACATACATGTCGAGCTCCTCGAACGATCCCTCGTCCAGCAGCACGTCAAGGCGCTCCCTCGCGGTGAGCTTACCCTTGGCGTGCTGCGCTGCGATCCGCTTGAGGCCCCCGCCGACTCTGGCGGCTTCGCGGCGGCGTTCAAGCTCTTCGATCGTCGATGACATCGTCTCTCCGTCCTGTTGCTGGCCTTCACAGAGCGGGAGGCTTCGCGCAAATGCAATGTTGCAAAGTTGTACGGACCATGTTTGCAAACTAGGTGGAGGCATGACCCTTCCCGCACGTCGCCTCTTCGTCGGACACCGCCTGCGCGACCTGCGCCGCGTCCTCGGCATCAGCCAAGCGGCGATGGCGGCGCGGATCGGGCTGTCGGTGAGCTATCTCTCGCAGATCGAGAATGGCGACCGCCCGGTGACCGAGGGCGTGCTGATCACGCTCGCGCGTGAGTTTCCGGCGGATTGGGGGAGCATCGATGCGGCGGACGATACCGCGTTGCTGATCGCGACGCTGGAGGCGGTGTCGGATACGAGTGTGGAGGCACCTGCGCTCGACGAGACCGCGGTGCGCCGCGCAGTGAAGCACCAGCCGTTGCTGGCGCAGCGCCTCGTCGCGATGCACGACGCCTATCGGCGCGCGCAGGAGCAGTTGCGGGCGCTGGACGACCGGCTGGTGGCGGGGTCGGGTGCGCCTGGGTTGCTGCCGTGGGAGGACGTGCGCGACTGGTTTCATGCGGCGGGCAATTATGTCGATGCGCTCGATCGGCGGGCGGAGGAGATCGGCGAGACGCTGGGCGCGGATCGGATCGCGGCGCTAGAGGCTCGGCTTGCCGCGCGCGGCGTGTCGGTCGCGATCTCGGGCGCGCTCGCCGCACCGTTGCGCGACTATGACGGCGCGACTCTGCGGCTCGATGGATCGCAGCCCGGCGAGACGACCCTGTTCTCGCTCGCGCACCAGGTCGCGCGGCACGAGTTCGGCGACGTCATCGGTGGCATCGTCGCGGCGTCGGAAATGGCGTCCGAGACGGCGCGCGCGCTGCTGACCGCGGGGCTGACCAATTACGCGGCCGGGGCGATCGTCATGCCCTATACGCGCTTCCGCACCGAGGCTCGGAGCGTCCGCCACGACATCGATCGGTTGCGGCGGATCTTCGGGACGAGTTTCGAGCAGACGTGTCACCGGCTCTCGACGTTGCAGCGACCGGGGGCGCTCGGCATTCCGTTCTTCTTCTGCCGGGTCGACATGGCGGGGAACATCACGAAACGTCACTCCGCCACGCGATTGCAGTTCGCGCGGTTCGGAGGGGCGTGTCCGTTGTGGATCGTCCACGAAGCAGTGGCGATCCCCGACCGCATCCTGACGCAGCTGATCGAGACGACCGACGGCATCCGCTATGTCTCGATGGCGAAGGGGCTGGTGAAGCCGTCCGAAACGTACACGCGACCGGCGCGGCGCTATGCGGTGGCGCTGGGGTGCGAGGAGGCGAATGCGTCGGAGTTCATTTATGCGGATGCGCTGGGGACCGGAGGGATCGCGACGCCGATCGGGTCTTCGTGTCGCGTTTGCTTGCGGACGGACTGCGACCAAAGGGCGTTTCCGCCGGCGGCGAGTAGGATACGGGTAGATCCAGACCGGCGCGGCGCGGTGCCGTACGAGGTGGTTTAACCTCCGCATCCCTAAATCCGTCATCCCCGCGCAGGCGGGGATCCATACCCTCGGACTGTCCTGACGATCGCAAATGTCAGCCAATATGGGTTCCCGCCTCCGCGGGAATGACGAACTAGGCGGCCGCCGGGTCCTTCGGAAAGAAATGCTCGACGACGCTGTTCGCTAGCCGCGACGGCCGGAGCGTCTCCGCATCCAGGCAGCACCAGCTCGACTTCACCTCGGCGAGCACGTCCTCGCCGCGTTTGATGATCGTCTCGTAGAACGCGCGCGCGCCTTGGACCTTCTCCAGCAGCACGGTCGCGATCACGTCGTCGTCGAGAAACGCGGGTTTGCGGTACGTGATCTCGTGCTTGAGCGCGACCCAGAGGTGCCCCGCCACCGCCTCGGCGGGCGCGAGGCGCTGCCAATGGTCGATCACCGCGGCCTGTACCCACTTCAGATAGTTCGCGTTGTTGACGTGACCCATGAAGTCGATGTCGGCCGGCTCGATGCCGATGGCGTAGGTATGGGGAATCGCTGTTGTCACGCGCGATATATAGCATGCGAACCTGAACATAGCGATGACGGCGGCGCTTCGATACCGACAATAAACGCTATTCCAGTCGTGCCGCGCGAGCCCTAGCATCCGACCTGCGCCCGCCTCTTGTGTTGCCCAAATACAACACCATCTTTCGGCGAACACCGAAACTTCCCACAGGAATTCGTCATGAACATCGACAAATTCACCGACCGCGCGAAGGGCTTCCTGCAATCCGCGCAGACCGTCGCGATCCGCATGAACCACCAGCGGATCGCCCCCGAGCATCTGTTGAAGGCGCTGCTGGAAGACGAGCAGGGCATGGCCGCCGGGCTGATCGCGGCAGCGGGCGGCGACGCCAAGCGCGCGACGTCGGAAACCGATCTCGCGCTGGCGAAGATCCCGGTCGTGTCGGGCTCGGGCGCGCAGACCACGCCCGGAATCGACAATGACGCGGTGCGCGTGCTCGACCAAGCCGAGCAGATCGCGAGCAAGGTAGGCGACAGCTTCGTCACCGTCGAGCGGCTGCTGGTCGCACTCGCGCTGTCGCTCAACACCGCGGCGGGCAAGGCCTTGAAGGCCGGCGGCGTGACGCCCGAGGGGCTGAACACCGCGATCAACGGTCTGCGTCAGGGCCGCACCGCCGACACCGCGGGCGCCGAGGATCGCTATGATGCACTCAAGAAGTTTGCGCGCGACCTGACGCAGGCAGCACGCGACGGCAAGCTCGACCCGGTCATCGGCCGCGACGAGGAGATCCGTCGCACGATCCAAATCCTCGCGCGCCGGACCAAGAACAATCCCGCGCTGATCGGCGAACCCGGCGTCGGCAAGACTGCAATCGCAGAAGGGCTGGCGCTGCGCATCGCCAATGGCGACGTACCCGATACGCTGAAGGACCGCCGGCTGATGTCGCTCGACCTCGGCTCGCTGATCGCGGGTGCCAAATATCGCGGCGAGTTCGAGGAGCGGCTGAAGGGCGTGCTCGACGAGGTGAAGGCCGCCGAGGGCGACATCATCCTGTTCATCGACGAGATGCACCAGCTGATCGGCGCGGGGAAATCCGAGGGCGCGATGGATGCCGGCAATCTGCTCAAGCCGGCGCTGGCCCGTGGCGAACTGCACTGCGTCGGCGCGACCACGCTCGACGAATATCGGAAATACATCGAGAAGGACCCGGCGTTGCAGCGGCGGTTCCAGCCCGTCATGGTCGGCGAACCGACCGTCGAGGACACGATCTCGATCCTGCGCGGGCTGAAGGAGAAGTACGAACTTCATCACGGCGTGCGGATCACCGACGGCGCGATCGTCGCCGCCTCGACGCTGTCGAACCGCTACATCACCGATCGCTTCCTCCCCGACAAGGCGATCGACCTGATGGACGAGGCGGCGTCTCGAATCCGCATGGAGGTCGAGTCGAAGCCCGAGGCAATCGAGAATCTCGACCGGCGGATCATCCAGCTCAAGATCGAACGCGAGGCGTTGAAACGCGAGACCGACGACGCCTCGGTCGACCGGCTCGACACGCTGGAGGGCGAACTCGTCAACCTGGAGGAGCAATCCGCTGAGCTGACGGCGCGCTGGAAGGGCGAGAAGGACAAAATTAATGCCGAGGCGCGGGTCAAGGAACAGCTCGATGCCGCCCGGCTGGAGCTGGAACAGGCGCAGCGCTCAGGTGACTTGGCGAAGGCAGGCGAGCTTTCCTACGGGACGATTCCGGGGTTGCAGCGCCAGCTCGACGAGGCGGCAGGGGCGACCAAGGGCGCAATGCTGCGCGAGGAGGTCACCGCCGACGACATCGCCGGCGTGGTCAGTCGCTGGACCGGCATCCCTGTCGAGCGGATGCTGCAGGGCGAGCGCGACAAGCTGCTGGCCATGGAAGCGACGATCGGCAAGCGCGTGATCGGCCAGGCGCACGCGGTGAAGGCCGTCTCGACCGCGGTCCGGCGGGCTCGCGCCGGATTGCAGGATCCCAACCGGCCACTCGGCTCGTTCCTGTTCCTCGGACCGACCGGCGTCGGCAAGACCGAGCTGACCAAGGCGCTGGCGGAGTTCCTGTTCGACGATCCGTCGGCGATGGTCCGCATCGACATGAGCGAGTTCATGGAGAAGCACGCGGTCGCGCGGCTGATCGGCGCGCCTCCGGGCTATGTCGGCTATGAGGAGGGCGGCGTGCTGACCGAGGCGGTGCGGCGGCGTCCGTACCAGGTCATCCTGTTCGACGAGGTCGAGAAGGCACACGGCGACGTGTTCAACGTGCTGTTGCAGGTGCTCGACGACGGCCGGCTGACCGATGGCCAGGGGCGCACGGTGGATTTCAGCAACACGCTGATCATCCTGACGTCGAACCTCGGCAGCCAGTATCTGGCGAACATGGCGGAGGGCGACGACGTCTCGTCGGTCGAGCCGCAGGTGATGGAGATCGTCCGGTCGCACTTCCGGCCCGAATTCCTCAACCGGCTCGACGAGGTGATCCTGTTCCACCGCCTCGGCCAGTCGCACATGGCGCCGATCGTCGACATCCAGGTATCCCGCGTCGACAAGCTGCTCGCCGACCGCAAGATCGTCCTCGACCTGACGGACGCCGCGAGAGCGTGGCTCGGCCGCGTCGGCTATGATCCAGTGTACGGCGCACGGCCGTTGAAGCGTGCGGTCCAGCGCTATCTGCAGGACCCGCTCGCCGACATGATCCTGCGCGGCGAGGTGAAGGACGGCGCGACCGTCAAGATCGACGAGGGCGATGGCAAGCTCGTGCTCCAGGTCGCCTGAGCCGCCTTCGAACGACAAAAAAAAGGGGCGGCAGATCGATGATCTGCCGCCCTTTTTTCTTGGTCCCGAAGGATCGTTTACATGTCGATGGTCAGACCGACGAACAGGTAGCGACCGACAGCGTCGTAGATGCCGGGATAGGTGTTGCCGTTACCGAACGAACCGATCGGCGATGCCGTCGCGCTGAGGATCGGCGGCGTCTTGTCGAACACGTTGTTGGCACCCATGCGGAAGGTGAACTTGTCCTCGACACGCACCGTTGCGGCGAGATCGAAGTAGCTCTGCGCCTTCACGCGGGCATCACGGACGAAGAACGGACCGCTGAGATCGGAATCGCTGCTGGTGCGCTCGAACTTCGTCGCCGACAGGTAACGCCAGTTACCCGAGAAGCCGATGCCGTTCGGGGTGTTCAGCGAGATGCGCGCCTGGTGACGCCACTTGGACATCGGATAGCCGCACTGTGCGCCGAACAGACCTGCGCAATCGAACTTCGCCCCAGCCTTGTCGGAGGTGAACTTGTCGACATACGTGCCGTTGAACGAGAGCCCGATCGTGCCGATGCTGTCCGAACGGAACGTGTAGCCAGCCGACGTCTCGATGCCCTGCGTCAACAGCGAACCGGCGTTGACGTTGGTATCGACGATGAACCCGTTCGTGCCCTGGAACAGCGTGCCGTTGGCGTCGCGGTTGATCGCCCCGCAGAAGCTCTGCTGACCCGTCGCGATGCACTGTGCGATGATCGTGTCGGCACCGATGGTACCGATGCGATCGTTCAGCTTGATCCGGAAGCCATCGACCGACAGGTTGAAGCCCGGCAGGAACGACGGACGCAGGATGGCGCCGATGGTGACCGTGTCGGCCTTTTCGGGCTTCAGGTTCGGGTTGCCACCGACCAGGCCGTTATACTGCTCCGAAGGGTTGTCCTGGACCAGACCGAAGCGGTTTGCAGGGACACCTGCACGGGCGCACTGTGCCGCCGTGTTGCCGTTGACCAGACCGTTGACGGCCAGACCTGCGCAAGGATCGGTCGCACCGTCGATCTGGACCGACTGCTGGGCAAACAATTCCTGCGTGTTCGGCGCACGAACCGCACGATTGTAGCCGCCACGGAAGCGGATGTCCGAGATCGGCGCCCAGACCAGTTCACCCTTGTACGAGCTTGCCGACCCTGCGGTGCTGTAGCTCGCATAGCGGTAGCCGCCGCTGACGGTCAGTTCGTTGAAGAACGGGCGACCGCTGACGAGCGGGACGATGAGTTCGCTGAACGCTTCCTTGACGTCGTAGCTGCCACGGATCGGCAACGTCGCGCCGCCCTGGCCGGCGAGATCGCCGCTCAGGAAGCCGTTGTCGACTTCGAGGCTCAGCGACTCCTTGCGGTACTCGCCACCGACGTTCAGCGCGATGCCCTCGCTCGCGTACGGCGACTGGACGCCGTACTCACCACCCCGGAAGGTCATCGACGCGTTGACGACCTTTTCCTTGTTCTCGCCCGACTGGAAACCAGGGGTCTGGACGTAGCCCAGTGCCGCCGGCGTGATCCCTGCCGCGCCGAAGATGTTCAGCGGGACGCAGCTCGGATCGGTACCGTCGACGACCGAGCGGCAGACCGCCTGACCGAGCGTCGCCGAGCCGGGACGCGTGTCGGTGATCGCATCGAGCGCACGCGTGGTCCGCGCGATCGAGAATTCGTTGCGATACACCTGGTTGAACACGGTGCTGCCGAACTGGCCGTACGCCTCGTACGAGATGCCCTTGTCGATGTCGCCGCGGGCGCCGAGGACGTAACGGTACTGCGTGTGACGGAGATCCGCCTGGCGACCGCCGCCTTCGACGTTGCGACGACCGATCGTGACGTTCGCCTGCTGATACTGCGTGCCGTCGGGGTTGGTCAGGTTGATGACGTTGCCGTTGGCATCCCGCTTGAGGTTCGTGTTGCGGAAGAAGGTCGCCTGCTGCGCCGCCGACAGGAACGGGTTGTTGCTGTTCAGGGTGTCAGTGTTGCTGAAGTCACCCGACGGGGCGATCTGCGCAACCGAGCGATCGTCCATGAACATGAACTCGGCATACGGCTTGAACGCACTGCTGACTTCGTAGTTGGCCAGGAAGCCCGCGGTGTAACGCGTATCGGGACGCTGGTAATAGTTCAGCGGGTTGGCGTTGTAGAGCGTACGACCGGGGGTCAGCGCACCTGCGCCGTTCAGCGTGTACTGCTGCTGCAGGCCGCTTGCTGCGCCGTTGACGACTGAATCGCCGAGCGAGAAGTTCGCTGGCGCTGCCGTGGTCGAACCGCCGCAGACATAGTCGTTGCCACCGGCGCCCGGGGTATTGAAACCGCACGAGCTGTAGTCGCGCGAACCCTGCAGGATCGCACCGATCTTGCGGTAGCCGCCGTAGCCGACGACATGGCCGCGACCGTCGCTGGTACCCGCGCCGACCTTGAAGTTGATATCGAACTGCGTACCGTCGAACGACTGGCCGGTCGGCGCCGGATAGCCGCGTGCGGTGTTCAGCGCCTTGAAACGCGCGCTGTCGTTATTGTGGTTGTAGATGCCGCCCGAGGTATCGATGCTGAAACCCTCGTAATCGGTATCGAGCACGAAGTTGACGACGCCGGCGATTGCGTCCGAACCATAGACCGTACCAGCGCCGCCGGTCAGCACGTCGACGCGCTTGAGCAACGACGTCGGGATCATGTTGACGTCGGCCGCTGCGCTGGCCGTGCTGCTCGACGACGGGTTGCCCGGCATCAGGCGGCGGCCATTGACCAGCACCAGCGTGCGCGATTCACCGAGGTTGCGAAGGTTGATCGTCGCGGTGCCGGTCGAACCGTTCGACACCGACGAGGTCTGCGACGCGAAGGCCGACGGCAGGCTGTTCAGCACGTCTTCGATACGCGTCGCGCCGCGCAGCTTGATGTCTGCTGCGTTGACGACGGTGATCGGGCTCGCCGAGGTCAGGTTCGGGTTGGAGATGCGCGAACCGGTCACGACGATGTCGCCACCCTGGGCCGTACCCGCAGCGGCGGGGTCCTGGCTCGGCGTGTTGGAGACTGCCGGGGTCGTCGCGGCGGCACCGTCGTCGCTGGTCGTGCCCTGCGGCGCGGGAGCCGGTGCCGGCGTGGTCTGCGCGAAAGCTGGCAGAGCGACGATCGCGCCTGCGATCATTGTCGACGCCATCAGGCAGTCGCGGAACATGTGGTTGCGCATGGTTATCTTGATCCCTTTTGAATCGGCGAATGTTTCCGCCCGATACGATCCATTGTGCGACCGCGTGGTCGCCGCTGCGCGCGATGTCGCAAGACCGGACCCTGTTGTCCAAAAGAAAGTTACAAATGGGCCTGGATGCGTCGCATTGCGCGGCGGATGTCACCAAATAGCAACAACCCGCCCCGATGCTGCATTTGCGTGCGACAGCGGGAGCGTCGGCGCGTCCTTGCCGCCCTCCCCGCGCCGGCCTATTCCGGGGCAGGCAAGGGGATGAGTAGATATGCGGATCGCGGCGATTGTGGTGGCATCGGGACTGTTGGTCACGTCGGCTGGACCGGCAACGGCGGGGGCAAAGCCGCGCAAGACCGAGCGCGCGCCGCTGTTGGTGGCGGTAACGCAGTGTCGCGCGATTGCAGAATCCGCCGCGCGACTGAAATGCTTCGACGCATCGGTCGCCGCGCTGGACGTCGCCGAGCGCAGCCAGGCGGTCGTCGTGGTCGACCAGCAACAGGTCCGCGAGACGAAACGAAACCTGTTCGGGATCAGCCTTCCGAACCTCGGCCTGTTCGGCAGCGACGATTTGCCGCAGATCGAAACGACGCTGACGAGCGCTGCGGTCGATGGCGCGGGGCATTGGAGCTTCGTCATGGCGGATGGCGCGCGCTGGACGCAGACCGACGACAATATCATCGCCCGCCGCCCACGCGCGAACGACAAGGTGATCATCAAGCGCGCCGCGCTCGGCAGCTTCCGCTTGAGCGTCGGCGCGCAACCCGGCGTGAAGGCCAAACGCCAGAACTAAGGGCGCATCGGACCTGTCACCAGCATCGGCCCCGTTACCAGCATCGGGTCGAGCTTGGCGTCGTTCCAGCGTAGCGCCCAGTGGAGGTGCGCACCGGTGGCGCGGCCGGTCATGCCGGAGGCGCCGATCGGCTGGCCCTGGCGGACATGGTCACCGGGCTTCACGTTGATCCGCGACAGGTGCAGGAACGCGCTGTTGAGGCCCATGCCGTGGTCGAGCATCAGCAGATTGCCCTCCAGCGTGAAGGGGTGATCGGCGGCGAGGATCACGACGCCGTCGGCGGGCGCGGTGACGATCGTGCCGGTCGGGATCGCGACGTCGGTGCCTGAATGATAGCTGCCGGGTTCGCCCTTGTAGACGCGCTGCGATCCGAACAGGCCCGAGATGCGGCCGGTCGCTGGCCAGACGAAGGACTGCCGCCAGCCCTGGGCGTCGGTAGTGCGGGCGCGGGCGGCGACGATCTGGGCGAGTTCGGGTGGGCGGAGCTTGGCGAACACGGGGTCCGGTGCAGGGAATTTGGGGAGCGTGTCGAGCCGCTCGATCCGCCAGGCTCTGGGCGCGATCGTGAGACTTTGCGTAACGATGCGACCGTCGGCCAAGGTTGCCGTGAGTGACGCTTGTGGCCCCGCATCGCGATCGAAGCCGGCGACGAAGCGGCCGTCTGGGGCCAACGTGATCGGCTTGCCGTTCAGCGTGACGGTGCGCGCGCCGGCGGGGGCGGTGCCGAGGATCAGCCCGCCCTGGCTGAGCGTGCCGGTCCAGCGGAATGTGGACGGGTTCGCGGCACTTGGGGGCGGCGCTTGCTGCGCGGTCGCGGTCGTTGCTGCCAGCAAGACGAGCGCCGCCGCGCGGATCATCGTGGCGCCATCGCTTCGCTGGCGGCGGCGGCGGTGGCGTAGGCTTCCTGGCGCGCGACGCTCCAGTAGCGCAGATCCTCGAGCGCGATGCGGTGACCGGTCGCGGCGCAGGCGACGTGGTCGCCGGGGCTGAGCACGCGGAAACCGTTGGCCATATAGTGCAGGCGCGCGGCGCGGTCGGAGTTGGACATCAGCATGGCGGGTCTTCTTTTACAGCAGGGTCGGCTGGCGCGGCGCCGCGTCGGGCGCGGGCTTTGCCTTGGGGGCAGCATAGGTTTTGGCGGCGGGACGCTCAAGGCCAGTGTCCGTCACCGCGTCCACCACGCCGTCGCGGAAATGGAGCGTGAGCGTCCCCGCGTCGCGCGCCGACGTGGCGGACGCGAGCGTCTCACCGCCGGGGCGGGCGGTGACGCGCGCATAGCCGCGGTCGAGGATCGCGTCGGGGTTGAGCGACTGGACGAGGCGCCAGGTTGCGTCGAGCTGTGCGCGTTTCGCTTCGAGTTTGCGCTCCAGCGTGGCGGGACGGAGTGCCGCCCCCGAACGATCGAGACTGCCGCGCGCGAGGGTCAGGCGACGTTCGAGGCCGCGGTCGAGCCGCTGGCCGAAGTCGTCCGCGCGCTGGCGTTGCGGCCCGAGCAACTGGTCGCGCTTCGGCAGCAACCGCGCCAGTGCGTCGAGCCGCTCGCGCCCACGCTCGACATGACGGCGCGCACAGCGCTCGGTGCGGTTGCGGTGACTGTCGATCGTCAGCCGCAGGTCGGCGAGCACCGGCACGGCGATCTCGGCCGCGGCGGTCGGCGTCGGCGCGCGCAGATCGGCGGCGAAATCGCACAAGGTGGTGTCGGTCTCATGCCCCACCGCGGAGATGATCGGGATCGTGCAGGCCGCGACCGCGCGGACGACGACCTCCTCATTGAACGACCACAGATCCTCGACCGAGCCACCGCCGCGCGCGACGATCACGAGGTCGGGGCGCGGCACCGGGCCGCCGGGCTGAATCGCGTCGAACCCGCGGACCGCGGCGGCGATCTCGGCGGCGGAGCCCTCGCCCTGCACCTTCACCGGCCAGACGATGACGTGCGTCGGGCAGCGATCCTCGAGGCGGTGAAGGATGTCGCGGATCACCGCGCCGGTGCCCGAAGTGACGACGCCGATCACCTTCGGCATGAACGGCAGGCGCTTCTTCCGCGTGCCGTCGAACAGCCCCTCGCCCGCGAGCTTCGCCTTCAGCTTATCAAGCAGCGCCATCAGCGCGCCGGCACCCGCCAGTTCCATCCGCTCGATCACGATCTGGTATTTCGAGCGGCCGGGATAGGTGGTGAGCTTGCCGGTGGCGATCACCTCGATGCCGTCCTGCGGCACGAAGGCAAGGCTCGACGCATTGCCCTTCCAGATGACGCCGTCGATCACCGCCTGGTCGTCCTTCAACGACATGTAGCAATGCCCGGAGGCGACGCGTTTCCAGCCCGAGATTTCGCCGCGCAGGCGGACATGGCCGAATTCGCCTTCGACCATCCGCTTCAGCTTGAACGCGAGTTCGCCGACCGACATGGCGAGTGCGTTGTCGCCGGCGACTGGCTCGGCTACCAGCCGCCCCATGTCGCTGGACAATTCATCGGAAAAGGGATCGGGCATGAACGTCCTGCTGCTGGGCTCGGGGGGGCGCGAACATGCGCTCGCGTGGAAGCTGGTGCAATCTCGCGGCCTCGATACGCTGTATGCCGCGCCGGGCAACCCCGGGATCGCGCGCGTTGCGACGCTCGTGCCGCTCGATGCGACGGATCATAGCGCAGTCGTCGCGTTCGTGCGCGAGCATGAGGTCGGGCTGGTCGTGATCGGGCCGGAGGCGCCGCTGGTCGACGGCCTCGCGGACACGCTGCGCGCGGCGGACGTTCCGGTGTTCGGGCCTTCGAAGGCGGCGGCGCAGCTGGAGGGGTCGAAGGGCTTTACCAAGGATCTGTGCCTTCGCGCCGGCATTCCAACCGCGGGCTATGTCCGCGTGAAGACCCGCGAAGAGGCGGATATCGCGCTCGCCCGCACTTTCTCGCTGCCGGTCGTCATCAAGGCGGACGGCTTGGCTGCGGGGAAGGGCGTGGTCATCGCGTTCAGCACGGCCGAAGCCGATGCCGCGCTGGATGCGCTGTTCGCCGACGGGGAAGCCGAGGCGGTGATCGAGGAATTCCTCGAAGGCGAGGAGGCGAGCCTCTTCGTGCTGACCGACGGCGAGTCGCTGATGCCGTTCGGCTCCGCGCAGGATCACAAGCGCGTCGGCGAGGGCGATACCGGCCCGAACACCGGTGGAATGGGCGCGTACAGCCCGGCGCTCGTGCTGACACCCGCGCTGGAGAAGCGCGCGATCGACGAGATCGTCGCGCCGACGGTGGCGGCGATGGCCGCGGAAGGCATGCCGTTCTCCGGCGTGCTGTACGCAGGGCTGATGCTGACGCCGCAGGGGCCGAAGCTTATCGAATATAACGCGCGGTTCGGCGATCCCGAGACGCAGGTGCTGATGATGCGCTTCCAGGGCGACCTGCTCGCGACGATGCTGGCGACCGCAGAAGGACGGCTCGGCGAGATGCCGGCGGCGCAGTTCAGCGACGAGACCGCCCTGACGGTGGTGATGGCGGCAGAAGGGTATCCGGGGACTCCCAAGGCTGGCGGCGCGATCGTAGGGCTGGATTCCGCGCGGGCCGCAGGCGGTACGGTGTTCCATGCAGGCACCCGGCTGGAAGATGGCGGGCTGGTCGCATCGGGCGGGCGCGTACTGGCGGTAACCGCGACCGGCGACGACGTCGCGACGGCGCAGGCCAACGCCTACCGCGCGGTCGAGGCGATCGATTTCGCGGAAGGCTTCTACCGCCGCGACATCGGCTGGCGCGAGATCGCGCGCGGGTAATGCGCGCCTGATCCTCCCCCGCCAGGGGGAGGTGGCTGGCAATTGCCAGACGGAGGGGGAGGAAGGCGAAACCAAGGTTCCGTATCCTCCCCCTCCGTCACCTTCGGCGACACCTCCCCCTTGCGGGGGAGGATCGGACGACAGGACTGCCTAGCTAATTAGGTCTCGCCGCCCTTCGCTCGCATCGCTACGGTATGGGAATGAACGAAACTTCCGCGACCTCCGCCTCGGGCCTGAGCCTGTTGCCCGATGGCATCGCCACGCTGACCGCGATCCACTTCACGATCATCGCCGTGGTGGCGATCCTCGTGGTGATCGGGCTGATCTGGGGCATCCGCGCCAAGCGCAGCCGCACCAAGGCCGCACACGACGTGATCGCCAACGCCGAAGAGGCGGGCGTTCCCCCCGAGCCCGTCTCGGCGAAACCTACGGTCGAAGCGCGCGACGCCGAACCCTCCCAAACGCAGACGCAGAAGCAGGCGCAGCCGGTTGAGCCCGTTCGCGTTGCCGCGCCGCCCGAACCGGCGTCGCCAGCACGTCGCGCCCCCGAGCCGAACCCGGTCGCGCGCGCCGACGAGCTGCCGAAGACGGCCGACCGTCCAGCCGCCGACCCAATCCCCGCCCCGCCCCCGTTGGACGAGAACCCGGCGGTGGAACCCGTGCCCGCGGCGGTGCTGCCGGTCGAAGACGCTCCGGTCGAGACGCGCGCACCGGACCCGGCCCAGTCCTATGGCGGCGATCCGGTGACGCAGCTGAAGGGCCTCGGCCCCAAGGTCGCGGCGCGGCTCGGCGAACTCGGCGTGTCCACGATCGACCAGATGGCGGCGTTGACCGAGAGCGAGGCGCAGTCGATCGACGCCCAGCTCGGCAACTTCACCGGCCGCATGGGCCGTGATCGGTGGATCGAACAGGCGCGCCTGCTGGCTGCGGGCGACAAGGCCGGGTTCGAGGCGAAGTTCGGCAAGCTCTGATCGCGCCGCCACACCAGGCGCGCGCACCTCAGTCGAAGCGTAGGCGGTATCCGGGCGTCGACGGCATGCGACGCCGATAGACCGCGACCCGCTTGCGCCCGAGCGGCATCTGCGCGGCCAATCGATAGTCGCGCGCGAGACGCGCAACCGCGGCCGCGCGGATATCGGGTCGTTCGCCGTCATAAGCCGGCCCCATCACGACGATCTCGGGCGCGCGGGTGAAGATCCGGGCAAGTTCCGCACCCTGATCCACGCCGATCGCGCCGGTTTCGCGCGTGCGCGTCAGGTGGCTGGGGAAGACGTAGCGCGAGACCGCGCATCGCCCCGTCGCGGGATACATCATGCTCGACGACGAATAGACGTAGAGGCAGCCGGGTCCGCGACCGACTGCGCGGACGAGCGCGGCGAACTGGGCGGGCGTGCCGCGGCGCTGGCGATCGATCACCAAGGACGCCTGCCCCGCCACCGCGGCGAGCAGGATGAGCACGATCCCGACGACGCGCCCGCGCGGGTGGGCGAGCAGCCCCGCCGCGATCACCGACGCGGGCAGCATCACCGGCAACGTATAATGATCGGTCCACGGCGGCAGCAGCGCGAACGCCAGCAGCGCGGCGAGCAGCCATCCGGTCAGGAAAACGCGCGATCCGGCGAGGCGCTCGGCAGGCGATTTCGGGGATTTCGCCGTCGCCAGCCCTGCCGCCGCCATCGCCAGCAACGGGAGCAGGATCGCGGCGGCTTTGGCGAGATTGGCCAGCTCGGCCGCGATCGGATCCGCCTTTCGGGCGAAGATCGATGCGAAGTTCGCGAAGGTGAAGGCGGCCAGCGCGCCGAGATGCGCATAGACGGCGACGGCGACGATCGTCGGCAGCACCGCCAGACCTGCGAGCACTGCGCCGCGACCGAGAACGGCACCGATCTTTCGTGCCCCAATCTTCGGCACGGGGGTCTCTCGCGTACGCCGCCAATCGTCGAACATCAGCCAGAGCCCGAAATACATCCCCTCGAGCGCAACGGTGTATTTGATCTGGATCGCCAGTCCGACCAGCAGCATGGCGACCGCCCCGCGCCAGAACATGGCGCCGCGCCGATCGACGATCAGCCAGACGGCAAGCGCCATCGCCAGATTGTAGAAGACCGGGGTCTGCCCGCCCTGCCCCCCGGCGATCGTGATCCAGACGAGATAGGCGATCCCCGCGAGCGTCCCGCCGCGAGTCCAGCCCGCGACATCGGCGAGCCGCGCGACGATCACCGCGGTGGCGGCGGCGCAGGCGAGCGCCATCGCCTGGTACAGCCAGATCCCCGCGGCAAAGGGCAGCGCGCCCGGTACCGCGTAGAGCAGGAATACGCCGATCGGCTTGCGGTCCCAGATGTCGACGAACGGCAGCGCGCCGTCGATCATCGCGCGGCCCGCGGCGAAGTAGAATTCCTCGTCGGTATACAGGATCGGATTGCCGAGCGTGATCAGCCGCGTCGCGATCGCCACCGCGACGAGGATCGCGAGACGGTAC
Source organism: Sphingomonas sp. PP-F2F-G114-C0414 (assembly GCF_003688595.1). Classification (GTDB taxonomy): domain Bacteria; phylum Pseudomonadota; class Alphaproteobacteria; order Sphingomonadales; family Sphingomonadaceae; genus Sphingomonas. The sequence goes on from NZ_RCWT01000011.1 coordinate 483,859, forward strand.
ACCATCACTGGCGCCCGCTTGGTTGCCGACGGCCCTGCCATGCCGGTGCTCAAGGTTCGATCGCGCAGACGCCGCGGCCCGCCGACGGCGTTCGGGCGCGCCAACAGGTCAGGTCTGGCTCACCAACAACTTGTCGATGCGGCGACCGTCGAGGTCGACGATCTCGAACTTCCAGCCCTGTTCGACGAAGCTTTCGCCCTCGCCGGGAAGGTGACGGAACACCGACAGCGCGAGGCCGGCGACGGTCGCGTAGTCGCGGTCCTCGGGCAGGTCGATACCGAGCCGGTCGGCGAGCGAGTCCGCCGCCATCGTGCCTGCCACCAGCAATGAACCGTCGTCGCGGACCACAACCGAAGGCGCGTCGTCGGGATCCGAGTCCGACTTGAACTCGCCGGCGATCGCCGCGAGCAGGTCGGCGGGCGTGACGATGCCTTCGAAATGGCCGTATTCGTCGTGGATCAGCGCCATCGGCACTTCGGCCTCACGGAGCGCGAGCAGCGCGTCCATCGCGTCGATCTGGTCGATCACGACGGGCGCTTTGCGCATCAGCGCGCGCAGGTCGATCGGCTCGCCGCGGAACAGCGCCGCGGCGATGTCGCGCGCCTGGACGACGCCCTTGACCGCGTCGATCGAGCCTTCGCCGACCGGCAGGCGGGTGTGCTGCGATGCGAGCAGCGTCTCGCGGATCTCGTCGGGGCCCCAATCGCAGTCGAGCCAGTCGATCTCGGTGCGCGGCGTCATCACTTCGCGCACCGGGCGATCCGCGAGGCGGACGACGCCCGAGATGATCGAGCGCTCATGCTCCTCGATGATCCCCGACTTCGACGCCTCGGCGACGATCATGTGGAGTTCTTCGGCGGTGACGTGCTCTTCCGATTCGCGGTTGAGCCGAAGCGCGCGGAAGATCAGCGCACTCGTCGAATCGAGCACCAAGACGATCGGCGCGGTGCCGATCGCGAGCCAGCGCATGACGGGTGCCATGAACGACGCGATCGCCTCGGGCGCGCGCAACGCGAACTGTTTCGGCACGAGCTCGCCGATGATCAGCGACGCGTAGGTCGTCAGGCCGATGACGATCGCGAACCCTGCGGTCTCCGCGGTCGACGCGGACAACCCCCAGGCCTGCAACCGCGCGGCGGTCGGCATGCCCAGGCTCGAGCCCGAATAGGCACCCGCGAGGATGCCGATCAGCGTGATGCCGATCTGGACGGTCGAGAGGAACTTGCCTGGGTCGGCGGCGAGCACGAGGGCGGCACGCGCGCCCTTCTTGCCCGAGCGCGCCATTGCCTCGAGCCGCGCTTTCCGCGCGGAGACGATCGCGAGTTCGCTCATCGCGAACACGCCGTTCAACGCGACGAGCGCGAGGATGATCGCGACGTCGATCCAGGGGAAGGGGGGAAGCGGTGCCATTGGCTCAGGCGCTCTTTGCAGGACAACGGCCCGTCGCACAACCGTCCTTACGTACTGGCTTGCGCATACTCGACATCGGACCGCGAAGATGGTCAGGCTCGGTTCAGTGCGCAGGCGGAACAATCGTCGCGACACCGGGTTATCGGGCGTATCGGGCACGAAGCCGTCATTCGTCATGTCTCAGGGAGATTATCTATGAAAACCAAGATGTTCGCAGGCGCTGCAATCGCAGCATTGATCGCCACCAGCGGCTGCACCACCGATCCGGAGACCGGTCGCCAGACGATTTCCAAGACCGCGCTGGGCGGCATCGGCGGCGCGCTCGGCGGCTATCTGCTCGGCGACGTGGTCGGTGGTCGGCATGACCGGACCGAGAAGCTGCTGGGCGCGGGCATCGGTGGTCTCGCGGGTGCGGGCATCGGCGCGTACATGGACAAGCAGGAGCGCGATCTGCGCGCGCGCACTGCCGGCACCGATGTGCAGGTGATCCGCCAGGGTGACGACCTAGTGCTCAACATCCCGTCGGGCATCACCTTCGCGTATGACAGCGCCAACGTGCAGCCGCAGTTCCAGCGGACGCTCGACCAGGTTGCCGACACGCTGTCGCAGTACAACCAGACCTATGTCGACGTGTACGGGCATACCGATTCGACGGGCAGCGACGCGTACAACCAGACGCTGTCGGAGCGTCGTGCGCGCTCGGTCGCGGATTACCTGTCGGGTCACGGCGTGCAGGCGGCACGCATCGGTACGCGCGGCTATGGCAAGACGCAGCCGATCGCGTCGAACGACACCGATGCGGGACGGGCAGCGAACCGTCGCGTCGAGGTGAAGATCGTGCCGATCACGCAGAACGACCTGCGCCAGTAAGCGCTGGGCCTCGGTTGATCCTCCCCTGCAAGGGGGAGGTGTCGCCGAAGGTGACGGAGGGGGAGGACGCGGAACAGCCGTTTCGCTTTCCTCCCCCCCCCGACTGGCAAGCGCCAGCCACCTCCCCCCGGCGGGGGAGGATTATTGTTCAGAACAGTCGCCCGCCGTTCGGGACCGGTCCGGTCGGCGAGATCAGCACCACCTTGCCGTCCGCGTCGGGGAAGCCGAGCGTCAGGACTTCGGACATCATCGGGCCGATCTGGCGCGGCGGGAAGTTGACGACCGCGGCGACCTGGCGGCCGACCAAAGTCTCAGGCGTATAATGCTCGGTAATCTGCGCGGACGAGCGCTTCACGCCGATCTCGTCGCCGAAATCGATCCGCAGCTTGATCGCGGGTTTGCGTGCTTCGGGAAACGGTTCCGCTTCGACGATCGTGCCAACGCGGATGTCGACCTTCTCGAAGTCCGGATACGCGATCACCTCAGAAATCGACATTGTCGTAGTGCGCCGGGGGTGAGATCAGTTCCATCCGTTCGGACAGCAGCGGGCGGAAGCTCGGGCGGCTCTTGAACCCGCGATACCAGCGTGCGGTCTGGTCGTGGCCCTTCCAGTCGATTCCGCCGAGGTAATCGGTGACGGAGATCTGCGCGGCCGCTGCCAGATCGGCGAGGCTCATCGTCGCGCCGCCGAGCCAGTTCCGGTGATCGAGCAGGTAATCCATATAATCGAGATGCCCGACCGCGGCTTTCATCGCCTCGCGCAGGCCCTTCGCGTCGGGCGCGGTACGGTGCGCGAGGCGCTTGACCATGCGTTCGTGGAGCAGCGGCCCGGTGACGTCGCGGTAGAAATGCGTGTCGAACCACGTGACCAGCCGGCGGATCTCGGCGCGGTTGGTCGCGGTGCCGTTGATCATCGCCGCCTTCTCGACGGTTTCCTCGAAGAATTCGCAGATCGCCATCGAATCGATCAGCGGCGCCACGCCGCGCGACGCGTCGACCATCACCGGAGTCTGGCCGGCGGGGTTCATGTCCATGAACTCGTCGCGGCGATCCCAGGGCGATTCGCGCACCAGTTCGTAGCCGACCCCCTTCTCGCCCAGCAGCAGGCGCACCTTTCGCGAGAAGGGACACAGGGGGAATTGATAAAGCTGCCACATGCCATCCGTTTAGGCGGTGGGGGGCGGCTGTGTCACTAGCGCGGGTTGGGTGGGGCTGCGTTTGTGGCGATAAGATTTTTTCGCGCAGAGGCGCAGAGAGCGCAGAAGTGTTGCGCTTGTCTCGAAGCCCGCGTTTCTGCAACGCGCGTTGGAGTGCAAGCACCCCGTTCCGGGCGAAACCCGCTCCGCGTCCCTCGCGCCTCTGCGCGAAACCAACTTACTACACCACCCCGGCGAAGGCCGGGGCCCAATTGGAAAGGTCGCAGTAACGGAGCCCTGTCCTTCGTTAGGGACGTCCCCCAATTGGGCCCCGGCCTTCGCCGGGGTGGTGTTTGTGTGGCGTCTACTCCGCCGCCACCAGTTCAGCGCTGTCGTCGAGCGGGTGGCTCAGGCGCGTCAGCATTTCCTTCGGCACGATCTGCCAGAAATGCGGAGCCACGCGGTCCCAATCTTCCAGCAGGCCCTTCGACCATTTGCTGTCGGTGTGGTCTGCATGATCGCGAACCAGGTCGAGCAACACGTCGGCCCAGTGGAGCGATTTCACGCGGTCCCAGGTGATGTTCTCCGGGTTGGCGCGCTTCGCGAAGACGCCGTCGGGATCGTAGACGAACGCCATCCCGCCAGTCATCCCCGCGCCGAAGTTCGCGCCGACCGCGCCGAGCACGACGGCGATGCCGTTGGTCATGTACTCGCACCCGTTCGCACCGCAGCCTTCGACGACCACGGTCGCGCCCGAGTTGCGGACCGCGAAGCGTTCGCCCGCCTGCCCTGCCGCGAACAGGCGACCCGAGGTCGCGCCGTAGAGCACGGTGTTGCCGATGATCGTGTTGTCCTGCGACGCCAGAGGCGAACTCACCGCCGGGCGAACGATGATCGTGCCACCCGAGAGCCCCTTGCCGACATAGTCGTTCGAATCGCCGAACACTTCGAGCGTGATGCCCTTGCAGAGGAACGCGCCGAGCGACTGCCCTGCCGATCCACGCAGACGGATCGTCACGTGGTTGTCCGCCAGCGTCGACATGCCGAACTTCCGCGTGATCTCGCTCGACAGTCGCGTGCCGACCGCGCGGTGCGTGTTGCGCACCGAATAGGTCAGCTGCATCTTCTCGCCGCGCGAGAATACCGCGGACGCATCCTTGATGATCTGCGCATCGAGGCTGTCGGGGACTTCGTTGCGGAAGGTCGAGAGCGAGAACCGGCGCTGCGAATCGTCGGCATCGACCTTGGCCAGGATCGGGTTGAGATCGAGATCGTCGAGATGCTCCGCGCCGCGGCTGACCTGCCGCAGCAGCTCGGTGCGGCCGATCACGTCGTCGAGGCTCTTCACGCCGAGCCGCGCGAGGATGTCGCGGACTTCCTCGGCGATGAAGGTCATCAGGTTGATCACCTTCTCGGGCGTGCCGACGAACTTCTGCCGGAGCGCGTCGTTCTGCGTGCAGATCCCGACCGGGCACGTGTTCGAATGGCATTGCCGCACCATGATGCAGCCCATCGCGACCAGCGACAGCGTGCCGATCCCGAACTCTTCCGCGCCCAGGATCGCGGCGATGACGATGTCGCGGCCGGTCTTCAGCCCGCCATCGGTGCGCAACCGCACGCGACCGCGCAGGCCGTTGAGCGTCAGCACCTGGTTGACCTCCGACAGCCCCATTTCCCAAGGCGTGCCGGCATATTTGATCGAGGTCTGAGGCGACGCGCCGGTGCCACCGACATGGCCAGCGATCAGGATGACGTCGGCATGCGCCTTCGCCACGCCTGCGGCCACGGTGCCGATGCCCGCCGACGAGACCAGCTTCACGCACACCCGAGCGCGCGGGTTGATCTGCTTCAGGTCGTAGATGAGCTGGGCGAGATCCTCGATCGAGTAGATGTCGTGATGCGGCGGCGGCGAGATCAGCGTCACGCCGGGCGTCGCATGGCGCAGCTTGGCGATGAATTCAGTGACCTTGAAGCCGGGCAGCTGCCCGCCCTCGCCGGGCTTGGCGCCCTGTGCGACCTTGACCTCGATCTCCTCGCACGCGTTCAGATATTCCGCGGTGACGCCGAACCGGCCGGACGCGACCTGCTTGATCGACGAGTTCGCGTTGTCCCCGTTCGCGTACGGCACGAAGCGCGACTTGTCCTCGCCGCCCTCGCCCGACACGGCCTTCGCGCCGATCCGGTTCATCGCGATCGCCAGCGTCTCGTGCGCCTCTGGGCTCAGCGCGCCGAGCGACATGCCGGGGGTGACGAAGCGCTTGCGGATCTCGGTGATCGCCTCGACCTGGTCGACCGGCACGCCTTCCGCGGGGAAGTTGAACTGGAGCAGGTCGCGCAGATACACCGGCGGCAGGTCGGACACGCCGCGCGAGAATTGCAGATAGCTCGTATAGCTGTCGGTCGCGACGGCGGTCTGGAGCAGATGCATCAGCTGCGCGGAATAGGCGTGCGTCTCGCCGGTATGGCGCTGGCGATAGAAGCCGCCGATCGGCAGCGTCGCGACGGCCGGGTCGAACGCGGCTTCGTGCCGGTCCGTGGCGTTGACGTGGAGCGAGGCATAGCCCTCGCCGCTGATCTTGGCGGGCATGCCGGGGAACAGGTCGTTGACCAGGCTGCGCGACAGGCCGACCGCCTCGAAATTATAGCCGCCGCGGTAGGACGAGATGACCGCGATGCCCATTTTCGACATGATCTTGAGCAGTCCCTCCTCGACCGCGACGCGGTGGCGGCGGAGGCATTCGGCGAGGTCGAGATCGCCGAACAGCCCGCGCGACTGGCGATCGACGATCGCGGCTTCGGCGAGGTACGCGTTCACGGTGGTCGCGCCGACGCCGATCAGCACCGCGTAGTAATGCGTGTCGAGGCACTCGGCCGAGCGCACGTTGATCGACGCATAGGAGCGCAGGCCGCGGCGGACGAGGTGCGTGTGGACCGCGGCGACCGCGAGCACGCCGGCGATGCCGACGCGGTCTTCGCTGATCGCCTCGTCAGTGAGGAAGATCTCGCTCTTGCCTTGGCGAACGGCCTGCTCCGCCTCGTTGCGGATCCGCTGGATCGCCGCGCGAAGCTTCTCGGGGCCGCCGCCGACGTCGAACGTGCAGTCGATCTCGGCGACCGCATTCCCGAAATGCGCCTTCAATCGCGACCAATGCTCGCCCGTTAGTACCGGCGAATCGAGCACCAGCACGCGCTCGCGCTGATCGCGGACGTCGAGGATGTTGGCGAGATTGCCGAACCGCGTCTTGAGCGACATCACGTGGCGCTCGCGCAACGGATCGATCGGCGGGTTGGTCACCTGCGAGAAGTTCTGGCGGAAGAACTGGCTGATCAGCCGCGGCTTGTCTGAGATGACTGCGAGCGGCGTATCGTCGCCCATCGACCCGATCGCTTCCTTCGCGGATTCGACCATCGGCGACAGGATCAGCTCCATGTCCTCCATCGTCTGCCCCGCCGCGACCTGGCGACGGGCTAGTTCGGCACGATCATAGCGGACGATCGCGTCCTCGACCGAGGGCAGGTCGGCGAGCGTGTGGAATTCGCCGATCATCGCGGCGTAATCCGCCTCGCCCGAGATGCGATCCTTCACTTCGCGATCCTGGAGCAGACGCCCCTCGTCGAGGTCGACCGCGATCATCTCGCCCGGCCCAAGGCGGCCCTTGGCGACGATCGTCGATTCGGGGACGACGACCATGCCGCTCTCCGACCCGACGATCAGCAGACCGTCCGACGTCAGCGTGTAGCGGAGCGGACGCAGCGCGTTGCGGTCCATGCCCGCAACCGCCCAGCGACCATCGGTCATCGCCAGCGCGGCGGGGCCGTCCCACGGCTCCATCACGCTCGCGAGATACTGGTACATCGCGGTATGCTCGGGCGGCATGTCCGGGCTGGCGGCTTCGGGGACGAGCATCAGCTTGGCGGTTGGCGCATCACGGCCCGAGCGGCAGATCGCCTCGAACACGGCATCGAGCGCGGCGGTGTCGGACGCGCCGGCGGGAATCACCGGCTTGATGTCCTCCGAATTGTCGCCGAACGCGAGGCTCGCCATCCGGATCTCGTGGCTGAGCATCCAGTTCTTGTTGCCGCGGATCGTGTTGATCTCGCCGTTATGCGCGAGGCAGCGGAACGGTTGCGCCAGCCACCATTGCGGGAAGGTGTTGGTCGAATAGCGCTGATGAAAGATCGCGACGCGGCTCTCGAAGCGCTGGTCGCACAGGTCCGGGTAGAAGACCGACAGCGATTCGGCGAGGAACAGCCCCTTGTAGATGATCGAGCGGCACGACAGCGAGCAGATGTAGAAACCCTGGATCTGCGCCGCGATCACGCGCTTCTCGATCCGGCGACGGACGAGATACAGCGTCTTCTCGAACTCGGCGGCGTCCTGCTCCTCGGGCAAGGGCCCGGCGATCATGATCTGCTCGATCTCGGGGCGCGTCGCCTGCGCCTTCTGGCCGATCACCGACACGTCGACGGGCACCTGGCGCCAGCCATAGATGGTGTAGCCCGCCTCGATGATCGCGCTCTCGACGATCGTCCGGCAATCCTCCTGCGCGCCGAGATCGGTGCGGGGGAGGAAGATCATGCCGACGGCCAACCGGTTCGGCCGGACCTTGTGCCCCGACGCGGCGACCGCGTCGTCGAAGAAGCGTAGCGGCAGGTCGATATGCAGCCCCGCGCCATCACCGGTCTTGCCGTCCGCATCGACCGCACCGCGGTGCCACACGGCTTTGAGCGCATCGACCGCGGACTGCACAACGCGCCGCGACGCGCGGCCATCGGTGGCGGCGACGAGGCCAACGCCGCACGCGTCGCCCTCGAATTCGGGGCGGTACATGCCGTGCTCGGCGAGATGTTGGCGCTGGTCGATCATAATTTGCCCTTGGGGTCCTGGAGCTTGCTCTCGTCGATGCCCATCGCCTTGGCGAGCCGGGCTCGCTCGGCGGGGTTCAGATCTTCAAGCCGACGCGGTGGCGGCAGTGCCGCGGCCGCCTTCTTCGCCGCATCCATGAAATGCGGCATCTGCTGCATCATCTTCGGCATCATGTCCTTCATCGTCGTCATGACTGCTGGATCGGTCATGATCGTCGTGGCGCTTGCGGCATATTTGGCGCCGGTGGGTGTCGCGAAATACCGATCGAGATCGGTCAATTCGGCGAGTGAGAAGCGGCTAGCATAAGCGTGCGCCATTCCCTCGCGAAGCTCGGGCTCCATCGTCGTGAAGAACTCGCCCATCGCACCGAACATCCCGTGCATGGTGAGTTGCTGGCGCTCCTCCCAACGCGGGTCGTAGATCGCCATGATCTGCGTAAGATCGATCGCGTCGAGCTTTTTCGCATCGTCGACCGTCATGCCGCCCATCTGTGCGATCGAGCCCAGCGGCATGGCCTTCAGCGCGCTGCCCATGTTCCCCATGACCGCGTCCATCGAACTCGACATGATCTGCTTGTAGATACCGGGGGGCAGAAGCCGGGCTGCAACACGACGCGCCGCGGCGAGCCGAGCGGGATCGGTGGGGGCGGCTGCTTGTGCGGTGGGCGCGGGCACGCCTTGCGCGCAGATCGCCACAGGCGCGGCCAAGGCGAGTGCAGCCGCGGCGACATACCCAGGTTTCATGCCGCGACCTTCGCGTTGGCCGCCTTGGTCTTCAGCCATTTGTGCATCGTTGCCGCGACGTCGCGACCGTCGCGGATCGCCCAGACGACGAGGCTCGCGCCGCGGACGATGTCGCCTGCTGCGAACACGCCGTCGAGCGAGGTCATCAACGTCTTGCCGTCGACCAGCACGGTGCCCCAGCGGCTCACGCCCAGTTCCGGCGTTGCGAACAGCGTCGGCAGGTCCTCGGCGTCGAAGCCGAGCGCCTTGATTACGAGATCGGCGTTCACCGAATAGTCACCGGCGGGATCGGGTTCGGGCGCACGGCGGCCGCTCGCGTCGGGCGCACCGAGACGCATCTTCCGCACCTTGACGCTCGACACGATGTCGCCACCGTCGAAGCTCTGCGGACCAGAGAGCCAGACGAACTCGACGCCCTCCTCCTCGGCATTCGCGACTTCGCGCTGCGAGCCGGGCATGTTGGCGCGGTCGCGGCGGTAGAGGCACTTCACCGATTTGGCACCCTGGCGGATCGCGGTGCGGACGCAATCCATCGCGGTGTCGCCGCCGCCGATCACGACGACGTCCTTGCCCTCGGCATTGAGGCTGCCGTCGTCGAACGCCGGGACCGCGTCGCCGAAGCCCTTGCGGTTCGATGCGACGAGGAAGTCGAGCGCTGGGACCACGCCGTTCGATCCGCCGCCGGGCAGGTCCATCGCACGTGCCTTGTAGACGCCGGTCGCGATCAGGATCGCGTCGTGGCGCTGGCGCAGATCGTCGAGGCTCGCATCGTCGCCAACTGCGAAGCCCTCGTGGAAGACGATGCCCGCCGCCTTCAGCCGCTCGACGCGGCGCATGACGATCGGCTTTTCGAGCTTGAAGCCGGGGATGCCGTAAGTGAGCAATCCCCCCGCGCGGTCGTAGCGATCATAGACGTGGACGTCATAGCCGTGCCCGCGCAGATATTCCGCCGCGGTCAGCCCGGCGGGGCCTGCGCCGATCACGCCGACCGACTGGCCGCGCGACTTGCCCGGCACCAGCGGTTCGACCCAGCCATTCTCCCAGGCGGTGTCGGTGATGAACTTCTCGACCGAGCCGATCGTGACCGCGCCGTGCCCGGTGAATTCGATGACGCAATTGCCTTCGCACAGCCGGTCCTGCGGGCAGATGCGGCCGCAAATCTCGGGCATGGTCGAGGTCGCGTTGCTCAACTCATACGCCTCGCGCAGCCGCCCCTCAGCAGTTAGCCGTAGCCAATCGGGTATGTGATTGTGCAGTGGGCAATGCACCGAGCAATACGGCACGCCGCACTGCGAACAGCGTCCGGCCTGCTCCTCGGCGGGCTCCACCGCGTATCGCTGCGCAATCTCGCGGAAATCGTCGGCCCGCTCGTCCGCGGTGCGCTTGTCGGGATAGGATTGCTCCCGGCCGACAAATTTGAGCATCGAATCGTTCGCCATGATAGCCTCCGACAGCCGCGTTATTGCGCGATCGAAGGCTTGTCACGACCAAATCAACATATAAGGCAGCAATACTGCCGTATTAACGTGGACTTGAAGCTCGATTTCGTGAGAGCCGTTCTCAACAAAGCTTATTGAGTCCGATTCGGTCTTACTTGCTGAGCAGCCAGATCAGCGTAGCCGACCCGGCGACGACGCGGTACAGGGCGAACGGCACGAATCCGTGCTTGGTGACGATCCCGACGAACCACTTCACCACCAGCAAGGCGACGACGAACGACACCGCGGCGCCGATCGCGATCGCGCCCAGCCCGACACCGCCGCCGCTCGCGATCGCGTCGCGGTTCTTCAGCAGCTCAAGCGCGCTCGCGCCCAGCATCGTCGGGATCGCGAGAAAGAAGCTGAACTCCGCCGCGGTACGCCGCTCGACGCCCAACGCCAGCGCGCCGAGGATCGTCGCACCCGACCGGCTGACGCCCGGGATCATCGCCAGGCACTGGAGGAAGCCAATGCCGATCACCGTCTTCAGCGGAATGTCCGCGACGCCGCTGATGTCGCTGCGCGGTGCGAACCGCTCGACTGCGAGGATCGCGAAGCCGCCGACGATGAGCGCGATCGCAACGACCTCGGCATTGCCGAGCAGGGCCTCGATATATTTGTGCAGCGCCAGCCCGATGACCGCCGCCGGGATGAACGCGACGACCAGGTTGCGCAGGAACAGCCACGATTTCGGCTCGCGGCGGATCAGACCCATGCCGACCGCCCAGAACGTTCGCCAGTACAGCACGACGATCGCGAGGATCGCACCGAGCTGGATCACGACGTTGAACACCTCCCAGCGCCCCGCGTCATAGCCGAGCAGCCGCGTTGCGAGGATCAGATGCCCGGTCGACGATACGGGCAGGAATTCGGTGATCCCCTCGACGATGCCGAGTAGGATGACGGTAAGAAGTTCGGTCAAGCAGGCGCTCCGGGGTCGCGGGTTTCAGAAAGAGGCGCGGGTTTCAGGGCACGCTTAGCACGTGCAGCATTAGTCTGCGTGAACTTCCGCACGCGTTTCGGCGCGGCGACCGAACCGTCCAGCCTTGCGAAAGCGCACCAGCCAGCCCGGCGCGACCGTCGACAGTGGCGTCGCCTCGATCCCGAACGCGGCGAGGCCATCGGTGCCGGTGACGATATTGTCGCTCTGCAGCATCGTCCACTGGTCCTTGGTGATCGGCGCACCCGGCAGGAAGCCGCCCTTGGCGATCAGCGCGCCGGCAAAGTCCGGCAGCTCGACGATCGAGGGATTGCGGCCGATCGTCTTGGCGATCCAGCGGATGAGATTGCCCATCGTGATGATGTCCGGCCCGCCAAGCTCGAAGGTCTTGCCGCCGAACGTCTCGGGATCGGACGCCGCTGCGACCACCGCATCCGCCACGTTGCCGACGAATACGGGCTGAAACTTCGCGCCCGCACGCAGCACCGGCACGACCGGCGCCTTGGCGATCATCCCGGCAAAGCGGTTCACGAACTGGTCTTCCTGGCCGAACACGATCGACGGTCGCAGGATCGTCGCGTTCGGGAACGCCTCGAGCACTGCTGCCTCGCCCTGCCCCTTCGACTTGCCGTACGCCGACGCGGACTCCGGATCCGCGCCGATCGCCGAGACGTGCACGAGCGCGCCCACGCCGGCCTTCGCCGCAGCCTGTGCCACCGTTTGTGCGCCGAGAGCCTGGACGCGCTGGAAATCGCCCGCGAGCACGCCGACCAGGTTCACCACGACGTCCGAGCCGTGAACCGCATGCGCGATCGTCTCGGGCTTGGTGACGTCGGCACCGACGAACTGCGTCTGGCCGAGCCCGCCGAGCGGTTTCAGGAAGAACGCCTGCCGCGGATCGCGCTGTGCGATGCGGACGCGGGCGCCCGTCGCCAGCAGCGCCTGTGCGACATAGCGGCCGACGAAACCGCCGCCCCCGATCAGCGTCACCAGTTTGTCGTTCATCACGCGTCCGTCCACTTTGTTTTGCCTGCCAATCACGAATAACCCCTTGCCCCAGCAAGAGGCGTGTTGACAAGCATCGCGACCCTCCCCTAGAGGCGCCCTCCTACCCCGTGCCCGGATGGCGGAATTGGTAGACGCACCAGCTTCAGGTGCTGGCGATCGCAAGGTCGTGGAGGTTCGAGTCCTCTTCCGGGCACCACACTACACAGGAAGCGCGTTCGGGCGAGGCGGATCTCAACATCCGCTCGCGACGCGCTTGACTTGTAGGATAATGTTGCTCAGATGTTCTCGCCGCAATGACAAGCGGGGGATGGCATGGTCCAGATATCGGGCAGCGGCGAGCGGAACGCGTTTTCACGGTGGCTGCGAACGGGTAAGGTGCCATCGGCGCTGGGTCCTGACGGCCTCGAACTCAAATTCAATCCATGGCATGATCCGGCGGACGGCCGGTTTACCTTCGCAGGCGCGGGACGCCGTGAGGGATCTAGCGAGGCCCATACCACTAGCGCCAGGAACGATCGCGCTCCAAGCGTCGGGAATCGTGATACGTCGCGGACCTCGACACCGCCGAAAGCGGAAGTGCCGCGCGCCCGACCGATCGAGGGCGACGACCGAAAGTCGGTAGAGCGCAGGTCGGCCAAGGCGCAATACACGCACATTCCGGGATCGCGGCGCGGCGACCAGCCGAACGCCGTCGCCGAGTTTGTCGTTGGCGTAGGTCAGGGATTGTACGACGTCGGGGAAGAAACGGTGGCGGGGGTCCATACTGCGCTGACGACAAATCCGGTCACCACCGTTCGCGAGGCCGGCCGCGGTATAGCGGGGATGATCGACACGGCGATCGCTGCCGAGGATACGCCCGCTCGCGTACAGATTTCGCGTGCGGCAGACGCCGTTGCCAATGCCTCGGCGCGGGATATCGGTCGAGCAACGGGATCGGTCGCCGGGAACGTAGCGCTGGCGGCCGCGCCTGGGGCGGCGCTCTCCAAAGTTTCGGCGCTGCGTAGCCTACGTATTGCGAGGCCACGCACAACTTATGATCCGCCGCAGATCGGCTGGGTGAAGGAAACTCTCAAACCCGACGAACCTTGGACAGCGTATAATGATTCGGCGACTGGCGCGCGCCCTGGGCAGGCGCCGACGCTAATGCGAACAATGCCGGACGGCTCGAAGCGACCGGTCAAGTTCGATGGCATACAAGGCGAATACGTTATCGATCGAAAGTGGGGCGTAAGGGATGCGCCGCATGCACGAGCCCAGCTATTACGACAATCGCAGGTGTTGGCGCAGCATCGGCTCATCGGAACATGGGAGGTTCCTACCCCTGTCCAGAAAGCCAAAGCAGTAAAGCTGCTGAAGAAGATGAAGGTCACCAACATCAAAGTCAGGGTGGTCAAGCCATGATCGCCATACCGGTCGCCCGCATCATCGCTCGCTTTGTAGTGTTTGCAGATTTGACAGGCGAAGACCTGCTGGATCCCGATGTCTCTGTCGAGATGATGGAAGTTCTGGGTGCCCAGCTTGAAGCTTTGGAAAAAGGATTTCTTCGCGAACTAGTCGACGCCTTCACGGTCATCGCTGCCGAATATAGTGGTGAAGCGCAGGAGGTGGTGCGCAATATCGCGCATAGCTTCTATCTCGAGGAAGCGCTTGCCGCCGACGATCCGGTGAGACTTGCGGAGTTGGAGGCGTTACGCGACGCGAGGGATTGAGTGCTGGGAATGCCAGCGCACGTATCGATCAGCGAATCCCACGCCACGTAATCAGCGTCCTGAGAACGCCCATCGAGCGCGGACCCAAACACCTGCTCCAGACCGGAGCCAGCGCGCCGCCGCCCTGTATTCGCGGCCAGTCGTGGCGTTTGCGCGTCGTCATTCTATCGACATGTGAGGTCGGTATCCGGCACGGTTCGAGCGTTTCACGCGTTCGCGATCGGAGAGCGATGTGCTGCCACCCTTACGAACAATGACCGTTGCGACCAGCGGCGATGTGTCCGCCCGACTCGACCGGCTGCCGGCCACGCGGACGGTATGGACGATCGTCGCGCTGCTCGGCCTGGCGTTCTTCTTCGAACTCTACGACATGCTGCTGTCGGGCTATATCGCACCCGGCCTGGTGAGCGGCGGCCTCTTCACCACGACGACCGCGGGCCTTTTCGGCACCCAGGGGATCGCGTCGTTCATCGCGGCACTGTTCGCCGGACTGACGGTCGGTACGATGATCGCCGGCGCGTTCAACGATCGCTTCGGGCGACGTGCGGTCTTCACCTGGGCGTTGCTGGGCTATTCGGCCGCATCGGTGGCGATGGCGTTTCAGTCGAGCGCAATGGCGATCAACGCGCTACGGTTTTGCGCAGGGGTCGGGCTCGGCGTCGAGATGATCACGATCGACACCTTCATCTGCGAGCTCGTGCCCGGGCATGTCCGGGGGCGGGCGATCGCGCTCAGCCAGACGATCGGCTTCGTCGCGGTCCCGGTCGTCGCGCTGCTGTCCTGGATACTCGTCCCGCTGTCGCCGTTCGGACTGGAGGGATGGCGCTGGGTCGTGCTGATCGGCGCGAGCAGCGCGGTCGCGGTGTGGTATATCCGCCGGCGCCTGCCCGAGAGCCCGCGCTGGCTGGTGCAGCAAGGGCGGCTGGTCGAAGCCGAGGCGATCGTCGCCGCGCTCGAACGGCGCATCGAGCAGGAGAGCGGCGCAGCGCTTCCTCCGCCCTCCACCGCGCGCCCGGTGGTGCGGGACGGACGGTTCGGCGAGATGTTTCGTGCGCCCTATCGCCGCCGGACGATCATGATGATCGTCTTCAACGTCTTCCAGACGATCGGCTATTTCGGGTTCACCAATTGGGTTCCGACCTTGCTGATCGAGCACGGCATCCCGGTCACCAAGAGCATGGCGTATACCGCGATCATCGCGCTCGCCGCCCCGGTCGGGCCGATGCTCGGCCTCGCGATCGGCGATCGGTTCGAACGCAAGTGGATCATCGTTGCCGGCGCGGCGACGGTCGTGTCGGCGGGCGGGCTGTTCGCCGCCTCCGCCAGCCCGGCGCTGCTGATCCTGCTCGGTATCGTGCTGACCGTGGCCGGCAACACGATCTCGTTCGCGTATCACGCCTACCAGGCCGAGATCTTTCCGACGCGGATCCGCGCCAGGGCGATCGGCTTCGTCTATGCGTTCAGCCGGATCTCGGCGATGCTCAACGCGTTCCTGATCGCCTTCGTTCTGCGACAGGGCGGCGTCGCCGGCGTGTTCGGCTTCATCGCCGCCGCGTACATCGTCGTGATCGGCGCGATCGGCGTGTTCGGACCCGCCACGGCCAATCGTGCCCTGGAAGACATTGCTGCCTGAAGACGTCTCGCCTCTCGCCGAGCCGATCGGACGCCCCGGCCTACCCGACACATCGTATTTTTCGTGGAGGATTGCATGATCGCCCCCGTATTCGCCCCAGTGTTTGCCCCGACGCTCGCGTCGGTTGTTTCGACCGCCGGGAGTCCGTCAGAACAACCCCGCTCACATATCTGGCCGGGGGACATCATCGGCCGGGCGGAAAGCCTCGCCGCGCTCCAGTCGCTCGAGATCATGCTGCTCACCCGCGACAGTGCGACGCTGGTGCTCGACGACTGGTGCGCCGACCATCACCTTGCCGCGCCGGGCAGCAAGATCGTTGCCGACCGCGATCCGACGATCACGAAGACGCCGACCGCCGAGCAACGCCGCCGCCTCGGCGTCAGCGACGACGAGCCGATCCGCTATCGGCGGGTGCGGCTGCGGTGCGGGTCGCATGTCCTGTCGGAGGCGGACAACTGGTACGTCCCGTCGCGGCTGACCCCGCAGATGAATGCCGCGCTCGACGGCAGCGACACGCCGTTCGGTCGCGTGGTGCAGCCGCTCCATTTCCGTCGCCAGACCGTGTCGGCGCGGCTGCTGTGGTCGCCGCTGCCGGCCGGCTGGGATACCGGCGCGCCGATCCCTCGCGGGGCGCCGGCGTTGGACATTCCCCCGCATGTCATCGAGAACCGCGCGCTACTGGTTACCGCCGCAGGAACGCCGATCAGCGAAGTGGTCGAAACCTACACGCGCGAGGTGCTCGCGTTCGCGCCGCCCGCCCGCCAGGAATGACCACGGAGCCACGCTGACCTGAATGTGGGTGCGCGCGATCAACCCGCCGGGGCGCCCTGGATGCGCGCTCTGGCGGACATGAAGGGTCCCACCGGCCGTCGCTCGGGCGCGAACCGCTGGAGGCCGACCGGATCGGGCATCGCGACGTACAGCGCCTCGACGCCGCCCCTGGCGTGATAGGTCTCGTGCCAGAAGCCCGCCCCCGCAGACAGTTCGCGGACGCGGCGCCACCAGTCGGCATGCGGCTCGCTGCGCGTGAACCGCTCGAGCGCGTCCAGATTGCGCCAATATTGCCGGAAGCCGTAATGCGTCGGGCTAAACATCATGCCCTTATGCGCTACGATAGGCCAATCGGCGCAACGCCAGCCTGATCTAAAGCAATCAAAATGGACTTATCTTGCCATGCGACCACTTCCCTATTAGATTATCTTAGATAAAACGGCCCAATTACGTCCCATGTGGTTGAATACGTTGTCGAAGCTCGTTACGGGGGCAATAGACAATGGAGTGTAGCATGGCCGAAGATACCACCGACCTGAATGCTGTAGAGCTCGCGACCGAACTGACGATCGCGTGGCTGGGCAACCCGAACACGCGCAGCTCGGCCGAAGACGTTCCGGCATTTCTGGGAAAGATGCACGAGACCGTCTCTACGCTGCTTGGTGGTACGACCGATACGACTCCGGTCGAAACCGCGACCGAATACACGCCGGCAGTAACCGCGCGCAAATCGCTCGCGTCGAAGGATCACATCATCTCGATGATCGACGGCAAGTCTTACAAGACGCTGCGTCGCCATCTCGCCACCCACGGCATGACGCCCGCCGAATATCGCGAGCGCTACGGCCTGAAGCCCGATTATCCGATGGTCGCCGAGAACTATTCGGAAAGCCGCCGCGCGATGGCCAAGAAGATCGGTCTGGGTCGCAAGCCCGGCGCCCGCAAGCCCGAAGCCGCGCCTGCCGCCCCGCGCAAGCGCAAATCGGACACCGTCGGCGCCGAGTAATCGCCACGATCATCGGCGCTGGCATACAGCGCCGACCGACATGAAAAAGACCCGGCATCACGCGATGCCGGGTCTTTTTCATGTTACTCAGCGGCATTCCGCGATTACTTGCCGAACACGCCGCGCCGGTAGAGCAACGTGATCGCGACGCGGCGGTTGCGCGGATCGCTCGGATCCTTGACGATCAGCGGTTCGCGGTCAGCGACGCCCTCGATCCGCTCGAACCGCGCCTCAGGCGTACCGCCGATCAGCAGCCGGCGGCGCGTCGCCTCGGCGCGGCCCGACGACAGCATCCAGTTGTTCATCGCGCGCGGGTCGCCATACGGCACGCTGTCGGTATGGCCGCGGATCATGATCGGGTTCTTCATCCCCTCGATCGTCTTCGCGATCATCCCGATCAGGTCGCCCGCCTGCGGATCGAGCGCGGTCGTGCCGAGCGCGAACATCGAATAATCCGCATCGTCGACCAGATCGATCCGCATGCCGTCCTGCGTCGGGACGAAACGGACATGGCTCGCGAGCCGCGACAGCTTGGGCGAGGCGGCGATCTGGCTCAGTACCCGCTTGCGCATCGCTTCGAAGTTCTTGCGATCTTCGCTCGCGAGCGCCTGCCGGTTCTTGATCGTGCCCTGCTCGCCGGTACCGGTCGAGGCGCCCCCCTTGCCCGCATCGGGTACCGCGATCTGCGGCATGCTGGTCTGGCCCGCCTTGGGTCCGATCTTGTTCTTGTCGAGGATCGATTCGCCGCCGAACAGCGCGCCGCCGCCGATCCCGAGCGAGCGCGTATCGAGCAGCGTCGGCGCAAAGTAATCGGCGATCCCCTTGCGCTGCTTCTCGGTGGTCGCGCCGAGAATCCACAGCAGCAGGAAGAACGCCATCATCGCGGTCACGAAATCGGCATAGGCGACCTTCCAGGCGCCGCCGTGATGCCCGCCATGACCTTCGATATAGATCTTCTTGACGATGATTTTCGGCGGCTGGATGTTGCCGTGCGGGGCGCGGGCCATGCTATCTGTCGCCCGCTCTACTTACCGCGAAGCCCGTCGAAGACTTCGGCGAAGCCCGGCTGGTTCTTGTGCGCGATCCCCGAGCGGGCGGCCTCGATCACCAGCGGCTGCGGATGGCCGTGGAGCGAGGCGATGATGATCTGCTTGACCACGCCGTAGATCGCGGCGTCGGCATCGAGCACCTGGCGCAATCGGTTGGCGAGTGGCGCGACCATCCCGTACGCGAGCAGCACGCCCATGAACGTGCCGACCAGCGCCGAGCCGATCATCGAGCCGAGGATCGACGGCGGCTTGTCGATCGACCCCATCGTCTTCACCACGCCGAGCACCGCGGCGACGATGCCCAGCGCGGGCAGCGCGTCGGCAAGGCTGGTCAGCGTACCATGCGCGCTTTCCTCCTCGTGATGATGCGTCTTGATCGACTGGTCCATCACCTCCTCGACCGCGTGGACGTCGAGCGTGCCCGACGACACCACGACGAGGCGCAGCGTATCGGCGATCAGGTTGACGAGCGCGTGGTTCTTCAGGAGCTTGGGATATTCGGCGAACACGGCGGACGACTGCGGATCCTCGACATGCGGCTCAAGCGCGATCGGCCCGTCCATCCGCAGCATCTTCATCAGCTTGCTGACGAGGAAGATGACGTCGAGATAATCCTGCTTCTTGTATTTCGGCCCCTTGAAGACCTTGCCCAGCCCGGCGCCGAGCGCTTTGAGTTCCTTGCCGGAATTGCCGATGATCAGCGCGCCGGCCGCGGCGCCGCCGATGATCAGCATCTCATGCGGGATCGCCTCCAGGACGGGGCCGAGCGCGCCGCCCGTAAAGGCGAATCCGCCAAACACCATGACGAGCAGGACGACGATGCCGATTACCGGAAACATGGTGCTGGAAATTCCCTCTGGGCCGACGATAGCAAGTGCGTAGCCAGGGAATTAACCGGATTTCGTAGCCATCCGGTTACCGAACGCAGCCGTCAGCGAAGATAATCGAACAATGACAACGCCGACAGCTTCGTAAAGCTCGCCTGCGTCGCCGACAGGATCGTCATCGTCTTTTGCAGCTCGATGAACGTGGTCGTGGCATCGGTGTCCTCGAGACCCGAGCGGGTCTCCTCGCGGTCCGCGGCGACATCGGTCAGCCGCGAACTCTCCAGATCGACCCGCGCCGCGCGTGCGCCGAGCGAGGCCTGGACGGTCGACACCTGATCGGAGGCCGCACTGATATCGGCCAGCGACGTATCGAGCGAACTCGCCTTGAAATCATCCGATTGCAGCGCGGTCGCGATCGCCGACAGCATCGCCAGCGTGTTGGTGCCCCCGCCGACGCTGCCATCCGCGTTGGTCTTTCCGCCGACGGTGAAGATCCGTGCGGCGGTTTCGTTGGCCTGCACGCTCTGACCGTCGCCGATCGGGATTCCGGTAACCGGCTTCGACGCCAGCGCGTAGCTGCCATCGGTCGCGACTGCCGCGGCCCCGTCCGACCCGCCGAACAACGGCTGGCCGCGCGCGTCCTTCGCGTTGGCGATATTCGTCAGCGAGGCGACGATCCCGGCGATCTGCTCGCCGATCGCCTTGCGGTCCAGCGCACTCAGCGTGCCGTTCTTCGCCTGCGTCACCAGCACAGTCGCGTTCTGCAACTGATCGGACATCGCGCTGAGACTGGTATCGCCCTGCTTCAACACCGATTCGGCGGTGCCGAGGTTGGCGGCATAGGCCTTGTCGTTGGCGGTATCGCGCGCGAGCCCGGCCAGCCGCTGATACGCAACACTGTCCTGCGACGGCGCGGTGAACCGCTTGCCGGTCGAGATCTGCGCATTCAGTGCATCCGCCTTGCTGGACAGAGACGTCATGGCCGCCGACGACCGGTCGTAGAAAAGGCTCGTCGGGATCTGCATGGGCGTTACCGAATCTCGAGGATGGACTGGAAGGTGTCGCGCGCGGTCTGGATCACCCGGCTCGACGCCTGATAGGCCTGCTGGAAGCGCAGCAGATCGACCGCCTCGCTATCGAGATCGACCCCCGACGCCGACGCGAGCGCGCTGACCGCGCCGTCGCGGATCGCGCTCTGCGCATCGGCCACGGTCGTGCGCTGCTGGAGTGCGGCGGCATTGCCGGCGATCAGGTTGACCGTGCGCGTCTCGAACCCGCCGCTCGACCGGATCGTCTGCAACGCGGCCAGGTTCGACGCGTCGCGCATGCTGCCGTTCGCACCCGCGGCGGCGATCCCGCGCGGGTCGGTCAGTGCCACCGAGATATCGGTCGGCGTATCGCCGGTCGCGAACATCGCGGTACCGGCCTTGCCGTCGAGATCGCGCCCCTGTGCCTGGACCGCATTGACCTGCGCGGTGAAATCCTTGGCGATCGCGTTCAGCCCGTCGCGGGCCGCGACAAGCCGCTGCGCTCCGTCGGCAAACCCGGCGAGCGCGCCGCCCGACGGCGACAGCGTCGAGGTGGCGCCGCCTTGCGTGACCGTGAACTGCACCGCGCCTTCGTCGTTGCGGGCGTACGCTGCCTGGCCACTGTCGGAGCCGACGACGAACGCCGGTCCTGCCGCACCGCCGAGCCGCACCGTCGCGCGACCAAGACCGTCGAACGACGTGTTCACGTCGGTCAGCGTGCTCATCTGGTCGAGCACCTGGTCGCGCTGGTCGGCAAGCTGCGCCGCGCTCGACGAACCCGGCTGCGACCGGGCGATACCGTCGTTGATCTTGGCGAGCGCGGTGCCGAGCGAATTGAGCGAATCGACCGCCTGCGAGGTCGTCGCATCGAGTTCGGCGGTCGCGGTATCGAGCGCCTTGCCGGTGGTCGCGAAGGCGGCAGCAGCACTGCCTGCCGACTCGAGCATCGCCGCGCGTGCCGGAATCGAGGTCGGATCGGCCGACAACGTCTGCGCCGCGCCGAAGAAGCTGGTGAGCCGGTCGCCGAGCTTGTTGTCGCCCAGCGACGTCTCGATCCGGCTCATCCAGGCAATGCTGGTTTCGGTCTTGGCCAGATCGGTGCCGGCGCTGCGCACCGCCTGCGAGCGATAGGCATTGGCGCTGCGACCGATGCCGACGACGACCACTCCGCTGCCGTTCGACGACGTCCGCGCAGCGATCCCGCCTCCGATCGACGCGACTTCGCCAAGCGTCGTCGTCCGCCGGGTATAGCCCGCGGTGCCGGTGTTCGCGATGTTCTCCGACACCGTGGACAACGCGGTCTGGTACGCGCGGACGCCCGACGCGCCGATCGAAAGGAGATCGCTCATGGCGGTGAGTCTGTCGCCGCCGGGTTAATATCCGATTGAGATTTGCTGAGAAAATCGGTCATCGCCTTGCCGATGCCGAGCGGCGTGTGCTCGGCCATCGACTTCGCGATCAGCCCGTCCTGCATGTCGGTGAAGGTGTCGATCGCCTTCGAATCGAAGATTGGATCGGCCAGTTTCGCCTGCCTCATGCTCTTCAGCATCATGCCGGTGAACACCGCCTCGAACTTCTGCCCGGCCTTGTCGAGATTGTCCTTCGACTTCAGCCGGCTCGTGTCGGTCGAGATCCCGGTGGTCGCGGTCGTCGCGAGCGTGGGTGTCGTGATCGCGCTCACAGGACGATCAACTCGGCCTTGAGTGCGCCGGCTTCCTTCAGCGCCTCGAGGATCGCGACCAGATCGGCCGGCGATGCGCCGATCGCGTTGACCGCCTTAACGATGTCGGCGAGCTTGGGGCCGGGTGCGAGCAGGAACATCGGGCGACGCTCCTCCTCGACCGCGACGCGGCTGTTCGGGGTGATCGCGGTCTGGCCCTGGCTGAACGGGGCGGGCTGACTGACCTGCGGCTTCTCGTCGATCCGCACCGTCATCTTGCCGTGCGTGATCGCCGCCGGGCCGACCCGAACCGCCGAGTTGATCACGACGGTGCCGGTGCGCGCGTTGACGATCACCTTGGCCGAGGGTTCGGCGGACACGACGTCGAGATTCTCGATCGTCGACATCAGCGTGGCCCGGACGTCCGCCCCGATCGGCGCGCGCACCGAAACGGAGACCGCGTCGATCGCTTGCGCGCTGCCGAACCCGAGCTTGGAATTGATCGCGCCCGCGACATTCTGCGCGGTCGTGAAATCCGCACGCGCGAGGTTGAACGTGAGCATCGGCGCGCTGTCGAACCCGGTCGCGACCGCACGTTCGACCGTCGCCCCCTCGGGAATACGCCCGGTCGAGGGCACGTTGACGACGATCTTCGACCCGTCCGCACCTTCGGCCCCGAGGCCACCCACGGCGAGGTTACCCTGCGCCATCGCATAGATCTGGTTATCCGCACCGAGCAGCGGCGTCATGATCAGACTACCGCCGCGGAGCGACTTGGCCTTGCCCATCGACGCCACGGTGATGTCGAGCCGCTGGCCGGGTTTCGCGAACGGCGGCAGTTCGGCGGTGATCATCACCACCGCCGCGTTCTTCATCCCCGGGTTGGCGGTCGGCGGCAGCTGGAGGCCGAAGCGCGAAGCAACCGCCTTCAGCGATTGCACGGTGTATTCGAGATTGTCGTCACCGGTGCCGGGGAGCCCCACGACGATGCCGTAGCCGGTCAGCTGGTTCGATCGGATCCCCTGGAACCCGCCCAGATCCTTGATCCGGTCGGCCGAGGCCGGACCTGCGATCAGGAGCGATGCGAAAAGGGCGAGCAGGAAGCGCATGGTCACGGCCTTAGAACGGGCTGACGACGGAGAAGAAGCGGCCGAGCCACCCCTGGCGGCCGGCGCGGGCGACGTCGCCCTTGCCGGTGTACGAGATCTGCGCGTCGGCGACCCGGGTCGACAGCACGCGGTTGTTGGCGTCGACGTCGGCGGTACGGACCAGACCCTTGATCTTCAGGAACTCGTCGCCGCGGTTGAGCGTCACGCGCTTCTGGCCCTGCACCAGCATCGTCCCGTTGGGATAAACCTGCGCAACCGTCACGCTGACTTCGCCCGACAGCGAGTTCGTCTGGTCGGCGGCGCCGGTGCCGTTGAAATTGCGCCCACCGCTAATCGCCGCATCGGTCTTGTTGAACAGGTTGAGCGCGCCGGTGGTCGGCGGCGTGATGCTCGCGCCGCCATTGCTGTCGAGCTTCGAGCCCGACGTCTTCGACGCGGCGGTCCGCTCGACGAGCACGATCGTTAGCGGATCGCCGACTTTCCGCGCGCGCCAGCCTTCGTAGAGCGCTGCGTAACCATCCTGCGCTTGGAAGATCGAGCCCGTCGC
The DNA here is from genome assembly GCF_003688595.1 of Sphingomonas sp. PP-F2F-G114-C0414. GTDB lineage: Bacteria > Pseudomonadota > Alphaproteobacteria > Sphingomonadales > Sphingomonadaceae > Sphingomonas. The sequence continues at coordinate 507,650 of NZ_RCWT01000011.1, forward strand.
GACGACCGGCACCGGCACGACCGGAAGAGGCCGCGCGACCGAGAAATCCTCGGGCGGCAGCTTCTTGCCGAAGATGCCGGCATCGGCTGCGGACGACGCGAACCCGGCGAGCGCGATCGCGGTCATCAGCACGACGGAATGGGAAGCGGTGCGGGTCATGATCAGATGTTCTGGTTGACGTATTTGAGCATGTCGTCGGTCGCCGAGATCATCTTCGAATTCACCTCGTACGCACGCTGCGTCTCGATCATGTCGACGAGTTCCTCGACGACGTTGACGTTCGACGCTTCGAGCATGCCCTGCTTGATGTTGCCGCGACCGTCCTGGCCCGCGACGCCGACATTGGCCGCGCCGCTCGCCGCGGTCTCGACGAGGTAATTGTCGCCGGTCGCCTGGAGCCCTGCGCCGTTCGGAAAGTTCGCCACCTGGATCTGGCCGAGCTGGGTCGCTTCGGTCTGGCCGGGGACGGTCGCCGACACGGTGCCGTCCGACCCGATCGTGATCGCGGTCGTGCCCTGCGGCACGGTGATACCGGGTTGCACCTGATAGCCTTCGCTGGTGACCAGCAGACCTTCTGCCGAGCGCGAGAAATTGCCCGAGCGCGTATAGCCGAGCGTCCCGCCGGGCATCTGCACCTGGAAATAGCCGTCGCCGTCGAGCGCGAGATCGAGGCTGTTGCCGGTCGTCTGCATCGCGCCCTGCGTATCGACGCGCGCGGTGCCCTGGATCTTGACGCCGGTGCCGAGATTGAGCCCGGTCGCGTATTTGGTCTCGGACGTGCTCTGCGCGCCCGGTGTCGTCACGACTTGGTAGGCGAGCGTCTCGAACGCGGCGCGGTCCTTCTTGAAGCCCGTCGTGTTCACGTTGGCGAGATTGTTCGAGATGACGCGCATGCGCATATCCTGGGCGTCGAGCCCGGTACGCGCGATATGCATGGCTGCGGATGACATTCGTCGGTTCCTTCTAGCTCGGCAGGCGCATCACGGATGCGCCGCTTTCATCCATGTCCTTGGCGGACTTCAACATATTGGCCTGGACTTCGTAACTGCGCTGGTTCTCGATCATGTCGACCAGCGCCTGCGTCATGTTGACGTTCGATCCCTCGATGGCCCCGCCCTGCACCTTCGCATCGAGATCCTCGGGCAGCGTCCCCCCGCCCTTGACGCGCAGCAGGTTGTCGAGGCCCTTGACCGTCTCCGACCCCTTGGTGTCGGCGAGCTTGAGCTTGTCGATGACCTGCGGGTTCTTCGCGTCGCCACCCTGCGGCACGATCGAAATCGTCCCGTCGCCGGCGATCGACAGCGACTGGTAGGGCGGCAGCGTGATCGGCCCCCCCGAGCCGATCACCGGATGCCCGTCGCCGGTCTGCAGCACGCCCGATGGCGCGACCTCCAGGTCCCCCCGCCGCGTGTATGCCTCCGAGCCGTCCGATGCCTGCACCGCCAGCCACGCGGTGGTGCCGGTGATCGCGACATCGAGCGGCCGCCCGGTCTGCTGGATGGCGCCCGGCGACCGGTCCGCGTCGGTGACCTCCTCGGAGGTCGGCGCGCGTGCCTCCAGCGTGGTGCCGTCGCCCTTCAGGTTCATCCGGTCGAACACCACGCGATCGGCGCGGAATCCGGTCGTCGACGCGTTCGCCATGTTGTTGGCGATCGCCGCCTGCGCCGCCATGTGCGCACGCAGGCCCGACGCCGCGGTGTAGACCAGCTTGTCCATTCAGGGTCCCCTGCGCGCTTTTTCGGTCAGCTGCGGATGTTGAAGATGGTCTGCGAAATCTGGCTGGCGGTATCCAGCGCCTTCGAATTCGCCTGGAAATTGCGCTGTGCCGCGATCAAATTGACCAGCTCCTCGGTGATGTCGACGTTCGATCGTTCGATCGTCCCCGACATCAGGTTGCCGAGGCCACGCTGACCAGCCGTGCCGGCGATCGGGCTGCCCGAGACGCCGGTCGATGCCCAGCCGCTGTCACCGAGCTGGCGCAGACCCGACGGGTTCGAGAAGTTGACGAGTGCCACCTGGCCCAGAGCCTTGACGTCGCCGTTCGAGAAGCTCGCCTTGACGATCCCGGCATCGTCGACGGTCACGCCCTGCAACTGGCCGACCGCAAGGCCGTCCTGCGTCTGCGTGGCAACCTTGAACGACGCCGCGCTCTGCGTGCTCGCGGTCAGGTCGAGGCTGATCGCCTGCGCCGACCCGCTGGCCGGGGTGAACGCGTCGAACGTGGTCTTGGCCGCCGGAGCTATCAGCTGCCCGGTGCTGCCGAACTGCAATTTCACGCTGTCGCTGCCGCCTGCCGTCATCGGCTTGTCGCCGACGAAGCTGTAGACCGACCAGGTCGACGACAGGTCGGCGGTGCCGCCCTGGGGCGTTGCGATCGGCGCCGTATCGCGGACGTAATAGCTCGTCATCGCCATCGGATTGCCCTGCGAGTCATAGACCGAGGTGGTCGTCGCCTGGTTGTACGACGACACGTCGAGGCGGTTGAACGTCGCGTTCGCCGGCTGCGCGGTGTTGGCGTTCAGGTTGACACCCAGCTTGACGTCCTGCGTCGCCTTCAGCGCGCCGCTGGTCGCGGGCAGCGTCAGGTTCTGCAGCGTGTTCATGCTCGCCTGGATGACGTTGCCCGAACCGTCGACCGGATAGACCTGGAGGAAGTTGCCGTTCGCGTCGGTGACGTTGTTGTTGGCGTCGACCAGGAACGAGCCGTTGCGCGTGTAGTTGACCGTCGCCGAGCTCGGATCGGGCTTGACCGCGAAGAAACCGTCGCCCGACACGGCGAGGTCGAGCGCGCTCGCCGACTGGAGCAGATTGCCCTGCCCGAACTGCTGGCGGTTGCCCTTGACCATGACGCCCGAGCCAACCTGCTGCGACGGCGCGACCGACACGCTCGAGGCGATCACGTCGGCAAAATCGGTGCGGCTCTTCTTGAAGCCGTTGGTCGAGACGTTCGCCAGATTGTGCGAGATCGTCGCCATTTCGGCCTGCGAAGCCTGGAGACCGGAAAGCGAGGTATAGAAAGACATGCGGTGAACTCCTTGAAATTAGGGGGTGCGATCAGCCGATCTGGCGGATGGCGCTGGCCGGCACTTCGCCGATGCCGGGGAGAGTAAGGACGGCGGAACCGGTGGTGGTCGAGACCGACTGGACCGGCGCCCAGACCAGATTGGTCGCGCCGACCGCGGCGCCGCCGCTCTGTGCCGCGACGCTGATCGTGAAGGGGCCATTGCCGGCATCGACCCCGGCGGCGTTCTTGCCGTCCCAGTCGTAGCCGATCGTGCCCTTGGCCTGCGGCCCGAGCGCCATCGTCTTGAGCGCGGCGCCGCTCGCGTCGCTGATCGTCACGTTGACGCCCGACGCCGCGGCGGCCAGCTCGACCGATCCGGCGATCCCGCCGCCGGTCCGGCCGTACGCGGTCGTGCCGGCGGTCAGCACGGTCTTGCCGACATAGCCCATCGCTTCGCTGGTGCTGGTGACGCCGAGCTTGTCGGCGATCGCCTTCATCGTCGAATTCATCTCGGATATGCCCGAGGTGGTCGAGATCTGCGCCATCTGCGCGACCATCTGGGTGTTGTCGACCGGGTTGAACGGGTCCTGGTTCTGCATCTGCGCGGTCATCAGCTTCAGGAAATCGGACTGGCCGAGGTTCGACGAGCCCGATGGGGTCGCCGTCTTGGCCGCCGCCGTCGAGGTGCGCGCGATACCGAGACTGTTCAGCGTGGAATCGAAAGATGTCGCCATGATCAGCGGCCTAGCTTGAGGGTATCGATGATGAGCGACTTGGCCGTGTTCATCACTTCGACGTTGTTCTGGTAGCTCCGCGCGGTCTCCATCATGTCGACCATCTCGCGGGTTTCATCGACCGACGCCTCGAAGATGTTGCCATCCTTGTCCGCCATCGGATTGTCGGGATCGTAGCGCTTGGTCGGCGCTTCGCCGGCGCTGACGACGCGCTCGACGTCGACCGTCGACATGCCGCTCGCCGCGTCGAAGCTGGTGCGGAACACCGGCCGCATCGACTTGTACGCGGTCTCGGCCGATCCGGTCGTGCCGCCGGCGTTGGCGAGGTTGGACGCGGTCGTGTTCATCCGGACAAGCTGCGCGGACATCGCGCGGCCGGCCACCTGGAAGATCGTCATGGGCTGGTTGGACACGTCTTATTCCCCCTTCAGCGCGCGGGTGATCGTGCTGATCCGCCCGTTCAGGAACGACAGCGTCGTCTGATACTGGACGGCGTTCTCGGCGAACGCGGTCTGCTCGTGGCTCAGCTCGACGGTGTTGCCATCGAGCGAGGTCTGCGTCGCGACGCGGTATTTGGTCGCGGCACTCGTGCCGCCATCGTTCTCGACCGACGCGAGCGCCGCGTTGAAATCGATGTCGCGCGCCTTGAAGCCCGGCGTCGACGCGTTGGCGATGTTCGACGCCAGCACGCCCATGCGCTGCGAGCGCACCTCGAGTGCCGCCCCATGAACTCCGAAAAGCGTGTCGCCTGACACAGGCCTGTCTCCCGGCGCAACCGTTGCGCAACCGGACATAAGCAATGCCCGTGCCAGTTTTCGCGATGTGGGTGGAGGATGTGGCTTTGCCGGTCGACGGCAGGCGGGCGGCAAGCAAGCAGCAGGGCGAACGGCAACGGCTTGCCGGTGCGGCAGTGATTGGCGGCAACGCGGTTGCCGGTTCGCAGCTCACCCAGTTTGTGAAGGGGTTAGAGAATGTTCGGCGGGCACGGCAGCCAAGCAGCCCACCCACCCCCAGCCCCTCCCTTCACGAGGGAGGGGAGAAGGCTTCGGCGAATATCCCGCTACACCCAATGTTTCCCCGCGAAGGCGGGGACCCAGACTGGACTCCCGCCTTCGCGGGAGAACAAGGAGGAGCCACCACGCCCCCCTCCCCATCCCTAGCGGATACGCCAGCCAGTCAGTTTCACCACCCCGGCGAAGGCCGGGGCCCAATTGGCAAGGTCGCAGCAACGAAGCCCCCCCCTTGAGTTAGCGACGTTTCCCAATTGGGCCCCGCCTTCGCCGGGGTGGTGGCCTAGGGGAAGGATCGGGCCTCACCCAACAACCCACAGCTTACTTCCCCCCTCCCTCATGAAGGGAGGGGCCGGGGGTGGGTGGGCCGCTTGGCGAGCACCGCAGCTCGCGACCAACGCGCCCAGCTCCCCGTTCACAAGGAGCGCAGCCACCACGCCCTCCCACAACGCCCCCAAAACTGGCCCACACCTTGCAGAGATCGCGCGTATGATCACCCCCGACCTCCTGTTCGATCCCGTCGCGCTCGCCATCGTCGGTGGCGGCACCGCGCTCGCCGTCGTCCTGCGCACGCCCGCCCGCGACCTCGGCCGCGCGCTCGCCGCGGTCACCATCCTCGGTCGCGCCCGGTTCGACGCCGATCCGTTGCTGCAGCAGATCACCGCGCTGTCGCGGATCGCCAAGCGCCACGGCGTGATGGCGCTCGATCGCTCGGTCATCACCGACACTGACGTCGCCGCCGGGATCGCCGCGATCGTCGACGGCGGGACGGCCAACAGCGTCGCGACTCTCGTCCAGCATCGTCGTCGCGCGCGGATCGAGCGCCACGTCGCCGCCGCCGATGCCTGGGCGGGCGCTGCCGAGGCCGCGCCGGCGATGGGCATGGTCGGCACGCTGATCGGCCTCGCGCAGATGTTCGCGACGATGAACAACCCCGACGCGATCGGCGGCGCGATGGCGGTCGCGCTGCTCGCGACGCTCTATGGGGCGCTGCTCGCCAATCTGGTGTTCATGCCGATCGCCAACCGCCTCCGCGCGCAAGGCCGTACCGAAGCATTCGAACGTGCGCGGATCGAAGCGCCGCTGGTGGCGCTCGCCGAGCGCGAGACGCCGCGCGGCTATGTCGCATCGACCCCGCTGCCGACCTTGGTCCCGGCGGTTTCGGCAGCATGACCACGAGCGACTATCCCGAGACGCCGCCCGGCAAACCGCTGTGGCTGATGACGCTCGCCGATCTCGCGCTCCTGCTCGTCGGTTTCCTCGTGCTCGTCCAGGCGAGCCAGCATCTCGGCGCGCGCGATCTGGCCAAGGGCATCCGCAAGGGTTTCGGCGCGCCCGTCGCCGAACCGACGCCGATGCCGGTCGCCGCCGCGGGCATGCTCGATTTCGCGCCCGGCTCGGCGATCATGCCGACCAGCCCCGGCGCGCTCGTCGCCTGGGCGCGCGAGGCCGGGCGCGATCCGCGCATGATGCTGACCGTCACCGGCTCGACCGACGGCACCCCCGCCGATGTCGACCCCACCACCGGCAGCGCCGCGATCCTCGCCGCCGACCGCGCCCGCACCGTCGCCGCCGCGCTGTCGGCGGTCGCGCCGTCGCGCGTGACGATCGTCACCACGACCAAACCCGGCCGCCGGGCCGCCATCGTCTCGCTCGCCTTCGTCGGCGAGCCGCAGAAGACCGCTCCCATGCAGAAGATCGCCCCGATGAGGACCATGCCATGATTCTTCCCCTCCTGCTGGTCGCCGCGAGCTTCCAGGACACCACCACCCTCGACGCCTCGGTCGCGGCCTTCACTGGCCGCCCGACCGGCGCCGAGGGCGGCGCGCGCACGCCGGTCGACGCGCGATTGCGGCTTGCGACCTGCCCGACGGTGTCGCTGTCGTGGCGCTCCGAACAGCATGACGCGGTCGTCGTCTCGTGCGCCGGGCCGGCGTGGCGGATCTTCGTGCCAGTGATCCGGCCGGCGAGCGCGCCCGCCGCGATCGCCGCGTCGTTCGTCCCCGTCGCCAAGCTTCCGCCGGTGATCAAGCGCGGCGATCCGATCGTGATCGAGGCCGGCACCGACGGCTTTTCGATCAGCCGCGAGGGCGTCGCGATGGGCGATGCCGCGCCTGGCGGTCGGTTCATGGTGAAGGTCGACGACACCCGCACGCCGGTCCAGGCGATCGCGGTCGAGGCTGGCCACGCCACGCTGCCCGGCTGGTCGAACTGAGCCCGGTCGACCCGGATTTTCGAACGGTTTAATTTTGCTAAAGCTTTCGAGCGTGCGGTCGTATCTCCTGATGTCAGCGCAAACCAAAGGATGCGGACATGGTGGATTCGATCGGCGCGAAGCCGTCAGTAGCAGGAGATCGCTCCGTCGCGCGCGTCGCCGCCGCGACGCCGACGACGGCCGTTCAGACGCCGGTACAGCAGGCATCGTCGCAGGCATCGGCCCAGCCCTCGGTCCTCTCGGACTCGTTGGCACTGGCGAAGACGATGGCCTCGTCGCCCCCGGTCAACGCGACTCGCGTCGCCGAGATCAAGAAGGCGATCGCCAGCGGCACCTTCCCCATCCTTCCCGCGACCATCGCCGATCGGCTGATGGCGCTCAGCCTGGCCTGGAATTCCAATGAAGCGGCGTGAAGCCCTGATCCGCGTGATCGACTCGCTGCATGCCGAGATCGCCGCGCTGAAGTCGAACGACGTCGCCAGCCTCGAGCGCGCGACCGCCGACAAGCTCGCCGGGATCGAACAGGTTGCGTTGCTCGGCACCGGCCCCGCCGGCACCGAGATCCGCGAGCTGGCCGACGAGGCGAACCGGCTCAACGAGACGTGCCGGATCTACACCAATTTGATGGCGGCAAATGTTCGCCGCCGCCTGCAAACCCTGACCGGCGATGGTGCCGTTGCCGGATATCGGCCGGGGTTGAGGGCGGCGTACGCTTAAGTAGCGCGCTCAGCCTTCCCCCACTCCGTCATCCTGACGAAAGTCAGGATCCAGGGTAACTGGGGACGGCGCTACATGGCTCTGGATCCTGACTTTCGTCAGGATGACGGCGTTACGGGAACCGAATACAAAAACTGGCACGCCCCTTGCTGAGTATCCCCTGAACCAGGGGCACCGCACACGGGCATGACCGTCAATCCTATCACTACCGGCCGGATCCAGTCCGCGATCGCGCTTGCGAGCAGCAAGACGGGCGTGGATTTCGACTATCTGCTGGGCCAGGCGAAGCTCGAGAGCGGGCTCAACGCCAATGCCAAGGCCGGCACGTCGAGCGCATCGGGCCTCTACCAGTTCATCGAACAGAGCTGGCTCTCCGTCGTCAAGAAGCACGGCGCCGAACACGGCATGGCGTGGGCCGCGAACAGCATCGGCCAGTCGTCGAGCGGCCGCCTCTCGGTCGGCGACGCCGGCACCAAGGCGGCAATCCTCGCGCTCCGCAACGATCCCAATGCCGCCTCGCTGATGGCCGCCGAATATGCGTCGGACAACAAGGCCTCGCTCGAAGGCACGCTGAACCGTCCCGCGTCCGGCACCGACCTCTACATGGCGCACTTCATGGGTCTCGGTGGCGCGACCAAGTTCCTCAAGACGATGCAGGCCAACCCGCAGGCGAGCGGCGCCGCGCTCTTCCCCGCCGCGGCACGCGCGAACCACAACGTCTTCTACGATTCGAACAACCAGCCGCGCACGCTGTCGGCGATCTACGACCGCTTCGCCGACAAGCTCGGCGGTGCCGCCGCGGGGGCAAGCGCGACCGCGACGCCCGCCAACTACGCCGCGCAGGCGCTCGAGCTGGGGGGCGACATGAACGGCAGCACGGTCATCACCGGCAACAACGAAAGCGCCGACGACGCGCTCGCCTGGGCAACTACCGCGATGGGCAGGTTCACCGGCAAGACGACGCAGGCCGCGGTGAACGTCCTGCGCCCGACGCCCGACACCGCGCGCCTCGCCTACATGATGCTCGCACGGCTGGGCGGCTAAGCGATGAACCGCATTCTCTCCAACGCGCGCGCGTCGGTCCTGCCGCTTGCGATCCTGCTGCTCGTGCTCGTCATGGTCGTGCCGATCCCGGCGTTCATGCTCGACATCTTCTTCGTGGCGAACATCGCTATCAGCCTCGCGGTGCTGATGGTCGCCCTGAACGCACAGAAGCCGCTCGATTTCTCCGCCTTCCCGACCGTCCTCCTGTTCGCCACCCTTTTCCGCCTCGGCCTAAACGTCGCCTCCACCCGCATCGTGCTGGTCCACGGCCACGAGGGCGAGAGCGCGGCGGGTCACGTCATCGAGGCGTTCGGCACGTTCCTGATCGGCGGCGATTACGTCGTCGGCATCTTCGTGTTCGCGATCCTGATGATCATCAACATGATCGTCGTCACCAAGGGCGCCGGCCGCGTGTCCGAAGTCAGCGCGCGCTTCACGCTCGACGCCCTCCCCGGCAAGCAGATGGCGATCGACGCCGACCTCAACGCCGGCCTCATCACCCCCGACGAAGCCAAGGCACGCCGCGTCGAAGTCTCGACCGAAGCCGATTTCTACGGCTCGATGGACGGCTCGTCGAAGTTCGTGAAGGGCGATGCGGTCGCCGCGATGCTGATCCTCGCCGCCAACATCATCGGCGGCCTGATCCTCGGACCCGTCAGCCACGGCATGACGATCGCCGATGCCGCGCACAACTACATCCTGCTAGCGATCGGCGACGCGCTCGTCGCGCAGCTGCCGTCGCTGATGCTGTCGATCGCCGCCGCCTCGATCGTCACGCGCGTCACCTCCGACAAGGACCTTGCCGGCCAGATCGGCGGCCAGTTCGGGTCGCCCCGCACCTGGACGCCTGTCGCAGTCATCCTCGCGCTGCTCGGCATCCTGCCCGGCATGCCGCACATGGTCATCCTGCCGGCAGCGGCGATCGCCGGGTTCGCCGCGTGGAAGCTGCGCCAGATCGAGCGCCGTCCTGCCCCCGTCGTGGTCGTCCCCGTCGAGACGATCGACCAGTCGAAGATCGGCTGGGAGGAAGTTACGGATGGCATGCAGGTCAATCTCGACATCGGTTACGGCCTCGTGCCGCTTGCCGACGAGCGTCGCGGGTCGCCGCTGATGGGGCGGATCACCGGCGTGCGCCGCCAGCTGTCGAAGGAACTGGGCTTCGTCGTGCCGCAGGTCCGCGTCCGCGACGACATCAACCTCGCGCCCTACGTCTACCGCATCCTCGTCAACGGCGTGGTCGTCGGCGAGGACACCGTATCGCCCGACGAGATGCTCGCGCTCGACACCGGCCAAGCGTTTGGCGATCTGTTCGGTAAGAAGGTCAAGGATCCCACCTTCGGCCTCGACGCGACCTGGGTCGACGCGGGCGACGCCGATGCCGCGACCGGTGCTGGCTATCTCGTGGTCGATCCCGGCACGGTGATGGCGACGCACCTCAACCACCTGCTCGGCCAGAACGCGGCCGAGCTGCTCGGCCAGGACGAAGTGCAGGCGCTGCTCGATGGTCTCAAGGAGCGCGCCGCGCAGCTGGTCGCCGCACTCGCGCCGCTGCCGATCACGACGCTGACGCAGGTCCTGAAAGGCCTGCTCGCGGAGAACGTGCCGCTCAAGGAATTCCGTCGCATCGCCGGCGCCATCGCGGTCGCCGCGCAGCGCACGCAGGACGCCGAGGAGATCATCGAGACGATCCGTCCCGAACTCGGCGCGCTCATCATCCAGAAACTGTGCGGCGTGCGCGAACCGCTGCGCGTCATGACGTTGGAGGGTCAATTGGAAGGTCTGCTCGGCCAGGCGATGCGCGCCGATCAATCGCGCCGCCACGTCATCGAACCCGATCTCGGCCGCCGCATCGTCGAGGCGCTGCAACGCGCCGCCGAACCGCTGATCGCCGAGGCGAAGCCGTTCGCGCTGGTCGTCCAGCCGACCATCCGCATCGCCATCCGCAAGCTGGTCAGGACGTGCCTGCCCGACACGCCGGTGATGTCGTTCTTCGAAGTGCCCGAGGAGAAGGCGGTCGAAGTCGTCGCGGTCATCGGTGCCTCGCAGCAGGCGCTCGCAGCGTGAGCGCGCTTCCGATGCGCGGTGCGTTCGACGATGCGCAGCCCTATACAGGCCAGCCGCTTACCTACCGCCCACACCAACGCCCCGGCGGCGACGCGGATCAGCTCGTCAAACAGCATCTGCCGCTGGTCCGCCGGATCGCCTGGCACGTGCATGGCAGCATGAGCAGCAGCGTCGAGGTCGAGGACCTGATCCAGGTCGGCCTGGTCGCGCTGGTCGAAGCCGCCGCGAATTTCGACGAGCGCGGCATGCCGTTCAAGACCTACCTGATCACGCGTTTGCGCGGCAGCATGATCGACGAACTCCGCCGCCAGGCGACGTCGACGCGCGGCGCGATGCGTCGCCGTCGGCAGTATGCCGAGGCGATCTCGACGCTCACCGCCCGCACCGGGAAAGCCCCAGGAGAAGACATGATCGCAGAGCATATCGGCGTGACGATCGAGAAACTCCGCACCGACTACGTCACCGCCGACTCGATCCGCTTCGACTCGATCGACGAGATGTACGCCGACGACCTGCCCTGGTTCGCCGACGACACGCCGGATGCGTTCGAGCAGCTCGCCGACAGCGACATGCGCGAGGCCTTGATCAAGGCGATCACCGCGCTCCCCGAACGCGAGGCGCAGGTGATCCAGCTCTATTATGTCGAGGAACTCAACCTCGAGGAGATCGGCGAAGTCTTCGGCGTGGGCTCGGCGCGCGTTTGCCAGATCAAGGCGTCCGCGCATGCGAAGTTGAAGAAGGCACTCGCCCGCCAGATTGCCTGAGCCCTGTCGCTTCAGCGCGCGGAAGGGTAATCGGCGCGGATGACGTTGGACGAACTCGGACCGCGCATCTGCATCATGGGGCCATCCAACAGCGGCAAGTCCACGCTGGCGGACGCCCTATCGCAGGCGCGGGGGCTTACCGCGATCCACCTCGATCAGCTTCACCATCTGCCGCATACCGACTGGGTTCCGCGGCCCGCAGACGAATTCGCCGTGTTGCACGACGCTGCGATTCTGGGCGCATGCTGGGTTATGGACGGCAATTATTCGCGGCTTCTCCCGCATCGGCTGGAGCGCGCCACCGGGGTCATCCTGCTCGATGTCCCCACCGCGGTCAGCCTCTACCGCTATCTGAAACGCTGCTGGTTCGATGATGATCGCCGCGGCGCGCTCGAGGGTGGTCGCGACACGGTCAAATGGGCGATGATCCGCCACATCACCATCGCCACTAGGGCCAACCGAGCCCGCTATGCCCGGATGTTCGAGGCTATCCACCTGCCGAAAGTGGCGCTCGAGTCGACCGGCGCGCTTGCCGCCTTCTACCGGTCGAACGATTTGCTACGCTGAAAGTCGATCCGGACCCCGTATCCTGCGGGGCCCGGACCATTTCCGGTCAGCTATGCAGCGACCGGCGGAACGTCTCGGGCAGGAACACGAGACCCACGAGCGCCGTCACCGCGCAGGCGAGGATCGGGTACCAGAGCCCGTAATAGATATCCCCGGTCGCCGCGACCATCGCGAACGCGGCGGTCGGCAGGAACCCGCCGAACCAGCCATTGCCGATATGATAGGGCAGCGACATCGAGGTGTAGCGGATCCGCGTCGGGAACAGCTCGACCAGCAGCGCGGCGATCGGGCCGTAGACCATCGTAACGTACAGCACGAGCAGGACGAGGATCGCGACGACCATCGGCTTGTTGATCTGCGCCGGGTCTGCCTTTTCGGGGTAGCCCACCGCGGTCAGGGCGGTCTTCACCTCGGTACCGAACGCCTTGATCGCTGCCGCCTTTTCAGGACCCGTAACGACAGCCGGATTGACGACCGGGATGGTCGTGCCGCCGATCTTGATCTGCGCGACCGTGCCGGCGGGGGCGATCACGTTCGCATAGGAGATGCCGGCCTTTGCCAGATACGCCTTGGCGATATCGCACGAGCTGCTGTCGAACTTGTTCTTGCCGACCGGATCGAACTGCACCGAGCATTCGTCCGGATTGGCCACCACCGTCACCGGCGAATTGGCCTGCGCGGCATAGAGCGCCGGGTTGGCGGCCTTCGACAATGCATGGAACAGCGGCATGTACGTCAGCGCGGCGAGCGCGCAGCCGGTCAGGATGATGTATTTCCGCCCGATCTTGTCCGACAGCCAGCCGAAGAAGATGAACGCGGGCGTTGCGATCAACAGTGCGATCGCGATCAGGATGTTAGTGGTCGGCCCGTCGACGCGCAAATTCTTCTCGAGGAAGAACAACGCGTAGAACTGGCTGGTGTAGAACACGACGCCCTGGCCGACGACCGCACCGAACAGCGCGATCAGCACGACCTTGAGGTTGCTCCACTGCCCGAACGCCTCGGTCAGCGGCGCCTTCGAGGTCTTGCCCTCGTCCTTCATCTTCTGGAAAACCGGGCTCTCTTCGAGCTGCATGCGAATCCAGAGCGACACCGCGAGCAGCGCGATCGAGACGATGAACGGGATGCGCCAGCCCCATGCCGCGAACGCCTCTTCGCCGACCAGCGTGCGGACACCGATGACGATCAGCAGCGCCGCGAACAGCCCGAGCGACGCGGTCGTCTGGATGAAGCTGGTGAACAGCCCGCGCTTCTTGTCGGGCGCGTGCTCCGCGACATAGGTCGCAGCGCCACCATATTCGCCACCGAGCGCGAGGCCCTGCAACAGGCGCAATACCACCAGCGCGATCGGCGCGGCGACGCCGACCGACGCGTAGCTCGGGAGCAGGCCGACCAGGAAGGTCGACAGGCCCATGATCGCCATCGTCACGAGGAAGGTATTCTTGCGCCCGACGACATCGCCGATCCGCCCGAACACCAGCGCACCGAACGGCCGCACCGCGAAACCCGCCGCAAACGCCGCGAGCGCGAAGATGAACCCGGTGGTCTCGTTGACGCCCGAGAAGAACTGCGCGGTGATGATCGTCGCGAGCAGGCCGTAGAGGTAGAAATCATACCATTCGAACACCGCGCCGAGCGACGACGCGATGATGATGAGCGGCTGGCTCTGTTTCACGTGCCCAAGGGGCGATGCGTCCCCTGTTGTCGTCGCCATGGCGGTATCCTCTCAGATGGGTTGGGTGGGGATTCTGCTGCGTTGGGCAGTCAGAACCCGTATTTGAATGCGAATTCGAGGCGGTCGAGCGCGCCGGTGTCGCCCGAGACCAGCTCGCGGACCGCGTGGCGGTACTCCACGCCGATGTCGAAGCCCTTGCCCGGCGACCAGAACAGGTTGCCTGCGCCGCCATAGGACTTGGCGTTCGCCAGCCCCGTGACGATCACGCCCGCCGGATAATTGGCCGACTGGTAGCTGCCCATGAGCGTCGAATGGATCGCATCGGTCCAGCCGATCCGCAGTGCCGCGAAGCCCGCGAAATTGTCGATCCGCTCGAGCTGCGTCGCGGTGCCGCCGTAGATCGCGTCGGGCACGTATCCCAATCCCAGATAGCGGCCGATGCCCTGCCCGTAAGTCGCCATGAAGCGCAGGTCGTGACGCTTGCCGATGGGAATCTTGCCGGACCCGGAAACGCCCCAGCCGAAGGCGGTATCGCCGCTCCCCAGCGTATCGGTGCGCAACTCGCGCGCGAGGCCGGCGAGCGCGAAATCGCCGAATTTCGGCTTCCAGTTCACCCGCGCCACCACGTCGGGCAGGCGATCGTCATCCGTGTCGACCAGCGCCGCGTTGGCCGGCAATGCCGTTTCCGTTTCGGGGTTCTCGGCCGCGATCTGCAACGTCAGGCCGGATCGCAACGGGATGGTATAGCGGACCTGCGCCTGGCGGTTGAACACGGTGCCGTCCAGCGGTCCGACGAAATCCGTCGTCTCCGGCAGCACCGCGATGTTCTGGAAGGTCGACCATTCCTGCCCGACCAGCAGGTTGCCATATTCGATGAAGCCGCGGCGGAAGGTGGGCGTGTAGGGGTTGGTCGCGCGCTGCGCGCCGACCGGCGCCGTCGCGAGCGCGAAATCGAACTCCACCAGCGTCTTGATGTCGGTGCCGTTCATCGGGGTCGACGTGCTGAACTGCAGGCGGGTCTGGCGCGCGGAGAGCAGCAGATCCTGTGTGGAGAACCCGCCGCCGACCGGAATCTGCTGCGGCAGGAAGAACTCCTTGCCCAGCCCCCCGACCGCGGCCTCGCCATCGCTATAACGGCTGGCAATGACGTTGAGGCGAACGAAGCCGCCCAGCTTGACCGTCGTGTTGCCCACGCGAAAACCATCGGTCGGTGCCGAATTTGCCGCGACAGGCTTGGCCTGGGCCACGTTGGTCGCGCCGGGCGATCGGCCTGGCGACTCGGATGCCACGCTCATGGGGGTCGTGCTCGTGGAAGTCGCGCTCATGGTAGTCGGGGCGATCGGCGCCGCGGCCGTTGCCCGCGCCGCGGTCAGCTCGCCGCGCAGATCCTGCACCGCGGCTTCGAGCGCCTTCAACCGTGTCTCGAGCTCGACTTCGCGCGCGGTCTGCGCCTGCGCGATACCCGGTACCAGCGCAGTTCCCGCCAGCAACGCCGTCAAGGCCAGCCTCGTCTTGAATGCCATCGGTGTCATCCCCGTCTCCGCGCCCTCCCACTGGTCTTACGCGTGGGATAAGCCTTGTGATCATGGCGCATTGCGAACCTGCGTCCATCCCTTACTTTGGTTAGGGATGATCGTGCCGACACGACCGCGTACAGCGCGGCAAAAGGAGAGCCAGATGACCGAGGCAAGCTATCCCGTCCCCGCGGCATGGGCGAAGGACGCCCTGATCGATGCCGCCGCCTATGACCGGATGTATGCCGAGGCCGCGACCGATCCCGACGCGTTCTGGGCGAAGGAGGCCAAGCGGCTCGACTGGATCGTGCCGCCGACCAAGATCAAGGACACGTCGTTCGACGAGAGCGACTTTCACATCCGCTGGTTCGAGGACGGCCAGCTCAACGTTGCCGCCAACTGCGTCGATCGCCACGCCGACGCGCGCCCCGACGCGACCGCGATCCTGTGGGAAGGCGACGATCCCGCCGACGACCGCAAGATCAGCTATGCCGAACTGCGCAACGAGGTGTCAAAGCTCGGCAACGCGCTGAAGGCGAAGGGCGTCAAGAAGGGCGACCGCGTCACGATCTATCTGCCGATGATCCCCGAGGCGGCGTTCGCGATGCTCGCCTGCGCGCGGATCGGCGCGATCCATTCGGTGGTGTTCGGCGGCTTCTCGCCCGAAAGCCTGTGCAACCGCATCCACGACTGCGACAGCCGCATCGTCATCACCGCCGACGAGGGTCTGCGCGGCGGCAAGACCGTGCCGTTGAAGGCCAATGTCGACGCCGCGCTCGACCACGGCGACCTCGCGGTCGAGACCGTCATCGTCGTCCGTCGCACCGGCGGCAAGGTCACCATGACCGAAGGCCGCGACTGCTGGTATTCGGAGTGCGTCGAGGGCCAGTCGACCGACTGCGCCCCCGAGCCGATGAACGCCGAGGACCCGCTGTTCATCCTCTACACCAGCGGCTCGACCGGCCAGCCCAAGGGCGTGCTGCACTCGACCGGCGGCTATCTGGTATGGGCGTCGATGACGCACGAATACGTCTTCAACTACCGGCCCGGAGAGATTTTCTGGTGCGCGGCGGACGTCGGCTGGGTCACCGGCCACACCTATTCGCTGTACGGCGCGCTCGCGAACGGCGCGACCACCGTGATGTTCGAGGGCGTGCCGAACTATCCCGATCACAGCCGGTTCTGGCAGATCGTCGACAAATACCAGGTCAACATCCTCTACACCGCCCCGACCGCACTGCGGTCGCTGATGCGCGAGGGCGACGACTGGGTGACGCGCACCAGCCGCAAGTCGCTGCGCTTGCTCGGCTCGGTCGGCGAACCGATCAACCCCGAGGCGTGGAACTGGTATCACACCGTCGTCGGCGACGGCCGTTGCCCGATCGTCGATACCTGGTGGCAGACCGAGACGGGAGGGCACATGATCTCGCCTCTCCCGGGTGCGACCGCGCTGAAACCCGGCAGCGCGACCAAACCGCTGTTCGGTGTGGTGCCGGAACTGGTCGATGCGGACGGCAAGGTTCTGGAGGGCGCGGTCGAGGGCAATCTCGTCATCGCCGACAGCTGGCCGGGCCAGATGCGGACCGTGTGGAACGATCACGAGCGCTTCTTCCAGACATACTTCTCGACCTACCCCGGCAAGTATTTCACCGGCGATGGCTGCCGCCGCGACGAGGACGGCTATTACTGGATCACCGGCCGCGTCGACGACGTCATCAACGTCAGCGGCCACCGCATGGGCACCGCCGAAGTCGAGAGCGCGCTGGTCGCGCATTCGAAGGTCGCCGAAGCCGCGGTCGTCGGCATGCCGCACGACGTGAAGGGCCAGGGCATCTACGCCTACGTCACGCTCAACGCGAACGCCGAGCAGAGCGAGGACCTGCGCAAGGAACTCGTCCAGTGGGTCCGCCGCGAGATCGGCCCGATCGCGACCCCCGACATCCTCCAGTTCGCGCCGGCCTTGCCCAAGACCCGCTCGGGGAAGATCATGCGCCGCATCCTGCGGAAGATCGCGGAGAACCAGCTCGACCAGCTCGGCGACACCTCGACGCTCGCCGATCCCGCGGTGGTCGATGCGCTGATCGCGGGCCGCGAGGAGGCCATTCCCGTACCGGCATGACGCGCACGATCCTCATCGCCGACGATCACCCGCTGTTCCGCCAGGCGTTGAAACTGGCGGTCAGCCGCGCCGCGCCCGACGCGGTGGTGATCGAGGCGGGGCAACTTTGCGAGGCGGTCGACGCGGTGCGTGGGGCGGTGCGTCTCGATCTTATCCTGCTCGACCTGCGCATGCCGGGCTCCGAAGGCTTTGCAGGCGTCGCGCTGCTCCACGCCGAACGGCTCGACACGCCGATCATGGTGATCTCCTCGGCGGACGAAGCCGAGGCGGCACCGCGTGCGCGGGCGTATGGTGCGATCGGCTTCGTCTCCAAGACCGCCGACCTCGCCACGCTGGAAAAAGCCGTAGCCCGAGCCCTCGCCGGCGAACGCGATGCGCCGATCGAAAGTGCCTCTGTCGATGACATGGCGACGCGTGTCGCGAGCCTCACGCCAACCGAACTCAAAGTCCTCCTCGGCGTCCTGGCCGGCCGCCTGAACAAGCAAGTCGCCTTCGACCTCGGCATTTCGGAGGGCACCGTGAAGGGTCACATGACCGCGATCCTGCGGAAACTAGGCGTCCAGAACCGCACGCAAGCCGTCCTCGCGGCGCGCGCGATGGACATCCACTTCGCCGATTAGCCGCGCACCGTCTGCCCCTTCCCCCACCGTCATCCTGACGAAAGTCAGGACCCAGGATACCACCCACCCCGACCGTGGCTCTGGATCCTGACTTTCGTCAGGATGACGGCGTGTGCCCGTGCCCCAATCCTCCCCCTTGCGGGAGAGGATCAACTCCCACGCGCCGCGGCCGCGGACGCATCTTCAATAAACCGCCACAAATCCGCCGGCACCACCGGCTTCGTCAGCACCACCAGCCCCACACACCGCACATCCTCCGCCACCGTACGATCCGCCGTCACCAGCGCAATCGCCGGCGCCGGCACCATCGCCCGCAACCGCGCAACCACGTCGAGCCCGTCCTCCGCCTCGTCCAGATGGAAGTCGACGAGCGCCACGTCCGGCTCCTCATCCGCCGCCAGTTCCATCGCCTCGGCGATCGTCGCTGCGAGCAACGGCACGCACCGCCGCGCGCGCAACGCCGCATCGAGCGCCGCGAGGATCGTCGCGTCGTTGTCGAGACACAGCACCCGCAACCCCGGCACCAGCGCACGGCTCGCCAGAGGCGTCGGCAACAAAACGTCCAGCCCGGCCGGCGCAAGCGGCACCCGCACCGCAAACGTCGTCCCCCGCCCCAGTTCCGACCGCAACTCGACCGCCGACCCGAGCAGCCGCGCGATCCGCCGGACGATCGCCAGCCCCAGCCCGACGCCACCGCCCGCGCTGCCCTTGCTCTCGAGCCGCTCGAACTCCTCGAAGATCCGCTCGCGGTCCGCCGCCGCGATCCCCGGCCCGTTGTCCCGCACCTCGATCAGCACATCGTCGCCCCTGCGCCGCGCCCCGATCCAGATCCGCCCATCCGCCGAGTAGCGCACCGCGTTCGACAGGAAGTTCTGCAGGATCGAGCGCAGCAGCGACCGATCCGTCGCCACGCTGAACGCCCCCGGATGCGCCGCCAGCACCAGCCCGCGCTCGCCCGCCAACGGCCGGAACTGCACCGCCAGTTCCTCGATCAACGCCCCCAAAGCAAACCGCTCGACCTTCGGCACGACGCCCCCGGCATCGAGCCGCGACACATCGAGCAGCGCGCGCAGCAACGTATCCGCCGACCCGATCGCGCCATCGATCGCGCGCACCAGTTCCGCCTGATGCGGCGCCCTGTCTTCGGCAAGCGCCGCGCAGAACAGCCGCGCCGCATGCAGCGGCTGCAGCAAATCATGGCTTGCCGCCGCCAGGAACCGCGTCTTGTCGCGCGTCGCGGTCTCGGCGATCGCGCGCGCCTCGCCGAGCATGTGGTTCGACCGCGCGAGGTCCTGCGTCCGCGCCGCCACCCGCGCCTCGAGATCGGCCTGCGCCTCCTTCTCCGCGGTGATGTCGGTGAAACTCTGAACGTAGCCGCCGCCCGGCATCGGCCGCCCGACCATCTTGATCCAGCGCCCCGACGGCCGCTGCCGCTCGAAACTATGCGGCGTCCCGCGCGCGAGGTGCGCCACCCGCCGACCGACATGCGCCGCGATATCGCCCGCGATGCCCTCGCGCTCGGCATTGTAGCGGATCAGGTCGGCGATCGAGCGGCCGACCACGACATAGCCCTCGGGATAGTCGAACATCTCGACATAGCGCGGATTCCACGCGACCAGCCGCAGGTCCGCATCGATCACGCTGACGCCCGGATCGATCGTCTCCAGCGTCGCGGACAATAACGTGCGCGAAAACCGCAGCGAGCGCCCGCGCTGGTCGAGCAGCCGGACAACGTCGCTGACGTCGATCGCCGACCCGGCGATGCTCGACGCGACGATCTTGCGCGCCGATGGTGCGCCGATCACGCCTGCGATCAGCCGCTCGGCGGTGCGCGCGGCGGGGCCGTCGATCGGCGCGCGCGGATCGGCGGACACCAGATCCAGCGCCAGCGCCTCGGTATCGCCGACGAACCTGGCCACGAGCGACTTCAACTCGCCGAGCGTCGTGACGTGATCGAGCGCGCTGTTGCCGCGCTGGCGTTCGCGGACGTGCAAACCCGCCATCAGCGCGACGTTGATGCCGAGGCTCCACACCGTGCCGTTGACCAAAGGCGAACCGATCCGCCAGCCGAGCAACGCATCGGGATCGAGCCACCCGCGCGTGAACTGCGCCAGCGCCGGCCCGACACCCTCGCCGATCGACGGCAGCAACAGGCAATAGATCCAGACGATCACGCCCCCGACCAGTCCCGCGCGCGCGGCGGTGTGGTTGGCGAAGTTCCACCCGACCGTGGCGATCAGCGCAGGCGCGAACTGCGCAACGCCGGCAAACGCGATCAGCCCGATCGATGCGAGCGGCAGATCCGCGCCGAGACTTCGTCCATACACCAGCGCGACCGCGACGATCGCCGCGATGATGAGGCGCCGCACGCGCAGCATCCGCCGCCCCAGCTCACCCTCGCCCGCCTCGCCGTGGCGCCGGAGCAGCAGCGGCGCGAGCAGGTCGTTGGTGGCCATCGTCGACAGCGCGATCGTCTCGACCACCACCATCGCCGTCGCCGCGGAAAAACCACCGAGGAACGCGAGCAACGCAACAACGTGCTGACCCTGCTGCAACGGCACCGCGAGCACGTAGAGATCGGGCTCGGCATCGCCCGGCAACAGCGTCATGCCCGCCAGCGCCAGCGGCAGCACGAGCAGCGAGATCACCACCATGTACGCGATGAACGGTCCGCGCGCTCGGGCGACCGCGTCGGGCCCGCGCGCCTCGATCACCCCGACATAGAATTGCCGCGGCAGACACAGGATCGCCAACGCCGACAGCAATGTCCGTACCCAGAAATCCGACGACAGCGCCCCCCAGGTGAAGCCCGCCCGGAGCCGCGCCAGTGACGGCGCCAGCGTCGTCGCCGGTACGTCGACGAGCAACGCCATCGTCACCACGCCGAGCACGACGAAACACAGCAGCTTGATCAGCGATTCCGCCGCGATCGCCGCGATCACGCCGGGATTGCGCCCCGCCACCTCATACCGCCGCGCGCCGAACACGATCGCGAACACGGCCAGTAGCAGCGCGACGAACGTGCCGACCTCCGCCGAACTGCCGACGCCCGCGATCGCGCCGAAGCTCAGCGTCACCGACCGCAACTGGAGCGCGATATACGGCACCGACGCGAGCAAGGCCGTGCCCGCGACGATCGCCGCGGTGCTGCGACTGCGCCCGTACCGCGCCGAGATGAAGTCCGCGATCGAACTCGATCCCTCGTCGCGCGCGAGCTTCACCAGCCGCGCGAGAAACTTCGGCGCGAGCAGGAACACCAACGCCGGCCCGAGATAGATGGCGAGGTAATCCCAGCCGCGCGTCGCCGCGGTGCCGACCCCGCCGAAGAACGTCCAGCTGCTGCAATAGACCGCAAGCGACAGCGGATAGGCGACCCGCCCGAGCCGCTGCGACAGGCCTCGCCGATCGACCACCCAGGCGATGCCGAACAACACCGCGCAATAGGCGATGATCGCAAAGATCACATTCGGCCCGCTGATGGCCCCGCTCCCGGTCTGCTCGATATCGTCGTGGAAGAGTCAGCCTACGCGTTCGCCCTGCTGTTGCAATGCAACGTGACGGCAGACGCACGCACGCCGGCGGTCTTACGGCCGCACGATCGTCGCCGTCGAATAGGCCGAGAGCGTCCGCCATCCCAGCCGTTCGTACAGCGCGCGCCCCGCTTCGGTCGCGACCAGCAGTTCGGGCGTACCGGGATAATGCCGCGCACCCTGAAGCGCCGCCATCACCGCGCGGCCCAATCCCTGCCGACGATGCGCGGGCGCGGTCGCGATCCGGTCATAGGCGAAGGCGGCGGGTGTTTCACCCGCATAGCCGCTCGCCGCCAGCGTGCCGTCCTCCGCCACTATCGCACCGCGATCACCGCATCGTGGCGGACGACGTCGATCGCGTAGGCCTCGACCGGGGCGGCCTCGAAGCGCGCGCCGCTGCTCTGCATGAAGAAATTGCCGCCTTCGACCTGCCAGCCGCCAGGGAGGATCGATCGGAGTTCGTCGGCCTCTCCACACAGCTTCAGCAAGTAGCGGGGATCCTGAAGACCGCGGGCAAGCGCTGGCAATCCCGGCCCGACCGTCCGAAACACCCAGCGGCTGATCTCCGCCTCGGTGCCGGTATCGACCCGGAAACCACCCTGGTCGGCGACCGGCTGCGGTACCCCGCGCGCCAGCGACCGGCCGCAAAGCCACGCATACACAAGGCCGGGATCGACGCCTCTGGTGTTCATCGTCACTCGCGTTGCAACAGCGGCACGCCGGTATCGAAGGCGGACGACCGTCTGACAAGACCTCACACTCTATACAGGCGCCGACCGCGAACACCGCAAAACCCCGGCGGCCGAAGCCACCGGGGTTCTGTCCGTCCGCATCGGCGGACGGGTCCGATCGGCACCGACACCCTTTTGGGGGGGGCGGTGCCGGTGCCGTTTCGGATTACTGAAGCAGCTTCAGGACGCTCTGCTGGCTCTGGTTGGCCTGGCTCAGCATCGCGGTCGATGCCTGGCTCAGGATCTGTGCCTTGGCGAGGGCGGTCGTCTCCGACGAGAAGTCGGTGTCTTCGATCCGGCTCTTGGCGTCCGACAGGTTGGTCGAGTTCGAGGTCAGGTTGTTGACCGCCGACTGCAGCTGGTTCTGGGCCGCACCGAGGTTCGCACGACGGTTCGAGACGTTCGAGATCGCCGTGTCATAGTCGGAGAGCGTGCCGGCCGAACCGGTTGCCGTCACGACCGTGCCGAGGCCCGTGCCCGCAGCCTTGAGGTCGCCGCCGAGAGCGAGATCGATCGCATCGGTCGAGTTCGCGCCGGCCTGGATCTTCACCGTGCCGCCAGTACCCGCCGAGCCGTCGAACAGCGCCACGCCGTTGAACTTGGTGTTCGTCAGGACGTTGGTGATCTGGGTCGACAGCGCGTCCTGCTCGGCCTTGATGTTCAGGATGTCGCTGGCCGAATACGTGCCGTTGCCCTTCTGGACTTCGAGTTCGCGCATACGCTGCAGGTTGTTGGTGACCTCGTCGAGCGCGCCTTCAGCGGTCTGCGCCATCGAGATGCCGTCATTGGCGTTGCGGATGCCCTGGTTCATGCCCTTGATCTGCGACGTCATCGACGTCTTGATCGCCATGCCGGCTGCGTTGTCCTTGGCCGAGTTGATGCTCTTGCCGGTCGACAGACGCTCCATCGAGGTCGACAGCGCCATGCTGGCTGCGTTCGAAGCGTTCGCGGCGCGCATGGCCGAGATGTTGGTACCGATGACAGTCATTGCGAAATCTCCGTAAATTTTCAGACGATCCGCGCCGCCCCCGTGGCGAAGTGCCGATCTATCGAAATGAGTAACGGCCGGGTCCGCGCGGGCTTTAGAAAAAAATCGCGCCGGAAATTACAGCGGGATCGAATCGGCAAATCACGCCGTCCCGACCGCCGGCCGCCAAAGTCTTCTACGCGGGCGCACGCGAGCGAACGCGGTCGCACGTGTCCGCGCAGCCACGCCCGGAAATATTCTGCCGGCAGGCGGCAGCATTTAACCAGTAGTTTACCAGCAATGCGGCATTCCCCGACTCGTCCAAGGGGAACACCATGCGATCGATTTTTCCATCAGCCGCAGTCACTTCGCGAAAATATGCGCTGGTCTCGTCGCTGCGCGCGCAGGGCTTCGGCGTGGGCTCGTTCGAAACCGGCCAGCCAGGCGCGAACGACCTGTTCCTAGTGGCGGATGGCGAGGGCATCACCGCCCCTGCCCGTACCGTGGTGATCGGCTGCGAGGGGCGCCAGGTGACCCCGTCGCGCGACGGCACGCCGGCCCGGATCAGCTTCACCGCCGAGGACGCCGCAGTCGGCAACGGCTTCGCGCGCGCACTGATCGGTGGGCCCGACATGCCGACCGCCGCCGACCCCGAATCACTCGCGCTGCTCGCCCTGGCCGAGCGCGTCGCCGCCGCCGACATCACCGTGCTGATCAACGGCCCGACCGGCACCGGCAAGGAAGTGCTCGCGCGTGCCATCCACAACGGCTCGGCGCGGAAAGACAAGCCGTTCATCGCGATCAACTGCGCCGCGCTCCCCGAATCGATGCTCGAGGCGCTGCTGTTCGGTCACCAGAAGGGCGCGTTCACCGGCGCGTCGAGCGGTGGCGACGGGTTCTTCCGTGCAGCGAATGGCGGCACGATCTTGTTGGACGAAATCGCCGAGATGCCGCTCCAGCTGCAGGCAAAGCTGCTCCGCGTGTTGCAGGAGCGCGAAGTCGTGCCGTTGGGCGCGTCGGTGCCGCAGCCGATCGACGTCCGCGTCATCGCCTGCGCCAACCGCGACCTTCATGCCGAAGTTGCCGCCGGCCGGTTCCGCGCGGATCTCTATTACCGCCTCGCGGTGTTCCCGCTCGCGACCAAGCCGCTGGCCGACCGCCCGCACGATATTCCCGCGCTCGCCGCCACGCTGATCCTGCGCCATGCCGGCAACCGCACGCTCATTCCCTGGCCGAGCCACGCCGCGATCGAACAGCTGATGCACCATGACTGGCCCGGCAACGTCCGCGAGCTCGAGAACGTGATCCAGCGCGCGTTGCTGTTCTGCGGCGGCGACACGATCGAGGCGAACCACATCGTGTTCGATCGTCCGGTGTCGCTGACCTTCCAGCGCAGCGTGCCGATGGCGTCGATCATTCCCGCCGCGGCCGTCGCACCGGCCGAGCCCGAAACCCGGGGCAGCCCCGACACCTTGGGTAACATCGTCCAGATGAGCGAGTTCGCCGCGATCCGCGAGACGCTGAAGGCGTGCAACGGCAGCCGGATCGAGACCGCCAAGCGCCTCGGC
This sequence comes from Sphingomonas sp. PP-F2F-G114-C0414, assembly GCF_003688595.1. Taxonomy (GTDB): domain Bacteria; phylum Pseudomonadota; class Alphaproteobacteria; order Sphingomonadales; family Sphingomonadaceae; genus Sphingomonas. Next base: position 532,493 of record NZ_RCWT01000011.1, read on the forward strand.
ATCTCCGAACGCACGCTGCGCTATCGCCTCGCCAAGGCGCGCGAGCAGGGTGACGATATCGGCAGCGTCCATAACTGGGCAGCCTCGGCATGAGCGGTGTTTCGGGCATTGGCGGCGGCGCGATGAGCGTCGACCGCGTGATGGCGCTGCGCTCGCAGATCCTCGAGCGCAACCAGGCGCTGTCGCGGGCCGGCGCCACCGGCAACGCCGCGCCGACCGAAGCGGTCAAGCCGGTCAGCTTCGTCGACACGATGGAATCGGCGCTCAAAAGCGTCAACGAAGGCCAGACCCAGGCCGCCAAGGTCAGCGAAAGCTATGAGCGCGGCGAAACGGTCGACATCGCGAAAGTGATGCTCGCCCGCCAGCAGGCGTCGGTCGGGTTCGAGGCGACGTTGCAGGTCCGCAACAAGCTGCTGTCCGCCTACAAGGATATCATGAGCATGCCGGTCTGACATGAGCACCGCACTCATCCCATCGCCCGGCGGCACAGAACGGTTCGCCAACCCTCTCCAGCAGATCAAGAGCGCGTTCGCGCAGCCGGCGGTCCGTCGTTCGCTGCCGATGGCGCTGATGGTCGGACTCATCGCGGCCGCTGCGCTCGCGTGGATGAGCCTGTCGACGCCGACGCAGAAGACGCTGTTCAGCGGCCTGCCCGATTCGGACAAGGCCGCGGTCACCTCCGCGCTGACCACCGCGAACATCAAGAGCCATATCGACGACGGTACCGGCGCGCTGACGGTGTCCGAAGAGGACTATAGCCGCGCGAAGATGCTGCTCGCCGGCCAGGGCCTGCCCAAGGCTGCACCTGGCGGGTATGCGATCCTCGACCAGCTGCCGATGGGCGTTAGCCGCGCGGTCGAAGGCGAACGTCTCCGCCAGGCGCGCGAGTCCGAGCTCGCCAAGTCGATCGAGGAGATCGATGCGGTCGCCGAGGCGCGCGTGCATCTTGCGATGCCTGAAGCCTCCGTGTTCGTCCGCGACAACGCCGCACCGTCGGCGTCGGTGATCCTGAAATTGCAGGGCGGCCGCTCGCTGAGCGATGCGCAGGTCAGCTCGATCATCAACCTCGTCGCCTCGTCGGTGCCGGGGATGAAGCCAGAGGCGGTCACGATCGTCGACCAGATGGGCGCGCTGCTGACCAAGAGCGGTGGCGGCGATGGTGCCGGTGCTGCGAGCGACGCCCGGATCGATATCCAGCGCCGGATCGAGGACAAGTATCGCACCCAGCTGATCGCGCTGCTCACGCCGCTGGTCGGCGCGGGCAACTTCACCGCCGAGGTCCAGGCCGACGTCAATCTCGACGAAAGCCAGGCGACGCGTGAAAGCTACGAGAAGCAGGGCGTATTGCGCGCCGAGACGGGCAACTGGACGGGCAACCAGAAGGAAGGCGCGGCCGCCGGCCCCGGCGGTATTCCAGGCGCACTCAGCAACACGCCGCCCTCGGCCAGCACCTTGTCGACCCCGCAGGCGCAGAACGGCAATCCCGGTCCCCCGGTCGCGGGCGGTCCGGCCCCGGATCCGATGAAGCAGTCCGACCAGTATCAGCGCGCCTACGACCTTGGCCGCGAAGTCTCGGTCACGCGCGCCACGCCGGGCGGGGTCAAGCGCCTGTCGGTCGCCGTCCTCCTCCGCGATCCCGACAAGACCCGCCGCACCGCGATGGAGATCACCCAGATCAGCGATCTCGTGAAGAGCGCGGTCGGCTTCGATCAGGCGCGCAACGACAATGTCACGGTGATCAGCCGCAAGTTCGCTGGCGCCGATGCGTCCGCGACGAGCGGCCCCGCCTGGTACGACAACGCCTGGCTACCGGTGCTCGCACGCAACGGCACCGCGATCGTCATCGCGCTGCTGGTGCTGCTGCTCGGCGTCCGTCCGATCGCCAAGGCGCTGATGAAGAAGCGCGACGACGCCACGACGCGTCCCGCCTTCGGCCAGCCGATCGGCGAGGTCGATGGCGACGGCGCGCCTGCCGGCATCGGCGTGGCCGCCCCCGTTAGCCTCGACCAGCTCGAGAACACGCGTGGCTATGACGACCGGATCGGCGCAGTCCGCGGTTTCACCCGCGACAATCCGACCCGCGCCGCGCTGGCGGTACGCGACATGATCAAGGCGGACGCGAAGTGAGCGAGGTCGCCATCAGAACCTACACCGGCGTCGAGCGCGCAGCGGTCCTGATGATGCTGGTCGGTGAGGAAGAGGCTGCGGCCATCCTCCAAAAGCTCGAGCCCGAGGAAGTGCGTCAGCTTGGCGCGGCGATGTTCAAGGTCGCCGACGTCTCCGAACAGGAAGTCGAGGACGTGCTCGACGATTTCGTCGGGCATGCCCGCGAACGCACCGCGATCGGCTTCGACCCGCGTCCCAAGATCGAGGCGGTGATGAACCGTGCGCTCGGTCGCGAAAAGGCCGAAAGCGTGCTGGCGCGGATTACTCCCGCCGAAGCCGCGTGCGAACTCGAACTGCTCGACTGGCTCGACGCGCCCGAGATCGCCGCGATGATCGAGAAGGAGCATCCGCAGATCGCCGCGGTCCTGATCGCCAATCTCGACGCGTCGATCGGCGGCCAGGTGCTCGAACTACTGCCCGACGCGGTCCAGCCCGACATCCTCCACCGCATCGCGCGGCTCGGGCCGATCACGCCAGAGGCGGTCGATACGTTGCGCACGTTGCTCGCCAATCGCACCAGCACGTCGTCGGCGGGCGCGGGCGTGACGCTCGGCGGCACGCGCGAGGCCGCCAAGATCCTGTCGGGCGCGCGCAAAGCGACCGAACAGCGCGTCATGCCCAAGCTGTTCAAGATCGACCGCGATGTCGCCAAGGCGATCGAGGAGGCGATGTTCATCTTCGACAATCTGCTCGACCTCGACGACAAGAACCTGGGCACGCTGATCCGCAACGTCGACAGCGAGATCCTGACCAAGTCGCTGAAGGGCGTCGACGAGACGATCCGCAACCGCTTCCTCGGCTGCATGTCGGCGCGCGCCGCCGACGGCATCCGTGACGAGATGGAGGCGCGTGGGCCGATGAAGCTCGCCGAGGTGCTCGAAGCGCAAAAGGCGATGATCGCGATCGCACGCGGGCTCGCGAAGGACGGCACGATCCAGATGGGCGGAGGCGAGGACGATTATGTCTAACGGGTTCACCGCAGGCTTCGCGTCGCGCCACACCACCGCGGCCAACGTCCTCGCCAGCGCGTTCGCCCCACCTTCGGGGTTCGCCGCAGCAGATATCCGCGCCCGCGCGACGATCCGGCCTGCCAATGATTTCGGGCACGCGTTCACCGCCGAATCCGTCCGCGACGCCGCGGGGGATGCTGGTACACCGCGTCACTTCAGCCCGGCCGACAAGGACGTGAACCCGACCGCCGGCTGGGATCCGCTCGATCCGGTCAGCGAATCGTCGTTCATCGACCCGCTCGCCGCCGCACACGCCGCCGGCTACGAGGAAGGGCTTGCCGCCGCTGCGGCAGCCGCTCGCGATGCCGGCGCGCGGGACGCGACGTTGCTTGGCGATCTCGCCACCGCACTCGGCGCCGATCGGATCGATCGCGAGCGCATCGCCGGACAGCTCCGCCAGACCGTCCTGTTCCTCGTGTCGAAGGTCGTCGGCGAAGTCGGGATCGCACCCGACGTGCTCGCCGGCCGTATCGAAAACGCCGCCGAACTGCTCGCCGACGGCGCCGAATCGGCGTTGCTGCGTGTCCACCCCGACGACGTCGCGCTGCTCGAAGGCCGCTTGCCGAAGTCGATCTTCGCGGCGGGCGACCCAAGTGTCGCACGCGGCAGCTTCATCCTCGAAAGCGCCTCGACGATCGTCGAGGACGGTCCGGAATTGTGGCTCGATCAGCTTGCGCTGGCGATCGACCGCGTGCCGGTGCCCAAATGTTGAACCGCTTCACCGCCGATTATCTCGAGACCCTCTCCAACGCCGATTTCGTCGCCAAGCCCAAGGTATCGGGCCGCCTAGCCTCGTTCGACGGCCTGCTGATGGAAGCGGTCGGGCTGACGTTGCCCGTCGGCACCGTTTGCCAGGTCGGCGAAGGTGCTGCGAGCGTCGAGGCCGAGGTCATCGGCTTCCGCAACGGCCGTACGTTGATGATGAACCTCGGCGGCGCCGCCGCGCTGCTGCCGCGGGCGCCAGTCAAGCCGATCGGTGCGCCCGGCGAGGCCGAGGTCGGCCCTGCGCTGCTCGGCCGCGTCGTCGACGGCGCCGGCAAGCCGATCGACGGACTCGGCCCGATCCGCGGCGCCGGACGCTGGCCGCTCGCGGGGAAACTCCAGTCGCCGCTGGATCGGGGCCGCGTACGCGAACCGCTCGATGTCGGCGTCCGCGCGATCAACGGCCTGCTGACGATCGGTCAGGGCCAACGGGTCGGCATCATGGCCGGCTCGGGCGTCGGCAAATCGGTGCTGCTCGGCATGATCGTTCGCGCCGCGCAGGCCGACGTGATCGTCATCGGCCTGATCGGCGAGCGTAGCCGCGAAGTCGCCGACTTCCTCGAGACCAAAGTGGCCGGCGAAGCGCGCAAGCGCTCGGTCGTCGTCGCCGTCCCCGCCAACCATTCGCCCGTCCTCCGCATCCGCGGCGCGCTGCGGGCGCACGCGATCGCCGAAGCCTTCCGCGACGAGGGCAAGAAAGTCCTGCTCATCATGGATTCGCTGACCCGCGTCGCGCATGCCGGTCGCGAGATCGGCCTCGCGCTCGGCGAACCCGCGTCCGCACGCGGCTATCCGCCCTCTGCGATCGCGATGCTGCCGAACCTGATCGAGCGCGCTGGCGTCGACGTCCACACCGGCGGCTCGATCACCGCGATCTACACGGTACTGGCGGATGGCGACGACGGCAACGATCCGGTGGTCGATTCGGCGCGCTCGATCCTCGACGGACACATCGTCCTCAACCGTCAGCTCGCCGAGCGCGGCGTGTACCCGGCGATCGACATCGGCCCGTCGGTCAGCCGCGTGATGACCGACATCGTCGACGCCCCCCATGCCGCGGCCGCCCGCACGCTGCGCCGCCACCTCGCCACCTACGAGGAGAACCGCGATCTCGTGCTGATGGGCGCGTATCGCCACGGTGCCGATCCGGCGATCGACGCCGCCATTGCCTGCCACCCCGCGGTCATGGAATATATCCGCCAGGACGCCGACGAGAACGTCTCGCTCGACGATGCCGTGGCCGAACTGACCGGCGTCTTCGGCGGTTGAGATGGCGGATGCTCGCGGCAAGACCCTGGCGCGTATCCACCGCGTCCGCACGCTCCAGCTCGGCCTGACCCGCGCCGACGAAGCGCGCGCGCACGACAAGTTCGCCAGCGAACAGCTCCTGTCCGGGCGTATCGCGCTGCTCGTCGACGCGGTCGCGCCGGTCCACGAGACGCAGGTCGCGGTGTCGCTGGGCGCCGCCGCGCATTACCGCGAACGCCTGCAGAAATCCGCCGACGCCGCGGTCGAGCGCATGCAGGCCGCCGAACATCATGTCGGCCGCGCCGCTGAGGCGACCCGCGTCGCCAAGCGCGACCAGAGTGCGGTCGAAAAGCTGCTCGCGCGTGCCGACGCCGACGCGGTGCTGAAGGCGATCCGCGCGATGGAGGAATCGCCCGCGTTCCGAAAGGTTCGGCACGATCCTTGCTGAGCGCTAGCGGACCGGCGCCGTGCCGCCGCCCGAACGAGTATCCTGCATGATCCCGACCGCGACCCTCTCTCCCACGCTGCCGACCCCGGCGCGGTCGACGACCGTGCAGAACGGGCGGACGCCGGGCGATTTCGCGGGCTCCTTCGCGCAGGCGAACGACGACGCCGCCGCGGAGGGTGCGCCGACGACGCCGGTGCCGATCGTCGCGATCCCGGCGCTGTCGGCCGGCACGATCGTCCGGCAGGACGCCGCCGCGACCGGCAACACCTTGCCGACCCCGATCGGGACGGAGGCCGCACAGCCGATCGTCCCGGCGATCGTCACCCTCCTCGCCGAACCGCTTGCGGCAGGCCCGCGCACGACATCGCTAACGCTCGTACAGCCGCCAATCCCGGCAGATCCGGAGCCCGCGACGCCTGACGTCGCCAAACGCACCATCGCCACGCGTCCGAGCCCGAGTGCAGCGCGTCCCGCGGCGTTCGCGACCGCGCCCCGCGGCGGCAACGCCAAGAACGACACCCCGACGACCCCGTCGGACGACACCGCCGACGCGGCGCCCGCCGACCAACCGGTGCTGCCCGATCAGCCCATGATCGCGCAGCCCACGCTCGCTCCGTCCCTTGCGCAAGCAAACCCGGATATCCCGCTCGTCGCGTCCCTTGCCCCCTCGCCGCCCCCCGAAGCCACCAAGATGATCGGGGCCGAGAACGCAGTCGCCCCCGCCGGATCGGCAATCGGTGCCGCGAAACCCATCGCTACAGGTGCGGCAGATGCAAAGCCTCTCGTCGCGGCGGAACCGGACCTCACGACCTCGATCACCCCGGCCCCGCGGCAATCCCGCAACGCGACGAAGCTCGCTCAGGCCGAACCGGTCGTGCCAACGGCGATCCCCGTCGCGCCATCCTCAATTCTGCAAATCCCGATCGCGCCACGCCCAGTCGCGCAGCCCAGCGCCCTCCCCGTCGCCACAGCCGCGCCGCGACCTGCGGTGGGAGTGGTCGACCATAGCCAAATCTCACCGCTGCAAGTCACGCCGGTCGCCCTGATGCCCGCCACCTCGGTCACCACCACGCCCGTCGCGGCTCCGCCGCTGCAGATCGTGGCGCTAGCGGCGACCGTGCCCGTCGCACCACAAATCTCGAGCGTGAATCCCCCACTCGGTCTTGCGAGCGAACCCGGTTCGCTTCCGCAACCGTCAGCGCCGGCCGCCGAGACCGCGCCGATCGCAGCGCCACGCTGGACAGCGACCGAGGCGACCACCCCTGTCGCGCTCGCGCTCGCGCAGCCCGCCGCGGTCCAGCCGCAACCCGGCACCGTCGCCTCGGCCAGCCAGGTGTTCGGCGCCGCGATCCAGGCCGCCAAGGCGCGCGACGAGCGCGACCAGACCGATCCGACCGCGCCGTCGATCGCCCCCGGCGCGCCGGTATCGCCGCTGACGATCAAGACCGCCGAGGCGCAGCAAACCCCGCTCGACATGCGACAGGAACGCTGGCCGCATGCGATGATCGAGCGGATCGAAATCCTGCGCGACGCCGCCGATGCGACCGATACGCGGATCCGCCTGATCCCCGACGCGCTCGGCGCGATCGACGTCTCGATGCGCAAGGACGGCGATACGGTGCACGTCCATTTCAATGCCGACCAGGCCGCGACGCGCGCGCTGTTGCAGGACGCGCAGCCGCGGCTCGTCGAACTCGCCGAAGCGCGCGGGTTGAAACTCGGCCAGGGCATGCTCGGTGACAGTGCCGCCAGCTCCAGCCAGCAGCGCACACCCACCGCGCCGCACACGCCGAATCGCCCGACGACCGCGCCAGCCGCGGTGATCGACGACGCGCACGAAGACACCCGAATCGCTTGACCCGAAGGACCACGAAATGGCCGACAAAAAAGAAACTGCCGACGCCGCCCCGAAGAAGAAGGGCAAGATGAAGACGATCCTGATCGGCGGCGTCGCGCTGATCGTGCTGGTCGGCGGCGGCGTCGGCGCGGGCGTGTATGCGTCGAACGCCGGCCTGCTCGGCGGCGGTCACGCTGCGGCGGCCGACGACGGAAAGCCCAAGCTCGTCCCGAAAAGCGAGCAGAAGCATCCCACCGAAGGCGGCGAAGGCGGCGGTCATGGCGGCGACGAGGCCGCGCCCGAAAATCACGGGATGAAGCCCCCCGCAGGAGAGGGCGGCGACAAATACGCGTCGACCTATTACCCAATGGAGAAGGAGTTCACCTCGAATCTCCAGGACTCGTCGCACTTCGTCCAGGTCGGTATCGCGGTCGCCACGCCGTACGACGACACCGTCATCACCAACTTGAAAACCAACGACATCGCGGTCCGCTCTGCGATCCTGATGGCGCTCGGCGACACCACCGAGGAGCAGGTCATGAGCAGCGACGGCAAGCGCCAGTTGCAGGTCCGGTTGGCCAAGGCGATCAACGATACGCTCAAGCAGAAGGAAGGCTTCGGCGGCATCGGTAACGTTTACTTTACCAGTTTCGTTGTTCAGTGAGGCATGGTTAACGAGGCCCCAGCAAAGACACGCGAGCGACGCGACCGGGATCGCTCCACCGCCCCCCAGGGCGGCGCGATGCATCAAGGTATGCTCGGCGGGGCCAAGCTCAATCCGTTCGGCGACCTGCATTCGTTGCAGCATCTCTCGGCACGGTTCGCGCGCGGTTTGCGCGGCGTGTTCGAGCCGTTGCTGCGCCAGGAGGTCCGCTGCTGGGCCGAGCCTTTGGTGGTCCAGCGCTTCACCGATTACCGGGCCGAACGTAGCGATGCGCTGACCGCGTGGTTGCCGCTGATCATGACGCCGGGGATGGCGCAGGCGTTGTGCATCATGGACGGCAAGTTCGTGCTCGAGATGCTCGACATGTTCTTCGGCGGCACCGGCGCTGCGCCGCACACGCTGCCGACCGAATTCTCACCCGCCGCCGAAGCGATGGTCGCGCGGATCGGCCAGATGATCGCAGCGCCGCTGAAGACCGCATGGGAGCCGATGGCGCGGTTCGACTTCCTGCCGACGCGGGTCGAGGTGAACCCGGCGATGATCGCCGATCTCGACGGCGAGGACGCGATGATCGTCACGCGCTTCGGCATCGCCGCGGGCGCCGCAAAACCCGTGTTCCTCGACCTCGTCTACCCCGTCTCCGCGCTGAAGCCGCATGCGCCGTCGCTGACCGCCAAGGTCGTCGGCAAGTCGGCCGAGCCCGATCCGGCCTGGCGCACCGAGCTGACGCGGGCCGCGATGAACGTGCGCTTCCCGATCCGCTCGGTACTCGCCGAGCCGGTCGTCAAGCTGACGATGCTGATGGACCTGAAGCCCGGCGACGTGATCCCGATCACCATCTCGGGCGACGTGCCGGTGATGGTCGGCAACAACCGGCTCGGTTGCGGCACGGTCGGCACGTCCAATGGCTTCGCCGCCATCCAGCTCACCTCGATTACCAGTTTCGACGAAGGATTTGCAGCATGAACGACATGACCGGAGGCTTCCCCGTAGATGCTGCCGTCGCCGCCAATTTTCGGCTGCTCCAGGATGTCGACGTCAAGCTGACCGTCGAGATCGGTTCGACCAGCCTGACCCTGCGCGAACTGCTCGCGCTCGGCGAATCCAGCGTGATCGAGCTCGATCGCCAGGCCAACGAGCTGCTCGACGTGTTCGTCAACGGCACGCTGATCGGGCGCGGCGAAGTGGTGACGGTCGGCGAGCGCTTCGGCGTGCGGATGACCGAGCTCGTGTCGCCAGACAAGCGCGGCTGAACCACGATGCTCTGGACCTATATCCTCAAGCTCGTGATCTTGCTGCCACTGGTGTGCGGACTGATGTTCGGCTGCCTGTACCTGTGGCGCAAGTTCGAGAGCCGGATCCCGGGCAAGCCCTCGACGCGGCTGATCGGCGTCAAGGAAACGATGATGATCTCGCCGGGCCTGCGCCTTGCGGTGATCGATTTCGAGGGCCGCCGGCTGCTCGTCTCGGTCGGCCGCGGCGGCGTGCACCTGATCGACAAGGTCGACGCATGAGCCCCCGCGCTACAGTGACGCGCCAAGGTTCCGGTCCGGCCTTGTTTGCCGCGTCGAAGGCCAAGCCGTTTTCCCGCGAACGCGGGAATCCAGAAGCCACGAACGGCGCACTGCGCAACGCTGCGCCGCGGTCGCGCGCCAACGCGTGGGTGTGGATAGGCCTCGCCGTCCTCCTCGCCCTGTTCCTCGCGATGCCAGCCTTCGCGCAAGGCGTCCCCGCCCCGACCAACCCCGCCGTCGGCGACGCGGTCGATCGCGCGCTCGGCCAGCTCGGCGGCCAGGCCGCGGGCAATACCGGCCAGAGCGGCTCGCTGTCGCTCTCGCTGCAAGTCCTCATCATCATGGGGCTGCTGACGATCCTGCCGGGGATCCTGCTGATGATGACCAGCTTCACGCGGATCATCATCGTGCTCGCGATCCTGCGCCAGGCGCTCGGCCTCCAGCAGACGCCGCCGAACCAGGTGCTGCTCGGGCTGTCGCTGTTCCTGTCGTTCTTCATCATGGCGCCGACGATCAACCAGATCAACACGACCGCGATCCAGCCCTATGCCGCGGGGAAGCTCGCGGGCACGCAGATGATCACCACCGCGGGCGTGCCCTTGCACGCGTTCATGGTGAAGCAGACGCGCGTCAAGGACGTCACGATGTTCGCGCAGATGGCCAAGTCCGGCCCCTACGCATCGTCGCTCGACATCCCCTTCTCGGTCCTGCTCCCCGCGTTCGTCACGTCGGAACTGAAGACCGCGTTCCAGATCGGCTTCCTGATCTTCCTGCCGTTCATCGTCATCGATCTCGTCGTCGCGACCGTGCTGATGTCGCTCGGCATGGCGATGCTCAGTCCAACGATCATCTCGATGCCGTTCAAGCTGCTGCTGTTCGTCCTCGTCGATGGCTGGGCGCTGACGATGGGCAGCCTCGCCAACTCGTTCGCGACGTAGAGCTATGCACGGCCCCACACTCCTGTTCGCCCCACACCTACCGTTCGCCCTGAGCCCTTCGGCTGCCTGCAAGGCAGGCGCTCAGGATAAACTACCGCCAAGGGCGGTAGTCGAAGGGCCTGAGACTCCTGTGCTTCGACTTCGCTCAGCACGAACGGCAGTTTTGTAAGCCATGGACGCGCAATATTTCCTGACCGTCGCCAACCAGACGATGTGGGTGCTGGCGCTTGCCAGCGCGCCGATCCTGATCCCGGCGCTGCTCGCGGGGCTGATCCTCGGGATGATCCAGGCGGCGACGTCGATCAACGAGCAGACATTGTCGTTCGTACCGAAGCTGGTGGTGGTCGCGGTGTCGATCCTGATCTTCGGGAGCCTGATCCTCGGGTTGCTGAGCGATTTCACGATCGGGATCTTCGAGCGCATTCCGGACCTCGTGAAGTGAGGCGCAGCGCCAGCGCGGCCACGCCTGCGCTGCTAGCGCAAGCCCGGCCGGCGGGGCAAAGCTCCCGTCCGACGACGCGGCTTTGCCGCGGCGTGGCACATAATCCGAACAGGAATTCGAACAGCATTGCGCCACGGCAAAGCCGCGTCGTCGGTCCTCGGCCCTGCCGAGGCCGGCCGGGCTTGCCCGCGTGGCGCGCAGCGTGCGCGCTCTCGCGGTCTGCGCCATGCTAGGCTTCGGTCTCTCGATCGAGCCCCAGCTCTGGGCGCTCTTCTTCGTGATGATCCGGATCGGCGCGACGTTCATCGCCGCGCCCGTGTTCGGCAACGTCTCGGTGCCCGTCACCGTGCGCGTCACGTTGTCGGGCGCGATCGGGTTCCTCGTCCTCGCGGCGCACCCGATCGTGCCCCCAGAAAACATCTTCAGCGTTCCGACGATGCTGTCCGCCGCCGCCGAAGCGCTGGTCGGGCTCGCGCTCGGCTTCGTTCTCCAGATCGCCTTCGCCGCGCCGATGATCGCGGCCGAAGTGATCGGCGGCGCGATGGGGCTCGGCTTCGCCTCCTCGATCGATCCGCAGAACGGCAAATCGTCGCCGGCGCTCGGCCAGTTCTTCTCGATCATGCTCACCCTGCTGTTCCTGTCGGTCGACGGCCACCTGATCCTGATCGACCTGATCGTCCGGAGCTACGACGTGCTCCCGCCCGGTGCCGCGTGGATCGGCGTCGAGCGGCTGAAGGCGATCGCCTTCTTCGGCGGCTATGCGTTTCTCGCCGGTCTGCTCCTCGCGCTACCGGTCGGTTTCCTGCTGCTCTGCCTCAACATCGTCGTCGGCATGCTGAGCCGCGCCGCGCCCGCGCTCAACCTGTTCGCGGTCGGCCTCCCCGCCAGCCTCGCAGTCGGCGTCATCACGCTCGCGATCGCGTTCCCGACGATGGGCGACTACATGCTCGTCATCGTCCGCGAAGGCTTGTCGGCGACCGAAAACCTGGTGCTCGGCTGATGGCGGCGGCGGCTCATGTCTGAGGACAGCGGTGAAAAGACCGAATCGCCAACCGCCAAGCGCAAGAAGGATGCGGTCGAGAAGGGCGACATCCTTCGATCGCGCGATTTCGCCACCGCGCTCAGCATGGTCGCGGGCGTCGGCTGGCTGATCTACGCCGGCCCGACGCTGATCACCGCCTGCAAGCAGGTGATGGCATCGAGCTTCCAGTTCACCCACGCCGACGTCGAGGATTTCTCGCCGTGGCGGCCGCTGATGGACGCTGGCGGCAAGCTCGCGCCGTCGCTGATCAGCCTGTTCGTCGTCACCATCGCCGCCGCGATCCTGAGCCAGGCCGGGCTCGGCTCGCTCGGCTTCAACGGTAAGCTGATGGCGCCCAAATACAGCCGGGTCGATCCCGCCGCGGGCCTCAAGCGGATCTTCGGATCGAACGGCTGGATCGAGCTCGGCAAGTCGCTGCTGAAGGTGATCCTGCTCGGCACGATCGGCGGGTGGATGCTGTGGAAGGCCGCGCACACGACGATGGGGCTCGCCTCGTCCGCCGATCTCAACCAGGCGCTGTCGTCGCTCGGCGGCACGTTCAAGGCGATCCTGATCGCGATGGCGTTCGGGCTGTGCGCGATCGCCGGCATCGACCTGCCGATCCAGATCATCCGCCGCCTCGGCAAGATGCGGATGTCGAAGCAGGAGGTGAAGGACGAGCACAAGTCGACCGAGGGCAATGGCGAGGCGAAGGGCCAGATGCGGGCGAAGATGCGCGCGATGGCGAGCGGTGGCCTGCGGAAATCGGTCGCGGAGGCGCATGTCGTGCTGACCAACCCGACGCACTTCGCGGTGGCGCTGCGCTACGATCGCGGCAAGGATCAGGTGCCGGTGGTGGTCGCCAAGGGGCGCGGCGCGACCGCGCTGGCGATCCGCGAACTCGCCGCGGAGGGCCGCGTGCCGGTGCTCGAATATCCGATGCTAGCGCGTGCGATCTACTACACCAGCAAGGAAAATCAGGAGGTCCGCGACGACCTCTACATGGCGATCGCGACCGTGCTCGCGTTCGTGTTCGGGCTCAACGTCGCAGCCGGCGGCACGGGGGGCGGGGCGGCCGCTCCGGTCCAGCCGTTCGTCACCGTGCCGAAGGACGCGCGATTCGACGAAAACGGGATGAAACAGGCCTAAAGATCGCGGCGGCCCGGCCGTTACTGATCGTAAGCGTGCGCAGTGCAGGGATTTCGCCATGGTAACTTCGACCACCAGCACGACGGCCACGCCGACGCCCACTGCGACCCCCACGCCGAGCGCGACGAGCGTCATCCAGTCGGCGACCCAGGCGCTGCTGACGTCGCTCAACACCGGTTCCGGGATCGATACTTCCACGCTGGTCCCTGCGCTGGTCAACGCGCAATTCGCGACCAAGACCGCGACGTTGAAGGCGAAAGCCGACACGCTGACCGCGCAGATTTCGGGAATCGGCACGATCAAGAGCGCGATCACCGGCTTCTCCACCGCGCTCGCCAATCTGGTGAAGAGCGGCAGTCTCCAGACCCAGCCGAGCAGCTCCAACACCACAATCCTGTCCGCCACCGCACTGCCCGGTGCGAAGCTGTCGACCCTGGCGGCCAGCGTCACCGTCACGCGCCTCGCCACCGCACAGGTCGCGCGGACGACGACTGCGGTAGCCGACCGGACCGCCGACCTCGGCACCGGGGCGCTCACGCTGACGATCGGCGGCGGCACCCCGGTATCGATCGCCGTCGGCAACGGCAGCATCGATTCGATCGCATCGGCGATCAATGCCGCGAAGACCGGCGTCACCGCCTCGGTCGTTACCGATGCGAACGGCGGCGCGTATCTGTCGGTCAAGGGCGGCACCGGCGACGCGCAGGCGTTCACGCTGAAGGGCGCGACCGGCGATGCGGTCGACATCGGCGGCGGCGCGACGAAAACCAGCCTCGTCTCGACCGCGCAGAACGCGCAGCTGACGGTCGACGGCATCGCCGTGGAGCGGCCAAGCAACACCGTCAGCGATCTGGTCGACGGCGTGAAGCTTCAGCTCAACGCCGTCTCGACGGTCCCGGTCACGCTGGGCAGCACCCCGCCGACCGACGCGCTGACGCAGGCGGTCAACGATGTCGTCGACACCTACAACCAGGTGCTCGCCGCGATCACCGCGCAGACCGATCCGATCACCGGCAATCTCCGCTCCGATCCCGCCGCGACCAGCCTGCTGCGATCGTTCAAGGCGCTGTCGTCCAAGGCACTCGTCGGCGGTGCGGTCTCGGGTATCCCGCGCACGCTGTCGGAGATCGGCGTCGCGACCAGCACCGACGGCACGTTGCGCGTCGATGCGGTGTTGCTCGCCAAACAGATCGCGGCGAACCCCGACACGATCGAATCGATGTTCGCGCCGTCGGGGACCAACGCGCTCGGCCTGTCCGCCACGCTGACCGCGCTGACGACTGGCGCGACCAGCACGCTGACCGGGCTGGGTGCGTCGGCGCTGCGCTACACCGCGGCGCAGTCCGTCGTCACCGACCAGCAGGACAAGGTCACCGATCAGTCGGCTCAGATGAACACGCGCCTGACCCAGCAATATGCCAGCATGAATTCGCGCGTGTCGGCGTACAAGTCGACGCAGACCTTCCTCGCCGGCCAGATCGCCCAATGGAACAAGAGCGACTCGTGACCTACGCAACGACCCTGACCCGCGACCCGTTCGCGACCTATCGCCAGATCGATGCGGTCGGCCGCACCGCGACCGCGGACGGCCCGGCGCTCGTCCAGCTGCTGTACAAGGAGCTGGTCGCCGCGTTGCGGGCCGCCGCCTGGGCCGCTGAAAAGGGCAAGCTCGCGATCAAGAGCGAGCGGGTCACGCGCGCCACCGCGATCCTGTTCGCGCTCGAATCGGGTCTCGATTTCGAGAATGGCGGCGCGGTCGCCGAGACGCTGGCGCGGTTGTACGGCGGCGCGCGGAAAACCATCATCAACGCCTCGATCGGCCTCGACCCGCGCCCGTTCCGCGATTCGGCGGACATGCTCGACGAGATCGCGCAGGCCTGGCGGACCGTCAGCGCGGCGTAAGCGCTACCGCCGGAACCAGTGGCGCGCGGAGAAATACCCCACGACGCCGACCGCGATCACCAGGCACGCCACCGCGATCGCATCGAACGCCCACGGTTCCTCGGCATAGGGCAGGCCCTTGACGTTCATTCCGTACAGCCCGGTCAGGAACGTCAGCGGCAGGAACACCATTGCCGCGATCGAGATGATCAGCGAGCGATTGTCGATCTGCTCGGCGCGCAGGTCGGTCAGCGTCTCGTGGACCAGGGCCGAGCGTTCGCGGATCGATTCGAGCTCCTCCGCCATCCGCGCTGCACGGTCCGCCGCCGCCGCCAGATGCAGCCGATCGTCGTCCGCGAGCCAGTCACCCGGCAACGCCGCCAGCTTCTCGAGCGCCGCGCGTTGCGGATTGAGGAAACGTTTGTAGCCGATCGCCGCGACGCGGACTTTGCTGACCGTGCGGCGCAGTTCGAACACGCGGTTGGCGTCGAGCTGTTCCTCGCAATCGTCGAGTTCGTCGCCGAGCGTCGCCACGTCGGGATCGAGATCGGTGGTGATCGCGGTCGCGAACGCGGCGATCAGGTCGCCCGGATCGCGGATCTCGCCGCGCTCGACCATCTTCTCGACCTCGGCGACCGCGATCAGCGGTTTCCGCGTGACCGAGTACACGCGGCCCTTCACCGCCCAGATCCGCACCGAAGCGAGCAGGTCGGAGGTGTCGAGTTCCTCCTTCGATCGCCCGCGCAGATTGACGAACGCGCCGTCGCCGACCGCTTCGCAGCGCGGCCGCGTCTCGGTCGCGGTCAGCGCATCGACGACGTAATCGAGCAGCTTGGCCTCGTCGCGCAGCCACGCCTGCGCATGCTCGGCGGTGGTCGACAGATGCACCCAGACGAGGTCGGCGGTGCAATCGAGCGCTTCCTTGACGTCGACGCGCGTCGCTTCGCCATTGGTGATACGAAATCCGAAGCCGCTCACAAGGCCATCTCGATCGCGACCGACAGGCCGGTGCCGGGATCGGCGGGCATTGCCGCGCAATGGCGGGCTGCATCGGCACGCGCGCGATCGAGGATCGCCGCGGGCACGTCAGCGCTGTGATACACCCGGTCCGCGCTCGCCAGCGCGCGCGCCTGGCGCAATGTCAGGTCGTCCGGATCGGTCGAGGCGAGCCGTATCGCAACCTGCTCCCCTCCCTGGAAGGGAGGGGTTGGGGGTGGGTAGGTCAGTTGGGAGTCGGCCCGTGCATCAGCAGCCAACCCACCCCCTGCCCCTCCCTTCCAGGGAGGGGAGTCTGGTGTGGCCAGCCATGCGTCGACGTCGTGTGTTGGCGAGAGTGGATCGAGCATCCCGCCCGCCCCCATCGCCGTCGCGAGTGCCCGGCGGCGCTCGCCCATGTCGGGCCAACGCACCCGCAACGCGCCGCGCGCGGCCTGCAATGCCAGCGCGAGTTTGCCGAGATCGGCTGGCACCAGAGCCTCCAGCCGCTGTCGCAACGCCGCCGCCAGCCCCGCCGACACGCCGCTCGTCCCGATCGCGATCAGTACCGGCGCGCGGTCGACGATCGCCGGCAGCGTGAAATCGCACAACGCCGAGCGGTCGACCGCGTTGACGAGGATGCCGCGCGCCTTCAGCCGCGCGACCGCCGCCAGCGCGTCGTCCTCGTCGTCGATCGCGACGATCGCCAGCGCAGCCGGAGCATCCTCACCGACCACATCGGCCCCGGCGCGATCGAGCAACCGTCGCTTGGCATCCGCCGCCTCGCCCTCGCCCAGCAGGATCACCGGGCGCCCCGCCAGCCTGACGAACAGCGGCAGGCTCTGTAGCGGGACGGAAGCCGTCACCGCTTGAGCCATTCCGGCACGCGCTCGGCCGCCAGGATCGTCTCGGGGTGGATGCGGTCGGCGACCACCGCGAACCGGTCGCCGTCGACCAGCACTTCGGGGACCAAAGCGCGACTGTTGTAGGTCGAGGCCATCGTCGCGCCATACGCGCCCGCGGTGCGGAAGATGCCGAGATCGCCCGACTTCACCGCGTCGATGTCGCGGCCCATCGCAAAGGTGTCGCCGGTCTCGCACACCGGCCCGGCGATGTTGGCGGTCATCCGTTCGCCGCTCGGCGCGACCGCGACGAAGTCGTGATACGCGTCGTACATCGCGACGCGCGCGAGGTCGTTCATCGCCGCATCGACGATCACGTACGGGTTCACCACGCCGGGCTTCACCCAGATCACCTCGGTCAGCAGCACGCCCGCATTGCCCGCGATCACGCGACCGGGCTCGAACATCAGTTCGACGTCCCAGTCGGCAGTCGCGCGTGCGACCATCGCGCCGTACTCGGCCGGGCTCGGCAGCACGTCGCCGGGCTTGTACGGCACGCCTAGACCGCCGCCGAGATCGACGCGGCTGATCGTGTGACCGGCAGCACGCAGTTCCGCGACCAGTTCGCCGATCCGCGCATAGGCGGCCTCCAGCGGCGCGAGATCGGCGAGCTGGCTGCCGATGTGGATCGCGACGCCGCGCAAATCGAGACCGTCATGCTGCGACAACCGATCGAACATCGCCACCGCCTGATCGATCGCAACGCCGAACTTGTTCTCCTTGCGCCCGGTCGAGATTTTCGCGTGCGTGCCCGCATCGACGTCGGGGTTCACGCGCAACACCGCCGGCGCGCGTTCCCCGCGGGCGTGGGCGAGCGCGGCAAGGACTTCGCCCTCCTCCTCCAGCTCCAGATTGAACTGGCCGATCCCCGCATCGAGCGCCTGCGCCAGCTCGCGCCGAGTCTTGCCGACGCCCGAGAACACGATGTCCGACGCTGGTATTCCTGCCGCCAGCGCGCGCTGCATCTCGCCAGCCGAAACGACGTCGGCGCCATAGCCCTCGTCGGCCAGCACGCGCAGCACCGCGACGTTCGGATTGGCCTTGATCGCATAGGCCAGGTGCACGCGGCCCGCGCCCTTCAGCGCATCGCGAAACACCTGCGCATGGCGGCGGAAGGTGGCGGTCGAATAGACGTAGACGGGCGTGCCGACGGCCTCGGCAATCGCCGGCAGGGCGACGTCCTCGGCGTGCATGACACCGTCACGATAGGCGAAATGGTCCATGGATCAGGTCTTCAGTTGGGCGGCGGCAGGTCGAACTCGTCGCTACGCCGCTCGTCGGATTGGGTCAGCAGCTCGTCGCTGCGCTTGGGGCGTTGCTGCGTGGTGGGCGTCAGCAACTGCGCCGGCGTCGGCCGGGTCTTCGCACCGTAAGGCGCGACTGGCAGCATCTTGCCCTCGGCCGGTTTCAACCCGTCCGCCGCACCGCACCCGGACAAGGCCAACGCCAGTCCCGCCAATCCAACACACCGCTTCATGCCGTCTCTCCCCGAGCCGCTCGAATCGCGGCACGCACATTGTCCGGCGCGGTGCCGCCGAAGCTGGTCCGGCTGGCGACCGATGCGTCGACCGAGAGCACGCCGTACACGCGTTCGTCGATCCGCGCATCGATTGCCTTCAGGTCCTCGATCGGCAACGCGTCGAGCGCGA
The DNA here is from genome assembly GCF_003688595.1 of Sphingomonas sp. PP-F2F-G114-C0414. Lineage (GTDB taxonomy): Bacteria > Pseudomonadota > Alphaproteobacteria > Sphingomonadales > Sphingomonadaceae > Sphingomonas. Next base: position 551,099 of record NZ_RCWT01000011.1, read on the forward strand.
CCTTCCGCTCCTCCGCCAGCTTCACCGCGCGCCCGGTGACATGGTGCGCCTCGCGGAACGGGAGACCAGCCTCGCGCACCAGCCAGTCGGCGAGATCGGTCGCGGTCGCAAAGCCGCTCTCGGCCAGCCCGCGCATCCGATCGGTGCGGAACGTCGCACTCTCGACCATCCCGGTCATCGCCGCGATCGACAGCGCGAGCAGGTCGTGCGCCTCGAACACCGGCGGCTTGTCGTCCTGCATGTCCTTCGAATAGGCGAGCGGCAGGCCCTTCATCGTCACCATCAGCGCGGTCATGCAGCCGAGGATCCGCCCGGCATGCCCGCGGACCAGCTCGGCCGCATCGGGATTGCGCTTCTGCGGCATGATCGAGCTGCCGGTCGACCATTGATCGCTGAGCGCGACGAACCCGAACGGCTGCGACGCCCACAGCACGAACTCTTCCGCCAGCCGCGAGAGGTGCAGCGAGGTCTGCGTCGCGGCGGTGAGATACTCGATCGCGAAATCGCGGTCGCTGACGCCGTCGAGCGAGTTGGTCATCGGCCCGTCGAAGCCGAGCGCCTCGGCGGTCATCGCGCGGTCGATCGGAAAACCCGTGCCCGCCAACGCAGCCGAACCCAGCGGCGATCGGTTCATCCTTGCGCGGGCATCCGCGAACCGCCCAATGTCGCGCGCAATCATCGCGTGATACGCCATCAGATGATGCCCGAGCGTCACCGGCTGCGCGGACTGGAGGTGCGTAAAGCCTGGCATAACACTCGCCGCATGCTCTTCAGCCCGCGCGAGAAGCGCCGCCTGGAACCCGGCGAGCGCCGCCAGCGCCTGGTCGATTGCATCGCGCACCCAAAGGCGGAAATCGGTCGCGACCTGATCGTTGCGTGAGCGCGCTGTGTGCAGCCGCCCCGCGACCGGACCGATCGCGTTGGCCAGCCGCGCCTCGGTCTGCATGTGGATATCCTCGAGGACCAGATCCTCCTCGACGCCGTGCTCGGCGTAGTACGCCGCCACCGTGTCGAGGCCCGCCGAGATCGTCGCAGCGTCCTCCGCCGAAACGATGCCCTGCTTGCCGAGCATCGCGACATGCGCCTTCGAGCCGGCAATATCCTGCTGCCAGAGCCGCTTGTCGAAGGGAATGGAGGCGTTTATCTCGCGCATGACCGCTGCCGGTCCTTCGGCGAACCGCCCGCCCCACATCGAATTGGAACCGTCCATGTTCTCGAATCCTGTGTTCAATTCGCTGTTAAAGTCTGGGCCGATCGCCGCCGTGATGGGGATGGGCCTGCTGGTCGCCGGCTGCGATAGGAAATCGTCCGCGCCGGAGCAAGCAAACGTCGTCGCTGCGAACACGGCGTCCGCCGACGAGGTCGCGTCCGGCCCTGCCCCCGACGAAGCGACCGGCCCCGCCGCACCCGCCGAAAAGCTCGACCGCAGCCACAAGGGCGAGACCGGGCCGGCGGTCGCGTTCACCGCGCCGGACGGCAAATCGGTGACGCTCGCCTCGTTCAAGGGCAAGCCGTTGCTGCTCAACATGTGGGCGACCTGGTGCGCGCCGTGCGTCGCGGAAATGCCGACGCTCGACGCCGCCGCTAAGTCGCTCGCCGGCAAGGTTCAGGTGATCGCGGTCAGCCAGGACATGCAGGGCGCGGAGAAGGTGACGCCGTTCTTCGCCGCGAAGAAGTTCTCGACGCTGAAGCCGTATCTCGATCCGAAGCTCGGCCTCAGCCTCGCCTATCAGGCGAACCTGCCGACCACGATCCTGTACGATTCGGCGGGCAAGGAAGTGTGGCGGATGACGGGCGGCTATGAATGGAACACGCCCGCCGCCGCCAAGCTGATCGCCGAAGCGTCCTGATCGCCCGATCGGCGTGCGACCGCGTCAGTCGTCGAGCGCGGACCGGTACACCCGGTCGACGGCATCGACCATTTTCTCCGCGGTATATTCGGCGATGAAGCGCGCATGGCCCCGCTCGCCCCAGTCGGGCAACGTGGCGGGGTCGAGCGCTTCCAACGTCCGGCGTAGCGCGGCCGCATCGTTCGCCGGGAAGCTGACGCCGTAGCGTCCGCCGTCGAGGATGTCGTTCAGCCCGCCCGCGGTCGAGGCGATCACCGCGCGGCGGACTCGCATCGCCTCGATCGCGACCAAGCCGAAGCCCTCCCAGCGCGACGGCACGATGATCGCATCCGCCGCCATCATCTCGGCCACCACGCCGTTGCGATCGCGCCACCCGACATACTCGACGAAATCGGGCGTCGGACTTCCCGTGCCCGTCGACAGCACCGCCTGCCCGACGATCCGCAGTGCATAGCGATCACCCAGCCCGGCGATCGCCTCCAGCAGCAGATCGAGCCCCTTCTGCCGGTCGAGCCGGCCGACGAACAAGAGCTTGATCCGGGAGTCGTCCCATCGCGCCGGCACGACCGGGGGCGGGGCCGCGGCGATCGCGTTGTTGATCGTTACCAGCTTGCGCTCGGGCAAGCCGGCTTCGACCGCGACATCGCGTTCGTGCGGCGAGATCAGCAGGATCCGGTCCGCCGCCCTTGCCAGATAACGCTCGACCGCGACGATGAAGCGCCGCACGTTCGGCGATACCTGCATGCTGAACGCCCAGCCATGCGGGCAGAACAACACGCGGGGCCGCCGCCCGAACCGCAGGATCCGCGTGATCACGCCCGCGCCGAACGAATGCGCGTGGACGATGTCAGGCCGGGTCGCGCGCCGCACGCGTCGATACGCGAAGAACAGTTTCGCCATGCCCCGCAGCCGGTTGGGCCGATCGAAGAATACGAACCGGATGCCGCTGTCGCGCAGCCGCGGCTCGATATGGTCGCGGTGCTGCTCGGGCATCAGCAGCGTCAGCGCGGCGGGGCCATAAAGCTCCGCCTGCGGGGTCAGCAGCTCGGCGAGAAAGCTCCCCGTCCCGCCGATGATGCTGTCGCACACATGCAGCACGCGGGGCGCGCCGCCATCCCCGCGCGGTCCGGTCGACACGGCCATGCGATCAGACGAGGACGGTGCCGGTGATCGGAATGCCGTGTTGGTCGAGCACTTCGATCAGCCCACGCACGTCGCTGCGCTTGGTCCGGTGTTTGCGGACGACGATCACCGCCGCGTCGAAGCCGCTGATCGCATCGGCGATGCTGGTCGCACCGTTGGTCGAATGGATCGCGGCGACGGCCAGCATCTGGCCGCTCGAGGTCGCGACCGCGTCATGCTGTTCGAGCAGCGACCGCCGCTCGATCGGTTCGCCGCTGCCGCCCTCCGATCCGGTCCCCTGCACCAGCAGGCCCGGGATCGCGGTGCCCTGGTGATCGGCATGGTCGGCCAGCTGGAACAGGCTCGCGATCCGCGGATGCGCGCGATTGGTGTCGACGATCAGCGTGTGCGATCCGGCCTTCGCCATCACCACGCCGATATTGGCGGCCAGCACGGCGAGCGCCTCGTCGCAATCGACGCCGATCAGCGCACAGGCGCGCGACCGGCGATCGGTCTCGCCGTAGCTTTGCAGGATCGAGCTGCGGATCGCGCGCGCCGCCACCACATAGGGCGTGTCGGCCGCATAGGCCGCGACGACCAGCGGATCGACGCTGCCGGGGGCGACATGGGACGATCCGGTATCGTCGCCGTCGGAGCGAAACGATGCGGGACCAGTGGTCGAACGAAGCCTCACGCTATTGCCTCCTTGCGCGGGGCTCGCCAGCCCGTTGTCCCGCTTTCGATGTCGGTCATGTCGGCGATCACGTCGAGATCGAGCGCACGCGCGGTCCCCGACGGAGTGCGCAGTCGCGGCGTGAGCATTTCCTGTCCGATCGCCGAGGCGAGCCCAGCGCCCGCACCCAACACGATCGCTGCGATCACCCACAGGATCAGGTTCGGCTTGGACGGCAGCGTCGGCGCCACCGCGCGATCGAGACGGCTCGCATTGGCCTGCGACACCTCGGATTGCAGCGTCGCCTCGTTGTAGCGCTGACGCACCGTGTCGTAGGTCGCCCGCGCCGCATCGACGTCGCGCTGCAGCACGTTCAGCTGATCCTGCACACCCGACAGCGCGAGCATGCGCGTCTGCTGTGCCGCCAGATCGGCGCGGATCTGCGACTCGCGCCGGCCCGCTGCCGAGCTCGAGGCGGTCAACGCCTGGGCCTGGATCGACCGCGCCGATTCGAGCTGGCTGCGCAGCGCCGCCAGCTGCGCGTTGGCGGCCAGCATGTCGGGGTGGTTCGGACCGAGCGTCTTCGACAGCTCGGCGACCTTGCCCGCCTGCAGACCGCTCTCGCGCTGAAGGTCCTGGACGATCGTCGACTGCGCGACCTCGGGCTGCGCGGTCGACCCCGATTTGGACTGCGCGACCGCCGCGGCGGCCTGCGCGGAGACCAGCTCGGTCGACAGGTTGCGGACGCGGTCGGCTTCGACGTCCATCCGGTTCATGCCGACGATGCCGTGCTGACGCTGGAAGTTGGACAAGCGCGACTGCGCCGCTTCCAGCCGGTCACGGACATCGCGAGTCCGCGCGTCGTACCATTTGGCGTTACCCTGCGCGCTGCCGCTGCGCAGCGTCACCTGCTTGGTCAGGAACGTGTCGACGATCAGGTTCAGCGTCTTGGCCGCCTGCTCGGGCGTGTTCGCGGTCAGGCTGAGCCGGATCACGTTGCTGCCCTTCTCGTTGCTGATCGCGAGATCGCGGCGCAGCATGACGAGGCCGTTCTGGGTCCGCTCCGCCGGCGTATCGCCCAGCTTCGCGCTCTGGAACTGCGGGCTGCGGCGAATCACCTCGCCGAGCACGGCATCGCTGCGGATGATGTCCTCCTGCGTGCCGATCACCGATTCCAGGACCGAACTATTGTCGGAACCGGTCACGCTGTTGGCGCTGACCGGATCGCGCTGGGTCAGATCGACCAGCACCGACGACGACGCGGTGTAGGCGCGGGGACGCGTGAAGCCGAGCACGGCGATGGCGAGAAACACCAGGCCGCCCACGATCAGGACAAGCCGGAGCCTATACCGGATCGCGCTTACCAAGTCAGTGAAACCGATCACAGATCACGCACTCCCCGTTCCAGAACAGTTCGCAGATCGTCGAGCCCGGGGGTCTTGATCCGGGTCGGATCGATCCTGCGATTATACACAAGCAGATAGAATTGCGGTGCCAGCGTATCGTCGAAATAATAGCTGCCTTCGATCGCGCTGGCATGCAGGATCGGGCTCAACGCGGCGAACGCCGCGGCGATCGTCGCATCGTCATGGCCGTCTTCGTCGAGCACCAGGACCACCTCGGTGCGTTCGATGCGAGTCCGCATCGCCGCCGCGAGGCAGATGACCGCGGCCGCCGTCGCGATCTGCTTCGGCAGCCGCTGGATATCGGCGACCACCGCGGCGGCGCGCGGGCTCAGCGCACTCCACTCGGCATAGGCGTCGACCAGACCCTGCTGGACCACCGCGTCGTCGATATGGTCCTGACCCGCGCGGCTTGCCGCGATCGCGCAATTCGATCCGAACAACCGCAGATGATAGGGCGACCCCACCGCGGACCGCGAGATCCTGGTGGCCGCGGCGTCGTCGATCGTCATGCCCGCGGTCTCGCAGCAGCGCAGCAGCAGCGCCTTGAGCTGCTCGGTTTCGATCCCGCCGATCGGCACCGACACGATATGCCGGCGGAGCGACGGATGCCCCTCGATCAGGTCCTCGAGATTAGCGGCGATGCCGACCGCGACGATCCGGACCGGCGAGCGCATGTCGGACAGCAGCTTCATCAGCGTCGCCATCTCGGTCTTGGTCGCCAGGTTCTCGATCCGGTCGAACTCGTCGAGCACGAAGATCGTCGGCCGGCGAACCTTTTCGGCAAGGATGCTGGCTACCTGCCGCGCGTCGAACGGCGCGTTGAGCAGCGGCTGGATATCGATCCGCCGCACGCCCTCGCCGGGGATCGACATCAGCTCGACGAGGTACGGACGGCACAGCTCGGAGAAATCGATGTCGCCACCGGCCAGATTGTACAGGACCGTCGCCCCGGCCTCGTCCGCCAGATCGCCGAACACGCGCGACAGCGATGTCTTGCCCGACCCGCGCGCGCCGAACACGATGCCGTGCTTGCCGTGCTCGAGGACGGCCTCGACGAGCCGGTCGAGCTCGCGCGCGCGCCCGGCCAGACCGGCGCGATGCTCGACCGGCATCCCGGCATCGAACGCCGCATGGATACGAGTCCGCTGCGAGCTGATCGCCATGACGCCCGCATTCGCGCGCGCCGGTTGCGACACCGCACCCGGACCCGGCTGCGTCGCCGACCCCGGCCGCGCACCCGGACGCACCGTCGCAGAGGCTTCCTGCACGGGCGTACCGACCGCGATACGCAGGTCGGGCAGGCTCGACATCGGCGGCTCGGGATCGAGCAGACCGGACAGCCAGTCACGGAGGCGTGCGAAGAAGCTCACGCGTGGCTACCCCGCGCTTCGAACAGGATCGGGATCATCACGATCAGAACCACTTTTCCTTGATGACCAGCACGTCTTCGGGCTGGACCACCATGTCGAGATCGGGCTTGTCGATCTTCTGACCGCCGCGCCGCACTTCGATCCGCTTGACCGAACCGGCCAGCGTCGGCCCGCCGGCGAGCGCCAGCGCCTGGCGGAAGGTCATGCCAGGCTGGATCGGATAGGCGCCGCCCTTGTTGACTTCGCCGTAGACATAGACCGATTCGGCGGTCGGCACGAACAGCGTGTCGCCCGGCTGGACCATGCGCGACGCGCCACCTGCCAGATCGGCGAGCGAGATGCGGACCGGCTGGCCACCGACCGGGGTCAGGATCACGGCGTTGGCGCCGTCGATCCGCGGCCCGCCCGCGCGCGCGACCATCGCCGACACGGTATAGGGTCGATCGATCGGATAGAGACCCGAATTGGGCACGGCACCCAGCACGGTCGCGGTCTTGCTGGCATAGGCGGTGATCTCGACGTTGATCGAGGGCTTGCTCAGATAGCCGCCACGGACATATGCCTGCGACAATTCGGTGCCGAGTTGCGCGGTCGTCTTGCCCGCCGCCTGGACCACGCCGAGGAACGGCGCGGTGATCGTGCCGTCGGCGCGGATCCGCGTCTTCGACGACATCGAATCCTGCCCGAACACGGTGACCGAAATCTCGTCGTTGGGCCCGAGCACGTACGAGCTTGCCGGCGTGACGGGTCCCTGACCAACGGGTGCATTGGCGACCTGCGCCTGCGCCTGCGCGAGCGGCACCGCGGACAACGCCACTGCGCCAGCCAGGCGTACGAAGTGCCAGCTAACTGTCATGATGTGCCTCGTCATTGTGTCAGAACCTGTACGATACGCCGGCCGCGGCGCGGTTGGCATCATAATCGTTTAACCCCGTATTGGTACGCCGCGACGTGCGCTGGCCATCCAACGTCAGATTGAGGCGCTCGCCCATCGCACGGGTCAGCCCCAAAGTCAGGCTGGAAAAACGATCGCTGGAAAAAGGCGACGCGATCACAAGCGGATCGCCGCGAAACTGTCGCCGTCCCAGAATCGCGCCGCCGCGCAGCGTGGTGCGCTCGGCAAACCGCCATTCGGTGTTCAGCGCGTAATCGGACTGGACGGTGAACCCGGACGGCACCAGCGAATCGTTGACGATGCGCCGACCCGCCTCACCCTTGAACATGATCCGCGGAATAGGCCGGAATACGAGGTCCACGTCCCAGCCGGGGCCATGATAGGGGCGCACGTTGGCCCCCTGGCTTCGCGCCTGGAGGTAATGCAGATCGACGTTCAGTTCGACCCGGCTCACGACCGCGCGATTGAACGTCACGCCCGCCTCGTCGATGCGATTGACGACGCCGATCGTCGGACGATCCGCTCGCGAATAGCGATAAAACAGTGCCACCTGTCCCAGGCTGGGACGCGCATAGCCGATTCCGCCCGCCGCGGAGACCAGCGTTTGGTCCGCGAAATCGAACTGTGTCGTGTTGCGCGTCGTCCGCCGCGACACTTCGGCCAGCGGAAAGAACCCCACGGCGCGAGGGCAGCTGGCCTTCACCGCCACCGTCGAGAACGTCTGGAAATTGTCGACCGGGCCGTTGATGTCGCCATAATCAGCCTGTTGCCGCGCGAATCGCAGATCGGGCTGGATCTGGCAGATGCCAGCGACTCGGATCGTACCGGTCCCCTCTATGTCGGCGCGCGCACGGCTGCGATCGGTGTTCCGGGTATAGAAACTATAGGCGAAATCGCCGTCGACGCGCAGGTCGTTATGCCCGACCTGCCGTTGATAGGTCGCGCGCACCGCAGGCGTGACGATGATGTCGTCGACCGGCGCCGCGCGGTTTTCGTTGGTTCGAAAGATGTTGTCGTCATAGGCGACCTCCCCCGACGGCGTCACGCTCAGACCCGGCTGATCGATCGTCGTCACGCCGATCAGCGGGATCGGCAGCAACGGATTCCCCAGCTGCTCGGACTGCGCGACGGCGACCTGCGGAACGACGAAGGCAGCGGCACCCATTGCCTGGGCAATGACGCTGAAGACTCGCGCGCGATTCATGCTGCAATGCAACATCGAGCGACGAACCGGTGAGGAATAACAACCGAACATAGAGTCTGCGTGCCTTCTCGTATCCACGGCGTCAAGACGCTCCTAACCGATGTAAAAGACGAACTCACCTTCGATCACGCTGCGCTGCCGCATAAGTGTTCCTATATGTCCCCTCCATTAACCGCATGTAAAACCCTGCGAATTAAGCATGAGTCCTCATCGAGGGTTCGTCATGGTTCGCCGTTTTTTGCCACTATTCAGCATTTTGCTCGCATCCTGCGGCGGCGGCGACGGCAGTTCCGCCTCGACCGAAGCCGTTACGACCGTTCCTGCTGCAGTGCCGTCGCCGACGCCCGCGCCTGCCGCCACGCCGACCGCCGCCGACGCCAGTGCGCTGCCCACCGAAGCCGGCGCCACCGCGATCATATTTGCCGCGTCGGACCTGCCGGTGCGCGCGTCGCCCTATATCGTCGGCGCGGCCACGCACTTCTCCTATGCGGCGCTCGCCGGTTACGATCCCGACAGCGTCGCGCAGCGGTTTACCGATAGCGGCATCCGGGCGTTCCGCGAGGATCTCTACTGGAACGCGCTGGCACCCGATTGGGACGTCACCGGCGCGCATTTGCCGCAGCCGCTCGTGACCTTCCTCGGCAAGACCACCGCACGACCCCTGTATATCCTCAACAACGGCAACGCGTTCATTCCGGGCGCGTCGCCGCCGGTCGCCGATGCCGGACAGACCGCGTTCGCGGCCTATGCGCAGCGCGCGGTCGCCGCGACCGCCGGCCGCGATGCGATCTACGAGATCTGGAACGAATGGAACCGCAACGTCGTCCGCGACAAGCCGGTGATGGTCGGTCCGGGCGACGCGTCGGACTATCGCGCGTCGCTCTACTACGCGCCGCTCGCTGCGCGCGCGACCAGCGCGATCAAGCAGGTCGCACCCAGCGCGAAGGTCTTGGTGGGCGCGGCGGGCGACGATCCCGACTGGCAATGGACGCTCGACGTCCTCGCCCGCGGGGCGGCGGCGCAGGCCGACGGCGTCTCCGCGCATATCTACAATCACTGCGCCAGTACCGCCAATCGCACCGCGTCCGAGGCGCTGGGCCGGCTGACGCTGCTGCATACCAAGATCGCCGGCGCCAATGGCGGGCGCGACCTGCCCTTGTATGTCACCGAATGGGGCTGGCCGGCGGGTACCAACGTCTGTGCGGTGAGCGCGGCGAAGATCGCGACCAACGTGCCGCAGTTCCTGCTGCACACCGCCGCGCTGCCCTGGGTGGCGGGGTCCTGGTATTACGAGACCAAGGATTCGGGCGTCGATCCGACCAACATCCAGCATAATTTCGGTCTGTACGACGCCAATTACGCGGCGAAGTCGGCGCAGTGCGCGTTCGCCGATGCCAGCGCGGTAATCGCCGATGCGAAGGCGATGGCGGTGCAGAGCGTCGACAACGGCCTGACGGTGATCCGCGTCACGACGTCGCGCGGCCTGGCGATCGTCGCGTGGAGCGCGGTGGCCGGCCGGCAGGGGCGGATCACGGTCGGCGGCACCGCCGCCTACACCACCCGCACCCTCTGCCAGGCCACCGCTGCCGCCGCCTCCGACCGCACCCTCACCATCGGCGAGATGCCGGTCGTGATCGACATGCCCAACGCCAGCCGACTTGGGGTCAACGCCCGCCTGCTCTAGGCTGCCGGACAAATCGCGATCCTCGCGTCGGTCAGCGGTTTCCGCTGCCGGCCGCGATCTGGTCGAACGCGTCGAGCATCTGTTTGGCGAGCACGTCATAGTCGTACCGGTCGGTCTGCTTGGCGGCCTGCTCGCGCAGGACCAGCAATTGCTCGGGATTCTCCAACACATCGACGATCGCCGCACGCCAGCGCTCGGTGTCGCCGGGCGGCACCAGCATGCCGTTGACACCGGGCTCGATCAGTTCGGGCAGCCCGCCCTTGTCGCTGCCCATCACCGGCACCGCGTTGACCAGCGCCTGGAACACGACGCCCGGCGAATTTTCGGCCCATAGCGACGGAACGATCAGCATATCGCTTTCGGCCATCAGATCGGAGACGTTCTGCTGCGGCACATGGCCCTGCATCGTCAGCCACGGGCGATCGCCATACGCCGCCCGCAACGCCTGATCCTCCGGCCCCTTGCCGAGCACGGTGAGATGGAACTTATACTGCGCGGCGAGCGGATCGAGCAGTTCGAGGAGGAAATTGATCCCCTTGGTCTTTTCCAGCCGTCCGACGAACACCAGTCGCACCGTATCCGACGGCACGTGCGTGGTGCGCGGGGTGGGATAGCGGTTGGGGTTGAGGATGTGGAAGCGCGGATAGTCCTCAATCGGCAGGAACGACGACACCGTGTCGAGATTGGACTGCGACGGCGAGATGAAGCCGAGCCGCGGAATCTCACGCAGGAACCCCATCTTGACCTTCGAACTCACGCGGCAACTGGTACACTGGCCGACGCACTCGTCGCTGCCGCGGAACATCGTCGTACGCAGGCAGGTATAGGCAAGGTCGTGCAATGTGATCGCGGTCGGGATGTCGTGACGGCCGATCGCCTTCAACCCGTTATAGCCCAGCCCCGATATCCAGTGGATATGGATGAAATCGGGTTTGAAATCGGCGATGACCTGCTCGAACATAGCCTCGTTGCGCGGATCGTAATGATCCTGCGCATGCCAGATCGGCTTCTTCCAGCTCGGCGCTTGGCTGGTCTTGAACACCGGATAGATGTGCGGGGTGCCGACCCGGTACAGCGTGTAGCCGTCCTGCGGCGTCGCCCAGCTCTCATGCTCGGCCATCGGCGCCGCTGTCAGTACCGCCGCCTCGTGGCCATTGGCTGCGAACCAATAGGTCAGACTGTGCGCGCACAGTTCCGCGCCACCGATCACATAAGGCGGATAATAGGCGGAAATGCTCAGGATGCGCATTGTGTGCCGCTCCAATGGCTATAGGACGAGAGTTCGCGCAGCATCATGACGCGGCGACGATCCGGGCCGGCACGCCAACCGCGACCGCACCGTTCGGCACATCACGCAACACTACGGCATTGGCGCCGATCATGGCTCCCTCCCCGATTGAGATCGCGCCTATAATTGCCGCCCCTGCCGACAGATAGGCGTTTCGGCCGATCCGTGCATGACCAGGGCTGTGCGAATGGCGGGAGCCGATCGTCACGTTCTGCAGGATCGCGACGTTTTCGCCCAAGGTGCAGACGCCCACGACGATCCCGTATGGATGAGGAATGTACAGTCCCGGCGAAACAGTACAGCCGATCGCGATCTCCGAACCGAACGAGCGGCACGTCGCCCACCACCAGATACGCCGCATCGGACGACCAATCACGGGAATGCGCGCCAACAGATCCTGGATCCGCCGCGCCAGCACGAACTGGAACCCTTGCGTCACCAGGATCATCCGCAAGGCGAAGCCCGCGGTTACGATGGTCGATTCGTGATGGGCGAACAACGCGAGATCACGCCGAACCGCCGCGCGGAAACCGGCGGCTTCGCCTGATTCCGTATTGGTCATGGGCGGACACTACCTCTGCTGGAGACTGCCATTCGGCATGGTGAAAATGGTATAAAGAAATTTTTTGTGCATTGCGGCAATTGTGACGTCACGCAAAGCCATAACGGTGAACTCGTATCATTTTTTGTAAAAATATCGTCTGTAGAGGACACGTGCCTGCCCTTGCCGTCACAAGTTCACGGTTGCGAAAGATGCTGAGGTCACGATATCGCAGACGCGAGATGAACGTTCGATGGCGTAGTATCCGCACTGGATTTGATCGAGACGACAGTAACGATCGACCAGAACGGGTGGATGTCGCCTTAGAATACGCCGCCTTGAATTCCATGGTGCGCCTCCTCCGCGGTATTTGGGTCGCGGCTGATACGCAAAAGACGAATTGATAGGGTAGCATGCGCATTCTGATCGTGAACACGTTGTATCCCCCCTCCCTCGTCGGTGGCGCCGAGCGGTCGGTCGCGCTGCTCGGCCGGGCGGTCGGCGCGCGCGGTCACGAGGTTCACGTCGCGTCGCTGCACGACGGCGATACGATCATCGAGGAACGCGACGGTCCGGTGACGGTACACCGCCTGCCGCTGCGCAACATCTATTGGCCGTTCCGCCCCGGTCATCGTCCGTCGAAGCCCGTGCGCCTGATGTGGCACCTGCGCGACCGGAAAAATCGGCGGGCGACTCGCGACCTGATCGCGCTCGCCAAGCGGATCAAGCCCGACGTGCTGCACACCAACAATCTGCAGGGGTTCTCGACCGAGATCTGGCACTGGGCGCGCGCCAACGACATCCGGATCGTCCACACGCTGCGCGACTACAGCCTTATGTGCGCCCGCGCCGCGCTATACCGCGATCGCAAGGATTGCGTCGAACGCTGCGCCGATTGCCGGCTGCTGACCGACCGCAAGAAGCGCAATACGCCGCTCGTCGATGCGGTCGCCTCGAACAGTCAGTACGTGATCGATACGCACGAGCGTCACGGCTTCTTCGACGATACGCCGAGCCGCGTGATCTTCAACATCGCCGATGTGAACGCGGTGGTGTCCAGCACGGAACGACCGGGGCGCGAGGACGCCCCCGGCCTGGTGTTCGGCGTCATCGGCCGGGTCGAACCCGAAAAGGGCATCGAAGTGGTGCTCGCGGCAATCACCAGCGTCGAAGGCGACTGGCGACTGCGCATCGCCGGCGGTGGCCAGACCGACTATATCGACGGGCTGAAGGCGCGCTATCCGGATCCGCGGATCGACTGGATGGGGTTCGTCGAGGCCGATGCGTTCTACGACAGCATCGACGTCCTGATCATCGGCTCGACCTGGCCCGAACCGCTGCCGCGTACCATGATCGAAAGCCTCGCGCGCGGCACGCCGACCTTGTATTCGGACGCTGGCGGCACGCCCGAGATCGGCCATATGGCGCCGCTGTCGGCAATGTACGCCAAGGACGATCCCGAGGCGCTCGCATCGCAGCTGCGCCTTGCGCTCGACGACCCGGCGACCTGGCGCGCGCGCCGCACCGCCGATCCGGCATTGCTCGAGCAATTCTCCGAAGCGGCGGTCGCGGGCCGCTATATCGCGCTCTACGCCAGCGACGCCGACCGCCCGGTCTGATCGGCGTTTTTCGCTCGCTATTCAGATCGCAGCGAGCGCGGCGATCAGATCGTCGGTGCTCGCCGACCAGCTATAGGCGTCAGCGCGCGCCGCGGTGCGTGCCGCCAGATCGTCGACCAGAATGTCGTCGCGCAGGATCCGCTCCAGCCCCGCCGCGATCGAGTCGATCGAGGTCGGATCGACGTACAGCGCCGCATCGCCGCACACCTCGCGCACCGGGGGGATATCGCCCGCCAGCACCGGACGGCCGAACTGCATCATCTCCAGCGGTGGGATGCCGAAGCCTTCATACAGGCTGGGAAACACCAGCGCGCGGGCGGCGCGGTACAGCCCCATCAACGCCTCGTCGCTGATCCGGCCCGGCAGGATCACGCCCGGCGGCACGTCGTCCATGCCGTTCTGCGCGAACGATTTGACCGCCGCGCCGACCAGCACGAGCCGATCGTCGGGCCGCGCGACCCGCGCGAACGCCTCGAGCGCGCGCGGCAGGTTCTTGTTCGGTGCGAACGATCCCACGAAGAGCAGGAATCGGCCCGGAATCAGGCCCAGTTGCGCGACGATGTCGGTATCAGGGACGATCGCCTCGACATGGTCCGCCGCGTTGGGGATCACCGGAATTCTGGCGGGGTCGAGCTTGAGCACTGCGGCCAGACGATCGCGCGAAAAGCCCGACACGGTCGCGATCTGTGAGCGACGCGCGATCAGATGCCCGAGCGTCCGGTGCATCGTCCGATACGGTCGCGAGAAATTCTCCGGCAGATCGTAGACCAGTGCGTCGTGGATCACGGTCAGCGACCGGCGCGGCGCGATCGGCCCAGAGTTGCACAGGTTGAGAAGCGTCGACCCGTGTACCGCTCGCGGCAGATGGATCTGCTCCCAGGCGTGACCACCGCCGCGACCGACGGTGCGCGCCGAAAACCACGGCCATTCTGGCGGTGCAGCAACGCCGGGCGGCAGCAACAGCGTCCAGCGGGGTGGCTCGACACCCGCCACGATGCGGTCGTGAACCTGCCCCAGCAACATGCGCGCGAACCGTTCGACGCCGGTGACCGAGCGTCCCAGAAAACGACCATTAACTGCGATCATTGTCTCTATTTTCCAATTCCATCCGGGGATAGCCACGGTGTGACGCCATATTGTTGCAAGGCTGCTATGCGCCGCCATGGGTGGCAATCTAAACTGATTCGAGTGTTTCGTTCAGGTTAGATCCTGCATCGTAAGGTTATATCGCCGTGATTGCTCCACGATGGCCCACCCGCTATCACTGTTGCAGCGCAGCGAAAACCGGTCGGGTGGCCAGGGGCCGATTTTCTAAGGATAAAGTCACGCGATGGAAGTAGCCATGGACCATCTCGGCGAAGTTTCGTTGGCCGGCGCCCTCCACCGACGGAACCTGCGCCTGCGGCTATATTGCCTGTTGATCGCGACCGACCTGTTCGCGATCGCGATCGGATTCGCGATCGGCAGCTTCGTCCGCGGCGACAATTGGCTGTCGCTGAGCGGGATCGATCTCGCCTATCCGGTCCTGCCGATCTATTTCCTTATCGCCTTCAACAACAAGGCGTATTCCCGGCCCGCGATCACCAGCGGCACCGAATCGATGATGCGCGCGATCGTGCCGCTGGCGATCACCGGGTTCGCGCTGCTGACGCTGATCTTCTTCGTTCAGGCGGGCAACGACATCTCCCGCGTCGCATTCGCGATCGGTTTCGGCGGCACCACGATCCTGATGGCGACGTTCCGGATGATCATCGTCATCGTCGTCCGGCGCACGGTCGCGCCGAAGCTGGTCGCCGAACTGCTGATCGTCGACGACGTACCGCGCGCGCAATGGCACGAGCCGAAGCTCTGCGACACAATCTTTGCCGGCGAGGCCGGGATCGAGCCGGACATGGGCAATCCGCACATGCTCAATCGATTCGGCCAGATGGTCAGCAAGTACGAGCGGGTCGTGGTGCACTGCCCGGTCGATCGCCAGCTCGACTGGTCGCTGCTCCTGCGCGGCGCCAATGTCGACGGCGAGATCCTGTCGGCCGGTTTCGGCAAGCTCGGCGTGCTGGGCCTGCAGAACTTCAAGGGCCGCCAGACGCTGCTCGTTGCACGCGGGCCGCTGAGCTATACCGACATGGCCAAGAAGCGCGCGCTCGACATCATCGTGACGCTGATCGTGCTGATCGCGATCTCCCCGGCACTGGTGCTGATCGCGCTCGCGGTGAAGCTCGATTCGCCCGGCCCCGTGCTGTTCCGGCAGGAGCGGATCGGGCGCGGCAACCGCATCTTCAACATCCTGAAGTTCCGCTCGATGCGCGTCGAAAGCCTCGATGCGAAGGGCGCAACCTCGACGCAACGCGACGACAAGCGCATCACCCGCGTCGGCGCGTTCATCCGCAAGACCAGCCTCGACGAGATCCCGCAGTTCCTGAACGTCCTGCTCGGCGACATGAGCCTGGTCGGGCCGCGCCCGCACGCGCTTGGGTCGCTCGCGGGCAACCAGTTGTTCTGGGAAGTCGATCGCGAATATTGGCATCGCCACGCGCTGAAGCCGGGAATCACCGGCCTTGCGCAGGTTCGCGGGTTCCGCGGCGCGACCCACCGCGACGTCGATCTCAAGAATCGGCTGCAGGCCGATCTCGAATATCTCCATGACTGGAGCCTGATGCGCGACGTCAAGATCCTGTTCCGGACGATGACCGTTCTCGTCCACAGCAACGCCTATTGAGCCCGCGCCGCGGGGGCGGTAGGGCGCGATTCCGGGGGTTGAGGAGAAGCCAATGCCATCTATTCGATCCCCGAAATCCCGCCTCACGGCCGGGAAGATCGTGGCCCGTACCGGGCTGGTGCTGACCGGGCTGGTCGGAGGTGCCGTCGCGCTCGCATCGATGGCGCCGATGCCGTCGTCGTCGCCCGGCCCGTTGCGGCCACTGCCCGATGGACCGCTGACGCCACGCGCCGCGCCGTTGATCATCGGCGTCGGCGTGCATTTCGGGATCGGTGGCGAATATGGCTATGATCCCGCCCGGACGGCGCAGGCGATCGACACGGTCGGTGCATCGTCGTTCCGCGACGACCTGACCTGGCCGGGCTTCAAGGGCGCGGGCATGAACGCGCCCGGCAGCATGCGGCCCCGCCTGGCGGCGTTCCTGGCCGCGACCAAGGCGCGGCCGCTGTTCATCCTGGATCATCCCAATCCGGCGATCGGCGGCGACGGCGTGCCGGTGACCGATGCGGGTCGTGCGGCGTTTGCGAACTTTGCCGGCGAGGCCGCACGCCAGACCGCAGGCCGACGCCCGATCTACGAGATCTGGAACGAGTGGAATCTCAACGCCGCGCCAGCGATGGGCAAGCTGATCGGACGCGCCGCACCCGGCGATCCACGCGGCGGCGACGCCTATGCCCGACTGGCGGCCAAGGCGACCGCCGCGATTCGCGCGACCCAACCGAACGCCACCGTCCTGGCCGGTGCGGCGGGTACGGATGACGGGTGGCAGTGGGTGCACGCGGTGGCCGGCGGCGGCGGGCTGAAGGGCGCCGACGGCTTGTCGGTGCATTACTATAACCACTGCGAACGCCCCGATAACCGGACTGCCGCCGAAGCGATCACGCGGATGCAGGCGCTCGCAACGAAGATGCGGATCCGCGGCGGTCGGGCGATGCCGATCTACGTCACCGAGATCGGCTGGCCGACCACGCAGGGCGGGCCATGCGATATCGCGCGCAACGATTCGGGCAATAACATCGCCCAGTTCCTGCTGTGGTCCGCGGCGACGCCGTGGATGCGCGGTGTCTGGATCTATCAGTTGAAGGACCAGGCCCAGGACCCCACCGACAACGAGGCCAATTTCGGGCTGTTCACCTACGATTACAAACCCAAGCCGGCCGCCTGCATGATGCGCGATGTCAGCCGCCTGATCGGCCGCGCGAAAAGCTGGCGGATCGATCGGCCGCAGCCCGGCCTGACCGTGGCGAGGATGAGCGACGGGCAGTCGCGTACGCTGATCGCGTGGACGGATCGTGCCGCCCAGAAGGCCGAGTTGCAAATCGGTGGCGCGCCGACGCCCTACCGGCCAATCTGTTCGCCCGCCGGCCCGCGCGACACGACGATCCCGGTCGGGTCGCGGCCCGTCGTGGTGTCGCTGTCGGGCAGCGGTGCGGGAATACGCTACCGCATGTTGTAGGCGCACAAAAAACTGGCCGCCCCCTCCTGCGCGTGAAGGGGACGGCCAGTGCACGTCTCGGAAGCTAGCGGAGTATCAGCCCAGCAGACGCTCGACCACCAAGGTGATCGCGGTCCATCCCGCCAGGCTGATCACGCCGAGGAGCAACAACCGCCCGCGCGGCTGCCATTTGAATGTAGCGGGCGCACGGATCGCGCCGGTGATGGTGTTCAAACCATAAACATTGTCGGTCATCGCCGCGGTGATGCTGCCGGCGGGGAGCGGCAGGTCGAACTGGCAACCATAATCGCGTGCGCCGGCCCAGGTGATCTGCGCCTCACGCTGGCCTACGCCGGGAATGCCGACCACGACATTCTGATCGAGCAGCAACGGCAGTACCGATTCGATCCGGCACCCGTCGCGGTTGAGATCGGCGATCCGGATCTCGCGCGACGTCGTCTCGTCATGCAGGCGCAGCGTACCGGTACGCGCCAACGCCACTCACGTGTCGGCGCGACGTTCGGCTGGATCCGCGAAAAATGCTGCGTTGTGTACCGTTGCCACCATCTGTTCCCTAGTGCGGGCGAAACCCTGAACCCTCGCTCTATCTAGGTGGCATGCAATGAAAAATTGCTGTTATTCTATAGTTTCTTCGATCTTAACTAATATTTGTTTTGCTCCGAAGATTATTTCAAAACGACCTTCGATCGGGACGGCGGTGCGACGCCGAGCAGCTTGCCGAACGCGCGCTGGAACACACGCTTGCGACGCTCCGACACTTCGGCGATCAGTAGTGCGAGGATTACCGCGGCGACGATTGCTACCGGTCCACCAAGCGCACTCGCGCGCAGCTTCGGGAACACCGACGCCAGCATGAGGAAGAACGGCTGGTGGACGAGATACAGCGTGAAGCTTGCTCCGGCCAGCCAGCGGATCGCACGGGCGATGCCGGCGGGGAAGATCGTCCGCCCCTCCGTCGCGCGCCGGAACGCGATGATGTTGACGGTGATCAGCCCGCCGACGAGCGCGAAATAGACGAAGCTCTTCGCCAGCTGCGCGAGGTCGGCTTGGTCGTACATCGGCCACGCCCAATGCTCCAACGTCCGCTTGACGACGAAATAGGCGAGTACCGTCGCGACGAACGCGGCAAGCGCCAGCCGCTTCGGCATCGTCACGCGGCCGGCGCGAACATGGCGGTAGGCGAGCAGCCCGAACAGCCAGATCGGCATGTACGCGACGATCTTCGGTCCGAACGCGAGCATCAGCAGGACGCCGATCACCGCGCCCCGCACGCGCCCGAGATAGAAGAACGCGGCGAAGATTACGTAATAGGCGGCTTCGAACCCGAGCGACCAATAGGGTTCGTTGCTGCCGAACACGCGGTGGCTGAACCAGAGTTCGTTGGTGAAGGTCAGCGCGAACGGCAAGTTGGTGAGGTAGGCGGGATCGTAGAACGGGTGATCGGTGAGCGGTACCACGCCATATCGCTGCGTGATCATGTCGCAGACGAACCCCGCCAGCAGCGCGATCAGGCAGACCGAATAGAGCCGCGACAGACGCGCGGTCGCATAGGCGCGCAGGCTGTGTTCCTTCTCCTCCGCGACGAACGCGATGACGAACCCCGACAGCACGAAGAACACCGCGACCGCCTCACCGGTGTGGCCCGAGATGAACCCGGGCAGCCGGGGCATGACGAAATGCCGGGCATGGCCGAGTACCACCTCGAACGCCGCGACGAGGCGCAGCAGATCGAGATAGATCGACAAATTGGGATCGAGCACCCTGACCTTCGTCCCAAGAGGACCGGTCGATTCTGCGTGCGTCTGCGGCTCGCTCACGATGCCCGCTCCTTATCCGTCTTGGGCGCCATCATCCGGTCCGTCCTGCGCGCGCTCCGATCAGCGTATCGACCAGGGCGCCCTCGCGCTGCCGGCTGTGCGCGGCCCAGCGCTCGCGGACGTGCGTCCGTGCCGCCTCGACCGCTGCCGGGTCCTGCGCGAGTGCGAAGATGTGGCGAGCGGCTGTCTCGGGCTGGTCGAGGTCGAGCAGCGCGGGCACGCCCATGAATTCGAAGCCCTGGAGCGACAGCGGCGTCGCCATCACCGGCGCGCCCGCGGCGAAAGCCTCGAGCATCTTGATCTTCAGCCCGCTGCCGTGGACGACCGGGCTCAGCATGCAAAGGCACGCGCCGAGCAACCGCTCCATCTCGTCGTCGGCGACGAAGCCCAATGTTTCGACATTGGCGGCGGGTGTGCCGATATGCTCGCGCGTTCCCTTGCCGATGAACGTCACGATCGCGGGGGCTTCGAGTGCCAGCAGCGCGGGCGCCAGCGACCGTGTGATCCAGTCGATCGCCGCGCGATTGGGGGGGAAGCCCGGGCTGCCGATGAACAGGACGCGGCGGTGGTCGATGTCGTTGGATGGCGCGATCGCGGGCGATGTGGATATCGGCGCGCGCTCAATCACCGGGCACAGCGCGACGCCCTTTGCGCCGGTCAGTCCGCGATAGTGGCGCGCGTCGCTGTCGGAGATGAACACGGTCCGTGCCGCACGCCGCAGCAGCAGCGCCTCGATCAGCCACGCCTGCACCGCCTCGACGCGGAGGAACGCCGCCGACGCGCGCGATTTCCGCAGCCGCGCACCATCGACCAGCGTGTCCGGGGTAACGTTGTGTGCGATGAAGACGAAGGGCGTGCGCCCTAGCAAGAGCCGCCACAGCGAAACGTTCGCGAGCGTCTGGATATGGTCGACCACGATCAGATCGGGTTTCGCTGCCAGTCCCGCGCGGATCGCACGTCGCGCCGGGGTCGAGGCGAAGCCGATGCTCATCAGCAGCTTGCCCGACAGCAGATGCGCGAGCTTGCGCGCCTTGGACGGCGTCTTCGTATCCGCGCGGTAGCCGGTAACGCCGCCGAACGCGGGCGGCGGGGTGTCGGCGGGCAACGTCGTGAAGACGCCGGTCAGGTCGATCGCGGGTGAGGCGGCCAGCTCGGCGATGTGCGCGCGTGCGACGACGTCCATGCCCGACCGCGGATCGACCGGATCGCCGGCACCGATATAGAAGACTCGCAGCGCTCGGCGACCGGACGCCGCAGTCCCCGTCATCGCGCGCCGCCGAGGATGCGCGCGGGCGATCCGGCGGCGACCGCGCCCGCGGGAACGTCCTTCAGCACCACCGAGTTCGCGCCGATCTTGGCACCGCGACCGATCGTGATCGGGCCGAGGATGGTCGCGCCTGCGCCGATCTCGACATCGTCGCCGATGATCGGTCCCCGAGGCGCATCGTCGCCGCGCTTGCCGATCGTGACGCATTGCAGAACCGCGACGTTGCGGCCGAGCGTGCAGTCGCCGAGCACGATCGCATAGGGGTGCGGCATGTAGCAGCCGGGGCCGACATTCGCGATCGCGGCGATCTCGGATCCCGATCGCCGACAGGTCCGCGCCCAATAAAGCCGCGCGACGACCCGTCCGACCACCGGCAGCGACGCGAGCAGCCGCTGGATCCGGTGCTGCAGGATGAAGCGGAAGCCCGGCAGGAACAGCCACGCATAGACCAGGAACGCACCGCCCGGCCGCTGCCCGCCGACCTTGGCGACACGCACCAGGTCGCCACGAAGATGCTCGGCGAACGTAGCCCAGGCAGCGGTCTTGCGCGTGTCGGTCATGGGCGTATCGGTCATGGGCGGGGCATCTCCGTTGCCGAGCCGCCCCCCGTCTGCGAGAAAGGCTCGGGCTGCTTCATCTTGCGGAGCACATGCCGCAGATAGAGCAAACGGACGATGAACAGCGTGCTGGCGGTAGCTGCGGCCGACAGCCCCGCCCCGATCAGGCCGAAGAAATACATGAATCCGGTGCCGAACGCGATCGCGACGATCACGCCTGCGACGTTGTTGACCGCGTACATCCGGTCGCGCCCCATGCTGGTGATCGACACGTTGAGCAGGTCCGACCCCGAACGGATCGTCGCCGCCAACAGCATGATCGCGAGCAGCACGCGAAATACCGGGAAGCGCCCCGCCGGCGCGAAGTAAAAGATCATCTCGGTCGCGAGGAAGATGCCGACGCTGAACACCGCGGCGAAGGTCATCGTCTTCATCATCTGGCGGCGCAGCTCGGCCTGCCACTCGACCGGGTCGCCGCCGCGGAACGCGCGCACCATCCGCGGCAGCGCGAGCTGCACGACGGCGGTCGAGATCAAGGTCTGGAGCGCGTTGGTGATCGAGAAATAGAAGCTGTAGATACCCGTCGCGACCAGCCCGAGCAGCGCGTTCAGGATGAAGCGGTCGGCATAGCCCAGCCCGACGATGCCGAGGTCGCTGAAATAGATATACCAGGCGCGGCGGGCCCGCGTGACGAGCACGCTCAGCTTCTTCTCCTCGCGCAGGCTCGCCTTCATCGGCCAGCGGCGCAGATAGACGAACAGCATCGCGATCGCGAGCACATGGCTGAGGATCCAGCCGATGAAGATCATGTCGAGCGTCCTCAGCGCCGGCAGCGCGAACCCGATCGCGACGACGATCGGAATCCACAAGGCCGAGCGGACGAACACGAGGACGTTGGCGAACAGCGCGAGTTCAAGCCCGATCATCGGCATGTAGATGTCGAGCGCGACCGTCTCGAGCCACAACAGGATCAAGATCAGCACCTGCGTCTGCGTGAT
The DNA here is from genome assembly GCF_003688595.1 of Sphingomonas sp. PP-F2F-G114-C0414. Classification (GTDB taxonomy): domain Bacteria; phylum Pseudomonadota; class Alphaproteobacteria; order Sphingomonadales; family Sphingomonadaceae; genus Sphingomonas. Next base: position 573,565 of record NZ_RCWT01000011.1, read on the forward strand.
CCCGCCGGTCTGCCAGACCAGCACCGGCACCGCGATCAGCGTGCCTGCGAGCAACGACGCGAAGGTGATGATCAACCGGTCGCGGATCAGCGGCGCGGCGGTCGCGGGGGTATGCCCGACCACTTCGCGCGAGACGAAATAGTTCAGGCCCCAGCCGACCGTCGCGGGGACGATGCCGATCGCACCGATCGCCAGGCCATAGACGCCCGCCGCCGCCAGACCGAGCTGGCTGACGATGTAAAAGGACAGCGCGAATCGAAGGAACAGCGTCGAACCACGCAGAACCATGTTCGGCGCGCCACCGCGGATCAATCGTGTCAGTAAGACAGACATGATGTGGGCGGTCTCTCCGCTAGGACATCGGCACAGAACCCGATCGCCGGCCGACTGCCGGGTCATACTGCACTACAGCATGCCACTAGGCGATTTCGGTCCCGCACGTCCACCCACGCCGATCCCACCCGACCCTACTCGCGACCGGCGGACCGCGAAAAACGATCGGTTCGGGCGGCCGACCTGCCTCGTTTCGGGGCGTGCTGCACCGCACCGTAATTTTCCGCAATTGACGTTGCAGAGTGCATTCAGCAGTGAGTAGATTCCCAACCTAAGGTTTTCCCGATGCGTCTAGGCCGGATAGACAGCCTCCAGATCCTGCGTTTCCTAGCGGCCTTTCTCGTACTCTGCGGGCATAGCCAGCACGCGCTGGTCGATCATCTCGGCGCACGCGCCGGATACTGGAGCTTCGTCCCGCTCGACTGGGGACTGGGGGTCGACGTCTTCTTCGTGATCTCGGGCTTCGTGATGTACTACATGATGCACGACCGGTTCGGGAAGGCAGGCGCCGCCGCAGACTTTCTGCGCCGTCGTCTGATCCGCGTCGCGCCGCTCTACTGGCTGTTCACCACGCTTGCGCTGGCCGTACTGGTCGCGACCGGCGCGCCGCGACCCGGCACGCTGAACATCGTGTTCTCGTACCTGTTCCTGCCGGGGCCGGTGTGCGGCGACTATTGTTTTCCGGTGTTCACGCTCGGCTGGACGCTGAACTACGAAATGATGTTCTACGCCGTGTTCGCGATCGCGCTGCCGTTCCGCCGCGCCACCGGCATCGCGATCATCGTCGCCGCGATCCTCGGGCTGATGGCCGTCGCGCATCTTGCCCCGGCCGACTGGCGGATGCTGCATTTCTGGGGCTATCCGCTGACCGGTGAGTTCCTCGCGGGGATCGGGCTCGCGCACCTGTTCCTGAAGGGCGTCCGCATTCCCCGCCCGGTCGCGCTCGCGACGATCCCGTTCGCGCTGGTGCTCGCGGTGATCGGGTATCAGACCGACGCCTACGACACGATCGGCCGGATCGTCACCGGCGGTATCCCCGCCACGCTGATCATGGCGGCGGCCGTCCTCGGGCTGGAGCCGGTCGGCGGACGTCAGGTCGCCCCCACCGGTCTGACCCGTCTGCTGGTCGCGGGTGGCGACGCGTCCTACGCGCTGTACCTGTCGCATCCGATCGCGATCAAGCTGGCCCAGGTGATCGCGCAGAAGCTCGGCATCCTGGACCGCGCACCGGAACTGCTGCTGCCGCTCGTGTTCGTCGGCGCGGTGATCGGCGCGGTCATCGTCCACCGCTTCATCGAAAAGCCGATGCTCGCCTTTCTCAGCCGCCGCTGGAGTCGCTTCGGCAGCACTGGTATGGGCGACGGCCAGCCCGCGCCCGGCCGCGCCGGCGTCATCGTCACTGAAGAACCGGAAACTCGCTGATGGCTACCACGATCGATGCATTTCCCGCCCGGACGACGGTCCAGCGGAACTGGTCGACGAGCATGAACCAGGAACTGGCCAACAAGCTGCTGGCCGGTCTGTTCCTGATGTTCGCGTTTCGCGATACGCTGACCGCGGTGCTGCGCTGGGCGCTGGCGCTGACGCATCTGTCGCCGCTGTGGTTCATCCCCGACCTGCTCTCGATCGGCGCCTTCGGCTATTTCGCCTGGCATATCGCGTTTCGAGACCGCTCGCCCTTCGCCATTCTGCTGGTCCTGAACACGATCACCGCGGCGATGGTCGGCTATATCTTCATGTCCGAATCGCCGTTTGCGCTGATCTCGTCGCTCAAGCTGTTCTTTCCGTTCTACGTCGGTCTGGCGCTCTGCGGCAGCGACATCACGCAGTACAAGTTCGTGCGGTATATGATGATCGGGCTGATGATCGCCTCGATCGTCGGCCTGATCGCCGCGCCCTATTTCGATTATCCGTGGACGGGCGCGGAGTTCGAGAATTTCGGCAACAGCAAGGAAGTCGGCCGGGTCTGGTGGATCGACGGCGTCGTGCGGTACGGCGGACTGGCCGGCGACAGCACGATGGCCGCGTACATGGTCGTCTTTCCGTATCTGATGCTGTTCCACCGGATTCCCAAGTGGCTCAATCTGGCGTTGTGGCCGGTGATCTACTGGGCGATCCATATCAGCACCAGCCGGTCGGCGATGCTGGTCGCGGTGTGCTTCGCGCTCTATTATCTCGCTACCGAGATCCTGATGCCCTCGTTGAAGAAATACGACATCGAGCGCAATCTCGCCAAATGGTCGTTCCTGTGCGTGCCGATTCCGTTCGTGCTGATCGCGGTTCTCGGCGGCGTCGACCTGTCCGAGATGAGTTCGTCCCTGTTCAGTCTCCAGGACCGAATCAACAACAGCTGGCAGCTACCCTTCACCTACCTGTCGGATCTCTTTCCCGCCGGCCTGTTCGTCGGCTGCGGGCTCGGCTGCTTCTCCTATCCGATGGCCTATACGGATATGGCGGGATACACCGTACCGGTCGATAATTTCTATCTCAGCACGTACCTGATGATGGGGGTCCCGTGGCTGGTCTTCATGGTCGGCATGGCGATCGCGCCGTTCCGCACCAAGATCCGGTCGAAGCTGGTGATGATCTTCATCCTCAACATCTATACGATCACGGTGCAGTGCTACGGTCCGTCGTTCGCGACGATCTCGATCGGCTATGCGTTTTCGGACATGTTCCTGCGCGGCAAGCCCTGGCAGCGGCGCGCGCGCCACTCGACCGATGCCGATGCCGACGCCGCGATCGCTACCTGAGTCGCTACCTGATCGGTGACGGGGCCGGCCGGTGCCGCTTGAACGGCGACTTGCCGGTCAGCGCGGCCCAGTCCGCCATGCCGAGCCGCTCGGCCAGCATGAAGACGGCGACCGGAACATACAGCCCGACGGCCGTGCCGAACGCCAGATCGAGCGGAACGCTGCGCAGGTGCAGCGTCGCGAGAAGCCGCGGCGCCGTCGGCAGGAAGATGACGTGCATCAGGTAGATCGGCAGCGATACCATCCCGAGCCATGCCAGATGACGACCGGCGCGCCCGGCGGGTGCCAGCGCACAGGCCAGCGTCATCATCAGCGACAGCCCCAGCATCGACACCGGGATCGTCCACAGGCTGACCGCCACGACGTCGCCACGCCGCCACAGCGCCAGCGCGGCCGCAACGAACAGGATCGCGGCGACGGCGATGCCGATCGGCGAACGGATCGGGTGCATCAGTTTGCGGCCATGCTGCGCCAGCCATAGACCCGCCACGAAATAGGGCGCGTGGACGATCATCTGCGGCACGACGTCGGTCGGCGGCGCGTCTGACAGAAACGTGAAAGTCAGCAAGGCGAGCGTGGCGGCAACGGCGGCGACAGTGGCGCGCCCGGCGAACAGAAGGGCCGCCAATTGCATCAGCAGCAGCGCGTACAGGAACCAGAAGATGCCGATCGGGTGCGTCGCGATATGCAGCAGCGCATCGAGAGGCAGATCGCCGTTGACGTGGATGATCAGCCGCGCCGCTGTCATGCTCGCCCAGAACAGGGCGGACCACAGCACATAGGGATAAACGATCGCCCATCCCCGCGACCGGAGATAGTGCCCGGCCGCGACCTTGCGGATCGAGAAGAACGCGTTGTAGCCCGCGACCAGGAAGAACACCGGCATGTGCGTCGTGTAGATCGCGAAATCGATCGCCTGGAGCACCTGCAGCATACCCGCGGCATCGGGATTCTTCATGACGCCACGCGCGTGATGGCCATAGACGACCAGCACGATCGCCAACCCGCGCAAGATATCGGCGGCGACGTCGCGCTCTCGCCGAACTACCGTTCCGGGCTTATCCGTCATCTGCATTCGTTCCGATCCGCCTCGCCCGTCGCATCCGAAGTCGATCGAAACGGACTGGGGGAAACCCGCGTTCGGTCGATGGACCAAGAGGCCTGGCCCGCGATATCGCGCCGCGGGCCCTCTAGGTCATCTTGCAGCATCGGCGCAAGATGATGCGGCACATCCGGTTCGGATGCGCCCACCCCTACCGCTCGCGCGCCGCTTCGGAGACGTCGCGCGATACCGGGTCGAGCATGTAATCGAGCAGGCGGCGACGACCGGTGCGGATGTCCGCGGTGACCGCGAGACCCGGTGTCAGGATCATCTGACGCCCGTCCGCGGTGACCGTGCGCTGATCCATCGCGATCCGCGCCATGTAATAGGACGGCCCCTTCTCGTCCTGGACCGCGTCGCGGCTGACCGAGACGATCCGGCCCGGCACGGTGCCGAACCGCGTGAACGGATACGCCTCGAGCTTGAGCGCCACCGGCTGGCCGGCGTGAACGAAGCCCGCATCGCGGTTGAGCAGCTTGGCCTCGACGGTCAGCTTGCCGTCGGGGACCACCACCATCAGCGCGCGGACCGGCTCGACCACGCCGCCGACGGTGTGGATCGCGAGTTGCTGGACGGTGCCGTCGACCGGCGCGACCAGCCGTTGCATCCGGCTTTGCTGGCTGGCCTTGGCGAGATCCTGGCGGCGCTGCATCGCATCCGACTGCGCCTTGGCGAGATCGCCAAGCGCGGTCTGCCGCGCCGTTTCACGCGAATGGTTGAGTTCTTCGCCGAACCGCTGCGCTTCCGACAGCCCGCGCGTGCGCTGTTGCGCGGCGACATCGCGGCTGCCCATCTCGCTGTGCCGCTGGCGCTGCATGTCGAGCACGCGCAGGCCACTGGCATAACCGCGCGCCGCCAGCGTCTCGATCGCCTTGACCTGGCGCTCCATCAGCGGCCGGTTGGCGTCGAGCGCGCGCATCTGATCCCCCGCCCCCGCCGCATCGGCAAGCGCCGACCGACGCGCGGCGGCGAGCCCGGCATCCGCCGCGCGGGCGCTGCCGAGTTGCGCGGCGACCAGCCGGCGTTGCGTGTCGAGCACGTCGGCGGGGGTGCCGGGCGGCGCCGTGAAGACGCCGCGCCCGCCGCTAAGCCCGTCGACGATCGCGGCGTTGCGCGCGACGTCGATCTCGGCGGTAAGCAACGCCTGGCGCGCCTGCGCTTCATCGGCCGACGACAAGGTCGGATCGAGATCGACCAGCGGCTGGCCGCGCTTGACGACGTCGCCGTCATGCACCCAGATCCGCCGGACCAGCCCGCCGCTGACCGACTGGACCAGCTTGACGCTGTCGGCGGGGATCGTCCGCCCCTCTGCGGTCGCGACGATGTCGACATGGCCGAGCGTCAGCCACAGCCCACTCGCGGCCATCCCGCCGAGCAGCAGCCACGCGGTGATCCGCGCGGTCGGCGACACCGGGCGCTCGATCACCTCGAGCGCGGCGGGCAGGAACGCGGTCTCGAGCGGGATGCGACGATCGCGGCGCGTCGCGCGATCCTCGATCCAGGCGCGACGGACGAGCGACAGATGGTGGGTGAGCGCGGTCATGAGGCGATTCCGTACAGGACGCCCATCTGGCGTCGGTAGAGGTCGGCGTAGCGGCCACCGTGGCTGAGCAGTTCGTCGTGCGAGCCCTGTTCAACCAGGCGCCCCTTCTCGAGCGCGACGATGCGGTCGCACTGGCGGATCGCGGACAGGCGGTGGGCGATGATGATGACGGTGCGGCCGACCGCCATCTGCTTGAGGTTGGTCTGGATGATCTCCTCGCTCTCGGCATCGAGCGCGGAGGTCGCCTCGTCGAAGATCAGGATGCGCGGCTGCGTGACGAGCGCGCGGGCGATCGCGAGCCGCTGGCGCTGGCCGCCCGACAGGTTGGCGCCGCGCTCCTCGATCATCGTGTCATAGCCTTGCGGCATCCGCGTGATGAACTCGTGCGCGCCGGCCATCTCGGCGGCGGCCATGACCTTGTCGATCGGCAGCGCGGGGTTGGCGAGCGCGATGTTCTCGCGCACCGTGCGGTTGAACAGCACGTTCTCCTGTAGCACGACGCCGATCTGGCGCCGCAGCCACGCCGGATCGATCTGCGCGACGTCGACGCCGTCGACCAGCACGCGGCCGTTGGCGGGGACGTAGAGCCGCTGGAGCAGCTTGGTCAGCGTCGACTTGCCCGATCCCGAAGAGCCGACGATGCCGAGCGTCGAGCCTGCGGGGACGACCAGGTCGATGTCGTCGAGCGTCCACGGACCGTCGTCGGCATAGCGGAAGCGGACATTCTCGAACGTCACGCTGCCGCGGATCGCAGGGAGCGCGGTCTGGCTGCCAGCACCCGGCTCGACGCGGTGGTTGAGCACGTCGCCGAGCCGCTCGACCGCGATCCGGACCTGCTGGAACTCCTGCCAGAGCTGCGCCATGCGGATCACCGGGCCCGACACGCGCTGCGCGAACATGTTGAACGCGACCAGCCCGCCGACGGTCAGGTCGTGCGCGATCACCGCTTGCGCGCCGAAATACAGGATCGCCGCCATGTTGAGCTTGGAGATCAGCTGGATCGCGTTGTTGCCGGTATTGCCGAGGTCGATGACGCGCTGGTTGGCGGCGGAATAGCCCGCAAGGCGGCGCTCCCACGCGTCCTGCCACTGCGGCTCGACCGCGGCCGCCTTGACCGTCTGGATCCCGGCGATGCTCTCGACCAGCAATGCGTTGTTGGCGGCACCGCGTTCGAACTTTTCGTCGAGGCGGCTACGGAGCGGGCCCGTCACCAGCAGCGCGACCGCGAGATAGGCGGGGATCGCGAGCACCGCGACGAAGAACAGCTTGACCGAATACAGCGCCATCACCGCGAGGAAGACGACCGCGAACACCGGGTCGATCAGCACCGTCAGCGACGCGTTGGTGAGAAATTCGCGGATCGTCTCGAGCTGGCGGACTCGCATCGCGGTATCGCCGACGCGGCGCGATTCGAAATAGCTCAGCGGCAGCCGCAACAGATGCCGGAACAGCCGCGCGCCGAGCTCGACGTCGATCTTCTGGCTCGTCTCCGAATACAGGCGCGTGCGCAGCCAGCCGAACGCGGTCTCCCAGAACGACACCGCGACGAACCCGATCGTCAGCACCGACAGCGTCGACAGCGTGCCGTGGACCAGAACCTTGTCGACCACGCTCTGGAAGAACAACGGCGCGGCGAGCCCGAGCAGGTTGAGCGCCAGCGTGATCAGCAACACTTCGCCGATCAGCCGGCGATAGCGGACGATCTGCGGGATGAACCACGAGAAGTCGAACCCCTTGCTCGCCAGCGCCGCGCTCTCGCGCGTGGTCACGAGGACGAGCGTCCCCGACCACAGGGTCGCGAGCGTCGCGAGATCGATCTTTTCGACCGGCTGGTGCGCGCGCTGGATCAGGACCTCGTCGCCCTGCATCCGGCCGATCAGGAACCAGCCCTCGGGCCCATCCGCCAGCGCCGGCAACGGCAGGCGGGCGAGATCCTCGGGTTTGGCGGTCCGCGTCTTGGCACGGACACCGTCGATCCCCCCCGCCAGCCGGACGAGCGCATCGGCGTCGAGCGAATGGAAATGCCCGAGACCGTGGCGCAACTGATCGGAATCTACCGCAATGCGGTGGATCGCCAGCAGCGCGGTCAGCGCGACCAGCCCGCTATCGTCCTGGATCGGCTGATACTTCATGCGCCGGCCCGATCGGCGGCCGGCGCGCGGGCGGCGGGACTACGGACTGGGGTCATAACATCTTCCACAAAACCGATTCGGTGTTGTTTATGGTTAAGCCCTAAATCCTAATCGGATGTTGCGGTGCGGCGCGCTTCACCGCTTAAACCGGTACGCGCGCCGCAAAGCGTCAGCCGAAGGCGTAAACCCCGCTGCTCGCCGAGGTCTGGACGAGCTTGTGCGCCGCCGCCCCGGTCAGCGTGATCGTCGCCCCCTGATCGTATTTCACGGTCAGGTCGCTGCCCGAAATCTCCATCATCGGCTGATACCCCGATTTGGCGAACGCCGAGAGATCGAGCAGGTCGTGACCCGCACCGAAGTCCGCGATCGTCGCCGAGGTACCGAGCGTGACGAGGAAGCGATCGTTGCCACCGCCGCCCGCGACGGTCGCACCGCTGCGGTCAACGAGCAGCAGTTCGTCCGCCACCGAGCCGGTGACCCCGCCCGCATCGCCGACCAGGATCGCGTCATAGCCACTTGCCGCGCTGCGGACATCGGCGATCGCATGGCCCGCAGTGGCGAAGCTCTCGGTCGTCGCGACACCCGCGGCGGTGGTCGTCGTGCGCCCGGTCATGACGCCCGCGGTATAGGTGCGGGCAATGCTGCCGCCGCCGGGGAGCTCGGTCTTGCTGGCGTAAAGCTGATCCTTCGCGGTATCGAAGTTCATCGTCGTACGCCCGGCTGCATCGGTCACGACCTTGCCCTGCTCGCGGCCGGCGACGTCGAAATATTGCTGCGTCTGCCCGGTCGCGTCGCTCACCTCGGCATAGGCGCGGCTGCCGTCGGCGCGGGTGCGATCGACCGAGATCGTCTTGCCGGTCGCATCGGTCTTGATCACGCCGACCGCATAGTCGGAGCCTGCGGGCATGTAGACGGTGTTGACCGCCGAGCCGTCCGGCGCCGTCACATAGCGGCGCGTGACTGCCCCCGACTGATCGTACAGCAGTGTCGTCCACTGCCCCGTCGCGGTGACGGTGACGTCCTTGGTGAGCAACCCGGCGGAGTCGAACCCGCGACTGTGCGTGATGCCCCCGCCCTGTTCGGTGCGGGTCAGCAAATTGCCGGTCGCCACGTCGTACTCGCTGGTCTGCGTCGTGTTCCCACTCACCGTCGCAGCCTGCGTCTTCCGCCCCTTCGCATCGTAATAGGTCAGCGTGCGGGTGCCGTCGGGATCGCGCGTTTCGGTGTAGTCGAGCGTGCCGTCGCCATGCGTGCGCACGACCGAAACGACCGCGCCCTTCGCATCGACCTGCTGCGTCTGCGTGACGTAGGATTTGCCGGTGAGGTTATACAGCGTGTTCTCGGCGGTGCCGTCGGCGCGTTCGACGAAGTTGCTCGTCTGCTTGCCGGCCGCGTCATACAGGGTCGTGCTCCAGGTGCCCGCCGCATCGACGACGACGGCCGTCGTGCGCAATCCCGCCGCGGTATAGGTATCCGCGGTGCGCGATCCGTCGGTGTTGTACGCCTCGACGATCCTGCCGCCTGCCGCGAGTTGCGTACGACGGCTTGCGAGTTTCCCGTCGGTGTAGAGCGAGGTCGCGACGTCGCCATTGACCAGCTGGCCGATATCGCGCGTGATCAGCCCGGTGGTCGCATCGAATTGTTGCGTATGCGTTTCGCCACCGACCGCGATCGTCACCGACTGAACGAGCTTGCCGGTCGCGTCGTAGGTCTGGAGCAGACGCGATCCGTCGGCGGCATTCGCCTCCTGATAAGCCGCACTACCATCGGCGTGGCTGCGCACCACCAGCGTGACCTTGCCCTTGGCGTCGAACACGCTGCGCTGGGTGGTCCAGGCCTGGCCGGCGATACCGAACAGCTGCGTTTCGCCGCTGCCGTCGGCGTTCTGGATATAGCGCCTCGACGCCGCACCCGTGGCGTCGAGTACCGTCGTGGTCCAGGTCCCGGCGGCATCGACCGTCACCTCGTTGGTCTTCTTGCCGGCGGCGTCGTAGGTCATCGTCGAACGGCTGCCGTCGGGCAGGACCGAGACGATCTGTGCGACGATCCCTGCCTTGAAGCTGGTCGTGACCGTCCCGCCGGCCGCCGACTGAAACACGCGAGACACCAATGTCGCGCTCGCCGGATCATAGGTCAGTATCGTCCGCGTACCGTCCTTGGTCACGTCGCCCGTCGCCGTCGTCTCGGTCTGGCGGCGGCCCTGCGAGTCGTACGCGGTCGTCACCCGGGACGTGCCCTGGACGATATCGGTCGACACCATCCGCCCACCGTCTGCGCTGCGGGTGAGCGACACCAGCTTGCCCGCCGCGTCGGCGACTTGGACTTCCGTGGTCCAGGCGAGCCCGGTCAGGCCGTAGGCGCGGGTTTCGCTGCTGCCGTCCGGATTGGCCAGATAGACCTTCGTGACCGCCCCCGTCGTCGCGTCGTACAGCGTCGTGGTCTTGGTACCGTCGGTGGCGGTCTGCACCTGCGAGAGCTTCGCGCCCGCGCTGTTATAAGTGTAGCTGACCTTGCCCTGATCGCTCGCGACCTCCTCGTTCGCCAGACCGCCGCCGCTGTAGGTCTGGTTGCTGATGATCGCGCCGTTGGCGGCCTGTTCGATGCGGCTCTTCAGTCCGCCGGTCGCCGTATCGTAGGTCGTGATCACCCGTGCGCCGCTGACCGCGGTGATGGTCTTGTTGAGCCTGTGCCCGGTGGCGTCATAGGCGATCGTCGTCCGGACGCCGTCGCTTGCGTACGAGTCGGTATAATCGGGCGTGCCGTCGGCATGGCTGCGCACGACCGACACGACCTTGCCCGCCTTGTCGGTGGTCTGCGTCTCGGTGACGTAGGATTTGCCGGTGACGTTGTAGCTGGTGACGATGCTGCGACCGTCGGCATATTGCACATAGGTGCGCTGCGGCTTGCCGGTCGTCGCGTCGAAGACCTGCGTGGTGTAGGTCTTGGCGGTGTCGACATCGACCTGCCGCGTCTTCATCCCGGTCGTGTCGAAGGTTTCCGCCGTGCGGCTGGCATCGGCGCGGACCAGCGTGCGATCCGACATCACGCCTGCGACATAGTTGATCGTCGTCGTCGCACCGGCCGACGTCTGCACGACGCTGGACGACAGCTTGGCCGTGGTCGCGTCGTAGGTGAGCGAGGTCATCGTGCCGTCCGCCGCATTCGTGACCTTGGTCAGCAACTGACCCTTGGGTCCGAAGCTGCTCGAAACCTTGCCGCCATCGGCCAGGACCTGCGCGGTGGTCACCAGCGTGCCGTCGGCGCGCGACCGTTCGACCAGAGTCACCACGCCCTTGGCGTTCATCACCTGATGCTCGGTTACATAGGCGAGACCGGTCAGATTATAGCCATAGCTCTCGCTGCTGCCGTCCGGGCGCTGGACGAACTTGCGCGCGACCGCGCCGTTCGCGTCATATTGCAACGTCGTCCACACATTGCCGGTGTCGACCTGCACTTCGCTGACCCGCGCGCCGTTGGCATCGAAGGTGTCGGTGATCCTGGCACCATTCGCCGCGATCGCCGTGTAGGTGGAGACGATCCCGTTCTTGTACACCGTCGCCGCACTGCTGCCGTCGATATTGGTGACGGTCATCGTCGTCGGCTTGCCGGTGGTGATGTCGTAGCTTGTGACCGTGCGACCGAGTTTCGGATCGTTGACGATCGTCGCCGACAGCTTGCCCGTGGTGAAGCTCTGATCGCTGACCACGCCGCCCGCGAATTCGGTGTGGATGTTCGAGACGACACCACCGACATAGCCGTAGTCGGCGGTCGAGACGAGGACGCCCTTCGCGTCGAACGACTGGTCTTCCTTCCAGCCATCGCCGGTCTGCGTCACCAGGAACGAATAGCCGCCCGACACCTTCGCGAGCGTGGAACCGTAGTTCGCGATCATGTACCGCATCGTCGATACCGATGCGACGCTCAGCACCGCGCTGTCGCTCAACGCGATCGTCTGCAGCCCGGTCGACGCCGCCAGCTTGTCGATCTGCGCGACGAGGCCATCGGCGGTCGTGCTCAACGTCGCCGGAACCGCCGTCGCCGTATCGGTATAGGCCGATTTCGACCCCACTTCGACGACCAGCGCATGATCGCCGACCGCCAGCGTAATCTGGCTGACGTTGGTATAGGTCGCGATCGGCGTGCTGCCCTTCAGCGGATCATAGACATAGACCGTCTTCTGCAGGCCACCGAGATCGATCGTCACGGTCTTCGCCGCCAGCGTCGTTTCGGACTGGGTCGCGGTGTTCCACAGATTGGCATCGCGCCACAGCAGGATGTCATAGGCGCCATTGGCCTTGGTCAGCGTCAGCGAATGGCCGTCCGCGGGCATGCCGCCCAGCGAATAGGCGGTCGCGGCAGACGCCGCCGTGCCGGTGCCGGCATCGACATAGGACAGCAGGCTGGTCAGGTTGTGGACCGCGGTCGCCGCCATCTTGGGCGTCCCGTCCGCATTGAACAGACCGAAGTGGAATTCCTTTTCCGCACCGCTCGGATCGAGGCTGCTGTCGAACAGTTCGTACAGGAACGTCTGACTCGATCCGTTCTCGAACGCGGTGAGCAGCGCATTGACCGTCAGCTTGGCCTGCGCGCTTTCGTTGACGCCGAGGCCGGGGTCGCTCGACAGCGTGGTATAGCCGGTTTCGGTGATGACCACCTTGTCGCCCTTCGACGCCGCGCCCGCGCGCGCCATCGACGCCTCCATCACCTTGTCGGAGGTGCTGCCCGACGCGGTATAGGCATGCGCGTTGGCGTAATCGGAATACGCGCCGAGATCGCCGATCGCCGCATAGGCCGACGGGCTTTCCAGCGCGACCGACAGGTTGATGACCGACACGCCGGACAGGCCGGTGCTGCCCTTGACCGCGGTATACAGCGCCTTCTGGTAATCGACCGCCGCCGCCAGCGAACCGCTGCCGTTATAGCTGAACGGCTGCGTGTTGACCTCGTTCAAGCCCTCGACCGCGACGATGCTGCCGGCATGCCGCGTCTGGAAATCCGCCAGCGTCGCAACATAGCTCGCCAACCCCGACGCGCCCGTCGCGGGCAGCGCCGACGACGTGACGAAGTCGAATTTGACGCCCGCCGCCGCCATCGCGTTAACGACGGCGTTACCGATCCCGGATCCGGGCAACGTGTCGCGCACGGTGCCAATGCCGAGATAATTCAGGCTGTTGATCGTCAAGCTCGCATTGCCGTACGCGTTGTTGGCGTTCCCGGAATGAGCGTTGACGCCCAGCGTGGACAGGAAGGATGTAGCGGAAGCGGGTGTGGTGGGCACGGTTTGCATCTCCATGACGTCACTCGTGCAATCGCAGAAAGTCCTGCAACCAACCCTAAGCAAGGCCGTTAAATTCCGATTAACCGTATTATATTTACAAAAACGTTTCGCGCTGCAGCGACGCGTCGAACAGCGCCATGCGGGCGACGGAACCCTGTGCGCCACTTGCCAAAATCGGCCAGACGCGGCACCAGCACTGTCTACACGCTGCCTTGCAGCATAGATTGCCCGCCCGCGCGCGGGCTTCGCAAGATGTGAGTAAACGACCATGCGGATCGCAGTAATCGGAACGGGATATGTCGGACTCGTGTCGGGGGCTTGCTTCGCCGACTTCGGTCATGACGTCATTTGCGTCGACAAGGACGAGAGCAAGATCGACGCATTGCACGCGGGTCGCATCCCGATCTTCGAGCCAGGCCTCCAGGCATTGGTCGAGACCAACGTCAAGGCGGGTCGCCTCGGCTTCACCACCGACCTGACCGAAGGCGTCAAGGGCGCCGAGGCGGTCTTCATCGCGGTCGGCACGCCCTCACGGCGCGGCGATGGTCATGCCGATCTTGGCTATGTCTTCGCCGCCGCCGCCGAAGTCGCCACCGCGGTGAGCGGCTTCACCGTCGTCATCACCAAGTCGACCGTCCCGGTCGGCACCGGCGACGAGGTCGAGCGGATCCTGCGCGAGAACAACCCGGACGCGGAATTCGCAGTGGTCTCGAACCCCGAATTCCTCCGCGAGGGCGCCGCTATCGACGACTTCAAACGCCCCGACCGAGTCGTCATCGGCGGCCATGACGAGCGTGCGATGGCCGTCATGCGCGAAATCTATCGCCCGCTCAGCCTCAACAGCTCGCCGGTGATCGAGATGTCGCGGCGCGGCGCCGAGCTGACCAAATATGCCGGCAACGCGTTCCTCGCGACCAAGATCACCTTCATCAACGAGATCGCGGACCTGTGCGAAAAGGTCGGCGCCGACGTCCAGGAGGTCGCGCGCGGCATCGGCCTGGACAAGCGGATCGGGTCGAAGTTCCTCAATGCGGGGCCGGGCTATGGCGGCTCGTGCTTCCCCAAGGACACGCTCGCCCTGCTCAAGACCAGCCAGGATTACGAAGCGCCGCAGCGGATCGTCGAGGCGGTGGTCGCGGTGAACGAGAACCGCAAGCGCGCGATGGGCCGCAAGGTCATCGCCGCGATGGGCGAGGACGTCCGCGGCAAGACCGTCGCGGTGCTCGGGTTGACGTTCAAGCCGAATACCGACGACATGCGCGACAGCCCCGCCATCGCGGTGATCCAGCTGCTCCAGGATGCCGGCGCGCGCGTCCAGGCCTATGACCCCGAGGGCATGGAACAGGCCGCCAAGCTGCTCCAGAACGTCGATTTCAAGACCGACACCTATGCGACGATCGAAGGCGCCGATGCGCTCGTGATCGTGACCGAATGGGACGCGTTCCGCGCGCTCGATCTGAAGCGGGTCAAGGCATTGCTGTCGGAGCCGATCCTGATCGATCTCCGCAACATCTATCCGCGCGAAGTCGTCGAGACCGCCGGCTTCAAATATATCGCGGTCGGTCGCTGATCGCTGCGACGACCCGGCCACGCACGTGGCCGGGTCGCGTTACCGCGAAGGGCCGCCGACGCCTGCCATCGCGAACTAGCGTGAAACCTGTTTAGGCTTGGCGCAAACGCGCATCGCGATTTGGCCGCTCGCACTGTCTCGCCGGTATTGCGGGGCCTTTCGCGTGCCCGGCACCGCGGATTTTGACCCAGATATCCTGCCGGTTTTTCCGCCCAAGAAACCGTCTTTTGCCCGTTCCGCGGGCGTGCCGAACTCGGGTGCAGCCGAGGCGCGACAACAATCGCGCGCCGTTACGGTTTTATGACTAAAAATATCTTGATGTTTGTCTCACAATAGAACATTTTTACCAAGACGGCGCTAATCGCCGCTGGAGAGAGATGATGGATTTGAGCTCGACCTGGGACGCGCGCAAGGCAAAGGGCGCTTTGGTACTATTGTCGATGTCGTCCGCCTGTTGGGCGATCGCGATCGGTTTCGTCGTACTTCATTGATCGATCCACGGATCCACGCCGAGTCGTTTCGGACCCGTGACAAACCGAATGTGATACACGGCCACCGGATCTGAGATTCGGCAGCGGTATTTTCGCGGATGGTCGTTTGCGATTGCGAATTGCCCACGCGGCGAGCCTGAACGCGTAGCAGCGCCCGTCCCTGCCCGCGCGGCGAGTGGTTCAACGTAACCAGCGCCAAAGCACGTCCGATAGATCCTCGCCGCGATCCGCCGGCCGATCTGACGCGTTATGCCCCGCCTCGACGCGTAGCGGATAATTCAAGCACCCGATGCTTCGCATGCGCCCAGCATGTCTGACCGATCGTCAGCGCTCGCTGTCGGCGGATACGACATCGTCCGCCCAAATATCGGCCAAGGAGCCCCCGCCCCGATCAGGAGTGCAGTGTCGCCGTGGACGGCACGGAGCTGTTCGCCGACCAGCCGCAAGCGAGATTCGCGACTGGGCAATCGAAACGCCCCCTCCCCACTCGCGCAGCAGACGGCAATCTACGATCGGCACCGGTAGCACACGACGATTTCAGAGGGATCGCTGGATGCCCCGTGAGGATTCGAACCTCAATAGGCGGTATCAGAAACCGCAGTCTTACCATTAGACGACGGGGCATCAGCGAGGGCGCGATCTAGGCGGGGGAGGTCAGGCTGTCAACGCCAAGATCGTAGGGATTCGCCACATCGCTTGCGTAATCGCTGCACCCCGCTACATTCGATGCCAAGCACCGGGCGGGTATTTTCCTGCGGCGGCAGATATAGATAGCGAGTTTTACGGCGATGGGGGATGTTTCCACCCGAATGCCGTTCCGGCAGGGGTCTCCTGCCCGTCCGGCGGCGACCCGGCCCGGTCGAGGGCGGTGGGCCGATGCGCAGGCGTTTGCCGCGCTGGATCTCGGCACCAACAATTGTCGATTGCTGATCGCGCGACCGCAGGCGGGCGGGTTCGCGGTGATCGATGCGTTCTCGCGAATCGTTCGGTTGGGCGAAGGTCTGGCGTCGACCGGCAAGCTGAGCGATGCGGCGATCGAGCGGACCATCTCGGCGTTGCGGGTATGCTCGGACAAGTTGCAGCGCCGCAACGTCACGCTGGCGCGGTCGGTCGCGACCGAGGCGTGTCGGCAGGCGTCTAACGGCCCCGACTTCATCGCCCGCGCGCTCGCCGAGACGGGGATCCATCTCGACATCATTTCCGCCGAGGAGGAGGCGCGGCTGGCCGTGCTCGGCTGCCATGCGCTGATCGAGCCTGGCGAGGATCCCGCGCTCGTGTTCGATATCGGCGGCGGGTCGACCGAACTCGTGCTGATCGATACCTCGACGCCGATCCCGACCGTGCTCGATTGGCATTCGGCGCCGTGGGGCGTGGTGTCGCTGACCGAGCATGCCGGTGGTGGCGAGGGGGAAGACGGTCGCCGTGCCGCCTATGCCCGGATGCGCAGCGTGGTCGCGGACAGTTTCGCGGGGTTCGCCAGTCGCCTGCCCCGGCACGTCGCGCGCCCCCGGCTGCTCGGCACCAGCGGCACGGTGACGACGCTTGGCAGCGTGCATCTCGGGCTCAGCCATTACGACCGCTCGGTGGTCGACGGGCTGATCGTGCCTGCCTCGGCGATGCGGAAGATCAGCGCCGACCTTTCCCACATGTCGATCACGGAGCGCGCCAAGCTGCCGTGCATCGGCAACGAGCGCGCCGACCTGGTGGTCGCGGGCTGTGCCATTCTGGAGACGATCATGGATTTGTGGCCCGCCGAACGGCTCGGCATCGCCGACCGCGGCATTCGCGAGGGCATCCTCCGCCGGCTGATGGGCGCGCCCAAACCGGGCAAGTCGGGAGTGGCGGCATGAGTCGCGGTGGTTCCGGCGGGCACGTCCGCGTCCTCACCGCGCGGAAGCGCACCGCGCAGTCGACGCGCTGGCTCGAGCGCCAGTTGAACGATCCGTATGTGAAGCGCGCGAAGGCCGACGGCTATCGTAGCCGAGCCGCGTACAAGCTGATCGAGCTCGACGAGCGATTCGAGTTGATCCGCGGGTCGAAGCGCGTCGTCGATCTCGGCCTCGCGCCGGGCGGCTGGGCGCAGGTGATTCGGCGGCGGATCCCCAAGGCGACGGTGGTCGGGATCGACCTGCTCCCGGTCGATCAGATCGAGGGCGTGACGATCTTCGAGATGGATTTCCTCGACGATGCGGCACCGGGCAAGCTGATCGAGGCCTTGGGCGGCGCGCCGGATCTGGTGCTGTCCGACATGGCGGCCAACACGGTCGGGCATCCGCAGACCGACGCGTTACGGACGATGGCCCTGGTCGAGACCGCGCTGCACTTTGCGTGCGAGGTGTTGGAGCCGGGTGGCACGTTCGTGTCGAAGGTGTTCGCGGGCGGTGCCGATTCGGAGCTGGTCGCGGAGATGAAGCGCAACTTCAAGACGGTGAAGCATGCCAAGCCACCGGCGAGTCGCAAGGGGTCGGTCGAGTGGTTCGTGGTCGCGCAGGGGTTTAAAGGCCGAGACCCGAAATAGCGCAGCTATTTTCGGATAAGTCGAAAGCCCGGCCAGCGTCGCACAGCGACGACTGACGACGTGGCTTTGCCACGGCGCGACCTGCTTCTCTCTATTAAGGCCGCCGGCAAAGCCGTCGTCGGATGGGTTCGCTGGTGCGACCCACCGACCGAGCCGGCGATTGCGCTTTGCGCATCGGCGGGGTCGTCGCCCCGCCTAACGCCGTCTATCGCTGGCTTAGCGCAACAATATGATCGAACACCGCCGGATGCAGCGGCTTGGCGAACGCGCAGCCATATTTGAACTTGTCGCGCCACGCCACGACCGCCTCCAGCGCGGCGAGTCCCGGTAGCGTCAGCCACACCACCGTTCCCGGCCAGAGCGTGAAGCTGGTTTCCGCGCGAAACCCCGAGAGCGACAGGTCGGTGACCTCGATCTCGAACCGTGTCTGACCACGATCGCGCAAATGCGCCCGCATCTTCACCGCTTTGCGGAGCGACTGACGGAGCTCTTCGCTGGTCAGATCGTGGGGCAATGGAGTCGCAGGCTGTGTCATGCGAGGATAATGCTCTGAAAAGGGTTACTTTTATGCAAACGTGGTCGCAGGCCGAACATATCTGCGTTTTGGCGATACTTCTCGGCAATCTTAGGACGTCACGATCGGAACGCGACATGAGGCTTGGGCTGTAGCTAGAGCTAACGCGGGAACGCTGGCACGCAAAAACTACCCAAAACTCAATGCGCTTGGTCAGCCAATTCGCACCTATTGCGAACGAGACGCAAGTGCATATGCCTTAAGGGTGGATTTGCAGCCCGCCCTGTGCTTTACGGCCAACCAATTCCCGAGTTTCCTAAAAATTGCGTGGAGCCTTCCCGATGAACATCCATGAATACCAGGCCAAGGAACTGCTGGCCAAGTTCGGCGTCCCCGTGCCTGCCGGTTTCGCGGCACTGACCGTCGAGGAGGCTGTCGAAGCCTCGAAGAAGCTTCCCGGACCGCTCTATGTCGTCAAGGCGCAGATCCATGCCGGCGGCCGCGGCAAGGGCAAGTTCGTCGAATTGGGCCCCGATGCCAAGGGCGGCGTCCGCCTCGCCAAGACCGAGGATGAGGTTCGCGCGGCCGCGACCGACATGCTCGGCAACACGCTCGTCACCATCCAGACGGGCGACGCGGGCAAGCAGGTCAACCGCTTGTACGTCACCGACGGCGTCGACATCGACAAGGAATTCTACCTCGCGCTGACGCTCAACCGCACCACCGGTCGGGTGATGATGGTCGTCTCGACCGAAGGCGGCATGGACATCGAGGCGGTCGCGCACGACACGCCCGAGAAGATCCAGTCGATCGACATCGACCAGGCGACCGGCTTCATGCCGCATCACGGCCGCGCCGTCGCTGCTGCGCTGAAGCTCACGGGCGATCTCGCCAAACAGGCCGCGAACACCGCGTCGAAGCTGTATGACGCGTTCATGGGCACCGATGCCGAGCAGATCGAGATCAACCCGCTCGCGGTCACCAACGACGGCAAGCTGATGGTGCTCGACGCGAAGGTCGCGTTCGACGGCAACGCGCTGTTCCGCCACAAGGACCTGCTCGAACTGCGCGACGAGACCGAGGAAGATCCCGCCGAGCTCGAGGCTTCGAAGTACGACCTCGCCTACATCAAGCTCGATGGCGACATCGGCTGCATGGTCAACGGCGCCGGCCTCGCGATGGCGACGATGGACATCATCAAGCTCAACGGCATGTTCCCGGCCAACTTCCTCGACGTCGGCGGTGGCGCCAACAAGGAGAAGGTGACGGCGGCGTTCAAGATCATCCTCGCGGATCCGAACGTGAAGGGCATCCTGGTCAACATCTTCGGCGGCATCATGAAGTGCGACATCATCGCCGACGGCATCGTCGCTGCGGCTAAGGAAGTGAACCTCTCGGTGCCGCTCGTCGTCCGCCTCGAGGGCACGAATGTCGAGAAGGGCAAGGAGATCCTTGCGAACTCCGGCCTCGCCATCGTCCCCGCAAACGACCTTGGCGATGCCGCCAAGAAGATCGTCGCAGAGGTGCAGAAGGTCGCGGCGTAACCGCTGTCGACCTCGCATACTGATTCTGCGAAAAGAGGGGCTCGGACGGAAACGTCCGGGCCCTTTTTCGTTGATGTCGGACACTGTTCGGCAGGTGGTCCGGTCGGCATCTCGTCGTGACGCTACGGCATCGTGATGTTTCCATACCGGACTTGCGAAAACGACGCGAAACCGCCATCTGTCCGGCCAACGCCGCCGGGTAACGCCGTCAGCGAACGAACTATATCCACCTTGGAAGGAACCCCGATGAAGGTGCTGGTGCCGGTCAAGCGCGTGCTTGACTACAACGTGAAGCCTCGCGTGAAGGCGGACGGAACGGGCGTCGATCTGGCGAACGTCAAGATGAGCATGAACCCGTTCGACGAGATCGCGGTCGAAGAAGCGATCCGCCTCAAGGACAAGGGCGTCACCGAGATCGTCGTCGTCTCGATCGGTGAACAGAAATCGCAGGAAACGCTGCGGACCGCGCTCGCCATGGGTGCCGACCGCGCGATCCTCGTCGTCAGCGAAACCAAAGTCGAGCCGCTGGGCGTCGCCAAGATCCTCGCCAAGATCGTCGAGGAAGAAAAGCCTGACCTCGTGATCCTCGGCAAGCAGGCGATCGACGACGACAACAACCAGACCGGGCAGATGCTCGCCGGGCTCCTGAACTGGGGCCAGGGCACGTTCGCGTCGAAGGTCGAGATCGCCGACGGTTCGGTCAACGTGACTCGCGAAGTCGATGGCGGCGCCGAGACGGATACGCTCAAGCTGCCCGCGATCATCACCACCGATCTTCGCCTCAACGAACCGCGCTACGCGTCGCTGCCGAACATCATGAAGGCGAAGTCGAAGCCGATGGCGCAGAAGACGCCGGCCGATTTCGGCGTCGACGTGACGCCGCGCCTGACCACGCTGAAAGTGGTCGAGCCCGCCAAGCGCTCGGCCGGGATCAAGGTCGCCGATGTCGACGCGCTGGTCGGCAAGCTCAAGGAAATGGGAGTCGCCAAGTGAAGACGCTCGTCTGGGTCGAACATGACGGTCAGGCCGTCAAGGATGCCACGCTGTCGGCGGTGACCGCCGCATCGCAGCTTGGCGAAGTCCATCTGCTGGTCGTCGGCCAGGGCGTCGACGGCGTCGCAGCCGAAGCCGCCAAGATCGCTGGCGTCGGCAAGGTGCACGTCGCCGACGACGCGGCGTTCGCGCATGCGCTCGCCGAGAACGTCGCGCCGCTGATCGTCGAGCTGATGACCAGCCACGACGCATTCGTCGCGCCGTCGACCACGCACGGCAAGAACATCGCGCCGCGCGTCGCAGCCTTGCTCGACGTCATGCAGATCAGCGACATATTGTCGGTGGAGAGCGAGGACACGTTCACCCGGCCGATCTACGCAGGCAACGCGATCGCGACCGTCCAGTCGACCGACGCGAAGAAGGTCATCACGGTGCGCGGCACGGCATTCGCCAAGGCCGCGACCGAGGGTGGCTCGGGCGAGATCGAAGCGGTCGCATCGACCGGCGACAAGGGTCTTTCGACCTTCGCCGGCTCGGAGATCGCCAAGAACGAGCGTCCCGAGCTGACCAGCGCGAAGATCATCGTCTCGGGCGGCCGCGCACTCGCCTCGAGCGACCAGTTCCATGCGATGATCGATCCGCTGGCGGACAAGCTCGGCGCCGGCGTCGGTGCCTCGCGCGCCGCGGTCGATGCAGGCTACGCCCCGAACGACTATCAGGTTGGCCAGACCGGCAAGATCGTCGCCCCGGAAGTCTACGTCGCGGTCGGTATCTCGGGGGCTATCCAGCATCTCGCGGGGATGAAGGA
The DNA here is from genome assembly GCF_003688595.1 of Sphingomonas sp. PP-F2F-G114-C0414. Taxonomy (GTDB): domain Bacteria; phylum Pseudomonadota; class Alphaproteobacteria; order Sphingomonadales; family Sphingomonadaceae; genus Sphingomonas. The sequence continues at coordinate 595,144 of NZ_RCWT01000011.1, forward strand.
CTCGAAGGTCATCATCGCGATCAACAAGGACGAGGACGCGCCGATCTTCCAGGTCGCGGACATCGGCTTGGTCGGCGATCTGTTCAAGATCGTGCCGGAATTGACGGCGAAGCTGTAGGCGAACGCCGCTGCGCAAGGCGGAGCCTCGCGCAACAGCAAGCCCGGCCGGCGGCGCTTCAGCGCCGACCGACGACGCGGGATTTACTCTCGCGGCGCGCGCCACGAACGGGCGGTGTGACTTAAGTCGCGCCGCCCGTTCTAGCATCTGCCGAACGCACAGGTCTGCCGACGCCGAACCGGTTTTGTTTCTAAACCGAGGTCTATTTCACCCGAAGTGACCACCTCCCCGGCGCAGGCCGGGGCCCAATTGGGAAACGGCGGTAACGACCGACGGTCCTTCGTTACATCGACCTTTCCAATTGGACCCCGGCCTGCGCCGGGGAGGTGCATCTATTGAAGCGGGATACCTACCGATTACGTTCGGAGTACCAAGATCGTTTTCGCGCTCTCACGCGCAGTTGCCGCCCACCGACCGCCTCCCCAATTACCCAGCATGTACGGCGTCCACTCGAACCCGCGCGACCGCCTGATATCTGCTGCGAGCGCCGCGCTACTTTGCGCCGTCATCGGCTACGCGCTTATCATCGGGCTCGGTGTCAGCATTCCTACCGCTATCCCCGACGCGCTGAAGACGTTCGCGGTTAGCCCGAAATCCCCTCCACCGCCGCGGCCCGAAAAGATCGTCCCCCGCCCCGCGAAAAGCCACCGTCCCGAAGGCGCGGCGTCCCCCGCGAACCTCCGCTCGAAGGCGACCGAACTCGTCGTCCCGAAGCCGATCGTCCCCCCGATCGTTCCACCGCCCCCGGTTATCGCCACACTGAGACCAGGCCCCGGCAACGACGCCACGACGGGCGCCGCGCCCGTCCCCGGACCCGGCACGGGCGCAGGCGGCGAGGGGAACGGTACCGGCAGCGGGCGCTCGGGAAATGGCGACGGCGACGGTGGCGACGAGACTCCACCCCGTCTTTTGAAAGGTCGCTTCAAGAACAAGGACTTCCCCAACGCCGAGGCGGTGATCGGCGCGGGCGGGGTCGTCGGCGTGCGCTACACGGTCGAGACCGACGGCAGCGTCACGCACTGCATGGTCACGCGCTCCAGCGGAAACGGGGTGCTCGATGCGACCACCTGCCGCCTCATCGAACTGCGCTTCCGCTACCGCCCCTGGCTCGACGCCACCGGTTGGCCGGTCCGTTCCACCGTCGTCCACAACCAGGAATGGGTGAACCAGCTCGACCCGCCAGCGCGCCGCCCCTGACGAGCTAGCGTCCCAACCGCCCCCCGCTCAGTACCCGCGCCGCCGCGGGCCAGATCGTCAGCAGCATCCGCCCCAGGACGATCGTTGCGCCGAGCACCAGCAACGGCTGGACCAGCAGATAGGCCGGATACAGCCCCGCCCCCAGCGCGCCGGTCGCAAGCCCGATCACCGGCCCGAACAGCCACAGCAGCACCAGGTGATCGCAGAATGCGAGAAACCCGTAGCGCTCGATTCCGCGCAACCGGTCCGCAACGTCGCTCCCCGCCAAGCCCCAGGCCAGCCGCCAGAACAGCACCGCGGAGGCCAGTCGAAACACAATATCGAATGCCGCCATCAGATGCGGATGTGCGTCGAAGAACGCGTTCCCGAGCAGCGCGGTCCACAGCCGCGGCGCGATCAGTACGACGAATGGCAGCGCGCATAGGGCGACAGGCCACCCCGCCACCCGCTCCGCCACGCCAAATCGCCGCGCGGCGATCCCAGCGGTAAAGAAGAGCAGTATCTGCGGTCGCAGCAACAACGGAACGTGAACCCCGGCCACGCTCCACACCACCACGATCAGCGCGACCACCGCCAGCCACGCGCTCGACGCGCGCACCAGAACCGGCGCGATTATCATGCAGACGAACAGGTCGCGCAGGAACGGCATCTGCACGTTGATATCGTCGGCATGCACCATCGGAACGAGTTCGTTCAACGTCCATCCGATACTCGACGGCGTCGGCGCCTTCAGATCGCCGAACGTCGCCGCCGCCCCGACCAACACCAGCGCGATTGCATTCCACAAGACCATCGGCAGCAGGATCGTGCGCGCCTTGCCACGCAGGAACGCGCCGTACGGTTGCCTCGTCGCGGTCGAGACGACCAGCCAGCCCGAAATCATCCCGAGCAACGGCACCGCGCTACGTCCGAACACTTCGCCGAGCAGCGTTCGCAGCACCGCCTGCCAGCTGAACGCCACCGCAGCCAGCTCTTCCGCGGTCCGCCCGGTCCAGGCGTGGACGTAGACGATCCCCAGGATCCCGATCAGCCGCGCGATCGCGATCGCAGTGGACAGGCGCGTGTCGTTGGTCCGGGCACTGCTTCCGGCGCGTATATCGATAGCTCTAGTGCTCAAGTCCGCCACTTCGCTCTGGTTCGGCGCGGCGTACCCGGCTTGTCGCGCGCGAACACCTACTTCAGGATGAAATGGCCGTTACGGGGGACCAAGAGATGATCGCCGCCTTCCTGCTCATCGCCGCGCAGGCGAGCCCGGCCGCGGTGCCGGACCCGCAGATCGCGCGGCGCGTCGCGCGCGTGCTGGAGCGCAGCCCGGTGATCGACGGGCATAACGATCTCGCGTGGGAGATCCGCGAGCTGCACGACGCGAAGGTCGAGGCGGTCGATCTTTCAGTGGACACCGCGCGGTTGCCGAACCCGTTGCAAACCGACATTCCCCGCCTGCGCGAAGGTCATGTCGGCGGCCAGTTCTGGTCGGTCTACATCCCCGCCGATGCGCCGCGCGCGGTCGAGATGACGCTGGAGGAGATCGACATCGTCCACCGCTTCGTCGCGGCCAACCCGGCGACGTTCGAACTCGCCACCACCGCCGCGGACATCCGTCGGATCGAGAAGGCGGGGCGAATCGCTTCGCTGATCGGCGTCGAGGGCGGGCACCAGATTGATGGGCGGCTGTCGGTGCTGCGCCAATATCGCGCGCTCGGTGTGGCGTACATGACGCTGACGCACGGCAAGAGCCTGAACTGGGCGGACAGCTCGACCGACGCACCACGTGCCAACGGGCTCAGCGATTTCGGACGGCAGGTGGTCGCGGAGATGAACCGGATCGGGATGATCGTCGACGTCTCCCACGTCTCGGACGCGACGATGGCGGCTGCCTTGGCGGCGACCAAGGCGCCGGTGATAGCGTCGCACTCCAGCGCGCGGGCGATCGCGGATGCGCCGCGGAATATCCCCGACGACCTGCTGCGCGCGATCGGCGCGAACGGCGGCGTGGTGATGGTGAACTTCTACCCGTCGTTCCTGTCAGGCGAGTGGCGCGCCTGGGATCTCGCACGCTCGGCCTATGCGAAGTCGGCCGGCGTGCCCGCGAACGTCTACGGCGCGAAATCGCCTGCGCCTCTGGTGGCGTGGGACGCCGCGCATCCGGAGCCGCAGGTCACCGCCGCGACGGTCGCGGATCATGTTGAGCATATCGCGAAGATTGCCGGTCACGATCATGTCGGGATCGGCGGCGATTTCGACGGGATCCAGGGGACCGGACCAATCGGCCTGAAGGGAGTCGACGGCTATCCGCTGCTGTTCGCCGAACTGGCGCGGCGGGGGTGGAGCGATGGCGACATGGCCAAGTTGTCCGGCGGCAACGTCCTCCGCGTCATGGAGCGGGTCGAGGTCGTCGCGAAGAGCATGGCGGGTATGCGGCCGGTCGATGCGACGGACGTGGCGTCGCGGTAGAGCAGGTTCCCGACACATACCCAATCGTCATCCCCCCGCTGGCGGGGATCTATATCCTCAGCGCTTTGCGATTCCTTCCTGAAGCCAGCCAATATGGGTTCCCGCCTTCGCGGGAATGACGGTTACCTGGCTGTACTGCGAGCGAACACGAGGACAGTTTACCGCGCTTCAGGGATCCGGCATCCGTTGCGGCGCCGGCGGCTCGACCATCAGCGGCGGCACCGTCCGCAGCACCAGCCCGATCACCAGCGCGGCCACGCCGAGCAGCAGGCAGAACGCCGTCACTCCCGGCCAACCGGCGTGAGTCCAGGCGAACCCGCCGGCGGACCCCAGCACGCTCGACCCCATGTAATAGAAGAACAGGTAGAACGCCGCCGCCTGCCCGCGCGAGCCGCCGCCGCCTGCAACCTGTGCGCGGCGGCCAACCCAGGCGCTCGCGATCGAATGTGCGCCGAAAAAGCCGATCGTAACGACCGCGATCCCCGAGATTACCAGCACCAGCGGCGTCATCGCGGTCAGCGTGACGCCGGCGATCAGCAGCACGACGGGTATCCAGAAGACCTTCCGCCGCCCGAGTTGTCCCGCCTGCGTCCCGAACTTTGCCGAACTGACGGACCCGAGAACATACAACAGGAATACTGCGCCGACCGCCGCCTGGCTGAGGCCGTAGGGCGGGCTCATCAACCGGAAGCCTGCATAGTTATAGATCGTGACGAACACGCCCATCAGCAGGAACGCCTCGAGGTACAGCAGCGGCATCGCGCGATCGGTGAACAGCGCTCCGGCACTCCGCAGCAGCGCGCCCGACCGTCCGACGCTTGGCGTGAAATTGCGCGAGAGCGGCGCGAGCCGACGGAATGCCTCCGCCATTGCGAGGCCAGCGACGCCGACCGCGGCAAGCGCCCAACGCCAGCCTTCGAGATCGGCGACGACGCTCACGACCAGTCGCCCCGCCATCCCGCCGAGCGCACTGCCGGCGATATACAGCCCCATCGCCGCGCCGACCGAGCCCGAATCGACCTCCTCCGCGACATAGGCCATCGCGACCGCCGGCACGCCCGCGAGCGCGACGCCGGTCAAGAAGCGCAGCACGAGCAACCCACTCCAACCCGGCACGACCGCCGCCGCCAGCGTCAGCGCACCGGCTGCAAACATTGCCACGATCATCAGTGAGCGCCGGCCCACGCGATCAGAGACGAACCCGGCGAACAATATGCCGATCGCCAAGGGCCCGGTCGCGAGCGACACCGCGAGCGACGCGCCCTCCGCGGTCAGTCCGAACTGTGCAGCGAACAGCGGCAGCAAGGGCTGTACCGAATACAGCAGCGAGAAGGTCGAGAACCCTGCAAACAGCATCGCCAGCGTCAGCCGACGATAGGCGGGCGTGCCCAAGGCAATTGGCACGTCAGAACCCATTGAGGAAGCTCGTGACATTGTGGCCTAGCGCATCGACCGCGTATCCCCCTTCCATGACGATGACGGTAGGCCAGTTGCGTGCCGCAATATCGCGCGCGAGGACCGCGTAATCTGGCGTGGTCAACTTGAAGTGCGAGATCGGATCGCCCTCCCACGTGTCCGCGCCGAAGCTGACGACGAGCAGGCCGGGATCGAACGTGGCGATTGCGTCGAGCGCGGTCGTCTGCGCGGCCCGGAAGGCATCGATCTGCGTGCCGTGGGGAAGCGGGAGGTTTAGCGTAGTGCCGACTCCTTCGCCCTCTCCAGTCTCGTCGGCATGGCCCCAGTAGAAGGGGTAGTCGGTCTTGGGATCCGCGTGGACCGAGGCGTAGAACACGTCGCCGCGAGCGTAGAAGATGTCCTGCGTGCCGTTGCCGTGGTGATAGTCGATGTCGAGGATCGCGACGCGCGCGACACCGGCATCGCGCGCGGCTTGCGCGGCGATCCCGGCGGTGTTGAGGTGGCAGTATCCGCCGCAATAGTCTGCGCCGGCATGGTGGCCGGGCGGCCGGCACAGCGCGAACGCGGCGCGGTCACCGTCGAGGACCGCGTGAGTCGCGGCGAGCGCGGACTGGGCGCTGCCGTAGGAGGCGGCCCAGGTCTCGGGCGTAATCGGCGTGGTCGCGTCGAAGCTGTGCGCGCCGATCAGCGCGTCGATCCGGGTGAGGTCGAGCGGACGGCGGCCGCGGATCGGGAAGGTGTAGGGGATCGCATCGCCTTCCCGCCCCGCCTCGCGCCACAGTCGCGCGGCGTCTTTCAGGAAGGTGAGATAGGTGGGCGAGTGCACCGCGAGGATCGGTCCTTCACCACGATCCTGCGGCGTCTCGACCGGACCGATCGCGTGCAGGATCGCGTCGACGCGCGCGGGAGTCTCGGCATAGGCGGTGAACGCGCCGTTGTGGAGTTCGCGCGCGGGCGCATGGGTTCGCTGGGCGTCGTCGAAGAACAGCCGCATTGTTGCTCCTTGGTGCGCGGTCACGAGGGAAGAACCAACCGATCGCTTCCGGGGTCCTACGGGATCGCGCGCGCCCGGCAAATTCGAGGCCTCAGAACAGCGCCAGTTGCCGATCGTCGTCGCCGCTCAGCAGCCATCGCCCGAGTACGTCGTGTCGCGTTCGGCCGACATGGCTGTGGACCAGTACGAACGCATCCGCCGTCCAGCCGATCGGCGCGATGTCTTGCGTGAACGGCGCGCCGTCGCGGTAGCCGAGCGTCATGTGAGCACTCGAGCGAAAGCCAGCGCGGGCGCGTAGCCCCGCCGCCTCACGCGCTACGGCGATCCGCTGGTACAAGGCGGCGAAGGATGCGTTCTTGTGGCGCGGCCGTAGCGCGATGGAGCGTTCGCTGCCGACCGCTGTGTCGAACTGGAGCGCGAACGGCGCTGCCTCGACCGCATCGCCGATCGTCTTCAGGTCTCGCTCCAGCGCGGTCGACACGCGGTCTTGGTCGTCGAGGATGTCGATCGTGACGTGGAGATGCTCGGGGCGCAGCTTGTCGCCGTCGGTCTCGAACCACGACGCTGCGGCGGTGATCTGGCGCGCTAACGGGAGTGGCGGGCGGAGCGCGAAGAACAGGCGATGAAGGGCAAGCGGTCGATGAAACATGCCGGTTTCCGAATCGGGGGAGGCGGACTTGTTGCTAATATGTTCTACCAAATTCGTCTAGGTAGCGCGCGAAATCTATGAGCTTCATGCACCACCCCGGCGAAGGCCGGGGCCCAATTGGAAAGGTCACAGTAACGAAGCGTGGAGGGGAGTTAGCAACGTTCCCCAGTTGGGCCCCGGCCTCCGCCGGGGTGGTGCATCGTTGCTAGTTCGCCCTTCTACCGCGCCAACGCTTCCGCAATCAGTTTCCGCGAGTTCGCCACGCCGTACAGCGCGATGAAGCTGCCCATCCGGGGGCCCTGCTCCGAGCCGAGCAACGTCTCGTACAACGCCTTGAACCAGTCGCGCAGGTTCTCGAACCCGCCGGTCTTGCCGATCTCGTAGACGATGTTCTGGATATCCTCCGCGCTCGCCTCCGTCGGCAACGCGGCGAGTTCTGCGTCCAGCCGCTCCAGCGCCGCGACCTCGACACCCTCGGGCGCGCGGCGCTTCAGCGTCGGCGCGACGAAATCGCGGCTGTAGGCGAGCGCATAGCCGATCAGCCGGTCGAGTTCGGGATACTTGGCCGCCGACGCATCGGGCACATAATTGGCCAGATACCCCCAGACCTGCTCCTTGCTTGCATCGCCCATCACGCCGACGAGGTTGAGCAGCAGCCCGAACGTCACCGGCAGCTCGCCCGTCGGCAGCTTGCCGTCGTGGATGTGATGCACCGGATTGCCGAGCTTCTGCTTCAGGTCCTGGCCCGCGTAATTGCCGCGGAACTGCCAATACTCGTCCACTGCGCGAGGAATGACGCCCATGTGCAGCGACTTCGCCTTCTTCGGCTCGCGATATGCGTAGAAGGCCAGCGATTCCTCGGGGCCATAGGTGAGCCACTGCTCCAGGCTCAGCCCATTGCCCTTGGACTTCGAGATCTTCTCGCCATTCTCGTCGAGGAACATCTCGTAGTTGAAGCCCTCGGGCGGGCGGCCGCCGAGCACGCGCGCGATCTTCGACGACTGCGTCACCGAATCGATCAGGTCCTTGCCCGCCATCTCGTAATCGACGCCGAGCGCGACCCAGCGCATCGCCCAGTCGACCTTCCACTGGAGCTTGGCCTTGCCACCGAGCACGCTCTGCTCGATCCGCTGGCCGTCATCCTCGAACGCAATGAGCCCGGCTTCGGCGTCAATAACTTCGATCGGCACCTGCAGCACGATGCCGCTGGTCGGCGAGATCGGCAGCACCGGCGAATATGTAGCACGACGCTCGGCCCGCAGCGTCGGCAGCATCACGTCCTGGATACCCTGGAAGTGGCGAAGCACCCCTTTCAACGCCTCGTCGAAGCGGCCGGACGTGTAATATTCGGTGGACGACGCAAATTCATAGTCGAAGCCGTAACGGTCGAGGAATTCGCGCAGGATCGCGTTGTTGTGCGCGGCAAAGCTCGAATGCGTGCCGAACGGATCGGGGATCTGCGTCAGCGGCTTGCCGAGATGCTCGCGCAGCATGTCGCCGTTGGGGACGTTGTCCGGCACTTTGCGCAGGCCGTCCATGTCGTCCGAGAACGCGATCAGCCGCGTCGGCGTATCGCTCAGCGCGTGGAAGGCGTTGCGCACCATCGTCGTGCGCAACACTTCATTGAACGTGCCGATATGCGGCAGGCCCGACGGTCCATAGCCCGTCTCGAACAGCACCGGGTCGCCCGACTTGCCGTTCGGATACCGCTTGAGGAGTTTGCGCGCCTCCTCGTACGGCCAGGCTTTGGACTCGAGGGCGGCGGTGCGGAGTTCGTCGGTCATGATACAGCGCGACTAGCGCGTGCATTCGTGTCCGTCACCCCCACCGCCGCTCGCGACTCAGCGGCAACGATCCTTCGCAGTGATCGTCCGGTCGACTGCACGGCCACCGAGCGCACCCGCTGCACCGCCGGCCAGCGTGCCGAGCAGCCCGCCGCCGACCGCATTGCCGAGCACCGCACCACCGACGCCGCCTGCGACGAGGCCGGTCGTGCCGCTCGAATGCCGGCAACGCTTGGCGCGGTAACGACGATCATGCCCGCGATATTCGCGCTTCGAACGTGCCTCGGCCTTGCCCGTGGGGATCACGGCTGCGGCGGGGATTGCGAGCGAGAGCGCGCTCAGCGCCATGAGAAACTTCCGCATGATGATCGTCCCTGTTTATGTAGATGATGATGTAGATAAGGTTCGGTATCGATACAGGCGCAACGCACGCGCTTCATGTCGGTTGCGTAACAGGCCGGAGTCGGCGGCCTTGTTTGCATTGGGATGATCGGCGGCGGCGCTTTATTAGTGGCGACACCTTCAAATACGCGAGTTCACGGCACAAAAGGTTGCCCTTTCGTTCTCATTGCAGCAAGGTCGCGCGGTGCTTCGCTGTCCTGCCCTCCACGCCAGCCACGCCGGCATCTGGATCGCGAACGCGGACGGCGCGCGTCCGATCGGGCGTGGCGAGGCAATCCGGATCGCCGCCGATACGCCGGTCATCATGCTCAACGCGCCGCTGGTCGGGCAGCGACTCGGGTATCCCGATCTGTCGGGGCTCGATCTGCTCGAACTCTACGCGTTCCTTCGCCCGGCGCAGTTCGCGGTGCCGACGCCGAAGGGGATCGCGCGGGTTACCGGGCTCGACGTGCCGAGCGAAGATGCGGAGGTCGCGCCGTTCCTGCTGCGTGCGGCCGAGGCGATGCTGGCGCTTACCGATGGCGACTGGCCCGAGCGTGAGGGCGCGTGGACGGCGGCGCAGTCGCTGTTCCGCCTGCGCTGGCCCTGGGCGCCGGTCGTTGCCGAGCGGCTGAAGAAGCCGACGGTCAACGAACGCTGGCTGTTCTCATCGCTCCCCGAATGGGAGGAGCACGCGCCGCGACCCGCGCCGCGTACCGTGACGATCGAGCCGGGGGATGCGGAGGCGCGGCTCGTCGATCTCACCGGCCACGGTGCCGAGGAGCGCCCCGGGCAGCGCGCCTATGCGGGTGCAGCGACTGCCGCGTTTGCGCCGCGGGCGATGCGCGACACACCTAATCTCGTCCTTGCCGAAGCGGGGACCGGGATCGGCAAGACATTGGGTTACCTCGCGCCGGCGTCGCTTTGGGCGGAGAAGGCCGGCGGCGCGGTGTGGATCTCGACCTACACCAAGACGCTGCAACGCCAGTTAGGGCAGGAAACCGCACGGCTTTATCCCGACGCGGCGATCCGGAAAGCCAAGGTCGTCACGCGGAAGGGCCGCGAGAATTACCTTTGCCTGCTGAACCTGGAGGACGCGCTGCAAGGCGGGTTCGCGGGCCGCGCGGCGATTCTGGCGCACCTCGTCGCGCGCTGGGCCGCGTATAGCGCGGATGGCGACATGGTCGGCGGCGACCTGCCCGGCTGGCTGCCGACGCTGTTCCGCCGCAACGGCTCGACCGCGCTGACCGACCGGCGCGGCGAGTGCGTGTATGCCGGCTGCCCGCATTACCGGAAATGCTTCATCGAGCGCGCCGCCCGCGCCTCGTCCGATGCCGACATCGTCATCGCCAACCACGCGCTGGTGATGGTCAACGCCGCACGAGGGCGCGAACTGTCGACCCGGCCGACGCGCTACGTATTCGACGAGGGGCATCATATCTTCGATGCGGCCGATTCGATGTTCGCGACCGCGCTGACTGGCGCGGAGACGATCGAACTGCGCCGCTGGATTCTCGGCCCCGAATCGAGCGGTCGCGGGCGGCGGCGGGGGCTCGCCGCACGCCTGTCCGATCTCGCCAGTTATGACGAACAGGGGGCAAGGGCGATCTCCGACGCGGTGACCGCGGCGGGGGCGCTGGCGTCCGACGGCTGGCTGCAACGCCTCGGCGAAGGCGCGCCGTTCGGGCCGATCGAAACGCTGCTCGCCGCCGTCCGCGGGCTCACCTACGCGAGAGCCGAACAACCCGGCGACGCGGGGTACGGCCTGGAGACCGAACTTGCCGAACCCGACGCGACGCTGATCGAGGCCGCCGCGCCCGCCGCCGCCGCGCTCGACGGACTCGTCCGTCCGCTCGTCACGCTCGGCCGTCGCCTCGAAGCCGTCCTCGCCGAAGCCCCCGACTGGATGGACGCCCCCGCCCGAGCCCGAGTCGAAGGCGCGATCGCCTCGATTGGCTGGCGGGCGGAGACGGTGGCGTCTTGGCTGTCGCTGCTCGCGCGCGTCGGCGGCCCGGTCGACGCCGATTTCGTCGACTGGCTCGCGGTCGACCGTATCGAGGGCCGCGAGTTCGATATTGGGCTGCACCGCCACTGGCTCGATCCGACCCGGCCGTTCGCCGAGATCGTTCTGAAACCGGCACATGGGGCGCTCGTCACGTCGGCGACGCTGACCGGCGGCGGTGACTGGGAAGTGGCGGAAGCTCGCACCGGCGCACCGCATCTCCTGCGCCCCGCTGCGCGGTTCGAGGCGAAGAGCCCGTTCGACTATACGCGCCAAGCCGAAGTTCTGATCGTAACCGACGTGAAGCGCGGTGATATCGGTGCGCTCGCCAACGCCTATGCGCAGCTGATCGTCGCTAGCCGCGGCGGGACGCTCGGGCTGTTCACGGCGATCCGGCGCCTGCGCGGCGTGCATGGCCGCATCGCCGATCGACTCGCACGCGAAGGCCTGCCGCTCCACGCGCAGCACGTCGATCCGATCGACACCGGCACGTTGGTCGACATTTTCCGCGATGATCCGGGGGCATCGCTGCTCGGCACCGATGCGCTGCGCGATGGCGTCGACGTTCCCGGCGAATCGCTGCGGCTAGTGGTGATGGAGGGCGTGCCCTGGGCGAAACCGTCTGTTCTGCACGCTGCTCGCAGGCTAGCCGGCGGTGGTTCGGCATATGACGACCGGCTCGTCCGCGCACGGCTCGCGCAAGCATTCGGCCGGCTGATCCGCCGCGCCGACGACTCCGGCGTGTTCGTGATGCTGTCCGCCGCGATGCCATCACGTCTGCTCAGCGCGTTCCCGCCGGGGGTGCCGATCGCCCGCGTGACGCTCGAAGAAGCGGTGGCCCGAGTCGCAAGCCGGCTTTCCTCCAGCCCGCGCGTAGGGCATGAAAGCCGCGAACCGGCTTGAGGATTGCCATGAAGACGTTGACGCTGTTGCGCCACGCCAAGTCCGGCTGGGACGATCCGGTCGCGCGCGATTTCGACCGTCCGCTCAACGCCAAGGGCAAGCGTGCCGCGGCGATGGTGGGGCGGCACATGCGGTCGCTGGGGCTCGCTTTCGATCATGCGATCGCGTCGCCCGCGGTGCGCGTTTCGGAGACCTTGGAGCAGATCGAATCCGGCTATGGCAGGACGATTGCGCCGGACTTGGATCGACGGGTGTATCTGGCGTCTGCGGCGACGTTGCTCGACGTAGTGCACGGATTTCCGGCCGAGGCGGAGAGTGCGTTGCTGGTCGGGCACAATCCCGGGTTGGAGGATCTTGTCCTGATGCTGGTGGCGGATGGGGCCGATCCGCTGCGCGACGCGGTCGAGGACAAGTATCCGACTGCGAGCATTGCGGAGCTTCAGTTCGAGGGAGAGTGGGCGAGCATCGCAACCGGCACTGCCCGCCTGATCCGCTTCATCCGCCCCCGTGATCTCGATCCGACCCTAGGCCCCGACGCGGAATAAAGAGTTGTTTCCCCGCGAAGGCGGGGACCCAGTCTGGGCTCCCGCCTCGCGGGAGAACAAGGGGGCGGGAGATTCTCCCACGCGGACCGATTCCGCCACGCGCCCCACCCCGGCGAAGGCCGGGGCCCAGTTGGGGGACGTCGCTAACGAAGGACATCGCTTCGCTACGACGACCTTTCCAACTGGGCCCCGGCCTTCGCCGGGGTGGGTATTAGGATAGGCTAGCCTTCACATCCGTCGCCGCCGCTCAGCTCTTCCCCGCCATCCGCGCCTTCAAATCCGAAAACGCATTCGCAGGCCGGAACTCGTCCTCGCTGATCACCCCCGCCGCCGTCAGCGCCGCCGCCGCATTCGGCCCCCTTGGGAACGGGTCGATCGCCAGCGCTAGCGTGTCCGCCGCCGCTTCGCCAAGATCGATCGTGCCGCCCTCGATCGCGACCGTGTTGAGTGCATCGTCGGACAGTTCGACCTCGTCGCCCTCCGAAACCAACTGATCGACGAACAACAGCGCAACCGGCTCGTCGATCTTCGTATCGAGCGGCTCGTCGGTCACCGAACATGCCTGCACCGCAGCCCCGGTAACGCGCCCCTTAACGACGATACCGCTCTCAGTACGCTTGATCCCCAATCGCGCGTCGAGTCGCGTGATCGAGAGCAGCGCGAACCGCTTGGCCAGTGCCGCGCGCTCGTCCTCGGTCGCGGCGATTTCGACGATCCGCTCGCGCTCGCCGATCGTGTCGAGGCGTTCGGGGCGGCTGAACTCGGGCTTCACGGCAATTCTCCAGATAACAGGTTCGGTAACGGCGTCGCCGCCAACCCGGCATGAAACGCCATCACCGACTCGCGAACATGCGCCAGTGCGGCATCTTCGGGCGCCACCCCGCGGTACAGGTTGCGCACCAAAGCCGGCGCGATATCGCCCGCTGCCAGCCCGTCGCGGTAGGCGCCAAGCCGCCCGCCAAGCATGCTCATCATCTTGCCGATATGCTTGCCGACGATGATGTCGCCGATCCCGATCTCGCGCAGCTGCCCATCCATGTCGTCGACGAATCGCTCGGCCAGACGTGCCGCAGGTTCACCACCAGCCGGCTCCGTCTCGAGCCGCAGCATGACGATCGCCAGCAACGTCGCGATCATGTCGAAGCGGCCGTCGACCGTGTCCGGCACCGCGCCCTCGACATACCAATGTTCCGCGCGCGCCCGACCGACCACCGCATTATACAGCGGCAGCGCCTCGTCCGGCTTCTCGCCGAGCAGTCTTCCGAACCAGCCCAATCCGTCGTCCTTCAGGTCGCAACCGCGCTTCGGCTTGTTTGCCCGCGCAACCTCGCATATCGAGGCGATCGGCGGCCGATGCAAATGCGTTCGCTCGTGTTCCGCGTGACCCAGTCTCGGCTTAGTATGGCCCCGGGAGAGTATATGAGCGTCGTTTCCACCCGTATCGTCCAAGTCGCGGCCATCGGCCTCGTCGCGCTGGCGAGTGCGGGCTGCACCCAGTTGCGCTCGCACCAGGGCTATGTCGTCGACACCGACCTCGTCAACTCGGTCCAGCCGGGCGTCGACAACCGCCAGTCGGTGCTCGCGACGCTGGGCAAGCCGACGATCGCCGGCCAGTTCGACCAGGGCGACTGGTATTACCTCGCGCGCGACAGCCGCAACCTCGCCTTCCGCAATCCGCGCCCGAACGCGCAGATCACGTTGCAGATCAGCTTCGACCAGAAGGGCACCGTCACCGCGATCCGTCGCGGCGGGCTCGACCAAGTCGCCTCGATCAAGCCGTATGGCAAGAAGACGCCGACGCTGGGTCGCGAACGCGGGTTCTTCCAGGATCTGTTCGGCAACATCGGCACGGTCGGCGCAGCGGGGGCCGGCGGCGGTGGTGCGGGCAATGGCAGCAATACCGGTGGCGGCGGCCGCGACCGGCCGTAATTTCGGTGTGATTCGCGCGTCTTAAGGCCGGTTTGGCCGCGCCGCGTGCTACGCATCGGCGCGGCCGGCCCGATAACGGTTCGGCGCCGATCCCGAAAGGGGGGAAAGGGATCGGCTGGTTAACGCGCAAGGTGCGCGAAGGTTCTCCCATTCCCGCGCACGGCAAACATTCGATTCGGATCAGGTTGAGACCGAAACGGATACAACCTCCTATACCCTCCGCTGCGGGGGTGCGATGTGCGCGAGTCGTTGTGGATCGTCGACGCATTCGCGCACGAGACCTTGCTGTTTGCCGGAGTCGGATTGCTGCTCGGTGGCATCGACGACCTGCTGATCGACCTTGTCTATATCGTCAGGCGCATCCTCTATGGGCGCCGGCCGCGCCTGACGCTCGCCACGCTGGCGCCGCCGCACACCGTCGGTCGGATCGCGGTGTTCGTCGCCGCATGGGACGAAGTGGCGGTGATCGGCGGCATGTTGTCGGCGGCGGTCGAGCGCTACGAGCATGACGACTACCGCATCTATGTCGGTCTCTATCCCAATGATCGAGCGACGATCGACGCCGCCGCGGCAGTAGCAGAGCGCGACCCGCGGATACGCCTGGTCATAGGTCCGCGCGACGGCCCGACCACCAAGGCGGACTGCCTCAACACGCTTTGGAAGGCGCTGCGCCGCGACGATGCGCGCGACGACGCCAGAACCAAGGCGATCGTCCTCCACGACGCCGAGGACGTCGTCCATGCGCAGGAATTGCGCGTCTTCGACAGCCTGATCGACCGATACGAGGTGGTGCAACTGCCGGTGCTGCCGCTGGTCAACCACGGGTCGCGGCTCGTGTCAGGCCATTATGCCGACGAGTTCGCGGAATCGAACGCGACCCCCCACTCGCTAGGCGCGATGCCACCTCAACTTCTCGGCGACTTCAATTCCCGTCCGGAGGAAATCGGACGCGCGCCGAATCATCTCACCTCACCCTTTGTATGCCTTGCTCCATACCTTAGGTGGCTTTCCCGGCTTGCCTTTCGGACGATCGTCGGGATGAAGCCAATCGGCGGGAGGATCGTATTCCGGCGGTCGGTTAATCGGTCCGGTTTTCCCCATGACTGGCTGGTTCATCACGCACTGCTCAATCATCGGGAAGGTGAGGGTGAAAGATTTCCAGACATAAGGCTTAACTTTGTCTGACACGGGGCGAGAGGGAGGGGAGACCGCCAAAAGCTTTTTGTTCGGCAATCGGTCTGCGAACATCTTCGCAGTCGCCGCTTGATCGGAATCGGCGCTCAGCAAAATAGCGATGTCATACGCGTCGTCGATGCCGTCAACGATAAGTGACAGCGCTACGTTGATGTCGGTCTGCTTTTCATTCCACTTTTCACCATCATGCATATGGTGTCCCAGAATTACGGTCACGCCATTGGCGCGCTGGGCTGCATTAAAGGTAACGTGGCGCTCATGTTTCTCGGGGTAATGCTTTGGCAGAGCAGTGCAAAACACGGCCTTTACCAACGTCGCCTGATGTGGCGCACAAATGAGCTCTCCTAGCTTCCACAGGTTTGCCCATTTGAGCTGATGCATACCAGACTCATGGATCGGGTAATATAGATTGAACCCGTCAATATATATTGCCGCGCGCACGGGGGGCGGCAGGACTGGAGCGGCTTCCGGGGGTTGACTATCTGATTCTGACACTCTAGGTGGCTCCACACAACGTCACGCTGTTCTCAGCCTGACAGCCCCGGCGCCCTAGGCGACCGGGGTTTTTGTTTTGAAGCGCTTCCGCCCCAGTCTGCACGATTGGAAAGCTATGTCGCTTCGGCTTCCCCGCCGTTTGGACGATCCTCGATAACGTCCTTTGGATACTCGTCGGATGCATTGTGCCAAGCAGGAGGGACTTGCTCGCCCTTCAGCCACCAAAAGTGCATGTTATTCCGACGAAGAACGTAAAACCGATCGTCTTTCGATAATGCGGAACGAAAATTTGCTAGCGGGTCAGTGCCCCTTATCTCCGCCCCTCGCTCGATAGCTGCCTCGAGCAACAAGCCGATCGGGGTAGGCTCGCGTCGCTGCATGAGCGCGACTTCGGCAGCCTCGGCTTGACTCAGCTTCTTCGTTTCAGACAGCCTGCGAGCGACCGCTTCCATGGCCCGCTGCGTGGTAGCCTTCCAGGTTGCGGCTACGTCAACCTCCCCCAAAGCGGTCGTGCCGCCCATATCTACAACCAGATCATCGAATTTTTTGAACGCCACAAATGCCGAGGTCGCCTGAACAGCCTCCCAAGCTTCCGCCCGCAGTTGCCTCGCCCGATCAATCCACTCGGCTTCCATCTCAGACTCCTTGTGGTTCATGTACGGGTGTTGTGAGCACAACGCAAACACAAATATGAAATGGTTAATACCTGTGGATAACCTTCCTTCGTGATAGGGGCAAACTTGCAACAGTGGCCTTGCAGATTCCTCGCCTGACCAATCGGGCACACCGCCGCAGCGGTGAATGACGAGCAATCCGCTGCAATTTATGGGGAAGGTCGTTGGCCTCGGCGCAGTACGAAACGATAGTTGGGGTAACGCGCACGCCGCTGAGTCGCATGCCAAGCAGATCATCGTCCGCACGGCGCTCGGCGCGGGGATGCCGCTGGCGGGGACGGGCTGCGCCATCGCGCCCGAGGTCCTGGCGATGATCGCCCAGGCGCGCGGCGGCGAACCGTTCGACGCGACCAGCCTGACCGAGGATTACGAGCTTGGCCTGCGCCTCGCCGAACTCGGCGCACGCGGCATTTTCGCGCGGGTGGCGACCGACGAGGCTGGCGGGGTGGTCGCGGTCCGTGCATATTTCCCGGGGACGATCACCACCTCGGTACGGCAGAAGACCCGCTGGATGACGGGTATCGCGCTGGCCGGATGGGACCGTACCGGATGGGCATCCCCCCGCGCGTTCGCCGATCACTGGATGCGGATGCGCGACCGCCGGGCGCCGCTCGCCGTCGTCGTCCTCGCGGTCGCCTATGTCGCAATTCCGGCGTGGGCCACGGCGCTGTTGCTGCACTGGCAGATCGGTGCGGCCACGCCCTATCCCGCGCCGCACCCGATCGCCTTCGTCCTGCTCGTCGCCAACGCCGCGCTGCTGATCTGGCGGCTCGCGATGCGGATGATCTTCACCGCACGAAGCTATGGCCTGCGCGAGGCCCTGTGGTCGCTGCCGCGCTTTCTGGTCGGCAATCTCGTCTCGCTGATCGCGGCACCGCGCGCGGTCATCGTCTATATCGGCATGCTGCGCGGTGCGGCGCCGGTCTGGGACAAGACGCGCCACGAGTTCCCCACCGGGCCGGCCGACACCGATACGCTCCCGTCAAGCCGGCCGCAGTCCATCGCCGCCGCGGGATGACGGGCGGCCGTCCGCTGCGGTTCCTGGCAATGGCGCTGGGCGGGTGGACGATGATCAGGATCGCGTTCGTGTTGTCCGATGGCCGGGCGCTGCCCGTTGGTGGCGCCCTTCCCGCGGTGATCAGGATTCTGGTTCCCGATGCCGTCGCCACGGTGTTGGCGCGGACGGAAGGACGGCGCGAGGCCGGCAGCCGCATCGCCGCGCCGAGTAACGCACCGATCTTCACGACGAGCTTGCCCGTCCTCGCCCGTGCGCGGACATCCGGCATTCCCGAACGGACCGATCTCCGCTTTCTGGCGCCCCCGCCCCCGCCCCCGCCTCCCCCTAAGTGGAAACGGCAAATCGTCCCGCTACCGTCCCCGTTCGCACCACCAGCGCGCGTGCGCGACGCAAAACGATTGAACGGCAGCGCGTGGCTGCTCGTCCGCGGCGGCCCCGCAGGCACAGTGTCGGGCGGTCAGCTCGGCGCCTCGCAGGGCGGTGTGCGGTTGACCTACGCGCTGGGAAGCCGTCGCCGGTTCGCACTGGCCGCGCGTCTTGCGGCGCCGTTGCGGGGCAAAGGCCGCGAAGCCGCGCTCGGCGTCGAATGGCAACCCACCACGCTGCCGATCCGCCTGATTGCCGAGCAGCGGTTCGTGCTGGACGGCGGTCGTGGCGGCCCGACGCTGGGGATCATCGCCGGCTACGGTCCCGCCGACATCGCACCCGGCGTCCGCATCGAGGCTTACGGTCAGGCCGGCGTCATAGCCCGCGATGGCGTCGAAAAGTTCGTAGACGCGTCGGCGCGGATCACGCATCCGCTCGGCCATGTCGCGGGCGCCCGGATCGATATCGGGGTCGGGATCTGGGGCAGCGCGCAACGTGGCACCGAACGCCTCGACATCGGCCCGTCGCTGGTCGTCGGCGTGCCGATCGCGGGCAAATCGCTGCGTCTCACGCTCGACTGGCGCGAACGCGTGGCCGGCGCCGCACGCCCCGGTTCCGGCCCTGCCCTGTCGATCGGCAGCGACTTTTAAGACAGCCTAGCCGCGCCGCCGGGTTCCGGTGTAACGCGTGTGCGTGGACCTGTATCTCCCCGTCGCCAACCTGTCGGTCAACGCGCTCGTGATCATCCTGCTCGGCGGGGGAGTCGGGCTGTTGTCGGGCATGTTCGGGATCGGCGGCGGGTTCCTGACCACCCCGCTGCTGATCGTCTACGGCATCCCGCCGACCGTCGCCGCCGCCTCGTCGGCGAGCCAGGTGACCGGCGCCAGCGTGTCTGGCGTATTCGCGCATTTCCGCCGCAAGGGCGTCGATACCAAGATGGGCGGCGTCCTCGTCGCGGGCGGTATCCTCGGCTCGTTCTTCGGCGCGTGGCTGTTCCGCCTGCTCCAGCAGAGCGGCCAGATCGATACGGTGATCGCGATCGTCTACGTCGTCATGCTCGGCTCGATCGGTGGCCTCATGGCGAAGGAATCGATTGGCACGATCGGTCGCGCGCGGACCGGACGCCCGCCGAAAGCGCGCAAGCGGCGTCATCACCCGCTGGTCGCCGCACTGCCGCTCCGCACGCGCTTCTATGCATCGGGACTCTACATATCGCCGCTCGCACCGCTTCTGCTCGGCTTCTGCACCGGCATCCTGACGATCCTGCTCGGGATCGGCGGCGGCTTCATCCTGATCCCGGCGATGATCTACCTGCTCGGGATGGCGACATCGGTAGTGGTCGGCACCTCGTTGTTCCAGACGCTGTTCGTGACCGCGGTCGCGACGATGGTCCACGCGACGACCACCAAGGCGGTCGACATCGTGCTCGCCGGGCTGCTGCTGCTGGGCTCGGTGGTCGGCGCGCAGATCGGCGCGCGGTTCGCGACCAAGTTCAAACCCGAATATCTCCGCCTCGCGCTGGCGGTGATGGTGCTGCTGGTCGGCGCCCGCATCCTGCTCGGCCTGGTCTGGCGGCCCGAGGAGATCTTCTCGGTCACGCTTTCGTGAGGGTCGGGGCCCGGGCGCTGAAGCCGGCGTGGCTGGTCCTGCTCGCGCCACTGATGATGGCGCAGGCCAAGCCCGTGCTCGTCCCCGACGTGTCGCAGCGCAATATCGAGATCGCCTACAGCTTCACCGGTGCCGAGTTGCTGCTGTTCGGCGCGATCCTGTATCCGGGCGGCCGCCTGCCGAGCGGCGAGCATCCGACCGATATCGTCGTGGTGGTGAAAGGCCCGACCCAGTCGATCCTGATGCGCGAAAAGGAAAAGGTCGCGGGCATCTGGGTCAACGCGTCGCGGCTGCGCTATCGCTCAGCCCCAAGCTTCTACGCGATCGCCTCGTCCAAGCCCATCGGGCGACTCGTCGATGATCGCACGCGCGCGATCTACGAACTCGGGCTCGACAGTCTCCAGCTGTCGCCCGCCTCCAGCGCGCCGACCGACACGCAGGACCGGTTCCAGAAGGGGCTCGTCGACCTGAAACGCCGCGCCGGCCTGTATTACGAGGCGCCGCGCGCGGTCGAGATCACCGACGACGTGCTATATCGCGCGCGCGTCACGATCCCCGCCCGCGTCCCCGTCGGTCGCTTCACCGCGGAGACGTTCCTGATCCGCGACGGCCGCGTGCTGGCCGCCGCGGTGCGCGATATCGACATCCGCAAATCCGGCTTCGAACGATTCGTCGCGCGCGCCGCGGAGCGTTCGTCGGTCGTCTACGGACTGGTTGCGGTCGCGCTGTCGGTGTTCCTGGGCTGGGCCGCAGGCTGGATCGCGCGCAAACTGTAAGGAATTTCTCCATCCTCACCGGATATTTACGCCTTTGACGACATAGCGTCGGTGCGATGAGCGGGGTCCACGAACAATGACGGAAATGCCGGGCTCGAACGCGTTTCACGATGCCTCACCTCTGGCCGGGCCTTTCGCCGGTACGCAGCTGAACGACCTGTTGGGCGGCGTGCAGGCGCCCGCCCCGATCGGCGTGGTCTACGCGATCGCCGGATCGAGCAGCCGGGTACTCCTGGATCGCGCATCGATCGTCGCATTGTCCGACGACTCCGATCCCGTCGTCGCCGCTGCGGGCCAGGTCGGCAGCCAGATCAAGATGCGCATCGGGGCGTCGTGGCTGGTCGCCAACATCCGTTCGCTCAAGCTGGAGGACACCGCCGGCACCTGCATCGCCGCGGAGATCGACTATCTCGGCGAGGGCGACGAGGAACGCCTGACCGGCAAGCTCTACACGTTCCGTCGCGGCGTCACCCGCTATCCGATGCCGGGGTGCGAGGTGTTTCCGGTCACCAGCGCCGATCTCAAGCAGATCTACGCCGCCGGCGACCGCGCCAATATCGAGGTCGGCATGGTCTATCCGACCAAGGACATCCGCGCCGCGCTGTACGTCGACGCGATGCTCGGCAAGCATTTCGCGCTCGTCGGTTCGACCGGTACGGGCAAGTCGACCGGCGCCGCGCTGATCCTGCACCGGATCTGCGAACTGGCGCCACAAGGCCATATCGTGATGATCGATCCGCACGGCGAATATGCCGCGGCGTTCAAGACCAACGGCGCGATCTACGACGTCACGAACCTGCAGATGCCGTATTGGCTGATGAACTTCGAGGAGCATTGCGAGGTCTTCCTGACCAGCAGCGGCTCCGCGCGGCAGTTCGACGCCGACATCCTTGCCAAATGCCTGCTGATGGCGAAGGCGAAGAGCCGGCTCGGGCAGGAGATCGCCAAGCTGACGGTCGATGCGCCGATCCCGTATCTGCTCAGCGACCTGACCAACATCATCAGCCTGGAAATGGGCAAGATGGATCGTGCCGGCGATACCGCGCCCTACCTGCGCCTCAAGACCAAGATCGACGAGATCAAGGCCGATCCGCGTTATGGCTTCATGTTCTCGGGCATGCTGGTCGCCGATACGATGGCGGCGTTCCTCGGGCGGATCTTCCGACTGCCCGGCGACGGCAAGCCGATCTCGATAATCGACGTCTCGGGCGTCCCGTCCGACATCACCGCGGTGGTGGTCGCGGTACTGGCGCGGATGACGTTCGATTTCGCGATCTGGTCGCGCAACGAACCACAACGCCCGGTCCTGCTGGTGTGCGAGGAGGCGCATCGCTACATCCCCGCCGGCCAGGACACCGACACCGCGGTCGGCCGGATTCTCGGCCGGATCGCCAAGGAAGGCCGCAAATACGGCGTGTCGCTCGGGCTCATCACGCAGCGCCCGTCCGATCTCGCGGAGGGGGTGTTGTCGCAGTGCGGAACGATCATCGCGATGCGGCTCAACAACGACCGCGATCAGGCGTTCGTCCGCGCCGCGATGCCCGAAGGCGCCCGCGGTTTCCTCGATTCGATCCCGGCGCTGCGCAACCGCGAATGCATCATCTGCGGCGAAGGCGTGACGATCCCGATCCGCGTCTCGTTCGACGATCTCGAGGACGCCAAGCGCCCCGCCTCGGGCGACCCGCTGTTCTCCGAACTCTGGCGCGACGTCGGCAGCGAGGAGCAGATCATCGCCCGCACGATCCAGCGCTGGCGCGCGCAGGGGAAATAGCTACGTCTCATTATGGACGTATGCCTTTGAAAACCGGACGGGGCGACTACGGGTATCAAGGTCGAACACGCCCGATTGATTCACGTAGTGTGCATCAGATTTATGCATCGTCGTACCGCTGGGCTTTTCGCCACTTGTCACCGCATGCAGAACTTGTGATTTTTGCATCAATCTGCCCAAAACGGCTTGTTGATTCTAGTAACCTATGGGTTACATGTAACCCTAGGGTTACAAGGAGATCGACATGACAGCAATCGATGTATCAGAACGTAAAGGCCGTTATCGGGCGACCAGTTTCTACGTTTTTGCCGCGATGAGCGTGGTGACCTTGTGGGTCAGCATGGCAATGCCCGGAAGTGATCTTCTGCGAGGTATATGGACAGGACTGAGCTTCGCAGCGGCAATCAATCTGTTGCCGCTCGCTCGCTGGCTGAAACCTAATAGCGCCGTAGCCCGGCTACTTGATGATGATGGGGTTCGAGAACATCGACGGATGAGCTGCACAGCGGGCTTCTGGGCTTCGATCGTATCCGCGTTTGCTGTCGCGATCACCGTAGAGGAAGCCGCTCCTATCAGCGCATTTGACGCCGTGCGTGTGGTCGCAACCGCAGCGATCGCAGCGGCACTTATTAGTTTTGCCACGCTGGAATTGCGTGCAGCTCGTGGGTGATCGCCTTTTCAATATCCTCAAGGCTGAGCGTGAGCGGCTCGGACTCACTCAGGGTGCGCTAGCACAAGCTATCGGCGTTAGCCGTAAGACGATCAACACGATTGAAAATGGTATCTTCGTCCCATCGACGCTGCTTGCACTTAAGCTTGCGCGTACGTTGGATCGACCGGTCGAAGCGCTGTTTCAGATCGAGGAATAATACCAAGCGGCTGATGCAAAACTCTTGATTTGCGCATCAAGAACGTACGCTATCCGCCGACCCGCACCGCCAGCAGCCGCGCGACCTTGGCGCTGAATGCGCGCAGCTTGCCACCGGACAGTTGCGCGACGCTGGCGAACGAGACCGTCCGCGGGTTGATCGCCGCGCCGTTCTTCCACACTTCCCAGTGGAGATGCGGGCCGGTCGACATGCCGGTCGAGCCGACATAGCCGATCACCTGGCCGGCGCGGACGCGTGTTCCTGACGCCACCGCGATCCGGCTCATATGACCATAGCCGCTCGCCATCCCGCCGCCGTGGACCAGCTTGACGAAATTGCCGTAGCCGCCGGTGCGCCCTGCGAACGTGACGATGCCGTCGGTCATCGCGTGAATCGGCGAGCCGTAGGACGCACCGATATCGAGGCCCTTGTGCATCCGCGTGAAGCCGAGCAGCGGATGCACGCGCAGGCCGAAATTCGAGGTGATGCGCCCGATGACCGGCATGGCAGACACGGCGCGTCGCTCGGTCTGTCCGGCTGCGTCGAACCAGCCGCCGCGGCTGCTTTCGTCGTCAAGGTCGCCATTGCCCGCATCGGGGGCGAAGCGGACGAGCTGCACTTTATGGCGCCCCTGGTCGATCCCGGCGAACAGGAGGTCGCCGACCCGGGTCTCGCCGGTCGCGGCGCGCTGTCGCTCGACGATCAGGTCGAAACGGTCGGCGGCGGTGACGTCGCGACCGATCGACAATCGCGTCGAGATCGCCTTGATATACGACTCGACGGCCTTGGCCGGGACGCCGGCCGCGCGCGCGGAGCGGTACAGGCTTGAGCCGACCAGCCCCTGGATCCGCAACGGGGTGGAGTCGATCGCGATCGGTTTGCGGTCCACGGTCAGCCCGCCCGCACCGCGCGCGAGCGACAGCGCCAGATCGAACCGCGCGCGAAAATCGAGCTTTTCCAGCGGCCGCGCGACGGTCCGGTCCGGCCGCCGTCCGAGCGTCAGTGCGATCCGCGTGCCCGCCGGGATCGCCTTCGGATCGACGGATTGCGCGACTAGCGCCGCGGCGGCCTCGGCATCGTTGCGACCGACGCCCGCGCGGATCAGCGCCCGGTCGAAGCTGTCCCCGTCGCCGAGCGTCGCGGAGAGGTCGATACTCGGCCGCTCGGGCACGTCGGCGAGCGGCGCGACGAGGTCGTTCGCTGCCATCCGCCGCCCGGTCGTCGCGCCCTGCGCCAAGGACGCGATGCCCTGGGCGCGCGTCTCCTCCCACTCCGCACCGGCGAGCGGCGACGGCACGGCACCGACGAGCGGCTTGAACCCCGGCGACAGCATCCAGGTCGCGGCACACAGCGCGGTGCAGGTCGCGAACCCGCGCCACCAGTCGAGACTGCCGATCGCCGTGCCCAGATCGGGCACCCAGTCGATCCGCGTCCCCCGGTCGCGCAACAGCGCCCGCGTCGGCTGGAGCAGCGACGACGCGCGCGCACGACCGAACCCTTGGCCCGGTGCCGCGCCCGCCAATTCGAAGCCCTGATCGTTACGAAGATACACGCAGGCCCGCCCCGATGGTGCCGGTCCCCCCGGCGTCAGGCGGTCGTTGTGGTCGCAACCTGCTAAAGTCAAATTAACCGGTGTGTGAGCATCGCCAGGATCGCGGCGAGATGTGCGGTCTTGGCGCCGGATCGTTAATACCGAGGAAACTCTGCGCAGGTCATTGCGCACGCAGACTTTACCCCCGATGTTGCTGCAATGAACGACGGCGCGAACGACGGGATCACGGCGGTTCTCGGCCCGACCAACACCGGCAAGACGCACCTCGCGATCGAGCGGATGTGCGCGCATTCCAGCGGCATGATCGGCTTTCCTCTGCGATTGCTGGCGCGCGAGGTCTATGACCGCGTGGTCGCGATCAAGGGCGCGAACCGCGTTGCGCTGGTGACGGGCGAAGAGAAGATCGTGCCGCCCGACGCGCGCTGGTTCCTGTGTACCGCCGAGTCGATGCCCGATCGCGACGTCGCTTTCGTCGGACTAGACGAGGCGCAGCTGGGGGCGGATCCCGAGCGCGGGCATGTCTTTACCGATCGCCTGATGCGCGCGCGCGGACGCGAGGAGACGATGATCCTCGGCTCCGAAGCGTTGCGGCCGATGATCAAGAAGCTTGTCCCCGGCGCGGAGATCGTCAACCGGCCGCGCTTTTCGACGCTGACCTATGCTGGCGCGAAGAAGATCAGCCGGTTGCCCAAGCGATCGGCGATCGTCGCGTTCTCGGCGGAGGAGGTCTACGCGGTCGCTGAGATGCTGCGGCGCCTGCGTGGCGGTGCGGCCGTCGTCATGGGTGCACTCAGCCCCCGCACCCGCAACGCGCAGGTTGCGATGTTCCAGGCAGGCGAGGTCGACTACCTCGTCGCCACCGACGCGATCGGCATGGGGCTCAACATGGATGTCGCGCATGTCGCGTTCGCCAGCCTCAACAAGTTCGACGGCAAGCGCCAGCGTCGCCTGACGGTGGCCGAGATGGCGCAGATCGCCGGTCGTGCGGGGCGGCATCAGCGCGACGGCACGTTTGGCGCGCTGTCGGACGATGGTCCCGGCGCATTCCTCCCCGAGGAAGTGCTGGCGATCGAGGAACACCGGTTTCCGCGGCTGGAAAACCTCTATTGGCGGCAGGGCGAGCCTGATTTCTCCAGCATCGACGCGCTGGTGGCGAGCCTTGAGGCGCGCCCGCCCGCCGGTGTTTTGCGCGCCGCGCCGCAAGCTCTCGATCTGGGGGTGTTGAAACGGCTGGCGGAGGAGGGCTGGGTCCGCGAACGCGCACGGCACCAGGCGATGGTCGCGCGGCTGTGGGCGGCATGCGGCGTGCCCGATTTCCGTAAAGTCGGGCTCGATCCACACGCGCGCTTCGTGTCGCGGCTGTTCGGACATTTGAGTGAAGGACGCGGGCATATCCCGCACCAGTGGTTCGCGGACGAGATCGCGCGGCTCGATACGGTAGCGGGCGACGTGCCGGTGATCGCCGGGCGGATCGCGGCGACGCGGATCTGGGCGTATATCGCGCAGCGTGCCGACTGGCTGGCCGAGCCGACGCTCTGGGCCGCGCGTACTGCCGCGCTCGAAGAACGTCTGTCGGATGCGCTCCACGCCAGCCTGACTCAGCGGTTCGTCGACAAGCGCACGACCGCGCTGATGCGTCAGATCGGCGCGGATGCGGGCGCGTTGCCGGTGGTGATCGGGCCCGAGGGCGAGGTGATGGTCGAGGATCATCCGATCGGTCGCCTCGACGGGTTCCGCTTCACCGTCGCGGCGGACGCGCGGGCTAGCGACAAGCGGCTGCTGCTGGCGGCGGCGGAAAAGCGGCTTACCGGCGAGCGTTCGCGGCGCGGGCAATCGCTGGTCAATGCGCCCGATGCGGATATCGCGCTCGACGATGCGGCGCAGGTCATCTGGGCAGGGCATCCGGTCGCCAAGCTGGGCGCGGGGCCGTCGTTCGCGCGGCCGCAGCTGATCCTCGATCGCTCGCTCGATTGCCTCGACAAGCCTGCGCGCGATCGGATCGAGGCTCGGCTGTCGCTGTGGCTTGCTGGTATGCTGAAGCGGCGGATCGCCGTGCTGGTTCACCTTGCCGAATTGAGCCGTGATCCGAATGCCACGCCGGCGTTGCGCGCGGTCGCGAGTGCGATCGAGGAGGCCGGCGGGATCCTGCCGCGGTTGCCGATGCGGCTCGCGCTCGACGCGATCGATCCCGAGGAGCGCAAGCGGTTGCGCAAGATCGGGATTACCGTCGGCGCGCTCGACCTGTTCGACGCGCGGTTGCTCAAGCCCGAATCGGCGCGCTGGCGACGTATCCTCGCGGCGGCTCGCGGTGTGACGATCACCGCCCCGCGCGAGGGCGCGACGGTGCTGGCGCGTGGCGGCGAGGGTGCGGTTCTGGAGGCAGGGTTCCGTCCGCTTGGGCTTCAGGCGGTCCGGATCGACCTGATCGAGCGCATTGCGCGGGCGGCGCACGACTCGCGGCAGGGCCGCACGCCGTTTGCGCCCGATCCGGCGCTGGCGACCTCGATCGGCGTCGACCCTGCGTCGCTGGAGCGGTTGATGGCCGAACTCGGGTTCAAGGCGCTGGCGGGGGACACGCCGCGCTGGGTCTGGCGCGGTCGTCCACCGGCTCGCGCCGTCGTCCCTGCCCCGATCGATCCGTCGCGACAGAACGCCTTTGCCGGGCTGGCCGCACTGGTCCGCCATGGTTGAAGGCGCGATGCGGATCGATCGGTTCCTGTGGTTCGTGCGGCTCGCGAAAACGCGCAGCGCCGCGCAGGCGATCGCCGAGAAGGGGCATCTGCGCATCGACGGCCGCCCGATCGATCGCGCGCATTGCCCGGTGAGGATTGGCAATGTGCTGACGTTCGCGGTGGAGGACCGGGTTCGGGTGATCCGGGTTGAGGCACTGCCGGTAAGGCGCGGGCCGGCGCCTGAGGCACAGGGATGCTATCAGGATTTGATCGCCGGGAGGACGCCTTCCGGAACAGTGCGCGATCCGGCTTCGGAATGATTGAAGAGGCTCGACGCTAGCGATCGTCGAAGACGCTGACGGCGCAAGAGCAACCGCCGTCATCCTGACGAAAGTCAGGACCCAGAGCCACGAGACGCTGCCCTTGGTATCCTGGGTCCTGACTTTCGTCAGGATGACGGAGGGGTGTTGGGCAGGATGTGATCGAAACGACAAAGCGTGATAACGTCTCGCAGAAGGCTTGCTATGATTGACGCGACCGGCGTGCGCGCATAGTCGCTGGCGCGTTCGTCGCCGGAAAGGAATCCGGCCCAGGAGTTCTGCAATGACCTACGTCGTCACCGATGCCTGCATCCGCTGCAAGTACATGGACTGCGTGGAAGTGTGCCCGGTCGACTGCTTCTACGAAGGCGAGAACATGCTGGTGATCAATCCCAGCGAGTGCATCGACTGCGGCGTGTGCGAGCCGGAATGCCCCGCCGAAGCGATCCTCCCCGACACCGAGAGCGGCCTTGAGCAGTGGCTCGAGCTGAACACGACCTTCTCGGCGCAATGGCCCAACGTCACGCGCAACGACAACCAGACGCCGCCGGATGCCGACACGATGAAGGGCGTCGAGGGCAAGTTCGACAAGTATTTCTCGCCCGAGCCCGGCGCAGGCGACTGATAAGAGGCGGCGAATCCCGAAAAGGGCAAGCCGCCTGCCACGTTCGGCTGGTAATTTTGTTGCAAAGCTGCTAGAAGAGTCCGCGACGGGCGCGATGATTCACGTCATCCGCCTGACGTGTAGACCTATCCCTCCCCCGATGCAGCAGCGACGAGTCCTTCGTCGAGGCGTCGCGGCGAGGCCTGATCCGGAAAGGCCCCAAATGGCTGCCAAGGCACTGTCCTTCGATGTCGGTGATTTCGTCGTTTATCCCAAGCACGGGGTCGGCCGTGTGATCGAGCTCCAGCGCTCGGAAATCGCCGGCATGACACTGGAACTCTACGTCCTCCGGTTCGAGAAGGAGCGCATGACGCTCCGCGTACCGACCAACAAGGCCGAAAGCGTCGGCATGCGCAAGCTGTCGTCCGACAAGACGATGCGCGAGGCGATGGACACGCTCAAGGGCAAGCCCAAGGTCAAGCGCACCATGTGGTCGCGCCGTGCGCAGGAATATGAAGCGAAGATCAATTCGGGCGACCTCGTGTCGATCGCCGAAGTGGTCCGCGATCTGTTCCGTGCCGACGACCAGCCAGAGCAGAGCTATTCCGAGCGCCAGATCTTCGAAGGCGCGACCAGCCGCCTCGCGCGCGAACTGGCGGCGATGGAAGAACTCGACGAGCCCAAGGCGCAGGAGAAGATTCTCGACATCCTCCGCGCGGCCGCCGCGATCTACAACAAGGACAAGGTGCCGGCATAACGCCTTCGCACTCGATCCGAACGCGAAAGGGCGGTCCTGCGGGGCCGCCCTTTTTCGTTAAATTCCGGTTTGCAGATGTCGCACGCGAGTGTATTGCATAGGCAATACACAGGAGGATGCGATGAACTTTCTTGCGCTCGGACTGATCATTCCTCTCGCGGCCTGCTCGTTCAGCTGGAACGACGACAGCGAGGGCTCGGGGGCTGCGGCGGCGGGATCGGGAACGACCCGTACCTATCAGGTCACCGGGTTCGACGGCATCGACCTGCGCGGCTCGGACGATATCGACGTGCGGGTCGGCACCGGCTTTTCGGTCCGGGCGGAAGGGCCGTCGGATCAGCTCGACCGGCTGACGATCGAGCGCAGCAGCGAGACGCTGAACGTCGGCCGCAAGACCAATTCGAGCTTCGGCTGGAACAAGAGCGGCAAGGTCAAGGTGTACGTCACGCTACCGCGACTGACCGACGCGACGGTCTCGGGGTCGGGCACCATCGCAGTCGACCATGTCGAGGGCGCGAAGTTCGCAGGTGGGATTCCCGGCTCCGGCAACCTCAACATCGCCGCGATTCGGGTCGAGGACGCCGCATTCTCGATCGCCGGATCGGGCACTGTGCGTGCCTTGGGTACGGCCAGGATGCTCGCCATCGACATTGCCGGCTCGGGCGCGGTCGATGCGCCGAAGCTTCAGGCGCGGTCCGCCAAGGTCGACATTTCCGGCTCGGGCAAGGTCCGCGCGATCGTCGACGGCCCTGCCTCGGTCGGCTTGTCGGGCTCGGGCGATGTCGATCTCGGCCCGAACGCGCGCTGCACCATTTCGAAGACGGGCTCGGGGAGCGTCCGCTGCGGGAACTGACTTGCCGGCGGGCGCGGAAGCGACGACGGTTGCGGGCATGAGATATCTGCTCGCGCCGCTGCTGCTTCTGTCCTCACCGGGGTTGGCGGCGCCGGCGCCAGCATCCACCCGGACGGTCTCGGTCGGCAGCTTCGACCGGATCCGTGTGGAGGGCCCGTTCGAGGTGCGCGTAACGATCGGTTCGCCGCGCGCGACGATCGCCGGCGACGTGAACGAGGGGGTGGCGGTGCGCGTCGATGGCACGACCTTGTCGGTCCGCAAGGGCACCGGCGGCTGGGGCGAGCAACCGCGTGGCGCAAGCGGCGGCGGCAGGCCGATCGTCGTCACGCTCTCGACCCCCGGCCTCGTCTCGGCGAGCGTCGCGGCGGGCGGGCGGCTGACGATCGCGAAGATGCGCGGGATGAAGCTCGACGTGACGGTCAGCGGCAATGGCAGCCTCGCGCTGACGGAGGCCGACACCGACCAGTTGAATGCGACGCTGATCGGCACCGGCGAGTTGACTCTCGCCGGCCGTGCCGCCCGCGCGCGCCTCATCGCCAGCGGCCCGGGCGCGATCGATGCCACCGGGCTGGCGGTCAACGACCTGACCGTGCACCTCGACGGCGTCGGCGACGTGAAGGCGGCGGCGCGCTACACCGCGCAGGTGACGAACAGCGGGCTGGGAACGGTAACGGTCGCGGGCAACGCGAAATGCCGGGTGGATGCGGCGGCTGGCGGACCGGTGGTCTGCGGGAAGCCGGCGGCGGGGGTCTCTGCTCCGTAGAAGGGGATGGCGCGTTTGTGGCCCGATCCACACCGGCACCTTCCTACCTGAATTAGCATCTGGATCGAGCCAGTCACCCCTATCCGTATCGGCCCTCATACCTTCCCAACAATCGTCATTCCCGGGGAGGCGGGAACCCATACTGGCGACCTCACGCTGAGATCGCTATCCTCTGAGGATATGGATCCCCGCCTGCGCGGGGATGACGATGGAGCTTTTGATAGGGTGGTATGAACCTCGACGAGCTCCGGGCCCTACCCCTTAAATGAGCGCCAGTTCCGCCAGCTTGGTCATCAGCGCGGGCGGCATCACGTCGAGCCCGGTCGCATCCCCGCCCAAATCGAGCGGTGCATCGGCGCCTTCCAGATAGCGCCACCCCTGGTGCGCGCGCTTGGGTCGCGCCTGCACCAGCACCAGCTTCGGATCGATATGGATCGCGACGCGCCCCTCGTCGGCCTCGCCGAACCCGAGGATCGGCGAGCGCGCGATCAGTTGGTGCTTGAGAATCCAGAACATCGAGCCCTGCCCGGCCACTTCCTCGTGCCGCTTGGGCAGATACCGCGTGGTAAGGAACACCGGCCCCTCCTCGCCACGCAGACGAAGCCGCTCGGCGAGGTGATCGACGCTTTCCGCGCCGAACGCGACTTTGGTGAGGTGGAGCGGCATGGCGTTGGAAATGGGCCTTAAATGTCGGCAATCAACCGTGCAGACCCCAAAGACTCGCGAGCCCGAGGAACGAGAAGAACCCCATCGTGTCGGTCATCGTCGTCACGAACACCGCCGACGACACCGCCGGATCGATCCGGAACTTGTCGAGCGTCACCGGCACCAGCACGCCGCTGAGCCCCGCCGTGATATTGTTCACCAGCATCGCCGCGGCGATCACCAGCGACAGGTCGGTGTTGCGGAAAATGACATACGTCCCGCATCCGATCAGCGCGCCCAGCATCACGCCGTTCGCCGCCGCGATACGGAACTCGCGGCCGATCATCCGCGCGGTGTTCGAACTCGTCAGCTGGTTGGTCGCGAGTGCGCGCACCACCACCGCCAGCGTCTGCGTGCCGGCATTGCCGCCCATTCCCGAGACGATCGGCATCAGCACAGCGAGCAATGCAAAGCTCGCGATCGTCCCCTGGAACAGCCCGACAACCGACGAGGCGACCATCGCGGTGCCCAGATTGACCACCAGCCACGTGAACCGCGTCCGCACCGTCAGCCGGATCGGCTCGTTGATGTCGCCATCGCCGGCGCCTGCCAGACGCAGCGTATCCTCGCCCGCTTCCTCGGAGATGATGTGGACGATGTCGTCGACCGTGATCATCCCGACCAGCCGGCCGCCATGATCGACCACCGCCGCCGAGATCAGTGCGTATTTCTGGAAGCGCAGCGCGACTTCCTCCTGGTCCATGTCGACCGGAATCAACGTCTGTTCGCGCTTCATCACGTCGGCGATCGCGATCCCGCGCGGGGTGCGCAGCATCCACGACAGCTGGCACGTGCCGATCGGCTTGTGCGCGGGGTCGACGACGAAGATCTCCCAGAAATCGGTCGTCAGCTCCTCATGGCCGCGCAGATAATCGATCGCGTCGCCGACCGTCCAATGCTCGGGCACCGCGATCAGCTCGCGCTGCATCAGGCGACCGGCGGACTCCTCGGCGTAGCTCAGCGCCTCCTCGATCGCCGCGCGATCGTCCGGATCGAGCGCGCGCAACACCGCGCGCTGCTCGTCCTCGTCCATGTCCTCGATGATCGCGACCGCGTCGTCGGTATCGAGTTCGGACGCAAGATCGGCGACCTGATGCGGCTCGAGCGCGTCGATCAAATCCTCGCGGACGTAATCGTTCATCTCCGCGAACACGTCGCCGTCGAGCAGGTCGGTGACCGCCCGCGCCAGTGCGGCACGATCCTCCTGCGGGGTCAGCTCGAACAGATCGGCGATGTCGGCCGGATGAAGCGGCTCGACCAGCGCGCGCGCCGCCTCGTCGTTGCCGTCCTCGACCGCATCGAGCACGGCCCGGACGAATTCGGGCCGCAGATGGTCGTCGCGATCGAGTTGCGTCTCGGGCGCGGTTTCGGTTTCGGGCTCGGGAAGCTCGAGTTCGCTCATGGCTGCCTCCCTTAAAAGATGGTCGGTTGGGCCCTAACGCGACACGCATGCATTTGCCAGTCGGAGTGCGGCTCCCTATCTGCCGCGCATCAATTCAGGAGACGATGAATGTCCGATACCCCCGAAACGCTGACGCTGACCCTCGACGGCGGCGACGTCACGATCAAGTTCCGCCCCGATCTGGCGCCCAAGCATGTCGAGCGGATCGCCGAGCTGGCGAACGAAGGCTTTTACGACGGCGTTCCGTTCCACCGCGTGATCCCGGGCTTCATGGCGCAGGGCGGTGACGGTGGTCGCGGCGACGGCACCGGCGGGTCGAGCAAACCCAACCTCAAGGCGGAATTCTCGGCCGAGCCGCACGTCCGCGGCGTCTGCTCGATGGCGCGTACCAACCAGCCCGACACGGCGAACTCGCAGTTCTTCATCGTGTTCGATGACGCACGCTTCCTCGACAAGCAGTATACCGTCTGGGGCGAAGTCACCGACGGCATGGACCTGATCGACGCGCTGCCCAAGGGCGAGCCACCGAAGGCGCCGGGCAAGATCGTCAAGGCACGCGCAGCGTAAGCTGAATTCCCCTCCCGCTCGCGGGAGGGGCTAGGGGAGGGAGCGACGTACGTACTGGCGTCGGGTCAGTGAGGCACGCCCCTCCCCCGACCCCTCCCGCAAGCGGGAGGGGAGTAGCGGCTAGACCTCCGCCACCGTCCGTATCAGCCAATCGTGGAACAGCTTCACCGGCTTGGTCTGCAACGCCCTTGGGCGGCACACGAACCAGTAGCTGTACGGGCTCTCCACCTCGATATCGAACAACCGGACCAGTCGCGGATCGTTCGCGTCCTCGAAGTGGCTCGCGTGCATGAACGCGACACCCAGACCCTGTGCGGCGGCCTCCAGCATCAGCGCCCCCGAATCGAAATGATCGATCGCGAGCGGCTCGATCTCGTCGAGCCCCGCCGCCGTCCGCCACGCGGTGAACGTGTCCGTCATGTCGCGGTGCACCAGCGCCGTCAGCGTCGAGAGCTGTTCCGGCCGCGTGACCGGGTCCGCGCGCTCCAGCAGGCTCCGCGCGCCGATCACATACACCGAGTTGCGATCGAGCCGCCGCGCGTAGAACGCGGGATCGATCTCGCGCGACAAGGCGATCACCGCATCCAGTCCGTCGCCGAGCCGCGACACCAGATGCGCCGCAGTATCAATATCGAGGTGCAGTTCGGGATGCGACGTCCGCAACTCGCCGAGCTTGGGGAACAGCTTCTGCGATGCATAGAGCGGTAGGATCCCGAGACGCAGCCGCAGCACCTCGGTCGTGCTGGTCAGCGATTCGACCGCGTCCGACAGCGAATCGAGCACCGGCGCGATCTGCGCCAGCAGCCGCTCGCCATCCGCATTGAGCACCATTGCCTGATGCCGCCGCGCGAACAGCGGCTTGGCGATGAACCGCTCAAGGCTCTGCACGCGACGGCTGAGCGCAGGCGCGGACAGCG
Organism: Sphingomonas sp. PP-F2F-G114-C0414; assembly: GCF_003688595.1. Lineage (GTDB taxonomy): Bacteria > Pseudomonadota > Alphaproteobacteria > Sphingomonadales > Sphingomonadaceae > Sphingomonas. The sequence continues at coordinate 629,399 of NZ_RCWT01000011.1, forward strand.
CCAGGTCCTCCGCCGCGGCCTTGATCGACCCCAGCCGCGCGACCTGCACGAACGCCTCGATAGCCCCCAATGGCGGCAGCCTGCGCATGATCCCTCTTTCGACTCGACGAGTGTGACAATGACCGCTGGACGCATTCAGCCATACGATTGCAGTTAGCGCAATCGTAGCTGATCCCTTCGCACTTGCAACATGAACCGTCTCGCCGCAAAAAGACCTCGCCTTTCAGGCATCCTCTCCTAAAAACTTTCACGGGCTGGCCTTCATTGGCCGGCCCTTTTTTTGTACGTTTTCGGAAGCGCGAACGGGGCCAGTCCTCGAAACCGCGTGATGCACCCCCCATCTGATCCTTCGAGTTCGAAGGAGTCGAGATGCCCGATAGCGAAATCCCCACGCGGAAAATCCAGGTCGCCAATGCGCGTCCCGAGGACAGCGGCCGCGGCCTGGCACATTTGCCGCGCGCGTTGATGGCGACGCTCGGCATCGGCGAAGGCGATGTGATCGAAATCCTCGGCAAGCAGAACACGCCCGCACGGGCGGTCGGTCCGTATCCCGAGGACGAAGGTCTCGACATCCTCCGCATCGACGGCCTTCAGCGTGCCAATGCCGGTGTCGGCTCGGGCGATTTCGTCGAGGTGCGCAAAGCCGAGTCGAAACCGGCGACGCGCGTCGTCTTTGCCCCCGCGCAGCAGAACCTCCGTCTCCAGGGCTCGACCAACGCGCTCAAGCGGACCTTCCTCGGCCGGCCGATCTGCCAGGGCGATATCGTCGCGACCGCGGGGCATCAGCGCGTCGGCAACATGCCGCCGAACGTCCAGCAGTTCATGAACGCGCCGGCGTACGCGCTCCAGGAGATCCGCCTCGCGGTGATTGCCGCCAGCCCCAAGGGCGTAGTGCACATCGACGAGAATACCGAGATCGAACTGCGCTCCGAATACGAGGAGCCCCAGGCCGCGCGCCGCGCCGACGTCACCTACGACGATATCGGCGGCATGGCACAGACGATCGACCAGTTGCGCGAGATGGTCGAGCTGCCGCTTCGCTATCCCGAACTGTTCCAGCGTCTTGGCGTCGATCCACCCAAGGGCGTTTTGCTGCATGGCCCTCCCGGCACCGGCAAGACGCGCCTCGCGCGTGCTGTCGCCAACGAGTCGGATGCGCAGTTCTTCCTGATCAACGGTCCGGAAATCATGGGCTCGGCGTACGGCGAGTCCGAGTCACGCCTACGCGAAGTGTTCGAGGAAGCCGCGAAGGCAGCGCCTTCGATCGTGTTCATCGACGAGATCGATTCGATCGCACCCAAGCGTGGCCAGGTGTCGGGCGAGGCGGAAAAGCGTCTCGTCGCGCAGTTGCTGACGTTGATGGACGGGCTGGAGTCGCGCGCGAACCTCGTTGTGATCGCCGCCACCAACCGTCCCGAGGCGATCGATGAAGCGCTGCGTCGTCCGGGCCGGTTCGACCGCGAGATCGTCGTCGGCGTACCGGACGAACGCGGCCGTCGCGAGATCCTCGGCATCCACACGCGTGGCATGCCGCTCGGCGACCGCGTCGATCTCGATGAACTCTCGCGCACCACCTATGGCTTCGTCGGTGCCGATCTCGCCGCACTGACCCGCGAGGCGGCGATCGAAGCGGTCCGCCGGATCATGCCCAAGCTCAACCTCGAGGAGCGGACGATCCCGCCCGAAGTGCTCGACGAATTGTCGGTCACGCGCGAGGATTTTCTGGGGGCGCTCAAGCGCGTCCAGCCCTCGGCGATGCGCGAAGTCATGGTGCAGGCGCCGACCGTGCGTTGGGCCGATGTCGGCGGGCTCGACGATGCGCAGATGCGGTTGAAGGAGGGCGTCGAACTCCCGCTCAAGAACCCCGACGCGTTCCGCCGTCTCGGTATCCGACCGGCCAAGGGCTTCCTGCTCTACGGCCCGCCCGGCACCGGCAAGACGCTGCTCGCCAAGGCGGTCGCGCGAGAGGCGGAGGCGAACTTCATCGCCACCAAATCGTCCGACCTGCTCAGCAAATGGTATGGCGAAAGCGAGCAGCAGATCGCCCGTTTGTTCCAGCGCGCGCGTCAGGTCGCACCCTGTGTGATCTTCATCGACGAACTCGATTCGTTGGTGCCTGCGCGTGGCTCAGGCGCGGGCGAACCACAGGTGACCGAACGCGTCGTCAACACGATCCTAGCCGAGATGGATGGGCTGGAGGAGCTGCAGTCGGTCGTCGTGATCGGCGCGACCAACCGGCCTAACCTGATCGACCCGGCGTTGCTGCGTCCCGGCCGGTTCGACGAACTCGTCTATGTCGGCGTCCCCGACAAGGCCGGCCGCCGCCGCATCCTCGGCATCCAGACCGAGAAGATGCCGCTGGCGTCGGACGTCGACCTCGATCGCCTCGCCGACCGCACCGATCGCTTCTCAGGTGCGGACCTGGAGGACGTCGTCCGCCGCGCCGGCCTGGTGGCCTTGCGCCGCTCGATCGATTCGACCGACGTGACGATGGCCGACTTCGAGGGCGCGCTGAAGGAGTCGCGCGCCAGCATCACCCCGGAAACCGAGCGCGAATACGAACAGATGGCCGCGCGCCTCAAGCAGGATGCGACGGCGATCCAACCCCTGGGCTTCGCCTTCCCCCCGAGAAAAGACGACTGAATCGGGCGTTCCCCATCGCCACCCCGGCCTGCCCCTATCTCGAGACGGGAGAGGCTCCGGGGTGGTTGGGCGCTTGCTCCGCCTCGTAGTGGCCACCTCGGCACGATCGAAAGTGAACCCTTCATCGCGACGGGCGTTTGGCGAACGGATCACGAGAGAAGGACATATCATGAAGATTCAGCATGCTACGGCTATCGCGGCCGCTCTGACGATGATGTGCGGCACGCCAGCGCTCGCCCAGACGACGCGGGAAACCAAGGTGGATCACGACACCAAGGTCCATGACGGCGTCGCCACCGCCACGACGAAAGTCACCACGACCAGCAAGCGCAAGACGCATCGGCCGAAGAAGATCCTCGGCGTGAAGGTCGGTCACAAGACCGTCGAGCACAAGACGGTGCGCGAAAGCTCGGTGAGCTCGGACGGCGACCGCAGCGTGAAGGTCAAGACCTCGCATTGATCCGCCGCGGGCACTGGCGCCGATCGCGCCAGTGCTCGGCAAGCGGAAGCGACCGCAGGCTCGGGCACAGGTTCGGGCGTCATCGCCGGCAGACGGACGATTACTACCCCGACACGCGTTCGATCAGCGCCATCGCCGCGTGGGGTGCCCTTACCTTGGCGCCGTTGATGAAGAAGACGAACGTCTCGCGCGCATGCTTGGGCGGTAGCGCCTCTTCGACATAGGGAAGCCCCTCGGGTCGACCGCCCGCCGCCCAGAGCCTCGCCTTGTCCGCCCAATCGTCCAGTGCGGCCGGGGCATAGCCGGCGACGAAGCGCTCCTCGGCGTCCTCCAGCCGCACGTAGACGAAGTCGCCGGTCAGGTCGGCGATCGCGGGATAGTCGGCGGATTGCGCATAGACGATCGCCACCCCGGCAGCGCGGCACATCGCGACGAACGCGGGCACCGCGAAGCTTGCGTGCCGGACCTGGACCGCGTGACGGAGCGCGATGCCATCCTGCTTCGCCGGCAACAGCTTCAGGAATGCGGCGAAATCGTCCGGGTCGAACTGCTTGGTCGCCATGAACTGCCACAGGATCGGCCCGAGCCGGTCGCCGAGCTCGACGATGCCCTGCCCGGTGAATTTGGCGATCGACTCCCCCGCCTCGGCCAGGACCTTGCGGTTGGTGCAATAGCGCGACGCCTTCAGGCTGAACACGAAGCCGTCGGGGACCGCCTTGGCCCAGGACGCGAAGGTGGCGGGCTTCTGGCTGCCATAATAGGTGCCGTTGATCTCGATCGCGGTGACGTGGGCAGCGGCGTAGTCGAGCTCGCGTTTCTGCGGCCATTTCTCGGGGTAGAACGTCCCGCGCCACGGCTCGTAGGTCCAGCCGCCAATACCGATTCTCATATCGCTCATCGCCGAAGTGTAGCGCGCGCGAAGCCTTTTTGGCGATGGGCCATTCGGGCGTACATATCGGGATATGGCGAAGGGACTGTGCAGACCGCATCGGCAAAAGTCGCTGCCGTCATGGCAGCGACTGGAGCGGGCGAAGGGATTCGAACCCTCGACCCCAACCTTGGCAAAATGCCGCAGTGTTCGCTCATAGTATATTATGCAACCCTATTTACCTTGTCGAGTAGGTCTATCGGCATAGCATACAACAGCATAGTGACGCACCAAAGCTTAGTCGCGTGTTACCCCGGGCGTTACCCCGTATCCTATTAAGGTTGTGCTCGGTATTTTATTTGTGAGAGAGTATGCGTTATCATGCCACTGGATGCGCAATGATGCTACGTGATTGCCAGAAATTTGTAGTGGCAGCAGTATTGCTAATTCACGAACCTCGGTACTACTTACGCGCCTGTTTCACCAACGCAGGTTCGTTATGCCCATCGTTCGCTTCACAGATAGATGGCTTCAGGCCGCATCGCTTACCCCCGCCGAAGGTCGCGCCGAGTATACCGATGGCCTCTGCCCAGGGCTTCACCTGCGAGTTACATCGTTAGGTGTACGCACGTTCTCCGTCATGTTTCGGCTTAACGGAAAGCTGACCCGGAAAACCCTCGGCCGTTTTCCCGTCATCAGCTTGGCGAACGCAAGGTCGTCTGCACTGGACGTGATGCGCAAGGCTCAGGAGGGCATCGACGCACGCGAACACCGGTCGCGGGAGGAAACTACCCTGACATACGGTGAGCTGGTTGACAGCTACGTCGACAAGCATCTCAAGCCAAACGCCCGGTCGTGGAGAAATGTAGCAAGCGGACTTCGCCATGCCAGAATGAACCGGTTCACCAAGCGGCGGGTGGCGGAAATTAAGCGACGGGACATCATCGCGGTCATCGACGAGATTGTCGCCGAAGCGAAACCCCAAGCCGCGATCAACCATCTTCGCCACCTGAAGATGATGTTCAACTGGGCGGCCGGGCGCGACATGATCGCCAACAATCCCTGTGACGGCGTCAAGTCGCCGGGGCGGACGACCGAGCGGGACCGCGTGCTATCCGACCTTGAGATAGCTGCGGTCTGGAAGGCAACGTCAGATCTCCCAGCCCCCTTTGGAGCCATGTACAGGATGTTCCTGTTGACGGGGCAGCGGCGCAGCGAAGTCGCAACTATGCAGTGGCATGAGGTCGGAGGCACGGTTTGGACCATCCCGCGCGAAAAGGTGAAGAAGGATCGACCCCACGCGGTACCGCTTTCGAAAACCGCACTTACAACGCTGGCCTCGCTGCCGAAATATGGGCCCGAGGCCTATGTGTTCAGCACCACCGATGGCGATCGGCCGAGCAGTAATTTTAACAAGGTCAAACAGGAACTGGACCGGCTTTCAGGCACGAGCGGATGGACGATTCATGACATTCGCCGCACGGTGAGGACCAAGCTTGCGGAGCTAGGCGTTACCGAGGTTGTTGCCCGGAAAGTGGTGAACCACGAGACCGGAAAGGTCGACCGGATATACAACCGGCACGCGTATTTGGATGAGAAGCGGAAGGCGTTGACGATGTGGGAACGCCATCTTCTTGGCCTTGACCCATCAGCTTTGACCTGCTCCCCGTTTTCAGGCCGCTGATAACTTAGCTTCGGTGTCCATATGCCCCTGGCGGGGGCGGTTCGTAAACTCGGCGGGTGCCATCCCGCCAAGACTGCTGTGCGGACGCACGGTGTTGTAGTCCGTCCGCCATGCCTCGATGATCCGTCTCGCCGCAGCCAGCGAGGGGAACAGGTGTTCGTTCAGACACTCGTCGCGCAAGCGACCATTGAACGATTC
>NZ_RCWT01000012.1 GCF_003688595.1 Sphingomonas sp. PP-F2F-G114-C0414
CGGGTTTAAACCCGACCGTTGCTTCACCCGCGCTCCTGCGCGACAACAACGGTCGGTCTCTGGTTGCAGTTGGATGAAAGGCGGGGGTCACGTCACCTCTCCGCCGTGTCGTTTGCTTTAAGGATAGGGAGACTTGACTCCTGCGCTTGCAATCCGCGGCTCAATGCTTGATCGGGTCAGGATTAGATCAGCCGATGCCCGCCCGGACAGTCCACCGAATGTGAAGCCCTGTTCTGCAGCCAGCAATTGGCGCCTCTCGCGCTATAGGCGGGTGTGCGGCGTCGATAGGCTTCATACCGTGATCGCCCGGTTGTTGCTCGGAAATTCAAAACCTTTAATTCGCGCCATAAAATTATTGGCATGGCTTGAATGTCAGAGCCGGTCATCTGATAAGCCGGTATGCCAAGACCAATCAGCCCGACCATTTTCGGACGAAAAGTTTCGTATTTGAGACATTTTCCTCAGATGCAGCGAGCTTTGCGGAGAAGATACCTTCATAATCGTGCTTTTGCACAATCTCTCGGCAACGAGATGGTACTTTGCCGGATGCTTGGGCAGTATAAGATATTTGTGGATCCGAACGATTGGAGTGTATCACCGCATATTATCGCGGATGGTATTTGGGAGCCTCGCGTCACCGAAATTGTTATAGACACTTTGAAAAAAGGTATGACCGCGATAGATGTAGGCGCAAATCTTGGCTATTTCTCGATGATCATGGCTGATAGATGCGGTGCTACCGGAAGAGTTGTTGCAATTGAACCTAACCCGGCAATGGCCCAGCGCATTGAGGCCACATGCATTTTAAACGGCGTTACGGATAGAGTAACGGTGCACACTTTCCCTGTCGCAGAGCGCGACGGTCGGGATGTTACGCTAATGATCCCATTAAACCATCCGGGAGGAGCCCAACTTACCGGCGCAATCGTCGCGAATTCGATGCGCATCGAATGCAGCACACGTCGATTGGACGGCATTCCTGGTGCTCTGGAAGCAAATTTTGTCAAAATCGACGCGGAAGGTTTTGAGGAGGCAATTTGGCAAGGCATGCGCCGGATGGTTGACGGCCAACATCTTCGTACCATGGTTGTCGAGTTTTCTCCTTCTGTGTACGCCGACGCCGGGCAATTTATCGATGAGATTACCAAAGCCGGCTTTGCAATTCATGACATCGAACACGGAATCGGCCGCCAGCCCATTGGGCGAGACGCTCTTATGAACGGTGAAGAACCCTTACGAATGCTCCTGCTTCGACGTTAGATTTGGCAACGTCGGCTGTGTTCGCTCTAGTGAGCGAAAGAAATAGCCGCCAACGACGTAATCTAGGTGATAGCGGAATGGCCGAGTTGGGAAAGAAAGCGGACGGGCAGCTGGCGGGACAATGCGCTGGTAAGCGGGCGCCGTGGCTTACCGACTTGTGAGCAGCCGTTTCCTATACAACGCGTCCGGAGCCTTGGCCGCTTCGATCCTGATACGACGATTTAACACCCTACCCTCAACGGACCACCTAATAGAAGCAGCCCGACCAGCACTTCTAAGAAATCCGGCAACCGGCCAGCCAGAAGTGCTGCTGCATAGATCAGCGCAAATAACGCGAACCATGTGAATGCTGTGGCATCAACGAGGAGTAGCGGTGTTCTGCCTTGATAGTGCTGTTGTGCAAATCGCCAAAACGCCGCCTTAATACTTCACCCATCTCTATTTCCGGCTAACCGTAACGTTGAATTTGCCAAAGCGCCACCTGCGCTGCGATCATCAACAATTGGGCGATATCGGAATGGCCGAGATGGGAAGCAGGATGGCGATTTAAAATGTTTCGCAAAAAGAGAGGCCGCATTAGCTGCTTCATTGATTATTGCGCCACTCTTTGACGGCAGATGAAAGCGAGCCTCCAAGGAAGCGCACATGACCGCTCGCCGCTTTCAAGAAAAGCGGATCTTTTACAGCCATTCGCAATACAGCCCTCTCAGGCAAGAAAGCGCGATTATCTGGCTGTAGTAATTGGAACAGGCCCGAAGCCGGAGGCTCGGTAAGAATCATAGTTGCAAAATCGATACCTAGTTGCTTAGTATCCTTCATGCACAGCAACGCATTTAATCTTGCCTGTCGAATTTGCGCAGCATTCTTCGCTGAGAATAAAGCCGGATTTAATGAGTTCACGATAGCTTTAGCTTCTTTTTCTCTGCCCACTCCATGCAAGGCGCAGGCTTGAATCCAAGAAAATTGGGCTTCGCTACCGGGCAATTTGATACTTTTGTTATATTGAGAGTTGATTTTTAAAAAATCATCTAGAGACTTTGTTATGTCTTCCAAAGCCCGCCTATAATTTCCGCTTCTTGCCAGATATTGCGATAGCGTCACTTGGTAATTTATACGTGCATCTGGGGGAGTTTTGTCATCTTTAATATATTGATCGAGTATATTGAAAACTTCGGCAGCATCACCATCCTCGAACAATATGCTTACCAGTCTTATATTTAGCACCATTCGATCATATTGACCATCTAACGTCGTCGGCGTCGATTGAATCTGCTGAGTCAGCATAGTGACGGCGTCTTTTCGGCGGCCGGACTGGTTAAGCACACGTGCATATTGAAGCTTAGCGGCTTGCAGCGCGCCCGAGTTTTCTTCCGTTTGACCCCTTAGGTCAGCATTTGGCAATCCGATGTCTGCCGCCGCTTTAGCGCGCAGTAGGACCTTGTCGCGAAGCACGACAAGATCTGACCCGGCCCATGTGAGCAAAGCAGGCCAACTAAAACTCAACCGTTCATCCGCGAGCACCGCAAGAGCGTCGCTGGGATTTTCAATTCGACGAACGAGTAAGACTTCGTCAGCAGAAACGCGGAGCGTTATAATCGCCAAATCTCCAACAATGTGAAACTCGGCCTCACCAGCCTTATCGCCCCAATTAACAGGGGCATGAACAAACGGTTCTGAAGGCATTACTTGCTGAGCCGACGCATTCGTGAGTGAAATCAGGTTGAAAGCCAACATCAACCCAATCATTCGGAACCTCATAGACGATAGATAACCGCTCCCCATTTAATTAACCCTATCGTTATTTGCGAATAAAAATCTACTTAGTTAGATGGCATCCGCAGGTTGTCCGGTTTGCTATGGTCGCCTCGAGCATCATCATCATTTTCGCTGACAGCAAAATATTAACGTGAAACAGCTCGGACGCCCAATCGGTTTGTCATGTTACCACGCTGAACGAACGGCTGATCCTAGGCAAGAGTCACATGGCTGTGAAAGGCAGCAAATGGCGAAACTGCCTGACGGCATGGGTCTTCAAAGACCCACTATCGGCCATCCAACGTACCCCGCCCGTCTCCCAACATCGGCGGCGCGGCCCGCCAACGACAAGCGGCTCGATGGCGACAATCCGTTCGGCGACACGCTGTTCACCGAGCGCAACTGGCAGATCCTCGACGAACTGAAGCGCGTCGCAGCGGAGATTAACGAGACGCCGGCGCGCGTCGCGCTGTCCTGAGTGGTCGGGCAGCCCGGCGTCGCATCGACGCTGATGGGCGTGAGCCGGACGGAGCAGGTAACCGACAATGTCGCCGCACTCGGCCTCACGCTGCCACCCGAGCACCGTGCTGCGCTCGATGCGGTGAGCGGTGGCAACCTGCCGTTTCTCGACGGCCTGTTCGCCCCTGCCGTGCGCAACCGGGTCGTCTTCGGCGGCAGCGATGTCCGAAGCTGAAACGTCATCCTGGAGCCGGCAGTCCGAGACGAGATCTGCGCCCGGTCGGCTCCAATCAGCAACCGCGTCCTCTGGCGCGTTACTTCAAGGTGCTACGATGGCACTACGGTAAGGGTTTCGCGGAGCGGGACAGGCCCAGAATATCGCAAGACGAGCTTGGACACGGCCGATCCCCGTCAGGCCGCCCCGTCCTCGACATACTGGAAAAACCGGAAATCGGCGGGGCGTGCGGTCCCGGCGAGATCCTGGCAGGCCATGCCGACAAAAGTTCCGGTGAAGTTCGGCAGACCGGGCAGCGTCGCCTCGTCCGACAGGAGGCTGGCATCGAATGTCTCCGGCAGCCACCGCCAATCGGCGGCGCCCATTGCCCGAAAGCCGAAGTTCAGCCGTTCTCGATCGACGCTCGCACGGAGTTCGATCGGTCCGGGCGGAAGCGCCACGGGCGACGTCAACGTACTTTGTCCCTCGCCGATCGGCAGGACGGACAGGATCTGAAGCTGACGCTCGCCCGCATCGCCCGCGGTGACATGCAGAAAGAGGTATTTGCTGCTGTTGTAATAGCAGATCAGCCCCGCCGCCTGCTGGAAATGCTCCGGATCGAAGTCCATCAGCGTGCGGACGTCGTAACGGAACGCCTGCGGTCGGCGCGCGACCAATGCCTGATGGAAGTGACTGCCGATCGTCTCGCGACCGAACAGGCGCAGATGGCCGGGTCGCTCGGTCAGGCTGAAGAGATAGTCGGGGTACGGCGTACGAAGCCATTGAAACGACTGCGGCAGCACCGGCAAATCGAAAACGTCCAGTGCGCGAACGGGAGTTTCGACGACCGTATCGGCGAGCGGCTCGGCACTGCGCAGCCAGCCATCGTCGTCCCAGCGCATCGGCCGGATCGCAGTCTCGCGCCCCAGCACGCACCGGTCGCTGTCGGGCAGCGGCCGGCCGCAAAGATACGCCATCCACGTCTGTCCATCGGCGGTTTCGACGAGATCACCGTGGCCAAGCCGTTGCAGCGGCGCGTCCGGGCTGTCGCGGGCGGTCAGGACGGGGCCATCGGGATGTACCGCATAAGGCCCGAAAAGATTACGCGAGCGCGCCATCACGACGGCGTGTCCGCGCCCCGTGCCGCCTTCTGCGACCAGCAGGTGATACCAGCCGTCGCGCTTGTAGAGATGTGGGCCTTCGGTAAAACCGAGCGCGGTGCCTTCGAAGATCATGCGGCGATCGCCGATCAGGCGGCCCGCTGCGAGATCCATCTCCTGCGCGAGGATACCCGCGAACCGCTGGCGATCGGGGCGGTGATCCCACAGCATGTTGAGCAACCAGCTACGGCCGTCGTCGTCATGAAACAGCGCGGGATCGAATCCGCTGCTGTTCAAATGCACGGGATCGGACCAGTCGCCGTCGATCCGATCACTCCAGACCCAGTAATTATGAAAATCACGGAGCGAGGCGCCCTTCGCTCCGTCGACGGTAGTGCGGCCGTAGCGCTTCACATCGGTGTAGATCAGATGGAAGCGGCCCTCCTTGTAGCTGATGTCGGGCGCCCAGACGCCGCAGGAATCGGGATCGCCGCGCATGTCGAGTTGCGTTGGTCTGGACAGCGGCCGACCGACCAGCCGCCAGTCCGTCAGGTCGCGGCTGTGATGGATCTGTACGCCCGGAAACCATTCGAACGTGGACGTCGCGATGTAATAATCGGCTCCGACGCGCACGATCGAGGGATCGGGGTTGAACCCGCGCAGGATGGGGTTGGCCGGTGTCATACGATGTGAAGTCATGCGGTCTTTCGCACCATGGTCCAGAGCAGGACTGCGCCGACGATATCGAGCAGGCCCAGCAATATGAAGAAAGGCTGATACCCGACCTGGTCGACGAGCGCGCCCAGCGTCAGCGTGAAGATCAGAACACCAAGATTGGCCGCGGTTCCCGATATGCCGGTCGTCGTCGCTACCTGGTCCTGTGGGAACAGGTCGGAACACAAGGTGATGACGGTGACCGACAGCGTCTGATGCGCGAACCCGCCCAGACACAACAGCGCGATCGCGGCGATCGGGCTCGTGACGCTGCCGACGAACATCATGCCGGTCATCATCACTGCGCCCAGCGTGAAGGCGCTGCGCCGCGCATCGATCAACTGTACGCCGCGGCGTTGCAGGAAGGCGACTACGGCGGGGCCGAACAGGCATCCCAGATCCGCTGCGAGGAAAGGCAGCCAGGCGAACAGCGCGATCTGCCCGAGATCGAAATGGCGCGCCTGCACCAGGTATAGCGGCATCCACAGCGACAGCATGCCCCAGACCGGATCCGCCAGGAACCGCGCAGCGGCGATCGCCCACAGGTTGCGGCGGCGGAGCAATTCACCAAGCGGCGGTCGACGCCGACGCTTCACCAGTTCGGCTTCCTGTCCCTCGACGATCAGCGTGCGTTCGCCATCCGACAGCGCGCGGTGCCGCCCGGGTGGCGCATACCAGAATAGCCAGAGGACGACCCATGCCAGCCCCAGTCCGCCAGCGACGAAGAACGCCGCCCGCCAGCTGTGATTGAACACCGCCCAGGCCACCAGAGGTGGCGCGAAGACCGCGCCGAACGAGGCGCCGATCTGATAAAGGCCGCCAGCGATCCCCCGTTCGCGTGCCGGAAACCATTCCGCCACGAGCTTCATGCCGGCCGGCTGCGCGGATCCCTCGACCAACCCCAACGCACCGCGCAGACCGGCGAACCCCATCCACCCGCTCGCAAACCCGTGTCCCAGCGTGATGAGCGACCAGATCGAAACGAACAGCGTGAAGCCGATCTTCAGCCCGATCAGATCGAGCAGATAGCCTGCCACCGGCTGAAACATGATGCCGAACTGGAATGCGCCGGTGATCCAGGAATATTGCTCGGACGAGATGTGCTGCTCGGTCATGATCGCCGGCGCTGCGACACCCAGGATGCTGCGGGTTAGATAGTTGATGACCATCGCGCCGACGAACACCGCTATGATCGTCCAGCGGATATAGGGAAATCGCTTCATCCGCCTGCCCTGCCTGGTAACGCTAACATCATACGATCGGCCTTTGCTATGAGTGTAGGCAACCCGTCGCAACGGTAAAGTTCGTGGCGGTCCGATACGCTGCCGTGCGTCGCTCGCATGGTGATCCGGACGACAATCCGGCGGGTGGCGCGGATATCCATTGACCCCCAACCTGCCGACGATGCACGTCGGGGCATGACGACGAGTTCCGAAGCCGAAACCCCGTATACAGCCAAGACGATTGGCACCCCTAAGTCGGCGGCTGGGTAGAGATACGCATGCAGCGCTCTCCCTCTCGGCCTCGCGGGGCGACCGTCATCGATGTCGCCAAACGGGCCAATGTATCGCCGATGACCGTGTCGCGGGTCATCAACGGCGACGCAGGCGTGCGTGCCGAGACCCGCGCGCTGGTTACCGATGCGATCGCCGAACTCAACTACACGCCCAATTTGACGGCGCGCAATCTGGTCACCTCGCGCGAGGTCCGGATCGGCGTGATCTATTCCAACCCCAGCGCCGCGTTCATGAGCGACCTGCTCGCCGGTGTGTTCGAGGAAGCCTCGATCCACGCCGCGCAGCTCATCCTGTTGAAGGGCGAGAACGGCAAGCCACCGACCCGATCCGCGGTCGAGGGGCTCATCGCATCGCGGATCGGTGGCATGATCCTGGCGCCGCCGCTCGGTGAGTCCGAGATCATCCGCGCGATCGTCGCGGACGCGAACCTGCCGCTCGCGATCGTCGGCGGCGTTGCACCCGGCGCGATCTGCGTCGGCATCGACAACCACCGGGCGGCCTACGACATGACCCGCCATCTGATCGGGCTCGGCCATCGCCATCTGGGCTTCGTGCTGGGCAATCTCGACCAGTCCGCCGCGACCGAGCGCCTGGCCGGATTCCAGGCTGCGATACAGGGGGACGGCGCACTCGAAACGCAGATCGTCCAAGGCGATTTCAGCTACGCCTCCGGTCTGATCGCCGGCGAGACATTGCTGGCCGGGTCGCGACCGCCCACGGCCGTGTTCGCGAGCAACGACGACATGGCCGCGGCGGTAGTCTCCGTCGCGCACCGCCGCCACCTCGATGTGCCCAGCGACCTGACCGTCGTCGGGTTCGACGACAGCACGGCCGCGATCACGCTCTGGCCGCCGCTGACGACGATACGCCAACCGGTCCGCGCGCTGGCTGCGGAGGCGCTGCAACGACTCATCCAGGCGATGCGCCAGGACGGGGACACCGGGAGGGCTACGGCCAAGTCTCACGTCCTCGACCATGTGCTCGTCGAACGGGAATCGACCGCCCCTCCGCGCGCGATCACCCAGACGATTTGAGCGTCCCCGGTACGGCGGGTCAGCCCGCACCGCCTGCCGATCTCGATACCGAACCAGAAACACCAGCGTCGGTCTGAACCACGGGAACCATCGCGCCGTCGGGATTGTAGCGAAGATGCTCCACGGTAACCGCGCGGCGCCCGATCGCGCCGTTCAGTTCGCCGATCGCAAGCGACGCGTTGTGCAGGAACAGATACCAGTTACCCCTGAACTGCGCGATGCCCGGATGGATCGTGAAACTGTACTTGCCCGACCCCGTTAGCAGTCCACGATAGGTCCAAGGTCCGGCCGGCGACGGCGCGGTCGCATAGGAGACGTGCTCGTCGCGCTGCGTCGCACGATCCAGCGACGCGTAGGTCAGGTAATACAGCTTTCCCCGTTTGTGCAGCCAGGGCCCCTCTTCGAAATGCGGCGGCGTGATCTCATGGATCGGACCGTCGATCTCGATCATGTTAGGCTTCAGCTTGGCGATGTAGCATTGCCGGTTGCCCCACGCGATCCAGGTCGTCCCGTCGTCGTCGGTCAGGACGGTGGGATCGATATCCTCCCAACTATGCGTCCCCTTCGGCGTCATGGCATTGGTGATCAGCGCCGATCCCTTGGCATCGACGAAGGGACCGGTCGGCGTGTCCGATACCGCGACCGCGATCGCCTTGCCCGGATGCGTCTGGTCGTGTTCGACGGCCGCGTAGAACCAGTATTTGCCGTTCTTGGCGATCGCCTGTGACGCCCATGCGTCCTTCTTGGCCCATTTGAAGTCGGCAACGTTCATGATCGCGCCGTGATCCGTCCACGTCTTCATGTCGGTGGTCGAATAGACCAGCCATTCGCGCATGTTGAACATCTCGTCGCGTTGCGCTTCGTCATGCCCGACATAGAGATACAGCGTATTACCGACGACCAGCGGCGCCGGATCGGCCGTGAACTTGTCCCGAATGATCGGGTTGCCGCCGCGGACGGCGGCGGCTGGCTCCGGGCCAGGAGCCGCCCCGATCGGCGAGCCCCCGATCGTCAGAGCCGCGAGCGTGACGACGAGACAGACGCGAACTCGGCGCATGATCGACGTTCCCGATCGATCCTGCATCACATGCTGAACCGGACGCCGACGCGGAACGTCCGGCCATAGACGTCGTACAGCTGAGGATTGACGAAATACGGGGACCTCGCCGGATCCTTGTCGAACACGTTGTCGACCTTGAAATAGCCGGTCACCTGCTTGGTAAGGTTATACGTGCCGCCGACGTCCATGTAGAACGCGCCCGGTATGATATTCCGGTCGATCGTAGGGTGGTTGTTTGTCGATGCCGGGCAATTGCCGGGCGAACACTGAACATATTGATGTCCAAGCACGCCGTCGCTGAACCAGCGCTCCTGCAGCAACAGCGAGAAGTCGTCATTGGCATAGGTCTGCGTCGCCAGCCATTTCCAGTCGGGCGTGCTGCCGATGTTGACGCCGGCCGTATCGTTGGGGATCGTTCCGGGCAGCCCCGTATCGGTCACGAACTTGCGGATATTGGTCGCCAGCGCGCGCAGCGTGAAGCTGCCCGGCAAGCCAAGCGGACGCCGCCAGCGATAGCTCGCCTCGATATCCAGGCCCTCGGTGTCGATCGATGCGAGGTTGAACGCCTGGACGTTGATGAAATTGGGCCCTGCCGGGTTGTTGAGATTGAATGCACCGCAGCTTTCCGGAAGGATGTTCTGGAAACACAGGTTGACGATATCCGCCGCGCCGAGGCTGGAGATCACGTCCTTGATCTTGATATGGTAGTAGTCGACGGACAGGCTGAGACCTGGCAGCCATGACGATCCGGAAAACGCGATGCCCGCCGTGGTGTTACGCGCGATCTCGGGTGTGAGGGCGGTGTTGCCAATCGTGTTCTGGATCGCGAGCACGTTGACGTTGCGGAACGGATCGAAAAATCCCGGCAGCGTCGTCGTCACCGGAGCCGCGAACAACTCCGACAAGTTCGGCGCACGGACATCGCGAGAGGTCACGCCGCGTAAGCGCAGGCCATCCACCGGCAGGTCCCAGGTTCCACCGATCTTCCACGCCCAGACGGTGCCCGACGTGGTGTAGTCGGTCGCGCGGATCGCGCCGTTTATCGTCGCGCGTCCGGTCCCCTTTGAATTGAGGATCGGCACGTCGGTTTCGACGAACGCTTCCTTGACGCTGTAGGCACCGCTGCCATTCTTGTAATTGCCGGCATACCAGTTGTTGCCTCCGGCGAGCAGCGTGGCATCGGCGGGATAGTCGGGCGTGTTCGGCGTAGCGCCGGTGCCCGCGCCGTATGGATCGGCTCGCACGGTATAGAATTCATGCCGGAACTCGCTGCCGAAGGCGAACGAGACGGGCCCCGCCCAAAGACTGAATGGAGAACCGGAGAAATTGACGCTGACCACGTCCTGCGTCTGGCGGGTTCGCTGGTACGGGCCTTTGTCGGGCATGATGTAGCCGAGCGCCCCCTGCGACGGATTGCCGCCGAATATGTTGAGCGGCTGACACCCGTTCGCGCGCGCGATAGGATCGGCACACACGATCGCCCCGTTCATGGTCGTCGCGTTGATCGCTTGGTTGAAGCGGTTCGACAGCAGCACGTTGTTGACGTCGATATTGGAATAGTTCGTGCCATGTTCGTAATACATGTCGTAGGTCCAGTCGGACCCGGCGACGGACTGACGCCCCTTGGCGCCGGCGACGAACCGATACTGGCGACGATCGGTATAGACCTGCGTGTTGCCCAAGGCGGCGTTGCTCGTGCCGTATTGGAAGTTCGTGATCCCCGCCGTGGTGCAGGCGGCCTGGACCGAGGCGGGTACGAACGGATTGGCGCACTGGATCGTCAGGTTCGGACGGTTCTGGCCGCCGACCGGCTGGTTGTTGGTCTTCACCTGACCGATATTGGCAGTGAAATAGATCTCGTTGTCGGGCGCCCAGTCGAAGCCGATCCGACCGTAATTGTTCACCCGCTGAAGCCGCGACTGGAGCGAGCGCCCGGCATCGACGTTGCCGGACAGGTCGCCGCCGATACAGAAGCCGGGCAGGCAACCATTGACGTTCCCTGCCGCGTCGCGCGCCGGGGTGCCGTTCGAGCCATATTGAAACTGAAACGGGTTTCCGGCCTGATCGAACGCGGTTCCCTGCAGTGGCCCCGCCGTGATCAGTCCGAACTTGGTATAGTTGTAGGGCTGAGCGAAATCCCGGAACTGATATTGCGGCGATCCGTCGTTCAGGACGTTGCGGTTGATCAAGGTCGATTGCCGGAACCAGTCGCGTCCGCCGGACAGTTCGGTGCCGAAGTCTCCGCCGCCGATGCCATTCTCATGCGCGTATTCGGTACTGGCGACGATGTGCAGGCGATCATCGAGCAAGCTCGTTCCAGCGGCGAGCTGGAGAAGGACCTGTTCGTTGTCGCCGTAGGTGGTGATGCCCCCCTGGACGTTGCCCTTGATGCCCTTGAACCGGGTATCGGTGATGAAATTGACGACCCCGCCGACCGCATCCGATCCGTAGGAGGCCGAGGCACCGCCGTTGACGACATCGACGCGCTTGATGAGAAGCTGCGGGAACAGGCTTACGTCGGGCACGCCGGTGACGTTGGCACCAACGACGCGCTGACCATCGATCAGCGTCAGCGTGCGTATCGCGCCGACGCCGCGCAGCGAGAAGGAACTGAGCCCCTGCGTGCCGCTCGACGTGCTGAACGTACCGGTGCTCGTGCCCGTCGATCCCTGCAACGACGGCAATTGGGCGATCGTGGTGAAGACGTTTGGTTGCGCGTTGGCGGCAATGGCGTTGGCGTCGATCACTGTCGTCGGCGTTGGCGCGGTGAAACCGCCGGTCGTGATCCGCGATCCGGTGACGACGATGTCTGCCGAAGACGCCGGTTCGGCCGTGGCAGGATCCGACGCTGCAGGAGCGATTTGCTGAGGAACCGCCGTCGTGACAGTGCCGTCGGGCGCCACGGGGGACGGCGCGGCAGACCCGCCCTGCGCTTGTGCCCATGCTGGCATAGACAGCATGCATGCGGCCATCGCCATAAGGCTGGTGGCGCCAATCTGCCGTCCGCGTGCGCGCAACGTCCTCGACCCGATTGCCATCGTCATCCCCCCATTATCGTCCAGCTTTAGTCTGGTAACGTTACCACGCCTTTTTCCTCCTTTGCGCAGCCCTGTCAATAGTCCAACAAAACAGGGCCAGCGCTGTGCTCTATTTTAGCTTGTGGGTGCACCCCTCGAAGTCCGCACGACTCGTCAAGTGCCGAACCCGAAACGGATATGATCGCTCGGCTATCTCGATCGCTGCGATCGTGCAGGAAATGGGGTCTCCCGCGAACCATCGCGCTGCAGATGCAATAACGATTGACATATATTCACATCGCATATTACTAATGCGCCGGAAGGATATATGGGGTCACATGAACGAGGTCGAGTTCTTCGATGGATATGATCCACATCGGTACGAGCGACCGTCGGTCGCCGTCGATCTGATCCTGGTCAGCGTCCTCAATGGCAGGCCCGCAGCATTGCTCTTGCAGCGGTCCGAACATCCCTGCATGGGCGCGTGGTCGCTGCCCGGTGGGTTCGTCCGCATCGACGAGAGTCTCGATGCCGCTGCACACCGTGTACTCGCGACGAAAGTGCGGATGGCGGACGCGTATGTCGAGCAGCTCTACACGTTCGGCACGGTCGACCGCGACCCCCGCACTCGGGTGATCAGCGTGGCGTATTTCGCGCTACTTCCGCCCGATCACTTCGCCGCCGCACTGAAGGCCGCGCCCGACCTGACGCTGGCCGAACTCGTCGTCCCGTGGTCCGGCGAGACCGGTGGCCCGGTCGCGGCACGGTCGCAGGACGGCGACGCGCTGCCATTGGCGTTCGACCATGCCGACATGCTTGGGCTCGCGATGCTGCGGCTGCGCGGCAAGCTCGACTATTCGGATGTCGCCTACGCGCTCTTGCCCGAACGCTTCACGCTGCGGGCGCTGCAGGACGTCCACGAAACGATCCTCGGGCGACCGCTCAACAAGCCCGCCTTTCGCCGCCGCATGCTCGCCACGAACACGCTGGTGGCAACCGGCGAACGCGAGACCGGTGCCTCGTTCCGTCCCGCCGAACTTTTCCGTCATCATTCGATACAGGAGTAACCGTCATGGCCTCGATCAAGAACCTCGGCTTCGTGGCCCAATTGCGCAGCGATGCGAGCAACCACGTGATCCGCTACCGCAGCGGCAAGGTGAAGCAGAGCGGCCGCGGGCTCGTCTTCTGGTTCCGCCCGGAGACCGCCAGCATCGCCGAACTGCCGATGGACGACCGTGAGATGGCGGTATTCGTGAAGGGCCGCAGCCAGGATTTCCAGAGCGTAGCGATCCAGGGAACTCTGACTTGGCACGTCGCCGATCCCGAACTGCTCGCCTCGCGCGTCGACTTCAGCCTCGGCCTGCTTACCGGTGCCTACAAGAGCGAACCGATCCAGCGGATCGAGACCCGGCTGGCCGGGCTCGTCAACCAGGCAGCGCTGCAATATCTCGCGCAGGGCTCGGTGCGGGCGCTGCTCGATGCCGGTCCCGAGCCGCTGCGCCACCAGCTCGAGGCTGCGCTCGCCAACGATCCCGCGCTGAACGAAATCGGCATCGCGGTTACCGCGGTCCGCCTGACGAACCTCGCGCCGTCGAGCGAACTCGAACGCGCGCTCCAGACCCCGACCTTCGAGGCGCTCCAGCAAAAGGCCGATCAGGCGACGTTCGAACGCCGCGCGCTCGCGGTCGAGAAGGAGCGTGCGATCGCCGAGAACGAGCTCGCCAACCGCACTGAGCTTGCACGCCGCGAGATGCTGCTCATCACACAGGAGGCCGAGAACGCACGCAACCGCGCAACCGGTCTGGCCGAGGCGCAGCAGGTCGAGGCGGGGGCGGAAGCCGAGCGTATCCGCACGGTCGAAAGCGCCAAGGCGGAAGCGGAACAGGCGCGGATGACGATCTATCGCGACCTGCCGCCGGGGGTTATGCTCGGGCTCGCCGCGCGCGAGTTGGCGGGCAAGCTCGACACGATCGAGCATCTGAACATCACGCCCGACCTGCTCGCGACCGTGCTCGGCGAATTCCGCAATGCCTCGGCTGCCCCGGCGGCGCAGACTGCGCTGCCCCGCTGATGGCGACCAACGCCCCGCGCGCGGTCTTCGTCACGCGCGAGACCGACTATGACCTCCTGCTCGCGCGGCACGCGACGCGTGGGCAGGCGAAGTTCTTTCTGGAGACGCGGGGCCAGGACATCGACGCAATCGAGGATCGGCACCGCCGCTTCCATGCCACGCTACAAAAGGCCCGTTCGCTCGTCCCCGACGACTGGCGCCAGGCCAGTGTCGCTCGTGCCGATCTCGATCGATTCCTGTTCGGCCCGGAGGACGTGATCGTCGCGGTCGGGCAGGACGGGCTGGTCGCCAACGTCGCCAAGTATCTCGACGGGCAGCCCGTGCTCGGACTCAACCCCGCTCCCGATCTGTATGACGGCGTCCTGGTGCGCGTGCCGCTCGCGCGCCTGTCCGCGTTGCTGCCTGCGAGCGTTGCGGGTGCAGCGCCTGCCGAGCAGCGGACGATGGTCGAGGCGCGACTGGATACCGGCGAACGGCTATTGGCGCTGAACGAGGTGTTCGTCGGTCACCGCAGCCACCAGTCCGCGCGCTACCGGATCACGTGCGGCGACCAGGCCGAGGACCATTCGTCGAGTGGGCTGATCGTTGCGTCGGGGACCGGCGCCACGGGCTGGGCACGCTCGATCATGGAGGCCACGCATGCCGCTCTCCCGCTTGATCCTCAGGAGCGCGCGGTCGGCTTCTTCGTGCGCGAGCCCTTCCCCAGCGTGGCGACCGCGACCTCGCTTCGCGCCGGCAAGCTCACCGGTTCGCCGCTCGCGGTCACCTCGCGAATGAACGACGGCGGGGTGATCTTCGCGGATGGCGTCGAACAGGATTTCTTCGCCTTCGACTGGGGCCGCGGCGTCACCATCGCCCCCGCCACCCGCACCCTCCATCTCATCACCGGTTGACGGCGCGCCGTAGCTGCTGGCGACGTCGCGATCCGGAACGAGCCGCGGCACACCGCCGAAGCCAGACAGCCGCAGACGGCGAGCGTCCACACCGTATCGCCGAACGACAAGGCTCGCCCGATCGGCACTCCTTGCCTTCAACGAAGGTAAGGAGGGCAAGCCGGGTTTTGCCGAAGACGACGGCAACAGCAGCCGCTCGCTGCGGCGGCGCCGCGGCCCCTATCTGGTGGGTACGCGACATCGAGCGATCATCGCGGACGATAGGCGTCAAGTCGTATCGGGTGCCTCGGGTCTGCACGCGTGACCTTTCGCCCGTCGGAGACCAATGCCTGAGCATTCGGTCCAGCGTCGCTATTCAGGCGTAATGATTCGAAGATACGGTTCTGCCACACGAACGACCGCAGCGCCGTATCGAAACGGAACGTGGTGAAGTCCGTCCAGTGTTGGCCGCACGCGACCCCGCTCTCGAGCGTGAAATAACGGCCCTTGATCGCGACATGGCCGGCGTCTTCGACCGGGTCGCATTGTCCGCCTTCATCGCGCCGCGGCACGATGCGGTCGTTACGGTCGATCAGCTTGGCGACGCCGCCCGAAAGGCGATAGACCAGCAATGGACGAGCGGGCGCTTTTCGCACCGCCGCCCCCGGCTGTCCGCCTTCGTCAGGCCGTGCGACGACAACGATGCAGATCGGCTGCGGTGGGTCCAAAGTACGACTGCAGGACGCCACGCGTACGATATATCCGGCAGGCAGCTTGGCCTTGACCGCATTGGGAAGCGCAACCGGTTCCCACGCGGCGGCCGGAGCGGCCCCCGTGGCAAGCAGCAGCGCAGCGGCAAGGCGCAAACGAACGCTCACGCGCGACACGCCGGTCGTCGAAGCGCAGTCCGGATCGGGCAGGAAGGTGAGAGATGGGGTTTGGGCCATGGCATCGATCATGCCGGAGAAATCCATCGAACCAAAGCCGATATTTGTAGCGGCGCCAGTCGGCAATCTGATGCCATGTTGCTAACGGTGCCGGCGCATCGCAGGCCATTTGCGGGATTGCCGCAGCGTCGATACGAGCAGGGCGGACTGCCCTGCTCGGGCAGCAGCCGGGATAACGAAGACCGCCAACCAGCCGTTCATCTGGATCGGCGGGTGCCGTCGGTGCACCCTGTCACCGAGGTTGAGCGCCGCCCGCGAAGGGGACAGCGGGGCGATGATGATCGTCTGTTCGAGTTGGGGCGAGAGCGTTGCCGAACGGACCTGCCGCCGTGGGTATTTTACCGTTTCCCCGGCACGCGGAAGCTCGGAGCCTTATGGAGCGGTGGTCGCAGGCGGCATCGGCTGATCGCGCTGGCGCGCTTTGAGTTCACGCAGAAAGCCGTGAAGCACCTCGGTCGACAGTCCGTGCATCACGAGCCGGAAACCGGCACCCAACGTCGAGAAGGGCACAAGCGGGTGGCGATTGTTGATCATCGCCAGATGCTTTTCCTCCCCCGTCAGCCGCGCCACGTAGAGCCCGATCGTCTCGTCGAGCTGCAGCGAATTGGCGGCACGCCAGAAATCGCGATCGGTCAGCAGCATCGCGTAGGCCGGCGTGTAAAGCTCGATCGCGGTTTGCAGATCGACGACGTTGAGGCGGCCGTTGGGCAACGGATCGAGCACGATCTCGTCAGTGATCGCGGAAAAATCAATCCTGTCGACGCGCGCGACGCTGGTGCCGCGCCGCTCTAGCTCACGGTTGAGGCCGATCAGATAATTATAGATGTTAAGATCGTGATTGAGGAACAGGTCCTCGCGCACATCGTCGATCCGGCGCGGCGTCATGGGTTTCAGCGGCGGATGGAAGCCGGGCGTGGCATTGTCCGAGATGAACCGCAGGACCTGCGCACCAAGGTGGAAGTGACGCAGGATCAGCAGATTGGCGTCGCGCGACAGGAAATGCTTCATGCCCAGTGCGATCGACCGGTGCAGGAACCTGGGCGCATGGGGCCAGCGCGGGCTGATCGTGTGGACCAGCTGCGCGAGGATGATCGTCAGCCGCGCGAACGGCCGCACCAGCGGAAGCAGGAACTGGCGACAGCGCGAGGATTGGTCCCGGATCAAGGCCGCCTTGGCTATAGGCTCGAACGGCAGCGAGCGGTCCAGCGCCAGCGCCAGCCATGGGTCGGGATCGTTCGGATCATGGCCGGGGACGGCATACTCAGCCATTGTCCAGTTCCTCGAGCTGGAGCCGGTACAGCCGCGCCACGATTTGCGCATGGCGGACGATCGCCGCGGATGCCGCCTCGCCGCCAGACTCCACCGCCAACGTCAGAGCGTGGTCGAACTCGGCCATATGCGCGACGTCGTTCTCGCCATGATACCGCAGGAACGTCAGCGCATCGGGCGCGAGGTCGAGCTGTGCGGCAAGCTTGTCCGCCCACGGTCCGGCCAGACGATTGCCCAGGCTTTCGATGATGAACATCGCGCCCAGAAGACCGACCGGGTCGGGTTGCGATGCCGCCTGATACATGAACGCGCTCAGTGCCTCGGTCCCGATATTCTTGGGCGCCGACCGGATCTCCTCGAGCGTGCCACCGGCGACCACGTAATTCTGTTCGAGCAGGCGATAATCGCGATGCTCGGCGGCGGCATGGGTGATGAACATCGCCCGCAGGTCCTCGTGCGCCGGACCGAAGCTGGACGCGGCGCGACTGATCCAGCGGCCACCCTCCACCACCTGTTGACGCAGGTTGCGCAGCAGGCTGCGATACTCCTCGAGGCGCAGGCGCCCACCGGTCAGACGCGCGATCACCGGCACCTGGATCAGCGCGCTTTCGAATTCTATCCATACGCGCGCAAGGCCGCGGTTGCTCGCCTCGATCTGGTCGGTCATGCTCATCTTTCCCCCTCCACCACGGTCAACGCCGCATACGCCATCACGCACTGGCCGCTTTCGGGTACGGCGCACAGGATTCGTTGACCGGGTACGAGTCGCCCCGAGCGCATCAGGTCGTCGAGCAACAGGAACAACGCCGCCGCGCCGACATTGCCCTTGTCGTAGAGGTTGGTGAACCACCGGTCCTCGGGAATCATGCACCCTGCCCGCTCGGCCAGCCGGACCATCTCCTCGCGCAACGAATGCGCGGAGAAATGGCACAGGAACCAATCGACCTTACCCGTGTCGACCTTGCCTTCGTCGACCAGCCGCATCAATTCGCCCAGCCATACCGGCAGCATCCGGTGCAGTGTGTCGACATCCTGTCGCAACTGAAACGCGCCGGCGCGCGCGGCGGCCTCGGCGCCATCGTGCAGGCTCCACGGCAGGACCGCGCCGCCCGGGCCGGGCGCGCTGCCACCGGTCATGCACGGGCCGAAACGATCGGCGAAGGAGCGCACCGATATCCAGTCGATGCGTAGCGACAGGCCGCTCTGTGCCGGCCGGTCCTCGACGACCAGCGCAGCCGCGCCGTCGCTCAAGGTCCAGCGCAGGAATTCGGCGTCGGCAGGCAGCGTGCCGTCTTCGCCCAGCGTAGCGGTACCGCGATATTGGCCGGGGCGAAAATAGCGGCTGGCAAATTCGGCACCGACGGCAATACCGGCGCGGTGCTCGCCCGCACGGATCTGCAGCGCGGTCGATTTCAGTGCCATCATCGCGCTTGCGCAAACGCTCTGCAGGCTCGCGATTTCCAGCGGCGGCAGACCCGACGCGACGTGGACCCCGCTTGCCAGCCCGGGCACCAGGAGATCGTTCTGCGTCGTCGCGGTAGCGAGATAGCCGATCTCCCGCCGGTCGATCTCCGCATCCGCCAGCAGCGCGCGAACCGCCTCCGCAGCAAGAGTCGCCAGCGTCCAGTCGGTGGTCCCGTCGGGCCGGATCGCATAATGGCGGGTGCGAATGCGGTTCTGCCGCAGAACCAGCCGTCCCAGGCGATCCGATTGTGGGGACAGGTGGCCGATATGATCGCCCATCGCCGCGTTGCTGATCGGGGGCCCAGGCAGGAACTGGGCCGTGCGAGTGATGAAGGCGTCGCGCATTACGTCACCATGGCGCGGTCGCTTATCTTGGGTCAATGCGGCATATCGGCACGAACGACTGTAACGGCGGGCGGTATCGATGTTCGGACACGTTTCAAACGGCAGGGAAGTTCCCGTATGATTATCGTCCGGTGCAAGAACGATCCGCAGGTCGCGCCGGAAGACCGGGTATCGTGATCGCCGTATTCGCCGTGACGCTGCTTGCGGCCTCCCCGCCAGCAGCGGCCTTTCCGCTAGATTGCGCCTATGTGGCGCGGGGCGGCGAGTTGGAACCACACGGACCCTGCGCACGGATCGAGGATGACGTCCCGCATATAGACCCCGCACATCTCGCCCGGATGACCTTCGAAGGCGGCCTGGCGGAGATCCGGATAGGCGGTGCCGGAACCGGCGGCGGGATCGCCTATGTCAGGCGCGACGGGCGAGCCGTGAGCGTATTCATCCTCGACAACGGCCCGGACTATTTCAGGGAAGGGCTGGTACGCGGACTTCGCCACGGCAAGCTCATCTATTATGATCGCGCCCTGCGTCCCGTTATCGTGACCGGATACGACTGGGGCTATCCGTTCGATCATGGTCGGGCCGAGGTCTGCACCGGATGCAAGGAGCAAAGGCTCGACGACGAACATTCCACTATGGGCGGCGGACGTTGGGCCGTGATCGACCGCAAGGGGCGTGTGCGCGCTTCAGCGCGCCGACGATGATGACGGTGCGGCGTTCTACACGACCGTATGAGCCGTCCTATCCGCGCAGGGATAGGACCACGCCTTCATCGAAACCGTAAAGCCGCCGGTTGCAGTGATCCGATCGCCCTCGACCGCGAAAAAGGCGTAGCGCGGCGGGTCGGGCCAGCCGTAAAAATCGTTTTCGCGCACGATCCATCTTGCCCCGTCGACATCCGCCACTGCGACAGTAGCATCGCCGAACCTCCCAAAGACGGGGTGCGCGGCGACAATGGCGGCTTCGTTCGTGGACGGACGACGCCAGACAACGATACGCCGCCGACATTGCAGGAACCTGAACAGGAACTGCAGATCCTCGAATAGGCTTTGCCAAAACCATCCTCGGCGCCGGCCTCGTGGCGCTTACCCAATAGAAGGCGCAGACGCATTGCCACAGCGGTCTTTCTGTTTGCGTGCGTGACTCGGTCACGGGGTATGCCGCTGTATACGCCAAGCCTGCGCCGTTCTGCAAAACGGCTCGATGCCGACCGTGGTTATCTGCCCGTCAGTAAGTCGGTGATGATCGGCTCGTCGGACTCAGGTGCCAGCCTCGCCGATGGGTTCTGCCACCGCGAATTGTTTGCCGCAGTCCCCAGCGCGTGCTTCTGATCCCGTCGGCGCGGCTGTAGGCTGCGGAAGTTGGTAATTTGGGTCGAACGCCTGCTCGCGCTCAAACCGCCGCCCGTATGCCCCCCCCGTCGACAGGATACGCGACAATGCCTGCTCTTGCTGCCGCTGCTATCTGCATCGCTGTAACCCAACCGTCCTCGCCCGGCGAGGCGCTGGAAATTCCGCCGATGACGCTGCCCGCGTTACCGAAACCGGGACGTGTCGCCGCCTCCGCAGCTGGCTTCGCCCCGCCCGGGTGGAAGGTGGAACGATCCGTGCGGGCCGATCTCGACAAGGACGGCCGTCCCGATATCGTCGCGGTGCTGAGGGGCGCGGACAAACGTTGCGTGATCGGTAATGATCACGGAGCAGGGCCGCTCGATACCAACCCGCGCGTGCTGATCGCTGCGGTTGGTGCTCCGGCCGGATACACGCTGCGGGTCGTCAACGCCGCGGTCATCCCGCGGTTGGAAGATCCGTATATGGACGATCCGCTTGGCGAGGACGGCCTGACGGTTAGCGCTGGCATAATCCGTCTTCGGCTGGGTGTCTGGCGCAGCATGGGCGGCTGGGGGACCAGCACCAACACCCTGTCGTTCCGCTGGGACGGCGCACACTTCCGGCTCGTCGGCTTCGACCGCGACTACACCCACCGCGGCAGTGGCGAGACCGAATTGTTCAGCGCGAATTATCTGACCCACCGGGCCAAGGTGACGACCGGCACGATCGAGGACGAGACTCCCGGCAAGGTCCGCTGGAAGACCCTGCCCGCGCGTCCGATGCCGACGCTGGACACGATCGGCGACGCCCTGGAATTTGCGGAATCGCAGCGTTGAGACCTATCGTCTAGCCGAGCGCGGCATCCTCTTCGTCGGATGCCGCGACGCCACCCCAGTCGATCCGACGGGTGGCGTACATCACGCCCGCCAGCGCAGCGAACAGCATGCCCGAGCCGATCAGCAGCGAATAGGCTTCGAGGCTGAGCAGAACGTAAAGGACCGCGTAGAGCCCGGCGAGCAGCGCCGCGACCACGCCCGCGCGCCGCCAGCTGTGCAGGATCGCCGCGGAATAGCTGCTGATCAGCGCGACGACCGCGAGGCTGGCGACCAGATAGGCGCCGAGGAACCCGATCACTTCAGCGAGTGCCAGCAGCAGAATGAAGAACAGCACCAGTCCGGCACCGATCAACAGATAGGCGACACCCGGCACCGGCGCGCCGCCGATGATGTCGAACATCAGCAGTGCGAGGAATGTAAAGCCGATGAACATGAAGCCGTATTTGGTCGAGCGATTGACCTGAGAATAGAGATTGATCGGATCGAGCAGCCCGATCGTCACCGCTTCGTCCGCCCCCATCTCCTGCTCGCCGATCGTCACGACCGGCCGGTTCAGCGCAAGATTGCCGATCTGCCAGTTCGCCGGAAACGCCGATGCTCCTGGTGTCCGGTTCGGCAGGAAGGCCCCGGTGAACGACGGGTGCGGCCAGGCGGAGATCGCGTCGATGCTGGTCTGTTCGGCAGAGGGCAGGAACGAGAGTTCGTCGCTGCCACGCAGATCGAACGCGACATCGAACATCAACGCCGCGTTTGCTACCCCGACGCCTGCCGCGATCGGCCCCCGCCCGGTGAAGCCGCTGCCGCTCGTCGTCGCCAGGCTGGCCCCCGGGATCAACGGTAGCGTCCGGCCGTCGACGCGGATCGCCGGCCGCGACCCCGCCAGTCCCTTGGCGTTGCCGATCCCGACGCGGATCTCCGCATCCGCCAGGCGCAGGCTGTCCGGCGGGATGTTCAGTGTCGCGAAGTCGGGCAGGCGAAACTGGCCGGCGATCTGGACGCGCGAGCGATAGACCACCGCTTCGTAGATCGAGCGATGCCGCCGTTCCGCATCGATCCTCGTGCGGATCGCCGAGCGCGTCGGCGCGACGAACAACAGTTTGTCCTCACGATCGGTCCGTCGGACGGTGCGCCCGCTTTCGACCGCATCGCGCGTCACCACGCGGCTGAACGGAATGACCAGGAACGGCCCGGCGATGCGCTGCGGGCCACCCCAACCCTCGACGATCGACGTGCGCGCGACCTGCGACTGGCTCTCGCGGTCGTAGACCAGCAGGTAGGTGGCGAAAAGCGGTATGGACAGCAGCAGCCCCAGCAGGATGGTCATGGCGAGCTTGCGCCCCGGCGTCGTGCGCTTCGACGAAGACGAAAACTTGATCATGATACCCCCGGCGGTCTCGACCGCTGTTGAAGATATTGAATTGGACGTCGCTGTTCGTCAATCGGAAGTGGTTCGTGCGAATCATCGCGACCTCGAGAGAAATATCCTTGGGCACCACCATCAGTGCATACTGATCGGTACCTTGGTTCCCGAAATGACATCGTTTCTGCCGACCGCGCTCGCCGCGAACGGCCGACGGCATGGGTACGGCGCGCTTGCCGATCGTGGAGGAAAGCAACGTCGAGGTCGACGGCGCTG
Source organism: Sphingomonas sp. PP-F2F-G114-C0414 (assembly GCF_003688595.1). Classification (GTDB taxonomy): domain Bacteria; phylum Pseudomonadota; class Alphaproteobacteria; order Sphingomonadales; family Sphingomonadaceae; genus Sphingomonas. The sequence continues at coordinate 22,902 of NZ_RCWT01000012.1, forward strand.
TCGTACTGCAACCTTGCGCATCTCCGCGTAGCTCGGCGTGATCAAGGTGAGCCGCGAAGTAGACACGGCCCCGCTGCCCGCTGCTCTGACAGAGGTGCCGATTGTCGCGCCGGCGTAGCGGCGTTCACCGCTCAGGCTGCATCGCGCGCAGCGCACGCGTCCACAGCCAGGCCATCATCAGGCAGCAGAGGGTCAGCGTACCGCCAAAAATAACCGACAATACCTGGCCGACATCGTCCGCGGCGGGCATACGCCCCTCCAGCGCCATGCGCCGCAGCAACACCGCATTCTCGGCCAGTTCCAAGCCGTGCTCCCGCATCCTGGAGCGCATCCACGTCGGCAGGCGCGCCATCGAAAGTGCTCCGTCGATCGGCGGGACCGGCGGATCGGCCCCGGGCCCGGCTCCGCTGGCGGGATAGCTTGCCAGCATCATGACGGTGACCGGATCGGTCGGGGATTGGCCGGGCGCGCGAAGCGGCAGGTAATAGTCCTCGTAGCTGCTCGTTCGCGTATTCCAGCGCCGTAGCCATGCCTGATCGTAACCCGGCAGCGCGTCGGCTAGCCGTGCATAGCGTGGCATCTCGCCCTCACCTTTGCTGGCGAGTGCCGCTATCGTCAGCCTTGGCAACGGCTTGCCCGCGTCGGGTGGCGTCCGGCCGAAGAGGACATAGCCCGCCGTAGCGGCTAGGGCGAAAACCCCCGCCGCCAGAAGCGCACCTGCGCGGTTGCGGCGCAAGGACCGCGCTTTCTGCGTGGTGGTGGGCAAGCGCGACCGCCAGTTTGGATTGCGTTTCGGATCGAGCGCGTCCTGCATGCCGCACAGAAACGAGCGTTCCGGACGGCGGGGAAGCCGCCGCAGGACCGCATGCGGCAACCACAAGGTCAGCGCGACCACGGGGAGCCCGGCCACCGTGACGCTATCGTGCCCGAACAGACGATTGACGAGCCCCTCGCTCCAGGCGAACGGACCGATCTCGAAGATCGCACCAAGGATCAGCATGGCCACGCTTGCCAACAGACCGAGATAGAGGGCCCAAGCACCCAGCCTTGCCTGTGCGGAAACTAGCGCGTCGCCTGGCAAAGACGCGGAATCGTCCGCTGCAATGGCCGACCATGCGGCCTTGGTCGCCGGCTGGTTTTGATGCGGGTTCGAGTTCGGGGGTCGCATCGTAAAAGTCTATCGCAGTTCCATCCACGAGCAAGACCAGCGGTGATAGTAGGACATGTCCTGCCGGCGACCATTGATCGTCAGCATGATTACGCTGCAACAGGCTACCAAACAGGCCGCCCGCAAGCTTAGCGTGCGTTTTCGAACATACTCCCACAGGTCCCCTAGAACCAACCGTCATCGGCTTCGAATTCGGGACAAAACATGAGCGGGGATATTGCTACGGGCAGCAAACTTGCGTCGAACGCGCAGTGCGGTCGACAGTGATGAGCAGCGCGGTGACCGCACAAGCCCAACGCCTTCCTAGCTGGCCGCAAATAGGTCCCGCGTGGCACTGGCTGCTTGACGTCGGCCCGGTGTCTTATTCGAGGGTTCCAGACAAGTCGGTTCGAGCGCGCGCTCGACGTCCGGGCACAATCCTTTCGGTCGTGGGTTCCTCCGCTATGACACTCCACGACTTCGACAGCAGCACGACGACCACCGATGACGGTTCGGTCGAGGCGGCCCATCGCCACGCCCCCTTGCGGATCGCCGTCATCGCCCATCTGCGGCATCCGATCGCTATGCCGTTCATGGGGGGCATGGAAGCGCATTGCCATCAGCTGGTCACCGCGCTGGTGGCGCGCGGGCACGACGTCACGCTGTTCGCCAGCGGCGACAGCGACCCGACGCTGCCTCTGCACCCGATCGCCGAGCGCCACTATGAAGCGGTCCTGCCCTGGGCGCAGTGGCACGGCACGCCGCAACTGACCGCGTTCCAGGATGCGGCGTTCGGGCGGGCCTGGGAGGCGATCGGCGCGGGCGCGTACGACATCGTCCACAACAACACGATGCACCCGACGCTGCATGTCCTGGCGAAGCGCGACCGCACGGCAATGGTGACGTCGCTCCACGTGCCCCCGTTTGCCGGCCTGGCGAACGCGGTCGCGGATACCAGCGCGGACTGGTTGCGGCAGACCGTGACGTCGCACGCGCATCTCGCAACATGGTGGACGACGCCGCCGGCCACCGTGTCGGTGGTTCACAACGGCATCGATACGGCTCGGTGGCGGTTTCACGCCGTCGGCGATGGCAGGGCGATCTGGGCGGGTCGCATCACCCCGAACAAGGGCACCGCGGTCGCACTCGAAGCGGCGACTCTGGCCGGGATCGAGCTGGACGTGGTCGGGCCGATCGACTGCATGGATTATTTCACCGACCGGGTGGCACCGCTGCTCGATCACGCCCGCGTCTATCGCGGCCATCTCGGCGGCGACGCGCTGGTCGAGGCGATCGGCACGGCATCGGTATTGCTATCGACGCCGATGTGGGACGAGCCGTTCGGGCTGATCGCCGCCGAGGCGCTGGCATGCGGCGTGCCCGTTGCCGCGCTGGATCGCGGCGCGATGCGCGAGGTGGTAGGCGATTGCGGCGCGCTCGCGACCGACGCCGGCTCGCTCGCGCTGGCGATCGACCGTGCTGTCGCGATCCCGCGCGCTGCATGCCGCGACCGTGTGACCCAGCTGTTCTCGCTGACCGCGATGGTCGAGGGCTATGAACGCGCCTATGCGGCCGCGATCGCTGGCGCCCGCGCCTCGAGTTGCGCGAGCACCACGGAGGTACTCGCATAGGGCTGGTCGACCTGTTGCCGGGTCAGGGCGAGATCCTCCTCGGACACGGTGCGCAGCCGCACATGCTCGCCTTCGCGCAGCGTTATCAATCCCATGAGCGTGAAGGCCTTCAGCCAATGCTCCATGGTGAAATGCCCCCATTTGTCGCGAAAGCGCGCGGCGTTGGCGATCACGCTGTCGACATGATGGACCGGGGGCATGTGGTGCGGATGATATTGGTGATAGACGCGCGCGCCGCGTACCCAGTGGATCGGGATGCCCGCGGTCATCGCGACCCGGCCGAAATCGGTGTCCTCGCCGCCATAGCCGACATAGCGCTCGTCGAACCCACCGAGTGCGAGAAACGTCGCGCGCCGCATCGCGAAGTTGAGCGACCAGAAACAGCGATAGTCGGTGCAGTCGCCCAGGGCCTCGACCGGAGGCCCTGCCCGCTCGGAATGCTTGACGCCGAGCGCGGCGAACCGCGCGAAATCGAGCCCCTCCGCGGTCGCACCCGATGGCAGGTACAGCACCTCCCCCATCAGCACCGCATCGACCGCCCGCAGCTGCGCCAGATAGTCCGCGACGAGCGATGGTGCGGGGATGCAGTCGACGTCGAGGAAGATCAGTTGTTCGCCCTGCGCCGCCCGCGCCGCCGCATTGCGTGCCGCGGCCAAGGGGATGCCGTCGGCGCCGATCATGATCTGCCGGATCGGAAACCGCGTCTCGGGCAGGTCGTACGCGTCGGCCTGCATCACCGCGATCACGAGCTCGTCGGGCACCGTCGTCTGCATGTCGAGCGCCCGGACGACATTGGCGAGGTGGGCCGCACGGCCATGCGCGAGGGTACAGATCGAGACGGTCATGTCAGGCTTTCACATGGTGGGTAGAGGGTGCAAGTTCAGTTGAGGCAGATGCAGGGTCGAGAGGCAGCGCAACGACCGGCTGCGCCCAGGCATCGTCCGCGACCTTGGCGAGCCACGATGCCGCGTCCCGTGCGGCATTAGCGGCATAGAGCGCGTGTTGACGGGACAGGTCGAGCGTCGCTGCACGGGCCCAGGCGTCCATCCACGCGCCGGCATGCGAGGGCCAATGCTCGAGCATGGTCGCCGCCCCGGCTTGGTCGAGCGTACGCGCCTTCCAGAGCTGTTCGTCGAAATAGCGCCATTCGGGAACGACGATCCATGGCCGGCCGATCGCCGCGATCATGTGCACCGTCGTATTGCCCGCCGACGATACGACCCGGTCTGCCGCCGCGATATACAGCGCCGGCGTGTCGACCCACCCAAGATGCCGCAGGTTGCCGGGCGCCGTTGCGTGCCACTCCTGCTCGACCGCGCCGATTGTCAGCCAGAGCGCGTCCGGTTCGGCGCGCGCGCCCAGCGTGAGCGGCGTCGCGGGCGTACCATTGCCACCACCGCCAGCGACGACGACGACGATCTCGGCGGCGAGCGGCAGGCCGAGCGCGGTCCGTGCAGCGCTCCGGTCGATCGAGTCGATCTCCACCCCGACGCCGGGGGCGTAATGCGTCTTGGCGAGCATCCAGTCCGGCCGCCCCGGTTGCTCGAGCGATGCCGAATAGGGCGCCAATATGCCCAGCGCGGATTCATACGCCGCCATGTGCCCGGCATCGCTGCGGTCGCCGTGCTGGAGGACACTGACGCACGGGACCGACGCGATCCGTGCCAGCAGCGCGAGTTCCGCCGAGACGTCGGTGACGAACAGCGCAGGGCGGGCCGCGTCGAACCAAGTCGCGATCGTCGCGACCGCATGCGTGATGCTCTTCCACCCGAGCGGCGCGCAGTGAAGGCTGGACGGCGTGCGGACATTCGCCAGCCCGATCGGCTCGTCGCCCGTCACTTCGAACAGCGACGGGATCGTGCGGATCGTCACGTTCGACGCGAGCGGCGGGAAGATGTCGGCACGCGCCGAGAACAGCACCACCGGCCGGTCGGAAGGCAACGCGTTGACGATCGCCGCTGCGCGCTCGGCGTGGCCGCGCCCCTGATGGTGGACGAAATACCCGATCGGCCGCGTCATGCCGCGCGTTCCATCGCGAAGGCACGCATGCCCTCGACGATACCCGCGGCATGCGCACCCCGCGCGAGATAGATGGTGGGGCGTCCGACCAGCCCGGCAAGCTCGCTGCTGTGATTGGCGACGAGAATGCCGTTGCGGCAGATCGAGAGCATGTCGAGATCGTTACCGCTGTCGCCCGCGGCATAGACATGATCGCGCGCGATCCCCAGCTTGCCTGCGACCCACGTCATCGCCGCGCCCTTGCCCGCGCGCTCGGGGACGATGTCGAGCAGGCGGCCATGGCTGTGGATGACGCGTACCGGAAGATCGGCCACCGCCGCACGGATGGCCGCGACCACCGCAGGCTCTTCGGCGAAATAGCTGCGCTTGTGACGTCGCTGCTCGACCGCCGGCTGACGCTCGACGCCCGCCAACCCGCAGACTCGCCGGTCGACCGCATCGGCATTCCAGCCTGAATCGATATGGGCGCTATAGTCGGCATCGGCGATCAGCCGCGCACCATCGCGCCAATAGATCTCGGCACCGACCGACGTGACGAGGACCGCGGGTGCAGGCTGCCCCCATTCCCCGAGCAACCGCTCCGCTTCCTGCAACGACCGCCCGGTCGCGACCCCGAAGGCGAGGTTCGGCTGCGTCTTCAGATACGCCGCCATGCTGAGCGCGCCGACCGTGCATCCGGTCAGCGTGTTGTCGATATCGCACAGCAGCAGCCGCGACGGTCGCGGCTTCACCGTCCGGATCGCGCGAAGACCATCGACGATCGCGACGAAGCGCGCGGCATAGCCGTTCCAGTCGAGCATCCGGGCGTTGACCCGCCCGGCTCGGGAGGCACGCTTCCAGGCGATCCGATCGTCGAGCAGCGCGTTGATCGCGGCGGCAAAACCGGCGTGATCGCGCGGGTCCGCGACCGACCCGTGCCCTAGTCGTGCGACGATGTCCGCGGGACCGCCATGGCAGGTCGCGACTACCGGCAAACCGTGCAGCGCTGCTTCGGTCAGCGTCAGACCATAGGGTTCGGTCAACGCGGGATTGACGAAGACGCCGCCCGTTTCCTGCGCAAGCGCATAGAGCGAGGCGACATCGCCCGCGGTATGGCGCTTGGGCAAGGCGAGCGTCCCGTAGAGGTCGTGCCTGTCGAGCCCGGCCAGCAGCCCACCGATGACCGCCCGCTGTTCGTCCTCACCCGTGTCGGGCCCGTCGCGCAGCCCGGCGACGATGACGAGATTGGCGCGATCGCGGAGCCGCGCGTCGGACGCGAACAGATCGATCAGCCCGACCAGGTTCTTCTTGGCGACGGGACGCGCGATGGCGAGGATAATCGGCTTGTCGGGTGCCCGCAGGAACGGCGCGATCAAGGCCCTCGCTCTGGTCGGGTCTGCCGGTGCGCTATCGGCGAGGCCCGCGCCGGGCGGCACGCAGTGGATCTTCGCCGGACACGCCGATGGATACAGCATCAACTGCCGTTCGGCCTCGTCGCGCGAGGACGCGATGATCGCGTCGGCGGCGGCGATCGCCCGATCCTCTTCGGCGATCCGCGGCGCCAGCGTCCGGTTCGAGCCTGACGAACACCCTGCCTTCTCGATGCCGAGCGAATGCGCAGTATAGATGAAGGGGATGCCGAAACGCTCGCGGACCAGCATGGCGACGTCGGCAGCGTCGGCGAAGTGCGCGTGGATCACATCGGGCCGCAGTTCGAGCGTCTCGATATGGTCGATCAACGCCTGCGCGAAGGCCGGGCGATCGGCAGCGCCGGTCCCCTTGCCGAGATAGCGACGGTTCGCAGTCGCGATGCGCCGAATCCCGAGCTTTGCCGACACCGGCTCGTACGGCACGGCGTAGGCGACGCCTAGGTCATCGTCTTCGATCAGTCGCGTGACGATCTCCACCGAGTCGACATCATCGCGAGCCGACAACGCCAGCGCTGCCCCCAGCGTGTAGGTGATATGTCCGCCGGTGTCCTCGGTAAGGCCAAACTCGATCGGCGGCCCCTTCAAACATCCACCGAGGGCGATCGCCATAATAAACAATAGAAATTAACCCCAATGCAAATGTCTTCAAGACAGACCGATACCGTCGGCTGTTAACGCATCGTTCAGTTTGAAGGTTGCGCAACGCGACGCCATTTGCCGAGTAAATCATCTTAACCGAAATTAGGTCGTTTTCCGGCCGGAGCGCCGTCTCGCTTTTGCGATCACGACGGCCGCGATGTCTGGGAACGTTCGGCTTGCTAGTCGGGACATAAGTGACTGCGCCGATGGACTTCGCCTGCGTCTTCGGCTTTCCAATCGCTCCCCGCGACACCGCCTTAAAGTGCGGCGAAGCGGCTCTCAGTGTTTGAGCATATCAGCCGCCGTTATCGTCGCGTGAAGGCCCGCGCTGCGCTATTCGGCGCGGGTCCGCGAAGACTCGGCGCTCGCCGGGCTCGACCTGATGATGGAGCCACGATGATCGACCATCCCACCCGCCGGACGCTGATCGGCGCCGGGCTTGCCGCCGCCACGACGGGCGTGCTGCCCGGTACCGTCTCGAGCGCGATCGGGCGGGCGCTCGCGATCCCCGCCGACGTCCGCACCGGCACGATCGCCGATGTCGATCATGTCGTGATCCTGATGCAGGAAAATCGCGGCTTCGATCATTATTTCGGCACCTTGCGCGGTGTCCGTGGCTTTGCCGATCCACTACCCATTCCGCTGCCGGAGAACCGTGACATCTGGTCTCAGGAAACGGCGGACGGCCGCCACGTCGCCCCGTTCCATCTGTCGACCGAGGAGCATTTCGCGCTGATGCGGATGGCGGGCACGCCGCATACCTGGCCCGACGCGCAGGCGGCGTGGGATCACGGCCGGATGGCGCGCTGGCCCGCGGCGAAGACCGAACGCTCGCTCGGCCATTACGCGCGCGCCGACCTGCCCTTCCAGTTCGCGCTCGCCGAGGCATTCACGATCTGCGACGCGTATCACGCGGCGATCCAGACCGGCACCAACACCAACCGCATCATGCTGTGGACCGGCACCAACGACCCCGCCGGCACGCACGGTGGCCCGGCGATCGGCAATTCGCACGACAGCCTGCCCGCCGATGGCGGCTGGCCCGAGGGCTATCGCTGGACCACCTATCCCGAGCGATTGCAGGCCGCCGGCATCGACTGGCGGATCTATCAGGACATGGCGGACAATTTCACCGACAACCCACTGGCCGGGTTCGCCGCCTATCGGGGTGCCGCGCCCGGCTCGGCGCTGCACGACCGCGCGATGACCACGCACGGGCTCGACCGGTTGCGCGCCGATGTCGTCGGCGGGACGCTGCCGCAGGTGTCGTGGATCATCGCGAATGCGGCCGGCTCCGAGCATCCCGGCCCGTCAAGCCCGGCGCAGGGTGCCGCCTATACCGCCGCGGTGCTCGATGCGCTGACCGCCGATCCGAAAATCTGGGCACGGACCGCGCTGTTCGTGATGTTCGACGAGAATGACGGCTTCTTCGATCACGTGCCGCCGCCCGCCCCGCCCTCGCCCGACGCCGGCGCGCCGGGCGGTTTCGCGGGCGCATCGAGCATCGCCACGGCCGCCGACTATCATCATGTCGCCAGCCCCGGCGAGGCGAAGGCCGATACACCCGAATGTCGCGGCCGGCCCTATGGTCTGGGTCCGCGCGTGCCGTGCTATGTCGTCTCACCATGGAGCCGCGGCGGCTGGGTCAATTCGCAGGTGTTCGACCACACCTCGGTGATCCGCTTCCTCGAAACGCGCTTCGGCGTGGCGGAGCCCAACATCTCGGCGTGGCGCCGTGCGGTGTGCGGCGACCTCACCTCCGCGTTCGACTTCGCGCGCGCCAACGGCGCAGCCCCTGCCCCGCTGCCCGACCCGCGCGCGACAGCCGCACGCGCCGCCGCCCTGAAGGGGCAACCCGATCCGCGCGCGCCCGCGGCCGGTGCGCGCCCGCCGCAGGAGCCGGGTATCCGGCCCTCCCGCGCGCTCCCTTATGATCTGGACGCGACAATCGCGCGGATCGACGCGACGGGCATCACACTCGACCTCGCCTGCCGCGGCGCGCCGGCGGTCGTCCACGTCTACGATCGCCACCGGCTCGATCGTATCCCACGGCGCTACACGCTCGCCGCCGGTGATCGCATCGCCGCGACATGGCCTCTCGACGACGAAGCGCGCTACGATCTGTGGCTGCTCGGCCCGAACGGCTTTCATCGCCACTTCGCCGGGCAGAAGACCGCCAAGGCCGTGTCGTGGCGGCTGGATCCGGCGCGCGAAACGCTTTCGGTGACGGTTCCGCCGGGCCTGAAGGCGGTATCGCTGCGCCATACCGGCGCGCATCGCGGCTGGCGTGGCGACGGGCGGCCTCATCCGTTGTCGCTCGCCGAGACCGGCGGCTGGTACGATATCCTCGTCACCGATCCCGCCGATCCCGCCTTCCGCCGCCGCATCGCCGGAAGACTGGAAACCGGCCGCACGTCATGGTCCGAACCGCCACTCGCACGCGCTTGACGACCGCGACGCGTGGCGCGTGGCGATCGCGCACGACGGGGCGCTCCAGCGAGCGGCGACCCCGCGCAGACCGTCGACCGACAATTGCGGCGCCGCGGCATCGGCCCGGTTGAAGACCTCGCGGTTTACTTCAAACGTGCCTGACGGATCGTGCGCGCATAAGAGCCAAGAACCGGTCGCGCCATTCGACCGTTCCGCGATAGATTTCGCCACACTCCCGGCCCCCTCGCGGTCACCGCACGATCAGGCCGGGTCGCGCGGGCTCAGGCAAGGCGTTCCGGATCGACGGGCGTATACTGCGGTACGAGCAGGTGGATCACCAGCAGCGCGACGAAATAGGCACAGCCAGCCACCACGAAGATCGGCCCATAGCTACCGACACCCGCCAGGATCGTGCCCGCGAACTTCGCCATCAGCATCCCGCCGCACGCGCCCGCCAACCCGCCGAGACCGATTACCGATCCACCCATGCCGCGCGGGAACAGGTCACCGGGGATCGCGTACACATTGGCGGAGAAGCCCTGGTGACACGCACACGCCAGGCCGATCGCCGCGACCGCCCACCACAATCCCGGTGCCTGTGCGGCAAAGATGATCGGCAGGGCGAACAACGCGCAGGCGAACAACGCGGTCTTGCGCGCACGGTTCGGCGTCTGGCCGCGTGCCAGCAGCCGCGACGAGAACCAGCCGCCCGCGACCGATCCGACATCGGCCAGCACGTACACGGCGACCAGCGGCGGACCGAAATCGAGCATCTTCACGCCGTATTGCCGGTTGAAGAAGTCGGGCAGCCAGAACAGGAAGGTCCACCACACCGGATCGATCAGGAACCGACCGAGCATATACGCCCAGGTCTGCCGCAGCCGCAGCAGCGTACGCCAGCGGACCGGCTTCGCGGCCGGGACGGGATCGGCCTCGATCCACGCCAGTTCCTCGGGCGTGATGCGCGGATGCTTGCGCGGCGATCGGTAGAAGGCGAGCCAGGCGACCAGCCAGATCACCGTCAGCGCGCCGGTCGCGATGAACGCCATACGCCAGCCGAACGTCACCGCGATCACCGGCACGATCAACGGCGTGAGGATCGCGCCGACGTTCGAGCCCGCGTTGAAGATACCGATCGCCAGCGCACGCTCGCGTTGCGGAAACCATTCGTTCGCGGCGGCCAAAGCGGCGGGGAACGCGCCGGCCTCACCGATCGCGAGCGGGATGCGCGCGAAGATCATCATGCCGGCGCTCGTGAACAGCGCGTGCGCGACATGACCGATCGTCCACAGCGTCACCGCGACCGCATAGCCGATCTTCGCGCCGACCCGGTCGACGAACCGCCCGAACAGCACATAGGCGATGCCGTACGCCGCCTGGAACGCGATCGCGAGATCGGCATAGCCCTGCTCGCTCCAGTCGTAGCGCGCCTGGAGTTCGGGCTTCAGCACCGGCAGCACGAGCCGGTCGATATAACTCAGCGCGACCGCGGCGAAGAGCAGCGCACAGACGATCCACCGCACCTTCCCGCGGGGTTTCTCGGTTGCTGGCGTGGCCGAGTTCACCAGCTGCACAGCGTGCCATCCTCGAGACGCGCGACGGGGAGGTAGGCGCGCTTGTAATCGTAGGTCGCGGCAAGCTCCTCGTCGATGTCGACGCCGAGCCCCGGCGCCTCCCCCGGATGCATCATGCCATCGTCGAAGCTGTACGCATGCGGGAAGACCGCATCGGTCTCTTCGGTATGCGGCATATGCTCCTGCACGCCGAAATTGGGCACCGACAGCCCAAAGTGCAGCGCCGCCGCCATCGCCACCGGCGACAGGTCGGTCGCACCGTGGCAGCCCGTCCGCACCTGGTACAGGTCCGCGAGCGACGCGATCCGGCGCAGATGCGTGATGCCGCCCGCATGCACGACGGTCGCGCGGATATAGTCGATCAGCTGGTTCTGGATCAGGTCCTTCGCGTCCCAGATCGAGTTGAACACCTCGCCGACCGCGATCGGCGTCGTGGTGTGGTGACGGATCAGCTTGAACGCCTCCTGGTTCTCCGCCGGTGTCGGATCCTCGATCCAGAAGAGGTTATACGGCTCAAGCGCCTTGCCGAGCCGCCCCGCCTCTATCGGCGTCAGCCGGTGGTGGATGTCGTGGAGCAGATGCACATCCCAGCCCATCGCCTCGCGCGCGGCCTTGAACAGTTCGGGGACGACACGCAGGTATTTCTCGGTCGACCACACGCTCTCGCTCGGCAGGTCGGCATCGGCGGGTTCGTAGCGCGCGCCGTGCTTGGCGACGCCGTAGGTCGAGGCGAGCCCCGGTACGCCGCATTGCAGCCGGATCGCCTTGTACCCCTTCGCCTGTTCCGCCTTAGCGACCGCGATCGTGTCCTCGATCGTGGTGCCGTTCGCGTGCGCGTAGACCATGCACGCATCGCGCGCCGCGCCGCCGAGCAACTGGTACACCGGCATCCCCGCAAGCTTGCCCTTGATGTCCCAGAGCGCGGTATCGACCGCCGCGATCGCCGCCATCGTCACCGGGCCGCGGCGCCAATACGCACCCTTGTAGAGATACTGCCAGACGTCCTCGATCCGGTGCGCGTCACGACCGATCAGGCACGGCACGACGTGATCGGTCAAATAGCTTGCGACGCTCAACTCACGGCCGTTGAGCGTAGCATCACCGAGCCCGGTGGTACCATCGTCGCATTCGATCTTCAGCGTGACGAAATTGCGCCCCGGACAGGTAACGATGACTCGGGCGGAAACGATTTTTGGCATCGATGGTCCTCCAGGGACTTTCGGTGAGGATGTTCGGGCATCAAGCGGTTGCGCTGGTCATAGGGGCCGAGGGCGACGTCGCCGGCGCGACCTCCTGCCCGATCGTCGCAGGCATCAGGGTGTTGCCGCAGTCACCCGGCGGCGTGGCTGCAGAGCCAAGGCCGTGCGCGATCGCTTCGATCTGATGCCGGACACCGTGATCTCCTATCGTAAACGCGACAATCTTCCGAGCCGCCGCTGATAGCGATACCATGACGGACCGCCCGCGATCATGTCAAACCAAAAGCTGGGTTGACGGCTGACCAGTGCGATCGCTCCGATAGGCGGCATATCGATCGTGACGACTCCTGACCGCAGTGACGCTCCCCCGCTATCGCCGAGGCATCGCCGCCGTCCATCAGACCGGCGCTTTGCCGTACGCCAGACCCAGCTCCAACCCGCGCAGTTCCGCGAGCCCGCGAAGCCGTCCGATCAACGAATAGCCGGGATTGGTCCGCTTGTTCAGATCGTCGGCCATTTGGTGGCCATGATCGGGACGCATCGGCAGGCTGCGGCCCGTCCGTGCCTGCAAGGCCGCCAGCTCGGTCATGATCGCCGGCATGTTCGCATCGCCCGCCAGATGCGCAGCCTCGTGAAAGGCACCGCCAGGCTCGCGTTGCACCGACCGCAGGTGGACGAAACCGATGCGGTCGCCGAGCCGCCGGACGATGCCCGACAAGTCGTTGTCCGCGCGCGCGCCGAACGAGCCGCTGCAAAAACACAGGCCGTTCGCGACCGAAGGCACCGCTGTCACCAGCGCGCGCACGTCCGCCTCGGTACTGACCACGCGCGGCAAGCCGAAGATCGGAAACGGCGGATCGTCGGGATGCACCACCAGCCGGATGCCTTCCGCTTCGGCAACCGGACACACCGCCTCCAGGAACGCGATATGGTTCGCGCGCAGCGCCGCCGCGTCGACTTCGGCATAAGTCTCGATCTGCTCGAGCAGTTGCGCCGAACTGAAGCTCTCTTCGCTGCCCGGCAGCCCGGCGATGATCGTCCGCTCGAGCGTATCGCGCGCGGCGGCGTCCATCGTCGCGAACCGCTCGGCGGCGCTGGCAACCAGCTCGGGCGCGTAATCCCGCTCGGCATTCGGGCGACGCAGGATATGGATATCGTAGGTGGCAAGCGCCTGAAGCTCGAACCGCAACGCGCGGGCACCGTCGGGCAAAACCCAGCTCAGATCGGTCCGAGTCCAGTCGAGCAACGGCATGAAATTGTAGGTCACAACCTCGACGCCCTGCCCCGCGAGATTCCGCAAGCTGGCGATATAGGCCGCGATCAGCCGGTCCCAGTCGCCTGTGCGCCGCTTCAGATCTTCGGCGACGGGCAGGCTTTCGACCACCTTCCACTCGAGGCCAGCCTCTTCGATCAGGATCCGGCGTGCGGCAATCGCGTCCGTCGTCCAGACGTCGCCATTGGCGACCTCGTGCAAGGCCGTGACGATTCCGGTCGCACCGGCCTGCCGGATGGCCTGGAGCGGCACCGGATCGCGCGGGCCAAACCAGCGCATGGTCTGGGTCATCATCATTCGCCGATCATCCCGTCCTGTCCGCACTACGTTGGCGCCCCATCATAATAGCAGCGATCTAATTGGTCTGACAACTTGCAAGCGCCGGCTTGCGCGCGTTTCACGATCTGGCGCTGCCGCCATAGCGTTGCCGGGTGCCCGCAAGCGCCAGCCGTGCCTGTTCCATCGCCATTTCCTCGGTCTGGAACAGCAGGTGATCCATCACCGATGTCAGATGCCCGCGCATCGCCGCGCGCGCGCCGACGGCATCGTGCGCGCGCAAAGCATCAACGATCGCAGTGTGTTCGGCGATGACGGGGCGCACCTTGGCGTTGCGCGCCTTGGCGTGAAGAAGCGCGCATTCGGGCGATGTCGATCGCAGATGCCACAGATCCTCGATCGTCCGGACGACACCGGCATTTCGGGTCGCCTTCGCGATCGCCATATGAAAATCGCGATCGGCGATTTCGGTCACTTCGACGCGCGTATTTTCGGTCGTCATCGCCTCGACTAGACGGTCGAGCACATCCAGTTCCGCGTCCGTAATCTGCGCTGCGGCGAGCGCGGCCGCCTCACCCTCGAACATGATCCGGGCCTCGGTCAGTTCGAACGCGGTGATCGCGAATCCGGGCTCCTCCCCCTGCCCCGGCAACCGACAGACATAGGCTCCAGAGCCGACGCGCACTTCGATAAAGCCCTGCACTTCCAAGGCTATGAGCGCTTCCCGCACGGCCGGACGGCTTGCGCCATATTCGATAGCGAGTTCTCGTTCCGCGGGCAGCCGGTCGCCGATCGCATAGGTCCCGGCGGTCAACTCTTCGACCAGGCGCCGCGCGATACGCTGATATAGGCGATCGTTGGCCAGGACGTCGTATGCTCCAGCTCTTACCGGTCCATTGCGAGATACAGATTTCGCCATCGGACTTACCAATCCCTTTGTCATAACAATGTCTACAACGACCCTCGAAGAAAGCGAGCACCGCCACGTCGATGCGGGTCGGGAGCCGAGTCCGCGGATCGACGTACCGCGGGCTCGGGCTGGACACCGAACGCAGCCGCGGAAAGCATTGCAAATGCGGGAGCGCTCGTCGAGGAACGACGCGATACGGCCTGCGCCATCAGATCCGCTCATCGTGGAGCCGCAACGGCGGCTTAAAATCTCGTCGCCGAGCTCGCCCTGCACCCTGCGCCGATTCACAGGGTTCACGACCAAGATGCCTGCCAACACCACAACGATATACCGATCGTCCGCGACAGGTCGCTCGCGCCGTAGATCGCGCCGCGCCGGTCGCTATCGGGGATCACCGGCGCATCGGCGATGCGGGGAAGATGGGTGAGCATCCTGATGACGGTCGCGACCGAGCCACCCCGCCAAACGACCGGCGGGGCGGCCGCATCGCGATCGCCCCGCTCACCGACTAGAAGGTCCCGCGCAGGCCGACCAGGAACTGACGCCCCGGCTTGTACTGCGTGAAGGTCGCGTTCTCGAACTGGAAGTACGAGCGCAGCGTCGCGTTCGTGAAGTTGGCCACGTTGACGGTCAGCTGCGGGGCGTTCTTCAGGCCGAAGATCTTGTCGAGATCGAACGACGACGAGAAGTCGTAGGTCGTATAGTCGGTACCGAACAACGCCGCGGCCGGAATGCCGTTCTGCGCCGCGCCGCTGTTCTGCGAGCCCTCACGCGAGGTCGTCGACACGCGCAGCATCACGCCGTGCTTCTCGTAATACCCGGTGATGTTGTAGGTGAACGGCGCCACGCCGAACGCCGTCGCCGGACCATCGCTGCGCTGGTCGACCACCGTGGCGTTGGCGTTGAAGCCGAACCCGGTCACGCCGATGTGCTTGGTGATGAAGTCGAGCGGCTGAACCCACTGGAATTCGAGACCGTTGATCGTCAGCTTGTTGGGGACGTTGACCTGCGACGTGACCTGCACCTGCGCGGCATTAGGTCCGCCACGCGAGTTGAGCGCGATCTGCTGCGTCGGGTTCAGCGTGTCGTACGTGATCCCGTACTGCGACAGGTTCGAGAACGGCACCGTGCTGATGAAAGTGTTGGTGAAGCCCTCGATCGACTTGCGGAACGCGTTGAAGCTGACGACGCCCTCGCGGCCGGTATAATATTCGAAGCCGAGGTCGAGATTGGTCGAGAGATAGGGCTTCAGCGCGGGGTTGCCGATCGTCGCCTGATCCGCCGATGGCGCGCCGAAATTGACGCCCGGCAACTGCGCGGACGGATCGGGGCGGGTCATCGTCCGCGAACCCGCGACGCGGACCACGGCGTGCTCGCTCACGTCGTAGGCGAAGGTGGCCGCAGGCAGCCACTTCGCATATTCGTTGCGCGTCGACACGTTGCTGACGAGGTTCGGATAGCGGCTGCCGTCGGGCAGTGCGGCACCGGTCGCCGTCGTGTTGCGCGGATCGGGCAACGATACCCGCCCGGAGATCGTCTGGATCGTGTTGACGTAGCGCAAGCCGACGTTGAACCGCAGCATGTTGCCGCCCAGTTCCTGCTCGCCGTTCACGGTTGCGAACGCCGACTTCACGACTTCGCGGATCGTGCCGCCGCTCGCCCCGGTATTCGCAGCACCGGTCTCCGGCGCGTTGTCGTGAAACTGGTCATAGTTGCTGGCGGCCGCGAACTTGGGCCAATCGACCGTAACGAACCCGGCCGGACCCGGCTTCAGATAGGTCGGCGCTGCCGAGTTGGGGATCAGCGAACCACCATAGGTCACCGGTCCCGCCATGCCCGCCGTCGATCCGGTGCCGTAGCCCGGATACGAAGGATAACCCGCCGGGATCACGCCGGGCGCATTCAACCCTTCGCAGGGCGGCTGCGAATTGGGCGAGGGGACGAAGATGCTGGGATTGTTGCCGCAGACGGCGTTCTGATACGCCTGACTGTTGTCGAAGCCCTGGATACGACGCGATACGTCGTCGAACGCGCCACCGACCTTCAGGTTGAGCGCCTTGCTACCCCAGGTCAGGTCGCCGCGGGCGCCCTTGTTCGTGTTGAGACGGCGCTCGTCCTGGATGTTCACGCGGCTGCCCGCGTTCCAGCCGAAATTGGCGGGGTCGTTGAGATCGAGCGCGCTCTGGATCGACGGGACGCCGCCGGTATTCGTGTAGGTGACGGTGTTGCCGACGCCCAGCGGCGTGGTCAGGCCCACCGACGGGCTTTCGCGGTGGAACGTCGAGCGTGCGTAATTGCCCTGAAGGTTGAGCTTCAGCGTGTCCGAAATCTCCCATTCGCCGCCAGGATTGACGCTGAACAGCTTGGTCGTCTCGGTATACGGGCGGAATTCGTTGAAGAACTGCGCGTTGGCGAACGTCCCGCCGGTGACGACGCAACCGATCGTGCAATCCGCCTTGTCGAACGTCAGGTTGGTCGGGATCACGGCGCCGTTGCGCACGATCCACGCCACGTTCTCGCGGATCAGGTCGTTCTTCTTGTAGCCGTACAGCCCGTCGACATAAAGGTGCAGCGTGTCGGTCGGCTGCCACTCGGCGCTGACGATCGCGTTGATCCGGTCGCGCGGACCACGGATGCTGGTCGAGCGGCCGAGACGCGGCAGCAGCGCGTTGTCGATCTGCTGGATCGATGCGCCCGGGTTGTTCGCGAGCAGGAACGCACTGTTGATCGGCGTCCCCGCCACCAGGCCTGCACCGGCGCCAGTCGGCACCACCGCGGGAATTGTCCAGTTGCCGCCACCGGTCGTGTTGCACCCCGATGCGGCGCCGCACTGCGCGGCGGTCAGGGCGGGATTGGTATAGCCAATCGTCTCGAACCCGCGCGTGTCGGTGAACAGCCGCTGCGCCGAGACGCCCGCGAGGATACCGAACTTGTCGTTGCGCCAGCTGCCGATCAGCGAGCCACGCGCACCGATCCGGTCCTCTGGCGACTGCTTGGTGCCCTGGACGTTATACGCCAGGAACGAGGTCGCACGATCGAACGGCCGTGCCGAGCGAAGGTCGATATTGCCGGCCGCGCCGCCTTCGAGAAGGTCGGCGGTGTAGCTCTTGTTGACCGTCAGCTTGGTGAACAGGTCGGTCGGGAAGAAGCTCAGATCGACCGAGCGATCGGTGCCCTGCGCATCGGTCGCGCCCGACGACGCCACCGCGATCGTCGCGCCGTTCAGAGTCACGTTCGTGAAGTTCGACCCCAGCCCGCGGATCGCGACGTTGGTGCCTTCACCCGTCACGTCGCGCGTGATCGTGATGCCGGGAATGCGATTGAAGGATTCGGCGATGTTCGTATCGGGAAACTTGCCGATATCCTCCGCGAAGATCGAATCGGTAAACCCGGTCGCCGCACGCTTGGCGTTGGTCGACTTGGCGAGACTGGAGCGATAGCCGGTGACGACGATATCGGCGCTGTTCGCTGCATCGATCGCGCCCGGAGTCTGATCGGAATTCGGCAGGGTCGCTGCCGGCGCGGGCGCCGACGCCGGGGCAACAGGGTCTGCTGCGGTCGGGGCCGCGCCTTGAGCCGCGGGCGGCGACGGGTCTTGCGTCGGCGGTATGGTCTGCGCTGCGGCCATGGTCGCGGACACTGCGGCCATCGTCGTGGCGCCCAGCAACGCCGCGCGCGTCAGACGTGATACCATTTTAAAAGGGGTCATGATCAGAATCCTCTCTGAAGCCTCGCCGACGTTGCGGCGAGAACGCGTTTATGGTCGGTGGAAGTCTGGACGCGCGTCAGTCGGCGCGGAGCAGCGATTGCTCCGGCGTGCTGATTGCAGAAAATGAAGCGCGAAACCCATCCAACCCCCGATCATGCCTGTCTTGAGCAGGCTATTGATAGCGGTACCTTTAGGTCGACTGGTGACCGAGTCAAGACCCACCGGCATGGCCAATCTTCACGCACAGGCGACCGGGCGGGGAGATAATCATGAAAAATATCGCGCTTCTGTATGACCAATTTGCCTAGCGGCCCCAGCGTCAGTCGCGCCATTTCCTATCGCGGCAGGCCGCAGCCCTTATTCGCCGATGCGCTGGCGAGCATGAAAAAATGGAAAGGTACCGCTCCCGCGACCTGAGCTCCTCTAACCTTACGGTAGCGCGTATTGCGGAGCGTCGTTCATCAGTTTGGTGAAATCGTCGCCACCAGCTTTGACATCCCGCGGAATACCAATACTCTGACAAAAAATCGATCTGGAGAGAGATGTTGGCGGATGGATGTTGCGCGGGCAGGTCCCGGCGAGATTTTCTCGTGGGAACAGGGACGGCGGCGCTGACGGGGGGAGCGTTGCTTGCCGCCACCCGGTCCGCCGTCGCAGCACCAGCACCGATATCGGCGTCAGAACCGGCGGCGACGGTGATGCCGTTCGATCTCGCCGACGTCACATTGGGCGACGGTCCCTTCCTGCAGGCACAGCGCAAGACCGAGGCGTATCTGCTGACGTTGCAGCCGGACCGGATGCTCCACAATTTTCGCGTGAACGCAGGGCTCAAGCCCAAGGCGCCCGTCTATGGCGGATGGGAATCCGATCCGACCTGGGCGGATATCAACTGCCACGGTCATACGCTGGGCCATTACCTGTCCGCGTGCGCGCTCGCGTACCGGTCGACGGGCACTGCGGCGTACAAGCAGCGGGTCGACTATATCGCGCGCGAATTGGCTGCCTGTCAGAAGGCCGCGGATAGCGGCTTGATCTGTGCGTTTCCCGATGGCGCGAAACTGGTCGCGGCGCATCTGCGGGGCGAGCCGATCACCGGCGTGCCCTGGTATACCCTGCACAAGGTCTATGCCGGGTTGCGTGACGGGGCGATGCTGGCGGACAGCGCAGCATCACGCGCGGTGCTGTTGAAATTCGCCGATTGGGCTGTGATCGCGACGCGTCCGCTGAGCGACGCGCAGTTCGAGACGATGCTCGAGACCGAGCATGGCGGCATGAGCGAGGTCTTCGCCGACCTGTTCGCGATGACCGGCAACGCCGACTACAAAACGACGGCGGAGCGGTTCGCGCAGAAGGCGATCATGGCGCCGCTCGCCAAGCGCCGCGACATGCTCGACGGGATGCACGCCAACACGCAACTGCCCAAGATCATCGGCTACCAGCGGGTGTGGGAGATCACCGGCAACCCAGACTATCACGTCGCGGCCGCGTTCTTCTGGCAGACGGTGGCGCGGACCCGGTCGTTCGCCACCGGCGGGCACGGCGACAACGAGCATTTCTTCCCGATGGCCGATTTCGCGGACCACGTCTTCTCCGCGAAGGGATCCGAGACCTGCTGCCAGCACAACATGCTGAAGCTGACGCGGGCGCTGTTCCTCCACGATCCGCAGGCGGCGTATGCCGATTACTACGAGCGCACGCTCTACAACGGGATCCTCGCGTCGCAGGATCCCGACAGCGGCATGGCGACCTATTTCCAGGGCGCCCGCCCCGGCTACATGAAGCTGTATCACACCCCCGAACACTCGTTCTGGTGCTGCACCGGCACGGGCATGGAGAACCACGTCAAATACCGTGATTCGATCTATTTCCACGATGCCGACGCGTTGTATGTCAACCTGTTCCTGCCGTCGTCGGTGCGGTGGCGCGACAAAGAGGCGGTCGTCACGCAGACCACCACTTTTCCCGAGACACCGACGACGACGCTGCGCTGGAGTTCGAAGCGCCCGACCAGCGCGACGCTGAAACTGCGGCATCCGCACTGGAGCGACACCGCAGTCGTGCTAGTCAACGGCGTCGAGACCGCGCGATCGACAATGCCCGGCAGCTATGTCGATATCGCGCGAACGTGGCGCGACGGGGACCGGGTCGAACTGCGACTGGCGATGGAGGTCGCGGTCCAACGCGCACCCGCCGCACCCGATATCGTCGCCTTCACCTACGGCCCGCTGGTACTCGCCGGCGCACTAGGGCGCGAAGGACTGGCGCCGGGATCGGACATCATTGTCAGCGAGCGCAAATACGGCGAATATAACGCCACGCCGTTCACCGCACCCGACCTGGCCGGCGATCCCGACACGCTCGCTGCGACGGTAAAGCCCGGCCCGAGGCCGCTCGAGTTCACGACGGTGTCGGCCGGGGGGCAGCCGATCCGCCTGATCCCCTATCACCGGATCGCGCACGAGCGGTACGCGACCTATTGGAAGGTCGAGCGCGGGGCGGTCTGACGCACCAACCGGCATCGCTCCGGTTCGATCTTCGATCCGGTCCTCGCGTCGCCGCTTGCGGGTTGAGGTGGACGCGGTAAGCATGGCGACAACCTGCCGTCTGCCGGAGCTTTCGATGCGCCTGACCCTTGCCGTTGCCCTTCTCGCCGCCACGTCGCCGGCCTCCGCGCAGACACTGCATCAATATGGCGGTCTGGCGTTGTCCGCGGCCGGCGACCGGATGGCGACGATCGAGGGCAATGGCAGTCACAATGTCGTGACGATCCGCGCCGCTGCCGATGGCCACGTGGTGCGGACGATCGATCCGTGCCCGACATGCAGCTATGCCGGACTGACGTTCGCCCCGAACGGCGATCTGGTGTTCCTCGCACGCGACACCACTGCGGGCACGGTGCGCCTCACCTATGCCGATGCAAAGACGACGCGCACCATCGCGACGATCGGCGGCATCGCGCAGACGCCGCGGGTATCGCCCGACGGCAAGCGGATCGCGTTGCTCGTAACGCTGGGCGCCGCGAAGGAATCGGGCGCGACGCAGGCCGGCGTGCGGATGATCGGCGAGATCGGCGAGAAGAACGACGAGCAACGGCTCGCCGTGTTCGACCTCGCGCGCAGCAACGAGGCGGTAAAGCCGCTGTCGCCGGCGGGACGCTATGTCTACGAATATGACTGGACGCCCGACGGACGCGGCTTCGTCGCGACCACCGCGCTCGGTAATGGCGACAATAACTGGTGGGTCGCGACGCTCGATGCGATCGATGCGCAGAGCGGCGCGGTTCGCGCGATCGCCAAGCCGGGGATGCAGATCAACCAGCCGCGCGTCTCGCCGGACGGTCGGACGGTCGCCTATATCGGCGGCCTGATGAGCGACTTCGGATCGATCGGCGGCGACGTCTATACTGTCGGTCTCGGCGGCGGGACACCGCGCAACATCACGCAAGGTGCAAAGTCCACCGTGACGACGATCGACTGGACCCGAGCGGGCCTTCGCGTCGTCACGCTCGCGGGCGACCAGGTCCAGTTCGGCACGCTGACACCCGGCCAGCCTGTAGTCCCCGGCTTCGCGAAACCCGTGAGTACGGCGGCGGGAGACGGTCGCGCGGCGTTTTCCGCGGATGGCCGGGTCGCCGCCGCGGTGGTGCAGGACTACGAACGCGCGCCGGCGATCTTTGCGGGCTCGATCGTCGCCCCCGGTGCCGGGGTGAAGCAGGTCACGCATGACAACGACGCCGCCCCGGCCCTCGCCGCCGCGCGCAGCATCAGCTGGAAGAACGATGACTACGACGTGCAGGGCTGGCTGCTCGCCCCCCGCGTCGCACCGACCGGCAAGGCGCCGATGATCACGATCGTCCACGGCGGGCCGTCGGCGGCCTCCACGCCGAACTATCTGTACCCGACCTCGCTCAACGCGGCGCTGGTGAAGGCCGGCTATTACGTGTTCCTGCCCAATCCGCGCGGCAGCTACGGCCAGGGCGAGGCGTTCACCGCCGCCAACAAGCGCGATTTCGGCGGCGGCGACCTGCGCGATATCCTCGCCGGGATCGATGCGGTCGAGCGTGTCGCACCGGTCGACGACAAGCGCCTTGGGCTTGGCGGGTGCAGCTATGGCGGGTTCATGGCGATGTGGGCAAATACGCAGACCGACCGCTTCAAGGGAATCGTCGCGGGTGCCGGGCTGTCGAACTGGGTCAGCTATTACGGCACCAACGGCATCGACCAGTGGCTGCTGCCGTTCTTCGGCAAGTCGATGTACGACGACATGAAGGCGTATGAGGACGTGTCGGCGATCTACCAGGCCAAGCGGGCGAAGACGCCGACCTTCATCTATGTCGGCGAGCGCGACATCGAGGTGCCACCGACGCAGTCGATCGAATGGTGGCATGCGCTGAAGGACCGCAACGTACCGGTCAGTCTGGTGATCTATCCCGACGCCGGGCATTGCGTGACCGGGCCCGAGCAGTCGGCGGACGTGCGCCAGCGCGCGATCGCGTGGTTCGACCGCTATGTGAAGGCCGCGCGCTAACGGCTTCGGCCGAGACTTTGGGATCGACAATCAGTGTGGGACGCGCGCCGGTCGTTATTCCGTCATCCCGGGCTGGCTTGGCGCTTGTCCCCGTCAAACATGCGCCCGTCATTCCCGCGCAGGCGGGAACCCATACTGGCATACCTCGCGATATGATCGCGACCGTCTTAGCATCTGGGTCCCCGCCTCCGCGGGGATGACGGGATATGAACGGATCTCGCGCATCACACCGATTGTCGATCGCCCCCCCTGTCCGCACGCGGGTTCGCCGGACTCAAGGCACGGTCGTCGCGTGGATCGGCAGCAGCGCGGCGCCGATCGTCGCGGCGGCGCCTTCGAGCGTCGACACCGAGATCCGCGGCGGCGTGGCGACGTGATCGCCGATGTGCATCGCCGCGAAATCGATATGCTCGACCAGCGCGGTCAGGATGCGATTGGGCAAGGGGCTGGAAATCACGAACTCGCCGGGGTCGATCCAGGCGATGCCCCAGTTGACGATCACCGCGATCTGGCTGGCGGCGCGCCGCACCCAGCGATCGACGACGTCCTCGTACCCCGCGATCGCCGCGTCGAAATCGACCAGCGAATGGATCGCGCACCCCGCCGCGCGCAGCGTCACCAGTAGATCGAGCGTCGAGGGACGCGCGTCGGTACTGGGATAGAGGCAGCCGATCTCGCCGGCACTCGCCATCGCGCCCCGCAGGATACGCCCTTCGATGATGACGCCCGCGCCGATCCCGTGGCCGAGCAAAATCACGACCGCGGTTGAACAGCGCCGCATCAGGCCACCGATATAATATTCCGCCAGCGCCGCGGCGTTGGCATCGTTCTCGATCCAGACCGGGTGGCCGATATGCTCCTCGAACAGCGCCTTGAGGTCGATGCCCCGCCAGACCGCGAGGCTGTCCACCGTCCAGCGCTTGTTCCCCTCGGGCGACGTCGAAGATCCGGGGACGCCGATACCGACTCCCAGCAGCCGTCGGCCCAACAGGCGGTTCGCGATCGCCAGATCGTGCATCGTCGCGGTCACGCACGCCGCGAACACGCACGGGTCGGGATCGTCGAACGGTTGCGAGCTGTGCGCGATCACGCCGCCGGCATAATCGACCAGCGCCACCTCGATCAGCCCACGGTGCAGCATCGCGCCGACCGCATAGCCCGCCTGCGGCGATATCCGCAGCGGGACCGCCGGACGACCGGGCGTGACGGCATCCGCGGTCGCGCACTCCTCGATCAGGCCGTGCGCCAGCAGGTTGCTGGACAGCCGGGTCAGCTTCGATGCGCTCATGGCGAGATCGACCGCCAGCTGCTTGCGCGACCGGGAGCCCGTCGATCGCAGAACCTGCATGATCCGGCGTTCGTCGTCGTCCAGCCTGAGCCTCATGTGTGACACCTCCGCACGCTTTTACGACAATCGGCTACACCATTAGTTTATTTCGTGAAATTAATTAAAATTGTCACATTGCGCGCCCAGCGGCAGCGTCAGGACACAGGGTGGGAACCAATTGATGACGAAGACTCGCTTGCGCGGTGGCTGCGCGCTGATCGCACTCGGCATGATGGCGTACACGCCGGCCTGGGCCCAAGCCGTACCGACGACGCCCGTACCGACGACGCTTGCACCGACGACCGCGTCGACCGACGACGCGTCCGCAACGCAGGTCCCGTCCGCACCTGCACAGGACGCGACGACGCCCGAGACCGGCAGCGATATCATCGTCACCGGCTCCGCGCGCCAGCAGCGCCGCTTCGACGTGTCCTACGCGGTCAACTCGCTCAGCAACGCCGAAATCCAGAAGCTCGCGCCGATCAACTTCGCTGACCTGCTCGGCAAGCTGCCCGGGTTCGCGGTCGAGAATACCGGTGGCGAGGTCCAGAACATCATCCGCCTGCGCGGCCTGCCGAGCGACGGCGGCCTGGTCACGTTCCAGCAGGACGGCCTGCCGCTGTTCCACGAGAATGACGGCAATTTCTTTCGCGGCGACAGCATCAACCGGTTCGACCTGATGACGCAGCGCGTCGAGGTCGTGCGTGGCGGCCCTGCCCCGGTCTATGCGAGCTATGCCGCGGCGATCGTCAACAACATCACCGTGTCGGGCACCGATACGACGCGCGGCAAGGCGCAGGTCACGCTCGGCGACACCGGCCTCTACCGCCTCGACGCGTATCAAGCGGGGCCGATCGACGATTCGACCTATTACGCGATCGGCGGGTTCATCCGTCATCACGACGGCTACCGCGACAACGGCTTTCCGAACGATCGCGGCGGCCAGATCCGCGGCAATATCAAACACGACTTCAGCAACGGATCGCTGCGGATCTCTGGCAACTACCTGAACGACCACAACGTGTTCTACCTGCCGATCCCGACCGCCGATCCGCGCGATCCGACCAAGTCGCTCAACCAGTATATCGATTTCTTCAGCGGCACGATGAACTCGCCGGCGCTGCGCAACGCCGATATCCGGTTCCGCGAGGCCGATGGCACGACGCGCAACGTCAATGCCGATCTCGGCAATGGTCGCCACACGCAGTTCGGCAATGTTGGGGTGCAGTACGACGCGGATTACGACGGATGGAAGGTCGCGGCGAAGGGCGGCGTGAGCGTCGGCAAGCTGCATTTCGACGCGCTCTATTCGACCAGCAACCCGTCGGACGCGAACGCCTTTGCCGCGAGCAACCTGAGCGCGGCACGGACCGCGTTCGGCGCAGGCGTGACGCGGCTCGGCTACGCGATCGCCGGCACCAACGGCGCGCAGGTCTATGATCCCAACGCCGCGTCCGGGCTCGTCGTGCCCGCGCAGTTCCGCGACGTCGTCTCTAAATATTATTCGACGCAGGGCGATCTCAGCGTCACCCGCTCGATCGCGACCGGGTTCGGCACGCATGACCTGCGCGTCGGCGTGTATGGCAGTTTGTACGGCGAAACCAACGAGGTCGCGTATCAGGACTATCTGCTCGAGGTGAAGGGCAAGCCGCGGACGCTCGACCTCATCGCCTACAACGCCGCGGGCCAGGCGGTCGGTTCGATCACCGACAACGGCGTGCTGCGCTATACGACCACGCTCAACCGCGGCAACACCGACGCCTCGATGTACGCGCTCTACGCGAACGACACGTGGGAACTGGTCAAGGGCCTGACGCTGGACGGCGGCATTCGCCACGAGCGCTACAGCTTCAAGGGCTCTGCGTTCGCGACGACGTCCGCCAATCTCGGCGACCCGAACACGCTCGCCGACAATGCGGTGCGCGCGTTCACCGGCCAGATCATCAACTCGAAGCTGAGCCCGAGCATCACCAACTGGACGGGCGGCGTCAACTACGACGTCACGCAGCATCTCGGCGCCTATGCGCGCGCCTCGCATCTCGAAACGCCGCCATCGACGCAGGTCACCTACCAGATCAACCCGACGATCATCACGTCGAAGGCGAACCAGTACGAGGTCGGTCTGAAGGCCGCATTCGGCCGGTCGTATCTGTACCTGATCGGCTTCTATACGCGCTACAATCCGCTCAACGCGTCGTTCGTCGCGCTCGACCCGGTCACCGGCCGCAACGATCAGTCGGTGCCGTTCATCGGCAAGGCCGAGATCAAGGGCATCGAGATCGACGGCAACCTCGCGCTGCCGCACGGCTTCGCGGTCACCGGCGCGCTGACGGTCAGCGATCCGCAATACAAGAGCCTGACCAACGCCAATGGCGCAAGCGCCGGCGCCGTCGAAGGCAACCAGATCGTCCGCGAGCCCAAGGTCTATGGCAACATCCGCCCCTCGGTCGACTTCGACGTCGCGGGCAATGCGGTGCAGGTCTATGGCCGCTACGAATATACCGGCAAGCGCTATGTCGACTTCTTCAACAACACCGCGCTGCCCTCGTACCAGACGGTCGGCGCGGGCATGACGCTGACCCACGACACGTGGCAGATGCAGGTGGTCGGCGACAATCTGTTCAACGCGAAGGGCCTGACCGAAGGCAATACGCGCACCGACCAGCTGAGCGGCCAGGGCACCGCTGACGCCATCTATGGCCGTCCGATCTTCGGCCGCAACGTCCGCCTCGTGGTCAGCAAGTCCTGGTGACGGGGCTGCGTATGGTGATGGCGGCGCTGGCGATGACGGCGGCGGCCCCGGTGTGGGCGGAGACGCCTGCACCGGTGGCGGTGACGGATACCGTCGCCGATGGCCTGTCGCAGCGGCTGTTCCCGATGCTGGGCGCGCTCGGCCGGTTGCCGGGCCTCGACACGCGGGCGCGGGCGGCGCGGATTGCCGCGTGTGGCGGCGGGCCTGCGTGCGTGGTCGAGGCGGCGATGTGGAGCGATCAGGACCGGGCAGCGGTCGCGGCAGCGGTGGCCCGGCTGGGGAAGACCGGCATGCGGCAGAATGCGGACCTGTCGGTGGCGGCGGGGGTCGACCAAGAGCTGGAAACGCTGAACGTCGTCCTGCGGGTTTACGGACTGGGGCTGCCGGGGCGCTATCCGAAGATCGACGGGCCGGTCTTTGCGACCGACACGCCCTTCTTTGCCGACAGCGTGAAGGTCGCGATCGATACCGCGCGGGCGGCATCGCAGGCGCGGCCTGACACGATCGCCGCGAGCGTGCGACTGGCGGTGGCGCTGCTCGACGCCAACGATGCGACCGCGGCGACGCGGTTCGACCCGCTCGACCAGCGCGAGAATGTGGGCGCGCATGCGGTGGCGGCGCGGACGAACTGGAGCGCGTATCGCTATTCGCTGCTGATCGTCCCCGGCGTCGGCCCCGAGGACAGCGCGACGGTGCTGAGCCCCCGCAGCAAGCTCCACGCGCTGCTCGCCGCGCAACGCTATCGACAGGGTCTCGCGCCGTTCATCCTGGTTTCGGGCAGCGCGGTCCACCCGCGCGGCACGCGGTTCGTCGAGGCGGTCGAGATCCGCCGCGCGCTGATCGAGCGCTACGGCATCCCCGCCGATCGCGTGATCCTAGAGCCGTATGCGCGGCACACGACCACCAATCTGCGCAACGCGACGCGGCGGATGGTCGCGCTCGGCATCCCGCTCGATCGGCCGACGCTGATCGTCACCGACGCCGAGCAGAGCAAGTATATCAAGAGCCAGACGTTCACCGACCGCAACCGCGCGGAACTTGGGTATCTGCCGGGTGCGGTGGGCCGGCGGCTGTCGGTGTACGATCTCGAATTCCGGCCGTCGCGGCTATCCCTACGCCAAGATCCGCGCGATCCTCTCGATCCATGAAGCGGTATCTCTTGCACGTATATGAGATACACGCCCGCGGCACCACCCCGGCGAAGGCCGGGGCCCAATTGGGGGACGGCTGTAACGGAGAAACGCGCTCCATTACGCCGACCTTTCCAATTGGGCCCCGGCCTTCGCCGGGGTGGTTACGAAAAACGAGGGCGAGATACGCGGTGCTTCTCGGCCTCCTCCTCACCCCCACTACCCTCACGGCACAAGAAACACCCGCAGACCTCGTTGACCCGTTCGTCGGCACGCTCGCCGACTTCGGCCAACTCTCCCCCGCCGCCGTCGCGCCATTCGGAATGATGCAGCTCGGCCCCGACACCAGCCCGGCCAACCACGCGGGCTACGACCACGCGGCGACCACATTGCTCGGCTTTTCGCACACCCGCGGCGTCGGGGTCGGCTGCGGCGGTGCAGGCGGCGACCTGATGATCTCGTTGCGTTATACCGGGAGCACCGGCGCCGCGCTGATCGACAAGGCGAGCGAAACCGCAAGCGCCGGGAAATACCGCGTCCGCTATGACCGCGGCATTCTCGCCGAGATGGCGGCGACGCGGGGTGCGGGTGTCCTTCGCTTCACGCTGCCCCGCGCCGGCGCCGTCGATCTGCAGATCGACCCACGACACAGCTATTCGAAACGGCTGGCAGCAAGTTGGGGCAGCGTCGCCAGCGACGACCTCCGCGCCGACCTCGTCGCGGGCACGGTCTGCGATCAGGGCGCCTATCGCCTCCACACCGCCAGCCGGATCCTCGTCAACGGACGGCCGATCCACCAGACGCTGACCGCCGTCGCGGGCGATCTGGCGACGCTGCACCTCACCGCCAAGGCCGGCGATGCGATCGAAATCCGCACCGGCCTGTCGACCGTCGACGGACGCGGCGCGGCATCGGTCCGCGACACGGAAGTCGGCAACAAATCGCTCACTGCCGTCGCGGGCGAAACGCGCGCCGCCTGGAACCGCATCCTCGGCCGTGTCGTGCTCGGCGGCCCGCGAGACCAGCGCGCACTGTTCTACACGTCGCTCTACCGCGTGATGGAAACCCCGGTCGCGATCGACGATCCCGACGGGCGGCACCGTGACAAGGACGGCACGGTACAGACCTCGCCGAAGGGCCGGACGCGCTACGCGAACTGGTCGCTATGGGACAATTACCGCACCCAGATGCCGCTGCTCGCGTTGCTCCAGCCCGAGCGCAGCGCCGACATCGCAAACTCGCTGGTCGCGCTGTACGCAGGCGGCAAGGCGCAATGGTCGACCCCGCACGAACCGTTCCTGACGGTCCGCACCGAACATGCCGGGATCGCGCTGCTCGACATGCACCGCAAGGGCATCGCATTCGACGCGCACGCCGCGCTGGCGGGAATGGCAGCGGACAGCGACGCGCTCAAGCGCGGCACGCCCGACGAGCAGATCGAAGCGGCCTATGACGATTGGGCGACCGCCGAACTCGCGCGCGATCTCGGCCGCACGGATCTGGCCCGCATCTTCACCGCCAAGGCGCAGAGCTATCGCCCGATGTGGCGATCGGTGTTCCAGACACCGGGCGCGGATGGCGACGTGGTCAAGGCGCGCGGGCTGTATCAGGGCACCTTGTGGCAATATCGCTGGGCGCCGATCTTCGACCTGCCGTGGATGACCGCGACGGTCGAGCGCGAGCGGCTGCTGAGCGAACTGCATCATTTCTTCGATGCCGGGCTGTTCAACATGACCAACGAGCCCGATATCCAAGTGCCGTGGATGTTCGCCGCGCTCGGCCAGCCGCAAGCCACCGCCGACCTGATCCACACGATTCTCAACCGGCAGATCGCGCACCCTTATACCAACAGCGGCAAGCTCCCGGTGCCGTTCGTCGGCCGCAGCTTCGCGCTGTCGCCGCAGGGGTTCGCCGACGGGATGGACGACGATGCCGGCGGGATGACCGCGTGGCACGTGTTCGCGACGCTCGGCCTGTATCCATTGGTCCC
This sequence comes from Sphingomonas sp. PP-F2F-G114-C0414, assembly GCF_003688595.1. Taxonomy (GTDB): domain Bacteria; phylum Pseudomonadota; class Alphaproteobacteria; order Sphingomonadales; family Sphingomonadaceae; genus Sphingomonas. The sequence goes on from NZ_RCWT01000012.1 coordinate 52,844, forward strand.
AGGCGAGCCGTGGTATGTGGTCACGACCCCCGCGTTCGACCGCGCGCAGATCGATCTCGGCAATGGACGCAGGTTGACGATCCGGCGCGACGGACCGGCGGACGGCACGATCGCACGCGCCAACCTGAACGGACGCTCACTGCCCGACTTCCGCGTCGACCATGCCGCGTTGCTCCGCGGCGGCACCCTCGCGATCACGACCCGCACACGAGACGGACGAATTGTCCCGCAACTGCAAGACATCGGCGTTAAAGTCCCGAGCGATGGACACCGCCGCCGCCACTAGACTGGAGATCCCCGGCGATCGCAGCCCCCCGCGGCGCGCGCAGATGCTCGGCTATGCCAGCGGCAATTTCGGCAAGAACGTCCTCGCCTCGACGATGGACTTCTTCCTGCTGTTCATCCTGACCGAGCGCTGGGGCATATCGCCCGCGGCGGCCGGGCTGGTGGTGATGATCGGCCTCGTCTGGGACGGCGTCTGCGATCCTCTGCTCGGGCGGCTCGTCGATCGGTCCGCCGACCGGCTCGGCGCGTACCGTCGCATGTTGTTCGTCGGTGCACCGGTCGTCGGCATCTTCTTCGCGATCTTCTTCCTGCGGCCGGGTGCACCGGGATCGCTAGGGCACCACGAGATCATGGTGTGGGCGATCACGATCGTGCTGCTGTTCCGCAGCGCGTATTCGGTCTGCGACGTCGCGCACAACGCGCTGATGATGCAGCTGACCCGGACGCCGGGCGCCGCCACGACGGTGTCCGGTCTGCGCTACATGTTCAGCTGCTGCGGGACGCTGGCGGTCGCGTACTGCGCGCCGGCGTTCGTCGATCCGGATCGCGACGGTGGGCACGCGCTGGTCGTCGTCGCAGGCCTTGCCGCGGTCGCCTATGTCCTCACGCTGTGGCTGTCGGCCGCCGCCGCGCCCCGATCGACGCCCATGAGCACACACGCGCAGAACGGATCGTTCGCGTGGATCGTCGGCAACCGGCCGCTGCTCATGCTGCTCGCGCTGGCGTTGGCGCAGGCGCTGACATTGCCGGTCCTGGCGCGATCGGTCGCCTATATCGGCAAGGGCGTGATCCATGACGCGGGGTGGACGGGCCGCGCGCTGGCGACGTTGGCACTGGCGCAGCTCGTCACGCTGCCGGGCTGGATGGCGCTCGCCCGCCGACGCGAACGCCGCGTGGTGCTCCGGTTCGCGCTGGTCGCGATTGCGGTCGGCCTGGGCATATTCGCCGCGGGGCCGGCGACGATGATCGCGGGGATCGCGGTGTTCGGGGCGGGTAATGCCGGGTTGCAGATGATGATCTGGATCCTGCTCGCCGATGCAGTCGATCACGGCGAGCGTCGCACCGGCGTCCGTCTCGAGGGACTGCCGGTGGCGCTGCTGCTGCTGACGTTGAAGGTCGGCGGCGGCCTGAGCGGCGCGTTGCTCGGTCGCGGGCTGTCGGCGATCGGCTGGACCGTCGGGCAGCCGCTGGTCCAGGAGAGCCGCGACCTCCTGTTGACGATGGCGTGGTCGATTCCGCTGGTCGGCGCGCTGGCGGGGCTTGCCATCGTGCTCGGGTCGACACCCGCGCGGCTCAACCGCCCCGCAGCAATCGCATGACGAGCGCGCGGATGCGGCCCTGATTTTCCTTGGTCGCGCCCAATATGCCGTGCCGCTCCGGGGGCAGGAACGCGAGCGGATGGCCGTCGGGACGAAAGACGTAGTGATCGAACCATGCGCGCCACGCCGCGCGCTCAGCCGGCGGACGCTCGGCGATCGCGGTGAGCGCAAGCAGCATCGCTGTATAGGGTTGGTCGGGGCCGGCCGCGAACCCGTCCCACCAGAAATTGACAAGCACGTTGACGTCGCCCGTCGCCTCGACCTGGTGCCACCAGAGCTTAGGCACGTACAACGCATCCCCCGGCTCTAGATCGAACACGCGCGCGCGATGTCTTGCCTGCTCGAAGCGGGGGAAGCGCGGGTCGCCCGCCGCGCTGCCGACCGCCAGCGCGATCGGCTGGCCCGCCAGCGTATGATCGATCGGCCCGACATAGAGATCGCCGATCGCGTCGGGCGGAAACAGCGTGAAGCGGCGGCGTCCGGCCGCGACGCACGCGACATTGTCCATCGTGTCGTAATGGCAGGCGACGGTCGAGGCATGGCCGATCCAGATCCGCGGCAACACCTCGGGCGGGACGAACGGCAGCCGGGTCATCTGCTCGACGCCGGGAAAGAACGTCTCCGCGGTGAGCGAGCCCATATACATGCTGGCGTGCCCCGGCTCGCCCGCGGTGTCGAGTATCCGCGCCAGCGCGTCGCGGAACGGCATCGTCGAGCGGGTGAAGTTGAAGCCCGCCATCGTCGCGTCGTAGTGGTAGCGTGCGCCGATCGCGGGTTCGCCAACGAACACCTCTGCAGAGGCTCCCGTCTCCAGCCGCAGCAACTCGTCGGCGACCCCCTGCACCCCGCCCCCGGCCAGCAAAGGCCACGCGCGCGCCGCGCCGCGCATCAGCGCCGGCTGGCCCGGCGTCATGACCTCCGCGCGAAACCGTTCGGGATCGGTCATTGCATCGGCGAGCGTATCGCTCACGCGCGCCCGTCCGACAGTCGCGCGTTGCGGATCCGACCGAGCGTGCGGATGTGCCGAAGCGAGCCGGTCTGCGCATAGGCGAGTTGCAGATCGCTTGCGCGGAAGAGGTCGAGCACCGCGGCATCGGGCAAGGCGTGGAGCGCGTCGAGGCTGATCGTGTACAGTCCATCGAGCCGCAGCCGATTGCCATCGTCGAAATCGAGCGTGACGTCGATCGGCTCCAACAGGCCGTGCGCCAGGAACCGCTTGATCGCGTCGTCGGTCGCCGGGATGCCCTCCTGCAGCGTGTGCAGCGCCTGTTGCACGCGCTTCAACGCCAGCGTGGGCTCGCCGTCGATCTCGAACAGTGCCTCACCCCGTGCAGCCGCGAAGCCGGCATGCTCGCGGTCGATCACAATCTGGCCGTCGTTGACGAAGAACCCCTGGCGTTCCAGATCGGCAGGGCGGTAGTCCGGAAGCGCACCCTCGACCGTCAGCAGGTTGTCGCCCGGCTCCAGTCCCATCACCACGCCAGCATAGAACGCGCCCGTTTCGGGATGCTTGGTGAACAGGATGGGATAATAGGGTGCAGCGCGTGGAAACTCGTCGGCGACGATCTGCGCGAAATGCCAGGTCGCATCACAGGCGCGCGAGACACGCAGCGCCGCATGCTGTTCGCGGTTCAACATTTCCCATGTCGGCATCCGATCCTCCTGCGCGCGCGACTTTGGTTCGCGCGTCTACAGTCGAACTCGCACACCCGCCTATCCTTGCAAAGGGCCTTCGCATTCACTCCTACAAGAGCTTGCAATGGTTGCGACTTGGCGTATTGTGAGCGCTACCGTGATGGTGTGGGTCGGGTATCCGACTCAACGCATCGCGCAAGATATTGCCGGATAGCCCCTCGATAAGGGGCACGCGGCGTCGTTGAGGGGATGTTGAAATGACTCTGGATACCCGTTCGATACTCGGCGACCGCGGACGTGCGCGTCGGGCCCGTGCGCTGGCGTGCGCGAGCAGCATGGCCGCGCTCGCCTGGGCATCGCCCGCGCTGGCGCAGGACCAGACCAATCTTCAGAATGCGACGACCGATCGCCCTGCCGCCGTGCAGCCTGCCGTACCCGCCACTGCCAACACGACGACTGCGACCGAAGCGGGCCAGCCGCAGGATCTCACGACCGCGCAGGACGCGTCGCAGGGTAACACCACGGGCGACGACATCGTCGTGGTCGGTCTGCGCGGATCGCTCCAGCGCAACCTCGACCTCAAGCGCACCTCGTCGGGCATCGTCGACGTCATCTCTGCCGAAGACATCGGCAAGTTCCCCGACTCGAACGTCGCTGCATCGCTCCAGCGCCTGCCTGGCGTCTCGATCCAGCGCTCGGGATCGCGCGGCGAGCCGACCGGGATCACGGTCCGCGGTTTCGGCGGCGATTTCAACACCACGCTGTACGATGGTCGCCGCATCTCGACCGCGACCGGCGGCCGCCAGATCGACTTCAGCACCGTCGGCGTCGATTTCATCGGCCAGCTGAGCGTACTCAAGACCCCGGACGTCTCGCTCGCGTCGAGCTCGATCGGCGCGACCGTCAACATCGCCTTCCCGAACCCGTTCGATCACCCCGGTTTCCGCGTCGCGACGACCGCGTCGGGCTCGATCCAGGATCGCGCGAGCAGGATCGTGCCGACCGGCGGTCTGCTGGTCAGCACTACCACCGCCGACGGCAAGTTCGGCGTGCTGGCGGACGTTATCTACACCCGTCGTGATACCGATACCAATCGCGTCTACGTCTCGGGTTGGCCGGGCGGCAATTTCGCCCCCTGCCAGCTGACTGCGGCGTGCACGACTGCGCAGGCGGCAAACAAGACGTTGCCCGGCTGGTTCCCGCAGCAATATGGCGCGGAGCAGCAGCGGGTGCAGGACGAGCGCGTCGATGCGCGCATCTCGCTGCAATATCATCCAACCGACGATCTGATGGTGACGCTCGATAACAATTTCTCGCGCCAGACCATCACGCAGGAGAATTACGCATTCGGCGTATGGTTCAACCAGGGCGATCTGCGCAATGTGACGCTCGACAAGAACGGTACCGCGACCGACTTTACGCAGGTCGGCACGCCGACCGACTTCACCGCCGCGCTCAACAAGCAGATCCTGCAGACCAACCAGACCGGCCTCAACGTCAAGTACGACGCGACCGAGAACCTCACGCTCGAAGCCGATGGCGCCTATGCCAAGAGCTGGCTGAACCCGGGCAACGTGATCGGCAGCCGCAACGGCGACATCGGTTATGGCGGCAACCTGGGCAATACGCTGCGTTTCAACGTCGATGGCGACAGCAAGAATTCCTTCCCGTCGATCAGCAATTTCGGTCCCGCCGGCGATGCCGCGAACTGGGCCAATCCTGCGCTGATCGGCTCGCACGTCACGGTCAACCAGACGCAGCACAATACCGATCAGCTGTTCCAGTTTCGCGGCAACGCCACCTGGAAGCAGGATAATCTGACGCTGAAGGCGGGTGGCCAATATTACCAGGACACCTTCAACTTCCGCAACCAGAGCACCTTCACGAACAATTTCTGGCAGGCCTATGCCGGCTATGGCGGGCCGTCGGGTCGTGATACCGGGATCTCGCCGCTGCCCGCCAATCTGTATAAGGGCTCGGTCAGCCTCAACAACTTCATCCCCGGGTTCAACGGCAGCCTGCCGCCGTCGGTCTTCGTGTTCAGCCCGGTCGCGTATCAGAATTACCTGAGCAGTCTCGGCAATCCGCAGACGCAGAACATCCCGGGCTATAACTATGCCGGCGTGAACGGCTTTACCGGCGCATTCGACGAGGCGGTCGATCCGGGCAGCGTCCTGCGCGTCCAGGAAAAGACGTGGTCGCTCTATGTCAGCGCCAACTTCAAGACCGAAGTCGGCGGCCTGCCGTTCACCTTCAACGCGGGCGTCCGCAACGAGGTGACCAATCTCAACGCGACCGGTCAGGGACGCCTGCCGACCTCGATCGTCACGAGCGCGGCGGATCCGACGCTGCTGAGCATCCCGACCTACACCGAAATCCAGGCGGTCAATAACAAGAGCTCGTATTCCTACCTGTTGCCGAGCGTCGACATGAAGCTCGAGTTGACCGACAAGCTGGTACTGCGGGCAGATGCGTCGCGGACGCTGACCCGTCCGGCGCTCAACCTGCTGACGCCGGTCCTCAACGTCGGCAACGGCCAGCGCGTCGGAGCCTTGTCGGCGGCGGGCGGCAACCCGAATTTGAAACCGTATCTCGCGGACAATTTCGATCTGGGTGCGGAATGGTATTATCGCCGCAACTCGTATCTGTCGGTCAACTTCTTCCTGAAGAACGTCAGCAACTTCATCATCGGCGGCGTGACGCGGCAGACGATCAACGGAGTGGTCGATCCGACCACCGGCCAACCCGCATCGTTCGCGGTATCGCAGCAGATCAACGGTCCGAATGCGACGGTCCGCGGCGTCGAGCTGGCGTGGCAGCAGGTGTTCGGCGACACCGGGTTCGGCTTCCAGGCCAACGCGACGTTCGTGAACACCAACCGTCCGTACGATGACAAGAACATCACCCAGTCGGGCTTCGCGGTGACGGGGCTCGCCAACTCGGCGAACTTCGTCGGCTTCTACGACAAGAGCGGTTTCCAGTTCCGTGCGGCGGCCAACTGGCGCGACAAGTATCTCCTCCAATTCGGGCAGAACCAGAATACCGGTTCGTTCGGTGCGGAGCCGACCTTCGTCAACCAGAGCTTCCAGGTCGATCTGACGAGCAGCTACGACATCACCAAGAATTTCAGCATTTTCGGTGAGGCGCTGAACGTCAACAACAACCAGCAGAGCACGCATGGTCGCTACAGCAACCAGCTGCTCGACGTGTTCGATTACGGTCGCCGCTACACGCTGGGCGCGCGCTTCCGCTTCTGAGCTCTCCCCCCTGGCGGAGCATGACGATGTTGTGCTCCGCCATTTTTCGAATACGCTGACCCATGCACCAGATCAGAAACATCGTCATCGTCGGAGGGGGTACGGCCGGTTGGCTGACCGCGGGCGTGATCGCCGCGCGGCACAAGGGCCAGCGCGAGCACGGCTTCACCGTGACGCTGGTCGAATCGCCCAACATCCCGACCATCGGCGTCGGCGAGGGCACGTGGCCGACGCTGCGCGCGACATTGCGCAAGATGGGCGTGTCGGAAACCGAGCTGTTCCGCCACTGCAACGCCGCGTTCAAACAGGGCGCGCGGTTCAACCGCTGGACCACCGGCGCGGTCGATGATGGCTATTACCACCCGCTGATGCTCCCGCAGCAGTTCGGTGCGGTAAACCTCGCGCCGCACTGGCTGGCCGAGGATGGCGCCGACAGTTTCTGCGACGCGGTCACGCCGCAGGGACGGATCTGCGACGAGGGCCTTGCCCCCAAAACGATGGCGACGCCCGAATTCGACGGGGTCGCGAACTACGCCTATCATCTCGACGCGGGGAAATTCTCGCATTTCCTGCAACGCCATTGCTGCGACACGCTCGGCGTCCGCCATGTCCTGGCCGACGTCACCGAGGTCATCCTCGACGAGACCGGCGATATCGCGCGCGTCGAGACCGCACAGGGCGTGTCGATCGAGGGCGACCTGTTCGTCGACTGCACCGGATTTGCCGCGCGACTGATCGGTGACGCGATGGGCGTGTCGTTCCGAAGCTGCACCGACACGCTGTTCTGCGACACTGCGCTCGCCGTCCAGCTGCCGTACGAGCGACCCGACGATCCGATCGCCAGCCACACCATCTCCACCGCGCAGTCCGCCGGCTGGATCTGGGATATCGGCCTGCCCCACCGCCGCGGCGTCGGGCATGTCTTCTCCAGCAGCCATATCGACGTCGACACCGCCGAGCAGGAACTGCGCGCGTACCTCGGTCCGGCAGGGAAAGACCTGCCCGTCCGGAAACTCTCGATCCGTGCCGGCCACCGCGAAACATTCTGGAAGGGCAATTGCGTCGCGGTCGGGCTCGCCGCCGGGTTCCTCGAACCGCTCGAGGCGTCGGCGATCGTCCTGATCGAACTGTCCGCCAAGATGATCGCCGAGCAGATGCCCGTCTGTCGCGAGGTGATGGGCGTCGTCGCCAACCGCTTCAATGAGACGACGACCTATCGCTGGGGCCGGATCATCGATTTCCTCAAGCTGCATTACACGCTGACCAAACGGACCGACACCGACTTCTGGCGCGACAATGTGCGGCCCGAGTCAATCCCCGACAGGCTGCGCGGGCTGATGGAGCTGTGGCAATATCAGTCGCCGTGGATCCATGACGAGTTCGATCGCGCCGAGGAGGTCTTCCCGTCGGCCAGCTATCAATACGTGCTCTACGGCATGGGCGCGCGCACCGCGGTGATGCCCGGCACGATCGAGGCGGACGCCGAACTGGCGCGCCGCGCGCGACGCGAGAACCACGTCCAGACGCAGCGCATGATGAGCAGCCTGCCCGGTCACCGCGACCTGATCGACCGCATCGTCAAGCACGGGCTCCAGCCGATCTAAGCCGCCCCGTCGATCCCTGTTCGATCCGAACCTCAAGGAAAACGATCCGATGAAGACCGCCCTGCGCCTCGCGCTCTACGCCGCTATCGCCGGTGCGGCCTCCCCGGCCTTGGCCGCGCCGCGTCTCGATGGCGTGCTGGGCGATCATGCGGTGATCCAGCGCGGCCAGCCGATCGTGCTGAGCGGCGATGCGGCAGCAGGCGAGACGATCCTGATCGCGCTCGCCGGTCGCACCGTGACGACCAAGGCCGGGCGCGACGGCCGGTTCGAGGCGCGCCTCCCCGCGCTGCCCGCCGGTGGTCCGTATGATTTGACGATTGCTGCCGACAGTGGTGCCGCGGTGGTCCGCGATATCCTGATCGGCGACGTCTTCCTGTGCTCGGGCCAGAGCAACATGGAGCTGGCGGTCGAGAACGCGCAGACGCTGTTCCCCGACGCGCATCCGGCGGTCGACGACCAGCTGCGGCTGTTGACCGTCGCCAAGGTCTCGGCGGCAAGCCCCGTCGCGCGCTTCGCCGAGCAACCGCGCTGGGCTGCGGCCGGGCCCGCGACCGTACCGACCTTTTCCGCCGCCTGTTTCTACATGGTGCAGGCGCTGCGGCGCACCGCCAAGGTGCCGATCGGCGCAATCCATTCGAGCTGGGGCGGATCGCGGATCAGCGCGTGGCTCAGCGACCCCGCGTTGCGCAAGGCAGGGCTCAGCGCCGAAGCCGATCTGCTCGCTTTATATGCGCGCGATCCCGCTGCCGCCGACCACAAGGCATCGACGATCTGGGAAAGCTGGTGGCGCACCGGGTCGGGCGACGCAGTGGGCCGCGAACCGTGGCAGCCGGCAGCCGTACTCGACTGGAAGCCGGTGCCGGCGATGACCAATTTCGAAACCTGGGGCGTGCCCGAACTCGCCGACTATAACGGGATGATCTGGTATGAGCGGACGGTCGAGGTCACCGCGGCACAGGCGCGCGGACCCGCGATCCTGTCGCTCGGCACGATCGACGATGCCGACCGGACCTGGGTCAACGGCCAGGGCGTCGGTGGCAGCAGCCTCGCCAGCAAGGCGCGCGTCTACACGCTGCCGGTCGGCACGCTGAAGCCCGGCAGCAACGTCATCACCGTCAACGACGACGACGTCTATGCGTTCGGCGGCATGACCGGCCCCGCCGACACGATGCGCGTGACCTTCGCCGACGGCAGCAGCGCCGCGCTCGGCAGCGGCTGGCGCTATGCGGTCGCCAAGCGGCTCGACGGCGCCGCACCGCGCGTGCCGTGGGACGACATCAATGGCGACGGCACGCTGTACAACGCGATGATCGCGCCGCTGGCGTCGACCAAGCTTGCCGGCATCGCCTGGTATCAGGGTGAGTCGGATACCGGCATCCCCGGCTACGACCGCCGCCTTACCGCGCTGATCGCGGACTGGCGCACGCGGTTCGGTACGCCCGAGACGGGGTTCGGGATCGTCCAGCTCGCGAACTACGGCAAGCCGACCAGCGCGCCGAGCGACAGCGGGTGGGGCTATGTCCGCGACGCGCAGCGCCGCGTCGCCGCCGCCGATAGCCATGCCGGGATCGCGGTCGCACTCGACATCGGCGATGCGCTCGATATCCATCCCGGCGAGAAGCACGAGGTCGGGCAACGGCTCGCGAAGGTCATGCGGTCGGCGGTTTATGGCGCGCCGGGCGGGCCGTCCGGTCCCGCCATCGCCGCCGCGGATGCGAGTGCCGATGGCGGCATAGCGCTGCGCTTCGGCGACGTGACCGGTGCGCTCCACGCTCGCGGTGCGAACCAGGCGATCGGGTTCGAACTGTGCGACACCGCGCCGGGCACCTGCCGCTATGCCGCGGGCAGCGTCGCCGGCACCACGGTAACGCTGCCGGGCGACGGCAAGCCCGTCACCCGCGTCCGCTATGCCTGGGCGGATGCGCCATCGGTGAACCTGTCCGACGACGCGATGCTCCCGGTCGGCACGTTCGAGATACCCGTCGCGCCGCGGCGATGATTACCGCGGGGGCGCGTTCCGGAACTTAAACGTCGATCGGGGTTCGAGCGCGCTCAGCGTGAACGAGTCGACGTCGAGCCAGCCCCTGCTGGGGCTCGACGCGTAGCAGAACAGCGCGAACTGCTCGCCCTGGAACGTCCCCGTCCGCCACGCGAAGGCGAGCGGGAAGTCGCCGCCGACCCCGGTCCAGCGGCGGCCGTCGAGACTATACGCGACGCGGGCACGATCGATCGTGAAATCCATATCGGTGCGCAACCACAGCGCGCGGCCGGCACCGATCACGCTGCGACCGCGCGTTTCGGTACGGGCACCGTCGACCGTGTCTTCGGTCACCTCCATCGCCACCGCGGCCGTGCCGCCCGCGTCGCGCTCGATCGTCAGGTTGCCGCTATATTGCCCCAGCGTCCCGAACCCGCATCGATCGCCCGGCGCGAGATGACCGATATCCAGCTTCACCTCGGCGCGGCTCGCAGGCCCCTGCCCTTTCTGCGTCAACGTGTTGCGCGCCGACCAGAAGCGTGGCGCGACCGTCGGTTTCAGCCGCAACCAGCCCGGCCGCGCGGTCAGCGACCACCGGCTCGGGTCCGGATTATGGTTCCACTGCCATTGCAGGCCGAGACGCGGACCCGCGAAATCATCGGAGGTGGCGGGCTCGGCAAATGGGAAGCCGGCGATCGGCTTTTGCGCGATCCGGGGTACGCGACCGGGCGCGTCCGCGGTGCCCCACACCGGCCAGTCGTCGCGCCAGAATACCGGGCTGAGATTGGTCATCCGGCCGACAGCGCCGCTATCCTCCATGACGAACCCGAACCACCGGCCATCGGGCAAATCGACCAGCGCGCCCTGATGACCGCCGGTCGTGTCGTCGATCTGATCGCGCGTCTCCCACGGCCCGAACAGGCTGCGCGAACGCGACACCGTCAGCCCGAGGCGCGGCGGCAACGCGTTGAACAGGTAATAATACGCACCGCGGCGGATGATCTTCGAGCCCTCCGCGCCCTTGATGTAATGGATTTTCCGCGCGTCGGTGACGTGCGTCAGATCCTTGTCGAGCGTGAGCAGCGTGATCGTGCCGTCGGCGGTCGAGGCGGTGGCGACATACGCGCGTCCGTCGGGCTCGATGAACAGGCCCGGATCGAACGCCTCCCGCTCCAATTCGTGATAGCGCCACGGCCCGCGTACGTCCTTGGCGTACCAGATCCGCGTCTTCTGCCCGACCGGCGTATTGGCGAGATAATAGGTGCCCGCGTGATAGCGCAACGACGAGGCGTAGAGCCCATGCCGGTACGCGTTGCCACCCTTCAGATCATATTCGGGCTTGCCCTCCAGCCGATCGACGAGATGCGAGGCGAGCGTCCAGTTGACTAGATCGCGGCTGTGCAGGATGGTGATCCCCGGCACGTTGGCGAACGTCGTCGTCGCGAAATAATAGTCGCGGCCGACGCGAATGATGTCGGGATCGGGATAGTCCGCGAACAGCACGGGATTGCGGAAAGTGCCGTTCCCCTGATCCGACCGCCAGACCTGCGCCGACGCTGGTATCGCCAGCAGCGCGAGCGCCGCGATCAACGCCCCGCCCCTCATCGTGCGAACGCCAGGCTGCGCGAGAAGAACGGGATCATCACGTCCTCGACGCGCCCCGCGACACCACTGGTATGGTCGCCGGGATAGACCGCGAACTGGTTGGCGATGCCGTAGCGGTCGAGCCCTTCGTGCAGCGCGAGCGCATCGCCCTTCAGCCCGTCGCGATCGCCGACGTCGAGCCCGATCGCCGCATAGCGCCGCAGATTGCCGGCATATTGATCGAGCATCGACAGTGGCGCGTTGGCCGCCCAGCGCGCGATCACGTCGGGTTGCGCGACGCCGTCCTTGATCGGCAGGTCGAGGAACAGCGGCGGTGCCTTCGGGTTCGGCGACCACGCCGCCGCGGTCGCGAGTTGCGCGCGCAATCCCCACGACAGGCCGGCGCTTTCGATCGGCGAGCGCAGCGCCCGCAACGTCTTCTCTGCCGCCGCGTCGGGCGTGCCGAGCGCGCGTATCGACAGGCAGCACGGGCTCATCATGTACAGCGCGCCGAATATGTCGGGATGCTTCATGCCGATCCGCGCGGTGCCGTAGCCGCCCATCGAATGCCCCGCGAGCCCGCGGCTGTGGCGGTCCGCCAGCGTCCGGTAATGCGCATCGACATAGCCGACCAAGTCGTGCGCGATGAACTGCTCGAAGTCGCCGACCGTGACCGAACTGGAATAGAACGAGCCGTTATGCACCGTCTTGCTGTCGGGCAGCACGACGATCATCTCGCGTGCGCCCTTCGCGAACGCGCCTTCGATCGTCTGCGGGACATGGATTTCCTTCGCCCATTGCTCGGCACCGATAGAATAGCCGTGCAACGCATAGACCACCGGATAGCGCCGCGTCGGGGCGCTGCGATAACTCGGCGGCAGCATCACCAGCACCACGCGATCCGCGCTGTTGCCTTCGAGATTGCCCTCGATCGCGCGCGAGTGGACCGTGATGCGCTCGACCGTCACCGGCTTGGCACCCGCGACCGGCGGCGGCGTGGTGGTCGCGACCTGCGCATGGCCCGCGCCGGATAGCGCCAGCCCGAAGGAGAGCACGGCCATCAGGAATTTCGTCATGGTTGCGATTCCTCGAAGAGCGGCAAAGATGGGCATGTGGCGGTCATGCCTGCGTCAGTCCGGCACCGCGCAGCCTGACGCTGCGCCCCGGCACCAGCGTCACGTCGACGGCGTGGTCGCCCAACCGGATGCGGCGGCGTCCGTGGATCGTGGAACGGAAGACCGCGTCGCTCAGCGTGCCGCGCTCCCACCGCACGTCCACCACGCACGTGCCGCGTGCGCGCAAGCCGGTGATCGACCCGGTCGGCCATGCGCGCGGCAATGCCGGCAGCAGCAGGATCTCGTCGCCACGGCTCTGCATCAGCATTTCCGCGATCGCGCGCGTCCCGCCGAAATTGCCGTCGATCTGGAACGGCGGATGCGCGTCGAACAGGTTCGGATAGGTGCGCGCAGGGCCGAGCAGATAGGCGAGGATGCGGTGCGCGTGCTCGCCGTCGCGCAGCCGCGCCCACAGGTTCGCGCGCCACGCGGTAGCCCAGCCGGTCGATTCGTCACCGCGGATCTCGAGCGAACGCCGTGCCGCCCTGGCCAGCGCAGGCGTCGCGTCGAGATCGATCTGCTCGCTCGGGAACAGGCCGTAGAGATGCGAGACGTGGCGATGACGCTGCTCGGGCGCGTCGGCATCCCAGTCGGCCTGCCATTCCTGCAACTGACCACCGCGCCCGATCTTGTCGGGCGCCAGCCGCGCGCGTGCCGCCGCCAGTTCCGCGACCAACGCCGCGTCGATGCCGAGCAACGTCGCCGCCTTGCCGGTCTGGTCGAACAGGTCGCGCAGGATCTGCAGGTCCATCGCCGGCCCCGCGCAGATCGACGCGCCCTTCGGATGCACGTTCTCGGGCGAGAGCGACGGATTGGTGACCAGCGCGCCGGTCTTCGGATCGGTCTGGAGCGTGTCGAGGAAGAACAGCGCCGCGCCGTGCAGCAGCGGGTAGATCGACCGCAGGAACTCGAGATCGCGACTATAGTTGTAATGGTCCCACAGATGCGTGCACAGCCATGCGCCGCCGGTCGGCCACAGCCCCCATTGCGCGCCGTCGATCGGCGCGGTCGCGCGCCACAGGTCGGTGTTGTGATGGCACACCCAGCCGCGCGCACCGTACATCGTTTTCGCGGTCCGCGCGCCGGTGACCGCCAACTCGCGCACCATTTGGACCAGCGGCGCGACGCATTCGGGCAGCGCGGTGACCTCGGCGGGCCAGTAATTCATCTCGGTATTGATGTTGACGGTATATTTCGACTCCCAGGGCGGGCTGGTCTCCGCGTTCCAGATTCCCTGGAGGTTGGCCGGCTGGCTGCCCGGTCGCGACGACGCGATCAGCAAATAGCGTCCGTAATTGAAGTACAGCGTGGCGAGCGCCGGGTCGGCAGCGGCGCGATCGGCCAGGACGCGCTCGTCGGTCGGCCGGTCCGCGATCGCGGTCCGGCCAAGATCGAGCCTTACCCGCCGGAACAGCGCGCGGTGCGCCGCGGTCGCGTCCGATCGCAGCCGAGCGAAGCCGCGCCGCGCGGCGCCCTCGACCGCCGCCAGTGTCCCTGCCTCGGGATCGCCGCCGACATCGTCGAACCGACGATAGCTCGTGCCCATCGCGACCAGCAGCGTGACCGACCGGGCACCGGTGACGCGCAGACGCTCGCCATCCGCCGCCACCCTGCCGCCGTCCGCCATGACCCGCACGCGTGCTGCAAACCGCAATTTGCCCGCAACGCCCGCCCGCGCATCGTTGCGACCGGTCAAAGTCAGCATCCCCCCGGCCGCGACGACACCCGCGCCCGGTTGCGGCGACGTCAGCCCGACCAGTAGGTCGAAAGGCCGATCGCCGGTCATGTGCACCGCGATCACCTGATCCTCTGGCGATGCCAAGACCTCACGCCGGAACCGCGTCCCGCAGAGCGTGAAGCTGGTCGTCGCGATCGCCGCATCGAGATCGAGCTCGCGGGTATAGGCGCTCGCCTCTCCCGCTGCGCCCGGCAGATCAAGCAGCAGGTCGCCGACCGGTTGATACGCCATCTGCGTCTTCGGCACGCCCATCAGCCGTGCATTGGCGAGCGTCTGCGCCTCGGCGAACGCGCCCGCCTCGATCAGCCGCCGCACCTCGGGCAGCGTGGCCCGCGCGTCCGGATTCACCGGATCGTACGGCCCGCCCGACCACAACGTGTCCTCGTTCAGCTGCAACCGCTCGCGGGTCGTGCCGCCGAACACCATCGCACCGAGCCGCCCGTTGCCGACCGGCAGCGCCTCGGTCCAGACCTTGGCCGGTTGCCGATACCATAACCGCGTTTCGCCTTGCGCCGGCGTCGCGGCATCTACTGGTATCGGCAACGCCAATGCCGGCACCGAGAACGCGACGGTAGCTCCCACGCCTTCGAGCAGTTCGCGACGCGACGGCGATGCGTGCGGTCCCTTGGCGGACAGTTCGGTCATCCTTCTCCCTTCCGCGATCGTCACGAGCGGATCTGCGGAAGACCGGACTCTGTCCGGCACTCACCACGCCGCCCGTTGCACCTGCGTTGGGACGGAGCGTAACTTGGTACCGGTATCTTAGCTACCCCCAAGCCACCTTCCGCCACTCGAAGGCGCGCGGCTGGCCTTCGAGAATGTTAGCGCTATAGTGCTGAGGCAGCAGGCGCGTTCAGTGCCGCGAGACGACGGGAGAGGACCACCATGACGCGCTTCGATCGATATGCAGGCGCCGCATTGCGCGCGACCGCCCTCCTGCTTGCAGGCACGGCCACCGCCACCGCCTCGGCAAGCGACGCCCCCCGGTTCAGCCGCTTCACCTATGACGGCCACGCACAGGAACAGGTCAAAGTCGGCCCCGGCGAATACCGCAATCCGATCCTGTCGGGCTATTACCCCGATCCGTCCGTCACCCGCGTCGGCGACGACTTCTACCTCGTCCTGTCGTCGTTCGCGCATTTCCCGGGACTGCCGATCTTCACCTCGAAGGACCTCGTCCACTGGACGCAGATCGGCAACGCGATCGACCGGCCCGAACAGCTCGACTTTACCGGCATGCGCACCTCGCAGGCGGTGTTCGCGCCCGATATCTCGTATCACGCCGGCACATTCTACATCGTCAACACCTGCGTCGAGTGCAAAGGCAATTTCGTCATCACCGCGAAGAACCCCGCGGGTCCGTGGTCCAATCCGACCTGGCTGCCATTCGAGGGGATCGATCCGTCGATCTACTGGGAGGGCGACAAGGCCTATGTCGTCAACAACCGCGCGCCGAACGAGCCGCCGCGCTACGACGGGCACCGCGCGATCTGGATCCAGGAATTCGACTGGCGCGCGGGGAAAATGGTCGGTGAGAGCACGCAGCTGATCAACGGCGGCGTCGACCTGTCGAAGAAACCAGTCTGGATCGAGGGACCGCATATCTTCCGCAAGGACGGCTGGTATTACCTGACCGCGGCGGAAGGCGGCACGAGCGTCAACCATTCGCAGGTCGTGTTCCGGTCGCGGCAGTTGCGCGGGCCGTTCGCGCCGTTCGCGGGCAACCCGATCCTGACGCAACGCGACCTCGATCCCGCCCGCACCAATCCGATCACCTCGTCGGGTCACGCCGAACTGGTCCAGACCGCCAAGGGCGACTGGTGGGCCACCTTCCTCGCGGTGCGCCCGTATGACGGCGACTATTACAACATCGGTCGCGAGACGTTCCTGCTGCCCGTGACGTGGAAGGATGGCTGGCCGATCATCCTGCCCAAGGGCCAGGCGATACCGTTCGTCGGCAAAACGCCCGATCTGCCCGAACAACCCGCCACCAAGATCCCGACGAGCGGCGATTTCGGCTATGTCGACGAATTCGACGGCACCAAGCTGGCGATGCAGTGGATCGGCGTGCGCACCCCGAAACAGCCGTTCTACCGGCTCGATCACGGCGACCTCGTGCTCGGCAAGGGTACGCCGATCGGCGACCTGTCGGGGGTGCCCGCGTTCGTCGGGCGGCGTCAGCAGCATCACGTCGCGACGATGTCGACCACGGTCAAATTCGCGCCGGACACGGACGGCGACCGCGCCGGCCTCGCGGCGATGCAGAGCGACCGCAACTATCTGGTCTTCGGGGTCACGCGGATCGCCGGCAAGACCGTCGTCGCGCTGTATACCGCGGCCGACGGGCGCGAGCGGCTGGTCGCGTCGGTCCCCGTCGCGGCCGGTCCCGTCACGCTGACGATCCGCGCCGACGGTGGGACGATGGCGTTCGACTATCAGGTCGCGGGTACCCGCCGCACGCTGTCGGACAAGGTCGACGCACGCTTTCTCAGCACCAAGTCCGCGGGCGGGTTCGTCGGGACCGTCGTGGGTCCCTATGCGTGGACGCATTGACCGCGTGACCGCGTAGGTCAGCCATGCGCGCGCGAGTGCGGATGCATGCTTGACGCTGGGGCGATGCTCTCCGACTGTTCGGCGCGATGGATTCCCTCCCCACTCCCCGCTGGTCGAGCGACCTGATGCAAGCCGCGCTGGCGCTGCACGACAATCAGCTCCACGTCGCCGAGCCGCTGCTGAAGGCCTATCTCAAGCGCGATCCGTTCGATGCGCGCGCGATCCGCATGCTGGCGGAACTCGCCGGGCGGATCGGGCGGTACAAGGACGCCGAGACGCTGTTGCGGCGCGCGGTCGAACTGGCCCCCGGGTTCACCGCGGCGCGCGCGAACCTCGCGCTCGTGCTCTACCGCCAGAACCGCGCGCCCGAGGCGCTGACCCTGCTCGATGCGGTGATCGCCGACGAGCCCGACAATCCCGGCCATGCCAACCTCAAGGCAGCGGCGCTCGGTCGGCTCGGCGGGTTCGAGGATGCGATCACGCTGTACGAAAAGGTGCTGCACGACGCCCCCGATCAACCGCGCGTGTGGCTGAGTTACGGCCATATGCTCAAGACCGTCGGGCGCCGCGACGACGGTATCGCCGCGTATCGGCGTGCGCTGTCACTCCAGCCGACGCTGGGCGATGCGTGGTGGAGCCTCGCCAACCTCAAGACGGTGCGGTTCGACGACGGCGATATCGTCGCGATGGAGGCGGCGCTCGCATGCGACGACCTCGGCGACGAGGATCGGTTCCACCTCGATTTCGCGCTCGGCAAGGCGTTCGAGGATCGCGGCGACGCTGCCCGCTCGTTCGCGCATTACGACGCCGGCAACACGCTGCGCCGCACGCGGATTTCGTACGACGCCGACGAAACCACGATGTTCGTCGACCGCAGCATCGCGGTGCTGACCCCAGCCCTGCTCGACGCGCGCCGCGGCCAAGGATGCGATGCCCCGGACCCGATCTTCGTGCTCGGCATGCCCCGCGCCGGCTCGACGCTGATCGAACAGATCCTCGCCAGCCACACCCTGGTCGAGGGCACCACCGAACTCCCCGACATGCCTGCGATCGCGCGCAGCATCGCCGACTATCCGGGCGCGATCGACACCCTATCGGCGACAGCGTTGCGCGAGACAGGCGAGGAGTATCTGCGCCGCGCCGCGATCCAGCGCCGTACCGAGCGCCCGTTCTTCATCGACAAGCTCCCCAACAACTGGGCGCACGTGCCGCTGATCCTGCTCGCGCTGCCGAACGCGCGGATCATCGACGCGCGGCGCGACCCGCTCGACTGCTGCTTCTCCAACTTCAAACAGCATTATGCGCGGGGGCAGACGTTCAGCTATTCGCTCGACGATCTCGGCCGCTATTACCGCGATTACGTCAGGCTGATGCGCCACGTCGACACGGTCGCGCCGGGCCGCGTCCACCGCGTCGATCACGAAGCGCTGATCGACAACACCGAGGTCGAGGTCCGGGCGCTGCTGGCCGCGTGCGGGCTCGACTACGAACCCGCCTGCCTCGCGTTTCACGAGACCGATCGCGCAGTCCGGACCGCGAGTTCGGAGCAAGTCCGCCGCCCGATCAACCGCGACGGCGTCGATGCCTGGCGACCATACGAAATATGGCTCGACCCGCTGAAAACTGCACTCGGAGACCTGCTACGCGCATGATCCGTGGCAAAAACGTCACGCTCGCGTAATAAAGCTGCAAAATACGTCAGCATGGTTTGACCTTTGCTGCACCGCACCACAGTCTCTGTCCATTATTCGCTTGGGGGCTCGCGCATGCACATATTCGATCGTCGGTTGTTGATCGGTTCACTTCTCGCCTCGTCGGCAATGGTGTCTCCCGCCTACGCCCAGACAGATCCTGCGCCCCCTGCCGAACAAGCCGCCCCTGCCGCGCAAACCGCAGGCGAGTACGAAGGCGACATCGTCGTCACCGCGCAGAAGCGCGACCAGAGCATCCAGAGCGTTCCGATCAGCATCCAGGCGATCGGGACCAAGCGGCTCGACGATCTCAACATTTCGAACTTCAACCAATATACGCAGTTGCTGCCGTCGGTGTCGTTCCAGACGACGCAGCCGGGATCGACCGTCGTCTACATGCGCGGCGTCGCATCGGGCGGCGACGGCAATCATTCGGGCCCGCTGCCCTCGGTCGGTACCTATCTCGACGAGCAGCCGGTGACGACGATCGGCGGTACGCTCGACGTCCACATCTACGACATCGCCCGGATCGAGAGCCTCGCCGGACCGCAGGGGACGCTCTACGGCGCGTCATCCGAAGCCGGCACGATCCGGATCATCACCAACAAGCCCGATCTGAGCGGTTTCTACGGCCGGGTCGATGGCGAGGTGAACAGCGTCAAGTCGGGCGGCATCGGCAGCAAGCTCGAGGGCATGCTCAATATGCCGCTGTCCGGGTCGGCGGCGCTGCGCGTGGTCGGCTTCTATCAGCGCGATGCAGGCTATATCGACAATGTCGCCGGGTGCCGCAGCTACCTGCCCGAGCCGACCGCGACCTCGTGCACTTCCGCGAACGGCGGCGTGGTCGTCGACAATGCCGCATTCGTGAAGAAGAACTACAACGACACCGAGACCTATGGCGGCCGCGCCGCGCTGAAGGTCGATCTCGACAGCAACTGGACCGTGACGCCGACCGTCCTGTACCAGGAACAGCGCAACCACGGCACCTATGGCTACGACCCCAAGGTTGGCGATCTCCAGGTCCAGCATTTCTTCCCCGAATACCGCCGCGACCGGTTCATCCAGGGCGCGCTGACGATCGAGGGCAAGGTCGGCAACTGGGACGTCACCTATGCCGGCGCGTATCTCGACCGTAAGACCTTCACGTCGAGCGACTATACCGATTACGCCGAGGCGTATGACTCGATGTACTCGTCCGCGGGCGGGCTCGCCGGCTATTTCTATTACCAGGACAATGCCGGCAAGACGATCGATCCGCGGCAGAAGATCATCGGCACCGATCACTTCAAGAAGATTAGCCAGGAATTCCGCGTTGCCTCGCCGTCGGCGGATCGCTTCCGGGTCGTTTCAGGCGCCTTCTACCAGCGCCAGACGAATGCGATCTTCCAGGACTACCAGATCGCCAATCTTGGCACCGCAGTGTCGGTCAACGGATCGCCCGGTACCTTGTGGCTGACCCAGCAAAAGCGCGTCGACACCGATTATGCGGTGTTCGGCGAGGCGAGTTTCGACATCCTGCCGACCCTCACCGCAACCGCGGGCGGCCGCGCGTACATCTACGACAATTCGCTGATCGGCTTCTACGGCTTCGGCCGCAACCCGGCGATCGATCCGGCCGACGGCCGACCCTACACCGCCACGCCGTTCAACGCCGCGGGCAGCGGCCAGACCGGAGTCGCAGGATGCTATCTCGCCAATGGCCAGACCCTGCGGCAGGCCTATCTGGACGGTGGCGACACCTCGACGCTGTTGCCAGCGACGGTCTCGGGCTCGCCGTGCACCAATCTTGCGACCTACACGACGACCGGGCTGATCCCGAAGAAGACGCAGGGCCAGGGCGCGACCTACCGCTTCAACCTTACCTTCAAGCCGACCGACAAGGTCTTGGCCTATGCCACCTTCTCGCGCGGTTTCCGCCCGGGCGGGATCAATCGTCGCGGCGACGTCGCGCCGTATGACGCGGATTTCCTGACCAATTACGAGCTCGGCCTGAAGACGACGCTGTTCGAGCGATTGCGGTTCAACGCCGCGATCTATCAACAGCAATGGGACAAGTTCCAGTTCTCGTTCCTCGGCGCGAACAGCTTCACGATCATCCAGAACGGGCCCAATGCACGGATCCGGGGCGCGGAAGCCGATGCGAACTATTCGACCGGCGGCCTCTCGCTGACTGCCGCTGGCTCGTACACCGATGCGAAGACGCGCAACGACCTGTGCGCGACGCAGATCTGCAGCGGTGACGGCACCGACGTGCTCGCGCCATCGGGGACGCGCCTGCCGATCACGCCGCGCTTCAAGGCGAGCGGCACCGCGCGCTACAGCATGCCGATCGGCACCGCGAAGGCGTATATCCAGGGCCTCGTCGCACATCAGAGTTCGGCGTCGGCGGATATCCGACTGGCGCAGGCGGCGACGCTGGGGCGGCTTCAAGCCTACACCACCGGCAACGCCTCGGTCGGCGCGGAGGTGTCGAACTTCACCTTCGAGGTATTCGTCCAGAACCTGTGGGACGAACGCGCGGAGCTGTCGCGCTACCAGCAATGCGGCACCTGTTCGCAGCGGACCTATATCGTCACCAGCACCCCGCGCACGATCGGGCTGCGGGCTGGCGCGAAGTTCTAATGCGTATTCAAGGACATGAGATGCCACTAAAGCTGCTCCTGACCTGCGCTGCCGTGACGGCCGCGATTCCCGCCACCGCCCAGACGACGAGCTCGCCGGCCGCCACCAACGGCCTCGAAATCGCCAAGAAGATGATCGCGTTTCGCAGCGTGCGCGGTCCCGGCAACCAGACGCCGCAGCTCGCCGCCTATCTGAAGTCGGTGCTGGTCGGCGGCGGCTTTGCGGCGAGCGACGTGACGGTCACCCCGGTCGACGACACCGCCTATCTGATCGCGACCTGGAAGGGGTCCGATGCGGCGCTGAAGCCGATCGTCGTCTCCGGGCATATCGACGTGGTCGAGGCCAAGCCCGCCGACTGGCAACGCGATCCGTTTACCGCAGTGGTCGAGAACGGCTATCTCTACGGCCGCGGCGCCACCGACATGAAGCTCGATGCCGCGCTCGCGATCGCGACGCTGCTCGACATGAAGAAGGCGGGGTACAAACCCAAGCGCGGCATCGTCCTCGCGCTGTCCGGCGACGAGGAAACCGTCATGAAGACGTCGTCGCTGATCGCCGACCGGCTCAAGACCGCCGAGATGGCGCTCAACATCGACGGCGGCGGCGGGCTGTACGGCGAAGACGGCAAGGCCGAATATTTCACGGTCGGCGCGGCGGAAAAGACCTATGCCGACTTCCAGCTCGAAACGACCAGTGCGGGCGGCCACTCGTCCGCCCCGCGCAAAGTGAACGCGATCAACCAACTCGCCGCCGCGCTGGTGAAAATCGGCGACTATCGATTCACGCCGCAGCTGTCGCCGATCACCAAGGGTTATTTCGAGGGCGTCGCACCGCGCCAGACGCCCGAGATCGGTGCCGCGATGCGCGCTTTCGCCGCCAATCCCAAGGACGAGAAGGCGATCGAGACGCTCGCCGCCAACCCAGGGTATGTCGGCCAGATCGGCACGACCTGCGTCACGTCGATGATCAGCGGCGGTCACGCGCTCAACGCCTTGCCGCAGCGCGCGACCGCGAACATCAACTGCCGCATCTTCCCCGGCGTGAAACCGGCGACCGTGATGGCCGAACTCGCCAAGGTCGCCGCCGACCCCGGCGTCAAGTTCAGCGACGTCACCGAAGGGTCGAACCCGACCGACGCCTCGCCGTTGCGCGCCGACCTGATGGGTGCGGTCAAGACGGCGATGGCCAAGATCCGCCCCGGCGTGCCGATCTTCCCGAGCATGTCGGCGGGCGCGAGCGATTCGATGTGGTACCGCTCGGTCGGCGTACCTAGCTACGGCGTCAGCCCGACCTTCATCAAGCAGTCCGACGACTTCAGCCACGGCCTCAACGAGCGCACGCCGATCGACAACATCCCGCTGGCGATCACCTATTACCGCTCGCTGCTCACCGACCTGACGAAATAGGTGCGCGCGGCTTACGCGTTCGCGCGCGCCCACTCGGCCGCGTCGGCGACCTGCGCGGCATCGGGCGTCACGCCGGTGTAGAGCACGAACTGTTGCAGCGCCTGCAGAGTCGCGACCTCGGTCCCGGTGATGCAGCGCTTGCCCGCGTCCGCGGCGGCGCGCAGGAACGGCGTCTCGGGCGGATATTGCACCACGTCGAACGCGATGTCGCACGCCGCGATCATGTCGGGCGAGAATGCCAGAGCGTCCGCATCCGCCCCGGTCATCCCGATCGGCGTCACGTTGATCAGGAGCGCCGCCGCCCCGCTCGCTTCGGATGCCCAACGATATCCGTACAGATCGGCGAGCGCCCGCCCAGCCGCCGCATTGCGCGCGACGATCGTGCCATCGCGGAAACCGCTGTCGCTCAGCGCGGCGGCGACCGCCTTCGCCATCCCGCCCGAGCCGTGCAGCACGAACGCGAGCGATCGATCGATATCGCTGACCAGATCGACGACCGCACCGTAATCCGTGTTGTGCCCGGTCAGCACGCCGTCGTCGTTGACGATCGTGTTCACGCTGTCGATCGCACTCGCCGATGGCGCCAGACCGTCCAGCAGCGCGATCACCGCCTCCTTGAACGGCATCGAGATCGCACAGCCACGAATATCCAGCGCGCGAATGCCTCCTATCGCCGCAGGCAGGTCGGAGGTCGAGAACGACTTGTACAAATAATCGAGCCCGGTCAGTGCGTAGAGCCGGTTGTGAAAACGAGTGCCGAAATTGCCGGGCCTCGCCGACAACGACATGCACAGACGTGTATCGCGTCCGATCGGCGGTTTCATGCGGCTCTCCTTCGTCATTCCCGCGTCTATATACCGTCCGGCCGGCGCCACCATCCCGCCCCCTCAAAGCTGAGCTTTAGGCATCCGATCAAAATAGATATTGGTAATCCCACTATATCAATGGAGTTTATCGGCACAGGTTCGGGGGACGCGATATGGTGCTGACTGCTTTGCTGATGACGTTACAGAGTGCCGAGCAGGTGCCGCAGACCCCGCCGCCACAGCCAGCACCCGTAGCGACGTCGGCCGCGCAATCGGCGCAGTCCACAGGCGAGCAGGAACGCGCAGGCCCGGCGTCGGGCGATGGAGGTGGCGACATCCTCGTCACCGCACGCCGCCGCGCGGAAACCGTCCAGAGCGTGCCGATCGCGATGTCGGTGATCGGCGGCACCGCGATCGCCGACACCGGCGCGTACAATGTCAGCCGCATCACGCAGCTTGCACCGACGCTGCAATTCTATTCGACCAACCCGCGCAATTCGGCCGCCAACATCCGCGGGCTCGGCGCGCCGTTCGGGCTGACCAACGACGGCATCGAACAGGGCGTCGGCATCTATGTCGACCAGGTCTATTACAGCCGCATCGCCTCGGCGACGTTCGACTTCACCGATACCGAGCGGATCGAGATCCTTCGCGGACCGCAGGGCACCCTATACGGCAAGAACACCACCGCGGGCGCGATCAACGTCACCACACGCGCGCCGAGCTTCACGCCCGAGGCGCGCGTCGAGCTGAGCGGCGGCAATTACGATTTCTTCCAGGGCAAGGCGTCGGTGTCGGGGCCGCTGGTCGACGACAAGCTGGCGATCCGGCTGTCGACGTCGATCACGACACGGCGCGGCACGATCTACAATTCGCGCACCGACACCTATCTCAACAGCCAGGACAATCTCGGATTTCGCGGCCAGCTGCTGTGGCGTGCGGCCTCCAATCTCGACCTGACGCTGTACGGCGATTACGGCCGGCAGAACCCCAATTGCTGCGTCCAATATTACGCGCGGGTCGGCACGACGCAGCGCCCGCTCAACCGGCAATATGCGGCGCTCGCCGCGGCGCAGGGCTATGTCGTGCCCTCGACGAACGCGTTCGACCGCGTGACCGACGTCGATACGCCGTTGCGCGCGAAGCAGGAACTGGGCGGCGCATCGCTGCTCGCGAATTGGGATCTCGGCCCGGCGACGGTGACGTCGGTGACGGCGTGGCGGTTCTGGCATTGGGACCCGTCGAACGATCGCGACTTCATCGGCCTGCCGATCACCCCGGTCTCGGCAAACCCGTCGCAGCAGAGCCAGTTCAGCCAGGAACTGCGGGTCGGATCGAACGGCACGCACGCGGTCGACTACACGGTCGGCGTCTTCTACTTCCACCAGACGATCGATACGCAGGGTCTTCAGGTGCAGGGGCCCGCGGCGAGCCGGTTCCTGCTCAATCCCGGCAACGGTGTCGCGCCCGGCGCCACCGGATGCGCGACCGCGACCACCGCGGCCTGCAACCCGTCGGTGCTCGACGGGCTGACCAGCCGCAATACGATCGGCTTCACCAACACCAGCGCCGCGCTGTTCGGAAAGCTCACCTGGCATGCCACGAACAAGCTTCAGATCGCGCCCGGCCTGCGGTTGAACTACGACAAGAAGGATGGCGATTACGTATCCGTCGTCACCACCGGCAATGGCGGCACCACGCTGACAGCCGATCAGCGCGGCGTGCTCGCACCGCAAAGCTACAAGCCGAAATTCGATAACTGGAACCTGTCGGGCGACATCACCGCGTCGTACACCGTGACCCCCGACATCCACGCCTATGCGACCTATGCGCGCAGCTATAAATCGGGCGGCATCAATCTGTCGGGTCTGCCGCTCGACGCCAACAACAATCCGATCCTCGCCTCGGCGACCGTGAAGCCGGAAAAGGTCAATCATTACGAGCTGGGGCTGAAGACGCAGTTCGCCGATCGGCGCGTGACGTTGAACATCGCCGGGTTCTGGACCGAGATCGCGGATTACCAGGCGACCGTCACCAACAACCAGTATTCGGTGTTGCGCGGCTATCTCGCGAACGCGGGCAAGGTACGCACGCGCGGTCTCGAATTCGACTCCGCGTTCCGGCCGTCGGAGCGGCTGAACCTGTACGTCAACGGCGCCTACACCGACGCCAAATACGTCAAGTTCGTCGATGCGCCCTGCCCGCCCGAACTGACCGGCGGCACCGCGGCGGATGCGACGCACCCGGCGAGCCCCGCGGGCCAGGCCGGCACCGCGACCCGGCCGTCGTACAGCCCGGCGAGTTGCGACATCTCGGGGCAGCGCCTGCCCGGCGTCTCGAAATTCGCGCTCTCCTACGGGGCGGAATACGACCTGCCGGCGCGGATCGCGGGCAAGGATGGCCAGCTCTATGTCGGTTATGACGGCAGCTACCGGTCGCATTTCTCGTCGAACCCGTCGGAGTCGATTTATACCGAGATCAACGGCTATTCGCTGAGCAACTTCCGCGTCGGGTTCCGCGAGCGCGAGGGGATCAATGCGTTTCTCTGGCTCCGCAATGCGTTCGACGAGCATTACTATGATGTACTCGCAACCCAGTCGGGCAGCACCGGCCTGATCGTCGGCCAACCCGGCGATCCAAGGACCTACGGCGCGACGATTTCCACGCGGTTCTGACGAAAAACGGCGGCCTGTTTTCCAACAGGCCGCCGTCTTTATTTAAGCCGTAGTAGCTCAGTAGGTCGTCGACGTCGTGGTCGGCCGATACCGGCTCCGCTCGGCAGCGACTTCGTCACGCGTATAGGCGGGAGCAGCCTCGTCGAAGCGGCTCCAGCCGTCCTGGCGATACGCCGCGCCGCGCGTCGTCGCGTCGACCGAGCGGTTGCGATCGAGCACCGCTTCGGCTTCGGTGACCAAATCGTCCTCGACGCGCGCGCTCAGCAGCGTGCCACCGCGACGGACGCCTTCCGAATAGACATGCGCGTCTTCTTCGGAGTGGCCTGCGTCCTTCAATGCGCCAACGATGGTGCCGGTCGCGGCCCCGCCGGCCGCACCGATTCCGGCGCCGACCACGGTCGAGGCGAGCCAGCCGGCCGCGACGATCGGGCCAAGGCCTGGGATCGCGAGCAGACCGAGCCCGGCGAGCAGGCCGCCGACGCCGCCGACCGCTGCGCCGGTCGAGACACCGCGGCTGACATCGCCGCGGTCGTCGACGTCGCCGAGCGTCGTGTCCGTATCGCCATGCGCGCCGTCGGCGTTGCTCGCGACGATGCTGATATGGCTATGCGGTACGCCCAGCCGCTCGAGATCGTGGAGCGCGGCGGTTGCGTCGGCATAGTCGTCGAACAGGCGTGTGAGTGTCTTGGTCATCGTTTCTCTCCTAAGGATTGGGATCAGCGCGCGGTCACGTTGCCCTTGTAGTCGAGCCCGACATGGACCTTCTTGCCGCCGCGGGTCGCCATCCCGCGCCAGACGCCGTCCTTGTCCTTGGTCAGCGCGGACACCGATCGATAGCCGGCCTTGGTCAACCGACCGCGCGCCTGGTCTTGCGAGAAGGAATTGGCGCCGCTGGCGGGGGCGGCGACATGGGCTGCGTCGTTGTTCTTGATAGCGGGGTTGTGCGCGCCGGTATGCGTCGCGGTCTGTGCGACGGCGCTCGACGCCAGCAGCATTGCGCCACAGGCCATAAATGCTCGAACAGTCATCATACTCTCCTTTGTTTCTTGTTCTTCGATAATCCGCAGTCGGGGCGGCAGTTCCACGCTGGAACTGCCGCGCCGTTTGCTCAGCGTGCCGTGCCGCGACGAAACAGGTTGATGATCGCGAGCAGGATGACCGCGCCGACCAGCGAGATCAGGATCGACTGGATGTTGAGCGCGCCGTCCATGATCGAGGCGCCACCGATCAGCGGCGTGATCAGGAACCCGGCGAGCAACGCGCCGACGATCCCGACGACGATGTTGAGGAAGATCCCCTGCTGCGCATCGGTCCGCATGATCATGCTGGCGACCCAGCCGATGAGTCCGCCGACGACGAGAAGGATGATGAGGTTCATGATGAGGTTCCCTGGGGTGGTTGTAGTACGGGATGCTCAACAGTCGGATGCGCGGTTCCGTTCAGATCGCATCTTTTGCCGGTTGGTGCAGAAGTACCGGGGTGATTGGTATTTTTGTTCTGCGCGGTGCGGAACAAGAGTACCCCGGCCGGCGCTGGACGGGGTATGACGAAGACCTCGCATCCGCCGCTCCACGCCCCCACGCTGCACCATCTCGAACAGCTCATGACCGGCCTGCTCGAGGGCGTGATCCTGATGGACCCGACCGGCGTCATCCTCAGCGCCAATCCCGCCGCACTGAAGATGCACGGGATATCCTCGGTGAAGGATCTGGGCGAGACCGCCGACGAGTACGCCGCGCGGTTCGATCTGCGCCACCGGAATCACAAGAGGATCCCGCGCCGCGAATACCCGCTGATGCGACTGCTCGCGGGGGAGAGCTTTCCCGACCTGATCGTCGAGGTCGGCCCGGCGGGTGCGGACGATCCACGCTGGGTGCACCAGGTTCGCGATATCGTCATGGACGAGCATGGTGGCGAGCCCGATTGCCTGGGGCTCGTCATCAACGACGTCTCCGAACGGTTCGATGCCGAGGATCGGTTCGAGGCGATGTTCCATGCCAACCCGGCGCCGGCGCTGATCATCCGCGTTGCCGACCAGCGCTATGTGCTCGCCAATCAGGGGTTTCTCGACCTGTCGGGCTACAGCCGCGACCAGATTATCGGCAAGACGCTGTTCGAGTTCGATTTCCTGACCGAGGTGCAGCGCAAGCCGTTCGTCAGGGACTGCGTGGCCGCGGGCAAGACGGTGCCGCAGCTCGAAGCCGAGCTGCCGCTGGCGAGCGGCGACAAGACGCTGGTCGTGCTGGCCGGCCAGCCGATCGAGGTCGCGAACGAAGACTGCCTGTTGTTCACCTTCGCCGATCTCGAACCGCGTCGTCAGGCCGAACGCGCGTTGCAGGCCAGCGAACGCCATTTCGCCTCGGTGTTCGAGATGGCACCGATCGCGATGGTCGTGACGCAGGGCGACGACAACCGCATCGCGCAGGTCAACGCCGCATTCAAGACGCTCACCGGCTACACCGAGAAGGCGGTCATTGGCGAGGTCGCGGACGACCTGCAATTATGGAACGATGCGGCTCAGCGCGAAGGACTCGAAACCGAAATCCGCGAGCGCGGCGGCTTTCGCGGCCACGACGTCCGGCTGCTCCACAAGAACGGCGAAGGGCTCGATTGCCTGGTGTCCGCCGAACGGATCAGCGTCGACGGCGAACCCTGTGTGCTATGGCTGTATCAGGACATCTCGGCACGGCGGCGCGGCGAACTCGATCTCGTCGAAGCGATCGATGCGGTGATGAAGGACGCCAACTGGCTCAGCCGCTCGATCATGGACAAGCTGGCGACGCTGCGGAACCCGCGTGCGCTGCCCGGGACCAGCGCCCCCTCGACCGATCTCAGCAAACGCGAACGCGAAGTGCTCGAACTGATCTGCCAGGATCTCGACGATGCAGCGATCGCCGAGCGGCTTGGCCTGTCGCGCAACACGGTCCGAAACCATGTCGCGCGGCTCTACGCCAAGATCGGCGTCAACCGACGCAGCGCCGCCGTGGTCTGGGCCCACGAGCGCGGCGTCGGAGCCTGATCGCAGCGGTCAGAACGAAAAGCTGATCCCCGATCGCACCCGCGTATCCGCGGGCAGCGGCGATCCTGCAGCCCCCGACGCGTGCGTCAAATTCTCACCCGCAACCCACGCCGAGACCGTCCGTGACAAGCGGACACCGACCTTCGCGTCGAGCGCGAGCGCGGCCGACACGTCGAACAGATCGAGAAACGTATCGGGCCGCGTGCTGAGCTGACGCGTCGCCGACGAGTACCGGCCGACAACCGATCCAGACCAACGCGCGTCGCTATAATCGATCACGACATTGGCCTTGTGCCGCGCAGTCGCTTCGCCGGGCAGGAACGAATATTCGATGCCGCGGGCATTCCCCGGCAATGCCTCGTCGGTCTGCGTGAAGGAATAATTCGCGCGCCAGGTGACATGGTCCCGGATCGCCCCCCGCGCCGACAGCTCCACCCCGTACGTGCGGAAATTCCCGATATTGGCGACCCGCGTGACGAGGAACGGATCGGTCACGCCGTGGATCTCGAGCACCGGATTGTCACCGGGATAGGCGATCGCGTTGTTCGTGCGGGTCAAGAACGCCACCGTCTTGATTTCCAGCGCGTCGGAGATCCGGTAATCATAGGCGAGTTCGGCGCTCCAGACCTCGACCGGTTTGATCGCCGGATCGCCGGCGACGACGACCGGCAGCGGCACGCCGACGAACGTCACCGGGATGTTCATCCCGAACACCACCAGCGACGGCGCCTGCACGGCGCGCCCGCCGTTCAGCCGGACGGTCTGCCGGACCCCCAGCTGATAGACCGCCGCAGCGTTGAAGCTGAATGCGGTGAACGAGCGGTCGAAGTCAGGCGCGGTGTTGGCGGTGATTGCGGCGATCGTCCCCGATTGCCCCAGCGACAGCGTGTCGATCCGGCCGGCAAGGTTCACGGACAGCGGATCGGCGACCCGCACGTCGAGCATCGCATTGGCCGAGAGGACCGAATAGTCGGTGATCCGCGAAAACGTCACGCCGCTGTCGACGCGGTTGTCGCGGTACTCGACACCGACCCGCGCGGTATCGTTGCCGCTCAGCCGGACCAGCGCCGAGGTCTGCGCGACTAAGGTGCGTGCCGAAAGATCGAACGTCTGCAGCGCGGCGATCGGCGCGCGTCCCGGATCGTTCGATCCGATCCCGTATCGGGCATCGAGCCAGTTGTTGTACACCTGCGCGGTGATGCTGCCCCACGGCGTGTCGCGGTCGACGTGCACGCCGATATTGCGCGTCCTGTAGAGCTGTTCGCTGTAGATCTGCGTGACGAGCAGTTCCAACTGGCGATTGCGCGCATAGCCGCCGGTCACGCTCAACTGGGTCTGCGCGTCGAGATCGGCATCGACCGTCGCCGACACGTCGTCGCGGATCACGTCGTCGGCGCGCGCAGGCTGGATCTGGTCGGCCGGTATCGCGCGCTCGTTCTCGCGCATGTGCCCGCCGGACACCCGGAGTCCGATCGCGCTGGAGACCGGCATGCTGAGCGCACCGGCGATCCGGCCATAGCCATGATTGCCGGCCTCGGCGGTGGCGAAGATCTTGCGGCTCGCCAGCGGATCGATCGTGATGATGTTGACGACGCCGCTCGCCGCATTGAACCCGAACAGCGCACCGACCGGGCCGCGCACGAGTTCGATCTGCTGGATTTCCTCGAGCTGGATGCCGAGCAGGTTCCAGTCGGTCATCCCGTAGTGATCGAGATAGACCTGGCGCCCGTTGACCAGCACGAGCAGCCGCGGGTTGTACGTCTGCACGCCGCCGCGCACGGCGATGTCGCTCTGCCCCGCGGTCCAGTGGTTCACGTCGATCCCGGCATAGGTACTGAGCAGGCTCGGAACGTCCTTGGCCGGCGAGCGCAGGATCTGCTCGTGGTTGATGACGATCGTCGATGCAGGGCTTTCCGACTGGCGTTGCGGCTTGCCGGTGACGCTCTTGGTGACGGGTTCGCCCATCGTCTGGCGCAGCAGGTCGTAATCCATGCGTTGCGCATGGACGGGCATCGCGACGAGCGGCAGGATCGTGATTGCGGCGAGACGAAGCGAAGTATGATACCGCACGATCAGACCTCCTTGACGAGCATGAGGAATGCCGAGCCGAAGCGGATACCGCTGCGTCGCGCCGCCGCCTTGCTGACGATGATCTGCGTCCGGTTCGGGCTAGTGATGCCGACGACGCACTTCCCGCTGATGACGCAGGCAGAGTCCGCCGTGATCGTCAGAACCGACTGCGCGCCGGCCGCCGCCGCGACCTCGTCCTGATATGCACGCAGGCCCGTCGTCACGAAGGCGGCCTTGACCCCGCTCAGCTGTCCGAGGTTCGACACGGCCACGCGCCGCGTCCGCAGCGTCGCCCGCCCAATGGTGATGCCGTTCGACAGCGCGCGTTCCATATCCGCCGCGTCCGCTTCCGATGCGGCATTGCCGGGCTCGTACACGATCGCGACCGGCACGACGCCGACCGGCGCCGGCTGCACGAAGGTGATGACGCGCGCCGCGACCGGCACGTTGAGCACCGCCGACGGTGCCGGCTGCGTCGGCAGCACGGCCGAAAAGGCGAGGATGGGACCCGCGAGATACGACAGAGATTTCACGTTGATCCTAAGGGTTCGTCCCGCATGACAGCGGGTTCGACAATGAGCGATGCCCGGTGCCCGTAGAAAAACGGGTCGTCGCGGAGAATATCGTGGCTGGCTTGGGTCGACGCGCGCCACCTGCGGACCGCGCGCGATACGGCACGGACATTGTCACGCCGCTTCGCGCTCACCGCGCGTGACGAGCGCGGCAGCCTGCGCGAACGCGGTCGGCTTGCCGAAGAAATAGCCCTGCCCCTGCGTGCAACCGCGTTGTGCGAGCAGGCTCGCGGTCTGCGCGTCTTCGATGCCCTCGGCTGTCACTTCCATGCCAAAATTCACCGCCAGCGCGACGATCGCATCGATCAGCTTTTCGCTTTCGACGCTTTCGTGCATCGACCTGACGAAGCTTTGGTCGATCTTGATCTTGTCGAATTTGAACCGTCGCAGGTGGGACAGGCTCGAATAACCGGTGCCGAAATCGTCGAGCGCAATCGAGATCCCGCTCCGACGGAAGGTGTCGAGAACGCGTTCGGCGGCGACGACGTCGTCCATCACCGCGTCCTCGGTGATCTCGATCTCGATCCGCGACGGGATCACGTGCGCATCGCGGATGATCCCGATCAGCGTCTCGGCGAGGTTCGGCTCCTCAAGCTGCATCGGCGATATGTTCACCGCCATCCGCAGATGATCGGGCATATGGCTGAGGTCGATACACGCCTGACGCAGGACCGACTTGGTCATCTCGGTGATCTGCCCGGTCGTTTCGGCGATCCGGACGAACCTGTCGGGCGTCAGCAGCCCCAGACGCGGATGATACCACCGCGCGAGGACCTCGAAGCCATAGAGCTGGCCGTCCGAGAACCGCATGATCGGCTGATAGAAAGGCCGTATCTCGCCGCGCACGATGCCATCGCACAGTTCCTGCTCCATCCGGCGCCGTTCGAGACGGTCGAGCTCCATCGCCGGGGCGAACAGGCAGACCCGTCGTATCCGGTCGCGCTTGGCCTCGTACATCGCGATGTCGGCGGCGTGCAGCAGGTCGTCGGGTTCGGATCCATCCTCGGGGAACCGCGAGACGCCGATGCTGGCGCCGACCTTGATCATGTTGCCGCGCCATACGAGCGGCTCATGCAACGCGACGCTCGCCTGATGGGCCAGCGCCATCACGTCGCTATGCTCCTGGTCCTGCGGCAGGAGGATGGCGAACTCGTCGCCGCCCAGCCGCGCGATCGTGCTGTTCGCCCCGAAGACGACCCGCAGGCGGTGCGCCACCACCTTCAGCACCGTGTCGCCTGCCGCGTGGCCGTGCGTGTCGTTGGCGTCCTTGAAACTGTCGAGATCAGTCAGGATCACCGACAATCTGCTGTCGGACGCCAGCGCCGCGCCGACCGCGCGTTCGATATCGCCGACGAACACGCGTCGATTGACCAACCCCGTCAGCGCGTCGGTCCGCGCCAGCAGCAGCGCCTCCTGTTCGGCGACGCCGCGCCGGATGATTTCCGCGCGCAACTGCGTCCCGCGTGTCGCCGCCAGCGCAAGCCAGGCATAGGACAGCGCCGCGACGATCAGCATCGCGGTCGTGACCAGCGCGACGAGCAGACGGGTCCGCCAGGCGGCCTCCTCGGCATGGCGGTGCGCGTCGGTGATGCCCGACGCGGCGATACCCTTGATCGCCGTCAGGACGTGATCGGCATTGGCGCGGAACGGCCGAAGCATGCCGACGCTGGTCGCGAAATCGATCTCCAGCATCGACGAGACCACGTCGACCGCCTCGCGATATTTCGCGAGTTCGACGACGACGTTGGCGGCGCGCGCGCGATCGTGCGGCGACATGGCCTGCTGCTGCGCCGCGAGATCGGCACTGATCCGATCGATCCGGGCGCTGATTCGGCCAAGACGATGTTCGCCGCCCGCGGACGGTCCGCTCGCCGCTTCGTCGACCATCAGCCGGTACAGATTGCCGTCTTCGTGATCGAACCGTGCCGCGATCTCGCTCAACGACACCGCCGCGTCCATGTCGCGGTCGACGATCACGCTGTTGGCATGCTGGACGTAGATCAGCGTGCCGAGGCACAAGGTCACAGCCAGGACGAGGAGGACGATGACCGCCTTCGGACCCGCGACGACGCGCGAAAACGGCACCAAGTTCAGCAGCGACGCGGCGAACCGGATTGCCGTGCCGAGCATGCCCGTTCGATCCGCGGAATCGTCGAGCGAGGGACCGGCCGCGGTTCGACCCGCAAAGACGATATCGTCGCGCGCACTGGTCGCCGCGCGTCGCCAATGGCTGCCACGCGACGATTCGCTTCGAAAATTTCGCTGGTTTGGCATGGTCTTGCGGACCTAACTGCCTGCGAAACACTAACAAGTTACGTATAATTTCGACAACATATATCAATAAACCCGGTTCGGGTTGATTGTGCTCCTCGCGCGGCCCGACGTGCCTGCCGCCGCGGCAATGACGGCGTTCAACCGGCGCACTGCCGAGCGGATACGGCCTGGACAGTAAGAAACCATTTCGAATTTTTCCGGCATGGTCAGACTTTGGCAACGTCTTTCGCGCTAGAATTAAGACATGTTGTCGTCGCTCTCCTCGCGCATAGCCATGCTGGGCGTCGTCGTAGTCGTTGCCCTGACGGCACTCGCGGCCTTGCTCATCCACGCTTCGCTCGACACACGCGACAGCTTCGGTCAGGTGACGCATTCGGCCGAGGTCATCGAAACGATGACCCAGGCGCTCGGCGAGCTTCGTGACGCGGAGTCGGGCCAGCGCGGCTTCATCATCACGCACAACCCGGCGTTCGCGCAGTCGTTCGAAGATCGCGTTACGGGTTCGCTGAGCGATATCTCGCAGGTCGTGTTGCTTACCGCCGACAATCCCGTTCAGAACATGCGCGCCAACGAGCTTCGTCGGTTGATCCGCGAACGGACCGCGATTCTGCGTGGTCCCCTCGACCTCGGCCAGGTGGGCGCATTCGACAGGGCTGCGGCGATGGTGGCCAGCGGGCGCGGGCGGGACCTGATGTCGACCATCACGCTCCGAGCGCGCGAGTTTTTGGCTGAGGAGCGCAACCTTCAGACGCAGCGGACCGACGCGGCGGGGCAGCGGCTGACAGGCGTGCGTCGGCTCGCCATCGCAGGCGTGGCGATCATCGCGCTGATCGTCATCCTGGTGTCCGGGCTCGTCATTCGCGGGATCAAACGCCCCTCGGTCCTGATGAAGGAGGCGATGGCAGATCTCGGCAAGGGCGACCGCAGTGCCAGGATCACCAGCGCGATGGGGTCGCGCGAGTTCGACGACCTCGCGACCGGCTACAACGCGATGGCAGAACTGCTGGAGGCTGCGGTCGGCGAACAGGTTGAGAGCGAGCACCAGCTTCAGCATGCCAATGGGGAACTGGTCCGCAACGCCGACAGCATGCGCGAACGCGGCGAGGCGATCGAGCTTCTCGGCGGGATGGCGCACCGCATGCAGGCCGCGCGCACCGACATGGAACTGGCGCAGATCGTCCAGCTGTTCGTGCCGCGCGTGCTGCCGGGACTGCCCGGCGCGCTGTTCGTCCACAACAACTCGCGCAACCTGTTGACGCCGATGGCGACCTGGGGCGGCGTCGCGATCGAAACCGACGGGTTCGCGCCCGACCAATGCTGGGCGTTGCGCCGCGGCCAGAGCCACTTCGTCGCGGTACCGGACGGCGATATCGTCTGCGCGCACGTTGGCGATGCGGCGACGGTCTATCACTGCGAGCCGCTCCTCGCGTCCGGCGAAGTCATCGGCGTGCTGTATCTGCAGGGCATGATCACCGGCGACAGCCGCTTTCAGTTGACGGTACTCGCTGAGAACATCGCCTCGGCGCTCGTCAACCACCGGTTGCAGCGCGACCTGCGCGAACAGACGATCCGCGATCCGCTGACCGGGTTGTTCAATCGCCGCTACATGGAGGAGACGCTGGCGATCGAGATCGCCCGCGCCGCGCGCGGCGGTCCGGCGCTCAGCCTGGTGATGTGCGATATCGATCACTTCAAGCGGTTCAACGACGAGTTCGGGCATGATGCGGGCGACTTCGTCTTGCACGCGGTTGCCAATGAACTGCGCGCCCGCTTCCGCGACGGCGACGTCGTATGCCGTTTCGGCGGCGAGGAGTTCACGATCATCGCGCCGGGAACGACCGCGGAAACGCTGTTGAACCGCGTCGAAATCGTCCGCCAGACGATCGCCGACCTCACGCTGGAGCAGGGCGGCAAACGGCTCGGATCGACGACCATGTCGTTCGGGCTCGCGACCTGGAACCCCGACATGTCGCGCGATGGAACGACGCTGATCCAAACCGCGGATGCCGCGCTGTATCAGGCGAAGCGCGAGGGACGAAACCGCGCGATCGTCAGTCCGGCGCGCATGCTCGACAGTTCCGCCCGCCGGTAATGCTGAACGGACGGGGTAACCAATACCGTCTAGTGGCGGATCGTTTGACCCGCTCAATACTCTGACATAACCTCCCGTCGCGCCGGCGTTCAAGTCCGGACCGGGAGGACGGATGCGACATACTTGGATCGGCGCGGCAGTGGTCGGCGCGATCGCCAGCGCCACCCCCGTGGGCGCACAGACTCCCTGGCAATCCTCCGAGACGCAAGCTCCCGCGGCGCGCACGACGTTGGAGCAGAAGACCAGCGACGGCGCCCGGTTCAGGGTACCTGGTGGCGTCCTCCGCGTGACGGTGTGGGGCGAGCGTGCGATCCGCGTGACGGTCGCTGCGGCCCAGGTGTCAGAGTTAGACACTGGTCTCGCGGTCCTCGGCAGGCCCGCGCGCGTTGCCTGGACCATGACGGAAGACGTGGATCGCTTCGTGATCGCGACCCCTTCGATGCGGGTGACGATCGCCAAGGCCGATGGCCGGGTCGCGTTGCTCGGTGCTAACGGCAAGCCGCTGATCGGCGAAAGCGATCCGGTGACCCGAAGACTGGGCGACGCGCCGGAGCCCGACGGGCGCGTCCAGCAGCGGTTCGAGATCGGCGGCGGCCAGGCGATCTACGGTCTTGGCCAGCATCAAGCCGGACTGCCCGATTATCGCGGCACGACGGTGCGGTTGCAGCAGGCCAACACCGATGTCGGCGTCCCCGTGTTCGTCTCCAGCGCGGGCTACGGCCTGTTCTGGAACAATCCTGCGGTGACCGACGTCGCGGTCGCCGTACCGCAGGCCACCGACCGGATCGTGTTCCGATCGCAGGCTGGCAAGGGCATCGATTATTTCCTGTTCGGCGGCCCCGATGTCGACGACGTGATCGGCGCCTATCGTGGCCTGACCGGGCAAGCGCCGCTGATGGCACGCTGGACCTGGGGGCTGTGGCAGTCGAAGGAGCGCTATGGATCGCAGGCCGAGTTGCTCGGTGTCGCAGCACGCTATCGTGCGATGAAGATCCCGCTCGATGCGGTCGTCCAGGACTGGCAATATTGGAAGCCCGGCGAATGGGGCAGCCACCAAATGGACCCGGCGCGCTATCCCGATCCCAAGGGGATGCTCGACACGCTGCACCGGCAGAATGTGCACAGCATCGTGTCGATCTGGCCGCGCTTCGACCGCGGCCTCGACACGACCAAGGCGCTCGACGCGGTCGACGGGCTGTACGCAAAGACCTATCCCAACGTCTATCCCGCCGGCGAAGGTCGCTGGTACGACGCGTTCTCGAAGACCGCGCGCGCGACCTATTGGCGGTTCGTCTCGGAGCGGTTGGGCAAGGTCGGCTTCGACGGCTATTGGCTCGACGGGAGCGAGGCTGAACTCGGCGGCCACTGGGGCGAGATGCGCGACGTGCGGACCGCGATCGGATCCGGCGCGGATGTCTACAACGCGTATCCGCTGATGCACACCAGCGCGGTGCACGACGGCATGGCGACCGACTTCGCCGCGAAGCGCCCGATCATCCTGACGCGGTCGGCGTGGGCCGGGCAGCAGCGCAATGCCGCGATCACCTGGTCGGGCGACGTTGCCGGCCGGTGGGACGTGTTCCGCGCGCAGATCCCCGCCGGCGTCAACTTCTCGATGACCGGCATTCCCTATTGGTCGGCCGACATCGGCGGGTTCTTCGGCGGCAGCCCGGACGATCCCGCCTATCAGGAACTGTTCACACGCTGGCTCCAGTTCGCCGTGTTCAACCCGATGTTCCGGATCCACGGAACCGGCGCCGGCAAGGAGGTCTACAGCTTCCCCGAGCCTGCCCGCGGTCCGCTGCTGGATGCGGTCGCGTTGCGCTACCGCTTGCTGCCGTTCCTGTATGCGCAGTCGTGGCAGGTCACGCAGCACGGCGCCTCATTCCTGTACCCGGCGGGGATCGCGTTCCCGTACGACGAAGCGGCGCGAGATCTGCGCGACGAATATCTGTTCGGTCGGTCGATCCTGGTCAGCCCGGTGGTCGAGAAGGGTGCGACGTCGCGACAGGTCTATCTGCCGGCGGGCACGGACTGGTATGATTTCTGGTCGGGCGCACGGCTGACTGGCGGCACGCGCGTCACGGTGGCCGCGCCGATCGGGCAGATCCCGCTGCACATCGCGGCGGGAACGATCCTGCCGCTGGGGCAACGCGTCCAATATACCGAACAGTCGCCCGCTTTGCCGACCGAACTGCGCGTATACCGCGGTCGCGACGGACGCTTCACGCTCTATGACGACGCGGGCGACCGCCAAGGCTGGCGGCGCGGCGAGCGCGCTACGATCGATCTTGCGCTGGACGACAAGACCGGGACGCTGACGATCGGCGCGCGACAGGGCCGCTATCCAGGCATGCCGACCTCGCGCATTTTTCATGTGGTGTCGGTCGCCGCGGGTAATGGCGTCGGGCTCGGCGAAGGCATCGGTCGGACGATCGCCTACACCGGAAAGGCGATCGGCGTAGCTTTGGATGCGGATGGTTCCGGTGCGGCACGCCGTAGATGATCGGGTCCTGAGCCGACGGCCCTAGAGGGCCTGAAGCAGTCCACCGCTTTCCACATTGACGCGGTGCAGCATCAATCCTAGACGCGCGCCTCCTCATTATGCCAAGCCCTTCACGGTGCCGCTTTGCTCTGCGCCGGAGGCGCCGCTTGATCATGACCATGACTTTCGCCGATCTCGCCCTCGCCCCGGTTTTGCTGCAGGCGCTAACGGAAGAGGGCTATACCAGCCCGACGCCGATCCAGGCGCAGTCGATCCCGATGCTGCTGCAGGGCCGCGACATGCTCGGCATGGCGCAGACCGGCACGGGCAAGACCGCCGCCTTCGCGCTGCCGTTGCTGCACCGCCTCGCCGCCGATCCCCGCCCTGCCCCCAAGGGCGGCGCGCGCGTGCTCGTGCTCGCCCCGACGCGCGAACTCGTGTCGCAGATCGCCGCGGGCTTCGAGAGCTTCGGCCGCCACATCAAGCCGCGCGTGACGACGATCTTCGGTGGCGTCAGCCAGTTCCATCAGGTCAATGCGCTCAAGGACGGCGTCGACATCATCGTCGCAGCACCGGGCCGTCTGCTCGATCTGATCGACCAGGGGCTGTGCGATCTGTCCGCGCTCGAAGCGCTGGTACTCGACGAGGCCGACCAGATGCTCGACATGGGTTTCGCCAAGCCGATCGAGCGGATCGTCGCGACGCTGCCGCAGGACCGCCATACGCTGCTGTTCTCGGCGACGATGCCGAAGTCGATCGCCGCGCTGGCCGAGAGCCTCCTGCGCGATCCAGCCAAGGTCGAGATCGCGCCGCCGTCGACGACGGTCGACCGGATCGACCAGTCGGTCATGTTCCTCGACGCTGCCAACAAGAAGGCTGCGCTGCTGGCGCTACTGCGTACGCCCGACATGGGCCAGGCGGTCGTCTTCACGCTCCAGAAGAACATCGCCAACGAAGTGTGCGCGTTCATCAGCGAAGAGGGCATCACTGCCGAGGCGCTGCACGGTAACAAGTCGCAGGGCCAGCGCGAGCGCGCGCTCGACGCGTTCCGTGCCGGCACCGTGCAGGTCCTGGTGGCGACGGATATCGCCGCACGCGGGATCGATGTCGACACCGTGACGCACGTGTTCAACCACGATCTGCCGAGCCTCCCCGAGAGCTATGTCCACCGTATCGGCCGCACCGGGCGCGCCGGGCGCAGCGGTTTCGCGATCACGCTGTGCGATGCCGAGCAGCGCGCCTGGCTGCATGATGTCGAGCGCGAGATCGGTCGCACGCTGACCGTCCAGGACGATCACGAATGGCATTGCGAAGTGGCGCGCCACTCCACCCAGCGCGCACCCGTGCTCGGCGGTGGCCCCGTCAAGCAGGTCAAGCCGACCAAGGAGCGCGTGCGGAAAGTCTGGACCGAGGAAGAGAAGTTGGCCGCGCGGATGGCCGCAAAGGCCGCCTGAAGGTCGATCACATCGCTCTCGCGGGCGGCAAGCCCTGCGTCCTGAGGTCTCCGCAGATGCCGACGCATCGGCGGAGACGCGGCTCCCATCCGATTGATCTGAAGCATAGCCCAAGAGCCGGGTTATGCGCCGAGCTTTGGGTATAGACCGCTTTGCTGGAGCGG
Source organism: Sphingomonas sp. PP-F2F-G114-C0414 (assembly GCF_003688595.1). Classification (GTDB taxonomy): domain Bacteria; phylum Pseudomonadota; class Alphaproteobacteria; order Sphingomonadales; family Sphingomonadaceae; genus Sphingomonas. Next base: position 93,242 of record NZ_RCWT01000012.1, read on the forward strand.
CCGTGCTCTAACGTAATAACACCAACTATACGCCGAGTTGCGGACGTCCAACGCCATCAAACCGGCACAATTGACCCGTCGCTCCTGCCAGACGCCGGAAGTCGACCGTGTATCACTCGCAGAGGCTGCACCTCGGCGACGCGATCACGCCTCCTGAAAGCGTCCGGCCAAAAGCGTCGCCATCACAGGTACCGCATCCACCACCGATCGCTTTTGCGCTTCATCGTCGCGAATGACCGGGTCGCGAGCCAGAGCGGCCCCAGCACGGCGGCGGCGATCAGCCAGATCCAGCCGACCGACGGCACGTCCGCCCCCGCTGCACCGGTCACTGCGCCCGCAGCAATCTGGACGATATGCAGCACGTAGAGATGTAGAATATAGAAGAACAACGGCGCGCTGCCCAACACCGCCAGCCACCGCGGCGATCGACTGTCCCATAGCGCCAGCAAGGCGGATCCGATCCCCAGCGTCAGCAGCAGAAAATCGAGCGACGGGGGATATTTGGTCACGTTCAGAAACGACATCGCGGTGAGCGATGGGGTCGGGCCGCCGATCCACGCGGTCGGATCGCCATAACCGTTCAGCCCGCGCACCACGCAGAACGCGGCCAACAGGCCTACCGCGACCGTCCACAACCGGCGCACCCGCGTCGTCGGCGCGGTCGCAGCCGCAAACCAAGGGCCTATCGCATAGCCCAGCGCGATTGCGCCGATCCACGGCAAGACCGGATAAGAGGTCCGAGCGCGCGTTCCTTCCCACAGATCGACAAAGCCCCGATCGTGCAGCACGGCCCAGATCGCATGTCCGGGCTCGCCCACTGCAAAGGTGATCGGATCGAGCAGATTGTGCCCGACGACGATCGTCACACCGATCGCGGCGATCCAGATCCGCGGGAGATGCACCAGTGCGGCCAAGGCGAGCATCGACCAGCCGATCGCCCAGATGACCTGCAGGAATACCGTCGCTGGTGACAAAGTGAAAGACCAGGCGAACCCGACGATCGTCAGTTCCAGCGCGATCAGGAACGCCCCCCGCTTCACCAGGAAGGCGGAGGTCGCCATCACGGGCTTGCGCGCGCCGTACAGCCAGGCGGCGAGTCCGGTCAGCGCGACGAAGACGGGCGCGCACAGATGGGCTGCCAGCCTTGTGAAGAACAAGCCGGGGGACGTCGTGGTCAGGTCCATCGGATCTGCGACCTGATGACCATAATAGAAGAATTCGCGGGTGTGATCGACCAACATCAACAGCATGACGAGGCCGCGCAGCCCATCGATCGACTCGATTCGAGCACCACGGCGCACCGGCGGCGCAGAAACGACGTCGTCCCTTTCGGCTGGCGAAGTAGCGGACGTTGCAATGGAGGATGTAGCGGCAGTCGCGGTCGACACAGTTTGATTTCTCCGTTGCCCCGCAATGTTATATTGTAACGACAACGTCAACCTCGTCGCTGTACTCTGCTGTGTTCGCCGCCTCCTCATTGTCGCACCGAGCTGCCGCCATAACCGTCGCGGCGGATTCGAGCCGCGTTATGCTGCTGTGCACTCAACGAAGCGCAGGGACTAGTCGTCAGGATTAGTTCAAAGGACAAGCTAGGAAACCATCTGGCGGCGCTTGACGCAACGCGATGGTCTAATTCACGCAGAGCTGGAAACCTCGAGGCTTCCGGTTCGCTTGGCAAAATAGATCAAGACTTGGCTGGGGCGGCAGGGTTCGAACCTGCGCATGGCGGCATCAAAAGCCGCTGCCTTACCACTTGGCGACGCCCCAACAGAGGCGGCCTTATAGCGGGGCCGCGCCGCGTGAAAAGCCCTCGCGGACGTCAAACCGCGAGATGGTGCAGCCAGGCGTTGTCGTCGGGCGCGGTGCCGCGCTGGATCGAGACGAGCGCGTCGCGCATCCGCATCGTCAGAGCACCGGGAGCACCGTCACCGATCGTGAAACGCCCCTCGGGGCTCGCTACCGTGCCGATCGGCGTCACCACCGCCGCGGTGCCGCAGGCAAACGCCTCGACCAGCCGGCCGCTCGCCGCATCGGCGCGCCATTGATCGAAGGTGTAGCCCTCCTCACGCACGGTGATGCCCTGGGCACGCGCGAGCGTCAGGATCGAGTCCCTCGTAATACCGGGGAGGATCGTGCCGGTCAGCGCCGGCGTCGCCATGCTGCCATCGTCGAACACGAAGAAGATGTTCATCCCGCCGAGTTCCTCGACCCAGCGGCGCTCGGCCGCGTCGAGAAACACAACCTGATCGCAGCCGTTGCGGATCGCCTCGGACTGCGCAAGCAGGCTGGCGGCGTAATTGCCGCCGCACTTGGCGGCGCCGGTGCCGCCCTGTGCGGCGCGCGTGTACTGCTGGCTCACCCAGATCGACACGGTCGGCGCGCCACCCTTGAAATAGGCGCCGACCGACGAGGCGAGCACCATGTAGAGATATTCGGCCGAGGGCTTCACGCCGAGGAACACTTCGGAGGCGAACATGAACGGGCGCAGGTACAGCGCGCCGCCGTCGCTCTCCGGAATCCAGTTCGCGTCCGTCTTCACCAGCCGCTCGACCGATTCGAGGAACAGTTCGGTCGGCAGTTCGGGCATCGCGAGACGCCGCGCCGAATCCTGAAAGCGGCGCGCGTTCGCCTCGGGACGGAACAGCGCAGTGCCGCCGTCCGCGAGTCGATACGCCTTCATGCCCTCGAAGATTTCCTGCGCATAATGCAGCACCGACGACGCCGGATCGATCGTCAGCGGCGCACGCGCAGTGATCCGCGCATCGTGCCAGCCCTCGGCATCGCTATAGCGGATCATCGCCATGTGATCGGTGAAGACTCGCCCGAATCCGGGATCGATCAGCCGCTTCGCGCGCTCGTTCGCCTCGACCGGAGCCGCGTTTGGCTCGTGGCGGAAGGTTGAAGAGGGCGTAAAAGCTGGAGCGGACATCGAATTCTCTCTCAAGGCGGGTTGCCGACGACTACGGGCGATGGCTAAACCGGTCAACATGTCTGCCACAGCTTCGCCTGCGTCGCCCCTGTTCCTTCGCGAACCCGAACTCCGCCGCGGCATGGAGCTGCTCTATTTCGGCTATAGCCACCTGACGCGGTCGATCGACCAGGGCCTCGCCGAAGAAGGGCTTGGCCGGGCGCACCACCGCGCACTGTATTTCATCGCGCGCAAACCCGATCTCACCGTCAGCGAATTGCTGTCACTGCTGGCGATCACCAAGCAATCACTCGGCCGCGTGCTGAACGAGCTCGCCGAACGCAAGCTGGTCGAAACGCGCCCCGGTGAGCGCGATCGCCGCCAACGGTTGCTGAAGCTCACCCCGGAAGGCGCGAAGATGGAACGCGACCTGTTCGAGGCGGCGCGGATTCGCATGGCCGAAGCCTATGCCAGCGCCGGACAGAGCGCGGTCTCGGGGTTCTGGGCGGTGCTGGAAGGCTTGGTACCGGAAAGCGATCGCTCGCAGGTATTCGGCCTGCGCGGCTGAGCGCCCACTTCAGCGCGCGGCGGCGGCCATCTCGGCATTGCGCCGCTCGGATGCAGCCAATGTTTGGGTGAGCAACGCAACCAGCGCATCGTCGCGGTCCAGCACGTTCATACCCTCCCGAGTCGATCCGCCGGGACTCGCCACGCGGTCCGCCAAGACGGCAGGCGATACGTCCGCATCAGCCGCCATGATCGCCGCGCCCTCAAGCGTGGCCATCGCCAGCCGCGCCGCCTGCTCTGCGGGCAGCCCTAGCGCCACGCCGGCCTTGGCCAGTGCGTCGGCGAATCGGAATACGAAGCCCGGGCCGCAGCCTGCGAGCGCGGTCACCGCATCGAAATGCGCTTCGTCGGCGATCCATTCATAGTGACCGAGCGGCACGGCGAAGGCCTCTGCCGCTGCGATCGCCTCGTCCGACGCGGCAACTGTATAGAGAGACGTCACGCCCTTGCCGATCGCCACGGGCAGGTTGGGCATCGCCCGAACGATCGTATCCGCTGCGAACCGTTCCGACAAAGTTGCGTGATCGACACCAGCCAGGATCGACAGCAGCAGCGTCGGCGCGCCGCGCATGGGCGCGAGCAAGGCCTGCGCCGCATCGATCTGTTGCGGCTTGAGCGCAAGCATCAGCGTTGCTGGGGCATTTTCGTCAGGCAGCGCGGTCATCGAGCGAACTCCCTCGGGCGCGCCCTTCCCGCTTCGCGTGATCACCGTCACCGTCGAGGGATCGAGCCCGGCGGCGATCCAGCGCCGCAGCATCGCACCACCCATGTTGCCGCAGCCGATCAGCCACAGCGGACCTGCTGGAAAGCGCCCGCTCATGCCTCGCCGTGGGTTTCGATCAGCGCCGCGGCGATCGCTTCCTTGGGACTCTTGCCGCCCCACAGCACGAACTGGAACACGGGATAGAAGCGCTCGCACTCCTCGATCGCCGATTCGACGAGCAGTTCGGCTGCCTCCAGCGACATCGTCCCGTCGTCGCCGCCATCGACCATCGCCGCGTGCCGGAACAACAGAATGCCGCTCGTCGACCAGAGTTCGAAATGACCGATCCAGAGCTGTTCGTTGACCAGGCCGATCGTCTCGTACACCGCGAGACGGCGTTCGTCGGGCACCTTTATATCGGGAAAAGCGAGGAATTGCAGGACGCTATCGTCTTCACGCCACAACGCGCGCAACTCGTACGTCGCCCAGCTGCCTTTGACGGTCGCGACGATCTCGTCGTCGTGGCGCTCGTGCTCCCAGCCATGCGCAGCGTAATAGCTTTCGAGCATGTCGATCGGAGCGGCGTCTTCGTGGTCGTGGTCGGCGTGTTCAAGCATCACAGGGTCCTGGCGATCCTTATCGCACAACAAAGGGTGCCGAGGCAAAAACGCCCCGACAACCCCATCGGCCCCATTTCTGCGGAAAACTGTGGAAAAGTCAGTCGACCGACGCCCCGAGCGGCGCAATGACCGTCGATTTCGCTTCGAGCGCATCGAGACGCGCCTTCAGGGCATCGTTCTCGTCGCGCGCGGCCGCGGCCATCGCCTTGACCGCATCGAACTCTTCGCGGCTGACGAAATCCAGCCCGCCAAGCCATTCGCGTGCACGCTCGCGCGCACCCGAACCGGCTTCGCGACCGACGCCTGCAAGCGTACCGGCCGCGCCGTTCAAGACCTTGACGATATCGTCGAACACGCGGTTTTCGGATTGCATTGCTTCAAAATCCCAGTGAGTGCCGAAACGGCTGCTGCGTCACAGCATTTGGGACGTATGCGCCGTGGGCGCAAGGGTTTCGGCGCCGGGGTTCAGTCGCCCGATGCTGAACGCGAGCACGCCGGCGAAGCTGATCCACACCATGTACGGCACCATCAGCCACGCCGCGGCGGGGCGGATGCGCGCGAATACGAAGGTCGCGGCGATCGACAGCACCAGCATCGCGACGATCACCAGTACCGACAGCCCGATCTTGTGCGCACCGAAGAACATCGGCGTCCAGGCGAGGTTGAGCAGGAACTGGCCGACGAACAGCGCGACGGCAAGCCCGCGCAACCGAGCGCCGCGCGCGTTGAGGATCATCGCGAGCGCCAGCCCGATCAGGATGTAAAGCGTGGTCCAGACAACCGGGAACACCCAGCCCGGCGGGTTCAGCGCAGGCTTGGCGAGCGCCATGTACCAGGCATTCTCGCTGCCGACGCTCACCGAACGCCCCGAGACGAAGCCCAGTAACAGGATCAGGGGCACGGTCACGACCGCCCAGCGGAGGAACGACATCCTCAACTGGCCCTTCGAAGCGATACCGCCCACACAAATCCTTCCGTCTCTACGCGGCCTCGTCCTGCCGCGCATTTGGCGTTCGGTAAACCGTGCGCCGACAACAATCGTTCCGCTAGTGGTTCATTCCGGCACGGTGCTTCCCCACGCCGTCATCCTGACGAACGTCAGGATCCAGGATACCGACCGCACCCTGCGTGTCTCTGGGTCCTGACGTTCGTCAGGATGACGGAGGTGATTGCGTCTCGTTTGGCACGTCCGATAGCCGCTGTTCAGAAGCCGGCCGCCCATGCAAAGCAGCAATCAGGAACTCCACGTTACCCTCAGGCCCCGTGATCGGGCTCTCGACCACACCGACCACGCTCCACCCCTGCCCCGTCAACCACGCCGCGACCTCGTCGCAGACCCGCTGGTGGATCGCAGTATCGCGGACGACCCCGCCTTTGCCCACTTCGCCGCGCCCCGCCTCGAACTGCGGCTTCACCAGCGCCATCAGCCGCGCGTCGGGCTTGGCGAAGGACATCGGCCGCTCCAGCACCTTGGCCAAGCCAATGAAGCTCGCATCGCAGACGATCAGGTCGATCGCCTCGGGAATATGCGCGGGCGTCAGAATACGCGCGCTGGTCTGCTCGTGAACGATGACGCGGTCATCCTGCCGGAGCGACCAGGCAAGCTGGTTGGTGCCGCTATCGACCGCGTAGACCTTCGCCGCACCGTTCTTCAACATAACGTCGGTAAAGCCGCCGGTCGACGAGCCCACGTCGATCGCGACCGCGCCGGCCACGTCCCAACCGAAATGCGCGAGGCCGTGCGCCAGCTTGATCCCGCCGCGCGAGACCCAGGGATGATCACGACCGCGCACGTCGAGTTGCACGTCTTCCGCGAGCGTCTGCCCCGGCTTGTCGACCTTCTTCGTCCCCGCGAAGACGAGGCCCGCCATGATCAGCGCCTGCGCGCGCGTCCGCGACTCGACCAGCCCCCTGTCGACCAGCATTTGGTCTGCACGTACCTTCACCATCCGCCCGCTATCGCCGCCCGATCCGATTGCCGCAAGCTGCCTTCCTTTCGCCGCAATGCCATTGCCTATCGATCGAGTAGGATTACGTTGAAGGCATGGGATCGTGACCAAATGGCGTGCCCTAGAGCGTCTTTCGGCCACGCTCCCGACCTCGAAGAACGAGGTTTTGGAGAAGGAGAAGCGCTGTGGGTAGTTTCGCACCGTATGATTCCGTCCAGCCGACGATCCTGACCGTGCCCGGCCTTGGTGGATCGGGTCCTTCGCACTGGCAGACGTTATGGGAAGAGGCGCGGCCCGACACGGTGCGCGTCGAACTCGGCATGTGGAACACGCCGCACCGCAACGCCTGGGTAACGCGGCTCGACGAAGCGATCCGGCAGGCACAGGCGCCGGTGATCCTCGCCGCGCACAGCCTCGGGTGCCTCGCAGTGGCGTGGTGGGCCGAACTCAGCCCACAACCTTATGGCTGGCCGGTAGCCGGCGCGTTGCTGGTGGCGCCGGCGGACGTAGATCGTGGCGGCGCGCAGGCCGAACTGAAGGGCTTCTCGCCGACGCCGCGCACGCCGCTGCCATTCCCATCGATCGTCGTGGCGAGCAGCGACGACCCCTGGGTCACGCCCGAGCGCGCGCACAGCATGGCAGCGGACTGGGGCAGCCACTTCGTCGATGCCGGGCCGCAAGGGCATCTGAATGCCGCGAGTGGGATCGGCTGGTGGCGTGAAGGGCAGGATCTGCTCGACCGGGTCATCGCGGCGAGTGGCGATGGTCGCGGGCAAGCTCTACCGCCCAGCAAGGCACGCTCAATCCTGGCCGTCAGTGCGACAGATGCCGCGCAGACGCATTATCTCGGCGGGTAAGCAAGCGAGCGTCGATACGCACGGAGCCTGACGACCTCGAACGTATCGATGCTCTCGTTCGCAACTAGGATTTCCGGCCGGGATTTTCGAACCGGGTAGCGGCCTTCACGGACAATTGCTGCTTTGCGGACAATTGATGCTGTCCGAGCGCAGCGGTCTTTTCTGCAATCTGGCGCTTGGCATCGAGCTGATGACGGCCGATCGAGGCTGTCTTCTCATAAAGCTGCTTCTTGGCCTGGATTTGCACGGTGCCGATCTGCTCGCTTTTTGATGCCAGCTGCTTCTTGGCCTCGAACTGTACGGCCGAAATTTCCTGTTCCATAACTCTATCCTTCAGCTAACGAAAATGTGAGCTCGCGCGAACGCGGCTTCGGCATCATCCAGTCCGGCCAGCAATCTTTCGGGTTCGAGCGATGCCGGATCGAACGTCTTACACTCGGTCAGCGAGGGATTCAGTCCGGCGGCGACCCGTGATACCTGCTCTTGAAATCCCGCGTCGCACAATTTGCCCAGCGCACATGTCGCGCACGCTGACCTATCGCGTGACGCGGGCAGATACGCCGACTGCGCAATGCAATATTCGGCAAACTCCGGGCCATCATAAAGGCGGAGCGGATCGACCTGATACCCCGACACGCGCATCTGTGATTTCCTTGTCAGTCAAGGAAATCACCGTGCAGCAATCGACAGATCCTTGCAAAAGGATTTCAGTCGGATCTGGATGTCATCTATCGATTTGCTGATCGATGAAGATCGCGCGCGCGCATGCTCTACGGAATTGACTACCGCGAAGAACAGCTTGACCAATCTTGGACTATTCTTCGCCGCGCGATGTTAGATCCAGATCGGACCAGATCACTTTGGCGTCATGGGCGCTTATCAACGCTACCCCGCATCCGCCGCCACATCGCAATATTCAACGACACCATCACGACCATCGCCAGAACGATGATCACAAGCCCCTTAGTCGGCCCGGTCATGCGCGCGCTTCGGCAACCCCGCCCGAATTGTGGCGGAGCGCCTTGAGCACGGTATCCACCAGCGCGGTCGCATCGAGCCCGGCTTCGGCATACTGGACTTCGGGCTTGTCCTGATCCTGGTACACGTCCGGCAAACGCAGCGTACGCAGCTTGAGCCCACCGTCGATCAAGCCCTCGTCTGACGCCATCGTCAGCACGTGCGCACCAAAGCCACCAACCGAGTTCTCCTCGATCGTCACCGCGACTTCGTGCGTTGTCAGCAGTTTCCGGATCAGGTAGACGTCGAGCGGCTTGGCGAAGCGGAGATCCGCTACCGTCGTGCTCAACCCCTTGGCCTCCAGAACCTCGGCAGCCTTGAGCGCTTCCTCGAGACGCGTGCCGAGCGACAGGATCGCGACCGTCTTGCCCTCGCGCACGACACGCCCCTTGCCGATCTCCAGCAGTTGCGGGGTCCCCGGCAGCGCGACCCCGGTGCCGTTGCCGCGCGGATAGCGCACAGCGATCGGGCCGGTGTCGTACTGCGCCGCGGTGTGCGTCATGTGGACGAGCTCCGCCTCGTCCGCCGCGGCCATCACGACGAAATTTGGCAGCGTCGCGAGGTACGTGACGTCGAACGACCCTGCGTGAGTCGCGCCATCCGCACCGACGAGACCCGCGCGGTCGATCGCGAAACGCACCGGCAGGTTCTGAATCGCGACGTCATGCACGACCTGGTCGTACGCGCGCTGGAGGAACGTCGAATAGATCGCACAGAACGGCCGCATCCCTTGCGCGGCGAGCCCGGCGGCGAAGGTGACGCCGTGCTGCTCGGCGATGCCGACATCGAAGAACCGGTCGGGATACGCCTTGGCGAACGCGTCGAGGCCGGTGCCCGACGGCATCGCCGCGGTGATCGCGCAGATCCGCGGGTCCTTAGCGGCCTCGGCGACGAGCTGCGCGCCGAACACGTTCTGGTATTGCGGCGGCCCTGGCGGTGCCTTGGTCTGCACGCCGGAGATCACGTCGAACTTCTGGACGCCGTGATACTTGTCCGCGGCAGCCTCGGCGGGGGCATAGCCCTTGCCCTTCTTGGTGACGACGTGGACAAGGATCGGGCCCTCCTCGGCATCGCGGACATTCTCGAGCACCGGGATCAGGTGTTCGAGATTATGGCCGTCGATCGGGCCGACATAATAGAAGCCGAGTTCCTCGAACAACGTGCCGCCCATCGTCATGCCGCGCGCGAACTCGTCGGTCTTGCGCATGCCGCTGGCGATCGGTCGTGGCAGCCGCTTGGCGAGTTTGCGCGCGAGGTCGCGAAAGCCGAGGAACTCGCGGCTCGACACGATTCGGCTGAGATACGCCGACAATCCGCCGACCGGCGGGGCGATCGACATGTCGTTGTCGTTGAGAATCACGACCAGCCGGTTACCCGCCTGCGCGGCGTTGTTCATCGCCTCGTACGCCATGCCCGCGGACATCGCGCCGTCACCGATCACCGCGATGCCCTTGCCGGGCGTGCCGGCAATCTTGTTGGCGATCGCAAAGCCGAGCGCCGCCGAGATTGAGGTCGAGGAATGCGCCGCGCCGAACGGATCGTATTCGCTCTCGCTACGCTTGGTGAAACCGCTGAGCCCCCCGCCCTGGCGCAGCGTGCGAATCCGATCGCGGCGTCCGGTGATGATCTTGTGCGGATAACATTGGTGGCCGACGTCCCACACCAGCCGATCACGCGGGGTATCGAAGACATAGTGGATCGCGGTGGTCAGCTCGACCACGCCGAGGCCCGAGCCGAGATGCCCGCCGGTGGTGCCGACCGCGGAAATCGTCTCGGTACGCAGTTCGTCGGCGAGTTGGCGGAGCTGGTCCGGGCGCAGCTTGCGGAGGTCGTCGGGCGTCGAAACGGTGTCGAGCAGCGGTGTCGAGGGAAGGTCGGCCATCGGACGGGCTTAATGCAGCGCGCGTATCGTGTCGATTGTTACCGTGTCCTGGCGTAGCATTCGCACTGGAATCGCTCGGGAAGTGCACAAATATGAACTTTACGCACCGTGTTGCCGGTGAGGCGGATATCCCAGCGATCGCCGCGCTGATGGCGCGCGCGATCGGCGGGTTGCAGGGTGACTTCCTCACGCCGGCACAGGTCGAGGCGAGCCGCGCGGTGATGGGGCTCGATACGCAATTGATCGCGGACGGGACGTATCTGCTGGTCGAGGCGGACGGTCGGCTGGCCGGATGTGGCGGCTGGAGTCGGCGCGCGACGCTCTATGGCGGCGATCACAGCACGGCGTTGCGCGATGCGGCGTTGCTCGATCCGATGCGCGATGCCGCGCGGATCCGCGCGATGTATACCGACCCGGACTTTACGCGGCGGGGTGTCGGGCGACTGGTGTTGTCGGTTTGCGAGGCCGCAGCGCGAGAGGCCGGGTTTGCGCGGGCGGAGATGATGGCGACGCTGGCCGGAGAGCCGCTGTACCGAGCCTGCGGGTATCTGCCGATCGAGCGGATCGAGACGCCGGGCGAGGTCCCGGTGCCGATGATCCGGATGGGGAAGGATTTGGGATAATAAAGCCCTTCTAACCCGTCGTTACCCAATAACGCCGTCATCCCAGCGAACGCTGGGATCCAGAGCCTGAATCGCGGCGCTGCTGGGCTCTGGATCCTGGGTCTAGCCCAGGATGACGGACAAGAAGGCGGCTACTTCGCCTCGCAGTCCGCACATCGCCCGCGGACTTCGATCACCGGGCGGACCGGGGAGAAGCCGGCCGCTTCCGCCGCGCTGCGGACGCCCTTGGTGATCGTGTCGTTGTCGAGATGCGTGGTCTGCCCACACGAGTCGCAGACCAGGAAGATGCAGTCGTGCAGGCAATCCGGGTGTGCGTTGGCGACATAGGCGTTCGCGCTCTCGACTCGCCGCGCGAGGTTCGCGCCGACGAACAGATCGAGGATGCGGTACACGCTGTTCGCGGCGACGCGGCGACCTTCGGCCTTCGAGACGGCCTCGGCGATGTCGTAGGCCGATGCCGGCTTCTCGAAGCTGGCGAGGGCTGCAAACACGCTGGCGCGCATCGTCGTCCATTGCTCGCCAGCCTTTTCGAGCGTCGTCTGTGCTGCGACGGTGAGATCGGCGCCCTGCGGTTCGGTGTGGTTGTGAGCGTGCGCCATGCTGGATGAAGTAGGATGCCGGAAGAGTTCCAGCAACCCGCTCAGCTTTCCGCGCGACGGTTGAGATCGTGGCCGAATGCAAGCAGGCCGACGCCAACGATCGTCCACAGCGTCTCGCCGCCACCGCTGTCGTGCGGCAGCGTCATCGCGCCCGCCATGATGCCGAGCCCGAGCGCGCCCATCGCGGCAGGCATCATATAGCCGTGGTTGAGCACACCGCGCCCGAGCGCGAGCGCACCGAGACCGATCGCGATCGTCAGGCCGACTTCGTGGAAGATCGGGTCGAGCAGGAAACCGCCCGCGGTCGACATCAGCGCGACCAGCACGGAGGTCGCCAAGCAATGCACCATGCACAGGCCCGACAGCCCGATCGCATAGCGATCGAGACCGGCGAAGCGGTGGGTATGCGTGGCCGAGGGCGTCATCGTTCGGCCGATATAGATGTCTCAACGAAAGGATACAACATTACATCGCATTTTTCTTGCGGAGGATTTTGGGTTCGTCAGATCGGATCGCCGCCAGGGATCGCGTAGTGGCCATCCGTCGTCATCCTGACGAAAGTCAGGATCCAGAGCCTCAAGCGGCAGCGTGCGTAACTCTGGATCCTGACTTTCGTCAGGATGACGGAGAAATAGTTCAACACCATCCCCCCCACCCGCGGCACCTTCGGCAACATGAAGCAATGGCGCACCACGAACCGATGGCGCCCCGCCTCGCAAACTACTATCTCCTCATCATGCTTCAACCCAGCGCCGCCTTTCTCAGCAAAGCCCGTCCTCGTTCCGTCGCCCTGTGGCTGTTCACGGTAGCCGGCCTGATCGTTGCGATGGTCGTCATCGGCGGGATCACGCGGCTGACCGAGTCGGGGCTGTCGATCACGCAGTGGAAGCCGATCAGCGGGATCATCCCGCCGCTCAACGACGCGCAGTGGCAGGCCGAGTTCGACGCCTACAAGCGCATCCCCGAATATGCCGCATTCAACGCCGACATGACGGTCGGCGGGTTCAAGGCGATCTTCTTCTGGGAATATCTCCACCGGCTATGGGGCCGCGTGATCGGTCTCGTGTTCGCGGTGCCGCTGATCTGGTTCGCGGTGCGCAAGAGTATCCCGGTCGGCTATGGCTCGCGGCTGTCGGCACTTCTCGCGCTCGGCGCGTTCCAGGGCGCGATCGGCTGGTGGATGGTCGCCTCGGGCCTGTCGGTGCGAACCGACGTCAGCCACATCCGACTCGCCGTCCATCTGCTGACCGCGCTGACGATCCTCGCGGGGATCGTCTGGACCGCGCTCGACCTGATGGCGCTACACCGCAATCCGCTCGCCGCCCCTGCCCGCCTCGCACCCGTAGCGATCGTCGCGCTGGCGCTGTTGTTCGTACAGCTCGTCTACGGCGCGTTCACCGCCGGTCTCGACGCGGGGTACGCGTTCGCCAGCTGGCCGCTGATGGGCGACGGGCTGTTCCCCGCCGACGTGCCGATGGTGAACCCCGCCTGGAGCAACGCGGTCGACAACCCGATCGTCGTGCAGTTCATCCACCGCTGGTTCGCGTTCGCCGCCGCCGCCGGCCTCATCTGGCTCGCGATCAAAGCGACCAAGACCGGCAGCAGCGCGGGGTTCTTCGTCGTCGGCCTCGTCACGCTTCAGATCATGCTCGGCATCGCAACGCTGATGACCGGCGTGCAGATCGACGTCGCGGTCGCGCACCAGGGCAACGCCGCGCTCCTCCTGATCGCCGCGATGTTCGCCGCCCACGCAGTCGGCACAGCACCCCGTATCAAGCAGCGGGTATAATAATACCCGTCAGGAAACCGGCGGAAAGCTTGACTTGAAGCCCCCCTTTCAGCATTAGGCCGGCATTCGCGCTGCGGGGCCTCCCCTTGGTGCGCTTGCATTCAATCTGGAAGGTCTAACGCCCATGAAGGCGCTCATGAAGACCACCAAGTCGGCAAAGCCGGCTGAGGTGGAGAAGCAGTGGCATATCGTCGACGCGGAAGGTCTCGTCGTCGGCCGTGCCGCATCGATCATCGCCAACGTCCTGCGCGGCAAGCACAAGGTGTCGTTCACCCCGCATGTCGATTGCGGTGACAACGTCGTCGTGATCAACGCCGACAAGATTCGCTTCACCGGCAACAAGGCCGCGAAGAAGATCTATTACAAGCACACCGGTTACGCCGGCGGCATCAAGGGCATCACTGCCGCCAAGGTCCTCGACGGCCGCTTCCCGGAGCGCGTTCTCGAAAAGGCTGTCGAGCGCATGATCCCGCGCGGCCCGCTGGGTCGTGAGCAGATGCGCAACCTGCGTATCTTCAAGGGCACCGAGCATCCGCACGAGGCACAGAACCCTGCCGTGCTCGACATCGGCAGCATGAACCGCAAGAACAAGGTGGGCGCATAATGTCCGACAACCGCCAGTCGCTCGCCGATCTCGCGAGCCTGACCAACCAGCCCGCGCCGGCTGCCCCCGCCGAGCAGGCTCTGCCGACCAGCGAAGGCGATATCGCAGCGCCGGTCTCGAACGAGCCCGTACGCGAGCCGATGCCGCTGCGCGAGCAGATCCTCGACAAGCAGGGCCGCGCCTATGCGACCGGCCGTCGCAAGGACGCCGTCGCACGCGTCTGGGTCAAGCCCGGCACCGGCAAGATCACGATCAACGGTCGTGACCAGGAAGTGTATTTCGCACGTCCGACGCTGCGTCTCGTCATCAACCAGGTGTTCGGGATCACCGAGCGCGAAGGTCAGTACGACGTCGTCTGCACCGTCAAGGGTGGTGGCCTTTCGGGCCAGGCCGGCGCGGTCAAGCACGGCATCAGCCAGGCCCTGACCCGCTTCGAGCCGGTGCTGCGCGCATCGGTGAAGGCAGCAGGCTTCCTGACCCGCGACAGCCGCGTCGTCGAGCGCAAGAAGTACGGCAAGGCGAAGGCCCGTCGCAGCTTCCAGTTCTCGAAGCGCTAATCTCGCTTTCAGTATTGCTTACCAAGAGGGCGGTCCGGCAACGGGCCGCCCTTTCTCGTTTTGGGCGTGCAGCTAAGACGACCAGTTGAAAGCTCTAGCGAAGCCCAAATCCACAGCGGTCTCCCCTCCCTGGAAGGGAGGGGTTGGGGGTGGGTCGGCCAGCTTGAGCCCCAAACGGTGAAATATGCGGAAACCCACCCCCTGCCCCTCCCTTCCAGGGAGGGGAGTACGTTGGAGATGGGGCGTGCGAATCGACCGACATCGCCTGCTCGCCCGCCAAGTCGAACAAGCTGCGACCGGCGCTTGCCTAGGCCAGCGCCGTCAGGATCTCATCGAGCGACGCATTGCGGATACCACGGCGATCGAATTCGTCGAACATCGTCGCCCACCACCCGTGGAATCGCTTCAAGTCCGCCGCGTCGCGCACATACGGCGTATGCCCCGGCACCAGCGACGGCGAGTGGAACGACAGGTTGAGCAACCGAAGCCCCTCGCCCGCCGCAACCGCGACCGCTTCAAGCGCGGCTTCGATCGGCATATCCTCCGGAGTCAGCGCGATCCGCGACAACAGCCCGGTACGCGCGAACAGCCCCCTGCCCTTCGGGATACCACCCAACGCCCGATACAGGCGCGCGCCGCCCTTCCGAGCATGACCAGTGAAAACCGTCGTCAACGGCAGCTCGACGATCCCCTGCACGCGATACGCCTGCGCGTCCGCCAGCCCGAAATCGGGGCCGCCCTTGCCACGGTAATCATATCCCGACCGCACCGAGCTATCGATCTCGTAGCCCAGCCGTCTCAGAAGGTCGAAACTATTCGGACCGATGCCATAGCGCCCCGCCCGATAGACGCGCGGTCGAACGCCGAACGCCGCGATGATCTCGCTCGTCAGCGTTTCGAGTTTCGCCGCCTCGACCGCAGCGGGCAGATTGCCTGCAAAGCTCGATGTGTCGGCGGCACCGTCTTCGAACGGCGGCGTGACCCACGAATGCAGCTGCGCACCGATCTCCGACCGCGCGTCCTCGAGGACGCGCGAGAGGATCGCGACCGAACGGGGATCGGTGGCGATCGGATGATCGACCATGCAGGTAAGCCCGACACCGCGCTCGGCGAACCGACGATGCGCGTCGGGAAAGGCGGCCATCGCGGTGGTCGCACGGTTGCGAGGATCGGGCGGTGCGTCCCAGTCGAACTCTTCCTCGACATCGACCATGACCGTGAAGCGGGTACCGAACGTATCCGGCCAGACGATGCGTTGCGCGTTGGTCGGCCGTGGCGGGCGATACGCGCGATCGGCGATCACCGTCGCTCGTCGACCATAAGCTCGGTCTGGTCACCGACGTTGCGCGCGTCCGACGCCGGGAGTTGCAGCGTGAGCGTGTCGATGCCGATCGTCAGCACCCCGCCAAGCTCAACCGCCAGATTCTGCGCAAGTCGCAGCGCGAAACCGGTACCGAGCAACGGCGCGCCCTCGCCGTCATTCTCCTGCTCGGCATCGATGCTGAGCAGGACATCGGTCACATGCGCCGCCAGCGAGGCAGGCCGGTCGAACGCGATCGTCACCGTCTCGCCGACCGGTCGAACGACTATGCCGAGCCGCTCGTCGGGGCGTCCCGCCGATACCAGCGCCGCGATCAACCGCCCGATCAGCCGTTCGACCGCACGATCGTCGCCCAGGATGTCGCAATCGCCCGCCGGGGCAACGATCGCGACACTGGTACCGCGCAGCACGGCAAGCGGCTTCAGATCCGCCACGACGCGGTCCAGCAACGGCAGCACCGCTACCGCAGTCGGCCGCAGATCGAGCGCATGGCCTTCGATCCGCGCCGCGATATCCAGGTCGTCGATCGCCGCGAGCAGATCGCTCGCCTGCGTGCGGATCGCCGTCGCCCGGTCGCGATAGGTCGGCGAGACGGGGCCGAGCAACTGCGTCTCGATCAGCTCGGCGAACCCGGAAATCGCATTGGTCGGCGTCCGCAGCTCGTGGACAAGCTGGCGCAGTGAGTCGGATACCGGCGAAGACGCGCGCGCCGGCTCGGCGGTCTCGTCGCGCCGCGGTCGTCGTCCGGTCCCGTGAAAACCAATGAACCGACCGGACGCGTGCTCGAACGCTGGTACGCCGGACAACCGCCACGATCCGAACGCGTCGGACAATCCACCAACCTCAAGCCGCGCGTCGCTGAACCGCGACCGCCGCCTGAACGCGCCCGCCACGGCACCATCGAGCTGCGCCTCGCCCTGCCTTGCCGCATAGCCAAGCGACACGCCGACCAGCGCCGAGCGGGCGACGCCTTCGATCACCCGGATCACGCCGTGCGAGTCGGTTTCGTACCGGAAGGTCTCGACCTCGATGGATACGGCCGCCGGAGCGCTGGCATCGACCGTACGATCCTTGTTGAACGCCTCGATCCGCGCGACGAGATCGGAGATCTCGAACCGCTCGACATCGGTGCCGGCAGTCTGCTCGTCGTCGATCGCCGGGGCGCTCTCGGCCAGCTTGGCATGGCGCAGCGCCTCCGCCATGAACGGCAATCCACGCGCGACGTCGCCGAGCGCGATGAACGGTGTTTCGCTCAGCGGCGCGCTCGGCAGCGGCGACACCGCAGCTGCCGGCTCGACGGTGGCTGTTTCTGCGACAGCCGCCACGGGCTCGGCGGTGGCCGTTTCCGCAGCAACCGCCGCCGGCTCGACCGTAGCGGTTTCTGCGGTGATCGGAGCGGCTACGGCGGTATCGACGGGCTCGGGCACCGCTTCGGCCTGATCATCGTCCACTACCGCATTGGGCACGGCCTCAGGCTGCGGCAGGACGAAATCGATCGGGCCAAAGCTCTGCAACCCGCGCTGGACGGCATCAGGCAGATCGCGACGATGCCGCAGGACAGAGCGACCCGCCGGCGTCAGCCGCGGCAGGATCGCCAGCCACGCGTCCGGCGCCAGCCTCGCGGTGCGCAACACTGGCGCAGCGATCGCCAACGCGTCTTCGGCGAAGAACCCGACCAGCAACGCATCCGGCGCGGCAAAGGCGAGCGCGCGCGCACTGGCCGCACGAACCGCGACCGGCACTTCCGGACGCAGCATGCGCAACCTTGCAATCGACGGCGCGTCGCACGCGATGCGACCACGGCCCATCAGGTCGACGAGTTGCCGCCATGCCGACTGCGCTCCGAATTCGGAGGCCATGTCTGCAGAGAGGATCGTCTTCAGGCTGTCGTCGAACCGCACATTGTCTCCCGGAACGGATGACCTAGCATGCCCGCCGTTGCGATTCCTTAACGCGCGCGACTCTTCGAAGGAACTCCGCATTTTCCGGCGCCGGCGGGTTCGTCGCATAGTGGGACAATTGCGTTTCGCCGCAACAATCTTATGGCTATGGGGAACGAACCAATTGGTTTGCGATGTTGCTCGGGAGTTGCGTGAAATGAGTTTTGACCGGATCGATCGGCAGATCCTGTCGCTGTTGCAGGCGGACGGACGGATGACAAACGTCGATCTGGCCGATCAGGTCGGCTTGACCGCGCCACCCTGCCTGCGCCGCGTCCGCGCGCTCGAAGAAGCCGGCGCGATCCGCGGCTATCATGCCGATCTCGACGCGAGCCGGCTGGGCTTTCCGATCACGGTGTTCGCGATGGTCTCGCTGCGCAGCCAGGCCGAGCACGACCTCGCCGCGTTCGAGAATCACATCGCCGACATTCCCGAGATTCGCGAATGCCACATGCTCAACGGCGAGATCGACTTCATCCTGAAGATCGTCGCCGCCGACCTGAAGAGCTTCCAGGAAATCCTAACGACCCACCTGACGCCGGCGCCGAACGTCGCGAGCGTGAAAACGTCGCTGACGATCCGCACCGCCAAGGCGCTCTCGGGCATCCCGGTGGTGGTCGGCGACTGACAAACCCTCGGCGCGCTGCCCAAACTCGGTCGCGTCACCTGAAACGAAAACGAGGCGGCATCGCTGCCACCCCGCTTCCCCAGATCCAAGCGGATCGCCTTATGCGGCAGGTGCCGCCAGCCAGGTCGTCCACAGGCCCGCGACGTCGGCCTTCGGCGAGGCCTTGACCGCGGCGAACGCAGCCGCAGCACCGGCCTTGTCACCCGACTTCGCGAGCGCGATGCCGAGATGCAGGTTGACGTCGTCGGCGTCGACACCACCCTTGGTCAGCGCCAGCTTATAAAGCTCGGCCGACTTGGCGTAGTTGTTCTGCCCGAGATACGCATCGGCCGTACCCGCGGCGAGCTTGCCGTTGGCTGCGGTCGTCGCGCGCTTTTCGAGGCCAGCGAGCGGACCATCGGCAGCGATGTTCTTGGTCGCGTCGGCCAGCAGGCCCTTCGACATCGCGTTGCCGGCGGGGATCTTGCCCTGCGCCATGCCTTCCTTGATCACCGCCTGTGCTTCGCTCGGCAGGCCGCGACGGTTCACGCTGTCCGCATATTGCAGATAGTCGGTCTGGTCGGCGAGCGAATTGGTCGCCCGCATCAGGCGGAAGATGTCGACCTTCTGCGCTTCGTCCAGCGTGATCAGCGCGTTCTGCTGGATCCCCGCGAGGATCAGCGTGTCGCGCCAGTTCTTGGCCGACGGATAGGCGGTGACCCACTTCTTCAGCCATGCCATCGTGTCGGCGTTACGCTTGGCGGCGTAGGACTTGGCGATCGCGTACCGGTAATAATCCTCGGGGGCCTTCTGGCCCGCCGCGGTCATCTGCGTGATGGCAGCGTCGAGATCGGCGGTCGCGCCGGTCACGTCGCCGCTTTCCATCTTCGCCTTGACGATCTGCAACCCGAGGTCCGGGTTGGTATAGCCGAGTTCCTTGGCCTTCGCGAAATACTGGAGCGCGATCGGATACTGCTTGCCGTTGAACGCCAGCGCACCGCGACGATACGCATATTTGCCGCGATCCGCCGCCGGGGTGGCCGCATTGGCGATCAGTGCATCGAGCGGCTTGGCGAGCGTGGTCTCGTTGACCGGCGCGTTCGGGTTGGCGGTCTGCGTCGCGACGATCTTGTCGTTCTCGAGCTGATAGCGCAGCGCAGCACCAATATACTTCTCGTAATCGGTCTTGGCGGCGGCATCGATCTGGTCGATCGCGGTCTGCGCACCGGCGAAATCCTTGGCGGCCAGCGCGGTCTGCGCGGCCACGCCGGGCTTCTGCACTTCGGGGCTCAGCTTCATCGCTGGCGCCGCGTCGGCCTTCTTGTCCTTGGCGAACGCAGGCGTCGACAGCGCGAGGCCGCTCGTGCCGGTGGCGAACGCCGCAATCAGTGCAAGCTTCGAAATGGTCTTCATGCGGAAACTCTCCCTCTGCGCCGACCTCGAATACCTTCGTGGCGCGCGGCGACGCTATATGGTCCGTCGTGGATACGTTCAAGCAAGCGGCTTGGATCCCATCAAAGCGTTTTTGCGCGTGAACGTCGATTGAACGTGCCCATTGCGGCCGCTAGATCGCGGGCATGATCGCTGTTCTTTCGCCCGCCAAGACGCTCAATTACGAGAGCACGCTGCCCCAGCTCGACCCGACCGCGCCGCGGTTCGCCGCAGAGGCGAAGACGCTGGCGCATGCCGCCGCGCACCTGACGCAAAAGAAGCTGTCCGAGCTGATGCATATCTCGCCCGCACTGGCGAAGCTCAACGCGGACCGGTTCCGCGATTTCGACACGCTGCCCGAGCGACCGGCGATGTTCGCGTTTGCCGGCGACGTTTACACCGGGCTGGAGGCGAAGACGCTCGACGAGGCGGCGGTCGATTACGCGCAGGATCACGTGCGGATGTTGTCGGGACTGTACGGATTGCTGCGTCCGCTCGACCTGATGCGGCCCTACCGGCTGGAGATGGGCACGCGCTGGGCGCCGCGGAAGACGAAGCTGACCGACTGGTGGGGGGACCGGATCGCCAAGCTGCTCGCCGACGACGTCGAGGCGGAGGGATCAGGCACGATACTCAACCTCGCCAGCCAGGAATATTGGGCTGCGGCGGACGGCAAGCTGCCCTCCTCCATCCGCGTCGTCGCGATCGATTTCCGCGAGGGCGAGGCGCAGAAGTTCGTCAGCTTCCATGCGAAGAAAGCGCGCGGGATGGTCGCGCGGTGGCTGGTCGAACACCGCGTCGACGACATCGAGGGGATCAAGGGCTTCGACAGCGACGGCTATGCCTATGACGCGGCGGGCAGCAGCGACGCGCAGTTCCGGTTCGTGCGCAAGTGAGCAGCGCGGTCGTCATCGGTGTGTCGGGTGGGATCGGCATGGCGCTTGAGGAGGCGCTGATCGAGGAAGGGGCGTTCGACAAGGTCTACGGGTTCGCGCGTTCGGAGAGTGGTGATCGGCATCTCGATCTGGAGGACGAGGCGAGCATTGCTGCGGCAGCTTTGCGCGTTGGGTCGCCGACGCTGGTGATCGTCGCGACGGGGTTGCTCCACGACGGCGACAAGGGGCCCGAGAAGGCGATGCGCGAGCTCGATCCGGCGTGGATGGCGCGCAACTTCGCGATCAACGCGATCGGCCCGGCGCTGGTGGCGAAGCACTTTTTGCCGACGATGCCGAAGGCGGGGCGGATCGTGTTCGCGGTGCTGTCTGCTCGTGTCGGCAGCATCGGCGATAACAAGCTCGGCGGCTGGTACGGCTATCGCGCGTCGAAGGCGGCGCTGAACCAGTTGGTGAAGACGATCTCGATCGAGGACAAGCGGCGGAACTCCAGCGGGATCGTCGTCGGCCTGCATCCCGGCACAGTCGACACCGGCCTGTCGAAGCCGTTCCAGGGCAACGTCACCCCCGGCAACCTGTTCAAGCCGGACCGCGCGGCGGTGCAGTTGCTCGACGTCATCGACGGCCTGCGCGCACCGGACAGCGGCAAGTTGTTCGCCTGGGACGGGGTAGAGGTCACGCCTTAGTCGCTGTTCTCCTGCGCACGCAGGAACCCCGGATACCAAACGCTACCGCCCGTAACCCTGGACTCCTGCGTGCGCAGGAGAACCGACGTGGTTGCATCCCCCCTCCGTCACCCCGGACCTGTTCCGGGGTCCACTGTTCCGCATATCCAATTCCGTCGAATATACGGAACCGTGGATGCCGGAACGAGCCCGGCATGACGGAGCGGGTGGGGCTCGTCCACACCGCCCCCCTCCGGCGCATGACGCCGATTTCACCTCGTCGCCACACTCCGTTCAGGTCCCTCGGCGCAGTCTCTGCGCATCGTCCACCAAGGCCGAAACGAGAGGATACCCGCATGAAGAAGTCCCTCCCCCTCGCGATCCTCGCCGGTAGCGCGCTGCTCTCCGGCGGCGCTGCGGTTGCCGCCACGCAGGCGCAGACCAAGATCGTCCAGCCGAAGACCGTCGCGACGCACACCACGACGACCAAGACCACCACGCCGATGGGCAACACCAAGGTCGCTAAGCGCACGACCACGGTCAAGAAGGGCCGCATGGTCACCGCCAAACTCGCGAACGGCAAGACCGTGACGTACGATTGCTCGCTCGCCGGCAACAAGACCAAGACCGCCTGCAAATAACCCCCCAAATTAACGATGAAACCTTGCTCCCTCGCGTGCGTACGCGTGCGCGGGGGTAGTAAGGTGCCCCCCCCTCGGCTAAGGTGTGTCACAACACCGCAACAAGCCGAAAGCGTTCAGATTTGACCGACGAGACCATACTCGCCGAACCCCAGGGCGGCGAGCCCGCCGGCATCGCCACGATCTCGATCGTCGACGAGATGAAGTCGAGCTACCTCGACTATGCGATGAGCGTCATCGTCGCGCGCGCACTGCCCGACGTCCGCGACGGCCTGAAGCCCGTCCATCGCCGCATCCTGTACGGCGCGCACGAAAGCGGCTTCGTCGCCGGCAAGCCCTACCGCAAATCGGCCCGCATCGTCGGCGACGTGATGGGTAAATACCATCCGCACGGCGACAGCTCGATCTACGACGCGTTGGCCCGCATGACCCAGGACTGGTCGATGCGCGTGCCGCTGATCGACGGCCAGGGTAACTTCGGCTCGATGGATCCCGATCCACCCGCGGCAATGCGCTACACCGAGGCGCGTCTCGGCAAGGTGGCGAACGCGCTGCTCGGCGATCTCGACAAGGATACGGTCGACTTCACGCCCAACTATGACGGCTCGGAGCGGGAGCCTTCGGTGCTACCGGCGCGGTTCCCGAACCTGCTGGTCAATGGCGCGGGCGGCATCGCGGTCGGCATGGCGACCAACATCCCGCCGCACAATCTGGGCGAAGTCATCGCCGCGTGCCTCGCCTACATGGACAATGGCGCGATCACGACCGAGGAACTGTTCGAGATCGTCCCCGGTCCCGACTTCCCGACCGGCGCGATCATCCTCGGCCGCGCGGGTGCCAAGTCCGCCTACGAGACCGGCCGCGGCTCGATCATCGTCCGCTCGCGCCACATCGTCGAGGAGGGCAAGGGTGACCGTCGCTCGATCGTCCTCACCGAGATCCCGTTCCAGACCGGCAAGAACGGCCTGGTCGAGAAGATCGCCGAAGCCGCCAAGGACAAGCGGATCGAAGGCGTCAGCGACATCCGCGACGAATCGAGCCGCATGGGCGTCCGCATCGTCATCGACCTAAAGCGCGACGCGACCGTCGACGTGGTGCTCAACCAGCTCTGGCGGCACACGCCGGCGCAGTCGAGCTTCCCCGCCAACATGCTGGCGATCCGCGGCGGCCGTCCCGAACTGCTCAACCTGCGCGACATCATCGGCGCGTTCATCACGTTCCGCGAGCAGGTCATCACCCGCCGCTCGAAGTTCGAACTCGCCAAGGCGCGCGAGCGCGCGCACCTGTTGCTCGGCCTCGTCATCGCGGTCACCAACCTCGACGAAGTCGTCAAGATCATCCGCGGCTCGTCGAGCCCCGCCGAAGCCCGCGGCAAGCTGCTAGCGCGCGAGTGGCCGGTCGAGGAGATCGCGCCGTACATCGCGCTGGTCGAGGCGGTCGAGGACAAGCAGGCCGACGGCATCTACAAGCTGTCCGAACCGCAGGTCCGCGCGATCCTCGATCTCCGCCTGCACCGCCTGACCCTGCTCGGTCGCGACGAGATCGGCGACGAGCTGAAGGCGCTGGCCGCGACGATCGGCGAGCTGCTCCACATCCTCGGCGACCGTGCGAAGCTGTACGAAGTGATGCGCGGCGAGTTGATCGCGATCCGCGACGAATTCGCCACCCCGCGCCGCTCCGAGATTGCGGCTGCCGCCAACGGCATCGACGACGAGGACCTGATCGAGCGCGAGGACATGGTCGTCACCGTGACCATGCAGGGCTATATCAAGCGCACCAGCCTCGACACGTTCCGCGCGCAGGCCCGCGGCGGCAAGGGTCGCGCGGGCATGTCGACGAAGGACGAGGACGTCGTCACCGAGCTGTTCGTCACCTCGACGCACACCCCGGTGCTGTTCTTCTCGAACCTCGGCAAGGTCTATCGCTACAAGGTCTGGCGCCTGCCCGAGGGTGGCCCCGCCACGCGCGGTCGCCCGATGATCAACCTGCTGCCGCTGGCGCCGGGCGAGACGATCTCGACCGTGCTTCCGTTGCCGGAGGATCTGAGCGAGTGGAGCCGCCTGCACGTGATGTTCGCGACGCAGCGCGGGCTCGTGCGCCGCAACGCGATGGACGCGTTCACCAACGTGCCGTCGAACGGCAAGATCGCGATGCGCTTCGAAGAGGGTTCGGAGGACAAGCTGATCGGCGTCGCACTGCTCAGCGAGCATGACGACGTGCTGCTCGCGACCAAGCTCGGCAAGGCGATCCGCTTCGCGGGCGACGACGTGCGCGAGTTCCAGAGCCGGACGTCGACCGGCGTGCGCGGCGTCACGCTGAAGGGCGACGACGAGGTCATCTCGCTGTCGGTCCTGCACCGTGTCGGCGCGACGCCTGAGGAGCGCGAGACGTATCTCAAGTTCGCACCGTGGAAGGGCGAGCGCGAGGGCGATCACGGCATGGGCGCCGACCGCTACAACGATCTCAAGGACCGCGAGCAGTTCATCCTGACGGTCTGCGAGAACGGCTATGGCAAGCTGTCGAGCGCCTATGATTACCGCCGCACCGGTCGCGGCGGCCAGGGCATCACCAACATCGACAACATCGCGCGCAACGGCCCCGTCGTGGCGAGCTTCGCCGCGGCGAAGGGCCATCAGCTGATGCTGGTGACCAACCAGGCGAAACTGATCCGCACGACGCTCGCGTCGCTCCGCGTCATCAGTCGCAATTCGGCGGGCGTGAAGCTGTTCGACGTGGCGAAGGGCGAGCATGTCGTCTCGGCCGCACGGATCGAGGAAACCGAGGAAGACGCCGAGATCAACCTGGCGGACGCCGTGCCGGAGGTCGCGCCTGATACCGGCGCGACGATCGGCGAGGATACCGCCGCAGGACCGGAGGACGGCGAATGAGTCGCGATCCGATCGCCTATAAGGTGCTGACCGGGGAGCAACTGGCGACCCTGGAAAGCGGGAGCTTTGCGGGTGCGCCGGTGGATGTAGCCGATGGCTATATCCACCTGTCGACCGCCGAGCAGCTGACGGAAACGGTCGACAAGCACTTCGCCGGCCAGTCGGACCTGCACGTCGCGGCGATCGATCTCGAAGCGCTCGGCGACGACGTGAAGTGGGAGGAGTCGCGTGGGGGACAGCTGTTCCCGCACATCTATGGCGGCCCGCTGCTGCTGGAAGTCGTGCTATCCTACGGCGCTCTAGAACGCGACGAAGCCGGCAAAGTGAAGCTCCCCGTCGCGGGCTGACTCCAACCTAAAGCTTGTTCTCCCGCGAAGGCGGGAGCCCAGACTGGGCTCCCGCCTTCGCGGGAGAACAAGGAGCGGGAGTTGCCGCTCGATTGGCTGTGTGTCGGTTCCGACCATACTGCAACCACCCCGGCGAAGGCCGGGGCCCAGTTGGGGAACGTCGCTAATGGAGCGCCGTCCTCAGTTACATCGACCTTTCCAACTGGACCCCGGCCTGCGCCGGGGCGGATAGCTTACTCGAGTACGCTGCCCCAGCCGCAAACTCACCCAGCCGCAAACGCAGCTCTCACAAACCGCGCACAAGCCTCAGGCGCCGTAATCGGGATCATATGCCCCCCCTCGATCGTGTCGATCTTAGCCCCCGGAATCACCGCCGCAGTCCGGTGCCCATTCCACGCCGGATCGAGGATCGCGTCCTGCCGCCCGTACAGGATGCGCGTCGGCAGCTGGATTTCACCATAGCGCGCCGCCATCGCCGTCACGTCATCGTTCGCCCCGGCGAGATCGGCCGCCGCCGCCGCGATCGCGACCGGTCGCGCCGCGAGCGCACCGCCGCCGCGGGTCACGAAGTCCTCCGGCACCGCTTCGGGCGCGAACACGCCCTGCAGCGTCCTGGTCGCCGTCAGCCGGCTGAGCGGCGTCCCCAGCACCTGCGCGAACGCGAGACGCGCGCCGGCAGGAATCCGCGCGAGCCCACGGAAACTCTCGGGCACCTGCTCCAGCGGTTGGGTCAGCGGCGCGATCAACGCCAGCGCGCGGACGAGGTGAGGATGATCGAGACCGACCGCAAGCCCGATCGCGCCGCCCAGCGAATGGCCGACGAACAACGGCCGATCGAGCCCGAGCTTCTGGATGAAGTCGGCGATGATCGCACCCTGCGCGATGAGCCCTGGCGTGGTGTTCCCGGTCGCGACCGAATAGCCCGAGCCAGGCCGATCGACGACGATGACGCGGTATTCGTCCTTGAGCAGATCGACGAGCGCATAGCTAAAGTTGCGCAATTGTCCGCCGAGGCCGTGGACCATGACGATCGTCGGCCCGGTCTGCGATCCGACATCAATATAATGAAGTCGTGCCCCGTCGACGTCGAGAAAGCGTCCGTCGGGCGGCACCAGATCTTCGGCATGGCGCGCGAGCCGGCTCGAATAGAGCGACAGCCCCAGCCCCGACACCGCAGCCAGCAGCGCCCCTCCGATCAATCCCTTGCCCGTACGCCGCATCGTGATCTCCTGAATATGGTCCGGCATCTCAACGCCGCGGCTTGGTCAAAGTCGCATTTCGGCGACCGGGATCAGTCGGCGTACCACCGACCGCGTCCGGATACCGCATCGATGCTGCCGAAACGGCTCTCGCGCGACCCGCCGATATAAGGAAAATGGTGCACCCAGAGCGATTCGAACGCCCGACCCTCAGATTCGTAGTCTGATGCTCTATCCAGCTGAGCTATGGGTGCATCGCCGTCCCGTGTCCGGTTCGACAAGCCCGCTATGAAGCGGAAAATCCTGGTGCACCCAGAGCGATTCGAACGCCCGACCCTCAGATTCGTAGTCTGATGCTCTATCCAGCTGAGCTATGGGTGCACTGGAGGGGCGCTGATAGCAGGCATTTTCGGCGGTGCAAGGGTTTGCCGCGAGAAAGTTGTGCGCAAAGCTTTCGCAGCATAGAGCGGCGGACATGAAACACGCCGCTTCGCTCCGTCACGTATCGCTCGCGCTCGTCCTCGCAACCGGCGCGTGCAGCCAGGACAGGACCAGCTATCCGTCGCTCGGCGCCCGGCCGATCGAGAAGCTCGGCTTTGCCGAACCCGCGGTGAAAGCGGCGGTCGCGGCCCCCGATCCGGCGCTCGACGCGGAGATCGCGACGCTGTCCGGCAAGCTCGACGCGATCGCCACCGGATTCGCGCGCGATGCGGCGAAGGCCGAGGCATTGGCGCGGACCGCGCGCGGTGCGGCGGTCGGCAGCGAGCCGTGGATCGCGGCGCAGACCGCCCTCGCCGGGCTCGACGATTGGCGCGCGCAGAGCTCGTCGCTGGTCACCGACATGGAATCGCGCGCCACCGACCGTGCGGCCACGTTGCAGCCCGATTATCCCGCGCTAGCGACGATCCGCAACAAGGCGCAGGCCGAAGCCGACCGGCAGGGCGCAACGATCGCGCGCATCCAGGCGAGCCTGCCCTCGGCTTGAACTGCCCGTCTTGTCCTTCCCCGCCAGGGAGAGGACGAGAAGCTCAGAATCCCTTCAGCAACGGCAGGATCGTCGAATAGTCGTCGGTCCACCCCGCAAAACCCTTGCGCGGCGTCGGCATGGTCCAACCAGGGTCCTTCGCGCGTAACGCCGCGATCGCGCGCGGATCACGCGACAGCGCCACCCAGTCCGACGCCGAGGCACGGTCGACGAGCACGCTCGACGGACGATACCGCAGGATCACGGCGGTCCAGCCGCCCTCGCGTGCCGCCGCGGCCACCACTGGTTCGAGATCGATGAAGCGGTTGGAGATATGCACCAGCAACAGACCGCCCGGCGCGAGCACCCGGCCATAGGTCGCAAACGCCTCGCGCGTCATCAGGTGCATCGGCACCGAATCGGACGAGAACGCATCGAGCGCGAGCAGGTCGAGGCTGTTCGACGCATCGTGCGCCAGCGCGATCCGCGCATCGCCCATCCGGATATCGGGGTTGGGCAGGCATCGCGACAGATAGGTGAACTGGCCCGTATCGCGCGCGATCGCGACTACCGCCGGGTCGATCTCGTAGAACCGCCAGCGTTGGCCGGGCCTTGCGTAACACGACAGCGTCCCCGTCCCAAGCCCGACGACACCGATCCGCGCGGTCGGACCATATAGCGCGGGTGCGGCGAGCATCGCCTGCCCCACGCCCGAACCGACCGCATAATAGGTGGTCGGCGTCCGCTCGCGCGCCGGCGAACCGCGCAGCTGGATGCCGTGGACCGTCGTCCCGTGATCGAGTTCGCGCGTGCCGCCATCCGGCCCCGGCTCGTTCCGCACGGTATAGACGCCGAAATAGCTGCGGACGCGCGCGCCGGGCTCGATCGACAGTTCCAGCGACCGATAGCCACCGAACAGGACGAGCGAGGCCGCCAGCACGATCATGTAGGGCAATCGCGCGCCGATCGCCGCGAAGCCGATCGTCGCGACGATCAGGAAAGCGATACCCTGCTGGCTGTCGCCCAACAGGCCGTCGGGGTTACCGATACGCAGACCGGCGACGACCAGCGGGATGAGAACGATCGCAGCGAGCGCGACCCATTTCACCCCTCCCTTCGCCATCCAAAGATTGCGCAACCGCGCGATCAGATAGACCTGCGGCACCAGCGCCCCAGCCGCGAGGATCAGCAGCGGATATTCATAGGTCCAGTCGAACACCACCGGCGCCACCAGCGCGGCGAACACGCCGCCGAGCGCCCCGCCCGCCGACATCGCCAGATAGAAGCCGGTCAGCCGGTCGGGGGCCGGCCGCTTGCGATAGAGCGCGGTATGCAGCGCGACCGAGATCATGAACAGGAGCACCAGCGCGATGCCGGCACTGAAGAAGGGCCGCTCGGTGTAGCCACCGCTCATGATGACCCCGCCGAACAGCAAAATCGTGATCGGCGCGATCCGGGTCAGCAGGTCGGCGAGCCAGCGATCGTTGGCGAACGCGACACTGAAGCTCAGCAGATACAGTCCGAGTGGGATCACCCAGAGCAGCGGCATCGCGACGATATCGGTCGAAATATAGGTCGACGTCGCGAGCATCATCCCCGACGGGACAAGCGCAAGCGCGATCCAATGCAGGATCCGCTTGGCACCCGGCGGCGCGCTGGTGGCGACGACGTGTTCGCTCGCGAGGGTCTTCGGCAGGCGCGTGGCGCAGGCCAGCACCAGTACGATCAGCAGGACATAGCCCGCGCTCCACAGCAGGCTCTGCGCATGGATCGCCATCAAGGGCTCGACCAGAAGCGGGTACGCGATCAGCCCCGCGAAACTGCCGAGATTGGACGCGGCATACAGCGCATAGGGATCGCCGCCGCCACTCGCCGCGCTGAACCAGCGCTGGATCAGCGGCGCCTGCGCGGAGACCGCGAAGAACAACGGCCCGATCGACAGCCCGAGCAGCCAAGGCACCCAGAGTGCCGGCAGCGCATCCACCGGCAGGTCCATCGCGATCAGCCCGATCGGCAACCACAGTGCCGCGACGATCAGCACGCCAAGGTGGATTGCCGCCTGCGCCCGCGGCCGCACCCGGCCGAGCCAATGCGCATACGCATAGCCCGCGAGCAGCAACGCCTGGTACACCAGCATCGCCGAGTTCCACACCGCCGGCGCGCCACCCAGCCGCGGCAACGCCATCCGCGCCACCATCGGCTGGACGAGGAACAACAGGAACGACCCCGTCAGGATCGTCGCCACGAACATCGTCCGGCACCAGCGTGCCATCAGCGGCCTGTCGTCCGCGCCGACAGTGTCAGCCATTCAGCAATTTTGCCGCATGCGCCGCGTGATAGGTCAGTACACCCGAGCAACCAGCGCGCTTGAACGACATCAGCGTCTCCAGCACCATCACATCGCGTTCCGCCGCGCCCGCCGCGACGGCGTGCTCGATCATCGCGTATTCGCCCGACACCTGGTACGCGAACACCGGCACCTCGAACGCCTGGCGGACGCGGACGATGATGTCGAGATACGGCAGGCCGGGCTTGACCATCACCGTGTCGGCGCCCTCCGCCAGGTCCATCGCGACCTCGCGCAGCGCTTCCTCGGCGTTGGCGTTGTCCATCTGGTACGTCTTCTTGTCGCCCTTCAGCAGCCCGCGCGAGCCGACCGCGTCACGGAACGGACCGTAGAACGCGCTCGCGTATTTGGCGGCGTAGGACATGATCTGCACATTGTGGTGCGACTCCGCCTCCAGCGCGCTGCGGATCATGCCGATCCGGCCGTCCATCATGTCCGACGGCGCGATGATGTCGGCGCCCGCGTTGGCCTGGTTCAAGGCCTGCGCGACGAGCATCTCGGCGGTCGTGTCGTTAACGACATAGCCGGCCGCGTCGACCACCCCGTCATGGCCGTGGCTGGTGTACGGATCGAGCGCGACGTCGGTCAGCACGCCGACCTCCGGCACCGCGTCCTTTAGCGCGCGGATCGCCTGGCACATCAGATTGTCGGGGTTGAGCGCCTCGCGGCCATCCTCGGTCCGGCGCTCGACCTGCGTATACGGGAACAGCGCGATGCACGGGATGCCGAGGTCGCGCGCCTCGCGACCACGCGCGACGATCCCGTCGACCGACCAGCGCGACACGCCCGGCAGGCTGGCGATCGGTTGCTCGACACCCTCTCCTTCGGCGACGAACAGCGGCCAGATCAGGTCGACGGGAGTCAGCACGGTCTCGGCATGGAGGCGGCGGCTCCAGGCGGAGGCGCGGGTGCGACGGAGGCGAAGCGCGGGATAGCTTGCGGTCATGCGGCGGGCTTTGCGGGATGCGCGGCGACGGATCAAGTTTTACGGGAGAAGCGTTACGGGTGCGAAACCGCATGCCGTGCGTTGGGGGCCTTATGTCGAACGATACGATCACGTCCGCGGCGCTCGTCGTCAACGCCAAGTCGCGCAAGGGCCAGAAGCTGTTCAAGCGCGCCTGCGCGGCTATGTCGGGGCTGCCCTATGAGGTCGACGCGCATGCGGTCGAGGATCCGAAGGACCTGGAAGCGACCGTCCTGCGGGCGCTGGCGAAGAAGCCGGACCTGCTGATCCTGGGCGGCGGCGACGGCACGGTCAGCGGGCTGGTGGACTTGATGGTGGGCCACGACGTGATCCTGGGCGTCCTACCGCTCGGCACTGCCAACAGCTTCGCGCGCACGCTCGGCATTCCGCTGAATATCGAAGGCGCGGTAGAGGTGATCCGTACCGGCAAGCCACGCCGGATCGATCTCGGCATGATCGACGGCGACTATTTCGCGAACTGCGCGGCGATGGGGATCAGCCCGAAGATCGCCGAGACGGTGCCGCACGGGCTGAAGAAGGTTTTCGGCAAGGTCGGCTACCTCGCGTGGGCGACGTATCAATACATGCGCTTCCGCCCGTTCACGCTGATCGTCGGCGAAGGCCCGACCGCGGTGAAAATCCGCGTTGTCGAGGTGCGAATCTCGAACGGGCCTTATCATGGCGGCACCGAACTGGTGGATGCGGCCGCGGTCGATTCGGGCGAGATCGTGGTGCAGGCGGTGATGGGGCACGTGAAGCGGCGACTGGTGCAGAACTGGTATGCCAGCGTGTTCCGGCTCGAGTCACGTCACGAGAAAGTACGCGATTTTCGGGGGAAGAGCCTGAAGATCAACACGATCCCGCCATTGCCGATTTCGATCGATGGGGAAGTTCTGGCGAAGACTCCGGTGACGGCCAAGGTGGCTGCCGGGATCATCCGGGTGATGGCGCCCGCCTGAGGGCGAAGGCCAGCCCCCGCCCCCTTGTTCTCCCGCGAAGGCGGGAGCCCAGTCTGGGTCCCCGCCTTCGCGGGGAAACACAAAACCGGGGGCAGCCGTCAGTATTCTGCACCACCCTGATTGGTGCGCCACCCGGCGAAGGCCGGGGCCCAGTTGGAAAGGTTGCAGTAACGACGCGCAACGCTCAGTTGGCGACGTCCCCCAACTGGCCCCCGGCCTTCGCCGGGGTGGTCGCTGAGAAGCGTAATCGCTCTCTATCCGACGCCCGTTACTTTACCCGCCGCACCGTCAAAATCTCAACCGGCGCAGCGATCATCTGCCCCTTCATCACCCCAACCCCGGCAGTAGGCGAAGTCGGCGCAGCAAGAATCCGCTTCACCACATCCATCCCCTCCACCACATGCCCGAACGCCGCGAACCCGGCCGGATCCCCGCTCCCAGCCAGATTCGCATCGAGCGACAACACCGGCCCGACGGTAATGAAGAAATCCGCCGTCGCGCTCCCCGGCGCAAACCGCGCCATCGAGATCGTCGCGTCGACATGCGACAGCCCGGTCTGGCTGGTCGGCTCATGCTTCACCGGCGGCAGCAGCCGCTTCGCATCACCCCGCGGCCCGCCCTGGATCAACCCGGCGTCCGCGCCGAGCTTCATCGCCCGATAGAACGTCACCCCGTCGAGCCGTTTCTGGTCGACATAGCGCAGGAAGTTCGCGGTCGTCAGCGGCGCTCGCTCCTTCTCCAGCGCTAGCGTGATCGCCCCCTCGCTCGTCGTCATCACGATCGAGACGGTCGCCGGAGCAGCGGGCGGCGGCGCAGACGGAGCCTCCTGCGCCGAGACGGAAACGGCGCCGAGAACGGCAAGAGCGAGCGTGACGAATCTGGAGATCATCCGCCACGCTACCGCGTCGCCCCCTTTCTGTCAGCGCCCCCGCGACACGATATTGCGCGTGGCAAAGTTTTGCTTGGGTTTGCACGCCCGCGCGCAATGCGTATCCGGGGCACGATGACCGATCTTGCCATTCTCTACGAGCACCCGCTCTGGTTCGAACCGCTGTTCGCCGCCCTCGACCGCCGCGGCGTCGGCTTCTCGCGCGCGACGCCGGACGGGTTCTGGAACCCCGCCGACCAGAGCGCCCCCGCCCCCGTCGTCTTCAACCGCATCGCGATGTCGAGCTTCCTGCGCAACGACGAGCATCCGATCTTCGACACGATGGCGATGCTCGATCACTGGCGCCGCACCGGCGCACGCGTGATCAACGGCACCGACGTCCTCGCGATCGACGCCTCCAAGGCGCGGCAATTGTCGCTGATCGCCTCGCTCGGCCTCGCAATCCCGGAAACGCGTGTCGTCCACCGCGCCGCCGACGTTGTCCCCGCCGCGCAGACGCTCCGCTTCCCGCTGGTCGTGAAGGCGAACATCGGCGGATCCGGCGCAGGCATCATCCGCTTCGACAGCCTCGACGAACTCCGCACCGCCGTCGCCGATGCAAGACTCCCAAGCAGCGTCGACGGCGTGCTGCTGGTCCAGGAATACGTCCCCGTCCGCGACGGCGCGATCACCCGGATCGAGACGCTCGACCGCAAATTCCTTTACGCGATCGAAGTCGCAGGCGGCGGCGCGTTCGATCTCTGCCCGGCAGACGCCTGCGTCGTACCCGGCTCGGGCATCAAGATGGCAGCGGTCGAGCCCTCGCATACGCTGAAGGACGCCGCCGAGGCGATCGCCCGCGCGGTCGATCTCGACGTCGGCGGAGTCGAGGTGATGATCGACGACCGCGACGGCGTCGCGCGCTTCTACGACATCAACGCACTGTCGAACTTCGTCGCCAAGCCATTGGATGTGCTCGGCTGGGATCCGCACGACCGCCTCGTCGATTACCTGATCGAACAGATCGAGAAGGCCCGCTGATGCGCTATGGTTACTGGACTCCCGTCTTCGGCGGCTGGCTTCGCAATGTCCCCGACGAGGGGATGGAGGCAAGCTGGGCGTACACCAAGGCGCTGACGCAGAATGCCGAGCGCTGGGGCTACGACCTGACGCTGATCGCCGAGCTGAACCTCAATGACATCAAGGGCATCGAACAGCCCGCGCTCGATGCGTGGTCGACCGCGGCGGCACTCGCGGCGGTGACCGACAGCATCGAGCTGATGGTCGCGGTCCGCCCGAACTTCCACCACCCCGCGCTGTTCGCCAAGGCCGCGGCGAACATCGACCGCATTTCGGGCGGGCGGCTCGCGCTGAACGTCGTGTCGTCCTGGTGGGCGGACGAGTCCAAGCAATACGGCCTCCCGTTCGACCAGCACGACGATCGCTACGCCCGAACCGCCGAGTGGCTGACCGTCGTCGATGGGTTGTGGACGCAGGAGCGCTTCGACTTCGCGGGCCAGTTCTACACCACCGAACAAGCGATCTGCTCACCCAAGCCCGCCAAGCGCCCGACCGTTTACGCGGGCGGCGAAAGCGAGAAGGCCAAGGCGATGATTGCCGCGCAGTGCAACGCGTACGTCATGCACGGCGACCCCGCCGACGCGATCGCCCCGAAAATCGCCGACATGGCGGCGCGGCGCGAGGCAGCCGGGGGCGCGCCGATGCAATACGGCATGGCCGCCTATGCGATCGTTCGCGACAGCGAGGCGGAGGCGAAGCGCGAACTCGAGCGCATCACCAGCGTCACCGAACTCCCGGCGGGCTATGCGAACTTCGACCAGTGGCTGTCGGGCACGCAGCTCGAACGCGAACTCAAGATCCAGGAATATTCCGTCTCCAACCGCGGCCTGCGCCCCAATCTGGTCGGCACGCCCGAGCAGTTGAAGGAGCGTGTCGCGGAATACGAGGCGGCCGGTCTCGACCTGCTGCTGCTCCAGATGAGTCCGCAGGCCGAGGAAATGGAACGGTTCGCGGCGCAGGTCATGGGCACCGCATGATCCGTCTCACCGAGGTCGTTAAAACCTACCCGGCAAGCGAGGCGGCGGCCCTCGACGGCGTGTCGATGGAAATTCCGGCGCGCGGCGTATTTGGCGTCATCGGCCAGTCCGGCGCAGGCAAGTCGACACTGATCCGCCTTATCAACGCGCTCGAACGCCCGACTACGGGCCGGGTCGAAGTCGATGGTGTCGACGTAGCCGCTTTGTCCGCGGCGGACCTGCGCGCGCTGCGCCGCCGGATCGGCATGATCTTCCAGAACTTCGGCCTGCTGTCGTCGCGCACGGTCGCCGCGAACGTCGCGTTCCCGCTGGTGCTCGCGGGCGTATCCAAAGCTGAACGCGAGACGAAAGTCGCCGCGTTGCTCGACCGCGTAGGCCTCGCCGATCACGCCGCCAAATACCCTGCCCAACTCTCCGGCGGCCAGAAGCAGCGCGTCGGCATAGCCCGCGCGCTCGCCACCGACCCCGACATCCTGCTCTGCGACGAAGCGACCAGCGCGCTGGATCCCGAAACCACCCGCTCGGTCCTGACCCTTCTCCGAGAGCTGAACCGAGACCTCGGCCTGACGATCGTCCTGATCACGCACGAAATGGACGTCGTCCGCTACGTCTGCGACCGCGTCGCCGTGCTCGAACGCGGCCGCATCGTCGAGACCGGCGACGTCGCCGACATCTTCGCCAACGCCGCCCACCCGGCAACGCAGCGCATGCTGGCGGCGCTGGCGGCATGAGCTTCTTCGCCAACATCGACTGGTCGGACATCGGCCAGGCCTGCCTCGACACGCTGATCATGCTCGGCGGATCGCTGATCCTGACGATCGCGTTCGGCCTCCCGCTCGGCGTCCTGCTCTACCTCACCGACCGGGGCCGGCTGTCACAGAACCGCGTCGCCAACGCCGTGCTCGGGATCATCGTCAACATCCTCCGCTCGGTGCCGTTCATCATCCTGCTGATCGTGATGATCCCGCTCACCGTGATGCTCGTCGGCACCTCGCTAGGCGTCGCCGGCGCCATCCCCCCGCTCGTCGTCGGCGCCGCGCCCTTCTACGCACGGCTCGTCGAAGGATCGCTCAAGGAAGTCGACCGCACCACGATCGAGGCGGTGCAGGCGATGGGCGCCACCACGCGCCAGATCGTCACCGGCGCGCTGATCCCCGAGGCGCTGCCCGGACTGATCGCCGGCGCCACCGTGACCGCGGTCGCGCTCGTCTCGTTTACCGCGATGGCGGGCGTGGTCGGCGCAGGGGGCCTCGGCGATCTCGCGATACGCTTCGGCTATCAGCGCTTTCAGACCGACGTCATGGTCGTAACCGTCGTGCTGCTGGTCGTGCTCGTCCAGATCATCCAATATGCCGGCGACGCGCTCGCCCGCCACTTCACCCGCCGCTGATTTAACGCCGCTAGGAATCGCCATGAACCGCCGCATTTTGCTCGCCTCGTTCTCGCTGCTCGCGCTCGCCGCCTGCGGTGGAACCAAGACCAATGACGGCAAAACGCTGACCGTCGCCGCGACCGCAGTACCCCACGCGGAAATCCTGGAATCGATCAAGCCGACGCTCGCCAAGGAAGGCGTCGACCTCCAGATCCGCGTCTTCAACGACTACGTTCAGCCCAATCTCCAGGTCGAGCAGAAGCAGATCGACGTCAGCTATTTCGAGACCAAGCCGTATCTCGACGAGTTCAACGCCTCGCGCGGCACGCATCTGGTCACCTATGCCGGCGTCCACGTCGAACCGCTCGGCGCCTATTCGCGCAAGTGGAAGTCGATCGCGCAGGTACCGAACGGCGCGACCGTCGCGATCCCGAATGAGCCGAGCAACGGCGGCCGCGCGCTGCTGCTGCTGCAGAAGGCCGGGCTGATCATGCTCAAGAACCCGACCAACCCGCTGTCGAGCCTCAACGACATCGCCACCAACCCGCGCAACCTGAACTTCAAGGAGCTGGAAGGCGCCACCCTCCCCCGCACGCTCGGCGAAGTCGATCTCGCGCTGATCAATACCAACTACGCGCTCGACGCGAAGCTCAACCCGGTCCGCGATGCGCTCGCGATCGAGGACAAGAACAGCCCCTACGTCAATTTCGTCGTCGGCCTGCCCGGCGGCGAGAAGGATCCGCGCGTCGTGAAGCTGATCGCGGCACTGCGCAGCCCGGCGACCAAGACCTTCATCGAGCAGCATTATCGAGGTGCGGTCCTCCCGGCGTTCTGATACCGGCGCGAGCCCAGTCCGCGTAATCCTCGAGGCTCCATGACGGTCGTCGCCGCGTATCTCTATCGCCATGGCAAGCGCGTCCGCGCGGTCTCTATCGACGAAAAGGTCGACTGTCCCGCGGACCGTTCCGAGTTCGTCTGGATCGGCATCTGCGACCCGACCGACGCCGAGATGCGGACGCTGAAGGACCAGTATAATCTCCACCCCCTGGCGGTGGAGGACGCGATCAAGGCGGATCAGTTGCCCAAGGTCGACGTCTATGGCGACCAGTTGTTCGTGGTCGCCCGCACCGCGCAGCTGGAGCAGGACAAGATCGCGTACGGCGAAACCGCGATCTTCGTCGGCCACAGCCATATCATCAGCGTCCGCCACGGCTCGGCGCGCTCGCACAAGGCACTCCGCGAACAGCTCGAAGCCGCGCCGACACTGCTGATAAACGGCGTCGATTACGTCCTCCACGCAATTCTGGACTACGTCGTCGACGGCTATCTCCCGATCGTCGAAAGCATCGAGGACGAGGTGCTCGCGATGGAGCAACGCACGATCGACGCGTTCCTCGGCCGCGACGAGATCGTCCGGATCTTCGGGCTGCGACGCGAGATGATCCGCTTCCAGCGTATCCTCGGGCCAATGGGCGAGGTCGCGGGCAAGATCGTCCGCCTCGACCTCCCCTGCATCGATACCGAGGCGAAACCGTATTTCAGCGACGTGCTCGACCACGTCCGCCGCGTTCAGACGATGGTCGAGGGCCTGCGCGAAGTGCTGACCTCCGTGTTCGAATTCAGCAATTTGCTGGAGCAGCAACGCACCGGCGCGATCACCCGCCAGCTCGCCGCCTGGGCCGCGATCCTCGCCGTGCCGACCGCGATCGCCGGGATCTACGGCATGAACTTCGAGAACATGCCCGAGCTGAAAACGGAATACGGGTATTTCGTCGTACTAGGCGTGATCGGGGTCGTCTGCGCCGCGCTATACGTGAAGTTCAAGCAGGCGAAGTGGTTGTAGGAAGGATCACAACCATCGTCATCCCCGCGGAGGCGGGGACCCATATTCTCAAACGCTGGCGGTTAGACCGCTACGCTTGCCAGCATGGATCCACGCCTGCGCGGGAATGACGATGAGATGTTGGGGATACGAACTCAAACCTTGACGAGCATCTTCCCCGTATTCCCACCGGAGAACAGCCCCAGGAACGCATCCGGCATCGTCTCGAGCCCCTCGTGCACCGTCTCCTGCCGCTTCAGCGTCCCCGCCGCCAGCATCCCGCCCATGTCCTTGTAGAACTCCTCGGCGCGATTCATGTAGTCGCTGACAATGAACCCGCGGATCTGGATCCGGTTACCGATCAGCCGCGCGAGATACTTCAGCTGCGTCGCCGCACCGCTGTTGTACACGTCGATCATCCCGCACACCGCGAACCGCGCATGCATGTTCGCATGCGCCAGCGCCGCATCGAGATGCTCACCGCCGACGTTGTCGAAATACACGTCGATACCCTTCGGAGCCGCTTGGCCGAGCGCCTTCACTACCGGCACGTCGCTCTTGTAGTCGATCACCGCATCCGCACCGAGCGATTTCACCCACGCGCATTTCTCCGCGCCGCCGGCCGAGCCGATCACCGTCATGCCCTTGGCCTTGGCAACCTGCACGACGGTCGATCCTACCGCGCCAGCCGCCGCCGACACGAACACCGTGTCGCCTGCCTTCGCTTCGGCAACCTGGAGCAGGCCGAAATATCCGGTCATCCCCGGCATGCCGAGCTGACCCAGAAACGCCTGCGCCGGCACGTCGAGCGCGGGCAGCTTCTGCACCTGCGCGGCCGGGACCACCGCCTCGTCCCGCCAGCCGGCCATGTGCAGCACCATGTCGCCGACCTTGATGCCGTCGTCGTTGCTCTCGACCACTTCGCCGACCGCACCGCCCTGCATCGCCTCGCCCAGCGCGAATGGCGGGACATAGCTCTTCACGTCGTTCATCCGCCCGCGCATGTACGGGTCGACCGACAGCCAGCGATTGGCGATCCGCACCTCGCCGGCGCCGAGCGTCGACTGGTCGAGATCGATCATGGCGAAGTCGGTATGCTTCGGCATGCCTTGCGGACGTGCCTTCAGGCTCCATGCACGGGCCATAAACTTGCTCCTGTCTTGATTATTCGTGTTGCGGGTATGGCGAAACGCACACCCAACGCAACCCGCAAAAAAGCCCGGACGGTATCGCCCGGGCTCGTTTCGACTGACGTCACGCGACGTCAGCCAATGCTTTCAAACGCTTAGTATGTGGTCGACCCGGACTTGCCGAGCGTGTCCGATGTCGTGCTCGTGGTCGACGTCGCGCCGGCAGTGCTGCCGGCCTGCGTGGTCGAAGCATACCCCGTCGTACCGGCGTCCTTCTTGTCGCCGCCGGTGCGATCGCCATAGTCGAACATCGCCGAGTTACGCTCTTCTTCCTTCCACGCCGCCTTTGCTTCGTCGGCCGACTTCGACAGCGTCACCTTGCCATCAACGGTCTTGATCCAGCGCGACGGGATCGAGTGATGCACGCCGCCCGCATCGCGATCGTTCTTGGTCAGCAGGATCCGGTCGCCCTTCACCTTGTCGACCGTGCCGACATGGCTGCCGTCGGACCCGACGACTTCCATATGCTCGGCGACCTGCGACAGCGAGCTACGCTGGCCCTGCCGCTCATTACGCCATGACGAGAACTCGGTCTCGAACTTGGAGCGGTTTTCATGGCGATACTCGTCATAGTCGCGGTCGAGCGCGGCAATCTGCGTGCTGCGCCAGCTATGATAGTGATCGTCATGCGGGTTCGACGACCGATTGCCGAACGACCGGTTGTCCGAGCCGCCATAGGACCGCTCGTCATAGCGCGCATCGGCTTCGCGGCGGCGCTCGGCCTCGTCGTCGCCGAACCACGAACGAACCTCGTCGCCTGCCCGCGCGATGAATCCGCGATCGTCATAGTCATAGCCCTGCGGCTGGCGACCATAGTCACGCCCCTCGTTACGGCTGCCGCCGCGCGACGTGCGGTTGTCGTCGTCCGCATGACGGTTGCGCCCTACGTCCTCGAAACGACGCCCGTCCGACGCATAGCTGCCATGATAGTCGGTATCGCCCGAACCCTGGCTGCGCTGGCCATAACTTTGCTGGCCATAACGCGGCTGACCCGAATCCTGGCGACCATAGCCCTGCTGGCCGTAGGACTGGCCTCCCGCCTGTCCGTAGCGCGACTGACCATAGCGATCGCCGCCCGATGGCTGCTGGCGATCGTTGTGGCCGCCATAATAGTCACGGCTACCCTGATCGTCGCGCCCGCGATACCCGTGGTCCCCGCGATCATTGTCGCGATCGAACTTACCGGCTGCTGCATAATCGCGCGCATTGGATCGACCATAGTCGCCACCATCGGAGCGGAAATCGCGACCGTAATCCTGCGAGTTCGGCCGACCATAATAGTCACCCGACTGACGATCTCTGGTATTGCGTTCGTAGACCATAGGAGCCTCCTAATTGCTGTCCTGCGGTTGCCGGCGTCGTCGTATGCGGCGTCGTGCATTCCGAGGTCTACAAATGCCAAGGTCGTCGATTGTTCCTGTGTTTGCCGTCGCTTGACGCCGACACGACGCACCGCTGCGACGGCGGGCCAGAAGCAGAGCGAAGGGCTTCACCAACCCGGTTGCAACAGCGAAATCGAGCCGCTAAGCCATCGATCCTGGCCTGTGGCCAACCGCGCGGGGCCGTAGCTCAGATGGGAGAGCGCTGCAATCGCACTGCAGAGGTCCGGGGTTCGATTCCCCGTGGCTCCACCACGCGCAAAGCATTCAAATTACCCAGGTTTATGCGGTGCGTTTTACCCGCGCTCCGGTCAACGCAATCATGTTGGTATCGCAGATAAGCCGACATGTGGACGATGCTTCGAAGAGTGCCCGGCATCGCCTCGATCGGCCAATTTGGACCAGCCCGGCAGGTCGATCCTCAGCGTACGTGCGATGGAGATGCTCAAGGCCCGCACCGCCGGCCCGTTCTCGGTCGGCCCAGGACATGATCACGCATCCTTCGACCTCGACGCCGTGAACAAAAGCCAGCCGACACCTCCTGCTACGACGCCGAGCGCGCCACCAAGCAGATAGGCGTCGATCGCCCCTGTCGGCATGAACATCCCCCCGGCCATATATCCGAGGATACCCGCGCTGCTCGTCGCGGCGCTGTAGATCGCGGCCACCTTGCCGTGTGCGCCCGCAGGAGCCTCGCGTTGCAGCATCGTCCGCACCGCGACGTTGTGCACGCTATTCGCCGCACCGCCGATCACGAAGGCGATCCCCACAACGACGAGCCCGGAGGTCATCGTCATGCCGGCAATCCCGCCTACTACGCCGATCGCCAGCATCATCGCGCCCATCACGATGGCGGACGCAAAGGCCAGTGGGGCCGGGCGGAGCATCGGCCAAACCCCGGCCGCCGCCGCGCCCGCCATCATTCCCCCCGCCCAACACGCGGTGAGCAGCCCGAACGCCATCGCACCCGCCGCCAGCGAAACGGTGACCAGGAACACGAACGCGACATCGGCAATCGCACTGGCGAAGACTCCCAATGCGAGGGCACCGATCATGATCACGATCCGCCGATGGCGCAGCACCGGCAGATACTCGGCAAACAGCGTCCGGGCTCGGTCATCCGCATCGGCATCCACATCGACCTCGACCGGCCGCCGCAACCCGCTCCCCAGCACGACCACAGCCAGCAACGCGAAGCTCGCCGCATCGATCAGCAACGCGTTGCCTGCGCCGCCCCATGCCACCAGCGCGCCGCCGACGACTGGCCCGGCAAGCATTCCGGCGCTGCGCACGAACTCCAGCACCGCGTTCGCACGCGCCAACGTCATTCCCAGCCCGGTGGCCAGCACCGGGATCAATGCGAAGGTCGCCGTTCCCCCGACCGCGAACAGGATGCTGAGTACGCCGGCACCGAGC
The DNA here is from genome assembly GCF_003688595.1 of Sphingomonas sp. PP-F2F-G114-C0414. Lineage (GTDB taxonomy): Bacteria > Pseudomonadota > Alphaproteobacteria > Sphingomonadales > Sphingomonadaceae > Sphingomonas. The sequence continues at coordinate 135,187 of NZ_RCWT01000012.1, forward strand.
ATCGTGGAGACCGGATCGGGATGATACGCCATCCAGGACAGGACCATCGCATCCGCCAGCGCCGCACCGGCCAGCAGCTTGCCCGCATCGTGCGCATCGACGAGGCGGCCGATGTACGGCGTGACGAGCAGACCCGGCAGCAACTGGGCCACCAGCAGGATCGGCACGGCAAAAGCGGTTCGGTCGCCCGCTGTCCGAAACATCAGGGTGATCAGCGAAATTTCGTCGCCGATCGTCGAGAGCGTGAGTGCCGCAAGCAGCAACCACCCCCAACCCTTCCTGAACGCGACTATTCCCATGTCGGCAGTTCATGCTGTCCGGCCTCGCTCGTCAATGTCTCATGCGCGAGTTCATATGATCGGTCAGCGCGGGCATTTCGGCAGTATCCCTTGCGCCGTCGAACGAACCGAATCCTGCGGGGTGGGGCACGCCCGGCTCGAACGCCGTGCCGATCGAGCAATCATCTAAACGCGACGCCCACGTCGGGGGCGGACTTGGCCGCAAGCTTGCCCCGATCGTGACCACCACGAAAAATGCAAACAGCGTGCGCCACGTCACCGACCGCGGATCCAGAGAACAATCCGCAAAAACGCCTGACCTATCAGCGGATTGGCGCTTGCGAACAGCGCAAGGATCACCGCCGCCCATCAAAGGCAACGCGACGACAGCCCCGATTGCGCGCACGCCATCGGAGGGCAGTTCTCGATGCTGGTTGACCAGCGACAGTCGCACAGCATCCTTCAACGGCGCAATAACGGCCGACATCGCCTGCCAGCCAAGCCTGCGCGACCAAGCCAGCGCATCGTCGAGCCCGTGGCGTGGCACGAGTGCGGCAAGCGATACCGCGGTCCAAAACAGAAGCCATTCGAGAACGCTTGGATCGTCGACCAGCACCATGCCGAACGCGGCGGCGGCAATCGACGCCAGTCGTGCCGATCCGTTATTCCAGATCGCCCGGCGCGTGACGAACAGGGCGTCGAGGATCGGCTTTGCCGCGGTCCCGTGAGCGTCGGATCGCGAGGTCCGTGTGCGATCCGTTCGCTTGTCGTGCAGATCCTGTGCAGAGGATGAATCCAAACCCGGCCGGTTTCCCTCGGCCCGCGTTGCGAATGCCTCGGCGTAGGGCTAGCCTTGCTCCGGGGAGTATCGACACATGGCGTGCAAAGACCGGATCGGCCGGCGTTTCGCAACGAAGCGTTATCATCTGTCCGCTACCCATTCGCCGATGCAGAACCCGAACCAGCACTACGGCCTATGTTCGCGATCTTCCTGACGCCCGCCTACGTGCCGTTCGCGATCGCGTTCGTGGTGATGATCGGGATCGGACTGATCGAGGCCATCGGTCTTGGGCTCGGCCATCTCGATCTCCACGCGGACGTACATGCCGAAGCCGATGGCGGCGGCGTGCTCGACTGGCTCGGACTTGGCCACGAACTGCCGATCCTGATCTGGCTGACGTCTCTGCTTGGTTGCTTCACGCTGGCCGGGATCGCCATCCAGCAGGGTTCGACCGCCTTGATCGGCGGCCCGCTGCACTGGGGCGTCGCCTCGGGTGGCGCGCTGATCGTCGGCAGCCTGCTCAACACGCTCGCCGCCAACGGCCTTGCCCGGATCATGCCCGGCTTCGAAACCAGCGTGATCTCGACCGACGACTTCCTGCGCCGCCGCGGCACCATCCTCGAAGGCACCGCGCGTCGCGGATCGCCGGCCCGCGCGAAGATCGTCGACCAACACGGGCAGGCGCATTTCATCATGGTCGAGCCGCATGACGACGACGACGCGATCGCCACCGGCGAGACCGCGCTGATCGTCCGCCGCGACGGCAAACTCTTCTACGCACTGCCCGACGCCAACGCGCTTCTGCAGTCGATCCGACCACAATCATAACCGGGGAGGGTTTCATGCCCGCACAGCTTCTGAACGTCCTGATCTACGCCGGCATCGTGCTGTTCGCATTGGTGGTGATCGGCATCATCCTGACCCGGCTATACCGGCGCGCGACCAAGGACGTGGCGCTGATCCGCACCGGCTTCGGTGGCGAGAAGGTCGTCCTCAACGGCGGCATCATGGTCATCCCGGTGCTGCACGAACTGATGCAGGTCCGCCTGACCACCGTGAAGCTGGAGGTGTCGCGTCTCAACAAGGACGCGCTGATCACGCTCGACAAGCTGCGCGTCGACGTCGTCGGGCTGTTCCACATCAAGGTGAAGCCCGACGCGGAATCGATCGCCGCCGCCGCGCAGACGCTCGGCGATTCGGTCAACAGCCCCGATGCGGTGAAGTCGCTGCTGGACGGCAAACTTGTCTCGGCGTTGCGATCGGTGGCCGCGACGATGACGATGGAGCACCTCCACGCCAACCGCGCCGACTTCATCCAGAAGGTGCAGGAGGCGCTGATGACCGACCTGGACATGAACGGCTTCCAGCTCGAGTCCGTCAGCATCACGCATTTCGATCAGACCGCGTTCGAGCATTTCAACGAGAACAACGCGTTCGATGCCGAGGGGCTGACCGTGCTCACGCGGACGATCGAGGAGCGCAAGAAGATCCGCAACGACATCGTCGCGACCAACCGCGTCGAGATCGAGCAGCGTAACCTCGACGCCAACAACCAGTCGCTCGAGATCGCGCAGGCCGCAGAGCAGGCGCGCCTGACGCAGGAGCAGACGCTGTCCGCCCGCCGCGCCGAACAGGCGACCGCGATCGCGACCGCCGAAGCCGAGCAGACCCGTCTCGCCGAAATCGCGCGGATCACCGCCAGCCAGGCGCAGACCGTCGCGCAGACCGAAGCCGACAAGGTGATCCAGACCGCGACGATCGCCCGCGACGGTGCGATCCAGACCGCAACCATTGAACGCGACCGCACGATCGAGATCGCACGCATCACGACGGCGGTGCAGACCGCGCAGAAGTCCGAGGAGGAATCGACCGCGACTGCCGCCGCCAACGAGGCGCGTGCGCTCGCCGTCCGCGCCGAGGAAAGCGTCGCGACTGCCAAGGCGACCGAGATCGCCAACCGCAACAAGAACGTCGCGGTGATCGCCGCCACCCAGCGCGCGCAGGAAGAGGCGGTCGGCATCACCGTCGCCGCAACCGCCGATAAGGAAGCCGCAGAGGCCCGCGCCAGTGCCCTGCGCACCGAAGCGACTGCCGAAGCCGATGCCGAGAAGGCCCGTGCGGAAGGGCGCGAGGCAGCGTTCAAGGTCGATGCGGCGGGTCAAGCATCGATCAACGAGGCGACTAACCTGCTGAGCGACGCGCAGACAGCGCTGCTGATCCGCCGCGCGATGCTCGAAGCGCTGCCTGCCATCATCGCCGCGGCAAGCAAGCCGATGGAGAACATCGACAAGATCAGCATCCTCGATGCCCGAGGGCTACACGGCGACGGGAGCAGCGACGGCGCATCCGGCGGCGGTCAGGGCAATCTCGCTGATGCCGCGGTCGCAGCGGCGATGCGCTACCGCGTCGGTGGCCCGCTCATCGATGGCCTGATGGCCGAACTCGGCATGACCGGCAGCTCGTTGAACGGCATGCTCGCCGGCAGCAGCGCCGACGCGACGCCTGCGCGAAGCTCCTCCGCCGATGCCCACAAACATCCCGGTGCTCTCAATGGCGGGTCGGGCAACCCGCCAGCCTGACGTGATGAATCCCCAGGCCCAACCCGTAGAAACCGATCTGCGCTTCGAAGACGACGGCGCGCAGATCTTTGCGGGAGCCTTGGATCCTGCCGCGTGTCTTTCGATCGAACAGGCCGTGGCAGACCTACCCCGCGACGTCCCCGGCGTGCGGATCGGGTCCGCCCCTGCCCTGCGCGGCATGCTCGCGGTGGACGGTCCCATTGGCCGCATCGCCGGATATGCCCTGGGGCCCAACGCACGCCCCGTCCGAGCCGTGCTGTTCGACAAGACGCCAGCCCGGAACTGGGCGCTCGGCTGGCATCAGGATCGCACCATCGTCGTCGAGCAGCGTGCTGCCATCGACGGGTTCGGCCCCTGGACGGTGAAGGCCGTACTCGTCCAGGTCGAACCGCCCTTCGCGTTGCTGGAGAGGATGGTCACGATCCGCGTCCACCTCGATCCCATCGACGCCACGAATGCCCCGCTCCGCATCGCACCCGGCTCCCACCGGCTCGGTCACCTGCCGGAAGCGAGCATCGAGCATGTCGTCGAGGAGCGCGGCGAGCGCCTGTGCCGCGCGAACCGCGGCGATGTCTGGCTCTACGCGACGCCGATAGTTCACGGCTCGCGCGCAGCCGATCCACCACGTCGCCGACGCGTGCTCCAGATCGACTACGCAGCCGAAGACCTGCCCCCTCCGCTTCGATGGCAAGGGCTGTAGAGGTCAAGGGTTCGATTCCCCTCGGAGCGACCAGCGCCTGCCGACAAACGCTATTTATCGCCCTGCGCCCGACCGGCCGACGACAGTGGCACGCGCCTCAGGCGGCGCTGGTGATCGGCGCGTTCCCCGTATCCGAACTCGACAGCCACCGTACGAAGTTCGACGCGTCCATCGGTCGCCCGAACAGGAAGCCCTGCGCCTCTTCGCACCCGATATGCGCGAGGACGTTGGCCGCGTCCTCGCTTTCGACGCCCTCGGCGACGACGCGGTAGCCCAGCTTCTGGGCAAGGCCGACCATCGTCTCGACGAGCACGAAGTCCGCGCCGCTCGTCGCACGGAGGTTGCGCACGAACGCCTGATCGATCTTGACCACCTGCGCCGGCAGCCTCTGCAGATAGGCGAGACTGCTATGCCCCGTGCCGAAGTCGTCGATCGCGAGGCAGATGCCCGCCGTCGCCAGTTCCGCTAGCATCGCCAGCGCCTGCTCGGGGTGATCCATGATCGCGCTTTCGGTCAGTTCGATCTCGAGTTGATCGGGGCGCAGCTGTCGCCGCAGCATCCCCAGCTGGATGCGTTCGATCAGGTCCGTCTCTTCGAGATTGGCGGCCGAGATATTGACGGAAACCGCAACGCCTATGCCGGCCTCGTTCCAGCCGACGAGCTGGTCCATCGCCGCGTCCAGCACCCACTGCGTGGTCGGTCGGGCCAGCGACGTGTGCTCGATGATCGGGATGAATTCGGCGGGCGATATCTCACCGAGCACCGGGTGCCGCCATCGCAGCAACGCCTCGACGCCGATACAGCGCCGCGTCGCCAGTTCGACACGCGGTTGAAACATCAGCCGAAGCTGATCGCCGGCTTCGAGCGCGGTCCCGAAGTCCTGCAAAAGCGTATATTGACGGCGATGCGCGATGTCGCTGGCCGGGGAATACAGCGCGATCGCACCATCCACCTGCCGGGCATCCTGCGCCGCGCTGGCCGCCGCGCGCAACACGTCGTCGGCCGCCGCGTCACCCAGCGTGAACGCGCGAACGCCGATCGCGACGTTGGTCACGAACCGGGCCGACGACGACGCCCGGATCGTCGCGAACGCGGATGCCAGCACCGCCATATACGCGTCCTGGTCGACATCGCGTGGCCCCAGAAAGGCGAACTGCGCCGGGCCGACGTGATAGGCGACACGGGAGGAACTCAACGCCTGCCGGATCGAGAGTGCCGCCTCCCGAATCAACTCGTCGACGCGCTTGCCGCCCATCACGCGCATGATCCGGTTGATCTGCTCGTCGCGCGCCAGATCGACGACGACCACCAGGCGTTGCTCGCCGCGGTGATCGCGCGCCAGATCGACCAGATCCTCGCAGAACTGATTGCGGTTGGGCATGCCGCTGATCGGATCGATCCGGCCAAAGGCATGCTGCAGTTCGATCTGCGCCATCACCATCGCAGCCAGATCGGTCAACGCGGCCATTTCGGCGGGGGACGCTTGCCGAGGCTCGGTGCCGAGCACGCAAAGCGATCCGAGACCATAGCCGTCGCGCGTTACCAAAGGTGCGCCCGCGTAGAACCGGGTGCCGGCAAGACCCAACGGGCTTTCGGCGTAAAAACAGTCCGCCTGCAAGTCCTCGATGACCAGCGGACTCGTCGATTCGGCGACCTGCGAACACGGCGCCTTTCGTCGCGTGATCGAGTCGTGAGAGATTCCGACCCGCGACTTGAACCACTGTCGATCGCGATCGGTCAGCGAAATGGCCGCTACCGGAAGCCCGAAAATCTGGCTGGCCATGCGCGTGATACGATCAAAGCTCTCGCTCGACGGCGTATCGAGCAGCTTGAGCTGGTGCAAAGCGTCAAGCCGAGCCTTCTCTAGATAGTCACGCACGGGCTTCCCTTTCGGGATAGCTGATAAATTACAATCGTTAACGGTTTCACCTACGTCAAACGCGACGGGCATTGAAAAATTAGGAAAATCCGCCGCCGAACCGTGCGGATACCGGCCCGTAATCCGGTGACACGCAGCGCGACCGCGCGACGCCAAGGCCGCGTACTAAAGCGACGTGTTGGGCACGCTTGAGCGGAGCGATATGCACAGATCGAGCGGATGCTGCTCGACCGATAATCGTTATCCCCTGAAACAACGGGAGGGCCGAAGCCCTCCCGCGAGGATCACCCCTGCATGTCTTCGAGTTCGCGTCCGCGCGTCTCGTTGACCATCGCCTTCACGAAGAAGAACGACGCCGCCGCGAAGAACGCGTAGCCGAAATACGTCACACTGAGCCCCGGCGAGACCGCCAGCGCCGGGAAGCTCACCGAAATCGCCGCGTTGGCGATCCACTGCGCGAAACCGGCGACCGCCAGCCCCGAACCACGGATCTGCTGCGGGAACATCTCGCCGAGCATCACCCACATCACCGGGCCCCAGCTTGCGTTGAAGAAGATCACGTAGAGGTTGGCCGAGATCAGCGCGATCAGGCCGTTGTGACCCGGCAGGCTGACCGCGCCCGCCGCGTCGGTGACCGCGGTCGAGAACGCATAGGCGACGATCGCCAGCGTGACCGCCATGCCCGCCGAACCGACCAGCAACAGCGGCTTGCGGCCGATCTTGTCGACGGTCGCGATCGTGAACAGGCACGCCGCGATCGAGAGGACGCCCGACAGGATGTTGATCTGGAGCGCGTTGTCCTCGGTGAAGCCCACGGCCTCCCACAGCACCGCGCCGTAATAGAACACGACGTTGATGCCGACGAACTGCTGGAAGATCGCGAGACCGATGCCCGCCCACAGGATCGGCCGGACCTTGCCGGTGGTCTTGTCGAGCAGATCGGACAGCTTGGGCTTGTGGTGATCCTTGGCGAGCGAATTGCGGATCTCGATCACCTTGCGATCGGCCTCCTCGCGACCGAACAGCCGGGTCAGGACAGTGCGTGCCTGCTCGTCGCGCCCCTTGGCGACCAGGAAGCGCGGGCTTTCCGGGATGACCGTCAGCGCGATCAGATAGACCAGGGCCGGGATCGCCTGGAACCAGAACATCCAGCGCCACGCCGACTGGTGAAGCCAGAACTCGGCGGTCGAGCCGCCAGCATAGCGCGCGACCGCGAAATTCGCGACGAACGCGCCGGTGAGGCCCGAGATGATCATGACCTGCTGGACGCTCGACAGGCGCCCGCGGATCGCCGCCGGCGTGACTTCGGAGATATAGACCGGCGAGGTGACGCTGGCGGCGCCGACGCCGAGGCCGCCGATGATCCGCGCCAGAATGAAGATCGCCGACGAGCCCGCCGCGCCCGCGACCAGCGCCGATACCAGGAACAGCACTGCCGACAGCATCATGACGCTGCGGCGACCGATCGCATCCGACAATCGGCCGGCACCGAATGCACCGATCGCCGACCCGACCAGAATCGCACCGACATTGACGCCGATCCCGAGCCGTCCGAGCGCGAAGGCCGCTTCGAGCCCCTTTTGCGTGCCGTTGATCACGCCCGAATCATAGCCGAACATGAACCCGCCGATGGTCGCGACGGCGACGATCGCGGTGATGAAACCGTAGTTCACCGCCGATCCGCCCGATCCTCTGATACTCTCCGACATAACCCCTCCTAAATGCCGTTATTATCGGCTGATTTGTGCATGTTGCGTGATGGTGTGCGGACGCGGCCTCAGCATGTGGCCAGTCGTCCAGATGTTTCGGAAACGCCGATCATGCGGGCGACCGCGACGGCCGTGGCGCGGCGGATCGACAGCCGCGTCCACCGGCGTGGTGCCGGTCCTTGCGAGGATCTAGCGTCGGTTCGATCACACCCAATCCTCAACAATGGCGCTGGTATCGATCGGCCGATCCGCGTCTCTATGGTATCGCTATCAAGTCTGGTGCGCGCGTCAAGTGCGGCTCTCGCGCGGCCTCCGGCGCGGCGCGGCGTCGGACTGCCGCCGGATCAGGGTGAAATCGAGCGTCTGGTGGCGTTCGATCTTCGCGCCGCTGCCCGACTGGCGAATGGCCGTGACCAGCAGATCGACCGCCGCACGCGCCATATCCGCGATCGGCTGGTGAATGGTCGTGAGCTCGGGCCAGATCGCGGTCGACAGCGTCGTGTCGTCGAATCCGCAGACCGTCAGGTCGCCCGGCACGTCGATGCCGCGTCGATGCGCGATCGCCACCGTTGCCGCCGCCATGTCGTCGTTGGACGCGAAGATCGCGGTCGGTGGATTTTCGAGCGCGAGCAGTTGCTCCGCGGCGTCGAGCCCCGAGCGGTAGGTGAACAGGCCGTCGGCGACCAGGCTCGGATCGAACGGCAATCCCGCCTGTTCGAGCGCGGCGGTATAGCCCGCATAGCGCTGGGCGCTGGCCGACAGGTTGGGATCGCCCGTGATGAAGCCGATCCGCCGATGGCCAAGGTCCATGATGTGCTGGGTCATCATCGATGCCGCCTCGCGATCGTCGATGCCGATCGCCAGCTGGTCCGCCGATGGCATCGCCGTCGCCACCGCGATCGCCGGGATGCCGGCCTTGGCAAGCAGGTCGAGAACGCCGGCCGCTTCGCACAGCGGCGGCGGCAGGATGATGCCGTCGATCCCGCCCTCGATCAGGTGTCGGGTCACCTCGAGCTCGTGATCGCCCAGTTCGCACTTCTCGACGACGATCTGCACATCGCGGCGACTCGCCTGTTCGAGACTGCCGAGCAGGAATTCGCTCAAGAAGCCTGCGCTCGGATTGCTGTACAACAGACCGATCCGCGTCTGCCCTGCCCCGGCTAGGCTGCGCGCCGCGGGATTGGGCGCATAGTTCAGCGCTGCGATCGCCGCATTCACCGTCTCGCGCGTCTTGGGCCGCACGTTGGTCTCGCCGTTGATCACGCGCGAGACGGTCATCGGGGAACCCCCGGCGCGCGCCGCCACATCGCTGATGGTGGGAGTCGAGCCTCCGCGGCGCGAGGAGCGAGTTGGCGCTGGCGAATGAACTGTCATGACAGGGGTGTTAGCGCAACGATCGGGGACCGCAACCGGCGCGGCAAGATTCGCCCAAGCGTACCGTAAATACGAGCGCCGAGGGAGATCGCCGAAACTCGGGAATGAATTCTACGCCGTAGGGCGTGAACGCTTGCCCAATGGCGATACCGGGCATATGGTAGCGGTATCGATATTCACCGACAGGCTTCATAGAGAGCAGGCGGTACAGAGAGAGGACCGATCCGCAATGCGCTACAGTCTGTTCCCCGGCGTGGCCCTGGCCGCCATCGCGCTCACCGCGACGATCTCCGGCGCGCAATCGACGCCGCCCAAGACCGGATCGACGGTCAGCCCGGACGGCAAACAGTATCGCGCGCAACCGCTGACTCGTGAGATCTACGCCGCCGACCCGTCCGCGCATGTCTTCGGCGGCAAGATCTACATCTATCCCAGCCACGACGTCGACGCGGGCATCCCCGACGACGATCTCGGCAACCAGTACGCGATGCACGACTACCGCGTCCTCAGCATGGACCGGGTCGGCGGACCGGTGACGGTCCATCCGGTCGCGATCGACGTGAAGAACATCCCCTGGGCGTCGAAGCAGAGCTGGGCGCCGGACGCCGCGTACAAGAACGGCACCTATTACCTCTACATCCCCGCGCGCGACGCCAAGGGCGTCTTCCGGATCGGCGTCGCGACGTCGAAGTCGCCGGTCGGTCCGTTCAAGGCCGAACCGATGCCGATCAAGGGCAGCTATTCGATCGATCCCGCGGTGTTCACCGATACCGACGGCGCGAGCTACATGTATTTCGGCGGCATCTGGGGTGGCCAATTGCAGCGCTGGGCGACCGGCAGGTTCGATCCGAACGCCGGCGACACCGACCTCAAGCAGGACGGCAAGCCCGCGCTGATGCCCAAGGTCGCCAAGCTGACGCCCGACATGAAGCAGTTTGCCGCGCCCCCGCGCGCCGTCGCGATCCTCGACGAAGCCGGCAAGCCGTTGCTCGGCGGCGATCACGACCGGCGCTTCTTCGAAGCCTCGTGGATGTTCAAGCGCGGCGGCAAATACTATTTCACCTATTCGACCGGCGACACGCACTTCATCGCCTATGCGACCGGCACCAGCCCGCTTGGCCCTTTCCGTTATCAGGGCAAGATCCTGCTGCCGGTGCAAGGCTGGACGACGCATCATTCGATCCTGAAGGTCGGCAACACGTGGCAGCTGGTCTACCACGATACGCAATTGTCCAACCGCAACCATCTGCGATCGGCGAAGATGACCGAGCTCACCTTCAATCCCGATGGCTCGATCCGCACCATCGATCCGTTCAAGAAGTAATCGCATGTTTCTCGGAATCGATATCGGCACGTCCGGCGTAAAAGCGGTGGTGCTCGACGAAGCCGGCGCGGTCGTCGGCCAGGGCACTGCCGCGCTTACCGTGCAGCGCCCCCACCCGCTCTGGTCCGAACAGGATCCCGATGCGTGGTGGCGCGCGACCAATGCGGCGGTGCTGGCGATCGACCCCAGCGTCCGGCGCTCGGTTCGCGGCGTCGGTCTCGCCGGGCAGATGCACGGCGCGACCGTGCTCGGCGCGGACGACCGGCCGCTGCGCCCCTCGATCCTGTGGAACGACGGGCGCTGCGCTGCGGAGTGCGCGGAGTTGGAGGCTGCGGTCCCCGAACTGCGCGCGATCTCCGGCAACATCGCGATGCCGGGCTTCACCGCGCCCAAGCTGCTGTGGCTGCGCAATCACGAGCCGGACGTCTTTGCGAAGATCGCGACGGTGCTGCTGCCCAAGGATTACGTCCGGCTGCAGATGACCGGCGACAAGGCGTCCGATCTGTCGGACAGCGCCGGCACGCTGTGGCTCGACGTCGGCGCGCGACGCTGGAGCGACACGCTGCTGTCGGCATGCGGCCTGTCCACCGCCAATATGCCCGGCCTGTTCGAAGGCTCGGCGATCACCGGCCAGTTGCAGGCCGACATCGCCGAGGCCTGGGGCATGCCGCGCGTGCCGGTCGCGGCGGGCGGCGGCGACAACGCGGCCGGCGCGGTCGGTGTCGGCGTCGTGCGTGACGGCGACGCGCTGCTGTCGCTCGGCACGTCGGGCGTGATCTTCGTCGCCACCGACGACTTCAGGCCCAGCCCGGAGCGCGCCGCGCACACCTTCTGCCACGCGCTGCCCGGCCTGTGGCATCAGATGTCGGTGCACCTGTCGGCTGCCTCGTGCGTCGACTGGGTGGCACGGATCACGGGCACGCAGAGCGTTGCCGACCTGCTTGCGCGCGCCGAATCGGTCGGTCCGGCCGGCGGCCCCGAGCTGTTCCTCCCCTATCTGTCGGGCGAGCGGACGCCGCACAACGACGCCGACGTCCGCGGCGCGTTCCTCGGGCTCGACAACGACACCGACGGCAATCGCCTAGCGCAGGCCGTGCTGGAGGGCGTCGCCTTTGCGCTGGCCGACGGGCTCGACGTGCTGCGCGAGACCGGCACCACAGTCGATCGCCTGTCGGTGATCGGCGGCGGCGCGCGCTCGGGCTATTGGGGCCGGATCATCGCCGCGGCGATGGATGTCGAACTCGTCTATCTCGAAGGCGGTGAGGTCGGCCCCGCGCTCGGTGCCGCCCGGCTCGCACAGCTCGCGGTCGACGGCGGCGATCCGGCCTCGGTCTGCGTCGCGCCGCCCGTCGCCCGCACCATCGTCCCCGATCCCGCCATCGCGGACACGCTCGCGGCCAAGCGCGACGCGTTCCGTGCCGCCTATTCCCGCATCACCCCCAAAAACTCGCCAAGGAATTTTTGATGGCCGACTTCTTCGCCGACATCGCCCCGATCAAGTACGAGGGCCCAGATACGACCAACGAGCTCGCCTACCGCTTCTACGATAAGGACCGGGTCGTGCTCGGCAAGACGATGGCCGAGCATCTGCGCTTTGCCGCCTGCTTCTGGCACACCTTCTGCTGGCCCGGCTCCGACGTGTTCGGCGGCGGCACGTTCGATCGCCCGTGGCATCGCGGCGCCAACGACAGCGCGGCGGCGGCGGAAAAGCGCGAGGCGGCATTCGATTTCTTCACGCGCCTCGACGTTCCGTTCTACTGCTTCCACGACGTCGACGTGATGGCCGACGCGAACTCGGTGGCCGAGCATCGCAAATTCTTCGCCGAAGCGGTCGACCACCTCGAAAAGCTCCAGGCGTCGTCGGGTCGCAAGCTCCTGTGGGGCACAGCCAACGCGTTCAGCCACCCGCGCTACGCCGCCGGTGCCTCGACCAATCCCGACCCCGAGGTGTTCGCATTCGCCGCGATGCAGGTCCGCGACGCGCTTGAGGCGACGCACCGTCTGGGCGGCGAGAACTACGTGCTGTGGGGCGGTCGCGAAGGCTATGAGACGCTGCTCAACACCGACATGAAGCGCGAGCTCGACAATTTCGGCCGCTTCCTCAACCTGGTGGTCGAGCACAAGCACAAGATCGGCTTCAAGGGCACGATCCTGATCGAGCCGAAGCCGCACGAGCCGACCAAGCACCAGTACGACTTCGACACCGCCACCGTGTACGGCTTCCTCAAGCGCTACGGCCTCGAGAACGAGGTGAAGGTCAACATCGAGGCGAACCACGCCACGCTGTCGGGCCACACCTTCGAGCACGAGATCGCCACCGCCGCGGCGCTCGACATCTTCGGCTCGATCGACGCCAACCGCGGCGATCCGCAGAATGGCTGGGACACCGATCAGTTTCCGAACTCGGTCGAGGAACTCACGCTCGCGATGGTCGAGATCCTGCGCGCTGGCGGGTTCAAGACCGGCGGCTTCAACTTCGACGCCAAGGTCCGCCGCCAGTCGATGGACCCGATCGACCTGTTCTATGGTCATGTCGGCGGGATCGACGTCGTCGCCAAGGGCCTGCTCAACGCCGCGGCGCTGATCGAGGACGGTCGTCTCGACGCGTTCAAGACCGAGCGTTACGCCGGCTGGAACGGTGAACTCGGCAAGATGATCGGCACCAGCGACCTCGCGACGATCGCCGATCTGGCGGGCGAGCGGGCGATCGATCCGAAGCCGCGCTCGGGTCGGCAGGAGCGGATCGAGAACCTGATGAACCGCTTCATGTGATGCCCGGCCCCGCGGCGAGACGATCCTGTCACGGGAATCGTATCGCCGCGGGGCCTGCCTTTGCGTCGGCGACAGCGACTGCCGCGATCGTCAAACACCTGTTCCGATTGCTCCGAGCAATTGGTAGTGTTGTCCCGCGACGATAGAGGCATAGTACGAAGTTATGGACGAACCCTTCTCTGCGACACCGGACACGGCCCCCGACGCGACGTCGCCGCTGCGATCGTCGGGCCGCAGGTTGCGTGGCGCGGTGGCGAACAAGCTCGGCGTGGCGATCCTGTCGGGCGAATTCTCGCCGGGTGAGACGCTGTCGGGAGAGATCGCCTTCGCCGAGGAACTCAATGTGTCGCGCGGCGCCTACCGCGAGGCGATCCAGGTCCTGACCGCCAAGGGCTTGGTCGAGAGCAGGCCCAAGGCCGGAACGCGGGTGCTGCCGCGCAATCGCTGGAACCTGCTCGATCCCGACGTGCTGGCCTGGGCGTTTACCGGCGAACCCGATCCGCAACTCGTCCGCAGCCTGTTCGAGATGCGGATGGTGATCGAGCCCGCCGCCGCGGCGATGGCGGCGGCACGGCGCAACAAGGCCGAGTTGAAGATCATGCGCGACGCGCTCGCCGCGATGAAGCGCTTTTCACTCGCGACCGAGCAGGGTCGCCAAGCCGACCGCACGTTCCACGACACGATATTGCAGGCGACGCAGAACGACGCGATGGTCGTGCTCAGCGCGTCGATCGGCGCCGCGGTGAACTGGACGACGCAGTACAAGCAACGCCTGCGCGCGCTGCCGCGCGATCCGATCCCCGATCACGTCAAGGTCTTCGACGCGATCGCCGCCGAGGATGCCGAAGGCGCGAGCGCGGCGATGACCGCGCTCGTCACGCTCGCGCTGGAGGATACGCGCAGCGCGATGGAGCGCTGAGCAACGCGTTAGGGCGGATCGGCATTCACGTTCGAGACCGACAGATCAGCCCTTTTCTTCGTCATGCCGGTGACGCGCAATCGTCGGACTGCCGCAACGCCAGAACACTGCCCATATGCCGAATGACGCGCGCCACCGACGTCGTCGATGCCCATCCCTTCGAACAAGGACGAGTCCGCCGGGGCATGGCAGCATGCCCTTCCGTGTTCTCCCGCGAAGGCGGGAGCCCAGTCTGGATCCCCGCCTTCGCGGGGAAACACGTCTTGCGCGAAAGGGCTAGCCGCCGACGTCGTCCGTTTCGTCAACGCGTGAGCGCAGCCGTGCCCCAGTCGACCGAGATCTGCGCGCCACCGGCACCCGGACTGCGCGCGACCAGTTCGATGATCTTCACCCCCGCGACGTTTGCCGACAGCTCCTGCGTCGCCTCGCCGCCCCGCGCCGCCCGCGACTGCGCCAACAGCCGCCCATCGCCGTACACCAGGAAGGTCACCGCCCGCGCACGGTCGGTCGTCGAATCGTCGATCCCTACACGCGTCCGCAGCGTGCGATAGCCGGTGTTGCGTACCTCCAGCCGCGAATTGGCGAGCACGCCGAGACTGTGCGGCAGCGCCTCCCCCGCCACCCCCAGCGGCTGGTCGTAGGGCGTGCGATCGACGCGCGCCCCGCCCCAGCCACCGTAGCGCGGAAAATCCCCCGCTCCTCGCGTGCCCTGCCACGCCAGCGGCGCACGGTGCACCAGCGGATCGGGTTGTGGCGTTTCCACCCCGTCGACCGCCGGGTTGACGCTGCCCGGTTGCTCGGACAGGAACACGCCGTCGCGCAACTGCCGATCGCCCTTCGCGGTGAAGATCAGCGTTTCGCGCGGGGCCAGCTTCAGGCTCTGCTGCTTGCGGAATTTGCTGTGCGCGCCGGTCCACAGATCGGTCAGTTCGACATCGGCGGTATCGCGATAGGCAAGATGATCGGCGGTCAGGACAACGTCCGCCGCGCCGCTGCCGCGATTGAACACCGCCACCGCCTTGTCGCCGTTGGCCAGCGTCTTGACGAAGATCTGCACCTCGTCGGTATCGAACGCCAGCGTCGCCTGATTGCCCGCGCGATCCTGATTGACCGCGATGATCCGCGCGTTGCCGATCAGGTCGAGCAACGCCGGCGACGCCTTACGCAAATCGTAACCGATGAACAGCGGCGCGTTCTCGATCGCCCACAGCGCGAAATGCGATTTCGCTTCGGTCATGTGCCGTTCGTCGAAATCGCCGCTGCCCACGAACAGCATGTCGGGGTCGTTCCACGATCCGGGATGCGCATACAGCGCGCGCCGCGACACGGTGTCGAGATTGTGCAGCATCCGCCCCCAATGCGGCGAGATGTCCTCGCTGGTCCGCGATATGCCGCCGATGTTCTTGCCCCAGGCGCGGACATCGGCCGATCCCCACAGGCACAGCGAGAACAGATAGTCGTTCGCGTCGTTATACTTCGCCAGCGCGTCGGCGACTTGGGTGTACAACCCGCGCACCGCGGGGATGTCGGTGCGCGCCAGCGAGTCCGCGTCGATCAGCGGCACGAACGCGCGGTACTTGCCGGCTTTGACCGCGGGGTTGCTCGCCGGCAAACCGCGGATGCCGCACGCATCGACCTTGATGAAGTCGAACCCCCAGTCCTTGAAATACAGCCGGATATCCTGGTCGACATGGCCGTACAGCCCGATCTCGCGTTCCATCACGCTGCCTTCGGGCTGGTTGGGCATCGTCGAGGTGAAGACCTGACCACAGGAATTGCGCCCGATGTCGCTATATATCCCCGCCTTGAACCCCATCGCGTGCAACTTGTCGGTGAAGGGCCGGAAACTCGGGTCCTTGCCCGCGATCACCGAGGACGGGAAATTCGCCGATCGGATCATCATCCGGCTATCCGACAGACGCCGCTTCAACCACCAGCCATCGTCGATATTGATATAGCGATAGCCCTTGGCCGCCAGTCCCGTGTCCGCGATCACCCGCGCCGATGCGAGGATCTTGTCCTCGGTGATGTCGGTCGCGAACGCGTTCCACGAACTCCAGCCCATCGGCGGCAGCGCGGCATCGCCGCGCTGGTTCGCACTCCAGCGGCCGGTCGGCGTCAGCGGATCGGCCTGCGCCGCCGCAACCTGCACCCCAGTGGTCGACAGCAAAACCGTCAGAGCAGCCGTTATCCCGTGTCGGCGAGTAGTGCGCATTGTCTGATCCTCGTCCGTGCCGATCGTCACGCATGACCCTGCAAGTCAGCGCGCGTATCCTCTGATTATGCGGGATCTTGTCAGGCTAGATGCAAGCCCTGTCAACGCGGCAGGATAGTATTCTATATTCCGCGTCACAGTAAAAATACTACCGAGCTAAGTCGAACCAACGAAATGTCGTAGCCATTGCGCCCCCTCCCGGCTTAAGGTCACTCCTACAAAATAAAGGAGGATGCTGGGGTGTTAAACTCGCGAAACACAGCGAAGGGCAAGTCGATGTTCGGCGCAATGCGCGCACTCATGCTGACCGGAGCTGCGCTCGCCGCCCTGCCCCTTCAGGCGCAGATGTCGCCAGCACCGCAGACCGATGCAGCGCGTACCCAGGCCGACGCGCTCGCCACGGCGATCGTCGCGCGGATGACCGTCGACGAGAAGCTCCCGCAATTGCTTAACGTCGCGCCGGCAATCCCGCGGCTCGGCATTCCCGCCTACAACTGGTGGACCGAATCGCTTCACGGCGCGCTCGGCCCGGTGCCGACCACCAACTTCCCCGAACCGATCGGCCTCGCCGCCAGCTTCGATGCGCCGCTCGTCCACGATGTCGCCGGTGCGATCAGCACGGAGGTCCGCGCGCTGCACACGTTGGGCCGCCAGACCGGACGGCTCGGGCGGATCGGCACCGGGCTCGATACCTGGTCGCCCAACGTCAACATCTTCCGCGATCCGCGCTGGGGTCGCGGGCAGGAGACCTATGGCGAGGATCCGTTCCTCGCCGCCCATATGGGGGTCGCCTTCGTCACCGGGATGCAAGGGCCCAATCCGTCGCTGCCCGACGTGATCGCCACGCCCAAGCATTTCGCGGTGCACAGCGGGCCTGAATCGACGCGGCACAAGGCCAACGTGTTCGTCTCGCCGCACGATCTGGAGGACACCTATCTCCCCGCCTTCCGCGCGGCGATCGTCGAGGGCGGTGCCGGCTCGATCATGTGCGCGTATAACCGCATCGACGGGCAGCCAGCGTGCGCGAGCGACCTGCTGCTCAAGGATCATCTGCGCCAGGCTTGGGGCTTTACCGGCTTCGTCGTGTCCGACTGCGATGCGGTGAAGGATATCGCCGACAACCACCACTACGCCCCCGATCAGGCGAGCGCCGTCGCTACCGCCCTGAAAACCGGCGTCGACAATGAATGTAACACCGCGACGCTCGGCGATCAGGCGGGGCTCGGCGAACGCTTCCGCGAGGCGCTCGACCGCGATCTGATCTCGGTCGGCGACATCGATCGGTCGCTGGTCCGGCTCTTCTCCGCGCGCATCCGCAACGGCGACCTGCCGGGGATACAGACCGGGCGCGATCGTGTCGTACCGGTCGCGCAGATCGGCACGCCCGCGCACGACGCGCTGGCGTTGAAGGCGTCCGAGGAAAGCCTCGTCCTGCTCAAGAACGCCGGCATCCTGCCGCTCAAGCCGGGCACGAAACTTGCGGTCATCGGCCCGCTCGGCGACGCGACGCGGGTGCTGCGCGGCAATTACTCGTCACCGTTGTCCGCGCCGCCGGTGTCGGTCCTCGACGGCTTACGGTCGGTGATGCCGGCGGGCGACGTCACGCTGGTGCCGTTCTCCCCCTCGGTCACCGACGGCGACCGCGTACCGACGTCGGCGCTGCGCACGCCCGACGGCAAACCGGGCGTCCTCGTGCGCTACTACAACCCGACCAAAAAGCTGCCAGCGCTGTTCGATCCCGCGACGATGAAGCAGCAGCTCGACGCGATCCGCTATCAGGACACGCCCGTCGCCGAACGCGTCGAGCGCGACGTCGGCGACTATAATCTCTCGCTCGCCAAGGTCGACACGCACCACCGCACGGTGTGGGCGGGATCGCTGACTCCCCCCGAAAGCGGCACCTACCGGGTCGGCCTCTCGGGCAAAGGCGGCGTGCTCGAATTCGCCGGCGCGGTCGCGTCCGATCGCAAGGGGTCGCAGTGGAACGACCTGCCGACCTTCACCACGCTCGACCTCGTCAAGGGCCGCCGCTATCCGTTCCGCGTCACGTCGAACGACGGTGCAGACCTCGTGTGGAAGCGGATCTCGGCCTCCCCCGATGCCGACCTGACTCGCGCAGCCGCTACCGCCGATGTGCTGGTCGCGGTCGTTGGCCTAACCTCCGACCTGGAGGCAGAGGAGACCGGCGTCACGGTGCCGGGCTTCGAAGGCGGCGACAAGACCACGCTCGACCTACCTGCGGACCAGGTGGCGATGCTCGCCAAGGCCAAGGCGACCGGCAAGCCGGTGATCGTCGTCGCGATGAACGGCAGCCCGATCAACCTCGCCTGGGCGAAGGATAACGCCGCCGCGGTCGTCGAGGCGTGGTATCCGGGACAGTCCGGGGGCCGCGCGATCGCCAACGTCCTGAGCGGCCGGACCAACCCCGCAGGCCGCCTGCCGCTCACCTTCTATCGCAGCGTCGCCGACCTGCCGCCCTTCAGCGACTATGCGATGAAAGGTCGGACTTACCGCTATTTCGAGGGCAAGCCGGTCTACGCCTTCGGCCACGGCCTGAGCTACACCAGCTTCGCCTACACGCCATTAAAGGTGACACCCGCCGCCACCGGCCCCGAAACGGGACTGCGGGTCACCACCGAAGTCCGCAACACCGGCGCACGGGCCGGCGACGAAGTGGTTCAGCTGTATCTCAATTTCCCGGACCACCCGGGCACGCCGCGCGTGGCGTTGCGCGGATACAAGCGCATTGCACTGAAACCGGGCGAACGCAGCAGTGTCAGCTTCGACCTGTCGCCGCGCGATCTCAGCAGCGTATCGACCGACGGCACGCGCCGGGTAATCGCCGGTAAATACCGCGTGACGGTCGGCAGCGGCCAACCCGGCACCGGCGTCCCCGGCCAGTCGGCGGCGTTCACCACCACGCGCGCGTTGCCGCTACCGCTCTGAATACGAAAGCCCTACCGCTCCCGACCGGGAGCGGTAGGGCGCCGTCTTATTGCAGGTCGAGCACGACCACCGACATCGGCGGCAACGTCGCCGACACCGTCCCACCCGCCGCCTGCGCGCCGTTGAACGCGACCGGTCGTACCGTATCGGGCTGCTCGAAGCTGTTATGCGCGTCCATCGTCGTGCCCGTGACGATCCGCCCGGTCACGCCGCTCGCCTGAACGCCCGCGAGCGTCATCGCCACCGGGATCGCACGATGCGGATCGAGGTTGACGAGCGCGACATGTACCTTGCCCGCGACATCGCGCACCGCCGAGACGCTGACCGCCGGCACCGCCACTTCGGACTCGTGATACCAGGGCGATTTCAGATCGACCGGCAGCGTCGTCGCATCCTGCCAGGGCTTGTACAGGTCGAACACCCAATAGGTCGGCGTCTTCACCATCTTCGCGCCGTCGGTCAGCAGCATCGCCTGCAACACGTTCACCATCTGCGCGATCGCTGCCATCTTCACCCGATCGGCGTGATGCGCGAAGATGTTGAGGTTGAGCCCGGCGACCACCGCATCGCGGACGCTGTTCTGCTGCACCAGGAAGCCGGGGTTGCTGCCCGGCGTCGGATCATACCACGTGCCCCATTCGTCGACGACCAGCCACTTGGTCTTGCCCGGATCATATTTGTCCATGATCGCCGAATGCTTGGTGACGAACTCGTCCATCTGCAGCGTATGCTGCATCGTCAGCGCCCATTCATGCTCCGAGAAGCCAAGCGCCGGGCCCTTGTCGGTCCAGACCTTGTCGCGCGGCCGCGTGTAGTAATGCAGCGACAGGCCGTCGATGTTCTTGCCCGCGATCCGCATCATCGTGTCGGTCCAGTCGTAATCCCCCTCGCTGGGGCCGCTGGCGATCCGGAGCATCTTGCCGTTCCCCGACTTGGCGAACACGCCGTAGCGGTTGGTCAGGTCGGCGGCATATTCCGCGCGCATGTTGCCGCCGCAGCCCCAGAGCTCGTTGCCGATGCCGACATACGGCACCTTGTACGGTGCGGGGTGGCCGTTCGCCGCGCGCTCCTTGGCGAGCGTCGAGCCATTCGGCGAGGTCATGTATTCGAGCCACTGCGCGGTTTCGCTCGGCGGCGCGCTGCCGACGTTGGCGGAGATATACGCTTCGGCGCCCAAGCGTTCGGCGAACCCCATGAATTCGTTGGTCCCGAACGCGTTGTCCTCGTTCACGCCGCCCCAGTTGGTGTTGATCTTGATCGGCCGCTTGCCGCGCGTGCCGATGCCGTCGCGCCAGTGATATTCGTCGGCGAAGCACCCGCCCGGCCAGCGCACCATCGGCACCTTGACCGCCTTCAGCGCCTCCAGCACGTCGCGACGATAACCGTGGTCGTTGGGGATCGACGACTTCTCGCCGACCCAGATCCCGCCATAGATGCCGTGGCCGAGATGCTCGGCGAACTGTCCGAATACCTGTCGGTTCATCACCGGGCCGGGCCGGCTCGCATCGATACCGACCGTCGCCGTGGCGCTAGCCGGAGCGGCCGCGGGCGCATCCTGCGCGGAGGCGGACATCGCCGTGGTCGTCATCAGAGTCATTGCCAGCGCGACGTTGCGATACAGTTGGCGCATTTCGATCCTCCCGTTTTTATCTGCCGCAACCGATATTGGGCCCTCGAAGCGCGGTCAATATGTAAGACTAATTGCGTGACAGGATCTCACGGCAAGACCGCCTTCGCCTGCAACGAGGGCCGAACAAGCCAACCTGCCACTGGTTGATCTTGTCCGAGCAGACCGTCGTGCCGAGGACAGACGACCGATCCAATCGCGATCGAATTCATATTGCTACGGTCCCTGTTCCGCGTCAGCTTCCCCCCAACAGGGCGAAAGCCCGACCTCGCCGTGTTCGCCCATTCGATCCCCGCCCCGATACCTCTGGACTCGGTCGGCAATTTCCACAGGAGCCTCGATGCTGTTCAACCATGTTTCGCGTCTGTCGCTGAGCGTCGCTGTACTGGCGCTGTCCTCACCCGCGCTCGCGCAGACGGCGCCCGCAACCGCCGCCGCGACCGGCACGCGCTACGGAACCTTCGGAATCGATCTCACCGCCGCCGACAAATCGGTGAAACCCGGCGACGATTTCTGGACCTACGCGAACGGCAACTGGAACAAGCGTACCGAGATCGCCGCGGACCGGACCTCGGCCGGCGGCAGCGTCGTCCTGGCCGATCAGGCCGAGCAACAGGTTCGCACCATCCTCGACGACGCCGCGCGCGATCCTGCGGCGGTCGGGCCGGGCGCGAAACAGTTCGGTGATCTCTACGCCAGCTTCATGGACGAGGCGGCGATCGAACGCGCCGGCACGACACCCCTGAAGCCCTATTTCGCGAAGATCGATGCGGCCGGCGACAAGCAGAAACTGCAGACGCTGTTCTCGACGGTCGGCTATGCCTCGCCGGTCGAGATCGGCCAGTTGCCCGATCCTGCCGATCCGACGCGTTACGCGGTCGCCGCCGGACAGGGTTCGCTCGGGATGGGCGGACGCGATTACTATCTCGAACAGGGTGCCAAGTACGACACCTTCCGCACCGCCTACCGCGCCTATGTCGAGAAGATCCTGACGCTGTCGGGGATTGCCGACGCGTCGGCCAAGGCGGACCGGATCGTCGCGCTCGAAACCGCGATGGCGAAGGTGCAGTGGTCCCCCGTCCAATCGCGCGACCTGAAGGCGATGCTGAAGCCGATGGACGCTGCCGGTCGCAAGGCGCTGGCGCCCGGTTTCGATTGGCCGCTGCTGCTGACGACCGCCGGCTATGGCAATTTCCCGATCGTCTACATGACGAACTCAACCGCGCTGACCGAGCTGGCCAAGCTGTTCGCCGCAACGCCGGTCTCGACCTGGCAGGATTGGATGAAGTTCCGCCTCGCGTCCGCGAGCGCACCTGTCCTCCCCAGGGCGTTCGATCAGGCGACGTTCGACTTCTACGGCAAGACGATGGCCGACCAGCCGCAGCAGCGCGCCCGCTGGAAACGCGGCATCGCCGTCGTCAACGGTACGATGGGCGAGGCCGTCGGCGAAGTCTACGTCAAGCGCCACTACCCGCCGCAGAGCGAAGCCAAGATGGGCGAACTGATCGCCAACCTGCGCGCCGCCTACAAGGAGCGGATCGGGGCCAACACCTGGATGGACGCGCCGACCAAGACGCAGGCGCTCGCCAAGCTCGCAGCCTTCGATCCGCGGATTGGCCACCCAAACAAGTATATCGACTATAGCGCGCTCAATATCGTCCGCGGCGATCCGCTCGGCAATTCGATGCGATCGGGCGAGTTCGACCACCAACTCGACCTGTCGCGCCTCGGCAAGCCTGTCGATCGCAGCCTGTGGGGCATGACGCCGCAGACCGTGAACGCCTATTACGACCCGCTCAACAACCAGATCACTTTCCCCGCGGCGATCCTGCAACCGCCCTATTTCGATCCCAACGCGGATGCAGCGGTCAATTACGGCGCGATCGGCGCGATCATCGGCCACGAGATGGGCCACGGCTTCGACGATCAGGGCAGCCAGTTCAGCGCATCGGGCAAGTTCGAGAATTGGTGGACGCCCGAAGCGCGCGCCGCCTTCACGAAGCATACCGCCGCGCTGTCGAAGCAGTACGACGCGTATGAGCCGATTCCCGGCGTGCACGTGAAGGGCGCGCTAACGCTCGGCGAGAATATCGGCGATCTCGGCGGCGTCGAAACCGCCTATGCGGCGTATCGGAAATACCAGTCGGTGCACGGCAAGGCACCGGTGATCGGCGGTCTCACCGGCGACCAGCGGTTCTTCCTGGCCTATGCGCAGGCATGGCAGGCGAAGCTCCGCGAAGGCGCGGCGCGCGCGCGTCTGCTGACCGATCCGCACTCACCGCCCTTCTACCGGGTCAACGGCATCGTCCGGAATGTCGACGCCTGGTATACTGCGTTCAACGTCAAGCCCGGCGATGCGCTCTACCTGATGCCGGCGCAGCGCGTTCACATCTGGTAATCTGCCGAGGGTGCGCGGCCTGCCCGCGCACCCTCGCTTGTCGATGGGTCAGGCGATCTCGAGGATTGCGGTCTTCACCTGCGCCGAATTCGATCCAGCCATGATCGTGAACAGGCCGGGTTCGACGACCTCGCGCATGTCGACGTCCCACAACGCGAACGCATCCGGCCCCAGCGTGAACCGCAGCGTCCGCCGCTCGCCGGGCGCGAGCGTTACGCGTTCGAACCCCTTCAACTCCATCACCGGCCGCGCCACCGACGACACCTGATCGCGGACATACACCTGCACGACCTCGTCGCCAGCCCTCTGCCCGATATTGGCGACGTCAACCTCGACCCCGACGCTACCGGCGATGCCGATCTTCGCCGCCGACAGCCGCGGTGCGCTGATGTCGAAGCGCGTGTAGCTGAGGCCGTGGCCGAACGGGAACAGCGGCGCCGTCTCTGCGAACAGATAACCGCGCTCGGTCGACGGCTTCCGGTTGTAATAGAGCGGCACCTGCCCGACTTCGCGGACCACGGTCACCGGCAGCTTGGCGCCCGGATTGATCCGCCCGAACAGCGCCTCGGCCATCGCCGTGCCGCCCTCCTGCCCCGGATACCAGCATTCGAGCACCGCGTTGGCCTTCGCCATCACATTGGGCCAGCTTGGCGGACGCCCGTTGATCGCGGCGACCACGATCGGCTTGCCCAGTGCGTGCAGCGCATCGAACAGCGCATTCTGCTCGCCGATCAGGTCGAGCGTCGTGCGATCGCCGAGATGGTTCTTGGAGAACCCCTCGCGGCTGGTCTGCTCGGTATCGCCGATCGCGAGAATGATCGTGTCGGCACCGCGCGCGACCGCGACCGCCTCGGCGATCAGCGCGCGGTTCCTGGCGGGATCGGCGAGCAGCACCGCATCCTGCGACCGGTCCTCGCTCTGCGTGATGAACACGCCCTGCGCATGGACGATCGTCGCTGCATTACCCACGAACGTCCGAACGCCGTCGAGCAGCGACACCGTCTCGCGCGGCGGCGCGGAATAGCCGCCAAGCCGCGCGATCGCCGCATTCGGCCCGATCACCGCGATCTTGCCCTTGGGCGCGAGCGGCAGCGTGCCGTCGTTGGTCAGCAGGCACAGCGATTTGCGCGCCGCGTCCAATGCGACGCCGCGTGCTTCCGCGTTACCGGTCAGGCGAGCGGCGGCACGGGGATCGACTGCCGACTCCTCGAACAAACCGGCGCGGAACTTCAACGCCAGCATCCGCGCGCACGCCGCATCGACCGCCGCGATCGGCACCGTCCCCGCCCGCACCTGCGCAGGTAACGTCCGAAACGCGATCCCGTCCGGCAACGCGCTGTCCACCCCTGCCGCCAAGGCGAGCTTCGCCGCCCCGTTGAGGTCGCGCGCGACGTGATGGATCGTGTCAAGCTCCTCGATCGCGCCGTAATCGCTGACGATCGCGCCCGAAAATCCCCATTCGCCGCGCAGCACCTCGCCGAGCAGCCAGTGGTTCGCATGGCTCGGTACGCCGTCGATCTCGTTATACGAGGGCATCACCGCGCCGATCCCGGTACGCGTCACGACCGCGCGGAACGGCGGGAAGAAGCTCTCGCGCAGTTCGCGTTCGCCGATCGGTGCGGGGCCGATATTGTTGCCCGCCTGGGGCTGGCCATGCCCGGTCATGTGCTTCAGCGTCGCGAAGACCTTGCCGGGTGCCAGCGTCGTGCTGTCGCCCTGTAAGCCCTCGACCGCGGCGACGCCCATTTCGCCGCACAGATACGGATCCTCGCCGAACGTTTCCTCGATCCGCCCCCAGCGCGGGTCGCGGGCGATATCGACGACCGGGGACAGCGAGAGGTGGCTGCCGTGCGCGCGCACTTCGCGACCGATGATCGCCTGTCCGCGTCGCATGAGGTCGCGGTCGAAGCTGCCCGCCATGCCGATCGCCTGCGGGAACATCGTCGCGTCGGGCGCCATGTAGCCGTGCAGCGACTCTTCGTGGAAGATCACCGGGATGCCGAGCCGCGTGCCGCGCGCCCAGTGTTGCACCGCGTTGACGAAAGCGATCGTCGAGGCCGACCCGCGCCACTGTGCCCCCGTCCCGCCGGCGACTGCGGCCACCGACGGCCCGCCGCGCTTGTCGGACGGCCGCGTGACCTGGCCGAACCCCGCCGGATACGCCGCCGACGCGCGCGCCGGATCGAAATCGAGCCCGCCCGGCGTCATCACGTCCGCCTTGGTCGCCCACAGCGAAATGGTCTGGCCAACTTTCTCTTCCAGCGTCATCCGCGCCATCAGGTCGCGAACCCGGAGATCGACCGGCGCACGCGCGTCACGGTAGATCGGCAACGCGGTCGCAGCCTGCGCGATACCGGGGATCAATCCGCCGACGGAAACCGATCCGAACAACCCAAGAAGGTCGCGCCGCGTCGGTGCGATCGTAACAGTTGGTGTGCCCGGCAATCTTCATCTCCCGATCTGAAACGCGGCATTGCTGTCGAAGCCATCGTCGTGATAGCGATACCATGACTGGTCATCCGCGATCCTGTCAATCGATCGTGGAACCGCGGGAGAGGATTATGACGGCACTCAGCCGATTGATCGTTAGGTTCGCGCTGCTTTTTGCGGCGATAATTGGTATGACCGGAACGGCGTATGCCGAAGACGGGTACGACCTCTGGCTTCGCTATCGCACGCTGGCGGCCACGAGTACGCACCGCGTTCCGACGATCGAAGCGCGCGGCGATACGGCCACGTTCCGCGCAGCGGCCGAGGAACTGCGGCGGGGCGCGGCGTTGTTCGGCACGAGCGCGCCGACCATCCTGCTAGCCACCGCCGATGATCGCGCCGTCGCCGCGCTGCATCTTCCGCTCGCAGCGCTTGGCGACGAGGGGTACCGCGTCCGCCAGGTCACGCTCGGCAACCGCGGGGTGCTCCTGGTCACCGCCAACACCGATCGTGGCGTGCTCTACGGCAGCTTCGCCTTGCTGCGTCACCTCCAGACCGGCGGCAGCCTCGACCGGATCGACCTGACCTCGACGCCGCGCGTGAAACTGCGCGTGCTGAACCACTGGGACAATCTCGATGGCGTGGTCGAGCGCGGCTATGCCGGCGCCTCGCTGTGGGATTGGTGGACGCTCCCCGATTTCCACGACCCGCGCTACACGGACTATGCCCGTGCCAACGCGTCGATCGGGATCAACGGCACCGTCCTCAACAACGTCAACGCGAAGGCCGACAGCCTCACCGCGCCGTATATTGCGAAGGCCGCCGCGCTTGCCGACGTGTTTCGGCCGTACGGGATCAAGGTGTATCTGTCGGCGCGGTTCTCGGCCCCGATCGAACTCGGTGGTCTTAAGACGGCCGATCCGCTCGATCCGCAGGTCGCCGCGTGGTGGAAGGCGAAGAGCGACGAGATCTACCGCGCGATCCCCGACTTCGGCGGATTCCTGGTGAAGGCGAACAGCGAGGGTCAGCCCGGTCCGCGCGACTATCATCGCAGCCACGCCGACGGCGCCAACATGCTCGCCGCCGCGGTGCGCCCGCATGGCGGCATCGTGATGTGGCGCGCGTTCGTCTACGCGGAAACCGACCCGGAAGACCGCGCCAAACAGGCATACACCGAGTTCAAGTCACTCGACGGCAAGTTCGCATCCAACGTCATCGTCCAGGTCAAGAACGGCGCGATCGACTTCCAGCCGCGCGAACCGTTCCATCCGCTGTTCGGCGCGATGCCCAAGACTCCGCTGATGATCGAATTCCAGATCACCAAGGAATATCTCGGTTTCGCCACGCACCTCGCCTATCTCGGCCCGCTGTTCGCCGAGACTCTCGGCAGCGAGACGATGCAGCGGCCGGGCGAGACCGTCGCCGATGTCGTCGACGGCTCGGTCAAGGGTCACACGCTGACCGGGATGGCAGGCGTCGCCAATATCGGCCGCGACCGCGACTGGGCGGGCTCGACGTTCAACCAGGCGAACTGGTACGCGTTCGGCCGGATGGCGTGGGATCCGACGCTCGGCGCAGCGCCGGTCGCGCGCGAATGGGCGGCGATGACCTTCGCCCCCTCGCCCAAGATCGTCGATCCGATCGTCGCGATGATGATGGGCTCGCGCGAGGCGGTGGTCGACTACATGACGCCGCTTGGCCTCGCGCACGTCATGGCGACGGGGCATCATTACGGCCCCGGACCGTGGATCGCCGACCTCAAGCGCCCCGAATGGAACCCGGTCTATTACCACCGCGCCGACAAAGCCGGGATCGGCTTCGACCGCACGCGCACCGGCAGCAACGCGGTCGCGCAGTACGCCCCCGCCCTCGCCCGCCGACTTGCCGATCCGGCAACGACGCCGGAACGCGAGTTGCTGTGGTTCCACCATGTCCCCTGGGATCGGCGGATGGCGTCGGGCCAGACATTATGGGCGGAGATGGTCCATGAATACGACTCAGGCGTCGCTTACGTCGCGGACATGAGCCGCAAATGGGACGCGCTCAAACCCGATATCGATGCCGAGCGCTGGGCAAAAACCGCCACCTATCTGGCCGTGCAACAGCGCGAAGCTCAGTGGTGGCGGGATGCGAGCCTTGCCTATTGGATGTCAGTCAACGGTCGGGCGCTCCCTGCCGGCACGGCGCCGCCCGCGCATGATCTGGCGTGGTACAAGGCGCAGCGTTTTCCCTATGCTCCGGGCAACCCGCAATGATGTACCTGATATCCCGCAGGTCTGGCCCCCAGCCATGCCGCCCGGCATGTCGTTCGAAGAAAGGCGCAAACGCATGAGCAATCGGCTGAATTCGGGTGAGATCACGCGACGCCGCGGGCTTGCGATGCTCGGCGGAATAGCGGTTTCGGCGTGCGCCAGTGCCAGGGTTCCGTTTCAAAGTTCAGCAGTACCAAGGACGGACGGGACCGGGCTTCAGTCGATCGCGGCGCCGAAAGGCATGCGGTTGGGATCCTGTTTCGGCTGGAGCCCCCCGGGGGCCGACCGCGGATCGTTCGCAAACCCCGCTTATGCCGCATTGCTCAAACGGGATTGCGGACTTCTGGTCCCTGAGAACCAGATGAAATGGCAGGCGATCCGGCCCACCGCGACCAGTTTCGACTTTACCCACATGGACGCGATGATGGCCTGGGCCGAGGTGAACGGACTGCCGGTGCGCGGCCACAATCTCCTGTGGCACCAGCCCAAATGGATGCCCCGCTGGGAGGAAGCGTACGACTTCGGCGCCAATCCAAAACGGGCTGCGGAGCAGATGCTGGTCGGACACATCACCACCGTCTGCCGTCGCTACGGGTCTCGGATCGGCAGCTACGATGTCGTCAACGAGGCGGTGACGCCAGCGGACGGAAGCCTCTACCAGACCGCATTGTCGCGCGCGCTGGGCGGGCCGGAGGCGACGCTGGATCTCGCGTTCCACACCGCGCGCGCGGCGGCGCCGCACGCGCAGCTCGTCTACAACGACTATATGAGTTGGGAGCCCGGCAACGCGCATCACCGTGCGGGCGTGCTCAAGCTGCTCGAGGGTTTCAGGCGGCGAAAAATCCCCGTCGATGCGCTTGGCGTGCAATCGCATATCATCACGCAGGGCATCGATACGCGCGCGACCATCGCCGCGCTCGAAGGGGAGTGGCGGCGTTTCCTCGATGCGGTGACGGCGATGGGCTATGAGTTGGTCATCACCGAGCTCGACGTCCGCGATAACGCGCTGCCCGCGGATATCGCGGTGCGCGATCGCGCGGTTGCGGACTATACCCGCGGCTATCTCGACCTGATGCTCGCCTACCCCTCGCTGCGCGACATCATGCTGTGGGGGATGACCGATCGCTACAGCTGGATCGAAGGGTTCGAGCCGCGGGCGGACAAAGCGCGTCGCCGCCCCTGCCCGTACGACGCGGCATTCGTCGCAAAGCCGATGCGCGCAGCCATTGCGGGCGCGATCGCAGCAGCGCCTGCCCGCAAGCCTCGCCACGATGCAAAGACTGCAAGGATCGACCGATGAGCCGTTGGGCAACCGCAATCCTCGCCGGCGTGCTGATAGTCGCAAGCGCCGACGCGCGTGATACCGCCCGCCACGTCTCCACCCGGCACGTGTCCACCCCGCACTGGATGGCCAGCTGGGGATCGTCGCAGATGATCGCGGAAGGCGACAATGCACTGCCCGCGGATCGGGCGGCCGCCGTCACGCTTCGCCAGATCATACGGCTATCGGCAGGCGGAGACCGGGTCCGCGTGCGCCTGTCGAACGCGTTCGGGACGCAGCCACTCGCGATCGGCTCAGCCCGGATCGCGCGAACGAGCGCGCCCGCCACACCCCAGGTCGGCGGCGGCGCGGCGTTGACGTTCGCTGGGCAGGCGGGGGCGATCATTCCAGCAGGCGCCGAACTCTATTCCGACCCCGTCGCGATGCCGGTCGCGCCCGGCGCCGACGTCGCCATCAGCCTGTATCTACCCGAAGCTGCCGTCCCGCAGACCGGCCACCCCGGCGCTCGCGCTTTCAGCTACACGCTCGCCGGCGATCACGTCGCCGATCCGGGGTTCGCCGGCGCAAAACAGACGACGCACTGGTACACGCTCGCCGATCTCGAAGTGTCGGGCGCCACGACCATAGGCGCAAACACCGGCACGATCGTGGCGATCGGCGACTCGATCACCGACGGCTACGGCGTAAAGCCCAACCACAACACGCGGTGGACCGATATTCTCGCCGAACGCCTCCGTGGCACCCCGGCGACGCGCGGGATCGGCGTCGTCAATGCCGGGATCGGCGGCAATCGCATCCTGCTCGACGGGCTCGGTCCCAATCTGATGGCGCGGTTCGACCGCGATGTCGTCGCGCGCAGCGGAGTGCGCTGGGCGATCCTACTCGAAGGGGTCAACGATCTCGGCGTGCTGACGCGAGAAGCGCCCGCGACACCCGCGCAGCACGCGGCGATCGTCGCGCAGGTCACCGGAGCTTACACCCAGCTTGTGGCCCGCGCGCATACCCACGGCATCACGATGATCGGCAGCACGATCACGCCGTTCGGGGGCAACGACTATTACCACCCCGGCCCCGCCACAGAAGCCGACCGCCAGGCGATCAACACCTTCATCCGCACGTCCGGCACGTTCGACGCGGTGATCGATTTCGACCGCGTGATGCGCGACCCCGAGCATCCCGACCGGCTCGCTCCGGCGTATGATTCGGGCGACCACCTCCACCCGTCCGAGGCGGGATATCGCAAGATGGGCGAGGCGGTTCCGCTGACCCTGTTCGGCAAGGCGACGCGCCAGGTGATCGGTGCGGTCGCGCCGGTTCCTGTCGCCCCCGTACCGTTGAGGAGCAGTGCGGATACGCGCCCGGCGATCGCGCTCACCTTCGACGATATCCCGGCCCACGGTCCGCTCGCGCCCGGACAGACGCGCGCCGACGTGATCCGGGGTATCACCACCGCGCTCGCCGCGGCCCGAGCACCCGCCTTCGGGTTCATGAATGCGGGGTTCGGGCTGGATAATCCGGCGGATGCCGCAGCCGCGATCGCGGCATGGCGTACCGCGGGACTACCACTCGGCAATCACACCTATTCGCACGGCGATCTGGCGAAGGTCGGCGCCAGCGCGTTCGTCGCCGATATCGTCCGCAACGAAGCCCCGCTCGCGCGTGTCGCCAAAGGCACCGACTGGCACTGGTTCCGCTACCCGTTCCTGTCCGAAGGCAAGTCGATCGCGGACCGCGACGCCGTCCGCAACGCGCTGAAGGCGCGCGGCTACCGCGTCGCCGCGGTCACGATGAGCTTCGACGACTATAACTGGAACCCGCCCTACGCCGCCTGCGCCGCGAAGCGCGATCCGGCGGCGATCGCGACGCTCGAAACCGGATATCTCGCGGCGGCGCGCACCGCGGCGCTCGCATCACGCGCCCGCGCCAAGGCACAACTCGGGCACGACATCCCCTATGTGCTGCTGATGCACGTCGGCGCGTTCGATGCACGCATGCTGCCCAGATTGCTGAGCCTCTACGCGTCGATGGGATTTCGTTTCGTTACGCTCGCGGAAGCGGAGACCGACCCCTATTATGCCGCCGCCACGGACCTCACCCGTCCGACCGCCTCGCCTTCGCTGCAGGGTCCGCCCTCGGTGCCGGCCCCCGTCGGTCCGCCGGCAGGGCTGTGCGCGTGAACGAGACGGTTGCGTCGCGGCGGCGGCGGGAGCACGGCGGACGCTACGAAAACAGGAGAGATACATGACCGTGAAAATCGTCGCGCTGGTGTCCGTGCTGCCTGGCAAGGATGACGCCTTCATCGCCGCTGCCAAGACCTGCGTCGCCGCCTCGCGGGCCGAACCCGGCGTTCTGCACTACGAGTTGTGGCGCGAAGCCGAGGGAGAGCAGCGCTTCGTGTTCAACGAGCTCTATGTCGACGATGCCGCCGTGCAGCAGCACATGGCCTCCGACCATTTCAAGGCTTTCAGTCTGGCTGCCCGCGATCTCGCCGCGGGACGACCGACGATCATCGTCACCAACCCCGTCGACATCGACTGACGCGGCCGTCGAGACTGCCCTCGCGATTGCGCCATGGGCAGTCGCGACGGTAAGAGGTCGGCAGGGTCTGGGCGAGTGCCGCAACCTGCCGACTGGAAAGACTGTCGATGACCGTGATGGACGTGATCCCTGCCCGCGCCGCAAGCGACCCCGCCCCCGGCCCCGCCGCCGAAATGGTAGGACGGCTAGGCAAGAACGCACGACGCGCAGCCCGGCGTCTCGCCGTTAGCGATGGCGCGGCGCGAAACCAAGCTCTGCGCGCCGCCGCCGCTGCGCTGCGTGATGCCGTGCCGACACTGCTAGAGGCCAATGCAGCGGACGTGGCGAGCGTCGCCGACAGCAAACCCGAATCTTTCCTCGATCGGCTCCGGCTCGATGAACCACGGATCGAGGCGATGGCGCAGGCGCTCGACG
This sequence comes from Sphingomonas sp. PP-F2F-G114-C0414, assembly GCF_003688595.1. GTDB lineage: Bacteria > Pseudomonadota > Alphaproteobacteria > Sphingomonadales > Sphingomonadaceae > Sphingomonas. The sequence continues at coordinate 167,604 of NZ_RCWT01000012.1, forward strand.
ATATCGCCGAACTGCCCGACCCGGTCGGCCGCGAACTGGCCCGGTTCACCCGGCCGAACGGACTGGAGATCACCCGCGTCGCCGTGCCGATCGGCGTGATCGCGATGATCTACGAATCGCGCCCCAATGTCGGGGCCGACGCCAGCGGGCTCTGCATCAAATCGGGTAATGCGATCATCCTGCGCGGCGGATCCGAAAGCCGCCGTTCGACCGCCGCGATCGTCGCGTGCATGCAGACGGGTCTGCGGGCTGCCGGTCTTCCCGAAAACGCGGTCCAGACCGTCGACACGCCCGACCGCCAGGTCGTCGGCGAACTGCTCCGTGCGGTCGACCATGTCGATCTCGCCATCCCGCGCGGCGGTCGTAGTCTGGTCGAACTGGTACAGCGCGAGGCGCGCGTGCCGACACTGCTCCATCTCGACGGCAATTGTCACAGCTATGTCCACTCCGAGGCCGACGTCGCCGAAGCGGTGGCGATCATCCGCAACGCCAAGCTGCGACGTACCGGCGTGTGCGGCGCGACCGAAAGCATCGTCGTCGATCGTGCGATCGCGTCCGCGCTGCTCCCCGCGCTGGTCGACGCAATGCCCGATTGCGAACTGCGCGGCGACGCCGAAGCGGTCGCGATCGAGCCGCGGCTCGCGACGGCCGGCGCGGACGACTGGGATACCGAATATCTCGACGCGATCGCCTCGATCAAGATCGTCGATGGGCTCGAGGCGGGGATCGCCTTCGTCGCCGAACACTCGTCGGGGCATACCGATGCGATCCTCACGCGCGACGCCGCCGCCGCGCGCCGGTTCATGCTCGCGATCGACAGCGCGGTGGTGATGCACAACGCCTCGACGCAGTTTTCCGACGGCGGCGAATTCGGCATGGGCGCCGAGATCGGCATCGCCACCGGCAAGATGCACGCGCGCGGACCGGTTGGGGTCGAGCAGCTGACGAGCTACAAATATCTCGTCCAGGGGAGCGGCCAAATCCGCCCTTGATCCGGCCGTTTCGGACGGTGCGGATCGTGACATAGATGTCATCGTATACAGACGCATCCTTGGTATCGATGGTGCGTTGCACCTCCGAAATGACGCCCCCTTAGCCGTCATGTTTTACGGAGAACGATACGATGAGCCTGTTCGACGATCAGGTGGTCATTGTGACCGGGGGCGAGTCCGGGATCGGCGCCGCCTGCGCCAAGAGCCTGGGTGACTCCGGCGCGCGCGTCGTGATTACCTATTTTAAGGACGCGGACGCGGCGCATGCCGTCTGTGCAGCGATCGGCGGGAAGGAGCGCGCGATCGCCGTGCAGACCGATGTCGGCGACGAGGCGGCGATCGAACGACTGTTCGCGCAAGCCGAGTCTGCGTTCGGCACGGTCAGCTTGCTGGTCAATTCGGCCGGGCTCAACATGAGCGGCGTGATGCTCGCCGACATGGAACTGGCGCAGTTCGACCGCGTCATCCGCTCGGATCTCTACGGGCCGTTCCTCACCTGCCGGCGACTGGTGCGCGGGCTCGAAGCGAAGGGCGCCAAGGGCCGTATCGTCAACATCTCCTCTATCCACGAGCGCGCGCCCCGCCCCGGCGGCGTCGATTACGATTCGGCAAAGGGCGGGCTGGCTCAGCTGACCGCAACGCTTGCGCTCGAACTGGCGCCTAAGGGCATCGCGGTGAACGGCGTGGCGCCGGGCATGATCCTGACGCCGATGAACCAGTCCGCGGTCGACAATCCGAAGGAGCTGGCGACCAAGGAAGCGGCGATCCCGTGGAAGCGTGCCGGTCGTCCCGACGAGGTTGCGGCGCTCGTCGCGTTCCTGCTGTCCCCCGCCGCGGACTATATCACCGGCACCACCGTCACGATCGACGGCGCGCTGTCGCTTACTGTTGCACAGGGCGCCTGACCGATGATCACCTACGCGGTCGAACAGCTCGACACGGTCGCCATTTCCGCAGGCTCGGTGATCGACGGCATGGACCTGATGAGCCCTTTCGTGTGGAAGGAAGGTAATCTCCACCGGATCATGGTGCGCGGCGTGCCCAATCCGCTTGGCCCGCATGACCCGACTGGCGTCATCGCGCGCGGGGAGAGTCGCGATGGCCTGACCTTCACGATGGATCCGGGGCTTGCGATCGTCCCGGGCCCCGGCGCCGAGGATCTTGGAGGATGCGAGGACCCGACCGTCCTGGTGACCCCGAACAACGAATATCTGGTCTACTACACCGGCGTCGATGCGGCCCGGTCGCAGGGCTGCATGATCCTGGCAGCAGGGCTCGATCTCACCGCACTGACCAAGCAGGATCTGGTCCTGAAAGCCCCGCCCGGCGAAGGCAACATCAAGGAAGCGACGCTCGCGCAGACTTATGCGGGCGACTGGCGGCTGTTCTACGAATATGCCGCGCAGGGCGCGTCGCGGATCGGCATGGCCTCCGGGCCGACCGCCAAAGGACCGTGGACCGTCCAGCCCGACCCGTTCGACATCCGCGACGACAGCTGGGACAATTGGCACCTATCGACCGGTCCGATGTGGCAAATGCCGGGGGAAGATCCGGTGATGTTCTACAATGGCGCGACGCACGACGCCCGCTGGCGGATCGGCTGGATCAGCTTCAGCCCGGACTTCGCGCGCGTCACCGGTCGCGGGATCGAGCCATTGCTGCTCCCCCCGCCCGCCGTAAACCGCGATGCCACCGATATCGCGTTCGCGGCCTCGACGGTTGCGCACGGCGACCAGATTGCGCTGTATTACTCGCTCGAAGACCGGATGCTGCGCCGCGCGCTGATCGCCAGATACCAGCGCTGAGCCGCGTGGTAAGTCAGCGCATCAGCGCCTGAAGCCTCGGGCGGACGTGGAGGAATCCCCGATACGTTCGCTCGAGGATTGCGAGCACTATGGCGTTTCGCGCCGCTAGGCCGAGCGGCCGTAACACCGGTATGGCGCGCCACATCGCGGCGAACGCTTCCGCGCCCGACAGCATCCGACCGTCTTCCGAGGCATGGAACCGTGCCAGCAGCGCATCGCGGTCAGTCGGGCAGACCGTGCCCGGCGCGCTCGCGTCGACGAACTCGATCGCACCGCGACGATCGAGCCGCCGCATCAGCGCGATTTCGCGCCGACACAGCGGGCAGGACCCGTCATGCCAGACCGTCAATTTGGTCATGTGGTCGTCTCGGCTCCATCGTCGTTTCGCGCCGAAATCCGCGCCGCCAAAACCGTCGCGAACCCCAGCCACGCCACGAACGGCGCGCCAAGGATCGCCGCCGGACGATCGACCTTCGCGGCGGTCGCGACATACGCGGCGCCGCTGACGATCATCGCGCCGGACGCGATCGCACTGGCATCGAGATCGCGCTTGCGAAAGAAGATCTCGGTCCACGCGCCGATCATGCCGGTATTGAGCAGCCACAGGCCTACCGCGGCGTTACGCGTGCTGTCGGCGGGTTGACGAAGCAGACGATAACCGCCGACCGCAAGCCCGGTTTCGAGCACCGGCCAGACCGCGCCGAAGACTGCGTCGGGTGGCGTGAAGCTCGGTTTGTCGAGGCGTTTGTACCAGCGCCGAATCCGCGGATGCGACGGATCCGGGGCATTGCGTCGACCGAGCACAGCGCTAACGCCTAATACTGCCGCGACGATCGCCACCGATGCAGTGCGCGACAGACCTGTGGCCGATGGGAAGGGTTCGCTGGTCGTCATGCTGCGAGATACCGCTCAAGATCGTCGCTGCCGCCGATCCGCTCGCCATCGATGAACACCTGCGGAGTCGTAGCGACGCCGTGCTCGTCCTTGAACGCGTCGACTTCGTCCCGTGACCGCAGGATTCGGTCGTCGACCTGGAAGCCGTTCTGCTCGAGCATCGTCTTCGCGCGTACGCCAAACGGGCAGGTGTGATCCGGCAGGATCATCCGGTACAGTATCGCGTTCTTCGTCTCGGCCATGTTCGTCATCCTCCTTACCACTCGATCCCGATCTTGCCGAAATGCCCGCCGCTCTGCTGGAACGCGAACGCCTCGGCGAGATCGTCCAGCGCGAAACGACGGTCGATCACCGGGCGGATCGCGGTCGCTTCCAGCGCACGGACGAAATCCTGCTGCTCGCGCCGACTACCGACGATCAGGCCCTGCAACCGCGCTTGCTTGCCCATCAGCGCTGCGGTCGGCACCTCGCCGCCGATCCCCGTCAGCACGCCGATCAACGAGATGTGCCCGCCGACCCTGACCGCGTCTATCGACTGCGCCAACGTACCAGGGCCGCCGACCTCGACGACATGGTCGACGCCGCGCCCGCCGGTCCAGTCCGCGACTTTTCGCCCCCAGCCCGGCTCGCTCCGATAGTTGAGCGTGAAGTCGGCCCCCAGGTCGCGGGCACGGGCAAACTTTTCGTCGGACGACGATGTGATCGCCACTGTCGCCCCCATCGCCTTGGCGATCTGCAACGCCCAGATCGAGACACCGCCCGTGCCGAGCAGGAGCACCGTGTCCCCCGCCTTCAGCTTGCCGTCGACCACCAGCGCGCGCCACGCGGTGAGGCCCGCAGTCGTGATCGAGGCGGCCTCGACGGAATCATAGCCTTTGGGTGCCTTGGTGAATGCAGTTGCGGGCAGCACGACGTGGGTCTGCGCGAACCCGTCGATACCGTCGCCCGGCGTGCGGCTGAAATCGCCGATGGTGGGCGCGCCGTCCTGCCAATCCGGGAAGAAGCACGAGACCACATGATCGCCGACCGCGAACTCGGTCACGCCCTCGCCAATGCTTTCAACGATCCCCGCGCCATCGGACAGCGGCACGCGACCGTCTCCGGTCGGCATCCGACCAAGCGCAACGCCGAGATCGTGGAAATTGATCGAACTGCCATGCAGCGCAACCCGGATCGCGCCCGACGGCGGCGCGCCTGGATCGCCCCGCTCGGCGACCACGATATTGTCGAGACCCGCGGGGGATCGTAGCGTCATGATCTTCATGTCGGCTCCTTCGATGCTGTAACGCACCGCCCCGCCGAACTGGCCCCGTCCGCCAACCCATAGCCACGTCGTACGGCACAAAAAAAGGGCCCGCCATCGCTGGCGAGCCCTCAGGTCGGGGGAGAGGAAGGATCAGAACTTGATCGTGGTACCGATTGCGATGTTGCGGCCGAGCGAGTCGTAGCGCGACGGGATCGTGTTGGTCCGCGCGAGCGCGACGCTGTACGAGTCCACAACGATCGGCGGATTCTTGTCGAACAGGTTGTTCGCGATCAGACGCAGCGAGAACTGCTTGGCGATCGCGAAGTTGAGCGCGAGATCGAAATAGCTCTGCGGTGCGACCCGGTAGTAGCTGGTCCGTGCCCGCGCGTCGGTGCCGCCGATCGCCGGATCACCCGAATTGTCCGCATTGGTCAGCGATCCGACATAGCGCCAGTTGAACGACGCGCTGAAACCGCGGCCGACCGTCGTGTAGGTCGCGCGCAGGCCGTGCGACCATTTCGGGATCAGCTGGCCGCAGCCGTTGCCGTAATAGCCCGCGCAGTTGCGTTGCGGCTGGACCGGCGAGTCCTGGCCACCCGCAAACGTCGTCAACGACCCATTGAAGTTCCAGTCGATCTTGCCGACCGTCGCCAGGTCCATCGTATACTGCGCCTGGAAATCATAGCCGCGCGCGATCGACGTGTAGTAGTTGGTCGTGCCCTGCCGGATGAAGCCAGTCGTCGGGTTGGTGTTGGCGTTGGAGAACAACGTGCCCGTGCCCGGATTGCGGACGATGCCCTGACAGAAGTACGCGTCGCCGTTCGAACGCTGACACCCGTCGGTGTAGTAGCTGTAGTCGTTGAAGGTCAGCGAATCGTTGATCTTGATCCGGTAGCGATCGACCGAGAAGAACAGCCCACGGACGAACCGCGGTTTGACGATCAGGCCGTAGGTCTGCGTGTACGCGGTCTCCGGCTCGGCGGTGAAGCCACCCGAACGGACGGTGCACGCAGCCGAACCGTTCGGAGCCGTGCCGTTGCTGCAGAGCAAGGTCTGGCTACCATAGAGCGCGTCGGACAGGCCGGTTGCCCGGCATACCTCGCGCGACGCAACCGGCGCGCCGAACGTCACGCCGTTGGGGCCATTGGTGACCGTCGGCGCACAGAAGTCGCTGAAGGTGCCAGCCCCGCCGGATGCGAAGTCGATATTCGTTGCCTGGCGGATTTCGGTGACCGTCGGCGCGCGTTGCGCCTTGTTGAACGAGGCGCGGAACGTCAGATCGCTGACGGGCGCGTAGATGCCCTCGACCTTCCAGGTGTTGAAGGTGTCCGGATTGCTGCTGTACTTTGACAGGCGATAGCCCCCGTTCACCTGAAGCAGGTCGGCAAATCGCTTATGCTCGACCAGCGGGACCTGGAGTTCAGCGTTCGCTTCCCAGACGTCCTGCTTGAGATAGCTGTCGGTACCGCCCAGAGCACCGCGATACGCTGCGTCGGCGGTCGATTTCAGCGTATCCTTGCGATACTCGGTCCCCAGCGCGATCGCGACGCCCTGCTCGGCAAACGGCGAGGTGATGCCATATTTGCCGAGGTCGCCGGTGACGTTGGCCTGCACGTCATACAGCGTGCCGGTGGTCACGGCGGTACCCGTGTTCAACAGATAGTTGACCAGCGCCGGATTGGTGTTGCCGGCGCTGAACGCGTCGAACGGAACGCAGCCGGCATCGGCGGTCGTGGCGCAGGTCGGCGCCGCGAGCGTACCACCGACGTTGATCGAATTCTGCAACCGCGTCGAGTTGACGAAGGTAGGCGTGTAGTCCTGATGGTTACGGGCATAGACGCCGCCGACATCATAGGTCCACGCGCTGCCGACCTTGCCGCGGATACCAGCTGTAAAGCGGGCGCCCGTATTCAGATAGGTATCTGGCTGATCGTTGTTATCGCCGAGACGGTAGGCGATATTGATCGGTGCGGTCGTGGCGGTGCTGGCAGCCGCTCCGCAGATCGCGGTCGCCTGCGAGCCCGACAGGAACGGGTTGTTGCAGTTGACCTGGACGTTGCCGCCCGCGATTCCCGGATAGTTAGTGTATGATTTATCGCGGAACCAGATACCAGAGCCGTACAGCTCGGCGTTGGGCGAGATGTCGAGGCTAACGAAGCCGCCGGCGTTGATCCGCTCCGAGGGACGCTGATAAGAGTAATTGTTGAAATAGTTCGAGGCGTTGCCGGGGCCCGCGCCGAACGGGACGAAGGTGCGCGAACCATTGGGATTGTTGACGAATTGCGCGTCCTTGTTCGCGCCGCTGAGCGGCGTGACGAGACCGCTGGTCGAGCTGCTTGGCGTCAGGCCGCACGAGATCGGCGCGTTCAGGGTCGTCTGCGTCAGGTAGCAGCCGGTGTTCGACCGGTCCGACAGCAGCACGGGGTCGGTATGCTTGTAGTTGGCGAACCCCGAAATCCGCAGCTTGCCGTCGAAGAACTTCTTGCCGGCGGTCAGCGTGAGGTCGGCACGGCCGCCGTCGTTGGTCAGGCCACGCACGCTGTTGAAGCCGGCGGCGCGTGCCAGCGGCGACACGACCGTGTCCTTGTTGTTGTGGTTGTAGAAGTTATAATTGCCGTCGAGCTGGATGCCCTCGAAATCCTTCTTGAGGATGAAGTTGACGACACCCGCGACAGCGTCCGAACCGTACACCGACGAAGCGCCGCCGGTCAGCACGTCGACGCGCTCCAGCAGGGTCGCGGGAATGATGCCGACGTCCTGCCCATTCTGCGTGCCGATGCGCTTGCCGTCGATCAGCACGAGCGTCCGCTCGAACCCGAGGCTGCGCAGCTTGATCCGCTGGCGACCGTCCGAATCGGCATAGGTCTGCTGGCTGTCGGGCGCGACCTGCGGCAGGCGATTCAGCACGTCTTCGACGTTGACAGCCGCCTGCGCGCGAATGTCCTGCGAGGTCACCGAGGTGATCGGCGCGGCGGAGGTCGTGTTGGGGCGCTGGATGCGCGATCCGGTGACGACGATCGACTGGTTCGCGCCGCTATCGGCGTTGGCGGGAGCGACCGCGGTGGTCGCGTCGGCCTGAACCTTGGCTTGCGCGGGAGTGTTGGCGCTGTCCTGGGCTGGGGCCTGAACCGGGGCCTGAACCGGGGCCTGAACCGGGGCCTGAACCGGAGCCTGAACCGGAGCCTGAGCTAGAGCGACCGGGCTCGCTGCAGCATCCTGCGCCGCTCCGGGCGTGGCCCAGATCATGAGCGATCCCACAAGCGCAACGCGCGATACCGAATGACTGAAATTCATATCCTACCCCTATGGCCGACAGCGCCGTACGACCGCGCAGTTCCTCCCAGCACGCTTGATCAGATAATTGGTTCCGTCAATACCTATGCAATACCTTTATGGAACATTTACGATGGATTGTTGCAAATGTGCGTCACCTCTTGGCGCGTCGGCCGCGCCTGCGTAGCATGCTGCACATACACCCGGTGGAGGATCGACCGTTGACGACAAGGCGCTCACTGCTCGCGGGTCTGGGAACCTGTGGAACCCTGACACTGGCCGCATCCTACGCGCAGGCGTCGGGCGTTCCCGCCCCCAGGGGCACGTCCGGGGGCCAGGGCGCGATGATCGTCTCGACATGGGATTTCGGTGCGGCGGCGAACGCAGCGGCATTTGCCAAGCTCAGAGCAGGTGGCACGCTGATCGATGCGGTCGAGGCCGGCGCGATGGTGCCCGAAGCGGACCCGACCAACCACAGCGTCGGCTATGCCGGCTATCCGGACCGTGACGGGCACGTCACGCTCGACGCGGTCATCATGGACGATGCCGGCGGGGTCGGCGCGGTCGCGGCGCTGGAGAATACTATCCACGCGATCTCCGTTGCCCGGCGGGTCATGGAACGGACGCCGCACACTTTTCTGGTCGGAGAAGGCGCGACGCGGTTCGCGCGCGATCAGGGGTTTCCCCAGCAATCTTTGCTGACTCCAGAATCCGAGAAGGCGTGGCGGGATTGGCTCAAGACCGCGAAATACCAACCCGAAGCCAATAGCGAGAACCGCACGCGCACTCCCGGCGGTGCGCTCGACCACGATACGATAGGACTGCTCGCCCGCAGCGCGGACGGCCGTCTCGCCGGCGCCTGCACGACCTCGGGGATGGCGTTCAAGATGCGCGGCCGCGTCGGCGATTCGCCGCAGGTCGGTTCTGGCCTCTATGTCGAGGCCGGCATCGGCGGCGCGACCTCGACCGGACTAGGCGAGGAAGTCACCCGGGTCGCAGGGTCGGCGCGCGTCGTCGCATCGATGCGGTCGGGCGCCTCCCCGCAAAAAGCGTGCGAAGAGGTCGTGCGCCATATCGCCCATCTGCGCGGCGACGCCATCCGTGGCGTCCAAGTCGGCTTCCTCGCGCTCGACCCGAAGGGCAATGTCGGCGCGTTCTGCCTGCTTCCGGGATTTACATACGCCGTTACCGACGCGCACGGCGTGACGAAGGTTCTCAAGGCTGCTTCGCTGTTTCAGGCCTGACACGAGACTGAAGCTGGACGCTGGCGTTCCGCAATACCAATCACGCCCCACAGAATTTCTTTTCACGGAATGCGCGTTGCACGATCGTGAACCGAGCTCACGGGCCGATTCACGATCGTACTGCGCACCGACGACGCCGTTCACTGGATAGGCAGGTCGAACAGCAGTTCGCGGACATAGCGGACCGGCGGCGAACCGTGGTTCAGCAGCGCGTCGTTGTACCGCTTCAGGTCGAACGCCGCCCCCTGCCGCTTTTTCGCCTCTTCCCGCAGCGCCATATGCTCCGAATAGCCGGTGAAATAGCTCAACAACTGCGTCGAGCCGAGCGACGCACGGACCCATTTGCCCGCCGCCTCGCGCTCCTGCTGGAACGCGGTGTGCGTCATCAGCTGCATCGCCTGCTCGCGGGTCATGCCTTCGGTGTGGATGCCGATGTCGAGCAGCGAGTTCGAGATCGACCGCAGCCGCATCTTGAGCACCGTCAGCTTGAACAGCGGATCGCCGTTCATGAAGCCCTGGTCCGCCATCATGCCCTCGGCATACACCGCCCAGCCCTCGACGAACGGCCCCGAGCCGAGCACCGCGCGCAGCGTCGACTGCGTCGCATTGGCGTGCGCGAGCTGGAGATAATGCCCCGGCATCGCCTCGTGCACCGCCAGATCGTGGATCATGTAGTCGTTATATTCGCTGAGGAACGAGGTCGCCTGCGCCTCGGTCCAGTCGTCGGGGATCGGCGAGACGGCGAAGAACGTACCGAGGTTCTTCTCGAGCGGGCCGGGGGAATCGCAGTAGGCTACCGCGACGCCCTGCTGGAACTTGGGCATCGTGATGATCTTCACGGGGCTGTCGGGCATCCCGACCAACCCCTTGTCGCGGACGAAAGCAGTCGCCTGCGCCAGTGCCTTGGTCGAGGCGTCAATCATGCCGTCGCGTGCCGGGCGCTTGGCGTAGGTAAGGTCGAGCGCGAGTTGGATCGCGGCCTGTTGCTGCGCTTCGGACGGCTTGTCGGGAAGCAGCAACGCGCCCTTTTTAGCCCCGAAAATCTGCCGTGCGATCGCGTACATCTGCGCGCGCGTGTCGACGATCGCGGCCTGCGCGCGGCGCTTGATCTCGGTCCGCGTGAGGTCGGATTGCAGCGCGAAGCCGAGCTTCTTATCGTAGAGCGCAGCGCCGAGGCGGAAGTCGCCCTTCGCGCCGGGGACGAGCGTCTTGTCGAGCCAGACCTGATGCTCGGCGACCGCCGCCTTCAGTTTGACGAGCGCCGCGTCGAACCGTTTGGCATCGGCTGCGGACAATTCGCTCTTGTGCGGGGCGAGCATGCTCTCGGCGATGTCGACGATGCCGCTGTTCTGCTTCGCCACGGTCGTCGCGTAGATCGATGGCACGCGCGCTACCACGATGTTCGCGCGCGCCTGTGCCAGCAACGCGGGGAGCGCCGCCATCCGCGCGGCCGCCGCGTTCAGGCGCTGCGGCCACGGCGCGAAATCGCGCGCGGCGAGCGAATAAAGCGAGCTGCCGGCGATGTCGTTATAGACCTGCGGGTCCCACGCCCACCCGCCGAGCGTCTCGGTATCCCAGATGTCGTAGCGCAGCGCATTGTCGAGCAACGCCGCATCGACCTGCTCCTCGCGCGACAGGGCTTTGCGGTCGATCCGCTGGAGATCGGCGAGCATCGCTTTCGAAAACGCCTCTCGCTTGCCGCGCCCTGCGGCCGACATATCGGTGATCTGCGTGTCGAACCGGTGATCGCCGAGCGCGGTCGCCGACGATGGATTGAGCCGGGCGAGGCCATCGACATAGCGCTTCGACAGCGACGCGAACGCGCTCGTCTCGGCTTGCGCAGCCAGCACGGGCGCGGGGATCGACGAGACGGGCAGCGCCAGCATCGCGACCCCGAGCAACAGACGAAAATTACGCATCATGAGTTCCTGACGATCAGCGCTGCGGCGAGGTAGCGAGTTGCGTGTTGAGATAGACGGTGACGAGTGCTGCGCGCTTGGCGTCCTCGATCTTGTCGGCACCCGCCGCATGGCCGCCTTCGGGGTTCTCGTAATAGAAGAAGGGGTCACCATACGCCTCCAGCCGCGCCGCGAATTTGCGCGCATGGCCGGGGTGGACGCGGTCGTCTTCGGTCGAGGTGTAGATGAACGGCACCGGGTATTTCACACCTCGCTTCAGGTTTTGGTATGGCGAGTATTGCCCGATGAACGCCCAGTCCGCGGGCTTGTCCGGATCACCATATTCGCCCATCCACGACGCGCCCGCCGACAGATGCGAATATTTCTGCATGTCGAGCAACGGCGATCCCATCACGATCGCGCCGTACAGATCGGGGCGCTGCTCCATCGCGACGCCGACCAGCAACCCGCCGTTCGACCGCCCCGATACCGCGATCTTCCGTTTTGCGCTGACGCCGGTCCGGACCAGATCGTCGCCGACTGCATGGAGATCGTCATACGCCTTTTGCCGATTCTCGCGCAGCGTCGCCTGATGCCACCGCGGGCCGTACTCGCCGCCGCCGCGGATGTTGGCGAGCACGAACGCATTGCCCTCCTCGACCCAGAACAGCCCGGCCGGGCCCGAGCGATACGGCTGATCGACCAGATACGTCGGCGTCTGCGCGTTGCGGAACCCGCCATAAGCGTGGACGAGTGCCGGCACCGGTCCCGCCGCTGAACCTGGCGTGCCCTTTTTCCGCACCAGGAAATACGGGATCTTCGTGCCGTCCTTCGACGTCGCGAACCGCTGTTCGACCTGCATCCGGGACGCATCGAACCGCGCCGGCAGCGTGTCGACCGCGACCGGTTTGGTGGCTGGCCGAACCGCATACAATGCAGGCGGACTGAGGAACCCCTCGACCATCGCATAGGCCAGATCGTCCTTGCCGGCGGTCGCCTCGAGATGGATCGTCGACGCGGTCGGCAACGCCGCGACCGATTGCGTCCAGACACCGTCGGCACCGCGCGTCAGCGACACCAGCCGCCCCGACACGTCGTCGAGCATCTTCACCCACAATACCGACTTGCTCGAATCGACCTGTTCGACGGCCTGTCTGGCAGTCGGCACCAGCACGCGCTCGATCGTCGGTTCGCGCCCCGCCAACACGTCGGCGATCGCATAGGCGACCACCGCGCCGGCAGGAATGCCGCGCCAGTCCGACGACAGCGTCGCGATCAGCCGCCCGTCGAGTACCGTGTCGATAACCGCATCGTCAGGCAACGGCGTCGCCACCAGCCGACCATCGGCAGCGACATGACTCCGCTTGGAATGGAAGAAATCGATGTCGCGCGACACCAGCGCATAGCGCCGGTCGCCCTCGGTGAAGACCGCCGTATTGATCCCGACATCGCTTGGCGCGGCGCTGGCGATCTCGGTCGCGACGGACAGCGGTGTGCCCCGTCGCCACAGCTTGGCGGTCCGCGGCAGGCCCGAGGTGGTGAGGCTGTCCGGCCCGAAGTCGGTCGCGACGTACAGCGCGTCCGGCCCGGCCCAATTCACCCCGGACTTGAACATCGGCACGACGAAACCATCCGCGACGAACTTGCCCGAGGGGATGTCGAACTCGCGCTCGACCACCGCGTCGCCGCCGCCGTTCGACAACGCGATCATGCAGCGATCGTAGGAGGGCGATCGGCAGGTCGCGCCCTTCCAGACCCAGCTCTTGCCCTCGGCCTTGCCCAACGCATCGACGTCGATCAGCTTCCGCCACACCGGCTTGCCGCTGCCGAACGAGGCGAGCGAGGCGACCCGCCACAGGCCGCGGGGATTCGCCCTGTCCTGCCAGAGGTTGACGACTTGGTCGCCGAGGATCTGGTCGGGCATCGCGATCTGGCGCGCGTCCTGCAGCAGGTCGAGCGCGCGCTGGCGATACGCGGCATAACCCGGCTTGTCTTCGAGCGCGGCGAGCGACCGCGTGTTCCACCGCTTGACCGTATCCAGCGCCCGCGCGCCGTGGATGTCCTCAAGGTACGTGTTGGGGTCGGCGGCGGGGGGCGCGGCCGAAGTCGGGGCGGGCGTTTGTGCCAGCGCGGTCGTGGAAAGGGCCAGCAAGGCCAGGAACGGCAGGCGTCTTTGCATCATCACTCTCTTTCGTTCGATGATGCGACCTTAGGCAGCGCAATCCGCTCTGCTAACCCCTTCTCTCCTGCCGATCCGCGATCAGTCGGCCTCGAGCGCGAGCAGCGCGAACGTCGCCAGCCAATGCTCGCCCATGTAATCGTCCGCGAGATGCGGCAGCGCTTCGGCCAGGTGCGCGTCGGCGATCGCGCGGGCGACGGCAGGATCGGGCAACGCATCGGCGATCGTCCGCCAGCACCATGCCCGCGACAGATTGAGCCCGTCGAGATGCGCAAGCCGCCCGTCGGACCGATCACTGACGATCGCGGGCGAGCGCAGGCACTCCGTCGCCGGACCGAACGGATCGGGCAGGAACGCCGCTAGCCAGGGCGCGAACCCGGCCCCCAGCACGTCCTTCATCAACGCCGCCTCGCACAATGTCGCCGACAGGAAATCTTCGCCACTCGGCTCGAACGGCCGGCAATCGCGATCGTCGCCATACCAGTACCGCGCGCGCTTCTCGATCAACGCGGCGAGCGACGCGTCGTGCCCCCGCGCCCAGCGCAGCGCGTGGACCAGCGCGAACGCGGTGCAGTCGTGTTTGCCGCTACGCACGGGATAGATCAGCTTCGGCAGGTACGCCGCAAACCGGCCTGCGAACGCGCGTGCCAACGGCTCGACCGCCGCCGCCCAAGGCCGATCGGGCTGCAACGCCAGCTCGTCATGCAGCGCGAGCAGCCAGCCCCAGCCGTACGGCCGCTCGAACCCGCCGGTGCCCGGCCGATCGAGATAGGCGACCTCGCCCGCGATCAAGGCGGGAACGAGCATCCGATCCGCGAGCGCCTCGATCGCGGCGGCTTCGGGCATGTCCGGATGTAGCCGCGCAAGCCGCATCACCTGCCACCAGCCGTGCACGCAGCTGTGCCAGTCGAAACTGCCGTGGAATACCGGGTGCAGCGTCTTCGGCAGCGCCAGGTCGCCGGGGCCGTCCAGCACCTGGTCGAGCTTGTACGGCCATTGCCGCGTCAGATGCCCCAGCGTCAGCCCGGCGAACCGCGCCGCGGTCGTGCGATCGAGCGTGTCGGTCATTCCATCATCCCGTATCGGTGCAGGTCGGGCGTCAGCTGCTGTGGTCCGCGATGATCTGCCACGCGGTCCCGCGCCGTTCGAACACCAGCGTCGTCATCCCGCTTTCCACGGTCGACGCCCCGGTCAGCGTCCAGCGTGCGAACAGCATCGCGTGGCGTGGATCGATCCCGCGCATCTCGAGGAACGCGAACGACAGCGCGCCACGTGTATTGCCGACGCCGCGGAAGCTCGGCTGATATTTGGCCGCGATCGCCGTCTTGCCGCGCAGCAGTCCCTTGGGCGTCACGAACACGGCATCGTCGGCATACACCGCCATGAACCGCGCGAGATCGCCTGCATTCCAGCCCGCCGCGCTCGCCGCCATCGTCTCGCGGATCGCCGTCTCGGCCGGGACCTGCGCAGGCGCCGCGGCGGCGCTCATCATGACGGCCGGCACCAGCAGAGCACGCATCATTCTTTCCCCACCAGTTCGAGCAGTGCCGGCTCGTCGACGGGCTCCGAAAACAGGAAGCCCTGGTACAGACCACAGCCACCCGCCGTGAGCAATTCGAGTTGCGACGGCGTTTCGACCCCTTCGGCGATCACAGCGAGCCCGAGCGACCGCGCCATCGTTATCGCGCCGGCGACCACCACCCGGTCGCGCGCCGATCCGTCGATATCGCGCACCAGCGACTTGTCGATCTTGACGTAATCGAGCGGCAGCGACTTCAGATAGGCCAGGCTCGAATAGCCCGTGCCGAAATCGTCGATCGCAACGCGGCATCCCGCCCCGCGTAGCTCCGCCAGCAACGCCGATGCCGCCGCCAGATCCTCGATCAGCCCGGTCTCGGTGATCTCGACGGTCAACCGCCCGCGCGGAAAGCCGCTTTCGTCGACCCGTGCCAGGAACAGCGCCGCGAACCCGGGGCGCGTGATATCCGCCGCGGTCAGGTTCAGGGAAACCCGCAACGTGTTCAGCGCCGCCGGCCAGGCAACCGCGCGCGCGAGCACCAGCCGCTGGATATGATCGGACAAGGCGATCCCCAGATCGGCGCGGTCGGCCGCGTCGAACAGCGTATCCGCACCGAGCGGCCCCAGCGTCCGGTGGCTCCACCGCGCCAGCGCTTCCACGCCGGTGATCCGGCCGCTCGCGATCTCGACCTGGGGTTGCCAGCGCAGGTCGATCTCGTCGCGTTCGATCGCGTGATGCAGGTCGATCGCCAGCGCATCGATCGGCGCGACGCCGTCGGGCAGCGCGACATGCAACACCGATCCGTCGCTCGCCTTGGCTTCCGCCAATGCTTCGCTCGCGCGACGCAGCAAGGCCGCCGCGTCGTCACCCGGCTGCCGCTGCGCCACCCCGAACCGACAGCCGAGCACGGCACGCGTATCGGCCACCGCGAACGGCCGCGCGAGCGCCGCGTCGAGCGCGGTGATCGCTGCCGTCACCGCTGCACCCGACGCCTCGATCACCAGCGCGAATTCCGACCCGCCAAGTCGCGCGACCATCGAGTCCACGTCGATCGCCGCGTGCGCGATCGTCTCGGTCCGCCGCACCGCTGTCTCGATCAATGCGTCCACCATCGGCCGCCCATGTGCCGCATTGACGATATCGAGGCGCGACAACGACACCAGCACCACCGCGACCGGGCAGTCGGCGGCGATCCGGCCGATGATCCAGCGGCGAACGTCACCGGTTTCGCGGTCGTACAGCGTTGCGCCAGGAATTCTGCGCCGGTCGACCGCGCTTCCAGAAGAGCGGACTGCATGGCGCCCGGCGAAGCGGAGCGCCTGGATCAACTCGCTATCGGCTGCCGGGCTCGTCAGGAATTGCGTTGCACCCGCATCGAAGAACTCGCCGATCGCCTCGACATCGCCGCGCGACACCAGCACCAGCAGTGCCGCGCCGTTGGTGGCGACCAGCCCGCCCAGCGCAAGCGTCGCCGCGATCCCCTCGTCGAGCGCACCGCGCGCGTCGATCAGCGCCACTGCCGCGCCGCTTGCGAGAAAACGGCTTTCGATCGCCACGGCATCGCTCGTCACCGCCGCATGCCAGTCCGCACCGGCGCCAGCATCGGCCAGAATCCTGGCGATCTCATCGCGTTGACGGAACGATACCGCGAACAGCGTCGTTGCCGTCTGCATGTCTTCCATATCCGTCGCACCCCACCCCATCGGTGCGAGCCTAGCCGCAGCGTCGCTGCCCGCCAATCCATTACCGTCCGGTTCGGCCTTGTTCGAGGCCCCTGCTGTGCTTAGCTCGTCTATGATGATCGACACCGCCAACCCCCTGCCCGGCGTTCCGGCGCAAAAGCCGTTGCGGGACACGCATGGCCGAACGATCAAGTATCTCCGGATTTCGGTGACGGACCGGTGCGATCTTCGGTGCCGGTATTGCATGGCCGAGCAGATGACCTTCCTCCCGCGCGCCAAGTTGCTGAGCCTCGAAGAGATTGCGATCATCGCCGAGCGGTTCATCGCGCGCGGAGTTACCAAGATCCGGTTGTCGGGCGGTGAGCCCCTCGTCCGCCGCGACGTTGCCGAACTCGTCCAGCGCCTGGGCCACAACATCGGATCTGGTCTGGAAGAGTTGACGATGACCACCAACGGCACGCGTCTCGCGCAGCATGCCGAGGCGATGGTCGATGCCGGCATTCGCCGCGTCAACGTCAGCATGGACAGCCGCGACCCGGAGCGGTTCCGCTACATCACCCGGCACGGCGACGTGTCGCAGGTGATCGGCGGGATCATGGCGGCGCGCGATGCGGGGCTGGCGATCAAGATCAACATGGTCGCTCTGAAAGGTTTTAACGAGGACGAGATCGCGCCGATGCTCGCATGGTGCCGCGACGAGGGCTTCGACCTGTCGCTGATCGAGACGATGCCGCTCGGCGCGATCGACGAAGATCGTACCGATCGCTTCCTGCCGCTGACCAAGGTGTTCGACGAGCTGAGCGAGCAGTTCACGCTTGCCCCGGACGCGCATAAGACCGGTGGCCCGGCGCGCTATTGGAACGTCGACGGCACGCGCACTCGGCTCGGGCTGATATCGCCGCTGACCGCCAATTTCTGCGACGGCTGCAACCGCGTTCGCCTCACGACCGAGGGCAAGCTCTACATGTGCCTCGGCCACGACGATCAGGTCGATCTGAAGGCCGCGTTGCGCGATGGTGGCACGGCCGGGCTCGACGACGCGATCGATGCCGGGCTCTTCGCGAAGCCAAAGGCGCACGATTTCCGAATCGGCGTCGGCGAGCGTCCGGCGGTATCGCGTCACATGAGCGTCACCGGAGGATGAGCCGGTTCGAGCGGCTGGCGCTGGTCGCATCTACGACCCCGCCCGCTCGCGCCGCCGAGGCCCAGCTTGCCGACACGGGCGACTGGGTGTCGGTCGACGAAGCCGATGCGATCATCGCGCTCGGCGGCGACGGTTTCATGCTCCAGACGCTCCATGCCATGCTGGAGCGCCGCAAGCCGCCGGTGCCGGTCTTCGGCATGAACCTCGGCACGGTGGGGTTCCTGATGAACGAGTGGCGCCATCATGGCCTGCTCGATCGCCTCGAGCGCGCGAAGCCGTTCAAGGTCGTCCCACTCACGATGACCGCAATCGGCGTCGATGGCCGGACCCACACTTTGCCCGCGATCAACGAGGTGTCGTTCCTGCGCGAGACCCGCCAGACCGCCAATCTCGAGATCACGGTCAACGAGCGGATCGTGCTGCCCGAACTCGCCTGCGATGGCATCCTGGTCGCCACGCCCGCCGGCTCGACCGCGTACAATCTGTCCGCGCACGGCCCGATCCTGCCGCTGGGCTCGGGCATGATCGCGCTGACCCCGATCAGCCCGTTCCGTCCGCGGCGCTGGCGTGGGGCGATCCTGCCCGACAAGGCCCGGATCGGCGTCCGCGTCCTCGACGCCGCCAAGCGCCCCGTATCGGTGGTCGCCGACCAGCGTGAGATCCGTGATATCGCCCGGGTCGACATCTGCATGGACCGCGCGCGCGAGCTGACGCTGCTGTTCGACCCGGAGCATGCGCTCGACGACCGCATCACGATGGAGCAGTTCATCTCCTGACGCGGTTGCCCGATGCAGGGCCGGAACGAAAGTTTAGGGATTTGCGTCGAAACCCGCTTGCATGATCCGGAGGGCCAGTTATAGAGCCGCCCTCGGCAACGATCCCTGATAGCTCAGCGGTAGAGCTCTCGACTGTTAATCGAGTGGCCGTAGGTTCGAATCCTACTCAGGGAGCCACCCCGCCTTGGAAAAGGCGGAGTTGGCCGATATCGGAAACGGAGCGCTACTTGGCGTAGTCCTTCCTAGCTGACCTTGCAGCTTTGCTGTAGCCACCATGTGAATTCCCAGCACTCTCCGCAACTTCTCGTCGTATCGCCGGGCCGCTGCTAGGCGCTGCTTTCTGATCAGCTCCGAACGACGTCCGGCATCAGGATATAGCCGTTGCCGCGCACCGTGCGGATGATCTCAGTCGCATCGAACGCCTGCAGCTTGCGTCGGAGGCGGCTGATGTTCACGTCGATCGTCCGCCCCCGCGACAGGCTCTCCGCCCTGCCCGACTGCGCGATCATGTCGTCGCGCGTGTGCACGACCTGTGGCTGCGACACGAACACGTTGAGCAGCTGGAACTCGCCGTCGGTGAGACGAACCGTGGTACCGTCCGGCGTGTGCAGCGTCCGCATGCGACAGTTCAGGGTCCATCCGGCGAACGAGTAGGCCTCGATCCGGGCTGAAGGCGCCGCCTCGCTCGCCACCGGCTCGTGGGCCGCCGAAGGAGCAGGCGTCGCAGCCCCGCGCCGCCGCAACACCGACCTGATGCGGGCCAGGATCTCCCTGGGGCTGGACGGTTTCGTCACATAGTCGTCTGCGCCGAGTTCGAGCGCGACGACGCGGTCGACTTCGCCCGCGAGCGCCGAGAACATGATGACCGCCGGCGCATCGCCGCTTTGCGTCAACGTGCGAAGCACCGACAGGCCGTCCTCGCCCGGCATCATCATGTCCAGCACGACGAGATCACATGCATGATGCGCCAGCCAGGCGCGCAGCGCTGCCCCGCTCTCGACCGCCTCGGCACGCAGGCCGTGATCGACCAGAAATTCGGTGAGCAGTTCCCGCAGACCGGGATCGTCGTCGACGATGACGATCCGCGCACCGCCGACGACATGGTCATCGACATCGCTCGGAGCGGCTGAGCTTTCGGGAAAACCTGGATGGAGTGTGATCATGCCGACGCCCTGCATCGCGTGTTTGTCCGGCATATTTCAGGCGTAACGCTCTCGTCGTGCGCGCGACACGGTTTGCGATGATCTGTTATGCAGCGACGACGTGATGCGGCCGGCGATCACGCCGTCGCCGCCCAAGGCAGCGTTCGCGCGCGGGGCCTTCGGTTCTTTCATGAGCCCGGTGATCGGCGCGGCGCGATCACTGGAACGTCGCGCCGCTCGCCATCGCCTTGCTGGGACTGAGCCCCTGCTGCTCGAGAAACTGGTTGAGCCCCGCCACCAACGCCTGCGCGGCGGCGCTGGTCAACGCGACCCGCCCGACGACGACGCGCTTGAGCGACGGTGGCTGGCTGGCAGGATCGCAGCGTGCGCTTTCCAAGGTCAGGACGATCACACCGTTCAGGTTCGCAAAACCGGCAAGCCCGGTGGCGAAGACTTCGGGGGCGAAGGGTTGTCGATCAGCGGGGGCAAAGCCTGCGACGGCACAGTGGCCGCTGTCGGCACGCCCTTGATCTCTACACGCATGATATCTTCCTTCCAGCGAACGGTCGGCCTTGCGGTCGACCGTTGCGTAAGGCGCGCGGTGTAAGAGGCCAGCCAGGACGAGAAAGCGCCCCGCGATGAGGGGCGACCGGTAAGGATGGAGTTATGCGCTTCCTTCCGCTCTCGCCCGTCGGACGCTCTCGACGACAAAACCCTGCCGCCACAAGATCCACAACAGCACGAGGCCGGGGATCGCGACGACCATCGTCAGCATCCAGAACCCCGGCCACCCGAGCGCGGTGGCGGCATAGCCGGCGGGGGCCGCCAGCCACGTCCGCCCGACCGCGGCGAACGACGACAGCAGCGCGAACTGGGTCGCGGTGTAGGCGAGGTTCGACAGACCCGAGAGATACGTCACGAACACGGTCAGGCCGATACCGCTGGTCACCTGCTCCGTCGCCACCGCGATCGTCAGCCACGTGTTCGAATGGCCGTGCCAAGCGAGGATCACGAAGGTGAAGTTGCTCAGCATCATCAGCACGCCCGACACGAACAGCGCGCGGCCGAGACCGAGCCACGCCATGAACGGCGCGCCAAGCGCGGTGCCGACGATCAGCCCCCAGAAACCGACCAGCTTGTTGATCGCGATGAATTCGGTGTCGCTGAACCCGAGCTCGACGATCATCGGGTTGAGCATCCCCTGCCCCATCGCGTCGCCGAGCTTGTAGATCAGCACGAACAGCAAGATCAGCACCGCGCCGCGCCGCTGGAAGAACTCGCGGAACGGGCCGATGATCGTGTCTTCGAGCCAGCGCCCGCCGGTCTCTTGCGGCTGCTTGGCCAGCACGCGATCGTGGAGGCCTCGCCCGGCCCAAAGAGCGGCAAGCGCGCCGGGGATGACGCAGAACGCGGTCAGGCCGTAGCCCAGCGCCCAGCCCAGCCCGAGGCCTTCGGACGAGGCGATCGCGATCGTGCCGACGCCTGCGGCCAGATTGCCGAGGCGGTAGCCGAACTGGTTGTTGGCGGTGCCGTGCGGGAGTTCGTCCTCGGGCAGGATCTCGATACGATAGGCGTCGATGACGATGTCCTGGGTCGCGCCGAGGAACGCGGTAACGATCGCCCAGAACGCGAAGACGCCGAGATGCTCCTGCGGCGCACTGAACCCGAGCATCCAGACCGATCCGAACAACAGCGCCTGAACCACGAACAGCCACGCGCGGCGCTGTCCGACCAAGCGGGTCAGCACCGGGATCTCGAACCGGTCAATGAATGGCGCCCACAGGAACTTCAGCGTGTACGGGGTGGTCAGGCCGATCGCGAACCCGATCGTCTTCTTGTCGATACCGACCTTCGACAGCCAATAGCCCATCGTCCCGAGCAACAAGGCCAGCGGAAAGCCGCTCGATATGCCAAGCAACAACGCGGCGATCGGTCTCGGCCGAAGATATGGTGCGAGCGTGGCGAGAACGGAACGGCGTTCGACGGGATCGGGGGCGACGGTATCGGTGGACATGCGCCAACCATAGCGCGCTGTCCGGGCGAGGGAAGACGTTAGCCGATCAGCGTCACGCCGTCCGCGGAAACAACGTGAAGCCCGACGGTACGCGCGTCGGCTTGCCGCCACCGAGCATCGCCTCGATCGCCTCGATCGCCGCGATCAGGTCGCGCGGCATATAGGGCTTGGCCATGCAGCCGGCGGCGAGCGTGGTCGCCTCGACCGGGCAGCTTCCCGTCACGAACATCACCGGCACGCCGCGTGCCTGTGCCGCGCGTGCGACATCTATGCCCGAGCCGTCCGCCAGATTCACGTCGACCAGCACCAGATCGATCACCGTGTCGCTCGCCAGGATCGGCAAGGCCTCAGCGACCCGGTCGATCGTCGCGACGATCGTGAACTTCGCATCGGTCAGGAAATATTCGGTGTCGAACGCGACCAGCGGTTCGTCTTCGACCACCAAAAGCCGGACGATCTGCCGCTTCTTCTTCCCGAACAACATTGCCGACAGGCCCCCGGACGCGAACGAAAGGTCGTTACGCTCGCGAGTTCTAACGCACCGCCGCACGAACGGTCGCAAATATTTTCGCGCTGGACGCCGATCCATAGTATCAGCCGCGCCATGACGACTTCAAAAGACGATAACCCGACTGCCAGCCCGTCGAACGACGCGCCCGCAACCTCCCCCGAAACGCCGGCCGCACCGATCAAGGGCGACCGTATCGCCAAGCTGCTCGCGCGCGCCGGGATCGCCTCGCGCCGCGACATCGAGCGGATGATCGCCGAGGGCCGCGTCGCGCTGAACGGCAGCATTCTCGACACGCCCGCGACCATCCTGCGCAACCTCAACGGCGTTACGGTCGATGGCGACCCGGTCGAGGCTCCGAGCTCGGCTCGGCTGTTCCTGTATCACAAGCCGACCGGGCTGCTCGTCACCGAGCGCGATCCCGCCGGCCGTACGACGATATACGACCGCCTGCCGCAGGATCTGCCGCGGCTGGTGCCGGTCGGGCGGCTCGATCTCAACACCGAGGGGCTGTTGCTGATGACCACCGATGGTGGGCTCAAGCGCCAGCTCGAACTGCCCGCGACGGGTGTCGAGCGTGCCTATCGTGCGCGTGCTTACGGCAACATCACGCAGCCGCAGCTCGAGGAACTGATCGAGGGTATCGAGATCGAAGGCGTCCGGTATGGCTCGATCAACGCGAATATCGAGCGTCGCACTGGCGCGAACGTCTGGATCGAAATGATCCTGACCGAGGGAAAGAACCGCGAAGTCCGCCGCGTGCTGGAGCATCTCGGGTTGCAGGTCTCGCGGCTGATCCGGACGCGTTACGGCCCGTTCGTGCTCGGCGACCTGCCGCCGGGGCAGATCGGCGAGGTGCTGCAGCACGACGTCGTCGCGTTTAAGAAGGAACTCGCGAAGGGTCGACCCGAGGGTCCGGGCGCGCGCGCGAACATCGGGATCAGCGCGAGTGCTGGTGCGGGTGCCGGGATCGGCGCGCGGTCCAGCCAGCGTGGCAGCAATGCGCCGCGGCCTGCGCCGACGACGCGACCGGCACCGGGTGCGCGTCCGGTTTCGGGGGCCCGGCCAGCTGCTGGTGCGCGTACGCCGGCTCGCAGTCCGTATGCGGCACCTGCAAGCTCGGGCTTTTCGAGCGGCGCGGTACCGACCGATCGGCCTTCGCGACCGGCGCGTCCGGAGCGGATCCGTCCGACCGCGGCGATGCAGCGCGGCGACGTCAACGATCCTTGGGCGCGGCCGGACGTGCGGAATACCGCTCGGCCGACGGGAACGCATCATGCGCGGCCGACGAGTGGCGAGACGTCCAAGCCGTATGTGCGGCAGGAGCGTGCGGA
This sequence comes from Sphingomonas sp. PP-F2F-G114-C0414, assembly GCF_003688595.1. Lineage (GTDB taxonomy): Bacteria > Pseudomonadota > Alphaproteobacteria > Sphingomonadales > Sphingomonadaceae > Sphingomonas. The sequence goes on from NZ_RCWT01000012.1 coordinate 191,254, forward strand.
CCGCGGCGAGGAACTGAGCACGAGCCCGAAGATCAAGCATTTCCGCGCCGCCAAACCACCGCGGGAGCGCGCGGCGCCGTCGCGCGTCGGCGCGGGCGCTACCGTGCAGCGTCAGGAGCAACCGCGGGGCTTCCGTCCGCAGGCCGACGATACGCGGGGGCGCAGTTCGCTCGACAAGCGCGCGGCGCGGAGTGCCAGCGGTCGTCCGGGTGCCGAGCCACGGCCGGTGCGGTCGGAGGATCCGGCGCGGCCCGAACGCGGCAGTCGTCCTACCGCACCTGGGAAGGGTCCGTCGGGAGGGCGCGGTCATCCGCCCCGTGCACCACGTGGAGGGAAGCGCTGATGCGGATCATCGCAGGACTGTACCGCGGCCGTCAGATCGCCGCACCCAAAGGTGACACCACCCGTCCCACCGCCGACCGGATGCGCGAGACGTTGTTCTCGATGCTGACGAGCCGCGTCGGGAGCTTCGAGGGGTTGGCGGTCGCCGATCTGTTCGCCGGCTCGGGCGCGCTCGGGATCGAGGCGCTCTCGCGTGGTGCGGCGACGTGCATGTTCGTCGAATCCGACAAGCTGGCGGTCGATGCGCTCAAGGCCAATCTCGCCAAGCTGGAGATCCGCGGTGATGTCCGCGCCACGTCGGTGATGGCGCTTGGGCCCGCGCCGGCGCCGCTTGACGTGATCCTGATGGATCCGCCCTACAACACCGGTGCCGGACTGGTCGCGCTCGACAAGCTGTCGCGGCTCGGTTGGGTCGGACCGGCGACGTGGATCAGCCTGGAGACGGCGAAGGCCGAGGTCGTGGAACTCCCCGGCTTCGAGGTCGACGCCATGCGCGTGCACGGCAAAGCGCGGCTGACGCTCTTGCGGCCAGTGTCCGCATAAGAGCTTGCTCTCCCGCCGAGGCGGGAGAGCATTCTATTTGTCGGTCGTGCGGCCGAGGATCAGCAGCCCGCCGAGGCTCAGGACCCCAGCCGCCATCAGATACCCACCGACCAGCCACAACCCATGCGGGGCCAGTGCCTCCGCGACGATCGGCGCCAGCGCACCGCCCAGCACGCCGCCAAGATTGAACGTCATCGACACGCCGGTGTAGCGCACGCCCGCCGGAAACAGGCTCGGCAGCCATCCGCCGAGCGGGCCGTAGGCGAACCCCATCACGAACAGCGCGCCCGACAGCCATAGCCACACCGTGAACAGCGATCCCGAGCCCAGCATCGGCCCCATCAGCGCGCCAACGCCGATGCACCCGGCAAACCCGATCGCGAGCATCCGTGCTGCCGAGTGCCGATCCGCCAGCACGCTCGCGACGATCACGCCGCCCGCTAGGAACCAGATCGCGACGAGTTCGACGCCGAGGAAAGCCTCGCGCGAATAGCCGAGCGTCTTGGTGCCGTAGCCAAGCGCAAAGGCGGTCGCGAGATAGAACAGCGCGAAGCATGCGATTACGCCGAACGTGCCCGCTAGCGTCGCGCGGAGGTGCTGCGTGAGAAGCGTTGCGATCGGTACCTTGGGGAGTGCCTCGGTCGCTTCCGCTTCCAGGAACGCGGGCGTCTCGGTCAGCTTCAGCCGCACCCACAGGCCAAGCCCGACCAGGATCGCGCTGAGCAGGAACGGGATGCGCCAGCCCCAGGCGATGAACTGCGCCTCGTCGAGCACGAGGCCGATGATCAGGAACAGCCCGTTGGCGGCGAGGAAACCCACCGGGGCACCGAGCGGCGGAAACATGCCCCAGGTATTCTTGCGGTGCGGCGGCGCGTTCTCAACCGCAAGTAGCGCCGCCCCGCCCCATTCGCCGCCAAGCCCGAGCCCCTGCCCCAGCCGCATCAGGCACAGCAGCGCTGGCGCGATCCAGCCTACCTGCGCGTAGGTGGGGAGGAATGCGATCCCGACGGTCGATCCGCCCATCAGCAACAGCGACGCAACGAGGGTGGACTTGCGCCCGATCCGATCGCCGAAATGCCCGAACACAATCGCGCCGACCGGGCGGGCGACGAAGGCCAGGCCGAACGTCGCATAGCTCAGCAGCAACTGCGCCGAGGCTGACTGTCCCGAAAAGAACAGCGGCCCGAACACCAGTGCCGTGGCTGTCGCGTAGATATAGAAATCGTAGAACTCGACCGCGGTGCCGACCAGGCTGGCGGCTAGGATGCGGCGGTGGGAGGCGAGCGTCGTCATGGGCACGGTCTCGCCGCGGTCGCCGTTGAGGTCAACCGGTTGCCGCAAACGATCCTCGCCCGCCAGGGGTCAGACGGGAAGGACTATACGTGCGACGAGGCCGGGCGCGTTGTCGGCGAGTTCGAAGTGGCCGTCGTGCAGGCGCGCGACGGCTTCAATCAGGGCCATGCCGAGGCCGGCACCCGGCGTCGATCGTGCGCTGTCCAGTCGGCCGAAGCGTTTCAACGCCTGAGCACGGTCGGAGGCGGCAATGCCGGGGCCGCGGTCCTCGACCTGGATCGCGACGCCGTCGGTGCGGTGGACGATCCGGAGCGTGACTTCGCCACCGCCGGCGCCGTGACGGAGCGCGTTGTCGATCAAGTTGGTAATCGCTTGGCTGATGAGTTCGCGGTGCAGCTTCATCGGCGGCGGGCGGTCGTCGATCGCGATCGTGAAAGTCAGACCGGCGTCCTCCGCGACAGGCGCATAGAGTTCGCCGATTTCCTCGAGCAGGTTCGCGGGCGAGACCTCGATGAAGCGGTCGCGCGAGACCGAGCCCGAGCGGCTGATCTCGATCACCATCGTCAGCATCCGCATCACCAGGTCGGTTTCGACCAGGAGGCCGCCCAGCGCCGCCTCCCGAGCGTCGGGATCGGCGATCAGCACCGCCTGCTCGGTCTTCGTGCGCAGGCGTGCGAGCGGGGAGCGGAGGTCGTGCGCGAGACTATCGGTGACGATCCGAAGTTCGGCCATCACGCCTTCGAGCTTGCCCAGCATGACGTTGAGGCGCGCGGCAAGGCGGTCGAACGCATCGCCGCCCCCCGCGATCATGTCGACCCGGCGAGAGAGATCGCCTTCACCGGCTGCCTCGATCGCCTTGGCGATGCCGTCGAGACGGCGGCTGACGTAGCGCGTGAGGACGAGCCCTCCGACCACGCCAAGCGCGAGCGACAGGAACACGGCGACCGCGAGTGCGCGTTCGATCGCGCGTTCCTCCGCGGCGATCAGGTCGAGATTGCGACCGGTCAGCAGCCAGTAGCTGCCGAGCGGGTGGAGCGCGTACCCCGTCTCGCGGGCAGACCAGAGTTCGTCGGCGCCGAGTCGCGCGATGCGGAACTGCGTCACGCGCAGCGGGACTGCGAGGCGTTCGGGCGCGATGCCGACGACGGCCCTGCCCTTCGGGTCGACCACCGCGAGCACGAGCGAGACGTCGCCGGGGACGACCGCGCTGTCGATCGCCTGGCGGATCGCGGGGAGTCCGCCGTTACGCCAGACCGCGCGCAGGGCTTCCGATTGCTCGGTGGTCTCGCGCCGGATCGCGTCGATCGCGTCCGCGCTGGTGGTCTTCCAGACGAAGCCGACCAGCGCGAGGTTCGAGATCAGCGCCAGCGCGATCGAAAGCAGCGCGATCCGGGCTGTTACCGAAAGGCGAATCACCCTTCGACGGCGAGCCGGTAGCCTGCACCGCGAACCGTATGGAGGATCGGCGTCGGGAAACCTTCCTCGAGCTTACGGCGGAGACGGCCGATATGGACATCTACGACGTTCGAGCCCGGGTCGAAATGGTAGTTCCAGATTTTCTCAAGCATCATCGTGCGCGTCACGACCTGGCCGGCGTGACGGGCAAGGAATTCGAGCAGGTTGAACTCGCGGGCGCCGAGTGGGATCGAACGGCCGGCGCGGGACACCGCGCGGGCGAGCAGGTCGATTTCGAGGTCGCCGACGGAGAGCTTCGTCTTTTGCGGCTCTGTCGCGGCACGGTCGGAGCGGCGCAGCATGGCCTCGATCCGTGCGGAGAGCTCGGCGAACGAGAAGGGCTTGCACAGATAATCGTCGGCGCCAGCCTTCAGCCCATCGACACGGTCGTCGACGGCGGCGAGCGCGGAAAGGATCAGGACCGGCGTGGCAATGCCCGCGGCGCGAATCGCGCTGACCATCGACAGGCCGTCGAGGCCGGGCAGCATGCGGTCCGCTATGATGAGGTCGAAGATGCCCTCGCTCGCCAGGAACAGGCCGTCACGGCCGTCTGCGCAGGCTTCGATTGCATGGCCTGCCTCAGCCAGACCCTTGGCAAGATAGGCGGATGTCGAGGCGTCGTCCTCGACGATCAGGATCTTGCGGCTCAACGCGGTATCACCTTCCCTACCACCGAAATCGGTCACTATCTCCTGCCCTCATAAACGGAAAGGCCGGCGGAAAGAAGTCTTCCCACCGGCCCCCACGGTACCCCCGGGAGTGACGGGCACCGATCTCTGAAAACTCGCGTAGCCATTGCTGGCTACGTGTTGGTTCTAGGATCGGGCGGGGGTCAGGGCGATGACCGAGGGGTGACAATTTCGTCATGTTGATGGTTGTTGTAGGCCTGAGACGGAAGCGCCTCAGTCAGCTGCCCCACTCCTACCCCGTCATCCCGGCGCACGCCGGGACCCATGGTTGCGGAGTGGGGGTGGTAGCACGCTCTCGCTTGGTCCGCCGTATCCGTGGGTCCCGGCGTTCGCCGGGATGACGGAAGAGGGGGCGAGAGCGTGGCCCATAACTAGGGCCCCGCCTCAGCGGCGGAACACGCTTACTTCTTGTCGAGGATCGCAGCGATCGCAGAGCCCACGTGCGCGATGTCGGCCATGCCGTCGACGCGGTGAACCAAACCCCGTGCGTCGTAGATCGGCAGGATCGGTGCCGTCTTCGCACGGTATTCGGCCATGCGGTTGTGGACCGTCTCCGCATTGTCGTCCGGCCGGCGCTTGAACTCGGTCGAACCGCAGACATCGCAGACGCCTGCTACGACCGGCTTCTTGTAGCGATCGTGATAGCCCGTGCCGCACTTGGCGCAGGTGTAGCGGCCAACGACGCGGTCGATCAACGCGGCTTCGTCGACGCCAAGTTCGATGACGTAGTCGAGCGTGCGACCACGATCGGCTAGCAGACCGTCGAGCGCTTCCGCCTGAGCAGCCGTCCGCGGATAGCCGTCGAAGATGACGCCGTTCGCCGCGTCCGGCTGGTCGAGACGCTCACCGATGATGCCCGACACGATCTCGTCAGAGACGAGACCGCCGGATTCCATGACCGACTTCGCCTGAAGGCCAACCGGGGTTCCGGCGGCGACGGATGCGCGCAGCATGTCGCCGGTCGAAAGCTGGACCATGCCGCGCTCGTTGACGAGCGTTGCGGCTTGCGTGCCCTTGCCCGCGCCGGGCGGTCCAAGAAGGATGATATTCACGAAACGCACTCCCCTCGTTCGTGCAGGATTTAAACCGGGTTAGCCCCGCAACTTAACGAAGTCGATTGCCCTTGAGCTTCGCCTTCTTGATCAGGTCACCATACTGGTGCGCCAGCAGGTGCGACTGGATCTGCGTCACGGTGTCCATCGTCACGTTGACGACGATAAGCAGGCTGGTGCCACCGAGGTAGAACGGGATCTGCAACGCGGTCACCAGATATTCGGGCAACAGGCAGATGATCGTCAGATACGCCGCACCGATGACGGTGATGCGCGTCAGCACGTAATCGAAGTAATTCTCGGTGTTCTTGCCCGGGCGAATCCCGGGGATGAACCCGCCATTGCGCTTCAGGTTGTCGGCGGTTTCCTCGGGGTTGAAGACGACCGCGGTGTAAAAGAACGAGAAGAAGATGATGCCGGCGCCGTACAGCAGCATGTACACGGGCGAGCCGTGCTGCAGATACTGGTTGAGGGTGATGATGAAATCACCCCACTTCGATTCACCCGCGACACGCTGTCCGGCGAACTGCGAGATCGTCAGCGGCATCAGCAGCAGCGACGACGCGAAGATCGGCGGGATGACGCCGGCGGTGTTGATCTTCAGCGGCAGATGGCTGCGATCGGCCTGCATGCCACGCTGAGTCTGGCGCTTGGGATACTGGATCAGGATGCGGCGCTGGGCGCGCTCCATGAAGCAGATGAACAAGATCAGCACGACCACCGCGACGACGATGCCGATCAGCTTGATCGGATCGAGCGAGCCAGAGCGGCCGCCTTCGAGCAGGTTGACGAGCGTGACGGGCAGATGCGCGACGATGCCGGCCATGATGATCAGCGAGACACCGTTGCCGATACCGCGGCTGGTGATCTGCTCGCCGAGCCACATCAGGAACATCGTACCGCCGATCAGCGAGATGACCGCGGCGACGCGGAACATCATGCCGGGCTCGATGACCGCCTGAATGCCCTGTGCGGCGCCAAGCGTCTCAAGGCCGACGGCGATGAAATAGCCCTGCACCGCGGTCAGGCCGACGGTGCCGTAGCGCGTGTACTGGTTGAGGCGCTTGCGACCCGATTCGCCGTCCTTCTTGATGGCGGCGAGCGTCGGCGACAGCGAGGTCGCGAGCTGCACCACGATCGAGGCGGTGATGTAGGGCATCACGCCGAGCGCGATCAGCGACATGCGGCTGAGCGAACCACCCGAGAAGGTGTTGAAGAAATCGAGCACGCCGCCCTGCGTCTGCTGCGAGAGCAGGCCGAGCGCGGTCGGGTCGACACCCGGCAGCGGGACATAGCTGAGCAGGCGGAAAATGATCAGCGCACCGATCGTGAACCACAACCGCTTCTTGAGGTCGGTCGCCTTCGCGAATTTCGAAAGGCTGATGCTTTGCGCCATCTGGTCGGCTGCGGATGCCATGCGTGTGATCGTCCTGGAAACAAAGAAGGCGGGATGCGTTGTGACCGCCCCCGCCGCTCATATAGGCGCACGGGCGCGCTTGTCTAATGGCTATGGCTACTTCCGGTCGCCCCATGACCCGTTCGTCCTGAGCGAAGTCGAAGGACATTGCCTGGAGTGACGTACCCTTCGACTTCGCTCAGGGCGAACGGAGGAAGGGAAATCGCTGAACGGCGGCAGGTCAGAAGTGGGCGACGGGAAGACGCCAAGTCAGGTAAATAAAAAGGGGGCCAGCGCTTTCGCACCCGCCCCCTTTAGTCCAGCTTAAGCCTTGAACGACGCCTTGTGCGCCGCACGCTCCTTGTACTTCACGCCCTTCTTGGCGGCAGCCTTCTCGGCTGCGGGGACGAAGTGGATCACCTCGACCTTGCCGCCGATCTTCTCGACCGCTTCGATCGCGCCCTTCGACGCGCCGTCGACGGTAAACGAGAGGACCGTGGTCAGCTCGCCCTTGGCGAGGAGGCGGACGCCGTCCTTGCCGCCGCGTGCCAGGCCAGCGGCCTTCAGCGCGTCGTGGTCGAGCGTGGCGTTCGCCTCGATCTTGCCGGCATCGACCGCGAGCTGGATCGCGCCGAGGTTGACCTCTGCGAAGTCCTTGCGGAAGATGTTGTTGAAGCCGCGCTTAGGCAGACGCATGTGCAGTGGCATCTGGCCGCCTTCGAAGCCGGCGATGGACACGCCCTCACGGCTCTTCTGGCCCTTCTGGCCGCGGCCTGCGGTCTTGCCCTTGCCCGAGCCGATGCCGCGTCCGACGCGCATCTTGGACTTACGGGCACCTTCGTTATCGCGGAGTTCGTTGAGCTTCATGGTAATGCACTCGCTTTCGCTTGTTACGCGCTGGTTTGAAATCGCCGGGTTCGAATCCGGAAATAAGGAAGGGGGCCGTTAGCCCCCTTCCCGGTATTTGTCACTAGGTAGCGTGAAGGCTCAGCCTTCGACGGACACCATGTGCTGCACCTTGCGGATCATGCCGCGGACCTCTGGGCTGTCTTCCAGCTCGCGGGTCTTGTGCATCTTGTTGAGACCGAGACCGATCAGCGTTGCGCGCTGATCCTTCTCGCGGCGGATCGGCGAACCGGTCTGCGTGATCTTGATGGTTGCCATGATCGCTTACTCCGTGATCGCAGCTGCATCGGCCTCGGCGGTCTTCGAACCACCATGGCCGAGCAGGTCGGCGATCTTCTTGCCGCGACGCTGTGCGACGGCCTTGGGCGAGGTCTGCTCGCCAAGGGCCTCGAACGTGGCGCGGATCATGTTGTAGGGGTTCGACGTGCCGACCGACTTGGTCACAACGTCCGCAACGCCCAGCGATTCGAAGACAGCGCGCATCGGGCCACCGGCGATGATGCCCGTACCCTGAGGCGCCGACCGCAGCGTGACCTTGCCGGCACCGAAGTGACCGTTGCCGTCATGATGCAGCGTGCGACCGTCCTTCAACGGAACGCGAACCATCTTCTTCTTGGCAGCAGCCGTCGCCTTCGAGATGGCTTCCGGCACTTCGCGTGCCTTGCCATGACCGAAGCCTGCACGACCCTTGCCGTCGCCGACGACGACCAGCGCTGCAAAGCCGAAGCGCTTACCGCCCTTGACCGTCTTCGAGACGCGGTTGATGTGCACCAACTTCTCGATCAGCTCCTCGCCGCCATCGTCCGCACCGGGACGACCGCCACGATTGTCGCGACCGCGACCGCCGTCACGACCACCGCGGTTGCCGCCTGGGCCACCGCTGCGATTGCCACCGGGGCCACCACGACCACCGCCGCCGCCGCCACCGGGACCGCCGCGACCGCGACCGCCACCGTTGTTGCCCTGATAGCCAGTGCTCTGCGGAACGTTCTGAGCCGTGACGTCCTGTGCGGTCGTCTCGGGAGCGATTACTGCCGGCGTGTTGTTTTCGTCAGCCATGTCTTAGAACTCCAATCCGGCTTCGCGCGCGGCATCGGCAAGAGCCTTCACGCGACCGTGGTAGAGGAAGCCGCCGCGATCGAACACGACCTGGGTCACGCCCGCTGCCTTGGCAGCTTCGGCGACGCGCTTGCCGACCGAAGTCGCCGCGTCGATGTTGGCGCCGGACGTGCCGCGCACGTCCTTCTCCAGCGTCGAGGCCGATGCGACCGTCGTGCCAGCGGCATCGTCGATCACCTGGGCATAGATGTGCTTGCCCGAACGATGCACCGACAACCGCGGACGGGTGCCTGCACGTGCGCGGAGCGCGGTACGGTTGCGGCGACGCCGCTTGGCGAAAAGAGAAAGTCCCTTGGTCATTACTTCTTCTTCCCTTCCTTGCGGAAGATGAACTCGCCGTCGTACTTGATACCCTTGCCCTTGTAAGGCTCAGGCTTGCGCCACTGACGAATTTCCGCGGCCAGCTGACCGACCATCTGCTTGTCCGAACCCGAGATCTCGATCGTCGTGTTGTCGGGAGTCTTGACTTCGATCCCCTCCGGCACGTCGATGTTGACGTCATGGCTGTAGCCGAGCTGCAGCTTGAGGTTGCGACCCTGCGCTGCGGCACGATAGCCGACGCCGGTGATCAGCAGCTTCTTGGTGAAGCCTTCCGACACGCCGGTGACCAGGTTCTGCACCATGGTCCGCTGCATGCCCCAGAACGCGCGAGCGCGCTTGGTGTCGTTGGCCGGCTGCACCGAAATGCCGCCGTCTTCGATCGTGTAGCTGATCTCGTCGCGAAGCGGCATCTTGAGGGTACCCTTGGGGCCCTTCATCGTCAGCTGCTTGTTCTCGATGGTCGGCGTGATGCCCGCCGGTACGGTGACCGGCTTTTTACCAATGCGGCTCATCAGAACACCTCCGCGAGGACTTCGCCGCCGACGTTCTGCTCGCGTGCTTCGGAATCCGACAGCACGCCGCGGGGCGTCGAGACGATGGTGATGCCGAGGCCGTTACGGACGCGAGGGAGTTCCTGCGAGCCGGAATAGACGCGACGGCCGGGCTTCGAGACGCGCGCGACATGCTTGATCGCAGGCTGGCCCTCGAAATACTTCAGCTCGATGCGAAGGCCGGCCGCGGGGCCCATCTGCTCTTCGCTATAGCCACGGATATAGCCTTCGCGCTGCAAAACGTCGAGCACGCGGACGCGCAGCTTCGACGCCGGCGTAAGGACGGAGTCCTTCTTCGCGCGCTGGCCATTACGGATACGGGTGAGCAAATCACCCAGGGGATCGGTCACTGCCATGATTTAGTCCTTACCAGCTCGACTTCGTGACGCCGGGGATGAGGCCCTTGTTGGCCAGATCGCGCAGCTGAATACGGCAGAGCCGGAACTTGCGGTAATAGGCGCGCGGGCGACCGGTCAGCTCGCACCGGTTACGGATACGGGTCGGGTTCGCGTTGCGCGGCAGTGCCGCCATCTTGAGGCGAGCGATCAGACGCTCACCGTCGTCGAGCGTCTTGTCCGCTGCGATCGCCTTCAGTGCCGCGTACTTCGGGGCATACTGCTTGACCATGCGCTTGCGGCGCTCGTTCTTGTTGACTGAACTCAGTTTCGCCATCGACTTAAGTTCTTTCTTTGCTAGCTCCCATCCCGCTTGCGGGAGGGGTTGGGGGAGGGAAGGACCAACGCCTGTTAGGCGCGAGGCCCCTCCCCTGACCCCTCCCGCAAGCGGGAGGGGGACTTAGATTAAGCTGCCTTCTTCTCGTCGGCAGCGTCGTCTTCGATCGGGAACGGGAAACCGAACAGACGCAGAAGCTCGCGAGCCTCGTCGTCGGTCTTTGCGGTCGTCGTCACGATCACATCCATGCCACGGACCTTGTCGACCCGGTCATAGCTGATTTCTGGGAACACGATCTGCTCCTTGATACCGCAGGCATAGTTGCCACGGCCATCGAAGCTCTTCGGGTTGAGCCCGCGGAAATCGCGGACGCGGGGAAGAGCGATCGTGATGAAACGGTCGAGAAACTCGTACATGCGCTCGCGGCGAAGGGTAACCTTCACGCCGATAGGCATGCCTTCACGCAGCTTGAACTGCGCGATCGACTTCTTGGCCTTCGTCACGACAGGCTTCTGGCCGGCGATCAGCTCCATTTCGGAAGCAGCCTGGTCGACCTTCTTCTTGTCCTGCGTGGCTTCGCCAACGCCCATGTTCAGCACGATCTTGTCGAGCCGCGGGATCTCCATGACGTTCTTGTAACCGAACTTCTCGGTCATCGCCTTGATGATCGTCTCGTCGTACAGCTTGCGCATGCGCGCGACGTAGACGGCCTCGGTGCCGGCCTGCTCGCCAGTGTTCTGATCAACCATTGATCTTCTCCCCGGTCTTGACGGCGACGCGGACCTTCTTGCCGTCCTGCTCCTCGAAGCGGACGCGGGTCGGCTTGCCGTCGGCGGTCACGTGCGCGACCTTCGAAACGTGCATCGGTGCTTCCTTGCGGATCAGGCCACCCTGCGGGTCACCCTGAGTCGGCTTGGTGTGGCGCACGGCGATGTTGACGCCCGATACGACGACCTTGTCGGTCTTCGGCATGGAAACGGTGACTTCACCGGTCTTGCCCTTGTCCTTACCGGACAGGACGATGACCTTGTCACCCTTCTTGATACGCTGCGACGCCATTACAGCACCTCCGGCGCGAGGCTGATGATCTTCATGTGCTTCTTGCCGCGCAGCTCGCGAACGACTGGGCCGAAGATACGGGTGCCGATCGGCTCCTCGTTCTTGTTGACCAGCACCGCGGCATTGCCGTCGAAGCGGATGACCGTACCGTCTGCACGGCGGATATCCTTGGCGGTACGCACGATCACCGCGCGGTGAACGTCGCCCTTCTTCACACGGCCACGTGGCTGCGCTTCCTTGATGCTGACGACGATGATGTCGCCAACGCCTGCAACACGACGCTTGGAACCCCCAAGCACCTTGATGCACTGCACCCGCTTCGCGCCGCTGTTGTCAGCGACGTCGAGATTGGACTGCATCTGGATCATGGATCCGTATCCCTTCTCTGTCTCTGGGGTCGATACCGACCGAACCCCGCCTAAAAAATCACCCCGCCACGGACGAACCGCAGCGGGGAGGAGCGGCCGCTTAGCCGTTCCAGTTTACGAAAACAAGAGCGCAGGGAGTTGCCCCCCTGCCCTCATGTTTGATTCAGCCCTCGGCCGAAGCCCGCTCCGGCGTCGCGTGGGTGTTGACCCGCTCGATCACCTTCCAGGTCTTCAGCTTGGAGATCGGTGCGGTCTCTTCGATCCGCACGGTCTCGCCCTGCTTGAACTCGTTGCTCTCGTCATGAGCATGATACTTCTTCGAGCGACGGATGATCTTCCCGTAGAGCGGGTGCTTCACCTTACGCTCGACGTTCACGACCACCGTCTTGTCGCCCTTGTCGGACACGACCAGACCGGTCAGCACGCGCTTCGGCATGATACGTTCCTTACTTCGCGGCTTCAGCGCTGGTGCGCTGAGCCTGCAGGGTCTTGATGCGAGCAATGTCGCGGCGGACCTCACGAACGCGGCTCGGCTTTTCGAGCTGGTTCGTGGCGGCCTGGAAGCGCAGGTTGAACTGCTCGCGCTTCAGTTCGCCGAGCGACTCCGACAACTGGTCGTCGCTCTTGGTCTTCATGTCGTCGATACGAGCCATGATCTTACTCGCCTCCCAGATGCGAGGTGTCACCCAGGCGGGCAACGACCTTTACCTTGATCGGCAGCTTCATGGCCGCCCGCTCGAACGCCTCGGCGGCGATCTTGCCGTCGACGCCGTCGAGCTCGAACAGGATCCGACCCGGCTTGACGCGAGCGGCCCAGTATTCCGGCGCGCCCTTGCCCTTACCCATGCGGACTTCGGCTGGCTTTCCCGAGACCGGAAGGTCTGGGAAAATGCGGATCCACAAACGCCCCTGGCGCTTCATGTGACGCGTGATCGCGCGGCGGGCCGCCTCGATCTGGCGTGCGGTGATCCGGTCGGGTTCCATCGCCTTGAGGCCATAGGAGCCGAAATTGAGCGAGAAGCCACTCTTGGCGTCGCCCGAAATCTTGCCCTTGAAGGCCTTCCGGAACTTGGTCTTTTTTGGTTGCAGCATGTCTGTTCCTGCCCCTTAGCGACGATCGTCGCGCTGCGGCCGCACGCCGGAGGTCTGAGCCTCCATCATGATGCGGTCGTACGACGTCGGATCGTTGCCGAGAATCTCGCCCTTGAAGACCCAGACCTTCACGCCGCAAACGCCGTAGGACGTATGCGCCGTAGCCTCGGCATAATCGATGTTCGCGCGCAGCGTGTGCAACGGAACCCGACCCTCACGATAGCTCTCCGACCGTGCGATCTCGGCGCCGCCAAGACGGCCACCGCAGTTCACCCGGATGCCCTCGGCACCGAGACGCATCGCCGACTGGACCGCACGCTTCATGGCGCGACGGAAGGCGATACGACGCTCGAGCTGGTCGGCGATGCCCTGCGCGACGAGACGCGCATCGACTTCCGGCTTGCGGATCTCGACGATGTTCAGCGACACGGTCGACGACGTCATCTTGCCGATCGTCGAACGCAGCTTCTCGATGTCCGCACCCTTCTTGCCGATGATCACGCCGGGGCGTGCAGCGAAGATGGAGATGCGGGCCAGCTTGGCCGGACGCTCGATGACCACCTTGGAGATCGCGGCCTGTGGCAGCGTCTTCATGATGAATGCGCGGATCTTGAGATCCTCGAGCAGGAGCCGACCATAGTCGGCGCCTTCGGCGTACCAGCGGCTATCCCAGGTACGGTTGATCTGCAGACGCAGACCGATGGGGTTGCTCTTCTGACCCATTATGCTTCTTCCTGCTCGCGCACGACGATGCGCAGACGGCTGAATGGCTTGAGAATGCGGGTCGACTTGCCGCGGCCGCGGGTAGCGAAGCGCTTCATCGTGATCGACTTGCCGACCGAAGCCTCGGCGACGACGAGTGCGTCGACATCGAGGTTATGGTTGTTCTCGGCGTTGGCGATGGCCGAGGCCAGCACCTTGCGCGCTTCGATCGCCATGCCCTTGGTCGAGAAGGCGAGGATGTTCATCGCATCGCCGACCTTCTTGCCACGGATCAGCGCAGCCACGAGGCCGAGCTTCTGCGCGGAACCACGGATCTGCGTACCGACCGAAAGCGCCTCGTTGTCCGCGACCTTGCGCGGGCTGACTTGCTTAGACATCAGCGCTTGCCCTTCTTGTCGGCGGAGTGGCCGGGGAAGTAGCGCGTGGGCGCGAACTCACCGAGCTTCATGCCGACCATGTCTTCGTTGACCGAGACGGGCACGAACTTGCGGCCGTTATAGACGTTGAACGTGAGACCCACGAACGACGGCAGGATCGTCGAGCGACGCGACCAGGTCTTGATCGGCGAACGCGCGTTGGTGTCCTGGGCGGTTTCTGCCTTCTTGAGCAGATGAAGGTCCACGAAGGGGCCCTTCCAGACTGAACGAGCCATGTTAGCCCTTCCTCTTCGTCGAATGACGCGACCGGATGATCATCTTGTCGGTCGACTTGTTATGACGCGTGCGCGCACCCTTCGTCGGCTTGCCCCAAGGCGTAACCGGATGACGGCCACCCGAGGTACGGCCTTCACCACCGCCATGCGGATGGTCGACCGGGTTCTTGGCGACGCCGCGCGTCAGAGGACGGATACCCATCCAGCGCGAACGGCCTGCCTTGCCCAGGTTCTGGTTCTGGTTGTCGGGGTTCGAGACCGCGCCAACCGTCGCCATGCAATCGCTGCGGATGTAGCGCTGCTCGCCCGAGTTCAGGCGGACCATCACCATGCCCTTGTCGCGACCGACGACCTGCACGTACGTGCCGGCCGAACGGGCGATCTGGCCACCCTTCATCGGCTTCATCTCCACGTTGTGGACGATGGTGCCGACCGGCATCTGACCGAGTTCCATGGCATTGCCTGGCTTCACGTCGGTCTTCTTGGCCGCGAGGACCTTGTCGCCGACGGCCAGACGCTGAGGCGCCAGGATGTAGGCGAGTTCTTCGTCCGGGTACTTGACCAGGGCGATGAACGCGGTGCGATTGGGATCATACTCGATCCGCTCGACAGTGCCTTCGACGTCCCACTTGCGACGCTTGAAGTCGATGTAGCGGTACTTCTGCTTGTGACCGCCGGCGATGCCGCGCGAGGTCACATGGCCCTTGTTATTACGACCGCCGGTCTTGTGCTTACCTTCGGTCAGCGCCTTGACGGGGCGACCCTTCCAGAGCGACGACTTATCGACCAGGATGAGACCGCGGCGTGCCGGCGATGTCGGATTATAATGCTTGAGTGCCATGGCCTCAGATCCCCGTCGTCACGTCGATGGACTGACCGTCCTTCAACGTCACGATTGCCTTTTTCATGTCGGAGCGCGAGTAGTTCGTGCCCTTCCACTTCTTGGTCTTGCCCTTCTGGACGAGCGTGTTCACGCCGACGACGTTCACGTCGAACAGCGCCTCTACGGCCGCCTTGATCTCGGGCTTCGTGGCATCATTCGATACCTTGAACACAACCGCGTTGAACTCCGACAGGGTCGTCGTCTTCTCGGTGATGTGCGGGGCCAAGATAACGTCGTAATGACGATTATCGATGCCCGCCTTCTGCTTCTTAGCCATGGAAGCGCGCCTCCAGCTTTTCGACAGCGGCGCGCGTCAGCACCAGCGTGTCATGCTTCAGGATGTCGTAAACGTTCGCGCCGGCAGCCGGCATCACGTTCACTTCGTACAGGTTGCCCGCAGCGAATGCGAAGCTGGTGTCGACCATGTCGCCGTCGATGACGAGCGCACGCTTGCCGAAGCCGAGCTTTGCGAGATCGCCCTGCAGCGTCTTGGTCTTGCCACCCTCGACAGCCAGGCTGTCCATGATGACCAGCGAACCCGCCTTGGCGTGGCTGCTGAGAGCCATGCGCAGGCCGAGCGAGCGAACCTTCTTGTTCAGCGAAGGGTTGAAGTCACGGACGCGTGCGCCGTGAGCCTTACCACCACCGATGAACACAGGTGCGCGACGATCGCCGTGACGAGCCGTACCGCCGCCCTTCTGGCGACCGAACTTCTTGCCGGTGCGTGCGACGTCTGCGCGCTCACGGGTGCCACGAGCCGTCTCGCGACGCTTCTCGAGCTGCCAGGTGACGACACGGTGCAGGATGTCGGCGCGCGGATCGAGGCCGAAGACCTCGTCGTTGAGCTCGATGTCCGCTGCGTCAGTGCCGGCGAAAGATGAAACCTTGATCTTCACGCTCAGCCCTCCTGGCCGTCGGCTGCAGGTGCGTCGGTCGTTTCGGCCGGCGTGTCTGCTGCGGTGTTGCTGTTTGCGGTCTTGAGACCGGCGGGGAACGGTGCGTCGGCGTGGCGCGCGACCTTCACCGAGTCCTTGACGAAGAGCCAGCCGCCCTTGGAGCCAGGAACCGAACCCTTGACGAACAAGAGACCACGCTCGACGTCCGTCGACACGATCTCGAGGTTCTGCTGGGTGCGATACTTGTCGCCCATGTGGCCGGCCATCTTCTTGTTCTTGAAGACCTTGCCCGGATCCTGGCGCTGACCGGTCGAACCGAGCGAACGGTGCGAGACCGACACGCCGTGGGTTGCCCGCAGACCGCCGAAGCCCCAACGCTTCATGCCGCCCTGGAAGCCCTTACCCTGGGTCTTGCCCTGGATATCGACGATCTGGCCTGCGACGTAATGGTCGGCCGAGATCTCGGCCCCAACGTCGAGCAAGCCGTCTGCGTTCACGCGGAACTCATGGACGACAGCCTTGGGCTCCACTTCGGCCTTGCCGAAATGGCCGCGCTGCGGCTTTGCGACATTCTTCGACTTGGCGACACCTGCACCAAGCTGGACGGCAGTGTAGCCGTCACGATCCATTTCGCGAACGGAAACGACCTGATTGCCTTCGAGTGCCAGAACGGTGACCGGCACGTGCCGACCATCTTCCTGGAACAGGCGGGTCATCCCCATCTTCTTCGCGATCACGCCAGTACGCATGATCTTGTCCCTTCCTAGACAGAGGCCCCGTCGGACTATTCCTCGGGGGCTTGCGGACCATGTCCGGAGCGAGCTCCATGATGCGTCCACCTGACCCCATCCCCGGCAAAAGCCCTGAATGGAGTCGGTTCAGCCCGGTATATACGAAACGTGCCCCCGTCCCGGGCTGGTGCTTCCGCGAGTGCGGAAGCGTGACGGGGGACGCTGCCCCGTCGGTTTTCACCGACGGCGGTATCCCAATGTCGAACGGCGCGGGACCGTTACCGGTCGACCGCGCCGCGCCAGCCCTTAGGCGAGCTTGATCTCGACGTCAACGCCAGCGGCGAGGTCCAGCTTCATCAGCGCATCGACCGTCTGCGGCGTCGGCTGGACGATATCCAGCATACGCTTGTACGTGCGCACCTCGAACTGCTCGCGCGACTTCTTGTCGATGTGCGGGCCGCGGTTCACGGTGAACTTTTCGATGCGCGTCGGAAGGGGAATCGGACCGCGGATGAGCGCGCCGGTGCGGCGTGCGGTGTCGGCGATGTCGCCAGTGGCCTGATCGAGCACACGGTGATCGAACGCCTTCAGACGAATGCGGATATTGCTGTCCATAGTCCCTACCGATGCGAAAGAGCGGGCCCGTTTCCGGGCTCTTGCTGGTTGATGTTTAAACCGAAGGCGGGCCATTACGGGAGAGTCGGCGAAAACGCAACTGGCGGGAGAGGGTTTTTCACCCCTTATCGCGAGCGCGCATCCCACTGGTACGACACCGATGCCTATGACACCCTCTTACCGCGATACGCTCTGCCAGCTTAAGGCTCGACCAGAGGCCCAATTCACTGCGCGCGCCCTGCCCGCAAATGTGCCCGATGCTCCTTCTCGATTCGCCTATCAGCAGCGGTCAGCTCGGCTGCAATTTTGCCGCGCAGGAGGAGAAGTATCTTAAGCTGGATCATGTCATCGATGTTATGAGGCCTGAGTATCAAACTGGTCATGAACGCGATATCGAAAGCGGCGTTCTGCGCCGGATCCACAAACCCCGTATTACTTGCACCCGCGAGGCCGGTCGGACCGGCGAGTTCACGCGGCAAGCCTAAACGAAACGCGATACCCATCGCACTCGCGTGAACATTGTAACTTGCCAAACCATAATACGGCCTCATCTCAAGCTTGCCTGCCGCTTTCTCAAGGTCGATGAACCGAGGCTTTTTGAGATCAAGATGGCAACCCGCCCACCCATATTCAGAACCAAATCGGTCCCCGTACAGGGCAAGCGCAGCTTGATAATGGTCCTCGACTTCGCGGGTATCTTTTTGCCCGAACGGCGAGAGCCCTAAGGCGGCATGACTTACCTGGTAACGGTCCATTGCCCGTTTTGCCTCAACCGCTTCATGGGCGCGATATCGCACGGCCAAATCTTCACCGAAGTGTGCAATCACCGCCGCGACTACAGTAATTTCGTGTAATGTCCGCCATCTCGCGATTGCACCGTCAGCGAAGCCGTTTTCCATCAAACACAATATTTCGGCGACCACCTGGCAGGCACGGATGTGTAGATGTGTAATAGTATCCTGTAGAACAAGATTCCGTTTCGCTCGAGAGCGCCGTCGCCGCTGATTTGCTATGCCGCCAATCTCTTTTGCGATGGTGTACATCATCCGCAAGATATCAAACCCGCGACCCCACCGATCCTCAAGCCGCTCCTTAAAACCTTCGGTCGTCACCCTCTGCCAATCGCGCTGGGCTGGCCAGTCCCGGTTGAGGGTTTCGAGGATGGCGCTCGCAGCATCGTCGATAATTTTGGTTACAATCTCCGGTATCTCGTCCGTCACAAACGAGCGCACCTCCGTACCGATCAAATCGATATCGGCCGCCGTAATATCGACGGAAACTTCTCGTTCATCCTCGTTATCAAATTCAAACGGCTCTTTATTTTTAGCAAGAATATGATCAGCGAGAGCTTCCGCAAACCCCTTGGGTACGTCGGGCACCTTCTGCTCAATCAATGCAGCGAGCTTCGTTCTAATCAGCCGCCTGGGTACGGCGCTGAGTTCCGCCGTTATAGCCTTGTGAAAACCCGAGATTTCGGAGTTTCGTGCAGTCTTCGGCATAACTCGGCCCTCGCAACATTGACGAGATATGAAGACTACCACCGTAACTGGCACGGTAGAAGATTGCCGCCTCGGGCGGTATCTTACAACCAGTCGCCCACCCCGAACCAGACGGTCCCCTGGGAAGCTGAACCTGAATAGGACACAAAAAAGCCCGGCCTCTCTCGCGAGAAGCCGGGCTCTTTTCGATCACCTCCCGAAGGAGAAGATGCTTACTTGTCGATCTGGCTCACGACGCCTGCACCGACGGTACGGCCGCCTTCGCGGATCGTGAAGCGCTGGCCCACGTCCATGGCGATCGGTGCGATCAGCTTGATGCCGAGCGACACGTTGTCGCCTGGCATGACCATCTCGGTGCCCTCAGGCAGCTCGACGGTGCCGGTCACGTCCGTCGTACGGAAGTAGAACTGCGGACGGTAGTTGGCGAAGAACGGCGTGTGACGGCCACCCTCTTCCTTCGACAGCACGTACACTTCCGAGTTGAAGTCGGTGTGCGGCTTGATCGTGCCTGGCTTGCAGAGCACCTGGCCACGCTCGACTTCGTCGCGTGCAACGCCGCGGATCAGCGCGCCGACGTTATCGCCAGCCTGGCCCTGGTCGAGCAGCTTGCGAAACATCTCGACGCCCGTGACCGTGGTCTTGCGGACGGTTGGATGGATGCCGACGATCTCGACTTCCTCGCCAACCTTGACGATGCCGGTCTCGACGCGGCCGGTGACGACCGTACCACGACCCGAGATCGAGAACACGTCCTCGATCGGCATCATGAACGGCTTGTCGAGCGGACGCTCTGGCTGCGGGATGTAGTCGTCTACAGCCTGCATCAGCTCGGTGACGGCGTCGGCGCCGAGCTTTTGGTTCGAACCCGACAGTGCGCAGGTAGCCGAACCCTTGATGACGGGGATGTCGTCGCCCGGGAAGTCGTACGAGCTGAGCAGCTCGCGGATTTCCATCTCGACCAGCTCGAGGATTTCCTCGTCGTCGACCAGATCGACCTTGTTCATGAACACGACCATTGCGGGCACGCCGACCTGGCGTGCGAGCAGGATGTGCTCACGGGTCTGTGGCATCGGGCCATCGGTCGCCGAAACGACGAGGATCGCGCCGTCCATCTGGGCTGCGCCGGTGATCATGTTCTTCACATAATCGGCGTGGCCCGGGCAATCGACGTGCGCGTAGTGACGGTTGGCCGTCTCGTACTCGACGTGTGCGGTCGAGATCGTGATGCCGCGCTCGCGCTCCTCGGGAGCCTTGTCGATGTTGGCGAAGTCGACAGCGGTACCGCCGGTCGTCTCTGCCAGAACCTTCGTGATCGCAGCGGTGAGCGACGTCTTGCCATGATCGACGTGACCGATGGTGCCGATGTTGAGATGCGGCTTGTTCCGCTCAAATTTTGCCTTGGCCATTGTTTCCTACCTTCTGATTCGTATTCCGGTGCCACCCCGGGAACCGCGCGAACGCGGCCCAATAGCGGCTGTTAAAGCGTTGCGCCAGCCCCTGGTTGGGGAGAGGCCGACGCGGAAGTAAATTCCGCGTCGTCGAACTTCGGTCGCTGACCGAAGCCGGCCGGCCTTTCGGCGTCTCCGAGCCAGGAAAACCTGGCTCAGTGCGCCTCGGGCTTACGCCAGCTTAGCCTTCACCTCGTCAGCGACGTTCTGCGGCACTTCGTCATAGTGCGAGAACTGCATCGAGTACTGCGCGCGACCCTGCGTGAACGAGCGCAGCGAGTTCACATAGCCGAACATGTTGGCCAACGGGACCATCGCCTCGACCGTCTGCGCATTACCACGGCTGTCGGTGCCCTGGATCTGGCCACGTCGGCTGTTCATGTCGCCGATGACGTCGCCCAGATAATCCTCCGGGGTGACGACCTCGACCTTCATGACCGGCTCGAGCAGCGTGATGCCCGACTTCTGTGCCACTTCGCGCATCGCGCCACGCGCACAGATTTCGAACGCCAGAGCCGACGAGTCGACGTCGTGATACGCGCCGTCATACAGCACGATCTCGAAATCGATGATCGGGAAGCCAACCAGCGAACCGGTCGCCGCGGTCTCGCGGAAGCCCTTCTCGATCGCCGGCAGATATTCCTTCGGAATGTTGCCGCCCTTGATCTCGTCCTTGAACGTGATGCCCGAACCGCGCTCGCCCGGCGTGACCTTGACCTTCACGCGACCGAACTGGCCGGTACCACCCGACTGCTTCTTATGCGTGTAGTCGACGTCGACCGGCTTCTTCAGATACTCGCGATATGCGACCTGAGGAGCGCCGACGTTCGCCTCGACCTTGAACTCACGCTTCATGCGATCGACCAGGATCTCGAGATGGAGCTCGCCCATGCCCTTGATGATGGTCTGGCCCGACTCGGGGTCCGACGACACGCGGAATGAAGGATCCTCGCGTGCGAGACGATTGAGCGCGACGCCCATCTTCTCCTGGTCGGCCTTGGTCTTCGGCTCCACCGACAGCTCGATCACGGGCTCGGGGAATTCCATCCGCTCGAGGATGATCGGTGCGTTCATCGCGCAGAGCGTGTCACCGGTCGTGGTATCCTTGAGACCCGCGAGAGCGACGATGTCGCCAGCGAAAGCCTCCTGGATGTCCTCACGGCTGTTCGCATGCATCAGCAGCATGCGACCGACCTTTTCCTTCTTGTCCTTGACCGAGTTGGTGACCTGCGATGCGGTCTCCAGCTTGCCCGAGTAGATGCGGGCGAAGGTCAGCGTACCGACGAACGGATCGTTCATGATCTTGAACGCCAGCGCCGAGAACGGAACCTCGTCCGACGAAGGACGCTCGTCCGGCGTCACGCCGTCGAGCTTCAGACCCTGGATCGCGGGAACGTCGAGCGGCGAAGGCAGATAGTCGACCACGGCGTCGAGCAGGGGCTGAACGCCCTTGTTCTTGAACGCCGAACCGCAAACGACGGGGACGAACGCCATGCTGAGCGTACCCTTGCGGATCAGCTTCTTGAGGTCGGCGACGCTCGGCTCGTTACCTTCGAGATAGGCCTCCATGAGGGCATCGTCCTGCTCGACGGCCATCTCGATCAGCTCGCTGCGATACTTCGCGGCCTTCTCGACCAGATCCTCCGGGATCTCGGCATATTCGAACTTCGCGCCCAGGCTCTCTTCGAGCCAGATGATCGCGCGGTTCTCGACGAGATCGACGAGACCCTTGAAGCCGCCTTCCATGCCGATCGGAAGATACAGCACGGCCGGACGCGCACCGAGACGATCGATGATCGAGTTCACGCAGAAGTAGAAATCGGCGCCGGTGCGGTCGAGCTTGTTAACGAAGCACATGCGCGGCACGCCGTACTTGTCGGCCTGACGCCACACGGTCTCGGACTGCGGCTCGACGCCGGCAACGCCGTCGAAGCATGCGACCGCGCCATCGAGCACGCGAAGCGAACGCTCGACTTCGATCGTGAAGTCGACGTGGCCGGGCGTGTCGATGATGTTGATAAGGTGCTCTTCACCCTTACCTTCTTCGGCGCGCCACTTGCAGGTGGTCGCAGCCGACGTGATCGTGATCCCGCGCTCCTGCTCCTGCTCCATCCAATCCATCGTCGCGGTGCCTTCATGCACTTCGCCGATCTTGTAGGACTTGCCGGTGTAATAGAGGATGCGCTCGGTCGTCGTCGTCTTACCGGCGTCGATGTGCGCCATGATGCCGATGTTGCGGTAACGGTCGAGCGGATGGCTGCGGGCCATGATCGTGCTTCCTTAAGGATATGGGGAGCCGAACGTGCCGGCTCCCCAATATATAGGTGTTTGCATGACAGGCGAAAGACCGCCCGTCACACGGATAGCAATGCTAGGCTTCAAAGCCCGCTGTTACCAGCGGCAGGAAGCCCGCTGTTACCAGCGGTAGTGCGAGAATGCACGGTTGGCTTCCGCCATCCGGTGCGTATCTTCACGCTTCTTGACCGCGTTGCCACGGTTGTTGGCGGCATCCATCAGCTCACCCGACAGCCGCGCGGCCATCGTGTTCTCGCTGCGCGAACGCGCCGCACCGATCAGCCAGCGAATCGCCAGCGCCTGTGCACGCTCGGGACGAACCTCGACCGGCACCTGGTACGTTGCACCACCGACGCGGCGCGAACGGACTTCGATGCCCGGCTTCACGTTGTTCAGCGCATCGTGGAAAACGCCGATCGGATCGCGCTTGGCGCGGCTCTCGACGGTTTCGAATGCACCGTACACGATCAGCTCTGCGACGGACTTCTTGCCGTCCAGCATGACGCTGTTCATGAACTTCGACAGAACCTCATCCCCGAACTTGGGATCAGGCAGGATGACCCGCTTTTCGGGACGACGACGACGTGCCATTTCAATTTCCTTGTAGACTTCAGCCGGTTCCGGAACACGTCCGGGGCTTACTAAGCTTCGTAACTTCCGAGGCGTGGATCCCGGATAAGATCGCCTAAAGCGATCTTATCCGGGATGATCATGCCCCCGGCATGATCACTTCGGACGCTTGGCGCCGTACTTGGAACGCGACTGACGCCGGTCCTTCACACCCTGTGTATCGAGCACGCCGCGCAGGACGTGATAGCGAACACCGGGAAGATCGCGGACACGACCGCCACGGATCAGGACAACCGAATGCTCCTGAAGATTGTGGCCCTCGCCCGGAATGTAGCTGATGACTTCGCGCTGGTTGGTCAGGCGAACCTTGGCCACCTTGCGCAGAGCCGAGTTCGGCTTCTTCGGGGTCGTCGTGTAGACGCGCGTGCAAACGCCACGCTTCTGCGGATTTGCTTCCATCGCAGGGACCTTCGACTTGGCCTTCTGCGGATCGCGGCCCTTGCGGACCAGCTGGTTGATCGTCGGCATTGAAGCCTTCACCTTTCAAGTGGTTACTTTGCTGGAGCCATGAGGCGCCTGAGAATACAAAAAGGACCATAGGAACGCGGGAGCGCTCCTCAGGTCCTGGAATGCATCCAGCAATGTTCAAGCATGCCCGGCGGGAAACACTCCCGAAGAACAGGCCGCGCCTATAGGTCAGGAGTCGATCGAGGTCAACGGGTTGGAATCGGATGGGGCTGGCGAAGGATTGGCTTCGTGGGCGGAGACAATGGCTCACGTAAGTCCGACGACGACACTTCTCTCATCCTCCCCCGCCAAGGGGGGGGGTGGCACCGCAGGTGACGAAGGGGGAGGAACACGAAACCTGCGTTCTCGCCCCCTCCCCCTCCGTCTGGCAAGCGCCAGCCACCTCCCCCTGGCGGGGGGAGGATCGCCCGGCCCGCTCTACCGCGAACGCGTCCCGAGCACAGCAAGCAGCGTCTTCTCGAATCGCGCAGGATCCTCGACCTGCGGCGAGTGGCCCAGCCCCTCGAGCATCACCAGGTTCGCATTCGGCATCTGCTTCACCGCCCGCGGCGCGATCATCGGCACCGGTTCGAGAAACTTGCGCAAGTTCGCCGGCGCCTGCGCCCGGCCGAACGCCGTCTTGTCCAGCGTCCCGATTATCAAGGTCGTCGAAGGCGTGATCCGGTAGAGTTCGTGCGCGACCGGTTGCGTCTTGATCATCTCGCTGGTCTTGGCCTGCGCGAGCGCAACGGAGTCGCGCCCTGCCCCTTGGTACATGCCAGCCTGCATCCAGACCCAGCGATCATAGGATGGCTTCCATACGCCGTGGTAATAGTTCTCCAGCTGGTACGCCTTGATCGAGGCGTAGCTCGTCTTCTTCTCGTTCGCCCAGAGCGTGTCGACGTTGGTATAGGGCACGCCCTCCTCGCCGCGATCCTTCAGCCCGAGCGGATTGACGAGCACCAGCTTATCGACCGACGCCGGGTAGAGAATGGCGTACCGCATCGCGAGCATGCCGCCCATTGAATGCCCGACGATCGTCGCCCGCGTAATGCCACGCGATTCGAGCAGTCGCTTGGTGAACGTCGCCAGCATCTCGAAGCTATACTGCGCCGCCCGGGGTTTGGACGATTTGCAGAAGCCGATCTGGTCGGGAACGATCACCCGGTAGCCGACTTCGCTCAGCGCCCGCGCGGTGCTGCCCCAGGTCGCGCCGCAAAAGTTCTTGCCGTGGAGCAGGACGACGGTGCGACCATTGGGTCGCTGCGGCGCGATATCCATGAACGCCATCTGCGCAGGCGTGCCGACGATATCGACTTCCATTGTCTGGACCGGCCACGGGTAGGTGAAGCGTTCGAGCTGCGGCCCCAGGTCAGGCACCTGCGGGACCGGCCCCGCCCCCATGAGCAACGCCGCAACCGGCAGCGCCAGCATCATCAATCCCGCCTTCATACGATTACGCTTTCCTGGATCCAACGAGACGGCTTTACGGTTAACGAGCAAATAACGGATCGTCCAACGGGTGATCGTCGCGATCATGGTTCCCGAACGAATTGCACGCGAGACGCTTGCCCTTCGCGAAAACGCTGGGTAAGGGGCGCGTCCGTGTAGGAGTGTAGCTCAGTTGGTTAGAGCGTCGGTCTCCAAAACCGAAGGCCCTCGGTTCGAATCCGAGCACTCCTGCCACCCCCTTTAAATTCCCTGCAAAATCACGGCGGTTGCTCCCGCCGCTTTCGCGCGTCCATTGCGATTGCAGAAACTGCATTCCATAATGCAATTTTCGCAATTGATCTATGATGTGCTGCGATGCACAACGATCAGGCCTTTCAGGCATCCTCTCCTAAAAACTTTTACGGCCGGTCTTGTACCGGCCTTTTTTTTGGTCTCGATCGCGCGTACACCATCCGTGCCGTCGTCAAGCCGAACGATAAATAGAAACCGTGGGAGCGGAGCCGCCGGTCAAACCGGCACCGGCAAGACGATCGTGCGGGGGATCGAGTGACCCAAGCGCTCTCCCCCGCCACTTCTGCCGGCCCCCGCCGTGTGGCTTTCGATACGACGCCCGCCCCTCTCCTGCCGCGCACTTGCTTTCACCTGTGACGGCAGCTATCTGCCGCGCTTCCGACAGCGAGAACGGACCTGTCGCCGCGGCCCTTCACAGGGAGCGGCTAGTGGGTCTATGTCTCGCATCTCAGTTTCTCAATCAGCGGGTTCGAAGAACATCGTGGCGAAGACGTCCCCCCTCGAATTCATCCAGCAGGTCCGCAACGAGACCGCGAAGGTCACGTGGCCGACGCGTCGCGAGACGGTCATGACCGGCGTGATGGTGGTGATCATGACGACGATCCTCGCGCTGTTTTTCCTGGGCGTCGACTCGATCCTGCAAGCGATCGTCTCCGCCCTCCTCAAACTCGCTCAGTAAGCAAGGTTCCGTCATGGCGCGCTGGTACATCATTCACGCCTATTCGGGCTTCGAGGGCAAGGTCCGCGACTCGATCATGGCCGAGGCGACCCGGATGGGTCTCGAACAGCTCGTCGAGCAGATCGAAGTCCCGACCGAAACTACGACGGAAGCCCGTCGCGGCAAGAAGATCGCGGTCGAGCGCAAGTTCATGCCGGGCTACGTGCTCGCCAAGCTGAACATGAACGACGACGTGTATCACCTCGTGAAGAACACGCCGAAGGTCACCGGCTTCCTCGGCAGCATGGGCAAGCCGCAGGCGATCAGCGAGGCGGAAGCCACGCGGATGCTCAACAGCAAGGAAGAAGCCGCCGCTGCGCCCAAGCAGAAGGTCAAGGTCGACTACGAGATCGGCGACCAGGTCAAGGTCCTCGACGGCCCGTTCGCGACCTTCAACGGGCTCGTCGAAGAACTCGACTTCGACCGCAGCCGCGTCAAGGTTTCGGTGTCGATCTTCGGGCGTGCGACGCCTGTGGAGCTCGAGTTCGAGCAGGTCGAGCGCAGCAAGTAAGGCCAAGCCGCACGCGATTAGCCCAAGGCTAATTGCGAGACGGCGCCAGCCCGGCCGGCGGGCCAACGGCCCGGCCGACGACGCGGGATTTACTCCCGCGTCGCGTTACCGTTTAGTTCGTGTCGACACATAAGGCTTGTTTCCCCGCGAAGGCGGGGATCCAGACTGGGCTCCCGCCTTCGCGGGAGAACAAGGCAGGCGTAGTGATCGCCCTAGACCGTGCCTATGTCCGGTCGGGACAACTGACGACAGATCGCGCGCCTCAAAACCGAACGCTATCCGCCACCGCCTGAGCCGGCGCAGCGCTGCGGTCGTAGTAATACAAACTCGGCGCCTCGTACGTCACCAGATACAGCTTCCCGCCAATCACCGCACCGCGTGCTTCACCGCGCCGTTGCAGCGTCTCGTTCTGCTTCGAGAAGGTGTAGGTGAAACGCACGCCCTTGCTGCCGGCGAACTGGATCGGCGCGATCGTGTCGATCGCCATCGACGATGCGTCGCGCGCGATGCGGTAGCTGTTTTCGAGCAGCACCGGGATATCGGTGATCAGCATCGTCGCCGAGACCTTCGGCAACGGCTTGTTCTTCTTGTCGATCTCGCGGAACAGCGGCCGGCCGGACTCGATGCTACCATAGAAGCTCAGGTCGTTCAGTTCGTCACCGTCCTGCGTCCAGGTTTCGGCATTGCGACCGGGGCGCTCCGAGAGCTTGTTCCACTCCGCGCCCGGCTGCACGGTCATCGCCGACTTGGCGACGGCGATGCGCTGGCCGGCCGAGATGAGCTTGTTGCCGGCCGCGACGGGGGCCGCGAGCGCGAGCGATGCGACCGCGGCAAGCACGGCTAGGTTCTTGGACATGGTCATCCTTCTTACGAAATCAGCGTGGCGATGAGCGCGGCGTCGGTCGCGGCTGGCTTGAGGCGGAGATACGTCGCGAGCGCGGCCTGGCCCTCGGCAACCTGCTGGCTGCGGAGCAGCGACAGGCCCAAGCCGCGATACGCCTCGGGCGGCGCGTCGCCCTTGCTGATCGCCTCCTGGTAGAATTGCGCAGCACTGACGAGGTCGCGGGGATTGCCGCGCTCGCGATAGAGATCGCCCCGCGCGCACAGCAGCGGCGTCGTCCACCCATTGCCCTCGGCCAGGTAGGCGAGCAGATACTCGCTGCCACCGAAGTCGTTGAGCTTGATCTGGTCGTTGAGGAAGACCGGGAGCCATTTCGCCATCGCCGCCTGATGCGTATCGACGACCGCAGGCTTGACGTCATGCGCCTCGATCGACGCTGCGCGCAAATACGTGGCGCGCGCCAGATCGGTCGGATGGGTAGCAAAGACGCCTGCGACGTATTTGTGTTGCGCCCTGCCCCTGCGGCCGATCGCGGTCGCATCGGCTTCGCCCATGACATGCTCCCAGACGTCGGCGGCGGCCGATGACGGATATTGCGAGCGTGCGAGATACTGGAAGCCCGTCATGTCGGCCTCGCGCTCCTGATCCCGGCTGAAGGCGTACATCTGGCCAACCGTGGCGTACTGAATGTTGGCACTGTTACGGACGAGGATCGACGCCCACGCCATCAGGTCGGTGCCCGTGCGGTGGCTCTTGAAATCCTTGAGCGAATGCCGGAGTTCGAAGTGGCCGAACTCGTGGCCGAGGATCGCACCAAGCTCGGCTTCGCTGCGGACACGGAGCAGCAGTCCGGTCCACACCACCATCGCGCCATTGGGCGTCATGTACGCGTTGAACGCCGGCACCTCGTCGATATAGAGCCGAACCGATCGGCACCGGTCCTCGCCGACGGTCCGGCACAGCACGCTGCGGACATAGGCGTTGAGCGCCGGATCCTTGACCAGCGACCGGGAGTCACGCTGCACTCGCTCGCGTTCGTCCGCCTCCATCCATATCCCGCGCTCGTCGACCGTCGTCGGGGTGTAGGCCTGCGTGTAGGTCGGTAGCGGCAGGCGCTTGTCCGCGGCGAGCGCAGACGTACCGATCGCGGTCGCGAGCAGAAGGCCGACCATAGGGATCCGCATGTCAGTGCGCCGAAGCGATGGCAGGAGCAGGCGCAGCGATCGGAGCTTCTACCGGTTTTCCTGGGAAGCCTTCCAACAACTGCCGCACGCGCTTGTCTGCCCCCTCCGCGTTACGGACATCGCCGCCCATCTGCCTGTCTGCATTCAACCAAACCAGCTCACCGGTACGCAGGTCGACGAGGCCGGCATATCACGTATGGACACCCGCCGTCACTGGAACGCGAGCTAGCGCCGCAAAGACCTGCAACACCTTTCGTCCGGTCGAACCGAAATGATCCTCGGTAGTGATGAACAGCGCATAGTCCGCTTTGTCGAGGCCGGGCAGCGTGCGGACGTCAGGGCCGAGCCCCCATTCGAACTGATCCTTGCGCTTCTTAGTGGGTAGACGATTGCCCTTGAAAAACTGGTACTCGATCACCGACGATGCGACCGCACCGAACAGCTCCTGGTACTCAGCCACCTTGGCCGGATTGCCGCTGATCGGCTCGGCATAGGCGACCACGCTGTTACCAAGCCCGGACTGCGCCTTCGAGAGCGCCGTGGCGAGGTTTTCCTTCGCTTGATCGGTCCAGTCCGCATTGGGCTCGAACATGCCCCCGGTCGACTGCGCGCCGACCTTGATCGACGGTCGCATAAGGACGATCCGGGCGGTGCCGGGCTTGAGGACGAAGCCGGGCTTGAGCCCCGTCTTCTCCTGCGCGTGAACTGGCGATGCCGCGGCCAGCAGCAAGGTAAGCGTCGCAAGCGACGCACGGCATGATTTGAGCATGATCCCCCCGATATCGTCGGATGCCCCCATCCGATTGGGCAGATGCTAGACTGAAATCCGCCAAGCTTTGAAGAAATTATTGGAACCGATTTCGATGTTTTTACGCGGTCCAGTCTTTCAATCGCCAGCCGCCGAACAGCGCAACATCCGGATCATGCGGTGTCTTTGTCGGGTCGGCCTTGCTCCAGCCGGTGACCTGATCGAGCGCCGGCAGGCGTACCGGGTTCGGCGCCGGATACGGGTTGGTCAGCGTCGGTTCGCCGCGTTCGTTGCGGGCGACTTCGGCGATGTCGAAGGCTTCGCGGGCGCGGGCTTGGCGGGCTTCGTACATTGCCGACAGGCGGTAGCTGTGCGCGTCGCTCGATTCGCCGCGGCGGCGTTTGATGTGCGGTGGCTCCTCCTGGAGGTGGACCGTCCGGTTGTGCAGATGGAGGAGCTGGAGCGCCTGGTTCGCGGTCATCGGCGGGATCGGTGGGGACGCGTTGTGGCGCCATTCGTCATGGTCGTGCGAGCCCGGCAGGGTACCGGCCAACAGCGCGAACTCGACCGACTCGTAGCCGGCTGCGAGCGCGAGGCGCATCTCGCGGGCGAAGGCGGGGCTGGCTTTGCGGCGGGCGTAGAAGGCGGAGTGGCTGAAACCGGCGGCGGCGGCCGAAAGGCGGATGTTGGCGGTGGCGGATAGCGCTGTGAGGAAGGCTTGCTCGGCGGCATGGTCGAGGCGGTTGGCGGGCGGGCGGCGGAGCTGGAGGCGGCCGTTGGCGGTTCTTGTCGTGGTGGGGGATACGGTCGAGACGGGGGCGTTCGTGGCACTCCCCTCCCCCGCCCCCTCCCGCAGGCGGGAGGGGATGTTTAGGGCAGCGTTGGCTAATGCCAGCGCGGCGTTCCATTTTGCGGCGAAGGCGGGGTGGGCAGCGCGGCGCTTGGTGAAGGTGGAGCGGTTGTAGCCGAGCGTGCTGGCGGCTTCGCGGGCGTTACCGGTGCGGCGGAGGGCGGCGAGGAACGCAGCGTTCTGTGCGGCCTGGCGGCGGGTGAACTGGTCGGGGGTGAAGGGGCGCGCCATCGCTAGTGGGTCTGCCTCGGTATCCTACATTGCAAGGGGCTTGTGCTGGGGGCGTGGTTTTCGAGTTTGTTTCCCCGCGACGGCGGGGACTCAGACTGGGCTCGCGCCTTCGCGGGAGAACAAGGGAGCGCAGTCTTTAGTAGGATTGGTTCACGCGAAGGCGCGAGGGCGCGAAGAGAAGTCAGAGGAGC
This sequence comes from Sphingomonas sp. PP-F2F-G114-C0414, assembly GCF_003688595.1. Classification (GTDB taxonomy): domain Bacteria; phylum Pseudomonadota; class Alphaproteobacteria; order Sphingomonadales; family Sphingomonadaceae; genus Sphingomonas. The sequence goes on from NZ_RCWT01000012.1 coordinate 221,948, forward strand.
AGAAGATTCGGGGTTCGCGCGGAGGCGCGGAGGAGAAGGGACGCGGAGAAGTAAGTGCGGGGTGTTGCCGCTTTGCGGGTTTTGGGGTATGCGCGCCGGCTTCCACCTTCACTGTTGGAATTGCGGGAGGTCGCCGAGAGGCAGCCGCCATTACCGCTAGGCTCACCGGGCGAGGCGCTGTTGCGCTCAAAGCCCAATATAAGAGAGTGACATGGCTAAAAAGATTACCGGATACATCAAGCTGCAGGTCCCTGCAGGCGAGGCAAAGCCCGCGCCGCCGATCGGGCCTGCGCTGGGTCAGCGCGGCGTGAACATCATGGAGTTCTGCAAGGCGTTCAACGCCGGCACGAGCGAACTGAAGAAGGGTATGCCGATCCCGACCGTCATCACGGTCTATGCGGATCGCTCGTTCTCGTTCGAGACCAAGACCCCGCCAGCATCGTACCTGATCAAGGAGGCCGCCGGTCTCAAGTCGGGTTCGAAGGAGCCCGGCAAGGTCGTCGCCGGCACGATCAAGCGCTCGCAGCTGAGCGAGATCGCCACGACGAAGATGAAGGACCTCAACGCCAACGATATCGACGCTGCGACGAAGATCATCGAAGGCAGCGCCCGCGCAATGGGCCTCGAAGTGGTGGAGGGCTGAGATCATGGCTAAGCTGAGCAAGAAGCAGAAGGCCGTCACGGTCGACCTCGTCAAGCTGCACGGCATCGACGAGGCCATCGGTCTCGCACGGTCGGGCGCCACGTCGAAGTTCGACGAGACGATCGAAGTCGCGCTGAACCTGGGCGTCGATCCGCGTCACGCAGACCAGATGGTCCGCGGCGTGGTGACGCTGCCCAAGGGCACCGGCAAGACCGTCCGCGTCGGCGTGTTCGCCCGCGGCGCGAAGGCTGAGGAAGCCCTCGCAGCAGGCGCAGACGTCGTCGGCGCCGAAGACCTGATGGAAATCATCCAGGGTGGCACGATCGATTTCGATCGCTGCATCGCGACCCCGGACATGATGGGCATCGTCGGTCGCCTCGGTAAGGTGCTGGGTCCGAAGGGCCTGATGCCGAACCCGAAGCTCGGCACGGTGACGATGAACGTCGCCGCCGCGGTTCAGGCAGCCAAGGGCGGCCAGATCGAATACCGCGTCGAGAAGGCCGGCATCATTCATTCGGGCATCGGCAAGGCGTCGTTCCCGGCAGAAGACCTGCGCGCGAACTTCGACGCACTGGTCGACGCAGTGGTCAAGGCCAAGCCGACCGGCGCCAAGGGCAAGTACGTCCAGAAAGTCGCGATCTCGTCGACCATGGGTGCAGGCATCAAGGTCGACACGACCGAGGTTGCTGGCGCGTAAGCCACATGTGGCTAGCGAAAGCTAGCCACGAGACGGCGAAAGCGCGGTCGGCGCGGGCAACCGCGACCGACGATGCCAGAGACGGGGACGGGATTTACTCCCGTCCTGCCGCTGAGAGTTGAGAAGGGCCGGGAGCGATCCCGGCCCTTTTTACGTGAAACTTCGGACAATGCCTAATCACGCATTTCGTTTATTCCGGCACGTAAGCAACCATCCGATCAGAGCGCACTACGCTATCGCCGACGAACGATTACTTGCATGGCACGACATACGGGCTAACGCTTGGCTTGGACGTGATGGCGGCAGCGCCTACCTGAAAAAGCACACCATCCTTACCGATCGTGCCCGCACGATTCTGGTCGAGCCAACCGGCAAATTGCTGAGCCCAAGCGTAATTGTCGAACACTAGGATATGCGGCGTGCCCAGCACAGGCTTGACGCTGAGGCCTTTACCATCGGCCGCGACGATCTGCCATAAGGGTCGTTGGGTTTCGTCTTCGCGGACCAACGTGTGGATGGCGGCCTTGGTCGTGTCCCCGATCAACGCGACCGTCTGCTTGCCTTCGGTATAATATTCGCTGCCGGATACGACGTGGCGCAGGAGATAGCGCATCGTAACGGACGCCTTCAGCGCGCATTTTTGCGACAGATACGTATTCTCAAGGTCGATCGACGCGGTTTTGGCCGAGCGTACCACCCCCTTGGCAACAAGGTCCTGCCCGACGGCAAGAAAGACCTGCATGACGACCGCGCCGTTTGCCGGTTGCTTGGGAACGATCGTCAGATTGATGATCGTGTTGCCAACGACGTCGAGGCCCCGCTCGCTTTCCCGGATGATCGTCATCGTCTTCGGCTCTATATCGACGTTCAGCTTCTCATATTGCTGGACGATATCGGCGGTCGTCGTGTGGCTGCGCGATGCCTTGCCGGCTATGCCGACATCGCCGAGCGCCTTGATCGGCGGCGCCAAACTGACGTCGAGCGATGCGTCGCTGGTCGTCGAGAGCTTCGCGATGTCCTGAACCTGGTTGTCGGTCGCGACGACGGTGTAGCCGGCAAATTCGAACGCATCCGCGACGGGCACGATCGTCACGACCGTCGATATCAGGCGGTCGCCGACACCCGCATCGCGCGGCTTTTGCACCGACACGACGAGCGTTCGATCAAAGGCCGGAAGAATAGTCGGCCCGAGGCCCCGCTCGCCCGCGATCGGCGCAGCCAGCGTCTTCCGCAGGGTAGACGCGTCGTCCGCGACACTCATCTGGGCGATATACGCTGCTTGTCCCTCCCCCGCGAGATCGCGCAACCGCGTCGACGGCCGCGCTTCCACCGGCGTCGCGAAAGAGTATACCGTCACTTTCGGGTACTCGGCATCCGGCCCCTTCGGGCTCGGTATCTTCGCACCCATCGGGCTGGCAACCAGTGCCGCCCAGCGACGATCCTCTGGATGCGCACACGCGCTCAGCGAGAGCACCCCGAAAAGATATGCCTTTTTCACCGCCCACCGCCGGCCGGAAACTCGGCTTGGTAGTCTGTCGTACGCAACGTGCAGACATAGGCGTCGAGCGTACCGCCACCGAATTGCGACTCGACATCACGCCGCGCGAGAGGAACGATATCGGCGCGTGGCCATGAAGCAGCGGCGGATGACGGATCGACCGAAACAATACCCATCAATGTCGCGAACTTGTCCAATACCGCGACTTGTACGGGATCCTGCGCCGTGTAGTTCAGATAATGTTTGAGTATCAGTCCGAACATGTCCGCCCCCTCCAGCTACCGATATACTCGCACTCCACTGGAGGAGCATATTCGGAGGACAACCAATACTCCTGATCAAGTCTGCAGAGGGAAATACAGTATCCGTTTTGGCGGCACCTGTGCTTTCAAAGGATGTGCCCAACCATTTCGGCACAAACTGTCCGCCACATCGGGTAGCGCGGATCGAGGCCACGCATATCCGTTGACTCCCCCGCCAATTCCGCTACGGCGCACCTTCGTTCGACGGGCTTGCTCGTCGAACTCCGTCCGAGACAGTGGGTGCACGGGATTTGCCGGTGCTTAATCTCCCACCTAGACGGGGAATGAGATTTTGTCGGCCCATCTGCGTGCCGCCCCTCTCCCATGCCCCATCGACGAGACACCCCGGAAGCGCGGGTTTGTCTGCGCCTCCGGTTAGTAACCGGGTCCACTGCGCAAGCGGTGAACTCGTAAAACGTGGAGAATGGCATGGATCGTGATCAAAAGACCGCGGCCGTAGCCGAGCTGAACCGCACCTTTTCCGAGGTCGGCGTCGTCGTTGTCACGCGCAACCTCGGCCTGACCGTCGCACAGTCCACTGTGCTGCGGAACAAGATGCGCGACGCCGGCGCGACCTACAAGGTCTCGAAGAACAAGCTTGCCAAGATCGCAATGGACGGCACCGACTACAGCTCGCTGGGCGACATGCTCACGGGTCCGGTCGGTCTGGCCAGCTCCATCGATCCCGTCGCGGCCGCCAAGGTGGTCGTGGAATTCGCGAAGACGAACGACAAGTTCGAAATCGTGGGTGGGGCGATGGGCGCGACGACCCTCGACGTCGACGGTGTGAAGGCGCTCGCAACGCTGCCCTCGCTGGACGAACTGCGTGCCAAGATCGTTGGCCTCATCGTGGCACCCGCCACGAAGCTGGCAACGATCACGCAGGCTCCGGCAGCGCAGCTCGCGCGCGTGCTTTCCGCCTACGCGGAGAAGGAAGCCGCCTGATCTTGCAGGCCTTTCGTTACCTTTTTGAACTGATGGGGCCGATGCCCCGAGATGGAGATTTATCATGGCAGACCTGAACGCGCTCGTTGAGAGCCTGAGCGAACTGACCGTTCTCGAAGCAGCTGAGCTTTCGAAGCTGCTCGAAGAGAAGTGGGGCGTTTCGGCCGCAGCAGCGGTCGCAGCACCGGCAGCAGGCGGCGGCGCCGCTGCTCCTGCAGCAGAAGAGCAGACCGAATTCGACGTCATCCTGACCGGCGACGGTGGCAAGAAGATCAACGTCATCAAGGAAGTCCGTGCGATCACCGCGCTCGGCCTGACCGAAGCCAAGACGCTGGTCGAGTCGGCTCCCAAGGCCGTCAAGGAAGGCGTGTCGAAGGACGAAGCAGCCAAGATCAAGGCTCAGCTCGAAGCAGCTGGCGCTACGGTCGAGGTTAAGTAAGCCGCAGCTGGAGAGACGATTTAGCGCAGGCTAAATCGCACTCCAGCAAGGCCGGCCGGCGGTGCCTGCACCGACCGACGAAGCAGGGGCTTTGCCCCTGCTGGCCGCAGCTAAGATAAAGGGCGGCCCCAGCGATGGGGTCGCCCTTTTTTGTTGTATGTCGCGAGCATTTCCCCACCGCTCCGGCAAAGGCCGTAGCTCAATTGGGAGGCGGCGCTAACGAAGCGCGACGCACTTCACGACGGATCGCCCCTTTGGGCCCCGGCCTCCGCCGGGGTGGTGAGAGCCGGCGGTCAAGCAGTTTGGATTTCGAAGCGTGGCGCATCGTCCGCCCGCTCCATCGTCGCATCCAGATCGCGCGGGTGCACGGTCCACCCCTTCCACGTCAGTCCGGTTCTCACGCCAACAAACAAGGCCGAGCCCACCAGCGCCGCGAACAGCCCGACCCACAGCGCATCGAACACCATCAGCGCCCAGACGATCGGCAGCGGCTGGCCCAAGGCGAGCTTGTGATTGGCCATGTGCAACGCCTGCGCCGGGCCGAACGCGACGGCTGCCAAGACGCTGAGGACGATCCCGGCGGGCAGCAGCGACGTCATCGCCCGCTTTGGCGTCACCGACGCGTCCTCGATCAACGCACCGACGACGTAGATCAGGAAGCCACCCTGGATGATCCCCGAAACGATCTGAAGCGGAACGGCGATCGCCGGCGGCAGACCGTGCTTGTCCAGCCACATGAACGGCGATGCGACCGCCAGCCCCACGACCAATCCGACGACCACCCGGACGAAGGTCATCGGCGCAACCAGCAATGTCCGACGAACCGACCGTACCGACCAGAATCGCGCGACCGCGAGAATGCCGATGACGAACCCCGCGATCTTCACGTAGCCGAAGCCCCAGCGTAGCGGATCGTTGGCGAGCGCACGAAACTGCTCGACCGATACGAACATGCCGAGGTGGATTTCCGCGATATGCTGCAGAAACTCCGGCACCACCGCGATCGCCAGGACGAGCGGCGCCGCCTTCACCGCGCGTCCGCCAAGCCGATAGGTCTCCACGATGGCGCGCCCCATGCCGAGGATGGCGCCGACGATGCGCCGCCCGATCCCGAGTCTTTCGCTACGATCGCTCATGCCGTTTCCCCCTCTGCTGTGAAACTCAGAATGTCGCCCGGCTGGCAGTCGAGCGCGGTGCAGATCGCCTCCAGCGTCGAGAAGCGGATCGCCTTGGCCTTGCCGGTCTTCAGGATCGACAGGTTCGCGATCGTGATGTCGACCGCCTGCGACAGTTCGGTCAGCGTCAGCCCACGCGCCGCGAGCATGCCGTCGAGCGTGACGATGACGGGCATCAGACGGTCATCGCCAGATCGTCGCGCATGCCCGCCCCCACGCGGAACACGCGGGCGAGCACGAACAGCATGACGACGCCGATCCAGCCGGTGAAGCCCGGCACCCACGTCGCGTGATCGACACCGATCTGGTCGAGCGCGAGCACGATTCCGCCGAAAGCGAGATCGAACAGCTGAATCGCGAACAGCGCCCAGCCGATCCGTTGGAGACGGTCGGCATTGGCGACGACGAACGGGTCGCCCGCGCGGACCGTCGCGAGGATCGCGAGCAGCGGATTGAACAGGTGATAGACCGCAACGCAGGCGACGAAGCCGAGGACGCCCGTAAGCCGCAGCAGCCCGATCGTCTCGCCGATGTAGTGGCCGTGATATTTGGTGACGAGCCGCGCGGTGAGCGCGTCGCCGAACACGAACGAGGCGACGATCGCGACCGCGAACCCGACCGCGACGGCCCAGTTCAGCCAATTCGCAAACCGTACCAGACCGCTGGCGACGACGAGAACCCGATCCTGCATGCCATTCTCCGTTTATCGATAAACGATATGTATCGTTTATCGATAAACGTCAAATGACGAGAGCGTACGTCTTCTGATCGATCGCAGGCTACAGCCTGGGGATCAGCGCTCGAACGTCGCCGCGTGAGGTCTTGCCGCGACGGTGGTGAACATCTTCGCCGGGCCGTCTAGCCAGAACGGAGCGAGCTTGGCGGAGTCGGTACGCTCGATACCGACCACCCACGCGCGAGCGGTCTGCGCGTCGTCGCCGGCCGTCGCATAGAGAATATTCGTCGCGAGAACGGGCACGAACATCGGGCGGTTGGCGGCCGTCATCGTGCGGATCGCCTCGCGCGCAATCGCGGCGACGGTGCGGATGGTGCGCGTTTCGCCTGCGGCCAAGGCGAAGGGCGGCGCGGCGGGACGGACCACGGGCGCGGCGTTGAACTGCGCAAGGTCCATGTCCTGATCGGCATGCGCGGTGAGCAGCGCGACGCCGGTCCGGATCGCCTCGGCCGATGCGGCCCCCGTGTTGGTGATGATGAGTTCGCACTCGACGGTGGCGCTGAGCATATTGAGGCCCGCGCGCAGGGGGCGGAGTTCGCATGTCAGTCGTGCGCGGGCGGCAGCAGGCGGCGTAGGCGCGACCTTCGTCCTAGGCTCGAGAAATTTGGGTGCGCTCGCGGGTATGGCCGCACCGGCTACGGCGACCGGTGTGACGGCAGGCGAAGCGGGCGTCGACGATATCACCGGTTCAGCGGGAGCCGGGGGAGTCGGAGCGGCGGGCTCGGGGGCAGGCTCGGGGGTAGGCTCGACATAGGCTTCGGGTTCGATTCGGTCGAATCGACTGCCGCGCGGTTTGCGGCGGAGTGCCCATAGCGCACCGAGAACCACGACGATCGCCGTCAGCGACAGCCACAGCGGCATCGACCTGCCCGTTTCCGGCGCGGAGAGCGTGGACTCGGGCGTCGCGGTCGGTGTGGCGGGTTGCGGCGCAGCTTCGGAGGGGGCGGTCGCGCTCGGCGAAGACTGGGGAGCCGGCACGGGCTCTTGCGTCGGCGCCGTGACGGGCGGCTCGGCAGGCGTCGACGTCCGCGTCTGGTCGGGCTCCGACGTCCGCGGTTGGGTCGCAGTTTCCGACGTGCGGCGGTTGGCCGCGCGTTCGCCGGTCGTTCGATCGGTCGCTGCTGGATTGGTAGCCGGGCGATCCCTTGCCGCGCGGTCGGAGGCGGTGGTGGTCGTCACGCGTGGTGGCGACGCGTTACGCGGGACCGGCGCGGTTGTCGGCGATGGGGTCGGCGATGCGCTCGGCAGGACGATCGTCGGTGCGGCGGGGACCGGTATCGAGCTCGCGTCCGGGGTCGGCTGTGTACCGGGCGTCTGGAGACGCTCCAGGCCGCGTACTGGTGCGGCTGGCTCGGTCTGCGCGGCTGCCGATGTCGCGGCAGTGCCCAGGACGGTCCCGAAGACTGTCATGGTGGCGAGCAGGGCGGCCAGCGCCCCGCGGTCGGTCGTCATCGTCGAAATCCCCTGCGCGCGGTCTCGCGGCGTTGTGCTCGGGGGAGGCTGAACCTGCTGCGACGGCAAGCCGTCATGCGACGAACCGCGCCTAGGTAACGATGAAATGCCGACGGCCCGAATCGGTGAGCAGGGTGTCGACACTGGGCGTCTGGAACGCAGTGTCACCGCGGCCTTCCCCCTTGGGCGTGGGCCTTCGACAGGATTGTGCGGAGGGTTGATAGAGGAGTTGCGGTGCTGCGGCTGTCGGTACCGCGCTGCGGAACTCGCTGGTGCGCGGCAGCTTTCCGAAAGCAGCCTGAGCGCTACCCCTCACGTATAGAATCGCTCATCGATCGCCACTTAATCACGGATGCTACTCACATCCCGGTATATGCCGAAGGCAACTACATGATTCCGGCGGGAGGTTGAGTTGGACAACAGACAACAGACCCTTGCTCTGATCGAGACGGTTGGAGCCAACCCACGCGAATGGGACAAGTACATCGAAGCACTATTCAAGCCGCTCGACACATTGTCGGCCGACGATTGGTGCGCGGTAAAGCGATCGGCGTCACCAAATTTCCGGTACGCTGTCATGAGACAATACCTCGGCCACATTCGGCGGATGTACACCGCCGCAGCGCCAGAGGCGACGCGGATGGTCGAACGTGGCGTGGCTCTGATCCTACTCGAAGGATTCGAACTGGATTATCGCGAGACGACGCTGCTGGTGGAGGATTTTGTGAAGACCACTGGTGCGACGGTAACGCAGTTCACCCGTCGCGCGCGGCAGTGTGACGCTGCGGCGCTGAAACATATCCACGGGCTTTATCAGACCTAATAGGCTGCTGAAAAAGTGCGTGCCAACTATGCATCTGATGCAAAACTCACATATCTTACATCACACCAAAGATCTCTGAAGTCTGCGCATTTTTGTGATGCATATGTCCGATTCATTGCTTGAGTGGTGCTTCCGCGAAGGCGGCATTTCAGCGTTGCGAATGTAGCGCGTGTCATTCCTGGCCCCCGCTTTCGCGGGGGAACCAGACGCTGTTCCGGTCCGCGTGACTTAGTGGGCTGCGACGACGACCGCGCCGCCCTTCATGACGAATGCAGGGTGCTCCAACTGGCGGACGTCGGCGAGCGGGTCGCCTTCGACCGCGATCAGGTCGCCGAAGCGGCCGGGCTGGATCGCGCCGACGTCGGCGGCGCGTCCGAGCGCGGTCGCGGCACTGGAGGTGGCGGCCTGGATCGCCTCCAGCGGCGTCATGCCCCATTCGACCATCTTGGCGAACTGGAGCGCGTTGTTGCCGTTGGGGTAGACGCCGCCGTCGGTGCCGAACAGCATCTTCACCCCGGCGGCGTGCGCCGCGCGGAAGGTCTGGCGCTGCTTGAGGCCGATCGCGCGTTCCTTTTCGAGGCTTTCGGCGAAGACGCCGTTCTTCGCGCCCTCGGCGAGGATATAGTCGTCGTCGTAGATATCCATGTCGAACCACGCGCCGCTGGCCTTGGCGAGCTTGAACGATTCGGCGTCAGCCAAGCTCGCGTGTTCGATCGTGTCGACACCCGCGCGGAGTGCGTCGTTGATGCCTTCGGTGCCGTGGGCGTGGACCGCGACCTTCATGCCGAGCATGTGCGCTTCGTCGACGATCGCCTTGATCTCGGGGAGGCTGATCTGCTGTGCGCCGACGCTGTCGGTCTTCGACAGGACGCCGCCGGTCATGCAGACCTTGACCACCTCGGCGCCGTATTTGCGGATCGTCCGTACGGCGCCGCGGAATTCATCGGGCGTGTTGGCGATCTGCGGGTGCGGGACCTGGATCGAGGGCGGGAATTCGGTTGCGTCGCAGTGGCCGCCGGTCGCGCCGAGCGCGTAAGTGGCGGGGACGATGCGCGGGCCGGGGACGTAGCCGCGCTCGATACCCTGCTTGAGCGCGACGTCGTCGTAATTGGCCGAGCCGACGTTGCGCACGGTAGTGAAGCCCGCGTCGAGCGTTTTGCGCGCATTGGCGACGCCGACCACGGTCCAGAAATTGTCGGTGAATTCGAGCGTGCGATACCCGCTGAGCGTCGGATCGCTGGTCAGATGGACGTGCATGTCGATCAGGCCGGGAAGCAGCGTGCGCTCGCCCAGATCGACGCGTTCGGCACCGGTGGGCACGGCATCGCCTTTGCGCCCGACCGCGGTGATGCGGCCGTCGACGATCGTCACCTGCGGGTTGTCGACGCGCTTGCCGGCAAGGACGTCGATCATGTGCGCTGCGGTGACCACGACCGTCTTTGCGTCCGCGGTGGTGGCCGTGCCGGCAAGCAAGGCTGCGGCGAGAATCCTGGCGATCGTCATGTAGTTGTCCCCTTCCCCGAGTAGCGCTTCGTGTGCGGCACCGCGCGGGTTGGATCAAGGGGGCGATCGACGCGCCGCGCTTGCCCTAATCTGGACACCGGCGCAGGTCATCGCTGCGCCCATGACGACGAGACTCACCCCGATGATGCTTCGCTTTCTTCCGCTCTGTGCTCTGGCCGCGGCGCTCGCGCCGACGATCGCCAACGCCGATCCCGCGCCGTTCGACCTGACCGGGCCGAATTTGCGCGTCGGCGTGACGCACGGGACGACGACTCTGCCGATCGCGCAGGTGCCGCGGCTCGCGACCGGCGACCGCGTGACGATCGCCGCCGACCTGCCGACGGGCAAGAAGGACGATGCCGAGCGCTATCTGCTGGTCGCGGGGTTTTTGCGCGGTGCGACCGAGCCGCCGCCGAAGTCGTGGTTTTACAAGGCCGAGACGTGGAAAACGAAAAAGGCCGCGCTGACGTTGAAGGTACCTGACGGGGCGCGGCAGTTGGTGGTGTTCCTTGTGCCCGACAGCGGTGGGTTCGATACCGTCGTCGCGGCGGTCCGCAAGCAGCCGGGAGCGTTCGTCCGCGCGGTCCAGGATCTCGATCAGGCGTCGCTTGATCGCGCGCGGCTTGATGCGTTTCTCGATAGTATTCATGCGCTGGAGCGGACGCGGCCGGAGCGGATCGAAGCGGTATCGCCGCTGCTGTCGCGCAGCCTGTCGATCAAGCTGAAGGCGGAATGCCTCGATCTCGCCGCCGATCTGCAAGCCTCCTGCCTCACGCAGAGCCGCGATTCGCTGGTGCTGGCGGATGGCCAGAGCTCGACGCTGGCAGATACGCTGGTGGGGGCACCGACCGACCTGGCGCTGCAACTCAGCGCGACGCCGGCGGGCGGGCTTGGGTACTACAGCCCGTATATCGGCGTAGTGCGCGATCTGGCGAAGATCTTCGGTGCGTTCCAGTCGACGCAGTTCCGCTATATTCCGGCATTGGCGCGGTTGCATGACGATCGGATGGCGTTGTTGCTGAACGCGGCGCCATCGTTCGCCAGCCCGAAATCGGTGATGGTCGTCGCGATGCCGGTGATCGAGACGGGCACGCCGCAGACGCCGACGTTGCGGCGCGCGGAGGCGGACCGGCTGGTTTGCGCGGCCAAGCCCGACCTCGTGCTGCCGGTCGAGGGCGCACCACTGATCTATGCGACCAAGTTCGCGCACGACATGAGCCTGCGGGTGACGACGCCGCAGGGTGGCGTGGTCGAACTGCCGGTGCAGGCCGATGCCGAGCGCGGGGGGTATGTCCTCGATCAGGTCGGGATGCAGACCGCGGGCTTGAGTTCGGTGACCGATGCCAAGCTGCACGGGCGTTGGGGGTTCACGCCGTTCGACGGTCCGCAGTTCCGCTTGCAGGTGCCGCGCGCCGGCGGGTGGACGATGGTCGATACCGATCCTGAGAATCTGGTGGTTGGGCGCGACAATCCGGTGGCGCTCGCCGGGCCGACGCCAAGCTGCGTCGAGGCGGTGACGCTGACCAGCGCGGCGGGCGACGTGCCGCTGGCGTGGACGACCACTGGCGACCGGATCGGACTGACGCTGCCACTCGCGAAGACCGCGCCGGGAAAATTGACGCTGCTGGTCAAGCAATACGGGGTCGAAGCGCCGGAGAAGATCGCGCTAACTGCGCTCGCCGAGGCGGGACGGATCGATGGCCTGACGCTGTATGCGGGCGATACGGCGGGAACGCTGGCGGGAACCCGGCTCGATCTGGTCGCATCGATGACGGTCGACGGCGTGGCGTTCAAGCCGGGCGAGGTCGTGCGCGCGGACAAAGGCGATCTGCTGCCGCTCGCCGCCGATACGAGTCCGGCGCTCGCGGCGGGTCAGACAAAGACCGCGCTTGTCACGCTGACCGGTGGGCGGAAGCGATCGGTGAAGTTCACCGTCGCGGCGGCGCGGCCTAAGGCGACGCTGATCGCCAAGAGTGTGGTTGCGCCCCCCTCCCCCGGGCTTCCCGTCGTGCTGGCCGGCGATACGGCGATCGCGCAGGATGCCCGGCTGACCTTCTCGCTGCGTGCGGAGGGAACGACCCGGTTCGCGGCGGGGGAGAGCGTCGAGATCGGCGCGGTCGCCGGCGGGCCGACGATGAGCGTCGCGTCGGGGCGCGGGCTGACCGTGCAGGACGAGCGGATCGCGGTGGTCTCTGTCGAGCCGGGCAAGGCGCTGGGGGTGTCCGCGCATGGGCCGCTCAGGTGGCGGCTGCTGCAGGACGGCGTCGCGGGCGACTGGGTGCCGTTGACGAGCCTGGTGCGCGTGCCGGTGCTGGCCGGGGTGACGTGCAAGGACGTCTGTGCGCTGGCGGGAAGCGACCTGTTTCTGATCGATTCGGTGGCGGCGAATGCGGGGTTCGCGGACGCGGTGCGGGTGCCGGAAGGGTTTACCGGGGCTTCGCTGACCGTGCCCAAGCCGGTTGGGGATGCGCTGTTTCTGAAGCTTCGGGATGATCCGGCGGTGGTGGCGACGGTGGCGGTTAAGCCGTAACGCCTTAACCCACCCTCACCTTCCGTCATCCCCGCGGAGGCGGGGACCCATATTCTCCGACGGTCGTGCACGATCGCATGGCCAGCCGGTATGGGTTCCCGCCTTCGCGGGAATGACGGAATAGAGCGGTATTTACGGGATCAGCCGATCCGCACGCAGTTCCGCGAACAGGTCGAAGAAGGCGTCATCCGTGGGCTGGTATTCCTTGAAGCCCAATCGGCGGCTCTTGCCCATGTCCGTTACCACCTCGATCGGGCGGCCGAGATCGGCGTCGGTGTGCCACGGCGAGGCGAGCCGCGACAGGTCGGCTTCCGCCAGACCTTCGCGCGCGGCGATCTCGCGCCAGACGCCGGCATCGTCCTTCATCTGCTCGTCGAGCGTGAGCACGGTGCCGTCGAACGGGGCCGGCTCGATCCCGAACCACTCGGCGATGCGGCTCCACATCCAGCTCCAGCGGAAGACGTCGCCGTTGACGACATTGAACGCCTCGTTGCGCGCCTCGGGGGTGGTCGCCGCCCAGATCAGATGATCGGCGAGCATCGTCGCGCTGGTCATGTCGGTGAGACCGTTCCACTGCGCGGCCGAGCCGGGGAAGCGGAACGGGCGACCGGTCTCGCGGCATAGCGTCGCGTAGACCGCGAGCGTGGTTCCCATGTTCATCGCATTGCCGACCGCCTTGCCGATGATCGTGTGCGGGCGGTGGACGCTCCAGCCAAAGCCGCCGCGCTCGGCGGCCTCGAACACCGCGTCTTCCTGCGCGTAGTAGAAGTTCTCGACGTCGAGACGGCCCTGCTCCTCGCGGAACGGCGTCTGCGGGAGGACGCCCTTCCCGTAGGCCTCGAACGGTCCGAGGTAGTGCTTGAGGCCGGTGACGAGAGCGACATGGCCAACGCTACCTGCTGGCGAAAGCGCGCCGAGCAGGTTGCGCACCATGCCGCCGTTGACGCGAATGTTCTCCGCTTCGCTGTCCTGCCGCGACCAGGTGGCGATGAACACCGCGTCGGGCTTGAGGCCGGTGAGCGCCTTTTCGAGGCTGGCAGGATCCTGGAGGTCCGCCGCGACGGGCTGGACGCCGTCCTGCTCGGTCGGGCGCCGCGCGAGACCGTGGACGGTCCAGCCCGATTTCACCAATGCCGCGGCGGTCGCGCTACCGACGATCCCGCTTGTCCCTACTACCAGTGCCGTCTTGGCCATCTTCAGCTCCTTATCTGCTCGCTACCAGCTAGGCACCGAACGCACGCGCTTCTAGAAGGCACCCTTTGGGGACATAGGCACCGGAAGGTATCCACATGCAGGCGGGAACGGCCGACGAGGAATGGCGCGAAAATTGCGCGCCGCGGCGGACGCTGGAGCTGTTCGCGACCAAGTGGACGAGCATGATCCTGCATACGTTGCACGTGCGGCATGACGGGCCGGCGCGGACCGGCGTACTGCTGCGATCGATCCCCGGCATCTCGAAGAAGATGCTGACGCAGACGCTGCGCGAGATGGAGGCGGCCGGGCTGGTCGTGCGGACCGTCCACGGGACGGTGCCGCCCGCGGTGGATTATGCGCTGACGCCGCTCGGCGCGCGGTTCGTCGAGCCGGTCGAGCTGCTGTACGATTGGGGGCGCCGGAATGCCGATGCGCTCGATGCGTTGCAGGCCAAGCCGACCTCGCGACGGTAACGACGGTTTGCAGTGACGATCCGCTTGTCGCTATGGGGCGCGGATGACCGCATCGGATCTCCAGAGCCTGTTCGTCACCAACCTCGTCCGGTACAATAGCGGCGACCGGCGGCGGTGGCGGCTGATCGTCGGCGATGTAAAGGTCTATAGCCTCGCGACGCACGCGCATTGCAACTGGGCGGTGACCCCATCGGGCAGCGCGAGCGAGGTCGACGCGGTCGAGCGGCTGGCGGACCGGCTGCGCGAAGATCATCCCATCATCACCGCCGGCTGACGGCTTTCATCTACGCAGGAGCGACATATGGCGAAGCAATATTGGGCGCAGATCATCGAACTCGATGAGGAAATGACCGCCGCTACGATCCCCGGCGCGACCGATCACGAGGATGCGGCGGATTCGCTGGTGGCGGATTTCGTCGGCGCGATGGGCGGCGAGATCACGTCGGGCGCGGTGCGCGTCTGGGTGCAGGGTGGGGTCGAGAAGGTCTATGACTGGAAGGCGGACTTCACGATGCCCGACATGGACGAGATGGGCGACGAGGACGAGATGGAAGTCGAGGGCGAGATCGAGCTGACTGAGCGGGTTTGAACTAGCGCGGCGTCACCTTCTCGTCATCCCAGCGAAAGCTGGGATCCAGAGCCACGCAGCATTACACACTTGGCTCTGGATCCTGACTTTCGTCAGGATGACGACGTATCAGGGGACCGTCTTCCCCGCAGGCGCGAGTTCGTGCCAGGTGTGGTCGTCGTGCGCGAGTAGGGCATCCGCTGCGGCAGGTCCGAGCGTGCCCGCCTCATACGGCTCCGGCATCCCGGCGTCATGCGCCCAGAGGTCGAGGAACGGTTGCACCGCGGCCCAGCCCGCCTCGATCGCATCCGCCCGCTGGAACAGCGTCTGGTCGCCGACGAACAGGTCGTAGATCAGCGACTCGTAGCCGGTCAGATGACCGATATCGAATTCGTCGGCATACCGGAAATCGAGCGCGATCGGCGCGGTTGCGACCTCAAGACCGGGACGTTTGATGTTGATGTCCATGCTCAGCCCCTCGTCGGGCTGGATCTGGATGATCAGGCGGTTGGGCGGCAGCATGTCGGCGGCGGCTCCAGGGAACGACGCGAACGGGACCGGCTTGAAGGTGATCGCGATCTCGGTGTCGCGACAGGTCATCGCCTTGCCGGTGCGCAGGTAGAACGGCACGCCCGCCCAGCGCCACGTATCGACCATCAACTTCAGCGCGACATAGGTTTCTGTCTTGCTGTCCGGCGCGACGTCAGGGCTGGCGGTATAGGCGAGCACGTCGGCCCCTTTCACCTTGCCAGCGGTATACTGCCCACGGACGCCGTTGCGCTTCGCCTTGCCGGGCGAATAGACGCGGACGGCTTTGAGGACCTTGCCCTTTTCGTTGCGGATCGCCTCGGCATCGAAGCTCGCGGGCGGCTCCATCGCGACCATCGCGAGCAGCTGGAACAGGTGGTTGGGGACCATGTCGCGGAGCGCGCCGGTGCCGTCGTAGAATTTGCCGCGGGTGCCGACGTCGACCGTCTCGGCGGCGGTAATCTGGACGTGCGCGATGCAATCCGAATTCCAGACGCGCTCGATCATCATGTTCGCGAACCGCGCGGTCATGATGTTCTGGACGGTTTCCTTGCCGAGGAAATGATCGATCCGGTAGACCTGCGCTTCACCGACCTTCGACAGGATGCGCGCGTTGAGCGCCTGCGCGGAGGCGAGATCATGCCCGAACGGTTTCTCGATCGCGATCCGGCGGAACGCGTGCGGCGCTTCCGCCATCAGGCCGTGGTCGGCGAGCTTGTCGACGATGTCGCCGAAGAACTTGGCCGGCACCGCGAAGTAGAATGCTACGTTGCCCTTCACGCGGGCCTTGAGTTGTTCGTAAACCTCGTCTTTCGTGAAATCGCCCTGGAGATAGCCAACGCGGTCCTTGAGCCGCGCCCAGGCGTCGCCCTTCTCGCCGGCCCCCTCGCCGCCCTTCGCATCGAAGCTGCCGAGCGCCTTGCGCAACGACTCGTCGTTCCCCTCGTCGATACCGACACCGAGCACGTGGAAATCGTTACCGACCAGCCCGAGCCGGGTCATGTTGATCAGCGCCGGCATCAGCAGCCGACGGGTCAGGTCACCGAATGCGCCGAAGATCACGAGCGTCGTCGGCGGTGCAGGCTTCACGGACTTGCTCACGAATTCGCCTCGGACATGCATCGACCCTTTCTACGGTGGTTTCTTCAAACCGCGTAGCGCGTGCCGATGTTCCGCGCTTGCCCTCAGGTCGCCGTGAGGATGTTGTCGCCGAACGCGCGCGCGTCGACCTCCGCCCAGTCGAGTTCCTCCTGGAGGCGGCGATAGACGTCCTCCGCTACCTCGCCCTTGTCGCGCATTTCGTGGAGCACGACGCGCTGGCAGGCGATCATCTCAAGGTGGAGTTCGTCGAATTCGGAGGTCGCCTGTGGGTCGTCCGCTTCCGCGGTGACCTTGCCCGCCGCGCCGTAGCGGAAGCGTAGCGCATCCGCCGCCTTGCCTTCGCGCGCGGGCAGCACCGCGAGGCCCGCATCGATCAGTCGCTTGCGCGCGGGGGCGATCTCGTCGGCGAGCCCGGTATCCTCGCCGAGATCGAGACGGCGGATCAAGGGGCCGAGCGTGAGCCCTTGCAACACGAGCGTACCGATGACGACGGCGAACGCGGCGAGAACGATAAGGTCGCGCCCCGGCACCGATCGCGGCAGCGCGAACGCGGTCGCTAGTGTCAGCAGGCCACGCATACCCGACCAGGACAGGATGATCGACGCGTTCCACGGGGGAGGCTTGGGCAGCCAGGACGGCGCGTAGCGGCTGGCGATCACGCCCTCGACGAACCGCACAAAGAACACCCACGCGACGCGCGTGACCAGCACGGTCGCCAGCACCGCGGCGGCAAACCCGATCGCAGGCCAGCGCTGGGCGGCGGGCAGACCGACCAGCACGTCGCGCGATTGCAGCCCCATCAGCGCGAACGCGATGATATTGAGGACGAGCACTGCCGCCGACCACACTGCCGCCCCCTGCAACCGGTCGCGCGCAGGCTGGACGATCGGACGGCGCTGCGACACGATCATCCCGAACGTGACGACCGCCAGTACCGGCGAGATATGCAACCGCTCGGCGAGCAGCCAGATGCCGAACGTCACCGCGAAATCGGCGAGGCTCGCGCCGAGCGTGCCTGCGAACAGCGGCGCGACGCGGAGGTAGAGCCACGACGCAATGGCCCCGAACACGATTCCACCCGGCACTGCGGCGGCGAGCGCAAGCGGCGTCACCGGCGTATCCGAATGCGTCGCGAACGCCACCGCGAGGCCGAACAGCAGCAGCGCGGTGGCGTCGTTGAGCAGGCTCTCGCCCTGGAGCAGCAACAGGCCGCGGCGCGGGATGCCGACTTCGCCGAGCACCGCTTCCGAGGCAGCGGCGTCGGGCGGCGCAACGATCGCTCCGAGCGCGAACGCGGCGGCGAGCGGCAATCCGCCCAGCGTCACGCCGACCAGCGCGACCGCCGACGCCGTGACAAGTACGGCGAATACCGCGAGGCTCAGCAGCGGGAACCAGTGTCGCCGCAACGCGCGTGGGCTGGTGTAATAGGCGGCGTACAGCAGCGCGGGGGCGATGAACAACGCCAGCGCCAGATGCGGCTCGACCGTGATCTTCGGCGCGACGGGCAACGCGGCAAAGCCGATCCCGGCCGCCGCCAGCAGGGTCGGATAGGGAACGTTCAACTTGCGCGCGAGGACCAGCAGGACCAGCGCGGCGAGCAGGATCGCGTCGAGGCTTTCGAATACTTCCACGGGCACGCAACGGGTGGAAGGAGCGAACGGGCCCGACGCATCGCGCAGGCCAAAAAAAACCACCCCGTGCATGTCGCACGGAGTGGCCTAGGTTCAGGGAGGAGGGACGCTAGAAGCGTCCCGTACGGCGCCGCGAAAGGGGGGGACACGATGCCGTACAGGATCTAAATGGGTGAGCGCCGATTTGGTTCAACCCTTGTTGCACCGCACTGCAAATAATTTTGCTAAATCCGTACGTCCGGGGTCGAGCGGCACCGGTATCGAGGACGACCCGTAGCGCACTGCGCGCCACGGGTCGTCCTCGTGGGAAAGCCTCAGACGTTGAACTGCGGTGCGGCCATCTGCGGCTGCGGGGTCTGGCCGAGCTGGGCCTGGCGCGCGAAGATGTCGCGCATCAGCGACAGCGAGAACAGGTGCGCATACAGCAGCGGCAGCATGCCCGACTTGCTCATCTTGCGCAGCGCATCGCCGCGCAGGTCGATCAGCTTTTCCTCGTTGATCATCTGGAAGCCGCGATAGACGAACGGCTGGTCCGCGCCCTCGGGCTGGATCGTGACTTCGCCGTCCATCAGCAGCTCGAGCTCGCGCAGCTCGTTCATGAAGTTCTGCGTGCGCGCGCCGGCCTGTTCGAACGACTCGTTGAAGCCGAGGATGTTCTTGGTCAGCTCGGTCGGCTGGCCGTTCTCGAACAGCGCATCGCCGTCCTCGAACTCGCCGAGCGCCTGCGAGGTCGGGTCGAAGCAGAGCGACAGTTCCTGCGCTTCCGGGTGCAGGCGCGCAAGCATGTACGGGTAGCGGCGGACATAGGCGGGCACGTAGAACGTGTTCTCGGTCAGCTTGCCGTCTTCGCCGACGAACACGTTGACGCCCTCGTTCAGGCCCATCAGCGCGAGCGGGATCGCGTCGTCGCCGACCGAGAAGACGATCGGCATGTGACGCTGGACCAGCGGAAACTCGTCGACGGTGATCGGGATCGCATGCTGGCCGACCAGGAACGGCGCGCTGTCCTGCGGGCGGACCTTGTAGTTCGCGTGCGTGTCGCTCGAAAGCGGCTCGAGGCCATTGTAGAAAAGCGGAAGCTGGGCGGTGCTGGCCATGTTACTCTCCGGATCGGTCGGTCGAAATGCCGGTGGCTCATGCCACCGATTGGGGCGAGGCTCTATGGTGCGCCGGGCGGGCGTGCAAGTGTGACGAGCTTGCCGGGGTTGAGGATGCCGAGCGGATCGAGCGCGGACTTGATCGCCCTGAGCGCGGTCATGCGGGCGGGCGACGAGAGGCGTTCGAGTTCGTCGCGCTTCATCTGGCCTATGCCGTGCTCCGCGGAAATCGAGCCGCCGGCCGCCGTCACGAGGTCGCCGACGAAGCGGGTGACGACCGGCGCGTCCTCGGCATACCAGCGCGCGGGGTCGGTGCCGGGGGCGGCGCGGACGTGGAAATGGACGTTGCCGTCGCCGAGATGGCCGAACCCGCTGGCGTGCGTACCGGGGAAGCGCACATCGCACGCCGCCGCCGCCTCGATCATGAAGCGTGGCATCGTCTCGACGGGAATCGAGATGTCGTGCTGCGTTGCAGGGCCAAGCGCGCGTTCGGCGGCGGAGAGCGAGTCGCGGAGCAGCCAGAATGCGGTGGACTGGGCTTCGCTGGTGGCGATCGTCGCATCTTCGATCGCGCCGTCCTCAAGGGCTTTGCCGAGCAGGCGTTCGAGCAGCGCGGACGGGGACTCGCCTTCGGTGGTGGCCGAGGTCGCCTCAATCAGGAGGTGCCAGGGGTGGCGGCCGGCTAACGGCGCGCGGGTGTTCGGGAGGTGGGCGATGGCGGCGTCGAGCGACTCGGCGGGGAGGATCTCGAAGCTCTCGATCGCATCGGTCTTCGCCTGCATCGTCCGCAGGAGTTTCAGCGCGGCCTGGGGCGAGCCGATGCCGACCCATGCCGTGCCGCGCGCTGCAATTGCGGGGGCCAGGCGGAGCGTGGCGGCGGTAACGATCGCCAGCGTGCCCTCCGCGCCGATGAAGAGCTGGTCGAGGTCGTAGCCGCGGTTGTCCTTCTTAAGTGCGGACAGGCCGTCGTAGATCGTCCCGTCGGCGAGCACCGCTTCGACGCCTGCGACGAGGCCGCGCATGGTGCCGAACTTGAGGACCTGCGTGCCGCCAGCGTTGGTCGAGACGAGCCCGCCGATCGTCGCCGTGCCGCGCGCGCCGAGCGTCAGCGGGAAGCGCCAGCCCTGCCCTTGCGCGGCGCCGTCGAGGTCGGCGAGGATCACGCCAGCCTCGGCAATGGCGAGACCTGCGTCGGCGTCGAGGCTGCGGATACGGTTCATCCGGCGCAACGACAGGATTAGCGCGCTGCCATCGGCGGGAGCGGTCGCGCCACCAACCATCGAGGTGTTGCCGCCCTGGGCGACCAGCGGCACGCGGTGCTCGGCGGCAGCCGCGACGATCGCCGCCACCGCCGCGGTCGAGCTCGGTGCGAGCATAGCGGGCGCGGCGCCGTGGAAACGGTCGCGCCAGTCGTGCAGCCAGGGGTCGATATCGGCCGGGTCGATGACGATCGCCTTCGGGTCGAGTTGCGGCGCGAGCGAGTCGAGCATGGCGGCTTGCGAAGGGGTCAGGGTTGCTGTCGGAAAAATGGCCACGGGCCACGCGCTAGACAAAATTCATCGCGCGTTCAACGATCGGCCCTAACGGTATCGACAGCATCATGATCCATCTAGCGATTCCCGCCACCCTGCTTGCCCTGGCAGGCCCCGCCGCCGCTGCGGCCGCAACGCGGGACACGCCTGTGCGCCCGGTGCAGACCCGTGTGTCCCGTCTGCAGATCGCGCAGATCTCGATCCACGAGCGCATCATCATCCGCGTACCCCGGATGAACCGGACGACGATGCGGACGCTCGACCGGTCGACCGAATGGAAGGAGCACAAGGGCCCCAAATGCATCGCGGTGGCCGAGATCGCCGGGGCGATGCTGAACAAGGACGGTGCGCTCGATCTGCTGATGGCCGACCAGACCAGGCTGCGCGCGCGGCTCGATGGCGATTGCCGGCCGCTCGATTATTATTCGGGCTTCTATCTGAGACCGGGGCCCGACGGGATGGTCTGCAAGGCGCGCGATGCGATCCGGATGCGCTCGGGCGCGCGGTGCGAGATCGATGGGTTCAAGAGTTTGCGGCCGAAGTAGTAGCGGGGGCCGGCCAGTCGCGTGTGTGGCGAACGCAGTCTGACTTCGCTCCGTCATGCCTGACGAAATCAGGATCCAGAGTAACTGACGGTACGCTGCTTGGCTCTGGATCCTGACTTTCGTCAGGATGACAGGGGGTTTTGCGGAAATATGCCGCTCACCGCCCCCTCCCCACCTTCGTTTCACCGCGTTTCCTTGACATTTGTCGCTAAATCGGCGAGCGCAAAAACGCTTGAGGGCAGTGCATTTCACCCTCTATTTACCGGACATTTGCATGAGTTTTGCCGATCTCGGCCTCTCCGACGAACTGCTGAAGGCAGTCACCGACTCCGGCTATACCGAGCCGACCCCGATCCAGGCCGGCGCGATCCCGTCGGTGCTGATGATGCGCGACATCATCGGTATCGCCCAGACGGGCACCGGCAAGACCGCGTCGTTCGTGCTGCCGATGATCGACATTCTCGCGCATGGCCGTAGCCGCGCGCGGATGCCGCGCTCGCTGATCCTCGAACCGACGCGCGAACTCGCCGCGCAAGTGGCGGAGAATTTCGAGAAATACGGCGTCAATTCGAACCTCTCGATGGCGCTCCTGATCGGTGGCGTATCGATGGGCGACCAGCTCGCCGCGTTGGAAAAGGGCGTCGACGTCCTGATCGCGACGCCGGGCCGGCTGATGGACCTGTTCGGGCGCGGCAAGATCATGCTCAACGGCTGTTCGATGCTGGTGATCGACGAGGCGGATCGGATGCTCGACATGGGCTTCATCCCCGACATCGAGGAAATCTGCACCAAGCTGCCGAAGCAGCGCCAGACGTTGCTGTTCTCGGCGACGATGCCGCCGCCGATCAAGAAGCTGGCGGACAAGTTCCTGACCAATCCCAAGACGATCGAGGTGTCGCGCCCCGCGTCGACCAACCTCAACATCAAGCAGTATCTGGTGCCGGTGCCGAGCCAGACCGCCAAGCGCGAGACGCTGCGCCGCATCCTTGCGCAGGAAGAGGTGACCAACGCGATCATCTTCTGCAACCGCAAGACGACGGTGCGCGACCTCAACAAGGTGCTGAAGCAGGCGGGCTACAAGTCGGGCGAGATCCACGGCGACATGGAACAGCCGCAGCGACTGGCCGAGCTGGAGCTGTTCAAGACCGGCGCGGTGACGATCCTGGTCGCGTCGGACGTCGCGGCGCGCGGGCTCGACATCAAGGGCGTGTCGACGGTGTTCAACTATGACGCGCCTTGGCATCCGGACGATTACGTCCATCGGATCGGCCGGACGGGTCGCGCCGGGGCGACGGGGACGGCGTACACGTTCGTCGCGCCGGACGATGCCGAGAACATCGTCAATATCGAGAAGCTTACCGGGCAGACGATCGAGCGGTTGAAGGTTGCCGAGCCGAAGACCGCGCCGGTTGCCGTCGAGGCCGAGGAGGACGCGCCGCGTCGCGATCGGTCGCGGAGCCGTCGCGGGGGACGTTCGGAGGACGTGGCGCCGGTCGCGGTTGCGGAGGAGGCTGGTCGCGAGCGGCCGCGGACTCGCCGCGTACCGCGCGAAGACACGGTCGCGCCTGCGATCGTCGCCGAAGTGCTCGCCGCGGCCGAGCCGGTCGTGGTGGCCAAGCGCCCGCGCTGGGAGCGGACGCCGATCGACGAGCCCGTACCTGCGATCGCACCGCGCGTTGCGGAGATGGTGCGGGTTGCACCCGTGCCCGTCGAGCCTGCGCGGATCGAGCCGGAGTATGTGGAACCGGTTCGCGCCGCGCCTGTTCAGTCCGAGCCGGTCCGCTCGCAACCCGCTCGGAGCGAACCTGTTCGCTCCGAGCCGGCGCGGTCGGACCCGGCCCGTTCGGAACCGGCGCGGTCAGAGCGTATTCCGGCAGAACCGGATCGTAGTCGTCGCGAGCCGGTCGTCGATGCGCCGGCGGATGGCTGGAACGGGCCGTTCCCGAGCTTCCTCAATGCCGTGATCGGAGGATATGAATGATGTCGATGAGCCGTATCGCCGCCCTTGCCCTGCTCGCCACCGCGGTAGCCGCACCGGCTGCACCGCGCGCGAAGGTCGCGGCGCCGCACGTCAACACGGCGAGCTTCGACAAGCTGCCCCAGCCTTTGCCGCTGCCGTATGACGAGGCGGCCAATGCCAATGCGCAGGTCGCGGCGGCGCGCGCGCGCGCGCTGAAGACGCACAAGCGGCTGTTGATCGATCTCGGCGGCAACTGGTGTCTCGATTGCCGCCTGCTGGCTGGGACGATCGACCTGCCCGAGATGAAGCGCTTCGTGGACAGTAAGTTCGTGGTGGTGACGGTCGACATCGGTCGCTTTGACAAGAATGGACAGATTGCGGCGGGCTACGGCATCAAGGGTCGCCTGAAGGGCGTCCCGGCGGTGCTGGTCGTCGATCCGCGGACCAACAAGCTGTTGAACGCCGGGCACGAGACCGAACTGGCGGATGCTCGGTCGATGGGGCCTCAGGCCTTGGCCGACTGGCTGGCGAAGTGGGCGGCCTGATCCGGGTTTGTGAGAGTCGGCTAGCTGCTAAGTAGTTGATACTAGTTTAGCTTGGAGTGGGCGTTGTTAATCGATCGCCTAGCCAGCGAATTTAGCGTCCACAATTGCAATCGGTGGCGTGCCCTCACCTATCGCCGCCTTCGCGTCTCTCCCTCTCCCCGACGGAAGAGGGAAGGGGCCCGCGGCCACTCGGCCGTGGGAAGGGTCAGGGCAAGGTTTGTACGGGCCATTGCTACCGGTCGTGTTCGTGAGCCGACCCGTCTTTCTAGCCGAGACCATCCAGCGCCCCCTGCCCGTATGACGTCGATCCGGTGCGCGCCAACGGACTGCGGACGCAACAGGTTCTGCCAAAAAGCTTATCTCACATGCGCCGTGCCGGCCGAGTCTCTACCGTCATCCTGACGAAAGTCAGGACCCGGGATACCGACAACTAGCCTCCGTGGCTCTGGATCCTGACTTTCGTCAGGATGACGAGGTCACCGGTAGCACGCCATCCGTCGACCTCAGGCTGCGGCAGCGATCAGCGCGTCGTCCAGTTCTCCTGCCCGCTTGTACGCCGGACGTTCGATCAGGCGGGCGGCATAGTCGGTGAAGGTGGGGCGCTTTGGCAGCCAGCCGAACTGCATGCCCCAGATCACCTGCGATCCGACATAGACGTCAGCGGCGGTAAAGCGGTCGCCAGCGATGTACGGATGCGCCGCAACCGCCTGTTCCAGGACGTCGATGACGCGGTCGAGGCTGCCATAGCCGATCATCCGCTGTTGCGCGGTATCCGGTACAACACCGAGTGCGCGGTTACCTACGGCCGCTTCGACGGGGCCGGCGGCGTAGAAGAGCCAGCGATAGTAGTCGGCGCGTTCATCTGCTTGTGGCGCCAGGCCCGCTTCGAGGAATGCTTCGGCGAGATAGGCGCAGATCGCCGCGCATTCGGTGATGATCTTGCCGTTGTGGACAAGCGCGGGGACCTTGGCCATCGGGTTGATCGCGCGATACGCCTCGGCCTTCATCGTCGTGTCGTAGCCGAGCACGACCGTCTCGTACTCGGCGCCGACCTCTTCGAGCATCCAGCGCGCGATGCGACCGCGGGACATCGGGTTGGTGTACAGGATCAGCGTCACGCGACTCTCCTTGAGAACGGATCGTGAACGATGGTCTCATGGAGCGAGAGTTGCGTCAAGCGCTCGCTTTAGATCGCAGGCCTCAGCCCCGACGGTCGTCATCCTGGGCTTGACCCAGGATCCAGAGCCATGGGGGTCGGCGCATTTGGCTCTGGGTCCTGACTTTCGTCAGGATGACGAAGAGGGGGTGCCTACACTAGCGCCTTGTCGAACAGCGCGAGCATCCGTGCCCAGGCCTTGTCCGCCTGGACCGGATTGTAGACCTTCGAGTCGGGCGGGCACCAGCCGTGCATCGTGCCGGCGTAGACCTTGATCTCGGCGGGCAATTTCGCAGCGGCGAACGCCGTGCGCAGCGTGTCCTTCTCGGTGGGGGCGCGGGCGTCGTCATTGGCGGCGATCGCGATGAGGTATTGCGCTTTCATCTGCGGGATCAGGAGGTGCGGGCTGTCGGGCTTGTCGGTGACGAAGCCGCCGCCGTGGAACGTCGCACCTGCACGGATACGGTTCGCGACGGCTGCGGCAGTGCGCATGACCATCGGGCCGCCCATGCAATAGCCGGTGGTGGCCAGCCCACGCTTGCGGTCGACCTGCGGTTGCGCGTCGATGAAGGTGGTAAAGGCTTTCGCGTCGCGGACCGTTCCTTCGGATGTGAGCGCTTCGCGGAATGGTGCGATGCGGCTTTTGACTTCGGGTTGGTCGTAGGATTCGCCGGGCTTCAGGAAAGGCGCCTTGGTCGAGCGGTAGAACTGGTTGACGACGAGCACCGCATAGCCCGATTGCGCGAGGCGGTCGGCCATCTGGCGGAAGGCAGGGCGCAGGCCCATGATGTCGGGCCAGACCAGCACGCCGGGGTGCTTGCCGGTGGCGGGTGCGACGAAATAGGCGTCGGCCTTGCCGTCGGGCGTGGCGATCGCGACGTCGCGGCCCTTGATGACGGCGGCGTTGGCGGGGGCGGGCAGCAGCATCGTCAGGCCCATCGCGCCGGTCATGACGCCGAACTGGCGGCGCGAGACGCCGGCCAGATACGCTTCGTTATCGTCTGCGGTATGCTCGTCGCACATGGGGCTATCCTCTTGAATTTGGCCGCATGCTAACTCAGGCCGCGCGCCACCACCATACGCCATCGTGCGTCTCGCGGGTCGCTCGGCCTTCGACTTCGAGGCGGCGGAGATGCGCGAGTGCTTCGCCGGTCGCCATGCCGAGCACGTCGGAACCGATCGGGCGGCGGAACAGGCGGCCGAAACAGTCGACCGCGCGGCGGGGTTCGGCGAGGAAGACGGCGAGTTCGTCGAGTCGTTCGCGGTGTTCGCGGTCCATCGCATCGAGGCGGGTGTGGAGGCCGGTGAACGGGTCGCCGTGGCCGGGGAGGACGAGCAGGTCCTTCGGCAGCGTCTTCAGCTTGGCGATCGAGGCGAACCATTCGCCCAAGGGGTCGGCGTTCGGTTCGGTGACGCCGAGCGAGACGTTGGGGCTGATGCGCGGGAGGACCTGGTCGTCGGCGATGAGGATGCCGCCGGCTTCGTCGTACAGGCACGCGTGCTCGGGGGAGTGGCCGGAGCCGGTGACGACGCGCCAGTCGCGCGCGCCGATCGTGAGCGTGTCGCCGTCTTCTACGCGGGTGTAGCTGAGCGGGAGCGGCGTGATGATCTTTCGGAAGCCGGCCCAGCCCTTGGCGGTGGCGTGATCGATCTGCGCGGCGTCCCAGCCTGCGCCGCGCCAGAAGGCGAGCATTTCTTGGGGGACGGAGTCGCGGGCGTCGGCGGCTAGCATGCGCGCGGTCAGCCACTCGGCGCGGGTCATGATGAGGGGGGCGGCGTGGTGGTCGCACATCCAGCCCGCCAGACCGATATGGTCCGGGTGGAAGTGGGTGCCGATCATTCGCGTGATGCGGGTGCCGGCTTTGGGGCCGTTGAAGATGGCTTTCCATGCGTCGCGAGCGTCCGCGGTGTTCATGCCGGTGTCGATCAGCGCGTCGCCGTCGGTGTCGGCGAGAAGCCAGCAATTTACGTGGCGTAACGGGCCGGGGATCTTCAGGCGGACCCAGTCGATGCCGGGGGCGACCTCGAAGACGTCACCCGCTTCGGGCTCGGCGCCGCCGAAGGGGTAGGTCAGACCCTTGTGGCTGGTCAGCGCGAAATCGGTGTCGGGTGCGGTTGCCATCCGTTGCGGTTAGCAACTGGATGTGGCGGGAGATAGTGCTGCCGAACGTGACGAACTACACCCCGTCATCCTGACGAAGTTCAGGATCCAGGATAATGTAGGGCGACGTTTTTGGCTCTGGGTCCTGACTTTCGTCAGGATGACGATCGGGGGGAACGTGCGCCACCCCCTGCCCCCTCCCGCTGGCGGGAGGGGACGTGCGGTCAGCGCTTGAAAGGGTCGTCGAAGAGCGGCTTGACGGGAAGGACGCCGCCGTCTGCCACGAACTGTGCGTCCGCTGCCGCCTGGGTGCGCTCGGCGCGAAGCTGCTGGAGCAGCACCTCGCGGTCGCCTTCGAGGCGGGTGTCGGTCGGGGCTTCCATGCCGGCTGCCTTGGCCGCCTTCGCCACTGCCGCGTCGAGTTCACGCTGCGAGGTCAGGCCTAGCGTCACCGGGTCCTTCGGCGTGATGTTGGCGATGTTCCAGTGGCTGCGGTCGCGGATCGCGGCGATCGTCGTGCGCGTCGTGCCGATCAGCAGCGAGATCGCGCCGTCGGTGATCTCCGGGTGGTTGCGGATGATCCACGAGATGCCGTCGGGCTTGTCCTGCCGCTTCGAGACCGGCGTGTAGCGCGGGCCCTTGGTGCGGCGGACCTGCTCGGGGCCCTTGATCATCTTGAGCTGGTAATCGGGATCGGCGGCACCCTTGTCGATCTCGTCCTGCGTCACTTCATGCGCGCGGACCGGATCGCGACCGGTGAGCTTGGTCGAGGTCGTATCGTCGGCGATCGCCTGGATCTCGAGGATGTGCAGGCCGCAGAAGTCCGCGATCTGCTCGAAGCTGAGCGCGGTATTGTCGACCATCCAGGCGGCGGTCGCGTGGGGCATGAGCGGCTGGGCCACGGCGGAAACTCCGTAAAAATAGAAAGGGCCGCCCCTTTCGGAGCGGCCTGACATGAAGGAGACTTAGTGCGCGCGGCGCTAACAGGCAAGCGAACAAGCGTAACGCGTATCATGCCGCGAGGAGCGGACGATCCAGGGGGCGGTCGAGCGGGACGAGCGCGTGGAGGAACTGGCGTGCGCTGGCGGGCCAGCTGTAGCGCGCGGCATAGGCGGCGCAGGTGACGCTGTCGCGGGTCAGCGCGGTGGCGATCGCGCTGTCGAGGTCCTCGTGCATCGCGCCGACGCGGTCGTCGAGGACGTCGATCGGGCCGGTTACCGGGTAGGCGGCGACCGGCGTCCCGCAGGCGAGCGCTTCGATGATGACGAGGCCGAAGGTGTCGGTGCGGCTCGGGAAGACGAGCGCATCGGCAGTCCGGTACGCGGCGGCGAGATCGAGACCGGAACGATGTCCGAGGAAAACGGCCTGTGGAAAGCGACGAGCGAGCGTGGCGCGCGCGGGACCATCGCCGACGACCACCTTGGTGCCGAGGTGGCTGGAGGACAAAAACGCTTCGATGTTCTTCTCGACGGCAACCCTGCCGACATAGAGCAGGATGGGGCCGGGCAATGCCGCCAGCTCGGGGTCTCGTGCGCCATCGAGACCAAACTGGGCGAAGTCGACGCCCCTGCCCCATTCGCGGACCTGATGCAGGCCGTGATCGGCAAGGGTCTTCGCGACCGATGGCGTCGAGACGAGGATCGACTGCGCGGGCCGGTGAAACCAGCGGATGTAGCGCCAGATCCAGTCCGGGTTCGCGCCGGTACGAGCCGCGATATAGTCGGGAAACTGCGTGTGATACGCGCTGGTGAATGGGAGCGCGCGGGCCAGGCACCAGTTGCGGGCGGCGAGGCAGACCGGCCCTTCGGTGGCGAGATGGATCGCATCGGCGCCGAATGCGGCGAGCATGCGACCGACTGCGCCCGAGCGCGCGAAGGCGAGGCGGATCTCGGGGTAGGTCGGGCATGGCATCGAGGCGAAGCGTTCGGGGGAGACGACCAGGACCTGGTGGCCGATCGATTCGAGTTCCTGGCGGACAGCCTGGAGGGTGCGGACGACACCGTTGACTTGCGGGCTCCAGGCATCCGTGACGATCGCGATACGCATCGGCTTATCCTTT
This sequence comes from Sphingomonas sp. PP-F2F-G114-C0414, assembly GCF_003688595.1. Taxonomy (GTDB): domain Bacteria; phylum Pseudomonadota; class Alphaproteobacteria; order Sphingomonadales; family Sphingomonadaceae; genus Sphingomonas. The sequence continues at coordinate 251,181 of NZ_RCWT01000012.1, forward strand.
CTTACCCTCTCCCGTCGGGAGAGGGAGGGGCCCGGCCGGCGCAGCCGGATGGGAGGGTGAGGGCATTTTTCACCGACGTCGTGGACTTGCCCTCACTCGCGCCGCTGACGCGGCTTGCCCTCTCCCCGACTGGGAGAGGGTTAACTCAGGCGGCCATGGATACGACCTTGTCGCGTTCGCGGGCGGCGATCTCGTCGCCCCAGTGGAGCAGTTCCATGTGGCCGTCGAAATGCTCGACCAGCGCGGTGCAGCCCTCCACCCAGTCGCCGTCGTTGTAATAGGCGATGCCGGCGATCTCGCGCATTTCGGCGGTGTGGATGTGGCCGCAGACGACACCTTCGACGCCGCGGACGCCGGCGGCGTGCGCGACGACTTCCTCGAAGTGCGAGATGAAGGCGACCGCGTTCTTGACCTTGGCCTTGGCGTGCTTCGACAGCGACCAATAGGGCATGCCCATCCGGCGGCGTGCGCCGTTGACCCAGCGGTTTAGCCCCATCAGCATCGTGTAGGCGGCGTCGCCGATATGTGCGATCCAGCGATGCGCGAGCGTGATCGCGTCGAACTCGTCACCGTGGAGGACCAGAAGGCGACGACCGTCCGCCGTCTCGTGGATCGCGTTGCGGCGGATCGAGATGCCCCCGAGGTCGAGGCCAGAATATTGCCGGAACACCTCGTCGTGGTTGCCGGGAATGTAGACGACGCGGGTGCCGCGCTTGGCGCGCTTGAGCAGGCGCCAGATCACGTCGTTGTGCGCGGCGGGCCAATAGAATTTCTTCTTCAGCCGCCAGCCGTCGATCATGTCGCCGACGAGGTACATCGTCTCGCTGTCGACGTGATCGAGGAAGTCGTTGAGCATGCCCGCATTGCACCCGCGCGTGCCGAGATGGACGTCGGAGATCCAGATCGTGCGATACTGGCGGCGTTCGACGACCGGCTCGGGTACGGCAGGCCGGGAGTGGATGAAGTCGGCGATATCGGTGATATCGGCGCCAACGAAGCTAGATGGCGAAAACGTCGTGATGGCGTTCATGAGCCTGCCCCCGCAAAACTATCCTTGTCGCGAGTATTAGCCGAGTATTGTTACAGGGTGGTCGCAGTCTGGTGACTGTTCCAAGTCAGCGGATCTATCGTATTTACAGCTGGAACAAGGTCAGCATGTTTCCCCGCGAAGGCGGGGATCCAGACTGGGCTCCCGCCTTCGCGGGAGAACAAGTTTTGGGTCGGGTAGCGCTTCGAGGCCACCACCCCGGCGGAGGCCGGGGCCCAGTTGGAGAGGTGGCAATAACGAAGCGCGCCGCTTCCTTACTCAGCGTTCCCAACTGGGCCCCGGCCTTCGCCGGGGTGGTGCAGTGCGGTTGGTAGGAGTTTGCCCCCTCACCCCATCGTCAGGACGATCTTCCCGACGTGGTCGCCTGCTTCCATCCGCGTGTGTGCCGCCGGTGCGTCCGCGAAGGCGAAGGTGCGGTCGATCACTGGTTTCAGCTTGCCGGCCTCGACGTGCGGCCACACCGTGCGGGCGAGTTCGTCTGCGACCAACGACTTGAACGCGGTGTCGCGCGGACGGAGCGTGGAGCCGGTCAGCGTCAGGCGGCGGCGCATGATCTCGAACAGGGGGACCGTCGCCATCATGCCGCCCTGGACCGCGATCGACACGTGGCGGCCGTCTTCGGCGAGGCATTGCAGGTTGCGCGGGACGTAGTCGCCGCCGACCATGTCGAGTACGGCGGCGACGCCCTTGCCGCCCGTGATCTGCTTCACGCGCTCGACGAAATCCTCCGACTTGTAGTCGATCGCGTGCGTCGCGCCGAGGCTGAGCGCCGCCTCGCACTTCGCCTTCGAGCCGGCGGTGACGATGATGTCGATGCCGAACACATTGCACAGGCCGATCGCCATCGTGCCGATGCCCGAAGTGCCGCCGTGGACGAGGACGGTATCGCCTTCCATCGCGTAGGCGCGCTCGAAGAGGTTGGTCCAGACGGTGAAGAGCGTCTCGGGCATCGCCGCCGCTTCGACCATCGTCAGCGCTTCGGGGACGGGGAGGCATTGGCCGAACGGTGCGACCGCGTATTCCGCGTATGCACCGCCCGAGATCAGCGCGCAGACGCGCTGGCCGATCTGTTCGTCGCCGACGCCCTCGCCGACCGCGACGATCGTACCGGATATCTCCATGCCGAGGATCGAGGGCGCACCCGGCGGGGGCGGATACTTGCCCTGGCGCTGCATGACTTCGGGGCGGTTGACCCCCGCCGCGGCGACCTTGACGAGCACCTCGCCCGGCCCTGGCCGCGGCACGGGACGGTCGACGAGGACCAGCACTTCGGGACCGCCCGGCTGTTCCGGATCGATCGCCTTCATGACGTCAGGCAAACCTAAGTTATTCGAATTGTTTTCGGGTATCGCGGTCATCTGCTCGTCACGTCCCTTTTGAACTTCGCGCCTTATTGACATCACTCCGGTGCGGGTCAACGTTACAGAAATTATGGACCCGGAAGACACCCCCTCCCGTCCCGACGATCTGCTCGACGCGCTCGTGCGACAGGACCTCGATCCTTTGTCGGTCGCCGAGCTCGATGCACGCATAACCGTGCTACAGGGCGAGATCGCGCGCTGCCAGGTCAAGAAGGACCGCGCGGTCAGCCACCGCGCCATCGCCGACGATCTTTTCAGGCGGTGACCGCCGCCGCGGTGCCTTTGATTGCGGCCACGGCATCGACCGGCACTGTCTTTTCGACCGATGAGGGACGACCTCACCGCTTCGTCATCCCAGCGGACGCTGGGATCCAGACTCGCGAGCGTCCGCCTTTACGGCTCTGGATCCCGGGTCGAGCCCAGGATGACGGCGTGGGTAATGCGGGTCGTTCGATCTTTAACCGACGCAGGAACGGACGGGCCCGGGTTCAAGTGCTTGATGCGACCGATATCAATTCCGACATAGTGGCAAAGGGCTTGCGTTCTCGCGGCCCGACAGGAGTATTGTAAATGCCATCATTTGCACCCGCCCTCGAGACCACGCTGCACAAGGCGCTCGAGGCGGCATCGTCCCGGCGTCACGAATATGCGACGCTGGAGCATCTGCTGCTCGCGCTGATCGACGACGAACATGCGTCGAAGGTCATGACCGCGTGCAACGTCGAGATCGGCGATCTGAAGAACACCGTCTCGCACTACCTCGACAGCGAACTCGATGCGCTGAAGGTCGATGCGGCGACCGATCCCTCGCCCACCAGCGGGTTCCAGCGCGTCGTCCAGCGCGCGATTCTCCACGTCCAGTCCTCGGGCCGCGACGAAGTGACCGGTGCCAACGTGCTCGTCGCGTTGTTCAGCGAGCGCGAGAGCTATGCCGTCTATTTCCTGCAACAGCAGGACATGAGCCGCCTCGATGCGGTCAGCTTCATCAGCCACGGTGTCGGCAAGGGCGGACAGCAGGCGACCGAAGCATCCACGCCAAAGGGTGCGGACGACGAGAAGCCGGCCAAGGGACAGGAGAAGGGCAAGACGGAAAGCGCGCTCAAGCAATTCACGGTCGACCTCAACGAGAAGGCCAAGAACGGCAAGGTCGATCCCCTGATCGGGCGGGGGCCGGAGGTGGATCGCACGATCCAGATCCTGTGCCGCCGGTCGAAGAACAACCCGCTCTATGTCGGCGATCCCGGCGTCGGCAAGACCGCGATCGCGGAAGGCCTGGCGCGGAAGATCGTCGAGGGCGATGTGCCCGACGTGTTGTTACCGGCGATCATCTACTCGCTCGACATGGGCGCGTTGCTGGCGGGTACGCGGTATCGTGGCGATTTCGAGGAGCGTCTGAAGGCGGTCGTCAACGAGCTCGAGAAGCTGCCTGACGCGGTGCTGTTCATCGACGAGATCCACACCGTGATCGGTGCGGGTGCGACGAGTGGCGGCGCTATGGATGCCTCGAACCTGCTCAAGCCTGCGCTTAGCGGTGGCACGATCCGGTGCATCGGCTCGACGACGTACAAGGAGTTCCGCAATCACTTCGAGAAGGACCGCGCACTGCTGCGGCGCTTCCAGAAGATCGACGTGAACGAGCCGACGATCGAGGACACCATCAAGATCCTTGCTGGCCTTCGCTCGGCGTTCGAGGATCACCACAACGTCAAGTACACGCCCGATGCGATCAAGTCGGCCGTCGAATTGTCGGCGCGGTACATCAACGACCGCAAGCTGCCGGACAAGGCGATCGACGTGATCGACGAGGTCGGTGCGATGCAGATGCTGGTGCCGCCGAACAAGCGCAAGAAGACGATCACGCCGAAGGAGATCGAGCAGGTCATCGCGACGATGGCACGCATCCCACCGAAGTCGGTCTCGACCGACGACAAGCTGGCACTCGCTACGCTCGAGACGGATCTGAAGCGCGTGGTGTTCGGGCAGAATGCAGCGATCGAAAAGCTGTCGTCGGCGATCAAGCTGGCGCGCGCGGGTCTGCGCGAGCCGGAGAAGCCGATCGGCAACTATCTGTTCACCGGGCCTACCGGTGTCGGCAAGACCGAAGTCGCCAAGCAGCTGTCGACGATCCTTGGCATCCCGCTCCAGCGGTTCGACATGTCCGAATATATGGAGCGGCATTCGGTCAGCCGTCTGATCGGTGCGCCCCCAGGCTATGTCGGGTTCGACCAGGGTGGTCTGCTGACCGATGCCATCGATCAGAACCCGCACTGCGTGCTTCTGCTCGACGAGATCGAGAAGGCGCATCCGGACCTGTTCAACATCCTGTTGCAGGTGATGGATAACGGGCGTCTGACCGACCAGCACGGCAAGTCGGTCGATTTCCGCAACGTCATCCTGATCATGACGACCAATGCGGGCGCCAGCGACATGGCGCGCGAGACGGTCGGCTTCGGCAATCTGTCGCGCGAGGGCGAGGACGAGGTGGCTGTGACGAAGATGTTCACGCCGGAATTCCGCAACCGTCTCGATGCGGTGGTGCCGTTCGGGTACCTGCCGACCGAGGTTGTTGCGCGGGTGGTGGACAAGTTCATCCTCCAGCTCGAGTTGCAGCTGGCGGACCGCGGCGTGCACATCATGCTAGACGACGAGTCGAAGGCGTGGCTGACGACCAAGGGCTATGACAAGCTGTACGGAGCACGGCCGATGGGCCGCCTGATCCAGGAAAAGATCAAGCAGCCGCTCGCCGAGGAGTTGTTGTTCGGCAAGCTGGTGCATGGCGGCGAGGTGACGGTGAAGATGAAGGACGGCGCGCTGTCGTTCGCGATCGAACCTGCCGCGCCGAAGAAGCCGAAGAAGAAGGGCAAGGTCGAGACCGTCGAGACTGAGTAGTCTTGGGTTGCGATTGAGATGAAGAGCCCGCTGTCGGAGCGATCCGGCGGCGGGCTTTTTTATGTAGCGGGTGTTTTGAAGGGGACCGTTCCTGGCGGTCGACTTCCCGCGTGATGGCCCTGAACTTGCCGAGGTCACCGCATCACCTGGGCTGGCTTCGGTCCTATCCCTCATATCGAGAGAAGCGTTTTTCCCTCGCGACGGCGGGGATCCAGGCTGGGCTCCCGCCTTCGCGAGAGAATAAGAAGCGCATGCTGCTATCGAACATGTCGGTCCGTATGCCCTAAAGGTACTTCACCTCCCCGGCGGAGGCCGGGGTCCAGTTGGGGGACCTAGCTGACGACGCGCAACGCTCCGTTTCTGCGACCTTGCCAACTGGACCCCGGCCTCCGCCGGGGAGGTGCCAGTGCTCGACCGATAGGGCCGACAAGTTTCGCACGACAAGTAGGACGGCCGATATGGCTGTCCCAGATTCATATCGGTCAACCGCTCTTATCCTCCCCAGCCAGGGGGAGGTGGCTCACGCTCTCCACACGGCGGGAGCAGTGCGCGGTCGCCTCTGTTCAGTGCCCGCCCCCTCCGACGCCTCGCGCCCCCTGGCGAGGAACAATTTACAACCAAAATGGACCGCGTTTACCGATAATTGGGGAAGCGGTGCTAGTGTGGCGGCATGGAACGTTTGGCATGGCTGCGATGGATGATCGGCGCGGTGGCGCTGTCGTTCTGCGTTGCCTTCGCGACTCCGGCCGCTGCCATCACGGGCACGCCCGTGTCGGTATGCGTGCGTCCGGCATTACCCAGCCAAACGCCGGCCATGCTGTTCGCGCACCCTGACGCGTTCGACTGCACCACACCGCAGACGGGGTTCGGCGGCGGCGATTTCTGGGTGGTGTCGAAGCCCCTGCCCGCAAATACGACGCGGGCCGATACCGTACGGATCGGCAGCACATGGGTGAACCGCGTCACGCTGTATGTCCTGTATGCCGATGGCGCGATCCGCCAGACCGGGTTCACCTCGCGCACCGCAGGACAGTTGCTCGGGCTCGGCGCGGTGATCGTCCAGCCGATCCCGTATCACGACTCCGCGCCGGTCCGGCTGCTCTGGCACATCGAGGGCGCGGCGAACCTGCGCGGTCTGATCCTCGGCCCTGCGATCGCGGACCACCAACAACGCGATGTTACCGAAATCCTGCTGGCGGCATTGTACGGCGCATTTGGCGGGATGGCGCTGGCGCTGATCGTCTACAACCTGGCTCTGTGGGGGGCGCTGCGCCAGGCTTTCCAGCCTGCCTATTGCCTGCTGGTGCTGTGCCTGCTGGCCTATGCGCTGACGTCGTCGGGAGCACTCGGGCAGATGGTCCCCACCCTCGACAATAACGACCGGCAGCGGCTGAACACGCTGTTCCTCGCCGGGTCCGCCGTCTCGGCCTTGCTGTTCGCGCGCGCGTTCTTCGAGCGGCCGGTGTTCGCAGGATGGCTGCGACCCGCGAGCACCTGGGTGATGGTCGCGTTGCTGAGCAGCGCAACCGCGTGGGCAGCCTGCGCACCGTGGCATTTCCACGTGCTCGATAGGTTGCTCGCGACGGCCTACCTCGCGTTGCTGATCCTGATCCCCACCGTCCTTTACAACGCTTGGCGAACGCGCAGCCATTTCCTGTGGCTGTTCTCGCTGGCATGGAGCGTGCCGATCGCGGTGGCCGGCCTGCGCGTCGCGAATGCATTCGGCCTGCTGAAATGGAGCCTGTGGCTCGACAATTCGACAATCCTGTCGATGGCGCTCGAATCGATGCTGTCGAGTCTGGCGATCGCGTATCGGATCCGACTGTTGAGCGTCGAGCGCGACGAGGCCCGAGAACAGGAGATTGCCGCGCGGTTGCTGGCGGATACCGAGCCACTGACCGGACTGCTCAATCGTCGCGCGTTCCTGACGCGTGCGATCGGCCGTCCGGGCGACCAGATGCTGCTGATCGCCGACGTCGACCACTTCAAGCGCGTCAACGAGAAGATCGGCCATGACGGCGGCGACGAAGTGCTGCGCGTAGTGGCGCGCGCGCTGCGCAACGCGGTGCCGGCGGATGCGCTGGTCGCGCGGATCGGCGGCGAGGAATTCGCGATCCTGCTCGACGCGGCGAACGCCGTCTCGCCCGACGCGGTGCTCGATCGCCTGCGCCGTCAGCGGATGCCGTTCGACATCGTGGTGACCGCGAGCATCGGCGCCTGCACCGGGCCGTTGCTGCACGAGAAGGACTGGAAGCACCTGTATCACTGCGCCGATGGCGCGTTGTTCGCGGCGAAGGCCGCCGGGCGCGACCGAGCACGCGAAGCCCCGGTGTGCATCGCCGCCTGACCCCCGCCTGCCCCCCGCCTGACCCCCGACTGACCGCTGCCGAGGTTTGACGGTCGACTTGTCGCCGCGCAACATTTGCGACATGATCCCGCGTATTGCCGGGGGGACGCACGATGCGAAATCACAAGGGGACGCTGCTGATCGCGGGGCTGGTCACGCTGACCGCGATCGCCGTGCGGCATCCTACCGTCGATCTGCGACTGGTCACGCACGACGTGCGCGATCCCGCGCCGCATCGGATGCAGGCGGCGGTCGACTTCGGCCTGGTCGGCGTGTCCGTGCTCTATACCTGGACCGTGAACCGGCTGCGCTGAACACGCGCGCCATGTCCTTGACCCCCATCGCGTGCCTGCGCCATAGCGGCGGACATGGACACGCCGATCGAAGACCTCGCGTTCGAGGATGCATTGAAGGAACTCGAGCTTATCGTCGGTAAGCTGGAAAGTGGCGATACGCCGCTCCAGCAGGCGATCGAGCTGTACGAGCGTGGCAACAAGCTGCGCCAGCGGTGCGCCGACCGGCTCGACGCGGCGCAGGCGCGGATCGAGGCGATCCGGCTCGATGGCGAGGGCAAGCCCGTGGGCGTGCGCCCGTTCGCGGCAGGCTGAGCCGGTGGCAGCGATTTCCACCACGCTGAAGGACGCGCTCGCCGAGGTTTCGGCGGAGATCGACCGGCAGTTCGACCAGTTGCTGGCGATCCCCGCCGATCCGCGTCACGACCTGTACCGGGCGATGCGTCATGCGGCGATCGGCGGCGGCAAACGCCTGCGGCCGCTGCTCGTATTCGCGACCGCCAACCTGTTCGACGTATCACGCGACTGTTCCGCAAGAGCCGCGACCGCGCTGGAGGCGATCCACGTCTACTCGCTGATCCACGACGATCTGCCGTCGATGGACGACGACGACATGCGCCGCGGCAAGCCGACCGTGCACAAGCTGTTCGACGAGGCGACCGCGATCCTGGCGGGCGATTGCCTGCACGCGCTGGCGTTCGAAATCCTCGCCGATCCCGCGACGCATCCCGATCCATTCGTCCGCATCGAACTGGTTCAGGATCTCGCGCGCGCCGCCGGCCCCAACGGCATGGCGGGCGGGCAGAAGATGGATATCGAGGCCGAAAATACGCGGTTCGACCTCACCACCGTCACGCGGTTGCAGCAGATGAAGACCGGGGCGCTGATCTCGGCGTCGGTCGAGGCTGGCGCGATCCTCGGGCGCCTGCCACCCGAGGGGCGTGTCGGGTTGCGTGGCTATGCGCACGACCTGGGGCTCGCGTTCCAGATCGCCGACGACCTGCTCGATGCCGAGGGCGACGAGGCGGTGGTCGGCAAGTCGCTGCGCAAGGACGAAGTGGCGGGCAAGGAGACGTTTCTGTCGCTGCTCGGCCCCGAGCGCGCGCGCGAACAGGCCCGGATGCTGGTCGACCAGGCGATCGCGCATCTCCATAGCTATGGCAAGGAAGCCGATCTGCTGCGGGATATCGCCCGCTACGTGCTCGAACGCGACCGCTAGGAGAGCGCAATGACACCGCGAATCGGCGTTTATCCCGGCACGTTCGATCCGGTCACCCTGGGTCACATGGACATCATCCGGCGTGGCGCGAAGCTGGTCGACCGGCTGGTGATCGGCGTCACCACCAATCCGTCTAAGTCGCCGATGTTCACGATCGGGGAGCGGATGGCGACGGTGCGCCGCGAGGTCGCGAGCATCGGCGGCGACATCGAGGTCGTCGCCTTCGATTCGCTGCTGATGGATTTCGCCGAGCGGCAGGGTGCCAAGGTGATCGTCCGAGGCTTACGCGCGGTCGCCGATTTCGAATATGAATATCAGATGGCGGGGATGAACCAGCAGATCAATCCGCGCGTCGAGACGGTGTTCCTGATGGCCGACGTCGCGTTGCAGCCGATCGCCAGCCGGCTGGTCAAGGAGATCGCGCTGTACGGCGGCGATATCGCCAAGTTCGTGCCGGAATCGGTGCGGGTCGAGGTCGTCGCGCGGGTCGAGAAGATCGGCCGCAAGGGGAGTTGACCTCCTTCGCCCCTCCCTGGAAGGGAGGGGTTGGGGTGGGTCGGGTGCCGCATGACTGGACCGTTGAGGCTCAAGCGGGCGGACCCACCCCCGGCCCCTCCCTTGCAGGAAGGGGAGCAGTTCGGCGTCAGCAGCCCCGCACGTTCAGATTGGCGCAAGCGGGGATTTGCTCTAAGTGGCGGCAGCCTGGTTGCGCCGGGCCTCTTGCGAGTGGGAATTTGATGCGCTTTTTCGTCGGAATGTTCGCGTTGCTCGGGTGCCTCGTCACGGTACCAGCCGCTGCGCAGAAGAAGGATGTCGTGGCAGCGCCTGCGCGCCTGACGCCGCCGCTCACGACCGATACGCAGAATTTGCTGTTGCTCGATCTGTCGACCGGCGGCCGCGTGACGATCTGGCTGCGGCCCGACGTCGCGCCGTTGATGGTCGAGCGGATCAAGACGCTGACCCGCCAGCATTTCTATGACGGCCTCGCGTTCCACCGCGTGATCGACGGCTTCATGGCGCAGGGTGGCGATCCCAAGGGCGACGGCACCGGCGGCTCGCCGCTGCCCGACCTCAAGGCCGAGTTCAATTACCTGCCGCACGTCCGCGGCGCGGTGTCGGCGGCCCGCTCGGACAAGGAGGACAGCGCCAACAGCCAGTTCTTCATCGTCTTCCAGCCGCGCCTCAGCCTCGACAAGAAATACACGGTGTTCGGCCGTGTGATCGACGGGATGCAGTATGTCGACGCGATCGAGCGCGGCGAGCCGCCGGCGAACCCGTCGCGGATCGTCCATGCCTATATCGCGGCGGACAATCCTCCGGCGTATGTCGCTGGCCCGCCGGCGCCTGCGCTCGGTGCGCCGGTGACGTTGCCGGGAACGGCTTCGGGCCCGAACGCGGCGAAGCCCAAGCTCGCGCCGGCCCGCAAGGCGCCGGTCAAGAAGGCGCCTGCCAAGAAGTGAGACTCCGTTGAACGTCGACCTTTTCGACTTCGACCTGCCGACCGACAACATCGCGCTGCGCCCCGCGGCGCCGCGCGATGCTGCACGGATGCTGGTGCTCGAAGGTGATCGGACCCTTGATGCGGGCGTGTCCGACCTGCCGTCGTTGCTGCGGCGAGGCGACATGCTCGTGTTCAACGATACGCGCGTCATCCCCGCCCAGCTCGAAGGACGGCGCGGCGATTCGAAGATCGGTGCGACCTTGCACAAGCGCGAGGGCCCGCGTCGGTGGCGGGCATTCATCCGCAACGCGCGGCGGCTTCACGACGGCGACGTGATCGCGTTCGGCAACGGCGTCAGCGCGGCGGCGGTCGATCGCGAGGACGACGGCAGCTACGCGCTGGTATTCGCTGGCGACGAGCCCGTTGAGCTGCTGCTGGAACGCGCGGGCCACATGCCCCTGCCCCCATACATCGCCAGCAAGCGCCCGACCGACGCGCGCGATGCGGACGATTACCAGACGATGTTCGCGTCCGAGCCGGGGGCGGTCGCCGCCCCGACCGCGGCGTTACACTTCACGCCAAAGTTGATGACGGCGCTCGACGCGGCGGGGATCGGTCACGCGACGCTGACGCTGCATGTCGGCGCGGGGACGTTCCTGCCGGTCAAGGCAAACGATACGACCGAGCACCGGATGCACGCCGAGTGGGGCCGGATCGATGCCGCCACCGCCGATCGGCTCAACGCGGTGCGCGCGAGCGGTGGTCGCGTGATCGCGGTCGGGACGACGTCGCTGCGACTGATCGAGAGTGCAGCCGGTGAGGACGACGTCATTCGGCCGTTCGATGGCGATACCGCGATCTTCATTACCCCCGGATACCGGTTCCGCGGGATCGACGGGTTGATGACCAATTTCCACCTCCCGCGCTCGACCTTGTTCATGCTGGTGTCGGCGCTGATGGGCCGCGAGCGGATGCAGGCGGCGTACGCCCATGCGATCGCTGAGAAGTATCGGTTCTACAGCTATGGCGACGCCTCGCTTCTGCTGCCATGACGGGCGGCATGCTGCTCGCTCTCGCTCTGCTTCAGGCTATCACGGCCGCGCCGCCGCCCGCGGGCGCGCCGCAACCGCCCGCGACGATTTTCGCCGAGCCTGCCGCGCTGTTCATCGCCGCGTGCGACGCGAACGGTGACGGCCGCGTGACGCAGACCGAGCTGACTGCGTGCGTCGCTCGGAGCTATGCGACCGCCGAGGGCGCTGCGTCGGGATCGATCGGGTACATTGCCTATGCCGACTGGGCGCAGGCGTGGCTCGGCGATCGCAACGCATTGCCGAGCCCGTTCGAGATCGATCGCGACGGCGACAACCGGATCACGCTCGTCGAACTCCAGGCGCGGTTCGCGCAATTCTTCGTGCGGTTCGACCGCGATAAGGACGGCCTGCTGACCCGCGCCGAACTCATCACCATCCGCGGCGCGCCAGCCGGCGATCGCTACGGCCTCCGCAAGAAAAAGTAATATGACCACCCGTCCCCGCTTCGACTTCACTATTTCCGCCACCGACGGCAAGGCACGCACCGGAGTCATCGCGATGCAGCGCGGCGACATCCGCACGCCTGCGTTCATGCCGGTCGGCACCGCCGCGACCGTCAAGGGTATGAAGCCCGCCGACGTGGTCGGTGCGGGCGCGGACATCATCCTCGGCAACACATATCATTTGATGTTGCGGCCGGGCGCGGAGCGGGTCGCGCGGCTAGGTGGGCTGCACGCGTTTTCGGGTTGGTCGAAGCCGATCCTCACCGACTCCGGCGGCTATCAGGTGATGAGCCTCGCCGACCTGACCAAGCGCTCCGAGGAGGGCGTCTCGTTCAAGTCGCACCTCGACGGCACACGACATTTGCTGAGCCCCGAGCGGTCGATCGAGATCCAGCGGCTGCTCGGCTCGAACATCGTCATGGCGTTCGACGAACTGGTGCCGACGACGTCGACACGTGAAGTGCAGGCCGCGGCGATGGAGCGATCGATGCGCTGGGCGAAGCGGTCGCGCGCGGCGTTCGATGCGGGCGAAGATCATGCCGAGAACAATGCGATCTTCGGGATCCAGCAGGGTGCGCTGAACGAGGGCTTCCGCAAGTCATCGGCGGATGCGCTGATCGATATCGGGTTCGACGGCTATGCGGTCGGCGGGCTGGCGGTCGGCGAGGGCCAGGAGGCGATGTTCGGGTGCCTCGACTTCGCGCCGGACCAGTTGCCGGTCGACAAGCCGCGCTACCTGATGGGCGTCGGCAAGCCGGACGACATTGTCGGTGCGGTCGAGCGTGGTATCGACATGTTCGATTGTGTCATGCCGACCCGCTCGGGTCGCACCGGCCAGGCCTTCACGCGCACCGGCCCGATCAACATCCGCAACGCGAAGTTCGCCGAGGACATGGGGCCGCTCGATCCCGCCTGCCCCTGCCCGATCTGCGCGACCTGGGGGCGGGCGTATCTGCACCATCTCGTCCGGTCGGGCGAAATGCTTGGCGCGATGCTCATGACGGAGCATAACATCTGGTTCTACGAAACGCTGATGGCGGATCTGCGGGCGGCTATCGCCTCGGGGACGCTGACACAGTTCGCGAATGATTTCCGTGGCGTGTATGCCCGGAAGAGTGAAGGAGAGCCCAAGTGACGATCAAGATCGACAGCGACACCCCGAACGAAATCCTCGCCGCCGCGAAGGAGGCGAAGCTGCAGGCCGAAGCCGCCGCGCATAACGCCGCCGAGAAGGCCAAGAGCTGGCCGCTCGCGAAGATCGGCCTGGGCGTCGGCATCGGCTCCGCGGCGATCGCAGGCGCGGTGCTGTTCGCGAACCGCAACAAGTAAGGATCTCCATGCGCCTCCTCCGCTCCGCGTTGTTGCTGACCGCAGCATGTCTTCCCGTAGCGGGGGTAGCGCAGACCGCACCTGTCCCGACGCAGGTTTCGGTAAAGCCGCTTGCCTATACCGAGCGCACGCTGCCGAATGGCCTGCGCGTGTATGCGATCCGCGATACCGGCACGCCGAACGTGTCGGTGCAGGTCTGGTACGACGTCGGTTCGAAGGACGACCCGAAGGGCAAATCCGGGTTCGCGCACATGTTCGAGCATCTGATGTTCAAGTCGACGCGCAACCTGGTGTCGGAGCAGATGGACCGGCTGACCGAGGATGTCGGCGGTTACAACAACGCGTCGACCAACGACGACTACACCAATTATTACGAGGTGATCCCGGCGAACCACCTCCAGCGACTGTTGTTCGCGGAGGCCGATCGGATGGCGAGCCTCGTCGTCGAGCCCAAGAGCTTTGGGTCGGAGCGCGACGTGGTGAAGGAGGAACTGCGCCAGCGGACTTTAGCGCAACCGTACGGCAAGCTGTTTTCGATCTATTATCCCGAACTCGCCTACCAGGTTCATCCCTATGCGCGGCCAGGAATCGGCAGCCTGGAGAATCTCGAAGCCGCCGGGATCGACGACGTCCGGGCGTTCCACGCGACCTATTATCGGCCGGACAACGCGATCCTCGTGGTGTCGGGCAATTTCGATCCGGCGCAGTTGAACGGCTGGGTCGACCAGTATTTCGCGAGGATCAAGAAGCCCACCGCCGCGATCCCTCGCGTGACGGTGACCGAGCCCGCGCGGACCAGGGCGGTGACGCGGACTGTGTACGAGCCGAACACGCCGCTGCCTGCCGTACTGGTCAGCTATCACCTGCCGCCAGACCGTGACGCGGATATTCCCGCGCTGACCGTGCTGAAAGCAGTGCTGGCGACCGGCGAGAGTTCACGGCTGTACGAAAGCGTCGTGTACCGCGACCAGCTGGCGCAGTCCGCGGAAGCCATGCTCGATACCAAGCAGGCGACCGGCAACATGATCGTCTATGCCATCCTGGCAGGCGGCAAGACGGTCGAGGCGGGTGAGGCCGCGTTGAAGCGCGAGATCGCCCGGTTCCGCGACGCGCCAGTGACGGCGGCCGAGCTGGCCGAGGCGAAGAACGAGATCCTGACCCAGTCGATCCAATCGCGCGAGACTGCGGAGGGCAAGGCGAGCACGCTGGCCGCAGCGGTGCTAATCGATGGCGATCCGGCGGCGGCCGACAAGCAGTTGGCGGCGATATCGCGGGTGACGGCGGCGGATATCCAGCGGGTCGCGCGGAAATATCTGGCCGAAAATCAGTCCGCTACGATCCGTTACATGCCACTTGCCGCTAAACCTGCGGGCGGTATCGCGGATACGATCGCGGTGGCGCCGACGGTGCAGGTTGCCGACCTAAAGGCACCGGCAAATATCGAGATCGTCACGCCTGCTCTCGAAGGCCAGCGCGTCCAGCCGCCCGCGCCAAGCGCACCGGTATCGCCGACGATCCCGCAACCGGTGGAGACGCGGCTTGCCAACGGCATGCGGCTGGTGACGGTGGAGCGGCACGACCTGCCGATCGTCACTGCGTATCTCGTGACCGCTGGTGGCACGGCGACCGATCCGGCGAACCGTGCCGGCGTCAGCAGCCTTTCGGCCGACCTGTTGACCAAGGGTACGAAGACGCGGTCCGCGACGCAGATCGCGCGCGCCATCGAAGGTCTTGGTGGTGTGATCGGCAGCGATGCGGCAAGCGACGGGGCGTCGGTCGACGTGACCGTGAAATCGGACCAGCTGGCGCCGGCGATGGCGATCCTCGCCGACGTCGCGATCAACCCGGCCTTTGCGCCTGAGGAGATCGAGCGCGCACGCACGCAGCAGGTCGACGCGGTCACGCTGGCGCTCAAGGACCCCGCGCAGGTCGCCGGGCTCGTCGCGGACCGGGCGGTGCTTGGCGCATCGCCTTATGGTGCGCCCAGCGGGGGAACTCCGCTATCGCTGAAAGCGATCACGCGCGACGACATCACCGCGGCCTATGCGCGCAGCTTCGAGCCGGACCAGGCGACGCTGATCATGGTCGGCGACGTCACCGCCGCCAAGGCCAAGGCGTTGGCCGAGGCCCAGTTCGGCCGCTGGACGACAAAGCGCGCAGGTGCACCGAAGGCTACACCGGTCGTGTATCCCAAACCGCGCGTGATCGTCGTCGACATGCCCGAGGCGGGACAAGCGGGCGTCGTCGTCGCGCGGCCGGCCATCGAACGCGCCGACCCGCGCTATTATCCGCTGGCGGTGGGCAACACCGTGCTCGGCGGCGGCTTCTCGTCGCGGCTGAACCAGGAGATCCGGATCAAGCGCGGGCTGGCCTACGGCGCGGGCAGCGCGCTGGATGCGGGCAAGACCCAGGGGACGATCGCCGCGCGAACCCAGACCAAGAACCCGACCGCCGCGGAGGTGGTGACACTGATCGCCGCTGAGATGACCCGGATGGGGTCGGCCCCCGTCCCGGCGGCCGAGCTCGACACGCGTAAAGCCGTGCTGATCGGCAATTTCGGACGCGGGATCGAGACGACCTCCGGTGTCGCCAACATTCTTGGCGCGTATGTCCAGAACGGCGTACCGCTGGGCGAACTTCAACGCTTCACGGACGCGGTCGGAGCGGTCGATCCAAAGGCCGCGCAGGCGGCGGCGATCGCGCTGCTCGACCCGAAGGCAGCGAGCATCGTCGTGGTCGGCGATGCGAAGCAGTTCATCGCTCCCTTGCGCAAAGCCTATCCCAACGTCGAAGTCATTCCCGAAGCCGCCTTGAACCTCGACACGCCAACCTTGCGGTAAGCAATTCCTGCCACGATGCCGGGCGTCCCGAGACGGGACGCACGGTAAATACGGAACAGTTCGCGACGGCATAATCGGCTATGCTCCGATTCTCCCGCGGCGGTCGGGCAGAGGCGAGGTAAGTCGGTTGCGGGTTCAGATGCGAACATTTCGGCTGATGCGCCGCATCTGGTTGGGCATGGTTGCGGTGCTGTTGGTGATCGGCGCCGGGATATCCGCGCAGGCCGCACTGCGCGCCATCGCGCGCCACGGCGCGGTCAAGGCTGATCGCACCGATGCCTCGACCCTGCCGGGTGATACTGCTTTGCCAATGGTGTCAGACAAGCAGGAAACCGCCGCGCCCGCTGCCGGCGTGACCGGGACGATCGATCTTCCCGACCTGCCGATCCCCGCCGGTACGGCGATCGACGTCGGTATCGTCCCCGCCCGCCCGTTCTCGACGACCGGCATCTCGGCGATAGATCGCGGCCGCGCGGTGCAGTGCCTGACCGCCGCGATCTATTACGAAGCGGCGTCGGAACCCGATGCCGGCCAGCAGGCCGTCGCGCAGGTGATCCTCAATCGCACGCGTCATCCGGCATTTCCGGCGACCGTGTGCGGCGTGGTGTATCAAGGGTCCGAACATGCCGGCTGCCAGTTCAGCTTTGCGTGCGATGGCGCGATGGCGCGTATTCCCAATCGCGCGGCGTGGATGCGGGCGGCGCGGACCGCGGGCATGGCGCTGTCTGGCTATGTCTACGCGCCGGTCGGACTGGCGACGCATTATCACACCTATGCGGTGACCCCGGCGTGGAACCGCAGCATGGTGATGACCGATGTCGTCGGCGCGCATTTCTTCCACCGATGGAAGGGGTATTGGGGAACATCGGCCGCGTTCAGCCAACATTATGGCGGCGGCGAACCCGTACCGGGGCCGCACACCCCACTGGCACCGATCGCTCCACCCACACCGGCGATGATCGCTGCAGGCATCGCCGCGGCCGATACCGTTCCAACACCGAGTGTCCCGGCTGTCTCGATGGCGTCGGTTCAGCGGGGCGCCATGTCCACGAAGTCCCCCCCCCCTACACCCGCGCCGGTTGCCGACGACATGCTGCCGCCCGAATCGCAGATCCTGGATCGCTGGAAGGATTCGGGGAAGCCGTTGAAATAGCGCCGACCGACACTCAGTGTGTTCGGGTGCGGCAGCGCCAAGATTGCTCCGTCGCTCGGTACTGTTCCGTGGTTATACCCATTGTCACCTAACCATCGTCATTCCCGCGGAGGCGGGGACCCATATGCTCACGCGTCGGCGATCACGTCGCGAGGTTTGCCATTACGGGTTCCCGCCTGCGCGGGAATGACGACTACCTGCTTGAAACTATGATCACCGACTGGTTCACGGGCACACTGTTCCGCGGGCCATATTCTATCGATAGGCGGCAACGGAGATTCTGGATTCCTGAGTAAAGCTGAAGCGGCCGACATAACGCGCGAAAAGAGCGGATTTACCGGTTCAGACCGGCTGTCGATGGGTTCCAGGCATCGCCGCTTGGAGCGGCGCGACTTCCGCCGCTTGGGGCGCACGACCGTCCGACAGGTTGGCTATCACGGACTGGTTTCCGGGCTAAATTTGTCAAATCCAGTACCGTTGGATTTCGCCGAATTGCGGTTGCATGCAGTTCTCTCGAGTGTAGCCCAAAGGATGGGTATGAGGGATCGAGAGTCCCAGGACTCAACCCGCCCTGTTCGGCCGCCTCTTGATGCAGAAAAGCCCGGGCGCTGGTGGCACCCGGGCTCTTTTGCTTCGTCGATCGCATCGCGGTGATCGCGGGTGCGCCTATTCGGCGGCGACCATCACGTTCATCATGTTCATGCGCTCGCCGCCGGGAGGGGCGGCTTCGCGGGCGGCGCGGAGGACCTGGGTGCGCTCGGCGCGCGAGGCCATCTCGTCCCAGGCCTTTTCGGCGCGGCGGCAGCGGTCGCGGACGTTGTCGAGGAGGGCGGCATCGCCGTTGCGACGCTCTTCATCAGCGCGGGCCCGGTAAAATTCTGGATTATCGGCCATGCTGGTGCGCTCCTGCGGGAATTTTCAAAGGGGTGATGCGGCGGCCGTTATGGCCGCCGCATCGCAACCGAGATCAGGTTGGCGGACCGTAATCCGCCAGCGAGATCAATCGGCTGGCTGGAGGTTCACGGCCGACTGCTTGCCACGCTTGTCGGGCTCGAGCTCGTAGGTGACGCGCTGGTTCTGGTTCAGCGTCGGCATGCCGGCGCGCTCAACCGCAGTGATGTGCACGAATGCATCGTTGCCGCCGCCATCCGGCGCGATGAAGCCATAGCCCTTGTCGGCGTTGAAGAATTTTACGGTTCCGGTGATAGCCATGAGATGGCTCCTTCTTAGTATGGGGCAACCCGACGTTCGGGCGGCCCGTGCCGCGGAGCAGGGAAAGAAGGAGAAAGGTGCCGCAAAGCGCCAAGAACCGTCGATATGCGACTGTAGCTGAGCACCATATGGGCCAAGACCGCCGGAAATGCAAATCTTGCCGATAAAATGGGTCAAGAAACACGTCGATTTACGCAACTAATATTTTCGTGCGCCCATCCCGAAGCAGCAATACTTCGCGACGACCGGCACCGATATTTCGGTGCCGGTCGAGCGGCTTAGCGGCAACGCGTCTCGTTGCTGTTGCGGTCGATGGCACGCCCGGCCAGCGCACCGCCGGCTGCCCCGAGCACGGTGCCGAGCAGGCCCGAACCGCCCGGCGCGATGACGTTGCCGAGCACGCCGCCCGCGACTCCGCCGACGATCAGCCCGGTGGTGCCGTCGTTGCGGCGGCAATAATACCGGCCGTCGTTACCGCGATAGACACGCTCGTTCTGCGACAGGCGGCGCTCGCGGTAGCGGCGGTCGTCGCGGTAATAGCGGCCGGCATCGTAGCCGTTGTACGCCGGATCCGGCCGGTTATAGTCGTAGGACCGATAGCGCGGGTCGGCGCCGTAGCGACTGCCGCCGTCGCCAACGCAGCCGGCGACCAGAGTGGAGGCGGCCAGCAGGCCCAGCATCGCAACGCGCATTTCGTGTCCTTTTCGTGGATATCGAGAGCGTAATGATCGGCGCCGGGGTTTGGTTGCCGGCGCCTATCCCACATCAGTCCTTGAGATTGGCGGGCACGGTGCCGCCGTTCTTCTCCAACTCGCGCATCACGGCCTTGATCAGCCACATGTTCATCTCGGCGCTGCCGTCCTTCGCGCCGGTATAGCCGAGCTCGGTGGCGAGCTCCTTGCGGTTGTCGAGGCTCGAATCGAGATCAAGCAGCTTCATCAGGTCGACGATCGAGGTGCGCCAGTTGAGATCGGAGCCCTTCTTCGAGGCGATGCCCGAGAGGACGGCCTCGACGTCGACCGGCTGGGCGGGCGCGGCGGGGGCCGCCTGCGGAGTCGGTGCGGCCGTCGTCGGCGCGGGCTGGGCTGCGGTAGTCTGCGGCGTGGGCGCTGGAGCCGGTGCGTCGGCCTTGGGTGTGCCGAAATGGCCGCTGCCGAGCGGGCCGTGCTCACCGAAGATGGCGGACTTGATCTTGCTGAAGATGCTCATGGGGGGTCTCCGTTGATGAGGCGTATGGCGGGAGAACGCCCGGTGGCGGATTTGGGTGCAGGGTCCGCAAAGGCCGGCGCCAGATCGGCCGCGCCGTGCGACTGGCCGGGGTCGGCGCCGGGCGAAGCATCGTCACGGGGTTCGAACTCGGGGTCGGGTTCGCTCGGGCGTTCCGGATCGAACATATCGGCGAGCGCCGCGACTCGGGCCGCATCGGTCGCGGCCGCCGCGTCGACCTCGTCATCGCCGATCAGCCCGCAGTCCACCGCATAGCCGATGAACCAGCTGTCGCGGTCCGCGCCCTCGACGACGAACCGCTCGGCGGTTTCGCGGTCGCGCGGCGCATCAAGGATGATCACCTCCTCCTCGGAACAGTCGCGGCTGTAATCGTCGTCGCCGAAATTGCTGCCGTCCTCTTCGTCATAGTCGCTCGGCGGTGGGAAGCGGGTGCGCCAGGCACAGGTGACGTCGTCCCACCAGACCGGGCATTCGCCGTCGGGACCGTCGGGCTCGACCGCCGGAAGTGCAGAAAGTGCAGACGCTGGAACGGGTTTCGGGGACGCGGGTTTGGCGACGGGTTCGGGCGCGAGACTGAGCAGGCCGGCGGCCTCCGCGCGCGCCCATTGCTCGGCGGTCCAGCCTGCGCGGGCGGCGGGGTCGAGATCGGTGACATCGATTTCCGACGCGAGGCCGGCGCCGCCGCGGAGCCAGCGGTCGGCGCGGGCGAGCGCGACGATCGGCGCCATTCCCTCCCCTGCGTCGGACGATCGGACACGCTCGCCGAGGAACAGGCCGGCGCGGGCGGGCCCTGCGTCACGCTCGACGAGGTCGAGGAACGCGTCGAACTCGGTCGCGATCAGGCGGGCGGCGGCGCTGGTGGTCTCGCTCTCCTCGGCATGGCGATCGAGCCGGGCGAGCAGCGACATGGCGAGGCGGTTGTCGAAGCGGTGGCGTTCGATCACGTCGCCGTCGGGCTTCGTGAGACGCTCGATCTGGCCGACCATCGCGCGGCAGAACAGCGCCTCGGCGACGATCGGCCGCGCGACGAGCTTGGCGGCGTCCCAGCCGAGCGCGAACGCCGCGCCCGCTGCGCGACGGCGCAGGCTGTACGCGGCGCGGGGCGACAGGCCGACGCTGGCGGTCGCCTCGTCGACGGTGGCGCCCTCGGCGATGCGTTCGAGGAAGCCGCGCTGGCGCTCGGGGGACCAGCCGTCGATGCGCTGGCGATGTTGCCGCGTGAAGGCGTCGATGGGCGGCGCGTCGATGCCGTGTTCCTGGAGAGCGGCGGTCACTTGCGCATGGTCCAGGCGAGCGCGGTCCAGCGGTCGCGGTTGGCGGCGATCTCGGGCGAGACGGGCATGCGGGTGCCGATCCGGCCGGCGTCGACATGCGCTTGCCAGGCCATGACGTGGCGGACCGCGTCTGGGAGGTGGTCGGAGATCGGCGGGTCGTATCGCGGCCTGGGGGCGGGCACGGCGCGCGTTGCGATGTAGCACGGGGGCGGGTCGGCCGGGGTGGGTGCATTCGCCATGATCGATCCTCGTTGCGAGAGGACCGATCAGGTATGCCGGATCGGGGTGTGTAGGACAGCGGTTTCGGGGGGAGCCCGCGTCCTGACGCCCCCTCGTCATCCTGACGAAAGTCAGGGCCCAGGGTTACGGGGTATGGCGCTTTTGGCTCTGGGTCCGACTTTCGTCAGGATGACGAAGGGGGGGATAAGGGCGTGGCGTGGGTGATGGAACCAGTGCTCATCGATTTCGGACATGCGTTAGCGCGCGATCCGACGCCCTCCTTGTTCTCCCGCGAAGGCGGGAGCCCAGTCTGGATCCCCGCCTTCGCGGGGAAACAGGCTTACTTGCTCGACGTACCCAACGATCCAGCCAACCGTGACGAAACACGGGCGGTGGCATCAGGATAGGCTTCGACCGTTGGGCTCTCCTGATCCTCCCCCGCAAGGGGTAGATGGCACCGCAGGTGACGGAGGGGGAGGACACGGAACAGCAGTTGTCGCCCCCTCCCCCTCCGTCTGGCAAGCCAGCCACCTCCCCCTTGCGGGGGAGGAACAGGAAGGCGTCAGCCGAGCGTCGAACCGCGATCCGCGGCGAACGACGGGGCCGGGCCGGTGGCGGGGCGGAGCGACTCGCGCTCGGCCTTGGTGGGGACCGCGGTGGGATCGGGGCGGAAGGCGTCCGGCGCGCGATCGGTCGCACTTGGCCGCGGCTTGTCGAGCGCGAGATCGGGCGCGGCATGCTCGGCGGGGTTGGCCTTCGAGCGCAGGAACACCGCCAGCAACGCACCCCCGAGACCGATCGCCGCGGCCCCGATCGACA
Organism: Sphingomonas sp. PP-F2F-G114-C0414; assembly: GCF_003688595.1. Classification (GTDB taxonomy): domain Bacteria; phylum Pseudomonadota; class Alphaproteobacteria; order Sphingomonadales; family Sphingomonadaceae; genus Sphingomonas. The sequence continues at coordinate 273,386 of NZ_RCWT01000012.1, forward strand.
GCGCGTTGATGCCGAACGTTTTGGCGTTGGGCTTGGGCTTTGGGGCGGGCTTGTGCGGGTGAGGCTTGGTCATGGGAATGTCCTTTGATGCAGCCTCGGAAACGGACGGTCGGTCGCAGGGGTTCCAACTTGTGCGGGTGACGGGATGCGTCCGTTACCGATGCGACTACCCTTGCTGAGTGTGATGACGCGCTATGCTCTCATTGACGGTAACATTGTTGTAGTTACATAAAGGGTCGGATGTGGAGATCAGCTTCGACCCGGTGAAACACGCATGGACGCTGGCGGAGCGAGGTCTGGACTTCGCCGATGCGGGCAAGGTGTTTGCGGGGACGGTGTTCGAGTTCGAGGACGAGCGCGGTGCGTATTCCGAGCGGCGATACTCGACAATCGGCATGCTCGAAGGCCGCATGGTCGTGGTAATATGGGTCGATGCCGAAGACGGTCGGCGCGTCATATCGATGAGGAAGGCCAATGCCCGAGAACGCACGCGGTTCGAGCGCTACCTCGCTTGATCCAAACGACGACGCGCCGGAGTGGACGGACGAAATGTTCGAACATGCCGAGTTGGCGATCGGCGGGAAGGTGATCCGGCCGGCGACGGGCTATCTGGGGCCGAACGGCGTTGTGAAGGGCCGCCCGCCGCTGCGCGACCGCGCCAAGCAGCAGGTGACGTTGCGGCTTGACCCGGACGTGCTAGCGAAGTTTCGCCAGGGCGGGCCGGGGTGGCAGGGGCGGATCAATGCGGCGTTGCGGACGGCGGTGGGACTTTAGGGGGTGTCCGAACTACATCCCCTAACCCCTGTGGGCATCCCGATATGCTCCCCGCGTCTCCAAAACTGAAATTACCGTCTCAGACAACCGATAAAACGTATAAATTACCTCAAAGAACATAAACACTGTAGTCGCCCTAACGACGAACGCTGATGCAATCCATGCTAAAATGGCATAACTATATACAACGTCTAAATATCTTTTACTGCCTTCCCCAAATATAACCTCTATAGTTTTATATACCAAACCCCGAGGACTTATAGATATACTCAAGAAGACCATTAGAATGATACTGGTCATTGAGACAGCGATTATGAACTTTGATCTAGCTTTGAAGTTTCTTTCCAATATTGCTAACGTCGCAATGTCATGACGGTCCGTTTCATTCTTTGGCTTCGGCAAGTCGGCGCTAGGTGAAATATTATTAGAAAAGAGTGACGTGAACGTAAAACCCGTCAAAACCGATATCGCGACAGACATCATAGCAAGTGAATTTTCGTCAATCACCTTAGCAAATATAGCGATTAAAATCGCTACCGCGATAAATACAGCCAACCTCAGTCGATGACGCTCGTCATCGCCACGATAGGTAACGTACACATCGCGCCAGAGGTGGTAAATCGCGCGCATTATGCTAACATCGGGATTATCTTTTCCCGCATAACTCTTATCATTTCATCTCTAACTTGGATCGGATCGGCTATACCATCGCCGTCTATTTCCGCTGAGATGCCAAATTTTGTCGAAAAATTATTATCGCCCAATAGATAAATAGTTCTTTGACCACCTTCTTCTCGTATCACTGCCGAGCAACCGATGATTTCATCCTCATCAAGTGATAGCAGTTCGCTCTGACTGACTATACGAGCCAGAGCTCGTTTACGCTGATCAACCGTTCCTCGAACTTGCTCAGTAATGTCGCTAACACTTTGTTCAAAATTATCGCCGTACTCAGCGCTCGTAACCGCCAACACACCCGAACTTCCAAATATAGGACGGCGCTCAGCGCGGTCACCGCGCTTGCGATAGATGAGCTTTACGGAAATGGGTCGCCCCGTACCGATTTCACTGGAGGCATTCGTTAGCGTTTTTGACGCGATCCGATAGTTCCCGGCGAGAATGTACGAGAAGCAGTTCTTCAAACCTTCATAATCGCCAAAAGCACCATGATAGGTCGTACCGATAAGTATCTTCCCGTCACGAAGCCGCGTTACAAGATAGTGAAATCCCCGAAGATTAAGGCTGTCCGCCTCAACAACACCCAGACGATTATTTCTATACTTCTGCCCGTAATACGCTCCCTCAAAGTTCCCGAAAAACAAACCTTCCTCAGGCTCTTCGAAATAATTGAATGGCAGGTTCCTACCTAGCTTTATCGCCGCAATAACCCTGTCATCAGTATCGTCAATCGGGCGCGTGTCTTGAAGCCTCGCTATGACCCTATTGAACTCGGCCTCAGTGAAACCCTCTTCCGACGCCTCGCCTACTTCGTCATCGTTCGGTATTGACTTAACAAGATAATGAAACGATGCAGTTACCTGGTGATTGCGTTGACGCTTAGCCATGTAGAATCGGATCCTCTGTTTAGCTAGACATTGAATACCCGATCAACTTTTTGGTCAAGCGTATGCAACTGATGATGCAGATTTGTGTAAAACTCACCTAATGGGGCTAGTCACTCCGCCGCCACCACCCGCTTCTCTAACAACGGCGCGAGATACTTCCCCGTAAAGCTGCCCTTGGCCTTAGCCACCTTCTCCGGCGTGCCCTCCGCGACGATCTCGCCGCCTTTGACGCCGCCTTCCGGGCCCAGGTCGAGGACCCAGTCGGCGGTCTTGATGACGTCGAGATTGTGTTCGATCACGACGACCGTGTTGCCTTGCTCGACCAGCGCGTGGAGGACTTCCAGCAATTTCCGCACGTCCTCGAAGTGGAGCCCGGTGGTGGGTTCGTCGAGGATGTAGAGCGTGTTGCCGGTGGCGCGGCGCGAGAGTTCCTTGGCGAGCTTGACGCGTTGCGCTTCGCCGCCCGAGAGCGTCGTCGCCTGCTGGCCGACCTTGACGTAGCCGAGGCCGACCTCGACCAGCATCGCCATCTTGTCGCGGATCGGGGGGACCGCCTTGAAGAACTCGGCGGCGTCCTCGACCGTCATGTCGAGCACGTCGGCGATCGAATGGCCCTTGAACTTCACCTCGAGCGTCTCGCGATTGTAGCGCGCGCCGTGGCAGACGTCGCAGGTGACGTAGACGTCGGGGAGGAAGTGCATCTCGATCTTGAGCACGCCGTCGCCCTGGCACGCCTCGCAGCGGCCGCCCTTGACGTTGAAGCTGAAGCGGCCGGGCTTGTAGCCGCGCGCCTGCGATTCCGGCAGGCCGGCGAACCAGTCGCGGATCTGCGTGAAGCTGCCGGTGTAGGTGGCGGGGTTGCTGCGCGGGGTGCGGCCGATCGGCGACTGGTCGATGTCGATGACCTTGTCGAGATACTGGAGGCCGGTGATCTTGTCGTGCTTGCCCTGGACGATGCGCGCGCCGTTCAGCTCGCGTGCGGCGGCCGCGTAGAGCGTGTCGATCGTGAAGCTCGACTTGCCCGAGCCGGAGACGCCGGTGATGCAGGTGAAGGTGCCGAGCGGCAGGCTGGCGGTGACGCCGCGCAGGTTGTTGGCGACCGCGTTGTGGACGGTGAGCTTCTTGCCGTTGCCTTTCCGTCGCGTGGTTGGGACCGGCACCTCGCGCGTGCCGTTGAGATAGTCGGCGGTGATGCTGCCCTTCGACTTGAGGATCTGCTTCAGCGTGCCCTGCGCGACGACCTGGCCGCCGCGGACGCCCGCGCCGGGGCCCATGTCGATGATGTAGTCGGCGGTGCGGATGGCGTCCTCGTCATGCTCGACGACGAGCACGGTGTTGCCGAGATCGCGCAGACGGCGGAGCGTCTTGAGGAGCATGTCGTTGTCGCGCTGGTGCAGGCCGATCGAGGGCTCGTCGAGGACGTAGAGCACGCCGGACAGGCCGCTGCCGATCTGCGACGCGAGGCGGATGCGCTGAGATTCGCCGCCGCTGAGCGTGCCGCTGGTGCGGTCGAGGTTGAGGTAGTCGAGGCCGACGTTGTTGAGGAAGCCCAGGCGCTCGACGATCTCCTTGAGGATGCGTTCGGCGATCGCGTTCTGCTGGTCGCCGAGATGCTGCGGCATGTCGGTGAAGAACTGGAGCGCGTCGACCACCGAGAGATGCGTGGCGTAGGAGATGTCCTTCATCGCGATCTTGACCGCGAGTGCTTCGGGTTTCAGGCGCGCGCCGCCGCAGACTTCGCAGGGGGCGGCGGACTGGTACTTGCTCAATTCCTCGCGCATCCAGGCGGAGTCGGTCTGGAGCATCCGGCGGTTGAGGTTGCCGATGACGCCCTCGAACGGCTTCGAGACGTCGTATTTCTTCTTGCCGTCGATGAAGGTGAGCGTGACGGGCTTGCCCTTCGAGCCGTGCAGGATGGTGCTCTGGACCTCCGGCGGAAGGTCGGACCAGGGCGTCTCGATGTCGAACTTATACTCGCGCGCGAGGCTGCCGAGGACCTGCATGTAATAGGGCGACGGAGGGTTGGATTTCGCCCAGGGCACGACCGCGCCCTTCTTGATGCTGAGCATGTGGTTGGGGACGACGAGGTCTTCGTCGAACAGCAGTTTCTCGCCGAGGCCGTCGCAGGCCGGGCAGGCGCCTTGCGGGGCGTTGAACGAGAACAGGCGCGGCTCGATCTCGGAGATGGTGAAGCCGCTGACCGGGCAGGCGAACTTCTCGCTGAAGACGATGCGGCCGTCGGGGGCGTTGTTGCCGAGGATTTCGGACTTTGGCGTGTGCGGTTCGACCGGGTCGGCGGGGTCGACATAGGCGAGGCCGTCGGCGAGTTTCAGCGCGGTTTCGAACGATTCCGCGAGGCGCGTGGCGATTTCGCCGCCTACCACCAGGCGGTCGACGACGACTTCGATGTCGTGCTTGTACTTCTTGTCGAGCGCGGGGGCTTCGTCGATGTCGTGGATCGTGCCGTCGATGCGGACGCGCGCGAAGCCGGCCTTCTGCCACTCGGCGAGTTCCTTGCGGTACTCACCTTTCCGCCCGCGGACGACGGGGGCGAGCAGGTACAGACGCGTGCCCTCGGGGAGCGCCATGACGCGGTCGACCATCTGCGACACGGTCTGCGCCGCAATGGGCTCGCCGGTGGCAGGCGAGTACGGGATGCCGACGCGCGCCCAGAGCAGGCGCATGTAGTCGTAGATCTCCGTGACGGTGGCGACGGTCGAGCGCGGGTTGCGCGACGTCGTCTTCTGCTCGATCGAGATCGCGGGCGAGAGGCCTTCGATGTGGTCGACGTCGGGCTTCTGCATCAGTTCGAGGAACTGGCGGGCATAGGCGGACAGGCTCTCGACGTAGCGGCGTTGGCCCTCGGCGTAGATCGTGTCGAACGCCAGGCTCGACTTCCCCGAGCCGGAGAGGCCGGTGATCACCGTGAGCGTGTCGCGGGGGATGTCGATGTCGACGTCCTTGAGGTTGTGCTCGCGCGCGCCGCGTACGGAAATCTTGGTCAGCATGAGGCTGGTTCTACTTCTGTTCTGATCGGGACACTAGTGGGAGAGATAGGAATGCATGAGGCCGGGTGCCAGTTCATCGGCAGGATCAATCGGGCGAATCCACGATCGTGCGTGCGGATCTCGCGTGCGGGGCGGCAACGAACACGAACGTTGCTTGCAACAGCATTGCGTATTGACGACAACCGCCGCGCCGGCCGCGACGTCGGGGGAAATGCCGGTGGGGAATAGGTGTCGATGCCAGTGATAGTTGCGCTTGCCATGGCGGCCACCGTGGCCGTGCCGGCCGCGCCGATGATGCCCTCGGGCAAATGGAACGTCGATTATGGCGCGACCGCCTGCGTGTTGGGACGGATCTACGGGACCGGCAAGGCCGAGACGGTGCTTGCGCTGCGTCAGGTGCCACTATCGTCCGGGCTCGAACTGATGGTCTATACCAACGATCGAAACGCGACGATGCGGCTCGGGCAGGCGAGGGTATCGATTGCGGGCGGCGGATCGTACGAGGGGCGGTACGAAAGCTTTCCAACGCAGGCCAAGGACAAGCGGATGACCCGCCTGTCGGTCGACGGCGCGGTGTTCGAGACGCTGCCCGCCGATCCGGTGCTGCAGATCGTGCCCGACAAGATGCCGGGCTGGGCGTTCGCACTGCCCAACGCGAAGGCCGCGTTCGAGGCGCTGGCGAAATGCAATGACTCGACGGTCAAGCTGTGGGGAATCGATCCGACCGAGCGCGCGCGGATCGCCCAGTCTGCCGAGCCGGCAAGCTATCCGGGCGACTGGGTCGTGACCAATGATTACCCGATGACGATCGTCAGAAAGGGCGCGCAGGGAACATCGATCGTGCTGTGGACGATCGGGTTGGACGGACGGGTCGCCGATTGCCGGACGGTGGTATCGAGCGGCGAGGTCGAACTCGACAAGGCAGCCTGCCATGCGATCACCCAGCGCGGGCGCTACAAGCCGGCGCTTGGTCATGACGGCAAGCCGATGATCAGCCACAGTACGCGCAAGGTGGCGTGGCGATTGCGGGGGACGTGGTCGGGCAAAGATTGAGCCCGGCGCATCCGCTCGCCCGACGAAACGGCCTTGCGCCCCGCCGATGGTGTATTATCTTTGTCGTACACATTGCGAACGGCACAGAGGACGACATGGGCAAGAAGAAGGACGAGCGTAAGCGGCGCGAGCGCGAAGTTGAGATCGACATGCGTGCGGGCGGGCATCACGAGGGTGAGCCGGACGGCGGCGGGCACAAGCGCCACAAGCACGCCGACCATAAGCACGACGGTGGAAAGCAGGATGGCGGCAAGCATGCGGGTGGGGCGCCGTTCGCCGGGATCGCCGCGACGATCGCACGGCAGATGGGAACGCCGGTCGGGCGGCAGATGATCGCGGCCGGGCTGATGGCCGCGGCGACCGCGATCTCGAAGCATGACGCGAAGGCGAATGCGCGGCCGACCCCGCCGACGCCCCCTGCCCCGCCCTCGCCTGCCGCACCCTCGCAACAGGCTGAGCCTGGTGCGTCGAAGGTGGAGCCGGACGTGGCGGCCGAGACGGCCAAGCCGCAGGGCAATGGTCCGTTCGCCGGGGATACGCCGGAGCCGCCGCGGAGCGAGAAAAACGCGTTGCCGCCCGAGTTCGCCAAGGTGCTGGACTCGGTCACGGTAGGGCTGGAGCGATTGTTCGTCGGGTTCGGCAAGCCGACCGGGAAGAAGGACCCGCCGGCCGCTTGACCGTGCCGGACCGCGACGCCGCGCGTGGCGTTGCGGTTCTGCCGGGGCGGCTCAGGCGGCCTTGGTGTAGACGTCCGGAACGTAGACGTCCGGGATGTAGATGTCCGGGATATATACGGGAGGGATGCAGACGGCGGGTTGACGGCGATCGCTTTTCGCGCGGTACATCGCGCGGTCTGCGTCGGCGATGAGGTCGACGATCGGTATCTGGGGCTCGCCTTCGACGATACCGAAGCTGACCCCGAGCGTGCCATGCGTCGCCATGCGCGGCGCCATGGTCTGCGCGAACCGTGTCGCGATGCTGGTGCCGATCGCGCGGGCCTGCGTTGTCGGGACGTCGGGCAGCACGCAGACGAATTCGTCGCCGCCCCAACGGACGAGGTGGCCTTGCCGGCCGAGAGCCTCGTGGGCGATCTCCGCGAAGGTGCGGAGCGCCGCGTCGCCGGCGGCGTGGCCGAACGTGTCGTTGAGCGTCTTGAAGCGATCGAGATCGAGCATCATCACCGTCAGCGTACGCGGCGCATGGCAACCAGCGAACGTCCGCACGATGCGATCGAGGCCCGCGCGATTGAACGCGCCGGTGAGCCAGTCGCGCTCCATCTGATCGAGCAGCAGGTTCTGGCCGCGCTCGGCCTGGAGGATCAGCAGCGAAAAGGCGCGGAAGATGATGAAGGCGATCTGGCCGGCCGCGAGCCAGGCGCCGAGATCGTCGTGACGACCGGTCAACTGCGTGCCGATCCGGTCGCTATAGGCCAACCAGGCGCGGCCGAGGAACATCGGTACGGTGACCGCGAACAGCGCGGCGACGATCCAGCCGGTCTGCAGCGAGTCACGCCGCGCGAAACGGACGGCGACGACGACCACGACGAGGTCGAACCCGGCGCGGATGACGCTGAGATAGGCGACGCGGAGGTGGAAATGCGCCGGATCGTGCGTGAACCACAAGGGCAGGCCCAGCACGGCGGCGATCGCCAGCAGCGACCTCAGTCGCGCGTCCGGGCGGTCGAATTTCACCGCCGCGCCGGCGATCAGCGCATAGCCCATCACCACCGCGGGGTTGCCGATGCTGGGCGCCCAGGGGAGGCCGATCCGATCGTTCAGCACCGCCATCAGCGCGCCGCAACCCGCGATCAGGTGGCCGGCGCCCCATAAGCCTGCCCATGATCCGAACCGACCGGTCGCGAGGGGGATGAGGTGGATGAACCCGGCGACCAGCATGCCGAGGCCTGCGACGACGTAGAGAGTAGAGAGATCGAGCGCCACGGAGACCTGCTTGTTCGTTCGTTACGCGGGCTGATAGGTTGGCTTTGCTAAGGATTGGTTCCGGTTGGTGCTTGGGGACGGAAATTTGCTTTTTGTTGGGTTTGCGGTGCTTCGGCTTGAAGGGCCCCGCCACCGCGTTGCACGTCACTCTGATCGCGCTCGGTTATTGCGTTCCCCTTGCCCCGTCATCCCGGCGGACGCCGGGACCCTTGGTCGCGGGCGGGGTGATGATGGCGCGGTATCGGCGGTCCGCCGCAACCGTGGGCCCCGGCGTCCGCCGGGGTGACAGATAGGGGGTGCGGATTGGGTGGGTTTGGGAAGGGTCTGGAGCGTGGGCTTTGGAGCGCGGGACGCTGTCATAGACCTCGCAAACCAGGATCTTCCTGCAGTCGCGGCTGCCAATTGATTGCGCGCTACTCCCTCCCCCGTCATCCCGGCGGACGCCGGGACCCATGGTCGCGGAATGGGTGATGATGGCGCGGTATCGCCGGGTCCTCCGTAACCGTGGGTCCCGGCGTCCGCCGGGATGACGGATAGGGGGTGGTTGGACGGGTTTTGAGGAGGGGGTGCAGTTGTATCGTTCCCCCACAAACGCAGAGAGGGCGCCGGTGGATTGCCACCGACGCCCTCTCGATCTTTCTTCACTCGCAGAGGCGAAGCCTTGCTTGGCCGGACAGGGGCAAAGCCCCTGTCGTCGGACGGCGCTGGAGCGCCGCCGGCCGGGCAAGCCCTTTAGATCATATCTAGCACTTGCTAGATATGAATGGGCTTGCCTTGCACCGCCATCGCCGCTTCCTTGATCGCCTCGGCATGCGTGGGGTGCGCATGACACGTGTAGGCGATGTCTTCGCTGGTCGCGCCGAATTCCATCGCGATGGCGGCTTCGGCGATCAGCGTGCCCGCGAGGCTCGACACGATCCAGACGCCGAGGACGCGGTCGGTCTTGGCGTCGGCGATGATCTTCACGAAGCCGTCGGTGTCGCGGTTGGTCTTGGCGCGGCTGTTGGCCGCGAAGGGGAACTTGCCGACCTTGATCTCGGTCTTTTCCTTCGCCGCTTCCTCGGTCAGGCCGACGCCGGCGATCTCGGGCATCGTGTAGACGACGCTCGGGATGACGTCCTCGTTGACGATGCCGGTCTGGCCGGCGATGTTTTCCGCGACCGCAACGCCTTCGTCCTCGGCCTTGTGCGCGAGCATCAGGCCGGGGATGCAATCGCCGATCGCCCAGACGCCGTCGACCTTGGTGCGGAACGAGTGGTCGGTTTCGATCTGGCCGCGCTTGTTGAGCTCGAGGCCGATGGCTTCGAGGTTGAGGCCGTCGACGTTCGCTTTCCGCCCGATCGAGACGAGCACCGCATCGGCGGTCAGCGTCTCGGACGCGCCACCCGCGGCGGGCTCGACGGTGACGGTCGCGACGCCGTTGTCGACCGTCACGCCGGTGACCTTGGTCGAGAGCTTCAGCTCCATGCCCTGCTTCTTGAAGAGCTTGGCGGTCTCGCGACGGACTTCGCCGTCGAAGCCGGGGAGGATCTGATCGACGAACTCGACAACCGTGACCTTCGCGCCGAGACGACGCCAGACGCTGCCGAGTTCGAGCCCGATCACGCCGCCGCCGATGACGACCATGTGCTCGGGGACCTTCGGGAGCGCGAGCGCGCCGGTGCTGTCGACTACGGTCGCCTGGTCGACTTCGACGCCGGGGAGCGGCATGACCGACGAGCCGGTGGCGATGACGATGTTCTTCGCGGTGACCTTCTGGCCCGCGACGTCGACGGTGTGCGCATCCTGGAACGCGGCCTTGCCCTTGAGCCAGGTCACCTTGTTCTTCTTGAACAGGAATTCGACGCCGCCGGTCAGTTCCTTGACGGCCTTGGCCTTCTCGGCGTGCATCTGGTCGAGGTTGAGGGTGACGCCGGCGAACTCGACGCCGAACTTCGTCATGTGACCGCCCTTGGCCTCCTCGTAGATCTCGGAGGCGTGGAGCAGCGCCTTGGACGGGATGCAGCCGACGTTGAGGCAGGTGCCGCCGAGCGTCTCGCGGGACTCGGCACAGGCGGTGCGCAGGCCAAGCTGCGCGGCACGGATCGCCGCGACGTAACCGCCGGGGCCCGCACCGATCACGAGGACGTCATAGTCGTAGTCAGCCATTCTTCATCTCCGTCGTTCTCCTGCGAACGCAGGAGCCCAGGGTTACGGGAGGCGCCCCTTGTTACCCTGGACTCCTGCGTTCGCAGGAGAACGGGTTAGAAGAGCGTCTCGTACAAATCCTTCCAGTGCGGGTTGGTCTGTTCGATCAGGTCGATCTTCCAGGCCCGCTTCCATTTCTTCATCTGCAACTCGCGTTGCCGTGCAGATTGTATGTCGTCACTCGCCTCGAACCACACAAGGAGGATGCAGCCATGCTCCTTGGAGAAGCCGTCGATCAGACGGTTGCGGTGTTGGTAGGCTCTGGCGAGCAGGTCGCTGGTGACGCCGAGGTAGAGCGTTCCGTTGCGGCTGCTCGCCATGAGGTAGACGAAACCGGCTCTCATGTTTTCCTGCGCATGCAGGAATCCAGGATTACGGGGGGTGGTGTCCGTGACCCTGGGCTCCTGCGTTCGCAGGAGAACGAGGAGCCGTTTTGGGTCAGAGGTCGATCAGGATACGGGTCGGATCCTCGATAGCATTTTTCAGCGCCACCAGGAACGTCACGGCTTCGCGGCCGTCGATCAAACGGTGGTCGTAGCTGAGCGCGAGGTACATCATCGGGCGGATGACGATCTGGCCGTTCACGACGACCGGGCGCTCCTCGATGCGGTGGAGGCCCAGCACAGCGGACTGCGGCGGGTTGATGATCGGAGTCGACATCAGCGAGCCGAACACGCCGCCGTTCGAAATCGTGAAGGTACCGCCCTTCATCTCGTCCATCTTGAGCGCGCCTTCCTTGGCGCGCTTGCCGAAGTCGCCGATCGTCTTCTCGATCGTCGCGACCGACATCTGATCGGCATCGCGGATGACGGGGACGACGAGGCCGCCCGGCGACGAGACCGCGACCGAGATGTCGGCGTAATCGTGATAGACGATGTCATCGCCGTCGATCGACGCGTTGACCGACGGAATGTCGCGCAGCGCCATCGTCGCGGCCTTCACGAAGAAGCCCATGAAGCCCAAACGAACGCCGTGCTTCTTCTCGAACAGGTCCTTGTACTTGGCACGCGCCTCGATCACCGCGGTCATGTCGACGTCGTTGAACGTCGTCAGCATCGCGGCCGTGTTCTGCGCTTCCTTGAGGCGCTTCGCGATCGTCTGGCGGAGGCGCGTCATGCGCACGCGTTCCTCACCACGACCCGATGCGGCGGCGGGGGCTGCTGCCGGTGCGGGCGCCGCGGCGGGGGCAGGCGCTGGCTTGCTCGATGCGGCGGCTGTCACGTCTTCCTTGGTGATGCGACCGTCGCGGCCGGTGCCCTTGACGGTGCCGGGGTCGACGCCGTGCTCCAGCACCGCGCGGCGGACCGACGGGGATAGCGCGGCGGGGGAGTCGCTGGTGCCGGCACCGGGCTGGTCGCCGTACCCTGCGCCGGACTCGTCCTTGGTGGGCGCGGACGGCGTCGCAGTCGCCGCTGGCTCGGGCGCCTTGGCGGGCGCAGCGGCGGCGCCGTCACCGGAGTCGATCGTGGCGAGCATCGCGCCGACCTGCACGGTGTCGCCGACGGCGACCGCGTGCTGGCCCATGACGCCGGCGACCGGCGACGGGACCTCGACCGAGACCTTGTCGGTCTCGAGGCTGGCGATGGGCTCGTCGACCGCGACGGGATCGCCGGGCTGCTTCAGCCACTCGCCGAGGGTGGCTTCGGTGATCGACTCACCCAGGACGGGGACGGTGACTTCGGTTGCCATGTTTGCTTCTACCTTTTGTGCTCCTGCGGACGCAGGGGCCTAGGGTTACTCTGCCGCTCCCTGGGTTCCTGCTTTCGCAGGAAAACAGAGAGCGGGTTCAATCAGTTTGCGCGGGTGCGGCGGATTTCGTCGCGGACGGAGTGGCCGAGCGCGTCGGCGACGAGCGCGCCCTGTTCGGCCTGGTGACGCTTCATCAGGCCGGTCGCGGGCGATGCCGAGGCGTTGCGGCCCGCATAGCGCGCGCGCTTCACGCGGGAGTCGACCGTTGCCAGCGCCTCCTCGATCAGCGGCTCGACGAAGAACCAGTAACCGTTGTTCTTCGGCTCTTCCTGCGCCCAGACGATCTCTTCCAGGTTCGGCATCCGTGCGACGCGCTCGGCGATCGGGTTGCCGGGGAAGGGATAGAGCTGTTCGACGCGGACGATCTGCGTGTCGGTGTCGCCCGCCGCGTCGCGTGCCTCGATCAGGTCGTAGGCGACCTTGCCGGTGCACAGGACCAGACGCTTCGTATCGACGTCGGCGGCCGGATTGGTATCCGACAACAGGCGGCGGAAGTGGCTGTCGCCCTGGAAATCCTCCGCGTTCGACACCGCCAGCTTGTGCCGCAGCAACGACTTCGGCGTCATCACGATCAGCGGCTTGCGGAAGTTGCGGTGCATCTGCCGGCGAAGCAGGTGGAAATAGTTCGCCGGGCTGGTGCAGTTCGCGACCTGGATATTGTCGTCCGCGCACGACTGAAGGAAACGCTCGGGACGTGCGGAGCTATGCTCTGGCCCCTGCCCTTCATAGCCGTGCGGGAGCAGCATCACGAGGCCGTTGGCGCGGAGCCACTTCGATTCGCCGGACGTGATGAACTGATCGATCATGATCTGCGCGCCGTTGACGAAGTCGCCGAACTGCGCCTCCCAGAGGACCAAGGTCTTCGGGTCGGCGAGCGCATAGCCATACTCGAACCCGAGCACGCCGTATTCGCTGAGCGGGCTGTCGAGCACTTCGAAACGACCGTGCTCGATCTCCTGCAAAGGCACGTACTTGTGCTCGTCGGTCTGGTCGACCCAGACGGCGTGGCGCTGCGAGAAGGTGCCGCGACCCGAATCCTGGCCCGACAGGCGGACGCCGTACCCTTCCGAGAGCAGGCCGCCGAACGCGAGCGCTTCGCCGGTCGCCCAGTCGAAGCCCTTGCCCGACTTGAACATCTCGCGCTTGGCATCGATCACGCGGTTGAGCGTCTTGTGGATCTTCACGCTGTCCGGGACGGTCGTGAGCGTGCGGCCGAGCGAGTCGAACAACTTCGTGCTGAGACCCGTCTCGACGTTGCGGCGCGCCGACGCGCCGTCGGTGGGCGCGCTGAGGCCGGTCCAGCGACCGCCGAACCAGTCCGCCTTGTTCGGCTTGTACGAGGACCCGGCTTCGAACTCGCCCTCGAGGCGGAGCGTGAACTGCTTCACGTTCTCGTCGATCCAGGGCTGGTCGATCACGCCTTCCTTGATCAGGCGGTTGCCATAGACCGTCGAGACGCCGGGGTGCTTGCGGATGATGTCGTACATCAGCGGCTGCGTGAAGGACGGCTCGTCGCCCTCGTTGTGGCCGAAGCGACGATAGCACCACATGTCGATGACGATGTCGCGGTGGAACTTCTGGCGGAATTCCATCGCCATCTTGGTCGCGAAGGTGACCGCCTCGGGATCGTCGCCATTGACGTGGAAGACCGGCGCCTGGACGCCCTTGGCGACGTCCGACGGGTAGGGCGACGAGCGCGCGAACTGCGGCGAGGTTGTGAATCCGACCTGGTTGTTGATGATGAAGTGGACGCAGCCGCCGGTGTTGTAGCCGCGGATGCCGGAGAAGCCGAGGCACTCCCAGACGATCCCCTGCCCCGCGAACGCCGCGTCGCCGTGGATCAGCACGGGCAACGCCGCGGTGTGATCCTTGAGATCGTTGGTGAGCGTCTGGATCGCGCGCGTCTTGCCGAGCACGACCGGGTCGGCGGCTTCGAGATGCGACGGGTTGGCGACCAGGCTCATGTGAACCTTGTGGCCGTCGAACTCGCGGTCGGTGCTGGTGCCGAGGTGATACTTCACGTCGCCCGAACCGCCGATGTCGTCGGGGTTGGCCGAACCACCGGCGAATTCGTGGAAGATCACGCGCAACGGCTTGGCCATCACGTTCGCCAACACGTTGAGACGACCGCGATGCGCCATGCCGATGACGAGCTCGCGCACGCCCATCTGGCCGCCATACTTGATGACGCTTTCAAGCGCGGGGATCATCGATTCGCCGCCGTCGAGCCCGAAGCGCTTCGTGCCGACATACTTCTTGCCGAGGAACTTCTCCCACTGCTCGGCCTCGATCACCTTGGTGAGGATCGCCTTCTTGCCGTCGATGGAGAATTCGATCGCCTTGTCCTGGCCCTCCATGCGCTCCTGGAGGAAGCGGCGCTCCTCGACGTCGGAGATGTGCATGTATTCGAGGCCGACATTGCCGCAGTAATTCTTGCGCAACGTGTCGACGAGCTCGCGGATCGAGACCCATTCGAAGCCCATCGTGCCGCCGAGATAGACCTTCCGGTCGATGTCGCCGTCGGAGAAGCCGTGATATTCGGTCTTCAGATCCTCGGGCATCTCGCGCTTCGACAGGCCGAGCGGATCGAGGTTGGCGGCGAGATGGCCACGGACGCGGTAGGTGCGGACGAGCAGCTGCGCGCGGATCGCGTCGGCGGCGGCCTTGGCGATCTCTTCCTTCGAGACGGGCGCGGGGGCCGCTGCGGCGGGGGCTGGTTTCCCCTTTGCGGGCTTGGGCGCGGGCTCCATCTGGGTCGGATCGAGCGCTGCGGTCAGGTCGTCCGTGGTGGTGAGCGGCCAGCGGGCGCTCTCCCAGCTCGGGCCCTGCGCGGAGCCTTCGAGCCCCTCGAAGAACGCGCGCCAACCGGATTCGACCGAGGCCGGGTCCGCGTTGAACTTGGCGTAGAGCGTCTCCACGAACGCCGGGCTGACGCCGGCTGCGATATCGCTGAAATCCTGGCCTTCGTAGCCCATCACAACCGTCCTCTTTGTGTCCCTGCGAAGGCGGGGACCCAGACTGGGCCCCCGCCTTCGCGGGGGAACAATCTTACTCTAACTTAACCCTTCAACACGCTCAGCAGCGTCTCGCCGAGCAGGCTGGGGCTTTCCGAAACGCGGATCCCGGCAGCTTCCATTGCCGCGATCTTGCTCTCCGCGTCGCCCTTGCCGCCCGACACGATCGCGCCGGCATGACCCATGCGACGGCCCGGAGGTGCCGTACGACCGGCGATGAAGCCTGCCATCGGCTTCGACCGACCGCGCTTGGCTTCGTCGCGGAGGAACTGTGCCGCCTGCTCTTCTGCGTCGCCGCCGATTTCGCCGATCATGATGATCGACTGGGTCTCGTCGTCAGCGAGGAACAGCTCGAGCACGTCGATGAAGTTCGTGCCGTTGACCGGATCGCCACCGATGCCGACCGCGGTCGTCTGACCAAGGCCTGCGTTCGACGTCTGGAACACCGCCTCATAGGTGAGCGTGCCTGAACGGCTGACAACGCCGACCGAGCCCTTCTTGAAGATCGAGCCGGGCATGATGCCGATCTTGCACTCGCCGGGGGTCAGCACGCCGGGGCAGTTCGGGCCGATCAGCCGCGACTTGGAGCCCGACAGCGCGCGCTTGACCTTGACCATGTCGAGCACGGGAATGCCCTCGGTGATCGCGACGATCAGCTCGATCTCGGCGTCGATCGCCTCGAGGATCGAATCGGCGGCGAAGGGAGGCGGCACGTAGATGACCGACGCGGTCGCGCCGGTCATCGCCTTGGCTTCGGCGACGGTGTTGTAAACGGGGAGGTCGAGGTGGGTCGTACCGCCCTTGCCGGGCGTGACGCCGCCAACCATCTGCGTGCCGTATTCCAGCGCCGCCTTGGTGTGGAAGCTGCCGGTTTCGCCGGTCATGCCTTGCGTGATGACCTTGGTGTTCTTGTCGACGAGGATGCTCATCTAATTTTCTCTCTCTTGTTCCCCGGCGGAGGCCGGGGCCCAGTTGGGAAGGCGGATCAGTTTGGCGTCAGCGTATCGAACAGATCATCCCAGTTCGGGTTCATCCCTTCGATCTCTTTCACCTTCCAGTCCCGTTTCCATTCCTTCATCCGCAGCTCGCGCTGCCGGGCGGCGTCCAGATCGTCATAAACCTCGTACCAGACGAGCAGATGACAACCATGTTTCTTAGTGAACCCTGCGACGACACCGTTGCGATGCTCCCATAGGCGTTTGGGAAGATTGCTGGTGACGCCGAGATAGATCGTCCCGTTACGCCTGCTGGCCATGATGTAGACGCAGAAGGCGGTATCCATCTCGGGAGTTCTCCCAACTGGGCCCCGGCCTTCGCCGGGGAACAGCAGATTGGTTTAGCTCACGTCTTCAAATCAGTTCAGCGAACCATCGATACCCTTGCAGGCCACGATCAGCTCCTTCACCGCATCGACCGACACGGTAAGGTTCTGCTTCGCTTCATCATCCAGCTTGATCTCGACGATCTTCTCGACGCCGCCAGCACCGATCACCACCGGCACGCCGACGTACAGATCGTCCAGGCCGTACTCGCCCGAAACATATGCCGCGGCCGGCAGCACGCGCTTCTGGTCGTACAGATACGCCTCCGCCATCGCGATGCCGCTGGTCGCCGGCGCGTAGTATGCCGAGCCCGTCTTCAGCAGCGCGACGATCTCGCCGCCGCCGCCGCGCGTGCGCTTGACGATCGCGTCGATCTTTTCCTGGCTCGACATGCCCATCGCGATGAGATCGGGGACCGGGATGCCCGACACCGTCGAGTAGCTGATGACCGGGACCATCGTGTCGCCGTGGCCGCCGAGCACGAAGCTGGTGACGTCCTTCACCGAGACCTTGAACTCGTCGGCGAGGAAGTGGCTGAAGCGCGCCGAGTCGAGCACGCCGGCCATGCCGACGACCATGTGGTGCGGCAGGCCAGAGAACTCGCGGAGCGCCCACACCATCGCGTCGAGCGGGTTGGTGATGCAGATCACGAACGCGTCGGGGGCGTTCGTCTTGATGCCCTCGCCGACGGCCTTCATGACCTTGAGGTTGATGCCGAGCAGGTCGTCGCGGCTCATGCCGGGCTTGCGTGCCACACCGGCGGTGACGATGATGACGTCCGCGCCGGCGATGTCGGCGTAGTCGTTCGAGCCGGTGATCTGCGAGTCGAAGCCTTCGACCGGGCCGCACTGCGACAGGTCGAGCGCCTTGCCCTGGGGGATGCCCTCGGCGACGTCGAACAGGACGATATCGCCAAGGCCCTTGAGTGCTGCGAGGTGCGCGAGCGTACCGCCGATGTTGCCGGCGCCGATCAGCGCGATCTTCTTGCGAGCCATTCCAATCCGTCTCCGTCTGATGTGCGGGGTGATTGGTGACGCCGGTTACGCGCATTATCCCGCTACGGCAACCGCTAAAAGGACAAAAGCGGGTTGTTATTGCAACTCGTTCGCATGTGCAATAAGGTGTAGCCATCCAAATCGAACCACCCCGGCGGAGGCCGGGGCCCAATTGGGGAACGTTGCTAACGAAGCACCGCGCGCTGTTACTGCGACCTTTCCAATTGGGCCCCGGCCTTCGCCGGGGTGGTGTTTCGGACAGTTAGAGATGGCCCTCGGCGAGATAGTCCTCGGAGCGCATCTCTTCGAGGCGGCTGATCGTGCGGTCGAACTCGAACCTGCCATCGCCGCTTTCGTAGAGGTCGCCGGGTTGCGCATCGGCGGCGGCAAGGAGCTTGACCTTGTGCTCGTACAGCGCATCGATCAGCGCCACGAACCGCGCCGCCTCGTTGCGGTTTTCGGGGCCGAGCTTGGGGATGCCCACCAGGATCACCGTGTGGAATTTGCGCGCGATGGCAAGGTAGTCGGCGACGCCCCTCGCCTCGCCGCACAGCTTCTTGAAGCTGGACACCGCGACGCCCTTGAGCGATTTCGGGACCCGCAGCGTGCGGCCCTGGACGATCAGGTCTTCGGCCGGGACGTGCTCGCTGTCGTCGGTCGAGAAGTCGGTGAGGCGGAAGAATGCGGCGGACAGTTGCGCAGTGGCCTCGGGGCCGTTGGGGACGAGCCAGGTGTCCTGGCTGCCGAGCCGGTCGCGGCGATAATCGACCGGGCCGTTGAGCGGGAGCACGTCGAGGCGGTGCTCGATGGTCGCGATGAAGGGCAGGAAATGCTCGCGGTTGAGGCCGTTCTTGTAGAGATCGGACGGCGGGCGGTTCGAGGTAGTGACGATCGTCACGCCGGAATCGAGCAGCGACGTCACCAACCGCGACAGGATCATCGCGTCGGGGCTGTTGGTGACCATCATCTCGTCGAACGCGAGCAGCCGCGTCTCGTCGGCGATCGCGGTGGCGACGGGGACGATCGGGTCGCCGACCTCCTTGCGGCGCTCGGCGGCGATGCGCGCGTGGACCTCGAGCATGAACTCGCCGAAGTGGACGCGGCGTTTCTTATCGACGGGCGCGTTGGCGAAGAACAGGTCCATCAGCATCGACTTGCCGCGGCCGACGCCGCCCCAGAGGTAGACTCCGCGGGGGTCTGGTTTCTTGGAGAAGCGCGCGAAGAAGCCGGTGGATTTGGGGGTGGCGAGTTCGGTGGCGAGGGTGTTGAGGCGGGCGGCGGCGGCGGCCTGTTCGGGATCGGGGCGGAGTTCGCCTGAGGCTACGAGGGCTTCGTAAGCCTTGAGGACGGTCACGCCGCCGTCCTCACACCACCCCGGCGGAGGCCGGGGCCCAATTGGAAAGGTTTCGATAACGGAGCGGGACGCTTCAACACTGATCGTTTCCCAATTGGGCCCCGGCCTTCGCCGGGGTGGTGTTAGGTGGCGGTGTCAGCCCTTGGGGGCTTGCCGGACGGCTTGCGGATCGTGGCCGAGAAGGCGGCGATCTTCGTGTCGTCGTCCCCTTGCACCACGAGACCCCGGAGGAACAAGAGGCGGCCGGTTTCCTTGAGGACTTCGACCTGCGCCTCGATCGGCTCGCCGACGCGGCCGCCGCCGATGAATTGCGTGTTGAGATCGAGCGTGACCGCGGTGCCGGCGGTGATCAGGCCGAAACCTCTGGCGGCGGCGAACAGGGCTACGTCGATGAACGCAAGGAGCGCGCCGCCGTGGACGTTGTTCTGGAGATTGGAGTGGCGATGCTCGGGGGTGATGCGAACGCGGACGGTGTGGCCGTCGACGCGGTAGAGCATGGGGCCGAGCAGGGTGTTGAAGCGGGTGGGGTCGGAGAGCGACCAGCTGCGCCAGCCTGGGTTGGCTGGGTCTTCGGCTTCGACGAAATGGGGTTGGGGAGTAGCGGTGGTCACGAACCTGTCCTTCGATCCCCACACCGTTCGCCCTGAGCGAAGTCGAAGGGCATTGGGAAATTCCATCCCCCGCCCCTGGCGTGTGCTTCGACTTCGCTCAGCACGAACGGGAGGGGGAGCAGGACGAGAGAGAGGGACCGGAGGGGAAAATCGAATTGGGGCGGGGAAGAGGGTATGAAACACGCCCCCTTCCCCACGGGATCAGACGATCCGTTCGGCTTCCATCTTCTTAATTTCGGCGATCGCCTTGGCCGGGTTGAGACCCTTGGGGCACGCATTCGCGCAGTTCATGATGGTGTGGCAGCGATACAGGCGGAACGGATCCTCGAGTTCGTCGAGACGCTCGCCGGTCATCTCGTCGCGGCTGTCGGCGAGCCAGCGATAGGCCTGCAACAGGATCGCGGGGCCGAGGAACTTGTCGGCGTTCCACCAGTAGCTCGGGCACGAGGTCGAGCAGCAGGCGCACAGGATGCACTCGTACAGGCCGTCGAGCTTCGAGCGGTCTTCCGGCGACTGGAGGCGCTCCTTGCCCGAGGGCGGCGGGGTGACGGTCTGCAGCCACGGCTTGATCGACGAGTACTGCGCGTAGAAATGCGTGAAGTCGGGGACCAGGTCCTTGATCACGTCCATGTGCGGCAGCGGCGTGATCTGGACCTCGCCCTTGCAATCCTCGATCGCGGTGGTGCAGGCGAGGCCGTTCTTGCCGTTGATGTTCATCGAGCACGAGCCGCAAATACCCTCGCGGCAAGACCGGCGGAAGGTGAGCGAAGAGTCCTGCTCGCTCTTCATCTTGATCAGCGCGTCGAGCACCATCGGGCCGGTGTCGTCGAGGTCGAGCGCGAACGTGTCGTAACGCGGGTTCTCACCGCTGTCGGGATCGTAGCGGTAGACCTTGAACGATTTGAGACGCTTACCCCCGCTGGTCGAGGCGTGCTTGACGCCCTTCTTGACGACGCTGTTTTTCGGGAGCGAGAATTCGGCCATTGCGAGCGGTCCGTCCGTGGTGTGATTATAGGTTGTCAGAGCCGATACATGACAGGGGCCCTCCCCGCAAATCCTTAGCTTCGCGGGTGCAACATGCGTCACACCCGCTGTCGCGTTACCTGCGCGTGCCGGGTCAGATGATGTCGAGGACGAGCCCGAGGTCGCGAGCTTCCTCGGCTTCGATATACCAGTTGGAGGGGGCTTTCTTCTTCAACTCCTCGAGCGATACCTTCGAGCCCTCGACGATCGCGCGGAAGCCTTCCTCCTGGATGTTGATCGAGTCCTCGATCTCGTGGAGCTTGGCCTTGAGCGTGTAGGACAGCGTGTTGAGCGGGCCGTTGAGCTCGATCGTGCTCTGCATCTGGCGCTCGTGGATCATGATGCGGCTTTTCCGCGTGAGGAAACGGCTGTCGACCGGGAAGGCGGACATGAACGTCGCGCCGGCAGAATAGACCGCGACCTTGCCGAGGAAGAGCGTCTCGCGGCCGGTATATTCGCGGAGCAGGCGGATGTTGTCACCCATGGCGCGCGCGACTTCGGGGTCGCCGCCGAGCGTGGTTATCGAGACGACGAGCGGGCCCTCGGTGGGTGCGGCGACGAGCTGCGACTTGAAAGTGTCGTACATCGCATCGTCGACGGGGCCGTGGAGGTGGACGTGGGGGGCGGCCAGCAACGGGTAGTTGCGGGCGTTCGAAGCGGGGGATGTGTCGGTCATGCCGCGGCAAACTTTTGCGGGGGAACAGGGTTCCGAATGAGTTGCGGCATATCAGCACGGCGATTTGGTCTGACCTGTTCGACGTGCTATAGACTGGTCATGATTGAGACCATATTTGCCGGCGCAACGGTGAGCATCAGTGACCTGAAGAAGAATCCGTCTGGAGTCATCGAGGCTGCGGGTGGATTTCCAGTCGCCGTGCTCAATCGGAATACGCCTGCTGCGTACCTGGTGCCGGCGGCGGCTTGGGAAGAATTGATGGACCGGTTGGAGGACGTCGAACTGGCAGACCTGGTGCGGGCGCGGGCCGACGAGGTGCCGGTCGCGGTGTCGCTTGGCGACCTATAGTCTCGCTTTCCTGCCGAGTGCGCTGCGGGAATGGGAGAAGCTTGGCGCCAATGTTCGCGAGCAGTTCAAGGCGAAGCTGACCGAGCGGTTGGGCGAGCCGCATATTGCGAGTGCGCGGCTGAGCGGGATGACCGGGTGCTACAAGATCAAGCTACGAGCGGCGGGGTATAGGCTTGTGTACCGGGTCGATGATGGCTTGGTGACGGTGATCGTCGTGGCAGTCGGGCGGCGGGATCGGAATCTGGTGTACAAGATCGCGGCAGGGCGGATCGATTAGTCGTCGGCGTTGCGCCTGAAGCTTGTTTCCCCGCGAAGGCGGGGATCCAGACTGGGCTCCCGCCTTCGCGGGAGAACAAGGAGAGGAGTTAGGCTTCTCGGCTCGTGCGCTTGTACTGAAGGATCCAGCCTACGAGGCCGCCCGGCACGCCACCTACCAGCGAGAAGAGCGCGTAGAAGGTGATCGCTATCTTTTGCGGTTCTTCGCCCACGCCGCGGGGTTCGATGCCGAAGACGTAGATCGCGGTCAGTAGCGCGACGACCACCGGCCACAGGAAGCCGGCGATCATCGGTTGGAAGCGCGTCAGGAGCCCCACCGCGACGGGCACGAGGAACCCAATCGCGATGATGGCCCACGTCATCGAAACATCCGCTTCATCAATATACCCGCTTCTTGGGCTTGATGTAGTCGATGTCGTCGGTGAGCGTGTAGTCGTGGACCGGGCGGAAATCGATCTTGGTCTCGCCGCCCTTGCCGCCCCAGCCGTTGAAGGTGGTGATGGTGTGCTTCATCCAGTTCGCGTCGTCGCGCTCGGGGAAATCCTCGTGCATGTGTGCGCCACGCGACTCGGTGCGGTTGGCGGCCGAGTTCATCGTCACCACCGCCTGGCCGATCAGATTGTCGAGCTCCATCGTCTCGACCAGATCGGTGTTCCAGATCATGCTGCGATCCTTCACCGCGACGTCGGTCATCCGGCTGTAGATCCCGGCCATCTTCTCGACGCCCTGGTTCAGCAGCTCGGTGTCGCGGAACACGGCGCAATGCTTCTGCATGGTCTGCTGCATGTCGAGACGGATCTGCGCGGTCGGCGAACCGCCCGACGCATTGCGGAAATGGTCGAGACGCGTCAGCGCGAGGTCTTCCGAGCCCTTGGGCAGCGGCGCGTGTGCCGTGCCGGGCTTCAGCGTGTCCTTGATCCGCAGGCCGGTCGCGCGGCCGAACACCACGAGATCGATCAGGCTGTTCGAACCGAGGCGATTGGCGCCGTGAACCGAAACGCAGGCTGCTTCGCCGACCGCGAACAGGCCGGGGACGACCGCGTCGGGGTTGCCGTCGACGAGGTTGACGACCTCGCCGTGGAAGTTGGTCGGGATGCCGCCCATGTTGTAGTGCACGGTCGGCGTGACCGGCAGCGGCTGGCGCGTGAGATCGACGCCGGCGAAGACTTTCCCAGTCTCGGTGATGCCCGGCAGGCGCTCGGCGAGCACCTTGGGATCGATGTGATCGAGGTGCAGGAAGATGTGGTCGCCGTTCTTGCCGACGCCGCGGCCTTCGCGCATTTCGAGCGCCATCGAGCGGCTGACGACGTCGCGCGAGGCAAGGTCCTTCGCCGACGGGGCATAGCGCTCCATGAAGCGCTCGCCCTCGGAGTTGGTCAGGTACCCGCCCTCACCGCGTGCGCCCTCGGTGATGAGCACGCCCGCGCCGTAGATGCCGGTCGGGTGGAACTGGACGAACTCCATGTCCTGCAAAGGCAGGCCGGCGCGGAGCACCATCGCGTTGCCGTCGCCGGTGCAGGTGTGCGCCGAGGTCGCCGAGAAATACACGCGGCCGTAGCCGCCGGTGGCGAGCACGGTCTGGTGGCTGCGGAAGCGGTGGATCGAGCCGTCTTCCATGCACAGCGCGATGACGCCGCGGCAGACGCCGTTCTCCATGATCAGGTCGAGCGCGAAATACTCGACGAAGAAGTCCGTGTTGTACTTCAGGCTCTGCTGGTACAGCGCGTGGAGCATCGCGTGGCCGGTGCGATCGGCGGCGGCGGCGGTGCGCTGGACCGGCGGCCCCTCGCCCATGTTCTGCATGTGGCCACCGAACGGACGCTGATAGATCGTGCCGTTCTCGTTACGGCTGAACGGCATGCCGGCATGCTCGAGTTCGTAGACCGCCTGAGGCGCTTCGCGGCAGAGATACTCGATCGCGTCCTGGTCGCCGAGCCAGTCGGATCCCTTGACGGTGTCGAACATGTGCCAGGTCCAGTGATCCGGCGAGTTGTTGCCAAGGCTGGCCGCGATGCCGCCCTGGGCTGCAACGGTATGCGAGCGGGTCGGGAAGACCTTGGTGATGCACGCGGTCTTCAGGCCGCTCTCGGCGATGCCCATCGTCGCGCGCAGGCCGGAGCCGCCGGCACCGACGACGACCGCATCATAGGTATGATCGATGATCTTGTAGGCAGCTGACATTACGCGGGAGCTCCGGAGAAGGCGACCTTCAGGATCGCGAACAGGGCGATGCCGCCCAGCGTGAAGGTGAACAGGTTGAGGAGGATCATCGTCACGACACGGCTCTCGCCATGTTGGTAATCCTCGATCACGACCTGAAGACCGAGACGGAAGTGATAGAACACCGACAGGATCAACAGCGCCATCGGCACCGCGACCCAGGCCGATTGCAGCCAAAGATGGACCGCGGCGTAATCATAGCCGGGCATCCGCGCGACCGAGATCATCAGCCAGAGCATGAGGAACAGGTTCGAGCCCGCCGTCAGGCGCTGCTGCCACCAGTGATGCGCGCCGTGCTTGGCGCTGCCCAGGCCGCGGACGCGACCGATTGCCGTACCCGAACCCATTACTTGATCCCCATGTAGAGCCAGAACACGACCGTCAGCGCGACAGACGCGACCATCGTCGCGATCGCACCCATCTTGTTCCGCTTCAGTTCGTAGCCCGCGCCGGTGTCGAGCACGAAATGGCGAATACCGGTCATCATGTGCTGGAACAGCGACAGCGTCAGCCCGACCGCGACGATATAGCCGAGGATGTTGAGCCGGCCGGTGTCGGTGGTGAACACGTCGACGAAGGTCGCGTACGCCTGATCGCCCGCGGCGATCGCGGCGAGCCACCAGACGAGCAGCAGGCTGCCGACGGTCGCCATCCCGCTGCCGGTCACGCGGTGCAGGATCGAGACCAGCATGTGCGGGCCCCATTTATAGACCTGCAGATGGGGAGAAAGCGGGCGTGCCGGATTGCGCGATGCCAAGGGCGGAGTCCTCGAACCAGAAGATGACGAACCAAGAACAGCTTGGTCCAGAATATAGAGATTGGGCGACCTATTAGCCACCGCGTGCTGCGATGCAACCCATTGGGGCCGGTCCGATAACCCAAGGCAATGGCTGGACACGTCCTGGCTACCCAGGAACGCGCACGCGAAACCGTCGCCGCCGTTACTGTCCATCCCTAACCAGCTTTTAATCAATAGGCCTTAGCGCTGGACGGGCAAAACCCGTTTCCGGAGTCTACCGCCTTGACCACAGACATGCCGATGACCGGCGCGATTGCCGCCACCATCGACCTTCCGGCGCGGTTGCGGGCGTTCGACTTCGACGGCTCGCTGACCGCCGCAAGCCGCGCGGTGTGGGATGCGATCGAACCCGAGATCGCGGCGGTCTCCAAGGCGTATTGGGAACAGTGGCAGCGCTGTTTCTCCGAGGAACGGGTCTGGGCGGCGCACAAGACCGAGGAAATGATCGCGATCGGCTGCACGTTCCTGCGCAACCGCTTCCTCGATACCGCGGGTCGCGGCTGGGTCGAGTCGATCGAACGGTCGGTCGCAGCGGCCTACGCCGCCGACGTGTCGCCAATGGCGCTGTTATCGATGATCAGCGCGAGCGATCGCGCTGCGCTGGACGTGCTGATGCGCCGGGTCGATCGCAGCAGCGAGACGTTGCCGGTGTACATCGACACGCTCATGCGGCTGTCCGCGCTCGAGGGCGAGATCACGGTCGCGATCTATACCGCGTATCGCGCGCATTCGGCGCAGGACGCACGCGACAAGTTGGCGACCGAGTTCCGCGACGGGATCGCGGCGATGGTCGAGACTGCGACGCACGAGGGTCATACGTTGCGCGAACAGACGGTGCGCAGTTCCGCCTCGACCCGCGCGGTGCTGGGCAAGGCGAGCGAAGTCGCCGCCGCCGCCGAACAATCCGCGGTGGCGATGCGCGAGGCGGCGCAGACTGCCGCCGGGCTGATCCGCGCGATCGAGGATGCACGCACCGAAGTCGAGGCCGCCGCCGAGATCGCCAATCGCGCCTCGGTGCAAGCGGGCCAGGCCGTCGGCATGTCCGAGGCGCTGAGCGACCATGCCAAGTCGATCGAATCGATCCTTGGGCTGATCCGCGACATCGCCGGGCAGACCAACCTGCTCGCGCTGAACGCGACGATCGAGGCGGCGCGGGCGGGCGATGCCGGGCGCGGGTTCGCCGTGGTGGCGCAGGAGGTGAAGAGCCTCGCCAACCAGACTGCGCGGGCGACCGACGACATCGCCGCCAAGATCGCCGCGATCCAGTCGGCCACGCGGGGGACGGTCGAGACCAACGCCAGCATCAAGTCGACCGTCGCCGAAGTGCAGGAGAGCGCCGACCGGATCCGCTACGCGATGGAGGCGCAGGCACAGACGGTGACGGCGATCACCGCCGCGGTCGACGAGACGGCGCTGGCGGCGGACTCGATGTCGACCACGATCGCCACCATCCGCGAGGACACCGAAACGGTCGCGCGCGAGATCGACAGCGTCGGTCGCGGCTTCGACGTGCTCGACGGACGGCTCGGCCATCTCAAGAACAGCGCGGGCGATTTCGTGGCCAAGGTCGCTGCATAGGAACCCCGATGACTGCAACACCCGCCAGCGCGTCGCCCCGCCCCCTACTTCCCGCGGCCTGGGACAGCGACAGTCGATCGCTGCGCGACCGCGTGCGCGATTACGACTGGGACGGGCTGATCGCGCCGACCTGCGCGACGCTGACCGCGCTGCTCGACGACGCCGACCATCGCCGGATCGCCGAGACGTTCTGGCAGCGTTATTTGTCGCTGGAGGCGGTGAGTCACGTCGTGGCGTATTTCACGCCCGAGCGACTGGCGCGCCGTATCACGGCCAGTGCGGAGTACGCGCGGCTGAAATACCAGTCGCCCTATGACGAGGCCTGGAAGGCGATCGCGATCGGCCATGCCGACGATTCGCGCAAATCGGGCATTCCCCTGCCCGCTCTGCTGTCGTCGCTGGCGTTCGCGCATAGCGTGACGCTGAGCCTGGTGGCGGACCGGATGGGCACCGATACCGCGCAGATGCAGAGGCTGGGCGATATCGTCCAGCGCCTCGCGCTGATCGAGGCGGACCTGATGGCGTCGCATCTCGGCGCCACCGATGCGGCGCAGGCGCGGGGCGAACGCGGCGCGCGGGCGGCGGATTTTCGCGAGTCGATCGCTGCGTCGATCGAGGATACCGCGGCCCTCGGCGCGCGCATCCGGATCCAGGCGGAAGGCGCATCGTCGTCGACCCGCAGCGTCCTGGGCAAGGCGAGCGAAGTCGCCGCCGCCGCCGAGCAATCCGCGGTCGCGATGCGCGAAGCAGCGCAGGTCGCCGCCGGCCTGATCCGCGCGATCGAGGACGCGCGCGTCGAGGTCGAGTCCGCCGCGCGGATCGCCGACCGTGCCTCGGTCCAGGCCGATCTCGCGGTCGGGACCTCGGACGCGCTGAGCGAGCATGCCAAATCGATCGATTCGATCCTCGGGTTGATCCGGAACATTGCCGGGCAGACCAATCTGCTGGCTTTGAACGCGACGATCGAGGCGGCGCGCGCGGGCGACGCGGGGCGCGGCTTCGCGGTCGTCGCGCAGGAGGTGAAATCGCTCGCGAGCCAGACCGCGCGGGCGACCGACGACATCGCCGCGAAGATCGCCGCGATCCAGGCGGCGACGCGCGCGACCGTCGAGACCAACGCGATCATCAAGTCGACGGTCGCCGACGTGCAGGAGTCCGCCGGCCGCATCCGCTATGCGATGGAAGCGCAGGCGCAGACCGTGTGCGCGATCACCGCCGCGGTCGACGAAACCGCGCTGGCGGCGGATTCGATGTCGACCACGATCGCCGCGATCCGCGAGGACACCGAGAGCGTGGCTACCGAGATCGACGGGCTTGGCCGCCAGTTCGGCGAGGTCGACGACAAGCTGGGCGAGCTGCGCGGTGCGGCGGACGGATTTTCGGCTAGCGTGGCTTGAGAGGCGCCGGAAGCGAGTAATGGGTTCACGCGGAGACGCGGAGGGCGGAACCGGAGGTTCTTCGAAACTCTCGTTGTCATACGCAGCGCCTGGCCAACGCGCATCACCTCCGCGCCTCCGCGTGAACCATTCCTTCTTCGGCTTGATGACGGATACGGCCTGCGGCGCTAGAGCTTAGTCATGACCATTCTTCTTACCGGCTCCAGTCGTGGTATCGGCGCGGCTATTCATGCGGCGCTGACCGGTGCGGGCGCTTCCGTCATCGGACACGGGACCGCTAGCGGTATCCCGGCCGACTTCAGCGATCCTGCGGGGCCGACTGCGTTGTGGAACGCTGCGTTGGAACAGGCTGGCGGCGCGATCGATGTGCTGATCAACAATGCGGGGGTGTTCGAGGCGGCACCGCTCGCCGACGACGACTGGACCGCGCAGTGGGAGCGGACGATGCGGATCAACCTGACCGCGTCGGCCGAGCTGTGCCGGTTGGCGGTGCTGCACTGGCAGGCGCGCGGGTTTGGTGGGCGGATCGTCAATATCGCGAGCCGGGCGGCGTATCGCGGGGATTCGCCGGCGCACTGGCATTACGCCGCGTCGAAGGCCGGGATGGTAGCGATGACCAAGACGATCGCCCGGGGGTATGCTCGGGAGGGCATTCTGGCGTTTGCGGTGTGCCCTGGGTTCACGATGACCGGGATGGCGGAGGACTATCTGTCGAGCCGGGGCGGCAATGCGTTGCTGGCGGATATTCCGCTCGGGCGGGTCGCGGCGCCTGACGAGATCGCGGCGGCGGCGAAGTTTTTGACGTTGGAGGCGCCGGCTTCGATGACGGGCTCGGTGATCGACGTGAATGGGGCGAGCTATGTCCGATAGTTGGAAGCTCACCCTCCCCTGCACGCGCGCGGAGGCGGAGGCGATCGATGCGAGCGACGATCTGACGATCGATGGCGTATTGATGACCACGGAAGAGATCGAGGACGACGTCGAATCGTGGCGGCTCGATGCGTATTTCGAGCATGAGCCGGCGGCCGACACCGTCGCGGCGGTGCGCGCGCTGGTGCCGAGTGCGGCGGGGGCCGAGATCGCGGTCGAGCGGTTGGGCGATGCGGACTGGGTGACGATGAGCCAGGCTGGGCTGGAGCCTTTGTCGGTCGGGCGGTTCTTCGTCCATACCGGGGCGCATGCGGGTGCGGCGCCGGCGGACAAGCGGGCGTTTTTGATCGAGGCCAGTCGGGCGTTCGGGACGGGGCATCACGAGACGACCAGCGGGTGTCTAGCGATGCTCGACGGGTTGGCGGCTGCGACGTTTGCGAACGTGATCGATATCGGGACTGGGACGGGGTTGCTGGCGTTTGCGGCGGCGCATCTTTGGCCCGGGGCGACGGTGATGGGGACGGATATCGATCCGGTCTCGATCGATGTGACGGCGGAGAATGCGGCGCTTAACGGGGTCGAGGGGATCGATCTGGTGGTGGCGGATGGCACGCTGGACGATGCGATCGTGGCTCGCGCGCCGTATGATCTGGTGATCGCGAATATTCTTGCCGGGCCGCTGGTGTCGATGGCGCCGGAGATCGCTTCGATTTCGGATGTGGGGGCGACGATCGTGTTGGCGGGGTTGCTGGAGACGCAGCGGGCTGGGGTTGTCGCGGCGTATGAGGCTTGCGGGTGTTCGCTGGAGGCGGTCGACCGGCGGGGGGATTGGAGTGTGCTTCGGTTGCGCGCCGGGGCGGTGAGGTTCGTGGCGGAGGGGCCGTTCGATCCCAAGGGGCGTGATGGGTGGGCGCTGGATATCTAGAATACCCCTTCCCAGCAAAAGCTTGTTCCCCCGCGAAGGCGGGGGTCCAGTCTGGGCCCCCGCCTTCGCGGGGGAACATTCTTTGGGGACGGTTGCGCTTTCCTCCACTTGCGGCACCACCCCGGCGGAGGCCGGGGCCCAGTTGGGTGAACCCTTGCGATAGAACCGCACCGCTATCCCAACTGGGCCCCAGCCTTCGCCGGGGTGGTGGCCTCTCCTGGGTAGTAGCCTTTTTGAGCGGAGCTTATGCGGTCTCAGCGGACGCCTTCGACGTTGCGTACTCCTGCGTGCCCTCGGTGATCACCACATCCCCCGGCTCGATCCGCACGACCGGGATATCCGGGAGCGCCTTCAGCTCCTCGTACAGCGGCGCGAAGTCTGTCTCTACCGTCAGTCTCAACAACTCCTCGAAGCTCGGGATGACGAAATAGTTCTGCTGGAAATCGTCGATCCGATATTCGGTCCGCATCACGCGGGCCAGGTCCAGCGCGATCCGGTTGGGGCTCGGATCGTCGAGCGCGAACCGCGTTTCCGCATAGCTGGAGACGATGCCGGAGCCGTAGATGCGCAGGCCTTCGGGTTCGGCGATCAGGCCGAACTCGACCGTGTACCAGTAGAGCCGGCCGAGATACTTCAGCGCGTCCAAGCCCAGCGCGCGCTGGCCGCCGCGGCCGTAGGCGGCGAGGTAGTCGGCGAAGACCGGGTCGGCGAGCATCGGGACGTGGCCGAACACGTCGTGGAAGACGTCGGGTTCCTGGAGGTAGTCGAGCTGGTCGGGGCGGCGGATGAAGTTGCCCGCGACGAAGCGCCGGTTCGCCATGTGGTCGAAGAACACGTCGTCGGGGACGAGGCCGGGGACCGCGACGACCGACCAGCCGGTGAGCTTGGTCAGGCGCTCGGACAGCTCCTCGAAATCGGGGATGCCGGGCTTCGACAGCTTCAGCACGTCGAGCCCGCGCAGCCAGGCGTTCGAGGCGCGGCCGGGGAGCAGCTTCGACTGGCGCGCGAACAGCGTGTCCCAGGTCGCGTGATCCTCCGCGGTGTAGTCCGCCCAGTTCTGCGGGATCGTCCAGTCGGGCGCGCCTTCGGGTGGGGTGCTCAGTACGTGTGTGTCATTGGCCATCCGGCTGGTCTAGCATGACGGAATGAAGACGGAAACGCACTGGGTTACATGGATTTTACGGGCGATCGCGGCGGTGTTCGGGGTGGTTGCGAGCTATGCGGTGGCGGGGTTGGTCGGCGGGTCGATCCCGAGCAATCGCGACTGGCGGGCGCCGGCCGAGGGCGTGCATATCTTCGTCGAGAGCAACGGCGTGCATACCGGGATCATCGTGCCGAAGGTGGCAGCTGGGGTGGACTGGCGCGGGGTGGCTCGGGCGGAGGATTTGCGCGATCCGCGGTATGGGGCGTTCGATCATGTGGCGTTCGGGTGGGGGGAGAAGAGCTTCTACCTGGAGACGCCGACTTGGGCCGACGTGAAGCTGCGGACCGTGGTCGGCGCGGCATTCGGTAGCACGCGGACGTTGATGCATGTCGACCACCTGCCGAGGCCGCGCAAGGGCGACGGGGCTCGGGAGATTGTGGTGACGCCCGCGCAGTATCGGCGGTTGGCGGCGTATATCCGGGCGAGCTTTCGCGATGGGGGTGCGCGGTATCGGGGGTATGCGGGGTATGATGCGTTTTACGAGGCTAATGGGCGGTATAGCGCGGTGCGGACGTGTAATGCTTGGACGGGGGATGCGCTTCGGTTTGCGGGGGTTCGGGTTGGGTGGTGGACGCCGTTTCCAGTTACTGTGATGGGGTGGTTTTGAGCTTGTTCTCCCGCGAAGGCGGGAGTCCAGACTGGGCTCCCGCCTTCGCGGGAGAACAAGGAAGTCAGGGAACATTGGCTTGGGGAACCACCCCGGCGGAGGCCGGGGTTCAGTTGGGGGACGTTGCTGACTGAGCGCAGCGCTAACGTTACTTCTGTTTCCCAACTGGGCCCCGGCCTTCGCCGGGGTGGTAGAAGGGAGTTCAATTCCCGGCGCGGTAGTCCTGGTATTGGCCGCATTCCGAGCGCTGTGGGTCCTTCTTGCAGCGCTTCGCGAGTTCCTTGCGCTGCTTGCCTTCTTCGGCTTCCTGTTTGCGCATCTTCTTGCCGTAGTTGCGGTCCGATTCTTCCTGGCTGGTGGTGGTCCAGTCGACCGCCTTGCCGGCGACCTGGAACGGTGCCTTCACGATCGAGGTTGCGGTGCTGATGCAGCCACTTACGAGGAACGGCAGCACCGCGAGTACGGGAAGAACCTTACGCATTTACTTTACTCCTGCACGCGCCCGGTCGCGCGCCTGGGCCCCGTATAGCGGAAAGTCGGTGAAGAAACCGTCGATACCTTGTGCAAGGGCTGCGTCGATCTCGGCGGCGATGTCGCCGTGGGCGGCGGGGTCGGTGCCGCGGCGGAAGCGGGTCGGTTCGAAATAGTTTTCGGCGCGGTAGGTCCAGGGGTGGACCCGCAGGCCGGCCGCGTGAGCCTCGGCGACCAGCGTGGTGGGGCTCGCGTCGGTCCAGAGCATGCCCTTGTTCGTGCCGATGCCGTAGGCGTAGGCCGCGACGGCTTTCAGGCCTTCCGGCGTGATCATCGCCTTGTAGCTCGGCTGCGCGCCGTCGGCGGGACCGCCCTCACCGTCCATGAGCTGGATCAAGCGGACCTTGGTCATCTTGCGAAGGCGCTGGAGATTGGCGACCTCGAACGACTGGATGAAGACCGGCGCCTTCGCCGAATCCCAGCCCGCTTCGCGCAGTTCGGCGACCAGTTTCGCGTCGGTCGGATGGCCGATCTTCGCGAAATAGGTCGGGTGCTTGGTCTCGGGGTAAATGCCGATCGTCCGGCCCGTCTCGGTGGTGCGGCGCTTGGCGAGCGCGATGATCTCGGCGAGCGTCGGGATCTGGAACTGGCCGTCATACGCGGTGTTCGCGGGGCGGAGCTTGGGCAGGCGTTCCTTCGCGCGCAACGTCTTCAGTTCGGCGAGCGTGAAGTCCTCGACGAACCAGCCGGTCATCGTCTGGCCGTCGATCGTCTTGGTGGTTTTCCGGCCAGCGAACTCGGGATGGTCGGCGACGTTGGTCGTCTCCACGATATTGTTCTCGTGGCGCGCGACGAGGACGTCATCCTTGGTCGGCACCAGATCGGGCTCGATGAAGTCCGCACCCTGGTCGATCGCCAGCGAGTACGCCGCCAGCGTATGCTCGGGGCGGAGACCGCTCGCACCACGGTGCGCGATGACGATCGGGGGCGACAATCGGGGAGAAGCTGGCGTCATCGCAACAGCTTGCCCGCTCAGCGCTATGAACGCCAGCGTACCAACACGTGAGAGCTTGTCGCAATAGGAAACGATCGGTCGCATCGGCGTTGAGTCCTCGAAATCCGTACATTCCCGGCACATTCAACCAGGGGCACCGCCATGCATTTCACGATCAATGGTCAATCATATGACGCCGAGCCCGATATTCGCACGTCGGTGCTCGACCTGTGCCGCGAGCATCTCGGGCTGACGGGCTCGAAGAAGGGCTGCGACCATGGCCAGTGCGGTGCGTGCACGGTGCTGATCAACGGCCGCCGCGTCAATTCCTGCCTGACGCTTGCGGTAATGCACCAGGACGACGAGATCACGACGATCGAGGGCATCGGCCAGCCGGGCAATCTCCACGCGTTGCAGGACGCGTTCGTGCGGCATGACGGGTATCAGTGCGGATACTGCACGCCGGGGCAGATCTGTTCGGCGGTCGGCATGCTCGACGAGGTCAAGAAGGGCTGGGCCAGCCATGCGTCGGGCGACCTGACCGACCCGAAGTTCGACGATGCCGAGATTTCGGAGCGGATGAGCGGCAATTTGTGCCGTTGCGCCGCGTACCCGAACATCGTCGATGCGATCCGCGAAGTCGGTGGTGCCGAGCCCGCAGGCCGGACCGCGGACGAGAAGGACGCCGCGATGGAAGCAAACGCGCGCGGGGAGCTGGTGGCATGAAGACCTTCACGTACGAGAAGCCCGCGACGCCCGAGGCTGCGGTCAAGGATATCGATACGAGCGGCGCCAAGTTCATCGCGGGCGGTACCAACCTGCTCGACCTGATGAAGTTGCAGGTCGAGACGCCGGACAAGCTGGTCGACATCTCACGACTCGATCTCGCGAAGATCGAGGAGCGCGAGGATGGCGGGCTGACGATCGGTGCGCTGGTGCCGAACAGCGATCTCGCAGCGGATCGCCGCGTCGTCGCCAAGTACGAGGTGCTGAGCCGCGCGTTGCTCGCCGGTGCGTCGGGGCAGTTGCGCAACAAGGCGTCGACCGGGGGCAATCTGCTCCAGCGGACGCGGTGCTATTATTTCTACGACACCGCCGCGGCGTGCAACAAGCGCGAGCCGGGCAGCGGCTGTTCGGCGATCGGCGGGTTCAACCGCATCCTCGCCGTACTGGGGACGAGCGAGCATTGCATCGCGACGCACCCGAGCGACATGGCGGTAGCGATGCGTGCGCTCGACGCGACGATCGTGACGCTGAAGGCGGATGGCGATCGTCGGCGGATCTCGATCCACGACTTTTATCGCCTGCCGGGCGATACGCCGCAGATCGAGAACGCGCTCGAAGCGGGTGAACTGATTACGCACATCGAGCTGCCGGCACCGGTCAAGGGCAAGCAGGAATATCGCAAGGTCCGCGATCGTGCGTCCTATGCGTTCGCGCTCGTCTCGGTGGCGGCGATCGTCGACGTGCAGGACGGCGTGATCGCGTCGGCCTCGCTCGCGTTCGGTGGGCTCGGGCCGATGCCGTGGCGCAACCCGGCGGTCGAGGCGGCTTTGGTCGGCAAGGCGCCTACCGATGAAGCGTTCGAAGCTGCTGCCACCGCGTTGCTTGCCGATGCCAAGGGCTACGGCTCGAACGACTTCAAGATCCCCCTCGCCCGTCGCACGCTGATCGCGACGCTGCGCAACGTCACGGGAGCATAAGCATGTTTGGTCTTGGCACTACGAATAGCCTGACGATGGACAAGCCGCATCCGGACAGTCTTCTGGATACGGGCGTCCAGGGCGTCATCGGCAAGCCGCTCGACCGGATCGACGGTCCGCTGAAGGTCACCGGGACGGCGACCTATGCCGCGGAATACCAGTTCGCCAACATGGCGTATGGCGTACTGGTCGGGACGAAGATCTCGGCGGGCAAGGTCGTTTCGATCGACGTCGATGCGGTCAAGGCGATCCTCGGCGTAATCGACGTCGTTACCGATTTCGACCAGTTCATCCGCGTTTCGGCGCAGGGCGGCGCGACCGATGCACCGACGCAGGGCGTGAAGGACATCGCGTTCTTCGGCCAGATCGTCGCGATCGTGCTCGCCGAGAGCTTCGAGGTCGCGCGCGATGCGGCGGCTCGCCTGCCGATCGAGTATGACGAGGCCGAGGGTCAGTACGACTTCGCCGCGCACCGCGACGAGACGCGGACGCCGCCGGACGATGCGACGCCCGCGCATTTCAAGCAGGGCGATGTCGACAAGGCGATGGCCGAAGCGGCGGTGACGATCGATTCGACCTATGTCACGCCGAGCCAGAATTCGGCAGCGATGGAGCCGCATGCCTCGACCGCGGTGTGGGAAGAGGACGGATCGCTGTCGCTGTACGGCGCCTACCAGATGCCGACCTCGGATGCGCAGCAGCTGGCGAAGTCGCTGGGGCTGTCGGAGAAGAAGGTGCGGATCATCGCGCGCTATATCGGCGGCGGGTTCGGGTCGAAGCTCGGCATCGCACCCGAGAGCGTCGCGGCGGCGATCGCGGCGAAGCAGCTTGGCCGTCCGGTCAAGGCGGTGATGTCGCGACCACAGGTGTTCGAGGCGACGGTGCGGCGGTCGAATACCGAGCAGCATGTCCGGCTCGCGGCGGATGCCGACGGCAAGTTGCTGGCGATCGGTCACGAGACGCTGACGTCGAACCAGCCAACCGAGGATTATTTCGAACCGGCTGGTATCGGCACGCATCTGTTGTACGGCGGTGAGAACCGGTTGATCACGCATGAGGTGGTCGATGTGAACTTCGTTCTGTCGGGCTCGATGCGCGCGCCGGGCGAGGCTGTCGGCATGCTCGCGCTCGAAGGCGCGATGGATGAGCTGGCCGAGAAGCTCGAGATGGATCCGATCGAGCTGCGCAAGCGCAACGATCCGAAGATCGATCCCGAGAAGGACGTGCCCTATTCGTCGCGCAACCTGACGCGTGCGCTCGACGAGGGTGCGAAGAAGTTCGGCTGGGACAAGCGCCAGAAGGCCGGGTCGCGGCGCGAGGGCGAGTGGCTGATCGGCATGGGCGTCGCCTCTGCGGTGCGCGGCAACATGATGATGGAATCGTCCGCCAAGGTCGAAATCCACCCGGACGGCTCGGCGACGGTGTCGTCGGCGATGACCGATATCGGCACGGGCAGCTACACGATTCTCGCGCAGATCGCGTCGGAGATCCTGGGCATCCCGGTCGAGAACATCACGATGTCGCTGGGTGATACCAATGATCCACCGGCGGCGGGTTCGGGCGGTTCGTGGGGCGCGGCGTCTTCGGGTACTGCCGTGTATCTGGCGTGCGAGATGCTGCGCGGGAAACTGGCCAAGGCGGCGGGCGTCGACGAGGACGGCCTGACTCTGAAGGACGGCAACGCGATCGGCGATAACCGCTCGACGCCGATCGGCGAGCTGGTCGGCAAGGGTCTCGAGGCTATTGGACACATCAAGCCAGGCAAGCAGGAGAAGGAGACGTCGCAGGCCGGGTTCGGTGCGCATTTCGCGGAGGTCGCGGTCAACGTGATCACCGGCGAGACGCGGGTGCGACGGATGCTCGGGTCGTTCGCGGCGGGGCGCGTGCTCAACGCGAAGACCGCGCGGTCGCAGTGCCTGGGCGGGATGACCTTCGGGATCGGCACCGCGCTGACCGAGGACCTTGTCCACGATACGCGGACCGGCAAGCTGGTGAACCACGACCTCGGCGAATACCACGTGCCGGCCAATGCGGACGTGCCGCAGATGGACGTCCACTTCGTCGACGAGCGCGACATCCACGCGAATCCGATCCACGCGAAGGGGATTGGCGAGCTGGGGATCTCGGGCGCTGGCGCTGCTGTGGTGAACGCGGTGTATAATGCGACGGGGATCCGGGTACGCGAGTTCCCGATAACGCTGGATAAGTTGCTGGACCAGTTGCCGGCTGTTTGAGGGCTGACGATACCATAAACAGGTACCACCCCGGCGAAGGCCGGGACCCAGTTGGGGGACGAAGATAACAAAGGATCGTCCTCCGTTATAAAGACCTTTCCAACTGGGCCCCGGCCTTCGCCGGGGTGGTGCTGGGGGGATGCGTGGCGCCCTCGTCAAACGTCCCCGCCCTACCCATATCCTTCCCTCCACCCGAGGACCGCAGAATGAACGAACACGTGATGGATGCGGCGTTTCGGCCGGGTGGTCTCGACCGCGCGAAGCAGGGCGTTCTCGGGCTCGGGCTCGACCGGATCGAGGGACCGGCGAAGGTCACGGGCGTGGCGGACTATGCGTATGAGGGCACGCCCGACGGCATCGCCTACGCTGCGATCGTCGGCACGCCGGTCGGCAGCGGGCGTATTCTCGGTATCGACGTGAGCGCCGCCGAGGCGTTGCCTGGCGTCATCGCCATCATTCATAGCGACGCGCGCATGCCGGCTGGCGAATCCAACTCGCGCGCGATGCCGCTGTTCGATACCGACGTCATTCTCCACCTCGGCCAGCCGGTCGCGATCGTCGTCGCGGAGGATCAGGCGATCGCGCGCGATGCCGCGGCGCTGGTCGTCGTCCGCACCCAGGCGGGCGAGGATCGGTTCGACGTCGAGGCGCAGCCGATCGACACCGCGCCGAAAATCGGCTTCCTGCCGCCGATCGACAACGGCGATCTCGATGCGGTGATGGCGGATGCGGCGGTGACGTTCGACCGGACCTACACGACGCCCGTGCACTTCCCCGCCGCGCTGGAGCCGCACGCGACCACCGCGTGGTGGGACGGCGACAAACTCACCGTGCGGTCGAGCAACCAGGTGATCGGCGGCGCGCGGAAGACGCTCGCCAAGGCGCTGAAGATCGATGCGGGCAAGGTGCGCGTGCTCGCGCCTTATGTCGGCGGTGGGTTCGGGGGCAAGACCGGCGTCGGTCCGGAAGCGATCCTCGCGGCGATCGCGGCGGAGGTCGTGGGGCGGCCGGTGAAGGTCGCGCTGCCCCGTCGCCAGACCGCGTATATGGTGCATCACCGTTCGCACACGACGCAGCGGATCCGGATTGCCGCCGACGAGCACGGCGTGATCCTCGGCATGGGGCATGAGAGCGTCGTCGCGCAGAACGACGATGGCGAGTTTCTCGAGCCGGTGCCGTTCGGGACGCTGCCGCTGTACCGGGGCGACGCGCGGCGGTTCAAGACCGACCTGGTGCGCGTCGACCTGCCTGCGAGCGGTGCGGTGCGGGCGCCGGGCGAGGCTGTGGGGACGTTCGGGGTCGAGTGCGCGATGGACGAGCTTGCCGAGCAGCTCGGGATTGATCCGATCGAACTGCGGCGGCGCAACGAGCCCGAGACCGATCCGGTGAGCGGCAAGCCGTTCTCCACGCGGCGGATGCTCGATTGCTACACACAAGGCGCCGAGCGGTTCGGATGGCCTGCAAGCGTGCCGGCGCCGGGGTCGGTGCGCGAGGGCGAATGGCTGGTCGGGATCGGCATGGCGGCGAGTCTGCGCGGCAACTTCACGGTCGAGGCGCAGGCGCGCGTGCGGCTGGAGGCGGATGGCCGCGCGACGGTCGAGTGCGACATGACCGATATCGGTACTGGGACGTACACCATCCTCGCGCAGACTGCGGGCGAGATGCTCGGGCTGCCGGTGGCCGAGGTGAACGTGCGGCTCGGCGATACCGATTTCCCGCCTAGCGCTGGCTCGGGCGGGTCGTTCGGCGCGGGCAGCGCGTGTTCGGCGGTGGTGCTGGCGTGCGAGGATATCCTTGGCGAACTGGCGTTGCGGATGAATGCGGCGCCCGAGGATTTGAGCCTGCACGACGGGTGCGTGAGCGCTAGC
The DNA here is from genome assembly GCF_003688595.1 of Sphingomonas sp. PP-F2F-G114-C0414. Lineage (GTDB taxonomy): Bacteria > Pseudomonadota > Alphaproteobacteria > Sphingomonadales > Sphingomonadaceae > Sphingomonas. The sequence continues at coordinate 312,151 of NZ_RCWT01000012.1, forward strand.
GGACGATCGGTGAAGCTTGCCGATCTGGTCCGCGGCGAACCGATCGTGGCGATGGGCAAGACCGGGCCCGGTGCCGAGAGCAAGCGCACCAGCCAGGCGAGCCACGGCGCGCATTTCGTCGAGGTCGCGGTCAACGCGGTGACGGGCGAGACGCGCGTGCGGCGGATGCTGGGCGTGTTCGATGTCGGGCGCGTGCTCAATCGCAAGACCGCGACGAGCCAGATCACCGGCGGGATGGCGTGGGGGATCGCCTATGCGCTGAGCGAGGAGGGCATCGTCGACACGCGGACGGGGGCGTTCGTGAACCCCGATTTCGGCGAGTATCATGTCGCGGTGAATGCCGACATTCCTCAGCTTGAGGTGCATTTCATCGAGGAAGTCGACACGTCCGCGAACCCGGTTGGGGCGAAGGGCGTTGGGGAGCTTGGGATTTCCGGCGCGGGGGCTGCGGTGGCGAATGCCATCTACAACGCGACGGGGGTGAGGGTTCGGGACTTTCCGGTGACGCTCGACAAGCTGCTCGAGGGTTTGCCTGCCGTCTGATCCTCCCCGGTACGGGGAGGGGGACCGCGCCTCTTGGCGTGGTGGAGGGGGCTCCCCCCAAGCGTAACGTCTGCGGCTGGCCCCCTCCACCAGCTGCGCTGGTCCCCCTCCCCGCGTGCGGGGAGGATTAGAAAGAGAACGAGACATGGCCGAAAACGATAGCGTGCTCGCTGCTGCGAAGATCTGGAGGGGCGAGAAGATGGCGATCGCCACGGTCGTCTCGACTTGGGGATCCGCGCCACGCCCCAAGGGCAGCCATATGCTCGTCCATGCCGATGGCCGGTTCGAGGGCTCGGTCTCCGGCGGGTGCGTCGAGAGCGATATCCTCGCCACCGCCGCCGAGGTGATCGCGGGTGCGCCGTTCCAGGTGCGCAACTACGGCGTGGCGGATGCGGCGGCGTGGGAAGTCGGGCTGCCGTGCGGCGGCGAGATCGCGGTGATGGTGCAGCCGGTGTCCGCCGAGGGGTTCGATCCCGAACTGTTCGACCGGATCGCCGAGGCGCGCGATCAGGGCGATGCGCTGACCGTGACGACCGATCTCGCGACCGGACACAGCGACGCGCGCCCGCTGGAGACCGGCGAGGTGTTCGTCAACCGCTACGATCCGCCGCGCCGGCTGCTGATCGTCGGCGCGGTGCAGATCGCGCAGGCTCTGGCAGGGCTCGCGCGCGAACTCGGGATCGAGACGGTGGTGATCGATCCGCGCGCGCGCTTCCTGACCGAGGAGCGGTTTCCGGGCGTGACGCTCGACGATCGCTGGCCGGACGAAGCGATCGCCGCGCTCCGCCCCGGCCCCTCGACCGCGGTCGTGACGCTGAGCCACGACATCAAGATCGACGACCCTGCGCTGATCGCGGCGCTCGCGTCCGAAGCCGCGTATGTTGGTGCGCTCGGCAGCCGCAAGAGCCACGCGGCGCGGCGCGAGCGGCTTGCCTCGGAGGGCGTTACGGCGGAGAACATCGACCGGATCGATGCGCCGGTCGGGCTCGACATCGGCGCGATCGGACCCTCGGAGATTGCGCTGTCGGTCGCGGCGGCGATGATAGGAGCGTTCAATGATCGCCGCTGAAAACGTCTTCCTCATCCTGCTCGCGGCCGGGCGCTCGGAGCGGTTCGGCATTCCCAACAAGCTGGAGGTCCCGTTCCTCAACAAACCGCTCGGCATGCACGTCGTCACCGCGTTCGAGAACATTCCGTTCAAGCGGCGGCTGGTGGTGACCGACGGCTGCAAGCTCGACTTCATCAGCCATCATTTCGAGGTGGTGCATAACGACGATCCCTCGTCGGGCATGTCGCAGTCGGTGAAGCTCGGCGTGCAGTGCGCGAAGGATGAGGGTGCGGAGGCGGTGCTGATCGCGCTGGCGGACATGCCGCGCGTGACCGCCGCGCATATCTACCGGATGCTTGATGCCGCCGACAGCGCGGACGCGGTGGTCGCATCGAGCGATGGCGAGAAGCCGAGCCCCCCTGCCCTGTTCGGGCGCGACCGGTTCGATTTCCTGCTGACGCTCGACGGCGATGCTGGCGCGCGCGATCTGGTGCAGGCGGGGCGGCACGTCGTGACCGCGCCCGCCGAACTGATCGATATCGATACGCCCGAGGATCTGGACCGGCTGCAGGCGCTGGTCCGCGATCCCAAGGCGGCGATCACTCGTGCCTTAACGCGTCGATAGGGTTCATCGCCGCCGCGCGTCGTGCCGGGAAATAGCCGAAGACGACGCCGATCACCGCGGAGATCGCGAAGGCGAAGATGTTGATTTCGGGAACGAACAGCCACTGAACCTTGATCAGCGGCGCGATGATCGCGATCGCCGCCTGCGCGACGATCAGACCGATGACGCCACCGAGGCACGACAGCGCGATCGCCTCGACGAGGAACTGTAACAGCACCTCGCGCGCGACCGCGCCGATCGCGAGACGGATGCCGATCTCGCGCGTGCGCTCGGTCACCGACACCAGCATGATGTTCATGATGCCGATCCCGCCGACCACCAGGCTGATCCCGGCGACCGCGGCGACGATCCCGGTGAGCAGGGTCGTGGTGCCGGTCAGCGTGTCCGAAATCTGCTTGGTGTCGAATATGTTGAAGTTGTTGTCCTGCCCCGCGGCGAGATGGCGACGCTCGCGCAGCAGGTCGGTCAGCGACGCCTGAACCTGTTGCGTGTCATAGCCCTGATCGACGCCGACGAGGATCGCCGCGACGTTCTGGTTGCCGGTGAAGCGGCGCTGGACGGTCTTGATCGGCATGACCACGACGTCGTCCTGGTCGCCGCCGAAGCCCGCCTGCCCGCGCGTGCTGAGCGTGCCGATCACGTCGCACGAGATATCGTTGAGGCGGATCCGCTGGCCGATCGGATCGGCGCCGCGGAACAGGTTCTGGATGACGGTGTTGCCGAGGATGCAGACCGCCTTGCCTGCCGCCTCTTCCTGGCCGGTGAAGACGCGGCCGCCCGCGAGCGGCCAGGGCTGGACCTCGAAATAGGCGCCGGTGGTGCCGTTGATCGTGGTGCTCCAGTTGGCGCCGTTGTAGATCGCGGTGGCGCTGCGCTGTTCGGTCGGGGCGACCGCGGTGACGCCGGCGATCTGCCGCGCGATCGGATCGATGTCGTCCATCTTGAGCGGCGGCGGCGGCGGCCCGCCACCCCCCCGGCCGAAGCCCTGGCCGGGACGGATCTGGAGGATGTTGGTGCCGAGCGACGAGATCGACTGCTGCACCGCGGCGGTGGTCGCCTTGCCGAGCGTGACCATCGTGACGACCGCGCCGACGCCGATGACGATGCCGAGGATGGTGAGGAACGATCGCAGCATGTGCCGGCGGATCGAGCGGAGCGCGAGGACGAGGGTGGTGCCGAACATTAGATTTCTTCCCCCCCGCCCGCTTGCGGGAGGGGGTTGGGGGGTGGGCTCGCGGGTTCGACAAACGCTGCCGCCGCGATCCGCGCTGGAGCTACGGCTGGCGTTACGTTCGAGGTGAGCGCGTGCCCACCCCCGGCCCCTCCCGCTTGCGGGAGGGGGGAAGAAAAGGCGCTCACGAGTCCACCCTCTCGCCTTGGCGGTGCTGGCTTTCGATGCGTTCGACCAGGCCGTCCTTGAAATGGACCACCGTCCGCGCGAACGCGGCCATGTCGGGTTCGTGGGTGACCATCAATACCGTGATGTTCTTCTCTGCGTTAAGCCGCGTGAGAAGTTGCATGATCTCGACCGAGCGTTCGCTGTCGAGGTTGCCGGTGGGCTCGTCGGCGAGCAGCACGTCGGGGCTGGTGACCAGCGCACGGGCGATCGCGACGCGCTGTTGCTGCCCCCCGGACAGTTCTGCCGGAGTGTGGTCCCACCAGTCCGCAAGGCCGACGGTGTCGAGGCTGGCCATCGCCGCATCGCGCCGCGCGCGCTTTTCGTCGCCGCGGTAGAGCAAGGGGAGCTCGACATTCTCCAGCGCGGAGGTGCGCGAGAGGAGGTTGAAGCCCTGGAACACGAAGCCGAGGTGATTGCGGCGGAGCAGCGCGCGCTGGTCGCGGTCGAGCGTCTCGACATGGTGACCCTGGAACGTGAACGTCCCCGCGCTCGGCACGTCGAGACAGCCGAGGATGTTCATCGTCGTCGACTTGCCCGACCCCGATGGCCCCATCACCGCGACGAAATCCCCCGCCGCGATGTCGAGGTCGACGCCCTTGAGCGCCTGGAACATCGTCGCGCCGGTACCGTACGTCTTGGTGACGCCGCGCAGACTTATCAGCGGGGGCGGATTACTGACCACCGCCCGCACCCTTGCTGGCGCCGCCCGACCGGCGCGGAGTCTTGGTCGTGTCGGTGCCGGTGGCGAGCTGGCCGATGATGACCTGCGCGCCGGGCTGGAGATTGCCCGACAGGACTTCGGTCATCGTGCCGTTGGTGTCGCCGGTCGTGATCTGCACCGGCTGCGGGGTGCCGTCGGCGCCCTTGACGTAGATCGTCTGCTGCGAGCCGCGATCGAGCTTGGCGGTCCGCGCGTTGCCGCCGGCGCCGCGGCGTGGCCGGAAGGTCAGCGAGCCGGCGATGCCGCCGCCCTGATCCTTCGCGCCATCCGCGCTCGGCTTGAAGCGCAACGCCGCATTGGGGACGAGCATCACGTTGCGCTTGTCCGAGGTGACGATGTCCGCGGTCGCGGTCATGCCCGGGCGCAGCGTCAGCGACGGGTTCGCGACGGTCAGGTCGGCGGCGTAGGACACCACCTGACCGGTGGAGGTCGTCGCCGTGGTCGTGGTCGACGAGGTCGCCGAGCTGACGGTCAGGTTAGAGCCGAGATCGACGCGCGTGATCGTCGCGGGGAAGGTCTGGCCGGGGAACGCATCCACCGTGAAGCTGGCCTTCTGGCCGACCTTGACCTCGCCGACGTCGGCTTCGTCGATCGCGACCTCGAGCTTCATCTTGGTGAGGTCTTCGGCGATCACGAACAGCGTCGGCGTGTTGAACGACGAGGCGACGGTCTGGCCGGGATCGATCTGGCGCGCGAGCACCACCCCCGTCACCGGCGAGCGGATGATCGCGCGCGCGCGCTGCGTCTGGTTCTGCGCGAGGAGCGCGCGGCTGGCGACAACGTTGGCTTCGGCGACCTTCTGCGCCGCGACCGCACGTGCGTAATCGGCGCGGCCGGTCTGGAGCTCGGTCTTCGACGGCACGCGGCCACCCGAGAGGCGCGAGACCTCTTCGAGGCGGTTCAGCTGCGCGCGCGATTCGGCGACGGTGGCCTGCGCCTGCGCGACCTGCGCCTGGTTCGCCGCGAGCTGAGCGCTGGTTTGGCGGATCTGGTCGTCAAGCTGTTCGGGATCGATCAGCGCGAGCGGCTGGCCCGCCGTGACGCGGTCGTTGACGTCGACGACGACCTTGGTGACGAGACCCGACAGCTGCGAGCCGACCGTGACCTGCGTGGTCGGGGCGAGCTTGCCGGTGGCGGACACGGTGACGGTCAAATTGCCGCGCTGCGCCGCTTGGGTGGAATATTGCGTCTGCTCTTTCGCGCCGAAGCACTTCGCGAGCAGCAGGCACAGCACGACCACGCCGACCGCGATCGCGACCCACTTTACGTAGCGCCTCCAGGGGGCCTGCGGCTTTACGCCGAGGAAATCGTCGATCGATGCGTCGGCCATCAGCGTGCCTCTGAAGTGTTCTGCGCACGCGGTGGCGCTTCGGGAATGACGGTCGAATCCCAGCCGCCGCCGAGCGCCGCATACAGCGCGATCAGCGCAGTGGCGGCATCGGCGCGTGCCTGCGTCGCGCCGTTGCGGGCGGACAGAAGCGCGGTTTCCTGCTGGTTGAGCGTGGTGAAATCGGTGAGGCCGGTGCGATACTGGCTACGGCTGAGGATCGCGGAATTGTTCGACGCGTCGAGCGCGATCGCGAACTGGCGCTCGCGTTCCTGCGCGGCCTGAAGCGCGACGACCGCGTTCTCGACGTCTTCGAGCGACGTCAGCACGGTCGACTTGTAGAGCGCGAACGCACCGTCGGCGGCGGCTTCGCTGGTGCGGACCTGCGAGCGGAGACGCCCGCCGTTGAAGATCGCCTGGGTCAGGCCAGCGAACAGGCTGCCGGTGATCGCATCGCCGATGCTGCCGATCGAGGTCGCGTTGGTGTTCAGGTTGCCGGTGATCGCGAGCGCGGGATAGAGCTGCGCCTTGGCGACGCCGATCCGCGCGGTGGCAGCAGCGAGCGCCCGCTCGGCCGAGCGGATGTCGGGACGCTGGCGCAGCGTGTCGGCGGGGATGCCGACGCCGACCGCGGCGGGGCCGGTCGGGATCGCCTTCACGGGCGCCATCATCGTCCGGAGCGCGCCGGGCGCCTGCGCGGTCAGCACGCCGATCCGCGCCACGGCGGCGGCATATTGCTGATCGAGACTCGGGATCGTCGCGGCGGTCTGCGCGCGCTGGGCACGCGCCTGTTCGGCGTCGACGCTGGAGACGAGTCCCGCCTGGACGCGGAAGCCGGCGATTTCGAGATTGTCGTCCTGGATCGCGAGCGACGCGCGGGCGTTGGCGAGCTGCTGCTGGTAGAGCCGCGCGAGGACGTAGTTGCGCGCGACCTCGCTTTCGACCGAGATCAGCACGGTGGCGTAGTCGTAGCCGGACGCGGCGTACTCCGCGCGGCTCGCCTCGACGGTGCGGCGGATCTCGCCGAACACGCCGACCTGGTAGCTGGCGCTGGCGCCGAGCGTGAAGCTGTTCGCGCCGCCGCCGCCGGTGTCGACGACGGTGCCGTCGGGCAGCGTAAACGAGCGCCCGCCGCCGCGGACATTCTCATTGCGCTGGTAGCCGGCCGAGCCGTTGACCGTCGGGAGCAGCGACGCGCGGTTCTGGAGCAGGCTTTCGCGGGCCTGGCGGAGACGGGCGACAGACTGCGCGATGTCGAGGTTGGCGGCGGCGGCCTGCTCGACGAGCTGGCCGAGGACGGGGTCGTCGAACTTCTGCCACCAGCGGGTGAGGTCTTCGGGCTTGGTCTCGGGAGTGACCGAATACGCTTCGGGGACGCCCAGCTCGGCGGCGGCCTTGGGGTGGTAGTCCGGGCCGACGGTGCAGCCGGCAAGAAGGACGCCCGCGGATACGGGTGCGAAGAGAAGGACGCGGACGCGGGACATGGGCGGCAGGCATGACCAAGCGGCTGGGGCTAGTCCAGCGGTTTTGTGTCGCGAGGTGTCGCAGGTGGGGTGATGGGAGGGGGCTCAACGAGCTCCGGCACCGCCGACTTGCTCGGCCGCTATCCCGATGGGACGTGGTTGCGCTGTCCAACGTGGGCCACTCCCCGCTGCTTTGTTCTCCCGCGAAGGCGGGAGTCCAGTCTGGGTCCCCGCCTTCGCGGGGAAACAAGGTTTGCAGGCCTGAAAGGGAGTGAGATGCGCGTCCTTTGACGCCCCCCCGGCGGAGGCCGGGGTCCAGCTGGAACGTCTGAGGTAATAGCGCGCAACGTGCTTCATTACCGGCCCCCAACTGGGCCCCGGCCTCCGCCGGGGTGGTGGGATGCGATAGGAACATCAGGGTCCGGCTCCTTCTTGTTCCCGCGCCGAGGCGGGGAGCCAGGGTTACGGGCGCTGCGCTGCTTGGTCCTGGGCTCCCGCATTCGCGGGAGAACAACAAGGCGCAGTTCCGCACCCGCAGCCCCCCTCCCCCTCCCCAAAAATCGAACCGCACCCGTTCCAATTTTGCAGTGCAGCGGAACGGAGCGGTGGCGCTAGGGGTTCAGGGATGATGCTAGCCGAACGCCAGCCCGCGACTGATGTCCTCGCGCCGCCCCTTGCCGTGCCCGACGCCGTGAGCCTGTTCTTCGATTTCGACGGGACGCTGGTCGACCTTGCCGCGACGCCGGATGCGGTCGTGGTGAGCCAGATGCTGCTCGATACGCTCGATACGCTCGCCGAGCGCTTCCCCGGTCGCGTCGCGATCATCAGCGGGCGCTCGATCGTGCAGCTCGACGCGATGCTCGGTCGCCACGCGCACCTGTTCGCGGTCGCGGGCAGCCACGGGGCCGAGACCCGCACGCCCGACGACGGCCATGTGGCCGCCGAACGCCCTGCCTCGCTCGAAGCCGCCGCCGACTCGTTCCGCGACTTCGCCGACGCCAACGGGCTCGTCTACGAAGCCAAGAGCCTCGGCGCCGGGCTGCATTACCGGATGGCACCGGATTTCGAACCCGCCGCCGTCCGCCTCGCCGAGGACCTTGCCGTCACGCACGGCCTCACGCTCCAGCGGGGCAAGATGATGGTCGAACTGCGCACCCCCGGCGACAAGGGCGCGGCGCTTCGCGACCTGATCGCCGCGCCGGCGATGGCCGGCAGCGTGCCGTATTTCTTCGGCGACGACGTTACCGACGAGGACGGGTTCGAGGCCGCTCGCGACCTTGGCGGGGCGGGCGTGCTGATCGGCGAGCAACGGCCTACCGCCGCCACCTACCGCCTGAACGACGTTGCCGCACTTCGCGACTGGATTGCTGCCATATTGGAAACACCCATGTTGGAAACACGATGACCGCACCTACCCAAAAAGCCGACATGAACCTGTGGCCGATCGGCAATTGCCAGGTCTCCGCGCTGATCGACAAGACCGGCACGTTCGTCTGGGGCTGCGTGCCCCGCGTCGACGGCGACCCGGCGTTCTGCGCGCTGCTCGGCGGCGATGCGCCCAGGACCGGGTTCTGGGCGATCGAACTGGAGGGCGGTGCGAAAACCACGCAGGCCTATATCCGCAACACGCCGATCCTGGTCACGCGGCACGAGGACGAGGCGGGCAACGCGGTCGAGGTGATCGATTTCTGCCCGCGCTTCGTGCGCGAAGGCCGCACCTATCGCCCGACCAGCTTCGTCCGGATCGTCAAGCCGGTCGCCGGCTCTCCGCGCATTCGCGTCAGGATGCGGGTCGCGACGAACTGGGGGAAGCCGACCGAGCATACGCAGGGCTCGAATCACATCCGCTTCCTGATGGACGACCAGACGCTGCGGCTGACCACCGATGCACCGGTCGGACATATCGTCGGCGAGAACTGGTTCCGGCTCGAACGCCAGATGCACCTGTTCCTCGGCCCCGACGAGAGTTTCGCGGGCGTGCTGCACGAGGCGGCCGAGGCGATGCTGTCGCGGACCAAGGACGAGTGGCGCCACTGGGTGCGCGGGCTGGCGACGCCGGTCGAATGGCAGGACGTCGTCATCCGCGCCGCGATCACGCTGAAGCTGTGCCAGCACGAGGAGACCGGCGCGATCGTCGCCGCGCTCACCACCTCGATCCCCGAGCATGAGGGGTCGGAGCGCAACTGGGACTATCGCTACTGCTGGATTCGCGATGCCTATTATACCGTCCAGGCGCTGAACCGGCTGGGTGCGCTCGATGTGCTCGAGGGCTATCTCGAATATCTGCGCAACATCGTCGATGCGTCGAAGGGTGGCCACGTCCAGCCGCTCTACGGCGTCGGCGGCGAAGCGACGCTGATCGAGCGGATCGAGAGTGACCTGCCCGGCTATCGCGGCATGGGTCCGGTCCGCGTCGGCAACCAGGCGTACGAACAGATCCAGCACGACGCATACGGCCAGATCATCCTGTCGGACGTGCAGGCGTTCTTCGACAAGCGGCTGTTCCGGATGTCGAGCGAAGAGGACTTCAAGAGCCTCGAACTGGTTGGCGACCGGGCTTGGGAGACGTACGACAAGCCCGACGCGGGGCTGTGGGAGCTGCGCACCAAGGCGCACGTCCACACCTATTCGGCGGCGATGTGCTGGGCGGCGTGCGATCGGCTGGCGAACGCGGCGGAGGTTCTTGGGCTCGAGGATCGCCGGACGTTCTGGGAAGAGCGCGCCAACACGATCCGCACCACGATCGAGCATTCGGCGTGGCGCGAGGATACGCAGCGTATCTCCGCGACGTTCGGTGGCGACGATCTCGACGCGAGCCTGATCCAGCTGCTCGACCTGCGCTTCTTTGCGCCCGACGATCCCCGGTTCCAGTCGACGCTGAAGGCGGTCGAGGAGGGTCTGCGGCGCGGCAGCCACATGCTGCGCTATGCGACCGAGGATGATTTCGGCCTGCCGCATACCGCGTTCAACGTGTGCACCTTCTGGCTGATCGAGGCGCTGCATGCGACCGGCCGGACCGCGGACGCGCGTGCGCTGTTCTGCGAGATGGTCGCGCGGCGGACGCCTGCCGGGCTGCTGTCGGAGGATATCGACCCGAATACCGGCGAGCTGTGGGGCAATTATCCGCAAACCTATTCGCTGGTGGGGCTGATCAACTGCGCGGTCCTGCTCAGCAAGCCGTGGAGTGCCGTCCGATGAGCCGCCTCGTCGTCATCTCGAACCGCGTCCAGTCGGTCGATGCGCCCTCGGGCAACCAGGGCGGCCTTGCCGTCGCGCTGCTCGCCGCCCTGCGCGAAAAGGGCGGGGTCTGGTTCGGCTGGTCGGGATCGACCACCGAGACCTTCACCGGGCACATCAATTTCCAGCAGGGCAAGGGCGTCACCACCGCGACGATCGACCTCGAAGAGCAGGATTTCGACGAATATTACAACGGCTATGCGAACCGCACGCTGTGGCCGCTGTTCCATTACCGGATCGACCTGACCGAGTTCGAACGCGACTTTTCCAGCGGCTATGCTCGCGTCAACAAGCGGTTCGCGGAGACGGTGCTGCCGTTGATCGAGCCCGAGGATCTGGTGTGGGTCCACGATTACCACCACGTCCCGCTCGGCCAGGAACTGCGCAAGCTCGGCGTCGAGAACAAGATCGGGTTCTTCCTCCACATCCCGTGGCCGCCGATGGCGATGCTGCTGTCGCTGCCGAGCCACCGTGCGCTGGTCGAGTCGATGTTCGCGTACGACGTGATCGGGTTCCAGACGCAGGACTGGCTCGACAGCTTCCTGCATTACGTCACGAGCCAGCTCGACGGCGTGGTCGGCGAGGATGGCTGGGTGACGGTCGGCGACCGCACGATCAAGGCGATCACCACGCCGATCGGCATTGAGACCGCGGACTTCGAGAAGTCGGCGAACAGCGACGCGGCGCGGCACGCCAAGGAGCGGATGTACATGTCCGCGACAGGTCGCAGCCTGATCGTCGGGGTCGACCGGCTCGATTATTCGAAGGGTCTCGCCGAGCGGTTTGCCGGCTATGAGCGGTTCCTGGGGTCGCATCCGGATCGGCGCGGGCTGGTCTACATGCTTCAGATCGCGCCGCCTTCGCGCGAGAAGGTCGATACGTACCAGGAGATCCGCGCGAACCTCGATTCGATGTCGGGGCGGATCAACGGCGAATATTCGGACATCGACTGGACGCCGATCCGCTACGTCAACCAGGGTTTCCCGCGCGACGTGCTGGCGGGGATCTACCGCGCGGCGCGTGTCGGGCTAGTGACGCCTTTGCGCGACGGGATGAACCTGGTCGCGAAGGAATATGTCGCGGCGCAGGATCCTGAGGATCCGGGCGTGCTGGTGTTGTCGCACTTCGCGGGCGCGGCGACGCAGCTGAAGGACGCGGTGCTGGTCAATCCGTACAGCCCCGAGGAAATGTCCGACGCGATCGACCGGGCGCTGAAGATGCCGCTGGCCGAGCGGAAGGAACGCTGGGAGAAGCTGATCGACAACGTCCGCAAGGAGGACGTGATGTGGTGGTGCGAGCTGTTCATAACCGCGCTCGAGGCGGTGCCCGAGCACGTCGAGGCTTAGGACCGTTCCCAGACCCACTCCGTCATCCTGACGAAAGTCAGGACCCAGGGTCACGAGCGCTATCGTTTTTGGCTCTGGGTCCTGACTTTCGTCAGGATGACGGGGCGTGTGTGGAAAGGTCGGGCGCCATAAGCAGGCGGTTGCGTAGGATCGCTTCGGGCATTCCCTCGCGGACATACGCAGTGCATCGCCGACGTAAGGCGTTGATTACCGCCCTTGAAGCGATACCGGAGTCCGTCGAGGCATAGGTTCACCCCCAGTCGTCATCCTGACGAAAGTCAGGATCCAGAGTAACAGGCGCGCCCTCCGTGGCTCTGGATCCTGACTTTCGTCAGGATGACGGGGAGTGCGTCACCGGATCCGGCGCCATCAGCAGGCGGTTGCGTGGGATGGCCTCAGGCATTTCCTCGCGGATATACTTCAGCAACGCTTCCCGCACATCACACCGCAGATCGAACGCGATCGCAGCGTCCTTGGCGGTCATCAGCCCGCGCAGTTCGATGCAGTCCGTCTTCACGTCGGTCACCTGCAGGTTGTAGAACCTCTTGTCCCAGCGCGGATTGGACGTGACGATCTCGCCCAGCTTCTCGCGCAGCCGCGGCACATCCGCGGAAGGGTCGAGATACCAGAACACCGACCCCATCAGCTGGCTCGTCTCGCGCGTCCAGTTCTGGAAGCTCTGTTCGAGGAACTTCGACACCGGCACGACGAGGCGGCGCTCGTCCCAGATCTTGATGACCACGAAGGTCAGGTTGATCTGCTCGACGCGCCCCCATTCGCCGTCGACGATCAGCACGTCGTCGATCCGGATCGGCTCGGTGAAGGCCATCTGCACGCCGGCGATCAGGTTCTTCAGCGCGGGCTGCGCGGCGGCGCCGACGACGAGGCCGGCGATACCCGCCGACGCCATCAGCGTGACGCCGATCGAGCGGATGCCGGGGACGCTCAGCAGCATCAGGCAGACGCTGATGAAGACGATGAAGAACGTCCCGATCCGTCCGAGAATCGCCGCCCGCGTGCGTTTCCGCCGGGCGCGGAGATTGTCCTCAACCGAGATGTCGGCGCGGATCTCGATGACGTCCTGGAACGCGCGCAGCGCCGCGACCGCGAGCCAGCCGAGCAAGGCTGGGACGAGGAAGCCGAGCAACTGCTTCCACAGATCCTCGACGTCGTTGTCCATCGGCAGGATCCGCGCGACGAACGCGACCGCGACCGAGACGAACACCGCGCGCAACGGGCGGCGGACGCGGGCGAGGACGAGGCCATCGGTCTTGGCGGTCGAGCGGCGCTGGGCGTGGCCGCCGATCCGCATCGTCAGCCAGTGCGCGATCAGCGCGACGAGGACGGCCGCCGCGACGACGGCGACGCTCTCCAGCCAGACCCATTCATGGGGTATGTGAAGCGATCTGAATATGCGCATCAAGGCGCAACGGTGCGTGGCCGTGGATGTTCCGCTGCAGTGCAGCATGGCCGCACAACACGGGACAGCTTTTTTCCTGCCACACTTCGTGCGTAAGTCTGCGCCTATGAAGGCCATCATCCTTGCTGCCGGCCACGGGTCGCGGCTGCTGCCGTTGACGCTGACGACGCCGAAATGCCTCGTGCAGGTCGGCGGTCGTGCGATCCTCGATCATCAGCTCGACGCGGTCGCGGATGCGGGGTTCGACGGCGCGGTGATCGTCGGCGGCTATCGGATCGAGCAGGTCGCGGCGCATCTGGCGGCACGTGACGGTAGCGTGCCGACAGAACTCGTGTTCAACCCGTTCTGGTCGATTGCTAACAGCATCGGCAGCGTGTGGGCATCGCGGGCGTATCTCGAGGCGCCGTTCGCGTTGATGAATGGCGACACGCTGTTCGATGCCGCGATTTTGCGCGCCGCGTTGGCCGATCGGGGCGTCGATTCGGGATCGGGCGTGAAGCTGGTCATCGAGCCGCTGGTGACGCCGGGGCTCGACGACATGCTGGTCGAGGCGGACTGCGACGCTGTCGTCGCGGTCGGCAAGCATCTGGTCGGGCACCAGGCGACGGACCGATCGCTTGGGCTGATCGTGTCGACCGGCGGCAGCGCCTATGCCGAAGCGTTGCGCGCGGTGATCGGCGAGGAGGATGGCATCCACGCGTATCATCACGCTGTCGTCCGGCGCGTCGCGGAAACCGTCGGCGTCCGCGCGGTGCGGGTCGCGGGCGATGTCCGCTGGCAGGAGATCGACCGCCCGGAAGATATCGCGCTGTGGCAGCACGATCATGACGCGTCTGCGGACGCCGCTTCGGGGTCATGACGCAGAAAGTCGCGTTCCTGTTTCTCGGCGAGACGCTGCTGATCCCGCATCTGTATCCGATCGTCGAGGCGCTCGCCGTGAGGTCGGACGTGCCGATCGAGCTCTGGGTGAGCACGTCGGTGCACGAGACGTTGCTGACGCGGTGGACGGCGCCCTTCCCGACCGTCCGCATTCGCCGCGCGCCGGGATTTCGGATCGTTGCGGACGACGGCAGCGGGCGTAATCCGGTGCTGCCGGCGAAGATGCCGATGCTGCTGCGGCTGCTGCCGTATCTGCGCAGCGCGACCGTCGTCGTGTGTGCCGAGCAGACAAGCCTGTGGCTGCCGCGGCTGTTTCCGCTGCGCGCGAAGTTCGTGAAGACGTCGCACGGAGTCGGCTCGATGAGCGCGCGCGACGATCCAAGGCGGCGCGCGGCGGCGCTGACCCTGGTGCCGAGCGAACTGGAGCGGCGGACCTATCTCGACCGCGGGTTCGCGCCCGAGCGGTTCGTCGCGACCGGCTATGTGAAGGCCGATTTCACGCACCGGACGCACGCCGCGCCGCCGTTCGCGGATACGCGGCCGGTCGTCCTGTATACGCCGCATTGGCAGCAGCATCGCTCGTCCTGGTGGCGCTGGGGGGCGGAGGTGGTGCGGCGCATCGTCGCGGACGGGCGCTACAATCTGATCTTCGCGCCGCACCAGCGACTGGTCGAGCGCGCGCCCGAGGTGGCGGATCTGATGCGCGAGATCGGGGACTTGCCGCATGTGCATTGCGACATCGACGGGTTCGCGATGGTCGATGGGAGCTACACCGGCGTGGCGGACGTGTATCTGGGCGATACGTCGAGCCAGGTGATCGAATTCCTGATGCGCCCGCGGCCTTGCGTGTTTCTCAACGCGGGGGGTGCCGCCTGGGAGGGCGATCCGAACTACGCGATGTGGGTGTGTGGGGAGGTCGTTGGCGACGTTGCGGATGTGGTGGCGGCGGTGGATCGGTCGGCGTTGCTGCATGCTGGGTATGCGGCGGTTCAGGCGGAGTTTGCTGGGCGGTCGCTAGGGGCGGTCGAGGGTGGCGCGGCGAGAGCGGCGGGCGAGATCGTTCGGATGTTGGAGCACACGCCGCTCCGCTAAACCCCACCACCCCGGCGGAGGCCGGGGCCCAGTTGGGGGACGTTGCCAACGAAGGACTGCGCGAGCTTACTCTGGTCATTCCAATTGGGCCCCGGCCTCCGCCTGGGTGGTGCAGTCGGGGTGGTGGACTTGAGAGCGGATGTCCCCACCCCTCTCGCTTTCACGACCAGATCGGGTAACGGGTGCGGCATGGTAGATTCGACAGCCCCCACGCCAGCGCTCCGGACCGTCCGGGCGAACGACACGCTGCTCTGGGGCATGACCAATGCCGAGCGGATCCGGCGGATCGGCGTCGCGCAAGGGTTGCCGGCCGATGGCGACGGCGACACCGGTCCGGTGATCCTCGCCAATCTCGCCTACGCGTTCGACCCGATGTGGATCGCGTATCTGAAGACGCGGCCCGGTACCGTCGTGGCTCGCACCGGCGTACCCGTGCTCGCGCATGTCCGGGATGTCGACGAGCGTGCGCGGATGACCGCGGCGATGCTCGGCGAGGCGCCGCTGGTGACCGGGCTGACGGTGATCGCCGCCGAAGCCGAGGAAGGCATCTTCAACGAGGCGTTGCGCAAGCGCGAACGCCCGTTCGCCGAACTGCTGACCCCTGCCGCGGTGCCGACGATCGAGCGGGCGAGCTATGTCGGTGCGTACAAGGGCGTCACCGACCTGCTCACCAAGTATCTGTGGCCGGAATGGGCGCTCGCGATCACGCGGGTCTGCGCGCGCGCCGGGATCACGCCAAACCAGGTGACCGCGCTCGGCTCGGTACTGTGCATCGTCGCGACGGTGGCGTTCTGGTATGGCTGGTTCTGGACGGGGCTCGCGACGGGTCTGTTCTTCATGGTGCTCGACACCGTCGACGGGAAGCTGGCGCGGTGCACGATCACCTCGTCGAAGCTGGGGAATGCGTGGGACCACGGGGTCGACCTGGTGCATCCGCCGTTCTGGTGGTGGGCCTGGGCGGCGGGGTGCGCGCCGTACGGCCGGCCGCTCGAGGACGGCGTGTTCTGGGCGGTGATCGGGACGATGCTGTTCGGCTATGTCGCGCAGCGGCTGATCGAGGGGGCGTTCATCGTCCGGTTCGGAATGCACATCCATGTCTGGGAGCGGTTCGACAGCTGGTTCCGGCTGATCACCGCGCGGCGCAATCCGAACATGGTGATCCTGTTCGCGGGGCTGCTGGTGACGCGGCCGGACTGGGGGATCATCGGGGTCGCGGCGTGGACCGCGATCTCGCTGGTGGTGCATCTGGTAAGGCTGGTGCAGGCGATGGTGCGCAAGGCCAAGGGTGAGACGCTGACGAGTTGGCTGGCTTGAGCTAGCCAAATACTCACACCACCCCGGCGGAGGCCGGGGCCCAATTGGAAAGGTTGGAGTAACCGGGCGCATACTTCCGTTACCATCGTCCCCCAATTGGGCCCCGGCCTCCGCCGGGGTGGAAAACTTCAGGTTACGACGCTCTTGGGCCGTCCGATCCACCAGAGGCAGTAGATCGCCAGTGCATACAGGAAGCGGCTATGGTCGCGTTTCCCCGCACGGTGATCGGCGAACACCTTGTCGACCTCGCCGGCGCGCCAGATGCCTTGCTCGCGCACGCCGCTGTCGCGCCAGAGTTGCTCCGCATACGCGCCGAAATCGCCCGCGAACCACGCCGCCAGCGGCATCTGGAAACCTTGTTTGCGGCGGTCGAGGATCCCTTCGGGCAACCACGGCGCGATCGCCTGGCGGATAACGTATTTGCCGATCTTGCCGTGCAGCTTCATGTTCGCGGGCATCGACAGAGCGAGGTCGACCATCCCCTGCCCCAGCATCGGCACGCGCACCTCCAATGAATGCGCCATGCTCGCGCGGTCGACCTTGGTCAGCATCGCGCCGGGGAGGTTGAGCGCGAGGTCGGCTAGGCCGAACTGCTCGAGCGTGTCGGTCGAGATCGCGGCGGGATCGGGGAAATATTCCGCGACCAGCGCGGCGATCCCGCCCTCCTCCTCGGCGATGAACTCCGCGGAGAATATCTCGCGGCGGAAAGCTTCGTTGGTGATCTGCGTCTTGGCGAAGAACCGTGCGATGCCGTTCGGCAGCGCGGCACTGCCGGTGGTCTTCCGCCAGCGTTGCAGCACTGCGTTCGCGTGCCGCGACGGCAAGGTCGGCACCGCGTCGAGCGCCCGCGCCAGTCGACGCAACGGGGCCGGCAGCGCCCCGATCCGTCGCTCGGTCGCGTGGCGCTTGTAGCCGAAGAACAGTTCGTCGCCGCCATCGCCCGACAGCGCGACCTTCACCTCCTGCGCGGCGATCTGGCTGACGTACCAGGTCGGCACCGCGGATGGATCGGCGAACGGCTCGTCATAGCAATGCTGAACCTCGGGCAGCATCGCCTGCGCATCCGCCAGTTCCAGCGTGCGCGTGACGTGGTGGCAGCCGAGATGCCGCGCGATCGCCTCGGCGTGCGGCGATTCGTCGAAGCGCGGATCGGGGAAACCGATCGTGAAGGTGCGGACCGGCCGATCCGAGACCTGCGCCATCGCCGCGACCACCGCGGACGAATCCACGCCGCCCGACAGGAACGCGCCGACATCGACATCCGCGACCATCTGCTTGCCGATCGTGTCGAGCCACTCGTCGCGGAAGCGCTCGATCCACTGCGCGTCGGACAGCGGCTCGGCGGGATGATAGGCCGGCGTCCAATAGGCGCGCATCGTCGGCGTCCCGCTCGCCTCGACGGTCATTACATGGCCCGGCGGCAGGGTGCGGACCTGCGCGTAGATCGAGCGCGGGGTGCGGACGTGGCCGAAGCTGAAATAATCGTGGAGTGCGCGCCGATCGACGTCGAACGCCATGCCGGGCAGCAGGGTCAGCGTCTTCAGCTCGGAACCGAACGCGAACCCGGCGGCCTGATCGGTGTAATAGAGCGGCTTGATCCCGATCGGATCGCGCGCGAGCGTCAGGCGGCGGGCATGCGTATCCCACACCGCGACCGCGAACATGCCGTCGAGCCTTGCCCAGACGTCGTCGCCCCAGCGCTCATAGCCGGCGAGGATGACCTCGGTATCGCCCGCACTCTCGAACACGCGGCCCAGCGCCTGCAACTCGCGCCGCAATTCGCGGAAATTGTAGATCTCGCCGTTGAAGACGAGCGCGTAGCGGTGGTCGGGCGAATGGAACGGCTGATGCCCGCCCTCGATGTCGATGATGCTCAGCCGGCGCATCCCGAAGCCGAAATCGCCGTCGGTCATCACGCCCTGGTCATCGGGCCCGCGGTGGAGGATCGCGTCGCACTGCGCGGTAATGAGGGGCGCGGTGACGAGGCGGGGCGAGACGGCAGCGCTACCTCGCGCGTAAAGGCCGGCAATTCCGCAGATGACGAACGATCCCTCGCATGACGGCGGCACCGCCGCCCGATCGCGCGCGGTCTAGGAGCCGCCCGCCGCTTTGTCACCTCCGCCCCGGCTGCGCGCCCCGCCCCCGTCGGCGCGCTCCGCCCCCGCGCATCTTGCCGCAGTCGTCGCCGCACTCTAGGGGCCGGTCGCAGATGGTTCAGGACCCCGCTCCTTCTCCGGCCCCGGCGGATGCGTCGGCGCGCGCCGGCACGACCGGGATATTCCGCGCGGCCGCGCGCAATCTCGGCTGGCTGCTCGCAAGCCGCAGCGTGCTGGCGATCCTGTCGCTTTTCTATCTCGGCTTTGCGACGCGCACGCTGGGCGTCGTCGATTTCGGCCGGTTCGCGTTGATCACCGGTGCCGCGCAGGCGCTGGCGACGTTTGTCGGCTTCCAGACCTGGCAGATCATCGTCCAATACGGCGTCGAGCCGATCCAGCACGGCGACACGCCCCGGCTCGCACGGCTGCTACGGTTGTCGGCAATCCTCGACATGTGCAGCGCGCTGGTCGGCGCCGGACTGACCGTCGCGATCCTGTTCGCGTGGAGCGACGGGTTCGGCATTCCGCCCGACCTGATGCGCGACACGCTGATGTTCGCGGTGGTGCAGCTGATCACGATCCGCTCGACCCCGCTCGGCATCCTGCGGCTGCGCGACAAATTCTCGTTGTCGGCGGTGGCGGACAGCATGACGCCGATCATGCGCTTCGTCGGCGCGGGCGCGGCGATGCTCTTCGAACCGACGATCCGCGGCTTCATGCTCGCCTGGGCACTCGCCGAGATCGTCACCGCCGCGACCTATTGGGTCATGGTCGCGAAAAGCGGCGACCTGCGCCTGCTCGCGAGCGGCCGGGGCCCGTGGCGGCAGGTGCGCGACGAGAACCCCGGCATCGTCCGCTTCTCGCTCAGCACCAACGCGAGCGCGACGCTAGGCCTGTCGAGCAAGCAGATCCCGCTGCTGCTGGTCGGCGCATCGATCGGCCCCGCCGCGGCCGGCGCGTTCCGGCTCGCGACGCAGCTGGCGCAGGCGCTCGCGAAACTGTCGCAGATGCTGTCGCGCGCCGCCTTCCCCGAGATCGTCCGCGCCGTCCGTACCGCCGAACCGTCGCGCCTGCGCCGTATCCTGATCCGGACGATGCTGGCGAGCACCGCTGCGGCGCTGGTGATCCTGGCGATCGTCGCGCTGGTCGGCGAGCCGATCCTCAAGCTCGTCGGCGGCAAGTCGTTCGGCCATGCCTATCCGGTGCTGCTGTGGCTGGCGGCGGCGGGCTGTTTCGACCTCGCGACCGTCAGCCTCGATACGGTGATGACCGCGCTGCACCGCGCCGGCACCGTCTTCGCGATCCGCGCAGTCGGCGTGCTGCTTCTGTTCGCCGCGGCGTTCGCGCTGATGCCGACCTACGGTTCGACGGGAATCGCTGCGGCAGTCGGCGTCGGATCGGTGGCGGTCGCGATCCTGCTCGGATTTGCCGCAGCGCGAATGACCCGCGCGCCACGCGTCGAGGCGGAAGCGGCGTAATCAGCCCGGCCCGACGGCGCATGCCGTTGCACCCCATGCTGCGACAAAGACGGCGATAAAGGCTGCGTTCACGGCGTAAATGTCATCTGCGCGCCGCTGTATCGCCACTTTTACCCGGTCTTAGTCTGCTGATGAACCCTTTATTCCTTATGATCCTGGGCGCGGCGGCGGTGCTCGCGCCGATCCAGGCGCATGCGGCCGAGAGCTGCCAAGGTACGCCGGGCAATGGCAACGCCAGGCTGATCCTGGAAGCGACGACGATGCACAACGCCGTCGGCGAGGTCGCCTTCACGGTGTATCCCGATGACAAGAAACGGTTTCTGGCGAAGGGCGGCAAGCTCGTCCGGGCGCGCGTATCCGCCGCCAGCCCGCGCGCCTGTTTCTGGCTGAAGCCCGGCTATTACGCGATCGCGCAATATCACGACGAAAACAGCGATCATGATTTCAACCGGACGCTGTTCGTGCCGAAGGAGGGATTCGGCTTTTCGAACGACGCTCCGACGTCGATCGGACTGCCATCGTTCGCGTCGGTCCGCACCGCCTTGCCCCCCTCGGGCACGACCGTGCGGATGAAGATGCGGTATCGTCGATGAACTAAACCCCGTTCACAGACATTGAACGGAAATCTTCCTGACACAAATTTGTAGCGGTTATGTGCCGCGACGGGTATCTACTATCGTGGCTAATGTCGTTTCGAACTTCAATGCATTCAGCGGGCCTTCGCTCTCGCCACCGGCGCCGCCGGCATGGCGGCCTGACGGCCTGTTCGATCCGGCCGTCGCCGATCGGTACGGCGTGACCCCGCGCGAGGCCGCCGCGAAGATCCGTACCGGTATAATCTGCAATCCCAAGAGCCATCGCAACCGCAGCAGCGTCGAGGCGACCAAGCCGTTCCTGTCGGGCACCGTGCTCGCGGTCACGCCGCGCACCCAGGCCGAACTCGCCGAAGTGCTGACCGATTTCGCGCGCCACGGCATCGAACTGCTGGTGATCGACGGCGGCGACGGCACGATCCGCGACGTGCTGACCGCGGCCGCCCGCGTCTGGACCGGTGCCGCGCCGCGCGTCGCGATCGTTCCGTCGGGCAAGACCAACGCGCTCGCGCTCGATCTCGGCATTCCCGACGACTGGACGCTCGATCAGGCGCTGACCGCGGCGCGCGACGGGACCGTCAAGGTCCGCAGCCCGATCGAAGTGGTGCGCAAGACCGACGGCACCCGCCTGCACGGCTTCCTGTTCGGCGCCGGTGCGTTCGTCCACGCGACGGCGCTGGCGCAGCGCACCCACCGGGCCGGCGCGTTCAACGGCGTCGCGGTCGGACTGGCGCTGTGCTGGGCGATCCTGCAGACGCTGTTCGGCGGCGCCAACAGCGCGTGGCGCGCGGGCGATCGCATGCGGATCCGGTATCAGGGTGGCGCGGCGCCCGCCTATGCCGCCGGCGCCAATGCCGACACCGATCGTGCGCGGTATCTGATGCTGGCGTCGACGCTCCAGCATATGCCCGTCGGTATCCGGCCGTTCGGCACGCCGCGCGAAGGGCTGAAGACGCTGGTGGTCGACGCCCCGCCGCGCTGGCTTGCGGCTGCGACCCCGCTGATCGTGACCGGATCGCCGGCCGCGTGGCTCGACCGTGCGGGCTATCACCGGATCGATTCGGCGTCGCTCGACCTGTCGATGGATTCTGGGTTCATCCTCGACGGCGAAGTCTATCCCGGTGGCGACCTGACCGTGCGCGAAGGCAAGCCGCTCCGCTTCGTCGTCCCTTGAGCGTGCTGGCCGACGTCGTGCGGCGTCAACTGGCGGCCCCGACGATTCAGCCGGTGCGCGATGTCGCCGAAACTCTCGCCGCCCATGACGACGTCGTCGCGGTGCTGTTCTACGGGTCGAACCTGCGGACCGGCGCGACCGAAGGGGTGCTCGATTTTTACGTGCTGACCGCCGGTCCGCCCGAGCGCGGCATCTGGCCGACCGTCAGCTACCGCGAATTCGCGATGGCGGGCGAAACGCTGCGCGCCAAAATCGCGACGATGCGGATGGCGACGTTTGCGAAGGCCGCCGCGGCCAAGTCGCTCGATACCACCATCTGGACACGGTTCGTCCAACCGTCGGCCTTGGTCTGGGCACGCGACTCCAGCGTCGCCGATGCGGTTGCCGCGGCGATCGGCGAGGCCACGAAGTCTGCGGCAAGGTTCGCGGCGGCGCTCGGGCCCGAGGCGGGCACGGCGGACGACTATTGGCGCGCGCTGTTCCGCCAGACCTACGCCGCCGAGCTGCGCGTCGAACGCAAGGGACGCGAGGGGCAGATCCTCGGCTTCGATCCGGACCGCTACGCCCGCTTGCTGCCGCTCGCGTGGACCGCCGACGGGATCGCGTTCGCCGACGACGCGGGCGTGCTGCGCCCGAGCCTTGCCGCCGAGACACGCCGCGCGCTGCTGCGTGCCTGGCGCCGCCGCCGCCGGGCCGGCAAACCGATCAACGTCGCGCGGCTGGTCCGTGCCGCGTTCACCTTCGAGGGCGCTGCGCAATACGGGCTGTGGAAGGTCGAGCGCCATACCGGGATCGCCGTGCCGCTCACCCCGTGGCGCGAGAAGCACCCCATCCTCGCCGCGCCCGGCATATTCTGGCGGGTCTGGCGCGCGCGGGGGAAACCGGAATGAGCGAGGGGTTCAGTGCGTTGATCCTGGCGGGCTCGCGCGGCGGGGTCGATCCCGTCGCGGGGTATGCGGGCGTTTCGCACAAGGCGCTGATCGTGCTCGAGGGCGAGACGTTGCTCGCGCGTGTCGCGCGGGCGTTGCGCGATGCGGGGGCGACGCGGATCGCCGTCTCGGTATCCGACGACGCGGTCCGCGCGGAGGCGACCGCGTTGGGGCTCACCGTGCTGACCGCCGCCAACGGCCCCAGCCTCAGCGTGCGCGAGGGCATCGCCGCGCTGGGCACGCCATTGATGGTGACAACCGCCGACCACGCCCTCCTCCACCCCGACTGGGTTCGCCGGTTCCGGGCGGATGCGCCGCCGCGTGCCGACGTCGCGGTGCTGCTCGCGCGGCGCGACGTGATCGAACGCGCGGCGCCGGGGACCAAACGCACCTATCTGCGGTTTGCCGATGGCGCCTGGTCGGGCTGCAACCTGTTCCAGTTCGCCACCCCGCGCTCGATCGCCGCGCTCGATCTATGGGCGCAGGTCGAGGCGGACCGCAAACGGCCGTGGCGGATCGTTCGTCGGCTGGGCGTCGGCACGTTGCTGCGCTATCTGTCGGGCAGGCTGACGCTGGTCGATGCGGTCGCCCATCTCGGCCGAATGGCGGGATTGAACGCCGCCGCGATCGCCACCCCATACGGTCTCGCGGCGGTCGATGTCGACAAACCCGGCGATCTCGATCTGGTCCGCACACTCCTCGCCGAGCAGCGCGCCGTCCACTAATTTACCGCTAACAGGCAGAACCACCCTGCCCCGCCGGCCGGTTTTGTGGCAGAGCGGCGGCATGCAAACGACAACGCTTTCCGCCCGCCCGAACCGCCCCGCCGCGTCCGCGACCACCGCGATCGGCATCTATGGCAGCGCCGGCCGGATGGGTCGCGCGATCGCCGATGCGATCGAGAGTGCCGGCGCGACGCTGGCCGGCGGTGTCGACGCCGGTGAGGACCCGAGCCCGATCGCAAAGCTTGCTGACGTGATGGTCGATTTCTCGACGCCGTCCGCAATCGAGGCACATCTCGCCGCGGCACGCGCCGCCGGCACCGCGATCGTGATAGGCACCACCGGCCTGTCACCGCAGCACCAGTCGCTGATCGATGCCGCAGCAGCGGACATCGCCGTGTTGCAGACCGGCAATACCTCGCTCGGCGTGACGCTGCTCAACATCCTGGTGCGCGATGCCGCCGCACGGCTCGGCGCCGACTGGGATATCGAGATCGTCGAGATGCATCACCGCCACAAGGTCGATGCGCCATCGGGTACCGCGTTGCTGCTCGGCGAGGCCGCCGCGAAGGGCCGCGGGACGACGCTGGCGGAACTCCGCGTCGACAGCCGCGCCGGTCTGGTCGGTGCGCGCAGCGAGGGCACGCTAGGCTTCGCCTCGGTGCGCGGCGGGTCGGTGATCGGCGACCACAGCGTGATCTTCGCGGGCGAAGGCGAGCGGATCGAGCTCAACCACCGCGCCGATGACCGGTCGATTTTCGCGCGCGGCGCCGTGCAGGCGGCGATCTGGCTCGCCGGACAGCCCGCCGGTCGATACCGGATGGGCGACGTGCTCGGTCTCTAACGCGGTGAAAAAGGCCGACGTCGTCGAATTCTATGCGAGGCTGGCTGAGGCCGATCCGCATCCCGAGACCGAACTCGAGTTCGTCAATCCGTACACGCTGGTCGTTGCGGTCGCGCTATCGGCGCAGGCGACCGATGTCGGCGTCAACAAGGCGACGCGCGCGCTGTTCCGCGAGGTCGACACGCCCGCGAAGATGGTCGCGCTCGGGCTCGATGCACTGAAGGGGCACATCAAGACGATCGGGCTCTACAACACCAAGGCGAAGAACGTCATCGCGCTCTCGCAGATGCTGATCGACGACTATGGCGGCGAAGTGCCCAACGACCGCGATGCGCTCGAGCGGCTGCCGGGCGTCGGTCGCAAGACTGCCAACGTCGTGCTGAACGTCGCGTTCGGCGCGGAGACGTTCGCGGTCGACACGCATATCTTCCGGGTCGGCAACCGCACCGGCCTCGCCCGCGGCAAGACCCCGCTCGCGGTCGAACTGAAACTCGACAAGGCGACGCCGCAGCCGTTCCGCCTGCACGCGCACCACTGGCTGATCCTGCACGGCCGCTATGTCTGCAAGGCACGGACGCCCGAATGCTGGCGGTGCATCGTCAACGACCTGTGCGCCTACAAACCCAAGACGCCGCGGCCCAAGGAGCGGGGCAAGAGCACGGGCGGAACGGCGAGCTTGCCAAGTATGCCAAATACGGAGTCATGACGCGTTTTGCACAGGTCTAACGGATGCATATCACCGTCTCGTGCGACTAATACGCGCGCGACCGACACAGCGCGACAGCGATCAGCATGAAAACGGCTGGCGCAGCCCGCCACGCTTTGCTAGGCGAGCCATCCGGCACCCGTAGCTCAGCTGGATAGAGCGCTGCCCTCCGAAGGCAGAGGCCACTGGTTCGAATCCAGTCGGGTGCACCAAACTTCATTTATTTCCCCCTAATTTAACGCCTTAGCGGCATCTTTGGCTAACCTTTCCGCAAGGTTAGCCAAAAGCTTGTCTGCGGCAGTGTCTGAAAGCGTGCGCTGATCAGCCGCTGCAGTGTACCGCGCGACCTCGCTGTCGGTCGTATGACCGGTCCACGCCTTGATCTCTTGGTTCGAGCAACCGGCCTCAGCGCCGCGCGGCGGCTTTGCGCAGGCCGTGCGCCGAGCAATTCGGCGAACCGCGAGGTGTTCGATGGATTCTGGCAGATCGTCATCGACGATTTCGGTTCCATCACCCACAGCATGGAGAACGATACACGCCAGACCTATGCGCGGACGTACCTGACGGGGATCTGTCGCGAGGTAGGCGTGCCGCTCAGCGTCGACCTCATGATCGAACTGAGCCGTGCGCGCGGCAAGCTCACTTATGACATGGTCTGGCGCCGGTTCGATCAGGTCCTCGCCTCACGCGAGGAACAGCCGGATCATCCCATAGAGTCCGCTCGACAGACCCGCGACGCATAGGCCGGTCATGACGACCGGCTCGAGCGATCGGAGCAACCTGATCATCGTCCCGCCCTCCCCGACCCGCGGGGGCGGCCCGACGCCGCCCTTCGGCCCGTCTACCCCAAATATGGCGCAAGAACCCCCGCCTCGCCCCCGAGCTTTTCGGGTGGCTATGGATGCAGTTTGCGGATGTGCCGCAGATCGCGGAAACTCTAGCCTTTAGGGGCGATCCTAAGCCTGTCGGTTGGATGCAAATTGCTGCACGTGGATGAATACTATGTAGTGCAACGTCACAAGTTCGACTGAGACGTTTGGGGGGAATGGGGATGGTCGGTTCGGCGAAATTGGCTCCCCGCTACCGGCGCTCGTTGATCAGCCTTTCTCTGACAAAAGCCGTCAACTCATCAAGTGCACCGATTGACCGGATGATGGGGACAGCTCACCGTACCAGTCTATTCAACTCAGCCCGTTAGTAAGGTCACAAATCATGATCAAAGTTGATCCCTTTTTCAAACCAGTCACTGTCAGCCTGACGTGGGCACGAAAATCTATTGAGCTAGCTCAAACTGCAATTTATGGTTTTTTCCTAAATCCGAAACACACTGAACAGTTTACTTCCTTTGACAAGCGTACCGGCATGACTACGCTCAAGGTTCGATTATTAGCTGAAATACCGTGTGACTATCATCAGCACGTGTCCGAAGCTCTCATGCATACGAAGCATGCCTTCGATCAAATCATTCACGCCGGCTGTGATGCCATTGGAAAGCCGATAGAGAAATCAAGTTATCCGTGGGCGACAAATCCAACGCAATTGGAAGGTCGATTCAAGCAAATGAAGATGCCGACAGAATTTCAAGAATTGATCAGAATTCAAGCGCCATACGCCTCTAATCCCGACGGCAGAGGTGATACGTTCATAAGAGATATATCGACTATAATAAACAAAAAACATGATATAGGCATAAAGGTGGCAGCGTCCGCCGATGTGAGAGATATTGAACTTAGACTGCCAACTGCAAGTATAGATATTTTGATGGGCCAATGTAACTATCTGAGCAAGGAGATAGACATACTTAGATGGCGTGGAGATATTGGGTCTGGTCAGGGATTTTATAAGGTTTCATATTGTGCAGCGCTAGATGCGCCAGGAGAATTGGGAAATACTCCGGCTGACGTCTCCGCTCTGGGCTTTTTGCACAAGGCTGAGATAGTTTGTGAAAGCTTCAAGTTGAGGTGCGAAGAGATAAGCTCAGACGGTGGAAACAAAGCTCCGAACGATGGCTGGGCATCGCACGCGGTCGCCGCCACGGACTGGCGCTCCAGATTTATCCATAAGCCAGGACAAAACGCTGTGCATCCGCCAGTCAGACTCGAGGAACTCACTCGCGTAGCTCGTTCCGATGGGGGCGATGGATAGCTTACTACCCGAGAAAACTATAACATCACTAATCCTAGCTGTTATTGCCGCTCAAGCATCTGAGATCGGACGATAATTTTATTAGGCCGCGATCCTAATACCTCCTAAATTTTGCTGCTGAACACCCCCAATCTCTTTGATATCCCACGGTTTTTCTTACCACTGGAATTGCATCCTTCCGAGGATGCACGGGACGGAGCAACCCGATCATTCCTGATGCAAATTACCCCCCTGCAACAAGCGGGTCAGCACTTAAATAGTCAACAGTGCCCGCTCCCTGACTCGATCCTCCTATGATTGTAGGAATATTACTGAAACGGGCCTACGAAGCAGATGTCGATCGCGAACATGGTACGCGCCGGAACGGCGGCGTTGATAACTTTGTTGCTGGTTGCGGCCCTAGTGGCGGCTACCAGGGTTAATGCGATCCGCATGGGGGGTGACATGCAGGTCAAGTCGCAACAGGCGGCCGATCTGATCGCTGACGTCCTTCCGCCGCCGGAATATGTGATCGAGCCCTATCTGGAGGTCATGTTGCTGCGTGAACAGCCGCAACGGATAGCGGAGGTACGAGCCCGCCTGCAAAAGCTCCACGCGGACTATACGACCCGTCATAATTACTGGGTCGGAGCAAACCTTGCACCAGAACTAAAACGGGGTGTCACCGAGGCCACCCACGCCCCCGCTGCCGCCTTCTGGCATGAACTCGAAAGCAACTACCTTCCCGCGATCCAACGCGGCGACCGGGTTGCGGCGGACCGCAGCTATGCAACTCTGAGCGGCTATTATACCGCGCACCGCCAGCAGGTGGACGCGCTCGTGACGACCGCCACGACCTATCAGTCGGCGCTTGAAGTCGAGGCTGCTGCGGTGCTGCGGACGGCGCTAATCTGGCTTTGCGGGTTGGCGGCGCTGCTGCTCGTGCTGATCATCACGGCATCCTACACGCTGCTCCGCAAGGTGGTCCGCCCGTTGGTGGAGGTGTCGGATGTAACCGCACGGCTCGCGGTTGGGGAACAGGCAACCGTGCCGCACCGCGGCCGCCGCGACGAACTGGGCCGTATCGCCGATGCTGTGGAACAGTTCCGTTCGGCATCTGCCGCGCGCACCGCGCAGGATGCCCGGTCCGCAGCCGAACAGCAGGAAGTAACGGCTGCGCTCAGCAGCGGCCTGCTGGCGCTCCACCGCGGCGACCTCACCGCCGAGATTCGCGGCGACTTCCCGCAATCCTATGTTGCACTCAAAACGAACTTCAACGCCGCACTGGCGGGCTTGCGCACTCTGATCGCGGCGGTGAGCGAAAGTGCGGCCAGGATCAGCACCGGTTCGGGCGAGATCGCGCACGCTTCCGAAGACCTAGCGCGTCGCACTGAATCGAACGCCGCCAGTCTCGAACAAACCTCCGCCTCCGTGGCGCAGATGGATACCCGGCTCGGAGCAACCGCCGCATCGGCAATTCGCACCGTGGAACGTGCCGATGGCGCCATTGTCAGCGTCGGTAATGGCCGCACCGTTGCCGGAGAAGCGGTGCAGGCGATGACCCGCGTGTCGGACAGCGCCAAGGACATCGATGACGTGATCGAAGGGCTCGACAAGATCGCTTTCCAGACCCGCGTCCTCGCCATGAATGCCGCAGTGGAAGCCGGCCGCGCCGGGGACGCGGGCCGCGGTTTCGCCGTGGTTGCGGATCTCGTCTCAGCGCTGGCAATGCGCGCAGAGGAGGAGGCCGGCCGGGCCCGTGAACAGCTTACCGCGACGCAGGCCGGTATCCTCACGGCAGTCGGCATGGTGCAGCGGGTCGACGGCGCACTCGCCGACATTTCTACAGATGTGGTGGAAGTGCATGGCCTGCTCAAACGCATCGCCGATGACAACCAAGCTCAATCTACCGCTGTGTCGCAGATCAACGCCGCCATCGGCACGATGGACCGTTCGACCCAGCAGAACGCCGCTATGGTGGAGCAAACCTCCGCTGCTGCGCGGACTCTATCGAGTGAGGTGCTGGCGCTTGCCGAACAGGCTGCACGTTTCAACACGAACGCTGAAACTGCCCCGCGTGCGCACAATACCCGAGAACAGCACCTCGAAATGGCGGGGTAAGCCATTGGGCCGGACTCACGCTGATGCCAAATGCCACATGGCGTTGGCATGCTCGGAACCCGCGAAGGTAATCATCCTTCGGATATCCTGCGATACTTCTCTATCCTACTTCGCAACAGACCAAAGAGGCGCGAAGTAAACGGGTTGAACGGCACCCAATTTGCGCATCCTCCCCAGGATGCACGGGACGGCGCAAGCCGGCACGCTCACCTGTGGTCGCTGGATGCTGAACCCGTTGGGTTCGGGGCCTCGGGGGCTTGGTGGAGCTTCAAACTGCGCGCGCCATAGGCGTTCCTTCGATATTTAGATCTTACCGGGCCTCTGTGTGACCGCTCGGCGGATTTGCACTATCAACGAAGGCGCGGACGCGGGCGAGGATAGCGCGCAGCTCGGGGTTCTCGACCTCGGCGATCACGTCGACGACCGTCGCAGTGTCCAGCTTCTTCTGCCGCGCAAGCTTCTCGGCGACAGCAGGGACGAACTCGTTAGGCTTACGGAGCATGCGCCGCACGCACTCGCGCACCGTCGGCGGCTGGAGCAAGATGAAGGCGTTCGAGATCTGCTCGCTCTGCTGCTCATCAGGCAGGGCGTCCTCGATCGGTACGCACCGCCCGATCCAGTCGGGGAAGCCGCATCCCTTTAGGCGCGCGACGGCCTCTACAACGGCGCTACGCGATTTGCGTATCTTGTCAGCGATCCACTTGTAGGTCGGATCGAGCCGGCCGTCCTTACGGCCGCGCAGGCGCAGCAGGCAGCGCAGGACGTCGAGCCCGATCGAACCGAGGGCACCGTTGCGCTTCCCCGGAAGCTTGGTCTCATGCTCGAACGCCTCGGCCGCACGCATCCGCGCGTTGTGTTCAGCCTTCGGAAACGTGTTGTGCGTGCGCCACAGGGATGCCTCGGAACCACCAGCATTGCTGCTATTACGACGGACGTGCGACCTTGAGCGCGGACGGTCACGGATGCCTGTCGTGACCTCGCTGAAAGAGCGCGCGAGAGTGCTCACGACCGGTTAGCCAGTTTGTCGGAGAGCCGCAAAATTCCGTGACCGGCACCCTGCCGGTTAGCCAAGGCAACATATTGAACCAGCGGGATTAACGGAGACCAGTCGGGTGCACCATTTCTCCTTGTCATCTGGTCCAACATCCCGCCGCTTATGGTCTGCGGCAGGCGAAGAGTTATGCGCTCGGCAGTTGGCTTTGCTTCGATGAAGTCTTCGTCATGGCGCGGGTGGCGGTTGCAGGCGCGACCGTGCGCGAGTAGGCGGACAGCCGATGCGGTCGGCGTACCATTCTTCGTCGATCGAGACGCGCGGGTCGGTACGGCGGCGGAGCGTTGCGGTCGGCCTGACGATCGTCGCACATATCCTGATCATCCTGTTGCTGCTGCGGCTGGCGCCGTCGATGGTCGCCAAGCCGGTCGAACCGCGCAACCCGGTGACGTTCCAGCTCGCACCCGACCAGACGACGCCGACCCCGGCCAAGCGGACGCCTTCGCCCACCAAGGTGAAGCGTGCGAGCGGTGGTTCTCCGCAACGTGCGGCGCCGCGCGCCGATGCCGCGCAGGCGCCCCCCGCGCCGCCCAAATCGCCGCCACCGCTGCCGATCAAGATGCTCGGCGGTATGGAGATGTTCGACGCCGCGGATATCTCGAAGATGCCGTCGCATCCCGACGACCAGCTTGCCGGCGGCGACGGTGGGAGTGGGTCGGGCAAGGGTAAGGACAGCGGGTCGGTCTATGGTCCGGGCGAAGGTCCTGGCGGCGAGCGCCTATACCATGTCGAATGGTATCGCCCGCCGACCGGTGCCGAGCTGAACGGCTATTTGAAAAGCCCGCCCCCGCCGAACAGCTGGGCAAAGATCGCCTGCCGCATGATCGCGAACTATCAGGTTGATAATTGCCGCGCGCTGAGTGAGTCGCCGGTCGGTTCGGGCCTCGCGCGCGCGATGCGTCAGGCCGCATGGCAGTTCAGGGTCCGCCCCCCGCGCATCGGCGGCAAAACAATCCTCGGCACCCAAGTCGTCATCTATCTCGATTTCGATCAGACACCAGCACACTAGCGCGCCATGATCCCGTATTGACGGGTTTCAGGGAAGCGGCCCCGTCGTGCTTGTTGATGGCGCCGTCGGCATCTGCTCGATGATCGGCATGGCCGCGCGCGGGGGCGGTTCGGTGACCCCGCCCGGCCCGAGGATTGCGTCGACGTTGCGGCCGTGGAGATGATCGATCTCCGCTTGGCGTCGGCGCAGGTAGAATTCGCGCGATGCCGCATAGGGGTCGGCGGCGTTGTCGTGCAGGTCCTTCAGCGTGTCGTCGAACTCCGAGCGATGATCGAGCGCGCCGAGGACGCCGGCCGGGATCGTGTAGGTCGGACTGGTGAACGGCTTGCCGACCGCGACCGGCAGCATCAGCCGATCGACCCCGCCGCCGATCAGATCGCGCAGCGTCGTCGGGCCGACCAGCGGCAGGAACAGGAACGGCCCGTTCTTGACGCCGTAATAGCCCAGCGTGTTGGCGAACCCGTTCGAGCGGCGCGGCAGGCGGAACGGCCGGCGCTTGGCGATATCGAGCACGCCCACGGCACCGACCGTCGAGTTGATCGCGAACCGACCGACGGTTTCGACGGCCTTGCCGGGTTTCAGCTGCAGCAGGAAGTTCACGAACACGATCGGCTCGCGCAGATTGTAGAGGAAATTGTGGATACCGCGGCGGATCGGCGACGGGACGGTCTTCTTGTACTGACGCGCGACCGGCCCGACGAACGCCTTGTCGACCGCCTCGGTCGCGTCGAACGCGGTCGCGTTGACCGATCGCAGCGGATCGCCCGCGAGCGCTTTCCGCCCGACGACGACGATGTCATGCTGTGGCCCGGCGGTGCTGCCGGCCTTCCGCGGTGCAGGAGTCGTCGCCTCCAGGATCGGTCGATCGGTTTGTGGCGACACGGGGACCGGTGCGGGCGTGGGGGTAATCGACAGCGACGTTATCGGTGGGCTCGTGGCCTGGTCGTCGACGCGCATCGGCGGTTCGACCGGCTGTTGCGCGGCGAGCGACTCGCCGTTCGCCTGCATCGATGTTGCAGCCATCAGCAACGCGGTCGTCCAGGCCAACATATGCACTCATCACCCTTGTAGCCGGCCGCACTGTGCGCTCGCCGAAGCAGGGGCGCCACCACAACCCGATCGGTTACAGCCGCTGTGACGATTAGCGCGGCATAGCAAGCACCTAATGATGCCGGACTGTCATATACGGTAATACAGTGACGGGAATTGTGCCCGCCGTCCGGTTGCGGTCGGCGCGTCTAACGAAGCGGTTGCTTCGCGTCGGTCGACAGCGTGCGCGACAGCGTCACGAAACCACGGCCGTCGACCTGGATCTCGTTGAACGCCGGGGGCGTGCCGCGCGTCCGCTTCGACAACGTGCCCGCACCGATCATGCGGATCGTCCTGTCCTCGCGATCGACGGGGATATCGAAGGGATCGTGGACGTGCCCGGACAAGACGGCATGCGCCCCTGCCTCTGCCAGAGCTGTCAGCGCCTCGTCGCCATAGCGCGTCCTGGCGGTACCCGTCGTCCCACCTTCGATCAGCGGATGATGCGCGGCGACGAAGACGAGATTACCCTTCGGCGCGTCGGCAATAAGCGCCAATGCACGCCGCAGCGAGCCTTGCCCCACCCTGCCCTTCGACCAGTTCCACCGCCACTGCGCGCGCGCGGTCGTCTTGAGCGGTACGATCGTCACGCCGGGCAGTTCCAATGGGCGTTCGATCATCTGCTCGACCGCGGCATAGCGCTGATACGGTGCGAAGATCCGCCGGAACGGGTCCCAATAATAGGGAATGTCGTGATTGCCGACCTCGAGCGTCACCGGAACGCCGAGCGACCGCAGCCAATCGCCGCCGCGTTCGAACTCGCGCTTGGTCGCGCGCATCGTCAGGTCGCCCGTCATGATGACCGCATCGGGTTTTTCCGCGGCGACGCACTGGTCGAACCAGGCGATCGCCGCGGGATCCTCCGCACCGAAATGGACGTCGCTGACGTGGAACAGCTTCAGCATGCGAGGGTCATGCAAGTTCGGCGAGCGACGCGGGCTGATGCACCGGGCAACCGTTGAACTTGCCGCGAAAGTTCGCCGACAGCGCGTAGGTATCCTTGCGCGCACGGTTGACCCCGCCGAGCGGCTGGTGCGCGCTAACGCCGTTCCAGATGCTGTAGACCAGCGCATCGTCAGTCCGGTCGGTCACGCCCTGCTCCCAAGAAATTTGCGGCTCGACCGTAAGCGTCGCTACGGTGACGAACGGGCTCTCCGCTTCGTCCCACACCACCGACGCGTCCTCGATCGGCATCGCTTCGAGATCGGTGTTGAGCTGGACGCGAAGCTCCCATGCGCCACCATGCTCGATCAGCTCCTCGCGGACCACCTCGCGCAACGCGTCGGGGCGCGCGGTGATGTCGACCATGTCGCCGGTGAGACGCGTCAGGCTTGGCGAGACGGGAAACAGCGCGATCTTCGCGATGTAATCGCCGTAGCGCAGCGGGGTCTGCGAGTAATAGGTTTCGCCTAGCGGGTGGACGGGCTTTGCACCACCCAGCGTCTGAAGCGTCGACGACTGGCCGCCGACCGCTTCGAGCGCGGCTTCGACGACGCGGAAGGTGGCGGACATCGCCTTCTTCACGCCCTCGAACTTGTCGGTGGTTTTCGACAGCAGCTTCAAGTTCTTCGAAAACGCCTTGGCATCCGCTGCGGCGAACGCAGGCCCGTTGACCATGATGAAATCCTGAGTCGTCGCGCCGTCCGATCCTGGCAACCGCGCACCGGCGACGTCGAGAATCTTCAGCGCGAGCCCGCGCGGCAGGCTGATGCTGTCGTCGAGGATGTCGCCAGCATTGGTCGAGATGCGCAGGATCGCCTCGTGCTCGCCCGGCGTTGCGAAGATTCCCTGCGCAAATTCATGGGGTAGATCGGCGGAGATAGTCAGCATGCCGCGGGCGATGCCGTGCGCCTTGGCATGGACCGCGCGGACCGCATGGCCATAGTCCTGCGAGGTGGTCTCGAGAATCTCGCGGAACGAGTCCTTGAGGCCGGCCAGCGTCTCCTGCTCGTCAGAGGCGACCGTCTCGACGGACGGATCGTAGCGGACGGGGGGCTTGCTGGGCATCGGGTAGAACTCCATTTCGTATCGGATAGTAACCCCTTGGTCTCGCAAGACGTTCCGCGAGATTGCGATCACGACGTTGCAAACCGGCTGCCAACCGCCGATCAGCGCCATCGAAGGAGCCTATGATGCACATACCCGAAGTCACCCCGCCAACGGTCGCGATCACCGGCACCACGGACCGCTTCCCGGTCCGGCGCATTTTCTGCGTCGGTCAGAATTATGCGGATCACGCTCGCGAGATGGGATCCGATCCCGACCGGCAACAGCCGTTCTTCTTCTCGAAGCCGGCAGATGCCGTCGTCGCGAGCGGCACGACGTTGCCGTTTCCCACGCAGACCGAGGATTTGCATCACGAGGTGGAACTGGTCGTTGCGATCGGCGTCGGCGGGAAGGATGTCGCAGTGGCGGAGGCGGCGGCAATGATCTTTGGCGCTGGCGTCGGCATCGATCTGACGCGCCGCGATCTTCAGGCTCTGGCGAAGAAGGCGGGTCGTCCGTGGGACATGGCGAAAGGGTTCGATCAATCGGCCCCGGTCGGTGCGCTGACGCCGGGCCGGCCGGCCACGCACGGCGCTATCGCACTGGCAGTCGATGGCGAAACGCGGCAATCGGGTGACCTGTCGATGATGATCTGGAGCGTGGCCGAGGTGATTGCGACGCTGTCGACGTTGGTCGAACTCGCGCCGGGCGACCTGATCTTTACGGGGACGCCCGCCGGCGTCGGCCCGATCCGGCGCGGCCAGCGCGTCCGCGCGACGATCGATGGGCTCGAGCCGCTGGAGATCGCCTTCGAAGGCTAAGAGGGATCGCCATTAAGTTCGGTTCGGCAAATCCCACCCACTTCCGTCATGCCGGGCTCGTTCCGGCATCCACGGTGCCGCACGATAAATAGTATTTGGTTTGCGGAACGGTGGACCCCGGAACCAGTCCGGGGTGACGGAGAAATTTTGGGAATGGCGCGATCCAGTCGACCGTTCGGGGTCTGCCGTCGCCTGAACTACCTCTATCGATTTCGCGGCCTGCGAGGCCAGCGTCGTTCCGCTATTGCACATCGTTATCATTTCTATACGACTGCGCGCATGAAGGATCGCGGTGCTGCACATTCGGAACAGACGATCGGCGTGCGCCCGTGACCCGCGGTACGATCAAGGCGTGGTACCTGGTTCACAAATGGACAAGCCTGATCTGCACGGCGTTCCTGTTGATGCTGTGCGTGACCGGGCTGCCGTTGATCTTCCACGAGGAGATCGACGGCTGGCTCGATCCGCCCGCACCGCTCGCGGCACTGCCGGCGACGACCCCGGCGCTATCGCTCGACACCATCCTCGCGCGCGCCGCCGCGCAGGCGCCCGGCGATATCCCACTCTATCTGAGCTTCGACGACCACCGGCCGATCGTCTACGTCACCACCGGGCCTACCCCGGATGCGGTTCCTGCCGCGATGCATTTCCTCGCGCTCGACGCGCGCACCGGCACGATGCTGCCGCCGCATGTCGACGGCGTCATGGATTTCATCCTCAAGCTGCACACCGACATGCTGCTCGGCTTCTGGGCGGAGATCTTCCTCGGTTTCATGGGCCTGCTGTTCTTCGCGGCGATCGTGTCGGGCGTGGTGCTCTACGCGCCGTTCATGGCGAAGCTCGACTTTGGGACGCTGCGCCGCAACCGAAGCACACGGCTCGGCTGGCTCGACCGGCACAACCTGCTCGGCATCGTCACACTGGTCTGGGCGAGCGTCGTCGGACTGACGGGTACGTTCAACACGCTGGTCGTGCCGATCACCGGGATCTGGAAGGCAAACGGGCTCGCCGCGATCATGGCTAGCGAGGCGCGGACGCCGCTCGGCACGCAGCGCGCGTCGGTGCAGGCTGCGCTCGACGCGGTGCAGCGCAAGGCGCCGGACATGACGCCGCAGTTCATCGCGTTTCCCGGCGTCGTGTTCAGCAGCAAGCATCATTATGCGGTTTTCCTGCGTGGGACGACGCCGCTGACGTCGAAACTGCTGTTGCCGGGGTTCGTCGATGCGGCAACCGGGCGGCTCGACGCGGTGACGCCGATGCCGTGGTACATGCAGGCGATGCTGCTCGCGCAGCCGCTGCACTTCGGCGATTATGGCGGGATGGCGATGAAAATCGTCTGGGCGGTGTTCGACGCGCTGACGATCGTCGTGCTCGGCAGCGGGCTGTACCTCTGGCTGCGGCGACGCGGCGGGCCGAGCGAACAGCGTGTTCGCGAAGTCGTGATGGCGGGTGAGGCATGAGACACAGGACGACGCTGCAGGTTTTCGGCGTGCCGATCCTGCTTGGGATCGCCACGCTACTCGGGCTTGGCGCAGGGCTGATCGGCGATGGCGGCTGGGACGTCGCGGCCGGGCTGCTGCTCGCCGCACCGCTCGCGATCACCGGCTGGTATTGGACGCGGACGGCGCCGACGGTCAGGCGTAACCGCACTGGCGCGGTGCACCAAATGCCCGCAGTTCGGCGGGTGTGACGAAACGGGGCCGGTGGATTGCCGACCCCGTTTCGCAGTTTCGTTCTCGGCTCAGACGCCGCGCGCCGGTTGTGCAATACCGGTCGTTGGAGTTGGCGCGGTGCCGGTCAGTGGGACCGGCGGAGTGCCGGTCACCGGAGCCGGTGGCGTAACACCGGGTGCTGGAGCCGGCGGCAGCGTGCCGGGTGTTCCCATCGGCGCCGGGGGGACGACGCCGGCTGGCGGCGGCGGTGGCGGCGCACCGGGTCCACCTGGACCGCCCGGGCCACCAGGGCCACCAGGGCCGCCGGGACCACCATCGGGGCCATCCGGACCGGGGCCGGGCCGCCCCCGCGGCGGACCGCCGACCGGGCCGAGCGCGGTCACCTTGCCGCCCACACCGACCAGATACGACGCATGGACGAAGCCCTGGTCGAACTGGCCCTGGACGGTGACCGGCTGGCCGGGGGTGACGAGCGTGCCGTCTTCGCCTTCGCGGCCGAGATCGACCAGCGCACGGCCGGTGCGATCGGCCATCACGAACTTGTTGCCGTAGACCTCGGCGACGGTGCCGCGGATCGTGACGATGCCGTCCGACTGGAGCGAGCGGATCGCGACCGGTGTGGCGGGGGCCATGCTCACCGTCGGGCGGGTGGCGGCGACGGTGACGGCACCGGCGGCACCGCCGACGACGAGCAGACCGGCGGCGGCGATCGCCAGGCGGTTGCGGCGAAACTTCGAAGGATTGGCGGGGTGTTGCGACATGATGTCTGTCCTCTCGTTGGTTGACGAGAGACGCTCTACGCCGAGTCGGCCGACGCTCGCTGAACCAAGCCGTTCAGTTTCCGTTTGGCACTTGGGCATAAGGCCAGCGGGTCAGGGGAAACAAGCATGCGGGTATTGGTGGTCGAGGACGACGTGGCGATCGCCGACGGGTTGGCGCGGGCATTGCGCGCGGAGCATTTCGCGGTCGACGTCGCGACCAACGGCGAGGACGGGGGGCATCTCGGCGCGACCGAACTCTACGACGTCGCGGTGCTCGACTTAGGCCTGCCCAAGCGCGACGGCCTGTCGGTGCTGCGCGACTGGCGCGCGGCCGGGCGCGACCTGCCGGTGCTGATCCTGACCGCGCGCGACGGCTGGTCGGAAAAGGTCGAGGGGTTCAAGGCTGGCGCCGACGATTATGTCGTGAAGCCGTTCCGCGTCGAGGAAGTCGTGATGCGGCTCCGCGCGCTCGTCCGCCGCGCCGCAGGTCATGCCGCCTCGCGCGTGACATGCGGGCCGCTGGCGTTCGACGCGCAGCTCGGCACGTTCGAGCTCGACGGCCTGCCGCTGAAGCTGACCGCGTTCGAATGGCGCGTTCTGTCCGCGCTGATGCTCCGCCGCGAAGTGGTGATCGAACGTGCCGACCTGATCGAACGCGTCTACGAGGGCGATGCCGATGTCGATTCGAACTCGATCGAGGTGATCATCGGCCGGTTGCGACGGAAAATCGGCGCGCAGATGATCGAGACGGTGCGTGGACGGGGCTACCGGTTGACGGGCGACGGCGCGTGAAGGTGCGACGGTCGCTCGTTCCCCGGTCGTTATACGGCCGGATGCTGGCGATCTCGGCGATCTCGACGCTGGTCGCGCTGGTGTTCGCGGGGTTCGCGATCAGCCATGTCCTCGAACGCTTCGTGATGCACGGGCTCGACGACCGGCTCGATGCGCAGGTGTCGGTGGTCGCGCGGGCGGTCCGCCCCGACGGGACGCTCGATGGGGCGCGGGTGGTCGATCTGGCCGGGTTCGATACGCCCGGTTCGGGCTGGGCCTGGCAGGTGGCAAGTCCTGCGGGTCGCTGGACCAGCGACGGGGCATTGCCCGAGGCTGCCGCCTTGCCCGGCCCCGACACCGCCCTCCCTCGCCCGCCGGCACCGCCCGAGATCGACGATCGGCAGCCGCGGCCCGGCGAGACGCGCGACCGGCACGGGCAACGCCTGCATTCGCGCACCTCGACCGTCGCCAGTCGCGCAGGCCCGGTGACGATCACCGCGATCGGCCCGCGGCGGATCGTCGAGGCGCCGTTGCGCGAGGCGATGATCCCGCTGCTCGGCTCGCTCGCGCTGCTCGGTATCGGTCTCGGGCTGGCGACGCTGGTGCAACTCCGGATCGGGTTTCGGCCATTGCGCGATCTGCGCACGTCGCTGGCAGCCGTCCGGGCCGGCAGCGCGCATCACGTGCCCGACGATCAGCCCGGCGAACTGCGCCCGCTGGTCATCGAACTGAACGCGCTGATCGACCAGAATGCCGCGGGGCTGGCGCACGCCCGCCAGCATGTCGCGAACCTCGCGCATGGGCTGAAGACGCCGCTGGCCGCGCTGTCGCTCAAGCTGGCCGAGGTCGGCGCAGGCGACAGGCTGCGCGACATGGTCGATCAGATCGGCTCGCGCGTCCGCCATCATCTCGGGCGCGCGCGCGCAGACGCCGCTGGGTCGGGCGCGCGCGCGCGCACCGCAATCGCCCCCGCGATCGGCGATCTCACCGACGTCCTGCGTCGGATCCATGCCGAGCGTCCGCTGTCGGTCGAGATCGCCGTGCTGCCCAAGATCGCGGTGGCGATCGACCCCCAGGACCTCGACGAGATGGTCGGCAATCTGCTCGACAACGCCTGGCGTCACGCGCGCGCACGGATATCGGTTATCGCCGTAATAGAAGGTCCCCTTGTGGCGCTGACGATCGCCGACGACGGCGACGGGCTCGACAATGCGGTGATCGACCAGGCGATGATGCCGGGCCGTCGGCTCGACGAACGCGGCGACGGGCATGGCTTCGGCCTGTCGATCACGCGCGAGCTCGCCGAGCTCAATGGCGGTGGGTTAACGCTCGGACGATCGTCCGAACTCGGTGGGCTGTCGGCCATGCTGACGCTACCGATCCAGGCCTAAGGCTCGCTAACCCCCCGACAAAACTTCAGGAATTTCGGAACTTACAATTTTTGTCTGCCTAATAAGATCTTGGCCCCTGCGCGGCGAGCCCCCGCACTTAAGTCGAAATTAACCTTTTACCTTCATTTGTCCTGTGGTTAATGAGTGGAAGTCGAGCTGCGGACATGAGGTGTCGAGCGGTCTCGCGAACAGGGGACGACGCATGCGGGTGCTGCTGATCGAGGACGAGCCGACGACGGCCAAGGCTATCGAGCTGATGCTGACGACCGAAGGGTTCAACGTCTACATCACCGATCTCGGGGAAGAAGGCCTCGATCTGGGCAAGCTGTATGATTACGACATCATCCTGCTCGATCTGAACCTGCCCGACATGCACGGCTACGACGTGCTCAAGCGCCTGCGGGTCGCACGCGTGTCGACGCCGGTACTGATCCTGTCGGGTGTGAACGAGATGGACTCGAAGGTACGCAGCTTCGGCTTCGGCGCCGACGATTACGTCACCAAGCCATTCCACCGCGAGGAACTGGTCGCGCGCATCCACGCCGTCGTCCGCCGCTCGAAGGGCCACAGCCAGTCGGTCATCCGCACCGGCAAGCTGGCGGTCAATCTCGATGCGAAGACGGTCGAAGTCGATGGCAGCCGCGTCCACCTGACCGGCAAGGAATATGCGATGCTGGAGCTATTGTCGCTCCGCAAGGGCACGACGCTCACCAAGGAAATGTTTCTCAACCACCTGTATGGCGGGATGGACGAGCCGGAACTGAAGATCATCGACGTGTTCATCTGCAAGCTGCGCAAGAAGCTCAGCCTGGCGTGTGACGGCGAGAATTACATCGAGACCGTCTGGGGTCGCGGCTATGTGCTGCGCGAACCCGACGAGGTGCTCGAAGCCCAGGTCGCGTAACTCCCCTGTATTTCGGGAGCGCATGAGGCCGCGGTACCGGGGGGTGCCGCGGCCTTTCCTGTTTTTGGCGGGCGCAGCGAAGGACCCCTACGCCGTCGCCAAGCGAACGCGCCGTCATCCTGACGAAAGTCAGTATCTAGAGCAATAAAGCGGGATGCCTGGAACCCTGGGTCCTGACTTTCGTCAGGATGACGGGTCGCGGGCGGGTCAGACCTATTTCTTCCGCCGCAGCCGCCGGAACAGGCCGCGCTTGCTGAGCGCCTCGAACATTTCTTCCGGGCCTTCGGGATCGAGCACCTCATTGTCCGCCAGCCATTCCTCGACCGCGGTCAGGTCGGGGACCTCGTAGGGCTGGACTGTCTTCCCCTTACCGCGCAGGCGCTCGATCGTCTCGATCAGCGACCCGGTCTCGGCGATCAGATCGCTGACCACCGACACCTCGACCCCAAGATGTTCGGCGATCAACCCGTCGCGGATGGCGGCGATGCCCCGCGCGGTCGCGTCGTCGGTCGCGCGAATCGCCAGATCGCACTCGGTATCGAGCCGCAGCGAGCGGTTGTTCATGTTCGACGACCCGAGCCGGAACACGTCGTCGTCGGCGATCAGGATCTTCGCGTGGCAGTAGATCGGCTCGCCGCCCGCGGTGTAGGGATGATACATCCGCAGCCGCCCGTGCGTATCGCGCCGGTGCAGCGCCTCCATCAGCCGCGCCCGCGCGGTATCCATCGCGATCGGTTCGAGCCAGCCTTGCGCGGTGGTCGGGTTGATGATGACGATTTCGGGCCCGTCCGCCTCGTCGAGCCGCCGCGCCACCGCCTCGGCGATTTTCCGCGACGCGAAATACTGGCTCTCGATGTAGAGATGCTTCTTCGCCCGCGCGATCTGGCCGAGGAACAGCGCCTCGCTTTCGTAGACCGGTTCCTGGTCGGACATCTCGGGTTCGCTGCGCGCGATCGCGACGTCGACATCGCGGAAATCGACCGGCAGCCCCTCGGGCCAGTGTTTTCCGCCGGGTTTGCCCGCCGCCATCTTCATCCCGCCAGCCAGATGCCAGCGCCGCCGGAACAGCTCGCCCAGTGCATGCGCCACGGGCCCCTGCACCGCGCTGATCGCGTCGTGCCACGGCTTG
The DNA here is from genome assembly GCF_003688595.1 of Sphingomonas sp. PP-F2F-G114-C0414. Lineage (GTDB taxonomy): Bacteria > Pseudomonadota > Alphaproteobacteria > Sphingomonadales > Sphingomonadaceae > Sphingomonas. Next base: position 353,937 of record NZ_RCWT01000012.1, read on the forward strand.
TACGGCTTGCCCGACGGCTGGACGCGGTGCGGATCGCCATCGTGGTGATCGCGCGTGTCCCAGCGGTCGCCGGTCATGTCGATGCCGCCGCAGAACGCCAGCGCATCGTCGATGATCACGATCTTCTGGTGGTGCGATGCGGCGGTCGGATGATGCCCATCGAGCTTGGTGTGGATGCGCTTGTGCTTCATCCATTTCAGCATCGTGAAGACGGTCGACCCGCGGAACAGCGACTTGATCGCGCCGGTATCCCAACGCAGCACGAAGATCTCAAGCTCGGGTTCGCGCTCGACCAGCCAAAGCATGAACTCGCCGAGCGTCTTGGGCTCGCCGGGACGATCGACGCCAGGTTCGAGGGCGATGCGCGCGTCGAAGTCCCAGCCGATTAGCAGGATGCGACGCTTGGCACCCATCATCGCGACGCGCGCGGTCCGGAAATAGTCCGCCGCATCGACGATCACCGCCATCTGTTCGGCGCGTTCGACCCGCCAGCATTCCGTCCCGACCTGCATTCGCGTCCCTTCGTTTGCCTGTCGGCAATACCTGCGGCCGGACGATTGGTTGCGGATGCACCTGTATCGCCGCCCCCCGCGCGCCTATCTAGCGCGCTGATGAGTCCTCCTACCCAGCCGCCCGCCCAGCGCAAGGTGATCCATGTCGACATGGATGCCTTCTATGCGTCGGTGGAGCAGCGCGACGATCCGTCGCTGAGGGGGAAACCGGTCGCGGTCGGGGGATCGCGCGCGCGCGGCGTCGTCGCCGCGGCAAGCTACGAAGCGCGCGCGTTCGGGGTACGCAGCGCGATGCCGTCGGCTACCGCTATCCGGCGCTGCCCCGACCTCGTGTTCGTGCCGCCGCGGTTCGACGTGTACCGCGAAGTCTCCGACCGGATCCGCGCGATTTTCGCGGACTACACCGATCTGGTCGAACCGCTGTCGCTCGACGAGGCGTATCTCGACGTGACCGAGGATATCCGCGGGCTCGGCACCGCCGCGGCGATCGCCGAGGAAATCCGCGCGCGGATCAAGGCGGATACCGGCCTCACCGCCTCCGCCGGGGTGAGCTACAACAAGTTCATCGCCAAGCTTGCGTCGGACCAGAACAAGCCCGACGGGATCTGCATCATAACCCCGAAGCGCGGCGCGGCGTTCGTCCAGTCGCTGCCGGTCAAGCGCTTCCACGGGGTCGGGCCGGTCACCGCGCAGAAGATGGAACGGCTCGGCATCCTGACCGGCGCGGACCTGTTCGGGCGCAGCCTCGCCTTCCTCCAGGCCAATTTCGGCAGCTATGCGGAGTATCTGTACGGCGCGGCACGCGGCATCGACCATCGCCCGGTGCGGGTCAATCGTGCCGCCAAGTCGGTCGGCGCGGAGAGGACGTTCGAGACCAACCTGCGCGATCCAGACGATCTGCGCGCCGCGCTCCACCGGGTGGCGGACGCCGCGTGGGTGCGGATCGAAAAGCACGGGACGCGGGGACGGACGATCACGTTGAAGCTGCGGCATGCCGATTTCCGGACGATCACGCGGGCGCGGTCGTCGCTGTCGGCAGTGACGGACAAGACCGCGTTCCTGGCGGCCGGGCTGGATTTGTTGATGGCGCAACTGCCGGTGCCGGATGGGGTGCGGCTGCTGGGGCTGACGCTGTCGGGGATCGTCGGCGACGAGGACGAGGTGCAGCCGAGCTTGTTGTGATGTGCTCCCTCTGCCTCTGGGGAGAGAGCTGGAATAATCTGCTCCCTCTCCCCTTTGGGGAGAGGGTTGGGGTGAGGGGCTGTTCCGGGCGGAGCATTGCTGGGCTGCCCCTCACCTTACCCTCTCCCCGCAGGGGAGAGGGAGAAGGAGGATCGCGCTTTACCGTGGACGGCGCCGGTCACCACGCTTACCCTTCCGCGGACGAGACACGGGGGGAACCGCGATCGCACTCTGGTTCTTCATCGCAATCGGTTTCAGTGCGGCGGGCTACGCGCTCTACCTCGCGGGGCTGCAGCGTCATCTGGTCGAGCCCAATCGCGCCTCCTGGCTGATCTGGAGCGCCGCGACGGGGGTCGAGGCGACCACCTACGCCGCGGTCAATCCGCACGCTCCGCAAAGCCTCGTCTTCGGCGGGTCGGCGATAGCCTGCGTCGCCGTCACGTTGGTCATGTGGCGGCGATCTCGGTGGCGCGCACCGACCCCGAGCGAAACCTTGTGCATGGCGTTCGCGTTCGCCGCGATCCTGCTGTGGGTCGCGTTTCACGAAACCTTCTGGGCGCACATGCTGGTCGTTGCCGCCGTGCCGATCAGCTTCTGGCCGACCTGGCAGAGTGTCCGGGAAGATCGCACGCGCGAACGCTCGCCCGCCTGGGGCCTGTGGACGTTCGGCGATCTCGCGACGCTGTTGCTGGCGACGCGGACGCAAGGCTCGGGGGTCGGCGAATACGGCTATATCGTCGTCGAGCTGCTCTGCCATGCGAGCGTGTGGATGATGGTCGGACTGTCGACGATCAATCCGGCGCGATCGTTCGGGCTGCGGCTCGGCCGGTTCTTCGTTCTCGATTCCTACCGCTCGACAACCAACCTGTTCGCGGTCGGCGAGACTCATCTCGGCAAGACGGTGTATGCCGCCGCGGGGTTCGCCGCGGGCGAGACCGTCATCCGCTTTTCGGGGCGCCGGATCGCCGCGGACCGCGTCCCCGCGGCGATGCACGGGACCGCCGATCGCTTCATGCAGGTGACCGCGGGCAGCTTCATGGGCCCATCGGGGCGGATCGACGACCTGATCAACCACAGTTGTTCGCCCAACACCGGGCTGCGGTTCGTCGGCGGCAATGTCTTCCTGGTGGCGATCCGCGATATCGCGGTCGGCGAGGAGATCGCGTGGGATTATTCGACCACCCTCGCCGATCCCGCTTGGCAGATGCCGTGTGCGTGCGGGAGCGCGTCGTGTCGGGGGATCATCGGCGGGTTCGGCACGCTGCCGATCGCACGCCAACGCTGGTTCCTCGACCAGGAGATGGTTGCACCGTATCTGCGCCCGGCGATTGAAGGCGCGCGCGCCGCCTGACCGGGCGCAACCCCGACCGCTGCTGCCTACGCCGCCTTGGCCATCCCCGCCGCCGCGCGGTGCAGCGACAGGATCGCGACCGCGCCCAATCCGGGCCCGTCGCTTTCCAGCCGCAACGATCCTTCCATCGCGGTCATCGAATTGGCGCACCAGTGCAGCCCGAGACCGCCGGACTTGTGATGCCGCGTCGAAAACCCGCGTTGGAACAGGTTTGGCGCGAGGTCGGGGGCGAACCCCTCGCCATCGTCGCGGATCACGATCGTGACGCGGTCGTCCTGTTCGACGATCGACGTCATGATCGATCCGCTGCCCAGCCCCCGCGCGACGATCGATTCGGACGCGTTGCCGAACAGGTTGCCGATCACTTGGCTGAGGATCACCCGGCTGGCCATCACGGGAATCGGCCCGGCGGGGAAGCTGAACGCGATCGAGACGTTCTGCGAATAGCGCGCGATCGTCGCGTTGCGCGCGATGATGTCGGCGACGTCGCACTGTTCCAGCGTCGGCCGCTCGTGCGCGGCCTTCTGCTGCTGGCCGATGATCTCGAGGACATGCGCCATCGCTTCGCGCCCGACCGCGAGTTCGCGGCGCATTGCCTCGCGGTTGGCCGACTCCGCCTCGACCGCGGCGGCGACGAACGCGACCAGTTTGCGACGGCGCGCCTCGGGAACATCGGTGCGGACGAGCTCGGCCAGCGCGCGGTCGACCGTGGTGCGCTCGATCGGCGGGGCCTGCGCGATGCCCTGGCTGAGGATCGTGCTGATCGGGTTCAGCGCGTTGCGGACGTTGTGCATCACCGCAACCGCACTTTCGCTGCGCCCGAGATCGAAGGACTGCACCTCGATCTGCTCGCGCAGGTCCTTCAACTGCCGCAGCATCGCGTTGAAGCTGCGACCGAGCGAACCGATCTCGTCGCGGCGACCATGCTCGCTCAGCAGCGCCAGCGAGCCCGACGCGCGCACCCGCTCCATATGGCTTTCGACGCGGTGCAGCGGACGCAGCACGAGCCGGGTGATCGTCCGTCGCAGCACGACCAGGACGAGCAGCAGCAGGACGGTCGACCCCGCGACCGCGAGCAACAACATGCGGCGGCCGAGTAGGGATACGTCGCGTCTCACGCTGAACCGCGTGCTCGCGACGCCGCGGCCGTCGGCGCCTTTCATCGGCACCGCGATCGTCAGGATACCGGTGCGAGGAATCACGGTCTCGGCGATCCCCGCCGCGTTCAGATCGATCCGGGCGTCGAGCTGGAGCAGGTCGGAAATCTGCTGCGAGGTGATGACCCGCGCCATCAGCACATAGCCGCGCGGCGCGCCGCTGCCGTCCGAGCGGCGCACGCGGGCGATCCCGACCGCCGCGACGCTGTCACCGATCCGCGCGTAGAACCGCCCCGAACTCTGCCCCTGCAGCGCCTGCATGAGATCCGTCCCGGCGATCGTCGCGATCAACTGGCGACGCATCGCCGGCCGCTCGACGCCGCTGACCGGATCGCGCCAGCGGGCGATGACGATCCGGCCGTCGGGGGCGACATAGGCCATGCCATCGACGCCGATGTTGCTCATCGCCAGCGGTGAGAAGCTGTCGTTCTCGAAGCGGGCGTGTTCGGCTCCCTCGCGCCGAGGTGTCGCCGCGGGATCCACCATATAGGCGTAGCTGTCGTTCCAGTCGCCATAGTCGCGCACCGCGCTTTCGACCTTGGCCTCGTATTCGGACAGCGCCGCGCGGGTCCGCTCGATATGCCCGGCGATCGCCTTGTCCTCGAGCTGGGTGAAGCTCGGCGTGATGATACCGGCGAGCAGCATCGTGATCGCGATCGCCGCGCACAGCCCGACCGCGGTCATGATCAGCACGAGCTTGGCGCCGAGCGATGCCGGACCGCGGACTCGCCTGAACCGCCGCACCAGGCCGACGGGGAGTACCGCCATCAGCCGCGCGTCCCGTTGCCCGACCTGCGATACACCATCGGACCGTCGCCCGCGGTGTCGTCGCTACCGCCGACGATCCGCGCATTGGCCATGTCCAGCGCGACCTCCGCGCTGACCGGACGCGAGAAGAAATAGCCCTGGAGATGGCTGGCACCGGCAAGGCGGAGCGCCTGGACCTGCGCTTCGGTCTCGACGCCCTCGGCGATGACGCCGAGCCCGAGTGCGCGACCAAGGTGGATGATCGAATGGACGATCGCCGCGCTTTCGCGTTCGCGGCCCATGCCGTCGATGAACGACTTGTCGATCTTGAGGCAGTCGAGCGCGAACTTGCGGATGTTGTAGAGGCTCGAATAGCCCGTCCCGAAATCGTCGAGCGCGATCCGGAAACCCATCTGACGGAGCTTGTAGAGCGTGTCGGCGGCGCGTTCGGCGTCGTCGAAGATCGCGGTTTCGGTGATCTCGATCTGCAGGCGCGCGGGCTCGATCCCGGCGCGCTGGACGCTCTGCATGATATGCCCGACGAAATTCTGGCGGCGGAACTGGCGCGGGCTGAAATTGACCGAGACATATTGCCCGGGCCATTGCTTCAGGACCTGGAGCGCCTCGCCCAGTACCCAGTCGCCGAGTTCGTGGATGAGGTTCGATTCCTCCGCGATCGGGATAAAGGTGGCCGGGCTCATCGACCCGTATTCCCCGGTGTTCCAGCGGATGAGCGCTTCGAACCCGATCACCTCGATCGCGCTTCCCGAGACGATCGGCTGGTAGACCAGACTGAGTTCGCCCTTGGCGATCGCCTGGCTGAGGCCGCCCTCGACCCGGCGGCGAAAGCGGATGCCTTCGTCCATGCTCTCGTCGAACAGCCGGACGATACCGCGACCGCCGCGCTTGGCATCGTTGAGCGCGAGGTCGGCGCGGCGCATGACGTCGACCGGGTCGCCGCCCTGCCCGCCTTCGGTAACGACCAGCCCCGCCGATGCACCGGCCTGGACCGAATTGCCGAACACCTGGACGCTGACCGAACAGGCCGCGATGACCCGCTCGCACGCCATCACCGCCGCAGCCTCGCCGGAGGTTTCGAACAGGATACTGAATTCGTCGCCGCCGAGCCGTGCCACCAGCGCGCCCTCGGGCGACGCGCGATTGAGGATCGCGCACATCTCGCGGATGAGTTCGTCGCCTGCGAGATGCCCGAGCGTGTCGTTGATGAGCTTGAACCGGTCGAGGTCGACCATCACGGTCGCGAACGCGCCCTGCGTCTTGGTGCGCTCGGCGAGCGCGCGAAGGAAGGCGAGACGGTTGGGCGCTTCGGTCAGCGAATCATGGGTGGCGATGTGGATCGCGCGGCTTTCGTTCGCCGCCAGTTCGGCACCCTGCTCCTCGAGCTGGATGACCTGCGCCGCGAGCTGATCGCGTGCCGCCACCAGCTCGCGGTCGTTCTCCCAGCGCTTGGCGAGCGCGGTCGCGGTCTGCGTGATCTCGGCGACTTCGAACGGCTTGGCGATGTAGAAGATCTTGTCGGCGGGCCCCGCGACCTTGCTGATCTCGACCGGCGAGAAATCGGAAAATCCGGTGACGATGACCAGGTTTATCGCCGGATCGATCGCGCGGATCCGCATCGCGGTTTCGCGGCCGTCGATCCCCGGCGGCATGCGAACGTCGATGAACGCGACCGTGAACGGATCGCCGGCGGCGCTGGCACGCTCGACCTCCGCAACCGCATCAAGGCCCTGGTCGCAGTGCGTCAACACGAACGCAGGGATCGCATCGGCGGTATCCAGCGCATCGTCAGCTAGGGAGTCGCCGAACAACTCGGCCGCCATCGCACCCAGCGTGGCGGCGCCGATCGGATGCTGCCCGGCGAAGCTGCGCCGATAGCTGTCGTGCATCGCCGGCTCGTCGTCCACGATCAGAATACGCATCGATGTACCGCTCCATGTCGCACTTAGCAGGCCAAGCGTAACAGGCCGCCACTAAACGGTACTGCGCGATGCCCTTCTCTATTGACGCAAGCGGTAACGGAACGCGGTTAAGACGGTGTAAACGACGAGGCCAGTTGTTGGCCAAGTGCTTGAGCTCCCAGCACGATCGCGCCGAGCGGGCCGGCATTGTTACCGAGCGCGGGCGGCACGATGAAGGTGTCGGTCAGCGCGACCTCGGGCAGCGTGATGTACCCGCCAAGGCTTCGCGTCATCGCCGCCCGGACGCGCGGGAACAGATGCGTCGCGCCCATCACGCCGCCGCCCATGACGATACGCCGCGGGATGCCCGTCAGCACCAGCGTATGGCAGAGTTGACCGAGCGCATCGGCGACGCCGTCCCATACGGGATCTTCCGCCGGTGCCTGGTCGGCAGGTTTGCCAATGCGCGCGGCGATGGCGGGGCCCGATACGAGCCCCTCCAGGCAGGCACCGTGGAACGGGCAATTGCCGACCCAGTCGTCGCCGCGGAATCGGACCGGACGGATATGGCCGAGTTCGGAATGCGTCAGCCCGTCGATCGGGCGGTGATTCGCGATCATCCCCACACCAACCCCGGTCCCGACCGTGACATAGGCGATATCGGGTAGCCCGGTGGCGGCGCCCCAGCGCGCTTCGGCCAGCGCCGCCCCGACGACGTCGGTATGGAAGCCGGTCGGCACGCCGTAGCGGCGGTGCAACCGGCCGGCGATATCCGTCCCTGCCCAGCCCGGCTTCGGTGTCGAGGTGATGTGACCGTAATCGCCGGCATGACGATCGATCGACACCGGCCCGAAACTGGCGATGCCGATCGCGACGAACCCGCTCCACCGGTCGAGCACCGCCTCGATCGCCGCCAGCGTTTCCTCTGGCCGCGTGGTCGGGATGCGGACGGTCTCCTCGATCTGGTCGGGGCCGCGCGCGAGGATGCAGATGCATTTGGTGCCGCCGAGTTCGATCCCTGCGACCAAAGGTGCTTCCGTCATCCTGAACTCCCTACGCATTTACAGCCGCCCGCTTCCTTTGCCGGCGTCGTCCAGTCAAGAGGCTCGGCCGACCGCGCCGTCCGGAACGACGCAAAACACCGATCACGCTCAACGATGTTTTCGTCCGCTATCGATCCGCGTGGTCGTGCGTTAGGGTAGTTCTCTCTTCCGCTTGCAGACAGGAATTCCCGATGGCCAAGAAACCCCTCAAGATGCCGAAGGTCGATACGTCGGTCGAAGCACAGCCACAGTACAAGGTCGAGTATCGCGAGATCCAGCCTTACGGAACGCTGAAGCGCCTGCCGATCGCACTCGAGGACAACGCCCGTGCGCAGAGCGTATCGATCCTCAACCAGGTTCTGGCCGATACGATGACCTTGCGCGACATGTACAAGAAGCATCATTGGCAGATGTCGGGTGCGACATTCTATCAACTGCACCTTCTGCTCGACAAGCATTACGAAGAACAGGCTGCACTGGTCGATCTCGTTGCGGAGCGGATCATGGCGCTGGGCGGCATCTCGATCGCGATGGCGCATGATGTTGCCGAAATGACGACGATCCCCCGTCCGCCCAAGGGTCGCGAAGACGTGCCGACGCAGCTTGCCCGGCTGCTCGAGGCGCACGAGATCATCCTGCGCCAGGCGCATGAGGGTGCCGAAGCGGCAGACGAGTCCGGCGACGACGGCACCAACGATCTGCTCGTGAGCAACATCGTGCGCACGCACGAGCCGCAGGTCTGGTTCCTGGCGGAGCATCTCGCCGAGACCGAACTGGTCCGCAGCGACAAGTAAACGAAACGGGGTCCGATTGCCTGGCAATCGGACCCCGCCTTCATCGCGTCATTGTTGCGACCCGGCGATCAGCGGGTCGCGTTGTACTTCAACTGATCGTCGGTGAGCTGGAAGCCGACCAACGCCTCGAAGCTTGCACGCAGAACCGCCTGCCGGACTTCGGGGGTGCTCAGCGGATCGACCGCAGCATCCTGATCGCCCGCCTTGCGCTTGCGCGTCAGCTTCTCGCGAACATCGTCGGGCAGCGTCGCGGCGGCGCGCGAGATCGTCGACGATGCGGTCGCCGAGGTCGAGGCGAGCGCCTGACCGGCGGCGAAATGCAACGTCACACGGCCGACTCGCTTGGCAACGACGGCGCTGCCGCCGCGGACCACGGTGATGAAATAGGGCAGCGTCACGTCGCGCGCACCCTCGGTACGGTTGCGGCGGGCGCGGATGTCGAACGTGACGTTGGTGACGACCTGATCGGTCGCGTCGGCGCAGGTCGAGCGGACGTTGGTCATCAGCGCGGCGACGTCGATCGCCGACTGGTCGCGGCTGGTGGTCGGATCGAATAGCGTGACGTCGCCGGTCGCGGCGGGGATCGCCACGGCCGGGCAGACCGAACGGACCGCGGAGATACCGCCGGTCGCGTCGACTTCGCCCTTGCCGGCGCATCCTCCTAAAAGAACAGCAACGGCCGATATGGCGAGGATGGGGGCTTTCACGGCGACGCTTACCTTCTCGAACGAGCGAAAGGGCCACCGCATGTCGCAAGCGGCCCCTGTCGCCGCGCACCATAGGAACCGGCTATCGTCCAGGCAAGCAATCGCGTAGAGGCAGCCGCATCATGAGCCCAATCGACAAGCCGCCGCTCGACCTGCTGATCGCAGCACCCCGAGGCTTTTGCGCCGGCGTCGACCGCGCGATCCGGATCGTCGAACTGGCGATCGAGAAACACGGTGCGCCGGTCTACGTCCGTCACGAGATCGTCCACAACAAGTTCGTCGTCGACACGCTGAAGGCGCAGGGCGCGATCTTCGTCGAGGAACTCGACCAGGTGCCCGATGGCGCGCCGGTCGTGTTCTCGGCGCACGGTGTGCCGAAATCGGTGCCGCTCGACGCACAGAATCGCGGGCTGGAATATCTCGATGCGACCTGCCCGCTGGTCTCGAAGGTGCACCGCCAGGCCGAACGGCTGGTCGGCGCCGGACGGCACATCGTGTTCATCGGCCATGCCGGGCATCCCGAGGTGATCGGGACGTTCGGCCAGGTGCCCGAGGGCGCGATGTCGCTGATCGAGACCGTCGAGGATGCCGAAGCGTTCGCGCCCGCCGACCCGAACAACCTCGCCTTCCTGACGCAGACCACGCTGTCGGTCGACGATACCGCTGCCGTGGTGGCGACGTTGCAGCGGCGATTCCCCGCGATGCTGCCGCCGCGGGGCGAGGACATCTGCTACGCGACGTCGAACCGCCAGACCGCGGTCAAGGCGATCGCGCATAACTGCGAGGCGATGCTGGTGATCGGCGCGCCCAATTCGTCCAACTCGGTACGCCTCGTCGAGGTCGCCGAGCGCGAGGGAACGCGGGCCCGACTGATCCAGCGTGCGAGCGAACTCGACTGGGATTTCCTGGCGGGCGTCCGCACGCTGGGGATCACCGCCGGCGCCTCCGCCCCCGAACTGCTGGTGCGCGAACTGGTCGAACGATTGTCGGAACGCTTTACCGTGACGGAGCGCGAGGTCGAGACGACCCGCGAGACGATCGCGTTCAAGTTGCCGCGTGGCCTGGAAGCCGCTGCTTAGGATGGGCGCCTAGCATGGCGGTCTATACGCAGGTGTCGGCCGAAGCGCTCGCGAGCTTCCTCGCCGGTTTCGATCACGGCGAACTGGTCTCGTTCAAGGGGATCGCCGAGGGCGTCGAGAACAGCAATTATCTGGTCGACACGACGGCCGGACGGTTCATCCTGACGCTGTACGAAAAGCGCGTGTCGGTGGGCGACCTGCCGTTCTTCATGGCGATGCTCGAGCATCTCGCGACCGACGGCAACCCGGTGCCGAGAGCGCTGGCGAACCGCGACGGCGTGCTCATCCACGAGCTGTGCGGCCGCCCCGCCTGCCTAATCGAGTTCCTGCACGGTGTGTCGGTATCGCAGCCGACCGCCGCGCAGGCCTATGCCGCCGGTGCGGCGATGGGGGCTATGCATGAGAGTCTGGCCGGGTTCGCGCTCGATCGGCCGAACACGCTGGGGCCGGCGGGATGGCAGGCGTTGCTGGCGCAGTGCGGCGACGATCTCGACACGATCGCGCCTGGCTTGTTCGATCGCGTGTCGACGGCGCTGGACGGCGTCGTCTCGGTCTGGCCCGATAGGCTACCTCGCGCTGTGATTCATGCCGATCTGTTTCCGGACAACGTGCTGATGCGCGGCGATACGGTCGGTGGACTGATCGATTTCTATTTCGCGTGCACCGATATCCGCGCCTATGATCTGGCGATCATGCACAGCGCGTGGAGCTTCGACGACCGTGGCGAGCGCTATGACGCGGCGGTGGGCGATGCGCTGGTCCGGGGCTATGCGGACCGGCATCCGCTATCGGACGACGAACGCGCCGCATTGCCGATCCTGGCGCAGGGTGCGTGTCTGCGGTTCCTGCTGACGCGGGCGTGGGACTGGCTGAATACCCCGGCGGGCGCACTGGTGACGCGGAAGGATCCGCTCGCCTATTGGCGACGCTACGAAGCTTACGCAAAGGACGATATGTTCGCATGACTGACGGCGAGATGACGAAGGTGGAGATCTTCACCGACGGCGCGTGCAAGGGCAATCCCGGCCCCGGCGGCTGGGGCGCGGTGATCCGCATGGGCGCGCACGAGAAGGAATTGTCGGGCGGCGAAACCCCGACGACGAACAACCGCATGGAGATGACCGCGGCGATCGAGGCCCTCAATGCGCTGACCAGGCCGTGCGCGATCACGCTGTATACCGACAGCAAGTACGTCATGGATGGCCTCACCAAATGGGTGAAGGGGTGGCAGCGCAACGGCTGGAAGACCGCCGACAAGAAGCCGGTGAAGAACGCCGAACTCTGGCACGCGCTGCTGGCCGCGGTCGAGCGTCACAAGATCGAGTGGCAATGGGTCAAGGGCCATGCCGGCCACCCCGAGAACGAACGCGCCGACAAACTGGCGAGCGATGCCGCGGTGGCGGCGGGGCGGCGCTGACCCGCTTCGTCCGGTCCGGCGCGGTCATGCCCCGATCACGTCGCCGAACTGGGTGTCCTGCATAGGCTGGTCGTCGCGCCATGACGCGGAGTCGCGTTTCAGCGTCAGATTGATGATGACGATCCCCGCATAGGACGGCCGCGTCGGCTTCGGCAGGTGCAGGACGCGGCGGCCCGACCGATAGGTGGCAAGCGCCGCCGCCTTGATCCGCCGGGCGGCGTCCGCACCGTGCCAACCGACGACCGCGACCGCGACGTGCGTCGCGTCGGTGATCGTGACGACCGCATCGCGGGAATAGTCGCGAAGTTGCTGCAACGACCGTGCGTGCCATGACGGCTGGTCGAACGCCGAGACGTCCGTCGAGCGCCACGCGACTCGCATACCGTCGGGGACGGCCGTCCAGCTATCGGCCGGCGACGATTCGCTTTGCGGGTCGCTCGCCGGGTCGATCGACGGCCGGGCGGAGCGGATCAGGTCGTGTCGGCAGCGCTGGCACCGGCTGAACAGAAAGCCCTGGTTTTCCAGGACGAGCGGCGCGGCGACGTGCCCCGAGACGTGGCATAGCAGGTTCATGGCGATCCTCCTTGGTGATCGATATATCGAGGTGCAGTGCGGCGAGGACGATCAGGTCGCTCGGCCCCTGTTCGAGCACCAGATCGAGATTCCAGACTTCGAAATGACGGCCCATGCCGATCAGCAGCGCGCGCTGGCGAATGCCGCGTCGCGACCGCATCCAGGGCGCGATCCGGATCCGCCCCTTGCCGTCCATCTGCGCGGGCGCGACGAACCCCAGCCGTCTTCGCAACAGCGCCTCACGCGCCTCGCGCTCCCACCCGCCGAGCAAGTTGTCCCGAGTATCGTGATGATGCACCGCGACGCTGTCACGGTCGCAGACGATCATGCACGGGTGATCCGCATGAAGACCGACGAACAGATCGTCGCGGATCGCGCGCGATTGTATCGCCACGCAGAAATGTTCGGGTAAAGTCAGCTCGCCTTTCGCGTTGATCGTCGAAATCGAGCTGCCAACGAAGAAATCAACCATGCGCTACACACCGAAAAGGCTGGCTGCACTCTGCCAGCCCCGGAATTATCTCGCGTTAACCATATCGCGTATTTAACCTCGGTTAGGTTTTTGGGACTAACCCGATCCTGTCGATTTCTACGAATGAAGATCGGAATTTTTTCCAATGGATTCGCGAATCTTCACATCACTTCGGTGTGCGAAAATAGCGATGCAGCCATATCGGACAGGATAAACCGCGTCGTTTTTACTGAAAGCGAGCGTTATCTGCAGAACGAAACGGGCCCGGCTCGAGTCGAATTGCTCGATCGGAGACCTTCGACGGGGGCGATGGCACGGCTCACGGGGATCGAGTCGATTGCGTTTTGGCGAACCTTTCAGCTACGCTACGGTTCCCCGTCGAACGCGCACCGAGGCTCGTTCAAAACCGGTGGGGCGAATAGCGCGCCGGATCGATCGCCGCGACCGACGGATCGGGCGCGATGCCGAGCAGCAGGCTGGCGGCAAGCAACGCGGCAGCGGGTGCCGTCTGGATTCCGAACCCGCCCTGCCCCGCGCACCAGAAGAACGCGGGAGTATCGGGGTCGAAGCCGTAGATCGGCAAGCGGTCCGGAGCGAAGGTCCGCAACCCCGCCCAACGCCGCTCGATCGCCGCGACGCGCCAATCGACGACGCGTTCGAATCGGTCGACCGCGATCGCGATGTCGATTTCCTCGGGCGCGGCATCGCAGGGGGCTGTCGGTGTCTCGTCATGCGGGCTGAGCCAGAGGCGACCGCCGGGTTCGGGCTTGAAATAGAACCGCCCTGCGATGTCGGCGATGTGCGGCAAGCCTTCGGGCGCGCCGGGATCGGTACGCAGCTGGACCATCGTCCGGCGATAGGCTTGCAGGCCAAGCGGACGGACGCCGGCTCGCACCGCGACCGCGTCCGCCCAAGCGCCCGCCGCATCGACGATGACGCGAGCCCTGAACGCGCCCGCCTTGGTGTCGACCGTCCACACGCCGCCGACGCGAGTCGCACCGGAGAACGCGGCATCGCTGACGAAATCGACTCCGGCACGGCGCGCGGTGGCGATGCTTTCGGCATGAAGTGCTGCGACGTCGATATAGGCGCAGCTCGCCTCCTGCACGCCGAGCGTCCAGTCGGTGCGGAGACCGGGGACGAACGCAGCGGGGTCGACCCGGTCGAGCGCGACGTCGCTGCCCGCGAATTCGGCCAGGAACGCGTCGATCGCCGCTTCGTCTTCGGCGCGACCGATATGGATCGAGCCGAGCGGCGCGAGATGCCCGCCCGCCTCGAGAAACGGACCCGACGCGGTCGTCAGCGGCTGGATATCGGGGCCGCCATAGGTTTCCGACCAGAATGCCGCCGAACGACCGGTGGCGTGATACCCGGGGGCGTCCTCCGCTTCGAGCACGAGCACGCGCGCATGCGGACCGAGCGCCGCCGCGAGGCTCGCGCCGGCCATGCCGGCCCCGACGATCGCGATGTCGTAGACGGGTGCCATCAGCGGAGCGGCACGCACGCTGCGAGAAACGAATCGATCGCCGACAGCGCACGGTCGCGAACGCCGTCGGCCTCGCGCAAAATTTCGTGCGCGGACTCGCGGCCGAACCGGACGACCTGCGCATCGGGCAAGCGTGCCGCCAGCCGGAGCGCGGCGCGCGGATCGACCAGCTTGTCGGCGTCGGCGATCAGCATCAACACGGGGATATCGATCGACTCGATACGGGGATCCTTCGCCAGCGCCGCCGCGCCTGCGAACCCCTGCGCGAGCCACGCCCAGCTCGGTGGGCCGAGTACCAGCTCCGGACACGTCCGCTGCCACCAGAGCTCGTCCTCGTAGCGCGCGGCGTCATGCGTCAACAAAGTCTGCCGCGACGCGACCGATCCGGGCCGCTCGTTGGTCCGCCACGCCGCGCGCGCCGGATCGCCGCGGGCCGCCATCCACTGCGTCACCTTGCTGGCAAAGCCCGTGCCGAACGGTGATTTCAGCCCGATCATCGGCGCCACGAGGATCGCCGCCGCCGGCTGGATCGACCGTGCCGCGAGCGCGCGCATCACCATCATGCCGCCCATCGAGTGGCCGAGCACGACGCTCGGCAGCGCCGCGTCCCGTGCATCCGCCGACCGCGCGTCCTCCGCGCTCCAGTCCGCCCAGAACGCCGCGAGATCGCGGTCGTACACACCGTAATCGCTGGCGTGGCCGACATGCGGATCGGCGGAAAGCCGCCCCGAACCACCCTGCCCGCGCCAGTCGAACGCGGTCACCGACCACCCCTGCGCGTGGAGATGCGCGAACGTTTCCAGATATTTCTCGAAGATATCCCCACGGCCGGTCTGGAACAGGACGCGCCCGCGCGGCGCCGCGGCGGGCCAGTCGAATCGACGCAGCTTCCAGCCGTCCGGCGCGGTCCAATAACCGATGCGGGCGCCGACCGGGATTGCCCGTCGCGCCGTACAAGCCTCGGTATCGCCGGTATTTTTGCGCGGCACGGTTACTTTTTCGAAAGCCATCTCCGTTAGGACTTAGCCGATGGGGTCCAACATTGCGCTTCCAATCTTGATTCTTGTGCTCGGGGGCCTGCTGGTCTCCGCCGGCATCGAGGACGTGCGGACTCGGGAAATCGCCAACTGGAAGAACGCCGCGGTCGCGCTGCTCGCGCCAATCTGGTGGTATGCCAACGGCCTGGATGTCTGGCCCGACATGGCGCTCCAGCTCGGCGTGGCCTTGGCCGTGTTCGCCGTGTTTCTGATCGCGTTCCATTTCGGGATGATGGGCGGCGGCGACGTCAAGCTCATCGTCGCGCTCGCGCTGTGGCTGCCGTTCCCGGCGTTCCTGTCGATGCTGATGATCATGTCGATCGCCGGCGGGATCGTCACGATCGTCATGATGATCGAGCGCACGATCAAGAAGAATACCGGACAAATCGAGGTTCCATATGGGGTCGCTATAGCATTCGCCGGTATTCTCGCACTCCGCGAACCACTCCTTAACCAGTTTCAGTGATGATTAACCTCGGAACGAACACCGGGCGCCTGAAAGGCACGATGTAGTCATGGACAGCCGCAAGATAATTCTGCTGGTAGGCGCGCTTATAGTCGCGGCCGTAACAGCCTTCTTTGCCAGAACGCTTGTGGCGGGAAGTTCGGCACCGCAAGCCGGTGCCTCCGCAATGGCCGCGCCGGCCGTCGACGGGCCCGAAGTGCTCGTCGCGACGCGCTCGCTGCCGGTCGGCACGATCCTCGACGCGACCGCGCTGAAGTATCAGCCCTGGCCCAAGGAGCTGGTCGACAACGCCTATTACCTCAAGGACAAGACCAACCTCCAGTCGTTGCAGGGCACGGTGGTGCGCAGCATCATCACGGCGGGACAACCGGTCACGCAGGGTGCGCTGGTCAAGCCCGGCGACCGCGGATTTCTCGCCGCGGCGCTCGGCCCTGGCATGCGCGCGGTCTCCGTCCCCGTTTCGGCGCAGGCCGCGGTTGCAGGCTTCGTCTTTCCGGGCGACCGCATCGACCTCGTCCTGACGCAGAACGTCGCCGGTGGCGGCGATGGCCAGCCGCTCAAGGTGTCGGAAACGATCATGCGCAACATCCGCGTGCTCGCCACCGACCAGCGTACCGACAATCTGGTTGGCGAAGACGGCAAGACCAAGGTCCAGACCTTCTCGAACGTGACGATCGAAGCGACGCCGAAGATGGCGGAGCAGGTCGCGGTCGCGCAGACGCTCGGCACGCTGTCGCTGTCGCTGCGCTCGATCGCCGACAATTCCGCCGAACTCGAAGAGGCGATCGCCTCGGGCGCGGTGCACGTGCCCAACGGGAACGATCCGAAGGCCGAGAAGGCGATGATGGTCCGGCTCGCGAGCCAGCCATCGGCCGGTGCGGGAAGCTACCAGACCGGCGCCGACGTCTCGCGCTACCAGCGCAGCTCGGTCCCTGGAAAGCCGGCAGCAAGTTCTGGCGGGCAAGGCGGGATGCCGATGATGCCGGTTGCAGGACCCACGACGGGTGCAGTCGCCGTGCAAGGGCCGATCGTGCGGGTGGCGCGCGGCAACGCAATGACCGTCGTTCCGGTCGGGGGGAAGAATTGAAATGCGCATTCCGTTGACGCACCCCTTTGGCGCGGCTCGCCAGAAAACGACGTTGGGATGGCCGCTCGTGGTCGCCCTGGTCGCAGCCAGCGCCGCGCCCTCGGTCCCCGCGATGGCGCAGCGCGGTCGTGGCGCGACCGCCCCCGCCGGATCGCCGGTTGTCCAGGTCAATACCGGCCGCGGTCGGCTGGTGACGCTCGCACGGCCGATGAGCGACCTGTTCGTCGCCGACGATGCGATCGCCGATGTCCAGGTCCGCTCGCCGACGCAGCTTTACATCTTCGGCAAGAAGACCGGCGAGACGACGATCTCGGCGACCGCCAAGGGTGGCGCAGTGGTCTATTCGGCGACGATCCGCGTCGGCAACAACCTCGATTCGGTGCAGCAGATGCTGGGGCTGGCGATGCCCGAAGCACAGGTCGTCGCGACGCCGATGAACGGCCTGATCCTGTTGACCGGTACGGTGGCCGCGCCCGAGGACGCCGCCGAGGCCGAGCGCCTCGTTCAGGCATTCGTCGGCGACTCGACCAAGGTCCTGTCGCGGCTGAAGACCGCGACGCCGTTGCAGGTCAACCTGCAGGTACGGATCGCAGAGGTCAGCCGGAGTTTCGTCAAGAATATCGGGGTAAACATCCAAAGCAGGGACGGTACGGGCGGTTTCAAATTCGGCGTTGCCCAAGGCCGCGGCGCAAGCAACCAATTCTTTCCTGGCGGCGCGTTGTCGACAGGCTTCACCGCACCCGCCCAAAGCGGTGTCACGCAATCGACGTTGGGCACTACTTTCGGTCTCGCCGGCAAGTTGCTCGGACTTGACCTCATCGGGGCGATCGACCTCGGCGAGACCACCGGCCAAGTGACGACGCTCGCCAATCCGAATCTTACCGCGCTGTCGGGTGAGACGGGGACGTTCCTCGCTGGCGGCGAAGTGCCGATCCCGATCGCGCAGGCGCTCGGCACCGTCACGGTCGACTACAAGCAATATGGCGTCAGCCTGGCGTACACGCCGACGGTTCTCTCGGATGGCCGCATCTCGCTGCGCGTCCGTCCCGAAGTGTCGCAGCTCGATTATTCGAACGCGGTCACGCTCAACGGCACGCGCGTACCCGGCCTGACGACGCGACGGACCGAAACCACCGTCGAACTCGGCTCGGGCCAGAGCATGATGATCAGCGGCCTGCTGTCGAACAGTCACAACAACTCGTACGACAAGACCCCCGGACTGGCGAACCTGCCGATCATCGGCGCGCTGTTCCGCTCGAACGCGTTCCAGCGCAACGAGACCGAACTGGTGATCGTGATCACGCCGTATCTGGTCAAGCCGGTCAACAACGCGAGCGACATCGCCCTGCCGACCGACGGCGCGCGCGCACCGTCCGACATCGATCGGGTATTGCTCGGCACGCTGAGCGCGAGCGGCGGCGGCAAGCGGCCGGTGCCGACCGTGGCGCGTCCCGCCTATGTCCAGCCCTCCGTCGGCGCCACCGCACCGGTCATGCCGGTGCCGCGGAGCGACATCCGCCGCAGCGAAGACGACGTCAGAGCGCCGGCTCCGATCGCCAACGGCACAGGCAAAGGCAGCAAGCCGGGCACGGCTGTCGTCCCCGCCCCCGGCTTCTCGAACTGATCGGAACGCAGTGACATGCCCCTGCACCCGACGTCTCAAGGATTTCCGATGATCAAGCAATCGATCCTAGCGTCCCTCCTCCCCGCGCTGCTGCTCGGTGGATGCATGGGAACCGAGAATCGCGGCCTCGAATCGGTCCACCAGCCGGTCGTCAGCCGATCCGATTATGCGCTCGATCTGGGCGTGTCCGGGGGTGCGCTGGCGGGCGGCGAACAGCAGCGGCTGGCGGGCTGGATGACGACTATGCGGCTCGGCTATGGCGACCGCGTCACGATCGACGATCCCGCCGGCGAAGCACCGGCCGCGCGCGGCGACATCGCTGCGGTCGTGGCGCAATACGGGCTGTTGCTCAGCGACGATGCACCGGTGACGCCTGCCCCGCTCGCGCCCGGCACGATCCGCGTGGTCGTGACCAGGATGCATGCCGGGGTACCGCGTTGCCCCGACTGGTCGCGCGATGCGTCCAACGAGTTCCAGGCGAACACCTCGTCGAACTATGGCTGCGCGATCAACAGTAACCTCGCGGCGATGGTCGCCAATCCTGCCGATCTCGTCCGCGGCGCGCCCGGCGCCGAAACCACCGACACGGCGGTCGCGTACAAGGCGATCGATACGTATCGCAAAAAGGCACCGACCGGTGCCGGTGGCCTGTCCGCCACCACCACGGGAGGAAAATGATGAACGCTCCGTGGAAGCCAGGCGGCATCGCGCACCGCGAACCGTTTACCGCCTATGTCTGCGACGAGGTGACGGCGGACGCGCTGCGGCCGATCGCCGCCGAACTGGGCTGGTCGGTCGACAAGATCTTCAAGGGCGGCCTGCGCAACGCGGTCCAGTCGCTGTCGGTGTCCGCCTCGCCGCAGATCCTGTTCGTCGATCTCGCCGAATCGGGTGATCCGCTCAACGACATCAACGCGCTCGCCGAAGTCTGCGAGCCGGGTACGGTCGTGATCGCGGCCGGCCAGGTCAACGACGTCCGGCTGTACCGCGATCTGGTCGCCAGCGGGATCCAGGATTATCTGCTGAAGCCGTTGCAGCCCGACATGCTGCGCGAGGCGTTCTCGCACGCGCAGACGATCCTGAATGCGCCCAAGCACGTCGAGGTATCGCCCGATCGTGCGCATTGTTCGGTCGCGGTGATCGGCACGCGTGGCGGGGTCGGCGCATCGACGATCGCGACATCGGTCGCGTGGCTGCTCGCGGAGCATGAAGGGCGCGCGACCGCGTTGCTCGATCTCGACGTCCATTTCGGGACCGGCGCGCTCGCCCTCGATCTCGAACCGGGCCGCGGCCTGACCGACGCGATCGAGAATCCGAGCCGGATCGACGGGCTGTTCATCGAACGCGCGATGGTGAAGGCGTCGGAGAAACTCTCCGTGCTGTCGGCCGAGGCGCCGATCAACACACCGCTGATTACCGATGGCTCCGCCTTCTTCCAGTTGCAGGAGGAGATGCGGTTGGCGTTCGAATGCACCGTCGTCGACCTGCCGCGCGGCATGCTGATCCAGCACCCGCATCTGATCAGCGACGTGAAGCTCCTCGTCCTCGTCACCGACCTGACGCTGGCGGCAGCGCGCGATACGATCCGAATCCTGTCGTGGCTCAAGTCGAACGCCCAGCAGACGACGGTGTACGTGATCGCCAACCGCATGCACGCGGGCGGCCAGCTCGAGATCAACCGCAAGGATTTCGAAGGGTCGATCGAGCGCAAGATCGATTACATCGTGCCGTTCGACCAGAAGCTGGCGGCGCAGGCGGCCAAGCTCGGCAAGCCGATCGTCGAGGTCGGCAAGACGTCGAAGACCATCGCGCCGATCCTGGCACTCGCCGCCGAGCTGGCCGCTGCATCGGTCGACACCGATCTCGGCGTCGTGAAGGGCGCGAAGGGCAAGTCGCTGATCGGCAAGTTCAGCAATCTCAAGGGCCTGATGCCGAAGCGCACGGTCAAGCCGGTACCTGCCAAGTAATGGATATGCTGCCGTTCCTTCTGGTGATGATCGGTTCCGCCCTGGCGCTGGGGATCGTGCTGTTCGCGTTCGCCGGTCCGTCGACCGGGCGCGCCCAATCGCGCCGGATCGCTGCCGTGCGCGAGCGTCACGGCGACGCGCTGGTGGTCGCCGAGGCGCAGTTACGGCGCATCTCGATGACCCAAGATACCAAGATGGATCTTGCCTTCGGTCGTATCCTGCCGAACCCGGTACAGCTCGCCAAGCGCCTCGCGATGACCGGCAAGGACTGGACCGTCGGCCAATACGGGCTGGCGACCGCGGGGATTGCGCTGGTCGTCGCCGCGCTGATGCTGTTGAAGGGCCTGCCGATCCTGCTCGCGTTGCTGTTCGGCGTGTTCGTCGGCGTCGGCCTGCCGCATTTCATCGTCGGCAAGACGATCCAGCGCCGTATCGGCAAGTTCACCGCGAAGTTTCCCGACGCGATCGACCTGCTGGTCCGCGGGCTGCGCTCGGGCCTGCCGATCAGCGAGACGATCGGCGTCGTCGGGCATGAGGTCGAGGGGCCGGTCGGCGAGGAATTCCGCGCGGTCAGCGACAAGATGAAGATCGGCCGGACGATGGACGCCGCGTTGCAGGATACCGCGGACCGGCTCGGCACGCCCGAATTCCAGTTCTTCGTGATCACCATCGCCATCCAGCGCGAGACCGGCGGCAACCTGGCGGAGACGCTGGCCAACCTGTCGCACGTGCTGCGTCAACGCGGCCAGATGAAGCTCAAGATCAAGGCGATGTCGTCGGAATCGAAGGCATCCGCGTACATCATCGGCGCGCTGCCGTTCATCGTGTTCGGGATGATCTGGGTGATCAACGGCCGGTACATGCAGAATTTCTTCATCGACGAACGGCTGATGGCGATCGGCATGGGCGGCATGGTGTGGATGGCGATCGGCGCCTTCATCATGTCGAAGATGATCAGCTTCGAGATTTAGGGACACGATGATGGGCGGAACCGCCGGACCTACCATTCTCGGGATCGACGTCCTGCTCGTCGCGACGATCCTGTCGGGCGTCGCGGCCTTCGCAGTGATGATCGCGATCTACGCGGCGACGACCGTCAGCGATCCGATGACCAAGCGCGTCAAGGCGCTCAACGATCGCCGAGAACAGCTGAAGGCGGGCATCACCGCGTCGACCAAGCGCCGTGCCAAGCTGGTCCAGCGCAACGACACCGCGGACAAGCTGCGCGGCATCCTGTCGTCGATGAAGGTACTCCAGGACAGCCAGGTGAAGGCGGTCCAGCTGAAACTGATGCAGGCCGGCGTCCGCTCGAAGGAGTGGGCGCCGTCGGTGATCTTCGGCCGGCTCGTGCTGCCGATCGTGCTGGGTGGGGCGATGCTGTACTGGGTGTACGGCACCGACGGCTTCGCGGCCTGGGGGCCGCTGAAGAAATACGGGCTCGTCGCGATGACCTTCATCATGAGCTACAAGGCGCCCGACCTGTATCTCGACAACAAGATCAAGAAGCGCTCGGATGCGATCCGCAAGGGGTTGCCCGATGCGCTCGATCTGCTGGTGATCTGCGCCGAGGCGGGACTGACCGTCGATGCGGCCTTCCACCGCGTCGCGCGGGAGCTGGGGCGGGCGTATCCGGAGCTGGGCGAGGAGTTCACGCTGACCGCGATCGAACTCGGGTTCCTGACCGACCGGCGCTCGGCGTTCGAGAATCTGGCGCAGCGGGTGAAGCTGGATGCGGTGAAGGGCGTCGTCACGACGATGATCCAGACCGAGAAATACGGCACGCCGCTGGCGTCTGCGCTGCGCGTGCTGTCGGGCGAATTCCGCAACGAGCGGATGATGCGCGCGGAGGAGAAGGCGGCGCGGTTGCCGGCGATCATGACGATCCCGCTGATCCTGTTCATCCTGCCCGTGCTGTTCGTCGTCATCCTCGGGCCGGCGGCGTGTTCGATCTCCGACGCGCTGTTGAAGACCTGAGGCAACCGGCGGCGCGGCGGATCGTTGGGCTTCCGTAACAGGAGGGTTTCACGATGCCGTTGTTTTCTACACCTACGCAGTTTGCGGCGCTTGCGCTGGTCTTCGTCGCCGGCTGGCTGTTCGGATTGGCAAGCCATCCGGGCGGGAAGAAGTGGAAGGCGCGGTATCTCGCTGAGCGGGATGCGCATGCTGCGGTGAAGAAGGATGGCGATGTGCGGGCGGCGGCGGCGGAGAAGCGGGCTGTCGAGGCGGAGCGGGAGAATGCTCGGTTGGTGAAGGACGTCGAAGCGGTGCGGGTTGCAGCTCCGGTTGTTGAGCGGGCGCCGGTTGTTGGACGTGATCCGGTTGTCGATACGTCGCGGTCTGGGGCGCTGTCTTCGGCGCGGCCGGGTTATGCTCGGCCGGCGTATAATGCCGATGGGACCAAGCGGGGCTGGTTCGATTTCGAGCCGCGTCGGTAAGGTTTGGGGGCGGGCCTAGGTCAGCCCCCTCCCCCTTGTTCTCCCGCGAAGGCGGGAGCCCAGTCTGGGTCCCCGCCTTCGCGGGGAAACACTGTTGGTTTACGATCACCCAACCAATTAGCCACCACCCCCGGCGGAGGCCGGGGCCCAGTTGGGAATGTCGAGTAACTGGGGACGGTCCTTCGTTACATCGGACGTTCCAACTGGGCCCCGGCCTTCGCCGGGGTGGCGGCCCTCATTGGGTTGGTGCTACTTTTGAGCGAGCGTTACTTCTTCGACAGCGCTGCCTGTGCCGCCGCCAGGCGGGCGATCGGGACGCGGTAGGGGCTCGCCGAGACGTAATCGAGGCCGACCTTTTCGCAGAATGCGATGCTCGCGGGATCGCCGCCGTGTTCGCCGCAGATGCCGAGCTTGATGCCGGCACGCGTTTTGCGGCCACGTTCGGCGGCGATTTCGATCAGTTCGCCGACGCCTTCGACATCGATGCTGACGAACGGGTCCTTGGCGTAGATGCCCTGCTCCACATACGCGCCGAGGAAGCGCGAGGCGTCGTCGCGGCTGACGCCCAACGTGGTCTGCGTCAGGTCGTTGGTGCCGAACGAGAAGAACTCTCCGACTTCCGCGATCTCGCCCGCACGGAGTGCCGCGCGCGGCAGTTCGATCATCGTACCGACGAGATACTCGATCGTCCGGCCCTTTTCGGCGAACACGGCCTGGGCAGCCTTGTCTACCACCGCCTTCATCAGCTCCAGCTCGCGGCGGGTGGCGACGAGCGGGATCATGACTTCGGGAATCGGTGCCGCACCGGACTTCTCCGCGACGTCGACCGCCGCCTCGAAGATGGCGCGGGCCTGCATCTCGTAGATCTCGGGATAGGTCACGCCGAGACGGCAGCCGCGGTGGCCGAGCATCGGGTTGAACTCGTGCAACTCCGCCGCGCGGCGCTTTAAGGTGTCGACGTCGACGCCCGCCGCGGTCGCGACTTCGGCGAATTCCGATTCCTCGTGCGGGAGGAATTCATGCAGCGGCGGATCGAGCAAGCGGATCGTCACCGGCAGGCCGGCCATCACCTCGAGGATCTCGGTAAAGTCCTTGCGCTGTTCGGGGAGCAGCTTCTCCAAAGCGACGCGGCGGCCCTTCTCGTCGCTCGCCAGGATCATCTGGCGGACGTTGGTGATGCGGCTGCTCTCGAAGAACATGTGCTCGGTGCGGCAGAGACCGACGCCCTCGGCGCCGAACTCGCGGGCGACGCGGCAATCCTCGGGGGTCTCGGCGTTGGCGCGGACCTTCAGGCGACGGACCTCGTCGGCCCAGACCATCAACGTCGCGAAATCGCCCGACAGCTCAGGCTGCACGGTCGCGACCGCGCCGATCATCACTTCGCCGGTGGTGCCGTCGATGGTGAGCAGGTCGCCCTCCTTCACCTCGCGACCGCCGCAGCGCATGATCTTCGCCTTGGCGTCGATCGACAGCGTGCCGGCGCCGGAAACGCAGGGGCGGCCCATGCCGCGCGCCACCACAGCCGCATGCGACGTCATCCCGCCGCGTGCGGTGAGGATGCCCTTCGCTGCGTGCATGCCGTGGATGTCGTCGGGCGAGGTCTCGGTGCGGACCAGGATCACCGCGACGCCGTCAGCGGCCTTCTTCTCGGCGGCATCGGCGTCGAACACGACCGCACCCGAGGCTGCACCCGGCGAGGCGGGAAGCCCCTTGGTCAGCACGTCGCGGTGTGCCTTGGGATCGAGCGTCGGGTGGAGGAGCTGGTCGAGCGCCATCGGCTCGACGCGCAGGATCGCTTCCTCGCGCGTGATGAGGCCTTCGTTGGCCATGTCGACGGCGATCTTGAGCGCAGCCTTGGCGGTGCGCTTGCCGGCGCGGGTCTGGAGCATCCAGAGCTTGGTCTTTTCGACCGTGAACTCGATGTCCTGCATGTCGCGGTAGTGGTTTTCGAGCGTGTCGAACACGTCGGCGAGTTGGGTGTAGACCTCGGGCATCGCCTCTTCCATCGAGGCGGGCTTGGCGCCGGCGTCTTCGCGCGCGGTCTTGGTGAGGTATTGCGGCGTGCGGATGCCGGCGACGACGTCCTCGCCCTGCGCGTTGATCAGGAATTCGCCGTAATAGGCGCGATCGCCCTTGGACGGGTCGCGCGTGAAGGCGACGCCGGTCGCCGAGGTGTCGCCCATGTTGCCGAACACCATCGCCTGGATGTTGACCGCGGTGCCCCAGCCGCCGGGGATGTCGTTGAGGCGGCGATAGACTTTCGCACGCTCGGACTGCCAGGAACCGAACACCGCGCCGACCGCGCCCCAGAGCTGGTCGTGGACGTCCTGCGGGAAGGGCTTGCCCCAGAGCTTCTCGACGAGGCCCTTATATTCGGCGACGAGCTTGCGCAGATCGTCGGCCGACAGTTCGGTGTCGAGCGTGAAGCCCTGGTCTTCCTTGGCGATCTCCAGCGCTTCCTCGAACGCGCCGTGATCGAGCTCGAGGACGACGTCGGCGTACATCTGGATGAAGCGGCGATAGCTGTCCCAGGCGAACCGTGCGTCCTCGGACTTGGCAGCGAGGCCCTCGACGGTCTGGTCGTTGAGGCCGAGATTGAGGACGGTGTCCATCATCCCGGGCATCGAGGCGCGGGCGCCCGAGCGGACGGAGACGAGCAGCGGGTCGGCAGGGTCGCCGAATGTCTTGCCGGTGACGCCCTCGATGTGGGCGAGGCCGGTGGCGACTTCATCGCGCAGGCCTTGCGGGAACTGGCCGCCCTCGTCGTAATAGACCGCGCAGAAATCGGTCGAGATCGTAAAGCCCGGCGGGACCGGCAGGCCGATCGACGCCATCTCGGCGAGGTTCGCGCCCTTGCCGCCGAGCAGGTTCTTGTCGCCCTTGCCGCCATCCGAAACACCGCCGCCGAAGCGGTACACATATTGGGTCATGGTCGGTCCTCTAAGTGCCTGTTTTTATACGTTGGGCCGGAGCGAAGTTCACAAAGTTCACACGCTGGCGCGATGTGTGCACTTCCTCCAGTCAGCCCTCGATCTTCGAAAAATCTGCGACATTGTGCACTGCGGCACGGACTCGCTCAAGTAGCGCGAGACGGGCGGAGCGCTTGGCGGGATCGGAATCATTAACGATAACGCTATCAAAGAACGCGTCGATCGGCGCACGGAGGCTTGCAAGGGCACCCATCGCGGCGGCGAAATCCTCGCGTTCGATCGCGGCGGTGGCGCGGGGTTCGGCGGAGTCGAGCGCGGTCATCAGCGCGGTCTCTGCCGGTTCGGGGGTGTAGGACAGCACCTTCTCCCTCTCCCCTGCGGGGAGAGGAAGCAGAAGGCGCTTCCTTCTTCAGGATATTGGCGGCGCGCTTGTAGCCGGCGAGCAGGTTCGTGCCGTCCTCGGTGGTCACGAACGCCTGGAGCGCGTGGACGCGCGCGAGCAGGCGGACGAGATCGTCCTCGCCCCCAAGCGCGAACACCGCGTCGATCAGGTCGTGCCGGACGCCGGCTTCGCGTTGCTGGACTTTGAGGCGGTCGGCGAAGAAGGTGATAAGCTCAACGGACACGGCTTGTGGATCAAAGGCAGTAATAGGGCCAAAATCGTTACGTGCAGGCCCTGATGGCAAGCTTTCGTAATCGATCGATCCTGGAGCAATCTTTTCGAGTGCCTCAACCGCGCTGTTCACGTCACGGTTATGCATTGAGTCGGCGACCAGATCCGGAGCGCCGTCTACAAAATGGGTCGTGCCCATCGAGTACTTTCCGGTCAGGTATGCCCCTTCCAACAACCGCCCGATACCTACGCGAAGGTCTGCGACCAGAATCGTGCGAATGACAGCCAACGCTGCCCGACGAAGTGCAAAAGGATCGCGAGAGCCCGATGGCTTTTGATTGATCGCAAAAAAACCAATCAGCGTATCAAGCTTGTCCGCCAAGCTTACCGCGACCGTTATCGGGGCGGTGGGGACGTCATCGCCTTGGCCGACCGGCTTGTAGTGGTCGCGGATGGCGGTCGCGACGGCCGGGTGCTCGCCCTGTGCGGCGGCGTAGTAGCCGCCCATCAGGCCTTGCAGCTCGGGGAACTCGCCGACCATGCCGGTGACGAGGTCTGCTTTTGCGAGGCGGGCTGCGCGGTCTGCTAGGTCGGCCAATTCCTCCCCTGCGAGGGGAGGGGGACCGTCAGCCGCAGGCTGAGGGTGGAGGGGGTTCTCCGCGGACGCTGCGCTTCGTGGCGCGCCCCCTCCACCAGCTTCGCTGGTCCCCCTCCCCGTTCCGGGAAGGATTATGCCCTCTTCTACCAACCAGCGGGCGAGCTTCGCTACGCGGTCGACCTTGTCGGCTACGGTGCCGAGCTTTTCGTGGAAGACGATCTTCGACAGCTTCTCCGCCTGCTCTTCGAGCGGCACCTTGAGGTCAGTGTCGTAGAAGAACTTCGCGTCCGACAACCGCGCGGCGAGGACCTTGCGGTTGCCCTCGACGATCTTCGCGCCGCCGTCGTGCGCGGCGATGTTAGCGGTACAGACGAACGCGTTGGCCAGTTTTCCATCAGCCCCGCGGCAGACGAAATATTTCTGGTTCACGCGTGCCGTGAGCTGGATCACCTCGGGCGGGACGTCGAGAAACGCGGGGTCGAACTGGCCGAGCAGGGGAATCGGCCACTCGGTAAGCCCGGCATTCTCCGCGACGAGGCCCTCGTCCTCGATCAGTTCGAGCCCGGCCTGCGCGGCGGCTTCGCGGGCGTGGTCGCGGATCAGCGTGGCGCGTTCGTCGTGGTCGACGATGACGTGGCAGGCGCGCAGTTTCTCGACATAGTCGTGCGCGCCGCCGATCGTGATCTGGTACGGGTGGTGGAAGCGGTGGCCGAGCGTTGCGGCGCCGCTGGCGATGCCGGCGATCTCGAACGGCACGATCTCTTCGCCGAGCAGCGCGACGATGCCTTGCAGCGGGCGGACCCAGCGGAGCGACTCGGTGCTGGCGGAGGCATCGCCCCAGCGCATCGACTTCGGCCATGGGAACGCGCGGACGATCGCGGGGATCGCTTCGGCCAGAACGGCGGCGGTGGCGCGGCCGGACTTCTCGGTGACCGCGAAGAGCGTGCCGTTGCGGTCTATGAGTTGCTCGCGCGTGAGGCCGGTTTTCCGCAGGAAGCCTTCGAGCGCCTGGGGTGGGGCTGAGGTCTTGGGGCCCTTGGTTTCCTCGGAGACGGCGGCGGTCTCGAGCGGCAGGTCGCGCGCGATCAGCGTCAGGCGGCGCGGGGTCGCGTAGGTGACGATCGCGCTGGTGGCGATGCCGGCCTTGGCGAGCTCGGCTGTGAACAGCTTCGACAGATCTTCGCGCGCACGCGCCTGCATCCGGGCTGGGATTTCTTCTGAGCGGAGTTCTAGGAGGAAATCAGTCACGCGGAACGCTCCATCTTCGCGCCATCGCGCCTTTGCGTGAACAAGATTTTCTCACGCGAAGGCGCAAAGGCGCGAAGAGATAAGAAGGATTGATTGAGGCCTGCGGCGCTACGGGGGCGCGTCACGCCGCCCATCCGTGCTTGTCCATCCACGCGGCGCAGGCGCCTTTCGCGAGGTCTCGGACGCGGCCCATATAGGCTTGGCGTTCCGCGACCGAGATTACGCCGCGGGCTTGCAACAGGTTGAAGATGTGGCTGGCTTTGATCGCCTGCTCGTAGGCTGGGATCGAGAGCTTGGCGGAGAGGCTGTTCTCGCATTCCACTACGTGCTTGCGGAACTGGTCGAACAAGGAGTCCGTGTCGGCGATCTCGAAGTTCCACTTCGACATCTCCTGCTCATTCTCCAGGAAGACGTCGCCGTATGTCACGCCGGCGTCGTTGAACGCCAGGTCGTAGACCGAGTCCTTGTCCTGGATGTACATCGCGAGGCGCTCCAACCCGTAGGTGAGCTCGCCGGCGACGGGCTTCATGTCGAAGCCGCCCATCTGCTGGAAATAGGTGAACTGAGTCACCTCCATGCCGTCGCACCAGACCTCCCAGCCGAGCCCCCAGGCGCCGAGCGTCGGGCTTTCCCAGTCGTCCTCGACGAAGCGGATGTCGTGCTTCAGCATGTCGATGCCGATCGCCGCGAGGCTGCCGAGGTAGAGTTCCTGGAGGTTGGCGGGACTCGGTTTCAGGATGACCTGATACTGGTAGTAATGCTGGAGCCGGTTGGGGTTCTCGCCGTAGCGGCCGTCGGTCGGGCGGCGGCAGGGCTGCACGAACGCGGCGTTCCACGGTTTCGGCCCGAGCGCGCGGAGCGTGGTGGCGGTGTGGAAGGTGCCCGCGCCCATTTCCATGTCATAGGGCTGCAGGATCAGGCATCCGTGTTCGCTCCAGTAATCGTGGAGCGTGAGGATCATGCGCTGGAAGCTAAGAGGCTTTGTCGGTGGCTGGGTCACGGGCTGGGTCACGCGCGGGCTTTGGCGGATGGGGGTGCGGGAGGCAAGTGGTGCGTTGCGGCCGGGCGTCCTACATGGGCTCCACCAACGATAAGGATGCCGTCACCTTGAAGCTGTTCTCGAAGATCGTTTCGTTCCGATCCGCGCTCTCTGCCATCGCCATGGCGTTCGCTTTGCCCGCCTGTGCGCAGGTTGCGCCAAAGCCGGCTCAGGCCGCGAACGATGCCGATCCGGCGCTCTGGGTGGTGAAGGACAAGGACACGACGATCTACCTGTTCGGGACGATCCATGTGTTGAAGCCCGGCATGACGTGGTTCGACGAGGCGGTGAAGACCGCGTTCGATCGGTCGAATCAGGTGGTGCTGGAGCTGGTGATGCCCGATCCCGCCAAGATGCAGTCGCTGGTGATGGCGACGGGGGTGTCGAAGGATGGCCCGACGCTGACCGAGCAGCTGCCCGCGGACAAGCGTGCGGCGTATGCGAAGGCGGTGACCGACCTGGGCCTGCCGGCGAATGCGTTCGATCGGTTCAAGCCTTGGCTGGCGGCGACCAACCTGTCGATCGCGCCGCTGTCGAAGCTCGGCTATGATGCGGCGAACGGGCCCGAGCAGGTGATCACCGCGGCGGCTAAGGCGGCGGGGAAGCCGGTGATCGGGCTGGAGACGGCGGAGCAGCAGCTCGGGTATTTCGGGGGGCTGTCGCAGAAGGCGCAGTTGCAGTTCCTAGGGAGCACGATCGACGAACTGCCGACGCTCGAGAAGACGATGGCGACGATGGTCGACGAATGGGCGAAGGGCTATCCCGAGGCGCTGGCCAAGGAGATGAACGACGACCTGAAGGACTCGCCCGAGGTGGCGAAGGCGCTGCTGTTCGACCGCAATGCGCGCTGGGCGGAGTGGGTCGCGAACCGGATGAAGTCGCCGGGGACGGTGTTTATCGCGGTCGGTGCGGGGCATCTGGCGGGCAAGGACAGCGTTCAGGCGCAGTTGGCGAAGCTCGGGGTGAAGGCTGAGCGGGTCAAGTATTGATGCCCGAGTCCCTCTCCCCTCGGGGAGAGGGAGGGAGGAGCCCTTGCGACGGAAGGGTGAGGGGGAGTTGACGCGAACGTCCCAAGCCTCACCACCCCTCACCCTCCCACGTGCAAGCGCACGCGGGCCCCTCCCTCTCCCCGGAGGGGCGAGGGTTCAGGTTTAGTTGATTAAATCCCCCACTTCCGCTATGCGCCCGCGCTTCCGGTCCATGGTCATCCCTGGAGGCGTGGGCGGGAAGGACAACAAACGAGTTTCGGAGAATATTGATGAGCGACCAGTTGACGCTCGCAGCCGAGACGCGTGACCGGGTTGGCAAGGGAGCCTCCCGGGCGCTGCGTCGTGATGGCCGCGTGCCTGCCGTGATCTACGGCCTGAACCAGGAACCAACCTCGGTTCACCTCGAGGAAAAGGCGCTGATGAAGGCGCTGATGACCGGCCACTTCATGAATTCCGTCGTGATGGTCAACGGCGTGCGCACGCTGCCGAAGGACGTGTCGTTCCACCCGGTTTCGGATCGTCCGATCCATGTCGATTTCCTGCGCATCGGCGAGCATTCGACCGTCACCGTCGCGGTGCCGATCGCGTTCACCGACGAGGACGACGCACCGGGCATCAAGAAGGGCAAGGGCGTCCTCAACATCACGCGTCACGAGATCGAGCTGGTCGTCGACGCTTCGGACATCCCGAGCGAGATCACGATTTCGCTCGCCGGTTTGGAGATCGGTGATTCGATCCACATCAGCGACGTGAAGCTGCCCAAGGGCGCGACGCCCGCGATCGACGACCGCGACTTCGCGATCGCCACGATCGTGCCGCCGACCGTGCCGACCGTCGAGGACGAAGAGCTCGAGGCCGAAGTCGCCGAAGCACAGGCTGCCGAGGCTGCTTCGGACGAAGAGCCGGTCGTTGAGCCTAACGACGATGACAACGACGACGACAAGATCACGCCGCAGAAGAAGGACTAACCTCCTTCGTCTTCGGATGACTTTTGTAGGCGTTTGGGCGGGCGGGAAAGCTAGGGCTTTCCCGCCCGTTTCGTTTTACGGGGCTGCCCCTTACTGTTCCCTCGCGAACGCGGGGGTCCAGGATCAAGCAGCGCCGCCGTCCGTTACCCTGGGCTCCTGCGTTCGCAGGAGAGCAGCTTATGTGGTCGAGCGCTCGGCCGTTTCGCTTTTCTTGGAGAATCACACGTGCAGATCTGGGCGGGACTCGGCAATCCGGGGGCGCAATATGCGATGCACCGGCACAATGTCGGGTTCATGGTCGCCGACGCGATCGCCGAGGTGCACGGTTTCGGCGCGGTCAAGAAGCAGTTCCAGGGCTGGACTCAGGAGGGGCGGATCGGCTCGCAGAAGATCCTGCTGCTGAAGCCAGCCACCTTCATGAACGAAAGCGGCCGCGCGATCGGCGACGCGCTGCGCTTCTACAAGCTCGGGGTCGAGGCGCTGACGGTGTTCCACGACGAACTCGATATCGCGCCGTTCCGCGTCAAGGTGAAGACCGGCGGCGGGACTGCGGGGCATAACGGGCTGCGCTCGACCGACCAGCATCTGGGGCCGGAGTTTCGCCGCGTGCGGCTGGGGATCGGGCATCCGGGGCACAAGGATCGCGTCACCGGATACGTGCTCGGGAATTACGCGAAGGCCGAGATCGAGCCGCTCTCCGACATGCTCGGCGCGGTCGCGGCGGAGGCCAAGTGGCTGGCGGAAGGCGACGACGTCCGCTTCATGAACGATGTCGCGTTGAGGATGCAGCCATGACCACCCGTTCCCTGTTTGCCACGCGGTTCTACGAGGCCGATCTCGGCGACGACGATCTGGTCGAGGAACTCGAGGACGCCGCGCTCGAACTGGCGAAGGCGGATCGCGCCGGGGTCGCGTGGTCGAAGGCGCATGGGTATCGCGGGTATACGTCGTATGCGTCGCTGAACGACCTGCCGTTGCGCGATCCGCGGTTCGGGGATCTGGTGCGGCTGCTGAACAAGCATGTCGCGCAGTTCGCGAAGGATTGCGCGTTCGATCTGGGCGGGCGGAAGCTGAAGCTCGACAGTCTTTGGGTGAACGTCCTGAAGCCTGGGGGCGCGCATTCTGGGCATATCCATCCGCATAGCGTCGTGTCGGGGACGATGTACGTCGCGATTCCGGAAGGGGCTGGGGCGCTGAAGCTGGAGGATCCTCGGTTGCCGATGATGATGGCGGCACCGACGCGGCTGGAGGATGCGGCGGAGGATTTGCGGACGTTCGTTTATGCGGAGCCTAAGCCGGGGAGTGTTTTTCTGTGGGAGAGCTGGTTGCGGCATGAGGTCGTGCCGAATGCTGCCAAGGGCGAGCGGATTAGTATTAGTTTCAATTATCGGTGGTGATTGGGGCGGACGGGCGCCGTGCTTGAAATGGCACCACCCCGGCGAAGGCCGGGGCCCAGTTGGGAAACGTCGCTAACGAAGGACTGCCCTTCATCACACTGGCCTTCCCACCTGGGCCCCGGCCTTCGCCGGGGTGGTGGATTTCGTGGAAGCGTTCGGTACCTTCTTACCCCCTCCCCTTCAGGGGAGGGTTGGGGTGGGGCTTGGCCGCACATGCTTCGCTCGTGGCACTGCCCCACCCCGCCCCTCCCCTGAAGGGGAGGGAGTTTGGGGCGGCACTCGTTGAGCCCCGCCCCTGCCCGATCAGGCCGTCTTCATCGAGGCCATGTCGATGACGAAGCGATACTTCACGTCGCTCTTCACCATGCGCTGATACGAGGGTTCGATCTCGTCCATGCGGATCATCTCGATGTCCGACACCAGGCCGTGCTCGTTGCAGAAATCGAGCATCTCCTGCGTCTCGGCGATGCCGCCGATCAGCGAGCCGGCGATCGCGCGGCGCTTGAAGATGAGGTTGCCGACCGAGGGCGACGGATGCGCGTGCTCGGGCACACCGACCAGAGTCATCGTGCCGTCGCGCTTCAGCAAGGCCGTGAACGTGTCGAGGTTGTGGCTCGCCGCGACGGTGTTGAGGATGAAGTCGAAGCTGTTGGCGTGCTCCGCCATCGCGGCCTCGTCCTTCGACACGATCAGGTCCTTCGCGCCGAGACGCTTGGCATCGTCACGCTTGTTCGGCGAGGTCGAGAAGACATAGACCTCGGCGCCCATCGCGTTGGCGATCTTGACGCCCATGTGGCCGAGACCGCCCAAGCCGACGATGCCGACCTTCTGGCCGGGGCCGACCTTCCAGTGCTTCAGCGGCGAGTAGGTGGTGATGCCGGCGCAGAGCAAAGGCGCGACCGCGGCAAGATCGGCTTCGGGATGCGAGACCTTCAGCACGAAGCCCTCGTCGACGACGATCTTGTCCGAATAGCCGCCGAAGGTGTGGCCGCCGAGCACGGGATCGGGGCCGTTATACGTGCCGACGAAGCCGGTGGTCTCGCAATATTGCTCCTCGCCGTCCTTGCACGACGGGCACTCGCCGCAGCTGTCGACCATGCAGCCGACGCCGACGACGTCGCCGACCTTGAACTTGGTGACGTCGCTGCCGACGGCGGTGACGTGACCGACGATCTCGTGGCCGGGGACGCAGGGGTAGAGCGTGCCTTCCCGCTCGCCCTTGGCGGTGTGGAGGTCGGAATGGCAGACGCCACAGAACGCGATGTCGATCGCGACGTCGGTCTTGCCGGGTTCGCGGCGCTCGAAGCTGAACGCGGCGAGCGGCGTTTCGGGGGATTGCGCGGCGTAGCCGTTGGCGGTCGTGGTCATGGAATTCCTGATCTATCTCAAGCTGGGATCGGGATATAAGCGTCGACCATATGATAACTACCGTTCGGTATGATTATTTTGCTGCACTGCGGCAATCGAGTGGGTCGATCAGGCGGGATGCGGGACCGTGCCGCGAGGCGTGGAGCTGCTCCCCTCCCTTTCAGGGAGGGGGGCAGAATGAACTCTTACCGCGCGTGCGGCCTTTACTGGCCTTCCGGACCGCCCTGTCCTAAAGCGCCACCACATTCTTATACCAAGGGCATATCATGGGTTTTCGCTGCGGCATCGTGGGGCTGCCGAACGTCGGCAAGTCCACTCTCTTCAACGCGCTGACCGAGACGGCCGCGGCGCAGGCGGCGAACTATCCGTTCTGCACGATCGAGCCGAATGTCGGTAACGTCGGCGTGCCCGACAAGCGGCTCGATGCGCTCGCCAAGATCGCCGGATCGCAGAAGATCATCGAGACTCAGCTCGGCTTCGTCGACATCGCCGGCCTCGTGCGCGGCGCGTCCAAGGGCGAAGGGCTCGGCAACCAGTTCCTCGGTAACATCCGCGAGGTCGACGCGATCGTCCATGTGCTGCGCTGCTTCGAGGACGGCGACGTGACGCATGTCGATAACAAGGTCGATCCGATCGCCGACGCCGAGACGGTCGACACCGAGCTTATGCTGAGCGATCTCGAAAGCCTCGAGAAGCGCGTGCCGAACCTTGCGAAGAAGGGCATGCAGGGCGACAAAGAAGCCAAGATCGGCGCGGCCGTGCTCGGCCAGGCGCTCGAACTGCTCCGCGAGGGCAAGCCCGCGCGACTGACCGTGCCGAAGGACGAGGACGAGGCGCGCGTGTTCGCACAGGCGCAGTTGCTGACCGCGAAACCGGTACTGTACGTGTGCAACGTCGACGAGAGCGATGCGGCGAACGGCAATGCGCTGTCGGCGCGCGTGTTCGAGAAGGCGAAGGCCGAGGGCGCCGAGGCGGTCGTGGTGTCGGCGGCGATCGAGGCGGAAATCGCGACGATGCCCGCCGAGGATCGTGGCGAGTTCCTGGGCGAGCTGGGGCTGGAGGAGACTGGCCTCGCGCGCGTCATCACCGCGGGGTACAAGCTGCTGCACCTGCTGACGTTCTTCACGGTCGGCCCGAAGGAAGCGCGGGCCTGGACCGTGCACGAGGGCGCGACCGCACCGCAGGCGGCGGGCGAGATCCACGGCGATTTCGAAAAGGGCTTCATCCGCGCCGAGACAATCGCGTTCGACGACTTCATCGCACTCGGTGGGGAGTCGAAGGCACGCGAGGCGGGCAAGCTGCGCGCGGAAGGCAAGGCCTACGTCGTCCACGACGGCGACGTGATGCACTTCCTGCATAGCTGAGGCATAGTCGAAAGCGGACCGAAGCGGAGGGCGTCGTTTGAGGGGTGAAAAGCTGACTCGCCGCGTTCCGCCCGCCCTCCGTTCTGCGGTTCGCGCGCTCGTGCTCGCCGGCTGCGTCACGTTGGCGGGGTGCGACCAGCGGCGCGATACCGGGGCGGTGGTCGTCAGTGCGATCGGCGCGCACCCGGAAGCGGTCGATGCCAGTCGGGTCGCGCTCGATACCCCGGCGCGCCTGCTGATGGATTCGACCGCGCAGGGGCTGGTGCGGTTCGATGCGACCGGGCAGATCGAGCCCGGTATCGCCGAACGCTGGATCGTGATCGACGGCGGGATGAGCTACATCTTCCGCCTGCGCGAGGTGAAATGGAGCGACGGCACGCCGGTCACCGCGGCGCAGGTCGTGGCGATGCTGGAACGCCAGTTCCGAACCGGATCGCGCAATCCGCTGGCGCCGTTCATGACCGCGATCGACGAGATCGTCGTGATGACGCCGCAGGTCATCGAGGTGCGGCTGTCGCGCCCGCGCCCCGACCTGCTGAAGCTGTTCGCGCAACCCGAACTCGCGCTGCTGCGGTTGCAGCCCGTCAGCGGCACCGGGCCGTTCCACATCGCGCGCGGCGGGACCGCGCCGTTGCTGCGCCCCGCCTTCGATCCTGGCGAGGCGGACCCCGACGACCAGCATGACGTGAAGGCGGAGGAGGACGTCCGGCTGATCGGCGAACGCGCCGCGCGGGCGATCGCGCGGTTCGCCCATCGCGATTCGGATCTGGTCAGCGGTGGGAGCTTCGTCGACTGGCCGTTGCTCGCGACGGCCGAAATCGCGCCCGCCAATATCCGAGTCGATCCCGCGGTCGGGCTGTTCGGGCTGGCGATCGTGCGGCGCGACGGGTTCCTCGCGGATGCCGCCAATCGCGCGGCGATCTCGGAGGCTATCGACCGGACCGCGCTGACCGCGGCGATCGCGCCGAACTGGGATGCGGCGGACCGGATTCTTCCCAACATCCTTGATTCCGCCGCACTGCCCCAGGTTCCGCCCTGGTCACTGCTGTCGCAGGACGAGCGACGCGCGGCGGCGCGGCAGCGCGTCGCTGGCTGGACGGGCGGACCGATCGGCGTGCGGATCGCGCTGCCCGCGGGGCCCGGTGCGACGTTGCTGTACGCGCACGTCGCTGCTTCGCTGATGGCGATCGGTATCACCCCGTCTCGGGTTGCACTGGATGCCGAGGCCGAGCTGAAGCTGGTCGACGCGGTCGCGCCCTATGACAGCGCACGCTGGTATCTGGCGAGCGCGTGCGTGGTGTGCGGCGAGGCGGCGCAGGCGGCGGTCGAGGCGGCACGCGAGGCACCGACGCTGGCGGAGCGAAGCGTGCGCATCGCCGCGGCGGACGCGGCGATGAACGAGGATGTCGCGTTCATCCCGCTGGCGCGCCCGCTACGCTGGTCGCTTGTCACCGCCAGGCTGGCGCAGTGGCAGCCCAACCCGCGCGCGTGGCACCCGTTGAACCGGTTGCGCGCCGATACCAACTAGATGGCATGAAACCGACCGTCACCCGCATCACCCCCGGATCGATCCTCGACTCGCTGCCGATGGGGCGCGATGCGCTGTCCGTGCGCCGCCGCGTCGAGGCGATGGAACGCGTGATGGAGGGGCTGTTCCAGATCCCCGGCACCAACCGCAAGGTCGGTCTCGACGTGATCCTCGATATCGTGCCGTTCGCGGGCAGCACGATCGCCGCGGCGGTCGGCGGCTGGATGGCGTGGGAGGCACGCAACATCGGCATGTCGAAGGTCCAGGTCGCGCGGATGGCGGGCAATATCGGGTTCGACTGGGCGCTCGGGATGATCCCGTTCGTCGGCGCGATCCCCGACTTCTTCTTCCGCTCGAACACGCGAAACCTGCGGATCATCAAGAAGCATCTGGATCGGCACTACCCGTCGACTACTACGCTGGAGGGGTAGCGGCGTCATGCCCTTGATCCTCCTCCGCCAGGGGAGGTGGCAGGCAACGCCTGACGGAGGGGGAGGTAAGGGAAACCTCTGCTCCGTGTCCTCCCCCTCCGTCGCCTTCGGCGCCACCCCCCCCTGGCAGGGGAGGATTGGTATGTTCCTTAGCGGCTACCGCGCCAGATTTTAAGCGATGCGGCATCGGCCAGGCCACCTTGGTGGACGGGGCAGCGACGGTAGCGGAAGCGGCGGTCTAGGCAGATCCAGACCTCGTCGAGCCAGCCCTGCTTCGTCGCAGTGACGCGCATCATGTCGGCGTTGAGCCCGGGATTGGCGGACGCCATCGCGGCGGCAAAGCGTCCGGCGGTCAGCGGCGAGCGCGACAGCGAGTCCATGTCGGGATAGCGCAGCTTGCCGTACAGTCCGGCGGACTGGTTGAAATATTTCGCGGGTCGATAGCCCGGCATGCAGGTGCCGTGCTTGGCCCATTCGTGCTGGAGCAGCTGCGCAGAGGGCGTCGTGCAGAGATGCGCGCGGATCACCGGTGGCGGGACGAACTCCGCCGCACGACAATATTGCGGCCAGTCCTTGTCGACGCCGTCGGGCCACAGGCCGTGCAGCGTGAAGCCGAAGCGGTTGGCCGCGCCGCACTGGAACTGCGACCCGGAGCGCGTGCCGTTGTCGCGGCAATATTGCGGGGCCCAGGTGATCGCCAGCGTATAGCCGCCGATCGGGACGACTCGCTTGGGCTGGCTGTCGGAGGGTAGATCGGGGCGGACTCGCTCGACGGTGGCGGGGGTCGAGCATTGATAGGCCTGCGCCTGGGCGACTCCGGGCAGCACCAGCGCCGCCGCAGCGATGGTCAGTCTAACGATCATGCGGCATGTCCTCGTCCAGCTTGGTCGAACCAGAGTTTCGCGTCGGGTTTCAGGAGTTGCAGCCCCGCGCCGATGTAGACCGCGCTTGCGACGATCGACAGCCCGAACGTCGCGCTCGGCACCGCATGCCCGGTCGCCAACTGCACCAGCGAGATCGCGACGCCGATCGCGGAGAGCGCGGCCAGCGCGATAACCACCCACCGCGCGACGCCGCTCGGCGCCCGCACGGTGAAATACCAGAGCGTCAGCGTGATCACGATCCCGGCGACCTCGAACGTCGGCAGGATCCAGCCGATCTTTGCGAGCATCGGCGTGGCCGCGACCATAGCGGTCCGCGGCCCCCAGCTCATCGCCGACACGATCAACCCGATCACGAACGAGGCGAGATACAGCCGTTCGTAGCGTATGATGGATACCGGCCTGATCATCGTCTTGTCCCCGTTATCGATCATGCTGCGACCGGGGCGCACCGGCGAGCCGGTCATGCCGTCGTGAAATCGAGGCCTATATCCGCCGCGGGTGCCGACTGCGTCAAGCGGCCGACCGACACATAGGTCACGCCGGTCTCGGCGATCGCGCGGATCGTGTCGAGGTTGACGCCGCCCGATGCCTCGGTCGGCACGCGACCGCCGACCAGCGCGACCGCCTCGCGGAGCATTGCCGGCGGCATGTTGTCGAGCAGGAGATGCGTGGCCCCCGCGGTCAGGGCGGGAGCGATCTGGTCGATGCGGTCGACCTCGACGATGATGTGCGCGATCCCCGCATCACGCGCCCGGCGCACCGCTTCGGCGACGCCGCCGGCAACCGCGACGTGATTGTCCTTGATCATCGCGGCATCCCACAACCCCATCCGGTGGTTCTGCGCGCCGCCCATCCGGGTCGCGTATTTCTCCAGCACGCGCAGGCCGGGAATGGTTTTCCGCGTATCGAGCAGGATCGCGCCGGTGCCGGCGATCGCGTCGACATAGCTGCGAGTCATGGTGGCGATCCCCGACAGATGCTGGACGGTATTCAACGCCGACCGCTCGGCGGTGAGCATCGCCCGCCCTGCCCCTTCGAGTCGCATCAGGATCGTCCCCGCCGCGACCTGCTGTCCGTCCTGCACGAGCCGTTCGATACGGACGTCGGGATCGAGCGTCCGGAAGAACGCCTCGGCAAGATCCAGCCCGGCAACGACGATCGGGTCACGGCTGTCCATGACACCCGTGAACCGCGCGTCGGCAGGGATGACCGCGTTCGACGTGATGTCGCCGATCGTGCCGAGATCCTCCGCCAGCGTCGACGCGACGAACGCGTCGACGACGAACTGTGCCGGCAATCCGACGTCGGGCAATGCTGCGTTCATCTCAAGACTCCCAGTGGCGACCCGTCGGTCGTATCAGTGCAGATGCCGGCGAGCATGATGCGGGGCCAGCGAAATCGCCGCATCTGTCTGCACCATAAAGATTTTCGCGTTGGAACCGAACATCCCCAGGCGAGTTTGCCTGACCGATACCGAGGAACGATCGATGCATACCAAGACGATGGCCGAGACAGCACGTTTGACCCAACTGCTTGGCGAGGCCCTCGTACTGGCCGACACGCTCGAACTAACCATCGCCGCGATCCATATCGATCAGGCGCTGGCCCAGGTGCCCAAGGCCGCGCCCTCGGCCTGACGGATCAGGCGTTCGCACTGCCGGCGGGGCCGAGATCGCCCTTGCCGACGGTGTTCGACGCCATCCGCAGCATCGCATCGAGGCTCTTCTTCGCCTGGAGGCGCAGGCCTTCCTCGATCTCGATCCGCGGGCTGAGATCGCGCAGCGCGACGTAGAGCTTTTCCAGCGTGTTGAGCGCCATGTACGGGCAGATGTTGCAGTTGCAATTGCCGTCGGCGCCGGGCGCACCGATGAAACGCTTGTTTGGGAGCGCCTTTTCCATCTGGTGGATGATGTGCGGTTCGGTCGCGACGATCAGCGTGTCGCCGGGCATCGCCAGCGCGTAGTCGAGGATACCGCGCGTCGAGCCGACGTAATCCGCGTGGTCGAGGATGATCGGTGGGCATTCGGGATGCGCGACGACGGGCGCGCCGGGGTGCTGCGCCTTGAGCTTCATCAGCTCGGTCTCGCTAAACGCCTCGTGGACG
The DNA here is from genome assembly GCF_003688595.1 of Sphingomonas sp. PP-F2F-G114-C0414. Taxonomy (GTDB): domain Bacteria; phylum Pseudomonadota; class Alphaproteobacteria; order Sphingomonadales; family Sphingomonadaceae; genus Sphingomonas. The sequence continues at coordinate 394,453 of NZ_RCWT01000012.1, forward strand.
ATGCAGACGCCGGGCCAGAGCAGCATGTCGCGGCCGGTCTTCCGCGCGAGATAGCCGCCGAGGTTGCGATCGGGGCCGAAGATGATCTTCTGCTCAGGCGGGATCTGCGCGAGGATCGTGTCAGCCGACGAACTCGTGACGATGATGTCGGAGAGCGCCTTCACCTCGGTCGAGCAGTTGATGTAGGTCAGCGCGATGTGATCGGGATGCTTCGCGCGGAACGCCGCGAACTGCTCGGGCGGGCAGCTGTCCTCGAGGCTGCACCCGGCGTCCATGTCGGGGAGCACGACGATCTTGTCGGGCGACAGGATCTTCGCGGTCTCGGCCATGAAGCGGACGCCGCAGAACGCGATCACGTCGGCATCGGTGGCCGCCGCCTTGCGCGACAGGTCGAGACTGTCGCCGACGAAATCCGCTAGATCCTGAAGCTCGGGCTTCTGGTAGTAATGCGCGAGGATGACCGCGTTCTTCTCCTTGCGGAGGCGCTCGATCTCGGCGCGGATGTCGATACCCGCAAAGTTCTGGTTCAATTCCATCGTCGTATCCCGAATAGCCCGATCGCGTTTACTGGCGGTTCCCTAGCACGTCCTGCAGCGAGCGCGAGGTATCCCAGCGCTCCCCGTTCGCGACCGGCTCGTCGGCGAAGCGCACCGCGACGGTCGCGTCGATCCCCGCAGCGCGCAGCGGCATCGCGAAACTGCGTTCCACCGCACGGCGGGTTGCGTCGCGCGCAAGCTTGATCATCGCCGGTTCGCGCGCCTGGCGGATCAGTTCGATCTGGCCGGCACGGCGGTTGGCATCGTCGAGCCGCTTCTCGGCATCGGTGAACGTGGTCAGCACGCCGCCCGAGCCATATTCGCGGACCGCGTTGAGATCGACCTGCGGGCCATCCGCCTCGACCGCGGGCAGGCGTACCGCCAGCGTCTTGGTGGCGCCGTCCCACGCGACGTCGGCCTGCGTGAGCTTGCCCATGTCCACCTCGTACCGGACCATGCCGGGCATGATCAGCGTCTTCTCGGTGGTGAAGCCGAGCTGCGACTGTTTCGAGGTGACGACCGCGACATAGCGCGCGGCGAACGCGGACAGGCGGTTCTGCTCGCGCAGGCCCTCCAGGCTGGCGCTCGCGATCGTCGTCGGATCGGGCGTCAGCCGGTCGCTGACGTAGCGCTGCACGCCCCATAGCGCGAGCAAGCCGGCGAGCACGAGAATAACGACGAACCCCGCCGCCTTGGCGAGGAAGCCGCCGACGCCGGAACCGGTATTCGGCGCATTCAAATCTTGATCTGCCATGTTTCGCCTTCCTCGATCACCAAGCCACGGTTTTGCAGGTCGTAGAGATGCGCGAGCACCGACCGCTCGGCGGCGGGCACGAGCCGCGCGTCGAGCCCGACATACATCTGGGCCACCATTCGTCCGATAGGTTGCGGTTCGCTCCGCAACAGGCGCAGGATCTGCCCCTCGCGTTGCTTGCGATGGCCGAGCATCCCGCGGACCAGTCGCTGCGGCTTGTCGACCGCTTCGCCGTGGCCGGGATAATAGACCCGGTCGTCGCGGCGCATCAGCTTTTCGAGGCTCGCCATATACGCCGCCATGTCGCCATCGGGGGGCGAGACGATCGTCGTCGACCAGCCCATCACGTGATCGCCCGAGAACAGCGCGTTGGTCTCGGGCAAGGCGAAGGCGAGATGATTCGAGGTGTGGCCGGGCGTCGCGATCGCCGCCAGCGTCCAGCCTTCGCCGGTGATCGTGTCACCCTCGGTCATCACGCGATCGGGCGCGTAGGCGGCATCGAACGACGCATCCCCGCGTGCGCTGGAATACTCGATATCGAACGGCGCGGCGCCGACGATCGGGGCACCGGTGATCGCCTGAAGCGGGCGCGTCGCGGGGCTGTGATCGCGGTGATGGTGCGTGACGACGATCGCGGTGACGGGGCGGCCGTCGATCGCGCGGATCAGCGCGGCGATGTGCGCGGGATCGTCGGGGCCGGGATCGATCACCGCCAGATCGGTCGTGCCGACGATATGCGTCTGCGTACCGGTGTAGGTGTAGGGCGACGGATTGGGCGCGAGCACGCGAACGACGAGCGGCTCGAGCTGGATCGGGATACCGGTCGGGTGCTCAGCCATGCGACCGAGATGGCCGTTGCGAGCGGGGATGGCAAGACCCCGTCATCGGACCGCAGTGTCGGCGGATTTTACACATCGCGGATCGGCGTTTCGGCGATTAACTAACATATGTGGCGTAGATCGGTGGGATACCGCGTTCTGGCACGCGCACTGCATCGTCTGTCCCGTCACCGAACGCTGCGGCGTTCAAGCAGGGTGGATCGATCGCTACCGTCCGGTCTCGCATCGATCCACCCTCCCCGGTGACGTCTCAAGATTTAAGGTGCATCGATCGGTTCTCCCGTCATCCTGACGAAAGTCTGGATCCAGGGTAACGGGACGCAGCATCTCTTGGCTCTGGATCCTGACTTTCGTCAGGATGACGGGGGGTGGGGTGAGCCGTGCTGGCCGAGGTGATCCCCCCGATGCTTCGCCCCGCCCCCAGCGGAAACTTCAGACCGTCTTCTGCTTTTCGAACAGCTGGGCCAGTTCGCCGCTTTCGTACATCTCCATCATGATGTCGGAGCCGCCGACGAACTCGCCGTCGACGTAGAGCTGCGGGATCGTCGGCCAGTCCGAATAGGCCTTGATTCCCTGGCGGATGCCCTGGTCCTGCAACACGTCGACGCTTTCGAACTCGACTTCGAGATGGTTGAGGATCGCGATCGCGCGGCTGGAGAAGCCGCACTGCGGGAACAGCGGGCTGCCCTTCATGAACAATACCACGGGGCTGGCTTTGACTACCGCGTCGATGCGGGCGTTCGTGTCGTCGGTCATGTCTTGGGTCATCTCCGGGTCCTCAGGAAATTGCGGTGGTAAGCTGGAGCGCGTGCAGGACGCCGCCCATGCGGCCGCCGAGCGCGGCGTAGACCGCCTGGTGCTGCTTCACGCGGCTCATGCCGGCAAAGCTAGGCGCGACGACCTTGGCGGCATAATGATCGCCGTCGCCCGCGAGATCGGTGATCTCGACCTGGGCGTCGGGGATAGCGTCGCGGATCATCGTCGCGATATCGTCGGCAGCCATCGGCATCTTACTGCGCCTCCAGCAACTGGCGACGCGCTTCGATCATCTGCTGCGCGAGCGCGCGGCGGACGGTGGCCTCGTCGTGGTCGAGCCCGGCCGCGGTCAGGTCGCCGACGAGCTTGCGGACGACGTCGTCGTCGCCGCCGCCTTCCATGTCGGCATGGACGAGCGCGGTAGCATAGGCGTCGGTCTCTTCCGGCGTCAGCTGCATCTCATGCGCCGCCCAGCCGCCGAGCAGGCGATTGCGGCGCGCGGTGATGCGGAACGCCATCTCCTCCTCGCGCGCGAAATGCGCCTCGCTGGCGCGTTCGCGATCGTCGAAACTGGTCATTGCGCAAGTCCCCGGTACAGCCGTGTATCAAGCCGGAGATAGGTCGCGGACCGCGCATGCGCAATAATGACGGTGGAACGTGGTGTCGCGAACCGCCGCGGGCCGCCGGGATCAGCCGACCTCGACCACCAACTTGCCGATTGCGCCGCGTGCCGCCATCTTCGCGATCGCCTTGCCGCCGTCCTCGAACGCGAAGACTTCGGTGACGCGAGGCGCGATTTTTCCGGCTTCCCACAGATCGAAGAGCGTTTCGATATGCGCCTGGTTCGCTTTCGGATCACGCGCCGCGAACGCGCCCCAGAATACGCCGCACACGTCGCAGCTTTTGAGCAGGGTGAGGTTGAGCGGGAGTTTCGGAATGCCGGCGGGGAAGCCGACGACGAGGTACTTGCCCTCCCACGCGATCGACCGGAGCGCGGGCTCGGCATAGTCGCCGCCGACCGGATCGTAGATCACGTGCGCGCCATCGCGACCGACCACGGCCTTGAACTGCTCGGCGAGCGCCTTCGACTGGTCCTTGTCGAACGGGGCGCGGGCGTAGATCAGCGTTTCGTCCGCACCGGCGGACTTGGCGGCGGCAGCTTTTTCTTCGGACGAGACCGCGGCAACGACCTTCGCGCCGAACGCCTTGCCGAGTTCGATCGCGGCAAGCCCTACCCCGCCGGCAGCACCGAGCACGAGCAACGTCTGCCCGGCCTGGATATGGCCGCGGTCGAGCAGTGCGTGGATCGTCGTGCCGTAGGTGAGGATCAGCGAGGCGCCCTCGGCGAAGCTGCGGCCTTCGGGGAGGCGGTAGAGCTTGGCGGGGTCGGCGATCACCTTCTCGCACAGGCCACCGTGACCGAGCATCGCAATGACGCGGTCGCCGACTGCCCAGCCGGTGACGCCTTCGCCGATCGAATCGATCGTGCCGGCGATCTCGCCGCCCGGGGCGAACGGGCGCTGCGGCTTGAACTGGTATTTGTCCTCGATGATCAGGACGTCGGGAAAGTTGATCGCGCAGGCCTTGACCGCGACGACGACCTGTCCGGGGCCGGCCACCAGATCGGGCAGCTCGACCATTTCCAGAGTTTCAGGTCCGCCGACTGCCTTCGACACCAATGCTCGCATACCCGCTCTCCACCGTCGTCCAGGGGCGATTCGATACGACCGCCTCCTCGAATTTCGAAATCTGGGTATCCCTTGCCAGCGTCAGGCCGACTTCGTCCAGCCCTTCCATGAGACACTGGCGGCGGAATGCGTCGAGTTCGAAGGTGAAGCGGTCCTGGAACGGGGTGGTAACGGTCATCGTCTCGAGATCGACGGTGACGATCTGGTCCTTGGCGACGTCGATCAGGCGGTCGATCGCCTCCTGGGGCAGTACGACGGGGACGATGCCGTTCTTGAACGCGTTGCCCGAAAAGATGTCGGAGAAGCTCGGCGCGATCACCGCGGTGATGCCCATGTCGGCGAGCGCCCACGCGGCATGCTCGCGGCTGGAGCCGCAGCCGAAATTATCGCCGGCAATGAGGATCGGCGACCCGGCATAGCGCGGGTCGTCGAAGATGTTGCCGGGTTGCGCGCGAACCGTCTCGAACGCGCCGCGGCCAAGGCCGGTGCGCGTGATCGTCTTCAGCCAGTGCGCGGGGATGATGACGTCGGTGTCGATGTTCTTCGCGCCCCAGGGATAGGCGCGGCCCGAGACGGTCGTGACGGGGGTCATCGCTGTTCCGTGCGCTCCGGGCCCGTGCGCTCCGGCGTGGTGCGCGCCGATGCGACATAGGCCGCGACGCCGCTGATCATCGCGCCAGCCGCCAGCAATACGAAAACCTTCTTCATGCTCGTTCCCCCATCAACTCTCTGACGTCGCTCAGCTTACCAGTTACTGCCGCCGCCGCCGCCATCGCGGGTGATACCAGATGCGTGCGCGCTCCGGGACCCTGTCTGCCGACGAAATTACGGTTCGACGTGGAAGCGCAACGCTCCCCCGCAGGGACTTTGTCCGGGTTCATCGCGAGACACATCGAACACCCCGGCTCGCGCCATTCGAAACCGGCGGTGATGAAGATCCGATCGAGCCCTTCGGCTTCGGCCTGGCGCTTCACGAGGCCGGAACCGGGGACGACGAGCGCGCGGACGCCGGTCGCGACATGGCGACCGTCGGCGATCGCCGCAGCGGCGCGCAGGTCCTCGATGCGACTGTTGGTGCAGCTGCCGATGAAGACGTGCTGGATCGTCACGTCGCGCATCGCGGTGCCCGCCGTCAGCCCCATGTAATCTAGCGATTTCTGCGCGGCTGCCTGCTTGGCGGGATCGGCAAAGCTCGACGGTTCGGGGACGACCCCGGTGATCGGGACGACGTCCTCCGGGCTGGTGCCCCAGGTAAGGCCGGGCGCGATATCGGCAGCGTCGAGCACGACCGACTTGTCGTAGCGCGCGCCGGGATCGGTCGCGAGGCTGCGCCACCACGTCACCGCACGGTCCCAGTTCTCGCCAGTCGGGGCCATCGGGCGGCCCTTCAGATACGCGAAAGTGGTGTCGTCGGGCGCGATCAGGCCGGCGCGGGCGCCCGCCTCGATCGACATGTTGGCGATCGTCAGGCGCCCTTCGATCGACATCTTGCGGATGACGCTGCCGGTGAATTCGATGACGTGGCCGGTGCCGCCCGCCGCGCCGATCTTGCCGATGATCGCGAGGATGACGTCCTTCGGGCTGACGCCGAAGCCGAGTTCGCCGTCGACGCGGACTTCCATCGTCTTGGCCTGCGACAGCAGCAGCGTCTGCGTGGCGAGGACGTGCTCGACTTCGCTGGTGCCGATACCGAACGCCAAAGCGCCGAGTGCACCGTGCGCGGAGGTGTGGCTGTCGCCGCAGACCAGTGAGGTGCCCGGCAGCGTGAAGCCCTGCTCCGGGCCGACGACGTGGACGATGCCCTGCTCGATCGCGGTCGCGTCGATATAGTCGATGCCGAACTCGGACGTGTTGCGGCGGAGCGCATCGAGTTGCTGCGCGCTTTCGGGGTCGGCGATCGGCAGGACGCGGCCGGCAGCGTCTTTGCGCGCAGTGGTCGGGAGATTGTGATCGGGGACGGCGAGCGTCAGGTCGGGGCGGCGGACTTTTCGGCCTGCCACGCGGAGCCCTTCGAACGCCTGCGGGCTGGTGACCTCGTGGACGAGGTGGCGGTCGATATAGATCAGGCAGGTGCCGTCGTCGCGGCGTTCGACGACATGCGCCGCCCAGATCTTTTCGTACAGCGTTTGCGGAGTGGCCATGATGGAGCGCGCGGTAACCGAAAAGGAATGCGACGCCAAGGTTGTAAGTAATTTTCGGTCGTAAGAATGCTTCGGCGTGCCGCGTATCGGGCCGAACACCGTCATCCTGACGAAAGTCAGGATCCAGGGTTACGTAGGCGGTGCGTGATATCCTGGTCCTGACTTTCGTCAGGATGACGGGAGGGGAGGCATCGCTTTGTTCAGGAATGCGACGCTGTCGGCCAGCACGGGAGCCTTGCCGCGGAACGGCTTCGAGAGCGCCATCGCGACGTTCTCGTGGCTCAATCCGGGATAGTCGATGTGCGTCACCGGCGCGCCGAGTGCCTTCAGCCGCGCGGTGAGGTTGATCGCGTTGTGCGGCTTGACCTGCGTGTCGTCGCCGGCGGTGATCAGCAGCATCGGCGGGGCGTCCGCCCGCGCGAAGTGGATCGGCTGGGTCATCACCGGGTCGGCCGCGCCCTGCATCGCGTCGATCGCGCGCTTGGCGGTGAAGGGGTAGAAATCATACGGCCCGCACAGGCCGACCGCGGCCTTGATGATGTGGGGGTCGACGCCCTCCGCCTTCAGCCAGCGCTCGTCGAGCGTCAGCATCGCGACGGTGTAGGCGCCCGCGGAATGGCCGGCGACCGCGATGCGGTTCGGGTCGCCGCCGGACTGTGCGATGTGGTCGCGGGTCCATTTCACCGCTTCGGCGCCGTCCTGGAGGAAGGCGGGGAAGCGGACGTCGGGGACTTTGCGGTAGTCGGGCATGACGACGACGTAACCCGCCTTCGCGTAGGCGCGCGCCGCGAACGCATAGGCGCCGCGCGAGCCGTGGACCCAGCCGCCGCCATACCAGAAGATCAGCACCGGCAGACCGGTCTTGGCGCCACCGGATGGGCGCCAGACGTCGAGCTTCTGGTCGTGCGTGCCGAACGGGACGCCTTCGCGGATGCGCGCGGTGCCGCGTCCGCCGCCCATCACGCCGTCGAGGACGCTGAGCGTGCCGGGGCCCGCGGTGAACGCCGTGCCTGCGATCAGGATGACGATCAGCGCTATGACGATCACGGCGCGGCGCATCAGCGGCGGAAGTCCGCGGTGATCGATCCGCATGTGACGAGGTCCGCCTCGTGGCTTTCCTCGCGCCATGTCTCGGCGAGCGCGGTCGCTTCCCATTCGCGCATCGCCGGGTGGGCGATGATCCGCTCGACCCAGGCGAGACCTGCCGGGCCGACGTCGATCCCGTAGGTCCGCACGCGAAACGCGACCGGCGCATAGAACGCATCGACGGCGGTGAACTCGGCACCAGCGAGCCATGGCCCACCGAACCGGTCGAGCCCCTCGCTCCAGAGTTCGGCGATCCGCGCGACATCGCGATCGAGCGCGTCGCTACCGGGGGCGGCGTCGACGCGGACGCCGACGTTCATCGTCCGCTCGTTGCGGAGCGCGAAGAAGCCGCCATGCATTTCCGCCGTCGCGCAGATCGCCCACGCGCGTGCCTTGGCGTCGACCGGCCAGACGCCGTCGTGGCGTTCGGCAAGGTAGAGGACGATGCCGAGCGAATCCCACACCGTCCGCTCACCGTCGATCAGCACCGGCACTTGCCCGGTCGGCGAGAAGGCGCGGAACGCTTCGTAGTTGACGGGCGCCAGGAACGGCTCGATCCGGTCCTCGAAGTCGATGCCGAGCGCCTTCATCAGGACCCAGGGGCGCAGCGACCAGCTCGAGTAATTGCGGTTCGCGGTGACGAGGGTGTAGCGCATCAGGCGGTGTAGCGCGCGGTGGTCTTCGCGGCGATCTCGTCCGCGGTGACGCCGGGCGCCATCTCGACCAGCTTGAACGGGCTGTCGTGATCGGGTCGCTGGAACACGGCGAGGTCGGTGACGATCATGTCGACGACGTTCTTGCCGGTCAGCGGCAGCGTGCAGGACGGGATGAACTTTGGCGTGCCGTCCTTGGCATTGTGGTCCATCACGACGATGATCTGCTTGACGCCCGCGACGAGATCCATCGCGCCGCCCATGCCCTTGATCATCTTGCCCGGGATCATCCAGTTGGCGATGTCGCCGCCTTCGCTGACCTCCATCGCGCCCAGCACCGTGAGGTCGATATGGCCACCGCGGATCATCGCGAAGCTGTCCGACGAGCTGAAATACACCGACGAAGGGAGTTCGCTGATCGTCTGCTTGCCGGCGTTGATCAGGTCGGCGTCCTCTTCGCCCGCGTACGGGAACGGGCCGATCCCGAGCATGCCGTTCTCGGACTGGAGCGTGACGGTCATCCCCTCGGGGATGTTGTTCGCGACCAGCGTCGGGATGCCGATGCCGAGATTGACGTAATAGCCGTCCTTCAGTTCCTGCGCCGCGCGCGCGGCCATCTGGTTACGGTCCCAGGGCATCAGTGCATTCCTTCCTGGATGGTGGTGATGGTCGTGAATTGTTCGCGGAGCTCGGTGCCGACGCCGTCGACGATCGCCTGCAACGCGGCATCCTCGTCGAGGCCCCAGGTGCCCGCATAGGCGCGCGCGGCGTGGCGGATCGTGTCGGCGAGGAGGTAACCGAACACGGTCGGATCCTCGAGGATGCCCGCGTCGATCAGCACGTTGCTGCCGGCGCCGTTGGTGACCCAGATCCGCGCGACCTCGACCGATTCGCTGGTGAGTTGCGCTCCCTTGTCGAGCGCGATCGCGTTGGGATGGTCGGCCATTAGCGTACGCCTCCAGTCGGGGCCCAGCGGACTGCTGGCGGGAATACCTCGTCACGGTTGCCCTTGAGCGCGGTGCCGTAGACGGGGTTGGGCAGGACGAACCACCCTGCCCCCCATCTGGCCGCGATGGCGGGCGACTGGACTGTTGCGCGACGGGCGGCGGGGGTCTGGCCGGCGTTGAACAGGTCGCTGAAGTCGCCGAGCTGATCGCCGCCCATCGCGACGACGCAGTAGCGCGCCGCGATCGTCGCGCGGCGGCCGTCCTTCTTCGAGCCCGTCGCGTCATCGCCGGCGAGGAACAGCGTCTCGCCGTGCCGGGCGGGGCCGAGGCCGGCGGCTTCGATCGTGGCTTCAGTCTGTGCGGCGTTGGCGGCGGAGCGGTTGGTGTTGAAGATCACCGTGACGCCCATTGCGCGGAGTTGAGTGAGCGCATTCAGCGCGCCGGGGACGGGGGCGACCTGCTTGACGCCGGTGCGCTCCCAGTCCTGCCAGCGGGGGTCGGACCATGCTTGGCCGGAGGATGCGTCGTATTCGAAGCCGAGGTTGAGGAGGACGGTTTCGTCGACGTCGAAGACCGCAGCCTTGGGTTTGGTGCCACAGGAGGTGAAGGTCGGCGCGGTTAGCGATGCGTCTTGAGAAAGCACGACGGATGTTGGTGTGCGTTGCGCGCGGACATAGCCGACGAGCGCGTTCCAGGCCTGGATGCTGACGGCCGCGGCTTCGCCCGAGGCGTAGAGATACTGCATGCCGGCGGGTACGCCGTCGACGGTGACGGGGGCGGAAACAGTCGGCGCGGCTGCGATCGCGGTCGGCGCGGACACGCTGACGCACCCCTGCAAAACCAGTGCCCCTGCGAACGCAGGGGTCCAGGATACCACCCGCAACGCTCGCGACCCTGGGCTCCTGCGTTCGCAGGAGAACGGGGAGCGTTTGCGATCAACCATCAGGCCTTGCTTCACGCGGAAACCCGCTCGCGGACGGTGCGGAATTCGATCTGCTTGTCGTAGGGCGCGCCGACGATCATGCGTTTCACGTAGATCCCCGGCAGGTGGATCGTGTCGGGGTCGAGGCTGCCGACGGGGACGATCTCCTCGACCTCGGCAACGCAGATTTTCCCCGCGGTCGCCATCGGCTGGTTGAAGTTGCGCGCGGTCTTGCGGAAGACGAGGTTGCCGCTCTCGTCCGCTTTCCAGCCCTTGATGATCGCGAGATCGGCGCGGATGCCGCGTTCGAGGATATATTCCTGGCCGTCGAAGACCTTCGTCTCCTTGCCTTCGGCGACCTGCGTGCCGACGCCGGTCTTGGTGTAGAAGCCGGGGATGCCAGCCCCCCCTGCCCGGCAGCGTTCGGCGAGCGTGCCCTGCGGGCAGAATTCGACCTCGAGTTCGCCGCTGAGATATTGCCGCTCGAATTCCTTGTTCTCGCCGACATAGGACGAGATCATCTTCTTCACCTGGCGCGAGCGGAGCAGTTTGCCCAAGCCCTGCCCGTCGATCCCGGCGTTGTTGCTGGCGATCGTCAGGTCCTTCACTCCGGACGCCTCGATCGCGTCGATCAGCCGCTCGGGGATGCCGCACAGCCCGAACCCGCCCGCGCAGATCGTCATGCCGTCGAACAGCACGTCTTCGAGCGCCGCCGCCGCGTCGGTGTAGAGCTTGTTCGCCATGCATCCTCCTCTAGCTTTGCCGGTGGCATAATGCGCGGCAGCGGGCACGGCAATGTCGCAGGGGTCGCACGGGTCGCACCGGGTCGGGCGGGCGGCACGCGCTCGACTTCGCGCGGAGCATCGGGCTAGGGTGCGGCGAGGAGATGTGTATGACCCAGCGTACCGGCGGCCGAATCCTTGTCGATCAACTCGTGGTGCAAGGCTGCGACCGGATCTTCACCGTACCCGGCGAGAGTTTCCTGAGCGTCCTCGACGCGCTGCACGATACGCCGGCGATCGACCTCCTCGTGTGTCGGCAGGAGGGCGGCGTCGCCTATATGGCGTGCGCCGACGGGACGCTGACGCACCGGCCCGGCGTGGCCTTCGTGACGCGCGGACCGGGTGCGACCAATGCGTCTATCGGGGTGCATGTGGCGATGCAGGATTCGCAGCCGATGATCCTGTTCGTGGGCGATATCGACCGCAGCACGCGCGACCGCGAGGCGTTTCAGGAGATCGATTTCCAGGCGATGTTCGCCCCCATCGCGAAGTGGGCGGCGCGGATCGACGATGCGCGGCGGATCCCCGAATATGTCGCGCGCGCCTATGCGACGGCGATGTCGGGGCGGCCGGGGCCGGTGGTGCTCGCGCTGCCCGAGGACATGCTGCTGGATGTCGTCGATGCGATCGATCGGCCGCGGGTCGAGGGGGTGGCGCAGGCTTGCGACGCCGATACGATGGACTTGCTTGCGGATTTGCTGACGACGGCCGAGCGGCCGGTGGCGATCGTCGGGGGAGCTGGCTGGGATGTGGCGGCGTCGGGGGCGTTCTCGACCTGGGCGGATCGTAACGGGATCCCGGTGGCGGCGGCGTTTCGGCGGCAGGATGCTATTCCGAACGACTGCCCGGTGTGGGCTGGCAATTTGGGGTATGGGCCCAATCCGAAGCTGGTCGAGCGGGTGAAGGCGGCGGACCTGCTACTGGTCGTCGGGCCGCGGCTTGGGGAGGCGACGACCGACGGCTATGCGCTGATCACGCCCGATCATCCGGGGCAGCGGCTGATCCATGTGCATCCCGATCCGGACGAGTTGCACCGAGCTTACCGCGCGGATGTGGCGGTGTGTGCGGGGATGGCGGAGTTTGCCGAGGCGTTGCTGGTGGTGGATTTGCCACCGCGGACTGCTGGGCAGGAGGCGCATGCGGAGTGGCTCGCGTGGTCGACGCCGGCGCCGCGGGATCTGGTGATGGATCTCGGGCCGTGCGTGACGGCGATGCGCGAGCGGTTGCCGGCGGATGCGATCATCTGCAACGGGGCGGGGAATTACTCGGGCTGGTGGCATCGGTACTGGGCGTATGCCGGGCCGGGCACGCAGCTTGCGCCGACTGCCGGGGCTATGGGGTACGGGGTGCCGGCGGCGGTTGCGGCGTCGTTGCGGCATCCGGAGCGGACCGTTGTGGCGCTCGCAGGGGACGGGTGTTTCCTGATGAACGGGCAGGAAATGGCGACCGCGGTTGCGCATGGGGCGGACATGCTGGTGCTGGTCGTGGATAATGGCGGGTATGGGACGATCCGCATGCATCAAGAGCGGGAGTATCCGGGGCGGGTGTCTGGGACGACGCTCCGCAATCCGGATTTCGCCGCGCTGGGGCGGGCTTATGGGTGTTGGGCGGAAACCGTCGAGCGGACCGAGGATTTTGCGGGGGCGCTGGAGCGGGCGATGTCTCGGTCTGGAGTCAGGTTGCTGCATGTAGTCACGGATATCGAGGCGATTACCGCTGGGACGACGCTGGCGAAGGTGCGTGGTGACTGACTTGCCTTCTGAAATGAAGCTGAGCGCTCCACATAAGCACCACCCCGGCGAAGGCCGGGGCCCAATTGGGGGACGGCGGTAACAAGGGACGAGCCTCCGTTATATCGGCCTTGCCAATTGGGCCCCGGCCTTCGCCGGGGTGGAGGTAGTTGTAGCGGGTGACTTTATCAGCGCAGCCTGTTCCGCCGCTAAAGCGGGGTCCAGGAGTCAAGGCAGCTAGCGGTACTTAGCTGGGCCCCCGCGTCCGCGGGGGAACATTGCTTGCGGTGAGCGTGCGGACGACGGCGAGTTCAGGCGCCCGCCGCCTCCAACTTTGCCCGCACCGCCGCGACTGCTTCCGCGGCCTTGTCGCCATCGGGACCACCGCCCTGCGCCATGTCGGGACGGCCGCCGCCGCCCTGCCCGCCTAGCGTGGCCACCGCGATCTTGAGCAGGTCGACCGCGTTGTGGCTCGCCACAAGGTCGGCCGTGACGCCGACTGCGACCGAGGCGCGGCCGTCGTTTATCGCTACCATCACCGCGATCCCCGAGCCGAGGCGCTGCTTGGCTTCGTCCACCGCGCCGCGCAAGCCCTTGGCTTCGAAGTCGTTGAGCACCTGGCCGATGAACGCGATGCCGCCGACCTGTTCGGGGCCAGCCGCTTCGCCCGAGCCACCGCCGCCCAGCGCGAGCGCCTTCTTTGCGTCGGCGAGTTCGCGTTCGAGGCGGCGGCGGTCTTCGAGCAGCGATGCGACGCGCGCCGGGACCTCGTCGGGGGTCGACTTCAGGACTGCTGCGGCTTCGCGCAGGCGGTCGTCACGGCTGGTCAAGTACCCGCGCGCCGCTTCGCCGGTGAGCGCCTCGACACGGCGGATACCACTGGAGACAGCACCTTCGCCGACGACCTTGAACAGGCCGATGTCGCCGAGCGCGGTAACGTGCGTGCCGCCGCACAGCTCGATCGAATAGGTCCCCTTATCGGTTGACCCCATCGACACGACGCGGACTTCGTCGCCGTACTTCTCGCCGAACAGCGCCATCGCGCCCATCGCGATCGCGTCGTCGGGGGTCATCAGCAGCGTCGTCACCGCGCCGTTGCCGCGGACCTGCGCGTTCACGTCGGCCTCGACCTGCGCGATGTCGGCGGGGGTCATCGCGACCGGCTGCGAGAAGTCGAAGCGCAGGCGATCGGGCGCGACGAGGCTCCCCTTCTGCGCGACGTGCGTGCCGAGACGTTCGCGGAGAGCCTCGTGCAGGAGGTGCGTCGCGGAGTGGTTGGCGCGAATCTGCGCGCGGCGGGCGACGTCGATCTGGAGCTTGACCGGGTCGCCGACCTTGATCTCGCCGGCGCTGACGATCGCGTGATGGACGAACACGCGGCCGAGTTGCTTCGATGTCTCGGTGACGTTCGCGCGCAGACCGCTGTCGTTGGAGATGTGGCCCGCGTCGCCGACCTGGCCGCCGCTCTCACCGTAGAAGGGCGTTTGGTTGACGACGATCGAGACGGTGTCGCCGGTGGTGGCGTGGTCGACGCGGGCGCCGTCCTTGACCAGTGCGACGACTTCACCTTCGCCCGTATCCGATGCGTAGCCGAGGAATTCGGTGCCGCCGGTCTGCTCGACGATGTCGAACCAGATGTCGTCCGAGGCCTTCGCGCCCGAGCCCTTCCAGGCGGCACGGGCGGCGCGCTTCTGCTCGGCCATCGCGGTGTCGAAGCCTTCGCGGTCGACCGCGATGTTGCGTTCGCGCAGCGCGTCCTCGGTCAGGTCGTACGGGAAGCCGTAGGTGTCGTAGAGCTTGAACGCGACGTCGCCCGCCAGCGTGCCGTCGGTCATCCCGGTGGTCGCCTCGTCGAGCAGCTTCAGCCCCTTGTCGAGCGTCTGGCGGAAGCGCGTCTCCTCCTGCTGGAGGGTCGCCTCGATCAGCGGACGGGCGCGCGACAGCTCGGGATAGGCGGCGCCCATCTCGGTGACGAGCGCGGGGACCAGTCGGTGCATCAGCGGCTGCTTGGCGCCGAGGATGTGCGCGTGGCGCATCGCGCGGCGCATGATCCGGCGCAGCACATAGCCGCGGCCCTCGCTCGCGGGCAGCACGCCGTCCGCGATCAGGAAGCCCGCGGTGCGCAGGTGATCGGCGATCACGCGGTGGCTGGCGGTGTTGGCGCCATCGGTCGCGGTGTGCGTCAGCGCGCCCGAGGCTGCGATCAGTGCCTTGAACGTGTCGGTGTCGTAATTGTCAGTGACGCCCTGCATGACCGCGGCGATGCGCTCCAGCCCCATGCCGGTGTCGATCGACGGCTTGGGCAGGTTGCCGACGATCTCGGCATTCTCCTGCTCGTACTGCATGAACACGAGGTTCCAGATCTCGACGAAGCGATCGCCGTCCTCGTCGGGGCTGCCGGGAGGGCCGCCGAATATGTGATCGCCGTGGTCGTAGAAGATTTCCGAGCACGGCCCGCACGGTCCGTTGTCGCCCATCGACCAGAAATTGTCCTTGGTCGGGATGCGGATGATGCGGTGATCGGGGAGGCCGGCGACCTTCTTCCAGAGGTCGAACGCCTCATCGTCGGTGTGGTAGACGGTGGCGGTCAGCTTGTCGGGTGACAGGCCCCATTCGCGCGTGAGCAACGTCCAGGCGTGGACGATCGCCTGTTCCTTGAAATAATCGCCGAACGAGAAATTGCCGAGCATTTCAAAGAAGGTGTGGTGGCGCGCGGTGTAGCCGACATTGTCGAGATCGTTGTGCTTGCCGCCGGCGCGGACGCATTTCTGTGAGGAGGTCGCGGTGGTGTAGGGGCGCGATTCGAGGCCGGTGAAGACGTTCTTGAACGGCACCATCCCCGCGTTGACGAACATCAGCGTCGGGTCGTTCTGCGGCACGAGCGGCGCGGAGGGCACGATCTGGTGCCCCTGCGATCCGAAATAGTCGAGGAAGCCGCGGCGGATGTCGTTCGTCGATGTCATGCGCGGGGACTTAGGCGAGCGGCGCGGTTCGCTCAAGTCGGGTGTGGGGGTGTGGTCGAGACATATCCCGTTGAACCGAGGCAGCATGTTTCCCCGCGAAGGCGGGGACCCAGACTGGGCTCCCGCCTTCGCGGGAGAACAAGGGAGTGCTGCAACTCGGCAAGAGCAACACCACCCCGGCGAAGGCCGGGGCCCAATTGGAAAGGTGGAAATAACGGAAAGCAGCGCTTCGTTATCGCCGTCCCCCAATTGGGCCCCGGCCTTCGCCGGGGTGGTGGTGTTGGTGGAGGGGGTGGCGTCCTTGGGCGTCCCTTACCCCAACGGCGCGTCGATCGACTTGGGCGGCTCGCTGAACCATTTCGGCCCAGCATCGGTCATGTGGAAACAATCCTCGATCCGCACGCCGTACCTCCCGGGAATGTAGACCCCCGGCTCGTCCGAGAAGCACATCCCCGCCGCCAGCCTGGTCGTCTCGCCGCGGACGAGGTTGACGGGTTCGTGGCCGTCCATGCCGATGCCGTGGCCGGTGCGATGCGACAGGCCGGGGAGCTTGTACCCCGGCCCGTAGCCGAGCGTTTCGTAATAGCGGCGGACCGCATCGTCGACGCTGCCGGCGGGTGCGCCGATCTTGGCCGCGGCGAACGCGATCTGCTGGCCGCGGGCGACCTGGTCCCAGGTCTTGCGCTGGTCGGCGGTCGCGGTGCCGTGGACCCAGGTGCGCGAGATGTCGGACTGATAGCCCTGCACGGTGCAGCCGCAGTCCATCAGCACGACCTGGCCGTCGGCGACGCGGTGGATCTCCCGGCTGCCGTGCGGATAGGCCGACGCCTCGCCGATCAGCGCAAGCGCGAACTCGGGCGCGCCGCCGAGTTTCTTGGTCGCGGCGTTCATCAGCGCGCCGATCTCGGGGCCGGTCATGCCCTTCTCGACGCGCGGCTTCGTCCAGCGATACGCGGCGAGCGTGACCTCGGTCGCGGCCTGCATCAACGCGATCTCGGCGGAGGTCTTGATCATACGGCAGGCGCGGACGACGGGGTCGGCGGACACGATCTTCGCATCGGGCAACACGCGCGCGAGCCCAGCATAGGCGAAGTAGCGCACCTCCGCCTCCAGGCCGACCGGCCGCGCGACGAGCTTCCGGTCGCGCAGGAAGCCGGCGACGACCGCGAGCGGGTTCTCGTCCTCCTGCCACACGCGGACCTCGGCGGGGACGGCGAGCGTCTCGCGCACCGACGGTTCCTCGAAGAACGGCGTGACGATGCACGGTTCGCCCTCGGCCGGGAGGATCGCCAGCGTCAGCCGCTCGCTCGTATGCCAGCGTACGCCGGTGAAGTAGATCATCGACGATCCCGGCTCGATCAGCACCGCGCCGATGCCCGCCGCCTTCATCAGCGATTGCGCGCGGAACAGCCGCGCGGCGCGTTCGGTGGCGTCGATCGGCCTGGTCATGCCGGTGATGTCGGACAGCGCCGACAGGTCCGGTTCGGCGGCGCGGAGGATCGCGCTGGTCGACAGCCACGGCGCCGCGATGGCGAGGCTCAGCAGGTCGCGGCGCGAGGGGCTGAAGGCGGGCTTGTGGCGTGCGGTCGACATCGCCGGACGATAGGGTCCTTGACCCGGGCGCCGCAATCCCCTTCCCTGTTCGCACTTCTCGGGAGCGATTAATGGCCAAGCGGCTAACCTATTACATCTTGTTCGGCCTCGTCGCGGGGATGGTCGTCGGCTGGATCCTGAACGCGTCGATCGACGACGGCACGGCCCAGTCCGCCGAACGGCTGAAGGACATCGCGGGCTATTTCTCGATCGTGACGACGCTGTTCCTGCGGCTGATCAAGATGATCATCGCGCCTTTGGTGTTCTCGACGCTGGTCGTCGGCATCGCGCATATGGGCGACACCGGCGCGCTCGGGCGGGTCGGATTGCGCAGCCTCGGCTGGTTCATCTGCGCGAGTTTGTTGTCGCTCACCCTGGGCCTGATCCTCGTCAACGTGTTGCAGCCGGGCGTCGGCCTCGCGCTCGCGATCCCGCCGGCGACCGCGTCGAGCGGCGTCGACCGCGCGGCGTTCGATCTCGCCAAGTTCATCACGCATATCGTCCCCGATTCGATGATCGCGGCGATGGCGGGGAACGAGATCCTGCAGATCGTCGTGTTCTCGGTGTTCGTCGGCGTCGCGATCACCGCGGTCGGCGAGAAGGCCGCGCCACTGGTGAAGGCGATCGAGGCGCTGGTCGCAGTGATGCTCCAGATCACCAACTACGTGATGCGGTTCGCGCCGTTCGCGGTGTTCGCGGCGGTGACCGCGACGCTTGCCGAGCGGGGGCCGACGATCCTCGGGCAGCTCGGCTATTTCATGCTGAGCTTCTATATTGGGCTCGCGCTGCTGTGGGCGGTGCTGATCGGGATCGCGTTCCTGCTGATCGGACCGCGGACGCGGTTGCTGGTGCGGTATATCCGCGATCCGTTGATCCTGGCGTTCTCGGCGGCATCGTCGGAGGCGGCATATCCGCGGACGCTGGAGGCGCTCGACCGGTTCGGCGTGCCGCCGCGGATCGCGAGCTTCGTGCTGCCGCTGGGCTATTCGTTCAATCTCGACGGGTCGATGATGTACATGACGTTCGCGTCGCTGTTCATCGCGCAGGCCTACGGCATCCACATGCCGATCGGGCAGCAGATCGCGATGCTGCTGGTGCTGATGGTGACGTCGAAGGGCATCGCAGGCGTACCGCGGGCGTCGCTGGTGGTGATCGCGGGGACGTTGTCGATGTTCAACATCCCGGAGGCGGGGATCCTGCTGATCCTGGCGGTGGATCATTTTCTCGACATGGGGCGGTCGGCGACGAACGTGATCGGGAATGCAGTGGCGGCGACCGTGGTGGCGAAATGGGAGGGCGGGCTCGACGAGCGTGAGCCGGCCGATCGTGATCCGCCGGTTGCGCCGACCGGGCATGGGCCGAAGACCAACGTGGACAGCTATGAGAAGATTACGCCTGGGCAGGCTTAGACGCTCTATTTATCGGGGGTGACGCCTCCCCTCTTACGTCATCCCAGCGAACGCTGGGATCCAGAGCCACGAGCGCCGATGTCTGTGGCTCTGGATCCTGGGTCGAGCCCAGGATGACGGAGGGGTTCGGATACCTTCGGACCCTATCGCGGCGGGTCAGGCGTACGCGTAGGGGCCGCCCTTTTTTAGGCCGGCCTGATAGGCAGGTCGTGCGTGGACCTTTGCCAGCCATGCGATCGTCGCGGGGCGCGACTCGTTCAGGCCGCCGCGACTGCGCGCGGCTTCGACGGGGAAGCTCATCATGATGTCCGCGGCGGTCATCTCGACGCCGGCAAACCAGGGGCGCTGTGACAGCTCAGATTCGACATAGTCGAGGTGGACGTCGATCATCGGCTGAATCTTCTTGGTCGCTGCCTTCCCCAGGATCGGAATGCGCGCGAGGACGAGCTTCAGGAGCAGCGGCGGCATCATCGAGCCTTCGGCGTAGTGGAGCCAGAAGCGGTAGCGCAGTGCGTCGGCGCGGTTGGCCGGGGCGCCGAGCTTGCCGTCCGCCTTGTCGACGAGATATTCGACGATCGCGCCCGTTTCGGCGACCACCTGGCCATCATCTTCGATCACGGGCGACTTGCCGAGCGGATGGACCTTCTTGAGTTCGGGCGGGGCGAGCATCGTTGCCTTGTCCCGCTCGTAGCGCTTGATCTCATAGGGGAGGCCGAGTTCCTCGAGCATCCACAGGATCCGCTGCGATCGCGAGTTTTCGAGGTGGTGGACGATGATCATGCTGAGCCCCCTGTTTTCTATTCGGACGATTTGCGCGCAGTCCAGATCCAGGCGGCGGCGGGGAATTCCACCGTGTCACCGTGTCGGTACCGGTCACAGACCTGGGTGAGACGCGCGATGTGGCGCTCGCGTTCCTCGGGGGCGGCGTCGCGGATGGCGGAGGCGGCTGGGCCGATGCGGCGGAAATAGTCGACGGCGTCGGTTACAGGATCGGCGCCCTCCCCTGCTCGGTAGGCGAATTCGACACGCTCGGGTGACGCGACATGCCAGCCCGATTTCTCGAGGATGCTCGCGACGTAGGTCGGGTCGGCGAAAGCGAAGGGGCCGGGTGCGGTGGTTGCTGGCGCGTCGGCATTGCCGCCCGTCGCGGTGATGGTTTCGGTGGCCCAGCGGTTGGCCGCGCGGTCGGCGAAACAGGAGAAGACTAGCGCCGCGTCGGGAGCGGCGGCTTCGGCTAATGTCGTGAAGGCGGCGACGGGGTCGGCGAAGAACATGACGCCGTGGCGCGAGACGTAGAGGTCGATTGGCGCGTGGTTCAGGGCGGCGGCGGTGATGTCCGCGCACTCGAAGCGGGCGTTGGATACGGTTTTGGCGCGGTGTTTGGCGATCTCGATCAGGTTTGGTGAGAGATCTATGCCGGTTATCTGCGCGTTCGGGAGCGCTTGCGCGGTGGCTAACGCGGTCGCTCCGGCGCCGCAGCCTATATCGATGATCTTGCGGGTTTGGGGGGTGGGGGCGGTGAGGATCGCGGCGTTCAGATGCGGGGTCAAGTTGGTGAAGCTGCGGTCGGTTCGACGCCATTCCTCGGCCCAGACGTCGCCTATTCTGCCGGTCCAGTCGTAGGCGGTGGTCATGGGCTGGGGTGCTTTTTCGGTTGCGGTCGGGGCGGTGGTTAGGAGTGAAGTATAGGAAGTATAGACGCTGGTGACGGTTTGGCGTTGCAGGATTTCGAGGCTTTCCCGAGCCCGTTGCGTCGCTCGTCCTTGTTTCCCCGCGAAGGCGGGGATCCAGACTGGGCTCCCGCCTTCGCGGGAGAACAAGAGGGTGCAAGATATCAAGCGTACATGGGCGTGTTGCCAAACACAGAGTGGATGATTCAACAAGGCTTGGCTTGGCACAGGACTCTGTTTGCGGGGTCATACCAATTGGGCCCCGGCCTTCGCTGGGGTGGTGCCGTGGGTAGATTGGCGCGGTGTTGGTTTACCACGCGTTTGAATCATCGGCCGCGCATATGCTCGGCCACGATGATCCATGTACTACGCATCATGTCCCGCGTGCCCCCTCCCATTGCGGAGGCAATGGGCCCCTCCCTCTCCCCTGAGGGAGAGGGAACGTAGGGTTACGCGTCGTCGCCTTCTTCGGGGCCAGCCATCATTTCCTCGGCGACCTTATCGGTGCGCGCGCGGATCTGCTTTTCGAGGCGGTCGGCGGTTTCGGGGTTGTCCTTGAGGAACGTCTTCGAGTTCTCGCGGCCCTGGCCGAGGCGCACGCTGTCATAGCTGAACCAGGCGCCGGACTTCTCGACCAGGCCCGCCTTCACGCCGAGATCGAGGATCTCGCCGAGCTTCGAGACGCCCTGCCCGTACATGATGTCGAACTCGACCTGCTTGAACGGCGGGGCGACCTTGTTCTTGACGACCTTCACGCGGGTCTGGTTGCCCGTCACCTCTTCGCCGGCCTTGATCGCGCCGATGCGACGGATGTCGAGACGGACCGAGGCGTAGAACTTCAGCGCGTTGCCGCCCGTCGTCGTCTCGGGGTTGCCGTACATGACGCCGATCTTCATGCGGAGCTGGTTGATGAAGATCACCATGCAGCGCGAGCGGCTGATCGAACCAGTGAGCTTGCGCAACGACTGCGACATCAAGCGGGCCTGGAGGCCGACATGGCTGTCGCCCATCTCGCCTTCGATTTCGGCACGCGGCACGAGCGCCGCGACCGAGTCGACGACGAGTACGTCGATCGCGTTTGAGCGGACCAGCGTGTCGACGATCTCGAGCGCCTGCTCGCCGGTGTCGGGCTGCGAGACGATCAGCTCGTCGATGTTGACGCCGAGCTTCTTGGCATAGACCGGGTCGAGCGCGTGCTCGGCATCGACGAACGCCGCGGTGCCGCCGCCCTTCTGCGCTTCGGCGATCACGTGGAGCGCGAGCGTGGTCTTGCCCGAGCTTTCCGGACCGTAGATCTCGATCACGCGGCCGCGCGGCAGGCCGCCGACGCCGAGCGCGATATCGAGCCCGAGCGAGCCGGTCGAGATGACCTCGACCTGCATGGTTTCCTTGGAGCCCAGGCGCATTGCCGAGCCCTTGCCGAAGGCGCGGTCGATCTGCGCGAGCGCGGCGTCGAGCGCCTTCTGCCGGTCGTTCGTTGCGGTTGCCATGCCGGTGTCGATCACTTTCAGATTAGCGGCCATCGAATATGCTCCCATCGCTAAAGCAAGCGCGCGTGCCATTCAACGCGTCAAACACCATGTATTCTCTTTGTTCTTTTGGAACAAGTGGGGAACGGTTGGTTTTCTGGAAAAGGTGGACGTTTGGCAACGGCCGCGATTGGTTGCCGAGCCTAGTCATGCGGGGCTTGGTCCAGCATCCACCGTTCCGCGCTCGTCGACCATTGAGTCCGCGGAGCGCTGGCCCTCTGAACACGGCGGTGGCTGTCCCTTGCGCGCAAGTAAGACATGTCTCCCCGCGAAGGCGGGGATCCAGACTGGGCTCCCGCCTTCGCGGGAGAACAAGGGAAGGGCGTGATGCCGTATGACTGCGGACTCACACGTGTTCGAAGGGGATAAGTGCCGAACACGTCTGAGATGACGAGATGGGCCGGGCAGAGTTTGGTCGAGAACGGTTCCGGTTGTTCGAGCGCGGGTTTGGCGGCGATCGACTCATCGATGGTGTCGGGAACTGGTTGTGACGGGCGGTTTCGTTTGGCGCTCTGGATCCTGACTTTCGTCAGGATGACGGGCGGTGGCGGCGCGGTGGCGGCGCGGTGGCGTGGGCGACGATCAGATGCCGGGATGCGGGCCGATCGATCAGGCGAGGGTTGTCGCGAGCGTCCACCAGCCTTTGGCTTGGGCGGCGGTGGCGGCGGTGTTTCTGGTTTCGGGAGTTTCGAACAGGGCGAAGCAGGTGGCGCCGGAGCCGGACATTCTGGACAGGAGGACGCCGTGCGCCTTGTCGAGGAGGGTGCGGACTTCGGCGATTGCGGGGGCGAGGGCCAGCGCGGGGCGTTCCAGGTCGTTGCGGCCTTCAAGCGCGCGGTCGAGGAGATTGCCTTCGGGGATCGGGCCTAGGTCGTGGCCGTCCCAGGTCTTGAAGACGGCGGCGGTGGAGACCGCGACGCCTGGGTTTACGAGCAGGAGGGGCGTGCCGGACAGGCCTTCGAGGGTGGTGAGGGTGTCGCCTTTGCCAGTGCCTAGCGTGGTGCGGTTGGCCAGGCAGGCGGGGACGTCGGCGCCGAGCTTTGCGGCGATGTCGTGGAGGCGGGGGTCGGTTGGGGGGACGCCGTGGAGGCGGGCCAGTGCGCGGAGCGTGGCGGCGGCGTCGGCTGAGCCTCCGCCTATGCCCGAGGCGATGGGGAGGTGCTTTTCTAGGGTTATGGCGTGGTGGGCTTCTGGGGCGAAGGCGGTGGTGAAGGCGTCTGCTGCGGCGGTTACGAGGTTGCCTTGCCAGGGGGCGTTGCCTGGAGTGGCGCTGGACGAGCGCGGTGCTTCGTCATTGTCCGTTCCCAATTGGGCCCCGGCCTTCGCCGGGGGGGTGTTTGGGAGGAGGGCTGCGGCGAAGGGGCCGGTTATGGTGAAGCTGTTAGTTTGGGCGGGTTCTACCGTGATCAGGTCGCCGTCGGTGGCGAAGGCGAAGAGCGTTTCGAGGTCGTGGTAGCCGTCGGGGCGGCGGCGGCGGACGTGGAGGGCCAGGTTGATCTTGGCGGAGGCGGGTTCGGTGATGGCGGGCATTGGGGGTCTCGGGAGTTGGCAGCGAAGGGGTCTAGCGCAGCTTAGCGTAATACGCGTGATGTCCGCGGGTTTAAGCGCGTCATCCTGACGAAAGTCAGGATCCAGGGTAACGATTGGTACCGTGCTTGGCTCTGGATCCTGACTTTCGTCAGGATGACGGCGGACCTGAGGTGCCGTGCACCTCGCTAGTTGCTGGCGTTGTCACGATCTTCCGTGGCTCGTCCGCCACTCAAATTCGTTGTGATCTCGCGAAGCGGCCCCTTTGCCGTCAACTCGTCTGCCCTCCCCATGCCTGCGGGCCCCTTCCCTCTTCCGGTGGGAGAGGGGTTTCAGCGGCGGGCTTTTGGCGGGAGGCCGTTGGCGATCTTGGCGGTTATGCGCGCCGTGTCTGCGGGTTCGGCGGTCAGCAAGGCGGCGCGCCAGGCGTAGCGCGCTTCGTAGTTTCGGCCGGTGCTCCAATAGGCGTCGCCGAGGTGGTCGGCGATTTCGGCGTTGGTGGGTTCGGCCTGTGCGGCGGTTTCGAGCAGGGGGAGCGCTCGGGCGGTGTTGCCGAAGAGGTGGTAGGCCCAGCCCAGCGAGTCGGTGATCGACGCGTTGGTCGGGTCGATCCGGCTGGCGCGTTCGAGCAGCTTGATCGAGGCGGGGATGTCGTCGCCGTGCTCGACTTGCGCGAAACCGAGATAGTTGAGCGCGAGCGGTTGCGCGGGGCCGCGGGCGACGGCCTTTTCGAGTGCATCGCGCGCTTCGGGCCAGCGGCCAGCCTGGTCGAGCGCGCCGCCATATTGCAGCCAATTGCCCCAGCTGCCGCCCTTCGCGCCGTCGGCGGCGATGATGCGCTGGTACCAGGTCGCGGCTTCGGCGGGGTTGCCGGTGGTCAGCAGCAGGTCGGCGTAGCGTTGCCAGTCGGCGGGCGCCGAACCCTTCTGGTCGACGCGGTTCTTGGCGGCGGCGAGCGCTTCGCCGCTGCGGTCGGCGGTGGCGAGGATGTCGATGCGTTCGGCGGCGGCTGCCGGGGCGGACGGGCTCTTGGCGTCGACGCCGTCGAGCACGACGAGCGCGCGGTCGACCAGCTTGTTGCGGGCGAGCGCGTCGGCGAGGAGCACGCGCGCCGCGTCGTAATTCGGGTCGGCGCGCAGGGCTGCCTGGGTGAGCGCAATCGAGAGTGGCGAGGGTTCGCCAGCGCTAAGGTCGCTGGCTAGGCGCGCGAGCAACCGCGAGACGCCGATCGACAGCGTCTGCTTGCGCGGTGCTGCGGCGATCAGCGCGCGCGTTTCCGTAGCGAAGCGGTTCGCGACGGGGTCTTTCGCTGCGGTCGCTAGCGACGGTTCGGGGTCGCGACCTTCCGCATGCGCTACCCACGCCTGGAGCGAGGGGGCGAGGACCACGAGGGGGCCGCTCGACAACGTGGCGATCGCTGCGCCGGCGGCCTTCGCGTCGTTGCGGCGGGCGGCATCGGCGAGCGGGATCAGCGCTGCGTCGGCGGGGGCTACGCCGGCCTTGTTCAGCACCGCGACGGCGCGGGTGGCGAGCGGCATATCGCCGGCCTCCAGCGCCTCGCGATAGGCGCGGATCGCGACGACCGGATCGTCGGGTGCGGCCGCCAGCACCTTCGCGTAGCTGGCGGCGGCCAGGCCGGTTTCGCCGGCAGCGTCGGCGGCGCGGGCCTTCAGATACGCGGCAAGATCCGCCGGCGTTGCCGTGGCAGGGGTTGCCACGACGACGCCGAACGCGAGAACCAGGGGCGCAATTTTTAGCCGCTTACATGTTGGGATAATTGGGGCCTCCGCCGCCCTCGGGTACGACCCAGTTGATGTTCTGGGTGGGGTCCTTGATGTCGCAGGTCTTGCAGTGGACGCAGTTCTGCGCGTTGATGACGAACTTCGGATCGGACGTGTCCTCGCCGACGACTTCGTAAACGCCGGCCGGGCAATAGCGTTGCGCGGGCTCGTCGTACATCGGCAGGTTGTATTCGATGGGCACGCTCGCGTCCTTGAGCGTCAGGTGGACCGGCTGGTCCTCCTCGTGGTTGGTGTTCGAGACGAACACCGACGAGAGGCGATCGAACGTCAGGACACCGTCGGGCTTCGGATAGACGATCGGCTTGACGAGATCCTTGCGCCACAGGCTCTCATTGTCGGGGTGGTGGTGCATCGTGAAAGGCACCTTGATGCCGAGATGCTCCATCCACATCGTGATGCCGGCGAGCCCCGAACCGACCAGGTCGCCGAACTTCTTGACCAGCGGCGCGACGTTGCGGACGACCGACAGCTCCTTCTTGACCCACGATTTCTCGAACGCCTCGGGATAGGCGGCGAGTTCGTCATGGCCGCGCTGCGAGATGATCGCCTCGACCGCGGCTTCGGCGGCCATCATGCCGGACTTCATCGCGGTATGCGTGCCCTTGATCCGCGGCACGTTGAGGAAGCCGGCGCTGTCGCCGATCAGCGCCGCGCCGGGCATGACGAGCTTGGGGATCGACTGCAAACCGCCGTCGCTGATCGCACGCGCGCCGTAGCTGACGCGCTTGGCGCCCTTCAGCAGCGCGGCGATCTCGGGATGCGTCTTCCAGCGCTGCATCTCGCTGAACGGCGAGAGATACGGGTTGGTGTAGTTCAGCCATGTGACGAAGCCGATCGAGACCTGCCCGTTCGCCTGGTGATAGATCCAGCCGCCGCCGTTCGAGCCGTCGGTCTCGGACAGCGGCCAGCCCTGCGTGTGGATGACGCGGCCGGGGACATGGAGTTCGGGATCGATGTCCCACAGCTCCTTGATGCCGAGGCCGTAGACCTGCGGATCGCTGTCCTTGTCGAGCGCGAAATTTCGGATCAGTTCCTTGGTGAGGTGACCGCGGCACCCTTCCGAAAAGAAGGTGTATTTGGCGTGGAGTTCGAGGCCGGGGGTGTAGTCGCCCTTGTGCGTGCCGTCGCGCGCGACGCCCATGTCGCCGGTCGCGACGCCCTTCACCGAGCCGTCCTCGTTGAACAGGATTTCTGCTGCTGCGAACCCCGGGAAGATCTCGACGCCGAGTTCCTCCGCCTTGCCCGCGAGCCAGCGGCAGAGATTGCCGAGCGAACCGGTGTACGTGCCCTTGTTGTGCATGAACGAGGGCGTGACGAAGTGCGGCATCTCGCTCTTCTTCGTCTTGGTCAGGATCCAGTGATGGTTCTCGGTCACCGGGACCTCGGCGAGCGGGCAGCCGTCCTCGCGCCAGTTCGGCAGCAGTTCGTCGAGAGACTTGGGATCGATCACTGCCCCGGAGAGAATATGCGCACCGACTTCGGAGCCCTTTTCGAGCACGCAGACGCTGATCTCAGCGTCCTTCTCGGCCGCCAGCTGTTTCAGGCGGATCGCTGCCGAGAGACCGGCCGGGCCAGCGCCGACGATCACCACGTCGTACGGCATCGATTCACGTGTCGTCATCATCGTCTCCCGGGGGATGTCCCCTCTTGCCATAGCTTTGCGCCCCACCCTTCGTTCGGGCTCGGGCCGGCACCATCTTGTCCAATATGGCGATTGCGCGAGTTGACCGCCACGTCAACCATGCAGCATAGGTTACCCTGTGGGGGCGGATCAAACCATCGATTGGCGAAACGCCGCCGCGAGCGCGCTCGATTGGTGGCACGAGGCTGGCGTCGACACGCTGGTCGACGACGTCCCGCGCGACTGGTTCGCGGCACCCGAACCGCTTGTCGCGCCCTCCGCTGCGCCTGCTGCACCGGTCGTCGCACCGTCCGCGATGCCGACTTTGCTGGCTGATTTCCTCACCTGGCGGAGCGGCGCGGAGGTTCCCGAGGCGGACTGGAGCGGGGTTTCGCTCGCTGCCGTAGGTCCGGCTGACGCTACGGTCATGGTGCTTGTCGATTGCCCGGACCGGGACGATGGCGATGCCGGTGCGTTGCTGAGTGGCGCGTCGGGACGGTTGCTCGACAAGATGCTCGCGGCGATCGGACTTACGCGCGACGAAGTGCACCTCGCGGCGGTGTGCGCAAAGCGGCCGACCGCGGGACGGATCCAGAGCGAGGTCGAGGCGCGGCTGTCGGAAATCGCCAAGCATCACATCGGGTTGGTTGCGCCCCAGCGGTTGCTGTTGCTGGGCAATGCGGCGAGCCGTGCGATCCTCGGGACGGAATTACAGGCGGCGCGCGGGCGTTTGCACGGATTTAACCATAAGACCGGACAAACGGGGTCCGGTTCGGCGTCTGGCGAAGCTTCCAGCGAGACCGGTGTGGTCGCGAGCTTTCATCCGCGGTTTCTGATCGAGAAGCCCGCGGCCAAGGCCGAGGCCTGGAAGGATTTGCAGATGTTGATGCGCGGACTGACGTCGCAAGAGGGTGTGAGATGATTCGGATCCGATCGGTTTCCTGGGCGGCGATCGCCCTGGGCCTCAGCGCCCTCCCCCTCCCGGCCTTGGCGGCGACCGCCGCGGGCGAGCCTGCCGGCGATGCGCGGCTCGGGACGACCAAGCTGGTCGGTGCGCCGACGCTGGAGCAGATCCCCGACCAGCTCGATGCCAGCCAGCGCGAGGCCTACAAAACGGTGTTCGCGGCGATCCGCGACGGCAAGTGGACCGACGCGCAGATCGGGCTCGACACGATGAAGCCCGGCCCGCTGCACGCGATCGCGCGCGCCGAGATGTATACGGCGAAGGGGTCGCCGCGCGTCGAGATGGAGCCGCTGGTCGCGCTGCTCAACGAAGCGCCCGAACTGCCCGAAGCCGCGCAGATCTCGCGTCTTGCGACGACGCGCGGCGCGGTCGGTTTGCCGCCCCTGCCCGTAGCGCAGCGCTTGATCTGGCAGGACGGCGCGCCGCGTCGCGTCCGTGCGAAAAGCCTGCAGGGCGACATGATCGCCGCCGATCTCGCGATGAAGATGCAGCCCTACGTCAAGGCGGACATGGGTCGCGAGGCGCAGTCGCTGCTGGAAAGCACGCCAGGGCTTACTCCGGAAGCGCTGACCGAATGGCAGCAGAAGATCGCGTGGATCTATTTCCTCCAGGGCGACGACGTGAACGCGCGCGTGATGGCGGCGAAGGCACAGGACGGCGTCGGCGACTGGGCCGTCCAGGGTCGCTGGGTCGGCGCGCTGTCGGCGTGGCGGCAGAATGACTGCGCGAATGCCGAGACCGGGTTCGAGGGTGTCGCGGCACGCGCCGGCGACGTCGATCTGCGCGCGGCCGCGCTATACTGGGCGTCGCGCGCGGACATGGTCTGCTCGCGCCCCGACAAGATCGAGGGTCGGCTGAAGGCGGCGGCGCAGTTCGGCGAGAGCTTCTACGGCCAGCTCGCACGTCAGCAGCTTGCGATGAGGGACAAGGGCACGTCGGTCGGTGGGCTGGTCGCGAGCGACTGGAAAATCGTCGGCAACCGCCCGAACGTCCGCGTCGCCGCCGCTTTGGTCGAGGTCGGCGAGACCGATCTGGCCGATACCGTGATCCGCCAGCAGGCCAAGATCGGCGACCCGCGCGAGTTCGGCAATCTGGTGCGCGTGGCGGAAGCGCTGAGCCTGCCCGCGACGACCGTGTGGCTTGCGCACAATTGCCCGCAGGGGATCACGTCGACCGCCGAGGCGCGCTATCCGACGCCGAACTGGACGCCCGATAGCGGCTGGCACATCGACAAGGCGCTGGTCTACGCACACACGCTCGAGGAATCGCGGTTCCGCAACACCGTGAAGAGCCCGGCCGGCGCGTACGGCCTGATGCAGATCATGCCCGCAGCCGCGACCGATTTCGCGCGCGAGCGTGGCACCTCGATCGACGTGAAGGCGCTGACCAAGCCGAGCACCAACATGGACGTCGGCCAGCGTCATCTCGAACGGCTGCGTGACATGGCGGGCGTCACCGGCGGGCTGCTGCCCAAGGTGATCGCGGCGTATAACGCAGGCCCGCGCCCGGTCGGCGACTGGAACGCGATCGTCCACGATAACGGCGATCCGCTGCTGTATATCGAGAGCATTCCGTATTGGGAAACGCGCGGCTACGTGACCACCGTGCTGCGCAATTACTGGATGTACGAGGCGCAGGGCGGCAAGAAGGCATCGAGCAGCCGCAACGCGCTCGCGCAGGGCATGTGGCCGCGCTTCCCCGGGCTGCCGGGCGCGACCGCGGTGCGGATGGCCGCCAGACCCTATACGCAATACCGCGCCAGCACCGCGCCCTTGAACGCCACCGTTGCCGTCAATGCCAGTGTCGGGCCGCAATCCACCACTGTCACGCGCGCGGACTGAGTTTCATGCCGATCGATGAAAGCCGGATTTTCCTGCCGGTTCGGATCGCCGTGCTGACGGTGTCGGACACGCGTGGGCTTGCCGAGGATCGCTCGGGTGACACTTTGGTCGCGCGGCTGACCGAGGCGGGCCACGTCCTCGCCGACCGCCGGATCGAGAAGGACGACGTCGAGACGATCGTCTCGCGCCTGCATGCGTGGATCGGCGATCCGGAGATCGACTGCATCATCACCACCGGCGGCACCGGCGTGACCGGGCGCGATGTGACTCCCGAAGCGGTCGAACAGGTCGCCGAAAAGATGATCCCCGGCTTCGGCGAACTCTTCCGCATGCTCAGCTACCAGACGATCGGCACGTCGACCGTCCAGTCGCGCGCGTGCGCCTGCGTGTCGCACGGCACGTACATATTCGCGCTGCCCGGCTCGACCGGCGCGGTGAAGGACGGCTGGGACGGCATCCTCCGCGACCAGCTCGACAGCCGCCACCGGCCCTGCAACTTCGTCGAGCTGATGCCGCGGCTGCTGGAGCGGTAAACGCACCAACCTTCCGCATCGCGCGCCAGATCATGGTGTTGCGTTCGGTGCGTGATGCTAGCGGCCCTGGAAGACATTCGACAAATTATGACGATTTGTTAGTGTGTTGAACGTAGCGTGTCGCTGTACTAACAAACTGGCACACGCGGTGCATTGGTGGTCATGCAATCCGATCGGGTTGCAACACCAACGATCCGAAGGACGCCCTTATGTCATCGTTCATCCTCAAGAGCCTCATCGTCGCCACCGCGCTCGTCTCCGCCGCACCGGTTCTCGCTGCCGGTGGATCGCAACCGACGACCGAACTGAAATACGACGCGAAGACGCAGAAATACTGCGTGACCGATCCGGCCGTCACCGGCAGCCATCTTCAGCGCAAGACGTGCAAGACCGCGACGCAGTGGAGCGCCGACGGGCTCGACATGCCGAAGGCGGCGATCGGCGACACGAGAACGGTTGCGACGATCGTTGAGAAGTAACGCGCAACGGGCGCTCGGGGCGACATGGCCAGCATGTCGCCCCGTGGTTCAGCCTCGAACCGCGTTATCTGCGCAAGGCCCGGCCGGCAACGATGGCGAGCTTCGCGACCAGAGCCGGATCGCGCGCCTCGCCGGCGGTGATGATCGCGCTGTCCAAGCAGGTGTCGATCGGCGATGCCGGACGCTCTGCGGGTAACGCGCGGAGGAGCGCCATCACCATCGCGCGGGCCTTGGCCGCATTCGCGCCGAGTTGCGCGATCACCTGCGCAACGTCGACGCCAGCCTCATCTTCCCGCCAGCAATCGTAATCCGTCACCATTCCGACCAGCGCGTACGGAAGCTCCGCCTCCCGCGCGAGCTTCGCCTCGGGCATCGCGGTCATGCCGATGACGTCGCAGCCCCATTGGCGGTACAGCCGGCTTTCCGCGCGGGTTGAAAATTGCGGGCCTTCCATCGCGAGATAGGTGCCGCGGTCGTCGACCTGCGCGCCGGCTCCGCGCGCGGCGTTGGCGGCATAGCGTGACAGGCGCGGGCAGACCGGATCCGCCATCGAGACATGCGCGACGAGGCCCGTCCCGAAGAAGCTCGACGGCCGCCCTTTGGTACGATCGATGAACTGGTCGACGACGGTGAAGCTGCCGGGCGGCCGCGCTTCGACCAGAGAGCCGACCGACGACACGGCCAGAACGTCGGTCACGCCGAGCCGCTTGAGCGCATCGATGTTCGCGCGGGCGTTGAGCTCCGAGGGAGAGATGCGGTGGCCTCGGCCATGCCGTGGCAAAAACGCGACGCCGGCATGCCCGACGCGGCCGGTGTAGATCGCGTCCGATGGCTCGCCCCACGGCGTTTCGACCGTCTGCCAGCGGCCATCCTCGATCCCGTCGACCGCGTACAGCCCCGACCCGCCGATGATGCCGATCGTCCAGCCGCTCATTCGGCGAGCGCCCTCGGCCGCGCATAGACGAAGTAGATCACGAGGCCGAGCAGGTTCCACAGCCCGAAATAGAGCTGCGTCTTCGAGGGGAGGCTGAAGAAGAGGTACAGGCAGCCAAGGATGCCGATCGTCCCGACCAGCGTCGCGGCGGGCGCGCGGAACGTCCGGATCGCATCGGGCGCACGGCGGCGCATCACCAGCATGCACGCGCAGACCGCGACGAACGCGGCGAGCGTGCCCGCGTTGGCGAGCGCGGCGATCTCGGCGAGCGGCAACAGGCCTGCGATCACCGCGACGATCGCCGCGGTGATCCAGGTGATGCGGACGGGGGCACCTCGCTTCGAGACCTTGGCGAGGCTCAACGGCAGCAACCCGTCTCGCGCCATCGTGAAGAAGATGCGGCTCTGGCCGAACAGGAACGCGAGCAGCACCGTCGGCAACGCGATCACGGCCGACGCGCCGAGGAAGGTCGCAAACCCGGGGCGGCCGATCTCGCGCAGGATCAGCGCGAGTGGCTCGGCGCTGCCGGCGAACTTGGTGTAGGGCAGCCCGCCGACCGCGGCGACCGCGACGAGGATGTAGATCGCGATGCACGCGACCATCGACCCGACGATCCCGATCGCAAGATCGCGGCCTGGGTTCTTGGTTTCCTCCGCCGCGGTGGAGATCGCGTCGAACCCGTAGAACGCGAAGAAGATGATCGCTGCCGCCGCCATGACGCCGCGCTCGGCGCCATCGGGGGCGACCGCTTTGGGGAAACCGTAGGGCATGAACGGGTGGAGGTTGGCGCTGTTGAAATAGTGCAGCGCGATGAACACGAACACGGCGAGCGCGATCATCTTCACGCCGACCAGCACTGCGTTCAGCGTCGCACTCTCGCGCGTGCCGAACGACAGCACGCCGGCGACGACCGCGATGATGAAGATCGCGGGGACGTTGAGGATGCCGCCGAGCTCGGGGCTGAGCGTCAGCGCTTCGGGGAAGCCGAACGCACCGCGCAACAATGGCGCGGCATAGCCCGACCAACCGACCGCGACGGTCGACACCACGAGCGAATATTCGAGGATGAGGCTCCAGCCGATCACCCACGCGATCAGCTCGCCGAGCACGACGTAACTATAGGTGTATGCGCTGCCCGAGGCGGGGATCATCGTCGCCATCTCGGCGTAGGCGAGCGCCGCGCAGGCACAGATCCCGCCGGCTATGACGAACGACAGGATCACGGCAGGCCCGGCGAGCCCTGCCCCCACGCCGATCAGAGTTAGGATGCCGGTGCCGACGATCCCACCGACCCCCATCGCCACGAGGTGCGGCCACGACAAGGTCCGTGCGAGCTGATGCTCGGGAGGCTGCTCGGTGACGATTTTTCGGCGAAACAGGCTGGCCACGGATATCCCCTTTTGTTGCGCGGGGAGTGGCACAGGACGGGACCAGCGGGCAAGGCCAGCGGCCATCCACTTACCCGAGCGCCAATATCCTCCCCGGCGGAGGCCGGGGTCCAGTTGGCGAGGTCATCGTGACGATGCGCAGCGCTATGTCAGCAGCGTTTCCCAATTGGGCCCCTGCCTTCGCCGGGGTGGTAGAAGGGGAGCCGAAATCGAACGGCAGTCCGCTCGTCTTTGTTCTCCCGCCAAGGCGGGAGCCCAGACTGGGTCTCCGCCTTCGCGGGGACACAAACTAGCTAACGCTGGGCCTCAAACGGTGAAGCTTTCCCCGCACCCGCAAGCACCCTTGGCGTTCGGGTTCTGGAACACGAACCCGGCGGTGAAGTCGTCCTCGACCCAGTCCATCGTCGACCCGATCAGATACAGGATCGATCCGCCATCGACGAACAAGGTCCCCCCCGGCGTATCGATCCGCTCGTCGAAGGGCTTGGCCTCAGTCACGTAATCCACCGAATAGGCCAGCCCCGAACACCCACGCTTAGGTGTCGACAACTTCACCCCGATCGCTTCCGCCGGCGCGCGCGCCATCAGGTCGGCGATCCGCGCGTGTGCCGTCGCCGTGAGGTTCAGCGCCGCCGGCCGTGCTCGCAATGTCGTCGCCATGATCGTCCTTCCTTCCCCCCTCCCGTAAGCGGGAGGGGCCGGGGGTGGGCTCCCGGCCAGCCACTCATCACCGTCGTTCGCAAGGTGAGCGCGTGCCCACCCCCTGCCCCCTCCCGCCTGCGGGAGGGGAAGCAGAAGTCAGAGCATGCCCAGTTCGAGCTTCGCCTCGTCCGACATCTTCTGCGGATCCCAAGGCGGATCCCAGACCAGGTTCACTTCCGCGAACCCGACCCCCGGCACCGACCCGACGCGCATCTCGACCTCCGCCGGCATCGACTCCGCGACAGGACAGTTCGGCGTCGTCAGCGTCATCGCCACCACCGCATGCCCGTCCTCGGTCACCTCGACGCCGTAGATCAGCCCGAGATCGTAGATGTTCACCGGGATCTCGGGATCATAGATCTCCTTCAGCGCATCGATGATCGCATCGTACACCGCGCCACCGGGCTCGCCGGGCGAATCCACCTGCGGCTTCTGCGCCAGGAAACCCGCGAGATAATCACGCTTGCGCTCCGCGTCGGAGTCCGTCTCCATCACGACGCGCGCCTTGGGCGGCGACTGGACCGCATCCACTTCCTCGATCTCGAACCGATCGCTCATTTGAAGATCCTCGTTACTCGCTCGATACCGCGCACTAGCGCCTCGACGTCCGCCGGCCCGTTATACACGCCAAAGCTCGCGCGTGCGGTCGCCTCGACGCCCAGCGCCTCCATCAACGGCTGCGCGCAGTGATGGCCGGCACGGATCGCGACGCGCTCCTCGTCCAATATGGTGCCGATGTCGTGCGGATGAACCCCCAGAATCGTGAAGCTCACGATCCCCGCCGAGTCCGCCTGGCCATAGAGGCGCACCGAATTGATCCCCGACAGCGCCTCACGCGTCGCGGTCACCAGCGCGGTCTCGTGCGCGTGGATCGCGTCGAGCCCGATGCTCTCGACATACTCGATCGCCGCATGCAGCCCGAGCGCACCGACGATATGCGGCGTCCCCGCCTCGAACCGTCCGGGTGGCGGCGCGTAGGTGGTCTTCGCGAACGACACCTTGTCAATCATCGACCCGCCACCCTGGTAAGGCGGCATCGCGTCGAGCAGTTCCGGCTTGGCCCAGAGCACGCCGATCCCGGTCGGCCCGTACAGTTTGTGCCCCGAGAACACGTAGAAATCGCAGCCGATCGCCTTAACGTCGACCGTGATCCGCGGCACCGACTGGCACCCGTCGAGCAGGATCTTCGCACCAACCGAATGCGCGATCTCGGTCGCGCGCTTGGCGTCGAGCACCGAGCCGAGCACGTTCGAGACATGCCCGAGCGCGACCAGCTTGTGCGCGGGCGTGATCATCCGCTCCATCGCGTCGAGATCGATACGGTGGTCGGGCGTCAACGGCAACACGTCGATCGCGACGCCGCGCGCTTCCGCGATCATCTGCCACGGCACGATGTTCGAGTGATGCTCGAGCATCGAGAGCAGGATGCGGTCGCCCGCCTTCAACTGCGTTCCGGCCCAGCACTGCGCGACAAGGTTGATGCCTTCGGTGGCACCGCGGACGAAAACGACCTCGTCGGGCGAACCCGCGCCGATGAACCGCGCGACCGCCTTCCGTGCCGCCTCATAGGCGACGGTCATGTCCGCCGAACGCTGGTACACGCCGCGATGCACCGTCGCGTAGGTCTCGCCATACGCGCGCGTGATTGCATCGACCACGACCTGCGGCTTCTGCGCGGTGGCAGCGGTATCGAGATACGCCCAGCCCTCTGGAATCGCCGGGAAGTCCGACAGGCGGTCGAGCGCATCCTCCCCGGCACGGGGAGGGGGACCGCGACGCGCAGCGGCGGGGTGGAGGGGGGCTTCCACAGGCGTTACGCCCAGTGGAGAGCCCCCTCCACCAGCTGCGCTGGTCCCCCTCCCCGTACCGGGGAGGATTTGCGTCACATCATTCACAACGCCCGCTCCAGCCACGCATCCGCATCAGCCACGAAAGCCTCGCGCACCGTCTCGTCCGCGATCTGCACGAACGCATCGCCGACGAACGCACGCGTGAGCAGCGCCTGCGCCTTGGCATGCGGAATACCGCGGCTCTGCATGTAGAACAGCGCGCGCTGATCGAGTTCGCCCACCGTCGCGCCATGCGCGCACTTCACGTCGTCCGCGAAGATCTCCAGCTCGGGCTTCAAATTCACCGTCGCGGTGCGCTGCAACAGCAACCCGCGCAGCGACTGCACCCCGTCGGTCTTCTGCGCATCGCGCGCCACCTCGACCCGCGCCGCAAGGCTCGCCGTCGACTTGTCCGCCGCGACCGCACGCCAAATCTGCTTGCTCTGCCCGTTCAGCGCCGCATGCCGCACCGACACCGCACACTCCTGCCGCTGGTCGTTCCGCGTCAGCAACGCGCCGCCATATTCGGCAAACGCGTCGTCGCCCGTCACCGTGATCGACCCATCGATCCGCGTCCCGGCATCGCCCGCGCCCAACACAGTGACGATCAGGCTCGCCTCGGCACCGATCTCGACCTCGTCGCGCAACGACACGAAGCCACCGGCCTGAAGCAACCGCACCGCGCGCGTCAACTTAGCGCCCTTGCCGAGCATCATCCGCGTCGACCGGTTCGACCAGCCAGCCCCGACATACGTCTCGATCACGGAAGCGCTCGCGCCGGCGACGAGAACGATCTCCGCTGAAAGCTGGTTGTCGCCACCCGTGGCGATGTGTACGATCTGAATCAGCTCGGCTGTGGCATCCGCGTCGACGCGCAAGGACCAGCCCAGGCCGGTCGTCCGACGCCCAAGGGTATGCGATCCGCCGTCGATCGGGACGATCGTGACGTGCCGCAGATCGCTGCGGTCCTCGTCGAGCACGCCATCGACGAACACCGCCCGCGCACCCGGCAAATCGAGAAACCACTCGCCCGCATCCAGCGCAACGCCGCGAGGCAGTTCGGCCGCAGCCGCGATCGCCGCCGGATCACCCCAGCGCCAGGATTCCTCGCGCGTCGAAGGTAGTCCGATCCTGAAATCCTCCCCGGCACGGGGAGGGGGACCGCGACGCGTAGCGGTGGGGTGGAGGGGGGCTTCCACAGACGCTACGTCCAGCGGAGAACCCCCTCCACCAGCTTCGCTGGTCCCCCTCCCCGTACCGGGGAGGATTTGCGACAGGCTACTCACGCGGCAATCCCCACATAGCCTTCGCTCTCGAGCTGCTTGGCGAGGTCCTTGCCGCCCGAGCGGACGATCTTGCCGTCCGCCAGCACGTGGACGAAGTCCGGCTCCACGTAATCCAGCAGCCGCTGATAATGCGTGATCAGCAGCACCGCCTTGTCTGGCGCGCGCATGATGCGGTTGATGCCGTCGCCGACGACGCGCAGCGCATCGATGTCGAGCCCCGAATCGGTCTCGTCGAGGATCGCGAACTTCGGGTTGACGATGCCCATCTGAACCATCTCGTTGCGCTTCTTCTCGCCGCCCGAAAAGCCGACGTTCACCGGCCGCTTGAGCATGTCGTAGTCCATGCCGAGCAGATCCGCCTGACCGCGCGCTAGCTTCAGGAACTCGCCGCCCGACAACGGCTTCTCGTCGCGCGTCGCGCGCTGGGCGTTGAGAGCCTCGCGGAGGAACTGGACGTTCGACACGCCGGGGATCTCGACCGGATACTGAAAGCCGAGGAACACGCCCGCCGCGGCGCGCTCATGCGCCTCCAGCTCGAGCAGGTCGACGCCGTCGAACGTCACCGAGCCCGCGCTGACCTCGTAGCCGGGCCGCCCGCCGAGCACATAGCCCAGCGTAGACTTGCCCGCCCCGTTCGGCCCCATGATCGCGTGCACCTCGCCCGCGTTTACGGTCAGGGACAAGCCCTTGAGGATTTCCTTGCCGTCGATCTCGGCGTGGAGATTTTCAATTTTTAGCATTTTTGGCCCTTGCAGTCACAATACGGACCAGCGCTTGATCGCGAACGGCTCCGACTGTCAGATCGTAAGATTTTTGCTCAACTTCCCTTGCCCCGTCTTTCGACAGCGAAGGACTTTTCTCATTCAAACTTTTGCGTAGCGCCGTTCGAAAATCGGCTCGCTCAGTAAGGCATGCGGCGAGCGCGGCATTGACGGTCGTTTCGGCACTTTCGTGTGCAGGGGAAAACTGTTCAGTCTTGGAAAATACGCAGAGACTGAGTTTGTCTGAAGCATCACCGACCAAGGCTAACGGGTCCGCCGCTAACGACAAAGCAAGCAAAAAACTGCTCACCCCACCGACCCCTCAAGGCTGATCCCCAGCAGCTTCTGCGCTTCCACCGCGAACTCCATCGGCAGCTGCTGCAGCACTTCTCGCGCGAAGCCGTTGACGATCAGCGCCACCGCCGCCTCCTGGTCCAGCCCGCGCGACATCGCGTAGAACAGCTGGTCCTCGGAGATCTTCGACGTCGTCGCCTCGTGCTCGATCTGCGCGGACGGGTTGCGGACCTCGATATACGGCACGGTATGCGCGCCGCACTGGTCGCCCAGCAGCAGGCTGTCGCACTGGGTGAAGTTGCGCACGCCCTCCGCGGTCGGCGCGACGCGCACCAGCCCGCGGTACGTGTTGTCCGAACGCCCCGCCGAAATCCCCTTCGACACGATCGTAGAGCGCGTGTTCTTGCCGAGGTGGATCATCTTCGTGCCGGTATCGGCCTGCTGGCGATTGTTCGTCACCGCGACCGAATAGAACTCGCCGACCGAGCCATCGCCGAGCAGCACGCACGAGGGGTATTTCCACGTGATCGCGCTGCCGGTCTCGACCTGGGTCCAGCTGACCTTCGAGTTCTTGCCCTGGCACAACGCGCGCTTGGTGACGAAGTTGTAGATCCCGCCGACGCCGTTCTCGTCGCCCGGATACCAGTTCTGCACGGTCGAATATTTGATCTCGGCATCGTCGAGCACGACCAGTTCGACCACGGCGGCGTGCAACTGGTTCTCGTCGCGCATCGGCGCGGTGCAGCCTTCGAGATACGAGACGTACGAACCCTTGTCCGCCACGATCAGCGTGCGCTCGAACTGCCCGGTATTCTCGGCGTTGATCCGGAAATACGTCGACAGCTCCATCGGGCAGCGCACGCCCTCCGGGATGTAGACGAACGTGCCGTCGGAGAAGACCGCCGAGTTCAGCGTCGCGAAATAGTTATCGCGCTGCGGCACGACCTTGCCGAGCCATTTCCGGACGAGCTCGGGATATTCCTTGATCGCCTCGGAGATCGAACGGAAGATCACGCCTGCGGCCTCCAGCTCCTTCCGGAACGTGGTCGCGACCGAGACGCTGTCGAACACCGCATCGACCGCGACGCGACGCTTGGGCGTGCCGTCCTCGTTCAGCGGATCCTCGACTACGCCGGCCAGCATCTTCTGCTCGCCGATCGGGATGCCGAGCTTCTCGTAGACGCGCAGGATCTCCGGATCGACCTCGTCGAGCGACCCGAGCTTGGGCTTCGCCTTGGGCTCCGCGTAATAATACGCGTCCTGGTAATCGATCGGCGGCACGTTGAGCTTCGACCAGTCGGGCGCCTCCATCGTCTGCCACAACGCGAACGCCTTCAGCCGCCAGTCGAGCATCCACTGCGGCTCGCCCTTCTTGGCGGAAATGAAGCGCACCGTGTCTTCCGACAGACCTTTGGGCGCGAATTCCTGTTCGATGTCCGAGGAGAAACCCCACTCGTACGTCTTGTTCGCGGCGGCGTATGCCTCTGCGTTCCGGGTAGCCATCATTCCATCTCCGCCGCGGCGCGGCTCTCGTAAATCTTCGCGCCTTTGCGCCTTTGCGTGAACAGAATCTTCTCACGCGAAGGCGCAATGGCGCGAAGGAAGGGATTGGGCGCTGCGCGCGTCATGCGGGCACCTGCGAAAGGGGGGCTTGCGAGAGGCTGGCGAGCGACACGCCGGCGAGCGCACCGCGGACCGCGCCGTTGACGGCGTTCCAGTGCGGCTTCACCTTGCACGTCTGCTCGACGCAGCAATCCTGCGACGCGCCATCGACGCACGACGTCAGCGCGATCGGTCCCTCGACCGCCTCGATGATGTCGGCGAGCGAGATCATCGCGGGTGGGCGCGACAGGCGGAAGCCGCCGCCGGTGCCACGCGTGCTCTCGATCAGCCCTGCGGCGGACAGCCGGCTGACCAGCTTCTGCACAGTCGGCAGCGGTACGCCGGTCTCCTCCGCGAGCAGCGTCGCATTCAACCGCGCGATACCGCCGCAATGACGCGCCGCGGCGCTCATCATCACGACCGCATAGTCGGCAAGGCTGGAAAGACGCATGTGGCTTAGGAGTCCAATCGGACCGAAATGATCCGATTGGTCAAATGGGCTTTGTGCAGTGCATCGTCAACCCGGCCAGGGGTGCTAACGACTCGCAACTGAGCCCTCCCCGTCATTCCCGCGAAGGCGGGAATCCACTTCGCCTTTCGCGCCTGCGGATGGTTGGATCCCCGCCTTCGCGGGAATGACGGAAGAAGGGTTTGGCCACCCCAGCCGATATGCCTAAGAGCGCGCATGGCCTTCTACCACCCGATCCTCTTCCGTCTCGACGCCGAGCGCGCGCATATCCTCACCATCGCCGCGCTCGCCGCATGGGGGAAGGCCGGCACGCCGCTCGCCCCCAGCGTACCGCGGCTCGCGACGACCGTGGCGGGGATCGCCTTCCCCAACCCGGTCGGCTTGGCGGCAGGCGTCGACAAGGACGGCCGCGCGATCGACGGGTTCTTCGGACTGGGCTTCGGCAGCGTCGAGATCGGTACGCTCACGCCGGTGCCGCAACCTGGCAACCCGAAGCCGCGCATCTTCCGCCTTCCCGAGGACCGCGCGATCATCAACCGGCTCGGCTTCAACAATGGCGGCCTCGATGCGGCGCTGGATCGGGTCGAGCGCGGCGCGGGTGGCGAAGGCGTGCTCGGTATCAACGTCGGCGCGAACAAGGACGCGACCGATCGCACTGCCGACTATGTCCACGGCGTGACCCGCGCCGCGCGGCACGCCAATTACGTCACGATCAACATCAGCTCCCCCAACACGCCGGGACTGCGCGATCTCCAGCACGGCGCGGCGTTGCGCGACCTGCTCGCAGCCTGCACCGCCGCCAAGGGCGACACGCCGATCTTCCTCAAGGTCGCCCCCGACCTCGAGCCCGCCGATATCGACGACATCGCCCGCGCCGCGATCGACAACCGCATCGACGCGCTGATCGTCAACAACACGACGATCTCCCGCCCCGGCCTGCAATCGACCAATGCGAAGGAAACCGGGGGCCTGTCCGGCGCGCCGCTCGTCCCGCTAGCCCGCCAACGCCTGTCGGACTTCCGCAAGGCCACCGGCGCGGCGATTCCGCTGATCTCGGTCGGCGGCGTGGACAGCGGCGCGGAGGCCTATGCCCGCCTCCGCGCCGGCGCGAGCCTCGTCCAGCTCTACACCGCGCTTGTCTACGAAGGCCCCGGCCTCCCCGCCCGCATCCTCCGCGAACTGGACGCGCTGCTGACCCGCGACGGCTTCGCCACGGTCGCCGACGCGGTAGGCGTAGACGCCTAACGATCCTCCCCCGCCAGGGGGGAGGTGGCGCCGAAGGTGACGGAGGGGGAGGACACGGAACAGCGGTATTCCCTTTCCTCCCCCTCCGTCTGGCAAGCGCCAGCCACCTCCCCCTGCCGGGGGGGATCGCAAGGGTGCGAGACGGGTTGCCTCATACCCGAACCACGCTAGGCTCGCGCTCGATGAAGACCTCCCTCCTAGCGCTCGCCCTCCTCGTCCCCGCAGCCACCGTAGAGGCACGCCAACCCGCCCTAACCAAAGACCAAGGCATGGTCAGCGCCGCAGACCCCCGCGCCGCCGCCGCCGGCGTCGAGATCCTCCGCGCCGGCGGCAGCGCCACCGACGCCGCGATCGCCACCATGCTAGCCCTCAACGTCGTCGAACCGC
This sequence comes from Sphingomonas sp. PP-F2F-G114-C0414, assembly GCF_003688595.1. Classification (GTDB taxonomy): domain Bacteria; phylum Pseudomonadota; class Alphaproteobacteria; order Sphingomonadales; family Sphingomonadaceae; genus Sphingomonas. The sequence goes on from NZ_RCWT01000012.1 coordinate 436,115, forward strand.
AAAGCTCGGGGATCGGCGGCGGCAGCTTCTGGATCTCCCACGCGGCCGGCGGCGCGCTCAGCACGATCGACGCGCGCGAGACCGCGCCCGCCGCAGCCGCCGCCCGCTGGTTCTACGCCCCCGACGGCACCCCCCTCAGCCACAGCGACGCGGTCCCCGGCGGGCGCAGCGTCGGCATCCCCGGCGCGCTCCGCGGCATGGCGCTCGCGCACCGCGCGTCGGGCAAGCTCCCCTGGGCGCAACTCTTCGCACCCGCGATCCGACTTGCAGCCAACGGTTTTCAGGCCTCACCGCGGCTCGTCAACGGCATGGCAGCGTACGGCGATCACATCACGCCCGAGACGCGGCGACTCTTCTCCGCGCCCGACGGCTCGCCGATCGCGATTGGAGCCACGATCAAGAACCCCGCCCAGGCCGCCCTCCTTCAGCGCATCGCCACCCAGGGCCCCGACAGCTTCTACGTCGGCCCCGAGGCGCAGAAGATCGTCACCGCGGTCAACACCGCCGCGCGCAATCCGTCGAAGATGACGCTCGGCGATCTCGCCAGCTACGACGCCAAGTCGCGCCCGCCGGTCTGCGTCAAATACCGCGTCTACCGAGTCTGCGGGATGGGCCCGCCCTCGTCCGGCGGCATCACCGTGCTGATGATCCTGAAGCAGCTCGAACGCTTCGACATGGGCAAGCTCGGCAAGGACAGCGCGCAGGCCTGGCACCTGTTCGCCGAATCCTCGCGCCTCGCCTATGCCGATCGCGACCTCTACGTCGGCGATCCCGATTTCGTCCGCGTGCCGGTGCAAGGCATGCTCGACACCAAGTATCTCGCGTCGCGCTCCGCACTGATCTCGCCGGCGAAGACAATGGCGAACGTCACCGCCGGCTCGCCTCCCGGAGCCCCCGCACGCACCCGCGCACCGGTCAGCGAGGTCCCCGGCACCACCGACATCGCGACGGTCGACGCCCGCGGCAACGTCGTCGAGGTGACCACCACCGTCGAGGGCTATTTCGGCTCCGGCATCACCGTCGACGGGACCGTCCTCAACAACCAGCTCACCGACTTCGACATCGTCCCCGTCAAGGACGGCGCGCTGGTCGCCAACCGCGTCGAGGGTGGCAAGCGGCCACGCAGCTCGATGTCGCCGACGATCGTCTACGGCCCCGACGGGAAGGTGCGCCTCGCGGTCGGCGCGGCCGGCGGCTCGACCATCATCGCGCAGGTGGCGAAGGCGATCATCGGCGTGGTCGACTGGAAATTGTCCGCGCAGGACTCCATCGCGCTCGGGCTGCTGTATGCGCCGGGCCACGTTGCGGCTGCGGAGAAGGGTACCGAGCGCGAGGCGATGGTCCCCGCGTTGCAAGCGCTAGGCGAGACGGTCCAGGTCGCAGCGCTAGGCCTCAAGGCAAACGCGATCGAGCGCGTAGGCGGCAAATGGGTCGGCGCAGCAGACCCCCGCAGCGAAGGTGTCTCGATCGCAGAGGACGGTACCGTGACGCAAATCCAGCGCGTTGGCGCTCTCCAGCGCGCACCCGAGTAAACCGCCCGCCCCTTCCTTGTTCTCCCGCGAAGGCGGGAGCCCAGTCTGGGTCCCCGCCTTCGCGGGGAAACAGGCTTGGAGCGTGAGAGTGCAACGGGCTATACCCCCCCAAAGATCGAGCACCCACGCCAAGGTAAGCTCGCAGAGCAGTTCAGGAGAGACAATGGCCCGCCAGCTCGAACGCTTCCCGAACCTCGTCACGATGTTCTTCGCGCGCGCCGCCGAGAAAGGCGACGCGCCGTTCCTCTGGACGAAAACAAGCGGCACGTGGGTCGCCACCAGCTGGGCCGAAGCCGCGCGCCAGGTAGCCAGCCTCGCCACCGCGCTCATCGCGATCGGCCTGAAGCGCGGCGACCGCGTCATGCTGATCGCCGAGAACCGCCCCGAATGGTGCCTCAGCGACCTCGCGATCATGGCGGCGGGGTGCATCACCGTGCCGACCTACGTCACCAACACCGAGCGCGATCACCTTCACATCATCGAGAACGCCGGCGCGTGCGCGATCATCGTCTCGACCGCCAAGCTCGCGAAAACCCTCCTCCCCGCCGTCATCCGCTCCAACCAGGCGCAGACCGTGATCGGGTTCGAGGACATGAAGGTCCCCGCCGGGATCGACTTCCACAACTGGCACGCACTGATCGCCGCGCACCAGACCGCGCCCGAAACCGCCGCCGCCCGCGCCGACTTCGCGCGCGAAGACCTCGCCTGCATCATCTACACCTCGGGCACCGGCGGCGCGCCACGCGGCGTGATGCAGCACCACGGCGCGATCCTCCACAATTGCGCCGGGTGCGCATCCGTCATCTCGGAGGATTTCGGCTGGGACGACGAGGTCTTCCTCTCGTTCCTCCCCCTCAGCCACGCCTATGAACACACCGGCGGCCAGCATTTCCCGATCTCGCTCGGCGGCCAGATCTACTACGCGGAAGGCCTCGAAAAGCTCGCCGCCAACATCGAGGAGACGCGCCCGACGATCATGTTCGTCGTCCCCCGCCTGTTCGAAGTCCTCCGCACGCGCATCTCGAAGACGATCGAGAAACAGGGCGGCGCCTCGGCCTACCTCCTGCGCCAGGCGCTCGACATCGGCGGCAAGCGCTATGCCGGTCGACTCCGCCTGATCGACCGCCCGATGCAGGCTGCCGTCGCGACGCTGTTCAAACCGAAGATCTCGAAGAAGTTCGGCGGCCGGCTGAAGGCGATGATCTCGGGCGGCGCGCCGCTCAACCCCGAAGTCGGCCTGTTCTTCGAGGCGCTCGGGCTCACCTTCCTGCAAGGCTATGGCCAGACCGAAGCCGCGCCGGTCATCTCGTGCAACCGCCCCAAGGCGGGCGTCCGCATGGACTCGGTCGGCCCCGCGCTCAACGACACCGAAGTCCGGATCGCCGAGGACGGCGAGATCCTGGTGCGCGGCGAACTCGTGATGCACGGCTATTGGCGCAACGATGCCGAGACCGCGAAGGTGTTGAAGGACGGCTGGCTCCACACCGGCGACATCGGCGAGATCGACGACCGCGGACGGATCCGGATCACCGACCGCAAGAAGGATCTGATCATCAACGACAAAGGCGAGAACGTCGCCCCGCAAAAGGTCGAGGGGATGCTCACGCTCCAGCCCGAGATCGCGCAGGCGATGATCGCCGGCGACAAGCGCCCGTACATGGTCGCGCTGATCGTGCCCGATCCCGAGTGGACGCAGGAATGGTGTGCGGGGAATGGCGACGCGTGCAGCTTTGCGCGACTGGCGGAGAATAGCGAGTTCCGGACCGCGATCGGGCATGCGGTCGAGCGGGTGAACGCGGATTTGACGGTGACGGAGCGGGTGCGGCGGTTCGTGCTCGCGGATGGGCCGTTCACCATCGAGAACGAGCAGTTGACGCCTAGCTTGAAGATCCGGCGGCATGTTTTGAAGCAGGCGTATGGGGAGCGGCTGGACGGTTTGTATTCGGGGTGAGGTTACGGGCTGTTCCGACTGGTAGCTGCTCCACCCCGGCGGAGGCCGGGGCCCAATTGGCAAGGCCACAGTAACAACGCGCGAACCGCCGTTAGCACTGTCCCCCAATTGGGCCCCGGCCTTCGCCGGGGTGGTGTTTGAGTTTGAGGATGGGTGGGGGCTTCCCCTCCTTGTTCTCCCGCGAAGGCGGGAGTCCAGTTTGGGTCCCCGCCTTCGCGGGGAAACAGTCTGTGTTGGTCGCTTAGAGCGCTTCCATGCGGCGGCGCGCTTCAGCGGCGATGGCTTTTCGATCGCCAAACTCGGCCGGATCGAACGGCCCGGCGAAGTGCAACGTCGCGACGAACGTCCCCTTGCGTTCCAGAACGCGCGCAGCGTGGTGCTGCCCGGGCTCGTCACCGACCCAGGCGAGTTCGCTCGTCGCAGCGCCGTAATCGATCCGGACCGGCTGGACTTTCACGCCGGGCGGCGGCGGGTCCAACGCGGCCAGCAACGCCGCCTTGAACGGCAGCAGAGTAACGCCGTCGCCCGTCGTCCCCTCGGGAAACAGCGTCACCGGCCAGTCCGCGGCGAGCGCATCGCGGATCTGCGCGATCTGCGCGGTCACCGCCATGCGGTCGCCGCGGCTGACGAAGATGGTGTGGTTGAGCGTGCACAGCCAGCCGACAAGCGGCGCGCTGCGGAGCTCGGACTTCGCGACGAATGCGCTGCCGGTCGCGCCCGACAGCAGCAGGATGTCGATCCAGCTCAAATGGTTGGAGACGAAGACGACGTCGTGGCGCAACGGCGCTCCGACGACGCGCACGCGCGCACCGACGATTCGGGCGACCAGTCCCAGAAACCGAGGCGGCCAGGGCGATTTGGCCCCGAACACTCGCCACGTACCGTGCAGCGCCAGCGCGATCCCCAGCGCCAGCAGCAGCGCCGCCAACCGCGCGCCAAAGCGGATTCGGCCGATCGCGTCAGTCCTTGCGGGTGAGCGCGACGCCGTAGAGTTCCATGCGGTGGTCGACCAGCCGGAAGCCGAGCTTCTCCGCGATCGCCTTCTGCAACTGCTCGAGTTCGGGATCGACGAATTCGATCACCTTGCCGCTCTCGACGTCGATCAGGTGATCGTGATGCGCTTCGGGCGCGGGCTCGTAGCGCGCACGACCGTCGCCGAAATCGTGGCGGTCGAGGATGCCGGCTTCCTCGAACAACCGGACCGTGCGGTACACCGTCGCGATCGAGATGCCTGGGTCGATCTGCGATGCGCGCTCATAGACCTTCTCGACGTCGGGATGGTCGTCCGCCTCTGACAGCACGCGCGCGATGACGCGGCGCTGCTCGGTGATGCGCAGGCCCTTCTCGTTGCAGAGTGCTTCCAGATCGATCTTGCGCGGCATGTGTCATTCCCTCGTTGAGTGCCATGTAGGGCCTCCGCGCTGTTGCGAAAAGGGATAGTGACTCGCAATAAGCCTTAGCTGTTGATATCTTTCGAATATGTATGTGCGTCATACGCGACGCCGGTCTTGCCGCGGTAGTAGGCCCGGCGTTCGCCAACCTTGGTGAAGCCGTGCGCGTCGTACATCTTGACCGCGTCGTTGCCGGCGCGGACTTCGAGATGGAGCTTGGCGATAGCGCCGACCGAGCACTCGGCGATGGCGGCGCGGATCAACGCGGTGCCGACGCCACGGCGGCGATAATCGGGCGCGACCGCGATCAGCAAGAGTTCGGCTTCGTCGGCGACCGACCGCGTCATCGTGAAACCGGCGGGGAATTCGTCGACGAACGCGATCGTGAGGTGGACGCCGGTCAGTGCGAGCACGCCGAGGCACTGACTGCGCGTCCACGCCTCGCCGTAGCGCGGGTCGAACGCCTCGATCATCAGCGCGTCGACGATTGCGAGATCGCGCGCGTCTCCGGTGCGGAGCGTGACGGTGCGCGTGGCGGCCTGGCGGGTGGCCATTATTTCGGGACCGACGGCTTGGCGTCAGGCGCGCGGCCGTAGATCGGGCTTGGCGCTAGCGTGGTCAGTTCTGATGGGAGCAGGATCGCGGAAGCAGCGTCGGGAAGTGCTTCGGTGAGGTCCAAGCCGTCGTCGAGTGCGGCGAGCCAGCGGATGCCGTTGCCGACTGCACGCAGTCCTGCCAGCGCGGCGAGCGCGGCGTCGGGCTTCAGCGATACCATGTCGGATCGCGGCGACAGATCGGCGGAGAACGCTTGCATGAAGACCTCGCCATGCCCGCCTTCCATGATCACCGCAATATCGTCGGTTAAGCGGTCCGCGAAACCGGCGGCGGCGATCAGCGGGAGCGAGGAAAAACCGGCGATTTCCGCATTCCAGCCGAGCGCGAGGCCACGCGCGGCGGCGATCCCGACGCGGACGCCGGTGAAGCTGCCGGGGCCGCAATCGACGATGATGCGGTATGCTCGGCCACCGTTGGGGAGCTCGGCGATCATCGGGATCAGGCGCTCGGCGTGGCCCCGGCCGACGACTTCGTGCGCGCGGGCGATGACGGCGCCGTGTTCGAGGAGGGCGACCGAGCAGGCGGTGGTGGATGTTTCGATGACTAACGTGCGCATTACTTCTTACCCTCTCCCCTCAGGGGAGAGGGCAGGGTGAGGGGCGCCGCGAGCGCCGTCCTCCCCAACTGGCCCCCCCCCCCCCCCCCCCCCCCCCCCCGGGGGGGGGGGGGGGGGGGGGGGGGGCGCCGCGAGCGCCGTCCTCCCCAACTGCCCCTCACCCCGACCCTCTCCCCGCAGGGGAGAGGGAGCAGATCCCGCCTCAAGCGATGCTGTTGAACTTCGCGAAGTCGGGGCGGGGCGAGCGGGCGTAGATCGTCGCGGGATCGCCGTGGCCTAGCGTCGAGATGAAATTGGTCCGCACCGCGGGCGTGTCTTGGAAGAACGCCGCATCGACCTTGCCCGCGTCGAAGCCCGACATCGGCCCGGTATCGAGCCCGAGCATCCGCGCGGCGATGATGAAATACGCGCCCTGCAACGTCGAGTTGCGGAACGCAGACGCCTCGCGCAGTTCGGCATTGCCGTCGAACCACGACTTCGCGTCTGCGTGCGGGAACAGCTCGGGCAGGTGTTCGTGGAAATTGGTGTCCATGCCGATGATCACCGACACGGGAGCGTTGAGGATCTTCGGCTGGTTCTGCGCGCTGCAGGCGTCGGCAAGTTTCTGCTTGGCCTCGTCGCTGATCACCCAGATCAGGCGCGCGGGCAACTGGTTCGCGGAGGTCGGGCCCCATTTCATCAGGTCCCAGATCGCGTGCAGCTCGGACTCTGCGACCGGCTGATCCGTGTAGCCGTTGTAGCTGCGGGCATCGCGGAAGACGGCGTCGAGGATGGTGTCGTCGAGTTTCTGACGCATCAGACGGCTCTCACTTCGGTGACTTCGGGGACGTAGTATTTCAGCAGCTGCTCGATGCCGTTCTTGAGCGTGGCGCTCGACGACGGGCAGCCGGCGCAGGCGCCCTGGAGCTGGAGGAACACCTTGCCCTTGTCGAAGCCGCGATAGACGATGTCACCGCCGTCGTTCGCCACCGCAGGTCGCACGCGCGTGTCGATCAGCTCGCGGATCTGCGCGACGATGTCGGCATCGGCGGGATCGTCCGACAGCGCCGGCTCGTCGGACGGCACCGAGAAGCCGGCGCGCGCGGGCTTGAACAGCGGCATCGCGGCGGAGAAGTGATCGAGAAGGATCGCGAGCACGTCGGGCTTGAGGTCCGACCAGGCGACCCCCGGCCCGGCGGTCACGGACACGAAATCGCGGCCGAAGAACACGCCGGTCACGTCGCCGAGGTTGAAAATCGCCTCGGCCAGCGGACTGGTCTCAGCCTCCTCGGGGGTGGCGAAGTCGCGCGTGCCGGCGTCCATGACAGTGCGTCCCGGCAGGAACTTCAACGTCGAGGGGTTCGGGGTGGATTCCGTTTCGATCAGCATGAGGGTCATGTGGCCCGGCGGGCGCGAGGGATCAAGCGCGGAACGGGAAACGGTTTCTTTCGGGCGCCGAGCACCGCTTTGTTGCCGCGCCGGGGTTCCTACGCCAGGGCTCTCGCGTCGTGGCTCCCGTGCCGGGGATCTCGCACCGGATCAGGCATCACTGTGCGGCAGATATGCGGCGGTGTTGGTATCCGACAGACTAGGCCGCGAGGGGGAGCGAGGGGTCGGACCGCTTGGGGCTGAGTTTGGCGGCCCAGCGCGCAAGGACATCCTCGTTCTCACCTATCCATGTCTTGGCCAGCCCCGTCAGCTCGGCGAGATGCTCGGGGCTGGCATCGTCCAGCCCGCCCCCATTAAGAGTGAGCGGGATATCGGCGCGATCATAATTGCCGCTGCTCGCCAGCTCTCGGGCCTGGTACGATATCGTGCTCGAGCCGGCCTGCATCAGGATCGAGAAGATCGGCACGCGGCGTAGCGGATTGACCCAGCCGAAGATCGACCAGTGGCCCGCGGATTTGTAGGGCCGATCGGAGGCCCCGGTGCTGAGCGAAAGGATTTCCAGATCGCCCAGATGCCAGCCTAGCTTGCGCGCCTCGATGATCGCCGCGATCGTCGGGTCGTTGGCGAAGACGCCGCCGTCGATCAGCAGCAGCGCGGGTTCCGCCCTGACCGAGCCGACTCCCGCGGTCGCGGGGATGGCGGCGGGGGGAAAGAAGGTCGGCGCCGCAGAGGTCGCGCGCGCCGCGACATGCAGCGGGAAGACGCGCTCGGGTTTTGCCGGGTCCACGGGGTAATCAGGACCGCCCGCCATGAAGACGGCCTTGCGCCCGATCATGTCATAGGCCGGAATGACGATGTTGGTCAGCGCGTCGCGCGTCGTCGCGGTCGTACCGATCCGCGCGGCGAGAATCTTTTCGAGCGGGCGGGCGCTGTAGGGGAAGCCCGGCAGCCGCTGCGACAGGCCGAGAATATGCGGGAATATCCGCTTGCCGTCGGTGCGGTAGAAATCGACCAGATCGCTGGCCGTGCACGCCGCCCTGGTCTTGTCCGCCTGGCTCGGCGCGGTGAGGCCGGCGGCGATGATCCCACCGGTCGAGGTGCCCGCGATCAGGTCGAAGCACTCGCACAGCGGCCGTTCGATCCGACTCTCAAGTTCGGCGAGGATCAGCGCGGGGATCAGCCCGCGTATCCCACCGCCATCGATCGTCAGCATGTATCTCGGTGTCGCGCGATCCTTGGCCACGGCCATTTCTCCCCACCAGTACGGCGTATCAGCAAACGGCCGCTCGGTTTGCAAAGACCGGTCCGGTTTGGTTCGATCGGCTATGCGTCACGTCTGTAGCTGGGAGATCAGGATAGTCGGGCTGGATCAGAGCGGCGGGCGACGCGCAGGACCATGTCTGCAATCCATTTGCCAGGATTGCGCAGCGGCCGCTCGAACCGGATCAGCAACACCACCCGCGTACCGTTCGTGTCGTTCCACACCTCGTGGCGATACGTGTCGTCGAACACCAGCGTCTCGCCTTCGGCCCAGCGAACGGTGCGGTCGTGGACTCGCATCCGCACGTCGCCGTCGCGCGGGATGATCAGGCCGAGGTGGCAGGTGATCAGGCCCTTGGTCGCGCCGCGGCGCTCGGGAATGTGCGCGCCGGGTGCGAGGGTCGAAAAGGACGCGCTGTGGAGACCGGGGATACGCGCGACCGCGACCGCCGTATGCGGGCAGCGCGCGAGCGTGTGCTCGATCGTCGCGCCGCCGGGCAATGCCCCGGCTGGCCGCGCGAGGCGGATGGCTTCTTCGCGGATCGCCGCCCAGTTGTCGCGTAACCCCGCGGTCCATGGGAAGTCGCGAACGTCGAGCACCGGATCGTTGGCGACCAGCGACGACGACGCGATCACATAGTCGAACGCGCGACTCAAATGCTCGCCGATACGGGCAACTAGCGGGCGGTCGGCTTTGCCCGCGGTCGACGCGCTGGAGATGACGTTCACATCGGGAACGCGAACGCGCCGCCGTACGCCCGACCCGCCCGAATCCCGCCACAATGAAGACTGCCCCAGTTCGGCTCCGACCGTCATCGCTACCCTGCATATCGGCACGTCCCCGCGCCGATCCCCGTGTTGGAATGCGACATACCGCAGGTGTTGGACGAAATGATGGCGCCGCGGCGGCCGACTGAGGCTGGCGCTGGCCATCTGAGGCGCAACGCTGGCGATGCGCGCGCGGGGGCGCTAGAGATGCACGATGCTATCCTTTCCGCGCCTGTACCGCGCTCCCATCCTGCTTCCCCTCGTGCTCGGCCTCGCTATTCCGGCGAGTGGGCAGATGGCGACGCAGCAGGCCGCCTCCACGCCCGCTACGGACGGTGGCAAGGAAGCGCCGACGCTTCCCGAACTGACCGGGATCGACACCACCGCGTGGCTCTACAAGGGCAGCGATCTCACGCGCGATCCCGAGTGGAAGTTCGGCACGCTGCCCAACGGCATGCGCTTTGCGGTGCGCAAGAACGGCGTACCGCCCGGGCAGGTGTCGGTGCGCGTGCGGATCGATGCGGGGTCGCTCAACGAGACCGACAGCGAACGGGGATTCGCGCATTTCATCGAGCACCTGACCTTCCGCGGCTCCGAATACGTGCCGGACGGCGAGGCGAAGCGTGTCTGGCAGCGGTTCGGCGCGACCTTCGGGTCGGACACCAACGCGCAGACCACGCCGACCTCGACCACCTTCAAGCTCGACCTGCCCTCGGCGACCGAAACCGGGCTCGACGAGAGTCTCAAGATCATGTCGGGCATGATGGAGAAGCCGACGATCACCGATGCGTCGGTCACCGCCGAGCGCCCCGTCGTGCTGGCGGAACAGCGCGAGCAGCCGGGGCCGCAGGTGCGGTTCGGCGATGCGATCCGCGCGACGTTCTTCGCCGGACAGCCGCTCGCGGATCGCTCGCCGATCGGCAATATCAAGACGTTGGAGGCGGCGACCGGCGCCACTGTGAAGGCGTTCCACGATCGCTGGTATCGGCCGGAGAACACCGTCGTCATCATCTCGGGCGACATGGACCCGGCGCTGTTCGGGCGGCTGATCGCCAAGAACTTCGCGGACTGGAAGCGTACCGACCCGTTCACGCCTACGCCCAGCTTCGGCAAGCCCGATCCCAAGGCGCCGGTCGCCGCGTCGATCGCCGAGCCGGCCATCCCGGCGGTGGTCACGCTCGGCGTCGTCCGTCCGTGGGAGTATAAGGACGACACGGCGATCATGAACCAGAAGCGGCTGGTCGACGTGCTCGCGACGCGGCTGATCAGCCGCCGCCTTGAAACGCGTGCACGGGCGGGCGGAAGCTTCCTGCAGGCGGGCGTGTCGATCGACGACGTGTCGCGGTCGGCAAACCTGACGAGCGTCAACATCGTGCCGATCGGGACCGACTGGGAAGCGGCGTTGAAGGACGTGCGCGCGGTGATCGCCGACGCGCAGACCAACGCGCCGAGCCAGGCCGAAGTCGACCGCGAATATGCCGATTTCGACACGATCATGCGGACCAGCGTCGAGACCGCCAAGGTCGAGGCGGGATCGAAGCAGGCCGACGATATGGCCAGCGCGCTGGACATCCGCGAGACGGTCGCGGGGCCGGAGACGTCGTACAAGATTTTGCAGGACGCCAAGGCGAAGGGCATGTTCACGCCCGCCACGCTGCTCGCATCGAGCAAGGCGATCTTCGAAGGCATCACGCGCGCGCTCGTCAATACGCAGACGCCCGATGCCGGCGCCGCGACGAAGCTGGCAACCGCGTTGAAGGCGGACGTGTCGGGGCTGGCCGGCAAGCGCCGTGCGCAGGCCGCGGTCGATTTCTCGAAGTTGCCGTCGCTCGGCAGGCCGGGCGTCGTCGCGAGCCGCGAGAAGATCGCCGCGTTCGACATGGAGCAGGTGAACTTCGCCAACGGCACGCGCGTGCTGCTGTTCCCCAATTCGGGCGAGACCGGGCGCGTCTATGTCCGCGTGCGGTTCGGCGGCGGCTATACCGCGATCCCGTCGAACCGGCCGACGCCGGCCTGGGCGGGCGATCTCGCGCTGGTCGCAGGGGGTATCGGCAAGCTCGACCAGGGCGATCTCGATCAGTTGACGGCGGGGCGTCGGATCGGTCTCGACTTCGGGATCGACGACGATGCGTTCACGCTGAATGCGATCACGTCGCCCGCGGATTACGCGGATCAGTTGCGGCTGATGGCTGCCAAACTGACGTTCCCGGCCTGGGATCCGGCACCGGTGGCGCGGGCGCGTGTTGCCGCGCTGGCGGGGTTCGCGGGCTATGATTCGTCGCCTGACGGCGTGCTGTCGCGCGACCTCGAAGGCCTGTTGCGCGCGGGCGATCCGCGTTGGGGCACGCCGTCGAAGGCGACCGTCGAGGCGCTGAACGCGAAGGACTTCCGCGCGTTCTGGGAGCCGATCCTGAAGACCGGGCCGATCGAGGTCTCGATCTTCGGCGACGTGAAGACCGAGGATGCGATCGCCGCGGTGGCGAAGACGTTCGGGGCGATGGCGCCGCGGACGGCGGTGTCGACGGTCGGTGCGCCGGTCGGCTTCCCCGCGCACAACACGACGCCGGTGATGCGTGCGCATACCGGCCCCGAGAACCAGGCGGCGGCGGTGATCGCCTGGCCGACGGGTGGCGGGATCGACAACATCGTCGAGGCGCGGCGTCTCGACGTGCTGGCGCAGGTGTTCAGCGACCGACTGTTCGAGCGGCTGCGGCAGGCGGCGGGCGCGAGCTACAGCCCCAACGTGTCGAGCCAGTGGCCGGTGGGCATGAACACCGGTGGCCGGATGGTCGCGATCGGGCAGGTGGCGCCGGACAAGGTGTCGTTTTTCTTCCAGATCGCGCGGCAGATCGCGGCGGAGCTGGTGTCGACGCCGATCGCGGCGGACGAGCTGGACCGGATCAAGAAGCCGATGGGGCAGTATATCCTGCGCGCCTCGACCGGGAACCAGTTCTGGTTGCAGCAGCTCGGCGGCGCGACGTTCGATCCGCGCCGGATCGCGGCGACGCAGCGGATCGCTTCGGACTTGGTCGCCACCACGCCGGTGGAGTTGCAGGCGACGGCGGCAAAATACCTGCGGCCGGAGAAGGACTGGACGATGGCGGTCGTGCCCGCCGCCACGAAGAAGTGAACTAGTCCCTCTCCCCCACGGGGAGAGGGAGGGAGGAGCCGCTTGGCGACGGAAGGGTGAGGGGCTTTGGGATGAACGGTCCGAGTCTCACACCCCTCACCCTCCCACCCGCAAGAGCGGGCGGGCCCCTCCCTCTCCCCGTCGGGGAGAGGGGTTAGAGAGCCCCCTCCCCACTTGCGCGCAAATTTGGTAGGGGCTCGGCATGTCCCCTCCCGAAACCTTCCCCAAAACCTTCCACGTCAAGTCGTTCGGCTGCCAGATGAACGTCTATGACGGCGAGCGCATGGCCGAACTGATGGCCGCCCAGGGCCTGACGCAGGCCGATGCGGTCGATGCCGACGTCGTCGTCCTCAACACCTGCCACATCCGCGAACGCGCCACCGAAAAGGTCTATTCGGACATCGGCCGGCTGCGGAAGGACCAGCGCCGCAAGTCCGGCAAGACGCCGATGATCGCGGTAGCCGGCTGCGTCGCGCAGGCCGAGGGCGAGGAGATCTTCACCCGCGCCAAGGTCGACATCGTCGTCGGCCCGCAAGCGTATCACAACCTGCCCGACCTCGTCGCGAAAGCCGCCGCGGGCACGCCGTCGCTCGACACCGACATGCCGCTGCTGTCGAAGTTCGGCGCGCTGCCGGCGCGGCGGAAGGTCGCGCCCTCGGCGTTCCTCACCGTGCAGGAAGGGTGCGACAAGTTCTGCACCTATTGCGTCGTGCCCTACACGAGAGGCGCGGAGATCAGCCGACCGTTTGCGGCGATCGTCGACGAGGCGAAGGCGCTGGTCGATGCCGGTGCGCGTGAGATCACGCTGCTTGGCCAGAACGTCAACGCCTGGTCGGAAGACGAGCGCGGCCTGCACGACCTGATCCGCGACCTCGACCGCATCCCCGGCCTCGCGCGGATCCGCTACACCACCAGCCACCCCAACGACATGACGCAGGGCCTGATCGACGCGCACCGCGATATCGATAGCCTGATGCCGTTCCTCCATCTGCCCGTCCAGTCCGGCAGCGACCGCGTGCTGAAGGCGATGAACCGGAGCCACACCCGCGACTCCTACCTCCGCCTGCTCGACCGGGTCCGCGCGGTGCGCCCCGACATCGCGCTGTCGGGCGACTTCATCGTCGGTTTCCCCGGCGAGACCGACGCCGAGTTCGAGGACACGCTGAGCCTGGTCGACGCGGTCGGCTATGCACAGGCGTACAGCTTCAAATACAGCCCCCGCCCCGGTACGCCGGCGGCGTCGATCGTCGAACAGGTTCCGGAAGCTGTGATGGACGAGCGCCTCCAGCGCCTCCAGGCGGCGCTTAACCGCGACCAGCACGCCTTCAACGCCGCCACCGTCGGGCGTACGTGCTCGGTCCTGCTGGAGCGTACGGGGAAACTGCCGGGGCAGCTGATCGGCAAGTCGCCGTGGCTGCAATCGGTCCACCTGATCGGCGACCACGCGATCGGCGACTTGGTGGAGGTAACGCTGGCCGCTGCCGGACCCAATTCGCTGACCGGCGTGGAGCGCGTGCGCGAGGCGGCGTAACGACGGGACGGTTGGTGATCGTCCACGCGCCCCTTTCCACCCCCCGTCATCCTGACGAAAGTCAGGATCCAGGGTAACCGAGGGCGCCTTGTGCGGCTCTGGATCCTGACTTTCGTCAGGATGACGGGAACGATTGTCTGCTGATATCCGACTTTTGATCGGGGCCTGTCGGGCCCGGTGAAGATCGTATCGAACCTCCGCGCGAACCGCCGCGATTTCGCTGTCCTACATCCGGATCGCCTGTCACACTCGCCCCCGATGCAGCTTCGCCCACGCGACTCGAATCATCTCTCAGCCAGCGCTCCGGCGCGGCTTGAACGCGTCGCCCGCGATGCTCATCTTCCTTTCAAAGGTTACGGTTCGACGCTTCCAGGCGTAACTTTTGACACCCTGAAAGGACCGTATGAGCCGTAAACCCGTTCCCGCCCAGTCCGGTGACCGCGCCCGAGTCGAGCTGCTGTTCGACAAGCCCCAATTGCTCGTCCGGCTGTTCGGCCAGTACGACCAGAACCTGGTAGCGCTCGAAAATCGCCTCGGCGTCTACATCACCGCGCGAGGGAACAAGATCGGCCTGGAGGGCACCGCCGAACAGGTCGCCAAGGCGCGCGACGTGCTCCACGATCTCTACGCCCGGATCCAGCGCGGTGAGGACGTCGACACCGGGCTCGTCGACGCGTCGATCGCGATGGCGGACGAGCCCGTGCTCGAGGGCATCATCCGCGCCGATGCGGGTGGCGGTGGCGCGCCGCCGATCATGATCCGGACGCGCAAGAAGACGATCGTCCCGCGCACGCCGGCGCAGGCGCACTACATGCGCGAGCTCGCCAACAACGACATGATCTTCGCGCTCGGGCCGGCAGGGACGGGCAAGACCTATGTGGCCGTCGCGCAGGCGGTGCAGCAGCTCATCACCGGCAGCGTCCAGCGGCTGATCCTGTCGCGCCCCGCGGTCGAAGCGGGCGAACGGCTCGGGTTCCTGCCCGGCGACATGAAGGAGAAGGTCGATCCGTATCTGCGCCCGCTCTACGATGCACTGTACGACTGCCTCCCCGCCGAGCAGGTCGAGCGCCGTATCGCCAGTGGCGAGATCGAGGTCGCGCCTATCGCGTTCATGCGTGGGCGAACGCTGGCGGATGCGTTCGTGATCCTCGACGAAGCGCAGAACACCACGCCCGCGCAGATGAAGATGTTCCTGACACGTTTCGGCCAGAACAGCCGGATGGTGATCTGCGGCGATCCGAAACAGGTGGATATTCCGGGCGGAGTCGCGGCGTCGGGATTGGGCGATGCGGTCCGGCGACTGGAAGGGCTCGAGAGCATCTCGATGTGCCGCTTTACCGTCGGCGACGTGGTCCGCCATCCGATCGTCGGGCGCGTCGTTGAGGCGTACGAAGGCAAGGACGACCAAATCTAACGCGGCCATATCCAAACTACTCCGTCACCCCGGGCTCGTTCCGGGGTCCACGGTTCCGCGAAATCATCTCTGTCGATTTTGCGGAACGGTGGATGCCGGAACAAGCCCGGCATGACGGAGGATTAGGACCTTGGGTATTCCCTACGCAGGTCAGCCCTTCAGCTTGGCAGCCGTCTCGGCGATGCGCTTGCCCTGGTAGCGCGCACCGTCCAGCTCTTCCTTGCTCGGCATGCGGCTGCCGTCGCCGTCCGAGATCGTCGTCGCGCCGTAGGGCGAGCCGCCCTTGACCGCGTCGACGCCCATCTGCGCCTGGAAGCCATAGTCGAGCCCGACGATCGTCATACCGTGATGCAGCAGGTTGGTGATGATCGAGAACAAGGTGGTCTCCTGGCCGCCATGCTGGCTCGCGGTCGAGGTGAAGGCACCGCCGACCTTGCCGACCAAGGCGCCCGAGAACCACTGGCCACCGGTCGTGTCCCAGAACTGCGCCATCTGCGCGGGCATCCGGCCAAAGCGGGTCGGCGCGCCGACGATGATCGCGTCATAGTGTTCGAGCGCGGCGGGGCCTTCGATCTCGGCGTGCGCGGTATCGGTCTTGAAGTGCGCGGCCTCGATGACGGCCTGCGGTGCGGTCTCTGCGACGCGGCGGATATCGACGTCGGCACCCCCGGCCCGCGCGCCCTCGGCGACGGCGTCGGCCATCTGCTCGATGTGGCCGTAGGACGAGTAATAGAGCACGAGAACCTTGGTCATATGCGTTTCCTTCGAGTTCCCCTCCCGCTTGCGGGAGGGGTTAGGGGAGGGAAGTTCCGGGCGGGGTCGAGGCAGGAAGCCCCTCCCCAACCCCTCCCGCAAGCGGGAGGGGAGTATTATTCCGAGTCTACGAGAACGATCTCGGCGTCGTCCTGTGCCGTGATCGTCACCGTCTGGCCGCCCGTGAGCGCCGCTCCGTCGCGTGCGGCAAAGGCGTCGTCGCCGATCGTGATCGCACCGGTCGCGGGCACCAGATAGACGTGGCGGCCTTCGCCGATCGCATAGTCGACGCTGTCGCCGGCCTTGAGCGTCGCCGCCAGCACGCGGGCATTCGCGCGGATCGGCAGCGCATCGCCATCACCCTCGAACCCGCTGGCGAGCGTCACGAACTGGCCCGAGCGCTCGCCCTTGGGAAACGGCTTGGCGCCCCAGCTCGGCGCGCCGCCCTTACGCGACGGCTCGATCCAGATCTGGAAGATCGTCGTCGTCTCTGGCTCGAGATTATACTCGGCATGGCGGACGCCGGTGCCGGCGCTCATCACCTGGACGTCACCCGCCTCGGTGCGGCCCTTGTTGCCGAGCGAATCCTGATGCGTGATCGCACCGCTGCGGACATAGGTGATGATCTCCATGTCCTGATGCGGATGCGGCGGGAAGCCCGAATTGGCGGCGATCTGGTCGTCGTTCCACACCCGGATCGCGCCCCAGCCCATCCGCGCGGGATCGTAATAGCTGGCGAACGAGAAATGATGGCGCGCGTTGAGCCAGCCGTGATCGACATGGCCGAGGCTGTCGAAGGCGCGGCGGTCTACTTTGCTGAGCGTCGTGGTCGTCATGAGATGTCTCCACTGGTTGATCCCAAGATAGGCGCGCGGATCGCCGCGTAAATAGAAACGGTGGAAACCGATCGTTTCGGTGCTAGCATGCTGACAAGCTGATCCACCACCCCGGCGAAGGCCTGGGCCCAACTGGCAAGGTCGACATAACGAAGGACTGCGCTTCGTTATTGATGCCTCCCAATTGGGCCCCGGCCTTCGCCGGGGTGGTATATTTCTGATGTTTGCGGAGCTCCTCATGCGCCTGCCCGATCTCGAAGCCTGGGCGATCTTCGCCAGTGTGGTGGAGCATCGTTCGTTCAGCGCCGCCGCCGACGCGGTGGGTCTTAGCAAGGCGACCGTGTCGAAGGCGATCACGCGGCTTGAAGCGCATCTCGGCCAGTCGCTGTTCCACCGAACCTCGCGCAGGCTTGCGCTGACCGAGGCGGGTAAGCCGCTCGCCGAACATGCCGCCCGAATCCTCGCCGAAGCGCGGCTCGCGGAGGAATCGGCCAACGACGCGGCCAGTGCCCCGACCGGGCGCGTCCGCCTTGCCGCACCGATGAGCTTCGGGATCACCAACGTCGCGCCGTTGCTGGCCGAGTTTCTCGCCGCGCACCCCGGGATCGAGGTCGACCTGCATCTGTCCGACGCGCGCGTCGATATCGTCGCGGAGGGGTTCGACGTCGCGTTGCGGATCGCCGAGCTGCCCGACAGTTCGCTGCGCGCGCGCCGCCTGTGCACGATCCAGGCGCATCTCGTTGCCGCACCGCGTTATCTGGCGGCGCACGGAACGCCGACGCATCCGGCGCAACTCGGCGAGCATAAGCTGTTCGGCTATTCCAATGTGGTCGGGCCCTGGCGCTTTCACGGCCCCGACGGCGCGGACGTCTCGGTACGCACGCAGGGCCAGCTTACCGCGAACAGCGGCGAAGCGATCATTCCCTCGCTGATCGCCGGCCTCGGCATCGCGCGGCTGCCCGACTTCATCGTCAATGCGCATCTCGCGAGCGGCGCGCTGGTGACGATCCTCGACGATTGGGCACCCGCGCCGATCGGCCTTCATCTGCTGACTCCGCCCAGCCCGTTGCGGCCGGCCAGAGTCGAGGCGCTGATCGAATTCCTCGGGAGCCGCCTGCGCGATCGATAGAAATGCGCTGGCGTGGAACTTCCGTTCGCGGGTAATGCTTTCGTCCTGACGCTTTCGCCCCGAAAGGCCTGCATGCTCGAAATCGCACTTTCTTCCGACGCCCCCTGGCCGGGCCAGGGCCCTGAGCAGGATTGGGACGCGCTCGCCCTGCGCGCAGCAACGGCAGCGATCCAGCGGACTCCGCACGGCGAACTGCTGACCAGCGCGGCGACGGTCGAGATCTCGATCCGGCTGGCGTCGGACGACGAGGTCCACACCCTCAACAAGCACTATCGCCAGAAGGACAAGCCGACCAACGTCCTGTCCTTCCCGATGGTCCAGCCCGACCTGCTCGCCACGGTCAGTCAGAATTCAGACGATGGCGAAGTCCTCCTCGGCGACATCATCCTCGCGCACGGCGTCTGCGTCGCGGAAGCGGCCGAGCGCAATATCTCGGTAGAGGATCATGCGATGCATCTGATGGTGCACGGCACGCTGCATCTGCTAGGTTATGACCATATCGACGACGATGAGGCCGAGGGCATGGAGCAGATCGAGCGCGATGCGCTCGCGGCGCTCGGTCTCCACGACCCTTACCTGATAACAGAGGACTGACGACCACGATGGCCGATGGCCCCAATGCCGGTAACGGCGATAGTAGCGACAGTATCTGGCGCGGGCTCAAGGGCCTGATCTTCGGTGCTCAAGACGAATCCCTCCGCGACCAGCTTGAGGATGCGATCGACCGGCACGAGGGCGATCCCGCCCCCGATGCGAAGGGCGATCTCACCCCGCTCGAGCGCCAGATGGTCCGCAACCTGCTGCACTTCAGCGAGCGCGATGCCGGCGACGTCGGCGTGCCCCGTGCGGACATCATCGCGGTCGAGGAGGACACGCCGTTTGCCGATCTCGTCAAGCTGTTCGCCGAAGCGGGCCATAGCCGGCTACCGGTGTACCGCGACAACCTCGATACGATCATCGGCATGGTCCACATCAAGGACGTCTTCAACATCCTCGCGACCGGCGCCGAGCATCCGACCTCGATCGCCGGACTGATCCGCGAACCGCTCTACGCGCCGATGTCGCGCGGTGCGCTCGATCTGCTCGCGGACATGCGGCAGAAGCACGTCCACCTGACGATCGTGCTCGACGAATATTCCGGCACCGAGGGTCTGGTGACGTTCGAGGACCTGATCGAGGAGATCGTCGGCGAGGTCGAGGACGAGCATGACGAGGCGCCACAGGTGCTGATGACGCCGATCGAAGGCGGCGCCTGGGATGCCGACGCGCGTGCCGAGCTGGAGGATGCCGCAGAACTGATCGATCCGCGTCTGGCGGAGGTCGACGGCGATATCGACACGCTGGGCGGGCTCGCGGCGCTTCTGGCGGGGCATGTCCCGCAGATCGGCGAATGCGTCGATCATCCGAGCGGCTGGAAGCTGGAGATCATCGACGCCGACGAACGCCGTATCAATCGCCTGCGCCTGCATCCGCCGGTGGTGCCCGCCGAGGACGACGACTGATACAGCCTCTGCAATGGATCGACGGGCCTTTTGCCCATGATCCATTGCCCCGGCTCTGCCGCCGTTCTAACTTCCCTTCATGCGCAAACATATCCTCATCGTCCTCGGGCTGATCCTGCTCGTGATCGCCGCGGGCGTCACCTATCTCGCTTGGCCCGACACGGCGGAATTATCGGTCGACCAGGTCGCCGGCAAGCTGCCCAAGATCACCGATCCGCGCATCCAGACGATCCCGACCGTCAAGGTCGCGAAGGTCGTCGGCTGGCAGAACGGCGCGATGCCGACGCCCGCCGCGGGCCTCAAGGTCCAGCCGTTCGCGACGGGGCTCGACCACCCGCGCTGGATGTACCGCCTCCCCAACGGCGACGTACTGGTCGCCGAGACGAATTCGCCCCCGCGCGAGGGCGGCGGGATCACCGGCTGGGTGATGAAGGTGCTGATGGGCCGCGCCGGTGCCGGCGTGCCGTCGGCCAACCGCATCACGCTGCTCCGCGACGCGAACGGCGACGGCGTGGCGGAAACGAAGTCGGTGTTCATGACCGGTCTCAACTCGCCGTTCGGCATGACGCTGCTCGACGGCCAGCTCTACATCGGCAACACTGACGCACTCGTCCGCGTGCCCTATGTCGACGGTCAGACCAAGATCACCGCCAAGCCCGAGCTCGTCATCAAGCTCAACCCCGGCGGAAACCACTGGGCGCGCAACGTCATTGCCGCGGCGGACGGTAAGACATTGTATGTCGGCGTCGGCTCGTCGTCGAACATCGCCGAGAACGGCATGGATGCCGAGAAATACCGCGCCAACATCCTGCAGGTCTGGCCGAAGGACAAGAACTGGCGGATCTACGCCGCCGGCCTGCGCAACCCCAACGGCATGGCGATCAATCCCAAGTCGGGCGGCCTGTGGACCGTCGTCAACGAGCGCGACATGCTCGGCTCCGACCTCGCGCCCGATTACCTGACGCAGGTCGAGTTCGGCGATAACTTCGGCTGGCCCTGGTATTATTGGGGCGGCTATCCCGACACCCGCGTCGAGCCAAAGAACCCCGCGCTCCAACAATACGCCAAGCGCCCCGACTACGCACTCGGACCACACGTCGCCGCGCTCGGCCTGACCTTCTCCGCGGATGCGAAGCTTGGCGCGAAGTTCGCCAACGGCGCGTTCGTCGGCGAGCATGGCTCGTGGAACCGCAAGCCGGTGTCGGGCTACAAGGTCGTCTACGTGCCGTTCGGCGACACCGGCTTCCCGGCCGCGAACGCAAAGCCGGTCGACGTGCTCGGCGGTTTCCTGGACAAAGACGGCGACGCGCAGGGCCGCCCGGTCGGCGTCATCACCGACAAGACCGGTGGGCTGCTGGTCGCGGACGACGTCGGCAACGCAATCTGGCGGGTCAGCGCCGGGGGGTGATCTTGGCGGAGGGCGGACCACGACTCTGCCCTCCAATATTCTTGTAATTCAGCTCGCACGATCACCAACTGCTGGTCATTCCCGCGAAGGCGGGGATCCAGAAACTCAAGGGTTGTCGATTGACTCGCGAGCATTGCCAGTATGGGTTCCCGCCTGCACGGGAATGACGATCCGGGGCTAGGTCGGCGGTTTCCTGCCAGCGCTTCAAGCCCCGCTCACCCCGCCAAAATCCCCCGAGCCTCGTCGAGATCGTCCTCGTCGACCATCACGCGAACCGGGATCAGCAGCCAGCTGCCCTCCATGATCGACATCCCGCCATCGAACGCGATCGCGGGGATGCCTTCGCTCTCCAGCCGCCCGACGATGATATGCGCCTCGTTGCGGCCGTACCGCCCCAGTTCGACCAGGCTCATGCCCCGACGCGGTCCGGCAGGACGGTGCCGAGCCGCACCGGCAAGCCGTCGATGCTCGCGACTGGCCCCGCCAATTCCTCGATCCGTTCGGCGTCGGTTTGCCTGGCGTGGTATTTCGACAAGGTCTGCCGCTCGCGGTCTAGCGTCATGAACGGCACGCCCCACCCGCAACTCGTCTGCACCTCGTCGACCGCGATCACGAAAATCTGCCGCGTGCCAGGCAACGGCTTGAACTGCGCGTAGAGGTCAGCCCAGCCGTCATCCTGCGGCAACACCGCGCGGCCCTTGCCATAAATGCGGAAGATCAACGCGGGCTGGTCGAACGCACAGAACATGATCGTGATGCGACCATCGGCGCCCAGATGCGCGTTCGTCTCGTTCCCCGACCCGCCGACATCGAGATACGCGACCGTCTTCGGATCGAGTACGCGAAAACTGTCCATGCCCTTCGGACTAAGATTGATCCGCGCGCTTTCCGCGGCTGTCGCAACGAAGAATACCGGTTGCTGCATCACGAACGCGCGGTGCTCGGCCGTGAGCGCAGGGAAGAAGTCCATCGTTCGGCTCCGAATTGACGCGCATCGTCGACGCGCATACTCTATGCCCATGAAACATGATCCCGTCGCAACCGGCAAGCGTAAATCGGTCAATATGTCGCTCGATACCGGCATCGTAGCGGCGGCACGGGAGGCAGGGCTCAACCTCTCCCAGATCAGCGAACACGCGATCAGGCACGCAACGAAAGTCGAACAGGAGCGGCGCTGGAAGGAAGAAAATCGCGAGGCGATAGAGGGCTGGAACCACTGGTACGAAAAGAACGGCGATCCGCTCGCCCATTTGCGGTCGCTCTGAATGGCTCAGTTCGACGTCTACCGCGTTCGCGGCAATGTGCTGGTGATCGATTGTCAGTCTGATCTTCTGGCTGATTTGCCGACCCGCTTCGTGGTGCCGCTTCGCCCGACCGACACCGTCGCACTCAGGAGGCTAACGCCGACCTTCGTTATCGACGGCACCGCACTGACCATGATCACGCCGCTAGCGCGGGCGATCGATGTCCGCGATATCGAAGATACCGTCATGACACTCGACGCAGCACAGTTCGAGATCAAGGCTGCGCTCGATATGTTGATCTCTGGGTTTTAGGCCGCCGTCCCACCGACAGTAAGCCCATCGACCAGCAACGTCGGCTGGCCGACACCAGCCGGCACCGACTGCCCGCCCTTGCCGCAAATCCCGATACCCTCGTCGAGCGCGAAGTCGTTGCCGATACCACGCACCTTGGTCAGCGAACTCGGACCGTCGCCGATCAGCGTCGCGCCCTTGATCGGCGCGCCCAGCTTGCCGTCCTCGATCAGATACGCCTCGGTGCAGCTGAATACGAACTTGCCCGACACGATATCGACCTGCCCGCCGCCGAACGCCTTGGCGAAGATACCCTTCTTGACGCGCGACAAAAGCTCGGCCGGGTCGTCGTTGCCGGCTTTCATGAAGGTGTTGGTCATCCGCGGCATCGGTGCGTGCGCATAGCTTTCGCGCCGACCGTTGCCGGTGGCCTCGACGCCCATAAGCCGTGCGTTGAGGCGATCCTGCATATAGCCCTTGAGGATGCCGTCCTCGATCAGCACGGTCTCGCGCGTCGGCGTGCCCTCGTCGTCGATCGTCAGCGACCCGCGGCGATCCTGGAGCGAGCCGTCGTCGACCACCGTCACGCCCTCGGCCGCAACGCGTTCGCCGATGCGACCCGAGAAGGCCGACGTGCCCTTGCGGTTGAAATCGCCCTCGAGGCCGTGGCCAATCGCCTCGTGCAGCAGAATGCCGGGCCAGCCGTTGCCGAGCAACACGGTCATCTCGCCGGCGGGGGCGGCGATCGAGTCGAGGTTCACCAACGCCTGCGATAGCGCCTCGTCGATCGCACGGTTGTACGTCGCGGGCTCGAACAGGTCGTTGTAGAGATAACGGCCGCCGATCCCATAGCTGCCCGTCTCGCGGCGGCCGTTCTGCTCGGCGACGATCGAAACGTTGAGGCGGACCAACGGCCGCACATCGGTCGCGACGAAGCCATCCGCGCGGACGATCTCGACCACCGACCACGTGCCGGACAAGCTGACCGATACCTGCGCGACGCGAGGATCGCGAGCGCGCGCGGCGGCATCAATCGTCTGACAAAGGTTCACCTTGTCGGCGAACGGCACGAAGTCGAGCGGATCGGCGGCGGTGTAGCGGCGCTGGTTGGTGCCCTGCGGCGGGCCGGCCTTCGCGGCGACACCCGGTTCGATCAGCGCCATCGTCTCGGCGGCACGACGGATCGCGGCGGGGGTCATCTCGTTCGAATGCGCGAACGCGGTCATCTCGCCCGATACCGCGCGCAGGCCGAAGCCGGAGCTCGTATCGTAAGAGGCGGTTTTCAGCCGGCCGTCGTCGAAGCCGAACGCCTCGGCTTTGCGGTACTGAAGATAAAGCTCGCCGTCATCGGCCTTGCCAAGCGCCTTGGCGGTCAGTGCCTGCGCCTGTTCGGGGTCCAGGGTATCGCGGTAGAGGAACGAACGGGGGTCTGCTGCTATCGTCATCCGATAGATATAAGAGGCTTAGCGCCCTGCGCCATCCCCGTGATCGCGCAAAGTCGCCTGGTCCGCGCCATCGGCGGCACCGCCGACGAGGATGAAGCGACGGTCGCAATAGCCGCAATCGACATAACCGGTCTCATCGATCTGCAACCAGACGCGCGGGTGGCCGAGCGCTGCGCCGCCGGGAATGTCGGTGGCGCCGTCGCAGGCGACGCGGGCGTGGGTGACGCGGGTGGTTTCGAGCGGCGGATGCATGAGGGCGCGATAGCAAGCGCACGCCGGCCGGGCAATTGGTTCTTCCAACCGCGTCCGTTGCCCCTGCGACAGAAGATGGTTCACGCGAAGGCGCAAAGGCGCGAAGATGTTGCGCTTGTCGCACGGCGACTTTTCAATCGCGTATGGCGGCGCAGTTCGTTTTGTCTGGCGACCGATCGTCTGCGCGCCGGATCCTTCGCGCCTTTGCGCCTTCGCGTGAACACATCTTCTTGCAGCATCAGGGGATGACCCGCCTTGCGGCCCCCGCTATGCCGCAGCCATGACCGAAGCTGCGATCGCAATCTCGAACCTTTGCAAAACCTACGCTGGTGGCAAGCGCGCGCTCGACGGGGTAACGTTCGACGTCCCTCGCGGCCAGATCTTTGGCCTGCTGGGCCCCAACGGTGCGGGCAAGTCCACGCTGATCAACATCCTTGCAGGGCTGGTCAACAAGACCGACGGCAGGGCCGCGATCTGGGGGTTCGACATCGACGAACACCCGCGCAACGCCAAGGCGTCGATCGGGATCGTCAACCAGGAGATCCTGTTCGACCCGTTCTTCTCGCCGTTCGAGACGCTGGAGATCCAGGCCGGGCTCTACGGCGTGCCCAAGGCAAAGCGCCGCACCATGGAGTTGCTGCGCGCGGTGCATCTGGAGGACAAGGCGCACGCCTATGCGCGCACGCTGTCGGGCGGGATGAAGCGCCGCCTGATGGTGGCGAAAGCGATGGTCCACTCGCCGCCCGTTCTCGTCCTCGACGAGCCGACCGCTGGCGTCGATATCGAACTCCGCCAACAGCTCTGGACCTATGTCCGCAGCCTCAACCAGGCCGGCGTGACGGTGGTCCTCACCACGCATTATCTCGAGGAAGCCGAGGAACTCTGCGACCGGATCGCGATCATCAACAATGGTCGGCTCATCGCGAACGAACCCACCCGCGAGCTGGTCGGCAAGGCACAGGAGAAGATCGTCGCGGTCACGGTCGACCGCGACGTCACCGATATCCCGGCGAATGCCTGTTTCCAGAAGATCGCGCTGAAGGGCACGCGGACGCTGGAGATCACTTACAAGAAGGACCGCGTGAACGCCGGCGAAGTCCTGGCTGCGGTCCAGTCGGTCGGGTTCGGGATCGTCGACGTCTCGACCAAGGAACCCGATCTCGAGGACGTCTTCCTCAGCCTGACGCGCGCCGCCAACGCCTGACTCAGTGACAGACCGCGGGGCGAGCCGGTCCCGACGCCTTGTATGTCAGGATGAATTCGGAATGGCCCAGCTCTTCGGACTTGGTCTGCGCGCCGTTCGCGATGCCGATGATCAGGTCGACGATCTCGGCCCCGACCTCGTCCAGCGTACCGCGCCCCTCGAGGATGCGGCCGGCGTCGACGTCCATGTCGTCGGCCATCCGCCGATAGGTGTCGGGATTGGCGCAGATCTTCACCACCGGCGAGATCGCCGAGCCGACCACCGAGCCGCGGCCGGTGACGAACAGGTTGATATGCGCGCCGCTCGCCATCAGTTCGCCGATCTCGGCATTGTCGACGATGTTGGGAAAGCCGAACTTGGGATCGCCGGGCGGCACGACGTCGAGCAGATAGAGGCCCGGCCCCGGCACCAGTTCGGCGGGGTCGATCACGCCATCGATCGCGCGGCTGCCCGACTTGGCATAGGCGCCGGCGGACTTCTCCTCCTGGCTCGACAAGCCACCCTCGGCGTTGCCGGGCGCGAAGCTGCCATAGCCCATCGCGCGGTAATAGAGCTCGGCCTTGTGGACCGAGGCGATCAGCGCGTCCGCCACTTCGGGCGTCGCGGCGCGGCTTGCCATATGCCCTTCGCAGCCGATCATCTCGCCGGTTTCCTCGAAGATGCACGCCGCACCTGCGTCGATCAGCGTGTCGAAGGCGCGGCCGACCGCCGGGTTGCCGGTGATCCCGCTGGTCCCGTCGGACCCGCCGCAGATCGTGCCGATCACCAGCTCGGACATCGCCATCGGCACGCGGCGCGCGCGGGCGTCGGCCTCGGCACGGACGCGCTCGACCGCCGCCATCCCGGCTGCGATCGCCGGGCCGGTGCCGCCGACCTGCTGGATCACCACGGTCTCGACCGGACGACCCTGCTCCCGCGCGTTCGCGCCGAGCAGTTCGCGGTTGAAGCTTTCGCAGCCGAGCGACAGCAGCACGACTCCGCCGACATTGGGGTGCGTGGTCAGCGCCTTCATCATCGCCAGCGCGTAATCGTTGGGATAGCAGCCGGGAAAGCCGATCAGCTGGATGCGCGGATCATCGATCTTGTCGACGATCCGGCGCGCAACGTGGTGCGCGCATTCGACCAGGTACACGACCACGATGGCATCGCGGATGCCCTTGCGGCCATCAGCGCGCAGCCAGCCGGTCATCGTCCCGTCGTTCTGGGCCACATAGTCCTGGGCCCCAGTGGTCTGGACCCCAAAGGTCTGCACCGCGTCGTTCATGAATGATCTCCTGCCGCGTCACGCAGGTGCGCGGGGATATAGTCGCTTTGCATATTATGCATGTGCACCCAGCCGCCCGCAGGCACGTCCGCCGTCGCCGAACCGATCGGCATGCCATATTTGACGATCTTGTCGCGCATTTTCAAGGACAAGACTGCGATCTTATGACCGAGATCGACCTTTTCGGTGATCGCCAGCGTGGTGCCCTCGACCACGATCGTCTCGCCGGGGGCCAGGTTACGACAGGCTACCGCGACATTGTCGCTGGGCGACAGGCGGATGGCGGCCGCGGTCATGCCGCCAACTCCGGCACCGGCGCATCGGCACGCAGCAGCCCTTCGGTGCGCAAGTCATGCCAGAATGCGGGCGGGATCGCTGCGTGATACAGGTCGACCGTCTGCGCCACGCGCGCCGCGCTGCCGATGCCCGGAATGACGCTGGCGACGAGCGGATGCGCGAGCACGAACGCGAGCGCGGCGGCGGGCAGAGCGACGGCGTGGCGGTCGGCGATCGCCTCGATGCCGCGCACGCGTGCCAGCACGTGGTCTGGCGCGGGTCCGTAGTCGTAGTGGATCGTGCCGCCGCGCCGCGTGCCGGTCGCGAGGATGCCGCTGTTGTACGGACCGCCGATCACGATCGACGTCCCCGCCGCCTCGCACGCCGGGAACAGTGCATCGAGCGCATCCTGTTCGAGCAGCGTATAGCGTCCCGCGAGCAGGATCGCATCGAGCCGTGCCTCGGCCATCACGTCGAGGCAGACCTGGATCTCGTTGACGCCGATGCCGAAGCCCGTGATCGTGCCGTCGTCGCGCAACCGCTCGAGTGCCTTGAGGCCGCCGCCGCTAGTCAGCTGCTGCCAGTAACCGTCCGCGGCGTCGCCGTGCGTGTAGCGACCGATGTCGTGGACATAGAGCAGGTCTATCTTCGCCACGCCCAGCCGTTGCAGGCTGTGCTCGTGGCTGCGCAGGATGCCGTCGTGCGTGTAGTCGTAGCGCATCCGGAACGGCATCGGCGAGCGGAAGCCGTCGCGTTCGCGATCATCGGTGATGGAGGCGTCGGGGTCCATCAACCGGCCGACCTTGGTCGAGACGACGGTATCCGGCTGCAACCGCAGCGCATCGCCGACGCGCCGTTCGGACAGGCCGCGGCCATAATGCGGCGCGGTGTCGACATAGCGCAGCCCCGCGGCGAGCGCGGCATCGACCGCGGCGCGCGCATCGGCGTCGGCGACCGGCGCGTAGAGATTGCCGAGCGAGGCGGCACCGAAGCCGAGTTCGGGCACCGACAGCGCGGTGCGGCCGATCGGCCGGTGGGGAATATGCGTCAAAGGTCCAGGTCCAGTCGATAGATGCGGTTGGCGTTGCGGCCCCACAGGTCGGCGCGCTCGTCGTCGCTGCGATCGGCGAGCAGGGCCTCATAGGCGCCGAGCGTCTCGTCCAGCGTCGCGAACAGGCGGTCGGTGGGGAAATTGGTGGCGACCATCACGCGGCGGGTGCCGAACAGCTCGATCACCTCGGCGACGATGTCGGCAAAGGCGGCGGGGTCGAACGGCGCGTGGATGAAGCCGGCCCCCGAAAGCTTGATCGACACCTGTGGCATCGCCGCCAGCGCGGTCACCCCGGCGCGCCATTGATCGAGCCCGTCGCCGGGGATCGGCAGCCCGAGATGATTGACGATGACGGGAACGCTCGGGTGGAGCGCGGCGATATCGACCAGCCCGGCAAGTTGCGCGGGGAAGCCGTGGAAATCGTAGCTGAGCGCGTGATCGGCGAGCAGGCCAAAGCCGCGTCGCCATGCCGGATCGATCGTCAGGTCGCGCGGATAGGCTTGCCGCACGGCATCGGGGTGCCAATTGACGAGGTGGCGGATGCCGCGGACGCGCGGTCGCGCCGCCTGCCGGGCCAGCAGCGCCTCGACGTCGGGATCGTCGAGTTCGACGCGCGCGATGATCGCGTCGGGCAGGCCGTGCGTGTCAGCGACCGCGTTGAGCCAGTCGGTCTCGCGCTCGCCGTCGTCGCGGTGCGCGCCGGCGTCGATGTGCACCGCGCCGACCAGATTCCACGCCGCCGCCGCCGCGCGGTGGTGCGCGACCGTATAGGTAGCGGCGATCGGCGCGGTGTCGGACTCGTCGAGCCAGGGATAGCGCAGGCCATCCCTGTCCCAGAGGTGCAGATGCGCATCGACGAACGGCGGTCGGGCCATCCTAGTGGCGCGGCTGCCAGGCGACGAAATCCTGGCGCTGCTCGCCGAGTTTCTCGATGCCGAGCGTGACGACGTCACCCGCCTTCAGATACCAGGGCTCGGGCTTCTGGCCCATGCCGACGCCCGGCGGCGTGCCGGTGGTGATGATGTCGCCGGGCTCCAGCGTCATGAACTGCGAGCAATAGGCGACGATCTCGGCGACCGAGAAGATCATCGTCTTGGTGCTGCCGTCCTGCATCCGCTTGCCGTTGACGTCGAGCCACATCGACAGGTTCTGCGGATCGCCCACCTCGTCGGCGGTGACGAGCCACGGGCCGACCGGGCCGAAGGTCGGAAAGCCCTTGCCCTTGTCCCAGGTCGCGCCGCGCTCGATCTGCCAGTGCCGTTCGGAGACGTCGTTGACCACAAGGTAGCCCGCGACATGCGCGAGTGCGTCGGCGGTTTCGACGTATTCGGCGCGGGTGCCGATGACGATGCCCAGTTCGACTTCCCAGTCGGTCTTCTTCGAATCGCGCGGGATGACGACGGGGTCGTTCGCGCCCTGCAGACAGCTGACCCATTTGTTGAAGACGACCGGTTCCGCGGGAATCGGCAGGTTCGATTCGGCGGCGTGATCGGCGTAGTTCAGCCCGATCGCGATGAATTTGCGCGTGCCCGATACCGGCACGCCGTAGCGCTGCTCGCCCTCGACCAGCGGCAGCGTGGCGGGGTCGATCGCGGCGAGCTTTGCCAGCGCTTCGGGCGCCAGCGTATCAGCAGCAATGTCGGCGTGGCCGGTCAGCGCGCGCAGGCGGCCATCGGCATCGATCAGGCCCGGCTGTTCGTTTCCGGGCGTTCCATAGCGACAGAGTTTCATAGAGTATCCTTTGCAGAAACCAGAATGGAGCGATCGATCTTGGCGATCGTGTTGACGCCGGTAAGCGTCATCGCGACGCGCATTTCCTTTTCGATCAGGTCGAGCAGTTGGGTCACGCCCGCCTCGCCGAGCGCGGCCAGCGCATAGAGCCACGCGCGCCCGAGCAGGACGCCGTGTGCGCCCAGCGCGAGCATCCGCACGACGTCGAGACCCGAGCGCACGCCCGAATCCGCCAGTACGGTCAGCCGATCGCCGACCGCATCGGCGATCGCCGGCAGCGCGCGCGCGGTCGACAGCACGCCGTCGAGCTGGCGGCCGCCGTGGTTCGAGACGACGATCCCGTCCGCACCGACATCGGCGGCGGCGCGCGCGTCGTCGGGGTCGAGGATACCCTTGATGATCAGCGGGCCGTCCCACGCGGCACGGATCCAGTCGAGATCGCGCCACTGGATCGACGGATCGAAATTGGCGCCGAGCCAGCCCATGTAATCGTTCATGCCGCTGGCCTTGCCGAGCACCGGCTCCAGATTGCCAAGCCGATGCGGCCGCCCGCGCAGACCGACATCCCACGCCCAGCTAGGCCGGCCGATCGCCTGCAGCATTCGGCGCAACGGCGCGCGCGGGCCGGACATGCCCGAATGCGCGTCGCGGTAGCGGGCGCCCGGTACCGGCATGTCGACCGTGAACACCAGCGCCTCCGCGCCTGCCGCCTTGGCGTTCGCGATCAGCTCGCGCATGAAACCACGGTCGCGCAGGACGTAGAGTTGGAACCACAACGGTCCGTCGGTCGCGCGGCGGACCTCGTCGATCCCGCACAACCCGACGGTCGAGAGCGTGAACGGCAGGCCGCGCGCGTTGGCGGCGCGCGCCGCCTGTGTCTCGCCGCGACGGCGATACATGCCGCCGATCCCGATCGGTGCGAGCGCCACGGGCAGCGGCATCTGCCGGCCGAACAAGGTGGTCGACAGATCGATCGTCGCGACGTCCTGCAACACCCGCTGGCGCAACGCGATGTCGGCGAGATCCGCGGTGTTACGCCGCAGCGTCTGCTCGGCATACGCGCCGCCGTCCGCATAATCGAACAGGAAGCGCGGCAGCCGTGCCTTCGCCGCACGCTGGAAATCGAGGGTCGAGGCGATCGTCACCATCGCATCACGCCATGCACCAGCCGCCGTCGATCACGTGCAACTGCCCGGTGGTGTAGGCGCTCTCGTCCGATGCGAGATACAGCGCGAGCGCCGCGACCTCGTCGGCCTTGCCAAGCCGGCCCATCGGCTGACGCGCGATGAACGCGGCGCGCGCCGCCGCCTCGTCGCCGGTCGCCGCCAGCCGCTCGTCGAGCGACGGCGACTGGACCGTGCCCGGGCAGATCGCGTTGCAGCGGATACCCTTGCCGACATAATCGAGCGCGACCGAGCGGGTGATCCCGGCCACCGCGGCCTTCGACGCGCAATAGGCGTAGCGATTGCCGACGCCGATCACCGCGCCGGCGACCGACGACATGTTGACGATCGAGCCGCCGCCACGCGCGATCATCGCCGGCAGCAACGCGGTCAGCATGTGCGTGATCGCGTGGACGTTGAGGTCGAACGACAGGTCGTAGCCCGCGTCTGCCGTCTCCAGCAGCACGCCCGCATCGACATAGCCCGCGCAGTTGAACAGCACGTCGACCCCGCCGGCAGTTTCAGCGAACGCCCTGATCGCGGCGCGATCGGTCAGGTCGATGACATGCGTGGTGCATCCGGCGAGATCCGCCAGCGCCGCCGCGTTGCGATCGAGCGCGATCACCTCCGCGCCCTCAGCGGCGAACAGTTCCGCCGCAGCGCGCCCGATACCCTGGCCGGCACCGGTCACGATCGCGCGCTTGCCCTTCAGTCTATCCACGTCGTCTTTCCTTTCAGATCGATGCCCGCGCGGTCGAACCGCGGGCGTACAGTGCAAAGGCCAATACGCCTGCGAAACAGGCGGCCGGCACCAGCATCGCATGCGTGATCCCGGCGCGATCCGAGACCCAGCCCATCAGCGCGGTCAGCGCCGCGCCGCCGATGATCGCCATGATGATCAACGACGATCCCGCCTTGCGCAGCGGCCCCAGACCCTCGACGCCGAGCGCGAAGATCGTCGGAAACTGGATCGACATGAACAGGCTGGCCGCGACCATCGCGTACAGGCCGATCGTACCGCCAACCGTTCCCGCGAACACCGCGAGCAACAGCGAGATCGCCGAGAAAATCGCCAGCAACACGACCGGTGCGAGCCGCGCCATCAGCGCGGTGCCGACGAAGCGCCCGGCTGCGAACAGTACCAGCGACACGAACAGCGCGTCGGCACCGGCGCGTTCGCCCATCCCTGCGTTCGCCTGCGCATAGCGGATCGTATAGCTCCAGAGCCCGACCTGCGCGCCGACGTAGAAGAACTGCGCGACGACCGCGGCGATCAGCTGCGGGCGGCGGAACACGTCGGTGAAGCGACCCGTCGGGCCCGCGTCATGCTCGACGCTGCCGCGCGGGAACGGCACCAGTGCGGCGGCGACCGCGAACAGCAGCACGACGCCGGCGATCGCGACATAGGGCATCACCACCGCCTGCACTTCGGCGCGGTAGAACGCGTCACGCGCTGCGTCGCTCATCGCGGCTAGGCTGCGCTCGTTATGCTCGATCCCCGACAGGATGAAATTGCGGCCGACCAGGATCCCGGTGATCGCGCCGAGCGGATTGGCCGCCTGCGCCCAGTTGAGCCGCCGCGTCGCGGTGCGCGGATCGCCCAGTTCGGTCATCAGCGGATTGGCCGAGGTTTCGAGGAACGCGAGGCCGCAGGCGATCACGAACAAGGCGAGCAGGAACAGTTGGTACATGCCGGCGACAGCGGCGGGATAGAACAGCAACGCGCCGCACCCGTACAGCGTCAGCCCGGTGACGATCGCGGTCTTGTAACCGAAGCGCCGCATCACCGACGACGCCGGGATCGCAACGACGAAATAGCCGAAATAGAAGACCTGCTGGACGAAGCTGGTGCCGAAATCCGACAGCGCGAACGCCTTGCGGAATTGCGCGATCAGGATGTCGTTCAGGTTGTTCGCCATCCCCCACAGGAAGAACAGCGCGACGGTGATGACGAGCGCCGCGACATAGCGCCCGCTATCCGCGCCGCCCGTCGAACGCAGGGCGTGGTGAGGATCGGCCGGGTGAGCATCGATCATCGGCGGCAAGGCCATCCTGTCTCTCCAGTCTCGATCGTTGCGACGCCGCGGAGGCCATCGATAAACGTGTGGCAGCGAAACACCGCCTCCACACATGCGAGATCATATTTTCACAAGCGAGAGCTAACCGAGCGCTTCGCCTTTGGCAACCTCTTCTCCGGAGGCCATGCCCACAGGATGCGCGGATCCCGTCGATGGCGCCCGCTAGCTGGCCTGTTCGCCGAGCGAATATATGCGGCGCATCGGCACCCATTTTTCCTCTTCACCCGCGCACGACAGCGGGCGTTGGAAATGGTCCATCGCCGCCTCCCAGCGCGCATCGACCGCCTTTCCCGCTGCGTCGAGGTGGCGTGGCCAGTCGTCGGCGACCTCAGCGATCATCACCAGACGATCGGCGACACGCCAGATTTCCATGTCGGTAAAGCCCTTGTCGCGAATACCCCGCGTCACCTCGGGCCAGACCGCGCCCGGCGCATGCGCGCGTTCATAGTCGGCGATCAGATCCGCGTCATCGACCAGATCGAGCGCGAAACACACGCGACGAGACATTTTTCTCTCCTCAATTCCGGCGACGGCGATAACCGGAAATTCGAATTTCGATTGCACCTATGATAGGGTAGTCTCATTCTGCGTCAATTAGCCGGTCGTCGTGGAGCAGGCACCCTGCCCTCGGCGCGCGACCAGCGACGCAGAACGACATAGTGGAGGAAGCAATGAAGGCATTGGTCTGCACGGCGCCCAACGCGGCGCGGATAGAAGACCGGCCGGCGCCCCAGCGCGGCGAGGGTCAGGTCCTGCTGCGGATGCGGCGGGTCGGGGTCTGCGGCACCGACTATCATATCTTCGACGGCAGCCAGCCGTTCTTCACCTATCCCCGCCTGATCGGCCACGAACTTGCCGGCGAGGTGATCGAGGCGCCTGCGGACAGCGGGCTGACACCCGGCCAGATCGTGACGGTCAATCCCTACATCGCGTGCGGCACCTGCGTCGCGTGCCGGCGGGGGCGGCCCAATTGCTGCGCGCGGATCAGCGTGCTCGGCGTGCACGCCGACGGCGGCATGACCGAAGTGCTCGCGGTGCCGGTCGGTTCGATCGTGACGACCGAGGGCCTCACCGTCGATCAGGCGGCGATGGTCGAATTCCTCGCGATCGGCGCCCACGCGGTTCGCCGCGCCGCGATCGAACCGGGCACGCGGGTATTGGTCACCGGGGCCGGACCGATCGGGATCGGCTGCGCGCTGTTCGCGCGGATCGCCGGCGCCGGCTCCGTCACGCTGCTGGATCGCAGCGCAAAGCGTCTCGCGACGGCGGCGGATCGGTTCGGTTTCGATGACGGCGTCGTCGCCGGTCCGGATGCGACCGCCGCGCTGGCGGATCGAACGGACGGCGAGATGTTCGACTATGTGTTCGACGCGACGGGCAGCAGCCAGGCGATGAAGGCGGGCCTGTTCAACGTCGCCAACGCCGGTACCTATGTCCTGGTCGGCCTGTGCCTCGACGATCTGGTCTTCCCCGACCCCGAATTCCACAAGCGCGAGACGACCTTGCTTGCCAGCCGCAACGCGCTCGCGGCGGATTTCGACCATGTCATCGCGTCGATCCGCAACGGCTCCGTGCCGGCCGACCGGTTCCTGACCGACCGCGTCGATCTCGACGATGCACCGCACGCGATCCCGGCGCTGATCGCCCGGCAAGAAGACGTGCTGAAGGCGATCGTCACCATCTGAGTCGCCGAACGGACTGAGAGCCGGCGCCCGCGCCATGGCCGCACGCCTTCCTTGGCGGGGCGGTTGCGGTTAGACATCAACGCCAGAACGGGGGGCGAGGAAACGATGGCGAAGCAGGAGGGGGACGCGGCGCAGCGCAAGGGCAATTACAATGCGCCCGCGCTCGACAAGGCGTTCCTGATCATCGAACTTCTCGCCAACAACCCGCAGGGGCTGCTGGCGAGCGAGATGGCGACCGCGCTGCAACGCTCGCTCGGCGAGCTGTTCCGCATCGTCGTGGTCATGGAGGAAGCCGGCTATCTGCAGAAATCCAAGGTCACCGATCGCTACACCGTGACCTACAAGTTCCTCGACGTCGCCTATCGCGCCACGCCTGCGCGCAAGCTGGTCGTCACCGCGCAGCCCGAGATGCAGATGCTCGCCGCGGCGATCGGCCAATCCTGTCATCTCGTCGTGGTGCAGCGCGCAGAGGGCCTGGTCATCGCGCGCGAGGAAAACCCAGGCGTGCGCGGCTTCGCGCTGCGCGTCGGTGCGTCGATCGATCTGGTGCGCAGTTGCTCGGGCAGCGTCATCCTCGCCTTCACCCCCGAGGATGCGGCGGAACGGCTGCTCGCGCGTGCCTCCGCGCTGCGCAAGGAGCCGGTCGGGCAGGCCGCGCTGGCCAAGACGCTCCGGCAGGTTCGCGCGCAGGGCCACGGTCTGCGCGAAAGTCCGGTGACACGCGGCGTGACAGACATCAGCTGCCCGATCTTCGGCTTCGACGGCGAGCTACTCGCGGCGCTGACGGTGCCGTTCCTGGAGTTGCTCGACGGCTCGCAACTGGTCTCGATCGAAGACGCGTGTGCCGAACTCAAGCAGACCGGCCAGCGCATCTCGGTCGCGTTGGGCTGGCAGCCGCCGCGGGACGCCTGAGGCGACGCGCCCGCGGCTGCAAAACCGGATCGACGCCAATCAAACGTTAGCGCAATTCCAGCGCGACGATCTGGTCCCATGCCTTGCCCAGCGGCGGCAGACCCGACAGTTCGATCCGACGCTTGCCCGCCATGACCTTTACCGGTGCACCGCCGTCGAACAGCCGTGCGGAGGCGACCGTGCCCCGCATCGGCGCATCGATCGGCAGCGTGACCCGCCCGTCGTGCGCGCGCATCAGATGGACATACACCGTCTTGCCACGCTGCGTGGTGACGCCCCAGTCCCCCGGCGCGATCGGCCCGCCGCGCGTACCGTAGATGGTCGTGCCATGCGCAGTCATCCATTCGCCGATCGTGCGGAAGGTCGCCAGGTTTTCAGGCTGGATCTCGCCGTTCGGCATCGGCCCGGTGTTGAGCAGGAAATTGGCGTTGCGCCCTGCCGCCCCGACCAGCGTGCGCACCAGCGTTTCGGGCGACTTGTACTTGTCGTCGACGAGGTTGAATCCCCAACTGCCGTTCATCGTCTCCGACATCTCGAGCGGCAGTGAGCCGACCGCCGACGGGTCGCTGTAGCCCATCGTGTTCTGCCCAGGCCCTTACGAGTTTCTCGATAGGGTCGCGGCATTCCAGAATGCTGCAACGCTTCATCCAATCCAACCACGGACACCTTCGCTGCGAAAAGTTGCGCCCTATCAGCTGCATTGGCGCCTTGCTGACCAGACAGTCCGACCGAGAACCCTTGGAAGAACCGGTCTAACCCGCTTGCCGGGCGCTGCCCTTGGCCCGCACCTTCGTCTGCGCTGGCCGTTTGAACCAGAAGCTCCAGACGCTCAACGTCCCGAGCAGGCCCAGAACGAGCCCCGACAGCGTCATCACGAGGCGGTAGCCGAGGCCACCGACCTTGCCGGCGTGGAGCGGATACAGGATATTGTACGCGGCCACGACGTTCGACAGCGACGCTGCATCGCGCGCGCCGATCAGACGACCGTCATCGGCCGCGAACCACAGCGTCGTCCGTCCGTTCGGCAGCCATTCCTGCGGCCGCTTCATGCGGATCGTAATGAGCCCACTTTCCTTGCGCGGCAGCGACAGGCTGCGCAGTTCGGCGTCGGGAAAGCGCGCGCGCGCCGCGACGATCATGCCCCGCCAGTCGAGATGATCGGCGAGCGCGACCTTGGGCCCCTTCGGCGGCTTCAATGCCGCGTCGATCGTCGCCGGCGCGCTGGGGCCGAGGAACAGCGCGCTGATCGGCCGGAACACCAATGTCGCGCCGGTCAGCAGCGACAGGATCAGCAACGGTGCGGCAACGATCCCGAGATCGCGGTGGTGCCGGACGATCGCCGGACGACTGAGACGCTTTGGCAACGGGCGGAACGCGAACGTCTTGCGCGTCCGCCACCACAGGATCGTCCCCGTGATCACGAAGAACAGCCCCGCCACGCCCGCGATCCCGATGATCGTCTCGCCGGTGTCGCCCGACAACAGATGATGGTGCAGATCGAACAGCCACAATTCGGGCCGCGCCCATTGGCTCTGCCACTGGCTGACGATCGTGCCCGCCTGATCGGTATAGGCCCCTGCCCCCTTGCCGAAATCGAGCCGGTCGAGCCCGAGATTGGCGTTGGCAAAGGTGATGCTCTGCGGCCGGTTCGCGGGGTCCGCCATCAACCGCTCGGTGGTCGCGGCGAGGATGCGCGTGCTCTGGATCTGCGCGTCGCCGGCATGCGGCAGCATGATCCACGTATCGCGGTGGACCAGGATCGCGCCGGTCAGCCCGAGCAGCGCGAGGACCAGCCCCAGGAACCCGCCGGCCCAACGGTGCAGCGTATCGAGCAGCGTCATCCTAGAACCGTACGTCCCAGCCGAGCGTGAAATTGCGCCCGCGCCCGGAGAAGAAATGCGCGTTGTCGGTAGGCCGCACCGTGTCGCTGTAATAATCGATGTAGAAATGGTCGAAGATGTTCTGCGCGCTCAGCGTCAACGCGCCGATCGGCAACGCGTACCGTATCGACGCATCGGTGATATTGTAGCCGCTGAAGTCGTTTGCGGCGGGCAGCCCGGCATATTTGCGCGCGAGGTAGAATTGCTGCTGCACGCGGGCGGACACCTTGCCGCGGATGTAGCTCGCTGCGAGGTTCAGGCGATCGGGCGAGATGTTCGCGCCGTCCAGATCGATATCGACCTTGCCGTCGTCGTTCGAGTCGGTGCGGCCGACGAGATGCGCGAAGCCGGTAGACAGCGTCAGGCCGGGTAACGGCATCCGTGCCTCCAGATTGACCTCGATGCCCTGGATCTCGACGCGCTGGCGCTGCGCCTCGTAGGCGCCGCCGGTGAATACCAGCACCTGCCCTCGCGTGCTGGTCGACCAGAAATAGGTCGCGCTCGCGTTCATCGGTCCGCGCTTCACCTCGACGCCGAGTTCACGGTTGTTCGAGACAATCGGCGCGATGTCGACATAGGAATCGAGGTCGACCCCGTCGCGGTTGATCGCGCGCGAGATGCGGCCTACATCAGGCACGGTAAACCCTTGCGCATAGCTGCCATAGGCGCGGATGCCGGGGATCGGCTCGACGATGACGCCGCCGTTGAATAACGCCTTGCTGAAGCTCGGGCTGCCGCCCGCGACCGCGTGGCTGCCGTACGACGCGAGCGTGGTGTAGTCGTCGATGACGATCTTCACGTTCTCGTAGCGCGCACCACCGGCGATGCGGACGATCTTGTCGAACAGCGCGAGGTTGACCTGCCCGAACGGCGCGAGGCTGCGGAAGTCGGCGGGTGGCACCCAGACGCGGTCGGTCGCGATCAGGCGTTGCTCGGTGCGATCGTACAGCGCGTCGAAGCCGAGCGTCGCGGTCAGCGCCTCGAAGCCGGGAATGCCGCGTTCGTAGCTGAACTTGCCACCATATTTGCGCGAGCGGTTCTGCGACTGGTCGAACAGCGTGCCGACCGGTGCGAGCCGCACGTCCTGGAACGTCGCGATCGGCGCGACCTCGCCGCCGAACGTATCGCGAGACCGGTTGAAGAAGACCTGGGTGACGAGGTTGCCGCCCCACAGATCGGGATCGGTCAGCGACAGCGCGATGCTCTCGGTGCGGTTCTCGGCAGGGTCGCCCGGCGGGGTGCCGCGTACCGACGTGGTCGGCAGGTTCGTGCGGAAATTACCGTTGCTGGCGATGTAGTTGCCGCCGCCCTTCAGCTCGAACCGGTTGGCGATGAGGTCGATCCGCGCGGTATCGGTGAGAGCGTAGCCGGCACGTGCGAACACCGACCAGCTGCGGGAATCCTGCGTCTCGCCCTGCGTCAGGTCGGTGCCGACGCGGTTGCCGTGCCCGTCGTAGAACGCACCGCGCTTGTCGTACGCGCCGCCCGCCATCACGTCGAAGCGCCCCGATTTCCACGCGAGAAGCCCGGCGACCTTGCCGCCCTTGCCGTCGCCGCTGAAGCCGGTATCGGTCGTCCCCTGCACCAGCGCACGGCCCGAAAGGCCTTCGGTGCGCGGCGGTTGCACGGTCACCTGGTTGACGATCCCGCCCGTGCCGCCGATCCCCTGCAACGCGTTCGAACCGTAGATCAATTCGACCCGGTCGATGAAGAACGGATCGATCGTGAAGCCGTCGCGCGATCCATCGCGCAGCGGCGTCGACTGCGGGATGCCGTTGATCGCATAGAGCGGCGAACGCCCGCGCAACGTCTCGCCCGCACCCGACAGCTTCTGCCGCGTCGGCGAGAAGGACGGCGTCAGGTTCGATACCGCATCGACCACCGACCCGCCGATCGCGACCTGCTGATCGAGCGCCGCGCGGTCGATCACGTCGATCGTCAGCGGCAACGCGTTGGGCGGCAGGATGCTGCGGGTCGCGCTGACAATGATATCCGCAGGGGCGTCCGAAGGCTGAGCGTCATGATCATCCGTCGCCGGTGCGAGTGTCGCCTGCGCGCAAACCGGCGAGGTCGTACCGACGATCGGCAAAGCCAGTAGAGTGAAAAGCCCAAACCGCATGATGTCCCCCGAATGGGGACGCCCCTACGCGAGCCGATACGCTAATGCAAATCGTTCGCATAAGTCATTGTTCTGGCTGGCGGCATTGATGTGTATTAAGGCGTAGGCCCGCACCGGCATTTGGGGCGCGTAGTCCAAAGCACAAAGGGGACACCCGTTCATGTCGCTTGGCGGGCGGTGCATCGGCTCAGCGTCCAGACGGGAATCGCGTACGGTTCGTTCGCAGGATGGCTCGACAAGTTGGAGGCGCCCCCCCCCAGTAATCAGGCCGCGATATCCTTGCCTACGACCTGATCAACCACAGCAGCGCTTGTGCTTTTTCCCCGACCCGCAAGGGCACGGATCGTTGCGCCCGACTTTCGATGCCGTCGTCGCCAGCGCATCGAGCGAGGTCGTGCCGGCGAGGCGCGTACGCACCACGTACAGTAGCTGGACGGCTTCTGTCAGCGCCGACGCCGCACCGTCCTGCAGCGCGTTGATCTCCACGCTGTCGAGGTCGCTCTCGTCGCGGGCGACCGCGATCAGCGTCGTCAATTGCGACCACGGCGCTGCGCTTTCAGCGTCGTCGGCCATCGCCTCCCAGGCGTTCGGACGTAGCGCGATCGCCTCGGCGAAACCGTCGATCCAATATTCCCAAAGGACCTCGCCATCGCGCTCGTCGACGTCGAAGATCGGCTGAAGCTTGCCGCGGACAAGATCGCGCGCGATCTCTTCGCGTCGCGCCGCCACCGCGTCGGCGAACCATTGCACGTCCAGCGGGTCCTCGAACGGCGCGACGCCGTCGACGTCCGCTCCCCACACGACGGTCATCCACTCACCCGGGGGGATCGCCTCCGGGCAAATCAGCAGCCCAGTGAGAAAGCCGTCGAGCTCGGTAAGCAGCATCGGCTCCTCGACGGCGAGGTCGGCGAGTGCACCATCGAGGCGCCGGAAGCGCGACGGGAATCGTTTCACAGGCGGATGTCGCGTCGGCGCATCTCGTCCCCCGCCATCTCGCGCAACGGTGTCGGATCGCCTGCGGCAAAGATGTCGGCAAGGTCGAGCAGATCCTCGTCGCCAAGCGCTTTCACCGACGCCTCTACCGCCGCAAGGCGCTCGAGCGCCCGCCCCGTCTCCGTCGCGCGCCGCTTGGTTCGTATCTTGAGCATGGACGTCCGCTAGCAGGATAAACCGGAAGTTACACTGGCGACCCCGCGTAAGATTAGCCGAAGGCCGGTTTCCGGGCATCCCGCCGCATGTGCGCTTGCGCTACTCGGGCGAAGGCAGAGCCTCATTCGGTCCGTGATCGAGCAAGGTTGGCGAGATCTTTAACGCGAAGTGCCGGACTGTCGTCAGGTGAGGCAGGTATGCCGCAGCCGCAGGTTCGTAATGTGCGCGGTCGCCACTAGGATGCCGCCAGTCACCGTGACGGCGACCTCGGCGCTGCCTTCCGGCAGGACGAACGCCCCTATCGTCATCAGACCCAGTCCGGCGGCACCAAGGCACAGAGGCCAAGATGTGGCGTGACGGGTCCGCCCGCCGATCAGCGCGATCGCCGCTATCGGGACGGCCAACAGCAACACCCAACGGTGGAAGCTTTCGGGGATGACGATGATCGTGGACACCATCGGCACCGCCGCCAGGAGGAGCGGTAGCGCTAGGCAATGCACCATGCACGCCGCCGAGCCCGCCATCGCCGCCCGATCGAGCCAGTCCATTCCGCACGTCCGTATCGTTCTCATCTTGCCACGCCCGTCATCAATACCGTAATGATACATCATATCATTTCGTGTGAGGTAAGTCGATGGTCCAGGATATGAAGCCGCTGTTGCCCGTGACGGTCCTGTCCGGATTCCTCGGTGCGGGTAAGACGACGCTCCTCAATCACATCCTTGCCAACCGGGAGGGCCGGCGGGTGGCGGTGATCGTCAACGACATGTCCGAGGTGAACATCGATGCGGATCTGGTGCGCAGCGGCGATACCGCCCTGTCGCGCGGTGAAGACACGCTGGTCGAGATGACCAATGGCTGCATCTGCTGCACGCTGCGCGAGGATCTGCTCGTCGAGGTGCGAGCGCTGGCCGATGCCGGGCAGTTCGACTGCCTGGTCATCGAAAGTACCGGTATCTCCGAACCGTTGCCGGTGGCCGCGACCTTCTCGTTCGAGGACGAGCAGGGCGAAAGCCTGTCCGACGTCGCGCGGCTGGACACG
Source organism: Sphingomonas sp. PP-F2F-G114-C0414 (assembly GCF_003688595.1). Classification (GTDB taxonomy): domain Bacteria; phylum Pseudomonadota; class Alphaproteobacteria; order Sphingomonadales; family Sphingomonadaceae; genus Sphingomonas. The sequence goes on from NZ_RCWT01000012.1 coordinate 478,045, forward strand.
ATGGTGACGGTGGTCGACGCCGCCAACCTGCTCCGCGACTATGCGAGCACCGACTTTCTCGCCGATCGCGGCGAGGCGCTCGGCGACGGCGATCGCCGCAGCTTGGTCGGGTTGCTGGTCGAGCAGATCGAGTTCGCCGACGTGATCGTCATCACCAAGGGCGACCTGGTCGACGCTGCGCAACTCGCGACCGTGCGAAAGCTGGTCGCGTCGCTCAACGCCGACGCCCGCATCGTCGAGGCCGATCACGGACGCGTGCCGCTCGATTCCGTTATCGAAACCGGGCTGTTCGACGACGAGAAGGCGGAGTTGCATCCGCTCTGGGCGAAGGAACTCTACGGTCATGCCGATCACCGTCCCGAAAGCGAGGAATACGGCGTCGAAAGTTTCGTCTACCGGGCTCGCGCGCCGTTCGACCCGGTGAAGTTCCACGACTTCGCACGCGGCGGCTGGCCGGGTGTGGTCCGGGCGAAGGGGCATTTCTGGCTCGCGACGCGCCCCGACTGGTGTGGCGAACTCGCGCAGGCCGGAGCGCAGTCGATGACGGAGGCGATGGGCCGCTGGTGGGCCTGCGTACCGGAGCCGAAGCGACCGAGCGGTGAAGCGTGGGAGCGAATGGTCGCCGCGAAATGGTCGCCGATCTGGGGCGACCGACGGCAGGAACTGGTCTTCATCGGCATCGACATGGACGAGGCCGAGATCCGGCGCCGTCTCGATGCCTGCCTGGTGCCCGCCGCCGCTTTCACCCCCCGGTTGTGGGAGGGGCTGCCCGATCCGTTCCCCGCCTGGGGCGTGCGGGAGATGGCGTGATGACCGACGCGTCGTTACTCGCACCAGTCCGCTCGCACGTTCATCGGGCGCGGACCGTCGATGCGCTTGCTGCGATCTTCGACCCCGACGTCAATCTCGCGATCTGGGAGCGACCATCGGTGCCGGTCGGAGCGCTAGGCGGTTTCGGCACCATCCAGATGACGACGACGGTCGATCGCGCGCATGAGGAACTGACGAGTGCGTTCGCGCAGTTGCCCGCCGCCGCCTGGCATGCGGATATCGCCGCGGACATCGCCGTGCTCACCACGTCCTTCGCGGCGATCATGGCGCTGTCGCACGTCGTGATCCGGCTCGAGCGGGTGGTCGGCGACGCCTGCAAACGCTGGCACGCCGATTACGTCTCCGTTCGCCTGATCTGCACCTATCGCGGATCGGGAACGCAGTGGATCGAGCGGTCGGTCGAAAGCCCGGACGTGCCGGTCGTCGAGACACCGCAATCGCTCGACGCGGGTGCGGTCGGTCTGTTCAAGGGCCGCGTTCTTGCCGGCGAGCACGCGATCATCCACCGGTCGCCGCCGATCGCGGGCACCGGCGAGGAACGACTCCTGCTCGTGCTCGACTGTCCGCCGCCAGAGGAAACCGCGGCGCTGTGGGCGAGCGCGATGCAACGTGGCTGACACATTACCGGTCCATTGCCGCTGCCAAACCGGCGTACGGCGTCTCATCATCCAGGCCATCAGGATACTCGCTCCATGACGCGTTTGCCGCTTCTCCTAGCCGTCACGCTCGCGAGCCTGGGTGCCGTTGCCGGCGCGCAGCAGGCGCTCGGGCCAGCGGGATATCTCAAGCCCGGCGCGTTCGATGTGCTGGCCATCCTGCCGCCTGCTCCCAAGCCCACCGACCCTCGCGGGATTGCCGACCGTGCGATCTTCAAGGCGACGCGCGCGTTGCAGGGCAGTCCGCGCTGGGCGCTGGCCACCAACGACGTAAAGTCCGCGCCCGCCGACCTGTTTAGCGACTTCAGTTGCGCGATGGGGATCGTGCTCACGCCCGAGAACGCCCCGCGGACCGCCGCGCTGCTTCGGCGCGCGATGTTCGACACATCCCGTCAAACCAACGGCGCCAAGACATTCTACAAGCGGCAGCGACCGTTCCTGATCGATCGCGGACCGATCTGTCAGCCCGCCGCCGAGGTCGCGGACAGCTATGATTACCCTTCGGGCCATACGACCGCGGGCTGGACGATGGCGACCTTGCTTGCGGAAATCGCGCCCGATCGCGCGACCGCCCTGCTCGCACGCGGCCGGGCTTATGGCGAAAGTCGGATCGTGTGCGGCGTCCACAATGCCAGCGCCGTCGAGGCGGGGCGGCTGTCGGCGTCGTCGACGCTGACCGCGATGCAGGGCGACCCGGCCTTCACAGTGGATCTCGCCGCAGCCAGGCAGGAGATCGCGGCACTTCGACACGACGGCGGAACGGCGAAACCCGACGCTGCGCTCTGCACAGGCGAAGCGGCCCTCGTCGCCCAGCCCCTCTACTGACGAGACAATCATGACCGACACCACCGGATCGCGCCTGCTCCTCAATCGCCGGTCCATGATCGGTGCCGCCGCGGCGCTGGTCGGCGCGCCGGCGATCCTGCGCGCGCAACAACTCTTCGCCGCCTACCCGTTTCGCCTCGGCATTGCGGCGGGCGATCCGGCTGCGGACGGCTTCGTCATCTGGACCCGGCTCGCGCCCGATCCGCTCGCCGAGCATGGCGGCATGCCGATGCAGCCGGTCGAGGTCGACTGGCAGGTCGCGACCGACCCTCGCTTCGCGACGCTGGTCGCGGGCGGCAAGACGCTGGCGCGGCCCGAACTCGCCCACTCCGTCCATGTCGAGGTGGCGGGCCTGCTACCCGATCGGCCGTATTGGTACCGGTTCACGGTCGGCAGCGAGCGCTCGACCACGGGATGCGCACGGACGCTGCCGGTCGCCGGTGCGCCACTCGACCGGCTGCGGTTCGCGGTCGCCGGCTGCCAGAATTACGAGGACGGCCTGTACACCGCCTATCGCCACCTCGCGGCGGACGATCCCGCCTTCGTCTTCCATTACGGCGACTATATCTACGAAGGCCGGAGCGCGCCGATGCCGGTCGGCTATGACGGCAAGCCCCGCCGCTTCGTCCGCGAACATGCCGGGCAGAAGCTGTTCGACCTCGCCGATTATCGCCGCCGCTATGCCCAGTACAAGACCGACCCGGACCTGCAGGCCGCCCACGCCGCCGCGGCGTGGTTCGTCACGTTCGACGATCACGAGGTCGAGAACAACTGGGTCGGCGAGATCGACCAGGAGAACGACCCGCCCGAGGTGTTCGCACTGCGCCGGGCCGCCGCATTCCAAGCCTATTACGAGCATATGCCACTGCGTCGATCGGCGTTTCCGGGACCTGCGGGCATGCAGATCTATCGCCGCGCGACGATCGGCAACCTGCTCGACCTGCATTTGCTCGACACGCGGCAGTTCCGGACCGACCAGCCCTGCGACGACGGCTTCAAGACGCGTTGCAAGGGGTGGGCGGATCCCGCGGCGCAGGTCATGGGACGCGCGCAGGAGGCGTGGCTGGCGACGGCGCTGAAGCAGAAGAAGGCGCGGTGGAACGCGCTGGCGCAGCAGGTGATGATGATGCCGCTCGACCGGCGCACCGGCGACGAGCCCGCGCCGATCCGCAACATGGACAGCTGGGGCGGCTATGACGCGCCGCGCGAACGCGTGTTGAAGATGGTCGAGGGGCTCGGCAATGCCGTCGTACTGACCGGCGACGAGCATCAGAACTATGCCGGCGTGCTGCGTACCGAGGGTGGCCAGGGGGATGCAGTCGCCGTCGAGTTCGTCGGCACGTCGATCAGCTCGGGCGGCGACGGTGCGGATCGGCGGGTCGGCGAAGACCGCATCCGCGCCCGCAACCCGTTCCTCGCCTGGACCAACGACCGTCGCGGTTATCTGCTGTGCGACGTGAACGCGGACCAGTGGAAAACGGAATTCCGGACGGTCGATACCGTCGCGCGCCCCGACGGCGCTGTCAAAACGGCCGGCACGGCGATCATCGAGCACGGCCGTGCCGCCGTGACGATGACCTGAATTCCCCTTCGTGCGACGATCGGAACGCGTCAGCATTCCTCCGGTCGCCCCAATTCACCAAGCCTGTGTTCTTGGAGGAAACGAGCCCGTCGCGCGGGGAGACCAAGTTCGGAAGTCCGGCTGAGTCGGCAGCGCGCCGCGTTCGGTGGGGGCGTCGTCCCCAGGACCAATGATCGCGACGGCATCGCTCATCCGCGGCATGAACAGCAACGCGGCAAGCGTCACTGCGACGCTGATGATCAGACTCGCGGTCGAGACGATCTTATCATTGGCCCGTCATTGGCGCCGAGCACCCGCGCGAAGCCAGCCGATCCGATCGGTGACGTGGCGTTCGCGGTGCGACGACACCGCGCCCATGTCAGACGATTTCGAGCATGTTCTCCACCTTTACCGCGCCCGGTGCAGCCCAGGCGGTGCGTTCGGCGACCATCCGGTCGTGCGGCGAGTCGACCGAGCCGGTCAGCCGCACGGTGCCGCCATCGACCGACACCTTGATCGTGTCGCCGTCGAAGAACCACGAGCGATGGAGCGCGGTGCGGATGTCGTTGCTGACGTCGGTCACGTCGACGCGCGCTTTCAGCGTGACGTGATTGATCACGCCGACGACACCTGCGAGCGGCCGCACCGCCGCCTCCGCCGCGTCCTTCTGGAAATGCCAGCGCACTTCGCCGCGCAGGCTGACCCAACCGTCCTCGACCTGCGCCTTGATACTGTCGTGCGGGACGGTCGTATCCCAGGACAGGCGCTCGACGATCGCGCTCGCGATCGCCTCGTCGCCGCGCTTGAAGCGACTTCCAGCTGCACCTCGATCGCCTCGGCGACCGCCTTCACGCCGTCGACGCGCGCGGCAGCGCGTTCGGCGGCGTATTTCGCGGCATAACTGCCAGCGTGGCCGCTCAGCGTGACAACGCCGTTGTTCGCGGTGACGCCGATATGCCCGGCGGGGACGCTCGGGTCCCAATTGAGTTCGGCGAGCACGGCTTTCTGCAATCTGGCGTCGTGGGACATGACACTCTCCTGGAGACAGCGCGGGGAGGTCCGAGCCGATGACCGCACCCTATCGCCTCGACCGATCGCGGACAGCGTCGGGAACTACGCAGCCCGCGCTTATGCGTAGTTCCCGATCCTTTCCTGCGCCCGCCCTAACGCCGACAGCTCGGCGAAAGAGGGAGACCGCGCATGACCTATTCGACCCTGATGGTGCATCTCGACGGCGGCCGGCCTAACGCCGTCCTGCTCGACGTCGCGGCCACGCTCGCCGATCAGCATGACGCCGCGGTGATCGGCATCGCCGCTTGCCAGCCGGTGCCGATCGGCACGTGCGACGGCTATCTCGGCGGCGACTATGCGGTGATCGAGCGCGATATCGTCGCCGACGAACTCGCCCGTGCTGAGGTCGAGTTCCACGCGCACGAGCAGCTCGCGAAGCACGCCCTCGAATGGCGGTCGATCCCGACGATCGCCAACATCGCGCACGTCGTCGCGGAGAACGCGCGGTCCGCCGATCTCGTCATCACCAGCGCTGGCCCCGGGTTTGCCGACCTCGCGACGCATGCCGACACCGGCGATCTCATCCTGCGCGCCGGCCGCCCGGTGCTGGTCGTTCCCGACGGCGCCGCCACCGCGACCTTCTCGACGATCATGATCGCGTGGACCGATACGCGCGAATGCCGACGCGCGATCAGCGATGCGCTGCCGATACTCCACGCCGCCGACCGCGTGGTGATCGTCGAGGTCGCGATCGACGCGATCGATGCGCGCAAGCCGATCGACGACGTCACCGCCTGGCTCGCACGCCACGGCGTCGATGCGGACAAGATCGTCGCGCGGATGAAGGGCACCAGCATCGACACGCTCGCCGGCATCGCGGACGACGTCGAGGCCGACCTCGTCGTCGCGGGCGCCTATGGCCATAGCAGGATCCGCGAATGGGCGTTCGGCGGCGTCACCCGCGACCTGCTGCTGCGCGACCGACGCTGCACGTTGCTGTCGCACTGAGCCGTGACGAACGCCGCGATCCGCAAGTATCTCGCCCCGGTCGCCAAGGCGAACCGAAGACTATTCGTCGGCGCCACGATCCTGTCGACGATCGCGATCATCGAAGGACTATTAGCATATAGCGGGTCTTTGGCTTAACATGCGTCATGTTTCGAGCGAGGGCGTGGTATCATTGCCCCTTGGCGGATCGGACCAGTGTGTCGAACAAGGCCTGCATCTCGATGATTTGCCTCTGCGCTCCCAGAGCTACCGCACCGCCCGCATGATCGCGTCGCAGTCGCCGCACGGTACCGACCCCCAGGCGGTGGCGCGCGGCGATGCGATGCTGGCGGAGGAACTGGGGCTGCTGATCGACGGCGCGACGACCTATGCGATCTACATGCTCGATCCGCACGGCCGCGTGACGATCTGGAATCGCGGCGCCGAGCGCATAAAGGGCTGGGCCGAGGCGGAGATCATCGGCCGCGATTTCGCGATCTTCTACCCCGCCGACGATATCGCCGCGGGCAAACCCGCAGCGGACCTCGCCCGCGCACACTGCGATGGCCGGATCGAGGAGGAGAGCTGGCGAGTCCGCAAGGACGGCTCCGAATTCCTCGCGCACGTGACGATCACCGCGCTCCACGACGACGCCGGCGCATTGCGCGGGTTCGGCAAGGTGATCCGCGACATCACGCATGAAAAGGCTGCCGAAGCCGCGATCGTCCGTCGCGAACACCATCTCCGCTCGATCCTCAACACCGTCCCCGACGCGATGATCGTGATGAACGAGAACGGCATCGTCGCCTCGTTCAGCGCCGCCGCGGAACTCGTCTTCGGCTATGCGGCGAGCGAGGTGATCGGCCAGAACGTCGCGATGCTGATGCCGCAGACCGAAGCGCGCGATCACGACGCCCATCTGCGAAAGTACCGCCACACCGGCGAGCGCCATGTAATCGGCAATGTCCGCCTCGAACGCGCGATGCGTAAAGGCGGCGAGACGTTCCCGATCGAACTCGCGGTCGGCGAGGCGTCGATCGCGGGCGAACGCATCTTCACCGGCTTCATCCGCGACCTCACCAACCGCCACGCGACCGAACGCCGCGTGCAGGAACTCCAGTCCGAACTCGTCCATGTCTCCCGCGTCAGCGCGATGGGTACGATGGCGTCCACCCTCGCGCACGAGATCAACCAGCCGCTGACCGCGATCGCCAATTATCTGGAGGCAACACGGGCGATGATCGAGGACAGCGACGATCCGCTGCTGGGCGATATCGCCGAGGCGCTCGACCTGGCAGCGGCGCAATCGCTGAGGGCGGGCACGATCGTCCGCCGGCTGCGCGCGTTCGTCGATGGCGGCGATACCGGGTTCCGTGACGAACGTCTGGATCTGCTCATCGAGGAAGCGACCAGCCTCGGCCTGCTCGGCGCGCACGAGGCGGGGATTGCCGTCGTCAACACGGCTTCGCGAAGTCCGGTCATGGTCCGCGTCGATCGCATCCAGATCCAACAGGTGCTCGTCAACCTCATCCGCAACGCGATCCATGCGATGGCCGCGTCGCGGGTCCGGACGCTGTCGATCGCCACCGCACCCGAACGCGAGGGCTGGATACAGATCACCGTCGCCGACACGGGCTCCGGCATAGACCGCGACGTCCGCGCGCGCCTGTTCGAGGCGTTCGCGACGACGAAGGAAGACGGCATGGGGCTCGGCCTGTCGATCTGCCGGACGATCGTCGAGGCGCATGGCGGGCGGATCTGGGCGGAGGGCGTTACGAACGGCGGCACGGCGTTCCACTTCACCGTGCCGCTTGCCGCGCCACAAGAAGGCGACACCGATGACTGACGTACTCCGCACGGTGCATATCGTCGACGATGACGAGGCGATCCGCCAGTCGGTCGGCTTCCTATTGCGCAAGGCGGGATATGCGGTCGAGACCTATCCGGCGGGCACGCATTTCCTGAAGTCCGTAACGCGGGAGACACGCGGCTGCGTATTGCTCGACGTCCGCATGCCCGATCTCGACGGATTGGAGGTGCAGGCGCGCCTCGCGCAGACCGGCATCGCGCTGCCCGTGATCATGCTGACCGGCCACGGCGACGTCACGCTCGCCGTTCGCGCGATCAAGGCGGGCGCGATCGAGTTCCTCGAAAAGCCGTTCGAGCGCAGCGCCCTGCTCGCGGCGATCGAAACCGCGCTCGCGCATGCCGCCCGGTCCGACCGCGAGCACCTCGCCGCCGCGGACGCGCTCGTCCGCCTCGCTGCCCTCACCCCGCGCGAGCGCGACGTGCTCGACGGCATGGTGCTGGGTCGCCCCAACAAGCTGATCGCCTACGACCTCGCCATCGCCACCCGCACCGTCGAAGTCCACCGCGCTAGTTTGATGGAAAAACTCGCCGCGCGCAGCCTGTCCGACGTCCTGCGCATCGCGTTCTCGGCCGGACTGGGCGAAACCGCCGAGCCAGCCTGACACCCTCGTCTTCTACGTACAGACGCGGCCGGGTCCGCGTGTCATCGAGAGTCGAGAAGGACCCGCCCGATGACCGACCACGCTCCCCAATCGCATGACGGCATCGGCGTTTCGCTGGTCGACGGCGACCCCGCGATCCGTCGCGCGCGCCAGATCATGCTGCTCTCGGAGCACTATGACGTCCGCTCCTATGCGACCGGCGCGGCGCTGCTCGCCGACCCCAGATCGCGCGACGTACCCTGCATCGTCGTCGATGTCGAAGGCCCGGAGAGCACCGGCATGGCGACGCTCCAGGCGATGCGCGCGTCGGGCTGGCGCGGCAAGGCGATCCTGCTCGATGGCACCGCCCCGCCCCCCGCGCTGGTCCACGCCGCCGAGCGCCACGGCGACCGCATCCTCGACCGCACCGCTGGCGACGCCCCGCTGCTCACCGCGATCGCCGCGTCGATCGACCGCGGTTGGTTCGGCTGGAACGCGGAGGGGTGATTGCGGCGTAAGGATAGCCTGTTTTCTCGCAAAGGCGCGGACCCAGACGGAGCTACCGCCTTCGCGGAGGTCAAAAGCGTGTTCGATCCGCGTTCGTCATTCGAGCGCCCGTCCCACGCCCGCACCGATCGCTGGGGCGCGCTAGACTAGGTCCCGACTCTCGTGCCGCCGCACCCCGATCCTACGGTCTGGCAACGCCCAATTACCGTGGATTACGCCATGAATTCAGCCATCGATCGTCGCCGGCTTCGACGACCACAACTGACCGGCGAACTGCCGATCATCGAGCCGATCGCCTGACGCAGGCGCAGGGGGCTCCACAGCAATCCTGTCGAGCGATGCCCCCGTGGTGGTCCAAAGCCGACCTCCCCAGCCTTAAGCCATGCTTCCCGGCGTTCGCCAGCGCTGCGGCTGCCGTTCGCTGATCCATACTGCGCTGCGCACCATGGCAGCGGGAATGTGGGCTAGCAAGCGAGCTTAAGCGTCAGGCGCGGACGATGCGCGATCGGCCGGAGGCGCGGGGCGGCGCCGATACTCCGCACCGCCAACGTCGGCACGGGTTCGGCGATCAGGCCGGCGGCTTGGGCGGACAACACCTCTAGGTTCTCGCCATAGAGTTGCGCGAGCAGTTCGTGAGCCCGGCGCGCGCACGGCCCTGCGGCGGCATCGGCCATCGCCCGCGTGGCGTCGAGGCGGCGCTGAAAATAGAGTATCTCGGTGTGGATAGCGTTCATCACGAACTCCCCGCCGGTTCGCCCCCGCTGCCGCACGATGCGGGTGTCGATGAGCCAATCCGTATCCAGACGGTAGCGGGCATGGACGGCGTCGTCGGGACTCGGAAAGCACGTACCTTGCCAAGGTCGTCAGGCGAGCGCGGCGGCGTGCAGCGCGATCTGCGCGTCTTCCTGCGAGGGTAGTATCCGGATTTCGAGGTCTGGAACCCACGCGAGACCCGCGCGGATCGCTCGCGCGGTCGGCGCGTCGTTCTCGCCGATCCCGCCGGTCAGCACGAGCATGTCCGCCCCCCCAAGCGAGGCGATCATCGCCGCGATCTGCTTGCATACCGATCGCTCGAACATCCGGATGGCGAGGTCGGCGTCTTCGGTCGTCGCGGATCGCAGGACGCGCATGTCGCCGGACAGCCCCGATATACCCGTCATCCCGGAAGCATGATCGACCATCATCGCCAGCGCCTTGGCGTCCAGCTCGGTTTCTCGCAGCAGGTACAGCAACACGCCCGGATCGATATCGCCGGTCCGCGTCGCCATTATCACGCCGCCCGACGGGGTCAGCCCCATGCTGGTATCGATTGAAGCACCATTGCGCACGGCGGTCACGCTTGCACCGTTACCGAGATGCGCGATCACCAGCCGTGCCGGCATGTCGCCGCCGAGTTGGCGCACGATCGACTCGCAGGACAGCCCGTGGAAACCGTAGCGCCGCACGCCGCTCGCCTGGTATTCGCGTGGGATCGGCAGCGTCCGGGCGATGTCGGGCATGCCCGCATGGAACGCGGTATCGAAGCACGCGACCTGGGGCACGCGCGTATAGCGAGCCTCCGCGGCCCGGATCAGCGCCAGCGATGCAGGGCCGTGCAGCGGCGCGAACGCACACGCCGCCTCCAGATCCGCCATCACCGCATCGTCGATCTGACAATGCGCATCGCGGTGCGGGCCACCGTGGACGATCCGGTGACCGATCACCGTAGGCGTCGGCCACCCCGTCAACGCGGTCTCGATCGTATCGAAGAAGCGCGCGTGATCGTCGCCATCATCGTCGGGCGTCTCGATCGTCCCGCCAACCAGCAGGACCGGCTCCGGATCGACCGCGTACAGCCCGTATTTGAGCGACGACGACCCGCTGTTGAGCGCGAGAACTACCGCGCCCCCCTCTACCGTGCCCATTGCCAGTCACGCACCTCCGGCAGATCGTCGCCCTGCTCGGCGATGTAGAGCTTGTGCCGCTCCATCGTCGTCCAATACCGCGCCGTCTCGCGCGGCACGCGGTCGCGCAGCCGAGGCACGCGCTCGATCGCGTCGAGCGCCAGCCGGTACCGGTCGAGATCGTTCAGCACGACCATGTCGAACGGCGTCGTCGTCGTCCCCATCTCCTTGTACCCGCGCACATGGATATTGGCGTGATTGGCGCGCCGGTACGTCAGCTTGTGGATCATCGCGGGGTAGCCGTGGAACGCGAAGATCACCGGCTTGTCGCGCGTGAACATCGCGTCGAACTCGCGCTCGTCCAGCCCGTGCGAATGCTCGGAACGCGGCTGCAACACCATCAAGTCGACCACGTTTACCACCCGGATGCGGATGTCGGGCACGTACGCACGCAGCATCGTCACCGCCGCCAGCGTCTCCAGCGTCGGCACGTCGCCCGCGCACGCCATCACCACGTCTGGCTCGGCATCGTCGCCCGCCCAAGCCCAGATCCCCGCGCCCGCGGTGCAATGCCGCACCGCCGCGTCGATCCCGAGCCATTGCCATTCGGGCTGCTTCCCCGCGACGATCACGTTCACATAGCCGCGACTGCGCAGGCAGTGATCGCCGACCGACAACAGGCAGTTCGCGTCGGGCGGCAGGTAAATCCGCGCGACGTCCGCGGTCTTGTTCGCGACGTGGTCGATGAACCCCGGATCCTGGTGCGACAGCCCGTTGTGATCCTGCCGCCAGACATGCGACGTCAGCAGGTAATTGAGCGACGCGATCGGTCGCCGCCACGGGATGCCGCGCGTCACCTTCAGCCACTTGGCATGCTGGTTGACCATCGAATCGACGATGTGGACGAACGCCTCGTAGCACGAGAACAGCCCGTGCCGCCCGGTCAGCAGATACCCTTCGAGCCAACCCTGGCAGAGATGCTCGCTGAGCACCTCCATCACGCGCCCATCGGGCCCGAGATGCTCGTCGACCGCCTCGACCTCCGCCATCCACACCTTGCCCGAGACGTCGTAGACGTCGGCCAGCCGGTTCGACGCGGTCTCGTCCGGCCCGAACAGGCGGAAGTTCACGCTCGCAAGATTGAGCTTCATTACGTCGCGCAGATACCGGCCGAGCACGCGCGTCGCCTCGGCCTTCACCGTCCCCGGCGCGTCCACCGCCACCGCGAACTCACGGAAATCGGGCAGCGACAACGGCACCATCAGCTCACCGCCATTGGCATGCGGGTTCGATCCCATCCGCCGATGCCCGGTCGGTGCGAGCGACGCATACTCCTCCAGGAACTTGCCCGTCTCGTCGAACAGCTCCTCGGGTCGGTAACTCCGCATCCACGCTTCGAGCTGGCGCAGATGCTCGGGATCCTTGAAGTCCGCGATCGGCACCTGGTGCGCCCGCCACGTCCCCTCGACCGGCTTGCCATCGACGAACTTCGGCCCGGTCCAGCCCTTCGGCGTGCGGAACACGATCATCGGCCAGCGCGGTCGGTCGGGCGTCACGCCCTCGACACGCGCCGCCGCCTGGATCACCTGGATCCGCGCCAGCGCCTTGTCGAGCGCCGCGGCAAGCTGCTGGTGGACAGCTTCGGGATCGCTACCGCCTACATAATAGGGCTCATGCCCATAGCCGCGCAGCAACGCGTCCAGCTCATGCCCATCGATCCGCGCGAGAATCGTCGGGTTGGCGATCTTGAAGCCGTTGAGATGCAGGATCGGCAGCACCGCACCGTCGCGCGCGGGGTTGAGGAACTTGTTCGAATGCCAGCTCGCCGCCAGCGCGCCCGTCTCCGCCTCGCCGTCGCCGACCACGCACGCGACGATCAGGTCAGGATTGTCGAACGCCGCGCCATACGCATGCGCGAGCGAGTACCCGAGCTCGCCGCCTTCGTGCATCGATCCCGGCGTCTCGGGCGCGACATGGCTCGGGATGCCACCCGGCCACGAGAACTGCCGGAACAGCCGGTGCATGCCCGACCGGCTCCGCTCGATCGCGGGATAGCGTTCGGTGTACGAGCCCTCCAGATAGGTATTCGCGACCAGCCCCGGCCCGCCATGCCCCGGCCCGATGATGTTGATCATGTCGAGGTCATGCTCGACGATCAGGCGGTTGAGATGGACGTAGAGGAAGTTCAGCCCCGGCGTCGTCCCCCAATGCCCCAGCAGCCTCGGCTTGACGTCGGCGATCGTCAGTGGCCGATCGAGCAGCGCATTGTCGCGCAGATAGATCTGCCCGACCGACAGGTAATTCGTCGCCCGCCAATACGCGTCCATCCGGCGTAGCATGTCGTGGGACAGAGGGTGCGTCTTCGCAGGCGTTAGCGTTGCAGAATCGGCCATGTTCAGCTCCCGAAATCGAGGACGACGCGCGACGCGACCTGCCCGTGCTGGAGCCGGTCGAAGATGGCGTTGATCGCCGACAAGGGCTGCACTTCGATGTCGGCCTTAACCTTGCCATCCGCGGCAAAGGCGAGCGCCTCGGCCATGTCCTTGCGCGTCCCGACGAACGATCCGCGCACCGTGATGCACTGCGCCACGACGTCGAACAGCGGCATCGGAAAGTCGCCCGGCGGCAGGCCGACGAGCACGCACGTCCCCTTGCGCCGCGTCATCGCCACGCCCTGATTGAACGCGGTCAGCGACGGCGCGGTGATCAGCACGCCGTGCGTGCCGCCCCCGGTCCCGTCCTTGAGCGCCGCGATCGCGCCGGGCTTACGCGCGTCGATCAACAATTCCGCGCCCAGCGCCTTGGCATGCGCGAGCTTGCCCTCGTCGACATCGACCGCGGCAACGCGCAACCCCATCGCCTTGGCATACTGCACCGCGAGATGCCCCAGCCCACCGACGCCCGAGATCGCGATCCACTCGCCCGGCTTCGCGCCCGTTTCCTTGATGCCCTTGTAGGTGGTGATGCCCGCACAGATGATCGGGGCCGCCTCGATCGCGGACAGCCCGGCGGGAATATGCGCGACGTAATTCGGGTCGGCGAGGATATACTCTGCGAACCCGCCATTGCGCGTGTAGCCGCCGAACTCCGCCTCGGCGCACACCGTCTCCCAGGCGGACAGGCAGTATTCGCAATGCCCGCACGCGGAGTATAGCCACGGCACACCGACCCGGTCGCCAAGCTTCACGATCGTCACCCCCGCGCCGACTTCGACGACGATGCCGATCCCCTCATGCCCAGGGATGAACGGCGGCGTCGGCTTGACCGGCCAGTCGCCGTGCGCAGCGTGCAGATCGGTGTGGCACACCCCGCACGCTTCGGTCTTGACGACGATCTGTCCGGGCGCTGCGACCGGTACCGGCCATTCGCGCAAGGTCAGGGGTTTGCCGAACGCCTCGACGACGGCGGCGTGCATCATACGGGTCATGGAATTTCCTTGAAGATGCGGATGGATCAGCGTGCCATCCGGGCGACGAGCGCGGGATCGGCCAGCAAGGCCTCGTCCCCGAAGGCGATCTGCGCACACGTCCGCTGCGCCTGGACCGCAACCTCGCGCAGATACTGATCGGCAAAACGCGCGCTCAGCCCCGGCACGATGTGCGCAAACCGGCGATGCTCCTGCGATCGCATCCCGAACGCGTGAACGATATACTGGTCGAAGACGCTGTTCAGTCCCTGTCCCTGCCCCTGTTCGTCGAGCCAGATTTTGCTCGCCGCGGAGGTCGAGAAACTGACCAGACGCTTGCCGCCGAGCAGGTCGGTGCGCACGCGTCCCTGCAACGCCTCAGGCTGCACGCCCGCGCCGAACACGCGTTCGACATAGCCCTTGAGCATCGCCGGCGGTGTTCCGAACCAGATCGAATAGACGAGAACGAAGACGTCGCAGCCGGCGATCGCGTCGACTTCGGCCAGTACGTCTGCTTCGTATACCGCGCCCACGTTGGTCGGCCGCTCCGCCGCCTTGAGGACCGGATCGAACCCCATCGCGTACAAATCCCGCAACACGACCCCCTGCCCCGCCCCGCGCACCGCGTCGCAATAGGCGCCCGCGATCGCATGGTTGAAGCTCGACGGATCGGGATGACACAGGATCACGGCATGCCGTCCGCCTGTCGTGCCGCGCTCGCCACCTGCCATCGTTGCGTCCTCGCCAAAGTGTCACGATCCCCGACGGCCGCAGCGAAGCGTGGCGCGATCCTGCGGGGCATCTGGTCTGGCCGTTCTATCCGTCGACGGCCCCCGAAGTGACCCTCGGAAAGTACGCAGGTCGCAATGCTGCTGCGGCGTTCCGATACGTATCCAGGCTCTTTTCCGATGTGATCCGGTCAGTTGGAAACGTGCGACGTTGGCAGCCGAACCTCTTTGGCTCGCTATCTCTGGACGCTTGAACGGCCTTTTGATCAGTCCCGGCTCAAGCGGCCAGTTTGTGTAAAGTCATCGGTCACCGGACACGCCGCAGGACATGCCAAAAAGCGGCTGAAGCCGTCGCTCCCAGCTCTCCACGTAAATGACGCCTTTCGCCGGAGAGCAAACGATCACGCCCGGCAAAGATGCCATCGTCGATCGACCGAGGTTGGATTGCTAGCCGACCGGCAGGTTTCGATCATCGGAGCCTTCTCAAGTCGACGCCTCTGACGCGATCGCGACCGTGCGTGTGTAACGATCCACCGCGCGCTGCTGATCACGCGAGACAAACCGACGGGCGGCCGCTCTTCAGCTGCGACGATCACGAGCAGCCGTGGCTTGCCTTGGGCGAAAGCGTACGTCGGT
Organism: Sphingomonas sp. PP-F2F-G114-C0414; assembly: GCF_003688595.1. GTDB lineage: Bacteria > Pseudomonadota > Alphaproteobacteria > Sphingomonadales > Sphingomonadaceae > Sphingomonas. Next base: position 493,526 of record NZ_RCWT01000012.1, read on the forward strand.
AATTACGATATAGTCGGCACCACGCGCATAGACGCCTCGACGTCCGCCAGATTGCGTCGCAAGGCGGGGCCAAGATGGTCGATCAGCGCCCGCACGCTTCCATGAGACGCGCGCGCGGCGGGGAACACCAAATGCACGGGTACGGGCGGCTCCTCCCATTCCGGCAGCAGGCGTATCAGGCGGCCGTCCGCGATCGCGTCGACGATTTGATAGGAGCGAGCCTGGATCACGCCTTGGCCGCGCGTAGCGGCATCGATGGCGGCGGCTGCGTTGCTGATGCTGAGCCGGGGCTGGACCCGGACCGATCGCCGCTTGCGCGCGGGGGTCTTAGGGCTTGCGAACGTCCAGCGCTCCCCCTCGGCCGCGACGTCTAAGCCGATGCACGCGTGGTGCTCGAGATCGGCCGGGGTCGCCAGAGGTGCTGCCTTGTCCAGGTACTCCGGGGATGCGCACAGCAGCGTACGGACCGCGCCGATCCGGATCGCGCGCAGCGAAGAATCCCCCAGCGGCGCCAGCCGCACGGCGAGATCGACCCCTTCCCCGATAAGGTTGACCAAGCGGTTCATCAGAAGAACGCGTGCCGACACCAGTGGATGATCGTCGAGAAAGCTTTCGAGGAGCGGCAGGACGGCGATGCGGCCAAATAATTCGGGCGCGGTGAGCACGATATTTCCCTGGACCGGCGCGCCCGCGCCGATCGGCGTAAGGTGTTCGAGCTTCTCAAGCACGTCCCGCCATACCGTTACGTGATGCTCACCGGATGCGGTCAAGCTCAGCTTGCGGGTGGAGCGCAGCAGAAGCGTCTCGCCGGCGTCCCGCTCCAGCAACGCAACCGCGCGCGTCACGCTGGCCGGCGATCGCCCGTAGCGCTTGGCCGCCGCCGCGAGCGACCCGCGATCCACCGCGGCAACGAACAGCGCCATTGCTTCCAATCGATCCATCGTTTCGAATCCTGCAATCAAGCCTGCCATTATGCAAGGCTAACCGCCGCTCCCTGCAAGACGTACATGAGGTCAGCAAGGAGGCCGCATGCGCCATCGACCGACTCTCTACCCCCGCCGGACGCTTCTCTCATGGCTCGCGACAGGACCGGCGCTGGCGAGCATCCCAAGCCTTCTCACCGCCGCCCCGCCGCAACCAAAGGAACCGCCCGTGTCCAAAATTCACTATCGTCGAAAACAGGTCGGCGAGGTCGACGTCTTCTACCGCGAAGCCGGTCCCGCCGACGCGCCGGTGCTGTTGCTGCTGCATGGATTTCCCTCTGCAAGCCACATGTTCCGCGATCTGATCCCGTTGCTGGCAGACCGCTATCGCGTCATCGCGCCGGATCTGGCAGGATTCGGACAGACCAGGGCACCGGCGCGAGGGGCCTTCCCCTATACCTTCGACACGCTCGCGCGGGTGCTTGGGGAGTTCGTCGATGTGCTCGGCCTCGACCGCTACGCGCTGTACATCTTCGACTACGGGGCACCCGTCGGACTCAGGCTGGCAATGCGGCATCCCGAGAGAGTGACCGCGATCATCAGCCAGAACGGCAACGCCTATGAAGAAGGATTCAGCGATCAGTGGGGCGCCTGGCAAGCGTATTGGCGCGAACCGAACGACGCTCACCGCGAGGCCTGCCGCGCATCCTTGGCGCCGGACACGATCCGCGATTGGCAATATGGCACCGGCTCGGATCTCGCGCTGCTGTCACCGGACGGCTACGAACTCGACATCGCCTACATGGCGCGTCCGGGCGCTGCGGACATCCAGCTCGACCTGATCCTGGATTACCGCAGCAACGTCGCTCTGTACCCCGCCTTCCACGCGTATTTCCGCAAGCATCAGCCCCCGCTGCTAGCGGTGTGGGGCAGACATGATCCCGCTTTCATCCCCGCCGGTGCGCAAGCCTATCGGCAGGACCTTCCCAAGGCAGAGATACACCTCCTCGATGCCGGCCATTTCGCGCTCGAAACCCACCATGACGTGATCGCCAACTATATCCGGGACTTTCTCGGCCGAACGGTGACCTGAATTAGCAGGGGCGGTCGGGAGGTTACAACGCGCGCTGCGATCCATAGGCGCCGCGCGAGAGTGCGCCGCCGTAGCCGAGACCGGCGCGACAGCGGACGGGACACGCTTGCCAAGCCAGTCCCGTCCGTGGACGCCCCTCCGGCCCCAGGCTTGTTCTTACGCCGTGGCCACTTTGGTACGCGTGGAGGTATGACCGCCGGCGCGATACAACAGGTCGGCTGCATCGTCCGGGGTAATCCCGGCAGCGCTGGTATCGACCGACACGAACACGCCGCCCTCCTTGATGCGCCCCTCGTAGTAGCTCGCATCGACGCGACTGACGCCGTGGTCGGTCATCACCTTCTCGAGCCCCCCGATGGCCCCACCGAGCGCCGCGCCAGTGATCGCGGCACCGGGAATTGCCGCCGATGCGATCGCACCCGCTGCGACCAGGGGACCGACCCCGGGAATGGCCAGCGCCGCTATGCCGAGCAGGGTCCCGATGCCCGCGCCGGCCGCAACCTTGCCGGCGAACTCCTGCGTGTCGCCGTTGCCGTCGGTCGTCGCGGTCTTGCCATCGTGCTGAGCGACGATGGAAATGGCGCGGTCGTCGACCCCGGCAGCACGAAGCTCCGAGACCGCGCGCTCGGCGTCGGCGTGATTATCGAATACGGCGGATATGAGGTTCGTGCTCATGGTGCTTCCTGTCGATGGCTCGGTTGCAGATGCTCCTAAAAGCGGTGTCGACAGACGATCGTTCCAGACATTGAAGGTTACCGCCCCGGTAACCGAGAATAGCATCGGGCGGTCAGGCTTCGTCGCTCGAGATCGGCTTGCGCGCGGCCATCTGCACCGGCTTGCCGATGACCGGCCGGCCTGGTGGCCACCGCCGCGCAATGCAGCGATCCTTTGCGACCCTCGCGACAGTGACGGCATCGCCCTGATTGCCGCCAAGGACATGATACGCAGCGGCATCCTCGCCGACATAGAATCCGACGTGACCACCGCCCGGACGCGCGAACACCAGCACCGCGCCGGGTGCGAGCCGTTCCGGACGAAGCGCCTGCCCCCATGTCGACCATGACGTCGCGCGAACCGCGATCGCTACGGGCTCGATTTCGTCTTCCTGCAGACAATAGGCGACGAACACGCCGCACCACGGGACGCTGTCGGCGTTGTAGACCATGCCCAGCACTTTCGTGCCGAGCCGCTTCGCCCAGCCGAGAATGGTGGCGCTGTTCGCTGCACCGGCAGCCTCTTCGGTGCCCAACTTCGCTCTCGCCGCCTTCAACCACTTCGGCTCCGTTGGCACGACTTTAGTCCTCATATCCCGACACGATCCCAACAGCCCGCGGTTACGCTTGAACGCGCGGCGCTACACCATTCGCTCCACTACCGGCAGCATCGCGGCCACGACCGCAGCGATCGCCTTGGCGTTGGGATGCACCCTATCTGCCAGCACCATGTCGGAGTGCCCCAGCACACCCGGCGGGAAGAACGGCCAGACGGTCGCGCCGTGTTCGGCAGCCACCTCGGCATGAATGTGCAGATACGCCGCGGCGCGGTCGCGTATGAACGCCGGCGGCTCGACGGTCGTAAGGACCACGGGAATGCCGCAATCGCTCAAGCTCAGCAGGATGTTCGCGAGTTGCGCGCGGGTACGCGCTGTGGGCACCTGCCGCAGGACATCGTTCGGCCCGACCTGGACGATGGCCAGCGCTGGCCGCCGGTCGAAGCTGGAAAGCAGCCGTGGCAGGCGGCGTAGAACGTCGGCGCTCGTATCGCCTGATACTCCGGCATTCGTCACAGACATTCCGGGATGTCGATACCGCAGCGACGACTGCAGTTGCGCCGGAAAGCTGTCCGCGGCTGCCAGTCCGTATCCCGCAATGAGACTATCGCCGATCGCGAGGATGAGACGTGGGACGTTTTCCATAAGTCGCCGCGACATAGGTCACAGGCGCGGCAATATAAGGTGACGCGGGCATCTCATCGGTATTTCCGATGCGATCGTGTACGGGGTACCGTGCAGGAAAACGTCGTCGCTGCAGCGAGGGCGATCAGTGAACTGTCCGCCGGATCAATGCGTCGTCCGGCTGGCATCGGCCACGGCATTCAGGCAGTCCGCTAGCACCTCCCATTGTCGGTATTGCTCCGGTCGCCCTGGCGGCGTCTTCTGCATACCAGACGCTACGAGCGCGCAGGCACCGAGTTGCCCATGATCGGCCATCAGCGCAAATGCCTGCTCCCACGCGTCCTGCATCATGCCGACAACCAATCCGATTCGGCGTCGTCGACCGCGGCGAACATGTCGCCCTCAGCCTGCATGGCGCTGAGATGCTTCCGTACCGCTTCGGGATCGCCGTTGCGCGGAAAACGCCGGTCGGCAACCGCTCCGATCGCAAGCTGACCGACAAGGTCGTTGCGGTCCTTCTGCGTCACAAGCCATTGGCCGAACGCCGGCCTCGGCTCCTGCTGGTCGTCATCGTGATCGGTCATTCTCGCGTCCTACGAATCGTCGGTCTGACAATCGCATCGAATCCATGTTCTTGCAATGTTCTTGTGAATCAATCGGTGTCGAGCCTGGCTATGGGCACGCCGATCGCGACGTCTCCACACTGACGGAGCAATGATATGCGACAGGTTCTGCGGCTGAGGGCGGCTGATGCCAGCACGCAAGCAGGGATGGCCGGTTCGTCAGATGAGCCGAAGCCAGACGATGCCAGAAGGCAGGCTTGCTAGTTCACGGCAGAAGCGGAGCGCCCCGTAGCGATTGGTCGGCGAACGTACTCGGCTGCAAATTGTCTTTGTCATGCGACCCTGGAGATTCTGTCGACGATCATACGGATCGCATCCCGGTCGAGCGGTGCGGGGTCGATAGAATTGTGGATGCCGATCCCCTCGACAAGCGCATCTAGGGCCCGCGCCGTGACCGGATCGAAGAACCGCCCCAGCGCGGCGCGACTATTGTCCATCCATTGCTGCATGACCGTCGTCACGGCGGGATGGCGTGCCGCGTAGGCGTATAGCTCGTAGCTCAGCAACAGCGTGCGCGGATCCGCCCAGACGGACCCGGCAATGATGTCGATGACGCCCTCGATCGCCTCGCTGCGCGTGGTGGCTGCGTCCAGTCTCGACTCGAACGCGCCGGACGAGGTCGTCGCCAGCTGCAGGAACGCGGTCGTCAGCAGGTCTTCGAGCGATGCGAAATAATAGGTGACAGAGCCGAGCGGCACCGCGGCCGCCTCGGCGATCCGACGATGCGTGGTCCCCGCCACCCCGTGGCGTTCGATGACGACCAGTGTCGCGTCGACGATCCGCTGTCTGCGCTCCGGATCATTCCGCCGACGAGGTTCCACAGTCAATTTTTGCCTTTCCAGCAGTTATGTACATCTGTACACATTCGTCGATTGTAGCGAAAGGCAGCGCTTGTGAAGACCCCTGATATGTCGCGACGGACGGTTCTCGGCGGAGCGGCAGCGTTGGCGATCCCCGCGGTTGTGGCAACGCCAATCGCAGCGGCGAGCGGTAAATCGATACTCGGACGATCCGACGGGCGGTGGTTGAACGAACCGAAGAGCTGGACGGTCGAACCGAATGGCGACCTGTTGATCGTCACCGACCAGGGAACCGACTTCTGGCGGGAGACGCATTACGGTTTCACGCGCGACAGCGGTCATTTCCTCGGTTTCACCGCGCCCGACGCGTTCACCGCACAGGTCCGCATCCGTGGCCAGTATGAAAAGCTCTACGATCAGGCCGGGATCATGGTGCGGGTCGACGATCGCCATTGGGTCAAGGCCGGAATCGAACTGTCCGACGGACGCGCGATGCTCAGCAGCGTGTTGACCGACGGCAAGTCCGATTGGGCGACCGGGCCTTACGAGCATCCGGCGCAGGATTTTTGGATGCGCGCGACCGTCGCCAAGGGCGTGCTGCGACTTCAGGTATCGGCGGACGGCAAGACCTGGCCGCTGGTGCGCCTCGCGCCGTTCCCGATCGCCTCGTCGTACCAGGTCGGCCCGATGGCCTGCACACCCGAACGCAGCGGCCTGAAGATCCGGTTTTCCGATCTCCGTATCACCGCCCCGCTCGGCAAAGACCTGCACGATCTGACCTGAACATGGCGACCGAAAAGCAGAAGATGTTGCGCGGCGACCTGTACACCGCGGACGATCCCGAGCTTGTGGGCGACGCCGCGGCAGCCTCTGTCTGGCTCGCGCGTTACAACGCCGCGTCCGCTGCGCCTGCGTCCGAGCGGCATGCGATGCTGGCCGAAGCACTGGGCCACGTCGGCAACGGCGCCATCGTGCGATCGCCGTTCAACTGCGATTATGGCTACAACATCCACCTCGAGGACGGTGTCTTTCTCAATTTCGGATGCATCGTCCTGGATGTCGTGCCGGTCCGGATCGGCGCGGGAACGCAGATCGGACCGGGTGTCCAGATCCTGACGGCGGATCACCCCCGCGATCCAGTGATCAGGGCGAAGATGCTGGAGTTCGGCCGCCCGGTCGTCATCAGCCGCAACGTCTGGATCGGCGCCGGCGCGCTCATCCTGCCCGGCGTGACGATCGGCGACGACGCGATCGTCGGTGCCGGCAGCGTCGTCACCCGGGATGTCGCGGCGGGAACGACGGTCGTCGGCATTCCCGCACGCGTAGCGGCCAAGCGCGATCCCGGCGCGCGCGCTTGAAGCGCCGGCGTCAGCCTTACTTGCCCTTCAATGCGTCGGCGAGCGTCGTCCGCCACGGCGTCGTCGGGCGACCGATAAGCGCGCTGAGCGCCCGGCCGTCGTCGAACAATGAGCCGTTCGCCGCCTTTGCATCGCTTTCTGCGAGCATGTCGGCGATCGGTGCTGGGAGGCCGGCGCCTTCGAGGATCCGGCGATAATCGTCCTGCGGTAGATTCTGGTAGACGACCGGGCGTCCCGCGACCTCGCCGATCGCAGCAGCGAACTCGGCAAGCGTGAACGCATCGTCCCCGGCAAGTTCGAACACCCGGGTCTCGGCGGATCCATCGACCAGCACCACCGCCGCCGCATCGGCATAGTCTTCGCGGCTCGCGCTGGAAATCCGGCCGTCGCCTGCACTACCGACCAGTGCACCATGCTCGATCGCGGACGCGGCGGACATGACGTAATTCTCGGTATACCAGCCGTTACGGAGTATCGCGTACGGCAGGCCGCTTGCCTTGATCGCGACCTCGGTCGCGCGGTGCTCGACCGCCAAATTCATCGGATTGGCGTCGGCATGGAGGATGCTGGTGTACGCGATGTAGCCGACACCTGCCGTCTTGGCCGCGGCGATCACGGCCTTGTGCTGCGCCTCACGCGAACCGACATCGCTCGAGGAGATCAGCAGCAGCCGCTCGACCCCGGTGAGCGCGGGCTCGAGCGTATCCGCCGCATCATAATCGAATGCCCGCACGACGACGCCGCGTGCGGCAAGGTCGCTCAGCTTGGCGGGATTGCGTACGAGCGCGACGATGTCGGATGGCCTGGCCGTCCGGAGAAGGGCGTCGATGACCAGGCGACCAAGCTGGCCGGAAGCTCCCGTGACTGCGTACATGATGTTCTCCACTTTCACGCTGTTGATGAAGGCGAGGTAAGCGCCTAACTTACGAAAGAGAAGTACGCACAAAAAGGTTAGTTTTAGAAATGACCACCGCATCGTCCACGCGCCTCGCCGATCGGATGGAACGCGGCGACGTGTTCGCGCCGCGGTGCCCCTCGCGCGCAATCCTGCGGCACGTGACGAGCAGTTGGGGCACACTGGCGTTGATCGCGCTGCTACCGGGGACGCTCCGGTTCAGCGACCTGCGCCGCAAGATCGTCGGTGTCAGCGAACGCATGCTCTCACAGACATTGAAGCAGTTGGAAGGTGACGGGCTCGTCCGCCGCCAAAGCTTCCCGGTCGTACCGCCCCGCGTTGACTATGCGCTGACCGAGCAAGGCCAACAGGCCGCCCTCCTCGTACAGGCGCTGGCCGACTGGATCGAAGACACTCTGCCCGAGCTTACCGGTGGCCAAGCAAGGACCGAATAGCGTGGCATCTCGCGCACCGCCTGCGCCGAGCAGTTCACCAATTTGAAGGATACCAACGATGAAATATCAGCTGTGCAAATACCTGCCGCCCCGCGCGGATTCCTAGCGACGATGACCGACGACAAAAGACATCGATGGGCAGCACGGCGCATTGCTCGACGACCTGCTCGCCAAAGGGCAGATCGTGGCGCACGGCCCGGTGATCGATCCCGACGGCAGCTATGGCGTTTCGCTGTGCCGACTTGAGGACGATCAGGACATCGAGGCAATCACCGCGCTGGATCCGATCGTGCGAAACGGGATCGGACGTCACGAGCATTTGGATGCCCCATCTGAAGACGCGCAATTGAACGCCGGTGTTTTCAACGTGGCGCGGCAACCCAAGGTGAAAGCTAACGGTTGTAGGCCAGCTAGCCTCTTGTCGCCGCAGATTTACCTATCGACTTCCGGACTTCAGCCACTCGTTCATCAGGTTGGACGGCAGGGACTGGGTAGATCAGCGTTATAGCAGTCGTCGGAGAGGCGTGTGCGATAGCTGCCGTCGGGCTGCATCACCGCCTTTCTCCAAAACGATCAAACTTCAAGACAGATGGCAGCTGCAAATCCATAGTTCCGGCTAGTATCCTGATGGTCACCATTTGCATGCTGCCGCCCTCAGGATGGTCACCCCCGTGAGTAAGGAGCACATCTTCACGTGGCCTTAGACGTTGCTTTTGATTCCCCCATCGGGCTCGGGCATCGCGGAAGGCGGCTTTGTGATCGACGATCGGGGCCGGGAGTGGATTGTCGAGCCAGAGCCACGGTTCGTGTCCGAAACCGACCGGCACCGGTTCCAGTTCGGGGATCCACCGCCTGACGTACGTCTCGGACGGATCGAGATCGCGGCCTTGCTTGACCGGATTGAGGATGCGCGGACCGCGATCCTGCATGATCGTCCCATCGTTCAGGCCGACCTGTGGCCAGGTGATGCCGGGCTCATAGTCGTCGAACATCTCGGCAAGCGCGCCGCCGACCTCCGCCGCGGGGAGCTGAAGAAGCTGAACGCCGTAGGACGTGACCAGCTGCCGCAGCCGGAAATTGATCCACCCGGTGCCAGCCAGCTCCCGCATTGCGGCGTCGGGCATGGGGATGCCGGTGCGACCGTCTCGCCATGCCCGGACCCGCTCCATCTGCGCCGGAGTCGAGGCCAGCGGCGGCGTCGTGTCCTGGTATCGGGAGAACGTCGTCAGAAACCCCGTCCTCATGCTGACCCTGCTCCGGAAGTGGCGAAACGACGCACCTTCCGGCGTCCGTGATTGCCCAAGATTGGCCGCGTTCCAGGCGCGTTCGGCCTTGATGGTTTCCCATGTCGCACGGTCGCTCGACAGCGTTCCCGCGGCAAAATGGGTCGAGAGCTGGCTGGAACTCGTCCGGTCCCGACCTGGTATCCACATGTCGGCCAGATAATTGCGATCCGGAAGCGCAAGCAGGAACGCGCGCAGCAGCAAGATCGGGTGATCGTCAGGCAAGCGGTCGGATTCGACCTCCCGGTCATCCGACAGGAACGGACGGTCGGGTTTTGCGCCGCCCGGACCCAGCCGCCGGATCATCTCCCCGTTGACCGTCAGGAAGGGAATGTTCGCAGCCGCCAACTCCCGCTCCCACTCCCAACGATACGCGTTTTCGATCGCCATGCCGTCGACTGCGTTGCGAATGACGGATGTGCACCCCAACCGACGGCAGGCTTGCACCAACGATATGTCGTCTTCAGGACCCACGATTTCGAACGCGATGCCCCTGTCGCCCAGCTGCTTGCCGAGACGGATCTCAGCCGCATCCTCGATCTCCCGCCGGTGCTGGGTACGCAGGGGCCGGCCTCGCGCTTCGGGAAGAATGCGGAGAACCGCCAGTCCATCGCCGTTGGGGTCCGATGCCAAGGCGAAGGCGAGATTGTCTTCCAGTCGCAAATCCTCGGCCAGCAGGACTAGGATCTTTCCAGGCAAGGACGTTGGCATCGTCGGCACCCGTCAGTTCGGATTGACGACGAAGTTGGTGAAACCGCCGCTGCATTCGGCTTTTCTCACCATCTCTTCGAGCTGCATGTCGGAGTCGACATCGTACAGTCGTGCAGCCTGCATCATCTGTGGCATCACCATGAATTCATCCTCGTGGATCGATGAAACGAATGCTGCCGGCCCACCGCACTGCATGGGACGACAGCATCCGTGCTCTTCGGACTGGAAGGTCGTTAGGCCGCCGCCGCTGGATTGACGCTGGCTTCAGCGACATCGGTGTAGCGGCGGTCGAGCGCGTGGCACTCTTCGATCATCTGCTCCAGAGTCTCGGCATGCGCGGGCATCCCGAGCGCCTTGGCAGCGGCACCATGGGCGCCATAGGCTGCGATGAAATAGTGCAGCCCGGTCTGTTCACCCGTCACCAGCGCGACATCGATCTCGGGTTCCTCTGCCGCCTCGAGCGACAGGCCGACGCCCTCGCCGATACCCTTCATGATCTGATCGACGAAGTCGTTCGGCTGTTCACCGATGTCCGCAAGAAAGCCGACAAACGCCTTCTGGTGCCGTTCGAGCATCGTCCTGCCATCGCCAGCCAGCGCCTTGGCATCGCTGTCAGTGAAGTGCTGCTCGGCCTTCGACGCGGCCGCGATACCCTGCTCGCACGCCGAGCGTACGGCATGCGAGCCAGCTTTGTACCATTCCATATAGGCTGCTTTAGACATCGTGCGTCCTTGAACTGTGCCCCCGCGCACGCCGGTCCCGTGCCGCAATCACGGACGGAACGACGGACGAAAACGCGTTGAAAGGGTCGGGTGAAGAAATGCGATCGCCGCCGTCAATTAACGGAGGGTTTCGTCCATTAAAGACGCGTCGGCGCGATCATGGTTCCCGGGGTGATAGAAATAAGCCCTGAAAACAGTCTTCCGACTGCGCTGTCGCCCGAGAGCGTCGTCAGCTTTTGAGCAAACCGGTCGTGGTCAACAGCACGATCGCGTCATCGACATGACGACCGACATGCTCTTTCAGCAGTTCGGGATCGACGCCGAAGGTCGCCTGGAAACTGATCGGCTGAAGCGCGAGTTCGACGAACCGGCAGGCGATCGGCAGGGCACTCTCGACCGACCCGCTCCCGTCCGGACCGACGATCGCCTCCGCGACGAAGCGCGCCGTGCCGTCGAAGCTCTTTTGATACCCGAGCGTCGCCAACGCCGGAAAGTTGCCGGCCTCTGCCGCGGTAATCCGCATCAGTGCGACACACCGCGCATCGAGCATCACCCGCGCCAGCTCACGTCCGAGATGACGCAGCCGGCTTTGCACGTCGCCATCGGACGGGGCGGCTTTCAGATCGTCGAACATTGCGTCGATCGACCGCGTCACTACCGCGGCGAACAAGGCCTCCTTGTTCGCATACCGGCCGTAGAGCGTCGATTTTCCCGTCCGCGATCGTTCCGAGACCTGGTCCAGCGTCGTCCGCCCAAACCCCTGTTCGAGAAACAGCGCGGTCGCGGCGTCGAGGACGCGCTCATCCACAAGCCCGCGATCTTCGGCGCGGGGGCGGCCTCTACGCGGGCGATCTGTCGGAGGAGCGTCGGCCATAGCGTCAGAGTTAGTCCATTCACCCGGCATTGCAACAAAGGACGATACCGTCCGTTATTGCGCGATGGTCGATCGGGCGCTCCTATTCGCCAAACATTCGGGCGACAACACCAAGGCGTGGGTCGCTGCACATCGCGGTGCAATGCATGCCGCGCGCGACGATCATCTCGCGCTTGAGGAGGACCCGATCGATCGCGCCAACGAATATGATCCGGAGATCGCTAGCGTCCTCTTCCGCGCCGTCGAACCCGTGGTCGCCGTCTCCGCCACCGGCGCCTAACCATCCCCACAAGGAGAATCCAGACGATCGCTGCCGCTACGTTCAAGTTTCTGCGCGACCTGGGCAAGAACAATGACAAGGAATGGTTCGAGGCGCACCGCGACCGCTACGATACAGCGCTCGAGAACCTGACGGACGTCGCGGCGACGCTGATCGACGCCGCCGCCCGCTACGACGAGGCGGTGGCCGGGCTCGATCTCGATCCGAAGAAGTGCGTCTCGCGGATCCACCGCTACATGCGGCCCAACCGGTCATACCCCGCGCCCGCGTCGGGGGACACGGTCGGGCGACCGAGCGTACGCGCCTGCTTCTGACTCTCGGCGAGCGCTTCTTGGTGGGCGCGTGCTGCGCCGAGTTGCGGGTTGGTCGCATAGGCCGTCGCTATCGCCTCGCGCAGGGTTTCCGCCGAAACCGGTGCAGCAAGGAACGCCACGCCGATCAACGCCAGCGACTTAGTCATGGCGGAGCGCCCAAGCCGGCACAGCACGGCTGGCGCGGAGCGACTGGCCCAGCACGGTCAACACTGCGATCGCAAGCGCGAGCAGGCTGGCGCCGACGAAATAGAGCGGCGATAGCGTGATCCGGTCGTCGAAGCCGGCCAGCCACGTCCGCATCGACACAAAGGCGAGCGGCCATGCGATGACGTTGGCGATCAGCACAGGGCGGAGAAACTGGCCGACCAGGAGCATGACGATATCGGCGGACGACGCGCCGAGCGTCTTCCTGATCCCGATCTCCCGGATCCGCCGCGCGGTGTTGAACGAGGCCAGACCCCACAGCCCGACGCAACCGATCAGCACCGCCAGCGCTGCGCCGATGCCGAAGAGCCGCGTGGCGCGGTCGTCGGTCTCGTAAAAGGCGTTCAGGCGGGTATCGGCGGTGTCGGCGGCGAACGGCACCTGCGGCACGGTCCGCTGCCAGACCTTCCTCACCGCGTCGAGCATCGCGCGGGGGTCGCCCGCAAAGCGGATCGAGGCGACCGCCGTGCCGGTACGCTCGGGCTCGCGGTAATAGATATAGTAGGCCGCGCTGTTGGGTTCGCGAGGCGAGGAAAAGCGCATGTCGTCGACCACGCCGATAATCGTCCGCGGCCGGTCGCCGCCAACCGTCTTGCCGACCGCATCCTCCGGCGAGCGGAAGCCCAGCACAGCGACCGCGCGTCGGTTGATGACGATGGCTATGGGCATCCCTTTTGCGCGGGACGGATCGTCGTCCGTGCGATGCGCTTCGTCGAAGACCCGGCCAGCTAGCAAACGCGTGCCGTAGACGCGGAAGAACGCCGGCCCGACGATCGACCAGCGGAGCGACGGTCCCGGACCGGCAACGCCCGGCAAGGGTACGTTGTCACTATTGTCTTCGCCGCTACCGCCCACCGCGGTATTGCCAACGGCGATACCGGTGACACTTGGAAGATCGCGGACCGCCGCGATGACCGCGCGACGCTGCGCGCTGTCGACGAGGCTGTCGCGCATCGACAGGAGCACGAGCAGCCCGTCGCGCCGAAAGCCGAGATCGGACTGGCGGACGTGACGGGTCTGCGCGACCAGCACCGTCGTGCCGATCATGAACGCGATCGCCAGCGCGAACTGCAGCACGACCAGCGCCTCGCGCGTGCGGGTTCCGGCAAGGCCGCCGCCTGGTGAACGCGCCGACGCCAGCACCGCCGCCGCGGGAAACCGCGACAGCAGCACCGCCGGATAGAAGCCGGCGAGAATCCCCACCACCACCGCAAGCACCGCCAGCGCGGGCACGACGAGCGCATAGGGAATGCTCAGCGACAGGCCTCCGGCCGCATTGACCAGCGGCAGTCCGAGCTCGGCGAGAATCAGCCCGGTCAGGCCCGCAAAGATCACGGTCAGCACCGCCTCCCCCAGGAACTGGCGAACCAGCGTGGCGCGGTCCGCACCCAGGACCTTGCGCATCGCCACCTCGCGTGCGCGCAGACCGGCGCGTGCGGTCGCCAGGTTAACGTAGTTCACGACCGCGATGACCAGCGTCAGCAGCCCGACCAGCCCGAGCGTCACCACGGTGATCTTGCGGCTGGCGCTTTGCGATCCGGTCGGCTCGAGATGAAGCCGGTCGATCGGCAGAACGGCGATCCGCTGCGTGTCCCACGCATTCTTGCCGAGATCCGCCAAGCCTCGCCGGTTCACGAACGACGGCATTGTCTGCGAAAACGCGCGCGCGGCGGCCGGCGTATCGAACCGCAGGAACGTCTGGAGCGACGTACTGCCCCAGTGGAACCAGCTCTCCGACGGCGGGGTCCGCGGTAGCGGGATCAGGATCGAGAGCCGCAGGTCGCTGGTCTTGGGCAGGTCGCGGAAGACGCCGGCGATCTGGTAGTTGGTCTGCGCATCCGTCGCGATCGTCAGCGTCTGACCGACGGGGTTGGCGGTGCCGAAATATTTGCGCGCCACGCTCTCACCGATCAGCGCGTTGGTTGGGCTGGCAAGCGCGGCGCGGCCGTCGCCCCGCGCCATTGGCAGGTCGAATACCCGGAAGAACGATGCATCGACCTGCGCGACGTCCTCGGCCGTCGCGACACCGCCGCGGATCACCGATCCCCCGTTCTCGCCGCCGCGGATCCGCGTGCCGACGATACCGGGAAAGTCCTCACGCAGCTGGTCCAGCAGACCGCCCATCGTGTTCGGATAGGCACCGTTGACGGGGCTTTCCGGCAGGTTCCACACCGTCTGCACGACATAGATTCCGTCGTGGCGCGGCAGCCATTTCTCGAAGCTCGTCTCGAACCGGACATAGAGCCCGAGGACGAGAAAGACGGCGATCCCTACCGCCAGCCCGCCGATGTTGAGCGCAGCATAAAGCCGGTGGCGGGTCAGCGACCGGTAGAGCGAGAGCAGGGCGAAGCGGTTCATTGCGGATGATCCGAACGAGAGGAGATGGCGACGGGATCAGTCATGGCGCAGGGCCCAGGCGGGCGCGGCACGACTGGCACGGACCGACTGGCCGACGATGGTGATCAGCGCGATCGCGAGCGCGAGCAGGCTGGCGCCGACGAAATAGATCGGCGACAGCGCGATCCGGTCATCGAACCCGGCCAGCCACGTCCGCATCGCGACGAAGGCAAGCGGCCACGCGACCAGATTGGCGATCAGTACGGGCCGCAGGAACTGGCCGATCAACAGCCGGACGATGTCGGCGGACGATGCGCCGAGCGTCTTCCTGATGCCGATCTCGCGAATCCGCCGCGTCGTGTTGAACGAGGCGAGGCCCCATAGCCCGACACAGGCGATCAGCACCGCCAGCCCTGCACCGATCCCGAACAACCGTGCGGCGTGATCGTCGGCTTCGTAGAATGGCGCGAGCCGCTGGTCGGCGGTTTCGACCGACAACGGAACTTCGGGCGCGAGCCGGCGCCATGTCGCGCGCACCGCGTCAATGACGGCTTTGCGGTCGCCCGCGTAGCGGATCGCCGCTACCGGGGTCGGCGGCATATCGCGATAATAGACGTAATACGTCGCCTGGTCGGGTGCGCGTGGCGCATAAAAGCGGAGCTGGTCGATCACGCCGATGATCGTGCGGGGCATGCCGCCGCCGACCGTTTTGCCGATCGCTTCGGTCGGCGAGCGGAAGCCGAGCGCCGCCGCGGCCTTGCGGTTGATGACGATATTTCGCCCCTTCGGCCACGCCTTCCAGTCGCTCGAATCGTCCGCGCCGTGGACATCGTCGAATAGACGTCCGGCAAGTAGCGTGACGCCGTAGGTGCGGAAGAAGCCTTTGCCCGCAATAATCGTGGCGACCGACAGGCCCGGAGGGGGGCGTCCCGGCATGTCGATCACGTCGATATTGGCGGTACCGTCGCCGCCCGGTCCGGTGCCTCCGACACCGACAGACTCGACACCGGGCAGCGCGCGCATCGCCGCGAGGATCGCGGTCGCGCGCGCCGGCCAGATCGCCTTGTCCAGCAACGAAGGGACGGTAAGCAGGCCATCGCGCCGGAAACCGAGATCCGCCTTGCGGACATGCGCGGTCTGCGCAGCGAGGATCATCGTGCCGGTGACGAACGCGATCGCTAGGCCGAACTGGAACACTACCAGTGCCTCGCGCAGATGCGTTCCTGCGCGCCCCCCGCCAGGCGCGCGCGCCGACGCGAGCACCGCTGCGGCAGGATAGCGCGACAACAGCAGCGCAGGATAAAACCCGGCGAGCAGACCAACGATCAGCACCACAACCGCCAGCGACGGCACGACCGGCGCATAGGGGATCGTGAGCGCCAGCCCCGCCGCCGCATTAACGAACGGCAGGCCGAGTTCGGCAAGGATCAGGCCGAGCAGGGCGGCGAGCGCAGCGGTGGCGATCGCCTCGCCTAGAAACTGACGGATCAGCGCGGCCCGGTTGGCGCCCAGCACTTTGCGCATCGCCACTTCTCGCGCACGCAGGCTGGCCCGCGCGGTGGCGAGATTCACGTAGTTCACGATCGCGATCAGCAGCGTCAGCACCCCGACAATGCCGAGCGTCGCAACCGTCAGCTTGCGTGCCCCGCTCTCCTCGCCGACCGGTCGCAGATGCGCGGCCGCGATCGGGATCAGCGGCAGCGAGAAGATATCGGTCGGTGCCGGCCCGAGATCCTGTCCCGCATGGCGTTTGATGAAAGCCGGCAGCGCCTGCTGAAACCGCTGTGCCGCACCCGGCGTCTCGAAACGCAGATAGGTCCAGAGCGACGCGGTGCCCCATTTATACCATGCCCATTCGGCGGGCGGCGGCGTGCGCGGGATCGGCAGCAGGATCGAGAAGTGGAGATCGGTGTTGGCCGGCAGATCCTCGAACACGCCCGCGACGCGGTAATTGGCGGGTGCATCGACCGCGATCCGGATCGTCTGCCCGACCGGATCGGTGGTGCCGAAGAATTTGCGCGCGGCGGAGCGGCTGACCAGCGCGGCAACCGGATCGGTCAGCGCTCGCGCGCCCTCGCCGCGCACCATCGGCAGGTCGAACACGTCGAAGAACGTCGCATCGACCTGCGCGACATCCTCCTTGGTGGCGTCGTCGCCGCGCAACACGGTGCCGCCGCCCTTGCCGCCGCGGATACGCGTGCCGACGAGGCCGGGGAAATCCTGCCGCATCTGTTCGAGCATGCCAGACATGGTTCCCGGATAGGCGCCGTTGAACGCGTTGCCCGGCAGATGGAGCGCGCTTTGCACGACATAGATGCCCCGGTGTCGCGGCAACCACGTCTCGAAGCTCGTCTCGAACCGGACATACAGGCTCAGAACCAGGAACACGGCGATGCCAATCGCGAGCCCGCCAATGTTGAGCGCGGCATGCAGCTTGTGACGCGTGAGCGACCGGTAGAGCGAGAGCAGGGCGAAACGGTTCATCGCGCGCGTGACCTTTCGAACAAGGGGATGGTCGAGCGAGAGGTTGGCTCAGAGCGCGCGCGCAGCGGACGCGACGATGCGACCGTCGAGCATGTCGATGCGGCGCTTCGCCATGTCTGCGTGGCTAGGCGAATGCGTAACCATGATGATCGTCGCGCCCTCGTCGTTCAGTCCGGCGAGGATATTCATCACCTGCTCGCCATTGGCGGTGTCGAGGTTGCCGGTCGGCTCGTCGGCGAGGATCAGCTTGGGCGCTCCGACGATCGCGCGGGCGATCGCGGCGCGTTGCTGCTGCCCGCCCGACAGTTGGTGTGGATAATGCCGTGCACGGTGGGCGATGCCGACCTTGTCCATCGCAGCGGCGACTCGCGCCCGCCGGTCCCCAATCCCCTTGCCAGCCCCGCTCTTCTTGCCGCCATCATCCTTGCGATAGGCCAGCCCGAGCGCGACGTTCTCCTCGATCGTCAGTTCGTCGATCAGGTTGAAGCTCTGAAACACGAAACCGAGCGTGGCGCCGCGGAACTGCGCCAGTGCCTTTTCGTCGAGCGCGGCGAGATCGCGATCGTCGAACAGATACTTGCCCCCGGTCGGACGATCGACGGTGCCGAGCGTATTAAGTAGTGTCGACTTGCCACACCCCGACGGGCCCATGATCGCGACGAACTCGCCCGCCTCGACGTGCAGGTCGATATCGGCGAGCGCGGTCGTCTCGACCTCGTCGGAGACGTAGCGGCGCTGGATATTCTCAAGATGGATCACGTGAAGCCTTTCGGAGGATAGGTCTAGCGGAGGTTGAGTATGTCGCCCTTCACGGTCGCGGTACCGGAGGTGACGATGCGGTCGCCGGTGGCCACGCCAGACAGGATCTCGACCTGTTCGGGATTGCGCCGACCGGTCTTGACCGCTTGGCGGCGGGCGTGACGGCTGTCGGCGTCGAGCACGAAGACAGACGCGCCGCCGCCCGATTCCAGCCAGCCGCCAACCGGCGCGACGAGTGCGGGGGCGGTGCTGCCCAGCGTGATCCGGCTGTCGAGCGTCTGGCCGCGGTTGAGCCCAGCCGGCGCGGCCGACACGAACGTCAGTTCGACGCGGAAACGCCCGTCCTTCACCGCCGGCAACACCTTCGACACGCGCAGCCGTGCGTCACCCGCCGTCGCCGTCTGCCCCACCGCGACGCGCCCGAGATAGTATTCGTCGACGTCCGCTTCGAGCTTCCACGAGCCTTCGCTGTCGACCTGCCCCGCAGGGTCACCAGCCTTGAGCGTCTGGCCCGGCTGGATCGTGAAGTTGGTCAACCGCCCACCCGCCGGCGCACGAATCACTAGTGCATCCAGACCGGCACGCACCGCCGACAGGTTGCTTTCCAGGCGACCGCGCGTGTCGTCGAGCCGTTGGCCTTGCGTGGCCGTGATCCGCGCCTCCGCCGCGCCGCCGGATTGCAACTGCGCGAGGCGCTTTTCCTGGTACGCCGCCTCCTCGGCGAAGCTCCGCACCCCCGCATCCGACACAAAGCCCTTGTCATGCAGCTGTTGGCGAATCCCCAGTTCGCGTCGGGCCTTGATCAGGTCGTAGTTCGCCTGTGCGATCTGGCCGGCGCGCTCGAGGCGGTTACGCTCGATCCCCAGATTCTCACCCGCGACACTGCCGAGCTGGCTCGCGATCTGTGCCTCACGGGTCAGCACGTCAAGCTTGAGCGTCGGGTTGGCGAGCGTTGCGAGCGGCTGACCTTCGACGACCATCGTACCGTCCTGTACGAGCAACTTTTCGACCTGCCCGCCCGACAACACGCCGACCAGCGTCGTGACGCGCGGCGCAACGGTGGCGCGCACCGGCAAATAGTCGGCGAACGGTACACGCTCGACGATGCCGGTCTCGACGTCGGCAGCGGCCATGTCGGTCGATCCGCTGGCCGGCAGGAACCGCCACACCAACGCCGCAGCAACGATCAGCGCCACCGCGATCAGCACGCGCGGGTTGCGCCACCAAGGCGTCGCATGCCGGTCGACGCGGCGGTCCATTGCCGCGCCCGCGGATGGGCTGGCAGAAGCAGTTGCGTGTACGGGCTGTTCGGGCATCATGGTGCCAGTGTCGCCGATCACCGGCTGAAAGACTAAATCGTTATGCATCAGCCGCTTAACATGAATGCACCACCGGGCGGCCGTTCGAAAATGGACGCACCGTCCACCAATGGACGGTCCGAGGGTATGTCAACTGCCGCCACCATCCTGCTGGTCGACGACAATCAGGCGGTGGCTCGGGCGATGGAGATCGTATTCCGCATGGCAGGACACCGGCTGGATGTCGCGATGACGCCGGAAGATGCCTTCTCTCGGCTCGCTGCGTGCCGCTACGATGCCATCCTGCTCGACATGAATTTCAGCGCGGGTGAATCGAGCGGCCGCGAAGGGATGGCCTGCCTCGCTCGCATCATGTCCGACGATCCGAACGCCCGCATCGTGATCATCACCGCCCATAGCGGCATACGGATCGCGGTCGCGGCAATGCAGGCCGGCGCAAGCGATTTCATGATGAAGCCGTGGCGCAACGCCGAGCTAATCGCCAAGGTCGAGGGAGCCATGGCTCGTGGTGCGACCGTCAGCACGGGAACGCCCCGCTCTGCCAACAGCGACGAGCCGGCGCGGTTGCTCGGCGAAAGCGCAGCGATGCACCGGCTGCGCGACCTCGTTCGCCGGATCGCTCCGACTCCGGCAGGGGTCACCGTCACAGGCGCCCCAGGCAGTGGCCGGACGCTGACGGCGCTCGCGATCCACGCCGCGTCGCCGCACGCTGATACGGCGCCGATGCGGATCGACCTGCGCGACGGGGCAGCATGGGTACGGCTCGACGATGCCAAAGGCACCGCCATCCTACGCCATCCCGACCAGCTCGACACGGTCGCCCAATCGCGATTGATCGACCGCATCCCGCCCGGCGTGCGCTGCATCGCGATTGCCAAGACCGGGTTTCCGCTGACGCCGGCGCTGCGGCGGCGGCTCTGCACCGTTGAAGTCAGCGTACCGCCGCTCGCCGCTCGCGAGGACGATGCCGTATTACTAGCTCGGCATTTCGCCCGCGTTGCTGCGGACCGGTTCGGTCAACCAGAGCCGACGTTGAGCGAAACAGCCGTCGCCGCGATCCGCGCGACCGTGTGGCCCGACGATGTGCGCGGGCTGGCACTTAGCGTCGAGCGCGCCGTGCTTCTGTCGGATGGCGGCATCATAGACGCTGCGATACTCGCTCCGCCGCGGGCCGATGCGCTAATCGCTACCGGTTTACCCGATGCAGCGTTCGATCTGACCGATGCCGAAAGGACGCTGATCGAGGCGGCGCTGCGCGAGCATCGCCACAACGTTACCCATGCTGCCACCGCGCTCGGGCTGAGCCGAGGCGCGCTGTATCGTCGCATGGCGCGCTATGGGCTTTAGACCGCCTGCGAACAGGGGCCTGTCCGCGATCCTGGCAAGCCTGGGTCTCGTCGCGTCCGGCATCGCCGGGGCGACGGCATGGCGGATCGGTCTTTGGGGCCTGCTGACGGGCGCAACGCTGACCGCGGCATGGCTGGCGACGCTCGTCTGGTGGGCGGTCGTCCGTCCGCGGGCCGCTCCGCAGCCATCGGCCGCAACCGAAGCGGACGTCGACGCTATGGTGCTGCGCGTCCTGCTCGACGCCGCGCCCACCCCGCTGCTCGGCATCGAGGGCAACGCGACTCGGGCGCTGAACCGTGCCGCGCGCACGCTGTTCGCGACCAACGATCGCATCCTGCCGATCCCCGCAGCGCTGGCCGAACCGGGTGTGACGCATCTGAACCACGAAGGCCGACGGTGGCGGATCGACCGCGTCACCATATCGGACCATCGCGCCGTAGCCGCATTGATCGATATCGAACAGGAGGAGCGCGTGGCCGAAGCGCGCGCGACCACCGAAATGATCCAGGTGCTGGGCCACGAATTGCTCAACGGCCTGGCGCCGATCGCCTCGCTTGCCGAAAGTGGGGTGACGGCCGTCGACCGGCCGGGCGTCGATATCGACCTCCTGCGTGAGATTCTCTGCACGCTGGCCCGTCGTGCCGAGGGATTGCAGCGCTTCACCGAAGCCTATCGTGCGCTAGCCCGCCTGCCCGGCCCTATAATGAGGCCGACGAACCTTCGCGAGATGGCGAACGATCTCGCGCGGCTAAGCGTCGGACGCTGGCCCGATACCACGCTTTCGGTTGAGGTTGACGACGGTCTCACATGGTCGTTTGACCGCGATCAGATCGATCAGGCGCTTTGGGCGCTGCTACAGAATGCAGCAGAAGCGGCGCGATCGAGCGACGCGCGGGTCAACCTGTCGATAAGTCATGTCAAAGCCGAGCTCGTTATCGATGTCATGGACAATGGCGCAGGTATCGCTCCGGCTAGTTCCACGCTAGTCTTCCGGCCGTTTCATACGACCAAGCCAGACGGTAACGGCATCGGCCTCAGTCTCGCGCGACAAATTGCGCTAGCTCATGGCGGGAGCCTCACGCTCGTGAACGGCCCCGGCACCATATTTCGCATGACCCTTCCGCAAGCTTAGCGCTTCGAACAACATTACCCATCGGCATAGTGCGCAACAGATCGACCATAAGCCGACATTCGTAGCGCGTTCTAGCCTTCCCAACTTCCGCCATTCATTCATCGGTGTGCAATCATCCTGAAGCCGTATTGAATGACGGAAATTGAAGCCGTCGTCCCGAAGGGAGGCACCCAACAGCGTTTTCTGCGTGCAGCATATGCCGCTTACATGCGGACTTCTCTTGGCAGCCGGCCCGCTCACCGGTAACGAGCCTAGCCGAGATTACAGGCACAGTTAGGGCAAGCACGCATGTTGATCACCGTTCGCGATAACAATGTCGATCAAGCCTTGCGCGCGCTGAAAAAGAAACTGCAGCGCGAGGGTGTGTATCGCGAGATGAAGCTGCGCCGCCATTATGAAAAGCCATCCGAGAAGCGCGCGCGGGAGCATGCAGCCGCAGTCAGTCGCGCGCGCAAAGCCGATCGCAAGCGCGAGGAACGTGATCGCTGATAGGAAGCTGGCGATGAAAATTGGAACCCGAATTGACGAAACGGGCACTTTGTCACGCGATGGTGGTGCCTTCTGCCTGCGCCGCGACGCAGGCGGACGCTATCAGCTGGAACTTCAGCGTACGCCCGTGGACCTGGTTGAGAAGCGGGTAAGGCTAGTCGGTACACTCATTGGCGCCGGACTGGTCAGCGCCGACGGCGTCGCGCCGGCATAACGCGAGCGCGCGTCATCCGATCTCGAAACAGCGTACGTGGTAACCTGTCGTTTGAAATTGTGGCGGCAGACTGGACCATTGTGGACGTTCACGGGGTAATTTCAGCTCCCCAACTTCGGCCCTTCGTTCATGTCTAGGCCGGGCTATTGGCGCACGCATTTCCTCTACCTGACGGCAAGCTGAATTTCCCGATTAGAATCAACTCCGAAAATGACCTCCCCGTCTCGATCATCGCGCCTTTGCGGGAAAGACTGCGAGCCTTGCTAGAACCGCAAGATCGGTCGAGCGCGTCATATCCGGGAGCGCCTAGCTAGCGACGCCACGGAGGACAGGACGATGAAGGCGGCACTTTGCAATTACCATGCCCGGATGCAGCGGGTACTAGATCACATCGACCAGCATTTGGACGATGACCTAGACCTAGATGCGATGAGCGGCGTCGCGGCCTTTTCGAAATTCCACTTCCACCGGCAGTTCACGGCGACCTTCGGGCTATCCGTGCATCGCTACGTCCAGCTCGCCCGCATGAAGCGTGCATCCTATCGGCTGGTTTACAGGGACGCACAGAGTATCACTGAAATAGCAATGGACGCCGGATACGACGCCCCGGATGCCTTTGCCCGCGCCTTCCGGCAACGGGTCGGGCAATCGCCGTCGTCGTTTAGTAAGGCTCCCGATTGGGAACCGTGGCTTGCGGCCTTCGGGCCTCTCAACAACGCGAGGAGCAAGCTCATGCAGACCACCTACACACCCGACGATGTGACGATCCGCGACGTAGCCCCGACCCCGGTGGCGATCATGGAGCATCGCGGCGACCCGGTAACAATCGGCGCTACCATTCAGCGGTTCATCGCTTGGCGGAAGGCAACCGGCCTGTCGCCGACGGTTAGCCCGACATTCAACGTTTTCCACTCCGCTCCGCGCACGACGCCCCCGGCCGAGTATCGCATGGACCTATGCGTCGGCACCGATCGACCGATCGAGGCAAACGGCGAGCGGATCGAAGCCGGCACCATCCCCGGCGGACGCTGCGCGGTGCTGCGCGTCGTCGGCAACACCGACAATCTGGAGCTGGCCGCGCTGTACCTCTACCGCGATTGGCTACCCGCTAGCGGGGACGAGGCACGAGATTTTCCACTCTACTGCCAGCGCGTCGCCTTCTTTCCGGAGGTGCCGGAGCATGAGGCAGTCGCGGAATTGTTCCTGCCACTAAAGTAGCTTGGTGAGGGGCAGCATTGATCCTTTGCGCCGTCGCAGCAAACAAGCCGCCCCCTTCCCGAAATTCGATCATAAAACGACAATTGAGGATCACCCCTTCCTGATGCCGCTTGCTGGCGGAAGTGCCACCCTTTTTACGCATTCTGCAAAGACAGGCCGATTATTCCGTTCTCACCGAACCTAGAAAATCTGAGCTGGCAAAGAATGTATCGAGGTTATCGCGGAGTTGTCGGCCCATTTTGGCAATGGCCTCCGCTGTTTTACCTGTGATATGAAGCGTCAAAAGGACATTTGGTACGCGCTTCCAGCGGCCAGCGTCCGCGGGCTCGTCGCAAAACGTCGAGAGCAGCCCCGCCAAGATGACCTGTTTCTAGTGCAGCAATCAAAGCATCTTCATTTATGAGGTATCCACGCGCGACATTCACCAAATACCCTTTTGGACCTAATCATTGATAATGTTGCTGGAGATAAGGCCGGGGAACAGCGGACCGCGCTGTGCCCTATCGATCACCCGGCGAGTCATCGCGCAAACCCGCGATGCTCTGTCAGCGCTTTGGGCGGCAACACGAATGGAGAAAAAGTAAAGCGTTTTGCACGCGATCACTCGGCAGCTCAGTCAAAGTCTGCATCGTAGGCGTACGGAACGTAGAGCGGGTTCGCACTGCGGCACGCTGCCTGTAAGCCGACACTATCTCATTGCGGTCAAGAGTGTAGAACTGCCTGACGACCATGACAACGGGAGCCTACAGTGATCCTGGTCCGGCTCTTCTCATATCGTGCAAGGACGGCGCCGCTGCGGTGGCTCGCTTGGCTGACGCTGACGCTGGGGTTTGGTTGGCTGAGCATCGAAACGCTAGCTCGGGTGGAAGGCGTCGTGCTGATGAGCGTGTTCGCCGCGCTAGGCTTATTCGCAGCGAAGATCGGCACCGAAACGGTGCGCCGCGTTCATGACGGCGGGCAGAGCGGCTGGTGGGTGCCGACGGTCGCCACTGGCGTGGTCGCGCTTGTGCTGACCGCAGTCGCGCGCTGGTTAGGCCATGATGCCGATGCGATTGTCTGGGGAACGCTAACGCTCGCGGGAATTGCGACAGCGGCGTTGGGGCTGCGACCGGGCGAGCGCGGTATCAATGACCATGGCGCCCCGCCCACACCATGGACATCGAGCGGACCTGCCGATGGGCGGGCGGGTCTGATGGTAGCTGCGTTGTTGCTGGCAGCGGGGATCGCCGCGGGCGGTGCAGTTATTACATGGCAGAATGCGCTGGTCCGCGAGCGTGATGCACGCATGCACGCTGCCGAGCCGCGCGTGCCGGACACTTCGGCGATACAGGCGACAGGCAACGAGGTATCGATGAACCACGAGCGTGAAGCATCCGGCAATGATAATACTGCCCTGTCGACGCAGATCGACAGCCTGCTCAACGAAGGACACGCGCGATGATCACGGCCAACGCCGAGCGGCTGAAAGCCGCACAGTTGCTGTTGATCCGTTTTATCCAGATCGGGCGCTCAGGTTCCAAGGCAGATGCAAAGCGAGCAGCGGCGCTGCAACGGAGTCCTGCAGGCTGGCCGATCCCGAACCATGGCGGCTTTCGCATCGACACCAAGTCAAACGCCGAAATCGCCCGCTGGGTGTTTCCCAAGTCAAGCTATTCTCTTGAACGCCTCGCTCGTTCCATCAGCGATCCCCGCTATTTTTTGAAGCTGTGCGGCGCGGCCGGTGATTTGCAAGCAGCCCTACCGAGTGGCGGGACGCTACACGCTCCGGGCTACTTCATGAGGCAACTGCGATGCCCCAGAGCGAACACTTGCCGGACGGATACAGGATTGAGGTCAAGCGAACCGGCATGGACATTAGCAAATGCCGCCCTGGCGCGATCGCGGCACCTCAGGATTCAGAGCGTGAGACTACAAATCCAGATGTAGAAACTGGTTGAACGCGGTAGCTCTATATTCTCCAAACGCCGCTCCGTTCGTGAAACCTCGACGGCGGTAGAGCGCGAGGGCTGGCTCGAACGCAGCACCGCTACCGGTTTCGAGGCTCAACCGTTTTACGCCCCGGCTTCGCGCAACATCTATAATCGTATCCAGCAGGGCCGCTGCTGCCCCCTGACGCAGGAACTCAGGGTGAGTTCGCATCGACTTCACCTCAGCGCCATCGCCGGCCAGCATCTTGATCGCGCCAACACTGGCAACTTGGCCGTCACGCCACGCCGTCCACACTGTGATTTCCGGAGCCTGCAAGCCTGTAAGATCGAGAGCAAAAACATTGTCCGGGGGCGAGGTGTCATGCATTCCAGCAAGATGCAGCGCCAACAGGGAACGGGTTTGATCGCCAGATAAATCGTCTTTGCGGATTTCGAACATCGTGCCTCTTGCTCGCCGGTTCACGTCCCCAGCCTGAATATCCGCTACATTGATCTTCATCAAGGCCACTAGCAAGTTTCTAACAGGACACGTCGCCATAAAGCCGGTCCGTACGATAAAAGTCTAGATAGCGCGACATTTCTAGGTCGACGATCTCAATTCACCTACTTGGAAATCAATGGTTATACCTCAAATGTATTTACACATCGCCGAATTATTCCCAGTTTACATCAAAATTCGAGATTTTCTGATAGTCTGGTGATTTTCAAAAATCATCGGCAACGCATCCGCGCAATCATGGAGCCGCGCACATTTCCCCCGCAGCTCCTTTCAGCACCGCGCAATACCACGCTGAGACGGTCCGTTTCCACGCGCCGATCAACGTACGTGTCGACGGCAGCGCCGCATTGGAGGGATGCCGGAAATCCCCGGCCTAGAGTCCGTTGGAAAGCCGCACCGGCGTTCCTACCATGATCGGAAAGACAGCTATGCCCCTCCCCTCGAAGTTGAGCGTTGCCCAGGCAATGATTATTACTGCCGCGACCGCCTTCAGTACGACGCTGTGCCTGC
This sequence comes from Sphingomonas sp. PP-F2F-G114-C0414, assembly GCF_003688595.1. Classification (GTDB taxonomy): domain Bacteria; phylum Pseudomonadota; class Alphaproteobacteria; order Sphingomonadales; family Sphingomonadaceae; genus Sphingomonas. The sequence continues at coordinate 520,191 of NZ_RCWT01000012.1, forward strand.
TGGCGGTCGTTGGTCCCGTTTACGAGCGATCCGCTCACATGGTCGTGAGCAGTCCGCAAACGCGCCCGAGCGCATTGGTCTAGCCGACCCGCAGTGGCACCGACAGGAAATGCCGAACATGCGCCACGAACGCGAGCGACGCGGGCTCGCGCCCGAGCAGGAGATGGTTGTCGCTGTCGAGCGTGACGAACTCGGCACCCGGTATCTCGGCGGCAAGCTCGCCGCCGGTCGCCAGCGGAATACGACGATCGCCGCGCGCGTGCATCACCAGCGTCGGCGCCTGGACGTCCTTCAGAATCGCGCGGACGTCGATATCGGCGAACACTTCAAGATAGCGCGCGGCGTTCTCGGCATGGACGGTCTGGCGCTGGAAGATGTTGAACCAGTCGAGTTCCTCGGCGGTCGCGCTCGGCATGAAGGTCGCGGTCACGACCTGGCGGTAGGCGGCATCGGTACGCCCCCAACCCTGCCGGACGAGCGTGATGATCGCCTCGCGTTCCTCGATCACATCCGGTGTGGCATTGATCCGCCACCCGGCGGCATACCCGCCCCACAGAATCAGGTGACTCACTCGTTCGGGATGGCGCACCGCGTAAGCGATCGCGACCGCGCAACCCTGCGACAGGCCCAATAACGGGAAGCGATCGATCCCGGCGGCATCGACCACCGCCTCGAGATCGCTGACGAACGCGTCGAAGTTGATATCCGCGACACACGCCTCCGACATGCCGTTGCCCCGCGCGTCATAGCGTACGAACATGTGATCGCGCGCCAGCTCCTGGAACAACGGCGCCCAGATCGGCGCATCCCAGTCGAGCTCGAGGTGGTTGAGCCAGTTCGCCGCCTTGACGAGCGGCGCCCCCTCCCCGACGCAGGCATAAGCCAGCCGAACGCCGTCCGCCGCCTTGCAGAACTGAATCTTCTGCCGCTGCAGCATGTCGTGTGCGGGCAGAACCGGGATCGCCAGTTCGCGCGCCGCTTCCCGCGTCAACGGCGGTGGCGGCAAGCCCGCCTCGCTCACCGCATCCGCGAAGCTACGCTGGGCGACCTTCGCATCGTCCTGCCGCCCGAGCTGCCGAAGCGTCTCCTGCAGATGCACCGCCGCATCGGTGTTGAACGGATCCGCGTCGAGCCACTCGCGCGCCCAGGGAAGCCGATCCTCCGGCGACAACGCGATCGACACGACGAGTCGGTGCAACAGCGATCGGCGCAGCCGCTCGGCGGCGGCGCGTTCGGCGGCAAGCCAGATCGCGAACCGCTCATGCCGCGGCATATCGAGCCCCGCCAGCAACGGCTCGCGAAGAGCAACCAACGCTGCCAGCAGATCCGCTGCCACAGGTGGCTCCGTATCGAGCGCCCGTTGCGCGTCATGGATATCGACGACGATCCCCTCGCGGTCGATCGCGACCGTCTCGCGGTCGGCGATCAGCCGTCGGCGATCCCGGTCCATGACTGGTCGCAGCTTGCTCAGCGACCAGCGGAGCGCGCCGCGCGGATCGTCGGGGCCCTCGTCCCACAACAGATCGCACAAGTGTTCGCGGCGTTGTGGGCGATCCGCCAAGAGAAGATAGGCGATCAGCGCACGGGTCTTGCGCGAGGCGGGGAGATCAACGGCTACCGATTCTGACGTTATCGCCAGAGAACCCAGTAAGTTGACGACCAGTTTTGGCAAATGATCGATCGATACGGCCTCTCGACGTGAAATAGCATTTACCACGCCGTCAGCGGCAATGTCCACGCGCACTCAATCGCTGGTCCCCACGACGGGGGTCGAGTGCAACATCGGCGAAACGCGACACGACGTCGCACCCGATCGACTGGAACAATTCCCATGAAAAGCTCGTATCTTCCCGAAACGCCGATGCTGGCCCGCTTGCCCGCAGGATCGCTGTGACGTTCTGGCTCGACCTGGGCGGCGTCGCCGTGCGGTCGGATAGCAAGTTCGCCGCCAATATGCCCGCTTCGCCGTCTGGCCCGATCCGGATCGGGCATGTCCTCAGCGTGATCGTGATCATACTGCTGTTCGTCGATGCGGTCGCCCAGCTGGCCTCGTTGCCCATGCTGCGCGCCGAGGTCGAGGCGAGCGGCTTTCCGTTCGCGCTGTCACCGGTGGTCGGAACGATCACGATGACTTGCGTCGTCCTGTACGCGGTCCCGCGCACCGCGGTGCTGGGCGCGATCCTGCTCACCGGGTTTCTGGGCGGCGCGATCTGCCTGCATCTCCGCCTCGGTGAAATCGGCTCACCTCCTCAGATCGTCAGCCTGACGCTCGGCGTCATGGCGTGGGGCGGACTGTACCTGCGCGATCCGCGGTTGCGCGCGCTGCTGCCCTTTCGCGCCTGACCCGCCACGCCCTTTTTACTTTATACGCCGTCACTTCGGGTGCCGGCCAAGGACCCGACATGACCATTTCAACACTCACGCCCGCCCCGTTCACCCGCGCGGCGACGCTCGACACGACGCGCTTCTATATGGGCAGCCTGATGAGCTTCCTGACCACCGGTGCCGAAACCGAAGGCGGCTTTGCGCTGATGGAATATCGCGGCAAACCCGGTAACGAGCCGCCGCCGCATATCCACCTCTGGGAAAACGAGATCGTCTACGTTCTGGACGGTATTATGGAAATGTATTGCGGCGATACGGTCATGCTCCTTCATCCGGGGGCGATGGCGTTCGTCCCGCGTGGCCAGCCGCACGCCTTTTATATCCGCTCGGCACAGTTTCGGGCCCTGGTGATCGTCCAGGCGGTGGGCGAGCACCCCGTCCAGCTCGACGAATATTTCCGTCGGATGAGCACCCCCGCGGTAAGCATGACGTTGCCCCCGAATACCGCCACGACCTATCAGACCGAGGATCCGGAGCGCGCGGTCGCGCTGGCCAACGAGCACAACATGACGATCCTGTCGCCCGATGAGGCCGCCATCGCCCTGCCGCAATACCCCGGCTTCGGCAAAGCCGAGCCGCTGCGCGACGACACTGCGCTGCGCAACCAATCGCTCGCAGTGTTCGGTGCCGGTCCAGGACAATGGCCGCTTACCGCCACCGGCAGCGCGTCGTGACGACGATGGCGGCGGTTCGACCCGCCGAAGACGACACGGCGCGGAAACTCTACGAAGGGCTGACCGATGGCGGGGGCGAGCGGTCGCGGACCGCGATCGAGCGGGTTCTGCGCGACAATGGCCTAGCGATCGACGATCCCCGGCTGCGCGAGCTCGACGCCCTGATGCAGGGCTATGCGCAGGCGGTCGACATCCCGTTCGAGGCGATCGCGCCCGCGCTGGCCGGTGCGAACCGGACATTGCTCAGCCGTGCGCTAACCGGCAATCTGGTGATCCCCGACTTCACCGCGTTCTGCGCGGAGATCACCCGGATGTTCGACGCCGTGCGCGATTGCCGCGACGGTGACGTCGCCGCCTACATCCCGCAACTCGCGCGCGCCGACCCCGACGGCTTTGCGGTGGCGGTGTGCACGATCGACGGGCAACGCTTCGCGATCGGCGACACCGCGACGCGCTACTGCGTGCAATCGACCTGCAAGCCGGTCAACTACGCGATCGCGCTCGACCGGCTTGGCGTCGATGCGGTCCACCGTCATGTCGGTCGCGAGCCATCCGGCCACTCGTTCAACGCGATCACGCTGAATGGCGCAGGCCTGCCGCACAATCCGATGATCAACGCGGGCGCGATCATGTGTGCGTCGCTGATCGCGCCGGAACAGTCCGCCGCGGACCGGTTCGACACCGTGATGCAGATCTGGGGTGCGCTCGCCGGCAAAGGGGGCGGTCGGTTTCGACAACGCGGTCTTCCTGTCCGAGCGCGACACCGCCGATCGCAATTTCGCGCTCGCCTATTTCATGCGCGAGAACGGCGCATTTCCCGAGGGCACCGACCTGAAGGCGACGCTCGACCTGTATTTCCAATGCTGCTCGATCACCGTCGACGCGCCCGGCATGGCGACGATCGCCGCGACGTTCGCAAACGGCGGTGTCTGCCCGCTCAGCAACGAGCGCGTCTTCACCAGCGACACCACCAAGAACTGCCTGTCGCTGATGGCGTCGTGCGGCCTGTATGATTTCTCCGGCGAGTTCGCGTTCACCGTCGGGTTGCCCGCGAAATCGGGCGTTTCGGGCGCGCTGTTCATCACCATTCCGGGCGTTTGCGGGATCGCGGTGTGGAGTCCGCGCCTCGACGCGCTGGGCAATTCGGTGCGCGGCGTCGAATTCGCCCGCCGGCTCGCCAAGCGGTTCGCATTCGACGGCTTGGTCGCGACGGCGGAACAGATCAACCCGCGCCGGCGGTCCGCCGAAGCCGCGGTCGATCAGGCCACCTATTTCTGCGCCGCCGCGGCAAAGGGCGACCTGACCGAATTGCGCCGCCTGATGGCGCGCTCGATCGACGTGAACCTTGCCGATTACGACGGCCGGACGGCGCTCCATCTGGCGGCCAGCGAAGGCCGCGCGGACGTACTCCGGTATCTCCTGCCGCTCGGCGCGGCGACGGACGTGGCCGACCGCTGGGGCAACACCCCGCTCGACGATGCGCGCCGCAACGGCGACGCGGCAAGCATCGCGCTCCTGCAACCAAGCAAGCCCGACGCCGTGGAACTCAACCCCGGCGGCATTTTCCCGCGCGGATCGATCGAAGCCTTGGCCTATTGATCGCCGCCCCTTCGCCAATCTCTGCAATCACGCGCCCGCTCGAAATCGGGCGCTCGCCCCCTGCTCTCCCCTGAAGGCGGTAATCCAAAGCGGATTCCCGCCCTCGCGGTGAACCATGCTACGTCTCGGCTCGGGACCCGACGCCTTCCCGGCGTACGGCCCCATTCTCGCGGCACCTCACATCGGCCCACCCGTCTCATGAGTCATCTCGCTATCGCGACGCTCGGCATCTTGTCGGTTTTCCAATCGACCACTGCGGTACCGCTGCCCCCCTCGCGCAAGACGCGCGCGCTCCTCGCCTATCTCGTTCTCGCCACCCGCCCACAGCGCCGCGAGCATCTGATTGATCTGTTCTGGGGTGATGGCCCCGACGATCCCCGCGGCGCGCTGCGCTGGTCGCTCAGCAAGATCCGCGCGCTGATCGACACCGATCGCCCGCGCGTCATCGCGGACCGCGAGACCGTCGCGTTCGATGCCGGCGAAGTGACGATCGACCTTCATGCCGCCCGCCAGATCGGTCCCGACGCGTCGGTCGACGAAGTCGTCGCGTGCCTCACGGCATTGCGCCAACCGTTGCTCGCCGGGATCGATCTGTCCGACAACGCGGCGTTCCAGGCGTGGCTGGTGGCGGAACGCGAGGCGACCGCGCGGTTGCGACGCACGCTGCTGCAACGGCTCGTCGCGGACATGCCGCTCTCTCACGAGGACCGGCTCCCCTGGTGCCGCGAATGGTGCGACGCGGATCCGTTCAATCACGAGGCCGCAGCACGGTTGCAAACGACCTTGCGCGAACTGGGCCGGCTTGCAGATGCCAAGCGAGTCGAACGAGACTTCTCCGCCGGGCTGCGTGAGGCAGGGCTGCCTAGATCACCGGCAATGCCATTCGAACCTGCGCCCTCGCCGACACCGGCTCCCGCATATGCACCGGCGCCAGCGCTCGCTGCCGGAACTGATCGGATGACGCTGCACCGGCAGAAGATCAGCTTCGCGACAACCGATGACGACGTGCGGATCGCCTATGCCTCGGTCGGCGACGGTCCACCGCTGGTCAAGGTCGCCAACTGGCTCAATCATCTCGAGCTCGACTGGGACGCGCCGGTGTGGGCACCGCTGTTCCATGATTTGGCGCAGGACCACCGCTTCCTCCGCTACGACGGGCGCGGCAACGGCATGTCGGACCGGGAGGTCGCCCTGATCGACTTCGATACGTTGGTGCACGATCTGGAGACGGTCGTCGACGCGGCCGGGATCGACCGTTTCCCGCTGCTCGGCATCTCGCAAGGCTGTTCGGTCGCGATCGAATATGCCGCGCGGCACCCGGAACGCGTCAGTCACCTGATCCTGTGGGGTGGTTTTGCGGCCGGCTGGCGCGTGATCGGCACGCCCGATGTCCACAAGGAACGCGAGGCGATCCTGACGCTCGTCCGTCAAGGCTGGGGGCGATCCGACCCCGCGTACCGCAAGCTCGTGACGTGGCAGTTCATGCCGGGCGCCTCCGCCGAGGAACTCGACTGGTTCGACGCGTTTCAGCGCGAGACGGTCAGCGCCGAGAACGCGGTGCGCTTCGCAAACGTGTTCGCCGATATCGATGTGCGCCACCGGCTGGCCGGCGTGACCACGCCGACGCTGGTGATGCACGGCCGCGGCGACCGACAGATCCCGCTGGCGGTTGCTGGCGCGCTCGCGGCGGCGATCCCCGGTGCCGAGTTCGTGACCCTCGACACCGAGAATCATGTCCTACTCGGCCGGGAGCCCGCGGCCGCGGGCTTCGTCGCGCATATCCGCCAGTTCCTTGCCGAAGAACGCAGGAGCGCCGGCGGATGACCGAGTTTCCGACGATCGCGCGGCCGTCAGCAGCGCCGCCGCCCGCTCGCCGATCACCACGCACGGCGCCATCGTGTTGCCGGTCGTCACCCGCGGCATGATCGAGGCATCGGCGACACGCAGGTTGGTGATGCCGTAGACGCGCAGCTCGGCGTCGACGACCGACATCGCATCACGCCCCATCTTGGCGGTGCCAGCCTGATGCCAGACGGTCGACGCCGTATTCCGCACGAATGCGGTCAGGGCCTCCCGGCTCAAATTGCCGGGCATAACCTCGCGCTTGACGTACGGACGCAGCTCTGTGCCGTTGCCGATATCGCGACACAGCTCGACGCTGCGCACCAGCGCCGTCAGGTCATCGGGATCGGCCAGTGCGTTGGCCTCGATCCGCACCGGCGACGCGGGCGCCGCACCGGTGAGCGTCACCAACCCGCGGCTCTTCGGCCGGACCAGGCCGGGCAGCAACGACCAGGACGCAGCGGGGACGACATAGCGTCCCCCCGCATCGTGCGCGACGATCGGCGCCTCGACCACGAAGGCCTGGATATCGGGCGTCTCCAGGTGCGGATCGCTTTTCCAGAAAAAGGTCGCCTCGCCCAGATTGTTGCGGGGGACGATCGGTTCGGGACTTTCCCAGATACACCCCGCCACCATCACGTGATCCTGGAAGTTGCGCCCGACGCCGGGCAAGTGCTCGACCAGCGCGATGCCGTGTCGCCGCAACTGCGCCATATCCCCGATGCCCGACTGCATCAGCAGCTTCGGCGTGTTGATCGCGCCAAGCGACAGGATCGTCTCGCATCGCGCGCGGATCTGCCGCCACTGCCCGTCGATCACGATCTCGACGCCCTTCGCCTCGCGGCGTTCGATCAACACGCGGGTCACCGTGGCGTGGGTCAACACGGTAAGGTTGGGCTGCGCCATCGCCGGGTACACATACCGCCGGAACACCGACGACCGCAGCCCGCCGCTGATAGTGAGATTGCACAGCGCGGCACCGCCTGCCCCTTCCATCATCGCACCGTTGTGATCGGCGAACGTGGCGATCCCCGCATCGGCGGCCCCGCGGAGCATCGCCGTGGCGAGCGGATGCGGGCCCCGGGCGGGTTCGACGGGGAACAGCCCGCCCTGCCCGCGACGCCGCGGATCGGGTGCACCGCGCCAATCCTCGATCCGGCGATAAATGCCCAGCACCGACTCGTAACTCCAGGCATCGTCACCGGTTTCGCGCGCAAAATGGTCCCAGTCGCTCCGATGCCCGCGCGACCAGACCATCGCGTTGATCGACGACCCACCGCCCAGCCCTTTGCCCATCGACAACGGCATCGCACGTCCATTCAGATGCGCGCTCGGCTCCGCGACAAACCCCCAGTCGCGTTCGCCACCGAGGTTGCCTATCCAGAGCGCGGGATCGGACACGGTCGGCGAAGCATCGCCGCCGCCCGCCTCGATAAGCAGCACGGTGACATCGGGATTCTCCGCGAGCCGCCGCGCGACGACCGAACCGGACGACCCCGCCCCGCAAACGATATAGTCGTATTCGCGACGGTCGTCGGCACGCTGGAGGGCTTGGTTCGCCGCGACGCGCGTTTCGAAAGCGGCAATGGGCTCGCGGTCATGCTTCAGGGCGGCGCCTTGCTCGATGATACTCCGGGTATCGGAGCCGGTAGCGCTGACGATAGGGTTCTTCACATGTCCATCCTTCGATCGCGGCGCCCGGATGTCGGTAACGCCGCGATCTGTATCGGTGACACGCCGCGGCGCAGTCGGGGATGTGAGCGTGGAAACGGCGCGCGCGGCCGTGGTATTCCGGGACCACGCGGCGTGAAGAGTGGTAAGATTAAGTAGTTCGGTTACCCCTCGTCGACTCGAACCAAATGGCCCCTGCGTCGGCATCTGTCCCGGAACCTGCTGGGCTAACAAAGCCCAGGCCTTCGCCGGTCCGGCACATCCTACGCGGATGCTACCTTACGTTGGGGCGGCCAGACGCCAATTCGCCCGACTTACCCGATCTCGATCACACCGCTCGATGCCCCTCGATCAGAAGCTTGCCTGCGCCGGCATAGTGACGCGGCTGCGCGGATGCGTGTTGCCCCGCAGCGTGGATGTCGCGCAGCCGGCGTTGCAGGGGCGACGTATCGTAGAGCGCACTCGCCCCGCCAAGGCGGAAGCAAGCATCGACGATCCCCACGCAGGTCGACTGCAGCCAAACCGCCGTCTGCGTCGCCTCGGCAAGACGCGCATCGGTGTGCAAAGTCCCCGCGAGCGCGTGCTGCCAGTGACTGGCGGTCTGCACCTGGAGCATGGCGCGGGCTGCCCGTAACTCCGCCTTGATCCGGCCCAGCTCTACTTGGAACATCTCCATGTCTCGCAACGCATCCCTGGCGTATTGAAGACGCCTGCCGCTGTTGGCCATGGCGACGATATCGTCGACCGCCCCCTCTGCCATGCCGACGACGACCGCAGCGTAGATCAGTGGAAGCAAATGCGGGGGCGCCTGCAAGAGGGGTTCGGGCATGCAGACGATCCCCATAGCCGGATCGAACACATTTGCAGCGGGGACGAAGACTCCGTCGACTCGGATATGGTGGCTACCGGTTCCCTTGAGGCCCGCGACGGACCAGGTGTCCTCGATGTGCCATGTGCGCGCCGGCATGATGAAGCCGCGCATCGCGTCGTCGTCGTCGACGAACACGCCGAGCATCCACTGCGCGTGCTGGCAACCACTGGCGAACGGCCACCGCCCGGTGACCAGCCAGCCACCATCGACGGTCTGCGCGGTGCCCAATGGCTGGGAGGAGCCCGCGACGACGACGTCGGGACTGTCCCGGTAGATCAGGTCATATGTTTCCTGCGGCAGGAGAGGCAGGAACAGCGACGAGCTGCATCCGATCATCGCCGTCCATCCAACCGATCCGTCGATGCGGCCGAGCGCACTGATAGCCTCGACGATCGATGGGAGATCGAACTCCAAGCCACCGCGACTTCGGGCCGCTGTCATCCGGAAGATGCCGATAGTACGGAGCCGGTCGATCAGGTCCGACGGCACGCGGCGGCCGATCTCGATCTCGTCGGCACGCGCCCGTATTTCGGGTGCGAGCGCCTGAATATTGGCCAGCAATTCTTCAATATTATTGGAGATGGGATAGCCACTGTTGAAGTCCGTGGGGCGTGTAGCTGGCAGGCGCGATACCATAACGGTCATTTCGATTTCCTCGCTGGCGATGGCGGCAATAGTGCCTCTCCGACCGTCCGAGAGGACCGTCTGTGCCAGCGGGGAAGCGCGCGTTGGTTCTCAGCTGTTGAGCGTGGAAAGCACCACTGCCGCTATCGTCATTCATGTAGTCGCTGACGAATTTACCAGCCGACAGGGCGGCGCGCGGAGCTGACGAATACGCGGTTTCCAGTAGATATTTGCCGGTTGGGTAGTTGGGTTTGAATGCGCCGCGGGGGGATGAAGGCGGCCATTCAGGTCAACGTCTCCGCTTTTGAAACCGGACACGCCTTCATGATCCGTTTCGACGGTGATCGGTCACGGTCGACCTGCCCTGCGACCTTTACTCTTCGCAGTGCTGAACCAGCCGAAACGCCGTGACACGCGCCGCCTCAGCGCCATCTGAGCGCGGGCGCGACGTAGGTCAGGACGGACTCGAGCACATGCGCGTTATAGTCGATGCTGAGTTGGTTCGGCACCGTGAGCAGGTTGCAGGCCTTTATCAGGAACGCACCGAGAATAAGGCTCGCAACGGCGCTATCTCGAGCCTTCTCCGCGACGGCCGAAGCTGGCGCGATATCATGGCCGCGACCTGATGCAGCCGAACGCTGCTCGCCAAGATCGCTGGTAATCGCCGACTACAGGCAGAGGCTGACGGAGCGATCCGGGGAGATGAGCCGGAAGCGCATCTCATGTCGAAGGTCGCTGCGCGGATCGAGACGCCTGAATACCGCGTGCGGCGTCACATCAATGGCGGGCTCGGCCTTTGCAACGTCAGCGACTACCTAAACGAACACCGGATCGCCGAAGTCCGCAGCGCGCTCGCCGCCCTCGCAGGCCGACGTGCCGCTCCTGACGAGCGCGATGGGTGCCAGGGTTGGCAACCTCGTGATGTCCAACCGGGTGCTCAAAGAACGTTTCGGCAAAGCCCCCAGCACGTTTTGGCGGCGGCATCTCGAAGGCTAGGCGCGCCGCCCTCCAAGCCTGCGTACCAGTCGTTTTCGAAAATGACTGGTCGGTTTCGAGGATCGGCGTGCCAGGATAGGTTCAAATCGGCAAGTCGACCGCGTTCACAACGGGACGCGACGACACCGATGATTTCCATTGCCCCGACCAGGCTGCCAAGCAAGCTGCCGACTAAGCTGATCATCGCCGGTTGCCCCTCCTTGCTTGTGCCAGCTGCTCTTCTGAGCCGGTCATATCGCCCCGATCCGACGCCACGCTTGTTAACGTGGTCACCATCCATCATGCCGGCAGACAGACCGCGGCGTTGGGCGGCGTCCTGCGCCCGCGCCGCGACATTGGCTTCAGGACCGGCGGCCGGGTGCTCGCGCTGAACGTGCAGGTCGGCGCCCGCCTCTACGATCGTGATCTGGCGTCGCGGCACCAAACGCTCGCGACGGTCGAGGCCCGCTACGCCCGTGGCGATTTCGGCGCACTGCCCGTGCTCGGCACGCGCCAAGCAACATCAACGGCAGAGCCCGCGGTCGTTCGCCAGCGCGTCGCGTCGACGCTCACACACATCCAGCGCCACCGCGCGCTTGGCGGCTAGCCGTTCTCTTCACCCTTATCGATCAGCAAAGGATCTTCCCGTGCTCTATACCCAAACCCTGAAATTCACGCTCGCCAGCATTCTCGCCGCGACCGTCACGCTACCCGCCTACGCACAGGACCAGCCGGCCGATCCGTACCGCGATACCGTGACCGTCGGTGCCGGCGTCGCGGCACTCCCTGATTACGAAGGCTCCAACGACTACCGGATCACCCCCGTCCCCGCCGCGATCGGCGCCGTCAGGGGGTACGGCTTCGTGCTTGCCGGCAACCAGCTGAGCGTCGACCTAATCAAGGACGAGCCCGGTCCAGTCTGGGATTTCCAGGTTGGTCCGATCGTCCAGCTGAACTTCAACCGCAGTTCGCTCGGTAACATAGTCGACCTTCGCGTCCGTGCGCTCGGCAAGCGCGCCACCGCAGTCGAAGTTGGCGGCTATGTTGGCATAGGCAAAACCGGAGTGCTGACGAGCCCGTACGACAAGCTGTCGGTCACGCTCGGCTATCGCCACGACATCAGCAATGTCCACGACAGCGGCATCTGGAACCCCAGCATCACTTATTTCACGCCGCTGTCCCGCAAGGCTGCGATCGGCGTGTTCGCGTCCGCCGACATCGTCGAACGCAGCTATGCCCAAACCTATTACAGCGTCTCAACGGCGCAGAGCGTCGCGAGCGGTTTGCCTATCTATGCCGCCGGTGCTGGCCTCAAGAACTGGACGCTCGGCGCGATCGGCAGCTATTCGCTCACTGGCGACCTACTGCAGGGCATCAAGATCGTCGCGGGCGGCACTTATGGACGCATGGAAGGTGACATCGCCCGCAGCCCGCTCGTCGCGATCGCCGGATCGCGCGATCAGTGGCTCGGGACGTTCGGTCTTGCCTATACGTTCTAGTCCGTAGTGTGGGTCCGGCCAGTTGGCCCGTAGCCGGTCATTTACCCACAGCAAGGTCGACTATAGGGGCGTTCACGCTGGCACAGCTCAGATGCCCCATTCCCAGACACTCAGCGCTTCGTTGGCTAGCTTCAACTTCAGACATGTCTTCATCTCAGTGGAACGCGGCGTCAAGCCGCCACGGATCAAGAATTTATTGGCGAACATTGGGACAAAGCCGTCGTTCGGGCAATCGGCCGTGAACGTCGAGCTCTGGAAAAATTGGCCTTGCGGGGGGCTCCGAGATCGGCTCGGCAACAAGCTAGCCCGAGGTAGCGACTTCGTCGAAATTGGATCTCACGCCAAAACAGCAGCCGCTGTTCCCTGACGAAAAACGTCGTCTCCGAGGTTGTCGCGCACTTTCTGAATCCGACAGGGCATCTCGGACAATGATACGGACATGGAGCACGTACGCCACCGCGCAAGCCGCAATTCTCCAAGATTTAGGGTGCGCGGCAGCGACAAACCAATATTTTACGACGGCGCTCGGCGGCCAGTCGACACTAAAACGCGGCCGGGCCATTTCCGCTCATAATCCGACATCGAAGGAACTCTCGCGGCTTTCCAGAAGCGACCATTCCACTTGGAAGACGTAACTGCCGTTTGCGCGACCGGAAGATTGCGGCGCTTCGAAGTCGTTGGCCACTCTTCTATTGGAGCAGCGCGAGCGCTCGTCGGTATTTATCAGCGCGTTCTCGATCCCGGTTCGTAACAACGGGAAGGCGCGAAAGGTCCAAATTGTCGGCAATGTCGGCGCGCTTCACGTCGCGCGCGATCTCGTTTGCGGCGCAGCGCGCGACGAAAGCATCGTAGTCCTCATCATCGCGTCGGGTGAGTGCCACCACGGCGTCGGCAACCGCATCGCCGAAGCGAACGCGGATCGTAGCTGGCGTTACAGCGCAATCCTCGACGACATCGTGCAGCACCGCGGTGATCCGGCGCACATCGTCCGCCTGCGCCAGCATTACCCGGAGCGGATGCAGGATGTAGGGCGCGCCAGCTTTGTCGACCTGTCCCTGATGCGCATGAGTTGCGAACACAATCGCTTCGTCAAGTGGGCTAAACGATAGGTCAGTAATTGTCGTACTCCTCTCGGGTCGCGAGCCGGCCGCCCATTCGAGCGTCCATATATAAGTGGTTTGAATAAACGGTTTCGCTCTCCCGCCTCCTACCCTTGAAGCGACGAAAAATTCGTCCCGACACATGCTCCCAGTGAAAGGCGACGTCTTCGAAGCTATAAATCAAATAGACGTCACGCCCCTCGCGAAATGCGTCGGATGGTACGCCGCGCTCATCGTCCTCAAACAACGCAACGCCCTTCCTATTGGCCGCCTCATCGGCAACGCACGCCTGGATCCAAACGGACCCACCTCAAGCCGTTCACCTAGTTTCGAACCGTATATGCTCGAGGCTGGACCGAGGATCGCGCACGAGGTCGACGCTCAAAAATTGATCGTCGTATTGCAGCGTTCCGAACATCTCGTACATCAAACACTCGTGTTCCCCTCGACGCTGCTGCTCTGCGCGTTCATAGTCATTCCACCCGGCACCAGGCACGTCGACCCAGAAATAGCCGCTGTTGATCTTGCCTTCCAAAAACGCGACAAACGCCCCCACCGGTCGGGCATCGACTTTAACGAAGCTCCATGCTCGATCATCTGGCTTGTTTTGAACGCTGACGCCCAGAGCCGCTGCGAGTTGCGTGACGGAAACATTCGGTCCGATCCGAACTCCGTGAAAAACGAAAGAGGATGTCTCGTGTTCGAACGTCAACATATCAGGTTCCCGCGACACGATCCGCGCGAAAGCTCCCTCGCGGCATGGGCCAATGTATCATATCGACGTTTCGGAGCGCTGCTGATCTGGCGAAGCAAGTCCAAGTGATGCTGAAAACACGCGATATCGCACACGGCGCGTTGGCATCATTTCCCGCGCGCGCGCTGTTGTTCCGTCATCCCGTGGAAGTCACTTGGGGAATAACCGTCGCCGTTTTCACGTCATCGAGCTGTGTACTGGTGCTGAAATTCACTCCACGTCATTTACTGATCACGACAAATGGCGGCGGAAATGACGTCGACCAGATTTCATGTTACCAGTTCGTATTCAACCACAGTAAACCGTCCGCTGGTCAGCTCTTTACTAAACGCCGAAACCTCGCATTACTCCACGACATCGAAACCGTGCAGCACTGACTACTCGTATTTTGAGCCACTTCACATTCGCCATGTTTCCAGCAAACTGCGCCGCGCCGCAGGACGCTCGGCTATCACGCTGCGGATAAAGGAAAGGTTCGCGTCGAATACCGGCACCTGCCAGATTGCTTCGCCTTGCGCCGATAGCCACGCCTTTATGATCCACAGCAAGGCGGTTTCGTGACGCCCGTCGGCGATACGGGCCGCCAATGCTGTGGCAAAGGATGGCGGCAGTTGATGGCGGGCGATCGCTTGCGCAGCGAAGGCCGAATCGCGGTCCTCGCGTGTGTCCAATCGATCGATTAGCGGGGCAAGGACGAGCACATTTCCCGTCAGGGCGAACAAAGTCTCACGGCGCGCACACTCGAACGCAATGCCTAGCCTCTTATCCTGAGCCTCCGCGGCTTCGAGCACGGCGATGCTGCCGGCATCGCCGATCAATCTCAAGCCATCGAGATCGGTGGTATCGCCGGCCGAGCCACGCGTTTCCATCAACGCTCGCGCCCGCGTCAATTCGTTGGCGTCCATGCCCTCAAAGTGGAAGGGAAAATAGCCATCCGCCTTCTCCCGCCCCTTTGCCTCATATTGCTTGCTGAAGGCTGTCCAGGTCACGGCCAATTTCCCGTATCAGGCAACACGATCTTCTCCTCGAAACTGGTGATCCGACCTGCCGCTTTGCCGGCCTCGATCTCGGGCATCTCGTATTTTCGGAAGACGTAACCGCCGCCTGCCCTACTTGGTGATTGCAACGCTTCAACGTCCCCCGTCAATCCGCGGGTATAGCGTGCAGATGTTTGGCCCCAGACCTGCTCGCCACCTTTGTCCCATGGCATAGAGGTGTTCAAATGATCCCAGTCATCGATGACCCGGCCACCCGGTGTGCCTTCCAGCGTCGTGCCCCCATGAGCCTCGGCATATTGCCCTGCCGCGACCTTGTTACCTGACCACAGGAAGCCACGCTGCCCGTCGGTTGATACATCCAGTCGGCGTACGACGCCGTCGATGTCTCCTGCGTCGACATGGCGTTTCAGTATGGCACGCGCGTCCTCGATTTGACCGTCTCTCGAGAGTTGCGAGATACGCGATCGCTCGCTCGCTATACTTCCTTCCCTTGCCAACTTTGGCCCGGACACGACCATTCCCATGCCGACCAGACCCTGTAATAGGTCTCGGTAGCCCGGCCCGATCGCGTCCCCGACCAGACCGACGCCCTCCATGCCTACGAAACCCAGAGCCCCAATGCCGAGAAATGCGCCGAATGCGGCAACACCGGCCATCGCAGCAAACGCGCCAGCACCTACCGCGGCGCCTATCCCCAGAATCTGTAGGCCGCCACGCGTCCACGCCTCAAGGTCGAAAACGAAGCCGGTCCGCACCGTCTCGCCGCCAATGAAGACGTTAGGCGACGCGGTCTTGATATGCGCGCCGCACGTCAGCATCGATTTCAGGCGCGACGCGGGCTGCCCGTTGATGAAGACGGTCGACGATCCCTCGCGGACGATAATCGATCCGAGCCAGGGAGGGTGATTGAACGGCAGGCCGTTGCAGCTCGACGCGCTCGACAATTCGGCGCGGATCGCGCTGCGTCCGTTGATGAAGACGTTCGGCGATCCCACCGCCAGCACGCCAGTCGTAGGTTCGGGCAGCTCGAAAATCGTCTCAAGTCCCGACGCGATCTGGTCTCCGGCCAGGCCACCGCCCGCCACCGCGCCCGCAATCGCCACCGCAGCAAGTCCGCCGGTTAAGCCGATCGCACCCACGACGGCGATCCCCGCCGCCACACCGACCAACGCGCCACCGACCATCGCCAGCATGCCATAACCATGGGCGATCTCGTCCTCGACGCGGGCGGCGGGTTCCATGGTCACGGGGTTCAGCGAGTCACGGCTCTAAGACTCATGGATAGCTTGCAGAGGCAGCCGGCGGATCAAAGACCAGGCTGGCCATCGCCCGTCGCCAGTCTGCGTCATGATAGCCGATGTCCGCAGGGAGTGTGGTCAGCGTACAGATGACGGCCAGGAAGCCGCTGTCGAAGAAGATCTGCCGCAACTGCATGGCGCGACCGTCCTTCTCGAATTGAAACTCAAGCCATCCCGCGTCGCGTTCATTGGCGTGAAACAGTTCACGCTTAAGCTCGTGATAGCCGGGCAGGCTGCGACGTATAGTGTCGGCTTGTCCGTTGAAGTATGACGCGAACGGGGTAACGCCCTTACCCGGGTCCTTAGTGATAACGAAACTCGCATCGCCGCCACCGCCGGGAGCAGGCGGTAGGCGAAACGCCAC
Organism: Sphingomonas sp. PP-F2F-G114-C0414; assembly: GCF_003688595.1. Classification (GTDB taxonomy): domain Bacteria; phylum Pseudomonadota; class Alphaproteobacteria; order Sphingomonadales; family Sphingomonadaceae; genus Sphingomonas. The sequence goes on from NZ_RCWT01000012.1 coordinate 536,845, forward strand.
GATCGACTGATCATGCCAAGAATCGGGCACATCAAACACGGCCACACTGGTGCGATAGGACGACATGAGCTGCATAATGCCTCAGTCACGCGGTTCTCGCAACGCCCTACCGGGTGGCCGCGCGCGTAACGGGCCGTCCTGAGATCACCTCACCCGCAATCTCGGCTATCAAGCGTACGGATCCCCTCCATGCCGGCAAAGGGTGCGCGGGTATCGAGCAGGCAAGCATACATCGTCGCCTATGATCGGCTAAAAACCAACTCGTCGCAGATCGAGATTATCTCCCATTTCGCGGAACCGGGCTTCCCAGACGGGTAACCATATTGGACTGCGCTCTTTCTGCCGGGGGCGTGGCCGCTTTCAGGTCGCGAGCGTCAGGCTTCGAACGACCGCTATGTGCGCGTGAAGCGGCCGGGAGCGGCGTTCATGAACGAGCGCGCCCGCTTGCGTCCTATCGACCGCGTCTCGCCTCATGATCCAATCGACGGCATCACCACCAGCGCGGCAGGCAAAGCATTGCCATGCCGCGTCAGTCGCGTAGAGGCTGCGGGTTCCATCGGGATGCCACGGAAAGGCGCCATGGAGCCGGTCAACTCCATCGACGAATGGTTGCAGGTGGACGGTCTGGCCAATCGGCCCGACCAGCGCACCGCGCGTTGATCCGTCGCGCAATGAGAACGTATTGTTTTCCATATCCGCCTGCCTCGTCCAGATTGCCGATCTGTATGCTGGAACATAATTTCGGTTGGCTCACTACGACGATCGCCGATCCGGAGCGACCAATCAATGCGGATTGGGTCGGTGTCGGCATCAGCGATGAACCCGCCCCGCGCTCGAACGCACGGTGCAGAGATAGCACGAACGATCGTCGCCAAGATCAGAATGAGGCGCCGCGCAAGCGGCCACGCTTTTCCGTTTTCGATCCGCGAAAGCGCAACCCGACTGATCCCGACCTGCGCCGCAAAAACCTTCGCATGGTTCGCCGCGGGGTGCCCTCTATTCAGATCGGCACCCGGCTGAACGACGAAGGCGTGCCGGCCCCCGTGGTGGGGAGTGGAACGCCTCGACGGTCCGAGGCGATCCCGCCAAACTCGTCGGCATCCTCAACAACCCGCTCTACGTGGGACGCCTAGCATGGGGGCGCCGGAAGTGGCGCAGGAACCCCGACAGCGAGAAGCGCGAACGCCGCTATCGGCTCCGTAACCAGTCTGATTGGGTAGAAGTTGGGATCCCCGATCTTCAAATCATCGACGATACTGTCTTCGAAGCCGCGCGCGATGAAATCGAACGCCGCAAGCGCCCGGCAACGGCATCGTCGACAGTCGGCAGCAAGCGCACAAAGCATCTCCTGTCCGGGCTCATCCGCTGTATTTGCTGCGGGGCAAACTATACGATCAGCGGGAAGGACTATTATCGCTGTGCCGGCTAGAAGGAGCGCGGCACCTTCAATAATCGCGTGTCGGTTCGCAAGGAACCTTTGGAGGCCGCGACGCTGGCGGTTCTGCAGGAGCATCTGCTGACCGAAAAACATGTGCGGCTATTTACAGAAGAATTCGAGCACGAGATGCAGCGATTGGGCCGCGAGGACGCGGGCATGGAGCACGCAGCTCAATACCGCCTCAAGCAGGTCACTACTGAACTTGACGTGACCCCCGCCTTTCATCCAACTGCAACCAGAGACCGACCGTTGTTGTCGCGCAGGAGCGCGGGTGAAGCAACGGTCGGGTTTAAACCCG
>NZ_RCWT01000013.1 GCF_003688595.1 Sphingomonas sp. PP-F2F-G114-C0414
CACATGTCCCTTCATCTTAACCTACAATGTCAAAGAGCCGACAAAAATACCGACACTCGCATAACCTCCCTCTCGAGAAGCTTGGAGCATCTGGTCTTTTGCGACCGCCGCGGTAGCCGGTGAGGCACTCCGCTGCGGTGACACCCCTCTAGGCGGGGTTCCGATTCGCGTCAAACACAATCTTTCACATTTGTGGCAATTTTTGCCGGCTGACGCGTTTATGACGCCCGCAGCTTTGGTATAAGCCATATCTAGAGCGTTGGATGTGAGCTGTTTTTCCTAAGTACCGCAGAGGTTCAGCCTATTCCCGGTAGCGCAACCGTTTTAAGGCCTCGCCTTAATCCGTTGTGAAGGGGCATATCGCTACATGCCCGATACGATGGATACCGCGACTCCTGCCTCGATGCCGGCCGACGATCAGCCCTCGCTGGCCGGACAAGTCCGGAGCGCATTGATCTGGCGCTCGGGCAGCCAGATCGTTGCGCAGCTGGTGCAATGGAGTGCCACCTTCCTGGTGATCCGGATTCTCGCCCCCGCGGATTACGGGCTGTTCGCGATGTGCCAAGTGGTTCTCACCTTCATGGCGATGCTCAATGGCTATGGCCTCGCGAGCGGGCTGATCCAGCAAAAGGAGATCAGCCACCGCGAAGTGCGGCAGCTGTTCGGAATGCTGATCGTGCTGAACGTGACGCTTGCGATCGCCCAGCTCTCGCTCGCCCCGCTCACTGCAGCATATTACCGGCAACCGATCGTCGGCCACATGCTGCGCGTCCAGGCGCTGCTCTATCTGACGACGCCGTTCATCGCCCTGCCCTATGCCCTGCTGTCGCGCGCGATGGACTTTCGCCACCAGGCCAAGGCTAACATCACCGCATCGGTCGCGTCGGCCAGCGCAGCGCTGGGTGGCGCGATGTACGGTCTGGGCGTCTGGACGCTGGTGCTCGCGCCGATCGTGCTGTTCAGCGTGCGCGGCGCAATGATGACGTGGTCGGCGCGCTCGCTGGTGTGGCCGAGCTTCGATTTTCGTGGGGCCGGGACGATCGCGCGCTATGGCGGGGTGATGGCCGCGAGCCAGCTGTTCTGGTTCCTGCAAAGCCAGGCCGACGTCTTCATCGCCGGACGCAGCTTTTCGCCGCACACGCTCGGCATCTATACCACCAGTCTGTTCCTGACGCAGATCTTCGTCTCGAAATTCGTGCCGCCGCTGAACGAGGTCGCCTTCTCCGCCTATGCGCGGATGCAACATGATCCGGATGCGATCGGCCGTGCGTTCGTGCGCGGCGTGCGGATGGTGATGATCGTCGCGATGCCGTTCTATATGGGGTTGGCGGCGACAGCGGAGCCCTTGGTGCTGACGATGCTGGGCGAGAAGTGGCGCGAGACGGCCCCGGTGGTACACCTGCTCGCGCTCGCGATGCCGTTCATGACGTTGCAGGTGTTGTTCACGCCGGCCTCCGATGCGCGGGGTCGCCCCGGGATCGGCGTGCGAAACGGCGCGACCGGCGCGATCATTCTCGCCACCGCGTTCCTGGTCGGCGTACACTGGGGACCGACCGGCATGGGCGTCGCCTGGATCCTCGCCTATCCGCTGTATCTATCGATCAGCGCGTGGCGGACCCTACCGGTGATCGGCGTGCGCGCGCGCGACGTCGCTGCCGCGGTCGCCGCGCCAGCGTTCGGGGGAATCGCGATGGCGCTGGTGGTCCGACTGGTCGACCGCACCCTGCCCCCACTCGACGCGCACTGGCGGCTGGCGATACTCGTGCCGATCGGCGCGGCGGTATACGCGAGCTGGATGCTGGTCTTCGCACGCGCGACGATCCGCGAGGTGATCGCGATCGCCCGGAAACAGCCACTGGCCGCCTAGTCTGGCGCGCCTACGCTACGCCGACTGGATATACTCGCGCATCGCCGCGGCGTCCGCCTCGATCCGGTCGATCCGATATTTGACGAGATCGCCGATCGAGACGAACCCGACCAGCGTATCGCCGTCGATCACCGGCAGATGGCGGATCCGGCGCTGCGTCATCAGCGACAACGCGCCGATCGCCGACTCGGCGGGACCGATCGATTTCACCGCGGTGGTCATCACGTCGCCAATCCGACGCGCCAGCGCCGCGGCCCCGTCGGTATGAAGGCAGTGGATCACGTCGCGTTCGGAGAAAATACCGGCTACCCGGCCGTTCTCCAGCACCGGCGCCGCGCCGATCCGCTTTTCCGCGAGCAACGCCACAGCGTCCGCCACCGTCGAATCAGGATGCAGCGAGAGGACGTCCCCTGCATCCTTGCCGCTCAGGATTGCCGCGATCGTCATGTTCGCCTCTCCATCTCTTGCGTCTTCGTAGCGCGTGGATTGAAGAAACCATGTTTGCGCGGCAATGGGAAGCGATGAGCGACCTGCCGCCCGGCCTGGACGACCCGGACTATGCCGCGTTTGCCTGGGCGCGGTTCCGGGCCATCATGGCGTGGATGGTGCTGGCCGCCGCAGTGTGCGTCGCGGCGATCATCGCGGCGATGGCGCATATCCAAGGGCCGCTGCATCTGGTGACGATGCTGGCGGTGATCGGCGGGGTCGGCGGATCGGTGATGATGGCCGGGCTGCTGATGGGACTCGCGTTCCTCAGTTCGGGCAGCGGGCACGACGAGGACGTGACCCGGATCGACTGAGGGAGACAGAAAGCCAGCGCTAAAATCGCGCACTGTCTTCCTCCCTCCCGGTTGCGGGAGGGGGAGACGATTAGCCGCCCACCTTCCGAAAACCCCCGCCGACGAAAAAGGCCGGCACCGCGCGAAGCGGTACCGGCCTTTTCAATCCTCGGACCGACGTCGGTGCGAGGCTCAGCCAGCCTGAACTTCGTCCGGTACCGCGCGAACGCGGCGGCGGCGGGGCTTTTCCTCGGCAACGGTGTCGGCAGGAGCCGCTTCGGCTGCGGGTGCCGGCGATGGTGCAGGGGCAACCGTTGCCGAGATGCCGAGCGACGGCGGCAGGCGATCCGCGTCGAACGCGGTCGGTGCGTGCTCGTCCTGCCCGCCCTGATCTTGCGCGATAGGGGCGTCGAGGCTGCGATCGCGGCGCGGACGACCGCGACGGCGGGGCTGCTCCTCGGTCGTCTCGACGGCTTCGGTCGACTGCGCCACCTGCTCGGTGGCCTCGTTTACCGAACGAACCGCATCGGCTTCCGAATCCTGGTTGGCGTTGGCGACCGGTGCGCTCACGCGGGGCGTGCGGCGGACCGTCTCGCGCTGGGGCGTGTCGCGGTACTCGCTGCGGGGCTCGCGGACCTGCTCGTCGCGGGGCTGCGGCTCGCGCTGCTGGGTCTCACGCGCCTGCGCTTCGCGAGCCTGGCCCTGCTCTTCGCCGCTGCGATCGTCACGCGGCTGGGCATCACGCGGGGTGTTGCGCTGGTTGCGCGGATTGTCGCCACGGACGCGGTCCTCGCGCTGGCCTTCGTTGCGCGGCTGCGCCTCGTTACGCTGGCTCTCATAGCGGTTGTTCTCGTACCGCGGCCGCTCTTCGCGCTGCGGACGATCGTCACGCTGAGGACGATCCTCGCGGTTCTGGTTGTCGCGAGCCTGGTTCTCACGATTTTGGCCCTCACGATTCTGGCGGGGCGCGTTCTGGTACTGGCCGTTCTGCTGGCCACCATTCTGCTCGCCACGAGCCTGCTCGGGCGTACCCTGCTGCTCGCCGGAGCGGATCGGTTCGCCCTCGTCGCCGTAATCGTCGTCGCCGTCGAGATCGAACGGCTGCTGGCGGCGTGGCTGCTGCTGCGCCTGCGGCTGGCTCTCTTCGAAACGCGCGCGGGTCTCGCTCAGGACGCGGAAATAATGGTCCGCGAACTGAAGGTAATATTCGATGTTGACGCGGTCGCCCTGCTGCTGCGCATCGCGCGCGAGGTTCTTGTACTTCTCGTACAGCTGGCTCGCGTTGCCGCGCGCGCGGCTGTCGATGCGGTTGCCGGTATCGCGACCACCCTGGCCACCACCGCCGCCGCCCTGGCGTTGACCGCCGCCACTACCGCCGCCGCCATTATTATTGTTGCCACGACCGCGACGGCGGCCGGCTTGCCGGTTGTTGATCAAGCTTGTGTCCTCAGTCGTCGAACCAAAATCTGGTCGTGCTCCGAAATGCGGTGCAAACCCCCGTCGCGCACCGACGATCTAGACGAGATCGGTGCGTCGAACTTGCCAGGGCCGCCGGACTGCAGCGACCTCAAAGCGAAGGATGCGGGTCAACGCTCAAAACCGACCAATCGTCGAGAGTGCGTGCCCCTGCCCGCGTGATAGCGTCCGCAAGGGACCTACTACAAGCGAAATGTGAGGTTTAGCGCCATATTGTTCAAGTCGCGGGGGCGTGGGTTGCGACTAACGCACGCGCGTTGCCGCCATAGTCGTGATGGAGCGCGACGTGCAGACCTTGCGCTTCGAGCAACGCGGTGACGGGAGGAGCCTGCGTCGAGCCGATCTCGATCACCGCCGCGCCACCGGGGGCGATCAACGCGGGGAGCTGCTCGGCGAGGATGCGGTAGTCGTCGAGCCCGTCTGCGCCGGCGAAGAGCGCGGCGTGGGGTTCGTGGTTCTGGACTTCGGGCGGGAGTTGCTCGTCGGTGGCGATGTAGGGCGGGTTAGCGAGGATCAGGTCGAACTGACCGACGATCGCGCTGGCCCAGCTGCCGTGGATGAAGTGAGTGCGGTCGGCCATGCCGAGGGTTGCGGCGTTGGCGCGGGCGTAGGCGAGCGCTTGGGGGGAATAGTCGACGCCGAGGCCTACTGCGGGCCATTCGTCGAGCGCGGCAAGGAGCAATGTGCCGGGGCCGGTGCCGAGGTCGATTACAGTTGCGGGGGCGCGGCCGGTGAAGTGCGCCTGGGCGGCGATCAGGAGTGTTTCGCTGTCGGCGCGGGGGACGAGTGCGCCAGGCCCGACGGCGAGGTCGATCGACCAGAAGCCGCGGGTGCCGGTGATGTAGGCGATCGGCTCGTGGTCGAGGCGGCGTTCGACGAGTGCGGCGAAGGTGTCGGGGATGGCGTAGCGATCGGGGTCGAGGAGGATCGCGTTGCGCTCGACGCCGAGCGCGTGCGCCATCAGGAGTTCCGCGTCGAGGCGCGGGGTGGCGGAGAACGCGAACTGCGCAGCGGCGGTGGCGAGTGCTGCACTCACTGCTCCCCTCCCGCTTGCGGGAGGGGTCGGGGGAGGGGCTGTCACCGGGCGATGCCCCTAGCAGGAAGCCCCTCCCCTAACCCCTCCCGCAAGCAGAAGGGGAATGCCGTTGCGGCTGGGGAGTGCTCAGCCATCCAGTTGCACCAGGCGGTCCGCTTCGTCCTGCGCGATCAGTGCGCCGATCAGTTCGTCCATCTCGCCCGCGACGATCTCCGGCAGGCGGTGCAGCGTCAGGTTGATGCGGTGATCGGTGACGCGGCCTTGCGGAAAATTATACGTGCGGATGCGTTCAGACCGGTCACCCGAGCCGACCATCGACTTCCGCGCACCCGCGCGCTCGGCATGCAACCGGTCGCGTTCCGCCTCGTACAGCCGAGTCCTGAGCACGCGGAGGGCCTTGGCCTTGTTCTTGTGCTGCGACTTCTCGTCCTGCTGGATCACGGTCAGCCCGGTCGGGATGTGGACGATCCGCACCGCGGAGTCGGTCGTATTGACCGACTGCCCGCCCGGGCCCGACGAGCGATAAACGTCGATGCGGAGGTCCTTGTCGTCGATCTTGACGTCGACCTCCTCCGCCTCGGGCAGCACCGCGACGGTCGCCGCCGAGGTGTGGATCCGGCCGCCCGCTTCGGTGGTGGGCACGCGCTGGACGCGGTGGACGCCGCTTTCGAACTTCAATTTGGCGAACACGCCCTGGCCAGTGACGCTGGCGACGACTTCCTTGAAGCCGCCCGCGTCGGACGAAGATCCGGAGATCATCTCGACCCGCCAGCCCTGCGATTCGGCATAGCGCTGGTACATCCGGAACAGGTCGCCCGCGAACAGCGCCGCCTCGTCGCCACCGGTGCCGGCGCGGACCTCGAGCATCGCCGAGCGCTCGTCGGCGGAATCGCGCGGCAACAGCGCGAGCGCGAGCTTGCGGTCCGCGGTCTCGAGCAGCGTGCGGTTCTCGTGCAGTTCGTCCGACGCCATCGCGCGGAGCTCGTCGTCGGCATCTTCGGCCATGAACGCGAGGCTCTCCGCCTCCTGCCGCAACCGGCGCACTTCGGTGGCGGCTTGGGCCACGGGTTCGAGCTCGGCGTATTCCTTCGATACCGCGACGAAGCGGTCGGAGGGGAGGTCGCCGGTCGACATCAGGGCTTGGAGCTCGTCACGCCGCGCCTCGATCGCGCGGATGCGGTCGGGGGAGATCTGGGTCATGAAATCCTCCCCGGCACGGGGAGGGGGACCGCCCGAAGGGGGGTGGAGGGGGCGGGCCGCAGGTGTTGCGCGACGTGGAAGCCCCCCTCCGTCAGTGCCGCGCACTGCCACCTCCCCGTGCCGGGGAGAATTTGCGAATGATCCATCACGACAGCAGCGTCTTCAATTGGGCCTCAAGCCCTTCGGCTTCAGACCCGAGCATCTTCAACTTTCGAACGACTTCGCCGTCGGCACGACGAACGCTCACGATCGCCTGTGGGGTTGCCTTGACGGCCTTGTCGAAGCGTTTTTTCGGCGAACCGGATGCAACCAGATCGGCGGACACTCCATTTCGCCGGAGGTCGGAAATCAGGGCGATCGCATCGAGACTCGAGTCGTCGTCCTCCGCAACGACGATGACTTCGGCACGCTGCTCAGTCGGTTCCTCCAACAACATAGCCAAGCGTTCGACACCCGCGGCCCAGCCAACGCCCGCCGTCTCCGGACCGCCGAGCGAGCCGATCAGCCCGTCATACCGACCACCTGCCAGCACGGTCCCCTGCGAGCCCAGCCGGTCGGTCACGAACTCGAACGCGGTGTGGCGGTAGTAATCGAGGCCGCGGACCAGTCGCGCATTGCGCTCCCACGCCACACCCGCCGCATCGAGCCCGGCGGTCACCGCCTCGAAGAACGCACGTGCCTCGGGCGTCAGATACGCGTCGATATCCGGCGCGCTGTCGGCGATCGGGCGATCGCGCGGGTCCTTCGAGTCGAGTATCCGCATCGGGTTCTTTTCGAGCCGCGTCAGGCTGTCCTCGGACAGTTCGCCGCGATGCGCCTCGAAATGCGCCACCAGCGCCTCGCGCCACGCATCGCGCGTCGCCGCGTCGCCCAGCGTGTTGAGCTGCAACGTCACGCCCTCGGAAATGCCGAGTTCGCGGAGCAACTGATCCGCCAGCACTAGCAGTTCGACGTCCGCCGCTGGTTCCGCGGCACCGATCACCTCGGCGTCGATCTGGTGGAACTGGCGGAAGCGGCCCTTTTGCGGGCGCTCGTAGCGGAACACCGGGCCGCTGGTGGTGAGCTTCAGCGGTGCGAACTGCTGCCAGCCTTCGGTCAGGTACGCGCGCGCAATACCGGCGGTGAACTCCGGGCGGAGCGTGAGCGAGTCCCCACCGCGATCCTCGAACGTGTACATTTCCTTCGACACGACGTCGGTCGTCTCGCCGAGCGAGCGCGCGAACACCGCCGTCGACTCGAACACCGGGATGTCGACGCGCTGGAAGCAATACAGCGCCCGCACGCGTTCGAACGTGGCGAGGACGTGCGCGAACCGGCGCTGCTCTTCGCCGAAAATGTCCTGGGTGCCACGGATGCGGCGCGGGGTTTCAATCTTAGCCATGATGCGCGCGTATCTAGGCGACGTGCCCACGAAGCGCTAGCGCTGTGGCATGACTGAAAAAGCCAGATATTGGGGCCTCGGCCAACGCGTTGCCCCGCCGCGCTTCATCCTGTTCGTGCTGGTCTTCGCGATCGGGCTGGCCGCGATGATCCCGCGCTTCGGGCTCGGGCGCGGTACGATGGCGGCGTTCGACGTCGCGGCGGTCGTGTTCCTGATCGCGGTCTCGACCTTGTTCCGCAACGCCACCGCCGCCCGGATGCGCCGTGCCGCGGAGGAGAACGACGCCAACCGTGCGGTGCTGCTAGGGTTCAGCGGGACGATCATGCTGGTCATCCTGGTCGCGGTGGCGAAGGAATTGCAGGGCAAGAACGACGCGGTCGGAATCGCGCTGACGATCACGACGCTGGCGCTCGCGTGGCTGTTCTCGAACATGATCTACACGCTGCATTATGCGCATCTGTTCTATGTCGACGATCCGGACGGCAAGGATGCGAAGGGCCTCGATTTCCCGAGCTGCGACGAGCCCGATTACTGGGACTTCGCCTATTTCGCGTTCACGCTGGGGATGACGTTCCAGACCTCCGACGTGCAGATCACCTCGCGCCGGGTGCGCAAAGCCGCGCTCGGCCAGTGCATGGCGGCGTTCGTGTTCAACATCGGCGTGCTGGCGTTCACGATCAACGTGCTCGGGAGTGCTGGCTGAGGGTACCGGGTAAAGGACTGGACGGCTGCCCTTTATCGCGATTACACCTCGGGTCATCGTCTCTCAGCCGGAAGGCCCTTCCTTGATCCGCAAGCTTCTCGTCGCATCCCTGCTCGCGTCCGCCGCCCCTGCGTTTGCGCAGGTCCCAGCGGGCAACACCGCGCCGCAGCCGGTGCCGTTCGTCGACACCATCCCCGACGCGGTCGACATGCCCTATCCGGGCACGCTGCTGCTCGACGTCGATGCGACCGATACCGAGCGCGGCATCTTCCGCATCAAGCAGACCATTCCGGTCGCCAAGTCTGGGCCGATGGCGTTGCTTTATCCGAAGTGGCTGCCCGGTGCGCATTCCCCGCGCGGCGAGATCGAGAAGCTCGCCGGCCTCGTGATCCGCGCCAACGGCAAGATCGTCCCCTGGACGCGCGATCCGGTCGACGTCTTCGCGTTCCACATCGACGTCCCGACCGGCGCGAAGACGCTGGTCGCCGAATTCCAGTTCGTCTCCGCGACCAAGGGCGACCAGGGCCGCGTGGTGATGACGCCGACGATGGTCAGCCTCGAGCCCAATCTCGTCAGCCTGTACCCCGCAGGCTATTTCACGCGCCAGATCCCGATCAAGATGACCGTCACCTACCCGACCGGCTGGACCGCCGCGGGTGCGGTGCCCGCCAAGGTCTCGGGCTCCACCTACAGCTACGACACGACCAACTACGAGATCCTGGTCGATTCGCCGACCCTGGCGGGCAAGTACGGCAAGGTCTGGCCGCTCAGCCCTAAGGTCGATCTCGACGTCTTCGCCGACAGCCCCGACCAGCTCGCCGCCAAGCCCGACCAGATCGACGCGCACAAGCGCCTCGTCGACCAGGCCGCCAAGACCTTCGGCGCGCAGCATTACGATCATTACCACTTCCTGCTGTCGATCAGCGATCTGCTCGGCGGGATCGGCCTTGAGCATCATCGCAGTTCCGAGAACGGCGTGAAGCCGGGCTATTTCACGGAGTGGGACACGACCTCCGCTGCGCGGAATCTGCTTCCGCACGAGTTCACGCATAGCTGGGACGGCAAGTTCCGCCGCGGCGCCGACCTGTGGACCCCAGACTTCCGCACGCCGATGCGCGATTCGCTGCTGTGGGTGTACGAAGGCCAGACGCAGTTCTGGGGCTATGTGCTCCAGGCGCGCTCGGGGCTGGTCAGCAAGCAGGACACGCTCGACGGCTATGCCGCGATCCTGAGCATTTACGACAGCGCGAAGGGTCGCGAATGGCGCCCGCTGATCGACACCACCAATGATCCGGTGATCTCGGCCCGCAAGCCGAAGGGCTGGACCAGCTGGCAGCGCTCGGAGGACTATTACAACGAAGGCCTGATGGTCTGGATGGAGGTCGACGCGATGCTCCGCCAGAAGTCGAACGGCACCAAGTCGATCGACGATTTCGCAAAAGCCTTCTTCGGCGTCCGCGACGGCGATTACGGCGAGCTGACCTACACCTTCGCCGACGTCGCGAAGACGCTCAACGGTATCGTCCCCTATGACTGGGCGACGTTCCTCAACACCCGCCTGACCGAAACCGGCAAGCCCGCCCCCATCAACGGCTTCGCGATGAACGGCTACAAGCTGGTCTACGGCCCCGAGCAGAGCCCGTATCTTAAGCAGGTCGAGAAGACCCGCGGCACCGATGTCAGCTATTCGCTTGGGCTGGTGATCAACAAGGAGGGCGTGGTCACCTCGTCGATCTGGGACAGCCCGGCGTTCAAGGCTGGCCTCGACGTCGGCACCGAAATCGAGGCGGTCAACAGCGAGGCGTATTCGTCAGACCGGATCAAGGCGGCGATCCTCGCGGCGCGGGGAACGAAGGCACCGATTCGCCTGACGGTGAAGAACAACGACCGATTCCGGGACATCACGCTCGATTACCATGACGGGCCGCGCTATCCGCGCCTCCAGAAGGTCGGTACAGGGGAAGGCGGGCTCGACAAGCTGCTGACGCCGCGTTGAGCCTTTGAAATCTATCGGTGCCGGCGGCTCTCCCTGACGAGAAGCGCCGGCATCGTCATATCGAAAGGACCGCCATGCGTATCGATCTCATCCCGACCGGCAAGAACCCGCCCGAGGACCTGAACGTCATCATCGAAGTGCCGACCGGCGGCGAGCCCGTGAAGTACGAGTTCGACAAGGCATCGGGCGCGCTGTTCGTCGATCGCATCCTGCACACGCCGATGCGCTATCCGGCGAACTACGGTTTCGTGCCGCATACGCTCAGCCCCGATGGCGATCCTTTGGATGCCCTGGTGATTGCGCGCTCGCCGTTCATCCCGGGCTGCGTTGTCCGCGCACGGCCGATCGCGGTGCTGAACCTGGAAGACGAAGCCGGCGGCGACGAGAAGCTCGTCTGCGTACCGGTCGACGCGGTATTCCCGTATTACGCCAACATCGGCGAGCGCGCCGACATGCCCGAAATCGTGTTCGAGCAGATCGAGCACTTCTTCACGCACTACAAGGACCTCGAGAAGACGAAGTGGGTCCGCGTCGGCAAGTGGGGCGACGCCGAGGAAGCCAAGCGCGTCACGATCGAGGCGGTCGAGCGCTATGAGGCCGAGAAGGCAAAGGGCAAGGAGCCGATGAATTCGGACGACGCCGCAGGGCGCTGATCTGACGTCTGTCGGTTTACTGCTCCGGGGAGCGTTCTGAATTTACCTCCCCGGCGCAGGCCGGGGCCCAAGTGGAAAGGTCGAAGTAACGGAGGACCATCCGTCGTTACCTCTATCTCCCAATTGGGCCCCGGCAGGCGCCGGGCAGGTACTATCTGACGCAACCGGCTCGGGGCGGTTAGATCGACCGCCCCGCCAACCTAACCAACGCATCCCCGGACATCCGCTGGATCGTCCATTCCTCCATCCCGACCGCGCCGACCTTCCGATAAAACGCGATCGCGTCGGCATTCCAGTCGAGCACCGACCATTCGAACCGCGCACAGCCGCGATCGAGCGCCATGCCGGCCAGATGCGCCAGCAGCGCACCGCCGACCCCCTGCCCGCGCGCGTCCGGTGTCACGTACAGATCCTCCAGATACAGCCCACGCTTGCCGGTCCAGGTCGAGAAATTATGGAAGAACAACGCGAACCCGAGGGGGCCTTGCGCGGTCTCTGCGATCACGGCCTCCGCGGCAGGCCGCTCCCCGAACAGCGCCTCCGCCAGCATCGGCTCGGTCGCCTCGACCGCATCCGACTCGCGCTCGAACGCGGCGAGCTCGCGGACGAAGCGCAGGATCGTGCCGATATCGGCAGCGGTGGCGGAACGGATGACGGTCATGCACTGGCCTCGATCGATGTCTGCGCGATGTCACGCCGCCGCGCCGCGTACAGGCACGCGACGACGATGATCGCCGCGCCCGCCAGCGTGAACGCCGATACCCGCTCGCCGAACACCAGGAAACCCAGCACCGCCGCGTAGACGAACGAGGTATATTCGGTGGTCGCAAGAAACCCGGTATCGCCGTGCGCATAGGCCCAGCCGAGCAGCCACAACGACGCGGTCGCCAGCCCGGCGGCGAGTATGAGCTTGGGCCATTGCGCCGCCTCGGGCACCACAGCCAACCAGGGCGCAGCGAACGCCAACGTCGCGGTGATGACGAGCGCCTGGAAGAACGCGATCTCCCCCGGCCGCGCCGCCTGGCTCTGCAGCCGCGCGATCACCAGGTTCACGGCATACAATACCGCCGAACCGAGGATCGCGAGCGTCCCATGGAACGTCTCGGGTCCAGGCACCTCGCGCCCCTGCCCGATCATCACGACCACCACGCCACCGAGCGCGGCGATCGATGCGACGAACGTCTTCCACCCGACGCGCTCGCCCAGCGTCACCGCGGCGAGCAACAGCGCGAGGATCGGCGCGATGTAGGTCAGCGAAATCGCCTGCGCCATCGGGACGCGTGCGAGCCCCCAGAAGAACAGCACCGCCATCGCGGTGGTCACCAACCCGCGCGCCAGATGCAGCTTCAACGCGCGCCCGCTCGGCCGCCCGCTGTTCCCGAGCTTCCACGCGACCGCGCCGAGCCCGACGCTGATCATCTGCCGCCACAGCAGCGCGTTATAGACGCCGATCGCGAGGACCAGCGACTTCATCACCGCATCCATCATGGAGAACAGGCCAATGCCGAACGCGGCAATTGCGAAGGCCAGAGCGGGAGAAACTGTGCGTGCCGTCATTGACAACGGCCGGCTCCGAACATGACCGGCCGCAGCAAGGTCAACGCCCCATCAGGCGGTTCCACAAGCCGGTTTGTCGCCTTTGCCCTCCAGCCTCTACGACTGTGAAGGCCGGCTCAATCCCGTCTAGCTCTGTTAGATCATGCTTAAATCCGCAGATCGAGCGAGCGACCTCAAGCGGAATATCAAATATAAAATCTACATCCGTCGCGTGCGCCTGCTTTGCTCGCAAATCGGCGATCATAGCCGAAGCCTGGAACGGAAGGTTGCCTTCAATAACTAAGTGATCGAGGATCTTGTTCCCCTCGTGATGCAAACGCCAGCGCGAAGTTCTGTTTTCGAACATAACAGCAGTCGAGTGCATGCATGTTTCGTTGACGCATACCGCCAGCACGGGCCCGTGCTGCGACAATAGAGCCGCCGTCTCGTCACTGGCAAAGGCTTCGTCATTGGACCATAACACAGTCCAGCCGGTCGCAAGTTCGGCGATAGAAAATAGCGACTCGTTCGCTTCATCAGGCACTCCGGTATCCCGAAATCCGAAATGCGCCAGCAACGCATCCGAGTTCACGCCGCTTACCGCCATCCAAGAAACCCGAAAGCCCATTATTCCGCGGCCACAGGCACCAACGCAGCCATCGCTTCGTCCGCTGCGTCGATCTCGGCCGCTTTCGCCTCGACCAGCCGGACGATGTGGTCGACCATGTCGGCGTCCTGGACGTGGTGGTCGGTGACGCCCGACAGATACACCATGTGCTTGCCGTTGCCGCCGCCTGTGATGCCGATGTCGGTCTCGCGCGCTTCACCGGGCCCGTTCACCACGCAGCCGAGCACCGACAACGACATCGGCGTGCGGATGTGCTGCAACCGCTCCTCCAGCGCCTGCACGGTGCGGATCACGTCGAACCCCTGGCGTGCGCATGACGGGCACGACACGACGCGGACGCCGCGGTTACGGATGCCAAGCGCCTTCAGGATCTCGAAGCCGACGCGGACTTCCTCTTCGGGCTCGGCGGAGAGCGACACGCGGATCGTGTCGCCGATGCCGTACCAGAGCAAACTCCCCATCCCGATCGCTGACTTGACCGTGCCGCCGACGAACCCGCCCGCCTCGGTGATGCCGAGATGCAGCGGGCAATCGACCTGCTCCGCAAGCTGCTGGTACGCCGCCACCGCGAGGAACAGGTCGGAGGCCTTCACCGCGACCTTGAACTCGTGAAAGTCGTGGTCCTGCAAAAGCTTGATATGATCGAGCGCCGACTCGACCAGCGCATCGGGGCAAGGCTCGCCGTATTTCTCGAGCAGATGCCGCTCGAGCGAGCCGCCGTTGACGCCGATACGGATCGCGCAGCCGTTGGATTTCGCCGCGTCGACGACTTCCTTCACGCGCGCCGCCGAGCCGATATTGCCCGGGTTGATGCGCAGGCACGCCGCGCCCGCATCGGCGGCTTCGAGTGCGCGCTTGTAGTGGAAATGGATGTCCGCGACGATCGGCACGCGGCTCGCGCGGACGATCTGCTTCAGCGCGGCGGTCGACTCGACGTCGGGGCAGCTGACGCGGATAATGTCGACGCCCGCGTCCTCGCAGCGGCGGATCTGGTCGACCGTCGCGCGCACGTCGTCGGTCGGTGTGTTGGTCATCGTCTGCACGGTGACCGGCGCATCGCCGCCGACGGGGACGTTGCCGACCATGATCTGGCGGCTCTTGCGGCGGGTGATATCGCGCCAGGGACGAAGGGACATGGGGATTCCTCGGGAGTTCGAGGCCTATATAGCGACTTGCGCGCTGGAACGGAACATCGCTGGCCGGAGTAGCGATCGTCGGCCATAGCGGCGCACGGCTTTAGGAGCGAACGCGATGACCCTGTCCCTGTACGATGCGACGATTCCCTCGAACCTCCAGATTCTGCGTGCGGTCGACGCGCTGCTCGACAAGGCGGAAGCGTTCGCCGTCGAGAAGGGTATAGAACCCGCGACGCTGATCGATGCGAAGCTCGCCGACGACATGCTGCCGTTCGGCTATCAGGTGAAGGCCTGCGCCGGACATTCGGTCGGCGGGATCGAAGGCGTCCGCGCCGGCACTTTCGCGCCCGACCGCTCGGCCTGGCCCACCGATTTCGCGGGTCTCCACAAGGTGATGCGCGACGCGATCACTACGCTGGAGGGGATCGACCGCGACACCTTCGATGCGCTCGCCGACAACGACACCACGTTCGAGTTCGGCACGTTCGTCATGCCGTTCACCGGTGCGAACTTCCTGCTCTCGTTCTCGCAGCCCAATTTCTACTTCCACGCCAGCACCGCCTACGCGATCCTGCGCACGCAGGGCGTGCCGATCGGCAAGCGCGACTTCATGGGCACGCCGCGCATGAAGGCGTGAACCGGCGGGGGGAACGGCTGAGCCCCCCGACGCTTGCGGCACGGGCCCCCGGCCCGTAGGGCCGCGAGATGACGCGGCATTTCGGCATGGACTGGCTGCGGATCGGTGCGTTCGCGCTGCTGATCCTCTACCATATCGGCATGGTCTTCGTGCCGTGGAACTTCCATGTGAAGTCGCTCCATGTCGAGGACTGGGTGCGATTGCCGATGCTGGCGAGCAACGCATGGCGCCTCACGCTGCTGTTCGTCGTCTCGGGCTATGCCAGCCGCGCGCTGCTCAACCGGTCGAGCGGCACAGGCGGATTCTTCGCCAACCGCTGTTACCGCCTGCTGGTGCCGCTGCTGTTCGGCATGGCGGTGATCGTCCCGCCGCAACCCTGGGTCGAGTTGGTCACCAAGCACGCCTATGCCGGCAGCTATCTGACGTTCTGGACCCATGACTATTTCCGCTTCGGCAAGCTTGCCGGGCTGTCGCTGCCGACCTGGAACCACCTCTGGTTCGTCGTCTATCTCTGGGTCTACACGAGCGTTTTGACGCTCGGGCTGGTCGTCGTTCGCGGCGACTGGCTGCAACGCGCGTTCGACTGGGTCTTCGGCAGCTGGGCGGTGCTCGTCCTCCCCGTCGCGTGGCTCGTGTTCGTCCATGCCTGGTGGTTCCAGATGGCCGCGGAATCGCAGGCCCTGTTCGGCGACTGGGTCGCGCACGTCACCTATTTCCCTGCCTTCCTGTTCGGCTTCGGCCTCGCCCGCTCCGAGCCCGCAATGGCGGCGATCGCGCGCTGGTGGAAGGTCGGCGCGGTTGCCGCGGTGCTCGGTTATATCGCGATCATCGGCGTCGAGCTGGAATGGCCGGGCGACATCGTCGCGCCGCGCTGGATCTACCCTGGCTACGGCGTCGCCCACGCGCTCGAGCAATGGGGCGCGATCGTCGCGCTGATCGGGATCGCCGAGCGCCACTGGAACCGCGACCATCGCTGGCGCCGCACGCTGACCGAGGCGGTATTCCCGTTCTACCTGATCCACCAGACGATCATCGTCCTCGTGATGTACGCGCTGCTCCCCGCCGGCCTGCCGGGCTGGGCGGAGTTCGCGTGCCTGCTCGCCGCGACGACGATCGGCTGCATCGCCTTCTACTGGATCGGCCGCAGCATCGCGCCGCTCCGCCCGCTCATCGGCCTTCGCGCCCTACCCTCGAAAGACTCAGCATGACCTGGACCCTCGTCATTCACGGCGGCGCCGGCAAGCTCGACAGCGAGATGGTCTCGCCCGAGCAGGATGCGGGCGCGAGAGCCGGCCTGTCTCGTGCGCTCGACACTGGGTCGGCGGTGCTGGCGGACGGCGGTAGCGCGCTGGATGCGGTCGAAGCGGCGGTGCGCGTGCTGGAGGACGACCCGCACTTCAATTCGGGGCGCGGCGCGGTGTTCACGCACGACGGCACGCTGGAGCTCGACGCCGCGATCATGGACGGCCGGACGCGAGCCGCCGGCGCCGTTGCCGGAGCCACCGGCACGCGGAATCCGGTCGGCCTGGCTCGTGCGATCCTCGACGACGGGCGCCACGTCTTCCTCGCCGGCAAGGGCGCGGATGCGTTCTCGCTCGAACGCGACCTTCCCCAAGCCAATGCGGACTGGTTCGCGACCGACGAACGCCGCCGGCAATTTGCGGAGTTCCAGGCCGAGGGCGGCGGGTTCGATATCGACATGAAGTACGGCACCGTCGGCGCAGTCGCCTGCGATGCGCACGGCCACGTCGCCGCCGCCACGTCGACCGGCGGCGTCACCGGCAAGCGCTGGGGCCGGATCGGCGACACGCCCGTAATCGGCGCGGGCACCTTCGCCGACGATCGCGCCTGCGCGGTATCGTGCACGGGCTCTGGCGAGTTCTTCCTCCGCATCGGCGTCGGCCACGAGATTGCCGCGCGCGTCCGCCTGTCCGGCGAGTCGTTGCAGGTCGCGGCCGACGCGGTGCTTGCCGAGGTGAAGGCGCTTGGCGGCACCGGCGGGGTGATCGTCGCAGGGCCGGACGGCGCCATGGCCTGGGGCTTCAACACCGTCGGCATGTACCGCGGCACTGCGTCGTCCGCGGGTAGCCGGACCGTCGCGATCTACGCTAACGAGCCGGCATGAAGCGCTATTTCCTCGCTGCGATCGCCTCGCTCGGCCTCGCCTCCCCCGCCACCGCGTTCTGGGAGTATGGCCACCAGACCGTCGCGCAGATCGCCTATGCCAACGTCACGCCGAAGACCAAGGCCGCGATCCGCCGGTTGCTCGCGCAACAAGCTTTGCTCGAAACGCCCGAATGTCCCGCGGGGACGATCGAGCAGGCGAGCGTCTGGGCGGACTGCATCAAGCCACTCAAGACCGCCGACGGCAAATCGCGCTTCGGGTTCGCGTATAACTGGCATTTCCAGGACGCCGACGTCTGCGCGCCGTTCGACGTGACCGAGTCGTGCAAAGACGGCAATTGCGTCTCGGTCCAGATCGACCGCGACGTGAAACTGCTCCGTGACCGCGCCACTTTGCCGAAGGACCGCGTCCAGGCGCTGGCGTTCCTGATCCACTTCGTCGGCGATCTGCATCAGCCGCTCCATGCGGGCGATCGGCATGACAAGGGTGGCAACGACGTGAAGGCGGATTACGGGATCTATGGTCCGGCGCGGTTCAATCTGCATTCGATCTGGGACGGCCCGCTCGCTGAGCGCGCGATCTCGACGCCGCCCTCGCTGGTAAGACGGTATCCGGCGGCTGAGCGCGCCAAGATTGGGGCTGGGACCGTTACCGACTGGAGCCATGAATCCTGGGAAGCCGCGCATACGGCGTATGCGGCGGCGCTTGGCGGCGACGCGTGCGGTACAGTGCCGGCGCGGGTGAAGATGGACGATGCGACGATCGCCAAGATGGTGCCGGTGTCGCGCGAGGAAGTGCGCCGCGGGGGGATCCGCCTGGCGAAACTGCTCGACAAGGCGCTGGGGTAAACCACTTACCCTCTCCCCTCCGGGGAGAGGGAGGGGCCCGCGGGCTCTTGCACGTGGGAGGGTGAGGGGCTCGAGGCTCGGACCGTCCGTCCCAACGGCCCCTCACCCTTCCGTCGCCAAGCGGCTCCTCCCTCCCTCTCCCCGGAGGGGAGAGGGACTGCCGCGACAAATCTTAGTTCAGCACCACCGTGACAGCGCGACGGTTCGCCGCCCAGCTCTGGTCGTCCGAGCCCAGCGCGACCGGGCGCTCCTTGCCGTAGCTGATCGTCGTCATCCGCGACGCCGACACGCCCTTCGCCGCCAGATAGTTCTTGGTCGCGTTCGCACGACGATCGCCGAGCGCCAGATTATACTCGCGCGTGCCGCGCTCGTCGGCATGGCCTTCGATCGTGATCCGCTGGTTGGGGAACTTGGCCAGCCACTGCGCCTGGCTGTCGAGGATCGCGCGGGCGGTCGGATCGATATCGTACATGTCGAGCCCGAAATTCACCGTGTTCGAGCTGACCGAGCGCTGGAAGTCGGCATCCGACCCCGGCACGATCGCGCCGCCGACATTGCCGCCGTTCTGGCCCGCGTTCGGATCGACCGCCGCGTTGTTGTCGACCGGTGCGGGCGGCAGCACGGCGGGACGCTTCTTCGCGCAACCGGAAACGGCGATCAACGCGGTACATGCGAGCAAGATGTTGGAAAGCTTCGACATAGACAGTCTCCCGTAGAAAATCATATTCCCCGTTACGTCCCCATAGCAGGTTCAGGGCCGCAAGGGGCCCCATGCCGGATCCGAACCGTCGAGCGGCGTCGGGATCTTGCGCTCGTTGACGCCGGTCAGGTCGACCGACCAGAGATCCGCCTTGCCGCCGCTGCCGCGTCCCGAGCGGTAGAAGTTGATCACGCGGCCGTTCGGCGACCAGCTCGGCCCCTCATCCTGCCAGTCGTTGGTGAGCAATTTCTCGCCGCCGCCACTCGGGCTCATGATGCCGATCCGGAACCCGCCGCCGAGCTTGGTGAACGCGATCAGGTCGCCGCGCGGGCTCCACACCGGCGTCGCATACCGCCCGCCGCCGAAGCTGATCCGCTGCTGGTTCGAGCCGTCTGCGTTCATCACGTAGATCTGCTGCCCCCCCGACCGATCGCTCTCGAACACGATCTTCGAGCCGTCCGGAGAATAGCTGCCGCCCGTGTCGATCCCCGGCGAGTTGGTCAGGCGCTGCGGCGTGCCACCCTGCGACGACACGCGGTAAACGTCGGTATTCCCCCCCTGCGCCATCGAGAACAGGATGTTGCGACCGTCCGGCGAGAAGCGCGGCGCAAAGGTCAGGTTCGCGTTCGCCACAACGAGCCGCTGCTTGCCCGAGCCGATATCGTAGACATAGATCGCCGGGCGATTGTTGAGATAGCTCATATAGACGATCGACTGCTGGTTCGGCGCGAACCGCGGCGTCAGCACGATCGACTGGCCATTGGTGAGGAAGCGGTGGTTAGCGCCGTCCTGATCCATGATCGCTAGCCGCTTTATCCGGCGTCCCTTGGGGCCGGTCTCGGACACATAGACGACGCGGCTGTCGAAGTACGCGCCTTCGCCGGTGAGGCGCGTGTAGACCATGTCGGCGCACTTGTGCCCTGCGCGGCGCCAGTCCGAGGGCGGTACGACGAATCCGGTGCGGGTGAGTTCGGCCTTCGACGACACGTCGTAGAGGTAGCAGCCGACGGTCAGGTTGCCGTCGCCGTTCGCGCGGATGAAGCCCTGCACGAGTGCCTGCGCGCCGGTGCTGCCCCAGTAGTCGAACCCGGGGGCGGTGACTTCGGGGAAGGTGATCGGGCGGAGCTGGCCGGGGGAAAGCGGCGTGAACAGCCCTGAGTTGCGGAGATCGTTGGTGACGATGTCGGCGAGCTGGCGGCCGAGCACGTCGGTCGAGCCTGCTGGGGTGGAGACGACCGCGGACGTCGGCATGACGGGAATCGCGATCGGCATCGGCGCGGAGATTCCGCCGGTGACGTCGACCACGAGGCCGCCGGACTGATCGCCTGCCGGGGCTGGGGCTGCAGGATCGGCGGGGGCTTGCTGGGGTGCCGGCGCTGGTGCGTCTTGCGCATACGCTGCACTGCCGGAGACGAACGCGAGCAGCCCAACCGAAGCAAGAACCGATCGAGTCATACGCCGACCTAACACCACCCCGGCGAAGGCCGGGGCCCAATTGGGGGACGCCGCTGAGGGAACGTTGCGCATCATTACATCGACCTTCCCAATTTGGCCCCGGCCTTCGCCGGGGTGGCGGTCCTGCAAGGGGAGGTTGCCTCGCGACGTTAACGTCTGGCGCGAAGGGAAAAACCCCAGGATCGATCGAGTCATAACGGACATCCTCAGCCGGGAAGTTTGTAGCGCAGGCTGAAATTGCTCCAGCCGTTCTGCACGTCATACAGGTCGTCGGGCAAACCGCGTAGCGGCGAACACCCGACGAAGGTCGCGATCGCCAGATCGTCGACGCGGTCGACATAGCGCCGGTTGTCGTCGTCGACGCCCGCGTGACCGCTGATCGTCGGCCGCGATTTCAGCGTGCCGTCGCGGTTGAGCTTCAGGTTGATCGTCACGCGGATCCGCTCGGCGCCGGGCCCCGGCGTAACCTGGCGATTCGCGCAGGGCTGCACCTGTCGCAGGATCGCCGAGCCGATGTTCGCCGCCGCCTGCGCACCGAGTTTGGCCGCCTTGGGCGCTTCCGACTTGCTCGGCGACGGATCGGCCGACAGACCCTTCAGGAAATTGTCGCCGAGCCGCGAGCCGCGTGGCCGCGAGGTCTTGGCCTCGGCGGTCGAGCCGCTGCCTTTGGTCGAGGACGGCTTGGCGGGCTTGGCTGCACTCGAAGACGACTTTGCGGCAGAGTCCTTCGACTTCGTCGCCGTCTTTGCAGGCGCCGACTTTTCTGGCGCGGGCTTGGTCGGCTTGGCCTTGGCGGGCGCCGGCCTGGGCTTCTCAGCCGGCTTCGGCACAGGCGCGGGCTTGGCGGCGGGCTTTGGTGGCGCAGGCTTGGGTTTCGGCTGCGGCTTGGGCTCGGGTTTTGGTTCGGGTGCCGGCTGCGGCTTGGGCTTCGGCGGTGCGGGCTTCGGCTGCGGCGCAGGTGGCACGGGATCGGGCTTCGGCTCGGGCTCGGCCTCTTGCGGGGCTGGCGGCGCGGCATCCTCGGGCGCGCCCTCGTCCGGCGCGACCGACTCGGCCGGCGTCTCCGTCGATTGCGGCGCAGTCGCCTCGAGCGCGACATCGGGCACCAGGCTCACGTCGATCGGCTGCTGCTGGATCTTCGGCGGTTCGGGCGCGCTGAGAAAGCTGAGCGACAGCAAGCCGAACAGCACGACATGCCCGACGACGGCAACGCCTAAGCCGATCTTCTCCGAACGATCCATCAGGCCAGCGCCATCAGTTCTGATTACCCTCGACGGTCACCAGCGCGACGCGGTTCAGCCCGGCGCGGTTGAGTTCGCCCATCACGCGCATCACGCGCCCGTAATCGAGCTTCCGGTCCGCGCGCAGCAGCACCTGCGGCTCGTCGCCGACCGCACGGCTGGCGGCGATCGCGGCCAATCGCACCGGCAGCGCATCATCGGTCACCTGATCCTTGTCGATGAACAGTGCGCCGGCGCCGTCCATCGAGATCTCGACGGGCTTCTGCTCCTGGTCGAGCGCCTTCGCGCGCGCGTCGGGGAGGTTCACCGGCACGCCCGCGGTCATCAAGGGCGCGGTCACCATGAAGATGATCAGCAGCACGAGCATCACGTCGACCAGCGGCGTGACGTTGATGTCCGCCATCGGCGCGCGGCGACCGCGGCCACGGGAAGAAGGAAGGTTCATCGCCACCTAAAATCCTCCCCGCACGCGGGGAGGGGGACCAGCGAAGCTGGTGGTGGGGGCGTGCATCATACGCTGCGGTGCGTAGAGGGCCTCGTCCCACGGACGCTGTGCTGCGTGGAGAACCCCCTCCACCACGCCGCTGCGCGTCGCGGTCCCCCTCCCCGTGCCGGGGAGGATTTGCGCGCCGCTCATCGCGAGCCGTCCAGCTGGCGTGAGAGGGTCGTGTGGAAACCGTCGGCAAACCGGTTGAGGCTCGCCTCGATCCGGTTGATGCCGTGAGAGAACCGGTTGTACGCGATCACCGCCGGAATAGCCGCGAACAGGCCGATTGCGGTCGCGAACAGTGCCTCCGCGATCCCCGGCGCGACCACCGCCAGCGACGTGTTCTGCGCCGCCGCGATGCTGGTGAAGCTTCGCATGATGCCCCAGACCGTACCGAACAGCCCGACGAACGGCGCGACCGAGCCGACCGTCGCCAGCACGTTCAGCCGGTCCGACAGCTTGTCGATCTCGCCCGCGACGGCCGCGCCCATGGTGGTCGCCAGCCGCTCGCGCGTGCCGCTCTTGTCGATCGTGCCGCCCGCGGTCGAGCGCCGCCACTCGGTCACGCCCGCCGCGAACACGCGCGCCGACGGCAGGTCGTTCTCGCCCTCCGCCTTGTAGAAGACGTCGATATCCTCGGCCTTCCAGAAGTCGCGCTCGAACCGGGTCATGCCTTTGCGCGTCTTGCCGATCCGCCGCCAGAACGCGACGATCAGCGCCCAGGTCCAGATGCTGGCGAGCAGCAGTCCGATCATCACGCCCTTCACCACCCAGTCGGCCTGGAGGAACAAGTGGATCGGCGACAGCGTCGCGCTCTCCATAGTCAACACCGGATTCATGCTTCCCCCTGCCAGACTAGGCGTTCGTAGATATCGATCCATGCGCGTGGCTGGCGGCGTGGGCGACCATTGGGAGCGACCAACGCCGCCACAACATCCGCCTCGGCCAAGACAAGCCCGTCGCGCATGACCCTCTGATGAATGGCGACGCTCGCGGCGCGGACCTGCGTCATCCGCGAGACGACGACGAGCGCGTCGTCGAGCCGCGCCGGTGCGGCATAGCGGATGGTCACGTTGGCGATCGCGTAGGAGCCTTCGCCCGCCTCGAACGTCGCGCGCTGGTCGATCCCGCCGAGCCGCAGCATGTCGGAGCGTGCGCGCTCCATGTAGCGCAGATAATTGGCGTGATAGACCGCGCCCGACAGATCGGTGTCCTCGAAATAGACGCGCACCGGAAATCGGTGCTCGCGCCCTTCGAAGCGGCCTTCCGCCGGACGATCTGAAACTTCAGCCATTGCCGCGGCTGTTAACCCAGTCTTTGCCGCGAAGCCAACCATTGCCTTCATCATGTCGGCGCTGGCCGGGGGCGAATCATGCGCCTAGTCTCGACTCATCGAACGCAGGAGACTCGCATGGCCGATCGTCCCACTCGCGGTATCACGCCTTTTCTGGTCATTCGTGGCAAGCGCGCGCACGAAGCACTCGCCTTCTACGAAGCCGCGTTCGCCGCGACGGTCGTCGAGACCAACGTCGCCGATGACGGCGTCCGGCTGATGCAGGCGAGCCTCCGGATCAACGACGGCTGGCTGATGCTGAGCGACGAGTTTCCCGAATGGCGTGGCCACGACGAACCCGAGCCCGCCGGTATCACGCTGCACCTGCAGGTCGACGATGCGGATGGCTGGATGGAGCGCGCGGCGACGGCCGGCGCGATCGTGACGATGCCCGTCGCCGACCAGTTCTGGGGCGATCGCTACGGCCAAGTGCGCGATCCGTTCGGCCATAGTTGGTCGATCGGATCGCCGCTCAAGACCTGATTACTGGAAGACGCTGGGATCCAGCTTCAGCCGGGGCTGCGGCGGCGGTACCGGCTGTGAGATCGGCTGGAGACGCGCCTGCGTGATCGTCTGGACGGTCATGTTCGACGCGTATTGCCGCGAAGCCAGCACTGGTCGCGGCTGCTGCGCGTACACCGGTGCCGGGGTAGCCCGACCACGCCAAGCATCGAACGCACGGTAGAAATCGGTGAACGGGCGTTCGAGCGTTGGCAGTTGCTGTGCCGCGAACGCGGGCATCGCCTCCGCCGTCACGCCAGCGCTCTGCGCCAGCACGGTGCTCGCCGCCGCGCAGAAATCGTCGCGCGCGGGCGACTGCGAGAAGAAGTTGTACAGCCGCGTCATCGCATCGTCGTAGCGATCCTGCCAATCGCGGCCGCCCGACTTCCACTCGCTGGCATAGGTCGCCTCGGCCTTGGCGAGCACCGGCTTCTGCGCCGACAGCATCGCGTTGTAGCTGGCAATGATCGCGCCTTCCTGCGGTCCGCGGCAGGCGAGCGCGGCGACGTTGAGCGCGGCACGCAGGTGCCAGACCTTGGCGGCCGGGGTCAGGTTGCGATTCGGCGTGGGATAGGTGCCATCGGGCAGCGCGACCGGGATCACCATGGTCGGCGACGCACCCTTCGGCATTGCAGGCGCGGCGACCGGTGCCGCGACCACCGGCGGCGCAACGACGGCGACCGTCTTGGGCTTCGGCGCGCACCCCGCCACCAAGGCGAGTGCGGTAAATGAAAGCAACGCAAACCGACGACTCATCGCAACCACCTCGTGATGTCCCCCGACGGGACATGTCTGGCATGGGGAAGGTTAACGATGCGTAAGCCGTACGCGATTTGCGGCGAGTGAAGAGCGGGTGGGGTTGGGAGTTTCCAGCTTGGCAGAAGGGGGAGCGCCTTCCCCGGATCACTTCCACCCCGGCGAAGGCCGGGGTCCAATTGGAAAGGTCGGGATAACGGAGCGCACCGGTAATCAGCAACGTCCCTCAATTGGGCCCCCGCCTCCGCCGGGGTGGTACCACGTAGACGCTGGCACGGAGCATCACAGCGTAGGCGAGACGCCGCCCTCTCGATCCTCCCGCGCCAGGGGGAGGATCGATACCGCCTAGACCGCGCGCGCCTCCAGCGCAGCCGCAGCCTGCGCCATCAGCCCGCCGATGATGTCCGCGACCGGCTCCTCGCGCTTGACCATGCCGACCGACTGGCCGGCCATCACCGAGCCATGCTCGACATCGCCGTCGATCACCGCGCGACGCAGCGCACCCGCCCAGTAATGCTCGATCTGCAACTGCGCCTCGGCCATCTCGACGATACCGCCATCGAGATGCCCGGCAACCTCGCGCTGCTTCGCCGTGAACAACTCGCTCGATGCGTTCTTCAATGCACGCACCGGGATCACCGGCAGCCGCGCATCGATCTGCACGCTGGCGATCGCGTCGCGCGCCGACGCCCGGATGAACGCCTTCTTGAAATTGGCATGCGCGATCGATTCGGTCGCGCACACGAACAGCGTGCCGAGCTGGACGCCCGCCGCGCCCATGTCGAGGTAGCCCGCGATCGCTTCGCCGCGGCCGATCCCGCCCGCGACGAACACCGGCACTTGTTCCGCGATCTCGGGCAGCATCTCCTGCGCGAGCACGCTGGTCGAGACCGGGCCGATATGGCCACCGGCCTCCATCCCCTCGATCACCAGCGCATCGACGCCCGAGCGGATCAGCTTCTTCGCAAGCGCCAGTGCCGGCGAGAACGCGATCAGTTTCGCGCCCGTCTCCTTGATCGCCTCGATGCTGCCCTTGGGCGGCAGGCCACCGGCGAGCACAACGTGGCCGACCTTGTGCTTGGCGCAGACCGCGATCAGCTCGAACAGGTCGGGGTGCATCGTGATGAGGTTCACGCCGAACGGCTTGGTCGTGAGAGCCTTGGTCGCGGCGATCTCGGTATCGAGCAGCGCGGGCGTCATCGCCCCGCACGCGATCACGCCGAACCCGCCTGCGTTCGAAATCGCCGACACGAGGTGACGCTCGCTCACCCACGACATCGCGCCGCCGAGAATGGCGACCTCCGACCCGAGGAACGCGGCGCCGCGCGCCATCCGGCGTTGCAGCCGCTCAGTACCGATCGTCATGCATCCATCCCCGTCGTCCCGGCGCCTGCCGGGATCATGTCGTTATGTATCAAGCTCAAGCCGCATCCTCGGCATCGAGCCCGTACGCCGTGTGCAGCACGCGCACCGCCAGCTCGGTATAATCCTCTTCGATCAGCACGCTGACCTTGATCTCCGACGTGGCGATCGCCTGGATGTTGATGCCGCGTTCGCCGAGCGTCGTGAACATCGTCGAGGCGACACCCGCATGGCTGCGCATGCCGACACCAACCACCGACACCTTGGCGACGCGCGTGTCGTGGACGATCGTCGCATAGCCGATCGCGTCCTTCGCCTTGTCGAGCACGTCGAGCGAGCGCGCCAGATCCGCCGCCGGTACCGTGAACGTCACGTCGGTCGAGCCGGTCGAATGCGCGACGTTCTGCACGATCATGTCGACGTTGATCCCCGCATCGGCGAGCGGCGCGAAGATCGCGGCGACCGAGCCGGGCCGATCGCTGACCTGCGTCAGGGTGATCTTCGCCTCGTTCTTGTCGTGCGCGATGCCGGTGATGAGTTGGCGTTCCATATCGTCGATTTCCTCTTCGCCCACGATCAACGTGCCGCGGTGTCCGTCATTGGTATCGCCGTCCTCGAACGAAGACAGCACGCGCACACGCACATTCTCTTTCATCGCCAGGCCGACAGACCGCGTCTGCAACACCTTGGCACCGACGCTGGCGAGTTCCAGCATCTCTTCGTACGTGACCTTGCTCAGTTTCCGCGCGCGGGGCACGATCCTGGGGTCGGTCGTGTAGACGCCGTCGACATCGGTATAGATGTCGCAGCGATCGGCCTTCATCGCCGCCGCCATCGCCACCGCCGACGTATCCGAGCCGCCGCGTCCCAAGGTGGTAACGCGCTGGCCATCCGCTACGCCCTGGAAACCGGGAATCACGGCGACGACGCCGTCCGCGAGGCTCGCGTCGAGTGCGGCCGTGTCGATCTCGCCGATGCGGGCCGATCCATGCGCGTCCGAGGTGTTGATCGGCAACTGCCAGCCGAGCCAGCTCCGCGCCTTGCAACCCGCCGCCTGGAGCGCGATCGCGAGCAGGCCGCTCGTGATCTGCTCGCCGGCCGAGACGACGACGTCATATTCCTTCGCGTCGTACAGCGACGACGCCTCGCGGCAGAAGCCGACCAGCCGGTCGGTCTCGCCGGCCATCGCGGAGACGACGACGGCGACCTGGTTGCCGGCGTCGACTTCGCGCTTCACGCGCGCGGCGACGTTGCGGATACGCTCGATCCCAGCCATCGACGTCCCGCCGAATTTCATCACGATACGGGCCATTGGCAGCGCAAATCCCTTTGGGTCGAAGCGGCGGCCCTGATAGGTAGCGCGCATGATACTGGCAAGCGACACGCACAATAACGCAACAATCGATCCGCGCGAGGCCGCACATTTCGGCACGATGGCGAAGCACTGGTGGGACCCGAAGGGCTCGTCCGCCCCGCTCCACAAGCTCAACCCGCCCCGGCTACGCTACATCCGTGAGCAGGTCGACGCGCATTGGGGTGGCGACGGTTCGACCTTCACGCCGCTGGACGGGAAGACCGCGCTCGATGTCGGCTGCGGCGCGGGGTTGCTGTGCGAACCGTTAGCACGGCTGGGTGCAGCGGTGACGGGGATCGACGCGGCACCGGAAAATATCGCAGTGGCGGAAATCCATGCGGCGCAAAGCGGCTTGGCGATCGACTACCGCGCGGGGGGCGTCGAGGGGCTGGTCGGGCAGTTCGATCTGGTCACCAGCCTCGAAGTGATCGAGCATGTCAGCGATCCGGCGGGTTTCGTGCGGGGTTTGGCGCGGACGCTGGCGGACGGCGGATTGCTGATCCTGTCGACACCCAACCGCACGCCGCTGTCGCGGCTGGCGATGATCACAGTGGCGGAAGGCACCGGCACCATTCCCAAGGGCACGCACGACTGGAACAAGTTCCTGACGCCCGAGGAACTGACCGCGCTGCTGAAGGACGCGGGGTTGCGCTTGACAGATACGCGGGGGCTGAGTTTCTCGCCGGCGACGGGGTTCACGCTGAGCGATTCGACGAGCCTCGATTACTTCCTGACCGCGGTAAAAGCCTGACTCGTGCCCCACACGCGACCACCCCGGCGGAGGCCGGGGCCCAATTGGGCGACGGTTATGATCGAGGATGGCGCTCCGTTACTGCGGCTTTCCCAATTGGGCCCCGGCCTTCGCCGGGGTGGTAGTGAGCAGGGTGGGGCCGAGTAATGGACCACACCGCCCCCCAACCCTGTTCACCCGCGAAGGCGGGTGCCCAGACTAGACACCCGTCTTCGCGGGTGAGCAATCTTCTGGTGCTCGCAGCGCTGGCGATCATCCTCATCACCCTCGCGCTCCTCCGCCCGGTGGACCATGACGAGAGCCAGTACGTCGCCGCCGCCGCGCTGACCGCGCACGGCCTGCTCCCGTACAGAGACTTCGCCTACCTCCAAACCCCGCTCCAACCCTACCTCTTCGCCCCGATCGCAGCGCTAGCCGGCGCTTGGACCTGGCCAGCGCTCCGCATCGTCAACGCGCTGCTCGGCATCGCGACGATGGCCTGCGTCCACACCGCCGCCCGAACCCTCGGCGCGAAACCCAAAGCCGCGCTCGCCTGCGCCGCGCTGTTCGCAACCTGCGACATTCTTCTATTCAGCATCGGCACCGCGCGCAACGATGCGCTCCCCGCCGCACTGCTCGCCGCTGCTCTATCGCTGATCGCACGCGCGCAAACCCGTGATGCGACGCGAAACCGGGCGCTGCTGATCGGGCTGCTTCTGGCTGCCGCCGCCGCCGCCAAGATCTCCTACGCGTTCCCCGCGCTCGCCTATGGGCTGTACGCGCTGATCCACCGCCGTCACCGCCCCGGCGCGATCCTGCTCGGCACGCTCCCGGTGATCGTCTTCGTCGCCTGGAGCTACACGACGAGCCCCGCCGGCTTCGTGTTCGGGACGCTGACCTTCCCGGCGCGCGGGCCCGCCGAATATTACGCGTCCCGGCCCTGGAAGATGTCGCTCCCCGCCAAGGCGATCGACTCGCTCAAATTCCTCGCGCTCGGTGCGGCGCTGCCCGCGCTGATCTTGGTCGCCCGAGACGCAAGCCGCCGCCGCGCAATCGGGCTGTTCGAGGCGCTCATCCTCGCCGGGCTCGTAGCCGCCCTGCTGCCGTTCCCGACCTGGCGGCAGTACCTGCTTCCCGTCCTGCCCGCGCTGTTCGTCCGGCTCTCGCTGATCAAGCGCCCCGGCCGGCCGTGGCGAGTCGCGCTCGGTGTCTTCGCAATCGCCGGACTCGCGCCGTCGATCGCAGCCTTGGCCAGTCCGGACGGCCTGTCGCTAGCCCAGGCGCTGCGCGAAGGTCGCACGCTCGGCCGGGCCCTCGATCGACGCGGCATCGGGAGTCCGATCGCGACACTGTCTCCGCAGATGCTGCCCGCCGCGAACCGCTTGCCCGACCCGGTCTTTGCCACCGGCCCGTTCTATTTCCGCAGCACGAGCCTGCTCGATCCGCAACAGGAACGCGCGCTCCATCTGATGTCACGTACACGCACGCGCGTGACTGGCGCGCCGATTCTCACCGGCGGCGAAGCCGCGGACACCAGCGGCGACGCCAGTCTCGATCATGCGCTCGCTGCCTGGGCAATTCGCAGCGGCTATCGATCGGTCGCGGTTCCCGGCACGCGCTTCACGCTCTACGTGCCGCCGGCCGCATCGCCGAACCCAGCCCTGCGATAGCCCATCAAGCCCCGTGATCGCGCCCGCGATCGCTTGCCCTGCCGACAGTCGGTCGCATCGCGATCGCATGCGCGGCGAACGCGACGATCAGCGCCACATGCAGCAGCAGGGTCAGTGCCGCGGTGAAGGCGACCAGTTCGGACAGGGCCTGATCCTGCCCGATCAGCAGGATCGCGGCATTGGCGAACAGCAGGTCCTTGTTGGGCACCAGTGGCAGCCGCGACACGAGCAACCGCCCGGCAGCGAGAAACATCCACATGCCGATCGACACGCCAGGCAACGCGAAATGCCAGGCGAGCGCGATAAGCAAAGACCCGAGCAACAGCCGGATGCAATGGACCGAGAACACCCACCACAACAGCGGCCGCGCCAGCGAGAACACCCGCCGCGAGAAGATCAGGAAGGGCAGGGATATCACCAGCGTGACGCCAGCCGATGCCAGCACCGCGCGAAACTGATCGTGCGTCAGCAGGTCTTGTCCGAACGGCAGCGCGATCGCCACCAGCAGCAACGTCACCGCATTGCCCGCGATCGCCGACAGGATCGAGACGTCCTTGACCGCCCCGAACGGCGACGCGACCATCTGCGCCTTCGCCCGCGCCCAGGCGTAGAAATACGCATCGCCCGAATAGCCGAACACGACTTCGTTCGCGATCCGCTTCTTGATCAGCGCGACCAGACCGCCGATCGGAATCTCCCAGAGCCGCCGAAAGATCACGTAATCGCCGGTCGGCGACGCCATGTAGAGCAGCACGAAACACAGATAGAAGCGGGGATCGGCAGGCACCGAGCGGCCGAGCCCCACCAGGCCATGCCCGAACAGCTCGCGCGCCAGTCCAACAATCATCGCGCCGGTCAGCACCGCGCCGATGATCGCCGGCCAGCGGCTGCGCACCGTTTTCAGCGGTTCCAGCCCGACATTTGAGACGTCGGCATAACCGGCAGGATCGGCCGCAATCGGCGGTCGCGTCGTCAATCGCTTGTCCTCACGCCATGTCTGCAAGGGTCGCACGGTACACCAGTCATTGCCGGTGTCGGGGCGCGACAATAGCCATTAGCCGCCGGTCGTGCACGTAAAGTCGGTTTCATTCGGTCGCGATCTCCGCTCTACCAATCGTGCATTATGATGACTCCCATGTTTCAGTGTTGTGTATGTCGCCGGTCGCCCAGCACATCCTGACCTATGCCGAGGACCTCCGCGGCGGCGGGGTCGAGCGCGCGCAACTGCGCCTCGCGCGCGGCTGGCTGGCGGCGGGGCGGCGCGTGACGCTGGCGATCGAGGATATCTCCGGGCCGCTTGCGGCGGAACTGCCCGAGGGGCTGGAGATCG
Organism: Sphingomonas sp. PP-F2F-G114-C0414; assembly: GCF_003688595.1. GTDB lineage: Bacteria > Pseudomonadota > Alphaproteobacteria > Sphingomonadales > Sphingomonadaceae > Sphingomonas. The sequence goes on from NZ_RCWT01000013.1 coordinate 30,921, forward strand.
TTTCGCCGTTTCGGTTGCTGACGTTGCCGGAGGTCGTACGGCGTTTGGCGCCGGACGTGATCTTCTGTCCCGGCAATTTCTATACCTGGAGCGCGGCATGGACGAGGCTGCGGCTGGGCAAGACGTGTCCGCCGATCGTCGCGAAGATGTCCAACGCCCCGACGCGCGCTGACCACGGGCGGCTGATGCACGCCGCGCACCAACTCTGGCTCGCGCGGCACGGCGGGTTCCTCGATCACCTCGTCGCGATGACACCTGCGACCGCGGACGAGGCGGCGCTGGCGACCCGGATGGTCCGGCGGACGAGCGTCATTCCAAACCCGCCGGCGGTGGCGATTCCGGCCGCGCTACCCGATCTGCCGCCGCGCTTCATTCTCGGGGTGGGCCGGCTCGAACCGCAGAAACGCTGGGACCGCCTGATCGCCGCACTGCCGCTGCTGGCGGACCGAACGATACCGCTCGTTATCCTCGGTGACGGTAGCGAGCGCGGGGCGATCGAGGCGCAAATCCGTGCGCTCGGTTTGCAGGATCGCGTGCTCCTGCTCGGCCACAGCAGCGATCCACTCCCGGTGATGGCCCGCGCGGCGGTACTGGCGCTGACCTCGGAATACGAGGGCGTACCGGGGGTTTTGCGCGAGGCGCTGTCGGTCGGGACGCCGGTTATCTCGACCGACTCGAGCGCAGCGGTAGCGGAGATTGTCGATCGGCCAGACCGTGGAGCGATCGTCGCGAGAGACGACACTGCTGCATTGGTTGTAGCGCTGGATGCGTGGCTAGAGCCAACTCGGCAGCGACCCGAACCAGTCCCCCAACCGGGTGCGGATTCAGCCAACCGCTACATCGCACTCTTCGACCAACTGGTGAGGCGGTAACTCCCCACTCGATTGCCCGCCCCATTGACGTCCTCGGCTCTCACCCCACCGTCATCCCCGCGGACGCGGGGACCCATACGGGCAAACCGCGGAGGATATGGATCCCCGCGTCCGCGGGGATGACGGATAGTGAGCTTAATCCCACCACCATTGTAGAACGAGGGTGCTTACCCAACGGAGGTCGGAACGGTTGCGCGACGACCGGACAGGCAACGCCACTCACGCAGTAGCGGTAGCCCCCTCGTCAGCCTCGGCCTTCTCCTCTTCCCGCTCCGACCGACGCTCAAGCGCAGTCTTCAACATCGCGGTCATCGGATCGGCCAGCGCCAGCCCCAGGATCCCGAACAGCGCGCTCGCCAGGATCTGCGCACCCAGCGTCAACGCCGGCGGCAAATCGACCGTGCGCTTCGCCACCATCGGCACGATCACATACCCGTCGATCGTCTGCACGACGAGGTACGTGCCGATCGCCCAATACCCCGTATCGACGCCCGCGCTGAACCCGACCGCGACCATCAGCACGCCGGTCACGATCGCGCCGACGTTGGGAATAAACGCCAGGATGCCCGCGATGATGCCGAGCAGCATCGCCATCGGCACGCCGCCGATCGCCAGCGCGATGCCGCTCGCGACCCCCTCGACCGCCATCCCGAGCAACCGCCCGGCGAGCAAACGCCGCAACGTCGCGCCCATCTTGACCAAAGTCCTGGCGAACTCGGGGCGCAGGTCGAGCGGCACCATCCACTGAAGCCCGCGCGAGTACGTCCCCGGGTCCATCGCGATGAACAGCCCGAGGATCAGGATCATGAACATGCTGGTGATCGCGCCGATCGCGCTGCCCACCCACGACGTCACGCGCCCGACCGAGCCGAGCGCCTGCTTGACGATCCCGTTTACGTCCGACGCACCCGGCATCAGCCCCTGCGAGGTCAGATAGCCGGTGAAGCGATTGGCCTGCGACTCCAACGTCGAGCGCAGCTGCGTCACCTGCTCGGTGACCTGCACCCCGGTCAGCACGAACGTGCCTACCAGGAACGCGAAGGTCAGTAGCACGACGATCAGCAGCCGCCAGCCGCGTCCGATCGGCAGCACCCGTCCGAGCAGCCGCACGCCGCCATCGAGCAAGGCCGCAAACACGACGCCCGCGAAGATGATCAGCAACGGCTGCACCAGCACGATCAGCAGCGCAATCACGCAGGCGAGCCCGAGCCAGATCGCCGCACGCTTCAGTTCCTTGCGCAGGAACGGATCGCGCATTTCGACCGGGCTCAGTTCGTCGACGGTCTTATCGGCCATCTCAGTTCACCTTGGCGGGATGCAGCGAGGTGCCCGCGCGATCCGAGCGCAGCGAGCTCCACCAGCTCAGCGGATTGAACGTCGCATCGCCGTCGAGGCTAAAAGTGATGAACTCCGCACGGCCGCCGAGATTCTCGTACGGCACCGGTCCGCCTAGACCGAGCTGGCTCAGCGCGAACCGGCTGTCGGCCGAGCGATCGCGGTTGTCGCCCATCAGGAAGACGTGGTTCGCGGGGATCGTGATTTCGGCAAAATTGTCGCCCTGGCTGTCCGATTCGAGATCGATCGTCTCGTAGCGGCGGCCGTTGGGCAGCGTCTCGGTATAGGTCGGCAGGCGGCACATCTCGCGCCCGTCGGGCAGCGTCTCACGCGCGCCGGGATAGTCGATCTCGCTGCACGGGCTGTTGGTGTCGACCGGGATCAGCGTGTCGTGCAAGGGGCCACGCTTCACCGCGACGCCGTTCAGGAACACGATCCCGCCACGCACGGCGAGCTTGTCGCCCGGCAACCCGATGACGCGCTTGATATAGTCGTTGTGCGTGCCCGGCGGCGTCACGATCACCACGTCGCCGCGCGTCGGCAGCGAGCCGAACAGGCGGCCGTGGATGAACGGTAGCGACACGCTCCAGCTGTCTTCCTGCTGGCGCAGCACGACGCCCTTGAAGATCGCGACCGGGTTGGGGATCGTCGGCGACACGAACGACCAGCCATAGGCGAACTTGGTCACCACCAGTCGGTCGCCGATACGAAGGCCCGGCAGCATCGATTCGCTGGGGATATAGAAGGGCTTGGCGATGAAGCTGTGGAAGCCGAGTACGACCAAGATCAGCCAGAATATGCCCTTCACCTCGCCCCACCAGTCGGTGCCGCGGCGGCGGCCAGTCTCGGAACCAGTTTCCGGTGCGGTGCCGGCCGGTGGCGCGGTATCGGCCGCGGTCTGCGCGAGGGGCTTTTCGGGGAACTCGTTGCCGTCCAACGCCGCGTCCTTCATCGATTCGTATCCTGGCGCATGTCCGGGGATATCAGAGGTATAGCTTCGATGATCACGAAGGCCTGCGCCCACGGATGATCATCGGTCATCGTCAAATGCACGCGCGCGGCGTGGCCTTCGGGGGTCAACGCGTCAAGCCTCGCTTTGGCACCCCCGGTCAACGCCAGCGTCGGCGCGCCGCTGGGGGCGTTGACCACGCTGATATCGCGCATGAACACGCCCGCGCGGAACCCGGTGCCGACCGCCTTCGAAAACGCCTCCTTTGCCGCGAACCGCTTCGCCAGCGTCCCCGCCTTGGTAAAAGGCCGCCGCGCTGCCTTGGCGCGCTCGACATCGGTAAACACCCGCTGCTCGAACCGCTCGCCGAACCGCTCGACCGACGCCGCGATCCGCTCGATATTACACAGGTCGGACCCGAGCCCGATGATCACGAGGCGGCCTGGAGTCGGAAGACAAAATTAGATTTGCGCGCAGAGGCGCAGAGGCGCGGAGAGTATGAGGGCCTCAAGAGCGGCAAGATCGAGTTAGCAAGCGAGCGAATCCAGCCACGGGCTAGCCCCCTCTTCTGCTCCGCGCCTCTGCGCCTCTGCGCGAACAAAACTGCCTTCCTACCGTGCCGCATCCATAGCCTCGCGCATCAGCCGAACCGCCTCGCCGAGCCCGACGAACAGCGCCTCCCCCACGAGGAAATGCCCGATGTTCAGCTCCCGGACCTGCCAGATAGCCGCGATCGGTGCGACGTTGTCGTAGGTCAGGCCATGCCCCGCATGCACCTCGATGCCGTTCTTCGCCGCCAGCGCCGCGGCATCGCTCAGCCGTCGCAACTCCACCGTCCGCGCCTCGCCCGAGAGTTCCGCGTACAGGCCGGTGTGCAGTTCGATCACTGGCACCTTGAGTCGCACCGCCGCCTCGATTTGGCGCGCGTCCGGTTCGATGAACAGCGACACGCGGATGCCCGCCCCCGCCAGTGCATCGACCAGCCGCGCCATCCGGTCGTAATGCCCGGCGACGTCGAGCCCGCCCTCGGTGGTCAGTTCCTCGCGCTTTTCCGGCACGATGCACGCCGCGTGCGGCTTGTGGCGCAGCGCGATGCCCAGCATCTCGTCGGTCGCCGCCATCTCGAGGTTCAACGGGATCGTCAGCTCGGCCGACAGACGCGCGATGTCGTCGTCCGTAATGTGCCGGCGATCCTCGCGCAGATGCGCGGTGATGCCGTCTGCCCCCGCCGCCGCCGCGACCAGCGCCGCGCGTACCGGATCGGGATACCCCGCCCCCCGCGCATTCCGCACCGTTGCGACGTGATCGATGTTGACGCCAAGGCGCAGGTGGTCGTTGCCAAGGAGGCTCATGCCGCCGCCCGGCTTCCAGGCTTGATCGCCGGAATCGCGGCGAGTTCACGCGGCAGCGCATTCGCCGGATAGGTCGGCACGTCGAGCCGGATCAGCGGGAAGAACGGCACGCCCAGATCCGCCGTCCCGTTCGAGCGATCGACCAAGGCCGCCGCCGCGACCGTCACGCCGCCCACGCGCCCGATCGCCGCGATCGCCTCGCGCGACGACAGCCCGGTGGTGACGACGTCCTCCATCATCAGCACGCGCTGGCCCGGCGCCAAGCGGAACCCGCGGCGCAACTCGAACACGCCGTCGGGCCGTTCGAGAAATACCGCCTCGACACCAAGCGCGCGGCCCATTTCGTGGCCGGCGATCACGCCGCCCATCGCCGGCGAGACCACGATGTCGATCTGCGCACGCAACTCGGCCGGGATCGACGCCACCAGCGCTTCCGACAAACGCGCGCCTCGCGCCGGATCCATCAACACCCGCGCGCATTGCAGGTAGCGCGAACTGCGCAGGCCGGAGGACAGGATGAAATGCCCTTCGAGCAACGCTTCGGCAGCGCGGAATTCGGCGAGCACGTCATCTTCGGTCATCGCGGGTCATCGCTCCAAATGGTCTGCCCGCGCTGATACGAGCGCACGAAACCACGTGCAACGACTACCGACGCACCACCGTCATCCTGACGAAAGTCAGGACCCTAGACCGCGAATACCATCCCAGCTCCGGTCCTGACTTTCGTCGGGATGACGGAGGTTTAGAGACAAGGCTTGAGGCGAGCCCCCCCGCTGGGTATAGCTCTTCCCAAATCATAAGCAGACATCCGCGCGTCCGGAATCGGGTTCGCTATAAACCGGGGTCAAGAAAAACGATGCGCAAGATGGGGATGAGAGGATTTGCGATGGCAGCGGGGCTCGCACTGGCGAGTCTCGGTGGCGTCGCCGGGCATGCGGCCCAGCCTGCGAGCACGCCGACGTCAGCAGCACCCGCGCCGCAAGCCGCTGCCGCTCCGGGGGGCGTGTCGAACACTGCGCCGACGACCGCCGCAGCGACGCCTACCGCCAACTCGTCCAGCCCCGAGCTCGCGATGGACGGTGCGCCCGCGATGACGGTCAAGCCGATGATCGGCCAGCCGACCGACGGCTTGTTCGGCCTCCAGCCACAGGTCACCAAGAACGGCCAGTTCGCGCACTGGATGCACAATTCGATCCTGGTGCCGACGATCACGATCATCTCGCTGTTCGTCCTCGCGCTGCTCTTCTGGGTCTCATTCCGCTATCGCAAGGCACGCAACCCGGTCGCGTCGAAGACCAGCCACAACACTTTCATCGAGATCATCTGGACGCTCGCACCGGTCGTGATCCTCGTCCTGATCGCGGTCCCCTCGATCGGTCTGCTGCAAGCCCAGTTCAAGCCGGCGCCCTCGGGAGCCATCACGCTGAAGGCGATCGGCAACCAATGGTATTGGACCTATCAGTATCCGGACAATGGTGGCTTCGAGATCACCGCCAATATGCTGAAGGAAAAGGCTGACGTCGCCGCTGGCGAGCGTGGCCGTACCGATGCCGACGGCCCCAAGCTGCTCGCCACCGACAACCGCATTGTCCTTCCCGTCGGCGTGCCGATCCGCCTGATCACGACGTCGAACGACGTGATCCACAGCTGGGCCGTCCCGGCATTCTGGATCAAGCTCGATGCGATCCCCGGTCGCCTGAACGAGACTAGCTTCACGATCGAGAAGCCCGGCCTGTATTTCGGCCAGTGCTCGGAGCTCTGCGGCGCGCGTCACGGCTATATGCCGATCGCGGTCGAGGCGGTTCCGCCCGCCGAATACGCGGCTTGGGTCAAGGCCAAGGGCGGCACGATGCCGACCCCGGGCAAGGCGTCCGACAAGGTCATCCCGCAGCCCGGCGCCGACGGCTCCGCGGCGAAGGTCGAGGAAGCGGCAGAAACCGCCAACGCCACCGGCCCGGTCGAGAATGTAGCGACCCCCGCCAACGCAACCGCTCCCGCGACGACGCAGGGCGCGACCTCAAACCCGGCCGGCGCCGGCAACGCGGGACAGTAAGATGACCGACACCGCTCTCACCCCGTCGGCCTTCGTGTCTCACGAAGCGCACGACCATCATCACGATACCGATCACAAGCCGGGCTTCTTCGCGCGTTGGTTCATGTCGACCAACCACAAGGACATCGGCACGCTGTACCTGATCTTTGCGATCGTCGCGGGGATCATCGGCGGCTCGGTCTCGGGCCTCATGCGCGCCGAACTCGCGCATCCCGGCATCCAGTATCTGCAAGGCTGGGCGAGCATGCTCCACGGCGGCCCCGCCAGCCTCGACGAATCGCTCCATCTCTGGAACGTGCTGATCACCGCGCACGGCCTGATCATGGTGTTCTTCATGGTCATGCCGGCGATGGTCGGTGGCTTCGGCAACTGGTTCGTGCCGATCATGATCGGCGCGCCTGACATGGCGTTCCCGCGCATGAACAACGTGTCGTTCTGGCTGCTGATCCCCGCCTTCACGCTGCTGCTGGCCTCGCCGTTCTTCGGTGGCGCGGGTAACGGCTGGACGCTCTACGCCCCGCTCTCGACGTACGGCGAGCCCGGACCGTCGACCGACATGGCGATCCTCGCGCTCCATCTGGCGGGTGCATCGTCGATCCTCGGCGCGATCAACTTCATCACGACGATCTTCAACATGCGCGCGCCTGGCATGACGCTGCACAAGATGCCCCTGTTCGTGTGGTCGATGCTCGTCACCGCGTTCCTGCTGCTGCTCGCGCTGCCGGTGCTCGCCGCGGCGATCACGATGCTGCTGACCGATCGCAACTTCGGCACGACCTTCTTCGATCCGGCTGGCGGTGGCGATCCCGTCCTGTACCAGCATCTGTTCTGGTTCTTCGGCCATCCCGAAGTCTACATCATGATCCTGCCGGGCTTCGGCATCGTCAGCCAGATCATCTCGACGTTCAGCCGCAAGCCGGTGTTCGGCTATCTCGGCATGGCGTATGCGATGGTCGCGATCGGCGTGGTCGGGTTCGTCGTGTGGGCGCACCACATGTTCACCACCGGCCTCAGCGTGAACACCAAGATGTACTTCACCGCGGCGACGATGGTCATCGCGGTGCCGACCGGCATCAAGATCTTCTCGTGGATCGCGACGATGTGGGGCGGCTCGCTCACCTTCAAGACGCCGATGGTGTGGTCGATCGGGTTCATCTTCATGTTCACCGTCGGCGGCGTGACCGGCGTGGTGCTCGCCAATGGCGGCATCGACGACTACATGCAGGACACGTACTATGTGGTGGCGCATTTCCACTACGTTCTGTCGCTGGGTGCGGTCTTCTCGCTGTTCGCGGGGTTCTATTACTGGTTCCCGAAGATGACCGGCAAGATGTACAACGAGTTCCTCGGCCAGCTGCACTTCTGGGTGTTCTTCGTCGGCGTGAACGTGATGTTCTTCCCGATGCACTTCCTCGGCCTCCAGGGCATGCCGCGCCGCATCCCGGACTACACGCCGCAGTACGAGCATTGGAACACGGTCGCCTCGGTCGGCTACATGATCATGGCCGCGGGCATGGTGGTGTTCTTCGTCAACCTGATCTGGTCGCTGATCGCGGGCAAGCCGGCGGGCGACAACCCCTGGGGCGACGGCGCGACGACGCTGGAGTGGACGATCTCCTCGCCACCGCCGTACCACCAGTTCGAGACGCTGCCGAAGATCGATTAGGATGCGAGGCCGCGTAGCGCCAGCTACGCGCCGGTGCGGCCCAGCCGCACGCATCCGACCGGCCGGCGCGGCAACGCCGCGTCCGACGACACGGGATTAACTCCCGTGTCGGAGCCAGCCAAAAACGAAGACGCCTCGGGGAAACCCGGGGCGTTTTTCGTTGAATTGCCGTCCCCAGCCCCAAGATGTTTCCCCGCGAAGGCGGGGACCCAGTCTGGGCTCCCGCCTTCGCGGGAGAACAAGGAGGCAGGAGCCTACGTGCATCATATCCGACCTGCATCATCCCTGACCTACGTCGTTTCCGACCCACGCCATCGCACGTACGCGATCCCCGCGCCCCACCTTCCACGCCCCCCAACCCGTCATCCCAGCGAACGCTGGGATCTCACCCTGTGACTCCACGTGCTGACCAAATCAGAGACCCCAGCTTTCGCTGGGGTGGCGAGAGGAGGGCAGGCGGCGGGAATGAACAGGGTCACGGAAGAGGGCTGAGGCTACAGGAATCGTCTGGGACGATGCAAAGACATCGGCCCAACGCACCCTCCCGTCCCCATTCACCATTCCAAAGGACAATCGCGCTACCCCACCGCCATGCCGCGCGCGCCAACCCTAGTCCGTCCCGACGCCCGCACCGGCATGCCGCGCGCGACCTTCGCCCTGCTCGCCGGCTTCGCCGCGTTCGCCTTCACGATCATCGTGCCCACCGCGTTGCGCGACGGCGACACCGGCTGGCACCTCGCGACCGGTGCCTGGATCGTCGCGCATGCCAGCGTCCCGACCACGGATCCGTTCTCGTTCACCGCCGCCGGGCGCCACTGGGTGGCGCACGAATGGCTGTCCGAACTGGCGATGTATGCGAGTTACCGCGCGGCCGGCTGGAGCGGCCTGATCGTGCTGATCGGCGCGGCGATGGCGGCCCTGTTCGCGCTCGTCGCCTATCAGAGTCGTCGCTGGCTGAGTACGCGCGCCAGCATCGCCGCCTTGCTGATGCTCGCCACCGGCCTGCTACCGTCTCTGCTGGCGCGCCCGCATATCCTGGCGCTGCCGTTGCTGGCCGGCTGGACGATCGCGCTCCTCCATGCCCGCGACCGCGATCGATCGCCGCCGCTCGTTCTCGCCGCGCTGATGCTGGTCTGGGCGAACGCACATGGCAGCTTCGTTTTCGGTCTCGCGCTGGTCGGGGTCTTCGCGCTCGAAGCGCTGATCGCCGCAACGCCATCCGACCGGCGCCACGTCGTTATCGGCTGGGGCATGTTCGGCATCCTGTCGGCGATCGCCGCGACGGCAACCCCCGCGGGCATCGACGGCCTGATCTTCCCCTTCTACGTCAACAACCTCGCGCTCTTGAAGCATCTCAACGAATGGCAGCCCGCCGATTTCTCCGGCTTTTCCGGGTTCGAGGCGATCCTGCTCGCCACGCTGTTCACGCTCCTAGTCCGGCCGGTCCGCATCCCGCCCGTCCGCCTGATCCTGCTGCTCGGCGTCCTCCATCTGACCTTGCAGCATACCCGCCAGGAGATCGTCCTCGTCGTCGTGGGCGTGCTCCTGCTCGCCGAACCGATCGGCAGAGCCTGGACCACGCCGGTCAGCGCCGCGCCCGGCTTCCGCAATGCTCGCCAGAGCGCGCCGATCATCGCGCTGCTGAGTTTGCTCGCCGCGGGTCTTTCGGCATACCGAATTGCGGTACCGGTCGTCCGCGCCGACAGCGCCGCCATTCCCGTTACAGCGCTCCGCCACGTACCGTCGCAGCTTCGCGGTCAGCCGGTCTTCAACGACTATGGCTTCGGCGGTCCGCTGATCCTCGCCGGTATCCGTCCCTATATCGATGGCCGATCCGACATGTACGGCGACCCGTTCACGCTCGACTATTTCGCGATCGCACAGGGCGACGTGGATCGCTGGCATGCCGCGAACGCGAAATGGCATTTCCGCTGGACGATCCTGCCGCCACGGTCGAAGCTGGTGCCGGCGCTCGACCACGACCCTGCATGGCGGCGGATCTACGCGGACGACACCGCGGTCATCCACCAGGCCGTACCCGCGCCTCGTCCAACCCCTTGAACCGTCACGACGCGAAGGCTTTCCGACCTCCGCCGCAGCGCGTATAGCGTACCCGAACCATGACTCCCGCCGCCCCCCTCCTGCCGCCGCCGCTCCTGCCACCGGCGCATTGGCGCGACTTCCTTGCGCTGACCAAGCCGCGCGTGATGACGCTCGTCGTCTTCACCGGGCTATGCGGCATGCTTGCCGCGCCGACCTCGGTGCATCCAGTGATCGGCTTCACCGCGATCCTCTGCATCGCGCTCGGCGCCGGGGCAGCGGGTGCACTCAACCAATGGTACGAGTCGGACATCGACGCGGTCATGCGGCGGACGCAGAAGCGCCCGCTCCCCGATGGCCGGATGGACCGCCAGGCGGCGCTGCATTTCGGCGTCGGGCTCGGTGCGTTCTCGGTGCTGTTCATGGGGTTCGCGGTCAACGTCGTCGCCGCGGCGATCCTGACCGTCTCGATCCTGTTCTACGTGCTGGTCTACACCGTCTGGCTGAAGCGCCGCACGCCGCAGAACATCGTCATCGGTGGGGCTGCGGGCGCGTTCCCGCCGCTGATCGGCTGGGCGGCTGCGACCGGCGACGTCGCGCTGCTGCCTGTCCTTCTGTTCCTGTTCGTGTTCCTCTGGACGCCCCCCCATTTCTGGGCGCTCGCGCTGTTCATGAAGAGCGATTACGCCGCCGCGGGCGTACCGATGCTTCCCGTCGTCTCGGGCGAGCGGACCACGCGGACGCAGATCGGGCTCTACACGATCCCGATGGCGGCGGTGGCAATCCTGCCCTGGCCGCTCGGGCTGACCGGCGCGATCTACGGCATCGCGGCCGTCCTGCTGACCGGCTGGTTCGCGTTGCTCGCCGTCCGCGTCGCGAAGCGCACCACGCATGCCGACGATGCGATGAAACCGGAGAAGGCCTTGTTCAAATACTCGATCCTGTATCTGTTCGTGATGTTCGGCGCGCTGGTCGTCGACCGGTGGTTCGCATGAGCATGCCCGATCCAGACCTGATCCGCAGCCGCCAACGCGGCCGCGCCCGCGTCATGGCGCTCTTGCTGGGCGCGTTCGTCATCCTCGTCTTCGCGATCTCGATCGCCAAGATCCGCGCGGGGATGCCGCACTGATGGCCGGCTGGAAGGCCATGTCGCGCACCAATCGTACTGCGGCGCTCGCGGTGCTCTTCATCTGCTTCATGACCGGCCTCGCCTGGGCCAGCGTCCCGCTATACCGCCTGTTCTGCGCCGCCACCGGGCTCAACGGCACCACCAACCGCGGGCTGGCTGCGCCCGGCGCGGTCGACCACAAGATCACCGTCGACTTCGACACCAACGTCAGCCCCAAGCTGCGGTGGAAGTTCGTGCCCGAGAATCGCTCCGATACGATCGACGTCGGCGCGCGCGACATGGCGTTCTTCACCGCGACCAACACGTCGAACAAGCCGCTGACCGGCACCGCGACGTTCAACGTCCAGCCCGCGCAGGCGGGCAAGTATTTCACCAAGATCCAATGCTTCTGCTTCACGCAGCAGACGCTGAAACCCGGCGAGACCGCGCGGATGCCGGTGATCTTCTTCGTCGATCCGAAGATCCTGACCGACCCCGACGCGGCCGATATCCAGACGATCACGCTCAGCTATACGTTTTACCCGGTGGATTCTGCGAAAACAGCCAGCTAGAACGTCGCCAAAGAAAATAGGGGAGTACCGATGGCCGGCGCCAAGAACCATGATTACCACATCCTGCCGCCGAGCATCTGGCCGCTGGTCGGATCGTTCTCGGCGCTGATCATGGCGGTCGGCGGCATCATGTGGATGCACGGCGGGCATATCGACAAGCCCAATGGCGGCGGCTGGATCTTCTTTATCGGCCTGACCGGGCTGCTCTTCACCTTCTACAGCTGGTGGGCGCAGGTCATCAAGGAAGCGCACGCGGGCGACCACACCCCCGTCGTCCAGCTCCATTTCCGCTACGGCATGATCCTGTTCATCGCCTCCGAAGTGATGTTCTTCGTCGGCTGGTTCTGGGCGTTCTTCGACTTTTCGCTGTTCCCGACCGCGATGACCTATGCCGACGGCAGCGTCACACGCGCCGTCGAAGGTGGCGCGGCGATCGTCGCGCAGTGGCCGCCCAAGGGCCTTACGGTCATCAACCCGTTCGAACTGCCGCTGCTCAACACGCTGATCCTGCTGACCTCGGGCACCACGGTGACGTGGGCGCACCACGCGCTGATCCACAACCAGCGCGGCGGCGAGAAGACGGGGGCCTGGGGCCTGATCGGCGTCGGCAACCGCGACGGCGTGCTCAAGGGCCTGTGGCTGACGGTAATCCTCGGCGCACTGTTCAGCTCGATCCAGGCTTACGAGTACGTCCACGCACCGTTCCCGTTCAAGGGCATCAACTACGGTGCGGCGTTCTTCATGGCGACCGGCTTCCACGGTTTCCACGTGCTGATCGGCACGATCTTCCTGATCGTCTGCCTGGTCCGCGCCTATCGCGGTGACTTCACCCCGCGCCAGCATTTCGGCTTCGAAGCGGCGGCGTGGTACTGGCACTTCGTCGACGTCGTGTGGCTGTTCCTGTTCGTCACCGTCTATGTCTGGGGCGGCTGGGGCGCCCCCGTCCACGGCGGTTGAGGGTTACTAATTACCCCCCCGGCGAAGGCCGGGGCCCAATTGTTGAGGTTGCGGTAACGAAGCGCGGTCCTCCGTTGGCAACGCTCCCCAATTGGGCCCCGGCCTCCGCCGGGGTGGTGGGTTTTGCCGGTATCGCACTGCCGCAATCCAACGGTCCCGCCCGCCTCTTGTTCTCCCGCGAAGGCGGGAGCCCAATCTGGATCCCCGCCTTCGCGGGGAAACAAGGGAGAGCGCTGACCGCATGACCGAAGATCCATACCCGCTCGCCAACGCCCCCACGATCGCCCAGGTCGCGCTGAAAGGTTTGTGCCCTCGCTGCGGCAAGCCCACGCTCTTCGCGAAATGGTCCAACTTCGCCGACCGTTGCCCGAACTGCGGGCTCGACTTCAGCAAGTTCAACGTCGGCGACGGCCCCGCCGCATTCCTGACCCTGATCCTCGGCGCGCTCGTCGTCGCGCTCGCGATCACGCTCGAACTCAAAGTCCATCCCCCGCTCTGGCTCCACATGCTGATCTGGATCCCCTTCACCGCCGGCGGAGTCGTCCTCTCGCTCCGAGCACCCAAGGGCGCGCTCATGTCCGCCGAATACCGCAACGCAGCCCGCGAAGGCCGAATCGACCCGTGACCCGCACCGCACGACGCATACCCGTCATCCCGACCGTCCTCGTCACGCTCGCAATCGCGGCGATGATCGCCCTCTGCATCTGGCAACTCGTCGACCGCCTCCCGAAAAAGGAAGCGTTCCTCGCGCAGCTCGCCGCTAACCCGGCCAAGCCGCCTATGGCGTTCCCGCGCATCCCCGACGAGACGCTGCTGTTCCGCCGCGCCTCGGGCCTCTGCCTACAGCCAACCGACATCAAGCTCGCCGGCGCCGGCAAATCCGGCTTCCGTGCGATCGCCGAGTGCCGCACCGGCGCGGAAGGCCCCGGCATGATCGTCCAGCTCGGCACGACGCGCGATCCGATGGCCAAGGTCGCCTGGGCCGGTGGCGAAGTCTCCGGCTACATCAGCCACGCGCCCGACGGCCGTTCGCTGATCGGATCGCTGTTCGATCACACCCCGCAACGCCTGATGCTGGTCGCGGACTCCCCGCAAGCGGGGCTCAACCCCAACGGCAAGCCCGACCTCGCGTCGGTCCCGAACAACCACCTCGCCTATGCCGGACAGTGGTTCTTCTTCGCCGCCATCGCCGCGATCATCTACACGCTCGCCCTGCGCCGCCGGCCTCGCTAGCCGTTCTCCTGCGAACGCAGGAGCCCAGGGTACCGCGCGCATTCCTTCGTAACCCTGGATCCCTGCGTTCGCAGGAAAACGGAAAGCGCGCAGCTTGTTCCCTTCCGCTCAGCCCGCTAACCGACGGAACATGCGTTACATCAGCACCCGCGGCTCGGCCCCCGTCCTGGATTTCGAAGCGGCGACGCTCGCCGGCCTCGCCTCCGATGGCGGCCTCTACCTCCCCGACGCGTGGCCGACGATGACCCGCGACGAGATCGCCGCGCTCGCCGGGCTTTCGTATGTCGACACCGCGGTTGCCGTAATGGCCCCGTTCGTCGGCGACGCGATCACGCGCGAGGAACTGAAGGCGCTCTGCGATCAGGCCTATGGCCGCTTCTCGCACGCAGCCGTGACACCACTCGTGCAACTCGACCACGACCAGTGGCTGCTCGAGCTCTTCCACGGCCCGACGCTCGCGTTCAAGGACGTCGCGCTCCAGCTGCTTGGCCTCTTCTTCGAACGCTTCCTCGCCGGCACGGACAAGCGCCTGACGATCGTCGGCGCGACCAGCGGCGATACCGGCTCGGCGGCGATCGACGCGGTCGCGGGGCGCGAGGGGATCGACATCTTCATGCTCCACCCGGTCGGCCGCATCTCCGACGTGCAACGCCGCCAGATGACCACGGTGCTCAGCCCCAACGTCTACAACATTGCCATCGAGGGCAGCTTCGACGATGCGCAGGCGCTGGTGAAGGCGATGTTCAACGACCGCGCCTTCTCGACCAAGTTCGCGCTGTCGGCGGTCAACTCGATCAACTGGGCCCGCCTGATGGCGCAGGTGGTGTATTTCTTCTACGCTGCCGTTCGCCTCGGCGCGCCCGATCGCGAGGTCGCGTTCGCGGTCCCGACCGGCAATTTCGGCGACGTCTTCGCGGGCTACGTCGCGGCGAAGATGGGGCTGCCGGTCGCCAAGCTGGTGGTCGCGACCAACGTCAACGACATCCTCCACCGCGCGCTCAGCACCGGCGATTATTCGAAGGGGGGCGTCCAGCAGACCCCGACCCCGTCGATGGACATCCAGGTGAGCTCGAACTTCGAACGCCTGTTGTTCGACCTCGGCGACCGCGATGGCGCAGCGCTGGCCGAACAGATGGCCGGCTTCGAGTCTTCGGGAGCAATGCGCCTGACCAACGCACAGTCGCAAGGTGCCTCCGCCCTCTTCCAGAGCGAGCGCATCGACCTCGACGACATGACGCTGGCAATGCGCTGGGCACACGAGCATGCGGGGCAAGTGATCGACCCGCACACCGCGATCGGCCTCGCCGCTGCGCTACGCACCGAAGTCCCCGCCGGCGTTCCCATCGTGACGCTCGCCACCGCGCACCCCGCCAAGTTCGGCGACGCAGTCGAGCGCGCGACCGGCGTCCGTCCGTCGCTGCCCGCCCGCGTCGGCGACCTGTTCGACCGCGAGGAGCGCTACGCCACGCTGCCGGCGACCTTCGAAGCGATCACCGCCTACATCACCGAGCGCGCGAAGCCGTCGGCATGAAGCTGCACACCCTCATCGGCGAACCCTGGGCGGATTACGGCCTGATTGACTCCGGCCACGGTAAGAAGCTCGAACGCTATGGCCGCTTCCGCTTCATCCGCCCCGAGCCGCAGGCGATGTGGGCCCCCGCCTCGACCGACTGGCAGGCGCAGGGCGAATTCGTCCCCGGCTCCGACGAGGATGGCGGCGGCCGATGGGAATTCTCCGAGCCCGTTCCTCGCGAAGGCTGGACGCTCAAGTGGAACGAGGTGTCGTACACCGCGCAGACGACCCCATTCCGCCACCTCGGTTTCTTCCCCGACATGGCGCCTGTGTGGAGCTGGATGCGCGAGCGCGTGGCGGGGCTCGATTCGCCCGAATGCATGAACCTGTTCGGCTATACCGGCGTCGGCACGCTGGCGATGGCGACCAAAGGCGTCCGCATGGTCCACGTCGATGCGTCGAAGAAATCGGTCGAGGCGGCCAAGGCGAACGCGAAACTGTCGGGCATGGCCGATGCGCCGATCCGCTGGATGACGGATGATGCGGCGAAGTTTGTCGCCCGCGAGGTTCGGCGCGGGCGGCGATATGATGGGATTTTGCTCGATCCGCCGAAATACGGGCGTGGGCCTGAGGGCGAAGTGTGGCGGCTGGAGGAAGACCTGCCGAAGCTTATCGCCGACTGTCGCAAGCTGCTCGACGAGAACTCGCGCTTCCTGTTCCTGACGGTCTACGCGGTGCGGATGTCTGCGCTCGCGATAGGGGAGTTGCTGAATCAGGTGTTCGCCGATCTGCCCGGCAAGGTCGAGGTGGGCGAACTCGGCGTTCGCGAAGAAACGCGCGGCCTGGTATTGCCGACGGCAATCTGGGCCCGCTGGAGCCGCTGAGCTCGCCCGCCTAGCACCACCCCGGCGGAGGCCGGGGCCCAATTGGAAAGGTTGAAGTAACGAAGGCCAGTCCTCCGTTGGCTACGTCCCCCAATTGGACCCCGGCCTTCGCCGGGGTGGTGGTTGGTTGAGAAACTCCCGCTTACCCCGGAATCTGCTGCGAGATGCAGTGGAAGCTTCCGCCCCCGGTCAGGATATGGTCCGCACGCTGTCCCACAACCTCACGGTCCGGGAACAGCGCCTGGATCGCCACCACCGCCGCCTGGTCGTTCTCGGCCCCGTACAACGGCACTACCACCGCGGCATTGCCGATATAGAAGTTCATATAGCTCGCCGGCACGACCTCCTCGTCGCGCAGCACGCGGCCCGGCGACGGGATCGTCACGACCGCCAGCCCGGCCGCGGCGGCATCGCGCGCGGCGTTCTGGTACACCTGCCAGTTCGGATCGTTGTCGGTCGCCTTTGGGATCGCCACGCGGCCCTCGCCGACAAACCGCGCGAGGTTGTCGACATGGCCGTCGGTGTGATCATTGACCAAGCCATCCCCAAGCCAAACGACGCGCGAATAGCCAAGATCCGACGCCAGCCGCGCCTCGATCTCCGCCTTGGTCAGCGACGGATTGCGGTTGCGGTTGAGCAGGCACTGCTGCGTCGTGACGACCGTCCCGGTACCATCGCCATCGATCGCACCACCTTCGAGGACCCAGTCACACGCCTCGACCTGCTTGTGCCGGCTCTCCGCCAGCCGCTGCCCGATCGTGTCGTCGCCGGGCAGGTCGTACTTCCCGCCCCAGCCGTTGAACCGGAAGTCCCGCGCGCTGCCGTCGCCGACGATGATCGGCGCGGTATCGCGCAGCCAGATATCGCCGAACGGCTCGACCACCACGTCCGCGAACGGGGCCAGCTTCTTGGCGGTGGTCGCCGAGCCGACGTCGGCCGCGACCAGGATCACCGTCTCGCCCTTGCCGCCGGCGTGCACCGCCTTGGCAAACGCGACGACCTCGTCCCGCGCGGGCTCGAGATCCTCAAGCCACAGGTCCGCATGGCTCGGAAAGCCGATCCAGACGGCCTTGTGGTGCGCCCATTCGGCGGGGGTAGAGACGGTCGTGGTCACTTACTTGGCTCCTGCGCGATCGCGGTCACGGATGCCGCGGAATTCGGCGGTCTTATACCAGTTCGGCCACAGACTGGTATCGTCCGCGAGTTTCCGCCCGAGCCCGTAATAGATCGTCAGGTCCTCGACCGCTCCCGACCAGTCCCACTTGGCGTCATATTCGTCCGCGGGCTTGTGATACCGGTGCGCGACATAATCCTCGCGCGCCGCATGTCCCGCTGCGGTGCCGCCAACGACAAGGTCCTCACCGCTGCCGCCATCGAGCATCGGCACGCCCAGCTTGGCGAAACTGAAGTGATCCGACCGGTAATAGCCGCCGCGCTCCGGGTTCGCCTCGACGCCGATCACGCGGCCCTCGGCAGCGACGAACGGCTTCACCAGATCCTCGATCTCCGACTTCCCCGCGCCGGTCAGCACGAAGTCCTTCGCGCGGCCATCGACGTTCAGCACGTCCATGTTCACGCCGCCGACGGTGTGCGCGAGCGGATAGATCGGATGCTCGGCATAATAGCGCGACCCGAGCAGCCCGGACTCTTCCGCCGTCACCGCCAGAAACGCGATCGAGCGCTTGGCCGGCCCGGCTTTCACCTGAGCCTCGGCCAAGGCAACCAGCCCGGCGACCCCGCTCGCATTGTCCGCAGCGCCGTTACAGATGTCGTCGCCATCGACCGCATCGCAACGCCCCAGATGATCCCAATGCGCCGAATACATGACGTAATCATTCGGGGCGGCAGTACCGGGCAGCACGCCGATCACGTTCTTCGAGGCCTGCCGCTTGATCGTGTTGTCGAACCCGCCCCCGAACTTCAGCCCGAGCGGCACCGCCTTGAACCCCTTCACCTTCGCCGCAGCCGCCAGCGTCGCGTAATCCTTGCCCGCGCTCGCGAACACGCGCTCCGCCGCGGGCTTCTGCATCCAGCCGACGATCTGAGACTGGTCGAGATGATCGCCCTTCTCGTCCAGCTCGAGCTGCGGCCCGGTCCAGGACGACTGCACAACAGCCCACGGATATGCCGCCGGCTCGGTATCATGGACGATGATGGCCGCCGCCGCGCCGTGCTTGGCGGCGTTCTCGAACTTGTACGGCCAGCGCCCGTACCACGTCATTGCCCGGCCCTCGAAGGGCCCCTCGCGCGACATCGTCTGCCAGTCGGCGTCGTTGATGAGGATGACGACGGTCTTCCCCTTCACGTCGGTGCCGGCATAATCGTCCCAGCCCTTCTCGGGCGCGGTGATGCCGTAGCCGACGAATACCACGTCGCTGTTCGCCACCGCGGACTTCGGCGCCACGCGGTACGTGCCCGCGACCATGTCGGTGCGATAGGCGAGGCTGACGGGCGCCTTACCGCCGGTGAATACGTAAGGCTGCACGTTCGTGGCCGTAATCTCCACCATCGGCACGTCCTGCGTCCACGCGCCCTTGTTGCCGGGCTTCAGCCCTGCCGCCTTCATCCGCTCGACGATGTACGCGACCGTCTTCGCTTCCGCGGGCGTGGTCGGCGCGCGGCCTTCGTACGCGTCGGACGACAGCACCTGCGTAACGGTCTTCAACGTCTCGACCGAGATCGCGGGAGACGTCTGCGCGGACGCAGCGGTCCCGAGCAGCAGGAGAGGCAGGATGGCAGCGCGCATGGTCATTCCCCGGTTATGTTGCGCGCGTTCTGGCAAAGCTGGACGTGCATGTCCACGAGGCGACAATGGGCAACGAAAAAGGGCGGCCCCGCAGGACCGCCCTTTTCTGTTCCAAACCGCGCCGTGGCAAAGCCACGTCGTCGGACATCGCTTGAGCGACGCCGGCCGGTCGACGAATTTCTCGGCTTAACGCGAGTAAAATTCGACGACCAGGTTCGGTTCCATCTTCACCGGGTAAGGCACTTCGTCGAGCGTCGGGACGCGCGTAAAGGTGACCTTGGCGGCGCCGTCGGGCGCGACATAGTCGGGGATCTCGCGCTCGGCGAGGCTCTGGGCTTCCATGACCAGCGCCATTTCCTGCGCCTTGGTGCCCAGCGTGATCTCGTCGCCGACGAAGCAGCGACGCGAGGCGATGTTGCATTTCACGCCGTTGACGCGGATGTGGCCGTGCGAGACGATCTGGCGGGCCGCGAAGATCGTCGGTGCGAACTTGGCGCGGTAGACGATCATGTCGAGGCGCTGCTCGAGCAGGCCGATCAGGTTCTGCGAGGTATCGCCCTTCAGACGCGCAGCCTCGTGGTAGCACGCACGGAACTGCTTCTCGGTCACGTCGCCGTAATAGCCCTTGAGCTTCTGCTTGGCGCGCAGCTGGATACCGAAATCGCTGACCTTGCCCTTGCGGCGCTGGCCGTGCTGGCCCGGGCCGTATTCGCGCTTGTTGACCGGCGACTTGGGACGACCCCAGATGTTCTCGCCCATACGGCGATCGAGTTTGTACTTCGCGCTTTGACGCTTCGACATAGTAAGTCCTTGGCAAATGCTAACAACGTTGTTCCCGGTATCGCTCTGCTGGCTGTACGAGACGGATGTCCAGACAGGGCAGGGCCACCGCTTCACCGGGGTGCAGGGCCATTGCGAAGGCGGGCGCCTAGACGGGGGGCGGTCCAGAGTCAAGCTGGACAGGCCGGATGGGGCTCGGCAAGAGACGGCGCATGACCATTCTCCCTGGCCCAGATTGCACCACCATGACCGACGTCCGCGCAGGCGTCGATGCGCTCGACCGCGACCTGGTCGCGCTCATCGCCAAGCGGTTCGCGTACATGGACGCCGCCGCGCGGATCAAGCCCGAGCGCGGGCACGTGCGGGATGAAGCGCGGAAGGCGCAGGTGATCGACAACGCGCGGGCCGAGGCGGCGAGACTGGGCGTTCCGGAGGCCGTGGTCGCGGATCTGTGGGAACGCCTGGTCGAAGCCTCGATCGCCTACGAACTCGCCGCCTTCGACCGGCGCTAGGCTCGCGGTCGCTTCCCCGCCAGCGACGACAGCACGCCGCGGAGAGTTCGGATCTCCTGGCTCGACCAGGCCGGCTTGGTCAGTAGCGTCCGCAGCGTTCGCCGTGTCGACTGCATCTTGTCGGGCAGGTGGAAGAACCCCGCCCCCATTAGCATCGCATCGAGCTGCCCGATCATCCCGTCGAGCTCCTCCTGCGGCGCAGGCGGCATGATCGGGTTGATCGACGGCTGCGACAGTTCGCGCTCGGCGGTGAGGCCCTTCGACCATTCATATGCGACCAGGATCACCGCCTGGGCAAGATTGAGCGAGCCGAACTCCGGATTGATCGGCACCGTAATGATCGTCCGCGCGACTGCGACGTCGTCGGTTTCGAGGCCGGAGCGCTCGGGCCCGAACAGGATCGCGGAGCGGCCGGGGGCGGCGTGGATCTCGGTCGCGGCCTGCTCGGGGGTGACGACGGGTTTGGTGACGCCGCGCTTGCGCACCGTGGTGGCGAACACCTGCGCGCAGTCGGCGGTGGCGGCGGCGACGCTGTCGTAGACCTTGGCGTTCTGGAGGACGATGTCGGCACCGCTGGCGGCGGGGCCGGCGGAGGGGTTGGGCCAGCCGTCTCTGGGGGAGACGAGGCGCATTTCGGTGAGCCCGAAGTTCAGCATCGCGCGCGCGGCCTTACCGATGTTTTCGCCGAGTTGGGGGCGGACCAGGACTATGACTGGAGGTGGGATTTCGTCCGCCAAGGTGCTTCGACTTCGCTCAGCACGAACGGGGGGGGAAGATGGGGGCCCCTCCCCCTCTTCCGATCGGTCGTGGGTCTCACCACCCGAAATGACACGCATCTCCTCTTCCGAAGAGATGCCCCCACCTTCCGTTCGCCCTGAGCGAAGTCGAAGGGCACGCTCCCGCGGGGGAATCGCCGCATCGTGCAGATCCGCCCAATCCTCCCGCGCGAGCGCTTCCTTCTTGCGCCGCGACCAGCCCTTGACTTGGAACTCCGCTTCGAGCGCTTCCTGCCGGCTGCCGAAATCCTGGCACCACATCAGCGTCACCGGGCGTCGCGTCTGCGTGTATCCCGCGATCTCGCCGAGATTATGCTGGCCGATCCGGCGCTCCAGATCGTCCGTATGTCCGGTGTAATAACTGTCATCGGCGCAGCGCACCACATAGGCCCAGAATGTCATTTTTGGGGCTTATCCCTCGATACGTCGTCTCGACAAGCTCGACGTCTACTCGGGACGAACGGGAGTGGGGAAAGGTCCGGTCTGGAGATGGGCGACCGGACGTATCATGAGGGGCGGACTCACTCCCATTCCGTTCGTCCCGAGTAGCGATCGAGCGAAGTCGAGAGCGCGTATCGAAGGACAAGTAAGGGAGCACATCACTCTGCCCGCCCAACCTCCTCAACACTCCCGGCAAAAGCCTCGAAGTCCTTCGCCTCGCTGAAATCGCGATAAACACTCGCAAACCGGATATACGCGACCGAATCGAGCCCCTTGAGCCCGTCCATCACCATCTCGCCGATCCGCTTCGACGTCACGTCGTTCTCGCCCAGCGTCTCCAGCCGCCGCTGGATTCCACTCACCAGCTTTTCGATCCGCCCCGCCTCGATCGCCCGCTTCCGCGTAGCGATCGACAACGACCTGAGCAGCTTCTCCCGGTCGAAAGGCTCCCTGCGCCCCTCGCTCTTCAACACGAACAGCTCGCGCAGTTGAATCCGCTCGAACGTCGTGAAACGCGCGGCGCACCCTTCGCACTGGCGCCGGCGTCGGATCGCCGCCCCGTCTTCGGTGGGGCGGCTGTCCTTTACCTGGCTGTCTTCATGTCCGCAGAAGGGGCAGCGCATTCAGACCTTCTTCTTGCCCTTGTAGTACGCGTAGCCCGCGCCCGCGAGTGCGCCGAAGATCGGGCCGATCACCGGCACCGGGATCGCCACGACCGCGCCGAGTGCGCTCCACTTGGCCATGCTCTTGCCGAGGCCGGGGGTCGCCTTGATGTCGTTCTGGACGTCGTCGAACTTCGACATGCTACTTATCCTTGATAGATCGGGAAGCGCGCGCACAGGGCCCGCACGCGGGTCCGAACGTCCGCCTCGACTTCCGGGTCCCCATGCTCGCCCTTTTTCGCAAGGCCGTCCAGCACGTCGGCGACCATGTTGCCGATCTCGCGGAACTCCGCCGGGCCGAACCCACGCGTCGTCCCCGCGGGCGAGCCGACGCGGATGCCGCTGGTCTTGACGGGCGGCAGCGGATCGTTGGGGATGCCGTTCTTGTTGCAGGTGATCCCCGCGCGCTCCAGCGCCTCGTCCGCATCGCGCCCGGTGATGCCCAGCGGCGTAAGGTCGATCAGCGCGAGATGCGTGTCGGTGCCGCCCGAGACGACATCCGATCCGCGCTCCTTGAGCGTCGCCGCCAGCACCTTCGCGTTCTCGACGACCGCCGCGATGTAGCTTTTGAAATCAGGCTGCAGCGCCTCGCCGAACGCGACCGCCTTCGCTGCGATCACGTGCATCAGCGGCCCGCCCTGGAGCCCCGGGAACACCGCCGAGTTGATCTTCTTCGCTACGCCCTCGTCATTGGTCATGATCATGCCACCGCGCGGGCCCCGCAGAGTCTTGTGCGTGGTGGTCGTCACGACATGTGCATGGCCGAACGGGGTCGGGTGCAGTCCGGCTGCGACGATCCCGGCGAAATGCGCCATGTCGACCATGAAATACGCGCCGACCTTGTCCGCGATCGCGCGGAACTTCGCGAAATCGATGACGCGCGGATAGGCCGAGCCACCCGCGATGATCAGTTTCGGCTGATGCTCGACCGCCAGCGCCTCGACCTGGTCATAGTCGATCAAATGCGTGGTCGCATCGACGCCGTACTGGACCGCGTTGAACCACTTGCCCGACATCGCCGGCTTCGCGCCGTGCGTCAGGTGGCCGCCCGCATCGAGGCTCATGCCGAGGATAGTGTCGCCCGGCTTGACGAGCGCGAGCATCACCGCGCCATTCGCCTGCGCGCCCGAATGCGGCTGCACGTTGACGAACCCGCAGCCGAAGATCTGCTTGGCACGCTCGATCGCGAGCGTCTCGACAACGTCCGACGGCGCGCAGCCCTGATAATAGCGCTTGCCCGGATAGCCCTCGGCGTACTTGTTCGTGAACACCGAACCCTGCGCCTCGAGCACCGCCTTCGAGACGATGTTCTCCGACGCGATCAGCTCAATCTGCGTCTGCTCGCGCTCGAGTTCGGCAGCCACGCCGGCGAATACGGCAGCGTCTGCATCGGCCAGGCCGCGCGTGAAAAAGCCATCGGGCTGGACATCGTGGAGTTCGCGGGGCTGAGTGCTCATGCGGGGACCTTTAACTTGTCGACACGGAGTTGATGACGGCCGCCGGCGAATTCGGCGGACAGGAAAGCTTCGACGCACGCCTTCGCCATTTCTTCGCCGATCAGGCGGGCGCCCATCGCGATAGCGTTGGCGTCGTTGTGGATGCGCGCAAGGCTCGCCGACAGCGGTTCGGACACGAGCGCGCAGCGGCAGGCTGGATTGCGATTGGCGGCGATCGAGATGCCGATCCCGGAGCCGCACAGCGCGATGCCGCGGTCCGCGCTACCATCGGCGATCGCGGACGCCAGCTTGAACCCGTAATCGGGATAATCGACGCTGGCGGTGCCCTCGGGCCCGAGATCGAGCACATCATGTCCCGCCTCGCGCAGCCACGCGGCGAGCACCGCTTTCAACGAAACGGCAGCATGATCGGACGCGATGGCGATGCGCACCTGGCGTATTCCTGTGACGGGGGATCGGGTGCCCAGCCCCATACCGACCCGAGCGCGGATTTGCCACACCTGTTCGCGGGTCGTGATGACGACGGCATCCCACTTAACTCCGTCATCCTGACGAAAGTCAGGACCCAGGGTTACAAAGCGCCGTTCTGCGTTACTCTGGGTCCTGAATTTCGTCATGATGACGGAGCACAATGCTGACTCGCTCGCCTGCGCCATAGGAGACGTCCATGAAAGCCCTCACCCTGCTTGCCGCCGCCGCGCTGACCGCCTGCTCCGGCCCCGCCCCCGATACCAGCAGCGACGGCAACATGACCTCCGCCGGATCGGTCGAGCGCAAGGTCGCTGCCCCAAAGCCCAAAGCGCCCGACTACACCGGCCGCTGGATCGGCGTAGAAGGCATGGTGCTCGACGTCGCCCATGCCGCGGCACCTGGTCACTACGCGCTCACCATGCAGTGGGACCTCGACAACAAGGGCACGTTCGACGGCACCGCGACCGGCGACACGATATCGTTCGATCGCAAAGGCATCCGCGAAACTCTGCGCCCGACCAACGGTGACGCGACCGGGCTAAAATATCTGTTCGGCAAAACCGACTGCCTCACCGTGAAGCCCGGCGAAGGCTATTGCCGCGAGCGACTTAGCCGCTAGGTTCCCGTCCGTGACTATCGCACATGCCAACGCCGACGCCGCCCGCGCGCACCTCTCCGAAGTGCTGCTGCGAACTGGCCAGGAGGACCGCGAAGCGTTTCGCGAACTCTATACGCTTACCAGCGCGAAGCTTTTCGGGATCACCCACCGTATCTGTGGCAACGCCCAAGCCGCGGAGGATGTGCTGCACGAGGTCTATCTCACGATCTGGAAACGCGCCGGTGCCTGGGAACCCGGCCGCGCGAGCCCGATAACCTGGTTGGCGACGATCGCGCGCAACCGCGCCATCGACTGGCAGCGTGCGCAAGGCGTCCGCCGCACTAGTCCGCTCGACGATGCGCCCGACGTCGCCGATCCCGGCGAGGGTGCAGAGGCAGGGATGCTGGCGAGCGAATCCTCGCGCGAACTGATCGAGTGCCTCGACGGTCTCGAACCGCAACAGCGCGACGCGATCCGCACCGCGTTCTTCGACGGCATCACCTACGCCGAACTCGCGATCAAGCGCGCCGTGCCGCTGGGCACGATGAAGAGCTGGGTCCGCCGCGGCCTCGCCCGCCTGAAGGATTGCCTCGATGGTTGATCCGACCCCCGATACCGGCGTGCCTGAGGACGTTGCCGCCGCCGAACTCGCACTCGGCCTGCTCGACGGTGAAGAGCGTGGGGCAGCGCTGCGCCGCGTGCTCGCCGAACCCGGTTTCGCCGCCCAGGTCGAATGGTGGCGGTCGCGCTTGGCAGTCCTGTTCGACCTCTGGCCCGAACGCGCCGCGCCGCCGCATCTCGCCGCGAGGATCGAAGCCAGTCTCGATGGTACGCCAGCCTCTGCGCAAACGAGCCGCTTCGCTTGGCCGGCGCTCGCCGCCGTCACCAGCGCGATCGCCGCATCGCTGTTGCTGTTCGTCATGGTCCGTCCAGAGCCGACCGTGCCCGTCTCGCAACCGATCGCCCCCTCAATACCGGCCGCGCGCCCGACCAGCGTGCTTGTGGCGATGCTCGGCGATGCGAAGTCGCCGGTTGCAGCAGTGTACGATCCCGCAAACGGCGCGCTCCGCGTCGCCGCAGGTCCCGGCGTTCCGAACGCGCGCGTCGCGCAACTCTGGGTGATCGGTGGCGACGGCGTGCCGCATTCGCTCGGCCTGCTCTCCGGCCGTCCGACCTCGCTCGCGCCGAAGGGCGTCGACCGCGGGCGCATAACCCCCGGCGCGACGCTGGCGATATCGGTCGAACCGCTCGGCGGCTCGCCGACCGGCCTGCCGACCGGCCCGGTCGTCGCTACCGGCGTGGTCGCGCGCGTCTGATGCCCCAGCGACCCGCCGCGACCGGCGGCATCCCGCCGATCGCGCGCCTATTGGGGCTGAGCGGCCTCCTCCCGCAACTCGCGGCGGTCGCGCTGCTGCTGAGCGGCGATCCGCAAAGCCGATTCTCCGCGCTGGCGATCGCCTACGCTTACGCCGCGATCATCCTGAGCTTCCTCGGCGGTCTCTGGTGGGGTCTGGCCGCGCGCACCGATTCGCCACCGCGCTGGCTCTGGTTCGCCAGCGTCGCACCCTCGCTGATCGCGCTGGCCACCGCCTGGCCCTGGATGGTCGGCCTGCGCTGGCCCGGTCCGTCGCTGGTCGTGCTCGGCATCAGCCTGATCGCCGCGCTGCTCGTCGACCGCGCGCTGGTCCGCGCCGGCATCGCGCCACCCGGCTGGATGGCCTTGCGCATACCCCTGTCGCTAGGCCTTGGCGTCCTGACGTTACTGGCGGCTATACTGTGACTCGGGTCCGCGGGAATGCTATACTGACGCTATGAGCGTCGCCGAGCACATCACCCAAATGGCTTCCAGGCCCGCGCGTTTCACCACCGCCGAGTTCATGGAGCTCGTCCGTCATCCGCCGATTGCCGACTGGCTAGGCAAGGTCGAACTGGTCAACGGGGAGATTATGCGGATGTCACCGGCAAACGTACCGCACTGGAACGCGCAGCGCATCGCCTTCCTGCGCTTGCAATCCGCCTTCGCCGCGCTCGGCACCGAATGGATCGTCGGGCAGGAGCCGACCGTCCGCTTGGCCGCCGACACGCTACGCGAACCGGATGTGGCAGTGCTTCGGGATCCCGATCTGCGCGCGACCTTGTTCGACCGCGTTGCGCTGTTTCTCGCTGTCGAGATCGCGGATACGAGCCTCGCGCTCGATCTCGGCGCCAAGAGAAGCGACTATGCTGAGGCGTTCGTGCCACATTATTGGGTCGTCGATATCAACGCGCGTCGGACGCATGTGATGGCCAAGCCCCGCGCCGGTGATTACGAGGACAAACGGCTGATCCCGTTCGGCCAGCCTATTGCCATCCCAGAGTTGAACATCGACATTATCGTCGACTGAGCCTCAAGCCGCCTTGCGCAGGTCCAGCCGGCTCCAGATCTCCACCAGCGCATCGGTCAGTTCGCGCATCATCGCCTCGGTATGCGCAGGGCCCGGCGTGAACCGCAGCCGTTCCGTGCCGCGCGGCACGGTCGGATAGTTGATCGGCTGCACATACACGCCGTATTCGGCAAGCAGCACGTCGCTGATCTTCTTCGCCTTGACCGGATCGCCGACCATCAGCGGCACGATATGCGTATCGCCAATCATCACCGGCAGCCCGGCGTCCTTCAGCATCGCCTTCAGCATCGCGGCCGACGCCTGCTGCCCCTCGCGCTCGACGCTGGACGCCTTCAGATGCCGCACGCTAGCCAGGACGCCAGCGACCAGCACCGGCGACAGCGACGTCGTGAAGATGAACCCCGGTGCATACGAACGGATCACGTCGACGATCGTGCGATCGGCGGCGATATAGCCCCCCATCACGCCGAACGCCTTGCCAAGCGTCCCCTCGAGGATCGTGATCCGGTGCGCGACCTCGTCCCGCTCCGAGATGCCGCCGCCGCGCGCGCCATACATCCCGACCGCGTGGACTTCGTCGCAATAGGTCAGCGCGTTGTACCGGTCGGCGAGGTCGCACACCGCCGAGATCGGCGCGATGTCGCCCTCCATCGAATACACGCTCTCGAACGCGATCAGCTTCGGTGCCGCCGAATCTTCGGCCGCGAGAAGCTCTTCAAGATGCGCGAGATCGTTGTGCCGAAACACGCGCTTTTCGCAGCCCGAGTTGCGGATGCCCGCGATCATCGATGCGTGGTTCAGCTCGTCGGAAAAGATGATGCAGCCCGGCAGCACCTTGGCCAACGTCGCCAAGGTCGCCTCGTTCGACACATATCCGCTGGTGAACAGCAAAGCGGCTTCCTTGCCGTGCAGGTCGGCGAGTTCGCCTTCCAGGTCCACATGGTAATGCGTGTTGCCGCCGATATTGCGCGTGCCGCCCGAGCCCGCGCCGACGTCGTGCAACGCCTCTTCCATCGCCGCGATCACCTTGGGGTGCTGGCCCATCGCGAGGTAATCGTTCGAGCACCAGACGGTGATCGGCTTCGGCCCGTTATGCCCGGCGAAGCAGCGCGCGTTCGGAAACGCGCCCTTGTTGCGGAGGATGTCGATGAACACCCGGTAGCGCCCTTCGGCATGCAACCGGTCGATCGCCTGCGTGAACACGCGCGAATAATCAACTCGCGGACCACTGATGCCGTCCGTTGCCGTTTTGCCGTCGATAATCATGGCCTTGGGCACTACGCCTCACTTTCACTCAGTTCCAGCGTAATACCGCTCTTACGGTGATCGCTTTCCTCATCCTGGCAGCACATTGCCACGATGCGGCCGCGACGCAAGGTGGCACATTGTCCCAGGTCAGCGCTTAAAGCTGCTCGATCCTGCCAAACCCGTGCGCCGCCAAGGCGGGTCCGAGCGCGCGCTCCTCGTCGCCCAACCGGGTGAAAACGGCAACGCCCTCCCCCGCTCCCGACCAAGATTCGCCCTGCATGAGATGCACGATCCGCCGCGAGATCCCCGGTCCGCCATCGACGAAGCGCACGCCGGGAGCAGCGACCGCAAGCTCCGCTTCCACCAGTGGAAAATGCGTGCAGGCATTGACGATCACGTCGATCGCCCCGCCACCAGGTTGTGAAAACAAGCCATCTAGCACCGCTGCATAGCGTTCCGGCGCGACGACTCGGCCGTGCAATTTCGCCTCGGCCATCTCGACCAGGGCCGCCGAGCCGTAGCGCAGCACCGTGCAATCGCCCGCGAACTTCGCCGCCAGATCATCGACATACGCCTGCCGCACCGTCGCCTCGGTCCCCAGCACGCCGATCGTTCGCGTCTTCGAAAGCAGCGCGGCCGGCTTGATCGCCGGCACCGTTCCGACCACCGGCAGGTCGAGCGCCGCGCGCACCACCGGCAGCGCAATCGTCGAGGCCGTATTGCACGCGATCACGATCAACCGCGGCCGATACCGCTCCGCCAGCCGCCCCAGCAACACCGGCACCCGCGCCGCGATCTCCGCCTCGCTCTTGGTCCCGTACGGAAAACCGGCCGAGTCGGCGGCATAGACGAACGGCGCATCGGGCAGCGCCGCGCGCGCCGGACCGACGATCGACAACCCGCCGACACCGGAATCGAAGAACAGGATGGGGCGCGTGTCCATGCGGCGCTCTTAGGACGGAAGGCCCCGCCGGAACCAGAGCTCCTTCTCGTCATCCTGACGAAAGTCAGGACCCAGAGCCACGAAAGACACCGCCTGTAATCCTGGGTCCTGACTTTCGACAGGATGACGGGAGGCGTGAGATCGATGCCCAGCGACGCCATTTGCCGTCAGCCCCGCGTCGTTTATAAGCCCCTCCAGAACGGGGGACATAGTTGCAGACGGAAATTCTCTGGGTCGCGCCCACGCTATCGCTCGTGCTGAGCTATCTGCTCGGCTCGATCCCGTTCGGCGTCATCCTTACGCGGCTCGGCGGCGCGGGCGATCTGCGCACGATCGGCTCGGGCAACATCGGCGCGACCAACGTCCTGCGCACCGGTCGAAAGGGCCTCGCCGCCGCCACGCTGCTGCTCGACATGGCCAAGGGCGCAGTCGCCGTGCTGCTGGTCGCACACCTGTTCCCGGGCAACGCGCTGCTCGCAGCGGCCGGTGCGTTCATCGGCCATTGCTACCCCGTCTGGCTGAAGTTCA
Organism: Sphingomonas sp. PP-F2F-G114-C0414; assembly: GCF_003688595.1. Classification (GTDB taxonomy): domain Bacteria; phylum Pseudomonadota; class Alphaproteobacteria; order Sphingomonadales; family Sphingomonadaceae; genus Sphingomonas. The sequence goes on from NZ_RCWT01000013.1 coordinate 61,001, forward strand.
AGGGCGGCAAGGGCGTCGCGACGCTCATGGGCATCGTCGTCGCGCTCCACTGGCCGCTCGGACTGGTGTACGCGGTCGTCTGGCTCGGCCTGCTCGCGGGTCTGCGGATATCCTCGGTCGCGGGCATGGCCGCCGCGCTCAGCGCGCCGTTTGCCGCGGCGCTGTTCGGCCGGTTCGACCTCGTCCTGCTGCTCCTCGCGCTAGCGCTGATCGTCCTGTGGAAGCACCGCGAGAACATCGAACGCCTGTTCTCCGGCACCGAGCCGCGCATCGGTTCCAACCGGCAAAAGAGTGGCTGACCCGACGGTCTCAAGACTTCGGCTAATCCGCACGACCGGGATCGGACCGGTTACCTATCGCCAGCTCATCGCCCGCTTCGGCAGCGCCGACGCCGCGATCGAAGCACTCCCCGTGCTCGCCCAGCGTGGCGGCGGACGCGCGCCGAAAATCGCCGACGCAGCGCTAGTCGAACGCGAAATGGCCGCCTCCGCCAGGCTCGGCGCGCGCTATCTCTTCCTCGACGACCCCGACTATCCCCGCCTGCTCGCCGAGATCGAGACCGCCCCCCCGGCCCTCATATTCCGCGGCGACATCGCGCACGCCAGCCGCCCCTGCATCGCCATGGTCGGCGCGCGCAACGCGTCCGCCGCGGCCTGCCGCTTCGCCCGCCAGCTCGCGCTGCAACTCGCCGAGGAAGGCACCACGATCGTCTCCGGCCTCGCCCGCGGCATCGACACCGCCGCGCATATCGGCGCGCTGGGCGGCGGTTCCAGCGGTGCCACGATCGGCGTCATCGCCAGCGGTATCGACATCGCCTACCCACCCGACAACACCGTACTGCAGGAGCGCATCGCCACCGAGGGCCTCCTCCTTGCCGAGCAGCCCCCTGGCACAGAGCCCAAGGCGCGCAATTTCCCCTCGCGCAACCGCATCATCGCCGGCCTCGCGATCGGCACGGTGGTGGTCGAGGCCGTCCCCAAATCCGGCTCGCTGATCACCGCGCGCCTCGCCAACGAATCCGGCCGCGAAGTTATGGCCGTCCCCGGCAGCCCGCTCGATCCCCGCGCGCAAGGCTGCAACCTCCTGATCCGCGAAGGCGCCACGCTCGTTCAATCCGCCGCCGACATCCTCGAACAGATCCGCCCGTTCGACCCGCGCTCGGTCCGCTCCCCGATCGAAACCTACGCCGCCTCGCCCTCACAGGATGCCAGCGATACCGACCGCCGCAGGATCACCGACCTGCTAGGCCCGGTCGCGGTCGCGATCGACGAACTCATCCGTCAGTCGCACCTTCCCCCCGCCGTCGTGCAAATGGTGTTGCTCGAACTCGAGCTAAGCGGCCGCCTCGAACGCCACGCCGGCGGCCGGGTCAGCCTGACCTGACGCCGCTCCACCCGGACATTCACGATCGTCGACCGAGCCCCCCAAGGCAAGGGTCGCTTGAGCGCTAATCTCGAAAAGATTGGGGGCGACTTGGGAACTAAGCCGCCGCCGCATCGTCCGATTGCAGGAACGAGACGAACAGGTCGGTCGACGACCGCAAATTTCGCGCGCTCGCTGCCAGGTCGCTGGCACTGCCCCGCACCGACGCCGACAATAACGAGGCCGATCCCGCCGCCGCCGCCACGCCGTCGATCCGGGTGCCGATCTCGTCCGCCGCGTCGACCGCGCGCGCCGTACCCGCATCGACCTCCTGCGCCGTGAAGCGCTGCTCGCCAACCGCAGTCGCGATCCCCGATGCCGCCACCGAGACCTGGCCGATCGCGGTGTTGACGCTGCGCAGTTTCTCACCCGTATCTGCGACGCCTTCGCGGATCCCGGCGAGCAGCGTGCTGATCCGGTCGCTTGCCCGCTTGGTATCCGCCGACAGCACTTTCACTTCACCCGCGACGACCGCGAACCCGCGCCCAGCGTCGCCCGCCCGTGCCGCCTCGATCGTCGCGTTCAGCGCCAGCAAATTGGTCTTGCTCGCCAGTTCGCGGATATCGTCGAGAAAGACCTCGATCTGGACCGCGTGATCCTCCAGCATCGCCACCGTCTGCACGCTGCGCTGCGCCTCCAGGCTTGCCACCACGGTCAATTCCGATTGCTGATCGGCCGCGATCGCGATCGTCCGGATCGATTCGGACAGGTCGCGGATCGACGACGCGACATGCGCTATGTCGCGCGCCGCCCGGCCTGCGCCCGATGCCGCCTCAACCGCATCTTGGGTCGCGCCGCCGGTAACGTCCTCGAGCCGCACAGCCGCATGCTCTAGTCGTTCGGTCGCCTGACCGATGCTCTTCACCACCGACGTCACCGAGTGATCGAACTCGTTCGCCAGCGTCACCAGCTCGCCGCGCCGCTCGCTCGCGATCCGCGTCGCCTGGTCCTCGCGCTGCTGGCGTTCTCGCGCCGCCACCGCCTCCGCCGCACGCGCCTGATGCATCGCCTCTTCGGTCCGCCGCTGACCGTCCTCCGCCAACTCCGTCAACTCGCGCGACCGCCGCAACGCCGCGCTCTGTGACCGAAACAGCCGCTCGAGCTGGATCGTCAGCACCGTCAACGCGCCGAATTGCAGCCCGACCGCCACGACATGAAAGATCACCCGGCCGAGATTGCCCGTGCCGGTGAACACGAATTCCGGGGCCCACCATTCGAGCGCAAGATGATGCGCTGCAGTCAGCACCGTCGCCAGCGCGATCGGCCGCCAGTCCGCCAACATTACCAGCGCCGCCATCCCGACGAAGAAATACATGTGTGCATCCATCTGCCACGGATGCCCCTTGAGCAGGAAAACGAGCATTGCCGGGATCACCGCGGCGAGCGACCCCATTAACGTCCGGGCCTCGACATCGTAGCGCCCGCGGAGCGCCATCGCGGTCGGCCCCGCCGTGATGATGGCGCCGATGACCAACAGCGGGACGCTCGCGCCCGCGCCCAATACGGCGTTGCCTATCAGTAGCCCCCCCAGCGAAATCCAGCCGATCACCGCCCAGGCTTGGACGGCGCGACGCCGCAGCCGGTCGAGCGGGTTGAGGCCGGCATCATCCCCGATTTTTGCGGTGGCCCCCAGTTTCGCCCCGAAATTCAGCTGGGAGAAGGCCGACTTCAGCACTGCGGCGATTCGATTCATGCTGGCCTCCCAGCACCGACATCGGCCCCGCAGCCTGCGGGCGGAGCGGCCATAATGACGATATTCCACGCGACCTGGGGGGCAATGCGGGCACGATCGCCAACGACAACCAGCGATCCCGGAATCGGCCCGGCCCCGAGCAACGCCGCGCCGCCCGCCAGCGCACCCTGCACCGCCGCTCCGCCATCTTGATCGAGCGGCACCAACAGCATCGAACCCGATGCTGGCGGCCACATCGTCAACGCGACGAGCGCAACTGTCGCATTAGCGATCTGCGCAGGGATCCACATCCGACTTAGCTGGAATTTCATACGCTTACCTATGCACCGCCTGGTTAATGCAAAGTAAGTTCGCCGCGCATGATCGCCCCCGATTTGGCTTCGACAAAGACCCGAATCGGTCAATTTGACTTCGGCAAAGGCTCAAACCGGTGGCCCGTGCCGGCGGTTTCGCGGACGCAGTCCTACATCGCCGCAGCCTGCCATCCTCAAAGGATATGCTGTCAATCTCGCCCCCTCTCGCTCGCGACCCTCTGGAAAACCCGCGCCAGCGTCTGCACTTTCTGCACTTCACTCTGAACCCTCTGCGGGTTGACGGCACCGCCCCTTCGTCCCCACCCTCGTACGCGTACACGTAAGGACCCCGGTTTCCCCATGCAGCTTGTCATCGTCGAATCGCCTGCCAAGGCCAAAACCATCGAGAAGTATCTGGGCAGCGATTACCGCGTCCTGGCCAGCTACGGCCATGTCCGCGACCTGCCGCCCAAGGACGGTTCGGTCGATCCCGACGATGCGTTCGCAATGACGTGGGAGAATTACGCGGACAAGTCGAAGCAGCTGAAGGCGATCACCGATCTCGCCAAGATCGCTGACCGCCTGATCCTCGCGACCGATCCCGATCGCGAGGGCGAGGCGATCTCGTGGCATGTCCGCGAAGTGCTGCGCGCACGGAAGGCGCTGCCCAAGGAGGTCGAGCGCGTCACCTTCAACGCGATTACCAAGGCCACGGTGACCGAGGCGATGAAGAACCCGCGCGAGTTGGACGACGACCTGATCGACGCCTATCGCGCCCGCCGCGCGCTCGATTACCTGGTCGGCTTCACGCTCTCGCCGGTGCTGTGGCGCAAGCTGCCCGGCGCCAAGTCGGCCGGTCGCGTCCAATCGGTGTCGCTCCGTTTGATCGTCCAGCGCGAGCGCGAGATCGACGTCTTCAAGCCGCAGGAATACTGGTCCGTCACCGCCGAGATGGAGCATGACGGCACCGCGTTCACGTCGCGGCTGACGCAGTTCGAGGGCAACAAGCTCGACCGCCTGTCGATCGGCAACGAAGGCGATGCCCTGCGCGCCAAGCAGGCCGTGCTCGACGGCAATTTCTCCGTCCAGTCGGTCGAGACCAAGCCCGCCGGTCGCAACCCGCCACCGCCGTTCACGACCTCGACCCTGCAGCAGGAGGCATCGCGGAAACTCGGTTTCTCGGCCGATCACACGATGCGGATCGCGCAGGGCCTCTACGAGGACGGCACGATCACCTACATGCGTACCGACGGCGTGCAGATGGATTCGAGCGCGATCAGCGCCGCGCGCCTGGCCGTCGCGAACCGCTTCGACGCGAGCTATGTCCCCGACAAGCCGCGGCAATATCAGTCGAAGGCGAAGAACGCGCAGGAAGCGCACGAAGCGATCCGCCCGACCGATTTCGGCAAGGACAAGGCCGGCGGCGGCGATCACGCACGCCTCTACGACCTGATCTTCAAGCGCGCGCTGGCCAGCCAGATGGCGTCCGCGCGGATGGAGCGCACCACGGTCGAGATGGCCGACGGCACCGGCCGCAACATCCTCCGCGCCACCGGCCAGGTCGTGCTCTTCCCCGGCTATCTCGCCTTGTACGAGGAAGGGTCGGATGACTCGGCCGATGAGGACGCCCGCCGCCTGCCGCGGATGCGCGAGGGCGATGCGCCCGCCAAGAAGAAGGTCGACGCCGAGCAGCATTTCACCCAGCCGCCGCCGCGCTTCTCCGAAGCCTCGCTGGTCAAGCGGATGGAGGAACTCGGCATCGGCCGCCCGTCCACCTACGCGTCGATCATCAAGACGCTAAAGGACCGCGCCTACGTCCGGATCGAGAAGAATCGGTTCTTCGCCGAGGAGAGCGGGCGGCTGGTGACGGCGTTCCTCGAGCGCTTCTTCGAGAAGTACGTCGGCTACGACTACACCGCCGAGCTGGAAGAAGAACTCGACGACGTCTCCGGCGGCCGCGCGCAGTGGCAGTCGGTGCTCGACGCGTTCTGGCGCGATTTCAAACCGCGTACCAACGAGGTGATGGAGCAGCAACCGTCGGCGATCACCGCCGAACTCGACACCTTCCTCGCGCCGTATCTGTTCCCGGCCAAGGCTGACGGCGGCGATCCGCGGCTCTGCCCCAACTGCGGCGAGGGGCAGCTGGCGCTTCGCGGCGGCAAGTTCGGGGCGTTCATCGCGTGCTCGAAGTACCCCGAGTGCAAATATACGCGCCGCTTCGCGCAGCCCGGCGGCGACGCCGAGGCGGATGCGGGTCCCTCGACGCTCGGCACGCACCCCGACACCGGGCAGCCGATCGAGCGCAAGTCGGGACGCTTCGGCCCGTATCTGCAGATCGGCGAAGGCGAAGACCGCAAGATGGCGTCGATCCCGAAGGACATCGGCGAGCTGAACCTCGAATGGGCGGTCAAGCTGCTGTCGCTTCCGCGGACGGTCGGCAACCACCCCGAGACCGGCGAACCGATCATCTCGACGATCGGCAAGTTCGGACCGTATCTTAAGCACGCGGGCAAATACGCGCGGCTCCAGACCACGGCCGACGTGTTCGAGACGGGCATGAATGCGGCGGTCGTGAAGCTCGCCGAAGCGGCGGCCGGCGGCGGACGCACCGCGCGGGGGGCTCAGGCACCGCTCAAGGTCCTCGGCAACCATCCGCGCACGGAGGCCGAGATCAAGCTGATGGAAGGGCGCTATGGCGCCTACGTCACCGACGGCACCACCAACGCGACGCTGCCCAAGTCGATCGAGAAGGACCAGCTGACGCTCGAGGAAGCGGCCTCGCTGATCGACGCACGCGCCGCCGCGGCGCCGGCAACGAAGAAGAAGAAAGCGCCTGCCAAGAAGCCGGCGGCGAAAAAGGCCCCCGCCAAGAAAGCCGCGCCAAAGAAGAAAGCCGAAGCCTAATCCTCCCCTGCAAGGGGAGGGGGACCATCCAAAGGATGGTTGAGGGGGGCTTCCCCAAGCGTAACGCTGCGTAAGGTGAGCCCCACGAACGCTACGCTCGTGGTAATCCCCCTCCACCCTTCGCCAAGCGGCGAACGGTCCCCCTCCCCGTTCCGGGGAGGATTAAGCAGCCCGGCGTTGCGTCAACTGCATCCAATCCCGCGCGGCGCGCTGCGCCACCGAGATCTCCCGAGCCGTCATGTCCTCGGCGATCTCAGCCCGGCACTCCTGCGCCGCGATGTGCCCCGACACCGCCGCCAGGTTGAACCACTTGTGTGCCTCGATCAGGTCGAGGACGACACCCGACGTCCCCGTCGAATACACCATCCCGAGTTCGTAGCACGCCCGGTCGTCGCCGCGTGCGGCATCCGCCAGACGACGTTCGATTCCGATATTCGCGTTCTTGAAACTGCTGCCCATGATCTTGCCCCCAATGTTCGTGAGGACAGAGTGCCGTGATTCGGGCTACGAAATGGTTAATGGGTTAACGCTCATTTTTTACAACGCGTCTGGCGCCTTGATGGCGATGTTATCGATCAACCGCGTCGCGCCCATCCGCGCCGCCGCCAGCAACCGCCGCGGACGGTCCGCTGCCGGGTTCTCCGCCAGCGTCTCGGCATCCGCCAGCGCGACGTAGTCGATCGTGAACCCCGCCCCGACCAACGTCGTCCGCGCATCGTCGAGCACCGACTCGACGTCCTCGCCCTTCGCGATCGCTCGCGCCGCGACGCCGAGGGCTCGCGGCAAGGCCACGGCCTGCTTGCGCTGCTCATCGTCGAGATAGATGTTGCGCGACGACATCGCCAAACCGTCGTCGTCGCGCTGCGTCGGCACCCCGACGATATCTATCGCGAAATCGAGATCCGCCACGAACCGCCGGACGACGGCGAGCTGCTGGTAATCCTTCTCGCCGAAATACGCCGCATCGGGCCCAACTTGGTTGAATAGCTTCGACACGACCGTCGCGACACCATCGAAATGACCGGGCCGCGAGGCGCCGTCGAACCCATCGCTGACACCCGAGACCCGCACCGACGTCGCGAAGCCATCGGGATACATCGTCTCGACCGACGGCAGCCAGAGCAGGTCGCACCCGGCTTCGTTGAGCATCCGGATATCGGCCATCTCGCGCCGCGGATAGCGCGACAGATCCTCGTTCGGGCCGAACTGCGTCGGATTGACGAAGATCGACGCAACGACTTTTGTCCCCGGCCGCTTCGCCGCTTCGATCAGCGCGACATGGCCGGCGTGGAGCGCGCCCATCGTCGGAACGAGCGCGACGCGCTGCCCCGCCGCACGGAAGGCGGCGACGCTCTCGCGCAACGCATTAAGGTCCCGGACGGTGTCCACGTGAAACTCCTACTCGATAAGTGCGGTCGCGGCTTCTATGAAGGGTGACTGTTACGATCAATAAGGAAACGCGCGTTGGCCACGGGCCCCGACTCACCCCAAGCTTCGACGCATGTCATCGTGTTCGCCAACGAGAAGGGCGGCACCGGCAAGTCGACGACCGCGGTGCACGTCGCGATCGCGCTTGCCGCCAAGGGTGCGCGCGTCGCGTGTCTCGATCTGGATCACCGCCAGCGCACCGTCGGCCGCTATCTCGACAACCGCGCCGAGACGATGAGACGCAACGGTTCGGTGCTGCCGATGCCGCGCCATGCGACGCTGTCCGACCAGAGCGAGGATCAGTTCGAGGACCTGTGGCACTCGCTGTGCGAAGGCTCGGACTTCCTGGTCGTCGACACGCCGGGCCGCGACGATCCGTTCGCCCGCACCGCTGCGGCGCTGGCGAACACACTGGTGACGCCGATGAACGACAGCTTCGTCGACTTCGACCTGATCGGCCAGGTCGATCCCGAGACGTATCAGGTGACGCGCCCGAGCTTCTATTCCGAACTGATCTGGGACGCGCGGAAGCAGCGCGCGCGCGCCGACGGCACGACGATCGACTGGGTCGTGCTGCGCAACCGCCTCCAGCATATCGAGGCGCGCAACATGCGCCGCGTGTCGGATGCACTCGCTCAACTCGCCAAGCGCGTCGGCTTCCGGATCATCCCGGGGCTCGGCGAGCGCGTGATCTACCGCGAGATGTTCCCCGCCGGGCTGACGATGATCGATGCGAAGGCGTTCGGTAGCATGGGCCTCGCGCATGTCGCGGCACGCCAGGAATTGCGCGAGATGATGGCCGCGTTGCAATTGCCCGAAGTTGTCGAGCAAGCGCCGGACGTCGCTGCGTGAAGTGGATCGTCGCCGCGCTGTTTATTTGGGCGGCGTGGCATTATCTCCGCCCCAAGCCGAAGCAGCGCGTCGTAACGGATGAAGCGGAGGCCCGCTCGATCCTCGGCATAGACAGCAGCGCGAACGCCGACGCGATCCGCAGCGCCCACCGCCGCCTGATCGCCTCGGTCCACCCCGACCGCGGCGGCTCGACCGACCTGACCCGTCGAGTGAACGCCGCGCGCGACCTCCTCCTGAAGCGCGCGCGCTAACCTCAAACCGCCGTTCGTCCTGAGCGAAGTCGAAGGACAAACTCTGCACGAACGGAAAGACAGGCCAATGACCCACCAGTTCGACCCGACCTCGCTCCGCGAATACGACATCCGCGGGATCGTCGGCAAAGCGCTCGGCCCCGCCGACGCCGTTGCGATCGGCCGAGGCTTCGCCACCCGCATCCGCGCGGCGGGCGGCCACCGCGTCGCTGTCGGCTATGATGGCCGCAACTCGTCCCCCGAACTCGAAGCCGCGCTCGTGTCCGGCCTCGTCGCCGGCGGCGTCGACGTCGTCCGCATCGGCCTCAGCACCTCGCCGATGCTGTATTACGCGGAAGCGACGCTAGAGGTGGATGGCGGCATCCAGGTAACCGGCAGCCACAATCCCCCCGAGTATAACGGCTTCAAGATGGTGCACGCCCACGCGCCATTTTTCGGCGACGACATCCAGAACCTGGCCGCGCTCGCCGCGTCGGGCGCCTGGAGCGAAGGCGCGGGCGAGGTCACGACCGCAGACGTCCTGGACGCCTATGTCGGCCGGCTGATGGCAGGCTACGCGGGCGGCGCGTACCGGATCGGCTGGGACACGGGGAACGGCGCCGCCGGCCCGGTGATCGAGAAGCTCGTTCAGCTGCTGCCGGGTGAGCATCATGTGATCTTCGCCGAAGTCGACGGCAATTTTCCCAACCATCATCCCGATCCTACCGAAGAGGCGAACCTCGCCGATCTCAAACGCCTGGTCGCGGAGAAGAACCTCGATTTCGGACTGGCGTTCGACGGCGATGGCGACCGGATCGGCGCGGTCGACGGCGCGGGACGGGTGATCTGGGGCGATCAGATTCTCTCCATTCTGGTCGAACCTGCGCTGCGCGAGCACCCCGGCGCGCCGATCGTCGCCGACGTGAAGTCCTCGCAGGCGCTGTTCGACCGAATCACGGCGTTGGGCGGCGAGCCGGTGATGGCCGCCACAGGCCACAGCCTGATGAAGACCGCGATGACCCGCACCGGCGCGCCGATCGGCGGGGAGTTGAGCGGGCACCTGTTCTTCGCCGGCGAATATTACGGCTTCGACGACGCGCACTATGCTGCCGTCCGCCTCATCCGGGCGGTGCATTTGTCGGGACAGTCGCTGTCCGAATTGCGCAATGCGATGCCGGCGCTGGTCGCGACGCCGGACCTGCGGTTTCCGGTCGAGGATATGCGCAAGTTCGTGGTGGTGGACGAGGTGATCGCTCGGTTGAAATCCGAAGGGGCGGAGATGGACCTCACGGACGGTGCGAGGGTGACGACCGCCAACGGGTGGTGGCTGCTGAGAGCCTCGAACACGCAGGCGATGCTGACGGTGCGGGCGGAGGCAAAGGACCAGGTAGCACTTGATACGCTGCTAACCGAGGTAGATGCGCACCTGTCGGCAAGCGGTGTAACGCGACGCTAACCGCGAGAATTGCACCACCCCGGCGAAGGCCGGGGCCCAATTGGAAAGGTGGATATAACGGCGCGCTGCCCCCCGTTAGCAACGTCCCCCAACTGGGCGCCGGCCTCCGCCGGGGTGGTGCTGGTAGAGGGAGCGCTCGCAGAATTGACGAGCACCTCGCGGCAGGCAGTGCAGTGCCGCCCCCTCCCCCGTCATTCCCGCGGAGGCGGGAAACCAGACTGGCTAACCTCAGAAGAGGATCTCAACCGTTCGGAGACTATAGATCCCCGCCTTCGAGGGGATGACGACGACGTGGCGAGTGGCGGCAATATCCGGCGACAGCCACACATGATTGACTCACCACCACCCCAGCCTACCGTCCCGCCACAACCCCAAGGAGTCCCCCCGTGGAGCGCCCAGTCGACGAATTCCGCTCCAGCACGCGGCGCTGGCTACTCGGCAGCTTTGCCGGTTGGGGCACCCTCCTCACCTGTCTCGCCGGCGTCGGCTTCGTCATCATCGGCGTCCGCTGGCTCAAGAACCGCAGCGCCAGCTACGAGATCACCGACCAGCGCCTCATCATCAAGCGCGGCATCCTGTTCAAGACGATCGACGAGATCGAACTCTACCGGATCAAGGACGTCCGCCTCGGCTATTCGCTGCTGAACCAGATGGCCGACATCGGCACGATCATCCTCACCTCGAGCGATCGCACCACCAGTGGCGGCGAGTTCACGCTCCGCGACATTCCGATGGCGCGCGACCGTCGCGAAGGCCTGCGCAAGCTCGTCGACCGCGCTCGCCAGCGCCGCGGCGTTCGCGAACTCGACGTCGAGGACTCATACGCGCTGGATTAAGCGTGCTTTTGTCCCCACATGGCGGGCATGGCGCCCCCCTACCCCAAGCCCAAACCGCAACCCCAGATGATCCGGGTCGTCGACCTCGAGACGACCGGCTCGGCCCCGCCCGCGCACGGCGTCTGCGAGATCGGCTGGCAGGACGTCGCGCTCGGCGAGGACGGCCGCTGGGAGATCTACGGCGAAGGCGGCAGCCTGCTCGTCAATCCCGGCCGACTGATCCCGCCGGTGACCCAGGCGATCCACCACATCCTTGACGAGCATGTCGCCGACGCGCCGTATTGGCATGATTGCGCCCGCCAGGTGCTCGACCCGTGGCCACGCCGGCTCGCGCTCGCCGCGCACCGCGCCGATTTCGAGCAGAAATTCTGCACCCCCGCGCTCACCCGCGACGCCGAGTGGATCTGCACTTGGAAATGCGCGCTCCGCCTCTGGCCCGACTCGCCCAGCTTCTCGAACCAGGTGCTGCGCTATTGGCGCAAACCACACGGCATGGAGCACGAGCGGGGCCTGCCCGCGCACCGCGCGTTCCCCGACGCCTACGTCACCGCGTTCCACCTGCGGGACATGCTCAACGAGGCGAGCTTCGCGCAGCTCGTCGAGTGGTCGCGCGACCCCGGCCTGATCCCGCGCGTCCGCTACGGCCCTGACCGCGGCAAGGAATGGTCCGAACTCGATCACGAGACGCTGATGGCGTTCATGACCGACCGCGATCCCGATATTCGCTTCACCGCCAACCATGAGATGGACCGGCGCAGCGGCGGCGGTCGCGTCGGCAAGGCCAGTGCGCAGGATCTGCTGCTCTAGATCAATATGGTCGTCTTTGCGGACGCGTCAGTATCGCTGGCGTAACGACCTCCGCCCGCCTACACCCCACCCCCTATGGTCCGCGTACGCTTGAAATTACCGTCGTCGGAGGGGCGGGTTGCACGGTGGCTGGTCGCGTTCATGACGCTCGGCTTCATCGCGCTGGCCGCCGCGGCGATCGCGATCGGCTGGATCACCGTCCGCAACCACACCTATACCGCTGAGATCCTGCACACGCAGGACGTCCGCCAGGCCGTCGCGACGCTCCAGATCCAGATGGAGCAGTCCGAGACCGCGCGGCGCGGCTATATCCTTGCCGGCAAGCCGTTGTTCGCGACCGCCTATGCGCGCACCGCGGGCAATCTCGTGCCCTCGATCCGCAAGCTGCGCCATCTGACGTGCGACAACCCCAACCAGATCGCGCGCCTCGCGCTGATCGAGCCGCGCTTCGTCCAGTTGCGCGCGCTCCGGACGCAGTCGATGACCTTGGTCGCCACGGGTCGGATCGCGGAGGCGCAGCGCCGGTTCGCGGTCGATGCCAGCGTGCCGTTGATGCGCGGCATCCGATACCGCCTCCAGGCGATGGCCGCCGACGAGGTTCGCCTGCTCGCGATCCGCACCGAACGCCAGCAACGCACCAGCGCGCTGTTCCTCTTGGTCGCCGGCCTCGCCGCGGCACTGCTATTGGTCGTCGCGATCCTCGCGGTCCTGCTGATCCGCCGCTACACCGCCGACCTCGCCGCCTCGCGCGACAGCCTGCGCACCCTCAACGAGACGCTTGAGGAGCAGGTCGTGGAACGCACCGCCGACCTCAGCCGCGCGAACGAGGAGATCCAGCGCTTCGCCTATATCGTCAGCCACGATCTGCGCTCGCCCTTGGTCAACGTGATGGGCTTCACCGCCGAACTCGCTACCGCCGCGGGGCCGCTCGCCGAACTCGTCGATCGCGCCGAAGCCGAGGCACCGCACATCCTGACGGAAGACGCGCGGTTGGCGGCGCGCGAGGACCTGCCCGAGGCGATCGGCTTCATCCGCACCTCGACGCAGAAGATGGACCGGCTGATCAACGCCATCCTCAAGCTCGCGCGCGAAGGCCGCCGGACGATCGCCCCCGAGCATATCGACCCTGCGCAACTGGTCGACACGATCGTCGGCGCGATGCAGCACATCGTCGACGATCGCGGTGCGGTGGTGCGAGTCGAGCGGCCGATGCCGGCCATCGTCACCGATCGCCTCGCGCTCGAACAGATCCTGTCGAACCTGATCGAGAACGCGACCAAATACCTGAAACCCGGCCGCCCCGGCGAGATCACGGTCAAGGGCCATACCGAACGCGGCCGCGTCATCCTGTCGGTGGTCGACAACGGCCGCGGCATCGATCCGCGCGATCACCAGCGCGTGTTCGACCTGTTCCGCCGCTCTGGCGCGCAGGACCAGCCGGGCGAAGGCATCGGACTCGCGCATGTCCGCGCACTCGCCTATCGTCTGGGCGGCACGATCGACGTGCAGTCGACGCTCGGCGACGGCGCGACCTTCCGGCTCAACCTGCCGACCCACATGACCATCCAGGACGCAGCATGAACGATCACAAGACCGTCGGCATCGTGATGATCGAGGATGACGAGGGTCATGCCCGCCTCATCGAGAAGAACATACGCCGCGCCGGAATCCTGAACGATATCCGTCACTTCACCGACGGCACCACCGCGCTCGACTTCCTGTTCAACGCCGCCGATGGCCCCGCGAAAAGCGGCCCGGCGATGATCCTGCTCGATCTCAACCTGCCCGACATGAGCGGCACCGACATCCTGGCGCGGATCAAGGCGGAGGGCAGCCCGCTGCGCCGCACGCCGGTCGTCGTGCTCACCACCACCGACGACAGGGTCGAGATCGAGCGCTGCTACGATCTCGGCTGCAACGTCTACATCACCAAGCCGGTCAACTATGAGAGTTTCGCGCAGGCGATCCGCCAGCTCGGGCTGTTCCTGTCGGTGATCCAGGTCCCCGAAGCCGAGTGAGCGAAACGCGGGTCCTCTACATCGACGACGACGCCGGGATCCGGCGGCTGGCGGCGCGTGCGCTGGAGCGCCGCGGCTACCGGATGACCGTCGCCGAGACGGGGGCGGAAGGCGTCGTGAAGGCCGCTGCCCAGCGCTTCGACCTGATCGCGGTCGACCATTACATGCCCGGCATGGACGGCCTCGAAACCCTCGAAGCACTCCGCCGCCTGCCCGATCCGCCCCCCGTCGTGTACGTCACCGGCTCCGAGGAAGGCCGCATCGCGGTCGCCGCACTGAAAGCGGGTGCCGCCGATTACGTCGTGAAGACCATCGGCGAGGATTTCTTCGACCTGCTCGCCGCCTCCTTCGAACAGGTCCGCGCGCGTGCCCTGCTCGAACAGGAAAAGGCGTCTGCCGAGGCCGACCTCCGGGCGAGCAACGCGCGGCTAGAGGCGTTGCTCGGCGAGGTGAACCACCGCGTCGCCAACTCGCTGCAACTCGTCTCGGCGATGGTCCGCCTCCAGGCAACCGCGCTCACCGACCCGTCCGCGCGAGAAGCATTGGAGGATACCCAGCGCCGCATCCAGGCGATCGCGCAGGTCCACCGCCGGCTCTACACGAGCAACGACGTCGAGAGCGTCGACATGCAGGAATACCTCGGGGCGCTGGTCGACGAACTGGCCGAGACCTGGTCGACCGAGGCGCTCCCCCGCGCGCTCAGCCTCGCCGCCGAGCCGATCCGCCTGCCCACCGACCGCGCGGTGTCGCTCGGCGTGATCGTCACCGAACTCGTCACCAACGCGTGCAAATACGCCTACCCCAACAGCGGCGGCGAAGTCCGCGTGGCGCTCCGCCGGATCGACGACGACGTCTTCCTGCTCGCGGTCGAGGACGATGGCTGCGGCATCCCCGAGGACGCGACGCCGCGCGGCACCGGGCTAGGCACGAAGCTGATCCGCGCGATGGCGCAGAGCCTGCAGTCGATCGTCGAATACGACCCGACCCACACCGGCGTCCGCGCCACCCTCCGCGCGGCGGTGCGGTAAAGGGTACGACGCCTCAGAACTCCCCTACCGCGTTCGTGCTGAGCGAAGTCGAAGCACCCTCGCTTGGGGCATGCCCTTCGACTGCGCTCAGGACGAACGGACGATAGCGCGAACCTGTTAGTTCGCCGGCTCGGACAACGGCGCGAACCGCGCCACCTGACGCCCGACCAAACACAATTGCTCGATCACGGCGGGATCGTTCGCGCCGCCTTCGTCGTCGAACTTCGTCACCTGCGTGTTGATCGCGGCCGCGAACGGCGTCGGCCACCCGCGCAGCGCGTGGACGATCGAGCGCAGCGCCGCGATCGTGCTGCCGGTCGCCTGCCAGCCATACGCCGTGGCGATCAGCCCGACCGGCATGTCCGCCAGATACGGGCGTTCGTCGCGCGCGGTTTCCTCGAGCAGGTCGAGCGCGTTCTTCACCACGCCCGAGATGCTGCCATGATAGCCCGGGCTGGCGATGATCACCGCCGATGCGCCGCGTACGGCGTCGACGAACGCGCGTTCGTCCGCGGTGCGCGTCGTCGCTTTGGGATCGTAGAGCGGCAGCCGCGCCATGTCGGCGCCGCCGAACATCTGCGTGCGATAGCCCTGCTTCTCGACCGCATCGAGCGCGATGCAGAGTGCACGCTCGGTCGACGAGACGCCGCCGATCGTGCCGCCGATGCCAACGACGAGGGGGAGAGTGTCGGAAGCGGCCACGGTTTCATCCTGTTCGAACGTCATCGACACGCTCTTCCCCGTTTCGCCGCGCGATGACAACAGGGCTTCGACCGGTTCTCGCGCTGCGAACACCACGGACGCTGTCGCTAAGCCCCGGTACACGTTAGGCATGCGCATAGGCTTGCCCGAGCTGTCATAGAACGATAACACACTAAAGTCCGCCGCTTGGCCGACCTGGAACGATCCGATGCGCCCCGATCCCTTCGACCCCGACCGTTCCAGTTCGCGCGGCGACCGCGAGCCCTATGCCTATGAGCGCGAGCGACTGATCACCGAACGCGAACGCCTGCGCCAGAAATACGAAGCCGAGCGCGATAGTGACGAGTCCGGGTCATATGACGACCGCGATGCGGCGCCCTACGCCACCGCCCGCGTGCCGCGGCGCAAGCGTCCGATCGGTCGCTGGATCCTGCGCGGAGCGGGGATCGGCATCGTCCTGCTGGTGATCGCGATCATCTGGCTGGCGATCACCGCGCCGCTGTCGAAGTCGCTCCAGCCGCCGACTCCGCCCTCGATCACGCTGACCGCGGACGACGGCACGCCGATCGCGCGACGCGGCGCGATCATCGGCAAGTCGGTCGACGCCTCGAAGCTCCCGCCGCACGTCACGCAGGCGTTCCTCGCGATCGAGGACCGGCGCTTCTATTCGCACTGGGGCGTCGACCCGCGCGGCATCGCGCGCGCGGCATGGGCGAACATGGGCTCGGGTGGCGTCCGCCAGGGCGGCTCGACGATCACGCAGCAGCTCGCGAAGAACGCCTTCCTCGATTCGGACCGCACCGCGACGCGGAAAATCCGCGAGGCGATGATCGCGTTCTGGCTCGAAGCATGGCTGTCGAAGAACGAAATCCTCTCGCGCTATCTTTCGAACGTCTATTTCGGCGACAACACCTACGGGATCAGCGCGGCCGCCAAGCATTATTTCGGCCGCACCCCCGACAAGCTCAACGTCGGCCAGGCGGCGATGCTCGCCGGCTTGGTCAAGGCACCCTCACGCCTCGCCCCGACCTCCAACCTCGAAGGGGCGCGCAAGCGCGAGGCGGTCGTGGTCGGCGCGATGGTCGACGCGGGCTTCCTCACGAAGGCGGAGGGCGACGCGGTCCAGCCGCAGCGCGTACTCGGCAGCCGCCCGTCGCAGCTCCCCAACGGCACCTATTTCGCCGATTGGATCCTCCCCGAAGCGCGCGACCAGGCGGGCGAGGTCAAAACGGAGACCACCGTACAAACCACCCTCGATCCACGCCTGCAACGCGCCGCCGAACGCACCGTGGCGCGGGCAGGTCTTAGGCAAGCGCAAGTCGCGCTGGTGGCGATGCGTCCCGATGGTCGCGTCGTCGCGATGATAGGCGGCAAGAACTACGCGAAAAGCCCGTTCAACCGCGCGACGCAGGCCCGCCGCCAGCCCGGCTCGACCTTCAAGCTGTTCGTCTACCTCGCCGCGATGCGCCAGGGCCTCACTCCCGATTCGACGATCGAGGACCGCCCGGTGACGATCGGCGACTGGACCCCGAAGAACAGCGACGGCCGCTATCAGGGGACGATCACGCTGCGCCAGGCATTCGCGCGCTCGTCCAACGTGGCGGCTGCGCGACTCACGCAACAGGTCGGCGTCAAGGCGGTGATCAAGGCGGCGCGCGACCTCGGCATCTCGACGCCGATCCCTAGCGAGGCCACTATCGGCCTCGGCACCTCGACCGTGTCGCTGCTCGAACTGACCGCCGCCTATGCCGCAATCGCGCGCGAGCAATATCCGGTCCAGCCGCGCGGCCTCGCCGACGTGCGCGAGAAGGGCTGGTACCAGTCGCTGACCGGCGGCGCGACCGAGATGCCGTCGAAGATCCACGACGAGATGCTCGACCTGCTGGCGGCCTCGATCCGCACGGGCACAGGGCGCGGCGCGAACCTGACGGTCGACGCGTTCGGTAAGACCGGCACGACGTCCGACAACAAGGACGCGCTGTTCGTTGGCTTCGCGCGCGATCTGGTGGTCGGCGTGTGGGTCGGCAACGACGACAATTCGTCGAACCCCGGCCTGTCGGGCGGCGGCATCCCCGCACGGATCTGGCGCGACTTCATGCAGAGCGCGCTGGGCATCGCCCCGATCGCCGCGCCGGCTCCGGCGGTGGAGGAAGTCGATCCTGACGCACTGCCGGCGGAAGACCAGGACAACTCTATTTTGCCTCTGGGCGGCGAGATCGAGGGGATGGGCTTCAACCTGAAGATGGGCGAGGACGGCACCATCTCCGTCGGCCCCTCCCGCCGCGACCGCCAGGAAGGCCCGCCCCCCCGCGACGATCGCCGGCCACCAGAGGAAAAGCCGGGTTACGACGAGGGGCAGTAGGACTCCGCCCGCAAGACAGCTTGTTTCCCCGCGAAGGCGGGGACCCAGACTGGGCTCCCGCCTTCGCGGGAGAACAAGAAAGCGGTCGCTAACGTCCGAGCGGCCGAAGCCCCCCGTTGACGCCACCACCGCATCGCAGCATGTCTCACCCATGCGCTTCTTCTCCGACAACGCCGCCAGGATCCACCCGCAGGTCATGGCCGCGATCGCCGCCGCCGACACGCTCGACACCGCCTATGCCGGCGACGCCTGGAGCCAGCAGCTCGACGGCCGCCTGTCCGCGCTGTTCGAAACCGACGTCGCCGTCCTCTGGGTCCCGACCGGCACCGCCGCCAACTGCCTCGCACTCGCAGCGCTTTGCCCGCCGCACGGCGGCATCGTCTGCCACCGCGACGCGCACATCCAGAACGACGAGGGCGGCGCGCCCGAATTCTACACGCACGGCGCCAAGCTGTTCCTCGCCGACGGCGAGGCTGCAAAGCTCACCCCCGACACCATCCGCACCGTCCTCGACGCGATCCCCGACGACGTCCACCGCGTCCAACCGCACGCGATCTCGATCACCAACGCCACCGAATATGGCCGCGTCTACCAACCGCACGAAGTCTCGGAAATCGGCGCGCTGGCGAAGGAGCGCGGATTAGGCTTCCACATGGACGGCGCACGCTTCGCCAACGCGATGGCGCGGGCCGGCTGCTCCCCCGCCGACATGACGTGGCGCGCCGGCGTCGACGCGCTGAGCTTCGGCTTCGTCAAGAACGGCGCGATGAGCGCGGAGGCACTGATCTTCTTCAAGCCCGACCTCGCCGCCGTCACGCAATACCGCCGCAAGCGCGCAGGCCTTCTGTTGTCGAAGGGGCGGTATCTCGCCGCGCAGATCCTCGCCATGCTCGACGACGACCTCTGGCTCGCCAATGCCAAGGCCGCCAACGACGGCGCGACGAAGCTAGCCGCCGCCGCCGGTGACCGCCTCGTCCACCCGGTCGAAGCGAACGAAGTGTTCCTCCGCGCCACGCCGGAAGAAGCCGCAGCCCTCCGCGCAAAAGGCTTCGACTTCTACGACTGGGCCGCTGGCGAAATCCGCCTCGTCACCGCATGGGACAGCCCTGCGGACGCAGTCGGCCTCCTCGCCGACGCCCTCCGCGAGCTGTGACCGGCCCCACCGACCCACCACAGTCCACGCGGGCCGGGGTACTGATTCCGTTTGGCATCGTCACGCTGATCTGGGGCTCGACCTGGCTCGTCATCCGCGACCAGATATCGGTGGTGCCGCCGAGCTGGTCGATCAGCTACCGCTTCCTCGTCGCCGGCATCGCGATGGCGATCTACGCCAGCATCAAGCGCGAGAGCTTCAGGTTCGACGCACGCGGCTACGCGTTCGCGGCGGTGATCGGCATCGCGCTGTTCACATTCAACTTCAACTTCGTCTACCGCGCCGAGCATTATGTGACGTCGGGCCTCGTCGCGGTGGTGTTCGCGCTGCTGCTCGTCCCCAACGCGATCTTCGGTCGCATCTTCCTCAAGCAACGCCTCGGTCGCCAGCTGATGGTCGGGTGCGCGGTGGCGATGGCGGGGGTCGCGTTGTTGTTCGTCAACGAGGCGCGAGTCGATCCGCACGGACCGCGCTCGGCGACGATCGGCATCGTCCTGACGCTGTGCGGCGTGATGGCCGCGTCGGTCGCCAACGTCATCCAGGGCAGCGCGTTCGCCAAGCGCTATCTGATGGCACCGACGCTCGCGATGGCGATGCTGATCGGCGCGAGCCTCGACGCGGCGTTCGCCTGGATCACCACCGGGCCACCCGTGTTCGAGCCGCGCTTCGGCTATGTCGCGGGCATCCTCTATCTCGGCGTGTTCGCGTCGGCGCTCGCCTTCCCGCTCTATTTCAACGTCATCCGCGCGATCGGTCCGGCCAAGGCGGCCTATTCGGGCGTGATCGTGCCGGTGATCGCGATGCTGCTATCGACGATCTTCGAGCGCTATCACTGGTCGACGCTGGCCGTCGCCGGCGCGATCCTGTCGGGCATTGGACTCGTCATCGCACTCAGCGCACGCAGACCGGCGCGGTAGTCCGGCCAGGCGGGCGTCCAGCCGAGCACCCGCTTCGCCTTGCCGTTCGCGACCCGCCGGTTCTCGTTATAAAACCCGCGCCCCATCGCCGAGAGCTCCTCGAGCGTCACGAACGGCGGCGCAGGCATCCCGAGCAACATCGCCGCGAACGCCACCACGTCGTTCTGCGACGCGGGCACGTCGTCCGCCAGATTATACGCCCCCGCCGGCGCATCGAACCCGGCGATCACGCCCGAGACGATATCGTCGACATGCGCGCGACTGAACACCTGGCCGGGTTGCTCGATCCGGTGCGCCTTGCCCTGCCGCACCCGGTCGAGCGGCGAGCGACCCGGACCATAGATCCCCGGCAACCGAAACGTCCGCGCACCGATCGCCAACCAGTCCGCATCCGCCGCCGCCCGTGCACTCCTGCGACCGCCACCGATCGGCGCAGTCTCGTCGACCCACGCGCCCTGCGCATCGCCGTACACGCCGGTCGACGACAGATAGCCGAGCCACGCGCGCGTCCGCAGCAACAGCGAGCCGTAGCGCCCGAGCACCGGGTCCGCCTCATGCTCGGGCGGCACCGACGACAGGATATGCGTCGCCGCTGCGATCTCCGCCGTCACCGCATCGACATCGTCGAACCGGAGCGTATCACCCCGCCCGTCGCGCGTCGTGCCAACGACATGCCAGCCCTCTCCCTCGAGACGCTCAGCAAGACGCGACGCGGTGTACCCCAGACCGAAGATCAGCAGCCGGCTCATACGATCAGTTCCTCGCTCCGGTGGACGCCATCGGCCCCTTATACAAAGTCGCGAAATAATCGCCGGCATTCCACACCGGCCGCTGCGCCCCGTCGGCGATCTCGCGCGCGATCCGGTAGTTCGCGTCGACGAACCGCACGCCCTGATCCCACAGGATCGGCTGCGTCAGGTCGTCCGACGGCTTGTGGTAGTTGTTCGCCATGAAATACGCGACCGCGGCCTTGCCCGGCCCCTTCTGACCCGGCCACAGGAACACCGACGGGATCCCCTTCTGGACGAAGCGGAAGTGATCCGACCGAACGAAGATTCCCTCCTCCGGCATCGGGTCGGGCGACAGGCCGACACCGATCGCCGCGACCGCCTTCTGGACGATCGGACCGATCGTCGAGCGCTCGGCGCCGAACACCACCATGTCCTCGAATTTGTAGGTCAGGATCGGCATGTCGAGGTTCACGTCCGCGACGATCGAGGTCAACGGCACCGTCGGGTGATTGGTGAAGTAATCGCTGCCGACCAGCCCCTTCTCCTCGCCAGTGACCGCGAGGAACATGATCGTACGCTTCGGCGCCTGCCCGCTGGCCGTGAAGCGCTTGGCCTCCTCGATGAGGCTGGCGATGCCGATCGCGTTGTCGAGCGCGCCATTGTTGAGCGCATCGCCCTTCACCGGCTTGGTGATGCCGATGTGATCGAGATGTGCCGACAGCACGACGACCTCCTTGCCGACCACCGGATCGCTGCCCGGGATCACGCCGACGACGTTGCTGCTCGCGGCGGGCACGAAGCTCGTCTTGGTCGCGACGGTCAGCGTACCGACCAGCGGCACCGCCTTGAACTTCGCGTTGTCGCCTGCCGCCTGCTTGGCGACTCGGCTCCACGGCGTCTTCGCACCCGCGAACAGCTTGGCCGCGCCGACCATGCTGACCGTGCCGAGCGACGGCGCGCCAGGTGCATCGACCTTGCCGGTACCGTCGGGGTTCGCCCATGTCATCCGCGGCGTCGCATAGGAGTCGGCCAGCTTGCCGAAGGTCCGCACCTTTGCCGAGCGCGGGCTTTCCAGCGTGATCACGCCGACCGCGCCCTTGGCCTGCGCGATCGCTGCCTTCGTGCCGCCCGAGCCAAAGAACGCGCGCTCCTCGCCGCCGAACCGCGCGGGCGATCCGCCGAAATACGCTACGATCTTGCCGCGCACGTCGACGCCCTTGTAATCGTCCTGGCCATATTGCGGCGCGTCGATGCCGTAGCCGACGAACACGACGGGCGCCGAAACGCTCGTCTCCGCCTTCGCGCCGTTCGCCGCGGGCACGTAATCCTCACCGAACACGAGCGGCTGCGCAGGCCCGCGACCGGTCCAGACGAAATCGCCCTTGCTCGCCGCCTTGTAGCTGACCAGCGGCATCGCCTGGAGATAGCCGCCGGCATCCCCACCGGGACGCAGCCCCGCGGCATAGAATTGCGCGGCGACATATTGCGCGGCGATGTCGAACTCGGGGCTGCCGGCCTCGCGACCCTTCATCGCATCCGACGCGAGGAACAGCACATGCGCCTTCATCGCCGCCTGATCCGCCGGCAGCGGTGCGGCGAGCTTCGCGTTCACCTCGGCCGTATTCGGGGCGGTCACCGGAGCCAGCGCGGGGGCAGCTTGGGGCGCAGTCTGAGCAAGGGCAGAGGTAGAAAGCGCGAGCATCGCGAGCGCGCCGACAGGACGATACATCCGGAAATCCTTGCAAAGGGAACGTGTTGCAGCGGCGTAGCATCCACCGTCACCCGCGCAAGCTTTGGGGCATGGAGCAAAGACCTTCTCCGCAGAGAAGTACCACCCCGGCGGAGGCCGGGGTCCAGTTGGGAAACGGTGCTGACGCAGGCTGCGTTCCGTTACTACAACCTCTCCAACTGGACCCCGGCCTTCGCCGGGGAGGTGCAAGTGATCGAACCGCGCGGCCCCAAGCTTTGGCTGGCGATAGGCGGCCACGGCCCTATATTCGCAAGCATATGCTCGATATCCAGAACAGTCTCGCCCACCCGCTCGTCATTCGCCGCGAGGACTATACCCCGCCCGAGTGGCTGGTCCCCGAGACGAAACTGGACTTCGACCTCGATCCCTCCACCACCCGCGTAACGGCAACATTGTCGGTTACGCGCAACGGCGATCACGCCGCACCGTTGCGGCTCGACGGCGCGGGCCAGAAGCCGCTGTCGGTCACGGTCGACGGCGTCGCGATCAACGACTGGCGGATCGACGGCGAACAGCTCGTCATTCCCCTCACCGGCGCCGCGCATGTCGTCGAGACTCAGGTCGAGATCGCCCCCGATCGCAACACGCAGCTGATGGGGCTCTACGCCTCGGGCGGCAATCTCTGCACGCAGTGCGAGGCGGAAGGCTTCCGGCGCATTACCTACTTCCCCGATCGGCCCGACGTGCTCAGCATCTATTCGGTGCGGATGGCCGCGGACAAAAAGCACTTCCCCGTGCTGCTCGCGAACGGCGATCCGGTCGCGCAGGGCAATCTCGACGATGGCCGCCACTGGGCAACCTGGCACGACCCCTTCCCCAAGCCGTCCTATTTGTTTGCACTAGTCGCCGGCGATCTCGCGGTGAACCGCAGCAGCTTCACGACCATGTCGGACCGCGAGGTATCGCTCGGCATCTGGGTGCGCGAGGCCGACCTCCCCAAGACCGACCACGCGTTGAAGGCGCTCGAACTCGCGATGGCGTGGGACGAGACGACCTATGGCCGCGAGTATGATCTCGACGTGTTCAACATCGTCGCAGTCGACGATTTCAACTTCGGCGCGATGGAGAACAAGGGCCTCAACATCTTCAACTCGCGTTACATCCTGGCCGATCCGGATACCGCGACCGACTACGATTACGACGCGATCGCCGCGGTCGTCGCGCACGAATATTTCCATAACTGGTCGGGCAACCGGATCACCTGCCGCGACTGGTTCCAGCTGTCGTTGAAGGAAGGCTTTACGGTCTATCGCGACCAGGGCTTCTCCGCCGATCAGGGTTCGCGCGCGGTCAAGCGGATCGAGGACGTCCGCGGCCTGCGCGCGTCGCAATTCCCCGAGGATTCCGGCCCGCTCGCGCACCCCGTGCGCCCCGAATCCTACCAGGAGATCTCCAACTTTTACACCGCGACGATCTACAACAAGGGCGCCGAGCTGATCCGGATGATGGCCGCGATCCTCGGACCGCAGGGCTTCCGCGCCGGCACCGACCTGTATTTCGACCGGTACGACGGCACCGCCGCGACCTGCGAGGATTTCGTCACCTCTATGGAGAAGGGCGGCAAGGTCGACCTCACCCAGTTCCGCCTCTGGTATTCGCAGGCGGGCACGCCGCGGGTTTCGGCAAGCCTGTCGCACGACGGCGACCGCGCGACCCTGCGCCTCGCACAGCAGGTACCCGCGACGCCCGGCCAGCCGGTGAAGTCGCCGATGGTGCTGCCGCTGCGGGTGAAGCTGTTCGGTGCCGAGTCGGGCGCGGCTCTGACCGACGAGCGGCTCGTCCTGTTCGACGACACGCTCGACACGATCGAATTCGAAGGCCTCGCCGAGCGCCCGGTACTGTCGATCAACCGCGGTTTCTCCGCCCCGGTTGTGGTCGAGAGCGACCGCACCGCCGCCGACCTTGCTTTCCTCAGCGCGCACGACGACGATCCGTTCGCGCGCTACGAGGCGATGCAGCAATTGATGCTCGACACGCTGGTCGCGTCGGCGGGCAGGCATGCGGATCACGAGGGCGTCATCGCCGCGGTCGCGAACACGCTCGCCGACACCGATCTCGATCTCGCCTTCGTCGCGGAGGCGGTGTTGCTGCCGTCGGAGAGCTTCATCGGCGACCAGTTGGCCGTCGTAGATCCCGACGCGATCTTCCGCGCGCGCGACGCGCTGCGCCGCGATCTTGGCACGCGGCTGGAGGCGCAATGGCGGCAGGCGTATGCGCGGGGTGAGGGCCAATCCTACGCCTATACGCCGGAGGGCAAGGGCCTGCGTCGCCTGCGAACCGTCGCACTCGGCTATATAGCGGCCAGCGGCGCGGCGGATGCGGCGGACCTCGCCTTCGCGCAGTTCGATTCGGCGGACAACATGACCGACCGGATGGGCGCGCTGACGACGCTGGTCAGCAGCGCGTCCGAGATCCGCAGCACCGCGCTCGACATCTTCTACAGCCAATATTGCGACAACCCGCTGGTGCTCGACAAGTGGTTCCAGGCGCAGGCGCAGTCGTCGCGCGACGATACCGGCGCGATCGTCGCGGGGCTCGCCGACCATGCCGACTTCACACTGACCAACCCCAACCGCGCGCGATCGCTGATTGGCGCGTTCGGCGCGAACCAGCGGGCGTTCAACAATGCCGACGGCAGTGGCTACCGGTTCCTCGCCGACCAGCTGATCGCGCTCGACCGCCTAAACCCACAGACCGCGGCGAAACTCCTCCCGCCGCTTGGCCGCTGGCGCCGGTTCGATGCGGCGCGCGCCGGGTTGATGCGCGCGGAACTGGAGCGGATCGTGTCGACGCCGGGGCTGTCGAAGGACCTGTTCGAGCAGGCGTCCAAGAGTCTCGAGGGCTGAACCGATTAATCCTCCCCCGCCAGGGGGAGGTGTCTGGCTCTTGCCAGACGGAGGGGGAGGGCAGCGATTACCGCTGTTGCGACGTCCTCCCCCTCCCTCGCCTTCGGCGCCACCTCCCCCTTGCGGAGAGGATCACGGAAACGCGCTGCCCCTACCTGCGCGCGGCAAAGAACTCCCGCAGGATCGCCGCCGCCTCGGTCTCCGCAATCCCCGCGTAAATCTCAGGCCGGTGATGGCACGTCGGCTGGCTGAAAAACCGCGGCCCATGCTCGACCGCGCCGCCCTTCGCATCCGCCGCCCCATAATAGAGCCGCGCGATCCGAGCATGCGCGATGGCCCCGGCACACATCGCGCAAGGCTCCAGCGTCACCCAAAGGTCGCATCCTTTGAGACGATCGCTACCCAACGCCAAGGCCGCAGCGCGAATCGCCTGAATTTCGGCATGCGCCGTCGGATCGCACAGCGCGCGCGGCGCATTAGCCGCGGTCGCTAGTATAATGCCGTCTTTAACGACAACGGCGCCGACCGGGACTTCCCCAGCCAGCGCCGCATCGCGTGCCGCGTCGAGCGCGCGGCGCATAGGGTCGGGAACCGGGAACATGGCCTCAGGCCCTGCCCCGCCGCTCGCCCCACGTAAACACCCGCGTAAAGATCAGTTCGGCGCCTGGCTGTTGGCCGGCTTCTCGACGTTGATCGTCGGCACCGCCACGGTCTTGTTCTCGGTGCCGAGCGTGACCTTGGCGACGTCGGCCTGGAACTTCGGCGCCTGGACGACGCCCTGGCGGGTCTGGTCGATGTTGATGATCCCGAAATACATCAGGCCGACTACGACCAGCACGATGATCGCGACGAGAGACAAGAGCGTACGCATGGGACATCCCCTTTTATTGAACAGTTCGATAGCGTAACAACGTCGTCGATCGCTGCGGGTTGCACAATGCCCATTGCGGACGACCGCGGGCACGTTTGACGTGAATCGGTTGACGAAAGCCGGCGTGCCAGCTATCCGCGCGCCTTTCCGGGGTTCCTCCCGACACTTGAATAGGTAATCACATGTCGCGCATCTGCGAACTGACCGGCAAGGGCCGGATGGTCGGGAACAACGTCTCCCACGCCAACAACAAGACCAAGCGCACGTTCCTGCCGAACCTGCAGAACGTCACGCTGCTTTCCGATTCGCTCGAGAAGGGCGTCAAGCTGCGCGTCTCGACGCACGGCCTACGTACCGTCGAGCACAATGGCGGCCTCGACAACTGGCTGGTGAAGGTCTCGGACGACAAGCTGTCGCTCCGCGTTCGTCGCCTGAAGCGTGAAGTCGTCAAGAAGATCGCAGCATCGGCCGTCGCCGCCTAACAGCGACGGTTGGCGGTTGTCGCCTGACAGCGACGTCGTAATGCGATCACCGCGGCCCGCCCTGCACCTAGCAGGGCGGGCCGTCGGCGTTTGAAGGGCTAGCGATCCAGCCGGAACTTCAGCAGCAGCGTGCGCTGGAGAAACATCTGGTTGTCGTCCGACACGATCCACACGATCGTCGCGCCGTTCTCGACCGTCGTGTCGATCCCCTCGAAATTGTCGTGGATCAGCGGCGAGTCGATCGTCGCGATCAGCCGGCCGCGCGCGATTCGCCCCGCCGCCACATCCCGCGCGACGACCCGCGATATCCGGTTGGACCAACGGAACGGCAGCCTGAAGCCGCGATCGAGCACCAGCAGGTCGCCGTTCGGCAATGCGGTGACGTCGGACGGATCGTAGCGGCCATAGGGTTCGTAGGCGAAACGTTGCGGCGGCCCGACCTGAGTCGGATCCCCCGCGAAGATCAGCGCCTGGCGCGTGTGCAGCCGCTCGTCTTCGGACCGACTCCAATCCGAGGGCCGCGCATGCGCCACCTCGCTGATGACCACGAACCGGCCATCCGGCATGCGGGCCATCGACTCAACACCGCCATTGGCGGGCCATTTTCGCATCGCCTCGGGATTTACGCGGGCCTCGTAGCCGGTGAACCCGGACGAATATCGCCAGATCGCGTTACGGTATTCGAAGCCGACCCAGATCTGGCCAGTGCGCGGGTCGATCGCCATCGATTCGCTGTCACGGTCGCCCTTCTCCCAACCGATTCCGGGCCCGGCGGGCAGATTGGTAAAAGCGATCGCATGCGGCCGCCAATCCGCTCCCATGTGGAACTGGACGATATTGCCGCCGTCGCTGAGCAGCGTGAATCGGTCGTCCGTGCCAGAATGCGCGACATCGAGCGACGAGAAGCCGCCGAACGCCGGATCGCGGCTGTCGAGGGCCACGCCACCAAGATACGTCAGCCCGCCAACGCGCACATGTCGCGGGTCGGTGCGATCGAGCATGACCCGCGTCGCGGTCAATTGCGCGCTCTTGCCGAGCAGGTCGAGCCGCGCTTCACCCGACCAGGTCGGGACGATCGTATAGACGCTCGTGCATACGAACAGGATAGTGATCAGGCGCCGCATCGCGTCCTAATAGGGTGTCCGGCGATCCGCGGAAGCATGAACAGCGGATAACGGAGGCATTCAGGCTTAGCTCAATGCGAATCACTCATAAGCGTCTCATCGAGGATGGAAGCACGGCCCCCGCCGCCGCCGAAATCCCCAACGGGAGACGCACGATGTTCAAGACTTTTACACTCGCCGCCAGTGCCCTCGCATTGGGTGCGACCACCCTCGTTCCCGCCGCCGCCGATGCGCAGCGCTGGGGCCCACGCTACGAGCGTGGCTACGATGGGTATCAGGACGGCTATCGCGGATACGATCGTGGTTACGACCGGAGCGACTATCGCGAGTACCGCGGAAACGACCGCCGCTACAACGCGCGCAGCCGTCGCGGTTGCGACAACACCGGCGGCACGATCATCGGCGCGCTCGCCGGCGGCCTGCTCGGCCACACCATCGCCGGTCGCGGTGACCGGACGATCGGGACGCTGCTCGGCGCGGCCGGCGGTGGTCTGGCCGGCAACGCGATCGATAAGTCGGATAACCCCGGGTACTGCCGCCGATAGGGTCGGCAACGCCCGGGCCGGTGCGAGCGAAGGCGAGCAATCGCCGGCACGGACGGCGGGCAGGCGCTTAGCCTGACCCGACCGACGACGGCTTTGCCGACGTCGCGCCCCGATAGGGCCACCCAACCAGTTTCCCAGTTCCCTCGCGTAGCGTATCGAGGGCGAGGGCCGGCTTCCCGTACGGGAGCCGGCCCTTTGTTCGTCTGTACTCGAGCATTCTCCGCACCGGTAATTCAGCTGCCCCGCTCCGTCATCCTGACGAACGTCAGGACCCAGGGTAACTGACCACCGTCGATCTTGACTCTGGGTCCTGACGTTCGTCAGGATGACGGTGGGTCGTTAGGACGGTGGGTGGCTCGATCAGGCGATCCGCTCAGGCACTTCCGCCGCATCCTCGGCAATCGCAGCCGCCGGTGCCACCGCCTCCCAGGGAAACACGAACCAGTCCTTCGTCACCGTCCGGTCGATCGTCCGCGCGCAATACTCGATCCGCTCGGCCGAACTGACGTTGTCGATCAGCATCGCAAACCGCACCGCACCCTCGACCGCCCCCGCCGTAACAAGCGCCCCGCGCAAATGCGTGATCGTCCGCCCCGAATCGTTGATGTCGTCGAGGAATAGCAGCCGCTCGCCGTCCCGCGTCCGCTTGGCGAGCTTGACCAGCGGTTCGTCGGCAAAGTCCTTCACCTGACTCGAATAGTCGACCGACAGCGTAGGCAAGCCGATCGCGTGACTGAGGAACACCGCCGGCACGAGGCCGCCGCGGCCGATGCCGATGATAAAATCGGGCTTCCAAGTATCCTCGGTCAGCTTGGCGGCGAGGATGTGGATCGCGGCGACGAACTCGTGCTGCGGGATCGGGGTGAAGATTGGCATCGGCAGGACGCTAGCCAGTGTACATCGAAACGTCACCCCGGACTTGTTCCGGGGTCCACCGTGCCGCGAACTATTCTCGATCGATGTGCGGCACGGTGGATGCCGGAACAAGCCCAGCATGACGGAGGGTTGGGCTCAGATCGTCTCCAGCGCCTGCTCGAAATCGGCGATCAGATCGTCCGGATCCTCCACCCCGATCGAGATCCGGACGAGGTTGTCCGTAATCCCCAGAGCCTGCTTGCGCGCATCCGGCACCGACAGATGCGTCATCCCCGCAGGATGGCTAGCCAACGTCTCGGTCCCCCCCAGCGACACCGCCAGCTTGGCGATCTTGAGCGCATCGAGGAACGCGAAGCTCTCGCGCTCGCCGCCCTTGAGATACAGCGAGAAGGTCGAACCGCCGCCGGTGCAATGGCGACGGTAGATGTCCGCCTGACGCTCCATGCCCGGCTCGTCCTCGAGGAAACCCAGATATGCGACCCGCTCCACCTTCGGATGGTGACGGAGAAAAGCGCAGACCTTCGCCGCATTCTCGCCCGCACGGCTCATCCGCAGTTCCAGAGTCTCCAGCGACCGCAACAGCATCCACGCCGTATTCGGATCGGTGATCGTCCCGATCGTGTTCCGCATCGTCCGGATCGTATTGATATGCTCCTTCGTGCCGAGCACGCCGCCCGCGACCAGATCCGAATGCCCGCCGACATACTTGGTCAGCGAGTAGACGACGATATCCGCGCCATGCTTGAGCGGCTGGAACCACAACGGCCCGAGGAACGTGTTGTCGATCGCAATCGGCGGCTTCTCGCCCCCGTCGCGAGTGGCGAAGATCGCATCGCGGCTGGCTGCGACTGCCTCGACGTCGACCAGCGCATTGGTTGGGTTCGCCGGGCTTTCGAGATAGATAAGCGCGACGTTACCGGTCGCGGCCTCGGTCATCACCGCGTCGATCTCCTCGCGGGTCGCGCCCGCCGGGAAGTCGAGCCACTTGACCCCGAACTTGCCGAGCACGCGGCCGATCAGCGTCTCGGTCGCCGCGTACAACGGCCCCGAATGGACGATCGTGTCGCCCGGCTTGACCATCGCCAGGAACAGCGTCGCGATCGCCGACATGCCCGACGAGAAGGCGAGCGCGTCCTCCGCCTCTTCCCAGACGCCGAGACGATCCTCGAGGATCTCCTGGTTCGGCCCGTTGAAGCGCGAATAGACGAGCCCCTCGGCACCGCCCGGACGCTTGCCGGTAACGCCTTCGAAGTGACGCTTGCCCGCCGCCGCGTTGGGGAAGACGAAGGTCGAAGTGAGGAAGATCGGCGGCTTCAGCGAGCCTTCCGACAGCGCGGGGTCGTAACCGTGCCCCATCATCAAGGTCGACGGCTTCAGCTTGCGCCCGCCGATCTTCTCGACCTCGGGCTTCGGTGCGACGCGCGCGGCGACGCCGGTCAGGTCCGCTTCGGTTTCGGCGGGGACTGCGCCGGCGTTTTCGGGGGTATCGGACATCAATATGCTCCTGCGTGGCCCGTCTTATGCGAGCCGATGTGCGGAGCCTAAACGACCGGCGCAGGCTTTGGGACCCGCTATAGGCCCCTATTACAGACCGATTATGCTGATCTGGCGCCCATAGGAGGGCTCGCCGCGATGGGTCGCGCGGCGATAGCTGAAGAAGCGATCGTCATCGGTGTACGTGTCGAGCCCCAGCGCCTCGATCCGACCGATCCCAGCGACCGCGAGCCGGCTGACGACATAGGCCTCCAAGTCGAACTGGTAATGATCCGCGCGGCCATCGGCGAATAAGCGCTCGTTCTCCGGATCCGCCTCGCAAAACCGGCGGATGAACGCGTCGTCGACCTCATAGCTGGCGCGCGCGATGCACGGCCCGACAGCAGCGACGATCCGATCGCGGTGCGCGCCGATCGCCTCCATTGCGAGGATCGTGGAGTCGGTAACGCCGCCGAGCGCGCCTTTCCAGCCGGAGTGGGCTGCGGCAACGACGCCGGCTTCACGATCGGCAAACAATACGGGTGCGCAGTCGGCGGTGAGAATTCCCAGCGCGAGGCCGGGACGGTTGGTGACCAGCGCATCGGCATGCGGACGGATCGCGTCATCGAACGGTTCGATCACGGTGACCGCGTCGGCGGAATGGACCTGATAGAGACCGACAAGTCTCGCACCGGGGAGGACGGCCTCGGTAGCGCGACAGCGGTTCTCAGCAATGGCGGCGGGGTCGTCGTCAGACCCGATGCCGACATTGAGACTCGCATACGCCCCGGTCGAGACGCCGCCACGCCGTCCGAAAAAGCCGTGCCGAATGTCGCCAAGCGCCTTCGCGCGGATTGCGTCGATGGTCATAGCGACCGCCCCACCCATAGCTCCACCCCGGCGAAGGCCGGGGCCCAATTGGGGGACGTTGCTGACAGGGGACTGCGCATCGTTACTGCAACCTTTCCAATTGGGCCCCGGCCTCCGCCGGGGTGGTACCGATTCGATGCACTAACGACCATCACAACACGAGCCGCATGATCCGGTCATCGTCGGGCTGCTCCCCAACCATGAACACATACCGCCCGATCTCGACGAAGCCGTATCGCTGGTAGAACCGGTGCGCCCGGTGGTTGTCGACATACACGCTGAGGATCATCTCCGTGCGACCATCAGCCCGTGCGACATCGATCGCCCAATCCATCAACGCCGGGCCAACCCCCGCACCATGCTGGTCGCCCCGCACATAAAGCTGGTGAAGCTCGATCGCCGTCGCCGGCCAGTCGCCGGGGAATGCGACGGGTCCGATCTTGGCAAACCCGACGATCTCACCCGATTCGTCCACCGCGACGCGCACCGTGAAGGCAGGATCGGAGAGTTGCGCCGGCAACCCCGTGTCGCCGAACGCCTGGTCGAGGAAGGCGGCGAGGTCTTCAGGCCGGTACAGCGTACCGAACGTATCGGTGAAAGACCGCTTCGCCATCGCGGCGAGTTCTGCGCCATCAGCGGGCACGGCATCGCGATAGGCGATCATGCAAACGCCGCCGGTGTCGGCCAAGTCGGCGCGGTGATCGCCAGCGCTCTGAAGAGCGTACCCATATCGTCCATCAACCTCCTTCGATCCGCTGCCAATGCTTCCGCCCGCGCAGGCGACGCCTTGGCGAGTGCCGACGTCCGCGAATCGATGCCGAGCGCACCGAGCAGGTCGCGCTGCGTCACCGGCCCCCACGCGACCGCGCCCTCCGTTTGGGCGGCTGCAGCGAGCGTGGTGAAGTCGACATGCGCGGTCAGGTCGTGCTCGCCGGGCACATCGAACGGATTGGCGAACGCATGCCCGCGCACCGCCTGCAACGTGTCGCCGAGCGCCGGCCCCTCATAGCCATAATCGATCGCGATCAGCGCACCGCCCTGCGCGGCGATCCGCTTGGCGAGACCGCGAATGATCGTCACGGCTGCAGGCGAGGTTTCGAGGATCGAGCCCGCGGGCGCGTCGCGGAACGGCTCGGGGATGACGGCATCCGGAAGCGGCTTCCCGGCGATCGGCAGGAACAGCAGGTCCTGTGCCGCGACGAGGCGTTCGTGCCACTGCTCGCGCTTCACCAACTGCCGGATCGGCAGCGCGTCGAAGAACTCGTTGGCGACGACGATCAGCGGGCGATCGGTCGGCAGCGTTTCGACCGCATCATGCCACGTCGCAGCGGGCACCCGCTCGGCTTGAGCTTTTCGCAACGCCGGACTGGTCTCGACGAAATGTAACGGCGGCTCCAGCCCGGCCTTCGCCATCGCCCGCGCGGCATCGGCGGCCAGCGTCCCGCGACCCGGCCCAAGTTCGACCCAAGCCACCTCGGGGCGACCAGCGCGGTCCCAAAGATCAGCACACCACAAACCGACAAGCTCGCCGAACATCTGGCTGATCTCGGGCGCGGTGGTGAAGTCCCCCCCCGCCCCCAACGGGTCGCGCGTCGCGTAATAGTGCGCGTTCGCCGCCGCCATATACTGCGCAACGGGAATCGGACCCGCGAGCGCAATCGCGCGGGCGAGGCGTTCGGGGAGGGCGGTGTCGGTCAGGGGGGTGTCGGACATGTCGACCATCTCAAAAATCTCTACCACCCCGGCGAAGGCCGGGGCCCAGTTGGAACGTCCGTAGTGACGTGCGTTGCGCGTCGTTACATCAACCTTCCCAACTGGGCCCCGGCCTCCGCCGGGGTGGTGCTTCTATTCGAAGGAAGCGTCAGGCGACGCTCGCCGTCCCCGCGATCGGCTCGACCCGCACGCGCCGCTTGGCCGACGTCGCCACCAGATACGCGCCCCCGACGATCATCGGCACGCACAGCCACTGCCCCATGTGCAGCCCGGTATGCTCGGCAAACGCCCGCAGCTGCGAATCCGGCTCGCGGAAGAACTCCACGACAAACCGCGCGATCCCGTACCCCAGCACGAACAACCCGACGAGCTTGCCCGGATCGTACCGCGCCTTGGTCTTCCAGAACGCGAACCACAGCAGCACGAACAGGACCACGCCCTCCAGCCCGGCCTCGTACAGCTGGCTCGGATGGCGCGCCGGCTCGACCATCCCGAACGGCACGGTACGCTCGAAGATGATCCCCCACGCGACGTCGGTCGGCTTGCCCCACAGCTCGCCATTCACGAAGTTCGCCAGCCGCCCGAAGAACAGTCCGAACGGCACGCAGCACGCGATATAATCGTGCACGCGCAACCAGTTGAGCTGGTGCTTCCGCGCAAACAGGATCAGCCCGATCGACGTGCCGATCACCCCGCCGTGGAACGACATGCCGCCGTCCCAGAGCCGGAAGATCCGCAACGGATGCAGGAACATCTCGGGCGCGTAGAAGATCACATAGCCGAGCCGCCCGCCGAGGATGATCCCGAGCGTCGCGTAGAACACCAGGTCGTCGGCATGGCGCCGCGCCATCGGTGCGCCGGGCTGGGCGAGCAGCTTCAGCAGATACCACCAGCCGAGCAGGATCCCGCCGATATAGGCAAGGCTGTACCAGCGCAGCGTGAAGAAGCCGATCGAGAAGACATCGGGGTGCAGCCCCAGATCCTCGAAGCGGATGTGACTGCCGACGGCAGGCGCTACGGCACCCGCAGCGGCGGTGATGGTCGACAGGATCAAAGGCTTTTCCCCACGCGTTCGCCCCTGCATAAAGACCGATAACGATAAGACCAAGTAGGAGAGCGATATGCGGACCGAGCTCGATGCAGCTATGGATTCGACGATGGCCGCGCTGACCGCGCCCGACGGCATGCTCGCGCTCGGATCGGCCGAGCGGTTCGGCGTCACGCTGCCGACGATCGCCGCCGCCCCGCCCGCGCTCAGCTACTATTTCGCACACTACGCCAACGAGCACCGCGACGCCGTCTTCATCGTGTCGGGCGCCGAACGGCTGACGTTCGGCGAGGTCTACGCCGCCGCCGAGCGCACCGCCCGCGCCCTTGTCAGCGGCTACGGCATCGCCAAGGGCGACCGAATCGGCATCGCGATGCGCAATTCGCCGTCTTGGATCGTCCTCTACATGGGCATCATCATGGCCGGCGGCGTCGCGACCCTGCTCAACGGCTGGTGGCAGTCGGAGGAACTGGAGACCGCGATCGGCGAGGTCGACTGCGCGTTCGTGTTCGCCGATCCGCCCCGCGTGAAGCGCCTCGCGCAGATCGCAGGCCTACGCGCGCCGGTGGTCGAGATCGACGATTCGCGCGAACTCGACGCTGCGCTTGGAACCGTGTTCGCGAAAGACGATCACACCGCCGACCTCCCGCTGCTCGGGCCGGAGGATCATGCCACCATCCTGTTCACCAGCGGCTCGACCGGCCAGTCGAAGGGCGCGCTGTCCGAGCATCGCGCGATCGTGCAGGGCATCTTCAACTATCTCGGCCAGGTCATGATGATGGTCGGGATCGCCACCGCGCAAGGCAATCCGCCGGTCGGCCAGCCGGTCGCGCTGCTGACGATCCCGCTGTTCCACATCACCGGGGAGGTCCCCGTGTTCCTCCAGAGCTTCGCGATGGGCCGGAAACTCGTGCTGATGCCGAAATGGGATGCAGGCGAGGCGATGCGGCTGATCGAGGCGGAAGGCGTCACCTATTTCGTCGGCGTGCCCTTGATGAGCTTCGAGATCCTCAATCACCCCGACCGCGCCAATTACGACCTGTCGACCGTCACCGACTTCGCCGCCGGCGGTGCCCCCCGCCCGGTCGATCACGTCCGCCGCATCGACGAGGAAATGGGCGGAAGCGCACCGCTGATAGGTTACGGCCTCACCGAGACCAACGCGGTCGGCACCGGCAACTGGCGCGGCAATTACCTCGCCAAGCCCAACTCCGCCGGCCGGCCCGGCGCACCTTTGGTCGATCTCGCCATCCTCGACGATGCCGGCCACCCGGTCGACCAGGGTCAGCGCGGCGAGGTCTGCATCCGCACGATCTGCAACTTCAAGGAATATTGGAACCGCCCCGACGCCACTGCCGCCGCGTTCACGTCGGACGGCTATTTCCGCACCGGCGACATCGGTTACCTCGACGAGGACGGCTATCTGTTCATCGTCGACCGCAAGAAGGACATCATCATCCGCGGCGGCGAGAACATCTCGTGCCAGGAGGTCGAAGCAGCGCTGTACGAACATCCGGTCGTTGCGGAGGCCGCCGTCTTCGGGCTGGCGGACGAGCGGTTCGGCGAGGTCCCCGGCGCGGTGGTCGTGCCGCAGGACGGCGAGACGCTGACCCCGGACGACTTGACCGCATTCCTCCACCAGCACATCGCCGCGTTCAAGATACCGCAGCGCATCTGGATTTCGGAAGAGCCGCTGCCAAGACTGGGGACGGAGAAGATCGACAAGGTCTCGCTCAAGGCCAAGTATAGAGCGCTGGCCTAATATCCCTCGCCCCTCCGGGGAGAGGGAGGGAGGAGCCACTTGGCGACGGAAGGGAGAGGGGGAGTGGGACTCCCGGCGCAGGCCCGGAGACCCACTCCCCGTCATCCGCCGCTTCGCGCCACCTTCTCCCCGTGGGGGAGAAGGATTAGAGCCACCTCATGATTAGCAGGCGTGAGATTTTAGTCGGCGGCGGCGCGGGGATCGGGCTCGTCGTCGCCTGGGGCCTCTGGCCACGAATCTACGCCCCAAACGTCGTCGCCAACCCCGGCGAAACCCCATTCGGCGCGTGGCTCAAGATCGGCACCGACGGCCACGTCACCGTCGCCGTCCCGCAGGTCGAACACGGCCAAGGCGTCTACACGACCCTCCCCCAGATCGTCGCGGACGAACTCGGCGCGGACTGGCGCACGATCGGCGTCGAACCCGCCCCCCTCAACCCGCTCTACGCCAACCCAATCGGCACGCACGACCTGTTCGAAGGCGCGTTCGACCGCCTCCCAGACGGCACTCCACAACCACCGATGCTCACCGGCGGATCGAGTTCGATCCGGATGTTCGAGCAAGCCTGCCGCGAGGCCGGCGCAGGCGCCCGCGCGCTCCTTTGCATGGTGGCGGCAAAACGCTGGGACGCCGACTGGACCCAGGTCAATGTCGACGCGGGCTTCTGCACCTACCAAACCAAGCGCATCCGCTTCGCCGAACTCGCCGAGGAAGCCGCGAGGTTCACCCTCCCCGATCCCCTCCCGCTCGGCATCCAGGGTGCAGGCAAGCTGGTCGGCAAGTCGGTCCCCCGCCTCGACACCCCCTCGAAAGTCGACGGCTCGGGCAATTTCGCCGGCGACGTCCGCCTCGCCGACATGGTCCACGCCGCAATCCGCCAAGGCCCGGTAGGCGGGCGCCTGACAAAGGTCGACCGCGCCGCCGCCGACCGCATCCGCGGCGTGCTATCGGTGGTCGAGAACCCGCGCTGGGTCGCGGCCGTCGCGACGACAGGGTGGGCCGCACAAAAGGCGCTCGACGCGCTCGCGCCGCGATTCGAGAACGACACCCCGCTCCCCGATACCAAGTCGATCGACGCAGCACTCGACGCCGCGCTAGCCCGTCCCGGCAAGGAGATGGCGGCCGCAGGCGACGTCGCCACGACCTTCCAGGGTGCCAAGCTCGTCACCGCAAACTACCGCGCGGGCCTCGGTCTGCACGCAGCGATCGAGACCCGCAGCGCAACCGCCTCCTTCTCCAACGGCCGCCTCGAACTCTGGCTGGCAACGCAAGCACCGGGGCTCGCACGATCGGCAGCAGCGCGGGCGGCGGACCTCAGCGAGGATGCCGTCGTCGTCCATCCGATGCTGATCGGCGGATCGTTCGGCGCCGCGCTCGAACACGATGTCGCCGAACAGGCGGCAGTGCTGGCGGTAAAGCTAAGACGCCCGGTCAGCCTCGTCTGGTCGCGTGGCGAGGATTCGCTCCACGATCACTACCGCCCACCCGCCGTCGCGAAGATGGCCGCACGGCTCGCCCCCAACGGCGCGATCATGGGCTGGTCGGCCAACATCGCAGCCCCCTCGACCGGCGCCGAGATGGCACGCCGGATGATGCCGGGCCTCGCGACCGAAGCCTCGCTGATCGGCGTCAAAGGTGACCGCTACGCCGTCGCGGGCGCGGCGCCCGTCTATCGCATCCCCGCCTATACGGTCGAGCACCACCCCGCCAAAATCGGCCTCCCGACCGGCCATCTCCGCGGCGGCGCGCATGGCTACACCGCATTCTTCACCGAATGCTTCCTCGACGAACTGGCGCGCACCGCGCAGTCCGAACCGATGTCGTTCCGCATCGCCATGCTCGGCGGCGAACCGCGACTCGCCCGCTGCCTCTCGACCGCGGCGGCGCTCGGCGGCTGGGACGGCGGCGTCGCCGGCAGCGGCCAGGGGATCGCAGCCCACGCGTTCCGCGGCAGCTACATCGCCGTCATGGCAGAGGCGCACATCGGCGCGGACCAGCGCCCGGTGGTCGACCGCCTCGTCGCCGCGGTCGATTGCGGTGCGCAGATCAATCCCGACATCGTTCGACAGCAGATCGAGGGCGGGCTGATCTTCGGCATGGCCGCCGCGCTTGGCGCTTCGACCGGCTTCACCCGCGGCCTCGCCGACGCGCGCGGGTTCGACACGATCGGCCTGCCTCGTCTCGCCGACACGCCCGACATCACCGTCGAGGTCATCCGCAGCGACGAAGCGCCCGGCGGCGTCGGCGAACTCGGCGTCCCCGCGGTCGCACCGGCGATCGCCAACGCGCTCTATGCGTCAACGGGCTTCCGCATCCGCAATTTGCCTTTAAGACCAGCGCCATGACCCTGCCCCCCGATCACCCCCCGATTCCGAAACCCAAGATCGGCGTGCTGCTGATGAACCTCGGCACGCCCGATGGCCCCGATGCGAAATCGGTGAAGCGCTATCTCGGCGAGTTCCTGTCCGATTCGCGCGTCGTCGAAATCCCGCAGATCGCGTGGCAGCCGATCCTCCGCGGCATCATCCTCAACACCCGCCCGAAAAAGTCCGCGCACGCCTATTCGCAGGTCTGGCGCGAGGATGGCTCGCCGCTCGCCGCGATCACGCGGTTGCAGGCAGCCGCGCTGAAGGATTCGTTCGGGCCGGAAGTGCTGGTCGACTGGGCGATGCGCTACGGCAATCCGTCGATCTCGGACCGGCTGACCGCGATGAAGGCGGCGGGCTGCGAACGCATCCTGCTCGCGCCGCTCTACCCGCAATATTGCGCAGCAACGACCGCGACCGCGAACGACAAGGCGTTCAAGCATCTCACCGGTCTGCGCTGGCAGCCGGCGATCCGCACGTTACCGCCTTATTATGACGACACGCTCTATATCGACGCGCTGAAGGACTCGCTCGAAGAGGGGCTCTCTGCGCTCGATTTCACGCCGGACGCGATCGTCGCCAGCTTCCACGGGATGCCGAAGCGCACGTTGCAGCAGGGCGATCCGTATCACTGCCACTGCCAGAAGACCGCGCGGTTGCTCGGCGAGCGCACGGGGCGCGAGCTGACGATCGCGTTCCAGTCGCGGTTCGGGCCGCAGAAGTGGCTGGGGCCGGCGACCGACGAGACGCTCGTCGCGCTCGCCAAGGCGGGCAAGACCAAGGTGGTGATCTTCGCGCCGGGCTTCTCCGCCGATTGCCTGGAAACGCTGGAGGAACTGTCGATCCGCGGCCGCGAGAGCTTCGAAGAGGCTGGCGGGACGCACTTCGCGTATCTGCCGTGCCTCAACGACAGCCCGGTCGGCGTGGAAATGTTGCGCAGCATTTTGGCGCGCGAGCTTGAAGGATGGGTGCGGGCTGGCTAGCCTTCGGCAAAACACTGAGGAGAGACTGATGGCACGCGTCGCAATTGTAACCGGTGGTACGCGCGGAATCGGCGAAGCGATCAGTCTCGCATTGCAGGACATGGGTCTGACGGTCGCGGCCACCTATGCCGGCAACGACACGCGCGCGAAGGAGTTCACCGAGCGCACGGGCATTGCGGCCTACAAGTGGGACGTCGCCGACTATGATGCGTGCCAGGCGGGCTGTGCGCAGGTCGCCGCCGATCTGGGCGATATCGATATCGTCGTGAACAACGCCGGCATCACCCGCGACGGCACCATCCTGAAGATGACGTACCAGGATTGGAAAGAGGTGATGGACACCAATCTTGGCGGTTGTTTCAACATGGCTAAGGCCGTCTTCCCCGGCATGCGCACACGCAAATGGGGGCGGATCGTCAACATCGGCTCGATCAACGGGCAGGCCGGGCAGTACGGCCAAGTCAACTATGCTGCGGCAAAGTCCGGCATTCACGGGTTCACGAAAGCCTTGGCCCAGGAAGGCGCGCGTGCGGGCGTGACGGTCAACGCGATCGCGCCGGGGTATATCGATACGGACATGGTGGCGGCGGTGCCGGCCGACGTGCTAGAAAAGATCGTCGCGAAGATCCCGGTCGGGCGGCTGGGCCAAGCTACCGAGATCGCGCGGGGGGTGGCGTTCCTGTGCTCGGAGGAGGGCGGGTTCGTTACCGGGTCTACGCTGAGCATCAATGGCGGGCAGCACATGTACTGACGGGCGCAGGCGCGGCAACGTCCGCGCCGATGCCAGCAA
Organism: Sphingomonas sp. PP-F2F-G114-C0414; assembly: GCF_003688595.1. Taxonomy (GTDB): domain Bacteria; phylum Pseudomonadota; class Alphaproteobacteria; order Sphingomonadales; family Sphingomonadaceae; genus Sphingomonas. The sequence continues at coordinate 101,332 of NZ_RCWT01000013.1, forward strand.
GCAAAGCGAAGCGAAGCGGGCGGCGCCCGGCACGGCCGGCGGGTCGGTTAACCGAACCCGTCCGACGGCGGCTTTGCCGGTGGCGCCGATTAGATGTCTACCGGATTACCGAGGACGGTCTTGCTTGATCCTGGGCCCCCGCCTTCGCGGGGGAACTATGACAGGTAGCGCTGCATATACCGAACCCCACAGCGTCCGCGAAGCACAAGAATGCCACCGCAAAATGCCTAGGATCCTACTCCCTCTCCCCTCCGGGGAGAGGGTCGGGGTGAGGGGCTGTACCGGGCGTCGCGCATCGCAACTGCCCCTCACCCAACCCTCTCCCCGAAGGGGAGAGGGCTACCCCCGTTCCACCGACGCCCCAGCCTCAATTACCCGTCGCTGGCCCGCTCGATATCCGCACCCACCGCGCTCAGCTTCTCCTCAAGACGCTCATACCCACGGTCGAGGTGATACACCCGGCCCACAGACGTCTCGCCATCCGCCGCCAACCCCGCCAAGATCAAGCTCATCGAAGCCCGCAGGTCGGTTGCCATAACCTGCGCCCCGACCAGCTTGTCGACGCCGCGAACCATCGCGGTGCGACCGTGGACCTGAATGTCCGCGCCCATCCGTGCCAGTTCGGGCACGTGCATGTAGCGATTTTCGAAGATCGTTTCGGTCAGCATGCTGGCGCCGTCGGCCATGCAAAGCATTGCCATAAATTGGGCCTGCATGTCCGTCGCGAACCCGGGGTACGGCGCGGTCGATAGCGTCAGGGGTTGCAGCTTGCCGCCCGACGCGACGCGGACGCCGTCCTTGGTGGGCGTCACCGACACGCCCGCCTCGACCAGCGCATCGATCGTCGCGCCCATGTCCGGGATCGACACGCCGACCAGTTCCAGGTCGCCGCCGGTGATCGCCGCAGCGCACGCGTAACTGCCCGCCTCGATCCGGTCGGGCATCACCGCATAGGTCGCGCCGTGCAGCCGGTCGCGGCCCTCGATCGTCAGCGTTTCGGTGCCGATCCCGTCGATCGACGCGCCCATCGCGACGAGACAGTTGCACAGGTCGACGATCTCGGGCTCGCGCGCGGCGTTCTCGATCACGCTCGTACCCTTTGCGAGCACCGCCGCCATCACGACGTTCTCGGTCGCGCCGACCGACACGATCGGGAAGCGGAAGCGGCCGCCCGGCAGGCGCCCGCCCGGCGCGATCGCCTTCACATAGCCCGCGGCCATCTCAAGTTCGGCACCGATCGCCTCAAGTGCGCGCAGGTGCAGATCGATCGGCCGGTTACCGATCGCGCAGCCACCCGGCAGCGACACTGTCGCCTCGCCGCCCCGCCCGAGCAACGGCCCGAGCACCAGGATCGACGCGCGCATCTTCCGCACGATGTCGTACGGCGCTTCGGTCGAGGTCAGATTGCCCGCGCGGATCGTCATCACCCGACCGAAATCCTCCGGTCGCGTCCCCTGGATCGCGGTCGACGCGCCTAACTGGTTGAGAAGATGTCCGAACCCGTCGACATCCGCCAGCCGCGGCAGGTTGCGCAGCGTCAGCGGCTCTTCTGTCAGCAGCGCGCACGGCATCAGCGTGAGCGCGGCGTTCTTCGCACCGGAGATGGGCAAGCGCCCGGACAGGCGATTGCCGCCGCGAATGAGAATACGGTCCATCCCGGGTGTCTATCGCGGCTGGCGTTCTGCGCAAGGGCCGCGCATCGATCGGGCGACAGGCGGATACTGCCGGGGGGTCAAGTCCCGCGTTGGGACCGCCCCCTGCTTCCGTAGCGCTAACACCCCCGCTTGATCGACTTTAATGCGCGGAAATCCTAGCTTTGCTCTGTGGTTCTCGAACATTGGGGACCATTACAGAGTGCCGGACAGCTGCTTCGCCGACCGCGTCGGCGATCTCATCGACCTGTCGATGAACGAGAAGGCTGCGTTAGCGCGGTTGGAGGAGCGCCCGCGAGACTTGCGTCGCGGTGCCGTCCTCGTGCGCGAAAATGATCCGCAGGCCGAACTCTTCATCCTGCAGCGCGGCATGGCGATGAGCTATGTGCTGCTCGATGACGGCAGCCGCCAGATTCTGCGCTTCCTCTATGCCGGTGACATGCTGGCGGTCTCGGCGCTGGTGTACCGCGACTCCCCCGAAACGGTGGTCGCGCTGACCGACTGCACGGTGTGTTCGTTCGATCGCTCGGCGATGACCGGGCTCGTCACCGATCACCCGCGCCTGTCGGCGCTGATCATGGTGATGAACCAGATGGAGAAGGTCGCGCTCACCGACCGTCTCGCCGCACTCGGTCGCACCTCGGCCAAGGCGCGGATCGCGGCTTTGCTGCTCGAGATGCGCAACCGACTGCGGATGCGCGACCGCGCGATGGGCGACAGCTTCATGCTCGGCCTGACGCAGGAGGAGATCGGCGACGCCACCGGCCTTACCGCGGTCCACGTCAATCGGATGCTGCGGCAGTTGGAGGAAGACGGCCTGATTCGGCGGGAGACGGGCCGGGTGACGTTGCTCAACGAGGTGCAACTGGCACAAGCCGCGAACTACATCGACCGATTCGACGGGCTGGACCTGCGCTGGTTGCCGCCCGCGCGGTAAGAACGCCCTCTAATCCTCCCCCGCCAGGGGGAGGTGGCTGGCTCTTGCCAGACGGAGGGGGAGGACACGGAACCCAGGTTGGCGCAAGCCTCCCCCTCCGTCACCTTCGGTGCCACCTCCCCCTTGCGGGGGAGGATCAGCTTAGAGTGGGACGCTCACGCCTTCTCGAGCGTGCACTGTAGCGGGTGCTGGTTCTGCTTGGCGAAATCCATCACTTGGCTCACCTTGGTCTCCGCCACCTCGTAGCTGAACGTGCCACACACCCCGACGCCCTTCTGATGGACGTGCAGCATCACACGCGTCGCGGCCTCCATATCCATCCGGAAGAACCGCTGGAGGCACAACACGACGAACTCCATCGGCGTATAATCGTCGTTGAGCATCAGCACACGGTACGGCGTCGGCTGTTTGGTCTTCGCGCGCGTCTTGGTCGCGATGCCCGCGCCGGTGCCGCCATTGCCATCCTCGCCACCATCGTCGCGGCGCTCGGCCATCTGCTCGCCCGTCCGCCGGGGAGTCGTCATTTCAGGGGTCAAAAGCATGCCGTCGAAATATGGCATGCCGGGGGGCAAGAGCAAGGGGGGCACCCGCAAACCTCGCGCGAAATCCGCAACGCAAAAGGGGCGACCGTCGCGTGACGGCCGCCCCTTTCGTGTCGCATCGCCCGAGGGCGGCGCGCTATCGACTTATGCCGAGATCTTCATCTTGTCGGTCGCGACCGCAACGCGGTTAGAGATCGGCTGGGCGAACTCGCCGAACATCTTCAGCAGACGCTCGGTCGAGCGCGAGCCCTCGGCGATCATCGTGTCGAACGCGGTACGCGCGTAATCGCCCTGGAGCTTCATGAACTCGGTCGGCGACTTGGCAGCAGCGAGCGTCTTGGCGGCTTCGGTCGCGCTCTCGAACGAGGTCTTGGCGTACTCGGCAGCCTCGTGGCTGAGCGCCTCGACATTCTTCGCGGCGATCTTCGACGATTCGACCAGCGCCTCGATGTTGCCCTTGCCGAATGCAGTCATGTCCTCGACCATCTTCGCCGACTTCTCCATCGCGCCCTTGGCCTGCTCGCTGAACTCGCTGGTCGTGGTGCCGCTGAACCCGTTGGTGAACAGGGCCTTGGTCTTCTCGGTGATGCTCTGGATCGTGTCCATCGTGGCGTCCTTTGTGTCGCTAGCTGGGATCCCCGTTGGCGCGGTGGCCATAATCGGGGCGGGAGAGTCCGGTTGCGGCGATACAAAAGCAGCCGCGGGAGGTGTGTCGATCGCCGGCGTCTTCGCGACCGGCCTGGGTGCCGGTTGTGCCGGCTTGGCGACGGTCCGAGGAGCCTTCGCGGTGGCGACAGGCTTCGAACCGGCCTTGGCCGTCCGTTTCACGATATCCGCCATCCACGCACCTCTCTTCGGAGTTATGTCGCGGTCCTTCTACACGGTTCGCGGCGGCGCACAATGGATTTGTGCACCGCACCATGACGTTAACGTAAGGCTGTCCTAACGAGCTTTGACGTATTCGCCAGGCGCATCGCCGAGCGCCGCGAGGGCCCCCTTGCCGGGCTGCCTAACCCCTTTGGCTGCCATGGTTTTCGGATCGATAGCGCGGACCCATTCGACCCAGTCCGGCCACCAACTTCCCTTGGTCTCGGTCGCCCCCGCGACGAAGTCGTCGAGCGTCGTATGCGCCGAGGGATTGGTCCAAAACTGATACTTGCCCGCAGTCGGCGGGTTCACGACCCCGGCGATGTGCCCCGATCCTGCCAGCACGAATTTCAACGGTCCCGCGAACAGCTGGGTAAGCTTCCATACGCTTTCCGCCGGCGCGATATGATCCTCGCGCCCCGCCTGGATATAGCTCGGCGTCGTCACCTTGGTCAGGTCGATCGGCGTGCCGTCAATCGTGATCGCGCCCTTCGCCAGCAGATTGTCGCGGTACAGGTCGGTCAAATAGCTCAGATGCCATTTCGCGGGCAGGTTGGTCGTGTCGCCGTTCCAGTGGAGCAGGTCGAACGGCACGTAATCCTGCCCCAGCAGGTAATTCTGCGTGACGTAGTTCCAGATCAGGTCGCGCCCGCGCAACAGGTTGAACGTCGTCGCCATGTAGCGGCCGTCGAGGAACCCCTCGGGCGACAACGACGCGACCATCTTCAACTGCTCGTCGTCGATGAAATGCTGCAGTTCGCCAGCCTGCGCGAAATCGACCTGCGCGGTGAAGAACGTCGCGCTAGCCACCTTCGCGGCCTCCCCCTGCGCCGCCAGCAGCGCCAGCGTCGCAGCCAGCGTCGTCCCAGCCACGCAATAGCCGATCGTATGCACCGCCGGCACCTCGAGCGCGGCACGAACCGTGTCGATCGCCTCGACCTGCGCGGCGATATAATCGTCCCAGACGACGTCCTTCATGCTCGAATCGGCCGACTTCCACGACACCATGAACACGGTGATGCCCTGCTCGACCGCCCAGCGGATGAAGCTCTTCTCCGGCGTCAGGTCGAGGATGTAGAACCGGTTGATCCACGGCGGGAAAATCACGAGCGGCGTCGCCAGCACCTTGTCGGTGGTCGGGCTGTACTGGATCAGTTCGTAGAGCGGTGTGCGTTTCACCACCTTTCCCGGCGTCATCGCCAGGTTGCGGCCAAGCTCGAACGCACCGTCGGGCGTATGCGTCACCTGCCCGCGGGCAAGATCCGCCATCATGTTCTGCAGGCCTTTCAGCAGATTCTCGCCGCGCGTCTCGATCGTCTTCTCGATCACCTGCGGGTTGGTCAGCGCGAAATTGGTCGGGCTCATCGCATCGACGAACCCCTTGGTCGCAAACCGCAGCTGCTCCTTCTGCTTGGGGTCGAGCCCGTCGACCGCCTCGACGCCGCGCAGCATGTGGTCGCCGATCAGCTCGTAACTCTGCCGGATCAGGTCGAACACCGGCTCGCGCCATTGCGGCGCCTTGAAGCGCTTGTCGGTCACCGGCGCGGGTTCGGGCGCCTTGGCGGGATCGAGAAACCGCTGCCACAACGTCAGGCTCTCGGCCCAGAAATCGCGCGCGCGCTCCAGCGTGGCGGGGTCAGTGAAGCCGGGGATCGCCGGGATTCCCTCGGGCTTGGCCTGCATCGCGGCGAGCCCCTGCTCCATCATGATCTGCTGCGCACGCCCCATCACCCACGTCCAATGCTGGAGATCGGGCAGGGTCGGCGTGGAGGCGTCGGGAGGAGTATCGGCCATGGCATCCTCTGCTTTTTCGGGAGCTTAGCCGAGGCAACGGCCCAGCGAAAGCGGGGTGGTCGCTGGCGCAAGGTTCCGTCTCCATACCGCCCCGTCAATCAACACCCAACGTCCAACCACCTCCCCGGCGAAGGCCGGGGTCCAGTTGGGAGACGTTGCTGGTGAACGGTGCGCCACGTTACCGCGACCTCTCCACCTGGGCCCCGGCCTCCGCCGGGGGGGGTGCATTCCATCCAAATCAGAATACCCCAGCTTTCGCCCCCGCGACGAATGAGGCGGATGACGCCCCCGCTCACCTGCGGTACAGCACCCGCTCCTCCAGCTAGAGGCTGATCATGTCCGAAGACTTCTACCGCATCAAACGCTTACCCCCCTATGTCATCGCCGAAGTGAACGCGATGCGGGCGGCGGCGCGCGCGGGCGGGGAGGACATCATCGATCTCGGCATGGGCAATCCCGATTTGCCGCCCCCCGAGCACGTCATCGAGAAGCTCGTCGAAGTCGCGCGCAAACCCAGCGCGCACGGCTATTCGCAGTCGAAGGGCATCCCCGGCTTGCGGAAAGCTCAGGCGAACTATTACGGCCGCCGGTTCGGGGTCGACGTCGATCCCGAGACCGAGGTCGTCGTGACGATGGGCTCGAAGGAAGGCCTTGCGAGTCTCGCCACCGCAATCACCGCGCCTGGCGACGTCGTGCTTGCGCCCAACCCCTCCTATCCGATCCACACCTTCGGTTTCATCATCGCCGGCGCAACGATCCGCGCGGTGCCGACCACGCCGGACGAGGCGTATTTCGAGAGCCTCGAGCGCGCGATGGCGTTCACCGTCCCCGCGCCATCGGTGCTGGTGATGGGCTATCCGTCGAACCCGACCGCCGAAGTCGTCGATCTCGCCTTCTACGAGCGCGTCGTCGAATTCGCCAAGAAGCACAAGCTGTGGGTGATCTCCGATCTCGCCTATTCGGAGCTGTATTTCGACGGCAAGCCGACCCCCTCGATCCTCCAGGTGCCGGGCGCGAAGGACGTCGCGATCGAGTTCACCTCGCTCAGCAAGACCTATTCGATGGCGGGTTGGCGGATGGGCTTCGGGGTCGGCAACAAGACGCTGATCGCGGCGATGACGCGCGTGAAGTCGTACCTCGACTACGGCGCGTTCACGCCGATCCAGGCCGCCGCCTGCGCCGCGCTCAACGGCCCGCAGGACATCGTCGAGCGCAACCGTCAGCTCTATCACAAGCGCCGCGACGTACTGGTCGAGAGCTTCGGTCGCGCCGGCTGGGACATCCCGAGCCCCCGCGCGAGCATGTTCGCGTGGGCACCACTGCCACCCGCGCTCGCGCACTTAGGTAGCCTTGAGTTCACCAAACAATTGCTGACTCACGCGCAGGTCGCCGTTGCCCCAGGGGTCGGCTACGGCGAAAACGGCGAGGGCTATGTGAGGATCGCGATGGTCGAGAACGAACAGCGGCTCCGCCAGGCGGCGCGCAACGTGAAGAAATATCTCCAGTCGATGGGCGTCAACACGCCCGCGCGTGGCGCCGGCTAACCCGCCAGCGTGGATATCAACCTGTTATATTCGGTGGCCGGCGTGCTCGTCGGCCTCATCGTCGGGCTGACGGGTGTCGGCGGCGGGTCGCTGATGACGCCGCTGCTGGTGCTCGTCTTCGGCTTCCACCCAGCCACCGCGGTCGGCACCGACCTGCTCTACGCCTCGGCGACCAAGACGGTCGGCACGACGGTCCACGGCTGGCGCGGTACGGTCGACTGGCAGGTCGTACGCCGGCTCGCGACCGGCAGCGTCCCCGCGGCGATCGCGACGCTGCTCGTGCTCAACCATCTCGGCGAAAAGTCGTCCGACACCGGCCACGCGATCACGGTCGTGCTCGGCGTGACGCTGATCCTGTCGGCGGTCGCGACGTTCTTCCGCGGCAAGATCGTCGCGTGGCTGACGCCGCGCATCGGCACGGTCGGCGGCGAGCGCCAGGCAATGCTGACGATACTGCTCGGCGCGGTGCTCGGCGTGCTGGTGTCGCTGACCTCGGTCGGCGCCGGCGCGCTGGGCATGACTGCGCTGTTGATCCTCTACCCGACGTTGCCGATCAACCGGCTGGTCGGGTCGGACATCGCCCACGCGGTGCCGCTGACGCTGCTCGGCGGGATCGGCCACTGGATCCTCGGCTCGGTCGACGTCGATCTGCTCGTGTCGCTGCTGATCGGCTCGATCCCTGGCATCATCGTCGGCAGCCTGATCGCGACGCGCGTCTCGGACCGCGTCTTGGTTCCCGTGCTCGCGACCGTGCTGGCGCTGGTCGGCGTGAAGCTCATCTTCTGACATGCGGCCGGGCTTCGCTTTCTCGACACGGTTCCGCGTGCGCTATGCCGAGATCGACGGCCAGCGCATCGTCTTCAACTCGCGCTATCTCGAATATGCCGACGTCGCGGTCACCGAGTTCTGGGAATGGACCGGGATCGCGGAGGCTCTGCCGGACGTCTGGCCGACCACCGAGTTCAACGTGCGGCGGACGGAAATCGACTACCTAAAGCCGTTCCGCCTAGGCGATACGATCGAGGCGTTCGTGCGGGTCGAGAAGCTTGGGACGACCAGCCTGACAAAGCGGTTCGAGCTCGCGCATGCGGAGACCGGGGAATTGCACACCGTCATCACCATGGTTAGCGTGCATGTCGATCTGGAGACCGGCCGCCCAGTCCCGCTGCCGGACGTGATCCGCACGGTGCTGGAAGCGCTACCGACCCAATAACACGAAGAAAGCATGTTCCCCCGCGAAGGCGGGGGTCCAGACTGGGCTCCCGCCTTCGCGGGAGAACAAAGAAGAGAGGGAGAAGGCAGTTACTCCGCCGCCTCGGCCTCAGCCTCGACCCCATCCCCTGCAACTTCCCCCGGAAGCGCCCAGATCAGGTCGCCCTTCCCCAGCACGCGCCCGTCATGCGACCGCACCGACACCGGCTGCAACGGCCGCCGATCACGCGCGTCGACCAGGATCGGGAACGCCGGCACGCACGTCTCCCACCGCTCGCCCCATTGCCGCAGCGCGATCATCGTCGGCAGCAACGCGAAACCCTTGTCGGTCAGACCGTAGGCGATCTTGCGCCGATCCTCCGGGATAGGTTGCCGCTCCAGGATCCCGTGCTCGACCAGCCGCGCCAGCCGGTTCGCGAGGATATTGCGCGCAATCCCCAGTTCCGACTGGAACTCCTCGAAATGGTGCAGGCCATTGAACGACGCGCGCAGGATCAGGAACGACCAGCGCTCGCCCATCGCCTCCAGCGCGGCGGGCAGGCTGCATTCCAGCAATGGTTCGCGCAGTTTGCCCATCACGTCATCCTCATCCGTCGGCGAGCGTACCGCATAACCCGCCGAAGCGAAACGGCCCGCTTATCCTGCGTTATGCGCCCCCGCCCGCTAACGACTGACGCAGCCACTAGATCACAGTGATGCGACGCTTTTTGTTGCCAAAAGTCCTCGCCCGGCCCCATCTATGGCGCGTGCTGCGCCAATATGAACTGGTCGATCGCGTCCTCGACTACGATCCCGACGCCGACGAGGCGATGCTGAACCGCGCCTATGTCTTCTCGATGCAGGCACATGGGAGCCAGAAGCGCGCGTCCGGCGATCCGTATTTCAGCCATCCGATCGAGGTGGCAGGAATCCTCACCGATCTGCACCTAGACGCGGAGACGATCGCCACCGCGATCCTCCACGACACGATCGAGGATACGGTCGCCACGCCCGAGGAGATCGAGCGGCTGTTCGGCGCCTCCGTCGCGCGGCTGGTCGATGGCGTGACCAAGCTCAGCAAGATCGAGGCGCAGACCGAGAACGAGCGCGCCGCGGAGAACCTGCGGAAATTCCTGCTTGCGATGTCCGACGACATCCGCGTGCTGCTGGTCAAGCTCGCCGACCGCCTCCACAACATGCGGACGCTGCATCACATCTCGAAGCCCGAGAAGCGCCGTCGCATCGCCAAGGAGACGATGGACATCTACGCGCCGCTCGCCGAGCGGATCGGCATGTACGAGTTCATGCGCGAGATGCAGTCGCTGGCGTTCGAACAGCTCGAGCCCGAAGCCTCCGAATCGATCAACCGCCGCCTCGAACAGCTCAAGCAGGGCGATGGCGACCGCATCGCCAAGATCGCCTCAGGCCTGAAACTGGTGCTGTCGCGCGCCGGGGTCGAGGCAGAGATTTCGGGACGCGAAAAGCATCCCTATTCGATCTTCCGAAAGATGTCCGAGCGACACATCAGCTTCGAGCAGTTGTCCGACGTGATGGCGTTCCGCGCGATCGTGCCGACCGAGGAGGATTGTTACCGCGTGCTCGGGATCATCCACCAGCGCTGGCCGATGGTGCCGGGCCGGTTCAAGGATTACATCTCGACGCCCAAGCGCAACGGCTATCGCTCGCTGCACACGTCGGTGATCCACGCCGACAGCGCGCGGATCGAGATCCAGATCCGTACCGCCGACATGCATGCACAGGCCGAGTTCGGGCTGGCGGCGCACTGGGCGTACAAGCAGCAGATCAACGGCAGCGACCGCCAGGTCAGCTGGATCCGCGATCTCGTCGAGATTCTCGATACCGCCGAGAGCCCGGAAGAGCTGCTCGAACACACGCGGATGGCGATGTATACCGATCGCATCTTCGCGTTCACGCCGAAGGGCGAGCTGATCCAGCTGCCCAAGGGCGCCACCTCGATCGACTTCGCGTACGCGGTGCACACCGATCTCGGCGACCAGGCGGTCGGCGCGAAGGTCAACGGCCGCGTCGTGCCGCTGTCGACGGTGATCGAGAATGGCGACCAGGTTCAGATCCTGCGCTCGAAGGGCCAATCGCCGCAGCCGCAATGGCTCAACGTCGCGACCACCGGCAAGGCGCTCGCCGCGATCCGCCGGCACCTGCGTCAGAAGGAGCGCGTCGAGCAGATCGCGCTCGGCCAGACCTTGTACGACGACATCGTCACCAGACTCCCCGCGCAGATCGGCACCGATGCGCTGAGCCACGCGCTGAAGCGGCTGAAGCTGCCCGACGATTCATCGCTGATGGTCGCGATCGCCCGGCGCACCTTGTCCGATGCGGCCGTAATGGAAGCGCTGATGCCCGGCTCCGCCGGTGCCGACGTGACGCACGCGCTGGCGCCGCAATCGAGCGCGATCTCGATCAAGGGGCTTACCCCCGGCGTCGCCTACGACCTGGCGACATGCTGCCACCCCGTGCCGGGCGACCGCATCGTCGGGTTGCGCCGGCCCGATGCCGGGATCGAGGTCCACGCGATCGACTGCAAGGTCCTCGCCGAACTCGCCGAGCGATCGGAAAACGAGACCGACTGGGTCGACGTGGCCTGGGGCGACGAGACCGAGGGCGCCGTCGCACGCATATCGGTGATGGTGAAGAACGAGCCGGGCTCGCTCGGCATCGTCTCGACGATCATCGGCGGGCATAAGGCGAACATCATCAACCTGCGGCTCGATACGCGCGACAAGAGCTTCCACACCAACGAGATCGACGTCGAGGTGCACGACGTGCAGCAGTTGATGCGGTTGATGGCCGGGCTGCGGGCGGCGGATGCGGTGCATACGGTGGAGCGGGTGTAGGATTTGTTGCGCACTACACATGGCGACCGCTAGACGGGCCGGATGAACCGCCCGTCTCTTTCGATTGTCGTCCCCTGCTATAACGAGGCTGCGTGCCTCGACATCCTGCACGCGCGTATTTCCGGTGCGGCGAAGGTCGCGGTTGGCGACGATTACGAGATCGTCCTGATCAACGACGGCTCGCGCGACGACAGCTGGCCGGTGATGCAGCGCCTCGCCGCCGCCGATCCGCGGCTGGTCGCGATCAACCTCTCGCGCAACCACGGCCACCAGCTCGCCCTGACCGCCGGACTCGACCTGTGCGCAGGCGAGCAGATCCTGATCATCGACGCCGATCTCCAGGACCCCCCCGAACTCCTGTCCGACATGCGCGCGGCGATGGCGGCAAGCCAGGCCGACGTCGTCTATGCCGTTCGCCGCCAGCGCGCCGGCGAAACGGTGTTCAAGAAAGCCACCGCCGCCGCCTTCTACCGTCTACTGACCCGGATGACCGAGACGCCGATCCCGCTCGACACCGGCGACTTCCGCCTGATGAGCCGGCGCGCGCTGGATGCATTCCTGTCGATGCCGGAGCAGGCGCGCTTCATCCGCGGCATGGTCGCCTGGATTGGCTTCAAGCAGGTCCCCTTCCCCTACGACCGCGCCGAGCGGCTCGCGGGCGAGACGAACTATCCGCTGGCGAAGATGATCCGCCTCGCGTTTGACGCCGTTACCGGCTTTTCGACTGCACCGTTGCGGTTCGCGAGCCATGCCGGGCTGGCGCTGACCGGCGTGTCGCTTTTGCTATTCGTCTATATCGCGATTGGTTGGCTGTCGGGCAGTGCGGTGCAGGGCTGGACCTCGACGATGCTAGTGACCGTGTTCCTCGGCGCGGTGCAGATGTTCGTGTTGGGAATGATCGGCGAGTATCTCGGACGACTGTACGTCGAGTCCAAGCGCCGGCCGCTGTATATCGTCGCGGACGTGGCGGGGCCGATCCAGGGGAAGGCGACCTTGGGGTTTCGTGCGGAACCGGTGGACGTGGTGCTGTTGCCTGAATAACCGTTCCCTCGCGAACGCGGGGGTCCAGGGGCCCAGAACGCTACCTCCCGATCACACCATTTAGCGATTGCACCACCCCGGCGAAGGCCGGGGCCCAGTTGGCAAGGTCGCAGTGACGAAGCGCGCCCGAAGTTAGCAACGTCCCCCAACTGGGCCCCGGCCTCCGCCGGGGTGGTGGTGGAAATGCATCGCAGCCTCCACTTTCCGTTCGTGCTGAGCGAAGTCGAAGCACTTGCGCGCGGGGCATGTCCTTCGACTTCGCTCAGGACGAACGGGTCAGGGGCGGCGGTAACGATCCGGCGCAAGATGTGCGATAAGTTTACCGCGGCACCGCCAGCGTCACGATCGAGACGCCCGGGGTCATCGGCAGGCGACCGACCATGTGGCGTTCCAGGCGGAAGATCTTCTCGAACAGCGCGTTTACCAGCTTGGGTGGCGGGGAATCGTCGCTGTCGTCGCGACCCGAAAGGCGTCCGGCGATCCGCGCCGCGGCCGCTAGCGGGAAGAGCAGCGAGTTGAAATAGCCGAGCTTTTCGGGCTTCAGGCCCGCCGTCTCGATCGCTGTCTTGAGCGTGGCCTTCGAATAGCGGCGGTGGTGGTGGTTCACGGTGTCGTGTGCGCTCCACATCCACTGGTGCGCCGGCACCGCGATCAGGATCTTGCCGCCGGGCGCGAGGCAATCCGCCATCGCCTTCAGCGCGGCGACGTCGTCCTCGATATGTTCGACCACGTCGAGCACCGCGATCAGGTCGTAGTGCGCGCGGGGTACGCCGGGGAGTTCGGGCAAGGGGGCCGCGCCGACCGGTTTGCCGAGGCGTTCGCTGGCGATCTCGCGCGCGGCCGGATCGATCTCGATCGCGTCGATGCTGCCGAACGCGGCGAGCATCGGCAAATTGTGGCCGGTGCCGCAGCCGATCTCGAGGATCTTCGCATCCTTCGGCAACGCGCCGTAGCGGGTCAGGTAATCGGCGAGGATGTCGCGGCGTGCGCGGTACCACCAGTGGGTGGAGTCGTGGGCGGCCATCCGGTCGTAGACGATGCGATCCATTAAGTGTCGGCCCTGAGATTGAATTTCATGTCAGTTGAAAACCCAAAGACGGTTGAGCACGAAGCTCAGGATCGCGGCAAGAAGCACGGCGGGAACCAGCGGGATCCACGGGTGCAGATGAAGCAGCGCGGTGCCAATCCACGTGATGGCCGCATTGAGACTCAGCCCGGCGGCCTGAACGATCACGAACTTAAAATGCCGCCCGGCGCCCGGCTCCTTGGCGTGCCCCTTGAAGCTCCAGCGGCTGTGCAGGAAGAATCCGACCACGACGGCGACCACGAAGGCGAACGGTACCGCCGCCACCGCCTGGCGTGGCGGAAAGACATACGCGGTCAGCGGCAGGTAGACGAGCGAATACACGACGCTGGAAATCCCGCCGGCGATTCCGAAGCGCACGAGCTGGCCGAGCACGCCGCTCGCCCGCATCTGCTCCATCTGTCGCCAAATCGCCTGCATGCCCGCCTTGTTCTTTACCCTCCGGCGATCGCGCCGGTGCCTTGTTCTTTACGGACACCGCGATAGAGCGACGCTTGAGATACGCCCGCGCATCTAGAGTGCGTGCGGGCTGGAGGAAAGCGTTTTGGATCAGGCACCACTTCAGCGGCGGACGTTGCTGGACGAACTCGATCGGCATTGGATCGCGTTGACGCTGCTCGCCTGGGTGGCGGTGGCGGCGTGGTCGATGTTCGATCGCTGGGGCCAGATCCGCTGGCTGTCGCTCGGCGATACCGACGACAACATGCGGCTGATGCAGGTCCGTGCGCTGCTGGACGGCCAGGGCTGGTACGATCTGCGCAACTACCGGATGAACCCGCCGGTCGGGTTCGACATCCACTGGAGCCGGATCGTCGACCTGCCGATCGCTGGGCTGATCCTGTTCTTCCGCCTGTTCACCAGCAACAGCTGGGCGGAGCGGCTGGCGTGCGGGATCGCACCGTTGCTGCCGCTGTCGATCGCGATGCTGGGCATCGGCGCAACCGTGCGGCGGCTGATCAGCTCGTATGCGTGGCCCCTCGCGGTCGTGATCATGGTCGGCGCGACGGGCACGATGCTGATGTTCATGCCCGAGCGGATCGATCATCACGGCTGGCAGCTGGCCATGCTGAGCCTGACGGTTGCCGGGCTGTGCGATACGAACGGGCGGCGCGGTGGCGCGATGGTCGGGATCGCAAGCGCGGTGTCGCTGTCGATCGGGCTCGAGCTGTTGCCGTATGCAGCTATGGCGGGGGCGATCATCGCGCTTCGCTGGGTGTGGGATCGGTCGGAGGCCGAGCGGCTGTCGATCTATGCGCTGACGCTCGGCGGCGGCAGCACGCTGGGGTTCGCACTGTTCGCGTCGAACGCCAACCAGGCGATGCGCTGCGACGCGCTGACGCCGGTGTGGTTGAGCGTGATGATTGCGGCGGGGATGCTGCTGTTTTTGCTCGCGCGGTTCGGTCCGTCGTCGCGGGGGGCTCGGCTGGCACTGGCGGTGGTCGCGGGTGCGGCGATCGTTGCGGGCTTTGCGCTCGTGTTTCCGCAGTGCCTCGGGCGGCCCGAGGGGATCTCGCCCGAGCTGCAACGCAACTGGCTGGACAATGTCCGCGAGGCCAAGCCGATCTACAAGCATAGTTTCCGGGTCGGGTTCGCGCTGGCGACGCTGCCGATCATCGGGCTGATCGGGGCGATCCTTGCCGCCTGGCGTGCGCGTCGCGACGACCGAGCCGTGGGCTGGGCGGCGGTGGCGCTGTTCACGGCGTTCGCGTGCGCGATGCTGTTGTGGCAGGTCCGTGCCGGACCGGCGGCGCAGTTGCTGGCGATTCCGGGGGCGACCGCGCTCGGGTGGCTGATCCTGCCGCGGCTGCTCGGCAACCGGTCGGTGGCGGTGCGCGTGCTGGGGACGGTCGGTGCGTTCCTGATCGTGTCGGGGCTGTTTGCCGGGATGGTGATCCAGTATTTTCCGATCGATCGGCCGAAGCCGTATGAGAAGCGCGTCAACATGGCGACGGGCAACTGCCTGCGGACGACCGTGCTGCTCGCGCTGAACACATACCCTGCGCAGACCGTGTTCACCTTCGTCGACATGGGGCCGCGGCTGATCACGATCACGCACCACGATGCGGTGGCGGGGCCGTACCACCGCAACGGCGATGCGATCCTCGACGTGCAGCATGCGTTCGGCGGCACGCCGGACCAGGCGCATGCGATCATCAAGCGGCATGGCGCGACGATGCTGCTGCTGTGCCCGAATGCGGCGGAGTCGACGAACTACAAGGCGCGCAGTCCGAAGGGGTTCTATGCGCAGATGGCGAATAACGAGGTGCCGGCGTGGCTGACGCCGCTCCCGCTGCCGGCGAAGTCGCCGTTGCGGTTGTTCAAGGTGGACTGACCTCCCGTCACCCTGACGAAAGTCAGGATCCAGAGCCATTGGCGATACCGCTCTTGGCTCTGGATCCTGGGTCGAGCCCAGGATGACGTGGAGTTAGCGCAGCACCTCGGTCAGGCCGTCGATCACGAACTGAACCGCCAGCGCGGCCAGCAGCACGCCGAGCAACCGCGTGATCACCGCCTCGATCTTCGCGCCGAGGATCCGCATGATCGGGCCGGCCGCCAGCAGCGCGACCAAAGTCAGCAGCAGGATCGTCACCATCGCGCCGAGCACCACGGCCGAGCGTTCGAGCCCGCTGTTGCGGCTCATCAACAGCATCACCGACGCGATCGAGCCGGGGCCAGCGATCATCGGCATCGCCATCGGGAAGATCGAGACGTCCTCGACCTCGGGATCGCTCGCGACCTTGGCGGCACGATCCTCGCGGCGTTCGGTGCGCTTTTCGAACACCATTTCCAGCGCGATCAGGAACAGCATGATGCCGCCGGCGATGCGGAAGCTGGCGAGGCTGATGCCGAGACCTTTCAGCAACGCCTCGCCGAACAGCGCGAACACGAACAGGATCGCCGCCGCCACGCCGACCGCGCGCAACGCCATCGCGCGCTTCTGCACGGTCGAGGCACCGGCCGACAGCCCGGCATAGATCGGTGCGCAGCCGGGGGGATCAATGACCACGAAGAACGTGATCAGCGACGAGATGTAGAGTTCGATCACAGGCCCGTCCGATCCAGTGCGGCCTCGTCGATGGCGACGCCTTCGCGACGACCCGCCGAGACCAGCGTGTTGCGGAGCAGGCAGGCGATCGTCATCGGCCCGACACCGCCCGGCACCGGCGTGATCGCCCCCGCAACCTCGAATGCGCTGGCGAAATCGACGTCGCCGACGAGGCCGGCATCGGTGCGGTTGATGCCGACGTCGATGACGGTCGCGCCGGGCTTCAGCCAGTCGCCCTTGATCATCTGCGGGATACCGACCGCCGCGACGACGATGTCCGCGCGGCGGATATGCGCGGGGACGTCCTGCGTGCGGCTATGGACGACGGTGACGGTGCAGCTTTCGCGGAGGAGCAACTGCGCCATCGGCTTACCGACGATGTTCGAGCGACCGACGACGACCGCTTCGAGCCCGCTCAAGCTCGGCAGCACGCTCTTCAGCAGCATGACGCAGCCGAACGGCGTGCAGGGGACGAAGCCAGACAGCCCGGTTGCGAGACGGCCGGCGTTGATCGGGTGGAAGCCGTCGACGTCCTTGTCGGGGTCGATCGCGGAGATGACCGCCTGCTCGTCGATGTGCTTCGGCAAGGGCAGTTGGACGAGGATTCCGTCGATCGTCGGATCGGAGTTCAGCGTCGCGACCAGGGCGAGCAGGTGTTCGGCGGGGACGTCGGCGGGGAGGCGGTGCTCGATGCTTTCCATCCCGGCTTCGCGCGTCGCCCTGCCCTTCGATCGGACGTAGACGTTGGAGGCGGGGTCCTCGCCGACCAGCACGACGGCAAGCCCGGGCGCGCGGCCCGCCTTTGCCCGAAAGGCAGTGACGCCGTCTGCGATACGGGCCCGGAGGCCGGCGGCGAAGGCCTTGCCGTCGATGATGGTCGCGCTCATGCCCGCGGCCCATAGAGCGCGGACGCGATTTCCGCCAGTACGGTGGAGTCGCCGGCGATGTGCAGGCGCTTCAGGCGGGCGGTTTCGCCGGAGACGATGGTGACGGCACGCTTGGGGACGCCGAAGGTCTTGGCGACGAGGGCGATTAGCCCGGCGTTCGCGGCGCCATCGACGGGCGCCGCTGCCAGTCGCGCGGCGAAATGCTCGGGCGTCCCGGCGGCGAGTGCATCGCGACCGCCACGCGGCGTTACCCGGACGGCGATCGCCAGACCGTCATCGACCGCGCGCCAGGCTGTCGGCCCGATCAATAGGCTGCGACGAGGTAGTTCTGCGCGATGTTCGGGATGACGATGTTGGTCAGGATGTAGAGGATCAGCAGCACGACCAGCGGCGACAGGTCGAGCGCTCCGAAATCGGGGAGCACGCGGCGGATCGGGCGATAGAGCGGCTCGGTGATCTTCTGCAGCGCGTTCCAGACCGTGCGGACGAAATCGCTGTGCGTGTTGATGACGTTGAACGCGATCAGCCACGACAGCACCGCCTGGATGACGATGACCCACCAGACGAGGTTGAGCAGCAACTGGACGATCTGAAGAAGGGCGATCAAGGCAAGGGTCTCCGCTGGTGTGGTCCGGATATAAGGTGGCCGAGGGAGAACTAGAAGGCCTGTGGTGTCCCTGGCCTGCGCCCGGTGATGCGAGCCGCGCCGGACGTCCCCCCAACCCCCGTCATCCTGGGCTTGACCCAGGATCCAGAGTCACGAAGGCTACCGTGTGTGGCCCTGGATCCTGACTTTCGTCAGGATGACGGGAAAGAGGTGCCCTCCTACCGCGAGCGCCCGTTCGCGCTGACCAGCGTGCCTGCACCCTGCTTGGTGAAGATCTCCAGCAGCATCGCGTGGGGCACGCGGCCGTCGATGATGACCGCGGCGTCGACGCCCGATTCGACCGCTGCGACGCAGGTGTCGAGCTTCGGGATCATGCCACCGGTCACCGTGCCGTCGGCGCGCAGTTCGGCGATCCGCGCGGGATCGAGGTCGGTGAGCAGTTCGCCGTCCTTGTCGAGCACGCCGACGATGTCGGTCAGCAGGAAGAAGCGCGCGGCGCCCATCGCGGCGGCGATCGCGCCCGCCATCGTGTCGGCGTTGATGTTGTAGGTGTGGCCGTCGGCACCGATGCCGATCGGCGCGATCACCGGGATGATGTCGGCGGCGATCAGCGTGTCGAGGATCGTCCGGTCGACCGCGATCGGCTCGCCGACGAAGCCCAGGTCGACGTGGCGCTCGATCCCCTGGAGCTTGTCGGGCTCGCGGCCGTGGCCGACTTTCTGCGCGAGGACGAGGCCTGCGTCCTTGCCCGATATGCCGACCGCACGGCCGCCCGCCTGGCCGATCCAGCCGACGATTTCCTTGTTGATCGAGCCCGCCAGGACCATTTCGGCGATCTGCGCGGTCTCCGCATCGGTGACGCGCAGGCCGTCGACGAAGCGCGATTCGACGCCGAGCCGCTTCAACATCGCGCCGATCTGCGGCCCGCCGCCGTGGACGACGACCGGGTTGATGCCGACCGCCTTCAACAGCACCATGTCCTCGGCGAAATCGCGCTGCAGTTCGGGGTCGCCCATCGCGTGGCCGCCGTATTTCACGACGAACGTCTTGCCGGCATAACGCTGCAGATACGGCAGCGCCTCGGTGAGCGTTTCCGCCTTGGCGAGCAGGGCGGGATCGGGCGCGTGATCAGTCATCCGCGTCCCTTAGCCAGTGCGAGAGGCCAGCGAAAGCATCGCCGCGCATCACCAAGTCCGTCATCCTGACGAAAGTCAGGACCCAGGATCACAAACGGCGTCTCTGGTGGCTCTGGGTCCTGACTTTCGTCAGGATGACGGAGGGAGGTGTCAGGGTGACGGAAGGGGTCAGACCCGGTCCAATCGCCGCCCCAGTTTCACGAAGAAGGTGATCATGAACGGCACCAGCACGATCGACAGCACGACCTTGGTCAGCATCTGCCCCTCCATCAGCGCGACGATCGGCCGTTCGCCGAGGAACGAGATGGTGATGAACAGGATCGTGTCGATGATCTGCGAGATGATGCTCGCGATCATCCCGCGCAGCCACACCAGCTTGCCCTCGCCGCTGCCGACCTGTCCCGACAGCTTCGAGAAGATCAGCACGTTGAGCGTCTGCGAGATGCCGTAGGAAATCAGCCCGGCGATCATCATCCGCGAGCTTTGCCCGACCACGACCGGGAACGCGTCGACCGCGGGCGGGTACATCCCCGGATCGTGCGGCAGCGCCAGCACCAGGTGGATCAGCGCCGCCGACATCAGCAGCGGAATGAACCCGAGGCGCACCAGGAACGTCGCGGTCTTCTGGCCGTGCAGCTCGGAAATCGCGCTGCTCAGCACCACCAGCAGGAGGAACCCGAAGATCCCCGCCTCGACCGCGAGCGGGCCGAGCGCGACCTGCTTCACCCCCAACACGCCGGCGATGCACACCATGCCGCCGTACAACACCGAGAAAACGAAGAGCGAACGCGGGAACGCGGGAAGTGGTTTGTCCATCGCGCGGGACGCTAGCGAAAACCGCCGCCCCGTCAAATGACTAGCGACACGCGCGACGGCGTGTCATGTCCCGCCCTTGCGCAGCCGGGGGGCCGCGCGTGTCAGTCAAAAATGCAGGGCGTCCATGGAAAGACTAGTCATCGGCCTTGCAGGCATCGCCGTCATCCTCGGCATCGCCGTGCTGCTGTCGAGCGACCGCCGCGCGATCCGCCTGCGTATCGTCGGCGCCGCGTTCGCGTTGCAGGCCGGGATCGCGGTGCTCGTGCTGTATTCCAGCTTCGGCAAGGTCGTGCTCGGCGAGATGTCCGGCGGGGTCGCCAATTTGCTCGGCTATTCGCAGAAGGGCACCGAGTTCCTGTTCGGCAAGATGGCGACGCCAGAGATCGGCGGGCAGAGCTTCGCGATCGCCGCGCTGCCGGTGATCATCTTCTTCGCCAGCCTCGTCTCGATCCTCTATTATCTCGGCATCATGCAGTTCGTGGTGCGCTGGGTCGGCGGCGGCATCGAGAAGGTCATCGGCGTCTCGAAGGTCGAATCGCTGTGCGCGGCGGCGAACATCTTCGTGGGCCAGAGTGAATCGCCGCTCGTCATCCGGCCGTATCTGGCGGGTCTCACCCCCGCGCAGCTGTTCACCGTGATGACCAGCGGGATGGCCGGCGTCGCGGGCACGATCCTCGCGGCGTATGCGTCGATGGGCATCCGGATCGATTACCTGCTCGCGGCCAGCTTCATGGCGGCGCCGGGCGGCATCCTGATGGCGAAGATCATCATGCCCGACCGCGTGATGCCACCCGAGGGCGAACTCGCGCTCGGCGATCTGCCGGGCGAGTCGTCGGCGGGCGAACCGATGCCGCAGGCGACCCACGACGAGGAAAAGCCCGCCAACCTGATCATGGCCGCAGCCCAGGGCGCGCAGACAGGCGTGCGCCTGGCCGTCGCGGTCGGTGCGATGGTACTCGCGTTCGTCGCATTGGTCGCGCTCGCCAACGGCCTGCTCGGTGGGCTCGGCAACATGATCGGGCTGCCGGGGCTGAGCTTCCAGGGGCTGCTCGGCTATGTCTTCGCGCCGATCATGTTCCTGCTGAACGTGCCGTGGAGCGAGGCGGGAATCGCCGGCGGGCTGTTCGGGCAGAAGATCGTGCTGAACGAATTCGTCGCATATATCTCGCTCGGCACGCAGCAGGGGCTGAGCCCGCGGACGATCGCGGTCATCACCTTCTCGCTGTGCGGGTTCGCGAACTTCTCGTCGATCGCGATCCAGATGGCGGTGACGGGCAGCCTCGCGCCGAACCAGCGGCCGATGATTGCCAAGCTCGGCCTGCGCGCTCTGGCGGCGGGGAGCTTGGCGAACTTGATGTCGGCCGCGCTCGCGGGCCTGCTGATCGGATGAATCCCGCCCATCCGTCATCCTGACGAAAGTCAGGATCCAGGGTAACGAGCGTCGGCCTTCATGGCTCTGGATCCTGACTTTCGTCAGGATGACGGAACTGGGATAACGCGGCACTCAAAACGCAATCGGGCCCGTCACCTCTCGGCAACGGGCCCGACGCAAACCACCTCGCGGGGAACCGAGGCAGCTATCTCGCGGGATGACCGATTACGGCAGCATCACCGTGTCGATGACGTGGATCACGCCGTTCGACTGCATGACGTTGGCGATCGTGATCCGGCCCTTGTGGCCCTTGCCGTCCATGATGCCCCAGCCGGTGCCGACCTTCTTGAACATCAGCGGCTCGCCCTGCACGGTGGTGTAGGTCGCGGTGCCGCCGTTCGCCTTCGCCTTGGCGGCGATATCGGCGGCGGTGATCGTGCCGGGGACGACGTGATAGGTCAGGACGCTGGCGAGCTGCGCCTTGTTCTCGGGCTTGAGCAACGTGTCGACGGTGCCGGCCGGCAGCTTCTTGAACGCCGCATTGGTCGGCGCGAACACGGTGAACGGACCCGGGCCCGACAGCGTCTCGACGAGGCCGGCGGCCTTGACCGCGACCACCAGCGTGGTGTGGTCCTTCGAATTGACCGCGTTCTCGACGATCGTCTTGGTCGGGTACATCGCGGCGCCGCCGACCATCGGGTTGGTCTGCGCTGCGACGATGGCGCTGCCGCTGACGGCAATTGCGGCCGCGACGATCGCGGTACGAATGAAGTGATTCATGGCTTCTCTCCTGCGTGCGGAGCCGGTGTGCGGCGCCACTGCGGGGAGATACGGGCGCGCCGCGAGCGCGGACGCAGCCGGCGTTCAGATCGTCGCGAGAAGTCCTGCCCAGGCGGCGATCTCATCGTCATGCCGCCGCGTGACGACCAGGTCGCTCGCGGTCGCCGTGTCGAGATCGACCTCGATCGTGCCGGTCCACTCGAACGTCGCATTGCCCGACAGCGTCACCATCGCCGCCTCGCTCGCCTCGGCACGGACCAGACCGCCCTTGTTGAACACCGTCGTCGGCATGTCGTACGCGATCCGCCCGGTCAGGCAGGCGGCATAGGTCGATGCCGCCATCGCGCTGCCGCAGCTGTCGGTGAGCCCGACGCCGCGCTCGAACGTCCGCACGAACAGGTCGCGGCCACGCACCTCGACGAAACTGACGTTCGCGCGGTTGGGCAGCCAGTCGGGTGCCGACTCGCACGCCTCACCGACGCGGACGAGTTCGGCTTCGTCGACGGCATCCACGAACGTCATGAGATGGGGGTTAGGCATTGCTACGGCCGTAAAGGCGCGGTCCGTCGGTAAGGGCACGATCCGCGTATCGACGATGCGATCGGTCCCGACGGTCATCGGCCACGCTGCGACGTCCAGAGACGCGGGGCCAGCGATCTCGCGCACGGTGAACACGCCCTTGGCAATATCTGCGTCGCGCTTCACGGTCGCGTCGCTCGTCTTCAGCAACGCCATCGCGGACTCGGAGCCCGTAGCGGCAAACCCCGCACGCGCGACGCAGCGCAGGCCGTTGAGGCACGTCTCCGACTCGCTACCATCCGAATTGAACATCCGCATCCCGAACGCGTGAGTGTCATCGCCGGCGGTCAGCAGCAGGAGCCCGTCGCCACCCACCGGCCCAGCGCGATCCGCCAACGCCCGCGCAACGGCAGCCCAAGCCGCATCGCCAAGCGTCGACGCGCGCGCGTCGATCAGCGGAAAGTCGTTACCGGAACCGTGGCATTTGATGAGGTCGAAGCGCATGCTCGACACTTAGTCACGCTCGCGGACCAATGCGAGCGCCTAACCGATCCCATAATGCGCGGCCAACCGATCGAGCGCGAGCGTCAGCACGACCCGCCCCGCCCGCGCCGGCCACTGCAACGCCTTCTCGGCCACCGGCAGCCCCTCCCCCGCACAAACCACGCGCCAGAGGATATCCGCCAGCCCCGGCCCCGCCGCCGCCAGCGCTTCATCGAACCGACGCTTCGCCGCGATCTGCGCCGATGTGGGATCGAGCCCGTCATGGCCTCCCCCATCGACGCGCTCCGCCCAGCGCATCGTCACGCTGGGCGCAATCGACGCGCGTTCGTAATCCGCGCGCAGCCGCTCTCCCGCCTCGAACTGCCTCACGTCGATCAGCGCGCGCGACCGCAGCCACCCGAGCGGCGACTCCGCGAGGTTCACGGTGACGGTACGACCGCGACGCATGCCGGCCGGCTGTGGAACACCCTCCGAATCGACCGTCCGCTCTACCAGTTCGCGCATCCGCCATCTCCCGTTGCGTTTGGCGGTTGCCATATCCGCATGGTTGTAGGACAGAAGAATAACCCATCTGGTTTGGAGTCGTTCGATGATCGCATTGCAATGATCACCGCTATCCGCGAAGTCCGGCGCGCAAAGGGACTGACGCTGGAGGACGTCGCCAAGCGTTGCGATCCATCGACCACCGCGCAGACGATCGGGCGGCTGGAGACCGGCACGCGCACCGTGTCGATCGGCTGGCTCAACCGGATCGCCGCAGCGCTGGGCGTCGAGGCGGGGGATCTCGTGACATTGCCGGACCGTACCGACCTGCCCGTCGCCGCGATCCTCGACGACCGCGGCGCGCATGCCCCGCGTCGCACCACGACGGCACCACCGCCCCAGGTCGCGCCGGGCGAGATCGCGATCACCGTCGCGGGCGGGGTTGGCGACTATCGCACCGGTGACGTGATCTGGTGCGCGATGCGGGCCCCCGCCGATTTCGCAACCGCACTCAATCGCGACGTACTCGTCCCGCAACCAGCAGGCCGGTTCGCGTTCGGCAGGCTGATCGCCGTCGGTGGCGCGGTGACGCTGTTACCGCCGAATACCGGTTCGCAATCCCTGAAGATCGAAGATCCCGGCTGGCTCGCAGTTGCAGTGCGACTGATCCGCGATCTTTGAGGGCGGTGGGCGATGACCCTGCACACGCGCCCGAGGAACAGCCTCGCCTCTTAGATATGCCGATTCAGTGCTTTTGGTTGCCTCGCGTGCGATTGGCTGCCTCCCTGCCAGAACGGCCTGCCGCAATGGGCGGCATTTGGCGCTCGCCCGTACCGGCGTCGCATTGGTCCGCCTGCGTCTGGGGGAACGCGAAGGGGTCGTAAGGTTCCTCGCAGACAGCGTCGCGGGGCAAAGACCACGCTCCGCTCCGCCTTCCGATGAAATGGCCGGAAGCGCCAGCCCCACCTCGACCAAATCTCAGCAAGTCAGACATGACAATGCTCCAGTCGTCCACCGATCGATAAGTTGCGGCATATCGCCACGACCTGCACGCCTGACAGGATGGGGAGTATCGTTTCGGCTAGCGCCGATCGGCAGCCGTCAGCTGACCGCGATGCTCTCGATTGCGGCGAAGGCCGCTCCCTGCGTTGGCGCGGCGACCAGCTACGCTCGTCGCGGAGCGTTACTGCTAATTACGCATGATCGGGGATGCCGATCTCGTCTTTCAGGCGTTTGGCTATCGACGACCCCGACGACGAGAGTACGATGACAGACGCCGCAGACATTCTCAACGACATGATACTGGAGCAAACCCGCGAGCCGATGACCCGGGCAGATGCGGAGGAGCTAGCCGATCGATGGTATGACGTCGCTGTCGGCAACGGTTCAAGCGCGGCAGAAATGGACGACGCTGCTGGAATGCCGGTCCCCGACTATATCCTGCAAACGTTCGGAGAAGTAGGGCAGGAACTGATACTGTAGTGCGCGCGTGACCTCGACGTCGCACCGAAGCTCGGTGACTTGGTAGGTATCAACATCGCGTTGCACGGCACCGCACGCGCCGCCACCTTAGTCGTGAAGGTGATCTCGTTGCGGATGATCGCGTTGGCGGCGTTCGCCGCGTTGAACGTAAGCGTCCCGACCTTCGAGACGGCAAACTCGCTTTGGCCCGGCGTCCGCACGACGAGGATCGAAGCACGGTCGACCGCGACCAACGGTAAAAATTCGCCGAAGTTCGTGTTGCCGGCCCATGCCGGCACCAACAGCGCAGCATGGTCAAGGAAAAGGATGGTGGGCGATGACGGGCTCGAACCGCCGACATTCTCGGTGTAAACGAGACGCTCTACCAACTGAGCTAATCGCCCCCTCTCGGGTGAAAGTGCGATGCCAAAGCCAGGCGGCCGGGGCAAGCTAAAAGGGCGCGGACCGTCACGGAATCCGCAGGTCGGCACCTCTGGTGGCCACGATATAGCCGCGCATCGCCTCGCTCGCGCGGTCCGACAGCACCATGAACGCACGCCGTCGGTCGTGCAGGTCGGGGCGGCGTTCGAACAGCCCGGTGTCGGTCATCCGCGCGATCCAGCGTAGCGCAGTGGTCGGCGCGACCGCGGCGGCGATGCACAGGCTCGACACCGACACGCGGCCCCGCTCGAGTTCGGCGGCGTAGAGATCGAGCAGCATGTCCCAGCCCGGATCCTCGAACAATGCGGTGCCGAAGAACTGGTCGCGCAACCGCCGCGCGCGGATCGCCCGCCGGACATCGGCGGCGCTCGGTTCGGCCAGCGACGGTGGCGCGCCGTAGCGGTTCGTCCGATCGCCGACGATCGGCGCTGTGGAGGCATCGCCCTGGATCTCCGCGCGCGTCAGCCGTGCCAGCGCCTCGGCGATCCGTGCAACCTCGGTGTTCAAGCGTTCCAATCGCGTCCCATCGGTCTCGCGCCCGACATCGAACACGCCCGCGGGACTGCGCGCACGTTCGGCGGCGACGACGATCGCCGCGACGCAGTCCGCAACGCTTGGATCGACCAGCAGGATCGTCCCGCCCCCGAGCGTCGCCGCCGCGACCGCGTCGATCTGGTCGCTCCCCATCGCGACCACCAGCCCCGCCTCCAGCACGGCAGCGCGTTCGACGATCCGCGGCAGGTGTTCGGCAAGAACCGCGACGTCCACCCCCGCGGTCTCGACCACAACGACCTGCGGTGCGGCGTGCAGGCCAAATGGCGCCTGCCAGTCGATCCTGGCGACCACGCGCCCCTCCATCGCGGCGAGCGCGGCGGCGAGCCGGTCGGGCGCGTCCGCACGCGCGACAAGGACTGCGGCGATCCCGGTATCGTAACGCGTGTCGGCAGGATCTCCGCCCGGTAGGATCATGATCATCTCCGCTGTGTCGCGAAGACTAACCTCGATCATCCTCAAAGCCACACGCGAACTGGGTCGAGTTTCGTTGGACTTTCACGCCTTCCCAGCAAGGTCGCGTTCGACCTAGTCGAGCGCCTTGACGATATCCTCGACCATCTTCTTGGCGTCGGCGAGCAGCATCATCGTATTGTCGCGGTAGAACAGCTCGTTATCGACCCCCGCATAGCCGACTCCGCCCATCGAGCGCTTGATGAACAATACCGTCTTTGCCTTCTCGACGTCGAGCACGGGCATGCCGTAGATCGGCGACGTCTTGTCGGTCTTGGCGGCCGGGTTGGTCACGTCGTTCGCGCCGATCACGAACGCGACGTCGGTCTGTGCGAACTCGCTGTTGATGTCCTCGAGCTCGAACACGTCGTCATACGGCACGTTCGCCTCTGCCAGCAGCACGTTCATGTGCCCCGGCATGCGGCCCGCGACGGGGTGGATCGCGTATTTCACGCGCACCCCATCGGCCTTCAGCTTGTCGCCCATCTCGCGCAGGACGTGCTGCGCCTGCGCGACCGCCATCCCGTAGCCGGGGACGATGATGACCTGTTCCGCCTGGCTCATGAGGAACGCGGCGTCCTCCGCCGAGCCACGTTTCCACGGCCGATCGCTCGCGACCGCGCCGCCGCTGGTGTCCGCGACCGCGCCGAAGCCGCCCGCGATCACGCTGATGAAGCTGCGGTTCATCGCGCGACACATGATGTAGCTGAGGATCGCACCCGAGCTGCCGACCAGCGCGCCAGTGATGATCATCGCACTGTTGTGGAGCGTGAAGCCCATCGCGGCGGCCGCCCAGCCCGAATAGGAATTGAGCATGCTGACCACCACCGGCATGTCCGCGCCGCCGATCGGCACGATCAGCAGGAAGCCGATGACGAAGCTCAGGATCACGATAGTCCAGAAGATCCACGGGGCCTGGTCGGTGACGAAGTAGGCGATCAGGCCGAGGATGCCGGCGAGCAGCGCGAGGTTGATGACGTGGCGGCCGGGCAGCATGATCGGCTTGCCGCCCATATTGCCGTTGAGCTTCAGGAACGCGATGACCGAGCCGGAGAAGGTGATCGCACCGATCGCCACGCCTAGGCCGAGTTCGATCCGGCTGACCGGGTGAATGACCGCGAACGGCTGGCCGATCAGCGGAATGACGAGATCAGAAATTCCGAATGCCTGCGGGTTGAGATACGCCGCGACGCCGACCAGCACCGCGGCGAGCCCGACCAGTGAGTGGAATGCGGCCACGAGCTGCGGCATCGCGGTCATCGCGATGCGGCGGGCGGTGACGAGGCCGATCGCGGCGCCGACACCGATCGCCGCGAGGATTTCGACGACGGTGGTCCAGTCGATAGCGCGCACGACTATCGTGGGTCCGGTGTCCGCGACCAGAGCATGCTGGACGAAGGGCACATGCGTCACCAGCGTCGTCACGACCGCGATCGTCATGCCGATGATGCCGAAGCGATTGCCGCGCTGGCTCGACGCCGGGCTCGACAGCCCGCGCAGCGCGAGGATGAAGCACACCCCCGCGACCAGATAGGCGAGCGATGCCCAGGGGCTGACCGTCAGTTCATGCATCGCGCGTCCCCTTCACGTCCGTATCGCTCACTTGCTCGTGGCAGGCGCGACCGGCCGTTCCTTTTTCTTGTACATCGCCAGCATCCGCGCGGTGACCGCGAAACCGCCGAAGATATTGATGCTCGCCAGCACGACCGCGAGCAGCCCGAGCGCCTTGGCGACGCCCGATCCGGCGCCGATGCCGGCCGCAGCGGCGGCGATCAGCGCGCCGACGATGATCACCGACGAGATCGCATTGGTCACCGCCATCAACGGCGTGTGCAGCGCCGGCGTCACCGCCCAGACGACAAAATACCCGACGAAACACGCCAGCACGAAGATCGACAGGATCGCGATAAAGTCCATCTCATTCCTCCCCGGCACGGGGAGGGGGACCGGCCGCAGGCTGGTGGAGGGGGCGGGCCACAGACGATACGATCATCGTCACCACGGCCTCGATGTCCCTCAGCACGTCGCCTGCCGCCACTCGCAGCACCCGGTGGCCATTCTGTTCGAAAAACTGGTCGCGATCGGCGTCGCGTTGGGGACGGTCGCCGCGTCCGTGGAACTCGCCATCTACTTCGACCGCGAGCCTGGCGGCGGCGCAGTAGAAGTCGCAGACGTATGGACCGATGGGATGCTGGTGGCGGAACTTTACGCCGGTTTTCTTCCCCCGAAGCTGCTCCCATAGCAGCACTTCCGGAAGGCTCATTTCGCGCCGCAATTTGCGCGCTAGCGACACTTCCGGGCGTAGCGTGTGCGGGACGCCCCCTCCACCGGCTGCGCCGGTCCCCCTCCCCGTGCCGGGGAGGATTATCACGTCAGCAGCCTTGGGTTCACGATCTTGCCGCCTTGCGTCAGGCGGATCGCGTCGCCGATCTCGGCGTCGAGCACGGGTCGCCCAGCCTCCTTGTCCCAGAAGGCGTTGAGGAAGTTGTACAGGTTGCGCGAGAACAAGGCGCTGGCGTCCGCTGCCAATCGAGATGGCACATTGCGATGGCCGACGATCTTCACCCCGTTCACGACGACCACTTCGCCTGCGACCGAACCTTCGACGTTGCCGCCCTGCTCGACCGCGAGATCGACGATCACCGAGCCCGGCTTCATGTTCGCCACCTGCGCCGCCGAGATCAGCCGTGGCGCCGGACGCCCCGGGATCAACGCAGTCGTAATGACGATGTCCTGCTTGGCGATATGCCCCGAGACGAGCTCGGCCTGCGCAGCCTGGTATTCGGGCGACATCTCGCCGGCATACCCGCCCGAACCCTCGCCCTCGATCCCGGCGACATTCTCGACGAAGATCGGTTTCGCGCCCAGCGACTGGATCTGCTCGCGGGTCGCGGCGCGCACGTCGGTCGCCGACACCTGAGCGCCGAGCCGTCGTGCGGTCGCGATTGCCTGAAGCCCGGCGACGCCGACGCCCATCACGAACGCCTTGGCCGCACTGATCGTCCCCGCCGCGGTCATCATCATCGGAAACGCGCGGTCATATTCGGCGGCGGCATCGAGCACCGCCTTGTACCCCGACAGGTTGGATTGCGACGACAGGATATCCATCGACTGCGCGCGCGTGATCCGCGGCATGAATTCCATCGCCAGCGCTTCGTACCCTGCCGCGGCATAGGCCTTGACGCGGGCGCGCTCTGCAAAGGGATTGAGGCTCGCGACGATCCACACCCCCGGGGCGACCCCGTCCAGCGTTGCAGGATCAGGTCCTTGCACCCCGAGCACGATCTCCGCACCCGCCAGCGTCGCCGCACGATCGCCAACCGATGCGCCCGCATCGGCGTACGCGGTATCGGCGATCGACGCCGCCTCGCCCGCCCCCGTCTCGACCGCGAGCGTCGCGCCCAGCGCGATGAACTTCTTGACCGTTTCCGGCGTCGCGGAAACCCGCCGCTCGCCGTCCGCTTGTTCTTTCAGGACGGCGATCTTCATGGGCTTAGTGGATCAGCCAGATGACGAGCGCGACGACCAGCGCGCATCCGACCGCACCCCATTTCATCATCCCCGTCACGCTCGAATAGGTCGCCGCATGCGCCTTCATGTCCCCGTTGCCGGCCATGGTTCGTGCCCCAATCCTGTGAGTGCCATCCTCTATGGGGCGACCTTAACCTGCACGACTGCTATCGCCAAGCCCGGCCGCACGGCGCTTTTAAGTCGCTCTTTACCCGGCTGCGCTATTGCACGTGCCGGAACGGGACAGGATTCGCCATGACGCGCAACGGGCAGCGCCTTCTACTGCTGATCGACGAAGAGCCTGCGCAGCGACGGCTGGTGGCGGCGCTTGCCACGCGTGGCGGCTGGCGCGCGATCTTCGCGACCGACGGCGAGATGGCGATCGCGACGCTCGGGACGCAGGACGGGATGCAGCTCGATGCGATCGTCCTCGATCACTCGGCACCCGATGCCGACGCGACGGGTCTCATCGCCGCGTTGCGCGAACGTCGGCCGGCACTGCCGATCCTGATGCTGACCGCGAACGGATCGGTGTCTCACGCCGTCGCTGCGATGCGCGCGGGCGCCACCGACTTCCTGGTCAAGCCGCTCGCGCCCGACCGCTTTCTCGCCGCGCTCGACACCGCCGTCGGCGCCACGTCCACCGGCGAGCTCCGCCCCCTTACCGAAAAAATACCTGCGCTGCTCGGGTTCGACGAGATCGTCGGATCGTCGCCGGATTTCCGTGCCGCGCTGGCCATCGCCGCCAAGGCTGCGCGGGCACGCGTCTCGGTGTTGCTGGAAGGCGAGATCGGCGTGGGCAAGGACGTCATCGCCGAAGCCATCCACGCCGCCTCGCCCCGCGCCAAGAAGCCGATGATGAGCGTCAATTGCGGTGAGGTCTCGGCCAACCTCGTCGAATCGGAGCTGTTCGGCCACGAAATGGGCGCGTTCACCGGTGCGTTCGAGCGCAAGACCGGCCGGTTCCGGGAGGCCGACGGCGGGACGCTGTTTCTCGACGAGATCAGCGAGATGCCGCTCGAGGCACAGGCCAAGCTGCTCCACGTCCTCCAGACCGGCGAGGTCCACGCGATCGGTGCGCGCCATCCGCACGACGTCGATGTCCGGGTCATCGCCGCCAGCAACACGCCTTTGCTCGACGAAGTCGAGGCCGGCCGGTTCCGCGAAGACCTGTATTACCGGCTCAACGTGGTTCAGGTCATGATCCCGCCGTTGCGCGAGCGGACCGGCGACATTCCAGCACTGGCACGCCACCTGCTCGCGCGGATCGCCGAACAACCAGGGTTGCGGTCGCTGGGCATTACCGATTCCGCGCTGGCGCTGCTGGTTCAATACGACTGGCCGGGCAATGTTCGTCAGTTGCAGAACGCACTTTTCCGCGCGGCCGTGCTCTGCGAGGACGCGGCGCTGACCGAAGACGATTTCCCGCAGATCGCCGCGCTGGGCAATCGCCGCCGTATTCCCGCTACGGTTGCGGCGGGCGGCGGCGGCGTCACGCTGTTCCGCGCCGACGGCAACCTTCGCGCGCTCGAGGAAATCGAGGCCGACGTGATCCGTCTGGCGATCGGCCATTATCGCGGTCGGATGACCGAAGTCGCGCGGCGGCTGGGGATCGGGCGATCGACACTGTATCGCAAGCTCGGCGAACTGGGCATCGACAACGCCGCCTGACGTGCGCCTCGTCTTTGACAGGACGCTGTCGCCAGGTCTCGGTTGCGTCTCGCGGGGCGCATCCGAGGCGCCGTGAGATTTGGCGGCCCCCGCTCAGGCCGCAAATGTACGTCGGTGCATGCCTGCGAAGAGCGTTACCAGAGCACGCCCTTGTCAGGCGTCAGCGGCTCGGGCGCTGGATCGCCGATCGCCTGGAGCAGGTCGATCTCGATCGTCCGGCACATCGCGTTCAGCGGCACGTCGTGGATCGTGTCCGCGAACGGGTCGACCAGATCATCACCGATCTGCAGCACGGCGAGGAACATCAGTCCAGCAATCGTCGAACCGACCGGCGTCGCATAGCCCAGCGTCTCGACCAGACCGATCGGCAGCAACACGCAGAACAGACGGGTGAACAGGCTCGGGAAAAAGCGGTATTGATTGGGCAGCGGCGTGTTCTTGATCCGCTCCATGCCGCCCTGCGCATTGGCGATATCGACCAGGATGGACTCGAACTGCATCTGTTGGATGGTGTCGATCCAGCCGTTGCGGCGCGCGATGTCGATCCGCCGCCCAGTGCCGTCGAGCAGGCCGTTGGCGATATTGGTGCGCTCTAGCGCGAACGACGCCTCCTCCTTCGACAGGAAGCGCAGCACCTCGGGCGGTGCGGGCTGTTTGCGCAACTGGCAGCGTAGCGCGTTCACATAGGCAATCTGACGGAGCACGATCGTCCGCTTCATGTCGTGACCCTCGGGCTCGGGCAGCATGTTGCGCGCCATCCGCGCCAGGTTGCGCGAGGCGTTGATCATCAGGCCCCACAGGCCACGGCTTTCCCACCAGCGCTGATAGGCCGAGTTATCGCGAAAGCCGAGGAACAGCGCGAGCGCGGTACCGAACAGCGTCAGAGGGAGCGCGGGCGCGTGGAACGGCAGGACGTAATAGGTGATCGTGACGATCACATCCCAGACGAACAGGCCGAGCAGCGGGCGCCAGACTTCGCTCAGGATCTGGCTGAAGCGCGGTGTTGCGGTGACGATCAAACGAAAGCTCCCTTGTTTACAGGGCTTTTAATGCGCGAAGTGGCGTTTCGCTGCAATGCAGCGACGATCAGCCGCCCCGCTTAGCCGCCAACGAGCGATTGATCGCGCAGGCCGCGCCAGATCTTCACTGCCTGCACCGTCTCGGCGACGTCGTGGACGCGAAGGATCTGGACGCCCGCCTCCGCACCTTTCAGCGCCAGCGCGAGCGAACCGGCGAGGCGCTGGTCGACCGGCGCTTCGTTCGAGAGTGCGCCGATGAGACGCTTGCGGCTGGCGCCGAGCATGATCGGGCAGCCGAGACCGTGGAAGATCGCAAGGCCGTTAAGTAGCGCAAGGTTCTCGGCGAGCGTCTTGCCGAAGCCCATGCCTGGGTCGACCATGATCCTTGATCGGTCGACACCGCCGGCGACGACCGTTGCAATGCGCGCTTCGAGCCAGTCGAAGACGTCGGTCAGGACGTTGGTGTAGCCGCCGTTGCCGTGTCCGCCTTTCTTGGGGTCGGGCGAGTGCATCAGGACGACGGGGCAGCCGCTTTTTGCGACGACGTCCAGCGCGCGGTCGTCCCAGAGGAGCGCGGCGACGTCGTTGACGATGTGCGCGCCGGCGGCGAGCGTGGCCTCCATGACGGCGGCTTTGCGCGTGTCGACCGAGACGATCGCACCGGCGCGCGCGAGGCGCTCGACGACGGGGACGAGGCGAACGATCTCGTCGCCTTCCCAGACCGCGGGGGCGCCGGGGCGGGTGGATTCGCCGCCGACGTCGATCAGCGTCGCGCCGGCAGCGGCCATGTCGATCCCGGCGGCCGCCGCGGCGGCGGGGTCGTCGACATGCTTGCCGCCGTCGGAGAAGCTGTCGGGCGTGACGTTGAGGATGCCGGCGACGATCGGCTGGTCGAAGCGGAGCGTGCGTTCGCCGAGCTGGAGGGCGGCGCGGGGTGAGGTGATGGCGGCGTGGAGGTGCGCGGCGTGCTCGCCCAGCGTCGCGATTTCTGCGACGGGGATGGTGCGGCGGGTGCGGCCTTCGATCACCTCGTACGCGGCAAACCATTGCAGGCCGCCCGCCAGGCGCGCGACGCTTCCGTCTTCATGGCCGATGGGGGTGTCGACGAACTGGACGGGGCGGAGGTGGAGACTGGTCATGATCCCCTTTTCCTCAAATCCACCGTACGTTCAAACCCACCCCGTTCGTCCCGAGTAGGCATCGAGCTTGTCGAGATGGCGTATCGAGGGACCTGTACCTCGATACGAGCCCTCGACTACGCTCGGTCTCTACTCGGCACGAACGGAACTTTGCTCAGACCGTCGTCGCCAGCAAATACGTTTGCCGGAGGTCGTCGATCGGCTTCAGGCCCTTGTCGCTTTCGTAGTGCCAGAAGCTCCAGCCGTTGCAGGCGGGGGCGTTCTGGAGCGTCGAGCCGAGCTTGTGGATCGAGCCGATCGTGCCGCAGTCGCTGAGCAGCGAGCCGTCCGCGCGGATGGTAGCACGCCAGCGACGTTTCGAGTCGGTTAGGACTGCGCCGGGAGCGAGATACGCGTTCTCGACAAGGACGCCGAACGCGACCTTGGGCTGCGTGCGCGGACTCATCATCGTGGCGAGTGCCGATTCGTCGAGCGGCAGTGCGGCCTCGATGCGTTCCTGCGCGGCTTCGATGTAGTCGCCCTCACGGTCGATGCCGATCCAGCTGCGACCGAGACGCTTGGCGACCGCGCCGGTGGTGCCGGTGCCGAAGAACGGGTCGAGCACGACGTCGCCGGGTTTCGTGCACGCCAGCAGGATGCGGTACAGCAGCGCCTCGGGCTTCTGCGTCGGATGCACCTTGGTGCCGTTCTTCTTGAGCCGCTCGGCGCCGCCGCAGGTCGGGAATTCCCAGTCGCTGCGCATCTGGAGCTCGTCGTTGAGCGTCTTCATCGCGCGGTAGTTGAAGTGGTATTTGGCCTTCTCGCCCTTCGATGCCCAGATCAGCGTCTCGTGCGCGTTGGTGAAGCGGGTGCCGCGGAAGTTCGGCATCGGGTTGGTCTTGCGCCAGACGATGTCGTTGAGGATCCAGTAGCCGAGATCCTGCACCGCCGCGCCGACGCGGAAGATGTTGTGATAGCTGCCGATGACCCAAAGCGC
Source organism: Sphingomonas sp. PP-F2F-G114-C0414 (assembly GCF_003688595.1). Lineage (GTDB taxonomy): Bacteria > Pseudomonadota > Alphaproteobacteria > Sphingomonadales > Sphingomonadaceae > Sphingomonas. The sequence continues at coordinate 136,229 of NZ_RCWT01000013.1, forward strand.
GCCGTCGTCCTTGAGGATACGGCGTGCTTCCTTGAGCCAGGCGCGGGTGAAGCGGTCATAGGCGGCGAAGGTGTCGAACTTGTCCCAGTCGTCGGTGACCGCGTCGACGTGGCTGCCGTCGGGGCGATAGAGTTCGCCGCCGAGCTGGAGGTTGTACGGCGGGTCGGCGAAGATCATGTCGATGGAATTCGACGGGAGCGCCTTCATATGCTCGATGCAGTCGCCACGTAAAATCTGGTCGAGTGGAAGAACGGCTTGAACCGCCGGCTCCACTGCCTTTTTCGCACGCGGCCGTGCGATCGTGTCGATCAAACCCATGTTTTCCGCCCCTTATCGATGCCCATAGCGGCGGAATTGTCCGACTCCGTCAAGCAAACATTCGTTAACGGCGTTTTCGCGAGAATCCGCGGCTGCGACCAAACGAGTCGCCGTTGCCCAGATGTTGAGTCGTGGAAGACTCGCGGCTCAAGCCCTTGGGGTGTGGCGCGAAAGACTCAGCTCGTCGTTTCCTGTGCGAAAAGTCCCTCGCGCGCCAGATAGGCGGCGGCGACGGGGGCGAAACTGCGGCGGTGAATCGGCGTGGGGCCGTGATCGCGGAGCGCGCGCATGTGGTGCGCGCAGCCGTAACCCTTGTTCGAATGCCAGTTATATTCGGGATGCACGTCGGCGGCGGCGATCATGATGAGGTCGCGCGTGTGCTTGGCGACGATCGAGGCGGCGGCGATCGACAGCGATTTCGCGTCGCCGCCGACCAGCGGCGTGGCGGGGTAGGTCCAACGGGGCAAACGGTTGCCGTCGACGAGGACGTGGCCGGGGGCCTGGCCGAGCTCGACCGCCAGCGCGTCGACCGCAAGCGTCATCGCCTTCATCGTCGCCCAGTAGATGTTGAGCGTGTCGATCTCTTCGGGCTCGACGATGCCGATGCCGACGATCGCGCAGCCTTTCAGGCGCGCGCAGAGCCGTTCGCGTTCGGAGGCGGAGAGCTTTTTGGAGTCGTCGATGCCGCGGGGTACGCCTTTTGCCGGGAGGATCACGGCGGCTGCGACCACGGGGCCGGCGAGCGGACCGCGACCGGCTTCGTCGACACCGGCGACCGGGCCGACGCAGAGCTTTTCGTGTTTCATGCCGGGCATTGGCGGTCTTTCCACTGGTCGAACGGGCTGGTGCCGAGTGCGTGCCCCATCGGGCCATGCCCTGCGCCCAGCCCCGGTGCGTTGGCAAGCGCGGCGCGGACGAACGCGATGGCGCGCTCGATGGCGGCGGCGAGCGGCAGGCCTTGGGCGAGGCTGGTGGCGATGCCGCTGGCGAGCGTGCAGCCGGTGCCGTGGGCGTGGCGGGTTTCGATGCGGGGGTTGGTCCAGCGGGTTTCGCCGGAGTCGGTGACGAGGCGGTCGGTGACGGAGGGGCCTTCGGTGTGGCCGCCTTTTATGAGGACGGCTGGGCCTAGTGCGCGGATAGCGGTCTCACTGCCGAGTGCTGCGAGTTCGGGGAGGTTGGGGGTTACGAGCGTGGCGAGCCGCATGAGGCGAGTGAAGGCGGCGATCGTGTCGCGGTCTGCGAGAACGGAGCCGGAGGTGGCGATCATTACCGGGTCGAAGATGATGGGGATGCTTGAACTTTGAGGACAGCCCGCCCCCCCTTGTTCTCCCGCGAAGGCGGGAGTCCAGTCTGGGCTCCCGCCTTCGCGGGAGAACAAGGAGGTCAGGTAGTCGGCTACGGCGTTGGCAGTTTCTGCCGAACCGATCATGCCGATCTTTACTGCGTCTACGCCGATGTCCGAGACAACCGAGTCGATCTGCGCGAGGACCATGTCGGTCGGGATCTGGTGGACTGCCTGCACGCCTAGCGTGTTCTGTGCGGTGATCGCGGTGACGGCGGTCATTGCGTGGCCGCCCAGCATCGTGACGGTCTTGATATCTGCCTGGATGCCTGCGCCGCCACCGGAATCCGAGCCGGCTATTATAAGGATTCTGGCGGTCATTGGAGGTCGGCGGGGAAAGTGAAGTATAGGAAGTGTAGACGCTCGCACGGTTTCGTTGCGGAGCCGTTTGCGGTGGCCGAGCGGGGTTTGGCGAGGTTGGCGGTCATATGAAGGGCTATGTCATACCTGGTGAGATGTAGGACAGGGGTATGCCCCCTTTACCACCCCGGCGGAGGCCGGGGCCTAATTGGGAAGGCCGAAGTAACGGAGCGATGCCCTTTGTTAGCACCGTCCCCCATTTGGGCCCCGGCCTTCGCCGGGGTGGTAGAAGGGGTTGGGGTGGCGGTAAGGAGCGAAATGGTGCTTACTCAAACGGCCCCTAGTGCCGCCTGCCCGCTGCCGGCTTTTGCGGCGGTGCCTCGCCCAGCCTTGTCGGGCGGTCCAACAATTCGCCGCCACAGTTCGGACAGCGTTCGTCGAGCGCATCCGCGCATTCCGCGCAGAAGGTGCATTCGAACGAGCAGATGAACGCGCCGGGTGCATCGGCGGGCAAGTCGGCAGCGCAGCGTTCGCAGGTGGGGCGCATCTCGAGCATCAGGCGGCCGCCTTCCGCACGGCGTCGCAGATGCGGTCGACGACCTGTTCGACTTGGGCGAGATCGTCGCCCTCCGCCATTACGCGGATAACCGGTTCGGTGCCCGACGGGCGGATGACGAGCCGTCCCTTGCCGGCGAGTTCAGCTTCCGCCTCGGCGATCACCGCCTTGACCGCGTCGTGATCGAGCGGCTTGCCGCCGGCGAAGCGGACGTTCTTGAGCAACTGCGGCAGGGGCTCGAAGCGGTGGAGCACTTCGCTAGCGGGGGCGCCCGAGCGCTTGACCTCGGCGAGGATCTGGAGCGCCGCGACGAGGCCGTCGCCGGTGGTCGCATAGTCGCTGAGGATGATGTGGCCCGACTGTTCGCCGCCGACATTATAGCCGCTCGACCGCATCTTCTCGAGCACGTGGCGATCGCCGACCGCGGTGCGGACGAGGCCCAGCCCTTGCGCGGCGAGATGGCGTTCGAGACCGAGGTTGGACATCACCGTCGCGACCAGACCGCCGCCCGCAAGCCGCCCCTGGCGCGCCCAGCTGGCCGCGATCGTCGCCATCAGCTGGTCACCGTCGACGATCGTACCGGTCTCGTCGACCACGATCAGACGATCCGCGTCGCCGTCGAGCGCGATGCCGATGTCGGCGCCGCTAGCGACCACCGTCTCGGCAAGCGCCTGCGGGGCGGTCGAGCCGACGCCGTCGTTGATGTTGATGCCGTTGGGCGTGACCCCGATCGCGACGACGTCGGCGCCGAGTTCCCACAAGGCGGACGGTGCGACCTTGTAAGCGGCACCGTTCGCGCAATCGAGCACCACGCGCATGCCGTCGAGGCGGAGATTCTCCGGGAAGGTCGACTTGGCGAAGTGGATGTAGCGGCCCTGCGCGTCCTCGATCCGGCGCGCGCGGCCGATCTGGTCGGAGGGGACGAGCGGGATGTCACCGTCGATCAGCGCCTCGATCGCTGCCTCGGCTTCGTCCGACAGCTTGTAGCCGTCGGGCCCAAACAGCTTGATGCCGTTATCCGCGTACGGGTTGTGGCTGGCGGAGATCATCACGCCGATGTCTGCGCGCATCGACTGGGTGAGCATCGCGACTGCGGGCGTCGGCATCGGCCCGACCATGACGACGTCCATGCCGACGCTGGTGAAACCCGCGACCAAGGCCGATTCGAGCATGTAGCCGGACAGCCGCGTGTCCTTGCCGATCACGACGCGGTGGCGGTGATCGCCGCGCTGGAAATATGCGCCGGCGGCCATGCCGACCTTCATCGCCATTGCCGCGGTCATCGGCGAGACGTTGGTGGCACCACGAATGCCGTCGGTGCCGAAATATTTTCTTGCCATCGCGCGTGCTTTCCGTCCCGTATCGGTGTCCGATCCGTTTGATAGCGCGGTACATCACGAAGGGCGAGCATGTCGCAGACTACACGGATTCTAGCCGCGCTGATCGGCGGCATCGCGATCGGCATCGCCGCGGCGGCCTGGTCGCCGGCGAACGCGATCGCCTTTACGGCCGTGACGCAGCCGATCGGCTCGGCGTGGCTGCACGGCTTGCAGATGGTGATCGTACCGCTCGTCGTCGGGCTGCTCGTGACCGGGATCGGCGCGACCACCGAGGCGGCGCGCGCCGGGCGCATCACGGTGCGGGCGATGGTGATGATCGTCGTCATCCTGTGGAGCACGACGATCATGTCGGCGCTGGTCATGCCGTTGATCCTCGACGCGTTTCCGTTGCCGCGCGCGCTCGGCGCCGCGCTGCGGGCCGCATTGACGGGCGCCGCGCCGGTCGGGCCGGTGCCGGGGATCGGCGCGTTCTTCGACACGATCGTGCCGACCAACATCGTTGCCGCCGCCTCGAGCGACTCTTTCCTGCCGCTCACCGTCTTCGCGCTGACGTTCGCCTTTGCCGTGACGAAGCTGCCCGACGATCGCCGCCGCGTGCTGACCGGCTTCTTCCAGGCGGTGGTCGACGCGCTGTTGATCATCATCAAATGGGTGCTGAAGCTGGCGCCGATCGGCATCTTCGCGCTCGCCTACGGGGTCGGTGCGCGCACGGGTACGGCGGCGTTCGGCGCACTCCTTCACTATATCGTCTGCGTCTCGGCGATCGGGTTCATCGTCCTGCTGTCCGCCTATCCGATCGGGATGATCGGTGGCCGGGTCAGCTTCCTGCGGTTCGCGCGCGCGGTCGCGCCGGCACAGGCGGTGGCGATCAGCACGCAATCGTCGCTCGCCTCGCTGCCGGCGATGTTGAAGGCCTCGACCGATCTCGGCGCGTCGCCCGCCACCGCGGGGATCGTCCTGCCGCTGTCGGTCGCGGTGTTCCGCGCGACCAGCCCGGCGATGAACCTGGCCGTCGCCCTGTATGTCGCGCACTGGCTGGGGCTGCCGATCGGGCCGGGGCAGATGGCGGCGGGCGTGGCGACCGCGGCGATCACGACGATGGGGTCGATTTCGCTGCCCGGCACGATCAGCTTCGTCGCGTCGGTCGCGCCGGTCGCGCTGGCGATGGGGATCCCACTTGAGGTGCTGGGTCTGCTCATCGCAGTCGAGACCATACCCGACCTGTTTCGGACCGTTGGGAACGTGACGATGGACACCGCCGTTACCATTTCCGTCGCAGCGCGGTCCGATCACGGGAATGGCGCTCAGGAGATTCCGCATGAAGTATCGCACGCTCGGCCCTGATTTCGAGGTTTCCGCGCTGGGTCTCGGCTGCATGCCGATGGCCGGCATCGGCAAGGGCATGTACGGCGAGGCGAACGCCGACGAGAGCATCGCGACGATCCACCGCGCGATCGAGCTGGGCGTGACGCTGTTCGACACCGCCGAGATCTATGGCCCGCTGGTCAACGAGGAGCTGATCGGCAAGGCGATCCGCGGCAAGCGCGACGGCGTCGTGATCGCGACCAAGTTCGGCTTCCGCTATGACGAGAATGGGATGACGGGGGTCGATTCCACGCCGGCCAATGTGCGGCGGGCGTGCGAGGGATCGCTGAAGCGGCTCGGGGTCGAGACGATCGACCTGCTGTACCAGCACCGCGTCGATCCGGGGGTGCCGATCGAGGATACGGTCGGCGCGATGGCGGACCTCGTTCGCGAGGGCAAGGTGCGGCACCTCGGGCTTTCGGAGGCTGGGCTCGACACCATTCGCCGCGCCGCGGCGACGCATCCGATCGCGGCGTTGCAGAGCGAATATTCGTTGTGGGAGCGCGATGTCGAGGACGCGATCCTGCCGCTGTGCCGCGAGCTGGGGATCGGGTTCGTGCCGTATTCGCCGCTCGGGCGGGGCTTCCTGACCGGGCAGATTACCGCTCGGTCGGACCTGCCCGAGGGTGACTATCGGCGGAACGACCCGCGCTATTCGGAGGAGAACTTCGCCAAGAACATGGAGATGGTCGCGGTGGTGAAGTCGATCGCCGACACGCATGGCGCTTCGCCGGCGCAGGTGGCGCTCGCGTGGCTGCTGGCGCAGGGCGATGACATCGTGCCGATCCCGGGGTCGAAGCGCCGGGTTACGCTGGAGGACAGCATGAAGGCGGCGGACGTTGCGTTGTCGGCGGACGATCTGGCGAAGCTCGATGCGGCGGCGCCGCGTGGTGGGACGGCTGGGCCGCGCTACGGTGAGAAAGCACTGTCGATGACACGGATCTAAACTACCGTTTTTTCCAACCCTGTCTGTCATTCCCGCGAAGGCGGGAAGCCATACTGGCGATCGCGTATTATTACGGACGTCCGAGTTTATGGGTCCCCGCCTCCGCGGGGATGACAGACAGTGTATGGAGGATGCTGCGCTTTAACGCCTTAACCCCGCGGCACCTGTTCGCCGCGGGTGTCGAGGCCGGCAGCACCCGGCTCGCCAAGTTCGTTCTGGCCGGCCATCGCATGATCGACCGCGCCCATCTGGTCGAGATGCATCAGCTTGGTCACGAACGGCGCGAGCACCAGCACGACCACGCCGACGCCGATCGCGAACCAGCCGATCCGACCGTACACTTCGAGCACCCGCCCGACGCCGGCCCCCTCGCCGCCGGTTGCCTGTGCGATCAGGCCGGCGAGGAAATTGCCGCCTGCGGTTGCCAGGAACCACGTGCCCATCATCAACCCGGTCATGCTCGGCACCGACAGCCGCGTCATCGACGACAGGCCGATCGGCGAGAAGCAGAGTTCGGCCATCGAGTGCAGCATGTAGAGCAGCACGACGAAGATCGCCGGGGTCAGGCCCTGTGCCGGCGCACCGAGCGTCAGCGCGAAGAAACCGGCGCCGACCAGGATCAGGCCGATGCCGAACTTGAACGGTGCGCTCGGCTCGAACCCGGCCTTGCCGAGCCTGGTCCAGAGCGCCGCGAACACCGGCGCGAGCGTGATGATGAAGAACGGGTTGACCGATTGGAACACCGACGCGGGGATAGTCCAGCCGAACACGACGCGGTCGACCGACTGGTCGGTGTAGACGTTGAGCGACGAGCCGGTTTGCTCGAACAATGCCCAGAACAGCGGCGCCAGCGCGATCAGGAACAACGCCGCGAAGATCCGGTCGCGGTCGATGCGCGGCAGCTTCGCAACCGCGGTCCACAGGATGTAGCCGACGGTGACGAGCGACGCGACGATCAGCGCGGTGCCGACGACGCCCTGGCTGCGGACCAGCCACCACGAGACGGCGACGCCGACGATCCCGCCGAGATAGATCAGCCATTCGATCGACAGCCCGCCAACCGGCTTCGACGCGAGCACGGCGGCGTCGGGCGCTTCGCCGACACCGTGCAGCTCGCGCTGGAACAGGATGAACATGACCAGCCCGAGCGCCATGCCGATGCCTGCGGCGCCGAAACCATACGACCAGCCGACCGTCTCGCCGAGGATGCCGACCGCGATCGGGCCGACGAACGCGCCGGTGTTGATCCCCATGTAGAAGATCGAGAACGCGCCATCGCGCCGCATGTCCTCGCGCGCGTAGAGCTTGCCGACGAGCACCGAGATGTTCGCCTTCAGAAAGCCGGTGCCGACGATGATGAAGGCGAGACCGAGATAGAAGCCGTTGAGCGCAGCGCCCTGCACGCCCTGCGGCGCCTCGACGATCGCCAGCAGCAGATGGCCGAGCGTGATGAAGATGCCGCCCGCGAGCACCGCTTTGCGCGGCCCTAGGAAGCGGTCGGACAGATAGCCGCCGATGATCGGCGTGATGTACACCATCGAGGTATACGCGCCGTAGATCGCGTAGGACGGCTCATCGCCGAACAGGAAATGCTTGGTGAGATACAGCACCAGGATCGCGCGCATGCCGTAGAACGAGAAGCGCTCCCACATCTCGACGAAGAACAGCATGAACAGCCCGCGCGGGTGCCCGAAAAACGTCTTCGCATCGGCAGGAACGCCGCCGGTTCGGATTGCGCTGGCCATGTGGTGGTGATGCTCCGTGTGTGCGCCGCTGACGGGCGCTCGATCGCGCGCAACTTAACGACAAAGCCCGGACTGTAAATATCGCACATCAGGGCCTATCTGCCGGGACATGCTCAACGATCGCTCCACGCCGCTCTCGCTGCTCGCCACCCGCCGCTCGGGCAAGCCGCGCGATTTGATCGCGCCCGGCCCCGATTCCTACCAGCTCGCGACGATCCTGGAGATCGCGGCGCGGACGCCCGATCACGGCAAGCTGGCGCCGTGGCGGTTCGTGGTGGTGGGGGACGAGCACCGCGCGGCGCTGTCGACGCTGATCACGGATGCGTATCTCGCGGAGCGGCCTTCGCCATCGCGGACCGAACTCGAGTCGCTCGACCAGTTCGCGCACCAGGCGCCGACCCTGGTGGTCGTGCTGTCGTCGCCGAAGGAGAGCAAGATTCCGTTGTGGGAACAGGAGCTTTCGGCGGGGGCGGCGTGCATGAATTTGCTTCACGCGGTGCATGCGGAGGGGTTTGCAGGCGGCTGGCTGACGGGGTGGCCGGCCTATTCGGACGTGGTGCGCGATGCATTCGGCTCGGCGGCGGAGCGGATCGCCGGGTTCATGTTCATCGGCACGCCGTCGCGCGCGCTCGACGAACGGCCCCGCCCGGATATGGCACGGCTCGTAAGCCATTGGGGTTCCTGAGGACTCGACTTCCCACGCAATTACTGTATTAAGTCACCATGACAGCGCTCAGTAGCGACGACAGCCCCGTATATATCCGCCTTCGCAGCACGATCGCTGCGGGGATCCTGCGCGGCGACTACCGTGCGGGTGACCAATTGCCGTCGGTCCGCGCGTTCGCCGCCGAGCAGGGGGCCAATCCGCTGACGGTCGCCAAGGCGTATCAGAGCTTTCAGGACGACGGCTATGTCGAGGTGCGGCGCGGCGTCGGGATGTTCGTGATGCCGGGCGCCGCGGAAGCGCTGCGGGTGGCCGAGCGCGAGAATTTCGTGACGACGCAGTGGCCGCGGATCTTGGGGCATATCGATCTGTTGGGGTTGGATGCACATGATCTGCTGGAGCGTGAGCGAGCCTGATTTCGGTCGCGGTCGATCCCGTTCGCGTCCCCCTGCCCCCTGCGTTCGTGCTGCCCCTCCCCCGTTCGTCCTGAGTAGTCGTCGAGTAGCGGCGCAGCCGCGTATCGAGAGGACGTATCGAAGGACAGGTTGGCGTGCGGAACCCATGCTTCGATACGAGCCCTCGATACGCTTCTTCGAAGCTACTCGGTCTCTACTCAGCACGAACGGGAGTGGGGGCGGACTTCATGCTTGGCGCTCGGGACCCCGGAGCCTGGACCCAAGCTTCAGAATAATCCCAGCGCGGCGACATCCTCGACGCTCAGGTCGATCCCGAACAACAGGCTCATGCGGATGCGGTACACGCGCGGATCGGTGATCTCGCCGACGGTCGTATCGGTGCCCGAACGCCGGCGGTAGTTGCGGCCGATCAGCGACGCGAAGCCGTTCGGCAGGACGATACTGGCGATCGGGGTGTGGGTGAAGCGGCTGGCGGGGGCCGTCGAGGTCCAGTGGTTCGATAGCGCGAGGTCCGCATCGAACACTTGCGCGAGCGTGAAGCTGTATTGCGGCTGGAATCCTCCCGTCTCGCCGCGACCGTCGGTGGTCATCGGATCGCCGTCGCGGAGCAGCATCCAACCTTGTTCGGTGGCTTCGAGGCGGAAGCGGGCGCCGTCGGGGGCGGTTGCCTCGGCGCCGTCGGCGAGCGGGAGGACGGGCGTGTAGCTGCCGCCGAAACCGGTATCGGCGATCGAGTCCTGGCCGTCGATCGTCACCAGCGCGAAGGTGTGCGTGAGCGGCGGTACGTCGGTCGCGGCGATCCACACGCGGGCCAGCAGCGGACGGGCGGTGAAGCCGAGTTCCGCGAGCGCGTCGAGGAACAGGCGGTTGTGCTCGAAACAATAGCCGCCGCGGCGTGCGGTCACGAGCTTGGCGAACACCGACGCGCTGTCGATCGCGAGGCCGCGGCCGAGGACGACGTCGAGGTCTTCGAACGGGATCGCGAGCCGGTGCGCGTGCTGCAGGCGACCGAGACCGATCGAGTCGAGCGTCGGCCGCGCGGGCATCGCGACACGGAGGAGATAGACTTCGAGGTCGAACATCGGTCGGGCTTTCAGAGATTTCCGCCCCTCCCTTACCTTTCGTTGCGCAGGGACGTCGAGTGCGGGGACGTGAAGTTGCACGTGACGCAGCGCCCCGCCCCCCGTTCGTGCTGAGCGAAGTCGAAGCACCTGCGAGTTGGGCATGCCCTTCGACTACGCTCAGGGCGAACGGGACAAGGGGCGCCATCCCTGCTTGTTCCGTCACCCCGGGCTTGTTCCGGGGCCACCGTTCCGCATTCTCATTTCCCTCGGATATGCGGAACGGTGGATGACGGAACGAGCCCGGCATGACGCGTGGTTTCTGGATTACCGCGACCAGAGGCCCCCCTCGCGATCCTCCCCCGCAAGGGGGAGGATCGCGAGCGGCGGCGCGTTTGCACAAATAGTCTCGAGAGAGCTCGTCAATCAAACCCGCCCGTCATCCTGGGCTCGACCAAGGATCCAGAGCCAAAGGCGTTGCCGTGCCTGGCTCTGGATCCTGACTTTCGTCAGGATGACGGACGGGGCGGGAGGTGACGGCTGATGGGCTGGGGAAAGACTAGCGGAGCGCCTTAGGCCGCGAACAGGTCCGCTTCGATCGAGTACAGCACCGCCGCGCTCGCGTTGGCGGCGGCGTTGAGGCCCATCGCCTCGGGGACGATCTGGTCGAGGTAGAAGAGCACCACAGCCGCTTTCATCCGGCCGAAATCGTCGCTGCCGGCCACCCCGCCCTGGCGCTCCATCAGCCAGCCGCAGGTCGCGACCGACAGCATCGTGAGGAACGGGTAGCTCGCCGCCAGCTTGTCGTCGGCGTCCGCAGTGGCAAGCTTCCGCCCGATCGCTTCGCACGCGTCGACCAGCGCGAGCAGCCGCTCGTCCTTCGCTTCCGCCCGAATGTCGGCGATCAGCGTGGCGAACGCGCCGCCATTGTCGAGGCCGAGTTTCCGCCCGACCAGATCCGCCGCCTGGATGCCGTTGGTGCCCTCGTAGATCGGCGTGATGCGCGCATCGCGGAAATACTGCGCGGCGCCGGTTTCCTCGACATAGCCCATCCCGCCGTGGACCTGGATGCCGAGCGACGCGACTTCGTTGCCGAGATCGGTACTGTGCGCCTTGGCGAGCGGCGTGACGAGCTCGAGCCGGTTGCGCGCGGCGTGGTCGCCGAGGTTGGCGCGGTCGACCTGCCCTGCGGCGTAGTAGACGAGGGCGCGCGCCGCCTGCGTCTGCGCCTTCATCCGCATCAGCATGCGGCGAACGTCGGGATGCTCGACGATCTTGACCGACTCCTTGTTCGGCGAACCAGCGCGCGCTGACTGCACGCGGTCGAGCGCGTAGGCGACCGCGCCCTGCGTCGCACCCTCGGCGACCTGGACGCCCTGAAGACCGACGTTCAACCGCGCGTTGTTCATCATCGTGAACATCGCGCGGATGCCGCCGAGCTTCGCGCCGATCAGCTCGCCGATGCAGTCGTCGTTGTCGCCGAAGCTCAGCACGCAGGTCGGCGATGCGTGGAGGCCCATCTTGTGCTCGATCGAGACGACGCGGACGTCGTTGAAATCGCCCGGCGTGCCATCTTCCTGGAGCTGGTACTTGGGAACGAGGAACAGCGAAATGCCCTTCGTACCTGCCGGTGCGCCCGGCGTCCGCGCGAGGACGAGGTGGACGATGTTCGGCGCCATGTCGTGATCGCCGAACGAGATGTAGATCTTGGTGCCCTTGATCGACCATTTGCCGTCGCCGAGCGGCGTGGCGGTGGCACGGAGCGCGCCGACGTCGGAGCCGGCCTGCGGCTCGGTGAGGTTCATCGTGCCGGTCCACTCGCCAGTCGCGAGACGCGGCAAATACAGCGCCTGCTGCTCGGGGCTGCCGTGATGCTGGAGCGCCTCGATCGCGCCGACGGTCAGCGTCGGGCACAGCGCGAAACCCATGTTGGCAGAGCCGAGCGTGTCGAGCACCGCGGTCTGGATCGCGAACGGCAGGCCCTGCCCGCCCCATTCCTCGTCGACGCCGATTCCGCCCCAGCCGCCCTCGACATAATCCTTGTACGCCTGCGCGAAACCGTCGGGCATGACCACGCCGTCGGGGGTCCACTTCGCGCCGACGGTGTCGCCGGTGCGGTTGAGCGGGGCCCATTCGCCCGACGCCAATTGCCCCACGCCTTCGAGGACCGCATCGACGACGTCGTCGCTGGCGGCGGCATAGCGTTCGGTCGCGGCGATCTCGCCGATCCGCACGACATGGTCGAGCACGAAACGCTGTTCGGTGGTTGCTGGAGTGAAGGCCATCGCATCCTCTTATCGCTACGGTTTGGACCCGCTATACGCCTGTGGAATGACCCGTCCACACCCTCGGATTTTACCCTACGGCACGGCCGCGATCGCCGAAGCCGCTGCGCTGATTCGCGATGGTGGCATCGTCGCGGTGCCGACCGAGACCGTGTATGGGCTCGCGGCGGACGCGACCAATGCGGAGGCGGTGGCGCGGATTTATGCGGCCAAGGGGCGCCCGAGTTTCAATCCTCTGATCGTGCATGTGGCGGATCTGGCGGCGGCGGAGTTGATCGCGGTGTTCGATGCGGAGGCGTTGGCGCTGGCGGCGGCGTTCTGGCCAGGGCCGCTGACCTTGGTGCTGCTGGTTAGGGGGGATTCGGGGATCGCTTCGTTGGTGACGGCGGGGTTGGACACGATCGCGATCCGGGTGCCGCGGCATCGGGCTATGCAGGAGTTGATCGCGGCGTCGGGGCGGCCGTTGGCGGCGCCTTCGGCTAATGCGAGCGGTGGGATTTCACCGACTAGCGCTGCGCATGTTGCGGGGAGTCTCGGGGGGAACGTGCCGTTGATCCTCGACGACGGGGCGACCGAGGCAGGTTTGGAGTCGACGATCGTTGCTGGGCGGACGGTGCTGCGGCCGGGGCCTGTTACGGCCGAGGCAATCGTAACGCGCCTGAGGCACCTCCCCGGCGGAGGCCGGGGCCCAACTGGAACGTCGGATGTAACCGGGCACGACGTGCGTCATGACCGTCTCACAATTGGGCCCCGGCCTTCGCCGGGGGGGCGTGAGGGTGGGGTTACCGCGCCGGGACAGCTTGAGAGCCACTATGCGCCGAGCAAATCGCTTCGATTGAATGCGACCAGAGTAGAACCCGATGAGTGGCTGATCGGGTTTGGTGATGTGGCTGGCGACGTATCGCTTTCAGCATCCGGCAACCTCGTCGAAGCCGCCGCGAAGCTGTTCGACCTGCTTCACGCTGCCGACGCGAACGATTGTGTGAAGATCGCCATCGCGCCGATTCCATTCGACGGCATAGGCGAAGCGATCAACGACCGTCTTCGCCGTGCTGCGCATCGTTAAAATGAGACTGGTTCACGCGAAGGCGCAAAGGCGCGAAGAGGTTTAAGCATTTCGATAGGCCGGGACGGGCATACCTGAGCTCATCATCTTTGCGCCTTCGCGCCTTTGCGTGAACCCATTCTGTCTTACGCGTTCACCACCGCCTTGGACCGTGCGGCGAAGCTCTTGCGCAGCTTCTGCAGCTTGGGCGGGATCACCGCCATGCAGTAAGGGTTCGAGCGACCCGAGGTTTCCCAGTAATCCTGGTGATAGCCCTCGGCCTCGTACCATGTGTCCATCGGCTCGATCGTCGTGACGATAGGCTTAGGCGAATCCGCCTGCGCGCGCTCCAGCGCCGCTTCCATCTCCGCCTTCTGCGCATCGTCCGCCGGGAACATCGCCGAGCGATACTGCGTGCCGACGTCGTTGCCCTGCCGGTTCAGCGTCGTCGCGTCGTGCGTCGCGAAGAAGATGTCGAGCAGGTCGCCGAGCCTCAGCTGTTCGGGGTCGAAGCCGATGCGGATCGCCTCGGCATGGCCGGTGTCGCCACCGCACACCTGCTTGTAGCTCGGGTTTGGCACGTGCCCGCCGATATAGCCGCTTTCGGCGCTCTTCACGCCGATCACGTCCTTGAATACCGCCTCGGTGCACCAGAAGCAGCCGCCGGCGAGCGTTACATAATCCGTCATCACGATCTCCTTTCTCCCAAGATAGGAAGTCGCTACCGCGCAACAAAGAGGAGACGCGTATGATCGACGGTAAGGTTATGGTCACCGGCGGCGCCGGATATATCGGCAGCCACGCGGTGCTGGCGCTGCTCGACGCGCGGTATGACGTCGTCGTGCTCGACAATCTGGTCACCGGGTTCGACTGGGCGGTCGACGCCCGCGCCGCACTCGTAGAGGCGAACGTCGCCGACGATGCGAAGGTCCGCGCGGCGATCCGCGAGCATAACGTCAAGGCGATCATGCACTTCGCCGGGTCGGTCGTGGTGCCTGAATCGGTCAGCGATCCGCTCAAATATTACCGCAACAACACCGCCGCGAGCCGCGCACTGATCGAGAGCGCGGTCGTAGAGGGCGTGCCGCACTTTATCTTCTCGTCGACCGCCGCGACCTATGGCACGCCCGAGAAGGTGCCGGTCGCGGAGGGCGATCCTACCGTACCGATCAATCCCTACGGCATGTCGAAGCTGATGACCGAGGCGATGCTGCGCGACGTCGCCGCGGCGCATCCGATGAACTATGCGGCGCTGCGCTATTTCAACGTCGCCGGCGCCGATCCGCAGGGGCGTAGCGGCCAGTCGACGATCGGCGCCACGCACCTGATCAAGATCGCGGTCGAGGCGGCCACAGGCAAGCGCAACGCGGTCGGCGTCTACGGCACCGATTTCGGCACGCCTGACGGCACCGGCGTGCGCGACTACATCCACGTCACGGACCTTGCCGCTGCGCATGTCGCTGCGCTGGACGTGCTGATCGCCGAACCCGCCAAGAGCCACACGCTCAACGCGGGCTATGGCAAGGGCTTCTCGGTGCTTGAGGTGCTCGATGCGGTCGACAAGGTTACCAACCGGACGATCGAGCGTCGCCTGGAAGGGCGTCGCGCGGGCGATCCGGCGATGCTGATCTCGGACAATCGCGCGATCCTCGAGACGCTCGACTGGACGCCGCGGCATGCCGATCTCGACGGGATCGTCCGCGATGCGCTGGCGTGGGAGCGGGCGCTGGCGGAGAAGGGCCGGTGAGGCTCCGCTCGCTGCTGTTCGTGCCCGGCGACCGGCCTGAGCGGATGGTCAAGGCGCTTGGGCTGGGGGCGGACGCGCTGATCCTCGACCTGGAGGATTCGGTCGCGCCCGCCGGCAAGGCGGCGGCGCGCGAACACATCGCCGCGTTTCTCGCCGAGCCCCGGACGGTACCGCTGTTCGTGCGAATCAATCCGCTCGACTCCGGGCTCGCAGACGATGATCTCGCGGCGGTCCTCCCCGGCAAGCCCGACGGTATCATGCTGCCAAAGGCGGAGGGCGGCGCATCGCTGGCCGCGCTCGATGCTCGGCTGAGCGGCGACATCGCGATCCTGCCGATCGCGACCGAGACGCCCGCCGCGATCTTCGGGCTCGGCAGCTATGGCGGCATCACGGACCGGCTGGTCGGGCTGACCTGGGGGGCGGAGGACCTGCCTGCAGCGATCGGCGCGGCGACCTCGCGCGAGGCGGATGGATCGTACACCGTGCCGTACCAACTCGCCCGGTCGCTGACCTTGTTCGGCGCGCATGCGGCGGGGGTGGCGGCGATCGAGACGGTCTATCCCGACTTTCGCGATCTGGACGGGCTGGCCGCCTATGCCGCGCGCGGGCGGCGTGACGGGTTTACGGGCATGATGGCGATCCACCCGAGCCAGGTTGCGGTGATCAACGCGGCCTTCACACCGTCGACCGAAGAGCGCGCCGAGGCGCAGGCGATCGTCGACCTGTTCGCCGCCAATCCGGGTGCGGGTGCGCTCCAGTTGGACGGCAGGATGGTCGACGCGCCGCATTTGAAGGCGGCGAAGGCGCTGCTAGCGCTCGCCGCCGATTGATTCGCGTACGCGGGCGGTGGCGAGCCACCAGGCAAGCGCCCACAGCGTGCCGAAGCTCCACCCCGCCAGCACGTCGCTCGGCCAGTGGACGCCGAGATACACGCGGCTGCAGCCGATCGCGCCGACCAGCAGGATCGCCACGACCAGCAGATAGCGGCGGGTCGCGCGGTTCTCCGTCACCTGCGAGGCGAGGCCGGCGAGCGTCAGATAGACGATCGCGCTGTTCGCCGAATGCCCGCTCGGGAAACTCATGTTGGTGACGGTGACGAGGTGTTCGACGATGTCGGGGCGCGGGCGGTTGACCTGCGCCTTGACGAAATCGACGATCAGCCCGCCGGTTATGCTCGCGGCCAGTGTCGCCAGCGCGGTCAGCCATAGCCGCTGGACGATCAACAGACCGGTGACGACGACCACCACGATCGTCAGCACGATGCCGCCGCCGAGCGCGGTCACGTCGATCGCGACGTTCGGCAGCCAGGACGGCCCGTGCCAGGCGCGCAGGCCGAGGATGATCGCGCGATCGAACGCGAACGGCCAATGGTCTACCGCGAGACCGACCAGCAGGATGAAGATGATGCCGACGGCCGCGACCGATGCGCCCGCGAGAATCGCCGGGACATGCCGCCGCCTGCTCGGCGCAACGCCCGAGGCATCGATGGTGGGTCCGCCGGGGCTCGAACCCGGGACCTCTCGATTAAAAGTCGCTTGCTCTACCAACTGAGCTACGGACCCCCGCCATCGTGGACCGCGCACCTAATCGCGTGGCCGCTTTCGGTCAACCGATTGCGCCAATTGCCGTATCGTTCGTCCGGTCAGCGGATCGCGCCATTGCGGGATCAGGCTGGCGAGGGGGCCGAGGACGAAGCTGCGGGTGCGAAACGCGGCGTGGGGAACGATGAGCCCGCGTGACGACCACGCGCCCCCGGACCAGAGGATGATGTCGAGGTCGAGCACGCGGCTGCCCCAGCGGCGACCGGGGCGACGGCCGAACGTGCGCTCGATCCGTTTGAGGCGGACCAGCAGCGTTGCGGGGGCCTCCTGTGTTTCGACCAGCGCGACGGCGTTGGCGTAGCGGCGGTTCGAGGGACCTAGCGGTGCGCTGGAGACGGTCGGCGATCGTGCGAGAACAGTGCCGAGGGTTTCCAAAGCGGCGGCGATCTCGCGTTCTGGGGCGCCGTGGAGGCCACGTCGGTTGGAGCCGAGCGCGATCGCGTAGATACTCGCGGCCTGCGCGATCGGCGGGAGCGGGGTTGCAGGCGACATTTGGTCCGCCTAGCGCAATCCCATGGATTCCACACCTTACACCTCCGAGCTTCCCGAAACCGTCGAAGAGACCGGCGAAGTCGACGTCACGACCGTCTTCGTACCCGTCTCCGCGCTGCCCCAGACCGAGCCGCCGCATGACTGCCCGCTCTGCCCGCGCCTCGTCGGCGTGCGCGAGCAGTTGCGGACCGAGTTCCCGACCTGGTGGAACGCGCCGGTCCCTGCGTTCGGCGATCCGGCAGCGTGGCTCGGCATCATTGGCTTGGCACCGGGCAAGCATGGCGCGAACCGCACGGGCCGCGCGTTCACCGGCGATTATGCGGGGCAGTTCCTGTACGAGACGCTCGGGCGGTTCGGGCTGGCCACCGGGACGTATGGCGCCAAAGCCGAGGACGGGTTGGCGCTCGACGGCGCGATCATCCTCAATGCGGTGAAGTGCCTGCCGCCCGAGAACAAGCCGACGCCGGAGGAAATCCGCACCTGCCGGCCGTTCCTCGAGACGCAGGCGGATGCGGTGCCAAGCGCGCGCGTTTTCGTGGCACTGGGGCATATCGCGCATCAGTCGGCGGTGAAGATGCTCGGCGGTCGGTTGCCCAAGGCGCGGTTCGCACATGGCGCGGAGCATGTGATGCCCGATGGCCGCATCCTGATCGATAGCTTCCATTGCTCACGGTACAACGTGAATACGGGCGTGCTGACGGCGGAAATGTTCGACGCGGTGTTCAAGCGGGCGCTGGAGTTACGCGGGGCGGTTTGAAACGCTCACCTAATCCCGGGACCGCGACACGTCGGTGTCTCTCGGATTAGAAAGACGCACCTCCCCGGCGGAGGCCGGGGTCCAGTTGGTGAGGCCGTAGTAATGGAGCGCAGCGGCTAATTAGCGGCGCTTCCCACCTGGGCCCCGGCCTCCGCCGGGGAGGTGCGCAACGGTGGGCTCCTGGGGAACTCGGGGGATTGGGCGTTACTCGATCACCCAGGGCTCACCGGCCTCTGGGGTGCGGAAGCGGTTCGCGGGGATGTGTTCGCGGATCAGCGCGGCGCCGAGATGCTCGGGTGGTTCGTTGATACCCTCGGACGTCAGTTCGAACGTGCCCCAGTGGACGCCGATCGCATAGGCCGCGCCGAGCTGTTCGAACGCGGTCACCGCCTGATCCGGGCCGATGTGGTTGTCGGTCTCGTGTCCTGCGAAATGATACGCGCCGATCGGCAGGATCGCGAGGCGGACCGGGCCGGCTGCGCGCGCTTCGGTCGCCCAGCGCATGTCGCCCGGCCCGGTGTCGCCCGCGAAATACAGGTTCCCACCGGGCAGCGTCACGGTGAAGCCTGCCCATAACGTCTTGTCGCGGTCGCCGGGATCGTATTCGCTCCAGTGATGCGCGCGGTCGACGATCACGTCGATGCCGGGACGCAACGTCACGCGCCCGCCCCAGTCGCGCGCGACCGCACGGACGCCGCTGCGCGCGAGGATCTGATCGTTGCCGAGGCCGGTCACGATCAGCGGCTTGTCGCGGTGCCAGAGTTTGCGCATCGCCGTCATGTCGAGATGGTCGCGGTGATCGTGGCTCAGCAGGATCAGGTCGATCTTCGGCAGGTCCGCGAGGCGCACGCCGGGTTCGCGGACGCGCTTCACGCCGACGAACTGGACCGGGGACGAGCGTTCGAGCCACATTGGATCGGTGAGGATGTTGAACCCCTGGGTCTGCACCAGCACGGTCGAATGGCCGATCCAGGTAACGCGCATCGTCTGGCCCTCGACTCGCGCCGGGGGCCGCGTCGGGGTTACGGGCACTTCGGGCCAGGTACGGTAGGGTGGCTTCACGAGGTTGCTGAGCAGCGCGACCGGGCCCTGCTTTTGCTCGCCGGTACTGCCCTGCACGCCGTCGGGGTTGAAGAAGCGTTCGCCGTTGAAGTGATCGCTTGGCGGAATGGTCTTCACGGACGGCGTTGCGCAGCCGGCGAGCAGGGTGAGCGCGAGCAGTATCGAGCGAGGGCGGATCATGGCGCGCTGACGAATATGTCACCCGATCATCAGGGTCCAGTCACGCGCGGAAGGCCAGAGCAACCAGCATGGACGATGATTTCGAAGTGCGTGGGTTGCACGAACAGATGTCGGAGGAGCGTGCGGCCAAGGGTGAGGCGTTCGACCAGCGGATCGCGCTGTTCACTGCGATCCTGGCGACGCTGGCGGCGGTGACCAGTTTCCTCGGTGGACATACGCAGAACGAGGCGCTGCTCCACAAGAACGAGGCGGTGCTGATCAAGGCGCAAGCGTCGGATGCGTGGGGCTATTACCAGGCGGAGGATTTGAAGCGGCATATCGCGCAGATGGAGGTCGACCTCGCGCCGCAGGGGTTCGGTGCGACGCAGATGGCGACGCACCGGGCGGATATCGCGCGGTACAAGGCGCGGGGGACGGCGTTGAAGCGGGAGGCGGAGACGCTCGATCGGCGCTCGGCGGCGGCGGATGGCGAGTCGGACGAGGCGTTGCGGCCACATACGAAGCTGGCGCTGGCGGTGACCGCGATCCAGGTGGCGATCGCGTTGGCGTCGATTACCGCGCTGACCGGGCGGCGGTGGTTGCTGTGGGTTGCGGGGGCTGCTGCGCTGGTGGGGGCGGTGTTGGCTGGGCTGGCTTGGTTCTGACGGCCGCCCCCAATAGCCCGTCATCCTGGGCTCGACCCAGGATCCAGAGCCACCTTCGCTGCGCGTTGTGACTCTGGATTCCAGCTTTCGCTGGAATGACGGGACGGGTCAGATGTCCTGGACCAAGCGGCCATACAGGTCCGGCCGGCGATCGCGGAAGAAGCCGAAGGCGGCGCGGTGGCGCTTGACGATGTCGAGGTCGATCGTCGCAGTGATCACGCCTTCGTCGTCGCGGCCGAGCTCCGCCAGGATGTCGCCGCGCTGGTCGGCGATGAAGCTGGTGCCGTAGAAGGTCTGGCCGTGCTCGACGCCGACGCGGTTGGCGGCGACGATCGGGACGACGTTGCTGACTGCGTGGCCGACCATGGCGCGCCGCCAGAGCCGCGCGGTGTCGAGCGAGGTGTCATGCGGCTCGCTGCCGATCGCGGTCGGGTAGAACAGGATTTCGGCGCCCATCAGCATCATCGCGCGCGCCGTCTCCGGATACCATTGATCCCAGCAGACGCCGACGCCGAGCGTTGTCCGCCCGGCCTCCGACGCGTGCGGCCAGACCTTGAAGCCGGTGTTGCCGGGGCGGAAGTAAAACTTCTCTTCGTAGCCGGGGCCGTCGGGGATGTGGCTCTTGCGGTAGACGCCCTGAATGTTGCCGTCGGGGCCGATCATGGCGAGGCTGTTGTAATGGTGCGGGCCGTCCGCCTCGAAGAAGCTGGTCGGGATCGTCACCTTGAGCGCCTCGGCGAGCGCCTGCATCGCGAGGACCGCCTTGTGTTCGCCGACCGGGGCGGCGTTGGCGAACAGGCCTTCATCCTCGATGCGGCAGAAATACTCGCCTTCGAACAGCTCGGGCGGCAGGATGACCTGCGCGCCTTTCGCGGCGGCCTCGTGTACGAGGCGCGACACATTGGCGATGTTGCGGTCGATGTTGGGCGTGAAGCCCAGCTGCAGCGCGGCGACGGTGATCTCGGTCATGGCGGCGCATATAAGAGAGCGGTTCGGGTTGTGCGAGCCTTTGGTGATCCGGTTCCCCCGCGGAGGCGGGGGTCCAGGGTTACGGGCGTTGTCCTGCGAGATCCTGGGCCCCCGCCTTCGCGGGGGAACAAGAGGGGTGGCGATTGACACTGCCCTGCCCTGTCCGACATGCGGCGGGGATGATCGATCATACGCTCCCGCCAAGCTGGCAGGCACTCGCTGCCGAGTTCGAGGCGCCGTACATGCGGGCGCTGGATGCCTTTCTGGAGGGCGAGCGGGCGGCGGGGGCTCGAGTGTTTCCCGAGGATGCGGACCGGTTTCGGGCGTTGGAGCTGACGCCGCTCGATCAGGTGCGGGTCGTGATCCTGGGGCAGGATCCGTACCACGGCGAAGGGCAGGCGCACGGGCTGAGCTTCTCGGTGCGGAAGGGCGTTCGGACGCCGCCTAGCCTGGTGAACATCTACAAGGAGCTGGAGGCGGATCTCGGGATACCGCGGGCACGCCATGGCATGCTCGATCATTGGGCCGCGCAGGGTGTGCTGTTGCTGAACGCGGTGCTGAGCGTGCGGATGGGCGAGGCGGCGTCGCACCAGAAGCGCGGGTGGGAGCGGTTTACCGATGCGGTGATCGCGGCGGTGAACGCACAGGACAAACCGGTCGTGTTCCTGCTGTGGGGGGCGTATGCGCAGAAGAAGGCGGCGTTCGTCGATGATGTGAGCAAGGGTGGACGCCATCTGGTGATCCAGTCGGCGCATCCTTCGCCGCTGGCCGCGCGGACCGGGTTCTTCGGATCGCGGCCGTTCAGCCGGGCCAACGCCTTTCTCGAAACCCATGGGCGCACCCCGATCGACTGGGCGCTGCCGGAGACTGACCGATGAGCGACGAATACACTTACGACGAAGCGACCGGCGAGTGGGTTGCGGGCGGTGCTGCGACTGCGGTGGCGGCGGACGACGGCGCGGTCGTGGTGCGCGATTCGGTCGGCAACGTGCTGGCAGACGGCGACCAGGTGACGCTGATCAAGGACCTGACCGTGAAGGGCGCGGGGCAGACTCTCAAGCGCGGGACGCTGATCAAGTCGATCCGGCTGACCGGCGACGCGCAGGAGATCGACTGTCGGTACGATGGGATCAAGGGACTCGTGCTGCGCGCGGAGTTCGTCCGGAAGCGGTAGCTGCCGATGGGCGCGAACCTAGCAAGTATTGAGACGAAGGCCCGGTTCCCACCCAAGCGTTTCCAGGCGATAAAGGGCGTCATAGCTGTCCGGTGCAAGTAAGCTGCTGTTCGGCCGGCATTAATTCGATCTGACGGGTCAGAAAAAATTCTGGCGCATGATACGTCTAGTCGCGGGCTTCGACCAGCCGGTTGCAAAGCAGTTCGCTCTTGGAGTAATCTTGCGCCATGCTAACCGCCGCGGTCGAAAGGAAGCTTCATGGTTGATCGGGTCGAGGCATATCGCCGGCAAGTGAGCGATGCGGTCGACCTGTGGCAGGCCAATGTCTGCAACCCGTACGTGATCGCCTATAACAGCGCCTACAAGAACTATAACGACGCCTTCGCCCGTCAGAAGGAGTCCGACAAGGCACGCGCCGAATTGTTCGTATCCGCCGCGGCGTTGCTGCCCGGCTCGGTGCTGATGGCGACCGCCGCGTCGTCGTCGCTGCGCGTCCTCGCCAACAAGGCGGCGCTGCGGATGATGGCATCGCTCAACGTGAAGCGGACGCTCAGCGTGTATCAGGCGATCGGCAACAGCCCGACGGCGATGTTCGCGATCGGCAAGGTGCTCGACGGCGTCAAGGGTGAGGCGGGCAAGAAAATCCAGGATGCCGTGACCAAGACGATACAGGTCAGCGTCGATTTTCTCGCCGCCGATCCGCTGAACCGCGACAAGCAGTTGCAGAGCTGGCTGCTCAACCACAAGATTTGTGCGTTCGATGCCGCCGCGGCGATCGAGGAGGATCGTACGCTGAGCGCCCGTGACAAGGACGCACGCTTCGCCGAGCTCCGCCAGGCGCCGATCGCGAGCCGACCGCAAGGCGCGATCAACGCCGCGAAGCTGGCGCCGAAGATCGAACTCGGATTCTATATGATGGCGCTGCTCGACTCCGACGAACTGATCACCACCGAAGCCGGTGGCGTCTCGCCCTATGGGGGCGGCGGAGGGCGGTCCACCAGCAAGCGGATCGACGAGATGCCGAGTTCGCCCAAATATCCCCGGGCGAAAATGCCGACCACCGCACCGGGCTATATCGGGTCGTACCAGACGATCGGAATCACACGCCCCGGCAGCGAGGTGGAGGACCAGATCGACAAAGTCTGCATTCAGGTCACCGGCAAACCGTTCTATGCGTCGTCTGGGTGGTTCGGAAAGCCCGACACCAGGAAAGGTCAGGAACTGATCGATGCGGAATACCGGCTGAAGGCACTGGCCGACAGCACCCGCCCGCTCAGCCCGCTCGGGTTGGCAAGCTGACATGCCAGCTACAGCGCGCAACGCGACCGGAAGAGTGATACCCGGAATGCGGCGCGGAGTGCTCCTGATCGGTTTCGCCGCGGTGACGGTAGTTGCCGGGTGCCGGAACAATCCGTCCGCACAATCACCCGAAACGGTCGCCGGTCTGCGCCGGAGTATCGAAGGCGTTCGAGTGTGTGCGCCGCTGCTATCCGCAAGCTGGCCGATCGTATTCAGCACGCAGAGCCTGGCTACGCCGGCCGTCGACGCATTGGCAGCGACGGGCCTAGTCCGTCGCGTATCGTTACCCGATCCGGCAGGAGACAACGCGCGCACCCGGATTGCGATCACCACGGCCGGCTTGCGCGACGCCCGCCTTCACCGCCTGTCACCAGAAAGTCCGCCCCAGCCGCAACTGTGTTTCGGCCGCAAACAGGTCACGACGCTTCGCCACGCGTCGACCGGTGATCGCAGTGGCACCGTCGACTATGCCTACCGCATCGTCGACGCCCCCCGCTGGACCACCCGCGCCGATATCCGCGCGGCGTTCCCTTTCATGGTCGATATGTTGAAGAGCGAACTTCGCGCGCAAGACGGGACCGTGCTCAGCAACGGACGATGGAATCTCGCGACAGACGCTGGAACCCAAGCCGTAGCCGATATGTCGAACAAGGGGTTTTTCCCCTGCCCCGCCGAAGGTGGCGAGCGCGATAGTCCCTGCCACTGACGGCATATCTGCGAGCGATCAACGCGACGTTCGAGCGCCTTTCGGTATTCCACGAATTCGGCGTCCTACGGACAGATCTGCCGGGGGGAGTACGCAGCCTGCCGACCGGCGAGCATCGGATTTTCTACAAGGTTACGTCTGATGAGGTGTTAATCGTGCGCGTCCTGCATAAGGCGGTGTATTCGACCCGACACCTATAGCGACAGCGTATCTTCAGCCTATAGAACGCCCGTTTCGATGCGTCCTAGAATTTTTTAACCGGAACTAGCCAATGCCCGTTTGAGCAAGTTTCCAGTCTGCATACGTATGTTTCGAGCCCTTCACCTTCCATTCTGTGCGGCCATTGGCGTTGCGATCCAACACTACCGCCGCGGCAGCGGATGGACTGTTAAACGCATAAGGCCTCGTAAAAGTATATTGCTCATCAGCAGTCGGAACCAAAGCTCCGCTTACAATCAGCGTGTTTTTTAAGAAGGAGTACGAGTTTGACGAAAATCCTGATTCTTTGAGTGCCTGTGATCCTTCTAATACTATAAACTCACCGTCTTCTTCAACGGCCTCAGCCTTGGCACCCGCCTTGTGGTTTATTTCGAAATGAACATCCTGGGCTGTTCTTTGCTCTGCCGGAATCGCCGTTTGCGCAGCCGCTTTTGGCTGGGGTTTTAGCAGATCGAGACCAATTACCGGCAGTATAACCTGCAAGTTCAGCAGGAACTGCTCCATATTTGCCTGATCGGCCTCAGGAAGGCGCCGCCGATGCCCGGCAGGCTGCGTACCGTTGTCCAACTCAACACGTTTTGCAGCCACCGCCATCTCGATCAGCCGAGCTTCCAAATACTCAACATGGCCTTTCGAAAGGTCATCATCGCTGGTGGTCACTGCGATGGCGGTCTCCCAAAACGCTCGCTTTCCGGCGCTTTGCTTGATCCGCTCGGTGACGCTGTTGGCCGAGCCGATGTAGGCACGGGTTGCACCCGACTTTGTCGGGTCGGGTCCATGAAGAACGTAGACGCCAGTGCGATCCAATTCGGGGCGGGCGACCAAAGCGGCAAAAGTCGCGTCTGTGGCGACGAATGTCAGTCCCGTCCAGCCATGGATCGTGGCCTTCCTTAGCCCGTTGGGCGTGCCGTCGACCAAAAACAATTGGATCGTGCGTCCGAAAATAGCATCGGGCATCTTCACTCTTTCGCCGGCAGATAAATTAAACTGCCTCTCTCTCTAAACACCTCGCTCATCGCTGACATCCCCTTCTCAGCATCCTCAGGCGCGCCCTTTGCAAATAGCTGGCGTTCGGTGTCGGCAGTAGTTGCGGCCGTGTCCGCCGCCAGAAACGTATCCGCCGGCGCGTTCTGTTTCGCCGCGAAGTCGCGGACCTCTTGGGTGATCTTCATCGAGCAGAATTTTGGGCCGCACATCGAGCAAAAGTGCGCGGTCTTGGCGCCTTCTGCGGGGAGCGTCTGGTCGTGGTATTGTTCGGCGGTGTCGGGGTCGAGGGAGAGGTTGAACTGGTCTCTCCAGCGGAACTCGAAGCGGGCGCGGCTGAGCGCGTCGTCGCGCATCTGGGCGGCGGGGTGGCCCTTTGCCAGGTCGGCGGCGTGGGCGGCTAGTTTGTAGGTGACTACGCCGACCTTAACGTCGTCGCGGTCGGGGAGACCTAGATGCTCTTTCGGCGTGACGTAGCAGAGCATCGCGGTGCCGTACCAGCCGATCTGGGCGGCGCCGATGCCCGACGTGATGTGGTCGTAGCCGGGGGCTATGTCCGTCGTGAGCGGCCCTAGCGTGTAGAAGGGTGCTTCGCCGCAGACTTCGAGCTGCTTTTCCATGTTCTCCTTGATCTTGTGCATCGGCACGTGGCCTGGGCCTTCGATCATGACCTGGACGTCGCTCTTCCACGCGCGGTGGGTGAGTTCGCCGAGCGTGTAGAGTTCGCTGAACTGCGCTTCGTCGTTGGCGTCGGCGATGCTGCCGGGGCGCAGGCCGTCGCCTAGGCTATAGGCGATGTCGTAGGCCTTCATGATCTCGGTGATCTCGTCGAAGCGCTCGTAGAGGAAGCTCTCCTTGTGGTGGCTGAGGCACCATTTCGCCATGATCGAGCCGCCGCGCGAGACGATGCCGGTGACGCGTTTCGCGGTCATCGGAATGTAGGCGAGGCGGACGCCGGCGTGGATCGTGAAGTAATCGACGCCCTGTTCGGCCTGCTCGATGAGCGTGTCGCGGAAGATCTCCCAGGTGAGGTCCTCGGCGACGCCGCCGACCTTTTCGAGCGCCTGGTAGATCGGGACGGTGCCGATCGGGACCGGCGAGTTGCGGAGGATCCATTCGCGGGTGTCGTGGATGTTGCGGCCGGTGCTGAGGTCCATGACCGTGTCCGCGCCCCAGCGGATCGACCAGACGAGCTTGTCGACTTCGGCGGCGACGTTGGAGGCGACCGCGGAGTTGCCGATGTTGGCGTTGATCTTGACGAGGAAGTTGCGGCCGATCGCCATCGGTTCGGATTCGGGGTGGTTGATGTTGTTGGGGATGATCGCGCGGCCGCGGGCGATCTCGTCGCGGACGAATTCGGGGGTTACGAAGTCGGGAATGCTCGCGCCGAAGCTTTCGCCGTCTCTCGCGTAGTCTTTCAGCATGGCGCGGCCGAGGTTTTCGCGGGTGGCGACATATTCCATTTCTGGGGTGATTATCCCACGTCGCGCGTAGTGCATCTGGCTGACGTTGGCGCCGGCGCGCGCGCGGAGGGGGCGCTTGATGGTGGCGGGGAACTGGGGGACTCCGCCGGAACGGTCGGGGCCTAGCTGGCCGTTGTCTTCGGGGCGGAGTTCTCGGGCTTCGTAGGATTCCACGTCGCCTCGGGCTTCGATCCAGGCGCGGCGGAGTTGCGGGAGGCCGGCGTTGATGTCGATTGTCGCGCGGGGGTCCGTGTAGGGGCCGCTGGTGTCGTAGACGCGTAGCGGGGGCTCGCTGCAGCTTGGGTCTAGGACGATCTCGCGCATGGCGACGCGGACGTCGGGGCTGGTCGGGACCGCTACGTGGATTTTGCGGGAGCCTCGGATCGGGCCGGTGGTTACGCCGATGTCGGTGGACTTAGATTGCGTATCGATGGCCATGCGCTTGCTCCTACGGGTCTCGGAGCAAGGATTGCGGTTCTGTGGCGACCGCTCCCTCCCTCCGCCGGTATCAACCGGATCAGGTTCAGCGGGTCGAAGGCTCCTGCCTTCCTCTCAAGCGCGGATTAGCGCTCCCCCGGGGTGGGGTGAGCATAGGGGCGTCAGGGTGGGGTGCAATGGGGAATTTGGTGGTGGGAGTGTGCGGGCACCGTGCGCCCTAAGAGTCGTTTTGGTATCTCGCCGCTTGCGAGTTCACCACCCCGGCGGAGGCCGGGGCCCAATTGGGGGACGGCGGTAACGATCGGCGATGCTTCGTCATATCCACCTTTCCGACTGGGCCCCGGCCTTCGCCGGGGTGGCGTGAGTTGGGATGCTGGTCGGCTTAAACGAGAAAGGCCGCTGCCCGGGTTGGGGCAACGGCCTTTTCTTTCACTCCGCGCGCCGTCAGTCGTAGCAAAGCTACGCCTTGTGGCGTGCTGTGCTGCGCTGGCCGTGCTTGCCGGAGGACCGTCGTCCTCCGGCTGCGCATTACGCGTTTGCCGCAGACGTCCGGATCGAGCCGTTGACGCCGGCGGGGAAGAAGCCGCCGAGCGAGACCGCGGCCTTGCTGAGGTAGACGATGTTGAGCACCTGGCCGGTCGACCGGCTGTAGGCGAGGCCGTTGGCGTCGGTCGGGACGATGTTCGAGATCGTCGCGTCCGACCCGGTGATGCCCTGGTCGTCGTCGCCGATCACGCCGGTCGACGCGTTGGTGACGGTGCCGTCGAGGCTGTCGCGCGCGTCGCTGATCTTGTTCGCATTGGTGATCAGTGCAGTGATCGGGTTCGGCGTCTGCAGACCCTTGCGGTACAGGATCGTGCGGATCAGGCCGGCATGATAGGCCTCGGCGGCGAGAATGCCGGCAGCGGCCTCGAGATAGGTCTTGTTGCTGATCAGCGGTGCCGCGCCCTTGTAGGCCGAGACGCCGACGTCCTCGAAGATATATGCGCCGAGCAGGAAGCTGTTGTCGTCCGCATAGGGATCGAACACGCCGGTGTTCGCATCGACCACGCCTGCTGCGCGGGCGGCGAGGCTGAAGGCGCCGGGGGCGGCGGCGGTGCCACCGGAGATGTTGATCGCCGGCTGCGCTGCGGCCGATGCACCGAGTGCGCTGCGCAGGAACGCGACGTGCGCGACTTCGTCGATCGCGATCTCACGCGCGTATTGCTGGACGACGGCATCCTGGAAGGCGACCTGGCGCGGGAAGCCGGCACCGGTGCCCGTGACGACCGCGCCCTGCGTACCGACGCCGGTCAGCAGGCTGGCGTTGAGGCCGACGCCGAACGCGGCATAGGCGTAGAACTGCGCTTCGAGATATTCGAGGTTGAGCGCGAAGTTCAGCACGTCCGGGTCGGTCACGCCGGTCGCCGGGGTCGGCGTGGGCGTCGGAGCCGGCGTCACGCTGTCGTTGTCGTCACCACCGCAGGCGGCGAGCAGCGAGGCGCCGCCAAGCGCGACCGCGCTGCCGCCGGCGAACCGGAGGAAGCTGCGGCGTTCGTTGCGGCGGGTTTCGATCGCGTCGAAGATCTCGAGCGTATTCTTGATGTCGGTCATTGGGTTAATCCCCTGAATAGCGAAGAAAGCGAAGGGCGTTGGGCTGGATCAGCTCGCCGCGACGCTCGTCTTGATGTTGCCGTTCATGCCCGACGGGTAGAACCCGCCTGCCGACGCCGCACCGCTGTTGAGATACACGATGTTGAGCACCTGGCTGGTCGAGCGGCTGTACGCGATGCCGTTCGCATCGAGGGGCACGATGTTCGACGTCGTGACGGCGACCTGCGTCGTCGCGAGGTTGGTCGGCGTCTGGCTGTAGGGCGAGATGCCCTGGTCGAGATCGCCGGCGCCGAACATCATCGTGTTCGCGCCACCGCCGTCGAGGCTGTCGCGCGCCTTCGAGATCGCATCCGCCGAGGTGCGCAGCGCCGGCGTGTCGATACCCTTGCCGTACAGCGTCGTGCGGACGATCGCGGCGTGATACGCCTCGACCGCGAGCAGACCGGCAGCGGCCTCGAGATATGCCTTGCTGGTAAGCAACGGGGCGGCGCCCTTGTAGGCGGTCACGCCGACGTCCTCGAAGATGAACGCGCCGAGCAGGAAGTTCTCGTCGGAGAAATAGGGGTCGAACGCGGTGCCGGCGGGGACGAGACCCGCCGCCTGCGCGGCGGTCGAGAACGCGCTGGTCGGCGAGACGCTGACGTCGATCGCCGGCTGCGAGACGGCGGCGGTGCCGAGCGCGGTGCGGAGGAACTTGACGTGGGCGATCTCGTCCTGCGCGATCTCCCGCGCATATTGCTGGACGATCGGGTCGGTGAAGGTGACCTGCCGACCGCCGAGAACCGCACCCTGCTGACCGGTGCCCGACAATAGGCTGTTGTCGAGACCGGTGCCGTAGGCGGCGTAGGAGTAGAACTGCGCCTCGAGATATTCGAGGTTGAGCGCGAAGTTCAGGACATCCGCGTCGGTGATCGTCTGTGCCGATGCCGAGCTGGAGAAGGACAATGCGGTCGCACCGGCGGCGGTGATCGCCGCCGCGCCGAGCGCGTTCTTGAAGAAATCCCGCCGCTCGCTGCGTCGCTCTGCGCGAGCGTCGAGGGCTTCGATCAGGTGCACGCTCTCGGTCATGTCAGGGTCCTCCCCTTGTGGGTGATACGGTCGGGTATCGTATTGTTCTTATTGACTTAATCGCGACGTATGACGGTTTAAGGTCCGTAATCGCAAAGTCCAGTCCACAACGAGGTACGCACGAAAAACCCGCCCGGATGCGCCGGGCGGGTGATTTATTCGCAAGACCTGAGAGCCTGCCGAAACAGACCCGGCAGGTTGGGATCAGAAGGTGTAGGTCAGTCCGACCGCACCCAGCCACTGATCCGCATCGCCGACGTCGGCGACGATCGGGGTGTCCTTGTACTTGCCGACCATGCGGCCGTAGAGCACGCCCGCGCCGACGCCGAGGCCGTGGCGGAGATCGCCCGACAGACTCTGCACCACGAACAGCGACGCGTTGACGCGGCGGAAACCGCTGTCGTTGACGTCATAGGTGCGCAGACCGCTGGCCAGCGAACCGATCGGCGTCACTGCCGCATAGGTCCGGCCGAAGCCCTTGCCCGCATAATCCGCCGACACGCCGAGCGAGACGAGCGTCCGCACCGACAGCGGCGTGGTGTAGTTCACCTGCGGCGTGACGACGTAGCTGTCATAGGTGCCCGAGACGTCGTGGACATAGGCGACGCGCGCGGTGAGCGTGTCGTAGTCGCTGGTGATGACGCCGGTCCGGGCGATGCCGACATAGCCGCCAAGCTCATAGGCGGTATCGATCTTGCCGAGCGCGCGGACCTGACGGTTGTCGATATCGCCGGTACGATCGCGACGGATGCCGCCGATGACGCCGAGTTCGAAATTGGTGCCGACTGCGCCCGTGTTCGGGATCAGGTTGAAGTACAGCTGCGTGCCGCGCAGGAAGAAATCATGGCCGCGCACCGTGCCGACAACGGCACCGGCGGGCGTGAAGGAATTGCTGTCCGCGCCTTCGTAATCGGGCATCGACACCACCCCGAGCGCGACCGTGACACGGTTGTTGTCGGCAGGGTTGGTGATCGGCGGCGACGGGTTGGGATCGGTCTGTGCGAGAGCGGGGGTGGCGGTCGCGAGTACCGCGGATGCGGCAGACAGAAACAGAATGAATGCGCGCAAGGACGTGCTCCGGACAAAAAGGTTCCACGGCGAAACGCGGGGAAACCAATTTCGGTCCGTTACGATTCGTCAGAAGATGTAACGCATTTTCACCTGTTGCATATCGGCATCACCGGCGAGCGTGAACTCGGCGGCGGAAAAGCGCGGCGGGCCGAACCGGACCGCGGCATTGCGCGAGAAACCATAGCCCTCGCGCGGGATGCCGGCGATCGTATCGAGCTTGGCGTTGTTGTTCTCGTCGTGGATGATCGCGAGCGCATAGGCGCGTTGCGGCAGACCGGGGAAGCTGGTCGCGTGGACGCTGGCGGGGATCGACCGGGTCATCGCGTTGGCATCGTCGACGCAGGCGGGGAAATTATCGGGATCTGCGGTGAGGCATATCCGGATCGTCCCCTTCGCCGAGCGCAGATTGTCGACCTCGACGTCGAGCCGCGTGACCGGCGCGGTCGCAGCCAGCATCATCCACACCGCGCCGAGACTCGCCGCGCCGTACAGTCGCTTCGGCATGGTCCGCCCCGTCTTCAACACCGTGTTCGCCGGTGTCGCAGAGCCGATCCCAGGTTCGGAAATGATGGCCATGTTTGCACCCGTATCGTTCATGATGTCGCCGATGGCGACCGACCGTGATCGGCCGTGTCCCCATTGCTCTCCGCCACATGAACCGCGGGAAAACCTCCCGCACCACATGATAGCCTCCGCCCATACCCGTCGCGACCGCCATCGCCAAACCTGGCATGCCGACGGCGATCGGAATTGCCAGGACCCGTAGCGCAAGTACCACAGCTTCCGTTGGCGCTCGGTCGGGCGACGGGACTGTGATGGGACATTTCGCAGCATGTACGTAATTACGTCCGCTGCTCTGTTCTCCGGGGTGACGGCGCAGGCCCAGTCCTGGAAAATCCTGGCGTTGCAATACGCTCTATGCAGTGCGTGGAATCCTGATAGCTTCCTTCCCTAGAGCAGGATGACCTGCCAATTCGGAGAGTGATGCATGGCAAACCATAGCGCCGCGCGCGGGGATACGGGGCGGAATACTGGCCGGGATACGGGCAAGGACCACAAAAGGCTGATCTACGTGATCGCCGGCAGCATCCTGGCCCTGGGGCTGGTGTTGATGGCGTTCTATGACCGGGCGGGCGATCCGATGCCGATCGCTTCGGTGCAGACGCCGGTCGTCACCGCGCAGAAATAGCGTCGGGCGCGGCGCGGTCGAGGATCAGGATCGGCGCGTCTCGGTACGTGCCGGTCGTGCGCAGGCGGTAGCCGAGGCGCTCGGCAAGCCGGATCGAGGGGGCGTTGGCGGGATCGATGATGCAGGTCGTCGCGGGGATGCGCGCGTCGGTCCAGGCGAGGATCGCGGCGAGCGCTTCGGAGGCGTAGCCCCGGCCTTGCGCGTCGCCGGTGAGCGTCCAGCCGACTTCGGGAGTCGCGTCGATCGAGGGCTCGATCGCGCGGCGGGCCTTGATCAGGCCGAGTTCGCCGATCAACTGGCCCGTGGCCGTATCGCGCGCGATCCAGCTGCCGTAGCCGAACAGCGTCCATTGGCCGATCGAACGGAGGAGGCGGATCCAGACGTCCTCGCGCGATCGGGGCTGGCCGGTAAGCATTGCATAGACGCGGGGGTCGGCCGCCATCGCTGCGCAGTCGTCGAGATCGGCGGCGGTGTGGCCGGTGAGCGTGAGGCGCGCGGTGGTCAGCGTGGGGGCGGATGGGGGCGTGGGCATTCTTACTGTCTAAGGGTGATCTTGGTCGAGGGGTATCCGTTGCTGGGCCCGCTCCCCTTGCTGGAGGGAGGGTATTGTTGCCACGTATTCCCCTCCCTGGAAGGGCAGGTATCGTTGCCACGTGCTCTCCCCTCCCTGGAAGGGAGGGGTCGGGGGTGGGTCGGCCAGCTTGAGCCACTCGCGTGCGGGTATGCGGACGCCGACCCACCCCCAGCCCCTCCCTTCCAGGGAGGGGGGGCAAGAGCGGCTTTCTTCCTTCGCACGGCGCGAACGGCGCGATCCTTGATCCTCGATCGTTCAATCCTCCTCCGCCAAGGAGTTCTGCAATCCTCCCCCGGCAGGGGGAGGTGTCGCCGAAGGTGACGGAGGGGGAGGACCCGGCACGGCGGTTCCCCTGTCCTCCCCCTCCGTCAGGCAAACGCCTGCCACCTCCCCCTTGCGGGGGAGGATCGGTAGGTTATCCTTTCCCGTCTGCCGCCCCGCCTCCCTCGCCTCCCCCACGCTCCTGGCAACGCAGGTTGTCTTCGGCCGCGATTGCTTCGGAAAGCCTGTTTTCGTGCTCGCTGCTTTGCGCTAGTCCGAGCAGATGGCATCGACGATCTCCTGCGACGTCGCGATCGTCGGCGCGGGCCTGGCCGGCGGGATGATCGCGCTGGCGCTCAAGGCCAGGCATCCGGCACTCGACGTGCGGCTGATCGACTCTGCAACGGTCGTTGGCGGCAATCATCTCTGGTCGTTCTTCGGGAGCGACGTGGCGCAAGGCGATCGCTGGATCGTCGCGCCGCTCGTGGTGCATGCGTGGCGGGGGTACGACGTGCGTTTCCCGGCTCATGCGCGGACGATCGACGCGACCTATTATTCGATCGAGAGCGAGCGGCTCGACCGCGAGGTGCGCCGCGTGCTGCCGCCGCATGCGTTGATGCTGGGACGGAAAGTGTCGGGCGCGAGTCCGACCGCGGTGGTGCTGGCGGATGGCGACCGGATCGAAGCCAAGGGCGTGATCGACGTGCGGGGCCCGGGCGACCTGTCGCTACTCGATCTGGCGTGGCAGAAGTTCGTCGGGCGCGAGCTGGTGCTGAACGCGCCGCACGACAGCCCCAAGCCGACGGTGATGGACGCGACCGTGCCGCAGATCGACGGCTATCGCTTCGTCTATTGCCTGCCGCTCGCCGCCGACCGGATGTTCGTCGAGGACACCTATTACAGCGACACTCCCGATCTCGATGTCGAGGCGCTCACGACCCGCATCCACGACTATGCCGAGGCGCGCGGCTGGGCCGTGGCGCAGGCGGCGCGCGTGGAATCGGGCGTGCTGCCGGTGGCGATGGGTGGTGATTTCGAGGCGTATTGGCGGTCGGGTGGCGCGCATGTCGCCAAGGCCGGGATGCGCGCGGGGATGTTTCATCCGACGACGGGGTACTCGCTGCCCGATGCGGTGCGGACCGCTTCGATGCTGGCGGGCCTCGATGATTTCACCGGCGCGAAACTCCACGATGTGACGCATGCGATGGCGCGGGCGACGTGGAAAAGCCGCGGCTTCTACCGGATGCTCGACACGATGTTGTTCCGCGCCGCCGAACCGGAGGAACGCTACCGCATCCTCGAGCGCTTCTACCGCCTCTCACCCTCGCTCATCGGCCGTTTCTACGCCGGACGCTCGACGCTTTCCGACAAGGCTCGCGTTCTGACCGGCAAGCCCCCCGTCCCCATCGTGCGCGCCGTCCGCGCCATCGCAGGCAGTATGTCATCATGAAGACCGCAATAGTCATCGGCGCAGGCTTCGGCGGGCTGGCGCTCGCGATCCGGCTGCAATCCGCGGGCGTGCAGACGACGATCGTCGAGAGCCGCGACAAGCCGGGCGGCCGTGGGTATTTCTGGGAGCGCGACGGCTTCACGTTCGATGCGGGGCCGACGGTCATCACCGATCCGGATTGCCTGCGCGAGCTGTGGGCGCTGACCGGGCGGGACATGAGCGAGGACGTGACGCTCGATCCGGTGCTGCCGTTCTACCGCCTGAACTGGCCGGACGGGACGAATTTCGATTATACCAACGACGACGTGCAGATGCGCGCCGAGATCGAGAAGCTGCATCCCGGCGACTGGGCGGGATACGAGAAGTTCCTGCAATATTCGGCGGGTGTGTTCCACGAGGGATACGAGAAGCTCGGCCATGTCGCGTTCCTCGACTTCGGGTCGATGATCAAGGCGGCGCCGGCGTTAGCGAAATACCAGGCGTGGCGGTCGGTCTATTCGATCGTGTCGAGCTTCGTGAAGTCGGAGAAGTTGCGCGAGGCACTGTCGTTCCATACGCTGCTGGTCGGCGGCAATCCGATGACGACGAGCGCGATCTATGCGCTGATCCACAAGCTGGAGCGTGACGGCGGGGTGTGGTTCGCGCGTGGCGGGACCAATCGTCTGGTGGCGGCGCTGGTGACGCAGTTCGAGCGCTTAGGCGGCGTGTTGAGGCTCGACGATCCGGTGACCTCGATCGAGACTTTGGGCGATCGCGCGACGGGCGTGACGACGGCGAGCGGCTGGTCAGGTCAGGCGGATGCGATCGCGGCGAACAGCGACATCATGCACACGTATCGCGACCTGCTGGCGACGTCGCGCAGTGCCAAGCGGAAGACGGGGTCGCTCGAGCGGAAGAAATATTCGCCGTCGCTGTTCGTCGTGCATTTCGGGATCAAGGGCACGTGGCCGGGCATCCCGCACCACATGATCCTGTTCGGGCCGCGCTATAAGGGGCTGCTCGAGGACATTTACGATCATGGCGTGCTGTCGGAAGATTTCTCACTGTACCTGCATCATCCGACCGTGACCGATCCTTCGCTGGCGCCGGAGGGGCATTCGACGTTTTATGCGTTGGCGCCGGTACCGCATCTCGGGAAATTCCCGGTCGACTGGGACGAGATCGCGCCGATCTTGGAAAAGCGCATCCTCGACGAGATCGGGCGGCGGTTGATCCCGGATATCCACGAGCGGATCGTGACGAAGTTCTCGTATGCGCCGAAGGATTTCGCGGAGGATCTGAATGCGCATCTGGGGTCGGCGTTCTCGCTGGAACCGGTGTTGACGCAGAGCGCGTATTTCCGGGTGCACAACCGCGACGAGCATATTCCCAATTTGTACTTCGTGGGCGCTGGGACGCATCCGGGGGCGGGTATTCCGGGGGTTGTGGGGAGTGCGAAGGCGACTGCTCGGTTGATGCTTGAGGGCGAGAAGTAAGGGGTTTTGTTCACGCGAAGGCGCGAAGGCGCTAAGATTTTCGTGAAGGGCGTAGCGCCATGCTGCATGAGCCGTTTTCGCGGCTTGGGATGTGTAAGTCGCTTTGCGACAGGAAAGACATCTTCGCGCCTTTGCGCCTTCGCGTGAACCCATTCTTTCCTTGCGGCACCCCGCGCGCTTCCCCTAGCGAGGCGGGATGAAGAGACTTGCTGTGTATTGCGGGTCGGCGACGCCGGCTGATCCCACCTATATCAAAGACGCTCGGGCGCTCGGGCTGGCTTTTGCCGAGCGGGGGATTGGCCTTGTTTATGGCGGCGGGCGGACCGGGCTGATGGGTGCGATCGCGGATGGCGCGCTTGAGGGTGGTGGCGAGGTTATCGGGGTGATCCCGCAGGCCTTGGTCGATGCGGAGGTGGCGCATCGGGGGCTTACCGAGCTGCACGTCGTCAGCGGCATGCATCAGCGGAAGCAGATGTTTACCGATCTCTCCGACGGATTCGTCACGATCCCGGGTGGGACGGGGACGATGGACGAGCTGTGGGAGGCGCTGAGCTGGGCGCAGCTTGGCTATCATGCGGATCCGGTCGGACTGCTGAATACCGCTGGGTATTACGATCACCTGATCGCGTTCTGGGAGAAGATGGGCGAGGTTGGCTTTTTGCGGCCGCAGCACCGGGACCTGCTGATCGTGGCGGATACGCTGGACGTGCTGCTCGACCGGATGGCGGACCATGTCCCGACGCAGCCGATCGTGCGGATGAACGCGTCGGATTTGTGAGCTTCGAACCACACCCCGACACCCTGCTCCACCCCGGCGGAGGCCGGGGCCCAATTGAGGGACGTGAATTGGTTTGCGTTGCGCGTCGTTACTTCGGCCTTTCCAATTGGGCCCCAGCCTTCGCCGGGGTGGTAGTTGGCGGGGTGATCTTGTGAACCACCCCCTGCCCTCGCGCGAGGCGATCGTGGCTACTGCGCATGAGTCGATTTCGCGCGGGTCGAAAAGTTTTGCAGCGGCCAGCCTGTTGTTCGACAAGCCGACGCGCGAGCGGGCTTGGCTGCTGTATGCGTGGTGTCGGCGGTGCGACGATATCGCCGACGGGCAGGATCATGGCCACGGGATGACCGTGGTCGAGGACGCGCCGGCTCGACTCGTGGTGCTTTCGGCCATGACCGAGCAGGCGTTGGCGGGCGAAGTCGTCGGCGAGCCGGCGTTCGATGCGTTGCGGATTTTCGCCGCCGAGACTCGGCTGCCAAAGCGGTTCGCGCGCGACCTCGTCGAGGGCTTCGCGCTCGATGCGCGCGAGTGGCGGCCGCGGTCGGAGAACGACCTCTACAAATATTGCTACCATGTCGCCGGCGTCGTCGGGTGCATGATGGCGATCGCGATGGGCGTCGATCCCGAGGACGAGGATACGCTCGATCGCGCGTGCGACCTGGGGATGGCGTTCCAGCTCGCGAATATCGCGCGCGATGTCGAGGAGGATGACCGCGTCGGGCGGTGCTATCTGCCCGAGGAGTGGCTGGTCGAAATGGACTTTCCACCGGGTCAGCACATGAAGCCGCCGTTTCGGTCTCGGCTCGCGGTGTTGACGAAGCGGATGGCGGATCGGGCTGCGGCGTTCGAGGCTAGCGCTCGGGAGGGGACGCCGGCGCTGTCGTTCCGTTCGGCCTGGGCAGTGTTGTCGGCGGCGGGGATTTACGGGGCGATCGGGCGGACCGTGGCGGCTCGGGGGGAGCACGCGTGGGATCACCGGGTGACGACGTCGGAGATGCAGAAATTGGGGTTTATCGTGACGGCGGCGCGGGAAGCGGCTCGACGGGAGAAACTGTATCCGCGCACTGTGAGAGATGCCCGGTTGTGGACGCGGCCCCGGGTTTAACTCTGTCATCCTCGCGAAAGCGGGGATCCATAATCTATGCCGTATCGATCGGTCGAGACGGTCGCCAGTACGCGTTCCCGCCTTCGCGGGAATGGCCGTAGGTAGGGTCAGCCCTGCGACTTGGCCTTGCCGGCCTTCGCCATCAACTGGCCCTGCGCACGGCAGTTTGCGCCGATCATCGGATATGGAACGTCGGTGTTCTGCGCCAACTGATCGGGTAGCGCCGCACGGCACTGCGCCATTGTCTCGTAGCGCGCCGGAATGACCCGCGCCTCGGTGCAGTTCACGTTACCGTCGCCGCAGCCCATGATGGCCATGACGTAGAACAGCGGTTCCATTTCACTCTCCAGTGGCTCGCGGTGACAGGCGTCGTGCCCGACATCGGACACGATAACAAAAGCGACGAAGTGGCAGGATTGTTCCGCCAACTGCTTTCGCCGGGGCTTGACTGCGCCTACATCGCTTCGATCCATGCCACCCGATACGTACACCTCCACCCGCGCGGACCAGCCGTTGCTGCCGACGCTCCGCCGCTTCCTGCCGTTCCTGTGGCCGGCGGGGCAGCCCAAGCTGAAGGCGCGGATCGTCGTCGCGATGCTGCTCGTGATCGCGTCGAAGCTGATCCAGGTTTTCGGCGCGGCGTTCACGTTGAAATATGCGGTCGACCGGATGGCGGGGAACGATCGTACCGCGCTGACGCTCGTCGTGCTGCTGGTGGTGGGGTACGCGGCATCGCGGTTCGGGACGACGCTGTTCGACAATCTGCGCAACGCGGTGTTCGAGCGCGTCGGGCAGGACGCGTCGCGGCGACTGGCGGCGCAGGTGTTTCGCCATCTGCATGCGCTGAGCCTCGATTTCCATCTGTCCAGGCGGACGGGCGCGGTCACCAAGGTGGTCGAGCGCGGCACCAAGAGCATCGATACGATGCTGTATTTCCTCCTGTTCAATATCGCGCCGACGGTGTTCGAGCTCGTCCTGGTGCTGGGGCTGTTCTGGACCAAGTTCGGCTGGCCGCTGGTCGTCGCGACCGTCGTGATGGTGGTCGGCTACATCCTTTTCACGCGGATGGTGACCGACTGGCGCAATGCGTTGCGTGCACGGATGAACGACCTCGATACCGGCGCGGTCGCGCATGCGGTGGATTCGCTGCTGAACTTCGAGACGGTGAAGTATTTCGGCGCCGAGGAGCGCGAGGCGCGGCGTTACGACAGCGCGATCACGGCGTATTCCGAGGCGGCGGTGAAGAGCGAGAATTCGCTCGCGTGGCTGAACCTCGGCCAGGCGCTGATCACCAACGTGATGCTGGCGGGCGGTATGGGCTTCGTCGTGTGGCGGTG
Source organism: Sphingomonas sp. PP-F2F-G114-C0414 (assembly GCF_003688595.1). GTDB lineage: Bacteria > Pseudomonadota > Alphaproteobacteria > Sphingomonadales > Sphingomonadaceae > Sphingomonas. Next base: position 175,245 of record NZ_RCWT01000013.1, read on the forward strand.
GAGCCGCGGCGAGGCGTCGGCGGGCGACGTGGTGTTCGTATCGACGCTGCTGGCGCAGCTGTTCCGGCCGCTCGACCTGTTGGGGATGGTGTATCGGACGATCCGGCAGGGCGCGCTCGACATGGCGGCGATGTTCGACCTGATCGATACGCCGGCCACGGTCGTCGATGCGCCGGGCGCGCCTGCGCTGGTGGTGAGCGCGGGGCATGTTCGGTTCGAGGGGGTGTCGTTCGGGTACGACGCAGGGCGGCCGATCCTTCGCGACCTGGACCTGGACGTGCCGGCGGGATCTACGCTGGCCGTCGTTGGGCCGTCGGGGGCGGGGAAGTCGACGCTCGCGCGGTTGCTGTACCGGTTTTACGACCTGACGGGCGGGCGGATTACCGTCGACGGGCAGGATATCGCGCAGGTGCGGCAGGCGTCTCTGCGCGCCGCCATCGGGATCGTGCCGCAGGATACGGTGCTGTTCAACGACACGATCGGGTACAACATCGCCTATGGCCGTGAGGGGGCTGAGATGCCTGAGGTCAAGGTTGCCGCGAAGGGCGCGGCGATTGCCGGCTTCATCGAGCGCCAGCCTCTAGGGTATGAGACGCGCGTCGGCGAGCGTGGGTTAAAGCTGTCGGGCGGCGAGAAGCAGCGCGTGGCGATCGCGCGGACGCTGCTCAAGAACCCGCCGATCCTGATCCTGGACGAGGCGACGTCGGCGCTGGATAGCCGGACCGAGGCGGAGATCCTGGATACGCTGGAGGCTATCGAGCGCGGCCGTACGACGATCGTGATCGCGCACCGGCTCTCCACGGTCGTACATGCGGACCAGATCGTCGTGCTGGAGGCGGGGCGGATCGTCGAGAAGGGGACGCATGCGGACTTGCTGCGGCAGGACGGCGTGTATGCGGAGATGTGGAACCGGCAGGCTCAGGAGCGCGCCGGGGATGATGATGGGGCGTTGGCGGCGGAGTAAAGTGCGTTCGACTCGCTTGAATCACCAGCGGGCGCTCGCCAAAAAGCTCCGTCACCCCGGACATGTTCCGGGGTCCACCGTTCCCCACACTCTCACGTTTCGAGTTCGGGAACGGGTAGATGCCGGAACGAGCCCGGCATGACGGAAGAGTAGGCTCACTCCCGCCACCCCTCCCCGGCGAAGGCCGGGGCCCAATTGAGGGACGTTGCTAACGGATGACAGCGCGTCGTCATTGCCACCTCTCCAATTGGGCCCCGGCCTCCGCCGGGGTGGTGGTTTGGATGCCGGGGGGAGCATTAAAGGCGAGCAGCGCATCGCACGCCGCTCCTTCTGTTCCCTCGCGAACGCGGGGGGCCAGGATTTACAAGTGATGGCGCTGCTGGGCCCTGGGCCCCCGCTTTCGCGGGGGAACAGAAGGAAAGCGGGGACCCGGGGCGGCCGCTACGCTGGAATCGACGGGTCCAGCTCGCGCAAACCGTGCCTCGATCGCTTCCGAATATTGGTAGATGTGCGTCAGGTCCGACAGCAGATGCCGCGTTTCGTCCTTGCCGGCGAACATCCCGAGATACTTGGTAGTGATCCCGTTGAAGTGCATCCGCGCGACCGTTTTCCGGTTGTTGTCGTCCAGCAAAATCGCGCAATACGACTTCGCGTCGCGGACGATCACACGTTTCGGGTCGACCAGGCGCGAGGCGATCGCCTGGATGATGTGGAAGCCGGAAATCTCCTCCTGCGTGGTGACGATGCCGTCGCCGTCGGACGGGTCGTCGTCCGCGCCCACGGGCAGATCCTCGACCGGGCTCGATGCCTTCAGTGCGGACGACAGGCGTTCGTTGACGAAATCGCGGATCAGTGCGGCGATCGCCGGGGCGAGCAGTTTCGCGAACCCGTCCTTGATCGCCGGCGTCAGGCGCCCGCCATGGACGCGCTGCGCCATCATCCGGACGAACTCGTCGGACGGCTCGGCGAACTCCTTTTCGAGTTCGAGGCGGATCAGCGACTGCGTCTTGAGGTTGCCGGCCTCCTGGACGATTTTGTCGATGTCGAACGCAGCCTTGGTGAATTTCTCGAGCGTGCGGATGTCGCCGGGCTTGATCGCGTCCATCGTGAAGGTGAAGAACGGCTTGTCGTCCATCTTGTTCGGGCGCTCAATGTCCGAGTAGAATTGGTAGACGACGCCGTTGGTGAGCACCGCGAGGCGCGCGTCGGTGACGCTGAAATACCGGAACAATTGCCCGGCGTGATTGACGTTGAGCTGGACCGAGGACGGCTTGCACTCGATCAGGATCGACACTTTCCCGCCGGCGCAGATCGCGTAGTCGACCTTCTCGCCTTTCTTGGTGCCGACGTCGGCGGTGAATTCGGGGACGACCTCGGACGGGTTGAAGACGTCGTAGCCGAGCGACTGGAGGAACGGCATGACGAGCGCGGTCTTCGCTGCCTCCTCGGTCAGGAGGACTTCACGGTGTTCGATCGTGCGCTTTTGCAGCTCGGCCAGCCTGATGTTCAGTTCCATGCGCGTCCCCCCGGATTGACCGGGAGAGGATGCGCAGGGAAGTTGCGCCGGTCCATGACGGGACCGCGACAACCCGACCGGATCTCGATCTATTGCGCGCGGCGGGTGCGGCGCCAGTAGAAGAAGGAATAGAGGATCGGCGTCGCGACCATCACCAGCAGCAGCGCGCGGAAGACTGCGGTGCGGGTTTCGCCCTCCATCGGCAGCGCGGCGAGGACGATGATCGCGAGCCCCGCGGCCATCATGATGCGGCTGGCATAGCGATGCGTGGCGATCCAGTTGTCGGGATCGACGATCGCCCAGGGGGTGCGGATGCCGACGAAGAAGCCGGGGCGCGACTTGGGCAGGACGTTGCCGATCGCGACGAGGAACGCGCCCAGGCCGGCGAGCATCGTCGTCGGAGGAAACGCGAAACCGAACGCCGGGGCGGCGACCAGCGCTTCGGACAAGGCCATCATCCCGAGCAGCCCGGCCCAGGCGGTGCGATAGAGCGGCGCGGACTGTTCGAGCTTGTCCTGCAACGGTTCGAGCGACGGCAGTGCCGCCATGAACAGCGAGAGGCCGACCGTCAGCGCGACGGGCGTGAACAGCGCCCTGCTCACGCTGGCGAAGCGATCGGGCAGCCCAGTGGCACCCCAGTGGGTCGGCAGTTGCGTGCCCGCGGGGAAGCGGCCGAGAGCGATCGCGGCGACGATCGCCAGCGTCGCGGCGGTCAGCGCCGACGCGATCATCAGGTCCCGGTAACGCATGTCTCGCTTCCCTTTTCGTGTGCGCCGCCGACGCGGAGCCGGCCCATGAAGCCCATCACCACCTCCTCCATCACCGACAGGTCGAGTGTGTAGACGATCGACGTGCCGCGGTTCTCGGCCTGGATGAGGCCGGCGGCCTTCAGCTTGGCGAAGTGGTTCGACATGGTCGGCTTCGACACCGCGAACGCGTCGGCAAGCGCGCCAGCGGTCATCGCGCCGCCTTTGAGCAGCTCGAGAATGCGGCGGCGCGTGGGGTGCGCGAGGGCGTCGAAGACCGAGTCCATGGGCTTGGTTTATTCGTGAAGCGGCTAATTAGCAAGATGGCTAAACTCTGCGCGCATCACCCCGGCGAAGGCCGGGGCCCAAATGGGGGACTTTGCCGACTGAGCCCCGTCCGCCGTTACGACCACCTCTCAATTGGGCCCCGGCCTTCGCCGGGGTGGTACTGGATGGAAGCGTCGCGTTCTGACCATCGCTGAACCCTGAAACGCTCTTCGTCGATAACACTCCCCACTCTCCTCGACATCGCGTGGGGGATCGCTACCTAGACGGCGATGGCACTCGACCCCCTTCCCGATCTCCAGCGCATCTTTGGTTTTCCCGATTTCCGCGGCGTGCAGCGCGATGTCGTCGACCGGGTGCTCGCGGGGCAGCGGACGCTCGCCGTCATGCCGACCGGGGCGGGCAAGTCGCTGTGCTACCAGTTGCCGGCGACGATGCTGGAGGGGACGTGCGTGGTCGTGTCGCCGCTGATCGCGTTGATGCATGACCAGTTGCGGGCGGCGACTGCTGTCGGGATCAAGGCGGCGACGCTGACGAGCGTCGATACCAATCGCGAGGAGACGATCGCGCGGTTCCGCGCGGGCGATCTGGATCTGCTGTACGTCGCGCCCGAGCGCGCTTCTAACGAAAGCTTCCGCAACCTGCTCAGCCAGGCCAAGCTGTCGCTCTTTGCGATCGACGAGGCGCATTGCGTCAGTGAATGGGGGCATGACTTCCGGCCGGACTATCGGTTGCTGCGGCCTTTGCTCGATAGCTTTCCGGATGTGCCGCGGCTCGCGCTGACTGCGACTGCGGATGCCCATACGCGGGCGGATATTCTCGAGCAGCTGGGGATCTCGCAAGAAGGGCTGATCGTCTCGGGGTTCGACCGGCCGAACATCCGCTATGCGATTTCGGGGCGCGACAACGTCAACCGGCAGATCGCGGATATCCTGGAGAAGATCCCGGGGCCGGGGATCGTCTACGCCCAGACGCGCGCGGCGACCGAGAAGCTGGCGGAGGCGCTGGGTCGGAGCGGGCGGCCGACGCGGGCGTATCATGCGGGGCTCGACCCGCAGGTGCGCGCCAAGAACCAGGCGGATTTCGTCGCGAGCGAGGACATGGTGATCTGCGCCACGGTCGCGTTCGGGATGGGGATCGACAAGCCCGACGTGCGGTTCGTGTGCCATGCCGGGCTGCCGAAGTCGATCGAGGCCTATTATCAGGAAACCGGGCGTGCGGGGCGTGATGGCGACCCGGCGATCACGCATCTGTTCTGGGGTGCGGAGGATTTCGCGCGCGCGCGGCAGCGGATCGGCGAGGTGGAGCCCGAGCGGCAGGCGGGCGAGCGGCAGCGGCTGACGGCGATGGGCGGACTGGTCGAGACGGCCGGGTGTCGGCGGCGGATCCTGCTCAAGCATTTCGGCGAGGAGCGGCTCGAGGATTGCGGGAATTGCGACAATTGCCTTGGTAACGTCGATGCGGTGGATGCGACCGAGACGGCGCGGAAATTCCTGTCGGCGGTGTTTCGGACCGGGCAGATGTTTGGCGTGGGGTATATCGAGGGCATCCTGACGGGGGTGTCGTCGGAGCGGAGCCTGATGAACGGGCACGAGGCGCTATCGGTGTACGGGATCGTCGATGGCGACGAGGTGGCGTTGCTGAAGCCCGTGTCGCGGGCGCTGATGCTGAAGGATGCGCTGCGCACCAATCCGCATGGCGGGCTGGAGTTCGGGCCGGCGGCTAAGGCTATCCTCAAGGGCGAGGCGGCGGTGTCGATCGTCGTGCCGCCGAAGCGTGAGCGGCGGCGCAAGGGGGCGGTTGGCGCTGTGCCGAACCCGGTCGACGATCCGCTGTTCGAGGCGCTGCGCGTGCGGCGGCGCGATCTGGCGAAGGAAGCGGGCGTTCCACCGTATGTGATCTTCCACGATTCGGTGTTGCGTGACATTGCGCGACAGCGGCCTGCGTCGCGGGCCGAGCTGAGCCTGCTTTCAGGCATTGGCGCGCGGAAACTCGACGCCTATGGGGATGCCTTCCTCCAGGTGATCCGCGAGTCCGCATGATACGGCACATCAACGAAAGTATTTCGGTCGCGCCGCAGATCGCGGTCGAGCAGGTCGCGGAGATCGCCGCGGCGGGGTTCAAGACGATCGTCAATAATCGGCCGGACGACGAGGATGCGGGGCAGCCTTCGGGCGACGCGATCCGCGCGGCGGCGGAGGCGGCCGGGCTGAAGTACGTCTCGATTCCGGTGACGCATGCGGGGTTCTCGCATCCGCAGATCGACGCGATGACGCAGGCGCTGACGGACTCGGACGGGCCGGTGCTGGCCTATTGCCGGTCGGGGACGCGGAGCTGCAATTTGTGGGCGCTCGCGGCGGCGAAGGCGGGGCGCAACCCTAACCTGCTGCTCGCGCAGGCCGAGGACGCCGGGTATGACCTGCGCGGGATCCGACCGATGCTGGACGCGCTCGCAGGGCCGCGATGAGCCCGGTTGCGATCGGGCCCTATCTGGTTGGGCCCTATGCGATCGGCGGCTCGGTCGTGGTCGTGCTCGTGATCGTTGGTCTCGTCGTTGCCTGGGTGATCGTGCGGGCGCGGCGGGTAGTGAAGATCGAGACGCCGGAAGAGGCGGCGGACGCCGCACAGGCGCAGTTGCACGGGTTCGCGGTGGCGGGAGCCGTCGTCGGCGCGGATGGCCAGGGTGCGCTGGCGGTGGCGGACGATGGGCGCGTCGCGGCGGTGAAGCGGGTCGGCAAGCGGCTCGCGGTGCGCGAGGTCGCGTGGCGGACGGTGCGCGCTACGCACGAGGGGATTTTGGTCGAGACCGGCGACAAGATGCTCGGCGCGGTGATGTTGTCGCGGGTCGATGTGCTCGATATCCGACGGTTGGCGCCGAAGGGCGTGCGGGTTTAGGCGGGGACTTTTGCTGGGGTCGCGGTTTACGCGCTCCGCACGTCTCTCGCCTCGCTCCCCCTCCCCGTTCGTCCTGCGTAGCTGCTGAGCTTGTCGAAGCGGCGTATCGAAGGACAGGTTGGCACACGGAAATCATGCTTCGATACGCGCCCTCGATACGCTCCTGACGGAGCTACTCGGTCGCTACTCAGCACGAACGGGTTGGGGTGTTTGCGCTGAGGAAATCACCTCGAGGCAATATTCCTTAAGGACGATCGCCTGGCGGAAACACCGCCCCGGCGGAGGCCGGGGTCCAGTTGGGCAACGGTGCTAATGACGGTTGCCCTTCGTTACCAAGACCTTTCCAACTGGGCCCCGGCCTTCGCCGGGGTGGTACCTGCGCTTAGGACTTAAGTGCCGATCGATGCCGAGGGTAGCATTTGTCGGCTCCCCTTCCGCTCGCGGGAGGGGTTGGGGGAGGGGTTAGCCTCATGGGCCGGACGCCGGTACGTACGTCGCCCCCTCCCCTAACCCCTCCCGTAAGCGGGAGGGGGATTTAACCGTCGCTTTGCTTGGCCCTGGGCTCCCGCGTTCGCGGGAGAACATAGTAGGTGCGCTCCCCCGTTAAACTCGATCGAAGTACCACTTCGATCGAAACCAAAAAAATGGCCCGGTGTGTTGCCACACCGAGCCAAGGTTGTCCGCAGGAGGAACGTCGTGGGTGCGGGCTCGGTCGGCCCGCTACCGAACTGCTTAATCGTAGGCGCGTTCGCCGTGCTCGCCGAGATCGAGGCCTTCGCGCTCGACTTCCTCGGAGACCCGCAAGCCGGTCATCGCCTTGGCGATGTAGATCGCGATCACGGTGCCGATCGCCGCCCAGACGATGGTTGTGGCGACCGCCGCTACCTGAACGAAGAGCTGGTGGCCCATGTCGAAATCGGGCTTGCCGGGGCCGCCGAACGCGGGGGCGTAGACGATGCCGGTGCCGATCGCGCCGATCATGCCGCCGATGCCGTGGATGCCGAACGCGTCGAGCGCATCGTCATAACCGAGCTTCGGCTTCAAGACCGTCACCGCGTAATAGCAGATCACCGAAGCGACCGCGCCGAGGATGATCGCGCCGAACGGGCCCGAGTTGCCGGCCGCCGGCGTGACCGCGACGAGGCCGGCGATGATGCCCGAGCAGAAGCCGAGCGCCGAACCCTTGTGGCCATTGACGCGCTCGATCAGCATCCAGGCGAGGCCCGCCGAGGCGGTGGCGACGAAGGTGTTGAGCATCGCGAGCCCGGCCGAGCCGTTGGCCTCGAGCGCCGAGCCGGCGTTGAAGCCGAACCAGCCGACCCAGAGCAGCCCGGTGCCGATCCCGGTCATCGTCAGCGAATGCGGCGCCATGCGATCGGTGGGATAGCCGATCCGCTTGCCGAGGATCAGCGCGGCGACCAGCGCCGAGACACCGGCGTTGATGTGGACGACGGTGCCGCCGGCGAAATCGAGTGCGCCCATCTTGAAGAACTTGCCGCCCGATGCCCACACCATGTGCGCGACCGGGAAATACACGATCGTCAGCCAGACCGCGGCGAAGACCATGACCGCCGAGAACTTCATCCGCTCGACGACCGAGCCGAGCACGAGCGCGACGGTGATCGCGGCGAACGTCATCTGGAAGCAGATGAAGACATATTCGGGGATCGCGACGCCCGCGGTGAAGGTAGCCGCGGTCGAGTCGGGCGTGATGCCGCGGAGCAGCGCCTTGCCGAAGCCCGAGATATACTCGCCGCCGCCGTCGCCGAACGCCATCGTGTAGCCGTACATGACCCACAACAGCATCGCGAGACACGCGACCGCGCCGATCTGCGTCATCGTCGACAGCATGTTCTTCGACCGGGTGAGACCGCCGTAGAACAGCGCGAGGCCGGGGACGATCATCATCAACACCAGCAGCGTCGACGTCATCATCCAGGCGGTGTCGCCCTTGTTCACCGTCGCCACCACGGGCGCGACGACCGGGGCTACGGGTGCCGCGACGTCCTGCGCCCAGGCGGGTGCGGCGGCGATCATCGCCGCGCCGAACCCCAGAGCCGCGACGGCGACCTTCTTCAAATCATGCTTCATCTCGTCCCCCCTCAGAGCGCTGAATCGTCGGTCTCGCCGGTGCGGATGCGCACCGCTTGCCCCACGTCGAGCACGAAGATCTTGCCGTCGCCGATCGCGCCGGTGTTCGCCGACGCCTGGATCGCCTCGACCACGCGGTCGGACAGGCTGGCGGCGCAGACCACCTCGATCTTGATCTTCGGCACCATGTTGGTGCTGTACTCGGCCCCGCGATAGATCTCGGTCTGGCCCTTCTGACGGCCGAACCCCTTGACCTCGGTGACCGTCATGCCCGCCACGCCGATCGTGGTGAGCGCTTCGCGCACCTCGTCGAGCTTGAACGGCTTGATGATGGCAATGACGAGTTTCATCGCGCCCCTTCCCCTTGTTACGGGAGGTGCCTCGCAATGTGCGTGCCAGTTGGGGCGTGGAGGGGTGGGGTGGGCTCGGTGGGCGAGCAGACGTGAATTTGCGGTTAAAACTTGTGCAGTGCGGTACGGGTGCCTGTTTTATGGGCAACCTTGCCGGGCACTCTGTTCTCCCGCGAAAGCGGGAGCCCATGGTCACGAACGATGCCGTTTGTGGTCCTGGGCCCCCGCTTTCGCGGGGGAACAGTTAGCGCGAGCGATCCGAGCGTGTCGAACTCAGTGGCGGAAGTGGCGCATGCCGGTGAAGACCATCGCGAGGCCGGCTTCGTCCGCGGCGGCGATGACGTCGGCGTCGCGGATCGAGCCGCCGGGCTGGATCACCGCGGTTGCGCCGGCCTCTACCGCCGCGAGCAGGCCGTCGGCGAAGGGGAAGAACGCATCCGACGCGACCGCCGAGCCGATCGTGCGCGGGGTCGACCAGCCGGCCTTCTCCGCCGCGTCCTTCGCCTTCCATGCGGCGATGCGTGCGGATTCGAGGCGGTTCATCTGGCCGGCGCCGATGCCCGCGGTGCTGCCGTCCTTGGCGTAGACGATCGCGTTGGACTTGGTGTGCTTGGCGACCGTCCAGGCGAAGCGGCAGTCGAGGAGTTCCTGCGGCGTCGGCTGGCGCTTGGTGACGACCTTCAACTCGCCGGGCGTGCCGTTGTCGCGGCCCTGGACGAGCCAGCCGCCGGCAATCGACTTTGCCGTCAAGCCAAGGCGGGCGGGATCGGGGAGGGCGCCGGTAAGCAGCAGGCGGAGGTTCTTCTTGGCGGCGAACAGCGCGATCGCCTCCTCGTCGGCATCCGGCGCGACGACGACTTCGGTGAAGATCCCGGTGATGGCGCGCGCGGTCTCGGCGTCGAGCGTGCGGTTCACGGCGATGATGCCGCCGAATGCTGACACCGTGTCGCAGGCGAACGCCGCGGCGTACGCTTCGGCGAGGGTGGCGCCGGTGGCGACGCCGCAGGGGTTGGCGTGCTTGACGATCACCACCGAGGGCTCAGCATCGCGGAATTCGGCGATCAGTTCGAGCGCGGCGTCGGCGTCGTTGAGGTTGTTGTAGCTGAGCGCCTTGCCCTGGAGCTGGCGCGCCTGGCCGATGCCGCGGACCGAGCCTGTCGCCGTGTAGAAAGCGGCGGACTGGTGCGGGTTCTCGCCGTAGCGCAAGCTGTCGCCGCGTTTGAGCGTGATCGGCAGCGTGGCGGGGAATTCCTCGGCCTGATCTACCGTGCCGAACCAGGTCGCGATCGCCGAGTCGTAGGCTGCGGTGGTGGCGAAGGCTTTCGCGGCGAGTGTCTTGCGGTCTTCGAGCGTGGTCGTGCCGCCGGAAACGAGCGCATAGTCGGCGGGGTCGGTGACGATCGCGACATAGGCGTGGTTCTTGGCGGCCGAGCGCACCATGCTGGGGCCGCCGATGTCGATGTTCTCGATCACGGTGTCGCGGTCTGCCCCTTTTGCGACCGTAGCCTCGAACGGGTACAGGTTGACGATGACGAGGTCGATCGCGCCGATCTTGTGCTCGGCCATCGAGGCGGCGTGGCCGGCGTCGTCGCGGACCGCGAGCAGCCCGCCATGGACCATCGGGTGGAGCGTCTTGACGCGACCGTCCATCATTTCGGGGAAGCTGGTGAGTTCGCTGACGTCACGCACCGTGAGGCCGGCGGCGCGGAGCGCGGTGGCGGTGCCGCCGGTGGAGACGAGTTCGACGCCGTGGCTCGCCAGCGCCTTGCCGAGATCGACGATCCCGGTCTTGTCGGAGACGGACAGGAGCGCGCGCCGAATGGGGAGGGTGTTCGGGATGCTGGTCATGAGGGTCTTTCGTCGGGGGTCGCCGTGCGGCGGTGCCTTAGCGTTGGTTGACGTTGGGGAATAGGGGGGCGTGCGGGTGGGAACGCTGCTCCCCTCCCTGAAAGGGAGGGGTTGGGGGTGGGTAGGCCCGCTCGAGCCGCGACTGTCCGGACACATGGAACCCGACCCACCCCCGGCCCCTCCCTTTCAGGGAGGGGGGAAGAACTCAGGCCTTCTTCAGCGCCCAGCTTACGCTTGCGCCCCCGGCTGCCGCTTCGCCGGTGATCATCAGTTGCTGCGTCGCGACCGGGCGACCGTCGGCGTCGATCCAGACGCTGTCCTCGACCACCAGCGCGCCGCCGCGGCATCGGAACTGCCACAAGGGCCCGCCCGGCAAGCGGAGGATCGCGCCGAGGCCGTCCGCTGTGGGGGAGACCTGCACGCCTTCGCCGAGGTGGAAGCGGATCGCGAACAGCGACAAGCCGGCCCGTCGCTTGCGGCCCTGCGGCAACAGCGCGTCCTCGCCGCGGAGTTCCCGGCCGTCGCCGGTGAGCATCAGCTGGCGGCGGTGGAGGAAGCCCCAGCGGCGGACGTAACCGTCGTGGCTCGCCTCGATCCGGCTGGCGGCGTCCGATTCCTGCCGGCTGAGCTCGACTTCGCCGACGCCGCGGCCGAGCGTGCCGTCGGCGAGGATCGCGGTCGAGTTGCTGTCCGCGATCGTCAGCGTCGAGTGGGCGGCAGTCGAGCGCAGGCCTTCGACCATCGCGGGCGGGAGTTGCGCGATGCCCGCGCGTGCGCCGCCGCAATTGACGACGATCCGCGCCGGGCCGTCCGAGAATTCGAACGCTAGCGTCGACGCGCAACCGCCTTCGACGAGGCGCGCGATCGGCGGCGGGGCGGCGTCGACGATCAGCACCGCGGTGCCGGCGGCGAGTCGCTGATAGCCCCAGTCGCGCGCCTGGCGCAGCGGGCGGGTGCGGACACCGCTGGCCTCGATGACCGCGGCGACCTGCGTTTCGCTGGCGGGGCCACCGCCCTGCCAGCTCGACAGGCCGCGATCGGCGTGCGCGACACCGAGCAGCGCCGCGACCATCCGGGTGAGCGTGACCGCGACCGTCTCGGGGAGTTCGGCGCTGCGCGCGGCGTAGCTTTCCTGGAGCAGGGTCAGCAGCTGGATCGAGTCGAGCAGCATTGCCGGGCTTCGCGACACCGAGCCGCCATCGTCGAACAGGCCCGTGCCGAGCGCGCGGAGAAGGCCGGCTTCACCGAACGCCTGGCGCGGCTCGCCGCCGGGGATGAGGAGGCCAGCGGCGACGACTCCGCACCACGCGGCGATGCGCGGCGCACCGGCCGGGGCCTTGTCGGCGGTGCGGTCGAGGTGGAGGGCGCCCTTTGCGAGTGCGTTGAGCACCTTCGAGCGGTAGATCTGGTCGGAGGACGACAGGATCAGCGGCGCGTGCGCGGTCCAGGCGAGGATGCGGCGGCCCCACATGTCGGGTCGCCACGCGATCCCGCCCTGCGTGTCGGCGTGCGCGGTCAGCCAGAGGCTCATGAGGTATTCGGCGATCGGTGCGCCCCGTGCGCGGGTCGCAACGGTCGACAGGTCACGCAGCCACGCGAAACTGTGCAAGTATTCGGCGAACGGTTTGGGCAGCGGCTTCGCAAGATCGAGCGTCTCGATGTCGCGCGCTTCGCCGCGGAACGATAGGACGCCCTCCAGCAGCATCGTGCCGCGCGCAATGTCGCCGAGGATGGGGTCATCGGGGACCGCGATCAGCTTCAGCGGATACCGCCCCTTGAGGCGCAGCGTGTGGAGCGGGGTGCGCCACGTCAGGCGGTGGAAGCGCTCAGCCAGGCGATCGGCGAGCGACAGCCCTTTGTCGCCGCCGAGACGGATCAGGCGGCGGCCTTCGTCGATCCCGTCGGGGGCGGGATCGGTTACAAGATCACGCGGCTCGTTCACCCCCGCAACGCGGCGATGTTGGCGGCGTAGTGGTCGGGGCCGCCGCGGAAGACCGAAGTGCCGGCGACCAGCGCGTCGGCGCCGGCTTCGATGCAGCGTTTCGCCCACTCGGCATCGACGCCGCCATCGACTTCGAGGTCGATCGCGCGGCCGCTCTTTTCGATCATCGTGCGGATCGCGCTGATCTTCTTGAGCTGGCTCGGGATGAAGCTCTGGCCGCCGAAGCCCGGGTTGACGCTCATCACGAGGACGAGGTCGACCATGTCCATGAGGTAGTCGAGCATCTTGGCGGGGGTACCGGGGCAGATCACGACGCCGGCGCGCTTGCCGAGGCTCTTGATGTGCTGGAGCGAGCGGTGGATGTGCGGGCCGGCTTCGTAATGCACGGTGATGCAGTCGGCGCCGGCTTCCGCGAACGCGTCGAGATAGGCGTCGACGGGGGAGATCATCAGGTGGACGTCGAACGGCTTGGTGGTGACGCCGCGGACCGACTTCATGACCGCGGGGCCGAACGAGATGTTGGGGACGAAATGGCCGTCCATCACGTCGATGTGGATCCAGTCGGCGCCGGCTGCGTCGATGGCGCGGACTTCCTCGCCGAGTTTGGCGAAGTCGGCGGAGAGGATCGAGGGGGCGATGCGGACGGGTTGCATGAGATTGTCCTAGCGCGGGATTCGTGCGGTGCGAAGGCCTTGGTTTTTGCCCCCCCCTGGAAGGGAGGGGTTGGGGGTGGGTCGGGTTCCACATGGTCCTGCGGTTGCGGCCCGAGCCGGCCTACCCACCCCCGGCCCCTCCCTTTCAGGGAGGGGGGAAGCAGAAGGTTAGCTTCGTTTTAGCCGGGCGATGAAAAAGCCGTCGCAGCCGCCTTGGTCCGCCAGCATGCCGGGAAGCGTGCGGATCGTGCCCGCCTCCGTCGGCGTAATGCCGACGGGGAGTTCGGACTGGTCTACCGGGGCGATCGTGTAGTCGCTGCGGGCCGCGAGGAACGCGTCGAGTTGCGCCTCGCCTTCCGATGGCTCCAGCGAACAAGTGGCGTACACCAAGGTGCCACCGGGCTTCACCCAGTCCGCCGCCCTCGCGAAGATCCGCGCCTGCAACGCCGCGGTTTCGGCGATGATCGAGGGGCGGATGCGATGGAGGACGTCGGGGTGGCGGCGGAAGATGCCCGTCGCGCTGCACGGGGCGTCGATCAGGATCGCGTCGGCGGGCTCGGCGGGCGCCCATTCGAGGATGTCGGCGTTGACGACCTCGGCCTTCAGGTGCGTGCGGTAGAGGTTCTCGCGGAGCCGCTTGATCCGGCTCTGCGAATTGTCGACCGAGGTGACGGTCCAGCCGGCGCTCGCGAGCTGCAACGTCTTGCCGCCGGGGGCTGCGCAGAGATCGAGGACGTGGCCCTCCCCCTTCCCCAGCAGGCGTGCGGGGAGCGAGGCGGCGATGTCCTGGACCCACCAGGCGCCGTCGCCGAAGCCTGCCATGTCGGGGACCGAGTCGTGGTCGCCCAAACGCAAATGCCCGGGCATGAAACTCTCGCCGCCGAGCTTTTCGCGCCAGCCTTCGGTCTCGGACGGGTCGGCGATCGTCAGGTCGAGCGGCGGCACCTGCGCGATCGCGCGGCCGGCGGCGTCGACCATCTCCTCGCCCCACGCGGCTTCCCAGCGCAGTTCGACGGGGGCCGGCAGCGTCGGCACTTCGGGGAGCAGCATGTTTGCGCGGAACAACGTGCCGAACACGCCGTGGACGAGTTTGCGCGGGCCACCGTCGACCAGCGGCAACACGGTCGAGATCGCGGCGTGCGAGGGGGTGCCGAGGATCAGCACCTGGACCAGCGCGATCCGCAGCGCCATCCGCGCCTTCGCATCGTCGGGCAGGTTCGTCTTGGTGACCGAATCGATCATCGCGTCGAGATCGGGGAGGCGACGGAGCGTCTCGGCGGCGATCGCGTGCGCGAGACCGCGATCGGGACCGTGGATCGCGCGGGTCGCAGCCGGCAATGCGGATTCGAGCGACTCGCCGCGGCGGAGCACGGCATCGAGCAGACGAAGTGCGGCGCGTCGGGTCGGAACGCCGAGCGGCTCGGGGGCGTGGGTATAGTCGGGCATATGAAGGTCCTTCGCGTTCGGTTTGTCGCGCGGCTTGTGGCAAAGCGGCGCGACAGGGCCCATGTGGCGGTTACGACGCCAACACGCAAATCCGGAGAGCCGCGATGGGCCAGCGCCCCGATCATCTGAAGCCGCCAGAATACCTTGCGAAGAATACGCCGGTGCCGAAGCCCGAGGCGATCGTGCCCGACAAGGACCCCGAGCCGCGCGATCCGACGCGCTATGGCGATTGGGAGCTGAAGGGCATGGCGATCGATTTCTGATCTTCCGTCATCCTGACGAAAGTCAGGATCCAGGATCACAAACGGCATCGTATTCGGCTCTGGATCCTGACTTCCGTCAGGATGACGATGTAATCTGCGCCAGCGGTCCTGACGCATGTGGAACGATTACCCGTCCGGCGCGTCGCCGCTTCGATGAGGGGATTCTTCGAGAAACGCTGGGTTAAAGTCACCGGCATCGTTGTCGCGAGCGTGCTCGTGCTGGGGCTGGTGGGGCTGGCCGCGTTTCCGTGGGGATCGCTGAAAGGCGTGATCGAGCGGCAGCTGACCGCGCGGTTCGGGCGCCCGGTGACGATCGGCGGGATCGAGCGGGTCGACGCGTTCGGGTTCAATCCGACGATCCGCATCACGAACGTGCGCATCCCGCAGGCCGACTGGGCGGGCAAAGGCGATTTTGTCGACCTGCGCGAGGCGGAAGCGACGTTTTCGGGGCTCGGCTTGCTCAAGGGCGCGTTCGGGCCGCGCGACGTGAAGGCGCGGGGACTGCATCTGGTGCTGGTGCGCGACAAGAACGGTCGGACCAACTGGGAACGGCCAGGCAAGCCCAAGGGCGGCGGCAGTTCGACCGATCTCGACGGGCTGACGATCAGCGACAGCGTGATCGAGTATCGCGACGACAAGCAGGACCGCTTCGTCACGGCGCGGTTCGTGTCCGATCCGGTGCATGGTATCCGCGCGAACGGGTCGGGCACGATCCGCGGGGCGGCGGTGCGGATCGCGGTCGCGGGGCCTTCGGTGGAGAAGTTCCAGGGCAAGCCGTGGCCGTTCACCGCGTCGATCGACGGTGAAAAGCTGTCGGTTTCGGCAAAGGGGCTGATGGATCGGCCGCTCGATACCGACGCGATGAGCCTCGACGTGACGGCGCGCGCGACCGACCTCAAGCTGATCGACGCGGTGATCGAGGCGGGGCTGTTCCGTACGCAGCCGGTGTCGTTCAGCGCGCACGTCCGGCACGACCAGCCGAAATGGACCGTCACGCAGTTGAAGGGCGTGGTCGGACGGTCGGATTTTGCAGGCCACGTGACGGTCGATAAGCAGGCGGGGCGCAGCAAGGTCGATGGCGACATCGTGTCGCGGCAGTTCGATTTCGGCGATCTGGCGTCGGACGAGGGCAAGGCCGAGGGCGCTGCGCTGGAACGCGCGATCGGGCCGCGGCTGGTGCCGAACACGCGGATCGATATCGGCAAGATCGACAGGACCGACGCGCGGATGGGGTTCCGGATTGGGCGGATCGTGAGCGGCAATGGCGCGTCGCCAATCCTGTCCGCCAAGGGCGTGCTGGCGATCGATCATCAGCTTCTGACGTTGAGCGATCTGGTCGCGCGGCTGTCGCATGGCAATGTCACGGGCAAGGTGACGGTCGACCAGCGCGGCGACCGGAAGGTGCCGACGGTCGATATCGACCTCAGGTTGCGCGGTAGCAGCGTGCAGGCGCTTGCAGGCGGCGGCGGCGATTTCAGCGGCAACGTCAGCGCGCGGGTGCGGCTGACGGGGCCGGGCGAGACCATCCGCGCGGCAGTCGGGCGGTCGAACGGGACGATCGGGTTCGTCGCGCGGGATGGGCAGTTGCCGCAGGGGATCGCCGCGGCGTTGGGCTTCGATGCGGCGCGGGCGTTGCTGGCGAAGGATGGCGAGCGGGCGGGGCTGCGCTGCGTGGTGCTGAAGCTCGACGTGACGCGCGGACGTGGGCGGATCGATCCGATGATCGTCGATACGACGGCCAGTCAGTTGCGCGGCCAGGGGAGCGTGGTGTTTCGGGGGGAGACGCTGAACATCCGGCTGACGGGCACGCCGAAACAGCATGCGCTGCTGCGGTTGCCGGGGTCGGCGTACATGACCGGGACGATAGAGCGGCCCAACGTGACGATCCCGCCAGAGGTGAAGTCGGTGGGAAATATCTTCAAGGCGATCGGGCGGGCGATTTCGGGGAATCAGGGGCCGACGGCGGAGGATGCGGATTGCTCGGGGTTGGCGGCGCGGGTGTTGCGGTGATTGCTGATCCTCCCCCGCAAGGGGGAGGTGGCTGGCTCTTGCCAGACGGAGGGGGAGGTAAGGGCAACGTAGGTTCCGTGTCCTCCCCCTCCGTCACCTTCGGTGCCACCTCCCCCTGGCGGGGGAGGATTGCGAGGTCGGCTCCCCCTTGTTCTCTCGCGAAGGCGGGAGCCCAGTCTGGGTCCCCGCCTTCGCGGGGAAACAGTTTTGGGGATTAGCCCGCCTCGCCCTTCAGCGGCCGCGCGAGCAGGTCGCCGATGACGTCGCTTACCGGGGCGCCTTCCAACAGGCGGCAGACGGCTTCGGTGATCGGCATGTCGACCCCGGCGTCTTGCGCGGCTTCGCGGAGGACGGGGGCGGTGAAGGCGCCTTCTGCGACGGTGCGGCGGTCGGCGAGCAAAGCCGCAGCGGAGTCGCCGCGGCCAAGGCCGACGCCGAGCGAGAAGTTGCGTGAGCTGGTCGAGGAGCAGGTGAGGACGAGGTCGCCCAGTCCCGATAGCCCGGCGAGCGTTTCCGCGCGCGCGCCGCGGGCTAGGCCGAAGCGGGTCATCTCGGCGAACCCTCTTGCGATCAGCGCGGCGCGCGCGTTCTGGCCGAGCCCTGCCCCCTCGACCACGCCGCAGCCGATCGCGAGGACGTTCTTCACCGCGCCGCCAATCTCCGCGCCGGCGACGTCCGTGGAGGCGTAGGTGCGGAAATGGCGCGCTGCCAACCGCGTGGCGAGACGTTCGCCAAGGTCGGCATCCTCGCACGCCAGCGTAACCGCGGTGGGCAGCCCGGCGGCGACTTCGTGCGCGAAGGTGGGCCCGGAGAGGACCGCGATCGGTGCGTTCGGGTGGACGGCCCGCGCGACTTCGCCGACGAGACGCTTGCTGCCGGCTTCGATGCCTTTTGCGCAGAGGACGAGCGGGATGCGCCCGACCGGGGCCGCGGCGAGGACGCTGCCGACGTGCTGCGCGGGGGCGACGACGAGGATCGCGTCCATGTCGGCGAGCGCGGCTAGGTCATCGGTGGCGCGGATCGTCGGGGAGAGCGCGACGCCGGCGAGGAACAGGGTGTTCTCGTGATGCGCGTTGATCGACTCGACCACCGCGCTTTCCCGCGCCCAGAGGACGACGTCGCGACCTTCGTGCGCGGCAACCTGGGCGAGCGCCGTGCCCCAGGCACCGCCGCCGATGACGCCGATCTTCATGCCTTCACTCCCGCGCCACGCACCGCTTCGGCGTTCGGATCGAGCGGCCAGCGCGGGCGCGCGGCGACGTCGAGCGGGTCGGTGAGGCCGGCGGCGAAGCGCTCGGCGCCCGCCCAGCCGATCATGGCGGCGTTGTCGGTGCAGAGCCAGAGCGGCGGCGCGACGAAGCGAAGGCCGTGCGCGCTGGCGAGCGTCTGCAACGCGCCACGGACCGCGGTGTTCGCGGCGACTCCGCCCGCGACGACCAGCGCGGTGGCGCCGTGCGAGGTGCGGAGTGCCTTGGTCGTGCGGTCGATCAGGCAATCGACGACCGCGGCCTGGAACGAGGCGGCCAAGTCCTCGGGCGAATACTGGCCGACGACGCGGGCGACCGCGCTCTTGAGGCCCGCGAACGAGAAATGCGGTTCGGCCGAGCCCTTGAGCGGACGTGGCAGGGGGACCGCCTTCGGGTTGCCGAGTGCCGCGGCGCGTTCGACCGCGGGGCCGCCGGGGAAGCCGAGGCCGAGCAGCTTGGCGGTCTTGTCGAAGGCTTCGCCTGCCGCGTCGTCGATCGTCGTCGCCAACCGCCGGTAGGTGCCGACGCCCTCGACCAGCAGCAACTGGCAATGCCCGCCGGACACCAGCAGCAACAGGTACGGGAATTCGAGATCCGGGTCGGACAGCCGCGGCGAAAGCGCGTGGCCTTCGAGATGGTTGACCGCGATCAGGGGCTTGCCGGCCGCGTGGGCGAGCGCCTTGCCCGTCACCAGCCCGACCATGACGCCGCCGATCAGCCCCGGCCCGGCGGTCGCGGCGATCGCGTCGACGTCGGCCAGCTTGAGCCCGGCGTCGGCCAACGCCGCGACGATCAGTGGCTCCAGAGCCTCGACATGCGCGCGCGCGGCAATTTCGGGGACGACGCCGCCGAACGGGGCGTGCGCGGCTTCCTGCCCGAGCAGCCGGTGCGCGAGGACCTGACGGTCGCCGGTGACGAGCGCGGCGGCGGTTTCGTCGCAGGAGGATTCGATGCCGAGGATGATCATCACCTACCCCTATCGCGCCGCGCCAAGCTTGTCGAAGCCGCGCGGTTTCTGCATGGCGCGCAGATGACTCGTTTTCGGCTCGGTACGCGCGGTTCGCCGCTGGCGCTCACCCAGGCGGGCATGGTGCGCGATGCACTGTGCGCGGCGCATGGCTGGTCGCCCGACATGGTCGAGATCGTCGTGATCCGCACCACCGGCGACCGCGTGCAGGATCGCGCGCTCGCCGAGATCGGGGGCAAGGCGCTGTGGACCAAGGAGCTCGATCGCGCGCTGCATGACGGCGATATCGACGGCGCGGTGCATTCGATGAAGGACGTCGAGACGATCCGGCCCGGCACGTTGAGGATCGCGGCGATGCTGCCGCGTGCCGACGTACGCGATCGGCTGATCGGCGCGGAGACGCTCGCCGACCTGCGCCCGCACGCGGTGGTCGGCACGAGTTCGCCGCGGCGGCGCGCGCAGATGCTCCGACTGCGGCCCGACCTAGAGATCGTGCTGATCCGCGGCAACGTCGACACGCGGCTCGGCCGGGTCGCGAGCGGCGAGATGGATGCGACGTTGCTAGCGGCGGCGGGACTCGACCGGCTCGGGCGCGACGATGGCCACGCGATCCCCACCGACGTGATGCTGCCGGCACCGGCCCAGGGCGCAGTCGGGGTCGAGGTTCTCGCCGGGAGCGCGGCGGGCGAGATCGTCGCGGCGATCGACCACCACGATACGAGCGCGTGCGTGCTGACCGAGCGTGCGTTGCTCGCGAGGCTGGGGGCGGATTGTCATTCGCCGGTCGCGGCGCTGGCGTCGCTGGCGGGTGAGACGCTGACGTTGCGCGCCGAGCTGATCGCCGAGGACGGCGCGTGCGATGTCGACGGATCGATCGAGGGGACGATCGACGACGATCTCGGGACCGCGCTCGCGGAGGACCTGCTCGCGCGCGCGCCGGCCAGCGTCCGGCGGTTGTTCGCCGCATGACACCCGTCGTGGTGCTGCGGCCGGAACCCGGCAACACGCGCACCGCGACATCCTTGCGCGCGCTTGGGCTGGAGGCGCGGCAGGTTCCGCTGTTCGGGGTCGTGCCGGTCGACTGGACGCCGCCCGATCCTGCCGGGTTCGACGGTCTGTTGCTGACCAGCGCGAACGCGGTCAGGCATGGCGGCGCCGGGCTCGACGCATTCAAGCGGTTGCCGGTCGTCGCGGTCGGTGCCGCGACCGCGGCGGCGGCGACGAAGGCCGGGTTCGCGGTCGCGGTCACCGGTTCCGACGACGCGCGGGCCGTGGTGGCGGACGCGCGCGACCGCGGCTTTGCGCGGCTGCTCCACCTCGCAGGGCGCGACCGGCGCGAGACCGGCGACGGCGTCGAGGCGATCACCGTCTATGCGAGCGACACCGTGCCGATCGACCCCGAGGACGCGCGATCGTTCGAGGATGCGATCGTTCTGGTCCATTCGGTGCGCGCCGCGGAACGGCTGGCGGAACTCGTCGATGCGGCGGGTACGGCTCGCCACAGGATCGCGCTCGTCGCCATCAGCCGGGCGGTCGGCGACGCGGCGGGGCACGGTTGGCGAGACGTGACGATCGCCCCGCAACCGACCGATCCGGCGGTCGTCGCGCTCGCTGCTGCGCACGCGAACACGCGCGCGATTGACCAGCGCGCGCGTGGCGGGGATAAGCACGCCATGAGCGACTACGTGCCGACCGATCGCCCACGGGCACGCGGACCCAAAATGGGTGTGATCCTTGCCCTTGTCGGCCTCGCGTTCGTCGCGGGGCTGGGCCTTATGGGCTATGCCGCCAAGAAGCTGCCGTGGTTCGGCGGGCATGCGACGACCGCCGGGACGACGACCGCCGCGCAGAAGGCGGCGGCGGGCAGTTCGGGGTATATTCCGTCGCAACCGCTCGGCCCGAACGGCGAGCCGCAGGCCCCAGCCCCGATCGATACCGCCGTGCTCGCGACGCGCGAGGCGACGCTGGCGGCGCAATTGACCGCGCTGGAGACGCGCACCGCGACGATCGCCACCGACGCGTCCGCAGCTGCCGGACAGGCGACGCGCGCGGAAGGCCTGCTGGTGGCGTTTGCCGCGCGACGTGCGCTCGATCGCGGCGTGACGCTCGGCTATCTCGAGGAGCAGCTGCGGTTGCGGTTCGGTCAGGCGCAACCGCGCGCGACGACCACGCTGATCCAGGCGGCGCGCCAGCCGGTGACGCTCGAGGACCTGCGCCAGGGGCTCGATACGATCGCGCCGGATATCACGTCGACCACCGGCGACGGCTGGCTCGACACGATCCAGCACCAGATCGATTCGCTGGTCGTGCTGCGCAAGGCCGGCACGCCGTCGACGATGCCCGCCGATCGGCTCGCCCGCGTCCGGCGTCTGCTCGAAGCGGGCCAGGTCGAGGCGGCCCGCGCGGAAGTCGCACGGCTGCCGGGCGCGAACCAGGCGAGCAACTGGATGGAAGCCGCAGGCCGCTACGTCCAGGCGCGGCATGCCCTCGACGTGATCGAGAACGCGGCGCTGATCGGCCAGGCCGGGCAACCCCAGCCCGCGCCGGTGGTGATGCCCTCGGCCGTCACCGAAACATCGACGGTGACCGACGAAAGCGCAGGATCGCAGGCTGCCGTGCCGAAGCCGGCCGGACAAGCTACGGGCCAGTAACGACCGGTCGGTAACGACAGGAAGTTTCCACACGCCTCCGCCCGAGCCATCACGGCGCATCGCGCACGGATGGTGTCGCTGGTGACCTTATCGGGCTTCGCAACCTGAGCTGATGCAGCCACATAATCCGACTCCGGTGCCTGTCCCGGGTGCAATGCAAGCCTCGGCCGCTAGCGCAAGGCAATAGCCGCCGTGCTGTGGCATCGCCAACTTTCCCGAAACGATTGAGACAACTCCACCTCGTCGACAGCGAATGGCTGCGTTGGGGAGGAAACCGGACCGGCTGCTTTCGGGAGGGCGGGTGGCAATATCCGACGTTGGGCAGCTGCCGGCTTTCCCAAAAAGGATCGAGTTTCGAGAAAGGCAGAGCCGGCCGTTCTACCTCAGCGGGAGCCGTCTCGCCTTGGCAAGGTTCACGATCAACTCGGGGAGCGTCTGATGTTCGTGCGCGTGCCATGCGGGCTGACCTGGGCCGCTCCGCCAGGACCCGCTAAGTGGACTGTTGTCTGCTGTATCGAAGCCGAACTGATCGTAAAGCCGCGTGACCAGCTCCACCGCCTCGGGGTGGTCGCTTGATACCGACAGCGCGTGCCGCCCCGGCGTGCCAGATGGCCGCGCCGACAGGAACAGGCGCGGTGCCTGAATGTGCGTGAACGCCTTCGCGACCTTAGAGGTGGGGAGCTGTTCCTGCCGTAGCTCGTGCTCCGTCTTCTCACCGACGTCTACCACGGCGTAGCGCCCGTCACGACACGGCATGTAGTTGTTGGTGTCGAGCACGATCTTGCCCGCCAGTTGCTCGACCGGCATGTCGTTGGCGAGCTTGAGGGGGGCCGCCACCACGACGAAATCCCCCGCCTCGGCCGCATCGGCAGCGGTCGCAGCGCGCGCGTCAGGTCCGAGTTCGGCGACCAGGCGGGCCAATGTATCCGGCCCGCGCGAGTTGGCGATCACCACCCGGTAGCCGTTCGCGATGGCGGCGCGGGCGATCTGGCTGCCGACCTCCCCCGCACCAATGATGCCGATGGTGGCCATAGTTGATCGCTCCAACGGATCAGGCACCGAACGCGCCGTCGATGGTGTGCATGGCGCCGGTTACGAACCCTGCCTCCGGTCCGGCGAGCCATGCCACCATTCCCGCGACCTCCTCCGGCCGGCCGTGACGCTTGATCGCCATGAAGCCGTGCAGCAGGTCCTTCATCGGTCCGTCTGCCGGGTTGGCGTCGGTGTCGATCGGACCGGGTTGCACGACGTTGATCGTAATCCCGCGAGGCCCGAAGTCGCGTGCCAGCCCACGTGCCATCCCTTGCAGCGCTGACTTGCTGAGCGCGTAAGCCGCCATGCCGGGAACGGGCATCCGATCGCCGTTCACCGATCCGATAACGATAATGCGCCCGCCCTCGGGCATCTGGCGCGCCGCCTCGACCGATGCATGATACGGCGCGTGAACATTGATCCGGAACAGCCGGTCAATCGCGTCCGGGTCCTGGTCCAGCGAGTCGCCGAACACGGCGATGCCGGCATTGACGACCAGCACGTCGAGCGCGCCGCTGTCCTTCACGCGGGCGATCACCGCGTCGCGATCCGCGCTGTCCGTCTCCACGGCCGTGCTGCGCGTCTCGGCCGCCAACGCTTCGGCTGCGTCTCGCGAGCCGGAATAGGTGAAGACCACGGTCGCGCCATCCGCTGCAAAGCGCCGAACGATTGCCGCCCCGATTCCGCGGCTACCACCAAGCACAAGAACGGATTTTCCCTCGAACGCACCCATCGCACCCTCCTTGATCCATAACTTACGATCCGCTACATAAATGGTTCAACCCGCGCGTCAAGGTATTTGTAGTGGAGCAAACAGAAAGCCGCCGCACACGTGGCCGACCGCGCCAGTTCGACTTGGACGAAGCGGTCGCGACCGCTCAGCGCCTGTTTCACGCCCGCGGCTACGATGCGGTCAGCGTCGCTGACCTCACCCAGGCGATCGGTATAAATCCGCCCAGCTTCTATGCCGCCTTTGGTAGCAAGGCGGACCTCTACAGCCGCATCCTCGATCGTTATGCCGCCCAGGGCGCGATCCCGCTGCCCGATCTGCTAA
This sequence comes from Sphingomonas sp. PP-F2F-G114-C0414, assembly GCF_003688595.1. Lineage (GTDB taxonomy): Bacteria > Pseudomonadota > Alphaproteobacteria > Sphingomonadales > Sphingomonadaceae > Sphingomonas. The sequence goes on from NZ_RCWT01000013.1 coordinate 199,205, forward strand.
GCGCGGACCGACCGATCGCGGAATGTCTCGTGGCGGTGCTGGAAGAGGCGGCCCGGCGCTACGCAGCCGATCCCGGCGCGGCGGGTTGCCTCGTCATCGAGGGTGCGCGCTGCGCCGACCGAGAAGCAAAAGGCGCTGCTGGCGCTTTCATTACGGCTGGGGAGGAGGCGATTTATCGATTCATTGCCGCCCGGCATCCCGATCAAGCCGCGTGTATCCAAGATTATATGAGCACCGTAATGGCCGGGCTGTCCGCCAGCGCCCGTAACGGGCACAATTTTGATCGCCTGCTCGCAACCGCCCGTCTCGCAGGAGTCGGTCTTGAACAGACGTTCGCGCTTGATAGGCAAGGTCGGGAAAAGTGAACACGACGTTCCCGTAAAGGAACGTCTGGTGGAATCTCGCCGCCTCGATCGCGTTGACGGACGTCTGCGAGTTTCGCTTTCGCGAAATCTGTTCCCAATTGCTCTTTCCCGAAATGGCCAATCGAAGACGGAGAAACGGGAAAGATGCCGCTTAACGAATAGCCGTTGTTGGTAGCTCGGATCGCTAGCCTGAACGTCCGGGTGTGGGCGTGTCCAGACTATCGAACATCGAACGGGCGGTCTTGGCCTAGCCGATCTTATTGCACATCGCGCAACGCGACGTACGCGTAGCCGATCATCATCACGCAGGCCGCGCCCGCGACGAGATAGGGTAGCGCGTGCTGGGCTTCGTACAGGCCGACGCCGATCGACGGACCCAGCACGAAGCTCGCGCCGTTGATCGACGTCACCTTGCCGGCGACCGAGCCTTGGGCGTTCGCGCCTACCGCCAATGACGACCCGGCGGTGAAGCCCGGGCGCGTGAAGCCGAAGCCGAGGCTGGCCAGCGCGTAGGCGGTCGCGATCGTGTAGAGCGACGTCGCGAGCCCGGTCAGCGCGGTGCCGGCCGCCGCCAGGACCAGTCCGGTCAGCACGAGCTGGCGCGGCGTCATGTTGAGACGCGGGATGATGCCCCATTGCGCGAGCAATGCGGCGCCGGCGCCCATCATCAGGACGATGCCGGTGGGCTCCAGTGCGAGTGCGGGGGCGAGGTGGAGGCGGTCGATCACGAGGAAGCCGATCGCCTGGCCCGTCATCGCCTGCGCGTGGCCCATCACCAGCCCGGCGATCATCCACGCGCGGATCCGGGGATCGGTATAGCCGACATGCTCGACATGCGATCCGGTGGCGGCGGCGACCGAGGCGCCGGTCGGGGCGCCGCCGATCGAGGGGTAGGCCGAACTCGCGCCGTGCGTCTCGTGCGGGGCGACGATCTTGTCGTCCGGCAGCATCCGCCGCACCGTGATCCACACCGCCACGCCGAACACGGCGAACAGGAACGCCGGGCCCGCCAGCCCGATCTCGACTCCGGCGATCGAGCCGAGGATCAGGTACGGCGCGATCGCCGGCCCCAGGATGGTGCCGAGCCCGAACGCCGAGGCGAGCAGGGTCAGCGCCTTGGTCCGTTCCTCGCGCGTCGTCTCGCCGGCGACGAGCGCCTGTACCGCCGGCGGTGCGGCTGCGCCGAACGTGCCGTAGATCAGCCGGCCGCCGATGAAGCACAGGAACGCGGTCGTGCCGCCGATCCACGCGTTGATCCCGGCCAGCAGGAACACGCCGCACAGCGTCAGCGATACGCTGAACCCGCCGACCCCGAGCAGGATCATCGCGCGCCGACCGTGCCGGTCCGACCGGTTCGCCCAGAACGGCGCGGCGATCACCCACAGCAGCGCCGATACCGAGAACGCCGCCGCCACCGCGCTGTCCGCAACCCCCAGCGATCGCCCGAGCGCGGGCAGCACCGATTGCAGCGCGGTGTTGCCCGCCGCGATCGTCAGCATGACGAGGAACATCAGCGCGAAGCGGCGGTCGATCTTCGGGCCGTCCGTCGAGGCTTCGATCATGGCCGCGTCCAGGCATAGGCGCGCTCGACCCGGGTCACGGTCACCGAATAGTGGTCGTACCAGAGTGACCGCCCGCGCTCGCGAATCGCGGTGTGCTCGGGATGGTCGCGCCAGGCGATCGCCGCGGCGTCGTCGGCCCAATAGCTGACCGTGATCCCCCTGCCGTCCGCTTCGCGTGCGCTGTCGACACCGCGATAGCCGGGCTGTGCGGCGGCCAGCGCGTCCATCGCCGCCGCCGCCGCCGCCTCGCCATAGCCGGCGGCGTCTGCGCCGTTACGGATCGACGTGAAAATAACCGCAATCTGGCCTGTACGATCGTCGTTCATGATCCGTGCTTAAGCGATGCGGTACGCTTGGCAAGCCAAGGGACAAGCTAGGGGTTGAGGTCGCGGCAAGGCGGGCGGAACCGCTTGGCGCGGCACGACTTCGCCTTCGGTTCGTCGCCCGATGCAACCCGCGGCCTTGAAACGCGTTCGGAATTCGTGCGACGGGAGGGCCAAAGCCTCGCCAGCGTGCGGGACCCCTGACCGTAAGGAATGCGATGCCCAGTTCGACCACCGCCACCCGGCGTGCGCGCAGCCGCCCTGCAGGCGTGCCGTCCCCGTGGCAGATGTTCTTTTCGGGGTTCCTGAAACACCCGGTCATGGTCGGCTCGATCGTGCCGTCGTCGGACAAGCTGATTCGGAAAATGCTGGGGCCGGTCGACTGGGCGAACTGCAAGCTGTTCGTCGAATACGGCCCGGGCGTCGGTACGTTCTGCCGGCCGATCCTCGACCGGATGGCGCCCGATGCGACGCTGATCGTGATCGATACCAATCCGGAATTCATCCAGTATCTGCGTCACACGATCACCGATCCGCGGTTCGTCGCGGTGCTGGGCTCGGCCGACGCGGTCGAGACGATCGTCGCCGACCATGGCTTCGAGAAGGCCGACTACGTGCTCTCCGGGCTGCCGTTCTCGACGCTGCCGGCTGGCATCGGCCCGGCGATCGCGGCGGCGACGCAGTCTGTCCTGCGCATCGGTGGCGCGTTCCTGGTCTATCAGTTCTCGCCCAAGGTGAAGGACTTCCTGACGCCGCATTTCGAGTCGATCGACCACGACATGGAGTGGTGGAACGTGCCGCCCGCCCAGCTGTACTGGGCGTGGAAGGCCTGACGCAGGCGCGGCCACGCCCGCGCCGATGCGCAAGCGAAGCGTAGGCGCAGCGTAGGCGCAGCGTCAGGCCCGGACGGCGGGTCGGCTAGAACTAGCCGAACCCGTCCGACGGCGGCTTTGCCGTCGGCGCTGATGTGGTCCAAGTCTGGCCCCAGGGGCGCTAACGCTGTTCTGTGTGGCTCTGGGTCCTGACTTTCGTCAGGATGACAGAAGGGGGGGGCGAAGTCCTCGACCCCGCCGCCCCCCTTACTCGTCGATCCCGAAGTTCAGCCCGCGCGACAGGCTCGGGTCCACCACCGCGACCAGGAAATACGCGCCGAGCTGCTTCAACCGCTGCATCCAGCCGGTGTTCGCCTTGTACAGCGCCGCAGTCACCTCGACCGACTTCGCGACCTCGCCGTCGACATAGCGCCGGACATGGCCCGCGAACGCCGCGTCCTCGATCCGCAGCATCAGTTCCATGTTGATGAACAGGCTGCGCATGTCGAAGTTCGCCGAGCCGATATGGACGACGTCGTCGATCACGTAGAGCTTGGTATGCAGCTTGGTCGGCTGGTATTCGAACAGCCGCACGCCCTTGCGCAACAGACCCGCATAGGTGAACCGCGCCGCGGCGATCGTCGCGTTGTTGTCCGATTTGCTCGCGGTGACGACGCGGACCCCGGCATTGCGACGGCCGGCGTGATCGAGCCGCCGCAGCAGCGCAGGGCTCGGCGTGAAATAGCCCGCGATGACGTCGATCCGCCGGCCACGCCGCATGTCGTCGCGCACCGCGCGTGCCCAGGGCGAGAGCTTTCGCGTCGGCCCGCCGATCAGCCAGCGCGTCGGTCCTTGAGTCTCACTCCACTTCGCCAACGCTGCCGTCAGGTGTCGGAGCTTGCCTTTGGGCTCGTGGATCCACTCCTTCAGCGCGTCGAAATATCCCGCCAGCCGGCCAGCCGCGGCCCCCTCGACCAGCAAGCCCAGATCGCGCCACGCCTGGTCGGCGGCGGTGCCGAAATAATCGTCCTCGATGTTGAAGCCGCCGATGATGATCCGGGCTTCGTCGGCGAGCGCGAGCTTCTGGTGGTTGCGTAGCAGGTAGCGGCGACCGAATCTGGCGGAGAAGCGACAGACCGAGATGCCGACGGTTTCCAACGGCTCGAAGAACGCGTGCGGCGCATCGTCGCTGCCGAAGCCGTCGACGATCAGCGCGACCTCGACCCCGCGCTGGGCGGCCGCGATCAGCGCGGCGTTGACGCGCTTGCCCGAGTCATCGTCGGCGTAGATGTAATAGAGTACGCGCAGCGTCCGCTCGGCGCCGTCGATCAGCGCGAGCACCGCATCGAGCCGCCGGGGGCCGGTGTCGAGCAGCGTCAGCCGGTTGCCATCGACGGTGAAGCGCGGTTGTTCGGCGGGATCGTCCATGCGCCGCGTGATGGACATGGGGGGCGTCGGTGGCAACCCGCGGGCGCGTCCGCCGCATTTCTTGACTTTGCGGGGTATCGCTCGTAGGCGACGCATTCTCATTCTATCGTTGTTACGAAGGAAGCCGCATGGCGCGCGTTACCGTCGAGGATTGTGTCGACAAGATCCCCAACCGGTTCGACCTGGTGTTGTTCGCGGCCCAGCGTGCGCGCCAGATCTCGGGCGGCGCCGAACTGACGCTCGAGCGCGACCGCGACAAGAACCCCGTCGTCGCGCTGCGCGAGATCGCCGACGAGAACGTCAAGCCGGCGCATCTGAAGGAACAGGTCATTCAGGGCCTGCAGAAGGTTCGCGTCGACGATGACGACGAGGTCGATGCTGTGGGCAGCCTGTCGGCGTCGGCCGAGGCGCTTCGCCTGACCGCCGCCGCGCCGCCGCGGAACCAGAATCTGGGTGCCGATTACGAGGGCTGATTGGCTCTTGGGATTGGTATCGTGAAAAGACCCGCGGCACGCCGAGTGCCGCGGGTCTTTTCGTATCTGCGGCTGTGAGAAGGCGTGACGGCGACCACGAACCCTTTCCGTCATCCTGACGAAAGTCAGGACCCAGGGTTACGAACGATGACGCCGGTGGCTCTGGGTCCTGACTTTCGTCAGGATGACGGAGGCAGAGGTGGTGCCAGTTGGCGCGCCGTCGGCAAAGCCGTCGTCGGACGGTTCGGCATTAGCCGACCGCCGGCCGTGCCGGGCGCTGCCCGCTATCGCGGGCATCGGCGCGGACGTGGCCGCGCCTGCGCCCGTCATCAGTCAAACAGGCTCGACACTGACGTCTCGTCCGCAATCCGCTTGATCGCCTCGCCGAGCAACGGCGCGATCTGGAGGTGGCGGATCTTGCCGTGCGCGCCCTTGATCACGTCGTGGTTGCCGATCGAGTCGGTGATCACGAGTTCGCGCAGTTCCGAGCCCTCGACGCGCGCTACCGCACCCCCCGACAGCACGCCGTGCGTGACATAGGCGACGACGTCCTCCGCGCCCGCTTCCTTCAACGCCGCCGCCGCGTTGCACAGCGTGCCAGCCGAATCGACGATATCGTCGACCAGGATGCAGAAGCGTCCCTCGACCTCGCCGATGATGTTCATCACCTCCGACTCGCCCGCGCGCTCGCGGCGCTTGTCGACGATCGCGAGCGGCGCGTTGTCGAGCCGCTTGGCGAGCACGCGCGCACGCACTACGCCGCCGACGTCGGGCGACACGACCATCAAATTCTTGCCCTTGAACCGCGCGAGGATATCCGCGGACATCACCGGCGCCGCATAGAGATTGTCGGTCGGGATATCGAAGAAGCCCTGGATCTGGCCGGCATGCAGGTCGACCGACAGCACGCGGTTCGCGCCCGCGACGGTGATCAGGTTGGCGACGAGCTTGGCCGAGATCGGCGTGCGCGGGCCCGGCTTCCGGTCCTGCCTTGCGTAGCCCATGTACGGGATCACCGCGGTGATGCGGCGCGCCGACGCACGCTTGAGCGCGTCGATCATGATCAGCAATTCCATGAGATTGTCGTTGGCGGGGTAGCCGGTCGACTGGATCACGAACACGTCCTCGCCGCGGACGTTCTCGTTGATCTCGACGAAGACCTCCTCGTCCGCGAACCGCCGCACGCTGACGTCGGTCAGCGGGGTTTCGAGATAGGCGGCGATCTCCTGCGCGAGAGGCAGGTTCGAATTGCCGGTCATCAGTTTCATGAAAGTCTTCCCCGCTCGATCACGCGAACCCCTTAGGCGCACGAATCGTGTGGTGGAAGGGTTTGCCCGCCGACGCACTCCCAGTAGAGCGGCGAGATGACCGTGATCACCCGTTTCGCCCCCTCGCCCACCGGCCGGCTGCATGTCGGCAATATCCGGACCGCGCTCCACAACTGGATGTTCGCGCGCGCGCAGGGCGGCAAGTTCGTGCTCAGGATCGACGATACCGATCCCGAACGCAGCGAAGAGCGCTTCGTCGACGCGATCCGCGCCGATCTCGACTGGCTCGGGATGACGCCCGACGCGGAGCAGCGGCAGTCGGCGCGGTTCGCTTTGTACGAGGCGCGGTTCGCGGCGCTGGTCGCGAGCGGACACGTGTATCCCGCGTACGAGACCACGCAGGAGCTCGACCTGAAGCGCAAGATCCAGGCCGGGCGCGGATTGCCGCCGATCTATGATCGCGCGGCGCTGGCGTTGGACGACCACGCGCGGGCGAAGCTGGAAGCGGACGGCGTGAAGCCGCACTGGCGGTTCAAGCTCGATCACGACTCGGCGATCGCGTGGGACGACCTGATCCGCGGCGTGGCGCATTTCGAGGCGAAGACGATGAGCGACCCGGTCATCCGCCGCGCGGACGGATCGTGGCTGTATATGCTTCCGTCGGCGATCGACGATGCCGAGATGGGGGTTACGCATGTCGTGCGCGGCGAGGATCACGTGTCGAACACCGCACTGCAGTTGCAGATGTTTGCCGCGCTCGGCGTCGCGCCGCCGCGGTTCGCGCACGAGGCGTTGCTGACCGGGGCGGAGGGGAAACTGTCGAAGCGGCTCGGTTCGCTCGGCGTCGATCATTTCCGCGAGGTCGGGATCGAGCCACAGGCGGTGCGTGCGCTGCTCGCGCGGATCGGGACGAGCGACCCGGTCGAGCCGATCGCCGACGCCACGCCGCTGATCGCTGGGTTCGACTTTGCCCGGTTCGGGCGCGCGCCGGCGCGGTTCGACGAGGCCGAACTGACGGCGTTGAACGCGCGGATTTTGCATGCGCTGCCGTTCGAGGCGGTGGCCGCGCGGTTGCCTGGGGGCATGGATGTGGCGGCTTGGGACGCGGTGCGGCCGAACCTCGTGACGCTGGCGGATGCGGCGGACTGGTGGGGCGTGATCGAGGGGCCGATCGCCGTCGAGGGCGATATCGACGCGGCGTATCTCGATCAGGCGCTGTTGGCGGCTGGGGAGATCGACTGGTCGAGCGATCCCTGGCACGCGCTGACGGCTCGGTTGAAGGCGGAGACGGGGCGTAAGGGGAAGGCGTTGTTCCTGCCGTTGCGGCTGGCGCTGACGGGGCGCGATCATGGGCCGGACATGGCGGCGCTGCTGCCGCTGATCGGGCGCGAGCGGGCGCTGGAGCGACTCGCGGCGCGCTGATCGAGGTCCTCGAAGTTCGCCAAAAAAGCATGTTCTCCCGCGAAGGCGAGAGTCCAGTCTGGGCTCCCGCCTTCGCGGCAGAACAAGGAAGAACGGGCTGCGGTCGATCCGATAGTTACAGACTATACTTTGCCGGCAGTCACTTTGCCCGCGCTCGAAAAAGCACCGCCTTTCCCTCTCACCACTACCCCGGCGAAGGCCGGGGCCCAGTTGGAAAGGCCGCAGTGACGAAGCGCCGGCTTCAGTTAGCAACGTAACCCAACTGGGCCCCGGCCTCCGCCGGGGTGGCGGCGTTGGGGGGCATGCTGCCTAACCGGTCGGATTGGTGCGCAGAACCATTCCGACGATCAGTCAATCGCGACCGCAGCCGGCACCGATCGAATGCCGATGCAATAGCACCACCACAATCCCCGCACCCCACCTCCAAACTCCTTGCCACCAAAATGTAATGATGTACCATCCCAGCCGGCGGTACCTATGTCGCCGCCATCCTCGAGGAGATGCGAAGGAGACGGTAATGTACGCTGATCGACTGAACCGGACGGGCGGATTCAATCCCGGGAGCCTTGGCGTCGCGCTGGCGATCAACTGCGCGGTGATCGGAGCCTTGTTCTTCGCAGCGCCCAACGTGCTGCCGTTCGTGCCCGACAAGCCGCTCGTCACCTATGTGCCGTACACCCCGCCGCCGCCGCCCGAGCCAACCCCGCCCGCAGATCCGCTGATCCGCCAGCAACCGCGCCCTGCCCCGCGTCCCGACGCACCGATCCCGCGGGTACCGACGCAGACGGAGACCGGCTTCACGGTCGTCCCCGATCCGCTCCCTTACATGCCGCCGATCGGAGTCGAAGGCACGGGCACCGGCACCGTCGCGGTCGATCCGCCGAAACTGCCGCCGCTGTTCGTCCAGCCCGGCATCGACCCGCGCTACGCCGCCGATTTCCAGCCGAGTTACCCGTCCGAGGAACGCCGCGCCGAACGCGAGGGCAAGGTCGTGGTGCGCGTGCTTGTCGGTGTCGACGGTCGCGTGAAGCAGGTCGAGCGGGTCAGCGCGACCACCGACGCGTTCTACCGCGCGACGCTCGACCGTGCGCTGGCAAAGTGGCGGTTCAAGCCGGCGACGCGCGATGGCGTCCCGGTCGAGGCGTGGCGATCGATGGCGCTGACGTTCGTGCTCCAGAACTGAAGGTTGCGAGGTGCGGGGCTGGCCTAGCCGGCTCCGCCCCCCTATCTTGGCGCGCATGGGCTTTTTCAGTCGTTTCACGCCGATCGTCGCCTATCGCGACCTGCGGCTCTTTCTCAGCCAGCGCCGGCCGTACGAGCTCATCTTTCTCGTGGCGGCGCTCTGCGTCACCAGCTTCCTGATCTACGCGTTCATGAAGGATTCGTACGTCGAGAAGGAATACCGCCCGAAGATCATCTACGTCGAGCAATGGCCCGCGGATCGCACCGATGCGCAGATCATCGCGCAGCAGAAGATCGACGCGCCGATCAAGGCCAAGGCACTCGCCGAGCAAAAGGCGCGCGAGGACGCACAGCGCGCGTCGTTCAAGCGGCTGGACGACAAGCTGAAGGCCATGGGCATCTGACCCAGGCGGATACCCGCTGGATGGGCACCGCGCTGGCACTGGCCGAGCGCGGCAGAGGACGGACCGCGCCCAACCCCAATGTCGGCTGCGTGATCGTGCGCGAAGACCGCGTGGTCGGGCGCGGCTGGACGCAGGTCGGCGGACGTCCGCATGCCGAGGCGATGGCGCTGGCCGAAGCTGGTGCGAACGCGCGAGGGGCTACGGCCTACGTCACACTCGAACCCTGCGCGCATCAGTCCCCGCGTGGGCCAGCGTGCAGCGACTTGATGATCGAGGCGGACGTTGCGCGTGTCGTTGCCGCCCTCGGAGACCCCGACGCACGAACGGCAGGCCAGGGTTTTACCCGGCTGGAGGCCGCTGGCATTGCGGTGACGCGGGGTGTTCGTGCGAACGAGGCCCGCCGTTCGATGGCCGGCTTTCTCACCCGGCAGGCGCTCGGCCGTCCGCACGTCACCCTGAAGCTCGCGACATCGCTCGACGGCTGCATCGCGATGGCGGACGGGTCGAGTCGCTGGATCACCGGTCCGCAGGCGCGGATGCACGCGCATCTCGAGCGGAGTCGGCACGAGGCGATTCTCGTTGGCCGCGGTACGTATGACGCAGATTCACCGCGACTCGATGTGCGGTTGCCGGGTCTGGAAGACCGCGGACCGATGCGGGTGCTTTTATCTTCGACTGCCGAAGACGTGCCCGGTTGGACCGTCATCGCCGCTCCGCGCGATATCGCCACCCTCCCAAGCGTCGACCATATCCTCGTCGAGGGCGGCGCGGCCGTAGCGTCGGCGTTCCTCGCGGCCGAACTGGTCGACCGGCTCCTTCTCTACCGTGCGCCGATCCTGATCGGCGGCGGCAAGCCCGCACTCCGCGACATCGGCCTCACCGACCTGAGCGCAGCGCATGCTCGCTGGACGCCATTCGATGCGCGGCAACTTGGCATGGACCGGCTCGAGGTCTACGAGCGCGAACGAAACGAGGCATAATGTTCACCGGAATCATCACCGACATCGGCACGGTCGCGCGCGTGGAGTCGCCCGGCGACACGCGCATCGTCGTCCGCACCGCCTACGATACCGAGACCGTCGATCTCGGCGCGTCGATCTCGTGCTCCGGCGTCTGCCTGACCGTCGTCGACAAGGGCACCGATGCCCAGGGGGGCTGGTTCGCGGTCGACGTCTCGGGCGAGACGATCAGCCGCACCGCCAAGGATCAGTGGACCGAAGGACGCCAGTTCAACCTCGAACGCGCGATGAAACTCGGCGACGAACTCGGTGGCCATATCGTCACCGGCCATGTCGACGGCCTCGGCACCGTCGTGGCTGTGAGCGAGGACGGCGGATCGCACCGCGTCACGATCCGCGCCGGCGCGGATATCGCGCCGTTCATCGCCCCCAAGGGTTCGGTGACGGTCGACGGCGTATCGCTTACCGTCAACAGCGTCCGCGACGTCGACGGAGAGGTCGAATTCGGCCTAAACATCATCCCGCATACCTGGAGCGTCACCACGCTCGGAACGATCCACGTGGAACAATCGGTCAACATCGAGATCGACGTCCTCGCCCGTTACCTCCAAAGAATGGAGCATTACCGTGCCGCTGCCCGCTGAACGTTCGTCCGAATTGGCCCGTCTGAAGCATGGCTATCTCTCCAGCCCCGAAGAGATCATCGACGAGGCGCGCAACGGCCGGATGTTCATCCTGGTCGATGACGAGGATCGCGAGAACGAGGGCGACCTCGTCATCCCAGCGCAGATGGCGACCCCGGAGAAGATCAACTTCATGGCGAAGTTCGGTCGCGGCCTGATCTGCCTCGCGCTGACCAGGGAGCGGACCGAGGAGCTAGGGCTCGAGCTGATGAGCCGCAACAACGGCACGCGGCACGAGACTGCGTTCACCGTGTCGATCGAGGCGCTCGAAGGCGTCACGACCGGCATCTCGGCCGCCGATCGCGCGCGCACCATCGCGGTGGCGGTCGATGCGACCAAGGGCAAGCCGGACATCGTCACCCCCGGCCACGTCTTCCCGCTGGTTGCGCGCGACGGCGGCGTGCTCGTGCGCGCCGGTCATACCGAAGCGGCGGTCGACGTCGCGCGCCTCGCCGGGCTCAACCCCTCGGGCGTGATCTGCGAGATCATGAACGAGGACGGCACGATGGCGCGGATGGATGACCTCGTCACCTTCGCGCAGTTCCACAACGTCAAGATCGGCACGATCCGCGACCTGATCGCCTATCGCCGCCGCCACGATCACCTCGTCGAGAAGCGCGCCGAGGCCAAGTTCACCTCAGAATGGGGTGGCGACTGGAGCGCGTTGACGTTCTGGAACAAGGCGACCGGCACCGAGCAGGTCGCGCTGGTCAAAGGCAAGATCGACCCCGCCAAGCCGACACTGGTCCGCATGCACGCACTGTCGCCGTTCGCGGACATCTTCGGCGAATCGGGCGAACGCGGTCGCATTCTCGCGCGATCGATGCAGATGATCGCAGACGAAGGCGCGGGCGTGATCGTCGTGATCAACCGTCCGCGCAGCAACACCTTCACCTCCGCGGTCATGAAGAAGGCCGGCGCGGAGATCACCCCGGACATGGAGGAACTGCGCGACTACGGCGTCGGCGCGATGATCCTGACCGAACTCGGCGTCCACGACATGGTACTGATCACCAACACGCATCACACGCTGGTCGGCCTCGACGGCTATGGCCTGTCGATCGTCGGCGAGCGCCCGATCGCGTCCCTGAACACCGAAAAGAGCAACTGATGGCGCATCTCCTCATCGTCGAAGCCCGGTTCTACGATCACCTCAACGACCTGCTGGTCGAGGGTGCGAAGGCCGCGATCGAAGCCGCCGGCCACACCCACGAGACGATCACCGTGCCCGGCGCGCTCGAAGTCCCCGGCGCGATCGCGCTGGCGGCGGAGAGCGAGACGTTCGACGCCTATGTCGCGCTTGGCGTGGTGATCCGCGGCGAGACCTATCATTTCGAGATCGTCGCGGGCGAAAGCGCGCGCGGGATCATGCAGCTGACGATGGACGGGCTGTCGATCGGCAACGGCATCCTGACCACCGAGAACGAGGCGCAGGCCCTGACCCGCGCAAAGCCCACCGAAGGCGACAAGGGCGGCGGTGCGGCAAAGGCCGCGCTGGCGATGCTGGCGCTCAAGGACCGCTTCATCGCATGACCGCGCCGGTGCTCCTGACGGAGCGCCTGTTGCTCCGGCCCTTGGGACCGGAGGATGCCGAGGCGTGGTATGCGTTCCACGCCGATCCCGTGACGATGCGTCATCTCGGCGGCGTCCAGTCGCGCAGCGTCGCGTGGCGCGGTCTGTGCGCGATGGCGGGCTCGTGGAGCATTCGTGGCTTCTCGATGTTCGCGGTGACGCTGCGCGATACCGGCGAATGGATCGGCCGCGTCGGCCCGTGGCAGCCCGAAGACTGGCCGGGGACGGAGATTGGCTGGGGACTCGCATCGCAGTTCGCCGGTCGCGGGTTCGCGCGCGAGGCTGCGACGGCGACGATCGACTATGCGGTGGATGTGCTCGGCTGGACCGACATCATCCACACCATCGCGCCCGACAACGTGGAGTCGATCGCGCTCGCGCGGCGGCTCGGGTCGACCAACCGCGGCCGAACGACACTCCCCCCGCCGCTCGAAGCGCTGCCGGTGGACGATTGGGGTCAGAGCGCCGCCGACTGGCGGGCGCGGAGCGCAGGGCGTGGGTGACGTGATCAACCTGCGGCTAGTCCGGAAGCAACGCGCGCGAGACGAGGCTTTGGTCCGCGCGGATCAGAACCGCAGGCTGTTCGGGCGGACGGTTGCGGAGAAGGCGGCCGACGCGAGCGCGAAGGCTCGGATCGAGAAGACGCTCGACGGCGCACGGCGCGATGATCTCACGCCCGACACACCTATCACCTAGCATCACCCTTCCAATGATGAAGACGACGGCCCTCCCCTCACCCAACGCCGGAACGTCACGCTCCCCGCGCCGTTATGCCCCCGTAACAAAGGGGCTGTCATGATCTCGGATGCGAATGCGACATTGCTCGCCAAGCTCGGCTTTGCCGCGCGCGGCGTGGTGTACCTGCTGGTCGGGTGGTTCGCGGTCGATGCGGCACTCCGCGGTGGCAGGATCGCCGACAACCAGGGCGCGATCGGGTCGATCGCGGACGAGGCGTTCGGGCCGGTGCTACTCGCGATCGTCGCCGCCGGCCTGCTCGGCTACGCGATCTGGCGGCTGACCGAGGCGGCCGCGAATCCCGAGCAGATCGGTAGCGACGTCAAGGGCAGCCTCAAGCGGATCGGTCACGTCGTCAGCGGGATCGCGCACCTGATCCTAGCCTGGACCGCCGCGAAGCTCGCGATGAAGACCGGATCGCGCGACGCCGCCGTCTCGCCCGGCGACGAGAGCGCGCGCGACTGGACCGCGTTGCTGCTCGACCAGCCGGCCGGGCGCGTTCTGGTCGGCGCGGTCGCAGTCGGGATCCTCGTCGCGGCGTTCCAGCAGGCGCAAAAGGCGTGGCGCGGCGACTTCATCCACGACCTGCGCGGCGATGCGCCGGCCCCCGGTTACGTCTGCACGATGGGCCGGATCGGCTACGGCGCCCGCGCACTGGTGTTCCTGATCGTCGCGGGACTGTTCGCGCTCGCCGCCTGGACCGCGCATGCGAGCGACGCGGGCGGCGTGGCGGAGGCGTTGGAGCGGCTGCAATCGCAACCGGGCGGCACGTGGCTGCTCGCGCTGACCGGGATCGGGCTGGCGCTGTTCGGCGCCTACAGCCTGGTCGAGGCGCGATTCCGGCGGATCCACGTCGATCTTCCCGGTACCAACTAAAGTGAAAGATAACATATCGTTAAGGTACCGGCGTTACCGGAGATGAATATGTACACGATCACCTTCGACGTTCCGAGCAAGACGCTCACCATCGTCACCGAAGGGTTCTGGTCGGTTGCGACCACTGCGGCATTCTCCGCCGAGCTGCTCGCGCGCGGCACGGCTGCACGACTGTATCATGGCCGGTTCGTCGTGCTGGCCGACCTGCGCAAGGCGGCGATCCAGCCCTTGAAAGTCGTCGATGCGCTGGAGGCGATGATGCCCAAGGCGCTCAAAGTGACGTCGGCACCGATCGCGGCGGTGGTCGCGTCGCATTTGGCGAAGCTCCAGACCGAACGCTATCTGAAGGCGGAGAACTGCCGGACGTTCCTTGATATCGACGAGGCCAAGGCGTGGCTGGCCGGGGATCGTACCGCCACCTGACTCCTAGTCCTGTGAGGTCGTTTCCAGCAACGCCGCCTCGACCTCTTCGATCGTGATGCCGAACGCGCCGGCAAGCCCCGCCACCGACGCGCCGCGATCGGCGAGCGTGCGGATACGCGCGGTGTCGACGATGGTCTTGTAGCTACGGGTGTCGCGGTCGGTCTTGGATTCCGCGCCACTGCGCGCGAGCGCGCCCGAGCGGCGGCGTTTGGAAATCTTCAGTGCCTCGATATCGTTGGTCGGCGGTGCATCGAGCCGTGCCTTGATCCGCTGATCCTCCTCGATCCGACGCGTCTCGCGGGCGCGTTCGCGCTCCTGGGTCTGGAGATCACGCTGGGCGGCGCGCGACTCTGATCGTTGTTCGGACGCGGCAAGCCGCTCCTTCGCGCGCTGCTCGCGGCCGTTGGCACGCTCCTCCGCGCGCTTTGCGGCCCGGTCGGCGGTGCCGGGCATGAGCGGCCCTGTTCCCCTGCCGCCGCTCGGCCAGCCGTCGGTCATTAGATATCCTGTCGTCACCGGTGCGCCACCAGCGACGCGGAAGCGCGCTGCTAAGCGATGGCGGCGCGGGTGACTAGGCCGAGGATCACATTGAATGGCGAGCAACCAGCTTCGTCATGCCGGGCTTGTTCCGGCATCCACCCTTCCGCAAAATCGATGGGATCGATCGTGCGGAGCAGTGGGCACCGGAACAAGCCCGAGGTGACGGGGTGGTTTGGGCAATCCGGGCGGATCAACGCTCGATGTCGATCCGCCTTCACCGCTTACGCGTTGGCAGTCTCGAGCGCGGGGTAGTCGATATAGCCCTCGGGGCCTTGGCTATACCACGTCTTCGCGTCGTCCTTCGCCAGCGGTGCGCCGGCACGCAGGCGCTCGGGCAGGTCGGGGTTGGCGATGAACGTGCGGCCGAAGGTGATCGCGTCGGCATTGCCCGAATCGAGCTCGGCCTGCGCCTCCTCGACCGTCGTGTAGTCCGAGTTGACGATCAGCACGCCCTTGAAGACTTTCCGGATCGCCGGGCTGAGCTTCGGCACGTCGGTCTTGCCGAACGTACCATCGGGGCCGGGCTCGCGCAGTTCGAGGAACGCGATGCCGAGATCGGACAGCGCCTTGGCAGCGGCAGTGAACAGCGCCTCGGGGTTGCTGTCGTCGACACCCTGCGAATCGCCGTTGGGCGACAGGCGGACGCTGACACGGTCAGCCCCTGCGACCGAGATCACGCGCTCGGCGACTTCGCGGAGCAGGCGGACGCGGTTCTCGATCGAGCCACCATATTCGTCGGTGCGGAAATTGGCGTTGTCGCGCAGGAACTGGTCGATCAGATAGCCATTGGCTGCGTGGATCTGCACGCCGTCAAAGCCGGCCGCGAGTGCGTTCTTGGTCGCCAGCTCGTAATCGTTCAGCAGGCGCGGAATCTCGTTGGTCTCGAGCGGACGTGCGACCTCGAAGTCCTTCTTGCCCTCGAACGTGTGCGCCTGGCCTTCGGTCGCGGTTGCCGACGACGACACGGGCTGCGTCTCGTACACCGACGAATGACCCTGGCGACCCATGTGCCACAGCTGCGCGACGATCCGGCCGCCAGCGGCATGCACCGAGTCGGTGACGGGCTTCCAGGCGGCGACCTGCGCATCGGTCCACAGACCCGGCGCGAACGGCCAGCCGAGACCTTCGCGGCTGATGCCGGTGGCTTCCGAGATGATCAGGCCGGCGCTCGCACGCTGCGTGTAATATTCGACCATGATGTCGGTCGGCACCGCATCCCTGTCGGCACGCCCGCGGGTGAGCGGCGCCATGATGATGCGGTTCGGCGCGTCGACGGCACCAAGGGTAATCGGATCGAAAAGGCTAGGCATGGGGGCTCCTTATTGGCCTGACGGGCGGAAGATAGGAGGCTACAGCGCGGCATGCATCGCCCCGACCCGCAAAGATTATCTAGCGTGCCCGATACGCCGCACGGTTTGACGCCGGTTGCGCAAAGTGTTGCCGCGCCGGGACTTATCGCCTTTGCGGCGCTTCTGGTGGCGAACGTCGCGCTGGCGTTCGGGCCGTGGTTCGTGCGCGCGACCGAGGTCGGGCCGGTGGCTGCGGGGTTCTGGCGGCTGACGCTGGCGGTACCGTTCCTGATCGTGCTCGCGGTCCAGCAGGGCGCGCGACCGATGCGGCTCGGGTGGAAATTGTGGGCGGGGCTGCTCGCGGGCGGGGTGTGCTTCGCGGCCGATCTCGGCACGTGGCATCTCGGCATCCTGCGCACGACGCTCGCCAACGCGACGCTGTTCGGCAATGTCGCGACGCTGATCTTCCCGATCTACGGGTTCCTGATCGCCCGCAGTTGGCCGACGCGAACGCAAGGGTTCGCGCTCGCATTGGCGGCGGCGGGCGGCGCGTTGCTGCTCGGGCGGTCGTATCAGCTCGATGCGAAGAACCTGGCGGGCGATCTGTTCTGCCTGCTCGCGGGGCTGCTCTACACGATCTATTTCGTCCTGATGGCGCGAGCACGGGCGACGCTGGCGCCGATGTCCGCGCTGACGCTGGCGACGCTGGCGGGGATCGTGCCGATGCTCGTATTCGCGCTGGCGATGGGCGAGCGCGTGCTGCCCGCGCATTGGGGGCCGCTGATCGGGCTTGCCCTTTGCAGCCAGGTGCTCGGGCAAGGGCTGATGATCTATGCGCTCGGGCGGTTCACGCCGCTGGTGATCGGCATCGCGTTGCTGATCCAGCCGGTGGTGGCCGGCGTGGTCGGCTGGCTGGTGTACGGCGAGCGGCTCGGCGCGGCGGATCTGGTCGGTGTCGTGATGGTGGCGGTCGCGCTGGTGCTCGTCCGCCGAGGACCTCCCCCGGAAGTGTCGCCACCCCTTGAAGACACGCTTGATACGCCTGATTTTGAACGGCAGGAGACGGTATGACCCAGGACCTTACGCTTGACGAAATCCGCGCAAAGCTCGCCCCCGGCATTGCTGCCAACGCGGCGTTCGACGGCTGGAGCGACGCCGCGCGCGACATGGCCGCGCAGGCCGAGGGAATCGACACCGACATCGCCGCGCTCGCGTTCAAGGACGGTCCGGTCGACATGATCGACGCGTGGTTCGCGCATATCGATGGCGTGATGCTGACCACGGTCCCGCCCGAGCGGCTCGCGCTGATGAAGGTCCGCGAAAAGATCACCGCGCTGGTCGAGGCGCGGCTCGACGCGACGTCGATCGATCGCGAGTCGCTGCGGCGCGCGCTGGCGATCCTCGCGCTCCCGCAAAATCTGGCGAAGGCGACGCGGCTCGGCTGGCGGACGGTCGACACGATCTGGCGCGCGGCCGGCGACGTCGCGACCGACTATAATTACTACACCAAGCGGACCATCCTGCTCGGCGTGTATGCGTCGACGATCACGGTGTTTCTCGACGACGAGAGCGAAGGCCTCGCCGACACCCGCGCGTTCCTCGGTCGTCGCATCGACGGGATCATGCAGTTCGAGAAGGCCAAGGCCGGGTTTCTCAAGCGCACTGAGCACGGTTTCAGCCTGTCGCGATTCGTCGGCCGCTTGCGCTATCCGACTGCCTGATCGGGCCGCGTCTCACTGCATTTGCCGTCATCCCCGCGGAGGCGGGGACCCATAAACTCGAACGTCGGCGAGCGGGTCGTGAGGCTTGCCAGTATGGGTTCCCGCCTGCGCGGGAATGACGATTGGGTGTTGCTTGAGCTTGGTCATGCACTTTTCGTCAGGATGACGGAGCGTTATCGGTCAGTTGATCGGCTTTGGGCTTCCCTTCCCCGGGCGTTACTGATAATCAGTCGCATCATGGACACTCGCCCCGATCGTTCCGTCAGCCTCGAAACGCTGCCTCGCAAGCAGCATGCGATCGTCGCCGCGATCGAATGGGCGCGGCTCGCGGGGCCTGAGGCGCGTCGCCTCCGCGAACTGGGCTTCGACGAAGGTGTCGATGTCGAGGTGCTGCACCGCGCGACGTTGGGCCAAGGCCCGATCGCCTGCCGGATCGGTCGCATGACCGTCGCGCTCCGCCGTGCGGTCGCCGGCGCGATCCATGTCTCTCCGATGCCTGCCGCGGCCGAATAATCCTTTAAAATGAACGCAGCACCGCTGGTTGCGCTGGTCGGCAATCCCAATGCCGGCAAGAGCGCGCTGTTCAATGCGCTGACGGGTGCGCGCCAGAAGGTCGGCAATTATCCCGGCGTCACGGTCGAGCGGAAGGTCGGGCGGCTGATGCTCGACGACGGCCGGCCCGTAGAGTTGGTCGACCTGCCCGGGGCATACAGTCTCGAACCCTCCTCCCCCGACGAGCGCGTCACGCGCGACGTCGTCACCGGCACGCAGGACGGCGAGCGCCTTCCCGACGCCCTGGTCGTCGTCGTCGATGCCGCCAATCTCGACAACCATCTCCGCTTCACGCTCCAGCTGATCGCGCTCGGCCTGCCGGTCGTGGTCGCGCTCAACATGGTCGATCTCGCCGAGCGCGACGGGCTGAAGCTCGATCCCAAGGTGCTCGAGCGCGAACTCGGCGTGCCGGTGATCCCGACCGTCGCGGTGCGCAAGCGCGGCCTCGACGAGTTGAAGGCCGCGCTCTCAAGCATCGTCGTCAACGGCCCGATGCGCCTCCGCAAATCCGACGGAAGCGTGCAGGACGACATCGTCACGCTCCAGCGCCGCGCGCGCCAGATCGCCACGTCCGCGACCGTATCCGAGACGCAGGTCCGTCGCTGGACGCACATGCTCGACGCGGTCGCGCTGCACCCGGTCGCCGGACCGATCCTGTTGCTCGCGATCATGTTCCTGATGTTCCAGGCGGTGTTCAGCTGGGCACAGCCGTTCATGGACGCGATCGATGCGGGCTTCACCGCGTTGCAGGGGTTCCTGACCGCCGAACTGCCGGATTCGCTGCTCCGCTCGCTGCTTGTCGACGGCGTGATCGCCGGTGTCGGTGCGGTGATCGTATTCCTGCCGCAGATCCTGATCCTGTTCCTCTTCATCCTCGTCCTCGAAGCCAGCGGCTACATGGTCCGCGCGGCGTTCCTGATGGACCGCGTGATGGCGAGCGTCGGGCTGTCGGGCCGCGCGTTCATCCCTTTGCTATCGAGCTTCGCCTGCGCGATTCCGGGCATCATGGCGACGCGGACGATCGACGACGAGAAGGACCGGCTGACCACGATCCTGATCGCGCCGCTGATGACGTGCTCTGCGCGCCTTCCGGTCTACACGCTGATCATCGGCGCGTTCATCCCCAATACGCAGGTGCTGCCGTTCGTCGGGTTGCAGGGCCTCGTCATGCTCGGCCTGTACGTGATGGGCATCGCCGGTGCGTTCGTCGCCGCGCTGGTGCTGCGCCGGACGGTGACCAAGGGCGTGTCGTCGGGCTTCATGATGGAGATGCCGAAATACCAGTGGCCGCAGTGGCGCGACGTCGCCATCGGGCTTTGGAGTCGCGCGCAGATCTTCCTGAAGCGCGCCGGCGGGATCATCCTGACCTCGACGATCATCCTGTGGGTGCTGCTGAGCTTTCCCAAGCCACCCGAGCAGCCCGCCGGCGCGCCGAAGATCTCCGCGGTCGATTATTCGGTCGCCGGTCGTATCGCCAACGGCATTGCCCCTGTATTCGCGCCGATCGGCTTCAACCGCGACATCGTCCTCGCGCTGATCCCGGCTATGGCCGCGCGCGAAGTCGCCGTCGCGGCGATCGGTACGGTCTATGCGATCGACGATCCGGCCAGCAACCAGGGCGGCAAGGCGATGATCGAGAACCTCCGCGGCCGCTGGAGCCTGCCGACCGCACTCGCCTTCCTGATGTGGTTCGTGTTCGCGCCGCAGTGCATTTCGACGATCGCCGTCACGCGTCGCGAGACCAATGGGTGGAAATGGCCCGCCTTCATGGTTGGCTATTTGTTCGCCGCCGCCTACATCATGGCTGGCATTACATACTGGCTGGCGGTGTTCGCCGGCCTCTGAGGGGCATCATGGCAGGCAGCGTCAACAAGGTCATCATCGTCGGCAATCTGGGTCGCGACCCGGAGAGCAAGGCGTTCCAGAACGGCGGCAAGGTCGTCAACCTGCGTATCGCGACATCCGAGTCCTGGAAGGACAAGATGTCGGGCGAGCGCAAGGAAAAGACCGAATGGCATTCGGTCGCGATCTTCAACGAAGGTCTCGCGAACGTCGCCGAGAAGTATCTCCGCAAGGGCTCGAAGGTCTATATCGAGGGCGCGCTCCAGACCCGGAAGTGGCAGGACGCGCAGGGCCAGGACAAGTATTCGACCGAGATCGTGCTGCAGGGCTTCAACAGCGTGCTGACGATGCTCGACGGTCCGAATGGCGGCGCAGGCGGGGGTGCAGGCGGCGGCGGTGGTAGCCGCGGCGGTGGCGACGACTGGGCCGGCGGTGGTGGCGGCAACGACTTCGGCGGTGGTTCGTCGGGCGGCGGCGGCGGTTACGGCGGCGGCGGTGGTCGTGGCGGCAGCGCACCCTCGGGTGGCGGTAGCGGTGGCGGCGCACGCGGCGGCAGCTTCGGCCAGACCGGTGGCTTCTCGGACGATCTCGACGACGACGTGCCGTTCTGATCTCCGTGACGACGCTGGATTCCGTCCCCGCGACCGCCGTGTTCGACGAGGCCGAGCGCTCGCGTGTCATCGCGGCGTACGACGTCGCGGGCGCGCGTGCGAAGGGCCAGCTAGACGACATCGTGGCGTTCGCTGCCGAGTTGTGCGCCGCGCCGGTCGCGTTGCTGAGCCTCGTCGAGGACGAGTATCAGCGCTTCCTGTCGCGCACCGGCACCGACCTCGAGCAGACGCCGCGCAGCATGTCGTTCTGCGCGCACGCCATGCATCATCACGAGGTGATGGAGGTGGCGGATACGCTGGAGGACCCGCGCTTCGTCGACAACGCGCTGGTGACCGGGCCGCCCTATGTGCGGTTCTACGCGGGTGCGCCGCTGGTCTCCAGCGAAGGCGTGCCGCTGGGTGCGCTCTGCGTGCTGGCACCCCGTCCGCGCGAGGGGCTCACCCGGTTCCAGCGCGACGGCATGACGCTGTTGGCGAAGGCGGCGATGGGGCGGCTCGACGATCGTCGGTCGGCGCGCGAGCAGGCGATGGCCGACGCCGAGGCGCGCCGTACGTTGGAGGCGAGCGACCTGAAGTTCCGCACGCTCGCGGACACGATGCCGCAGATGGTGTGGTCGACGCTGCCCGACGGCTTCCACGACTATTTCAACGCGCGCTGGTACGAGTTCACCGGCACGCCCGTGGGGACGACCGACGGCGAAGGCTGGAACGACATGTTCCACCCCGAGGACCAGGATCGCGCCTGGGCGGTCTGGCGCCAGTCGCTCGACTCCGGCGAGCCGTACAATATCGAATACCGGCTGCGACATTTCGACGGCACGTATCGCTGGGTGCTCGGCCGCGCGCTGCCGGTGCGTGACGAAAGCGGCGCGATCCAGCGCTGGTTCGGGACGTGCACCGACATCCACGAACAGAAGCTCGCCTATGAGGAGCGCGAGATCATCAGCCAGGAGCTGAGCCACCGCATCAAGAACATCTTCGCGGTGATCGCCGGGCTGATCGCGTTTTCCGCGCGGGGGAAGCCCGAGTTCATGGGGATCGCGACCGACCTGCGTCACCGCATCAACGCGCTCGGCCGCGCGCATGATTTCGTCCGCCCGCATAGTGCCAACTCGCGTCCGGCCGCCGCGCAGAACAGCCTGCACGGGCTGTTGCAGGAATTGTTCGAGCCGTATCAGCGGATCGACGGCGCACGCCTCAGCGTCACCGGCGACGACGTGACGATCGACGATCGCTCCGCCACGCCGCTCGCCCTGCTGTTCCACGAGCTTGCCACCAATGCGACCAAGTACGGCGCGCTCGCGACCGAGCTCGGCACGGTCCGGATTACGATTGCAGCGAACGATGATTCGGTAACGTTGCATTGGCGGGAAGTGGGCGGCCCGGCTGTGACCAAGCCGACTATGCCTGCCGGCTTCGGCACGCAGCTGATCGAAATGAGCGCCGTGCGTCAGCTGGGCGGCACGGTGAACCGGATCTGGAACGACACCGGCCTGGTCGTCGAACTGACTATTCCGAAGCCTGCGTTCAGCCGCTGACGACCCGGATCACGTCGTCGTGGGCGATCGCCTCTTCCTCGCACGCTAACGCCGCTGCAGCCAGGATCGCCGCGTCGCTGAACGGCTTGCGGATATAGCCGAGGCATTCCGCATCGCCGATCTGCGACGGGTTGGCGGTTACGAACACGACCTTGACGCCGTACTCCCGCGCCATCCGCCTGGCGATTTCCGGCCCGGTCGGTCCGTCGCGCAGATTGATGTCGACGAACGCGAAGCTGCATCCTGGGGCCGCCGCGATCGCGCTGTCGCGATCGGCCGCAATTCCCGCCACATCGTATCCGGCATCGACGAGGATTCTCTCAAGGTCGAGCGCGACGAATATCTCGTCTTCGACAATGAGGGCGGTCTTGGTCATCGGCGGAGTAACCAGCCGCCCGACGATCGGTTCCGCTGCGATACTGATCTGAATCAGCATTCAGACACAAATTGTATATTTTTCTTACTATCTTCCGCGTCGCAGCAGGAAGACGGCGTGTTCCGCGAACAGGTTGGCCGCCGCCGCGCCGGTACGCTTGTCGCCCGACAGGAACCACGCATCCTCGACAACGATCCCGCGCGCTTTCACGAAGGCGCGAAAATCATCGATCGTGACGTGGTGGATGTTCGGAGTGTCGTACCAGCGTTCGGGCAATTGCCGCGTCACTGGCATGCGGCCGCCCCACAGAAGCGACCCCCTCACGCGCCAGTGCGCGAAATTGGGGAAGCTGACGAACGCCTGCCGACCGATCCGCAGCAGATGATCCAGCACCAGATCGGGCGCACGCGCGGTCTGCAACGTCTGACTGAGGATCGCGTAATCGAAGCTCGCGTCGGGATAGCCGGCGAGGTCGATATCCGCATCGCCCTGGATCACCGACAGACCGCGCGCGACCGCGGAGGCGACGTTGCGCGCGTCGATCTCCAAGCCACGCACATCGACGTCGCGGGTGTCGCGCAACGCCGCCATCAACGCGCCGTCGCCGCAGCCGATATCGAGCACGCGGCTGCCTTGCGCGACGTTTTCGGCGATGACCGCGAGGTCGGTACGCAATGTCACAGGGGGCGTCATGGCGCGCTCCGCAATTGCTCGGCGAGGCCCGGCGCGAGGCGTTCCATGTAGCGATCGGCGCGGACCAGCGGATGGAAGCCGAGCCCCGCATAGACGCCGTGCGCATCGGCGGTGACGAGGCCGATCCGCCGCAGCCCGGCGAACGAGGGGTGATCGAGGAACCAGCGCACCATCCGACGCCCGAGCCCCTGTCCCCGCACGGCCTCGTCGACCCAGACGTCGGCGAGCCACGCGAAGGTCGCGTGATCGGTGATCATCCGCGCGAACCCGACCTGCTGCTCGTTCTCGTACGCGCCGAGACAATGCGACCCGGCGATCGCGCGTTCGACCAGCGTGCGCTCGATCCCGGGCGACCAGTAACTGCTCACCAGCCAGCCGTGGATGCGGTCGACCTGCAACTTGCCTACGTCGTCGGACAGGATGATCGTCATCGGCCGGCCCTCAGGAAGCCGTCGACGACCCGGTTTAGATCGGGCGCTTCGAGCAGGAACGCGTCATGGCCATACGGGCTCGACAGTTCGACGAAGCTGACCGGCGCGCCGGCAGCGTTCAGCGCCTGGACGATCGCGCGTGATTCGGCGGTGGGGTAGAGCCAGTCGGTGTCGAAGCTGACGAGGCAGAACCGCGATTTGGTCGCGCGGAAGGCGTTGGCGAGCAGCCCGCCATGCTCCTCCGCGAGATCGAAATAATCCATCGCGCGCGTGATGTAGAGGTACGAGTTCGCGTCGAACCGGTCGGTGAAGGCGAGCCCCTGGTGGCGCAGATAGCTCTCGACCTGAAAATCGGCGTCGAACCCGAACGATTTCGCGTCGCGCGCCTGGAGCCGCCGCCCGAACTTCTCGGTCAGCCCCGCTTCCGACAGATACGTGATGTGCGCCGCCATCCGCGCGACCGCGAGACCCGCGGTCGGCGCGGCGTCGTCGTGATACTCGCCGCCACGCCAGTTCGGATCGGCCATCACCGCCTGCCGCCCGACCTCGTGGAACGCGATGTTCTGCGCCGTATGCCGCGCGGTCGACGCGATCACGACGCACGCCTTCACGCGGTCGGGGAAGGTCGCGGGCCAGCTCAGCGCCTGCATCCCGCCCATCGATCCGCCGACCACCGCGTGGAGCACGCCGACGCCGAGATGATCGAGCAGCATCGCCTGCGCACGCACCATGTCGCGGATCGTGATGACCGGAAAACTCATCGCCCACGGCCGTCCGGTTGCGGGATTGATTGTCGCCGGCCCCGACGTCCCCATGCAACTGCCGAGCACATTCGCGCAGACGACGAAGTGCCGCGCGGGATCGATCGGCTTCCCCTCGCCGACCATCCGCGTCCACCAGCCGGGCTTGCCGGTGCGCGGATGGTGCGAGGCGACGTGCTGGTCGCCGGTCAGCGCGTGGCAAATGAGGATGGCGTTCGACGCATCGGCGTTGAGCGTCCCGTAGGTCTCGTAGGCGATGTCGACCGGCGACAGCAGCACGCCACCGTCAAGCCGCAGCGGCCCCGGCAACGTGACGCGCCGCGCAAGGCCGAAGCGCTGGTCGGTGTCGTGGCCGGTCCCGGGGTCGATGGCAGGCGTGTCGAGCATGCCGCGCGCTACCATAGGCTACCGCCGTAATGCCAGCGCCGCATCCTCGATCCTCCCCCGCCAGGGGGAGGTGGCTGGCCCTTGCCAGACGGAGGGGGAGGTAAGCGACCACATAGGTTCCTCCCCCCCCTCCGACGCCTACGTCTGCGACGCCCGACTGTCGGGCGCGGACAGTCCGAACCACACCGTCATCCTGACGAAAGTCAGGACCCAGGGTAACGAGCGGTGACATCCGTGGCTCTGGGTCCTGACTTTCGTCAGGATGACGCTGGACGGGCGGGATACCGATCCTTGCAAGCGGCCCCACACCCCCACGCACAAAGATTGCCACCGCGCCACCGCGCCCGCTATGTCCCGCGCCATGACAAACATCATGCCCGCACCCGCGCCGAAGCCCTGGATCCTGGGGATCGCGCCGTACACGCCCGGTCGCTCGACGACCGACGATGGCCGCACGGTGATCAAGCTGTCGTCGAACGAGAACCCGCTCGGCACCAGCCCCGCCGCGAAGGCCGCATTCGATGCCGCGGACCGGACGTTGGAACGCTATCCCGACGCGGGCGCGGCGGAACTGCGCGAGGCGCTGGCGGCGCATTACGACCTCGATCCGGCACGCGTGATCTACGGCACCGGCTCCGATGAGATCCTGCATCTGGTCGCGGGCGCCTATGCGGGCCCCGGCGACGAGATCATTCACGTCCGCTACGGTTTCGCGGTCTACGAAATCGCCACGCGCCGCGTCGGTGCCGAGCCGGTGATCGTCGACGACCGCGACTATGCGACCGACGTCGACGCGATCCTCGCCGCCGTCACCGAACGCACCCGCGTCGTGTTCGTCGCCAACCCGAACAACCCGACTGGCACGTTCACGCCGCGCGCGGAAATCGCGCGGTTGCATGCCGGGCTGCCGAAGTCGGTGCTGCTCGTGCTCGACCAGGCCTATGCCGAATATCTGTCGCCCGAGGAGGACGATGCCGGCCTCGCGCTGGCGATGACCGAGGCGAACGTGCTCGTCACGCGGACCTTCTCGAAGATCCACGGCCTCGCCGCCGAGCGGATCGGCTGGGGCTATGCCTGCGCGCCGATCATCGACGCGATGCACCGCATCCGTGCGCCGTTCAACGTCACCACCGCAGGCCAAGCGGCGGCAGTCGCCGCGATCGGCGACACCGGTTTCGTCGACGCGACGCGCGCGCATAACGACACGTGGCGCGGCTGGTTCGTCGAGCAGATCGGGCAGATGGGCAATGCCGGTTTGCGTACGGTGCCGTCGAAGGCGAACTTCGTGCTAGTATTGTTCGAGGGCACGCTGACCGCCGACGCCGCGTATCACGGGCTCATGGACGCGGGCTACATCGTCCGCTGGCTGCCGGGCCAAGGCTTGCCCAACGCACTGCGCATCACGATCGGCACCGAGGCGGAAACGCGCGGCGTCACCGCGGCGCTGCGCAACCTGGTCGAAGCCGCCTGATGCTCCCGTTCGCGCGCGTCACGATCATCGGGCTGGGACTGATCGGCTCGTCGATAGCGCGCGCGGTGCAGGCGACGATGCCGACCGTCCGCGTCACCGGCTATGATGCAGACGCGACCGTGCGCGAAGCCGCGGACCGGCTGCAATTCTGCGACGACGTTGCGGGCTCGGCGGGGGCGGCGGTGATCGATGCCGACCTCGTGATCCTGTGCGTGCCCGTCGGGATCATGGGTGAGGTCGCCGCCGAGTTCGCGACCGAACTGCCGGCGGATGCGATCGTCAGCGACGTCGGCAGCTGCAAGGCCGAGATCGTCCGCGCGCTGACCGAGGCATTGCCAAACGCGACGGTCGTCCCCGCGCACCCGGTCGCGGGCACCGAGCGAAGCGGCCCGGAGGCTGGCTTCGCGACGCTGTTCCGCCATCGCTGGTGCATCGTCACGCCCCCCGAGGGCGCCGACCCGGTCGCGGTCGAGCGAGTCTCCGAATTCTGGCGCAGGCTCGGCGCGCAGGTCGAGACGATGGCCCCCGAGCATCACGACCGCGTGCTCGCCGTCACCAGCCATCTGCCGCATCTGATCGCCTACACGATCGTCGGCACCGCGGGCGATCTGGAGGAAGTGACGCAGTCGGAGGTCATCAAATACTCGGCCGGCGGGTTCCGCGATTTCACGCGGATCGCGGCGTCGGACCCGACGATGTGGCGCGATATCTTCCTCAACAACCGCGAGGCGGTGCTGGAGATGTTGCAGCGATTCTCGGAAGATCTGAGCCATCTCCAGCGCGCGATCCGCTGGGGCGATGGCGATGCGCTGTTCGACCTGTTCACGCGGACTCGGGCGATCCGGCGGAGCATCGTCGAGCAGGGCCAGGACGACGACGTCCAGGATTTCGGGCGTACGCACGGCTGAGACCCCCTCCGTTCTACTTAAACGGTACCACCCCGGCGAAGGCCGGGGCCCAATTGGGTAGGCTGGAGTAACGACGCGCAACGCAGATTAGAAACGTCCCCCAATTGGGCCCCGGCCTTCGCCGGGGTGGTGGATTGGTTGGGGTATCCTTTCGAACCTAATCCAGCGCGTTCATCGCCGCATGGACTCGCTGCTCGGCCTCCTCACGCGGCAAGCCCGGCGGCACGACCTCGCCGAACCGGAAGGTGATCACCCCCGGCAGCTTCGGCCCCTTTTTCGGCCATACCAGCCCGCTGTCGCAGGCGATCGGCACCGTCGGCATCTTCAGCGCACGATACAGCCCGGCGAACCCTGGCTTCAACGGCGGATGCTCGCCCGGCGACACCCGCGTCCCTTCCGGAAAAATCAGGATCGAGCGCCCCGTAGCCTTCGCCGCGGTCGCCTCGCGCATCATGCTGCGCATCGCCGTCGCCGATGCCTCGCGGTCGACGACGATCGCGCCATAGCGCCGCGCCGCCCAGCCCCAGGCCGGGATATCCGCAAGCTCGCGCTTCAGCACGATCGCCGGGCCGTCGAGCAACGCCTGCAATTCGAGCGTCTCGAACATCGCCTGATGCTTGCACGCGTAGAATGCCGGCTCGGTCGGCCGCGTCCCCTCCACGCGGATATGCACGCCGAGGATCGCGCGCGCGCACCAGCGGTGGAAGCGCGTCCAGATCGTCGAATGCACGATCACCGCGCGCGAGCCGAACAGCGCCGAGATCGGCACGGTCACCACGATCGGCACCGAGATCGTGTAGAAAACGAACATGAACGCCCAGTTACGCAGCCAGATCATCCGCCATATCCAATCCACAATGCGATCCGGCGAAGGATCAACTTGTTATATTCGTTGACCAAGGTCCCGAGCCGCGGCGTCCCCGGCACGCCGTCGCCGAGGATCACGACATTCTTGTCGAGCGCCGCGGCCAGTTCCATCCGCGCACGCGCGACGTGCCAGTCCGACGTCACCAGCCGCACCGAGCGGTATTTGTGCACGCGCACCCATTGCGCCGTTTCCTCGGCATTCGACCGCGTATCGACAGCGTCCGCACCCAGATCGATGCAGCACGCGAACAACGCGGGCGAGGTGCGATACTCCAATGCGAGATCGATCGGCCGCACCCCCGGCGCGACGCCGGTCACGAGCATCCGCTTCGCCTGACGATCGCGGAGCAGCGCGATGCCGCGGTCGATCCGCCCTGCCCCACCCGTCGGCACGACGATCGCATCCGAGGTGAAGCCGTCGAGCGGCTTGGGCAACAGCAGCATGAACACTGCGAATCCGAACGCCCAGGCGAGGCCCAGGATGCCGAGGAACCGCACGATCACAGGACATGCCTCAGCGCGCGGACTATCGTCACGCGGGCAGCGAGCGTGGCCAAAACGACGAACGCGACCGGGAGCAGCGCCAGCACCACCCAGTCGACTCCGCCGAGAGTCACTCCGCCGAGCAGTTCGGAGCCCAGCCCGTGCAACCGGATGCCGATGAACGCGATCACCAGCAACGCCGTGACGCCGCCGCCGACACCACCGATCGTCGCGTCGAGCGCGATCCGCCGCTGGAACAGCCGCGCGACCTGCAGATCGGTCGAGCCGAGCATGTGCATCACCGCGATCGTCGCGTGATGCGTCTTGAGCCCCGCGCGCGCTGCGAGCACGACGACCGCGGCGGTCGCGCTCGCCATCAGCAGGACCAGCGCCAGCGCGAGGAACGTCAGCGAGCGCATCACGTCGTTGACCGGTGACATCCAGCTCTCGTGGCGATCGACGCG
Source organism: Sphingomonas sp. PP-F2F-G114-C0414 (assembly GCF_003688595.1). GTDB lineage: Bacteria > Pseudomonadota > Alphaproteobacteria > Sphingomonadales > Sphingomonadaceae > Sphingomonas. The sequence continues at coordinate 228,626 of NZ_RCWT01000013.1, forward strand.
GACGATCGGACTCAGGCGCCGCACTGTGGCTGCGACCCGCACGGCCGCCGCTTCGTCGTGATCGGCGAGATCGACGTCGATCATCGCCGGCACCGGCAATTGCGGGTCGGCGCCATCGGATCCGAGCCAGGGTTGCAGCAATCTCGTGAGTTCGGCGCGATCGACCGGCGTCGCCGTCGCGACCGCCGGCATCGTCCGCAGCGCCGCCAGCACGCGCGCCGCGACAGCGTCGCGGCGCACCGGATCGCCATCGACGACCTGTACCGTCAACCGCCCCGCCAACTGTCGATCGAGCAACCGCGCCGCACCTGCGGTCGCCAGCCCAAGGGCGGCGGCGAGCATCGTCAGGAACAGCATGATCGCCATCACCCACGTCATCGCGCGCAGGCCGCCGGCTTCGTCAAGCACGCGGCGTTCGGCCGATGATCGCGCCTTCGACACCCGCATCATTCGGGCCGCGTCGGTGGATAGCGGAGCGAGCCGGTCGGATCGAGCAATCGCCCGCGATCGAGCCGCATCATCTGCGCGCCGGGTATCCGCCCGAGCAAGTGGAAGTCGTGCGTCGCGACCACCACGGTCGTGCCCAGCTTGTTGAGCGATTCGAACAGATGGAGCAGCCGCTCGGCCATGTCGGGATCGACATTGCCGGTCGGCTCGTCCGCGACGAGGATCTCGGGGCGGGCGATGACGGCGCGGGCGATCGCCACGCGCTGTTGCTCGCCACCCGACAGCGTCGCCGGGCGCGCATCGGCGCGGTCGCCGAGCCCGACCCAGGCGAGCATCTCGCGCACCGGTTGCTCAATATCCGCCTCGGGCATGCCGGCGACGCGCAACGGCAGCGCGATATTGTCCCAGGTCGACAGATGCGGGACGAGCCGGAAATCCTGGAACACCACGCCTATCCGCCGCCGAAAACCGGGCAACCGATCGCGCGACAGCACCACCGCATCCTCGCCGAACAGCCGGATCACGCCGCGCGTCGGACGCTGTGCGAGATACAGCAGCTTGAGCAGCGAGGTCTTGCCCGCGCCGCTCGCGCCGGTCAGGAAATAGAACGCACCGCTGCGCAGCGTGAAGCTGAGGTCCGACAGCGTCTCCGGCCCGGCGTCCGGTCCCGAATCTGACTCCGTGCCGTAACGAAGCCCGACATTCTCGAATTGGACGATATTCGCCATGACGTGGTTGCGCCCGCTTTCGCCCGCTTGATGCCCGTATCGGCGCTTTCGCATGAAAGCGCGCGCCGCTTCAAGCTTGCCACCTATGCGGGCAGCGTGCTTATTCGGCACAAGACCGGTCGCGCTCCAGCGGCCGCTGGTGAAGCGCATCCATGATCCTCCAATGTCCCGAGTGCAGCACGCGCTATCTGGTTCCCGACAGCGCGATCGGGACCGAGGGGCGCACCGTGCGCTGCGCCAATTGCAAGCACAGCTGGTTCCAGGGACCCGCCGCGGCCCCCGATACCGTGGTCGACATGCCGGAATCGACCCCGCTCCCGCCAGCGCCCGCCCCGCTTGCCCCGCTGCCCCGCGCGCCGATCGCCGACGTATCCGAGCGGTTCGCGGCGGTCGCTCCAGCGCCGACACCGACCCCGCCGCCTGCCCAGGCCGAGCCCGAACCCGCGTTCGTCGCGCCGACCTACCAAGCCGTCGCCGAGCAGCCGCCGTTCCGTCCGCGCCGCAACACGACGCGGCGCTGGACGATCGTCGCGGTCATCGCCGGGCTGCTGATGCTGCTCGCGGCAGGCGCGATCGTCTATCTCGGCGCGCCGGGTGTCGCCGCCAAGCTCGGCATCGGCGTCGCGACCGACGACAGCCCGCTGCGGCTGCGCGACAATCCGATCGAGCGGCGCGAACTCGACAACGGCTCCGAGCTGTTCGCGGTCAGTGGCCAGGTGAGCAACCCGTCGGACCAGCGCCAACGCGTGCCCGACATCCGCGCCGAACTCCGCGATGCGCAGGGGCGGCTGGTGTACAGCTGGACGATCACCCCGCAGCAGCGCACGCTGGCCCCTGGCGGGACGATCGATTTCAATTCGGCGACGCTCAACGTGCCGGCGAACTCGAAGCGGCTCGAGCTGAGCTTCGCTGGCGAGTCGACCCGCTAACGGCGACACGCGACGATCCGGCGGCGGCGGCCGACCGTAGCAGAATCGGCGTTTGCGGTCTTCGCCTACGACTTTCTCGCAAAGGCCGTTGCGTCGCGTTCAAACCCTTGCTAGTGGCGCTCGCCTACCAGATGCCGGGTCCGCCCGGTGATGTTTCATGGGCGGCCATGGCGGAACTGGTAGACGCGCAACGTTGAGGTCGTTGTGGGCGAAAGCCCGTGGAAGTTCGAGTCTTCTTGGCCGCACCATTTTTCCCGATGAAATGAACATCCCCTTCGAGGGCTACCCCTTCGATTGCCACTCCCGCCGCGTTCATGCGTTGGGCCGCGTGGAGGAATTTGCATGAGTTCGATCGACGACACGATCATCGACACGCCCGAGGGGCCGATGACGTTTGCGCAGTGGAAGAAGAAGAACCCGGTCCAGCTGCCCTCGCGGCGGACCAAGGGGAAGAAGCTGCCCAACAAGGTGAAGCTGACCACCGACGAGAAATAGCGGTGGCTAAATCTCGAACGCGGCGCCGATAGGCAGATACGTTCCCCTCCCTGGAAGGGAGGGGTTGGGGGTGGGTTGGCCTGCTCATGGCACCCCAGTCCGGATTACGCGGAAGCCGACCCACCCCTGCCCCCCCTTCCAGGGAGGGGAAAGCAGCGGGCATCACATCGGTTGCCGCTCAGTGTCTCCCCGCCCCCTGCCTTGCCCGGATCATCCGCGCCTGGAATTTCACGCGCTGCCAGAAGGTCGCGTCGTCGAGCCGCCATTGCCGGATCGCCTGCGTCGCCAGCGTCTCGATCAGCGCCTCGCTGGTCGCCGCGTCCTGCTTTGCGAACTCGCGCGCCAGCTCTTCCACGCAGGGACCGTGATCGGTGAAGTCGCGCGGGGGCATTATCGTCGGACTCGGCATCGGCATCGACATCGGCATAGATTTCTCTCCCTGTGATTATCGGCGACCACCGAACAGCGCGCGCGTCGCGCCGCCGATCGTCGCCTGGTCGAACTTCAGCCGCATCGTCACGTACGGCCCCTGCCGCGTGTAGCGGTCGTCCTCGAAATCGCGGTCGCGGTAGCCCGACACGTTGTAACCGGCGCTGATCCACGTGTTGCGTGCGGGGGATACGCCGACCGATGGCCCACCACTCCACGACCATGCGCCGCGCGACCACGCATGCTGCACCGATCCGCTGACGCCGATATCGAACCGGGTGCCGATATCCTGGCGCAGCTCGAACCCGGTGACGTCGATATACCCGTCATAGGTATCGTCGGCGAACCGCCCCGCGACGTATTTCGCGCCGTAATACACCGTCGCCTCGGTGCCGTGGCCGAGCCCTTCCGGACCGGTACGATAGTTGACCGCGAGGTTGTTGATGATCCGCGACGTCACCTGATCGCCTGCGCCATAGGCGGGGACGCCGAGCGCATTCGAGTCGCTGAACCCGGCATCTGCGCTCTCGTGCCGCAGTTCGAGCCGTTCGAGCACCGACCAGCGGCTGTCGAGCGGCCGCAGCGCGAGCGCCAGATCGGCGGTGGCATAGGTCGCGACCGCCCCGGTCCGATCCTTGATCGTGTAGGCCTTGATGCTCGACGCGAGCGTCTTGCCCTGCCCCAGCGTGCGAAGGAAGTTGGTGGTGATCCCCCAGCGATCGCCGCTGTCGGCGTTGCGATATTCGAGTCGCCCGTTCACCGACCAGCGGGCCTGACGGTAGGTCGCCCCGAACGTCGCCGCCGCATAGTCGCCGTTGGTCTGGTCCTGGCCGACATAGCCGCCCGAGGTGACCGGCTGGAACGCGTTGACGACCGCGCCTTCGGGGATCTTGCCCTTGAGCGTGTTGCTGGCGTCGAGCGTCCCGTCGATGGTCCAGTGCTTGCCGAGCGGCACCGACTGGCTGAGGCCGTATTGCGCATAGGTCCGCGCGCCGTTCTCGCCGATCGCCTGCTGGTTGAGCGTGCTCATCAGCTTGGCACCGGTCCAGGGCGCGACGTCGACGCCGAACTGCTTGGTATGCGCGACATAGCCGTCGCCGTTGGCGATCTCGTAGCCACCGATCAGGCGGATGCCGGGCTTGATCCGGTAGGCCAGCTGGATCTGGTGGCGGACCGGGAAGTCGACGCTGTCGCTGTCGCCGCCAGGCGCGAACTGCGTCTGGCCGGTGACCGTCAGCTTGTCGCCGAACAGTGCCTGCGTGCCGCCGACCGTCAGCAGACGGCTGTCGCGGTCCTTGCCGTCCCTGCCGCGGTCCGACGCGAACTGGCCGCCGACGAAGATCGTGCCGGTGTCGCGGCGATATTCGATCCGGGCCTCGCCGGCGGCACGCGTACCGGGGGTGCTCAGCTGCTGCTGGTACCAGGCGACCCCGGTCACGCTCAGCCGATCGGTCAGCCGCAGCCGGCCGTCGAGCCCGAACTTGCGCGTCCCCGCCTCGACGAGGTTCTGCTGGCCGACGCCGAACGCGGTATCCTGCTGGCGGGCATAGGCGAGCAGATCGAGCTTGGTGCCGTGGTGATCGACCTCGGCCAGATAGGCGAGGCCCTGGCCCAGCCCGCCGCGACCGCCCTTGGCGATCTCGCCGCGCAGTTCGGTATTGGCGGTGACGTGTGCCTTGATATCGGCGCCGAGCACGGTGGCCTTGCCGACGGTCTCGTCGCGGATGACCGCGGCACCGATCTCGACCCGGCCGTTCGCCAGCTTGGTCGCGACGCGCGCGGCGGCGGCGAGCTTGGACGATTTGCCGCCCTCGACCTCGTAATCCGCGACGATGAAGACCGGGTTGAGGTTGCTGTCACGGCTGAGGATAGGCTGGCGGAAGCGCACCGTGCCCATCGAGGTGTCGATGTCGTAATCGATGTGGCGCGTCAGCTGGGTGGTCGCGATGATCAGCTCGGAGCGGAACCGGTCGCGCGTCTCGATACGCAGCTTGTCGCTGTTCGGCACGATATCGCGCCCCGACAGCCGGTACGGACCGCTCAGGCCGTTGCCCTGGATCTCGTCGCGCGAATACAGCGTGTCGGTGTTGGCGGCGAACCCGGTCGCGCGGATCCGCTTGCCCTCATAGGCGGCCTTCACGCCGTTGAGCGTGCGGTTGTAGCGGGTCAGCTGCGTGTCGGTGAAGCCGGTCTCGAAATCGCCGAACAGCGCGTAGAATTCGCGACGCTCGAGCCGCAGGTACAGCTTGCGCTTGGTAGCGGCGTCATAGCCCTGGCGCGAGCCGTCCCCGTACACGGTGTAATAGCGATCAGGGTCGATCGTGCCGAGCAGGCCGCGATCGGGATCGTATTTGCGGTCGCTGTCATAGGCGATCGTCGCCAGCCACGAGCCCTTGACGCGACCCTTGGCGTAGAAAGCGAGCTGGCCGTCGGTGACCACGCTGCCGCGCTGCGACCGCGGGAGGCCGGACTGGCGCTTGCTGAGCATGTCGTAGCCGAGCGAGCCCGCACCGAAGCCGACCACGACCCATTGCTTGGCGGAGGCGGCGAGCCAGGCGCGAACCTCGTTGGCATGGACGACCTTGTCCTGGGTCAGCGAGACGACGACGTGGACGGCACCCGCCTGCGTGGTCGGCTGGAGCGTGATGAAGGCGAGCCCGTCGTCGCCGACCACCAGCGCGGTGGTGGCGGACCGCTCGCGGCCGGCAAGCTGACGACCCTGTTCGAGCTCGGCCTCGACCGCGGCGGTGTAGGGCTGGTCGACGGTGAACGGCACCAGCGTTCCGGCGCGAACCGGACGGCCGGTCTTGTCGGTGACGCGGACTGCGATGAGCGGACGGGTCAGGCCATCGGCGACGAGCCGGCTGCTGGCGGCGTCGAACACCGCACGCACGCCTGCGCCCGAATAATGCACCAAGCGGTCGAGCGTCTTCACGACGCTGCCGTCAGCAGCCAGCACGTGAGCCTGGAGGCGATTGTCGCCGTCGATCAACGGGATACCCGTCCAGCGCGAGACCGCGATGTCGGTGCCGTCGCGCTGATCGGTGCCGTCGAACGCGAGCGCTTCGACCTGCTTGCCGTTGATCGTCAGCGCCACCCGCTGGCCGGGCATGTGCTTGACGACCGCACGGACGATCGGCGCGCGCGGATTGTGGTCGGCGAGCGGGAACAGCCAGTCGATGCCCGCCGTCTGTCCACCGGCCAGCCAGTCGCGGCTGCCGGCGGCGGTGGCGTCGTCGAGGATGGTTATGGGGAGCGCGGCGTCGACAGCGGCGGCCTTGCCGGTCGGCTTCAGCTGGAAATCGACGCGCTTGAGCAGGCCGCCGTCGCCCTCGACGAAGCGCGAGATCGGGCTGTTGGCCTGGCGCGTGTCGATGTCGCAGGCAACCGGTGCGTGCGTGACGGGGATGCTCGACGTGTCGATCTGGACGACGTGGCGACCGGCGCGGACGCCCTCGAAATGGTAGAGCCCGTCGCGATCGGTGGAGACGAACGTGCCGTCCTCCATCAGCAGGCGGATTCCGGGCACGCCCTTGCGCTGGTCGACCGGATCGCCGCAATTCCCCTCGGTCACGCGGCCGATGATCGTCATCGCGTCGGTGAACAGCAGCGGACGCAGCCGCACCGATGCGGCAGCCTCGTTGCTGGAGACGTCGCCCTGCCCGGCGACGCGCGCGCGGTTGAGCGCCTCGCCGACGGGTGCGCCTGGCGCGATGCTGACGACGTATTTCAGTTCGGTCGAGGCGCCGGCAGCCAGCAGCGGGATCGCGAAGTCGAGGTTGCGGCCATCGCTCGACACGGTCGGCTCGTCACCGCCGCGCGCGGAATTGCGTTCGTAGCGCAGCCCTCTCGGCAACGTATCGGCGACGTGGAGTCCGCGCGCAGGGACCGAATCGCGATTGGTGATGCGCAGCAGATACTGGACGAAATCACCCGGCGACGCCTCGCGGACCGACGCGATCTTGGTCAGCAGCAGCTTGCCGGGGCCGGGGCCATCGAGCGGGATATCCGCCGTGAACGGCTCAGGCCTGGTCAGCGTGAACACGTCCCCGAAGCTTGCCTCCTTGAGGATGAACGGTGCGCCGTCCGGATCCTTGAGCGCGGCCAGCGCAGTACGGTCGGCGGTCGACGGGGCGACATAATCACCCGGCGGGACCACCTTCAAAGCATAGCGGCCCGGCGTCGTCAGCGGGAACCGATAGCGGCCGGTTTCGCCGGGATAGACGCGCCCGCTGGCGTCGGTGACGGTCGCACCAGTCATCATCGTCGAGGGGTAGCGGCTGACACCGTCGTCGCCGAAGACGGTGGCTGGCTGGCCGGTCTCGTCGACCAGCGACACGGTGGTGCCATCGACCAGTGCGCCGGTGCGCGAGTCGAAGGTGTAGCCGGCCGGATCGATCAGGATCGACGCGGTCGAGGCGTAGCTGAACTCGTCTTCGGCGAAGCTGAGCGTGATCGGTGCGCCGCGCGTACGCACTTCGCACGGTTCGAGATCGGCATATCGACCCGTATCGGTCGAAGGAACGCCGCCGGCGAAGATGCCGCTGTTGGCGGCGGTTTCGACCAGCGTCAACGGAACCTTGGTTTGGCCGACATCCGCGGTGATCACCGCCGTCTCACGGACCGCCGGATCGTGATTGCCCGCCTGGTTGTCGAGCACAAGGATCATGTCTTCCTTGACGTCGAGCGCCGCGACGTTGGGCGCCGCGGCAAAGGCCGGTGCATCGATCGGCGCAGGCGTGAACAGATAGGTCGGGACGGTCTGACACGTCGCGCCAGTGAAGGCATAATTGGGCGGGGCCAGACGGAATGAGAGCGTCGTCGGACGCTTGGCACGGTTCACGTCGAGCGCGACCGTGTTGGACGGAACGGCCCGTGTGCCGGAGTCGCTACCCGCGTCGTCGAACGACAGCGTTGCGGTATTCTGGACACGGATCGTCTGCGCCATCGCCGGTGCCGCGCCGATGGCGGGCCCGAGCAACAGCATCGGAATGAGGGCGCCAAGGCGCGAGAGGCGACGGGAGCTGGACATAAGGGATCCTTTCCCGGCACGCGTCGCCACGCGCCGGGATCGGTCGGTCCTTTCGGATACGAGGTGGGTTTAGTTGATCGTCACGCGGAAGGTCGCCGCGACCGAGGTCCCGCCCAGCAAGACCGGGATCCGCGCGTTCACCGTCTTCGTGGTGGCGTTGAACGAGCCGGTGTAGTTGACCAGCGGCACGGTCACCGTTCCGTCGTCGGCCAGCGAGACGCCGTCGACGATACCCGTCAGCAGGCACGTGCCGCCGAGCGCGATCGCGCCGATCGACATCGAGTTGGCGACATAGGTGGTGTTGGGCGGGACGACGTCGGTCAGCGTGACGTTCGACGCCGGCGTCCCTACCGTGCCATTGTTGACGACCAGGCAATATTGCACGACCGCGCCCGGGATCGCCTTTGGTGCGACGGCGAGGTTGATCGGATCGGTCAGCACCAGCTGCGACTTGGCGACGCTCAAGGCGACGTTGCGCGTGGTGATCTCGTAGCCGAGCGCCGCGCGGCCCTGCCCGTTATAGATGATATCGGGACCAAGGCCGTCCGAGTCGTTGTCGGCGAAGACCACGTCGACGACGTTGTCGTCGTTCGGGGCGACGCTCGGCGCCAACGGCAGGCCCTGCGCAGCCGTATCACCACCAGCCGCGACCTGGGCGATCAGCGTGATGCCGGCGAGGACGTTGGCCTGGTTGTTGGGGATGTCGGCGACGATGAAGACGACCGCCGACTGATCGGCGCCGAGTTCGTTGATGTAGGTCGCGGTATCGGTACCGGCGTCATAGGTGCCGTTGCCGTTCGAATCGACGTAGATGTGGATGTTGGTCACATCGAAATTGTCGCCGTTGAACAGCCCCTGGATCGGCGTCTGGCTCGACGACAGCAGGAAGTCCTGAATGCCGTTGGTGTTGTTGGTGACCTTGAACGTCGTCACCGCAGCGGTCTGGCCGATCGCGACCTGCGTGTTGTTCGGCTGGTTGGCGATCACGGTCAGGTTGACCTTGCGATCGACCACGAAGCTCACCGCGTTCGACGTCGCGTTCTGCTGGACGCCGTTGACCGTGTAGCTCGCCTGCGCGGTGTTGGTGACGGTCGTACCGGCGGCGGTGCCGGCGGGCCCCGGCGCCTGTGCGTTGGCGGTGCCGGCCATCGTGCCGGCGGACACGATGGCGGCCGTACCGGCCAACAGCGTGCGTAGTACCCCTTTTGCGAACATGTCTTGATTTTCCTTATGTGTGATTAGTCAGGCTTGGTGGTGGGGGGAGATCATTTCAGGACGGCCTGGAACGCGAATTGGCCTTGCGAACCGGCCGGTATCGGGTTCGCAATGCGCCACCGGACGCTGGTGACATCGTTGGGGCTCGCCGCGCGCGTGCTGCCGTCGAGGCTGCGGACGCGGAGCGCGTCGAGCGCGCCGTACGTCGTGCCGTCGACCGACACATCGGGTGCAGGCGAACCGGGATTGGCCGATCGATAGGAGATCGCCGCCGGCAACGGGTTGGCCAGCACGACGTTGGCCAGCGGCTGTTTGCCGGTGTTGCGATAGGCGAGGACGAAGATGACCTTGTCGCCCGGCGTCACCTTGCCCGGCTTGACCAGGGTGATCCGCGTGGTGCCATCGGCGGCCGCGCTGCGGCTTTCGACGAGGATGCTGCTCGTCACCTGCAGCGGGCCCGCGGCGGCGGAAACGGAAGCGGTGGTCGCCATCAGGACGGCGGCAATCATGGGACGCGTGATCATGCTTGGACTCCTCATTGGATCTTGGTTTTGAATTGAACGGTGTGGACGGCGGCGGCGGCGACCTGACCGAGTGCGACGGCGATGCCGCCGCCAGCCGCGCCGGGAGCCGACGCGTTGCGATCGAAGGCACCCGCATCGCCGTCGCCGGCATCGGTCAACGGCGTGCCGTCGAGCGTGAGGCTGCCGGGAACGAACACCGTGCCCTGGGGGATCGGATCGACGATCCGCGCGCCGGTGACCGCATCGGTGAACCGCGCCTCGAGCGTGTAGGTGATGACCGCATCGCGCACCGCGTTCTGCGATCCGTCGGCGGCCAGCACGGACTGGCTCTTGAACAGCGACGGGCCGGCGATGCCCGTGGTGATCGGCACGACGACGCTGGCGATCGCCCCGGTCGGGCCGACGACCGCATCGCCACCGCCGTCGCCCAGCCCGGCATAGGAGCTGCCCGGCTGGCCCGATCCGGTGGTCGACTGCGCGGTGACGGTCAGCGTCGCGGTCGCGGCGCCACCCGAGGAATCGGTCCGAACCAGGATCGCCAGCAATTTGATCGACTGGCCGGGCGACAGGACCGGAGTCCTGCCATCGGCAGGGGGCAGATCCTTGACCGGATCGTAGAGCCCGTCGCCGTCCGCATCGATCACCAACGCCTGGACGCCGAAGACGCCGGCCGACACGCTGGCGGCGATCGCGAAGGATTCATTGCCATTATCGCGATTGGTCAGCGTGAACGGCACCGCCTTGGGCTGCGGCGTGACGACGACGGCACCCTGACCGGTGCGGACCAGGCTCACGTCGAGCCGTTCGGCGACGATGATCGTCACGGTGTTGGAGACGGTCGACTGGGTCGCGCCGTTCAGGTCGAACCCCAGCGCCGCGGTGTTGACGATCGGCGTACCGGCAGGCGTCGGACCAGCGGCCTGGCTCCAGGCGGGCGCTGGCGCGAGCAGGCCCGCTGCTCCGGCGATCAACGCACGCAACGCAGTGACGGAGACCGATCGGTACCCTGCCCTCATTGCAAATGCTTGATTTTGCCGAACCAATTTGTCCCCCTGACCTTTGTTAGGGAACAAAATTGCGTCGTATCGCTTAACTAAAACCTACTAAATCAAAACGACAAACAGCGGCGATGTTTTTCGTATGTTTCCAACGAAAACGGTGACTTGTTCGTCGCAAATTTACACTAAAATGGACCGTTAACTGTCTTCTGGTTGTATCGTTGCTCCGAGATAGCGATCGTAGCAAGTATACGATCATGATTCGGGCGTCGGACGCAGCTTTTGATCGCGCCTGACGGGCGTGCCTGCTCTGGTCATCGATAAACGCACGCGCGAAAGTCCGGTGCCTTTACGAAGCCCGGCTTCTGGCGGTTCACTGGTGCTTGAGCGCCCGCAGATAGGCTTTCATCGCCTGGTCGCCGGTATGGCTGAGCGAAATCTCGACCCGGCGGCGATCGGTCGGATCGATGACGCGATCGATCAGCTTGAGCTTGTGAAGATGTTCGATCCAGCGCTGCGATGTCGTCACCGGCGCGTCCGACATGCTGACCAGCGCCTTGATGTTCATCGGCAGGCGGGCATCACGCGAGACGAATAGCGCGAGCAGCATATCCCAGGCCGGTTCGTGAAACAGTTCGCCCGGCAGGAACTGACGCCGCATGCGCCGTTGCTCCAGCACCGTCTCGGCATAATCGACGAGCGCGGCTTCGTCGTTTTCCTCGCCCACGGGCGCCTCTTCGGCAGCATGCGCGACACGCCCGTTGAATTCCTCCGCCACGGCGGACAGCTTGGCCGTGAGATCCTTGATTAGCTCGACCACCGACTCGTTCTTCACTCAAAGACTCCCGTCGTTCACCAAGGATGAGACATCATCGGCCAACCCGCCCTGTTCGCGTTGCGGAACCACCGCGGCATGACAGATCGAATTGACGACATTGTCTCCTTCCTTCGCGGTTTTTCAACCTAATCCTTTGAAAATAGGTAACCATGTGAGAAATACATACGAAAATAGCTCTGTTTGAACTTCATTTCGGATCAATCTGTAGTGTTGCGGCACTATATCCAAATTGGTTTTGTTTTGGTTTTAATCGTACCATTTCGAAACTACGCTGCGAATCGGGGATATTATACGGTTCTGGCGGACTTGCCGGTTTTCGGCTATCGGGGCGTGCCTTGGCATTCGTCATGGCATGGCGCCCTGATAGTGGAAGTTCGATCATGAACGCGTTCAGCGTATATGCGCAGTTACAGGATGCCTGCCGGGCGCTGGACGCCGCGGAGGATCATGCGATCGCCGCCTATGTCGAATGGGCGATGACGCTGATGGCCGAGAAATACGGCCTGACCCCCGACGCGATCGATGCCCCCGCCGAGACCGATCGCCCGCGCTGAGGCGCAACACCGCCGCTTGTGCGACGTCGAAGGACGCGGTTGGCGACATCATTTCACGATATCATTCAGCGATAACCGTGTGGGACCATGCGGATTATCCGCGACGGCGACGTCTATAATCGCTCGCTGTGCGTATAGTGATCGAATCGCGTGCCATCCCGCACGGACCAAAGGACGTCGTGCCCGCTGACATGCCTGCTTCTTCCCCCGCCTGCCACGCTGCCTTCCTGAACGCCGTCGGCACCGCGGTGCCCGATCACGATATCCATGACGCCTTCATCGCCTGGGCGCGCGCGCGGACCGATGCGCGCGCGACGCGGGTGTTCGATCGGATGGCGTCGCGGTCGGGGATCGCGCATCGTTGGTCGGTACTGCCGCCGACCGCCGACGGTGGCTCGCCGGTCGACGCTGCGGGCTTCTATGCGACCGAACCGCATCCCGGGACTGCGGCGCGGATGACGTTGTACGCCGAGCACGCGCCCGATCTGGCGATCCGCGCGATCGACGCGTTGCGCGCGAAAATCGCGGTCGAGGGGATAACGCATCTGGTGGTGGCGAGCTGCACCGGCTTCGTCGCGCCCGGCATCGACCAGATCATCGCGCGCCGACTCGGGCTGTCGCCGAGTGTCGAACGGCTGCTGATCGGCTTCATGGGGTGCTACGCGGCGGTCGTCGCATTGCGCAACGCGCGCCACATCGTCCGCTCGGAGCCCCACGCGCGCGTGCTGGTCGTGACGGTCGAGCTCTCGACGCTGCATCTTCAACCCGCCACCGATATCGAGCCGTTGCTGGCGATGCTGCAGTTCGGCGACGGCGCTGCGGCCGCGCTGGTTACCGCGGACGCGACCGGGATCGAACTCGGCACGCCGTTCGCCGCCGCACTGCCCGATACCGAGACGCTGATCCGCTGGGACGTCACTGACGCAGGATTCGCGATGCATCTGTCGGGCGAGGTGCCCGCGCGAATCGCCACGGCGCTGGCGGATACCGCGTTCCGGACGATCGTCAGCGACGGCCACCCGCCCGAGTCGATCGACGGCTGGGCGGTCCACGCCGGCGGACGCTCGATCCTCGACGCGGTCGAGCATGCGATGCACCTGAAGCCCGACGCGCTCGACGCATCGCGCCGGGTGCTGGCGGATAACGGCAACATGTCGTCGGCGACACTGATGTTCGTGTTCGAACGCCTGCTGGCCGGACCGCCGATCGCGCACGGGGTCGCGCTGGCGTTCGGTCCGGGTCTTGCTGCGGAGGGCTTCGGATTCCGGAGCGCGGTATGAGCCTCGCGACGCGCAGCCACGCCGAAGAGCTGATGGACGCGGACGGTCTCGACGCGGCGACCTATGCGGACGTGGTCGGCGATCTCGCGACCGTGAACACCGTGACGATGGCGCGGCGACCGACGCTCGATTTTCTCGACCGCGCGACCAAAGGGCGCAAGCGCGTCCGGTTGCTCGATGTCGGGTTTGGCGACGGCGACATGCTGCGCCGGATCGCGCGCTGGGCCAAGGCGAAAGGGATCGAGGCGGACCTCGTCGGGGTCGATCTCAACCCGCGCAGCGAACAGGCGGCGCGCGCGCATGGCACCGCCATCGGCGGCGATATCCGCTATGTCACCGGGGACTATGCGGATCTCGCCGACGAACCCTGGGACGTGATCGTCAGCAGTCTCGTCGCGCATCACATGACGCACGACCAGCTGGTCGCGTTCCTGCGCTTCATGGAAGCGCATGCGAGCGCGGGGTGGTTCGTCAACGATCTCCACCGCCACGGGTTCGCGCATTGGGGGTTCCCGATCCTCGCCACGCTCGCGCGCTGGCACCGGATCGTCCGGCATGACGGCACGCTGTCGATCGCGCGCAGCTATCGCCCCGACGAATGGCCACCGATCCTGGCCGAGGCGGAGATATCCCAGGCGAAGGTCCGTCGCGTCTTTCCGTTCCGGTTATGCGTCGAACGCCTGCGCTGATCGTCGGCGGCGGGCTCGCCGGCGCCGCGACCGCGATTCAGCTCGCGCGCGCGGGCTTGCCGCATCTGCTCGTCGAGCGATCGCGCGAGACGGGTGATGCGATCTGCGGCGGGTTCCTGAGCTGGCGGACGCTGGAGACACTCGCCGGGCTAGGGATCGATCCCGATGCGCTCAACCCGGCGCGGGTGACGCGGGCGCGGATCTACGCCGGCGCGCGGCGCGCGGAGGCCTCACTGCCGCATCCCGCGGTTTCGGTGACGCGCCGGCGGCTCGATACCGTGCTGCTCGCCGAAGCCGTCCGGCTCGGCACGCCGGTCGAACGCGGCGTCAGCGTGCGCGAGATCGACGGCACGACGGTCCGCACCGCGGATGGCGCGACCTTCGCCCCCGACGCGCTGTTCCTCGCCAGCGGCAAGCACGACGTTCGCGGGATGGCACGGCCCGAGGAGGCGCGCGGCGACGATCCGACGCTCGGGCTGCGCGTCCGGATCACCCCGTCTCCCGCGCTGCGCCGGTCGCTCGAGGGGGGAATCGAACTGCATCTGTTCGATCGCGGCTATGCCGGGCTGGCGATGCAGGAGGACGGTACCGCGAACCTGTGCCTCGCGGTCCATCGCTCGCGCCTCCAGGCGGCAGGATCGCCCGCGCAACTGCTGGACGCGCTCGGCCGTGAGATGCCGGCGCTCGGCGAATGGGTCGCGCTGGTCGATGGCACCGCGACGATCGATGCGATCGCCAACGTCCCCTATGGCTGGCGGCAACGTCAGGGGGTGGACGCAATGTTCCGACTCGGCGATCAGGCCGGCGTCATCCCGTCGCTGGCAGGCGAGGGCATGGGCATCGCGCTCGCCAGCGGCGTCGCCGCGGCCAACGCCTATGTTCGAGGTGGCCCAGACACTGCCGCGCACTGGCAGGAGGATTTCGCCCGCCGCCTCGCCTGTCCGATCGGCATCGCCAGCATCGTCCGCCAAGTCGCCGAGAGTAGCCGCGCGGCATGGCTGCTGCCGTTGCTGCGCCCCGCCTTGATCCAGGTGATCGCGAATGCAACCAGAATAGGGCACACTTAGCGTTCGGTGTCAGGCCACCTTGAAATCCGTCCCGCCAGCACGAGATTCAAACCCATGGACCAGCTGAACCTTTCCGAATCCGAGTGGCGCCAGCGCCTCACCCCCGAGCAATATCACGTGCTGCGCGAAGCGGGCACCGAGCGTGCGTTCGCCGGTGCGCTCAACGACAACAAGGCCGATGGCATCTATCGGTGCGCAGCGTGCAGCAACGAGTTGTTCGACAGCGCGGACAAATATGACTCCGGATCGGGCTGGCCGAGCTTCACCCAGCCGATCGGTCCTGACGCGGTCACCGACCACACCGATCGCAGCCACGGCATGACCCGGGTCGAGACGCGGTGCGCGCGCTGCGACAGCCATATGGGGCATGTTTTCCCCGACGGCCCGCCGCCGACCGGCCAGCGCTATTGCATGAACTCGCTGTCGCTGGAATTCCGGCCGCGCAAAGCGAACGTCGCGGCCTGATCGCGCTTGTAGGGCGCGGGCGGAACGCGTAATTCTCGCGGTCACATGGCCAGTACGCGTTCTGCTTCACCGTCCCGTCGGCCCCCGTCTACCCCGGCGTCTCGCTGGCGTCGGCGGCTGGTCGTCTTCCTGAAGGTCTGCATCGGACTCGGTCTGCTCGCGCTCGGTGCGTTGGCGATCGCTGTCTATGTCGCGATGTCGCAACTGCCGAGCTTCGACAGCCTGAAGTCGTCGCCCAACGGGCAGATGATCCGCGTCCATGCCGCCGACGGCACGGTGATCGTGTCGATGGGGCCGAGCTTCGGCGAATGGCTGCCCTATTCGCAAATCCCGCAGGTGATGCGCGACGCGACCGTCTCGGTCGAGGATCGGCGCTTTCGGTCGCATATCGGGATCGATCCGGTCGGCGTCGCGCGATCGGTAAAGGTGCGGTTCGACCGCGGCCACTGGACGCAAGGCGGCTCGACGATCACGCAGCAGCTGGCGCGCACTGTTTTCCTCAACAACCAGAAGAAGTTCGGGCGCAAATTCCGCGAGGGCATCCTCGCGTTCGCGCTCGAATGGAAGTTCAGCAAGGACCAGATCCTCGAACTCTATCTGAACAAGGTCTATTATGGCGGCGGCGCCTATGGGATCGACGCGGCGTCGCGGAAATTCTTCGGGCATGGCGCAGATCATCTGAGCCTCGCCGAGGCGGCGGTGATCGCTGGCTTGGTGAAGGCGCCGTCGAACTACTCGCCGACCGCCGACGCGGAGGCCGCGGTCGGTCGTGCCGGCGTGGTGTTGGAGACGATGCGCGAAACCGGCGCGATCACCGCCGAGCAGGCCGCCGATGCCAATGTCAGCGGGCTGAAACTGGCGCCTGAGCCCAAGCAGAACAGCGTGCGGTATTTCACCGACTGGGCGTTGCCGCAGCTCGATACGCTGATCGACGAGACCACCGAACCGCTCGAAGTCTGGACGACGCTCGACCTGACGATGCAGCGCCAGGCCGACGATGCGATCCGCGCGAATGCACCACCCGGCGCGCAGGGCGCTCTGGTCGCGCTCGATCGTGGCGGCGAGGTTCGCGCGATGGTCGGCGGCAAGGATTACGTGTCGTCGATCTACAACCGCGCGACGCAGGCGGTCCGCCAGCCGGGCTCGGCGTTCAAGCTGTTCGTGTATCTCGCCGCGCTGGAAGCCGGCCACAAGCCCGATGATTCGATCGTCGACGAACCCGTGACGATCCAGGGCTGGAGCCCGCGCAACGATTCGCGGCACAATTCCGGTGCCGTGTCGTTGCGCACCGCATTCGCCTATTCGCTCAACACCGTCGCCGCGAAGCTCGGCCAGGAGGTAGGCTTCAACACGGTCGCCGACATGGCGCGGCGGTTCGGCATCACCACGCCGGTCAACGTGCATCCGTCGATGGTGCTGGGCACGTCCGAAGTCCGCGTGATCGACATGACGCGCGCGTTCGCGAGCGTCGCCAACAAGGGTGTCGCGGTGACACCGTACGGGATCACGCGAGTCACGGCCAACGGCCAGACGATCTACACGCACGAGGTCGATCGCAGCCACGTGCTGGTCGCGCCCTATGTCGCCGCCGAGATGACCGACCTGCTGCAGACCGCGGTCAACACCGGTACCGGTCGTGCCGCGCAGATCGGCCGCCCGGTCGCGGGCAAGACCGGCACGACCACCGCGTCGAAGGACGGCTGGTTCCTGGGCTTCTCCAGCGGCATCACCACCGGCGTGTGGATGGGCCGCGACGATGCCAAGCCGATCGCCGGCCTCCACGGCGGCACCGCGCCGGCCAAGGCGTGGGCGGCGTTCATGAAGCCGGCGACCGCAAACCGGCCGATCGAGCAGTTCGATACGCAGGTGACGTTGCCCGAATGGCAGCTGGAACCCGACGAACAGAGCTATTTCGGCCAGCCCGACAATGGCCAGATGGCGGTCGACGCGGACGGCAATCCGATCGAGCAGGGCCAGCCGCCGGTGCCGACCGATGCGCAGACCGGCGACACGATCCCGCGGCCCGATGCGGATCAGCCCGAGCCGGCGCCCGCGGCCCCCGCCGCACCGCCGCAACAGCTCAACCAGGACTGGATCAACCGGGTCACCGGGCGGGACCAGCCGCGTCAGGAGCAGCCGGCGGGACGCCAGCCGCTAACGCGTGACGGGACGCGTCAGGATCGCGCTCAGGAAGACCGTCCGAACCAGTGAAGTTCGGCGCCGTGCGTGCGTAGCCAGACGCGCGCGGGCGTCGGATCTTCGCCGTACAGCTGCTCGACCAGCGCGTGGAAGACGGGCGCGTGGTTCATGTGGACGCGGTGCGCGACTTCGTGCGCGACGGTGGCGCGGCGGACCCAGCTCGGCGCGAGGATCAGCCGCCAGCTGTAGCGGATAATGCCGCTCGACGCGCAGCTGCCCCAGCGGCCCTTGGCATCGCCGACCGCGACCTGCGCGACGGTTACCTTCGCCTTGGCGGCGTATTCGGCGGTTTCGGTTTCCAGCACGGCAAGCGCGGTGCGCTTGAGCCAAGCCTCGACGCGGCGTGCGATCGTTTCTGATGGGCCGGACAGCGACAGGACCGAGCCTTCGCGAATTACGGTTCGACGGCTGCCCGGAGTCCATTCGATCGTCAGTGGCTCGTCTGCAACGGTGAGGACCGCACCGGGCACGAACGGGCGGGGCGACGGGAGCAAGGCGCGCTGTTCGGCGATCCAGCCGGCCTTGTCCTCGGCCCAGGCCAGCGCCTGCTTCAACGCAGCCCGCTTGGGTAGAACCAGCCTTGCCCGGCCACTCGCGGGATCGATCGACAGACGCGCGCGACGGGCGCGGGGGTGACGGACGATCTCCAGGCCCTCGATCATCGGGCGATCA
Organism: Sphingomonas sp. PP-F2F-G114-C0414; assembly: GCF_003688595.1. GTDB lineage: Bacteria > Pseudomonadota > Alphaproteobacteria > Sphingomonadales > Sphingomonadaceae > Sphingomonas. The sequence continues at coordinate 247,187 of NZ_RCWT01000013.1, forward strand.
CCGCGTCAGAGTTCCCGCTCGATCACATGGTATTCGAGCTCGCCGGCCTCGTCCTCGCTGATCGTCCAGCCGCGCACCGACTGCTTGGCACGGTGGACGGCTTCGCGGTCGCCGCAGACGAGGTAGTGCCATTCGGGCAATTGCTCGCCAGCCGCGCGGAGGCGGTAGGCGCAGGTCGAGGGCAGCCAGTCGATCCCGCGGACATTGCCCGTCGTCAGCCGCACGCATTCCGGGACATAGGCATGGCGATGGCGGTAGTCCGAGCACTGCCCGCTGCGCCGGTCGAGCAGCCGGCACGAGACGTTGGTCGGCACCAGCTCGCCCGTATCCTCGTCCTCGAGCTTGTGGATGCAGCATTTGCCGCAACCGTCGCACAACGCTTCCCACTGGCCGCGGTCGAGCTGGTCGATCGGCGTATCTTCCCAGAAGCGCGCGCTCACCGGACCCAGCGCTTGATTTCCGTCACCACTGCGTCGGGCCCTTGTTCCTGTGGCAGCAAAGCGAGGGGCTTGCCGTCCGGGTCCATCAGATAGGCCTGGCGCGAGTGGTTTACGAGGTAGCCGCCGCCCGGCGATGCGTCGCCCTTGCTCGAATACACCGCGTATTCGGTCTTGATCTGCGCGATCTGCGCGTCGGTGCCGGTGAGGCCGACCATGCGCGGGTGGAACGCCGAGACGAACTGTTTGAGTACCGCGGGCGTATCGCGCGCCGGGTCTACGGTCACGAACACAGGTACGATCTTGGCGGCGATCGCGGGGTCGCTCGATTCGAGCTTTTTCACCGCGGTGCCGATCGCCTGGACATCCGTCGGACACACATCGGGACAGAAGGTGTAGCCGAAATACATGATCCGGTATTTGCCGGCAAAGTTGCGCTCGGTGACGGTCTGCCCGTTCTGGTCGGTCAGCGTGAAGCCGCCGCCGATCCGGGCGCCTTCGAGCGGGGGCTTGGCCGGAGGAGCGGAGGCGGTGCACGCTGACAGGGCAAAGCCGGGCAGGGCGAGCGCGCAAAGGATGAAACGTCGGGTCATGATGCCGCCAGCCTTGATCTGTTCGCTACTGCGGCGCAAGCGTTGCCCCATATCCAGGACGAACCAAGGAAGTCTCTCGATGCGTATTCGCCTGATGCTCGCTGCCACCCTCCTGACGCCCGCGCTGGTGTGCGCTGCAACGCCCGCGTTCGCGCAAGGGCAGTCGGAGGGGTACAAGTTCCTGTCCGCCGTGCGCGATGCGAAGAATAACGATGTACTGGAGATGCTCGGCAAGCCCGGCAGCAACATCATCAACACGCGCGACGTGACGAGCGGGGAGGGCGCACTCCACATCGTCATCAAGCGCGGCGACGAGGTGTATCTGCGTTTCCTGCTGCAGAAGGGCGCCGACGCCAACCTGCGCGATGGCAAGGGCAATACGCCGCTGCTGCTCGCGGTGACGCTGGGGCAGACGGGGATGATCCCGATCCTGACCGCGGCGGGGGCGAATCCGAACCTTGCCAATTCGGCTGGCGAGACTCCGCTGATCCGTGCGGTGCAGCGACGTGACGTGGCGATGATCCGGGTTTTGCTGACCGAGGGCGCCGATCCGGACCAGGCGGATATCATCGCCGGCATGTCCGCGCGCGCCTATGCCAAGCAGGATGGACGCAACCCGATCGTAAGCAAGCTGTTGGAAGACGCGCCGAAAAAGGTGCGCAAGGCCGTGTCGGGGCCGAAATTCTAAACCTGAATGGTGGCGGCCAACGCCGCCAAAACCACGACGCGCGCCCCTCCCTGGAAGGGAGGGGTCGGGGGTGGGTCGGCCAGCTTGTGACGCAACCGCTACACGATGCGGAAACCGACCCACCCCCAGCCCCTCCCTTCCAGGGAGGGGAGCCGCCGAGCTACTAAAACGCCAACCCGTCCGCGTCCGGATCCATCTGCGCGATCAACCGCCGCGCGGCGCGCCGTGCAAACGCGAGTGTGCCCCGCTTGCGGATATGCGCGGGCAGGGGGGTGGTGTGCGCCTCGCGGACGATCGCCGCGTCGTAGCGGTCCGCGACGATGATCCCGGTGCGCTCGGGCAGGAACGCAGGCCCGTGCAGCGGCCCGACATCGAACCCCGCTGGCACTGCCCAGAAATACCGGTCGCAATGCCCCAGATAATCCGGCCATTTGCCGTCGCCGAGCAGGTCAGCACGCGACACCTTTATCTCGACGATCACGATCTGCCCACGCGCGTCGACCGCCATCAGGTCGGCGCGGCGACCGCCGTCGAGCGGAACTTCGGTCATTGCGGTGAGGTCGTGGCGCAGCAACATCCGGATCACGCCGCGCGCTACATCGGCGGCGCACAGCGTTGAATCCTGGGGGGATCCGGGTTTGTCGATGCAGGAGTCCGGCGGCATATCGAGCATGCGCCGGAAATAGAACAATCCGCGAACGAGGCAAGCTCATTCACGGATTGTGATCGTGGTCTGGGGGGAAGCGACTAGCCAAATCGCCGTCCACCTTTCCCGTTCGTCCCGCGCTAAGTCGAAACACCTAGCCTGGAACACACCCTTCGACTTCGCTCAGGGCGAACGAAAGGGGAGGGCTAAGACGGAGAGAAGGGGTCAGGGTAGACGCTGACCCGAAACGCCCGCTGGATCTCAGCGGTAGAAGACGTGGTTGCCGATCGAGGCGACCTTGACCGCGCGGACCGACGGACGACGATCGGGCGTGTTGAAATACAGCGCCTTGTCGGCGGGGCTGTTCCACGCGCTGGCGAGCGCGACCTTGGCGACCGCGATCGCGGTGCGATAAGCGGTGCCGGCGTTGATCGACGGGATTTCGCCGCCACGAACGAAGCTGAACTGGCCGCGCTGCTTGACGACGCCGCAGACGTCGGCGGGGAAACGACCCGACTTGGCGCGATTGATGATGACTTCGGCGACCGCGAGCTGGCCGGTCAGCGGCTCGCCCTTCGATTCGAAATAGATCGCACCGGCGAGGCACTGGAGCGCGTCGCTGGCGGCGGCGCTATCCTGCGCGGCAACGGCCTGGGCGAGCGTATCGAATTCTTCGGCTTCGGACTTCGCCGTGTCGACGGCAGGCTCGACGCTATTCTGCTCAACTGGGGCAACCGAGGTTGCGACTGGAGCGGTCTGCGGAACATTCTGCGGGGAGAGGACGTTTAGATTTGCGAGAGCGGTGAGGTTGACCGCTGGACGGTCGATGCCTGTAGCATGACCCGGTGCGCTGTTGCCAAGCAGGCCCGCAAGAGAAAATGTCATGACTGCGATCGTTGCAGCCCGCTGAAGAATCGTCATTCAAACTTGTTCAGATGCGGTTGGACCACGGAACCAATCGTACGAGCCGATCGTCCGGGCATCCCCCCGACTGCGTAACTGATCCGGATCGCACCCGTCCCAGCACAACGCCAATCAATGTTGCAATTCCCCTCTATTGGGGGGGCTTTCGAGTCAATCGTCGAGGATCGTTTCAGCGGCGAAGCGTTCCGCCGCTGCGATGTCCACCTCGATTACCCAAAGATCCGGGTCGCTTGCACGCCTGCGTTGCCAATAGCCGTCAAGGTTTTCGGCCGGGGTCGAGTCGATCAGCGCCGTCCGCCCGTCGGGTCCGATGCCGCGTTCCAACAGACGAGGCGGGGCGCCCTTGTCGATCGCGATGACGAGGATCGCGCCGCCTTGCGGGTCGCCTTTCGCCATCACCGCGCCGAAGCCGCCGGCATCGTTGACGCGCCGCAGCAGCGCGCTGACGAGGATTCCGCTGGGGAGACGGCCACTCATGCTGCGCTGCGGTATCCGGGGAGGCCGGCGAGCGCGATCCGCGAGCGCATGAAGGTGCCGGTGCCTCTTGCCGCCTCTTCGCCGTCGGCATCGATCAGGCGCGCATCCGCAACGAAGACACGTCGCTTGCCGCTGATCCAGCGTCCCTCGGCGATCACGGGGCCGATCTTGAGCGGGCGCGTGAGCAGTAGGTTGAACGCAGTGGTGAGCAGGAAACGGTCGGTGACCAGACTGTTGCACGCGTAGAACGCGGCGTCGTCGAGCATCTTGAAATAGCTGGTGCCGTGCGCCGCGCCGCCTGCGTGATAATGGCGCTCGTCGATCGTGAAATGGATGCGCGCGACGCCGGCTTCGGGGATTTCGAGCGAGGAGTCGAAGAAGCGGTTGATCGGCGCTTGGGCGTAGAGCGATTCGAGCGCGCGAAAATGCGCGTCTGCGCCTGCTGTGTTCGGGGTATCAGACATGCAAACGCCGCCAGACCAAGCCCGCTCCGTCATCCTGACGAAAGTCAGGATCCAGAGTAACCGATGGAAGCCCTTCGTGGCTCTGGATCCTGACTTTCGTCAGGATGACCGGGGCGGGCACGGACGCGGGGCGGGGATCACGCGGCATCGCGGACCTCGTCGGCGGTGAACAGCGCGTAGATCGCGTCGGGCGAACCGCCGCCGCGCAGTTTCTCCAAGAACGCCTTGTCGCGCAACCGGCGCGAGACGCGGGCGAGGGCCTTCAGGTGGACCGCGCCGGCGTCGGTGGGGGAGAGCAGCATGAACATCAGATCGACGGGGAGATCGTCGACCGCCTGGAAATCGACCGGCTGCGCGAGCCGTGCGAAGACACCGGTGACCTGCGCAAGGCCTTCGAGCTTGGCATGCGGGATCGCGACGCCGCCGCCGAACCCGGTCGAGCCGAGCTTCTCGCGCGCCGCCAGCCGGTCGGCGATCATCTTGGGGTCGGCGTCGAGTATCTCCGATGCGGTCGTGGCGAGATGCTGGAACACTGCCTTCTTGTTGGTGGCGATGACGCCCGTCTGCACTGCGTCGGGACGCAGCAAATCGCTGAAATCGGTCATGGTGTTCAATGTCTCAAGCGCCCCCGCGCGCGTCCGCCTTAGCGGGTTGCGCGGAGGCGTAAAGGCGCGGCCTTGAGACCCGCGCCTTTATGGACCCTTCTTTACTGGGGAGGGGAGGCCGCCACGCGCTGTGGCTCGACCCAGCCGATCGTGCCGTCGCCGCGCTTATACACCATGTTGTGCGCGCCGGTGCCCGCGTTCATGAACAGCAACGCGGCGGTGTTGCGCAGATCGAGCATCATCACCGCATCGGACACGCTGGCCTCTGGGATGTCGACGCGCGTTTCGGCGATGATCAGCGGTGCGTCCGCGACATCGTCTTCCTCGATGCTCTCCTGGAACAGCGTGTAGCCGGCATTGTCGTAGCCGTTGCTCTCGGCGATCGCGACCGCTTCGCCGGCGTGGCGATCCTTCAGCCGGCGCATGTAGCGGCGGAGCTGAGTCTCGATCTTGGCGGCGGCACCATCAAAGGCGGCGCGGGCGTCATAGGCGTCGCCGTGGCCCTTGATCACGAGGCCCTTCATCACATGCGCGACGATGTCGCATTTGAAGCCGGCATCGTGCGGGCCCTTGCCGAACGTGACCTCAGCCGAGATGGCGCGCGAGAAATACTTGTCGGCGATACCCTGGAGTCGGTCTTCCACGTGGCTGTTGAGTGCTTCGCCAGTGTCAACCTGATGACCAGAAATCCGGATATCCATTATCGTCTCCTTGTCGGCGTTACAGTCTCGGGCGGTCCTATTGGCTCCACCCTGCCAGCGTCATCCGGACGCCACGGCCCCCCAAATCGGATCCTTGATCCCCTTCATAAACGCAGCATGGGCCGCAAGGTCTCCCTCGCTCACCGCGAAAACGCGGGCAGGGCGAACGACCCGAGGCGCCCGTGCGACGATCGGAGTCGCGGCGGTGCTGCCGCTATCGCCGAGTAGGCCGAGGCCGATCTGACGACCGCCCATCAGCTCGACGTAAACTTGCGCCAACAACTGCGCGTCGAGCAGCGCGCCGTGCAGGACGCGATGGCTGCGATCGATTCCGAAGCGCGAGCAGAGCGCGTCGAGCGAATGCTTGGCGCCGGGGTGACGGCTGCGCGCGATCTGCAGCGTGTCGACCATCCGCTTCATGTGGACGATCTGGCGCCCGCACTTGGTTAGCTCGCCGTTGAGGAACGAGAAGTCGAAGCCGGCATTGTGCGCGATCATCGGCGCGTCGCCGACGAATTCCAGCAGGTCCTCGACCGCCTCGGCGAACTTGGGCTTGTCGGAGAGGAACTGCGCGCTCAGTCCGTGGACGTTGAACGCCTCGACCGGCATGTCGCGCTCGGGGTGGTAGTAAGCGTGGAAGGTGCGGCCGGTCTCGACCCGGTTGAGCATTTCGACGCAGCCGATTTCGACCATGCGGTCGCCGCCGGAAAAACTGAGGCCGGTGGTTTCAGTATCGAAGACGATCTCACGCATCCCGATGGTATCGGCTCAGATTTCCAAGGATGCAAGCACCGCCCGGACTTGCGCGCGGGTTGCGTCAAAGCTCGTGTCGGTGTGGATGACGTGATTTGCGCGGGCGCGTTTTTCCGCGTCCGGGGTCTGGCGGGCAAGGATCGCGGCGAACTTCTCCGCGGTCATGCCGGGGCGGGCAAGAACGCGGGCGCGCTGGACGTCGGGGGCGGCGGAGACGACGACGATCAGGTCGACGTTGCGATCGCCGCCGGTCTCGAACAGCAGGGGGACGTCGAAGACGACGCGCTGGCCGGCGTGCTGGGCGAGGAAGGCGGCGCGCTCTTCGCCGACGGCGGGGTGGACGATCGCTTCGAGCCGCTTGATCGCGGCGTCGTCGCCGAACACCGCCGCGCCGAGTTTCGCGCGATCGACTGCGCCATCGGAGGTCGTGCCGGGGAAGGCGGTTTCGATCGCGGGGACCAGTCGCCCGCCGATGCCTTGCAGTCGGTGGACGGTGGCGTCGGCGTCGAACACCGGGACGGCCTCGTCGGCGAACATCGCGGCGACGGCCGATTTGCCCATGCCGATCGAGCCGGTGAGGGCGATGATCATTTGATCAGCAACGCCCGGAGTTCGTCGTCGCGATCGCGCGGTGGTTCCACGTGGAACAATATCTCGAATGCGACCGCCGCCTGGCCGATCAGCATCTCCAGGCCATCGACGGTTTCGAGATCGCGCGCGCGCGCTGCTTTCAGGAGACCGGTTTCGAGCGGGGAGTAGACGATGTCGTAGACCAGCGAGTCCGGTTCGAGCGCGCCGAGATCGATATCGAGCGGTGGCTGGCCGGCCATGCCAAGCACGCTGGCATTGACGAGCAATCGCGAGGGCGGGGCGGCGGGTCCGATCGGGAGCGCCTGGCCCTTGAGGCCGAAGGTCGACAGCAGCGCCGCGCCCTTCAGCGGATTGCGGTTTAGGATCGTGATGGGGCCGACACCCATCCGCGACAGCGCGAACAGGATCGCGCGGGCGGCACCGCCGGCGCCGATCACCGTGACGGGTTGGCCGGCGATGTCGAGGTCGTCGATCGGCGCCCAGAATCCGGCGGCATCCGTGTTGGTACCGATGCAGTCGCCCGCCTGGTTGCGGAACACGGTGTTGATCGCGCCGATCGTCCCGCGGACGTTGCCGGGATCGGAGACGTGGTCGAGCGCGGCGAGCTTGTGCGGCATCGTGATGTTGCACCCGCGCCAGGCGGGGTCGGCTTTGCGTTCGGCGAAATAGGCGGGAAGGGTGTCGGCGGTGACGAGCTTGTGGCGGTACTCCGCATCGATCCCGAGCGCGTCGAGCCAGAAGCCGTGGATCAAGGGTGATTTCGACTGTGCGATCGGATCGCCGATCACTTCTGCATAGGGACAGGTCATTCGAGGCTCCGTGTTTCCCCGCGGAGGCGGGGATCCAGTCTGGGCACCCGCCTTCGCGGGTGAACATTGTTTAGTCTAGCGCGGGCGGATTGCCATGCGCGACGGTCCATTCAATCCTCTCCCGCCAGGGGGAGGTGGCGCCGAAGGTGACGGAGGGGGAGGACACGGAACCTACGTTTCGCATGCCGCCCCCTCCGTCTGGCAAGAGCCAGCCACCTCCCCTGGCGGGGGAGGATTGTTTTAGATCAGGCCGGCAGCTCGCCGCGTACGCGGAGGAAATCGAGGACGTTGAGCAGCGGCATGCCGAGTACCGTGAACTGGCTTCCTTCGATCTTGGCGAGCAGCTGCGCGCCGGGGCCTTCGATGCGGTAGCAGCCGACGCAGCCCGAGATCGCCGGCCATTCCGCATCGAGATAGGTTTCGATGAACGCGTCGGACAGCGGACGGACGTGCATCTTCGCGCGCTCGACATGACGCCAGATCGCCTGGCCGTTCTCGGCGATGACCGCGGCGCTCCACAAGTCATGGCGCTTGCCGGACATCAGTCGCAAATGCGCCGCCGCGTCGGCGCGGTCGACGGGCTTGTCGAGGATGGTGCCGTCTTCCAGTGCGACCAGCGAGTCACTGCCGAGGACGAGATAGCCGGGCATCCTTGCGGAAACCTTGAGCGCCTTCAGTTCGGCCAGCGCATCGGCGAGATCGCGGGGGGACAGGTCGCGTAGCGCCGCCTTCGCCGCATCCTCGTCGACACCGGCGAACGTCGCCTCGAACGGGACGCCAGCAGCGGTCAGCATCGCGCGACGCGAGGCGCTTTGCGAAGCGAGGATTAGGCTCATTCTTCGACCTTGGCGACGTCGTCGCTCCGCCGCTGGTTGCACAGCGCGATGATCGCCGCCGCGGTTTCCTCGATCGAGCGGCGCGTAACGTCGATCACCGGCCAGCCATTGTCGGCAAACATGCGGCGCGCGAAGGCGAGTTCGCGCATCACCGCTTCCTCCTCGACATAGGAAGTGTCGGGCTGCTGGTTGAGCGACAGCAGGCGGTTGCGGCGCACTTGGATCAGCCGGTCTGCGCTGGTCGTAAGCCCGACGATCAGCGGGCTGGCGAGCTTGTAGAGATTCAGCGGCGGCGGGCTTTCCACGACGATCGGGATGTTCGCGGTCTTGTAGCCGCGGTTGGCGAGGTAGATCGAGGTCGGCGTCTTCGACGAACGCGATACGCCCGCCAGGACGATATCGGCCTCCTCCCATTCTTCCGAGGCGATCCCGTCGTCATGCGCGATCGTCCACTGGATCGCATCGACGCGCGCGAAATAGGCGGCGTCGAGGACGTGCTGGCGTCCCGGGCGTGCCTTCGCCTGCTGCCCGAGCAAGCCGGAAAGCGCGTCGTTGACCGGGTCGAGCGGGGCCACCGCGGGCAGCCCGAGCGCGAGGCACCTTTGCTCCAGGATGCGCCGCGTCGCGGGGTTCACCAGCGTGAACACCACCAACCCCGGGTTCTGCGCGATCTCCTGGAGGATGCGCTCGAGATGCGCCTCGGTGCGGACCATCGGCCAGAAATGGCGGACCGTCTCGACGTCGTCATATTGCGCCAGCGCCGCCTTCGCGATGTTCTCCAGCGTCTCGCCAGTCGAATCCGACAACAAATGAAGGTGGAGCCGCATCATCGGCGTTTTATCCCCAGCGGGTGGGCCTGTGGGCGTGAATCTGTGGATAACATGGGGAGAACGGCTAGCGTAACTCGTCCAGCTCGCCAAGCGACGGGTTCGCCGTGGATAACACCGATTCTATCCACACCGCCGCGCACAGGGCCGGATTTTATCCACAGGCTGTGGGTAACGGGGAGCCTTGAATCGAATCAGCGCGTTTGTGGCGGTGCGCGAGGGTCAAGCTGTTGGCAATTCCGGGATCACCGCATAAGTCCCGGGTTCAACCGCCCAACCACTGCAACAACCTATTTCTTGAATCTTCTTATAGTAGAAGAAGGGTGCTCCGCTGACCGATCCGACCCCCAATACGCCTGCCTTCAAGCCGCTCCTGGCGACTCTTCGCGGAGAGCGTCAGGCCGTGCCGCCGCTATGGCTCATGCGGCAGGCGGGGCGGTATCTCCCCGAGTATCGCGAACTCCGCGCGGAGAAGGGCGGGTTCCTCGCGCTCGCGACCGATCCCGACGCCGCAGCCGAAGTCACGCTCCAGCCGATCCGCCGGTTCGGGTTCGACGGATCGATCCTGTTCTCGGACATCCTGATGATCCCGTGGGCGCTCGGGCAGGATTTGAGCTTCGGGGTCGGCGAGGGGCCTCGGCTCGAGCCGGCGCTGGTCGACCATGCGCTCGATCGGTTGCAGCCGGTGATGGGGCGGCTGGAGCCGGTCTACGGCACCGTCGCGAAGGTCGCGGCTGCACTGCCTCCCGAGACGACGTTCCTGGGCTTTGCGGGGTCTCCCTGGACCGTCGCGACCTATATGGTGGCGGGGAAGGGCTCGAAGGATCAGTCCGAGACGCGGCGTTTCGCGTATCGTGATCCCGAGGCGTTCGGTGCGATCATCGATGCGATCGCGGACAACACCGTCGAGTATCTCGCGCGGCAGGTCGAGGCGGGCGTCGACGTGGTGCAGCTGTTCGACAGCTGGTCGGGCTCGCTCTCGCCTGCGCAGTTCGAGCGCTGGGTGATCGCGCCGACTGCGTCGATCGTCGAGCGGCTCCACGCGCGTTGCCCCGGCGTGCCGATCATCGGCTTTCCGAAGGGGGCAGGGGGCAAGCTGCCGGCCTATGCGCGCGAGACTGGCGTCGATGCGATCGGGCTGGACGAGACGGTCGATCCGGTCTGGGCGCATGCGTCGTTGCCTGCGGACATGCCGGTGCAGGGCAACCTCGATCCGCTGGCGTTGATCGCGGGCGGCGCGGATCTCGATGCGGCGATCGACCGGATCTTGGCGGCGTTCGTCGAGCGTCCGCACGTCTTCAACCTCGGCCACGGCATCCTGCCCGACACGCCCATCGCGCATGTCGGGCAACTGATCGCCCGCGTAAGGAGCACGACATGAGCGGATTTCTCGGCGCTGCGTACGACTGGGTGAAGGCGGCGCATCTGATCTTCGTGATCTTCTGGATGGCGGGGCTGTTCATGCTGCCGCGCTACCTCGTCTATCATCAGGAGGCGCTGGCGGCGGGCAACACGACCGAGGCGGCGAACTGGGTCGAGCGGGAGAGCAAGATCCGCCACATCATCCTGACACCGGCGATGATCGTCGTCTGGGTGCTGGGGATCGCGCTGGCGTTGAACCTGGGGCTGGCGGACGGCGCGCCGGGGCTGGGGTGGCTGCACCTGAAGCTGGTGCTGGTGCTGCTGTTGTCGGGGTATCACGGCTGGGCGGTCGGCTATGCGAAGAAGCTCGCCGCGGGGAAGCCGACGCTGGCGGGGAAGCAGTTGCGGATGCTCAACGAGGTGCCTGCGCTGGCGGTGACGCTGATCGTCGTGCTGGTGATCGTTAAGCCGTTCTGACCGCGTGTTCTCCTGCGAACGCAGGAGCCCAGGGTTACAGGCGATCGCGTTCGTGATCCTGGGCCCCTGCGTTCGCAGGGGAACGGCGAGAGCGGGGCACCCGTCCCCGCTTGACTAACCGCCCCCCCAATTCTAACCCCTTCTCCCAACACGGCCTCCTGGCGTCCTGCCCGGTCGTATCTTGCCAGACTCGTCTCGCCCAGTTCCGCTTCCCAAGCGCACCGCCGACCGAGCGTTCTCCCGTTGATTGCTATCCGGAAATCCCCATGCATCTCAAAGACCTGAAGAAAAAGAAACCCGCCGAGCTGGTTCAGCTGGCCGAGGAACTGGGGGTCGAGAGCGCCTCGACGCTGCGCAAGCAGGACCTGCTGTTCGCGATCCTGAAGGTGCAGGCGGACAATGGCGACCAGATCATGGGGCTCGGCACGATCGAAGTGCTGCCCGACGGCTTCGGCTTCCTGCGCAGCCCGGAGTCGAACTATCTGGCGGGGCCGGACGACATCTATATCTCGCCGAACCAGGTGCGGAAGTTCGGCCTGCGCACCGGTGACACGGTCGAGGGCGAGATTCGCGGGCCGAAGGATGGCGAACGCTATTTCTCGCTGGTGAAGCTCACGGCCGTCAATTTCGATGACCCCGACGTCGTCCGCCACCGCGTCAATTTCGACAACCTCACGCCGCTATATCCCGAGAGCAAGCTGACGCTCGATCCCGCCGATCCTACCGTCAAGGACAAGTCGGCGCGCGTGATCGACATCGTCTCGCCGCAGGGCAAGGGCCAGCGCACGCTGATCGTCGCACCGCCGCGCGTCGGCAAGACGGTCATGTTGCAGAATATGGCCAAGGCGATCACCGACAATCACCCCGAGGTCTTCCTGATCGTCCTGCTGATCGACGAGCGCCCCGAGGAAGTCACCGACATGCAGCGCAGCGTGAAGGGCGAGGTGGTCAGCTCGACCTTCGACGAACCCGCGCAGCGCCACGTGCAAGTCGCTGAAATGGTGATCGAAAAGGCCAAGCGCCTGGTCGAGCACAAGAAGGACGTCGTGATCCTCCTAGACTCGATCACCCGACTCGGCCGCGCCTACAACACCGTGGTGCCATCGTCGGGCAAGGTCCTGACCGGTGGTGTCGACGCGAACGCGCTGCAGCGTCCGAAGCGCTTCTTCGGTGCCGCGCGCAACATCGAGGAGGGCGGTTCGCTCTCGATCATCGCCACCGCGCTGATCGATACGGGCAGCCGCATGGACGAGGTGATCTTCGAGGAGTTCAAGGGCACCGGCAACTCGGAAATCGTGCTCGATCGCAAGGTTGCGGACAAGCGCATCTTCCCGGCGCTCGACGTCGGCAAGTCGGGTACCCGCAAGGAAGAGCTGTTGGTCGACAAGGCCAAGCTCAGCAAGATGTGGGTCCTGCGCCGCATCCTGATGCAGATGGGCACGATCGACGCGATGGAATTCCTGCTCGACAAGATGAAGGATTCGAAGACCAACGAGAATTTCTTCGACAGCATGAATCAGTGATCGAATGCGGCCCGCTGCACGCTGCAGCGGGACTCGCATCGATCCGGCCGGCGGGGGCGCGAGCCTCCCGACCGACGACATGGGCTTTGCCCATGTCCGGCCAAGCAGACCAAAGCGGCACGCGAGAGCAATGGCTTTCGCGTGCCGTTTCGCTATTAAACGCCCTATAATCCGTCACCATCGCTCGCCGCTGGTGACCCACGTCACCGGGAGCTGACATCTTGAGTATCATCGCCATGCTGGCCGCCGCCGCATCGAGCACCGCGGGCCCCGGCTCGCCGCTGGAAATCTGGCAGCATATCGTCGCCGACTTCTCCAACCTCGGCGACCCGAAGGCGCTAGCGGCGTTCGGATCGGTCCTGATGATCGACCTCGTCCTCGCGGGCGACAACGCGATCGTCGTCGGCGCACTGGCCGCTGGCCTTCCTGCCGACCAGCGCAAGAAGGTCATTCTGATCGGCATTGGCGCCGCGCTCGTGCTGCGCATCTTCTTCGCGTTGATCGTCACGTGGCTGATGGGCATCGTCGGGCTGATCTTCGCGGGTGGCCTGTTGCTGCTCTGGGTAAGCTGGAAGTTCTGGCGCGAAATCCGCGAGGGCGCGCAGAATGCGGGCTCCGAAGAGATCGAGGGCGACGAGCGATCGGGTATCCGTTCCTCGAAGGGCTTCGCGAGCGCGGCCTGGGCCGTGGCCGTCGCCGACGTCTCGATGAGCCTCGACAACGTTCTGGCGGTCGCTGGCGCGGCGCGTGAGCATCCCGGCATCCTCGTCATCGGCCTACTGCTGTCGGTCGCGATGATGGGTCTGGCGGCGAACTACATCGCGCGCGTCATCAACAAGTATCGCTGGATCGCGTATATCGGCCTTGCAGTGATCCTCGTGGTCGCGCTGAAGATGATCTACGAGGGCTGGGTCGGCACCGGCGAGACGCTCGGGATCATCTCGCTGCTGCGCTGATCGCGGTGCAGTGGGATAAGAAAAAGGCCTCGCCGGGATCGTCCGGCGAGGCCTTTTTCATGTCTGTCGTCAGCACCCAGTCACCCCGGACTAGTTCGGGGTGACGGAGGGGTTTTAGGCGAGGTTCTCCGCGAAGAACTTTGCCGTTCGCTCGTCCGCCAGCTTGGCCGACGCATCCGAGCGGCGCTCGCCGAACTCGGTCGCGAAGCCGTGGTCCTCGCCCGCGTAATCGTAGATCGTCACCTTGGGGTGATCGTCGAGCCCGGCGTGCATCGCAGCCTGCGCGTCCTTGTCGACGAAGTGATCCTCCTCCGGCACGTGCAGCAGCACCGGATGCGCGATCGCGTGCTTTTCGCCGAGCAGTCCGTCGATCCCGACGCCGTAATAGCCGACGCTCGCATCGACGTCGGTGCGTGCCGCGGTCATGAAGGCGAGGCGCCCGCCAAGGCAGTAGCCGACCACGCCCACCTTGGCGTTGTCACCGAGTTCCGACCGGACCGCGCGGATGCTCGCTTCGATATCGGCGATACCCTTGTCCTGGTCGAACTTGCCCATAAGTTCGAGCGCACGGTCGAACTCGGGCTTGATGTCCGGATCGAGCTCGATGCCCGGCTCCAGCCGCCAGAACAGGTCGGGGGCGATTGCGAGATAGCCGGCCTCGGCGAGCGTATCGCACTTGCGGCGGATCCCTGCGTTCACGCCGAAGATCTCCTGGATCACGACGATCGCGACCTTTGGCGTGCCTGCGGGAGTCGCGCGATACGCGGTGAATTCGCCATCGCCCGCGAGCGTGGCGATCTTGGTAGTGTTCGTCATAACAGTCCTCCTGGCGGCCGCTCATGGTCGAGCAGCCGGGATTTGGTGATCGGGCCTTCCCCCGCGGAGTACGCACCAAGCGCTCCGCCGGCTCCAAGGATTCGGTGGCAGGGGACGATGATCGGAAAAGGATTGCGTGCGCACGCCTGGCCGATCGCGCGCGGGCTCGAGCCGATCGCCTTGGCGAGCGCGCCGTAACTGGCGGTCTCCCCGTAGGCGATGTCGACGATCGCCTGGCGAAGGTCGGCACCGCGCGGGGTAGGGGAGAGCGCGAGGGGCAGGTCGAACTCGGTCAGCCGTCCGGCGAAATACGCTTCCAGTTTGCGGAGTGCTTCCAGGATCGCGGGGGCATCGCTGGTGGAACCATCCTCCACGCCGATATCGATCGCGTCGATCCGGTCCCCGGTGCCGGTCACGCGGACCAGACCGATAGGCGTTGCGATCGAGGCGGCATCGCGCGCATACATTCCCCCGCTATGCAGCGCCGCGATGGACCGCTCAAGCGTCATCGAGGGTGCGTCACATGAAGATGAATATCGAGATCGAATGCACGCCCGAGGAAGCACGGCGCGCGGTCGGGCTGCCCGACCTGACGCCGATCCACGACCGCTATATCGCGATGATGATGGAAGCCATTCCGGACGGTCAGATGAAACCTGAGATGCTCGAATCGATGATGCGTGGGTGGCAGCCGATGGGCGAGGCGGGGATGGCGATGTGGAAACGCCTGTTCGACAGCGCGACGAAAAGCGGCTGAGTTTCCCGTGAAGACGATTTTCGCGGTATCGAGCGGACGACCGCCAGCGGCGATCGCCGTGGTTCGCGTGAGCGGGCCTCAGGCGTTTGCTGCGGCCGAGGCGCTGGCGGGACCATTGCCGGTGCCGCGCCATGCTAGCCTCCGGGGACTGCGGGACGCAGATGACGCGCTTCTCGATCGCGCGTTGGTGATCGTGTTTCCAGGACCGACTACAGCGACTGGCGAAGACCTGGTCGAGCTTCATTGCCACGGTGGTCGTGCGGTGATCGCGGCGGTCGAGCGTGCGTTGTCGGGGATGCCTGGCTTGCGTCATGCCGAACCCGGTGAGTTCACCCGCCGTGCGTTGACCAATGGCCGCATCGACCTGACCGAGGCCGAGGGGCTCGCCGACCTTCTCGAAGCGGAGACGGAGAGCCAGCGTGTAGCGGCGATGACGGCGGCGGAGGGGCGGGTGAGTCAGGCTGTTCGCGGTTGGATGGACTCGGTCGCGATGCTGTCCGCGCGGGTCGAGGCGATGCTTGATTTCGCCGACGAGGACGACGTCGCGAGCGATACCGCCGCGTTCGATGCGATCGTCTCGGAGATCGACGCGCTCGCTGCGGAGATCGAGGCGGTGGTCGATGCCCCGCCGGTCGAGCGGCTGAAGGACGGGCTGCGGGTCGTCATCGGCGGTCCTCCCAACAGCGGCAAGTCGACGCTGCTCAACCTGCTTGGCGAACGCGATGCGGCGATCGTTTCGCCGATTTCGGGAACGACGCGTGACCGCATCGACGTGCCGGTTACGCAGAACGGGGTTGCCTATGTGCTGACCGACACCGCGGGTTTGATCGATACGCTCGACCCGATCGAGGCGATCGGCGTCACGCGCGCGGAAGGTGCGCTCGCCGCGGCGGACATCGTGATGTGGCTGGCCGATACCGCGCCGCCCCGCACCGATGCGATCTGGATTCATGCGCGCGCCGATCTGCCGGGGCGGGGGGAACTGCCCGCTGACCGGACATTGGCGGTCTCGCAGAACGACCGGGAATCGCTCGATGCCCTTTGGGATGAACTGCATCGGCGAGCGATTGCGATGCTGCCGCGTGGCGATGAGATGGCATTGAAGCAGCACCAGCGCCGGCAGTGCGCTGCGGCGGTCGAGGCTCTTCGGTATCGAAACTCCGATGCGCTTATCGTCGCGGAACACCTTCGACAGGCTCGCGCGATTCTTGCCGGGGTGCTCGGGCTCGATGCGACCGGGGAAATGCTCGACGCGCTGTTCGGACGTTTCTGCATCGGGAAGTGATGTTCCACGTGGAACATCTTTGACGCGTCGGTCGCGGCGTTCTACGGCCGTGACATGTTCGATGTAGTGGTGGTTGGCGGTGGCCATGCCGGAACCGAAGCCGCAGCCGCGGCGGCGCGGAGGGGCGCGCGTACCGCGCTCGTGTCGTTCGACGCTGCGCATATTGGCGCGATGTCGTGCAATCCGGCGATCGGTGGGCTCGGTAAGGGGCACATGGTTCGCGAGGTCGATGCGTTCGACGGGCTGATCGGTCGTGCTGCAGACGCTGCCGCGATCCACTATCGCATGCTCAATCGGAGCAAGGGTTCGGCGGTGCAGGGGCCTCGGATCCAGGCCGATCGGCGTCTCTATTCCGGTGCGATCCAGGCGATGCTCGCGGCCACCGAGGGGCTTTCGATCGTCGAGGGCGAGGCGACGGCATTGCATTTCGATGGCGATCGCGTGGCGGGTGTCGTGCTGGCAGACGGCTCGATCGTGGCGGCACGAGCGGTCGTGCTGGCGACGGGCACGTTCCTGGGCGGACGTATCTTCCGGGGGGATGACCGCGAGGAAGGGGGCCGGATCGGCGAGCGTGCGGCCAAGCCACTTGCGGACCAGTTGCGCGTGCGGAACCTGCCGATGGCGCGGCTGAAGACGGGGACGCCACCGCGGCTCGATGGGCGGACAATCGATTGGGGCGCGCTTGCCGAGCAGCCGTCTGACCTCGATCCCTGGAGGATGTCGCCGATGACCCGTGCGCGTCCATTGCCCCAGATCGCCTGTGCCATCACGCGGACGACCGATCGGACGCATGCGATCATTCGCGAGGCGTTCCACCGGTCTCCGCTGTTCACCGGCGCGATCGAGGCGGCGGGGCCGCGTTACTGTCCGTCGATCGAGGACAAGGTGCATCGGTTTGGCGACCGCGACGGGCACCAGGTTTTCCTCGAACCCGAGGGCCTCGACGATGCGACGGTTTATCCGAACGGGTTGTCGACCTCGCTGCCAGTCGAGGTTCAGGCGGCGATGCTGGTCAGTATTCCGGGGCTCGAGCGCATGACGATGACGATGCCGGGTTATGCGGTCGAGTATGATTACATCGACCCGCGAGCGCTCGATACGCGGCTTGCGCTGGGTGCGATCGAGGGGGTGTTCTGCGCGGGGCAGATCAACGGCACGACGGGGTATGAGGAAGCGGCGGGGCAGGGGCTCGTCGCCGGGCTCAACGCGGCGGCGTATGCGTGCGATCTGGCGCCGGTAATACTTGATCGCGCTTCAAGCTATCTTGGGGTGATGATCGACGACCTGACGCTGCAGGGTGTGACCGAGCCGTATCGGATGCTGACGGCACGGGCGGAGTTCCGGTTGTCGTTGCGCGCAGACAATGCCGAGACGCGGCTGGGTGGGATTGCGGAGGCGGCGGGGTGTCTTGGATCCGAGCGTCTGGCGCATCAGCATGCGCTGGCCGAGGATCGTGCTCGCTTCCGGTCGGCGCTCGATTGTGAGCGGACTGCTACCGAAGTTGCCGATCAGGGTGTGGCGATTGGTCGAGACGGTGCGCGGCGGACGGCGTTCGACTGGCTTCGGTTCGAAGGGGTCAAGCTCGCACATGTCGCGCCTGACGCTGCGGCGGGGATCCCGACGGCAGTCGTTGACGAAGTGTTAGAGGACGCGCGCTACGCTCCATATATCGAGCGGCAGGCGCAGGAGGTCGCGCGGTTGCGGGCCGACGAGGCGATCCGTTTGCCGGAGGACCTTGCCTATGACCGCGTGCCTGGCCTTTCGAACGAGATGATCGATCGCCTGAGTGCTGCGCGGCCAACCTCGCTGGCCGCGGCCGCGCGGGTGCGGGGGATCACACCTGCGGCTCTGTCGGCCGTATTATTGCATACGAAACGAGTGCCAGCATGACCGAAGACGACGCGCAGAGCTGGACGACCGAGCGGTTCGGGGCGGAGGCAGCCGAGCGCTTGAACGCGTTCGTGGCGATGGTCGTCGAGGAAGCGCCGCACCAGAATCTGATTGCGCCGTCGACGATCCCGACGATCTGGGATCGGCATGTGGTGGACTCGCTCCAGCTCGTCGCTCTCGCCGGGGCGGATACGTCGGCGAAGCGGTGGCTCGATATTGGCACTGGCGGGGGTTTTCCCGGCATGGTCGTAGCACTGGTTCGCGAGGGGCCGGTCGATCTGGTCGAGCCCCGTCGGCGGCGTGCGGACTTCCTCCAGCTGTGTGTCGCTCGGCTTGGGCTCGGAGAGCAGGTCCGCGTCCACGCGTCCAAGGTCGAGAATGCCACGGCCGACGCTTCGATCATTTCCGCTCGCGCGGTGGCCTCGTTGCAAAACCTTTTGCGTGGCGCGGTGCACTGCGCCACAACGGAGACGCGGTGGTTGCTTCCTCGGGGGCGTTTCGACGAGGAGGAGCTTGCCGCGCTCAAGCAGCATTGGCGGTTTATGTTCCACGTGGAACAAAGCGTCACGAACCCGGAGTCGTCGATCGTGGTTCTGGATCGGGTAAGCGCGCGATGATTACCATCGCGGTCGCCAATCAAAAGGGTGGGGTGGGCAAGACCACCAGCGCCATCAACCTCGCGACCGCGCTGGCCGCCACGGGCATGCGCGTGCTGCTGGTCGATCTCGATCCGCAGGGCAACGCGTCGACCGGGCTGGGCATCGGCCATTCGCAGCGCGAGCGGTCGAGCTACGACGTGCTGGTCGGCGAGACGTCGATCGAGGAAGCGGTGGTGCATACGCGCGTGCCGCGGCTCGATATCGTCCCGGCGACGGTCGACCTGTCGGGCGCGGAGATCGAGCTGGTCGATTTCGACGCGCGTACGCACCGGCTCGATCGCGCGGTGAAGGCGGCGCAGGGGCCGTGGGATATCGCGCTGATCGATTGCCCGCCGTCGCTGGGGCTGCTGACGATCAACGCGATGGTCGCGGCGGACTCGCTGCTGGTGCCGCTGCAATGCGAGTTTTTCGCGCTCGAGGGGTTGTCGCAGTTGTTGAGTACGGTCGAGCGGATCCGCCAGCGGTTCAATCCGGGTCTCTCGATCCTGGGGGTGGCGCTGACGATGTTCGATCGGCGCAACCGGTTGACCGACCAGGTCTCGGCGGATGTTCGTGCCGTGTTGGGCAAGGTCGTGTTCGAGACGGTGATCCCGCGCAACGTGCGGCTGTCGGAGGCGCCGAGCCACGGGTTGCCCGCGTTGATCTACGATCACCGGTGTTCGGGCTCGCAGGCGTATATCGCGCTGGCGCGTGAGCTGATCGGCCGGCTTCCCGCTACCGCGCAGGCCGCGGCATGAGCGAGAACAAGCGGGGGCGGCCGGGACTGGGCAGGGGCCTCAACGCGCTGCTCGGCGAGATGGCGCGCGAGACGCCGGTGTCCGCCGATGGGGCGTCTGCTCCGCAGTCTTCGGGCGTGCGGATGCTGCCGGTCAGTTCGCTGTCGCCGCATCCCGATCAGCCGCGGCGGCATTTCGACGAGGCGATGCTCGACGAGCTGGCGGCGTCGATCGCGTCGCGCGGGCTGATCCAGCCGATCGTGGTTCGGCCGCATGGGCATGATTTCCAGATCGTCGCGGGCGAGCGGCGCTGGCGGGCGGCGCAGCGCGCACGGCTGCACGAGGTGCCGGTCGTCGTTCGCGACTTCGACGATGCCGAGACGCTCGAGATCGCGCTGATCGAGAACATCCAGCGCGAGGATCTCAACGCGATCGAAGAGGCTCAAGCGTATCAGCGGCTGGCGGGCGAGTATGGGCATACGCAGGAGGTGCTCGCCAAGATCGTCCACAAGTCGCGCAGTCATGTCGCGAACCTGCTGCGGCTGTTGGAGCTGCCGGCGCAGGTGCAGTCGCAGGTGGTCGATGGGTCGCTGTCGATGGGGCATGCTCGGGCGTTGCTGGGGTCGCCGGACGTGGAGTCGCTCGCGGACCAGGTCGTGTCGCGGGGGCTGTCGGTACGCGAGACCGAGAAGCTGGCACGCGATGCGAAGCCTGGGCGGAGTCGTGGTGGTGGTGTATCGTCCGAGCCTCGGGTGCCGGATGCGGATATCGCTGCGTTGGAGCGGCAGTTGGCAGATTTGCTCGGGTTGCAGGTGAAGGTGGCGCATACCGAGACTGGGGGAACGCTGACGTTGAATTACTCGACGCTCGACCAGCTTGATATGGTTTGTCAGCGGCTTACGGGTGGAGCGATCTAGAACGCGGGCCAACCTGAGCCAATTACCCCCGGCCCGTTCGTGCTGAGCGAAGTCGAAGCACCTGCGTTCCGGACCCTCCTTCGACTTCGCTCAGGACGAACGGGGATAGGAGGGCGTGAAGGGTGGAGGGTGAACCAATAATTTCCGTCATCCCGGCGGAAGCCGGGACCCACGGTTGCGGTCCGCTTCGTTAGTGATCGCACCCTATCCATGGGTCCCGGCGTGCGCCGGGATGACGGAAGGTGGGGGGCGGGAATAGGGAAGCGAGGCAGACGCGAATGCGGTTGCGGATGCGCGTTAGTTTCGCCGTGCGATCGCCTGGGAGAGCGCCACCACGGCCGCTTCCGCCACCACCCCGCCAGCATTCCCCGATGCCATGATCGCGCGCTCGGCGGTTCGGACGCGCTGGATCGCGGTGGCGAGCATTACCGGCGACCAGCGGCGCAACGACCTAGCCGTGCTGGCCTCTTCCTTGAAGAACACGCGGTGGCGTTTCATCACCGCGTCGACCGCTTCGCCGCGGTCGATTTCGCCGCGCATGTCGGCGAGCGCGATCAGGCGGCGGACGAGTTGGCGGAGCCAGGGGATCGGCGAAGTGCCGGCCTCTTCGAGTACGGCGAGTTCGGCGCCGAGATCGTCGACCCGGCCTTCGATCACGGCGTCGATCGCGCGGCTCATTTCCGCATCGCCGAGGTCTGCGCCGACCGCATCGAGCGCGTGGTGATCGAGGTCCGCAGGCCGATCGGGCGCGGCGTCTAGGTATAGTGCGAGCTTCTCGATCTCGCGCGAAATGACGGCGCGGTCGCCGCCGGTCGTATCGACGAGGCGGCGGGCGACGCCGGGGGCGGGGCGGAGGCCGTTCTCGCCCGCGATCGTCGTCGCGAGGCGTTCGGCGTCCTGCGCGGTTGGGGCGTAGCAGGCGAACGCCATCGCGCGCGGGGAGTCGATCGCGAGCTTGACGATCTTGGCGGTGGATTTGACCGTCGGGGCGATCGCGACGACGGGGTTGCCGACGCGTTCGGCCGTCAGGAGGTTGGTGAAGGCTTCGAGGCTTTCCTCGCCGGCCGACGCGACGCGGACGAACCTTGCGCCCGCAAACAGCGACAGCGAGGCGGCTTCGTCGGTCAGCCGGCCGGGGTCGCTCTTGAGCGTCGAGCCGTCGAGATCGACGCGCTCGGCATCCGCGCCCATCGCCTTGGCCAGCACGCGGGCGAGGTCGCTCGCGCCGGCCTCGTCGGGGCCGTGGAGCAGGTAAAGGCGGATGTCGCCACCCGGTTTGGCCAGCGCACCGCGGATCTGGCCGGCGCTGGCCTTCACTTGGCGGGCGGAGTGGCCTGCGCCGCGGCGACCGCGGGCGTGTTGCGCGCATACAGCGCAACACGCGCGACGATCTGGTCGGCGACGATCTGCGACAGGCGTTCGAGCGCAGTGTTCTCGGCGGCGATCGTCGCATATTCGGAGCGGACGACGTCGATGCCGGCGTCGGAGCCGGCAGTCGCGTCGAGCAGCACCGAATTGTCGCCGATCCGAACGAGCTGATAGCGCGCGCGCAGCGTCCGACGTTCGCGCGAGACGCTGTCGTCGGTCCGGACGCCCAGGCCGCTGATCTGGTCGTCGAGGCGGATGTCGATCCGGTACAGCGCCGGTGCGCCGTTCGAGGGCAGGCGATCGCGCAGCGCGGTGGCCATCAGCCAGCCGTTCTTGCCCGCGATCGGTGCGATCTCGACCTGGCCGAGCGCCGCCGCGACCGGACCGCTGCTGCCGCCTGCATAGAGTGGATGCAGGCCGCAGCCGGACAGTGCGGGGGCCAGCGCGAGCGCGCCGAGGATCGCTAGACGCTTCATGCGACGATGTTCACGAGACGGTCGGGCACGACGATCACTTTCCGGGGCGGCTTGCCCTCGAGCAGGCGGACGATCTTCTCGGAGGCGAGCGCGGCGGCTTCGACCTCGTCCTTCGGTGCGCCCTTGGGGAAGACGAGCGTGTCGCGGAGCTTGCCGTTGACCTGCACCGCGATCGTGACCTCGTCGTCGACCAGCATCGCCGGATCGACGATCGGCCAGGCGGCGTCGGCGATCAGGCCGTCGTTTCCGGCGGTCGCCCAGGCTTCCTCGGCGACGTGCGGGACCATCGGGCTGACGAGCAGCAGCAACGTGCGGATCGCCTGTTCGCGGTCCGCGGAGGGCGCTGCCTTTTCGATCGCGCTGCACAGGGAATAGAGCCGTGCGACCGCCTTGTTGAACTGCAAGGCATTGATATCGCTCTCGATACCGACGGTCGTGCGGTGGCAGAGTTTGCGCAAGGCGATGTCGTCGCCCTCGGCCTTGGCTGCATCGTCGGACTCGATCAGGCGCCAGAGACGCTGGACGAACCGCCACGCGCCTTCGATGCCGGATTCGCTCCACGGGAGATCGCGCTCGGGGGGCGAGTCGGAGAGCACGAACCAGCGCACCGCGTCGGCGCCATACTGGTCGACGATCGGCTCGGGATCGACAGTGTTCTTCTTCGACTTCGACATCTTCGTCACGCGACCGACCGTCACGGGGCCGCCGGTCGCGATCTCGATATACCCCGCATCGGTCTTGCGGACCTCGTCGGGAGACAGCCACTTCGTCTTCACCGGCGCGTCGCTCGAATCGTCGTCGTCCGTGTCGGCCTCCGGCTGCGCGTCGCCGGCGTCGCCCCGGCTATACGTCTCGTGCGTGACCATGCCTTGCGTAAACAGCCCGGCGAACGGCTCGGCGATGTCGAGCATGCCGATATGCTTCAGCGCGCGCGTCCAGAAGCGGGCGTAAAGCAGGTGCAGGATCGCGTGCTCGACGCCGCCGATATACTGGTTGACCGGCAGCCACTTCTCCGCGCCCGTCCGGTCGAACGGTTTCGCGTCCGGCTGGCTTGCGAAGCGGATGAAATACCACGACGAATCGACGAACGTGTCGAGCGTATCGGTCTCGCGTCGCGCGTTCGCACCGCACAACGGGCAGGGGACGTGCTTCCAGGTCCGGTGGCGATCGAGCGGGTTGCCGGGGATGTCGAAGCTGACGTCCTCGGGCAGCACGATCGGCAGCTGGTCCTTCGGCACCGGCACCGCGCCGCACGCGTCGCAGTGGATGATCGGGATCGGGGTGCCCCAGTAACGCTGGCGGCTGACGCCCCAGTCGCGCAGGCGGAACACGGTCGTGCCCTTGCCCCAGCCTTCGCCCTCGGCGCGCTCGATCACGACGCGCTTGGCGTCCTCGATGTCCATGCCATCGAGGAAGTGCGAGTTCACGATGGTGCCGGCGCCGGTCCAGGCGGTGTCGCCGACAAACACGGGCGCCTCGTCATCGCCTTCGCTGACGACGCGTTTGACGGGCAGGTCGTATTTGCGCGCGAAATCGAGATCGCGCTGGTCGTGCGCGGGCACGCCGAACACAGCGCCGGTGCCGTATTCCATCAGCACGAAGTTCGCGATGTAGACGGGCAAGTGCCACGTCTTGTCGAGCGGATGCACCGCGCGGAGGCCGGTGTCGAAGCCGAGCTTTTCCTGCGTGTCGAGTTCCGCCGCGGTGGTGCCGCCACGCTTGCAGAGTTCGATGAAGGCCGCGGCGTCGGGGTTCGTCTCGGCGATGGCGCGCGCGATCAGGTGATCGGCGGCGACCGCGACGAAGCTGGAGCCGAACATCGTGTCCGGGCGGGTGGTGAAGACCTCGACGAATTCCTCCCCGGAACGGGGAGGGGGACCATCCGCAGGATGGGGGAGGGGGCTGTCGGCGGGCGCTGCCGTATGTGGCGCGCCCCCTCCACCCCCGGCTTCGTCGGCAGTCCCCCTCCCCGTGCCGGGGAGGATTGCGAACTTGAATTGCAGGCCCTGGCTGCGGCCGATCCAGTTTTCCTGCATCAGCTTGACCTTGTCGGGCCAGTGCTCGAGCGCGCCCAACCCGTCGACCAGCTCGTCGGCGAAGTCGGTGATCTTCAGGAACCACTGCGACAGCTTGCGCCGCTCGACCAGGGCGCCCGAACGCCAGCCACGACCGTCGATCACCTGCTCGTTGGCGAGCACGGTCATGTCGACCGGGTCCCAGTTTACCGCCGATTCCTTGCGGTACACGAGGCCGGCCGCGAACAGGTCGAGGAACAGCGCCTGCTCATGCCCGTAATACTCAGGCTCGCAGGTCGCCAGTTCGCGCGTCCAGTCGAGCGCGAAACCCAGGCGCTTCAGCTGCGCCTTCATCGTCGCGATGTTGGCGCGCGTCCAATTGCCCGGATGCACGCCCTTTTCCATCGCCGCGTTCTCGGCGGGCATGCCGAACGCGTCCCAGCCCATCGGATGGAGCACTTCCATGCCCTTCATCCGACGGAACCGCGCGAGCACGTCGCCCATCGTGTAGTTCCGGACATGCCCCATGTGGATGCGCCCCGACGGATAGGGGAACATCTCGAGCACGTACGAGCGCGGCTTGGTCGACAGGTCGTCCGCGGCGAACGTCTTGCGCTCGTCCCAGACCTTCTGCCACGCCGCGTCCGCCTTCAACGCATTGAAACGCGACGCCATTATGTCGTCCTCAGCCCGCGATCGAGGCGCGGCGCAGGTCGCGGGCCTTGGTCAGGATGATATCCTCGAGCTTCTGCGTGGTCGCGGCCTGGACAGGCGACGAGACCCACTGGCCGCCGCGATTGACTTCGCGAAGCGCGGCGACACGGAGTGCATCGGCGCGCAGATCCTGGTCGAGAATCGAGACGGTCACCTTCATGCGCTCGGTCGGCGTCTGCGGATTGATGTACCAGTCGGTGACGATCACGCCGCCATTGGAGTCGGTCTGGAGCAGCGGCATGAATCCGAGCGTGTCGAGGCTCGCGCGCCACAGATAGCTGTTGACGCCGATCGTCGTGATCTTCGACGCGGCGAGATCCGCCTTGGGACGCGCCGATCCGCCGCCGCAAGCGACGAGAGGCAGGGCAAACAGCACGACTGCGATACGCGAGCGGCGAAACATGGGCATCATCCTGGCAAGAAAATCAGCCCTTGCTCTACAGGCGAGCCCGCGTGCCCGCAAGCAGACGCGGGTATCACAGCCATAGGGCTGAGCGAGCGCCGGACGGGACGATATTCGCGCGGCAAAACGAGTCGGTTAGGACCGATCCGGTAGCGCTAACGCAGCGATCTGTGTGCTGATTGCAACACTGTCCGACAAATCAGCGACGAAGAGGGCAATCCGCCGGGTCTGCGGCCTTTGCGGTGGATCAATTCGTGATAGACGCAGTTTCACGAGGATCCGATTACGGGATTCGAAGGACAGATTCGTTGTGATGACGCGTGGGGGAATATTCGGGGTGGTTGCCGGGGCGCTTGTCGCCACCGCCGCAATCGTCGCGCCTGCCTTCGGCGCCAGCGAACAGCCCGCCCGGATCGCCAAGCATAACGTCGCCGCGGTTCGCGGTATCGGATCGTTTACGCCCGCCGCTGCAGACCCCCGCCTTGCCGCGATGTTCGCGCGCGGTGGCTTCGACGCCGGCAGCTTCCGCTTTACGCCGGCCGAAACGCGCCAGGACAACCGCGCGGTGACCGTCGCGGTCCGTGCGCAGACCAACCGCGGCATCGCGAACACGGCCAGCCTTGCTTCGACCACGCCGACCGTCGGTATTGCGCCGATCGCGTATAACCTCGGCATGTCGGTGGGTTGGAAGCGATTCGCGATCTCGGGCGACGTGAACAAGCTTGATCTCGGCGCGATGCCGGGTGGGCGTGAAGCGGCTGATCTGGCGGTAAGCTATAGCGCGAAGAAGTTCAGCGGCACCGTGAAGGCCGTGGCGGACCGTCCGCTCGCCAACGCACCGCACCTCGTCGAGGAAGCGCCGAGCTATTCGGTCGACGTCGGTGGCTCCTACGCCCTGACGCGCAGCCTCGCTGTGACGGCGGGCGTCCGGTATCGCTCGGACCGCGAGCGCTTCGTGAAGGTCGACGACGACCGTCGCGACAGCCAGGCCGTGTATCTGGGCACCGCCTTCCGCTTCTAGTCGTCCCGTGGAGCGATGCTCGTCGGAAATCGAGACTGATCGTGGCTAGCTGGATCTGGGTGGTGCGCAACTCTACCTTCCCGTCATCCTGACGAAACTCAGGACCCAGGGTTACTGATCGCTGGGTCTCATGGCGCTGGATCCTGACTCTCGTCAGGACAACGGTGTATTATAGGCATCCAGGCATCTATCGCGGCCCAGCCGTGGAACCCGAAACGCTGGATGCGCCGCCAGCGCGACTCGGTCATCCCGCCCAGCGCGATCACCGGTATCCCAAGCCCTCGTCCGATTCGTATGGCCCGCGCCGGACCGATCCCCGCCGCGTCGTCGTGCGACCGGGTGGGATGGATTGGCGACGCGAACAGGGCATGAGCCCCAGCGCGTATTCCGGCCAACGCCTCGATGCGTGAATGGGCAGGCCAGGTTCTGATCCCGCGGGTCTGTGCCCGACCATGCACACCGTCGGCCGAGATCGCAGAGTTTCCAGCCACCACTACGACCAACCTGCGCAGCCGTGCGACGCGGATAACTCGCCGCAGCAATGCCCGCCGTTCTCGCTCGGGCGTGGCATAATGCCGAAACACCACGCCGGATCCCGGCGGCAATCGCGTGAGCGCGCGCCACAGTGCATCGCCCATACGCTCGTCCGTCATCAACCAGCGTGTGGGAATGGGGTTACGACGGGCCACGCCGCTGCCTATAGCGCGCGGCATGATTGCTGACGACACCACCAAATTGCAGGCCATCCGCAGCCGGATCGCCAAGGCCGCAGAGATCGCCGATCGCCGCGCGGACGATGTGACGCTGATCGCGGTCTCCAAGACGCACCCCGTCGAGGCGATCGAACCGCTGCTCGCCGAGGGCCAGCGCGTGTTCGGCGAGAATCGTGTGCAGGAAGCGTCGGAAAAATGGCCGGGGTTGCGTGTGGCGTATCCCGACGTCGAACTGCACCTGATCGGCCAGCTCCAGTCGAACAAGGCGGCCGAGGCAGTGGCGCTGTTCGACTGCATCCATGCGGTCGATCGCCCGTCGCTGGTCACCGCGCTGGGGAAGGCGATGGAGGCGAGCGATCGTCGGCCGAACTGTTTCCTCCAGGTCAACATCGGCGGCGAACCGCAAAAGGGTGGCTGCGCGATCGCCGACCTGCCCGCGCTGGTGGACCAGGCGCGCGCTGCCGGCCTGTCGATCGCGGGCCTGATGTGTCTGCCACCCGCGGACATCGAGCCGGCGCCGTATTTCGCGCTGCTGGCAAAGCTGGCGCGCGATCATGGGTTGACCGGCCTCAGCATGGGCATGTCCGACGACTTCGAGACCGCGGTGACGATCGGCGCGACTCATGTCCGGATCGGCAGCGGGTTGTTCGGCGCGCGGGGGACGGGCGCTTGAGCATTGCGGTCCGATTCGACGCGCTGCTGTTCGACTTCGACGGCGTGCTGATCGACAGCGAAGCCGTCGGCAATCGCCATATCGCGGAATGGTTGACCGCCGCGGGGCATCCGACCACGGCAGATGAGTCGATGGCGAACTTCATGGGGCTCGCCGGGCCGCAGTTCATCGATGCGATCGAGCGCTGGATCGGGAGGCCGCTCACCGATGATTTCTACGCCGCGCGGGAGGCCGAGGACGAGCGCGTGATGGCCGCAGGCGTCGACGCGATCGAGGGCGCGGTGGCGTTCGTCCGCTCGCTCCCTGCCGACCTGCCCAAGGCGATCGTATCGTCTAGCCCGGTCTCATGGATCGCGCGTCATCTGGAGCATATCGGCCTGCGCGATGCGTTTGGTGACCATCTTTATAGCGGGCGCGAACACGTGAGGAACGGCAAGCCGGCGCCGGATCTGTATCTGTTCGGTGCGCGGCAACTCGGGGTCGATATCGCGCGGACGGTGATCCTTGAAGACTCGCCGGTGGGGGCGACTGGGGCTGTGGCTTCGGGGGGCTACGTCATCGGCTTGTCGGCGGGGTCGCATTGCAACGCCGAGCATGGCGCGCGGTTGAAGGCGATCGGTGTTGACGCGCTGGCGGAGAGTTTCGACGATGTGGCGCGGTTGATCGGGTAACCTAGACCCCGGTCCTGAAAGTCAGGGACAAGCCAGCCAGTATTCCGCCCCGATAGCCACATCCTCCCCGGCGAAGGCCGGGGTCCAGTTGGGAAACGGCGATGACGGCTGACGGACCTTCGTTACATCGGCTTTCCCGACTGGACCCCGGCCTTCGCCGGGGGGGACGTTCGAGGAATGCGCAAACTCAACGCGTCCGCGGCGACCGCTAGCCCCGCTTACGTCGCCAGATCGCGCCGATCCCCGCGACCAGATCATACGGGATAGCCGCCGCTTCCCGCGACCGCATCTTGAGCTGGTACCGCCGGCTCCCGCCATGCGGCACGTGGATCGCGCTTGCGGGCATGCCGAGCATCGCGAACAGCATCCGGATACGCGGCTGATGATACCCGTCGGTGCAGATCATGCACTGCGCATAATGCCCCGCGCGCGCGAACGCGGTCGCAGCCACGACGCTCTGCAACGTATCGACGCTCGCCTCGTCGAGTTGGATTCGCGACCGATCGACCGTCTCTGCCAGTACATCCGCCATCACCGACGCCTCGGACGGCCCATGCGCACCCTTCGCCCCCGAGCAGAACAGGTCCGCATCGACATAGCGCGCCGCCGCAGCCGCCGCGAACGCGATCCGCCGCGCGAGCGTTGGACTCGGGCTCCCGTCAGGACGCACCGCTGCACCGAACACGACGATCAGGCGGCGTGAGGGCGGCGGCGGCGGCGGCGGGGAAGGCGGGCTCTCGCTCAGAACTGGTGCCCCGTGCGGTCGCGCTTGGTCGCGAGATACTGCGCGTTGTGCGGGTTCGACGGCAGGAAATGCGGCACGCGTTCGATCACCGTCACGCCTGCCGCTTCGAGCCCGGCGACCTTGGCGGGGTTGTTGGTCAGCAACCGTACCTCACGCTGGCCAAGCAGAGTGAGCATCCGAGCCGCCACGCCGAAATCGCGCGCATCGACCGCAAAGCCGAGCCGCGTGTTCGCGTCGACCGTATCGAAGCCCTGGTCCTGCAACGCATACGCCCGCAGTTTGTTGACCAGCCCGATCCCGCGACCTTCCTGCCGCAGATACAGCAGGATACCCCAGCCGCCATGCTGGATCGCGTGGATCGCGGCGTGCAACTGCGGCCCGCAATCGCATTTGAGGCTGCCGAGCACGTCGCCCGTCAGGCACTCGCTGTGGAGACGGACGAGCGGCGGCTGGCCGTTGGGCTGGCCGATCAGCAGCGCGATGTGCTCGTCCGCGCTTTCGGGGCTGCGGAAAGCGACGATTTCCGCATCCTCCGCGCCTTCGACCGGAAGCCGTGCGCGTGCCGCGAGTGTCAGTCGGTTCGCGTCCTCATGTGCGTCGATGTCCGCGCGGGCGATGTGGACCTCGGGTTCGCCCGTGCCGAGGAAGAACGCCGGCAGCAATCCCGCGATCCGGGCAAGGCGCAAGGCAGCTGCCGCCGCGTCCGGATCGGCGAGCGGGAGCGTCTGGAACGGACCCTTGAGGGGGGTGGCCAAGTCGAATTGCGGATCGGCCAGCGCGGTCGCGGCGGCGAAGTCGATCCAGGGGGCGCGATCGACGAGCACGGGCTCGGTCGGATCCGCCGCCGCGAGCTGGTTCGCGAGCTTCAACGTCGCCGCGCGACCCGACGAGATCAGGACGCCGCCATTCGCGTCGGGATCGAACGCCGCCAACCGCTCCGCATCCGCCGTCTCGACCGCGAGCAGCACCAGTCCTTCGATCGCGATCGGCCAGCCACGTCGTAAAGCGTCCACCGCGCGTGCCGCTGCGCGAGGATTACTCAAAACGCGAACTCGGTCATGATCGGGACGTGGTCGGATGGCTTGAGCCAGCTTCGGCAGCGTTCGTAGACGTGGTGCGACACCGCGGCTTCGGCGGCGGCACCGGTCGCCCACATGTGATCGAGCCGACGCCCGCGGTCCGAGGCGGCCCAGTCCTTGGCGCGGTAGCTCCACCATGTGAACAGGCGGGCGGGGGCAGGGTGGAAGCGGCGGCCGAGATCGACCCAGTCGCCGGCCGCCTGCAACTTGCCGAGTGCCTCGACCTCAACCGGGGTGTGGCTGACGACGTCGAGCAACTGCTTGTGGCTCCAGACGTCCGATTCGAGCGGGGCGATGTTGAAGTCGCCGACCAGGATGGTGGGGCCTGGCAACGTTTCCGACCATGTCGTCATGCGCTCGATGAAATCGAGCTTCTGACCGAACTTGGGGTTCACCTCGCGGTCGGGGACGTCGCCGCCGGCGGGGACGTAGACGTTCTCGAGCCGTACGCCGTTCTCCAGGCGGACGCCGATGTGGCGCGCCTCGCTGTTTGCCTGCCAGTCGAAGCGGTCGTCCTCGACGATCGGCACTCGGCTCAGGATCGCGACGCCGTGGTGCATGCGCTGGCCGTGCAGGACGATGTGCTCGTAGCCGAGCGCCCGGAACGCCTCCAGCGGGAAGTCGCCGTCGATCACCTTGGTCTCCTGCAGGCACAGGATGTCGGGCTGCTCGTCGCGCAGAAACTGTTCGACGATGGCGATCCGAAAGCGGACCGAGTTGATGTTCCAGGAGACGATCTTCACGAGCGCGATGTAGCGTCGCGTGGGGGTGGGGACAAGGAACGCTGCTGGGGGTGCGGAAGAAGGGAGAAGTCAGAAGGCGCCATCGGCAAAGCCGTTGTCGTCGGACGGGCCCTGGGAAGACAGGGGCCCGCCGGCCGCGCTTGAGCGAGTCATGAAGACGCAGTCTTCTTGCCGCTCTACGCGAAAGACCCTCGCTCCGGGGGCATGGAGCGAGGGCCAACTCAGCGTTCGTCACGCAGGCAAGAAATGGGGAAACCATCCGGGCAACAGGGGGAAAAATCCCGAATGCCCCACATCCGCAGGCCACTCTCTAGGGGGCCGAACCTGTCGCTTGCATGAATGACACCGATTTTACGTTACTTTCTTACACCCGTGCGGCGCGGATCGTTCCAGCGGAAGGTATTGTCGCTGACCGGAACGCCGAATTTCTGGTTGGTCAGCCGGACGGTCGTGCGGTTGTTCTGGCTGTCGAGCGCAACCCAACCTTGCAGCATCAGTCCACCGGGTGCGCTCGCGCTCCGCACGAATACCAGGGTGATCTTGCCAGTTTCAGGATGTTTTGGATCATTCACCTCGACCGATATGATCCGTGGATCATAGCCGGGTACGAGCTTGGCATAACGCGTGATATCGCGCGACGGATCGAGGAATACGACCAGTGGCGAGTTTTTGATCGGCCAGCGTTGCACCTGCTTCACCGAATAATCGATGAAGGTCAGCGCGCCGCCCTCCGCGACGATCAGGATCGGCACGCCTTTCTGGTACTGAAAACGGATCTTGCCGGGCTTCTTCAGCGTCAGCACGCCGGTCAGCACCTTGCCGTTGCGATCCGCCTGCGAAAAATCGGCAGTCATCGTCTCCATTGCCTGGAGGGATTTCTGCACGGCGGCCAGATCACCGGTCGCCTGCGCGGCGATTGGCGAGGGCACGGCGGCGACGGACAAAGCGGCGATCGTCGCGATCACCGCGGGGCGGGTATTGAACATCGAATTCTCCTCAAGGGGCGACCGTTGCCCGCCCGCGCTTGAACCGCCACTGAATTCGATGTGCGGCCACCGCACAACCCGCATCCGTCATCCTGACGAAAGTCAGGACCCAGGATCAAGCAGGTCAGCGAGTGTTACTCTGGATCCTGACTTTCGTCAGGATGACGGGGGAGGCGGACGTCGGCAACGTGTAAAGTCGATACCCCCGCTACAGCGTGATCGCAGCCTTCATACCCAGTACGCCGACGTCGTTCGCGTCATGCACACCTCCGGGGTTGTGGATGAACTGCACATTCGGCCGCAATTCGAGCCACCGGGTCGGATGGACGCTGTAATAAATCTCCGACGCGTATTCGGCGTCCTGCACGGCGGGCCGCGTCGGATCGAGCGCCTCGCCCTTCGCGACGCGCCCGTTCACGTTGGTTCGCGCGACGCCGAAGCCGAGGATGTCGCCCGGCCGCCACGGCACCAGTCCCTTGTAGAACAGCCCGGCTGCAACCTGATTGTCGGTGGTCGAGGTCGCGCGGTCGGCCTGAGTCGCGTTGAGGAACACGCTGAGTCCGGTGACCGACTTGCCGTCCTTCGACGTGCCGGTGACCTGTTGCTGGAGATTTAAATACACCCCGTAGCGTGCGCTGCGGCGGAGGGGTTCGAGCCCGGTGATCGCGATCGGCTGGCGGTTCACATCGTAGAACACGTCGTCGCCGTTCGAGGTGTTGACCCAGCCGCCGAGCTTGTATGCGCCGACCCGGCCATCGTTATCGCCGCGACGCCATTCCGCCTCGACCGGGATCAGCGCGCCGGTCGCGCCGTGGAACCGGCCGATCACGAAGGCCTTTTCGAGATTGCGCGGGTTCACCTCGTAGGCGGCGGTCTTTAGTGTCAGATGGTCGTTGACGTCGTAGCGCAGCCGTGCGCCCCATTGGCCGACCGGCCAGTTCTGCCAGTAATCGCCGACCAGATTGCCCGGCTGCGCGCCGCAGAAGCTGAGGTTCTGGAAATAGCAGGAGAAGACCGCGAAATCCTCGCCGGGATTGGTCCGGCCTGCCTTGATCTCGAATTTCTCACCGATCTTCTGCTCGTACCAGAATTGCGTGAGGCGGACGGTCTGGCCGCGGCCGTATACTTCCTGGACCTGTTGCAGCACGCCGAGATTGGCGTCCGCGCCGAGATCGCGGCCGCGGCGATAGGTGACGGTCGCCTGGAACGCGCCGCCCTTCAGCCCAACCACCTTGTCGAGATCGAGCAGTACGCCGACGTCGAACTGACCTGTCTCGCGCAACAGCTTCCGGTCGCCGCCCGAGAAATTATAGCCGCTTTCCGAGGCATAGCGGGCGCTGACACCAATACCGCGATCCGCGAGGCGCTTGCGGATGTCGAACCAGTCGGCGAACAGTCCGGGGGGCGGGGTGCGCCGCGTATCGGCAGTCAGCGCCGACGGGGAGAGATCGCTGTCGCGACGCACGCCGGCGCGCGGGCGATGCTGCGTGTCGGTGGCGGTGCTGCCGGGGGTCTGCTTGGCGGTGTCCTGCGCGGAGACCTGACTGGGTAGGGCGAGCGCAAACGCCGCCGCAAACAACCGCCGATACTGCATTACGCCCACCTGTTTTTCGTAACTTGTATCAACCCCGTATACCGGGTCTCGGCTGATCGAAACCCCGGTCTGCGTGCGTCACTTGGTGACGAGCGCCCCTCCCAGTTCTCCCGCGAAGGCAGGAGCTTAGGGTTCCAGACGACATCGTTCTTGGTTCCTGGACCCCCGCGTTCGCGAGGGAACAGCGAGGCAAAAGGACGGAGCGGCGCAGCACCGCGACGCTAGATCGCATGCCCCTCGGTATCGCGGAGCACTTCGCGGCGGCCGACATGATCCGGGCGACCGACGATGCCGTCCTTCTCCATCCGCTCGATCAACCGCGCAGCCGAATTGTAGCCGATCCGCAACTGCCGCTGCAGCCACGAGGTCGACGCCTTCTGCGACTCGCAGACCAGCTGGATCGCCTGGCGGTATTGCTGGTCTTCGGCGGAGTCCTCCCCGGTCGGCGAGCCCTCGAGCGCGAAGCTCTCCTCGGGCTCCTCGGTCACGGACGAGATGTAATCCGGCAGCCCCTGCGAGCGCCAGTGATCCGCCACCAGCCGCACTTCGTCGTCGGTCACGAACGGCCCATGCACACGCACGATGCCCTTGCCGCCCGGCATGTAGAGCATGTCGCCCTTGCCCAGCAGCTGCTCCGCGCCCTGTTCGCCGAGGATGGTCCGCGAATCGATCTTCGACGTGACGTGGAAGCTGATCCGGGTCGGCAGATTGGCCTTGATGACGCCGGTGATGACGTCGACCGATGGCCGCTGCGTTGCCATGATCAGGTGGATACCCGCGGCGCGTGCCTTCTGCGCAAGCCGCTGGATGAGGAACTCGACCTCCTTGCCCGCGGTCATCATCAGGTCGGCGAGCTCGTCGACGATCACCACGATCTGCGGCAGGACGTCGTATTCGAGCTTCTCCTCCTCGTACATCGGCGCGCCGGTATCCGGATGATACCCCGTCTGCACCTTCCGCCCGAGCGGCTGCCCCTTGGCCTTCGCACCGCGCACCTTGTCGTTGAAGCCGGCGAGGCTGCGCACGCCGACGGAGGACATCTGGCGATAGCGATCCTCCATCGTCTCGACCGCCCATTTCAGCGCGCGCACCGCCTTGGCGGGATCGGTCACGACCGGCGACAACAGATGCGGAATGTCGTCGTACATGCTCAGTTCGAGCATCTTCGGATCGATCATGATCATCCGGCACTGGTTCGGCGTCAGCTTGTACAGCAGCGACAGGATCATGCTGTTCAGGCCGACCGACTTGCCCGAGCCGGTGGTGCCTGCGACCAGCAGATGCGGCATCGGCGCGAGATCGGCGATCACCGAATCGCCCGCGATGTTCTTACCCAGGATGATCGGCAGCTGCGCCGACTGGTCCTCGAACGTCTGGCTGCCGACGAGTTCGTGCAAGCTGACCGCCTCGCGCCGCGCATTCGGCAGCTCGATCCCGATCACGTTGCGCCCCGGGATCACCGCGACGCGCGCCGAGATCGCGGACATGTTGCGCGCGATATCGTCCGCCAGCGCGATCACGCGGCTCGCCTTGATGCCGGGCGCGGGCTCCAACTCGTACATCGTCACGACCGGGCCCGGCCGCACCTCGATGATCGACCCCTTGACGTGGAAATCGTCGAGCACATTCTCGAGCAGCCGTGCGTTGCGCTCCAGCCCGGCCTTGTCGATCACGTTGCCCTGGCTCGGCGGGGAGGGGGTCAGCAGGTCGAGGCTCGGCAGCGTGAAATTGTCGCGCAGATCGAGCGACGACTGGCGCTCCTTGGGTTTCGCCTGCGACGGCGCGTTCTGGCGATCCGCGATCACCGGGGCAGGGCGCGGGTCCGGCTCTGCGACGGCACGCGGCTCGACCGGCTTGCGCGTCAACGTCAGCGGTTCGTCGTCGTCCTCGTCGATCTCCGCAAAGCCGTCATAGCCGAGCGCTTCGGTGCGATTGCGGCGGGGAAGGCGCCATTTGCGCTCGCCGAGATCGATCTCGATGCTCTTGCCCCAGACGATCGCGCCGGAGATCGCCGCGACCAGCCCAATCGCGCGGGCGGACCAGAGCTCGGCGACCGGCTGGCCGATGAAGCTCAGCCCCCAATGCACGGCGCTCGCAACGGACAAGCCAATGATCCCACCCCATCCGGCAGGCAATGCCAATACCGAGGTGCCCGAGACGAACGCCAGCGCGCTCGCCATCAGCGCGACGCCGATCGCCGCGCCGCGCACCATCCGCAGCCAGTGGCCGAGCGGCAGATCGCGCCACAGCCGCATGCCGAGGATCGGTCCGATCGGCAGCAACAGCGCCACCGCCGGCCCGAACAGCGTGAGCGCGATGTCGGCGAACCACGCGCCCGGCGGGCCGACCAGATTGTCCGGATAGGCACCCGACGCGGTGTTGAGCGCCGCGTCGCTCGGGTGATAGCTCGCCAGCGCCAGCGCCATCAGCAGCGTGCCGACGAACAACGCGATCGCCGCGATCAGCGCACCGCTGCGGACGGCGCCCGCCTTCACCGTCTCACGCCACAAGGCTGGCTGCGCGCGGCTGGCCATGACCCGTATTCTCCAGATTCAACATGATATGTAGAGATTCTCTACAATAGAGAATGCATCGCGCCAGGCGGCCTCAACGTCAAGGTAACCACGCGACAACACGGGTTAAGCTGCGCCCGGATCGTCGTTGGCAGCGACCGGCTACCGGGATAAAGCGGCGCCATGGACACAGATGTAATCATCCTCGGTGGCGGGCTGGTCGGCGCGACGCTCGCCGTGGCGCTCGACGTGCACGGTATCTCGACGATCGTGATCGACCCCGCCGACCCCGCGGTGACGCTGGCGCCCCGCTTCGATGGCCGTGCGTCGGCGGTGGCGAGCGCGAGCCACCGGATGCTCGACGCGATCGGCATCGGCGCGACGCTGGCGGGGCAGGGCTGTGCGATCCGCCAGATTCGCGTCAGCGATGGCCTCGAACCCGGCGCGCTCGATTTCGTCCCCGCCGCGGACGACGGCGCGCTCGGCACGATGTACGAAAACAAGCTGCTCCGCCGCACGCTGTTCGACGCTGCGACCGCCGCGCCGCATGTCGATCTCCGCATGCAGACACGTGCGACGACGGTCGACCGCGCCGAATCGGGCGTCACCGCCACGCTGGACTCGGGCGGCGTCATTCGCGCGCCGCTGTTGATCGCCGCGGAGGGTCGCAACTCTCCGGCGCGCGAGGCCGCCGGGATCACGATCGCACGCTGGTCATACGAGCACACCGCGATCATCGCCGCGTTCCACCACGAACGCTCGCACGAGGACGTCGCGTACGAGATCTTCTACGCGAGCGGCCCGTTCGCGCTGCTCCCGCTGCCGGATGATGCGGACGGTCACCGCTCGGCGATCGTCTGGACCGTCGACGCGAAAAACGCGCCCGGCATGCTGAAGCTCGGCGACCGAGCGTTCCTGGCGGAAGCGGAAAAGAGCATGGGCGGCTTCCTCGGCACGCTGTCGATGGCAACGCCGCGCTCGTCCTATCCGCTCGGCTTCCACCACGCCGCACGGATCACCGACACGCGGCTCGCACTGGTCGGCGACGCCGGCCACGGCATCCATCCGATCGCCGGGCAGGGGCTCAACCTGGGTTTTCGCGACGTCGCGACGCTCGCCGAAGTGCTGGTCGAGGGCAAGCGTCTCGGGCTCGATCTCGGCGACGCGGCGCTGCTCGCACGCTACCAGCGCTGGCGCGGGCTCGACACGTTCATGACCGCCGCCGCCACCGACACGCTCACCCGCCTGTTCGGCCTCCCCGGCAAGACCGCCAGCGCCGTGCGTCGGTTCGGCATCAGCGCGGTCAACGCGATCCCCCCGCTCAAGGACCGCTTCATGGCGGAAGCACGCGGTGAATCGGGTGACCTGCCCAAGCTGTTGCAGGGTCTTAAGATCTGAGCCGGGCGATCTGCCTGTCGTGAACGCGGGATAGCAGAAGCAACGCGAGTATGGCGCCAACCAGGCACATCAGCATGTCCCACTGCGTATCCCACGGATCGCCCTGCGTTCCGAGAAACGCGTCCGCACCTTGGCCGACTGCGACGGCAGCGCCGAACTCGATCAGTTCGTACAAGGCGCTGACGGACAGGCAGTAGGCGAGGACGGTGATCGTCAGCAGTCGGCGCGACGCGATGCTGCCGGTCCGGATAAGGATCTCGCGCAGGACGATCGCGGGCACGAACCCCTGCATCAGATGGCCGAACCGATCATAGGGATTGCGCGCGAGATGCAGCCAATCCTGCACCGCGAAACCTATCGGTACGCGCGCATAGGTAAAGGCACCGCCGAGCATCAGCACCAAGCCGTGCAGCGTGATCAACGCCAGCGCGAGATGTGAGAAGCGAAACCGGTGGCGCAGGGCGACCAGTACGGGAAATGCAATCAGGACAGGCGCGACTTCCATCCACCATGTTGCGCGGTCCGTCGGCGACCATCCCGAGGCCAGGAGCCCTATCGCCCAGACCGCGCCCAGTATTGGAAGGCGGCGGTCGGTCGACGTCATACGTTGGGCGCGGTTGCGTCGATCCGTCGGGCCTCCTCGACCAGCATGACCGGCACGCCATCGCGGATCGGATACGCCAGGCCGGCCGCATCGGAGATCAATTCTCCCGCTGCTTCATCATAGCGGAGCGGCGTGCGCGTCATCGGGCAGACCAGGCGTTCGAGCAGCCAGGGATCAAGCCCGCTCACTGCAGCGTCACCGATTCGTCGCCATCGTGCCGCCCGAAAAACTGCATCAACTGGATGATCAGTTCGGCACGCTGCTCAACATCCGGCGCCTCTAGCAGCGCCTGCTTTGCGGCGGCATCGAACGGTGCGATCTGGGCGATGCCGTTGACCAAGCTCTCGTCGTCGAGCCGGCCGACCGCATCCCAGTCGACCGCATAGCCCTGCATGTCGGCGAACCGGCGTGACTCCAGTTCCAGCGACGAGCGCCGCCCGAGCGACAGTGCATCGTCCTCGATCAACGGCAGCAACTCCGCCTCGACCTGGCGGAATGCGGTCGTGACGTCCAACTCGCGGACGATCCGGAACAGCGCGATGCCCTCCAGCACGACGTTGTAGCGCCCGTCGTCGAGCGCCTCGACTTCGGCGATCTTGCCGACGCAGCCGATGTCGTACAGCGCATCCGCGTCGTCATGCGGTCCACCCCGCGGCTGGATCATCCCGATCCGCCGGTCGCGCGCCATCGCATCGCTGATCATCGCCCGATAGCGCGGCTCGAACATGTGCAGCGGCAGGTGCATGCCGGGGAAAAGGAGCGCCCCCGGCAACGGGAAGATCGACAGTC
Organism: Sphingomonas sp. PP-F2F-G114-C0414; assembly: GCF_003688595.1. Classification (GTDB taxonomy): domain Bacteria; phylum Pseudomonadota; class Alphaproteobacteria; order Sphingomonadales; family Sphingomonadaceae; genus Sphingomonas. The sequence continues at coordinate 286,401 of NZ_RCWT01000013.1, forward strand.
GCGTGGTCGTGCGCGGGGGGGTGGCGCGCGGGGGGGCGGACTCGGTGGTCATCCGAACAGGATCGCAGACAGGCGACGTCGCTGTCCAGACACCCACGGGTCTTCGAGCCCGACGACTTCGAACAATTTGAGCAACTGCGTCCGCGCCGCGCCCTCGTTCCAGTCGCGCTCGGTGGCGATGATGCCGAGGAACGTGTCGGCCGCCGCATCACGATCGTTCGCTGCCATCTGGCCGTTGGCGAGCGCGAACCGGGCGTGCAGGTCGTCGGGATTCGCTTCGACTGCTGCGAGCAATGGCGACAAATCCTCGACCGGCGGGGCCGACTGCGCGAGCGCGAGTGCAGCCTGCGCGCGGGTAATCGCCGGGTCCTTGGCGATCGCGGGATCGAGGTTCGCCAGCCAGTCGGTCGCCTCGTCGAGCTGCCCGGTCGCGACCAGCGCACGGACGAAGCCGGCATGGACCTGCGGATGCTCGGGCGCGATCTCGGCGATCTCGCGGAAAACCCCGAGCGCACGCTCGCCGTCACCCGCCGCAAGCGCCTCTTCGCCCACCGCGATCAGCGGCTCGATATCGGGCGCCGCGTCGGCCGGCCCGGCCTCGATCGGCAACTGCTTGAGCAACTGGTCGAGGATCACGCGCAGCTGCGATTCGGTGCGTGCGCTGGTCATGTCGGCGACCAGCTGGCCCTGGAACATCGCATAGACGGTCGGGATCGACTTGATCTGGAATTGCGCGGCGATGAACTGGTTCTTGTCGGTATCGACCTTCGCCAGCACGACGCCCTTGTCGGCATAATCCGCGGCGACCTTCTCCAGCGTCGGCGTCAGCGCCTTGCACGGCCCGCACCATTCGGCCCAGAAATCGATGATCACGAGGCTGGTCATCGACGGTTCGACGACGTCGCGACGGAACGCCTCGACGGCGTCCTTCTCCGCGGGGGACATTCCAAGCGTGGCCAAGTTCAACTCCCGTGTAATTCTAGCGCGCTATCTGGGGGGCGCTGACGACGAATGCCACCTCTAGGATGGATAGGCATGCACGACAAACGTGCCTTGGCATTCGGCGCGAGCCGTTGATCCTTGTCATGCATACGGGTTCCAGCATCCAAGGGACCGCGTAATCAAGAGAGACAGGGTTGCGAAGCGGTGGCCTCCGGAACTGGTTGGCATTTCATCTCCGCCTTCGGACAAGCCGCCTCCCCGGCGGAGGCCGGGGTCCAGTTGGAGAGGTCGTAGTTACGGAGCGCAGTCTTCATTAGCAGCGTTACCCAACTGGACCCCGGCCTCCGCCGGGGAGGTGCATCTGTTCGGAGGCGCCACCCGGTCTGGATAAAAGAGCGTTCGGCGATCTTGCGGACGACACGATCGAGCGCCGGCCATATTAATGAAAGTCGCGCGATTTGGGCAGGACGCGGACGTCGCGCGGATGCTGGGCACGGGGTGTCCGTCCGTCAGGGCCACGGGGGAGGACCGGCCGGATCACTTCGTCGACGCGCGCGAGCGGCGGTTCCAGCGCGTGATCCTCCGACAACAGCCGCAGCATCTCGGTGCGGTCCTGCACGCGCGACGTCATCAGGTGCGTCACGCCCTCCTCGCTACGCTGGATCACGCCCTCCAGCACCATCAGCCGCGACGCCATCACCGCGCGGCGGTTCGCCTCGAAGTCGCGCGCCCACATCAGTGCGTTGGTGATCCCGGTCTCGTCCTCGATCGTCACGAAGATCGCATTGCCCTTGCCGGGGCGCTGGCGGACCAGGACGACACCCGCCACCTTCGCGCGGCGCCCGTCCTTGGTCGCGTTGGCCTGCGCGCTCGACAGGATTCCCTCGGCGGCAAAGCGTTCGCGGAGGAACTGCATCGGATGCGCCTTCAACGACAGCCGCGTCGTCTGGTAATCCGCTGCGACCTGTTCGGACAGCGGCATCGCCGGCAGCTGCGCATCGGGCTCCGCGCCAAGCTCGGGCACCTCTGCCGCGGCGAACAGAGCAAGCTGCTTGGGCGGCGTCCGGCGCACATCCCACAACGCCTCGCGCCGTTCCTTCGCCACCGATCGAAACGCATCCGCATCGGCCAGCAGGTTCATCGCCCGCTGCGGCAGGTTCGCGCGCCGCGCGAGGTCCTCGATGCTAGCGAACGGCGTGGTCCGAACGCGAACGATCTCGTCGGCCCAATCCTTCCGAAACCCATCGACCTGCCGGAATCCGAGCCGCACATCCTCCCCGGAACGGGGAGGGGGACCATCCGCAGGATGGTGGAGGGGGGCCGCCGCGAACGTCCCGCGTGGAGGGATGGCAGCCTCATCCGCGCCGCCCGTAACAGGAACATCCGCAAGCGATACGTTGGCGGAAGCCCCCCTCCACCCCGCTTCGCGCGGTCCCCCTCCCCGTACCGGGGAGGACTCGAGCGAGTTATCCCACCCACTAGCATTCGCATCGACCGGCAGCACGGTAACCCCGTGCTCCACGGCATCGCGCACCAGTTGCGCCGGCGCATAAAACCCCATCGGCTGCGAATTGAGCAGCGCGCAGCAGAACACCGCTGGGTGAAAGCATTTGATCCAGGACGATACATACACCAATCGCGCAAACGACAGCGCATGGCTCTCTGGAAATCCGTACGATCCAAACCCCTCGATCTGCTTGAAACAGCGCTCCGCGAACTCTGCCTCATACCCCCGCGCGACCATCCCACCGATCAGCTTGGCCTGGAAATTGTTCATTCCTCCGACCTTGCGAAACGTCGCCATCGATTTCCGAAGTTCGTTGGCCTCATCGGGTGTGAACTTCGCCGCGACGATCGCCAGCTTCATCGCCTGTTCCTGGAACAACGGCACGCCGTATGTCTCGCCAAGCAGCACTTCGAGTTCGTCGCTTCGGCCATGCTCGGGCGACGGCGAGGGATAGACCACCACCTCCTTCTTCGCCCGCCGCCGCAAATACGGATGCACCATGTCGCCTTCGATCGGCCCGGGCCGAACGATCGCCACCTGAACCACAAGATCGTACAGTTTCCGCGGTCTCAGACGGGGCAGCATGTTGATCTGCGCACGACTCTCGACTTGGAAAACGCCGATGCTGTCACCCTTGCACAGCATATTATAGACGTCCGGATTCTCGTCGTTTGCGATCGTCTTCAGTTCATGATCGCCGAGCCCGTGCTGTCGCATCAGGTCGAAGCTCTTGCGGATGCAGGTCAGCATGCCGAGCGCGAGGATGTCGACTTTCATCAGGCCGAGGCAATCGATATCGTCCTTGTCCCATTCGATGAAGGTCCGGTCTTCCATCGCACCGTTATGGATCGGCACGATCTCGTCGAGCCGGCCCTGCGTGAGTACGAAGCCGCCAACATGCTGCGACAGATGACGTGGAAATTCGAGCAGGCGCTGCACCATGTCCTGCAGTCGAGCGATCTCGGGATTGGCGACATCGAACCCCGTTTCGGCAAAGCGACGTTCCGGGAAACGGTTCGAAAAGCTGCCCCAAACCGTGCTGGTCAGGCGTTGCGTGACGTCTTCGGTAAAGCCGAGTGCTTTGCCGACCTCGCGCACGGTGCTGCGCGATCGGAAATGGATGACGGTCGCGGCGATCGCCGCGCGCTCCCGACCGTAGCGCCCGTAGATATACTGCATCACCTCTTCGCGCCGCTCATGCTCGAAATCGACGTCGATATCGGGCGGCTCGCTCCTTTCCGCAGATACGAATCGCGAAAACAGTAGGTCGTGCTTCATAGGGTCTACCGAAGTAACGCCGAGCACATAGCAGACCACCGAGTTGGCGGCCGATCCGCGTCCCTGGCATAGAATTGGCGGATCGGCGCTGCGCGCGAACCGGACGACGTCGTGGACGGTCAGGAAGTAATAGGCATAGTTCTGTTGCCGGATCAGCGCAAACTCGTCGCGTAACGACGCCACCAGCTTGTCCGGCACATAGCCTTCATAATGGTCGATCGCCGATTGCCAGGCGAGATGCTCCAGCCAGTCCTGCGGATCCCAGCCTGCGGGGACGGGCTCATGCGGATATTCGTATTTGAGTTCGTCGAGCGTGAAGTCGATCCGCGCGAGCAGCTTTGCCGTCTCGTCGATCGCGTGCGGCCGGTCGCGGTAAAGGTGTGCGATCTCGTCCGCATCCTTCAAATGGCGTTCGCCATTGGCACCGAGCCGTTTGCCGGCGCGCTGGATCGTCGTGCCCTCACGGATGCAGGTGACGATGTCGTGAAGCGAGCGATCGTCGGCGACCGCATAACGCACGTCGTTGGTCGCCAGGATCGGCACGCGCGCCTTGGCGGCAATCCGGGCAAGCCGGGTCTGACGTCGCCGATCGCGACCGCCATGCGGCATCGTAACCCCAAGCCACACCGATCGCCGCGCAAGCGGACGGAGCGCGGCAAGCGTAGCCTCGAGACTGGCATCGTTGCGGACTGGAAGCACGAAGTCCTTGTGCGCGACCACCGGCCGCGCGGTGCACTCGGGCATGACGATCAACAGGATTTCGCCGAGATGCTCGATCAGATCGTCGAAGCCGAGGATGCAGCCGCCTTTCTCGGCCCGCCGGTTGCCCAGCGTCAGCAACCGCGTCAGCCGTCCCCATCCGGCCCGGGTCGCGGGATAAGCGACGATATCCGGCGTACCGTCGGCGAATACGAGACGCGCGCCGACCACCAGCTTGAAATCGAACGGCGGCAGCTTCGCACCGAGCTGGCCTCGTTTTGCGCGTTCCAGTGCATCATAAGCCCGGACCACGCCGGCAACCGTATTGCGATCGGCGATGCCGATACCCGCCAGTTTCAATTCGATCGCGCGACCGACGATGTCACTGGGGTGGCTGGCGCCATCGAGAAAAGAATAATTGGTCGCGGTAACAAGCTCGGCGAACCTGGTCATGGCGCCGCGCCGCTCACGCGAAGACGCCGTGGAGGTACCAGCGGGGTGCCTCCATCTCGGAATACAGGCCGTGGCGGAAGATCCAGAAGCGGCGGCCGCGGCGGTCTTCGATGCGGTAGTAATCGCGCGTCGGGATGTCCTGGCGTCGCCACCATTCGCCGGCGATCCGCTCGGGGCCCTCGCTATGCGCCACGTCGTGAACGGTACGGCGCCAGCGAAAGCGGTGTGGCGGGCCGTCGGGGACCTCGGCCATCATCGATTCGATCGGCTGCGGCGGATCGAACAGGTAGATCGGCCGCAGCGGCGGTTCGTCGGTTTCGGGCGCGATCCACGGCGTTGGGGCAGGCGCTTCGGCGGCGGGCAGCATCAGCTCGGCCTGTTCGGGAATATGATTGTCGCGCGCGGAGAACCGGCGGACGCGCGTCCGACCCAGTCGCGTACCGAGCTGGTCGACGAGCTGCGCGACCTCCCCCTTCTGCGCCTCGCCGCCCTCCAGCTTCAGCTGCGACGCGTCGAGCTTCTCGGCCAATGCCACGTCGAGCCGGACCAGATCATAGCCGAACCCCGGATCGAGCGGATCGGCAAGGCTGTCGATCCGCTCGCGGAACAATCGCATCAATAACGCTACGTCACGTGTCGGCTGACCGGTCTCTATTCGCAGCCGCTGGACGAGGCCGTCGGCGCGGAACAGGCGCGCTTCCCAGCGGCGGCCGCCCTCGTGACGGTCGGCAAGCTGAATCGCGGCTTCGGTGGCGAGTTCGGCCAGCATCTCCAGTGCGTATTCGGTGCGTGCGATGGGTTCGGCGAAGCGGCGTTCGACGCCGATCTTCGGCACCGTGCGGCGCGCGACGATCGGCCCCTTCACCGAGCCGTCGAGCCGGCGGATCATCATCGCCGCCTGCTCGCCGAACCGTGCCGCGATCGTCGCGAGCGGTCGTGCCATCACGTCGCCGACCGTCTTCAGCCCCGCGCGTGACAGTGCCGTCGTCGCATCCTCGTCCAGACCGAGCGCGGCCACCGGCAATCGCTTGACCGCACGCTTTTCATCCGGCGCCGGCGCCCCCGCATACCGCGCCAGCGCGCGCGCGGTGTCGGGCGTGTCGCCGAACGCGTGGCGTACCAGCACACCCCGGCGCGCAAGCCGCTCCTCCAGATCGGCAGCCAGACGCCGTTCGCCCTCGAACTCGTGCACGCATCCGGCGATATCGAGGATCAGGCCATCGGGTTCGTCGAGCGCGACCGACGGCGTATAACGCTGGCACCCGTCCGCGAGCCGCTCGAGCCATTCGTGATCGGCATGCGCGTCATGCTCGTAGACCTCGAGTTCCGGTACCTGCGCCCGCGCATCCGCCAGCGTCAGGCCGGGCCGGAGACCTGCTCGCATGGCTTCACGGTCGAGCGCCTTGAGCCGGATCCCGCCCGAGACCGTCTCGACGAACGCGATCGGCGTCTCAGCCCGTCCGACGAACAGATGCGGCCGCATCGTCTGCAGTCGCTCGATCGGCAGCCACGGAAACACCAGCGCCAGGTAGCGTCGGGGAATCACCAGAGGCGAAGGCGATCTGGTCGAAGGCGGTATTGTCGAAGATGTACGCGTCACGGTCCCACTCCACACGCCAGCGAAGCCCGGCCTGGCCTCCGCGTCGACGCAGCAATTCGATGTCGAAGGCAGGTTTGCCCGGTGCGTCGGCCTCCAGCGGCCGCGACCGACACGCCGCGACCTGCCAGCGCGATGCAGCCGCACTCGGCACCGGTTCGGCGCCGATGCGCAGGCTGAGAATGGTGACGCCCGAGGCTTCGGCCGCCAGCATCAGTCGCCGCGTCGCGGTAAGGTCGAGTCCTGGCGTCCTGCCCCAGGATTCCATCACCAACGTGCCGAGCCCATGGCAGCGCGCGGCATCGGCGGCGGCGCGCAACAAGTCCGCCTCGTCCTCGACCAGCCCCAGCACCAGCGACGTCACGTCGAGCCCCATCTCGACCAGCCCGGTCGCATGCAGTCGCCCGCCCTGGCGCTCGCTCGCCTCGGTGCGCAACCACATCACCGGGGCCGCACGCGCTGCCAGAACCGAGGCGACCGCAAACCCCGCGCCGCTCGCCGAATCGTCGATGGCGGTAAAAATCTCGTGCAGCTGCGCCCTGGCCATGCCCTGCGTCAGCCACGCATCATCGGCACGGCCATCCCCCTGGGTCGGCATCCCGGTCGTGGCGATCCGCTTCAGGCGGGCAATCAGGGCGGACGACTCGTTCACAACTGTTCTTGTAATGTTCCGACGGGTGAGTCGCCAAGCGGAATCTTTTTTCGAGCGCGTCCAAGTGCCGGAAATTGCGTCTTTCAGTCTTAATGACACGATCATGCATTTGCTCGCGGCGCGGGCACGCTTCGTCGCTCGGCCACGCTCCCACATGAAAAATGCGTCAGGAACAGTGTCTATTCCGTGACAGCTCCGTACCGAAGATTCCCCCGATCTTCGCGGTTATTTACAGTTTTACGACAGCGTTGCAGCCTTCCGCCGTGCCGTATTCCTCCCCGGATGACGCGGCCGTTCCGGAACGCGCTCGCTGTCTTCCCAAGGGGGAGGGAGGAGCCTTGCAAGAGATCGCTTCATCATGACCAAAATCGCTTTCCGGCCAACTTTGCTGCGGAGCTCTGCGCTTTCGGCGCTCGCCCTGGTCGGGCTGATCGGCACCGCGCCGGCGTTCGCGCAGGATGCGCAGGTCCAGCCGGGCACGTCGGTATCGACCCCGCCGCAGGGTGACGTCTCGCCCGCACCGGCAGCGCAGGCCACTGCCGCCCCTGCCGCCCAGACCACCGCCGCCCAGCCTGGCACCGCCCAGCCTGGCACCGCCCAGCCCGGCACCGCCCAGCCCGGTACCGATGCCGGCCAGCCGCAGGACATCGTCGTCACCGGCACGCTGTTCCGCCGCACCGATACCGAGACGCCGTCGCCGGTCACCGTGCTGACCTCGGATTCACTCGCGAAGGCCGGCATCACCACCGTGTCCGACGCGGTGCGCTCGATCTCCGCGGACAGCAGCGGCTCGGTCCCGACCTCGTTCACCAACGGCTTCGGCGCCGGCTCGTCGGGCGTGTCGTTGCGCGGCCTGACCGTGAGCTCGACGCTGACGCTGATCGACGGTGTCCGCACCGCCAACTATCCGCTTTCGGATGACGGCCAGCGCTCGTTCGTCGACCTCAACACCATCCCGAACGCGATCGTCGACCGCGTCGAAGTGCTCAAGGACGGCGCCTCGTCGAGCTATGGCGCGGACGCGATCGGCGGCGTGGTCAACATCATCATGAAGAAGGAGATCGTCGGTGCGTACGGCACGGTCGAAGGCGGCGTGTCCCAGCGCGGCGACGGCGGCGAACAGCGCGCGACGCTGACGCTCGGCACGGGTCGTCTGAAGGAGAAGGGCTTCAACTTCTACGTCAGCGGCGAATACCAGCATGACGACCCGATCTACAATCGCAACCGCGGCTTCCCGTACAACACGCAGGATCTGACCTCGATCGGCGGCGACAACAACAACCCCGGCTCGGTCGCGCCAAGCCAGACCACCAGCGCGGTCGTCGCGCCCACCACGCAGACCACACCCGGGAACATCCTGTCGGGTACCGGCCTCGCGACCGGCGCCTTCCAGGTGCTCAACCCCAATGGGTGCGCCGCGGGGCAGACGCTCGTCACCACGCCGCGGTCGGGCTCGACCTTCATCGACCAGGGTTGCGAACAGAACCTCGTCTCCGACTACGGCCAGATCCAGCCCGAGCAGACTCGTTTTGGCGTCACCGCCCACGGTACCGCGCAGATCAACGACAAGACGCAGGCCTATCTGATCGCGTCGTATTTCCAGAACGACGTAAAGTCGGAGGGCAGTCCTGCGCTGATCCGCTCGGCCAATCCGGTCAACACGCAGAACATCGTCCTGCCGGCGGTGCTGGCGAACGGCACGCTCAACACCACCAACAATCCGTTCGCGACCCAGGGGCTGGCGGCGGCGATCCGCTATCGGTTCGGCGACATCCCCGCTTCGTCCGAGTACAAGAACCACGTGATCCGCGCGGCGGCGGGCATCGACGGCCAGTTTGGCGAGGGCTGGGGCTATTCGGCCTCGATCACCGCAGCGCATGCGTGGCTCGACATCACGCAGAACGGCTATCTCAACCTCGCCGGACTGCAGACCGCGATCACCACCGGCAGCTACAACTTCGCCAATCCCGATCTGAACACCGCAGCCGTCCGCGGCGCGATCTCGCCGACGGTCCGTTCGCAGGCCACCAGCGACCTCGATATGGTCCAGGGCGTCATCACCAAGGACCTGTTCCAGCTTCCCGGCGGTCCGCTCCAGGTCGGCGTCGGCGGCTCGGTCCGCTACGAGGCGCAGAACGATCCGAGCCAGAACCCGGATTTCACGACGATCAATCTCAACCAGTTCTCGGCAGTCGGCAATCGCACCGTCGAATCGGCCTATTTCGAGGTCAATGCGCCGATCCTGACAAGCCTCGAGATCGACGGGTCGGGCCGCTTCGATCATTATTCGGAAGGGTTCAGCCACTTCTCGCCGAAGATCGGGGTGAAGTTCACGCCGATCCGTCAGGTCGCGCTGCGCGGCACCTTCTCGAAGGGCTTCCGGGCCCCGAGCTTCGCCGAGACGTCGGGTTCGGTGGTCGGCTTCACCGCCGCCGTGCCGCCCTGCTCGCTGCAGGCGCAGCATGGCGCCACGCTCACCGGCACGACCTGCTCGGGTGGCAGTGCGTATAACCAGTCCTATTCGATCGGCTTCAACACCGCCGGCAACCCGGACATCAAGCCCGAACTGTCGCGCAGCTTCACCGGCGGCGTGGTCGTCCAGCCGACCACGTGGCTGAGCTTCACCGCGGATTACTACAACATCAAGAAGACCCGCGTGATTACGGGCGGCCCGCTCTCGAACCAGGCGCTCGCCGCCTATTACGCGGGCACCGCGCTGCCGACCGGCTACAGCGTGACGCCCGACGCGATCGATCCGTCGTTCCCGAACGCACAACCGCGCGCACTGTTCGTCAACTCGCCCTTTGCCAATGCGGCGGCGCTCAAGACCTCCGGGCTCGATTTCTCGGCGCTGGTCCAGCTCAAGCCGAGCGACGACTTCCACTTCTCGAGCCGCGCGGAGGCGACCTACATCCTCCATTACGACTTCAAGTCGAGCGATGCCGATCCGTTCGTAGACTATGTGGGCACGCAGGCGCCCTACGTCACCTCGTCAGGCGCAGGCACGCCGGCATGGCGCGGCAACTGGCAGAACAGCGTCGACTACAAGGCGTACACGCTGACCGCGACGGCCTATTACACGTCGGGCTACAAGGCGGTCGCGTACGACCAGTTCGGCACCACCGACTGCAACGGCGGCAGCACGTACGGCGGCACCGATCCAGAGTTCAACTGCCACGTGAAGCACTTCGTCGATGTCGACCTGACCGGCAGCGTGGCGGTGAACGACAAGTTCAAGCTGTACTTCAACGTGGTCAACCTGCTCGACCAGAAGGCACCGCTGAACGCCGGCAACTATGCCGCGACCAACTACAACCCGACCTACACGCAGATCGGTGCGGTCGGCCGGACGATGCGCGTGGGGGCGAACTTCCAGTTCTGATCGCTTTCCCGACGCATGGCCAAGAAGGGGCGGACGGCAACGTCCGCCCCTTTTTTGTGCGCTGCACACAGCGGTTCGACGAAATATCACGACGATAGTGCGAAAGGCGCTTGCCGTTCCGCAAACACCGGGCTAACAGCGCGCCTCACCCAGTCACCGTGTCGCTTCAGACCGGAGACTACGGCGCCAGAGCGGGCGTAGCTCAGGGGTAGAGCACAACCTTGCCAAGGTTGGGGTCGAGGGTTCGAATCCCTTCGCCCGCTCCAGTTTTCTACAGTGAACACAACCACTTAGAGGCTGGCCGCCGAGGCCGAGGGTACCATGTTATAGCTTTGGGGTAGCGCTGGGGTAACTCTCAATGGATTGCTAGCTGCGTTTGACGTAGTGCCAGGGCAGGTTTGACTATCGTGTTGGTCAATCAGGCTTGAAGGCCGGGGGCAGCGGATGCGAATCGATTCAGAGCAGTTTGGCAGTGCTTTATCAGCCGCCTCGCAATTCCGTAGCGATGATGACCTTCGTAGGGCGGCTGGAAGCGGTTTGTCGCGCTCGTACTATGTCAGGTTCAACGGTAGAGTCTTCCCGCTCAAAACGATTATGCGGCTGGCTTATCGGCGTGAGAATATAAAGTGGGATGGACCTCAATCAGCTAAAGCTGCTCGGGAATTGCGATCCGACTTTGATATACTGCACATAACTAAAAACTCAGAGAAGAAGCGCCTCGACAGACAGCGTAAGAGCTCTGAGAGATGGGAGCGTAATCCTCGATATCGAGCTGACGTGCTTGATATTTACAGCTCAACATGCGCTGTAAGCGGATGCACGGTTCTTGACGCAATCGACGCCGCACACGTCCTTGGTGTCGGCCAACATGGAGAAGACAAAGCGGAAAATGGTATTGTCTTACGTGCAGATCTTCACCGCTTGTTCGATGCTGAGCCTCCTCAGATGGCAATAGACCCTCGTAGCATGACTGTACACTTCTCCATCGAATGTACTGGGCATTTCTCGGCATACGAAGGCAGGGAAATAAGAATCCCTAAGGGTGGGCCACCTTCAAGCGCTTTTGCTTTTCACTGGAAGAGCTTCAGGAAGGCTCATAATGCCTAGTTGCGCAATTACAGTCTGGTCCACGTAATTGGTGAGCGCTATCTCGACTTCTACACGCGCCCGCGAAACTGAGCCTGCTGCCCGTTCACTGGCGCGGCACCAGGGAACGATAACCGACCCCAATTCCCAACGCCCTCACAGGATCGCGTTTGAAATCCCGCCGGCGCCGATTACGGCATCGCTTACATGCATGACGGTAAGCTCTGCGGCGGCACAGCGGCATAGCTTACTCGGGCGCCTACCAGCAGGAGGGGCAGGCATTCCCGTCCGAGTTAGCACTCACGCAGCACCGGCACGTGCCGGGCGCGCTACCTGCGCTGAAGCTTCACGGGCTGGTGGATGCCGGCAGCGTGGTGCGGGTGCAGAGCACCAGTCCAAGAGCGGCATGGTGCGGTTATGGTTGGGTTATCCCAGATCGTGAATCAATAAGAATTCAACCTAATTCAAAGTATTGATCTACAGCCTGCTTCCAAGATGCGATCTTCTCAGGTTTCAAGCCTTGCAGAAGCGAAGTTCTATCCATCCACGCAAAATATGAGTGCAGCTCCACTTTGAGAGCTTCTTTAATTTGCTTCAAAGGTGCCGCGCCGCTGGGCTGAGGCAGTCGTTCCTCCGTAGCCCACCACAACCAATGCGTTAGACGAAAAGGTTTGGAGCCGGCGGGAGCGAACGATCGGGCGGATTCATGCACAGCAATTCCGTAGGGAGGTGCAAGGGTCTCGGCCCCGTATGCCTGTATGATCGCAGGGCCGAACGCTACTCGATCCAGAGTGTTTGCGTGTAGTGCCTTCTTTTTAAGCGATAGTCCTGCGAGCATATCGGAGCCACGGTACACAGGACCGTATGCAATCGCCCCGCGTAGTAGAAAGCGGTTTTGGACATCAGGCGTCGATATGAAGAAGCATGATAGGTCCATCATGATCTTTCGTACTGCAATCTTGATTGTTGCTTGATCTTCGCTTGTAAGGAAAACTCCATCATTGATTGGTAGCGCGAGTACAGCTCCCTTCGCATCACTAACCGCCTGATCGACGGCCATGTGCAAACGGACCAGGAAGTTAGCGCTTTTCTCCATTGAAACGGACATTATATGTCCGGCGCCCATCAAGTCCAACCACGCCACATAGACGTTTTTAGCTTGTACGACTTTACTTGCATCGAATTTAAAGCGCTCCCTTTGAGATTGCGCATATATTCGCGCTTGCTCGACTCCGGATGGCCCAGGCTTCTTCGCAGCGCTTCCGATCTTAATTACGTCTGTCATTTACTTTCCCCTGTTTCACGTGGTCTGATTGCATTTCAGCCGGTGTATCAAGCGGCTGGCGTGGTCAGACTTGACGGAATGCCTGATCCCCACTTGCCCAGCCGAGCACCAACCGCCGTTCTGCGGGCGTAGTTGTCACGACAGGCTCGTCGGCGCGGCAACCCGGCTTAAGCAGCTCCACGAATCGTTCGTATGCTTCGAACCAGCGTCGCTCGGGCGAGAATGAATGCACCACCATGGCAGCGTCAGTCGCGCAGAACCGCTCCGCCTCGATCAGCGCTGCCGCCGTCCGGTGCAGCAGCTGGTAGTGAACGTCGGGCGGGCAATCGGCGATGCCGAGCAGGCCGCAAACGTATGCTAGACGCTCGACCTTGCCTGGGGAGGCGTCTCGCATCCAATCACCAACGGTCGGGCCAAACGGTTCGTCTACCTTGCCTTCAACCGTGCACGCGACGAGCCCGCCGCGGTGGCGGCCAAGCGCGAACACATCAGACTGGCTTTCGCGCCGCCCGCCGGGCAGCGGAGTTTTATGCTCCGGCAGGGCTAACAGCAACTCCACCGGGCCCAGAACATGGGAGAGGATAGCCTGGACCTCTGGGGGAAGTCCGTCAGCGGCTTCCCATGCGTGCGCGACGGTGCGGGCACTGTAGCCGACGGCCCAGTGCAGGTCGGGCTTAGCGAGGAACTGGCGCCAGCTGTCTGGACCGGCGGATGGCACAAGAATGCGCGCCACAGGTGTTAGCCAATCGCAAACTGGAAGGGTTGCAAGGCGAGCGGCTGCCCCTTCGGCACGGACATGGCGAAGCCGCTGGGCTGCTGGATTATATGTACGTGCCAGTATGCGCCGGCGGGCTTTGTGGTTGTCGTATGGAGCAACGGGAGTAAGGACTTCATTACGCCGTGAGGGATCGCGAATGCGACGTCGAGGTCCATGCAACCAAGCACGAATAACGCCGTATCTGCGTCTTCCAGGAATGTGTCCCATTGGGGATGATAGGCGTACCAGTAAGGCGCCTGATTCTTCCCCGTATACCGCTTTGACATGGCGCACGCGGCCCGGACGTCTCGTTTGGCATTCCAGTAGAGCGCCCGGCTTTTCTTCACCAAACTGGCCCCCTCACGTTGGCCGAGTGCCGCCACCACGTCTTCTCGCTTCGCTTGAAGTAGCTGCGCGTCAGTGAAGTGCCACGTCCCTTTGCTCCCGGTAGCCAAGTGACTAACCAGCGCTGCTGCCGAAGGTGCGACTGGCGCCGCGCCAGGATTCTCGCCCCCGGTTACCTCTACCTGCTCGTCTGGCTCAGGTTCTTCCTCTACGTCGGTCGCGGTTGCAAACATCACGTCGACCATACGATCTAACCGAGTATACTCGATTGGCGTAAGCAGGCTGCGCATCTTCAGTCCGGTCTCTACCGCCTCAGTGTTTTCCTTAAGCAAAACCAGCTTTATCAAAGCCTCGGCACTAATGACCCGTATGTCCCAGGCGTGCCTTGACCCCCTAATTTGCGCCTCCAGTTCGCCGGTGTCTTGCCGACCGACAACGATTAATATGGACGAGTTAGCTGCTAGCTTGTCGGCGTCTGCCAACTTGCGGCGATACTTCGCCAGGGTGTCTAGCGAAAGGCGGTATGCGTCGGTCGTTTTCACCTCAACGACCAAAGTATGCTCTTCCGGAGAAAGCCAAAGACCGTCGAACCCTATCTTGCCCTGCACACCCTGGTATCGACCGTTAATCGCCTCATAATCTAGCCGTCGTCCAAGCTCGTTTACCAAGTCCTGCAGAACCATGCCGTTCTTCGGAAAGGGGACCGTGAGGCAATGATCAATGTACTGTGAGATTTTTTCGGTCCCGATTTTTCCCAAGTATTCACGCAACTCGGAAGAACAGGTAGAATCGTCTTTTAGAGCGCCATCACCCGCCGCTGATACGATCTGTTCGATGCTGAACTTGCCGACACTGTCGGGCGCGGATTCAAAGATGGAAAGCAACGGCATAGAGCTAGCGTAGCGGCCCAATCCAGTGGCGCAACACCGCATTTCCCACTGCACCGTCCCTGGTCCACTCCTCGCCGCGGCAGTACTGTTTGCGCGGCAGGACACCACAGCGGCCGGGAGCGGCAGCGAAAAAGTGAAGGACTTAAGTATGCTGACTGCGATGCCAAACGGGCTCTACAAGATGGCCTTCGAGACGCCGACCGGCATGGACTACGGCGTTGCCTACCTGCACGATGGCAAGCTGCGTGGCGGCGACAGCGGCATGGCTTACCTCGGTACGTACAAGCAAGAAGGGAAGCTGTTTTCCGCCGAAATGTCCGTTACCCAGCACCGCCACGTGCCGGGCGCGGTGTCCGCGCTAGGCTTCAACGACATGGTAGTGGAACTCCACGGGCTTGTGGACAACAGCAGCGTGGTGACGGTTCGCGGCACTTCGCCGGAAACCAGCCTGGTCCGGTTTACGGCACGGCTGTCGTTGATTGCCGATTAAGATTGAAGCGGTCGCTCTGATCCAGCGACCCGCAGATGGCCTTAGGGCGCACCCCACTAACCCCGGGGCGGCGCCGGCCGACATCCAGCAAGGCTAGTTAGGCTAAGCCTCGTTGCACGACGTCGGCTTTCCAGCGCCGCCGACCACACGCACAGGTCTGCCGATTATGGGCCGGCCGTGCGACCACCTCCGTGCCATGCAACGTCCCTTAGATAGCCGGGCGACAGACACACTGTCCCTGGTTGCCGCCCAACCCGTGATACGCATCGGCGTCCTCTGTCACGTACAACCCGACATGACCGCCCTAAGGCGCTCGAACACCGCACGGCCCCGGATACCAAAGGCTCGGAGCGCAGGTTGGCTCTCCAGTCTGCCGGGCCTTGGCGCGCACCGCGAACGGTGCAGACGCTATGCCGACCTCGTCCAAAGACAATGCCACGGATACATCGAACCGAGGCACGTTGTCCGCGTTGTAGATCATACCCAGCACTTTGGTGCCCAGCCGCTTGGCCCAGCCTAGAACGATGGGATTGTTCGCAGGGCCGGCAGCCTCACGGACGTCGAGTTCCGCACGGGCGGCGCTAGCCAAGCTGGTCTGGCCGGAAGCGAGTTGATGACACTTGCTGCGAGTCGGCGAAATGGTTGTCCATGCGGGAGCGCAACAGTCGGAAGGCTGATCTGCCAGCTTACGCTGGGGTATCCCGATATTCTTTCTGGAACAGAGCGTGGGCGCGCTTCACGACCATCAACAGCGTCAAGAGGAAGTGCCCGTAAAAAAACACCGTTACGGCGGGGGGTACACCATTTTTCCAGTCTTGAACGTAGAACAGAAGGACAGAGAACAATGATATGACGCACACGAGCACGACATAGGAGACGTTGGCATTCAACTCTGTCAAAAGCGTCCGCCGGGCGGCAGCTTGACGGCTCTGTATCTCGGCGAGTCTTTTATCCGTCGGGCTTTCCCATCTCCGCTGGAATATCCCGAAGATTGCAACTTGAATATTCAGCATTAGTGCAATGAAGATACCGAAGAATGTAATCGAAACATTATAGGCATCCCTTGTTAAGGCCATCGCCTCCCAATAGAAAAAGCCGGCTAACAGAGTAGGAGCTCCGTAAAACAGCAAAAGATCATAATACGACAGAGACTTCGAGTCAGCGCGGCGCAGTGTTTTCCAATGATCTCGTATTATGGAGGAAATGTTTATTTTCACGATGACTTATTCGCTAATACTTCGTAGAAATCCTTTAAAATATCGTCACACTGTTTTTTTAATGACTCAAAAGTGGGATGTCCGTCCATGCCCCGCACCACGTCGCCGGTTATGTCGATCACACCAGCATCGGTGTTACCACCAAAGATGCCCACAGGGCGATATTTGCCGCCGATCTTCACGTCCGCGATAGCTTGGGTGAACTCGATACCGTCATGCATTACCACCCCGGCAGCGCCATGGGTAAGCGACTTTGCGACGCTCGCAAGGTCACCGAGCGTCTTGTTGCGCCGGGCCGTCATTCGAACTTCAAAATCAACGTTCGTAGGCGCTTCGTCGTTGAAGTAGCGATCCGTTACGTCGCCAGATGCATTACGCTTGATCAGTCGCAACCTTTTGACCGGCCCTCCGCTATAAAGCGAACCACCCGCGTCATTAGGCAACAATTTTCGATACCGAAAATAGAAGCCCGGATTAGCGGCTTCGAAGGCATCCTTGACATACGCCATCACCATCGTGATGCATGAACGGCCCTGGAAGGACTGGAAAGCAGCAAACGCTAGGTCCGACGTCTCTGGAGACCAGAATTCATAATAGAGGGGGATTTCTTCAACGTCATCAGTTCGGCGTCGATAATTACGCTTCTTCGTCTTTGTGTTCACAAAGTCGCTTTCGAAGCCGAATGTGCCGTATTTTACATAGCCCTTACTGTTGCCCGGCCCGTCTGCCTCACGTTCCTCGAAGTACCAACTCCGCTCGCGTTCATCGTCCTGAACGGCGGCTATCTTCTCGGTCACGAACTTCGTTATAAACTCGCGCGGACCGTTGTTCAGCCCGACATCGCCAAACGAAACCATCGCAGCCGGATCGCCTTTGCGATGCACTGTTATCAAGTACCCTCGAATTCCGATCGCACTAGGCATTCCACTCCGATCCCGCTGTTACCGCAACGTTCTCACCGAAATCGGTGAACTGCGCAACGTCGCCGATTGCGCGGGAATGAATTGATCTAGCCGACGCCCTTTGCGACGGCGGTTTCGATCAAAAATAGGGCCATACTGCCCGCTAGGTTGACGGCGAGCGCGGCGTGACGCGGAGCTACCTTAACCGGTTTGCGGCCCCCTGAGGCGTGGGCATCGCCGATCTTGTTCCGCAAGGTGCCCAAGCCTTCTACGACGCTCGCAGCACTCCCTAAGATGCGCTTGAAGGCGTCCTCGGAGTGCTGTGACGGTGCGATGTTCAGTCGTTCGGACGTCATGCGATACAGCTTCGGCAAATCGTCGTTTTGGCCATATTCAGAGTTGCCGTCCGCATCTTCGAGCAAGTGCTTACAAACGGTTTCGAGCAACGTTCGCGCCGCCGTAATCGCGCCGGCCGGATCGGTATCGCGGCGGGCAAGCGCCTTGTTCCAAGCGCCCATCACGCCCGCTGCATCGAACGACGCTATGCCTTCCGAAATAACCGTGTCGGCGAATGCCGCACCGCGCTCAAGCATCTCTAAAAGCGGCGCAAATTCCTCCCGCACGAATTTGCGACGGGGTTCCCAATGAGGGCTTACGCTTTTAAAAAACGACCAAAGGGCTCCGTCAGCCGTCTGGTGCGTTCGAATGAACCGCGGAAGTAACTTAGAAGTGACGGGATCGTTCATCAACTCGCGTCGCAGCACCCGATACACGTCCGTGTCGATGCCGCCGTCCGCGCAGTGCGAAACCAGTCCGTCCCGCAACACCATCGCGCGTTCGAACACATCCGTGGGGAGATTAGCAACCAGATTGCTAGGTTCATCATCATCGAAACGCAAAGTCATGCCGCCACATAGCGCATAATCGAAATTCAAGGAACGCACTGGCTGCGGGCGTATATGGGGCCATTACGTAGGAAGGCAGCAACAAATCCTGCTTTTAGCTCCAGATAATTGCATTGGCGAACCGGAAGGCAGGGTTTTAAAAAATATTCGAGAAGATCAGACCGCGCTCACTGAACCGCGGCGCCACCCGCCACCCTATACCGTCGGCAGGTACCATTGCGTATTCTACATAGGAATTATCAAGACGCTGATCATTGTCACTTTCAATCTACGAACATCATGGCATCGAGTCGCTCTCAGTTATTGAGAACTATCACCACCTATACTGTGGAGCGACCGATACTATGACGCAGAACGATGCCGTGCCCGAGCCGCAGCACATGCAACCCCACCGCAGCGGCGCAAGCCGTAAGCTGCTCAGCCGTAAGCCGGGCGGCAAGGCTGTGGCGGCGCCGGGCGAGGCGCTGGAGGACGCGTTTCCTGCTGCACGACAAACTGCGGACGACGAGCCGGCGGTGTCGTCATCGTCGGCGAACGTTACTGGCTTAGCGGACGGCGCCGCGCCGACCGATACGACGGGCGAGCCCGCCCTCGCCGCAGCGCCGGCCGCCGAGAGCACGTCACCACCGCAGGCCGCTGCCGAACCGTTGCAGACGCAAGCCGAGCTGCCGGCATGGTCCGACGATGATGAGCGCGTGTTCGCAGCTATGGCTGCTAGACGGAAAGCATCTGGCTTCCAGCGTCGCGGGAAGAACGTTGGGGGCCAACTCCTTCGCTCCGGCGGCGTCGCCCCGAATAGTGGTACGGTCGTGGCAACCATCGTAGCGTTGGTCGCCAACCGAGGCACTGTTACGCGCGCTGAGTTGCTTGACGCCATGGCGGTTGCGGAGTTTGGCAGCACTAAAGCCCGGCCGCAGGATAAGTCATGGTCCAACGGATATGTAGCGGGAGCCGTTCGCGATGGATTTTTAGAGGTCGTCGCTGAGCAGAATGCGGTTGAAACCTCACCCGCGGTGACGCTGTGAGTGTTCAATCGCGCCGCGCGGTTACATACGTTCGCGTATCAACTGCGCGACAAGGAGCCTCCGGGTTGGGCCTTGATGCGCAACGCTCCGCCGTTCAATCTTATGCGTCTGGCGTTGGCCTTAGCATCATCGCCGAGTTTGTAGAGGTTGAGTCAGGCAAACGAGCGGACCGTCCACAGCTTACGGCGGCGCTAGCAGCCTGCATGCTGCACAGGGCAACACTTGTCATCGCCAAGCTCGACCGGTTAGCTCGCAACGTTCACTTCATCAGTGGGCTCATGGAAAGCAGATGCGAATTCGTGGCAGTAGACATGCCCCACGCGAACCCCCTGACTCTACACCTTATGGCTGCCATGGCCGAACACGAGGCCGCGGCCATATCGGAACGAACCAAGGCGGCTTTGGCAGCAGCCAAGGTAAGGGGCGTAAGGCTGGGAAACCCAAACGGCGCGAAGCATCTGCTAGCGGGTTGTGACGTGACCCCCGTTTTTTCCTCCAGTTGGAGTTAGAGTCCGACCCCGGAAAGGGACGGACAGATGAAGCGGAAGCAGTTTTCGGAAGAGCAGA
>NZ_RCWT01000014.1 GCF_003688595.1 Sphingomonas sp. PP-F2F-G114-C0414
ACATAGAAGATCGCACCAAGACACCGCCCTGGGGCGGGAATATATCGGCGGATATAACGAACCTTTCCAACTACTTTGTGTCATCGACTGGCCGGGATCTAATCGAACTTCTTCAAGAAGGGTTGGAAGCGTCGCGTGATGAGCGCCGTGTGACTGAGATTGTTCAATACTGATCGTGCGATGCTGGCACTCTTACCTAACAGGCAATCCCGATCGGGAATGGTCGAGATCTCGCAATCGTTCTCGGAATCGATCCTTTTTGGGAAAGGCGGCAGCTGCCCAATGTCTGCTATCGCGGCCTGCCTCAGCGAAAGCGGCCAGTCCGCTTTCCTTCCCAATTCGGCCATTTAGCTTACGCCTGCCAAATCCTATGACGAGGGAGACCCTGGACGCCGCGACCGTTTTCCGAGAGGCTTGGCGTCGCATGCGCTCGCAACAGCCGCGGACATGCGAAAGCCCCGGCGTGCGGGGGCACGCCGGGGCTCGCTGACCGCCAGTACAGGGGGATCTCAGCTGGCGGTGAGGCGGATCAGCTTGTCCATCGGCAGTTGCGTGCCGTTGACGCCGAGCGTGACCGAGCCGCCGGCGCCGCCGCCGACCACATCCTGGACGAGACCGGTGCTGGTGATGTCGACCGGTACCGCCTGGCCGTTCGCATCGATGCCGGTCAGCGACAGCGTGTAGGCGCCGTCCGACGCCTTCGATCCGTTTGCCAGCGTCCCGTCCCAGGCGACGCGGCCGGTCAGTCCGTCGGGCGCGATATCGCGCGTCGCGACGGTCTTGCCCGACGCGTCCGCGAACGTTGCGGTCAGCGTGGTGATCGCGCGGTCGGTCTTGTACCCCCATTGCGCCGGGCCGGTCGACGACAGGCCGGAGACGGGCGTGTCGAACGACGCCTGCCGGCCGATGAAGCCCGAGGCCTGCGCCATGTTCTGCGTCGACAGCTGCGTGAGGATCTCCTGCAACGTCGAGGTCTGCTTCGTGGTCTGCTGGACCTGCGTGTATTGCGCGAGCTGTTGCGTGTATTCGGTCGAATCCATCGGCTTCAGCGGATCCTGGTTCTGCATCTGCGTCGTCAGCAGCTTCAGGAACAGGTTGAAGTCGGAGGTCGCGCCCGAGACCGTGCCGTTCTTATCCTGCGCGGTCAGGGCGGTGCCGATCGTGGAAACTGTCATGCTGTCATCCTCAGGCCATCAGGTCGATGCGGCCGCGCGGATTGAGCGGTCGCCAAACGGGATCGATGTCGGCGCCGCCATCGGCGTCGGCGTCATCGGAATAATAGGGGCTGGCCGGCTGGTGCTGGCGCGGCTGGCCGTCGGCCGTGCCGTTGCCCCCGCTGCCCGTACCGCCACCGGTTCCGGCGCGCGTATCGAAGCGGAGGCTCTGCTGATCCGCGCGGACGCCGGCATCGCCGAGCGCACGGTTGAGATCGGCGCTGTCGCGCCGCAACAGGTCGAGCGAGGCGGGATTGTCCGCCGAGACGACCGCGCGCAGCACGCCGTCGTCGTCGAAATGCATCCGCACCTCGATCCGGCCTAGGTCGCGCGGGTCGAGCCGGACCGTCATCGCCTCGCCACCGTCGGTGCGGACGTGGCGCGCGATCGCGACGCCCATGTCGTGGCCCATCTGGCCGGGGGTTGGCGTGACGGTGACGGTGGCCGTGGCGGGCGTCGGTGTCGACGCGGTGGCGAGCGGCTGAGCGCTTGCCGCGGTCGGTATTGCCTGGGCGTGCACGGGCGTGACCGCGGACTGCAGTGCCGACGCGGTGTCCGCCTGCTGTCCGACGATCGGGGTACCGGCAGGCAGCGCGTCGGTTTTCAACAGCGGCGCAAAGGGCGTTGCGGAGTCCGTGGGCTCCGCGCCTGGGGTCGCCTGCGTCGGCGTCCCGGCGTCGGGCGAGGCTGCGATTGAGCGTGGCGCGGTCCGGCCGGCACCTGGCGATGGGGGCGTCGCATCGTCGTCGGAGCGGATGTTGGCGGCGGCCTGGTGCGGCGTCGCCATCTGCGCCACGGCGTTTGCCGGTGGTGTCACGAGCACGCCCGGGGGTGGTGGCGCGGTGTCGGGTGCCGGCGACCTCTCTGCGGTGCCCAGGTTCTCGGCATTCGGTGCGGATGAGGGGGCGGCCGTGTCGTCCGGCTCCGTCTGCGTCACGCCGGCTTTCCCGCCGCGTGTCGCTGTGACGGGACGTCCCGTCATCGTAGTGGCAGCAGCCGGGACTGCCGCCGTTGGAGCTGGCGTCATTGCGGGATTGGCGGACGACGCCGCGGTGGGGGCCAGAACTGTTGCGATCGCTGGCGAAGTCTGTTTCGTCGACGGCAGCGTGCGATCCGCCACGGTCTCGTCTTCAGAGGCCGGCGTGTCCTTGACCGCGCCGCGCACCGAAGTCGCTGGCGCGATCGGACTCGCTTTCGGAGACGGCGAAGCGATTTTCGACATCGCTATCGCGGTCGTCGAAGCCGGTCCCGGCGCGAGCTTAGCGGCGGGAGAGGACGAGATTGCGTCGCCGGTACCATTAGCGGTCGGCGTGGACGGCTTCACCTCGGCCTCGGTCGTGGTTGCGGGCAGCGCGGTCTGCGATGACCGATTGCCGATAGCCGCCGGCGCGAGGTCGGCGCGCGCAAGCTCGGTGGTCGGCGCCGGCGTAGCGACTGCGGGCGATACGGCTGTGTCCGTCGACTCCGTCTTCGCTTCACCCGCCACAGGGGCCACGCCTTGTGTATCCGAAACGCCCGTCGCCGGGCCCGGCGTGGCAGCGACCGACGGCGCGCCGAGGGTCGACATCGCGGGCATAGCGGTCGCGAGCCCGTAGGTGTCGGCGATCAGTCGCGGGGCGGGGGGCGACGACGCCGCCGCCATCTGTGCCAGCACGATCGGTGCGCCACCCGATCGGGCAGAGGCGAAGGGTAGCTGTGACGTCGCGTCGGCAGTCGTCGCGATACGCGATCCTTGCCCCGTTTTCGTCGGGCCGAACCCCGTTCCGGCGAGCGCCGCATCGAAGCCCGTGTCGGGCGACGTCGCCGGGCGCTGACCGGCCACCGCGACGGCGTCGAGACCTGGCAACACGGAGAAGCTCGGCGGGGTCATGCGTGTCCTCGACGCGGTGATCGGCGTATCATGGTCTTATTATAGGCGGTTCTCGGACTGTCGGGCGCGGCGGTCACCCGACGACCCCGAGCGACCGGATCCGCGCTCTCGCGTGGACTTCGTTCTGCGACAGGACGACGGTGGCGGGGCGGACGCGTTCGATAATCGAGCGGACGAACGGCCGGATCGCCGGATTCGTCAGCAGGCACGGGATCTCGCCCTCGGTCGCGAGCCGGTCGAAGGTCTCGCGGATCGCGGCGAGGAATGCGTGCAGGCTCGACGGCGCCATCGCCAGATGCCGGTCGTCGCCTTGCCCGACCAGGCTTTCGGCGAACGCCTCGTCCCATTCGCCCGACAGCGTGACGATCGGGATTGCTCCTTCGCGCGTCTGCTGCGCCGAGATTTGGCGCGCCAGCCGGCCGCGGACATGCTCGGTCATCTGGGTGATGTTGGAAGTCAGCGGCGCCGCCTCGGCGATGCCCTCGAGGATCGTCGGCACGTCGCGGATCGAAATCCCCTCGGCGAGCAGGTTCTGGAGGATGCGCTGCACCCCCGACACGCTGATCTTGGCCGGCACGATATCGGCGACGAGCTTTTCCGACTCCTTGTGGACTTCGTTGAGCAGCTTCTGCGTCTCGGTGTAGCTCAGCAGATCGGCGATATTGTCCTTCACCAGCTCGGTCAGGTGGGTGGTGATGATCGTGCCGCAATCGACCACGGTCAGACCGCGCATCCCCGCCTCGTCGCGCAGCTCGCGGTCGATCCACAAAGCGGGCAGGCCGAACACGGGTTCGCGGGTCGCTTCGCCGGGCAGCGACAGCGAGTCCTGCGGCGGGTTGATCACGAGCAGGCGATCGAGCCGGATCTCGCCGCGCGCGGCCTCGGTCTCCTTGATGTGGACGACATATTCGTTCGGCTTCAGCGCCATGTTGTCGAGAATCCGCACCGATGGCAGCACGAAGCCGAAATCGACCGCCATCTGCCGGCGCAGCGCGCGGACCTGATCGTCGAGTCGAGGCTCGCGGCGTTCGTCGTTGATGATCGGCAGCAGCGCATAGCCGATCTCGATCCGCACCGCGTCTATCGCCAGCGTGCGCGAGATCGGTTCCTCGTCGGGCATCGCATCGGCATCCGCCGCGGCCTTGTCCATGCGATCCTGCACCACGCGCGTGCGCGCATCGCGATCGAGCTTGTACGCGGCCCAGCCGCAAGCCGCCGAAAATATTGCGAACGGGATGAACGGCAGGCCGGGGATGATCGCCAGCATCCCCATCATCACCGAGACCATCCCGAACGCCTTGGGATAGCGGCCGAGCTGGTCGCCGAGCGCGGCGCCGGTCTTGCCCGCGACGCCTCCCTTCGAGACGAGCAGGCCGGCGGCGATCGACACGATCAGCGCTGGGATCTGGCTGACCAGGCCATCGCCGACCGTCAGCAGCGTATAGGTGTGGAACGCCTCGCCGAACGGGACGCCGTGCACCGCGACGCCCATGATCAGCCCGACGAAGACGTTGATCGCGGTGATCAGCAACGCCGCGACCGCATCGCCCTTCACGAATTTCGACGCACCGTCCATCGCGCCGTAGAACCCGCTTTCGGCTTCGACTTCGGCGCGGCGTTCCTTGGCCTGGCGTTCGTCGATCGTGCCGGCGTTGAGATCGGCGTCGATCGCCATCTGCTTGCCGGGCATCGCGTCGAGGCTGAAGCGCGCGGCGACTTCGGCGATACGGCCGGCGCCCTTGGTGATGACGACGAAGTTGATGACGATCAGGATCGCGAAGATGGTGAGGCCGATCACGGTCTCGCCGCCGATCAGGAATTCGCCGAACGCCGCGATCACCCCGCCGGCGGCATGCGAGCCCTCATGGCCATGCGCGAGGATCAGCCGCGTCGAGGCGAGATTGAGCCCGAGCCGCAGCATCGTCGAGATCAGCAGGATCGTCGGGAACGCCGACAACTGGAGCGGCTTGTCGATGAACAGCGCGGTCATCAGGATCATCACCGACAGCGTGATCGACAGCGCCAGCCCGAGATCGAGCATCCAGCCGGGCATCGGCAGGATCAGCATGCCGATGATCGCGATAACCCCGACCGCGAGCGCCATGTCGCGATTGGCGCCGATGCGCTGCAGGAAATTGGCGATGACTGGCGGCATGGCGATGCGGGTCCGGATCAGATGAGGAGGGAGGCAAGGGCAGGTAGCGGGCCGGATCAGGTGGCGGGGATGATCGCGATCCCGGCTTCGACGAAGCTCTTCAGCTTGTTGCGCATCGTCCGGACCGAAATGCCGAGGATGCCCGATGCGGAGGTGCGGTTGCCGCGACAGCGCTCAAGCGTCTTGAGGATCAGCGCGCGTTCGACATCCTCGACGGTGTGGCCGACGAGACGGTCGACGCCGGGCGTCGCCTCGTCGGTGGTGCGTGCCAGCCGCGTGCCGTCGGCGAGCACCAGATCGTCGGGACCGACCACCGGGCCGCGTGCGAGCACGGTGGCGCGGTGGACGACATCCTCGAGTTCCTGGACGTTGCACGGCCAGCTGTGGCGCGCGAGCAAGGCGAGCGCGGAGTCGGCGATCGGGCGGACCGCGATCTGTTCGACGCGCGCGGCCTGCTCCGCAAAATGCGCTGCCAGCGCGGGGATGTCGCCGACCCGGTCGCGTAGCGGCGGCAGTGCGATCCGCACCGTCCCGAGCCGCGCGGCGAGGTCTGCATGGACCGTCCCGGCGGCGGCGGACACTGCCAGATCGGCGTGCGCGGAGGTGATGATCCGGGTGTCCGCATAGCCCGAGGCGAGCGCGTGCGCGAGCCGGGTCTGCGTGTCGAGCGGCAGGCGATCGACCTCACGGAGGAACAGCGTACCACCGCGCGCCTCGTCGAGCTTGCCCCGCCGCGGCGGCAGGGCGCCACCCGCGGCGCGGCCGAACAGTTCGGCTTCGATCGCGGTCGGCGTGCCGTGCGCGGCGTCGACGATCAGGAACCGCCCGGTGCGTCCGGAGATCGCGTGGATCGAGCGCGCGAGCATCGTCCGCCCGGTCTTCGGTTCACCGACGATCGACAAGGCGATCCGGCTCGGTGCGATCGACCAGGCATAGCCGACCGCACGGACGAAGCTCGCGTCCTTGCCGATCAGCGTGCCCGGTGGTGCGGCCGCCGCGTTGGTGAGGATCGCGGCGATCAGCGCGTGGTCGGGTGGCAGCGAAACGTAGTCGCGGGCACCCGCCCGGATCGCAGCCACCGCCTGCTCGGCCTGAACGTCGATCCCGCAGGCGATCACCGGCACCACGAACGCCTCGACGCGGAGGCTAGTGATGAACCCGGCGACATCGGCGGCGACGTCGATCATCACCAGCCCGACGCTGGTCTCGCGCAGGATCGCCAGCGCCGTATCGATATCGTCCGCGATCGAGACGGTCGCACCGTTGTCGCGCGCCATCTGCGCGGCGACCTTCAGGACCGTATCCGCACCGATCAACAGCAGATGGGGGTCGTCGCCCGTGCGGATCACGCGCGGTTTTCCTGCTGGAGGATTTCGGTCAGCGTGATGCCGAGCATGTTGTCGATCAGCACCACTTCGCCGCGGGCGATCAGGCGATCGTTGACGAAGATGTCGACCGGTTCGCCGACGCGGCGATCGAGTTCGACGACCATCCCGGCCTTCAGCTTGAGCAGGTCGCCGATCAGCATCTTCGATCGGCCGAGGACGGCGTGAACCTTGACCGGCACGTCGAAGACCGCCTGCAGATCGGCATTGCCGGACATCGCCGCGGCGGCGACATCGGCGGGGTCGTCGAACTCCTCGAGGAACGCGACGGGCACGATGTCGTCGGGGTCGGTAAGATGCGGCACGGGGTTGGTCATCTGCGTATCCATCATGCGTTCATCCATTGGCGAATTACGGCGGCGGCTTCGGGCGGGGCCGCGGTGATCGCGTCACCGACCCGGCGAAGCGCGCCGAATTTGACTTGGCCATCGACCTGCGCGAGCGCGATTTCCTCATCGAGCGCGGGGCCGTTGGCTTCGAGCAGCGGGCGCTGGACCCCGCCCGGCACGGCGCCGGACTGGTCGGGCAGCGCCGCCAGCTCCGCGGTCTGCGCGGTGAGCAGGCGCTCGGCCGCGGTGCCGGTTTCGCCGTTCGCCTGCGGCCGGATCATCCTGAGCGCGACCAGCCCGACCCCGGCGATGAGCAACAGCTTGCCCAGCATCCACAGCTGATCGACGGGCAGCCGCGACAGGAAGCCGGAGTCGGTATCCTTGAGGCTGTCGTCGGCGGCGAACGCCATGCTTTCGATCACGACGCTGTCGCCGCGGGCAGTGTCAGCGCCGACCGCATTCTCGACCAGCCGGGTCAGCCGCTGGATCTGCGCCGCGGGTAGCCCCTTGGCGCCGCCATCGACCATCACCGCGACCGACAGCCGCTTGATCCGGCCAGGTGCGCGGTCGACGACGCTGTGCGTCTTGCTGTTGTCGTAGGTCGTATCCTCCGACGTCTCGTCATGCGCTTCGCTGCGGTTGGTCCCGGTGCCGCCGGCCTGGGGCTGTGCGTCGGGGAGCTGCCGGGCGATGCTGGCGCCTTGCGGAGCGGCCTGCGTGTCGGCGTTCTGATCCTTGCCGGAGACCGACACCTGATGCGCGATCACCTGTTTGTCGGGATCGAAGACGTTGGATTCCTCCTGCGTGCGGTCGCGGTCGATCTCGGCGGAGACTTCGGCGCGGACCTTGCCCTGACCGACGATCGGCGCGAGCATCGCCTCGATCTCGTCGCGCATGCCGGATTCGACGGTCGCCTGGCGTTCGTCGATGTCGCTCGATCCCATCGTTCCGGCGTCGCCCGCGCGGGCGAGCAACGCGCCGGTCTGATCGACGATCGAAACGGACTCGGGCGACAGGTCGGGTACCGAGGACGATACGAGGTAGCGGATCGACTGGACCGCTTCGGCACCGAGCCGACCCTTGGTCTTCACGGTGACCGCTGCGCTGGCCTTGGTGGTCTGGGTCGCGAACATCGCGCGGTCGGGCATGACGATATGGACGCGCGCGCGGGAGATGCTTTGCAGCGTCTCCACCGACTTCGCCAGTTCGCCTTCGATAGCGCGCGTCTCGTTCATCTTGGCGCGGCTGGCGGAGACGCCGAACGGCTCCTCCTCGTCGAGCACGTCGTAGCCGATCTTGCCGCCCAGCTTCTCGCCGGCCATGCCCATCCGCAGTTCGGCGAGCTTGTCCTCGGGCGCCATGATCGAGGTGCCGTCGGCCGACAGCTGGAAGGCGACGTTCTGCGCCTTCAGCTTTTCGGCGATCGACTGCGCCGCGCTCGGGTCGAGGTCGGTGTAGAGAAACCCCATAGTCGAGTCGCCGCCGCGCGTCGCCACCACCGCGAGAACGGCGAGCAGCGCAGCAGCGATTCCTCCCATCAGGAGCAGGCGCTGGCGACCGATCTGCCCCAACACTGTCCGTATCTGATCCAAGCGAAACCCCATTCGAAACGGCAGCAATGCCTGATTTCATTATAGGAGAGACGCGAGGCGGCAGTTCTTGCCGGGCGGAAACTTTTGCCGACCGGTCCGCGCAGCGTTGCGCGCGATCATAAACGGTGGCCCCCGGAGCCAGGCGTCAGGTATTCCATGCACGCCGTAAGCCTGTTTCCCCGCGAAGGCGGGGATCCAGACTGGGCTCCCGCCTTCGCGGGAGAACAAGGAAGGGTGTGGCTCCGTCGAAAGGCAAAGGCGCTAAGTTTCGATCCTCCCCCTGCCGGGGAAGGATTCAGCGTTAACCGTCGACGCGTTCCAGGACCGGACCGAGCGCTGCCTCGATGGCGGCGATGCGTGTTGCGGCTTCGAGGACGACGCCGCCGCGGTCCCAGTGGATATGCGCGTCACCGATCGCCAGCGCGGCATCCGCGTGGACGGTCAACGCGAGATGGCGGCGGTCGCCGTTCTGGCGGATCGCCACGAGGCGTTCGATCTCGGGGACCAGATCGGGTGCGACGGCGACACCGATCTCCTGTCCGCGCGCGACCTGTTGCAGCGCGCGGCCGATCGCCGCGTCGATCGCGCCGCCGGGATATTCGACGAGCGCGCGACCGGCGAGCAGCTCCGCGGCGACGATCGCGACCGATGCCGCCTCGCGTGCGGCCTCCTGTGCCACGCTTTCGAGCTCCGCCTCGACCGTCTCGATCGTCGCATGGAGCGCGTCGACCGCGGCGAGCAGCGCGGTATCGCGATCGGACTGCGCCTGGGCGAGGCCTGCGTCGAACCCGTCCGCCCGGGCGACCGCGACGTGGCGGTCGCAATCGGCACGGGCGAGCGCGAGTTCGGCCTCCAGCGTCGCGATCATCAGCTGGAGATCCTCGGTCTCCGCATGCGCGGTACGGAGCGGGACGGCGGTTTCGAACACGCGATCGAACGCGAACGGGCGGATGTGAAAGGCTGCGTCCATGGTCTCAGACGATCATCGCATCGTTGCTCTTCGGATCGACCAGCAGGATATCGCCGCTGTCGGCGAGCTGCTTGGCGAGCCGGACGAGCGCGGTCTGCGCCTCCTCGCAATCGCGCGCGCGGACCGGCCCCATCGCCGCCATGTCCTCGCGCATCAGCTTTGCCGAGCGCTCGGTCATCGTACCGAGGAACAGCCGGCGGATTTCGTCGGTGGCCCCCTTGAGCGCGAGCGCCATCTGTCGCTTGTCGGCCTGACGGACGATCACCGCGGCGGCCTGCGGGACCAGCCCGCCGAGATCCTCGAACGTGAACATCAGCGCGCGGATCCGCTCGGCGGACTCGGGAGCGTGTTCGTCGAGCGCGTAGAGCATCGCTTCTTCGGTCGACCGGTCCATCGCGTTGAAAACTTCGGCCATCGCCTCGTGCGGATCGTGGCGTTGCGCGCGCGACAGGTTGTTCATAAACTCGCTGCGCAGCGTCTGCTCGACCTGGAGCAGCACGTCCTTCTGGACGGTCTCCATTCGCAACATCCGCTGGATGACCTCCGTGGCGATGTCCTGGGGCAATTGCGCGAGCACGCCGGCGGCGTTTTCGGGCTTCAGTTTCGACAGGATGACCGCGACGGTCTGCGGATATTCGTTCTTGAGATAGCGCGCGAGCACCGACTCGCTGACGTTGGACAGCTTGTCCCACATCGTCCGGCCGGCGGGACCACGGATATCCTCCATGATCTCGCGCACGCGGTCGGTCGGCAACACGCCGTCGAGCAGGCGTTCGGCGGTCTCGTACGAGCCGTGCAGCGCGTTCATGCTGGTGACTTCGCCGGTGAAGCTGACGAGCAGATGCTCGGCGACATGCGACGGCACGCGACCGAGCTGGGCGATCGCCGACGACAGGTCCTTGACCTCCTCGACCGACAATTGATCCCAGATCGGTGCGCCATGCTCCTTGCCAAGAGTCAGCATCAGCGCGGCGGCGCGCTCGATGCCGGAATAGCGCTTAAGTTCGGGCGGTTCGGCCAGCGTCATGGTCCGCGTGTGCTCCAAAAGATCGCGTCGGGAACCGGCCCGTACGCTTCCCCCCTATTATAGGAGAGAGCGATCGATCCGGACGGCGCTCGAAGAGGAAGACATGAGCAATTTCTCGAATGGCCTGATCGGTCTCAGCGTGTTGACGGGCAGCGATGCCTTCTCGGCCTTTGCCGCGTCCAACGCGGCGACGCCGATCGAAACCAAGGCGCAGCGCAAGGCGAAGGCGGCGTTCACCACGCCCGTGACGACGCCGCCCTGGAAGCAGAAGGCCTCGACGCTCAGCGACTCGTCGCAGGTGTCGCTGATCAAGAGCATGAAGTCGATCATCGACAAGGCGAGCAGCAGCAGCGCTAGCGTGCCCGGCGATGTGCAGACGACCTTCGTCGCGTACAAGGCGCTCGATCGCCTGCGCCTGCTTGCCGAAAGCGCGGCCAAGGACACCACCGCGTCGAGCGAACGCACCAATCTGGAAAAGGCGTTCGCCAAGGGGTTGGCTGATCTCAAGACCTATCTGGGATCGGCGCCGTCGGACAAGATGGACCTGTCGTTCGGCAGCCTCGCACGGCAGGCGCAGACCGTCGGCGTCAAGGCGGCATCGTCGCTGAGCACCGCGACGATCGTCGGGACGGGCGTCAACGACACGCGCACCGCGCCGCTGGCGGGAATGACCGGCAAGGAAATTCTGCGTATCGACCTGTCGCAGCCGGGCGTCTCGGACAGTGTCACGGTCGATCTGTCGGGGACGCCGCAGCCGCCGACGCTCGACAGCGTCGCCGATGCGATCAACGCGAAGATCGTCGCGGTGCCAAAGCGCGATGCGAGCGGCAATGCGGTGCTCGACGACACCGGCAACCCGGTGCCGCGCTGGCCTTCGGTCAAGTTCGTCCCCGCCAAGACCGGCGAGAAATGGACGCTGTCGCTCGAGCGTGCCGGCTTCGAGACGGTGTCGATCGACCAGGTCGGCGCGAGCGATGCGCTGATGGTCGCGAGCGGCGTCACCGAACCCGATACCCCGACCAATACGCGGATATCGCGGTTCGACGATCTGACGACCGACCCGACGCGCAAGACGCTCGGCACGATCAGCGCGGTCGATCGGGCGGCGACCGCGCGGCAGGAGGTCGTCGCCTCGACCGATACGACCGGCAAGGCGAAGGCGACGACGATCTCGGCGGCGGCCAATGCACAGGCGATTGCGACCGACGCGAACGGGTTCAGCTATGTCGTCGGCACGACCGCAGGCGATATTGGCGGCAATCTGTCGCACGGTGCCGACGATCTGTTCCTGACCAAGGTCGACAGCGAAGGCAGCGTCGTCTGGCAACGCAATCTGGGCGCGGCGGGCTCTGCGCAAGGCGCAGCCGTCACGATCGCGCCCGATGGCGGGATCGTCGTGGCGGGGACCGTGACGGGCGGGTTCGACGGCGCCAACAGCGACGGCGACATGATGGTCGCGCGCTATGACGCGTCGGGCGGCGAGACGTTCTCAACTCTGGTCCGCTCGCTCGGCGCGCAATCCGCGACGGCGGTGGCGGTCGGTGCGGACGGTTCGATCTATATCGGCGGCCAGACCGAGGCGAACGGCGGCGATGCGTATCTCGCGCGGCTGGACGCGACCGGCACGTTGAAGGAGACACGCACGATCGGTGGCGCCGGTGCGGACACGGTCAAGGCGCTGGCGATCTCGGGCGACGGACAGGTTCTCGCGCTGACCAGCGAAAGTGGTCAAGCAACTGTCCACAAGCTCGACGCCCGATCGCTGGCGACCGATATTGCAACGCTCGGCCTGGGCAGGGCGGATGCGCGCGCTATCGCAGTGGCGGCGGACGGCACGATCGCGATCGGTGGCGCGACCGATGCCGCGCTGTCGGGGACGCAGGCGAACGCCGGCGGGGCTGGGCGCGATGGCTTTGTCGCGCGGATCGACGCCGGGTTGTCGGGCGCGGCGATCACCTATGTCGCGACGGCTGGCGAGGACCAGGTCGATAGCGTCGCGTTCCTGGGTGGTGAAATCTATGCGGGCGGCCGCACCAATGGGACGCTGGGTACGGCCAAGACCGGGACCACCGACGGCTTCGTCGCGCGGATCGACGCATCGACCGGCGCGATCGGGACGACCAGCCAGTTCGGCGTGATCGGCGCCAAGACCGAGTCGGTGCGCGTGTCGGCTATCGCTGGCGGCGACACCGTGCTCGGCGCGATCGGCTTGCACCGGGGCACGCTGACGCCGAGCGATTCGGTGACGCTCGAGGCGCAGACCAGCCTGCGCGCCGGGGACGAGTTCTCCGTCCGGATCAACGGCGGTGCGCTGCGCAAGATCGTGATCGGCGACGACGATACGCTGTCTACGCTCGCCGACCGGGTTCGGCAGCTCGTCGGGACGAAGGTCGCGAGCGTCACCACGCCGCTGAAAGGTGCGGGCCGCAATCTTCGCCTCGACCTGAAACCCGGCAACGAGATCGAATTCGTCGCAGGGTCGGCGGGCAAGGATGCGCTCGCCAAGCTCGGTCTCGACGCGCGGCGGATCTCGAGCCCGGCGTCGATTCCCGACGATGCGCCGAAAGTCAGGCCCGGCGGTGCGTTCGCGCTGGGGCTGAACGAGGCGCTCCGGCTCGATACGAAGACCGAGGCGGCCAACGCGCTGTCCCGGATCACGCAGGCGATCTCGTTCGCGCAGTCCGCGTATCGATCGCTCTATTGGGACGATACCAAGGCGTTGCTTGCGGACACCGGTGTGTCGAACGGGCGCAAGCCGGGCTCGACCGCGATCGAGCAGGCACAACTCGGCAATTATCAGGCCGCGCTGACCCGGTTGTCGGGCGGTTCGTCAAGCTACACGGGATTCTAGACATGGGCGTTCCCTCGATCCTCGCAGGCATCACGCGCGAGATGAAGCATCTGGCGGACCGGCAGCGCGTCATCGCGCAGAACATCGCCAATTCGGAAACGCCGGGCTTCAAGGCGCGCGACGTCGCAGCGCCCGATTTCTCCGAACTGCTCGCGCAGCAGACCGGCGGGCGCAGCGGCAGCCCGAGCATCGCGCGCCCTCGCGTGATGCTGACCGGGGCGATGAGCGCGCTGGGTGCGCGCGCGCCTCGAGGTGGCGGGGGGATCCAGCTCGATCACGACGTCAGCGAAACCAAGCCCGACGGCAACAACGTGACGGTCGAGGATCAATTGCTGAAGATGGGGCAGATCCAGGCCGACTTCACCGCGATGACCAATCTCTATCGCAAGCAGCAGTCGCTGCTGAAGACCGCACTGGGCCGTAGCGGTGGCTGAGCTGTGACTTGAGCCGGAGCGCACTCGGCTTGTATCTAAAAATACGATCGAACTCCGACGTGCCGTGCTCTTCGGCTAGGCTGAGGAAAGCCTCGTTCCGACATCCGAGTACGCGTTGCGTCGATCGATATTCGGCGAAGAGTGGCTCAGAAACTAGTCTGGGCTTTAAACAAGGGTCGGGCCGCGTTCGACCGTCAGTCCGCTCCTCCTTGTTCTCCCGCGAAGGCGGGAGCCCAGTCTGGGTCCCCGCCTTCGCGGGGAAACATTCTGCCGTTTGTTCGACGGGTTAGCCCCGATCCGTCCTAGACGTGATACGCCGCGATCACCGCGACGGCGTCGGCAGGGGCGAGCGTATCGAGCGCGACCGAGTCCGCCGGATCGAGGCCGTGCGCGGTCATCGCGCCCCGCGGATCCAGCGAGACCGCCATCAGGCGGTGGCCTTCGCCCGATTTGACGAGTGCGATCCCACCAGCCTGCGGATAGCGGTCCGGATCGACGATCACCGTCGCATGCCCGGGCAGTCCGCTGCCGAGCGGGGCGCGGCCGACGCGGAGGCCGAACGCACGCGGCCCGGCGAAACTGGGCAGCTCGACGGTTGCGCCGGTCGGCTGCATCGCGATCGCGCCGTCGGCCAGCGGCACGCCGTAGACCGTCGCGAGCCGAACCGAGGCGCCGACCGTCTGACCAGATGGCAACGCACTCCGGACGCTGGCCGGCGCGACGGGCGCGGAAACGCGTTCGGCGTGGGCAAGCTCCTGACGCAGCGCGGCGATGCGTTGCCGGGTCCGCGCCCTGCGATCCTCAGGCCCGCCGATCTCGTGCAGGAACTGGTCGAGCGCACCGCAGGCGTGCATCTGGTCGAGATGCGCGCGCAATGCCTGCTCGTCGGCGACGTGGAAGAACCGGCACAGCGAAGCGACCGTCGGTGCGCCCCAGCGCAGCAGGCCCTTCTGCGCGTTTTCGAGCCGCGACAGGATCACCGGCGCGATCCCGAAATCGGAATCGATCACTGCGGGCGATAGCGTCGGATCGCCGGCGCGTGTGGCGCGGATCGCCGCGGCCAGCGCGACCGCGGTCTCCGCCTCACCCTGATCGTCGAGCACCGCCGTATCGGCGAACGGGGCAAACCAGGTTTCGAGGTCAAACTGCGGCGATTGCACGTCGATCAGCAGATCTTCGGGCTCGACGTCCAGCGTTCCCGCGATCCGGACAAGCTCGATCGCGCGCGGGAAAACCTCGCCACGCTCGATCTTCGACAGGCGGATATACGGGATTTCGGGGATCGACCCGGCAAAGGCGAGGAGCTTGGGATGGCCGCGCTTCAGGCGATGTTCGCGCACGCGGTTGGGGAACACGACCGAGCGATAGCGATCGGCGACGATGACGCCACCGCCGGTTCCGCCATTCGCCAGGACATCGGCAGCCAACGGCTTCGAATGCCCCTTACGCGGCCGATCCTGCCGAGTGAGGACGGTCACTCACGCTGCTCCACTGCTCAATTCCCCTATACGTCATCTTCCTATCAAGAATTACGGATCGATGACAACGGAAACGCAGCGGTATAGGATGTCTCAAAGCGGGATATCGGACCGGTCGAGTGTCGGATCAGTTGAGTGGGGCGTAAAGACGGTCGGCGGCCATCAGCGTCCAGATGCTGTCGGGTGCTGGCGGAATGATGGCGACGGCCGTACCGCGCCGATCCGCGGCGGCGATCAGCGCGCTTGCGTCGCGCGGTGGCCGCCCCGTCATCAGGACCACGCCCGTTCCGTCGGTGACGATACAGGAGAAGGCGGCGCCGTGGCGTGCTGTCCGGATCGCGGCCAGTCGAGCGAACAATACGATGGAGGCTCGCTCGAGCGTGGCTACAGCGGGACCGAGAAGATGATCCGGGCGAGCGCAGCGCGGATCGCGGTAGGGGACGAGCGTCTCGTCCCATAATGTGAGGACAAGCGCGCCCTCGCTGGTTTGAGTTGGTAGTGCCAGCGTCAACAGGACCGCACCCTGGCACTGCATCAATCCCGATCCGATCAACGCAATATCGCGGGCGGCACGGATCAGGCGTTCGTCGATGTCGGATGGATTGTCGAGGGCCAGCAAATCCGTCATATCGTGCACCGGCATCTAAACCTCCCGTAAACCTTGTTCTATTTTAGGAGGGTTTAGGATGCCTGTGGCGCGGACGACACAAACTATCTTGGGCATGGCGAAAAAGCGTGGCCGGCGCGCTGTCACCGGCCAGCGTCAGATCACAGCGCGACCGACCCGATAGATTCGCGGCGGGGGCGTGCTGGAACGGGCGTCGACAGCGCTGCGGCGAACCGTGGCGTGCGATCCGCCATTTCGGCGATCGCCGCGGTGGCGCGCTTGGCGACCTGGCGAGTCCGCTCGCGGACCGCCTCGTCGTCGATCCGGGCGTCCTGCTCGGCATCCTCGGACAGGCGGCGTTCGATCGCCTCGCGGTGGAGCGCGATCTTGGCTTCCAGCGCGGCGAGGTCCGACGGGTCGATCGGATGGACGGACGAGCGCAGGCGCGGCCCGGCGATCTCGCGTGCACGCTCCGGAGTCGCCTTGCGAGCGCGACGTGCGAGCTGATCGGTGCCGACGTCGCGCAGGTGATCGACGTAATCCTCGATCAGCTTGGTTCGCGTGAGCGTCGCCATGTGCGCGGATGCGCCCGATTCGGTCAGCTCCAGCGCATTTTCGTCCATGATCATCGTCTCGAGCGTCATGTCCTCGCCATCGGCGTTCGACATCACGGCATGGAGCGACACGGTGGCGGCCGAGACCTTCTTCGCCGAGGGGCGCTGATCGGTCATCAGGCGAAAGCGGAGGCCCTGAAGCTCGCCGCGAAGCTGCCAGTTCACGAAGGTCGTGAACTGCGCCTTGGTCGGGTCATAGCCCTGGATCGCACGGTGCACGCCGATCGCGCAGCACTGCTCGGCGTCCTCCCAATGCGAGACCAGCCCGTATTGGCGGATGAAGTGGCGGATGCGCGGGGCGATGAGCTTCAGGATCCCGGCAAAGGCGCGGTCGCCATACACGCGCTGGCGGTTGGTCATCGCTGCGCCATCGGCCGGTGTGTTTTCGATAACGATTGCGACGGCGGCCTCTAGCGCGGCGGTGATCTTCGACATTGGTAGTCCCCAAACCTCGGTCGCTACAGCGCTTCCGAACAATCTCCTTTTGGGGTCAATTAGTTAACATCCTGTATCTCCCATATAGGATGTAATTGGATTGTACGGAATCGTCAGCCGGAAATGTTTGCGAACTGCTGCGGACGGATTTTGCGGTCCATGAAATCGAGCAGCCAGTTGCGGTGCGCGACCGTGGCGTCGCCGGTCGAGGCGATTCGACGACTGCTGTCGCCGGCGCCGATCTGGGCATTGAGCAGCGTATGCGCGCGCGATTCGGACAGCCCGCCGTCGCGGACGAACCGCACAGCATCGCCCAGTCCGAGGTGGTGGCCGAGATACGCCAGTCGCGCGGTTGCACCGACCTCGCCGTGCGCCGAAACGCCCGCGCGATCGAGCCCGTCGAGATTGCGTCGGGCGAAGTCGGCGATGCCGTTGATCGCCGCGGTCGGATCGTAGCGCAGCGACAGCACCGTCGCCCGTGCGCTCGCGAGCACCTTGCCGTTGTCGCCGAGCAAGCCATTGGCGCGCGCGAATCCGTTCAGCCATGTTCCGCCGGTTTCGGCCATGCCTTCCCAGGTCCGGCTGAGGAATTGACCGAGGCCGGCGGCGCTCGATCGTGGATTGCGCGAATAGGTCTGCCAGGTTCCGTCGCGCGCCTTGCCGGCTTCGGCGTCGACGATCGCGGCCAGTGCCGCTGCCGGAATACCGGTGCGCGCCGCGGCGGCCTGCAAGGTCGGCGCGTGCCGAGCATTGCGCCCGAGTCCGTCCACCGCAGCCGCTGCCGTATGCGGGGCCGAATCGATTGTAGGACGGTGCAGAGCGGGACCCAGGTCGGCCGTTGCAAAGCGTGCGCGAACCTCCGCGGCTCCGGCAACCGGATCGGGTGTCGTCGCAGGAACCTTGGCTTCCGGCATCAGCAGCGCGATCAGCGAATCGAGCGAGGTCGGCGACGATGCGTCGCGTGCCGTCACCGAGGCGGAGTCGTCGTGCGATCCGGTCCCCGATCCGCCGAGCGCGGCCTGCCAGAGATGCTTCGCCATCTCGGCTTGTGCGGCACCATAGATGATCGCGGCCCGGCGATCGCGCGGGACGCTCGCCAACCCTGTCGGATCGATCACGGCGTGGGCATCTTGCTGGTCGGAGCAAGTCGGGCGTTCGCGACATGGGCCGCAAATTTGCGGCCGCGCCGTGACGCGGGGCGGGCCGCGGTGAGGTCGTCGAGCATCGCCTGTTCGGCGGCGGCGAGACTGCGGGCCTCGGCCTTGCGGTGCGCGCCGACGGCACCTTCGATCGCGGTGCGCGAGCCATAGACCTCGACCGCCTTGCGACGGAGCGACTCGAGATGCAGGTGCGCGGCGGCACGGTGCTCGGCGAGCTGGCGACGATGGTCGCGGGCGCGGACGAAGTAGCGATCGGTGGTCAGGCGGGGTTCGCCGAACGCGACGAGACCTTCGCGGATCATCGCGTTTTCGACCGCGATATGCGCTTTTTCGATCCGCTCGAGCTCGTCGATCGCAAGGCCGATTGCGGCCCGGACCGCGTCGAGCTTGCGTTCGACGACGCGCAACGCGGTATCGTAA
Source organism: Sphingomonas sp. PP-F2F-G114-C0414 (assembly GCF_003688595.1). Taxonomy (GTDB): domain Bacteria; phylum Pseudomonadota; class Alphaproteobacteria; order Sphingomonadales; family Sphingomonadaceae; genus Sphingomonas. The sequence goes on from NZ_RCWT01000014.1 coordinate 18,542, forward strand.
GGCGTCGTCATGCTGCCATCTCCAGCGTGGGTTCAGGGCGCGCGTCCGCCGTCGCTGCAGGCTCGACCGCCAGCAACTCGGCCAGGATCGCGAAGGTCTGTGCGGCGTTCGCCTGATCCTGCTTGCCCTGCGTCAGCAGTGCCTCGATCTGCGGCGCGAGGCGGATCGCCTCGTCGACTTCGGGGCTCGACCCAGGCTTGTACGCGCCGAGACGGACCATCTCCTCCATGTCGCCATAGGTCGACAGGATGCGGCGCGCGGCGAGGCGGATGTCGTTCTCTTCGGGCGTGTGACAGCGCGGCAAGGTGCGTGAGACCGATTTCAGCAGGTCGATCGCCGGATAACGGCCGCGCTCGGCGATTTTCCGCGTGATCACGACATGGCCGTCGAGGATACCGCGTACCGCATCCGCGACGGGTTCGTTGTGATCGTCGCCATCGACGAGGACGGTGAACAGACCCGTGATCGTACCCTGACCGGGAACGCCCGGCCCCGCGCGTTCGAGCAACCGCGGCAGCTCGGCGAAGACGGTCGGGGTATAGCCCTTGGTCGCGGGCGGTTCGCCCGACGCCAGACCGATCTCGCGCTGCGCCATCGCGAACCGCGTGACCGAATCCATCAGGCACAACACCTTGAGACCCTGATCGCGGAAATGCTCGGCGATCGCGAGCGTCGTCCAGGCGGCCTGGCGGCGCATCAGCGCGGGCTCGTCGGAGGTTGCGACGACCACCACGCTGCGCGCGAGACCGGCAGGCCCGAGATCGTCCTCGACGAACTCCTGGACCTCGCGGCCGCGCTCGCCGATCAGCCCGATCACCGCGACGTCGCAGTCGGTCCAGCGTGCCAGCATCGACAGCAGCACCGACTTGCCGACGCCCGATCCGGCGAACAGCCCGAGCCGCTGGCCTTCGCAGAGCGGCGCGAAGACGTCGAGCGCACGGACGCCGGTCTCGACCTTGGCACCGACGCGCGCACGCCCGGCGGCGGGCGGGGGCGTCGCGCGGATCGGCCGCGGTACCAGCCCGGTGGGCAACCCGCCCTTGCCGTCGACCGGGCGGCCGAGGCCATCGACCATCCGGCCGAGCCAGGCGGCGCACGGGCGGATCGCGAACTCACCCGCGGCGACGACCGCGCGGGCGCCCGCCGCGACACCCTGCGGGTCGCCGAACGGCAGGCACAAGGCGCGGCCATTCTCGAGCCCGGTGACTTCGGCGTCGATCGTGCCGGTGCGGATGGCGATGCGGATCCGCGAGCCGATCTGCGCGGCGTTGCCAAGCCCGTCGACTTCGATCAGCGCCCCGCGTGCGGCGACGACGGTGCCGTAGCGCTCGTCGAACGGCATCTCCGCCAGGGTGGCGGTCGCCGCCGCGAGGACCTGCATCGTCCGCATCTCAGGCGGCGCGGCCTGCGAGACGATCGAACGCCGCGGTCTCGTAGTCGATCAGGCGGCGGCAGATGCCGAGCGCGCGATAATATTCCGCGGTGGCGACGCAGTGCGCGAATTCGAGGCACAGCATGCGCGCCGCGGCGGTTTCGAACGCCGACAGCAGTTCACCGAGCAGCACGACGATCCGATCCTGATGCGCGTCGCGTGCCGTATCGTCGATATAGGCCATCATACAGGCGAGGTAGAGCCGCCGGGCGGGCGTGGTCGCCTCGTCCGGCGCCATGATCTCGCGACCGCGGAGCAGCGCGACCTGGTTCTCGACGATCAGCTCCACGCGACCGTTGGCGCGCAGCACCGCGCCGTTGACGATCATCTTTTCCCCGTCCCGCAAGGTTATCCGCAACGTCATCCAACCACCCTTCATGTGTCTGGATCGTTATAGGATGGATTAACGAAGCCCGGTCGCGACCCGGCAAGATTTGCCGCATCGTGAGCGAGGGGCGCGTCGCCGCGACTTTGCGTCGCCGGCATCTTCACGAAACCCGCGCGCTCCCGACCGGCGATGCGTGGACGCCCCTATAAAGTGACGAGAAGGGGCGCGTATCCGCCCACCCTGTCGTCGATGTCCGCTTGGAGACGTATTCGCATGAGCCTGTATTCAGCCCTGTTTTCCGGCGTGTCCGGCCTGTCCGCCGAAGCCAGCGCGATGGCCGCGGTCGCGGACAACATCACCAACGTGAACACGGTCGGCTACAAGGCCGTCGAAACCCAGTTCAGCACGCTCGTCGGCGACGGCCGCGCCTCGAACAGCTACACGGCGGGCGGCGTGACCGCGCAGCCCAAGGCGCTGATCTCGAACCAGGGCCTGTTGCAGGCGTCGAGCAACTCGACCGATCTCGGCATCGAGGGGCAGGGGTTCTTCATCACGCGGTCGAGCAGCGACGCGAAAAGCGGCGTGTCGCTGACCCGGTCGGGTTCGTTCTCGCCGGACAAGGACGGCTTCCTCAAGAACACGTCGGGCCAGTATCTGCAGGGCTGGCGGCTCGATACGAAGGGTGCCTACGTCAACACGGGTAGTGTTAACGCGCTCGAACCGATCCGCGTCAGCGACCTGACCGGGACCGCCGCCGCGACCAGCAAGATCCAGATGCGGGCGAATTTCCAGTCGACCACGGCCGCCTATACGGGCGCTTATACCGCGGGCGACATGGCGAACGGCACGGTGGCGTCGCCGAGCTTCTCGCGATCGGTCGACGTCTACGACCAGCAGGGCGGCGCCCACCGTGTCGCGCTGAGTGCGATCAAGACCGGCCCGAACAGCTGGAAGGCCGAAATCTACGCGCAGCCCGCGACCGACGTGACCGCGGCGAACGGCCTGCTCGCCAGCGGCGACATCAAGTTCAACGCCGACGGCAGCCTCGACCGGGCGAACAGCTCGCCGGCGCTGTTTTCGTCGGTCACGCCGACCTGGACGAACGCGGCGGGCGCCGATCCGATCGCGCTGTCGCTGGGCACCGACGGCAAGGTCGACGGGCTGACCCAGTTCGGCACCGAGTCTTCGCTGGTATCCTCGTCGGTCGATGGCGGCATTCTCGGCAACGTCGCGTCGGTGTCGGTGTCGAACCAGGGCGTCGTCAGCGCGACCTTCGACGACGGCCGCACGCGGGCGATCTTCCAGCTGCCGGTCGCGACGGTGCCCAATCCGAACGGCCTGACGCGCATCAGCGGCAACGGCTATAGCGCCTCCAGCGTGTCGGGCGCCTATGCGATCAACGCACCGGGGTCGCTCGGCGCGGGCAACATCAAGGGCTTCGCCCTGGAAGCCTCGACCGCCGACCTGGCGCAGGAGTTCACCAACATGATCCGCTTCCAGCGCGCCTACAGCGCGTCGTCGAAGATAATCACGACGGTCGACGACATGCTCCAGGAAGCAAGCAACCTGAAGCGATAAGCCCGACTAGCACCCGGCTCAACAAAGGTACTGCGCGTGTCGCTCAGCGAAATCCTGTCTTCCGCCCTGTCCGGCCTGAACGCCACGCAGGCGGCCATGCGGACGGTGTCCAACAACATCGCCAATGTGAACACCGCGGGATACGCACGCGAAAAGGTGTCGCTGACGACCGGGGTCACCGCGGGTCGGGTCTCCGGCGTCGTGGTGGGCGAGCCGAGCCGCGTCGCCGACAAGTATCTGGAGACCACCGTCTATGCGCGATCGGGCGATGCCGGTCGCGCCGAGGTGGTCTCCACCTATCTAGATCGGTTGCAGTCGGTGCTGGGTGCGTCGGATTCGGATTCGGGCATCTCGGCGCGGCTGAATGCGGTCGCATCGGCGGCGACTGCGATGACCGGCAGCGCTGGTGGTCCGCAGACCAGCGCGGCGTTCGTCGGATCGGTCGCCGATGCGGTCGGCACGATCCAGCAGCTCGGCACGGACGTCTCGGCGATCCGGTCGGACGTCGAAGGCGAGGTCGGCTATTCGGTCGACCGCGCCAACACGTTGTTGCGCAATATCTATGACTTGAACGATTCGGTCGCGCGGCTCGAGGGGCTGGGGCGGAGTTCGGCCGGCGTCGCCGACCAGCGCACCAGCGCGATCCAGGAATTGAGCGGGCTCATCGGCGTGAACGCGCGCGAACAGTCCGATGGGCGCGTCACGATCGAGACGACCACCGGCGTCCAGCTGGTCGACCGGCGTCTGCGTCAATTGTCCTATGCGGACAGTGGTGCCGGATCCTCGCAGCCGATCTATGCGCCGATCGAGGTGCGGTTTGCCGCCCCCGACGGCTCGCCCGGCGCCACGACCGGCGAGAAAATCGACAGCCCGTCGATCGGCGGCAAGCTCGGTGGCCTGCTCGACCTTCGCGATCATCAGCTTCCGGGGTTTTCCGATCAGGTCGCCGACGTGTTCGCGGGGATGGCCCAGGTGCTCAACACCGCGTCGAACGCGGGCACCGCGGTACCGCCGCCGGCGACGCTGGAGGGGCGCGCGACGGCGTTGACCGGCAGCGACCGGCTCGGCTTCACCGGCGCGGCGACGTTCGCGGTGACCAAGAGCGACGGTACGCTGGTGGCCAAGACCAAAATCGATTTCTCCGCACTCGGGGCGAACGCAACCGTCGACGACGCGGTCGCGGCGATCAATGCCGGCCTCGGCAGCGCGGGCACCGCGAGCTTCGTCGGCGGAAAGCTGACGATCGCGGCGAGCGCGAGCGGTAACGGCGTCGCGATCGGCCAGGATGCGACGAGCCCGAGCGCCCGCGCGGGGATCGGGTTCTCGCAATATTTCGGCCTGAACGACGTCGTTCGCAGCGACACGGCGATGCTCGCGCCGTCGGGCTTCAAGTCGGGCGACGCGCATGGTTTCGCCGCGGGCCAGTCGGCAGACCTCGCATTGCGCGATACGTCCGGGCGAGTGCTGGCGCGGTATACGCTGGGCGCGACCGGTTCGACCTTCGGCGATCTCGTCACCAATCTGAATGCGAGCCCGCTGGCCGGCTATGGCAGTTTCGCGATGGACGATGCGGGGCGGATCCGGTTCTCGCCGACCGCCAGCAACGCAGGGGCTGCCTTGTCGGTGGTTTCGGATACGACCGATCGCGCGGGCACGGGCCGCAGCCTGTCCGAGATCACCGGGCTGGGCGGTGCGACCGCTAGCCTTGCTGGTGCCGAGGTGCGCCGCGATATCGTCGCCGATCCGAGTCGCCTTCCGCTCGCCCGTCTCCAGGACGTCGCGGTCGGAGCGAAGGCACTCGGCGCGGGCGATCGTCGCGGCGCGTCGGGGTTTGCCGATGCCACCGAAGCGGTCGTCGATCTCGGCAGGAACGGCGTGACGTCGGTGTCGCGGCTGACCGCGAGCGTGCTCGGCAATGCCGCCACCGCCGCGTCGCGCGCGCAGACCATGCAGACGACCACGACGACGCGCCGCGACGACGCGGTCGCCAGCCGCGACAATTTTTCGGGCGTCAGCATCGACGAGGAACTCGGCCAGATGGTCGTGCTCCAGAACAGCTATTCGGCCGCAGCCCGCGTGATGAGCACCGCCTCGGCGATGTACGACACGCTGCTGGCCATGGTGAGATAAGAAAGTTGAACCGATGATCCGCGTCGCCACCGTTCCGTTCCAGAACACCCTGTCGCAGGCCATCCAGCGTGCGCAGAGCAAGCTGGCCGCGACCCAGACCCAGCTCAACACCGGCAAGAAGGCGTCGACTTTGGCGGGGCTTGGCACCGATGCGGCGCGGACTCTGTCGGCACGTACCGTACTCGCGCGCCAGGAATCGCAATCGGCATCGGCGACGCGGCTCGGGACGACCTTGTCGTTGTACGATGCCAACATCACGTCGATCGATACCGGCGCGACCGATCTCCGGCAGAGCATCCTGACCGCGATCGGGACGGGGAGTGGGGCTGGGCTCCAGGCCTCGATCGACAGCGCATTCGGGCAGTTCCGGACCGCGCTGAATGCGACCGACGGCAGCGGACCGCTGTTTGGCGGATCGCAGACCGGCGACGTCCCGTTCAAACCCGCGACGCTTGCCGATACGATCGGTGCCACGCCAGCGACCGCGTTCGCCAACGATCTGGTCCGCGCCTCGGCCCGCGTCGCCGAGGGCACCGACCTGACGTACGGCGTCGTCGCCAGCGATCTCGGCAGCACGATGCTGGCCGCGTTCCGCACGCTCGCGGAGGCAGGGACGATCGGCGACAAGATGACCGCGGCGCAAAAGGATGCGCTCGGCACCGCGGTCAACCAGATCGCGACCGCGCTGACCGGCGTGCGCGCGGTCAATGCCGAGAATGGCCGCAAGCAGTCGCAGGTCGAGACGCTGGCGACGCGCGGCGAAGAGCGTGCGACGCTGCTCAAGGATTCGATCTCGCGCGTCGAGGACGCCGATTTCGGCCAGATCTCGACCGATCTCGCACAGCAGCAGAGCGTCCTGAAGGCGAGCTATTCGGTGTTCGGCCAGCTGACCAGCATGAGCCTGGTCGACTACCTCAGATAGGGCGGCGAGACGGTTAGGGACTGAATGCCGATCTTCCCCCGCCAGGGGGAGATGGCAGGCGTCAGCCTGACGGAGGGGGAGGGATGCGGCGACTCGCGTTTCGCGTGCCGCCCCCTCCGTCGCCTTTGGCGCCACCTCCCCCTGGCGGGGGAGGATTATGAGGGCGATCTACATTCAGGTCGAAGCGCCAGATCAGCTCTTTTCTCTGTCGTGCCGGACTGCTTCCGCATCCGAGGTGCCGCACAATCGATAGAATTTGGCTTGCGAGACGGTGGATCCCGGAACCGGTCGATGGCTATCCCTTTGAGAAAGTAAGACTTGTTTCCCCGCGAAGGCGGGGATCCAGACTGGGCTCCCGCCTTCGCGTGAGAACACGGAAGGGCGTGGTGCCGTACGACCGCGGACTCGTACTCGTTCGAGGGGGACAGGAACCGAGCCAGTCCGGGGCGACGGAATGATTTTGAGGCCGTCACGCCCTCACCCGCTACCTATCGATCCTCTCGGTATGGCGCGGCCGCTGATACTTGGGCGCGCCTTCCGTATCAGCCCGCCTTCGTCGGATGGCTCATCGCCGCGCTGCCCTGATCGAGCAGGTCGCCGAACGCGCCCGCCGGGCTGGCGGCGGGGAGGGCGGCCATTGCGTTGCTGAGCGTCGCCGGATCGATCGAGCCCGACTGCGCGGTCAGCGTCGCGAACGCCGAGCCGGTCGGCAGCGTTTCGAACGCGCGGCCATACCGGCTGCGCAGCGCGGCGAGGTCGGATTCGCGGCCGAGCATCGCCAGCGCGATCGCCTGGCGCAGGACGATCGCCTGACCGACTTCGCTCAACGCGCTGCGACCGGCACCGGGCAGCGATTTCGGCAAGGCCTGCTCGCCGACCGCGGCAAGACGTGCCCAGTCGTGCGCGCGCCAATAGAGTTCGGCAGTCAGCGCACCGCCGCCGGGAACATCCTCGACGGTCGCCAGCGCCTCGGCGGATTTGCCGAGCAGTTGCAGCGCGGCGGCCTCGACCCGGCGTCGGTCGGCCAGGGTATCGGGCGGATAGGCGAGGATGTCGGTACCGCGCAGCGTGCGGATCGCGGCGTCGGGTGTCCCGGCGAGGATCTGCAGGCTGGCGATGCGGACGGTCAGCGGACCGCGCTCGACGTCGCTGGCCTGCGTGTCGAGGCGGTGGTCGAGCAGATCGGCGGCGCGACCGTACAGGCCCGCGGCCTGGAGCCTGTTCACGAGGTTTTCGACGAGCTGGTTGCCGACCGGGCCGGCGGGCGCGATATCGCGATAGTCCCAGAACATTCCGGCGGCCTGGACCAGCGACAGCGCCGAGCCGAGCGCGAGCGCCTGCGCGAGCTGCGTCTGGAGCTGCGCGACGAGCGGACCGGAGGCCGCGCCGAGATCGAAATAGCGGAACAGCGTCGCGCCGCTCGCGAGCATGCGACCGGTATCGTGCGTGGCGGTCGCGAGGCGGACCGACAGCTCGAGCGCGCGGCGTTCGATCCGGTCGCCGCGCCAGGTAAACAGCAGCGTCTCGAGCTGGCGGGTCGCTTCGCCGACCGGCAGCGTGTGCGACGCGACGCCGTTCTCGATCGTCGCCAGGCGGGCATCGGCCTGCTCGACGTCATCGCCGCTCAGAATGACGCGGTCGAGACGAAGCCGCGCCGGTTGCATCTGGCCGAGCAGCGCATAGGCCTTGCCGCGGAGCAGATTGGCGGCGGGATCGTCGTCGGGCACCGCGTTCAGCCACGCCATTGCGGGTGAGGCGCGGCCCAAGTCCAGCGCCGCACTCCCGGCGGCGATGATGAACGGGCGGCGGGCAGCCGACGTCCGGCCCGTGAGCGCGGGCATGGCGCAGCGCAGCTGGCCAAGCGCCTCGGCTGCGCGATACGAGTCCGCGAGCGTCCGCATCCGCCAGAGACAGGCTTCCGAATCGCCGAGCAGCGTGTCGTCGCCGAGCATCGTCAGGGCTTCGCTGGTGTGCCGGGCCATCGCGGCTGCAACGCCGCGCGCGCGCATCCACGCGGGGACGAGCGCCAGATCGGGATCGTCTGCGCGCATCACGTCGAGCACGCCGATCGCTTCTGCTGCCAGGCCGCGCGCGATCAGGCTGGTCGCATAGTCCCATCGCACCGCCTGCCGGGTGGCGGGCGTCGCAGCGGCGAGCGAAGCCCAGGCGGCCTCGTCGCCTTTGGCCGACCAGGCGGCGGCGCCTGTCGGCAAGGGCCGCTCGGCCAGCGCCGCCGCGAAACCAGGCAGGCGCGCGGGGGCAAGGCTCGCTTTCGGCGGCGTGGCGACGAGCGCAGCGGCGCCGATCAGGAGACCGATCACGCGAAGATCACCGCGACGGCTGCACCACCGGCACCACATCCCAGCACGAACAACAGCGCCAGGATCATGCCGGCACGGCTGGACATCGCCGACGACAGCGCGCCGGATGTCGCGACGGGCACCGGGGCCGGCGACGCGGCGACTGATCCTGCTGCGCTGCCGTCGATGACGATCGGCGGCGTGTCGCCGCGACGCCGGGACTGCTCGCCGCTGGCGTCGAGCAGTCGGACCTTTCCGGGTTTCTGATCTTGGCTCATGGCGTAAACGTCCCTTATCTTCATCCAATTATAGGATGTCGGAGCTACCGAGGGGCGTCGTCCCGCGCGAAACATGCTGTTGGCGGGCTGGGCTATGGGTTGCGAGTAGGATTTTCGATGGCTGCGTTCTGTTCCCTTCTGCACATCGCTGCGGCCGCCGTGGCGATCGTCGCGGCAACCGGCTCGTCGGCGTCGGAAGGCGGGTCGGCGTCGGAAGGCGAGTCGCAGCCGGCGATGGATGCGACGTTCGTGGCGATGCCCGAACTGGTCGTGCCGATCATCGACGGCGATCGCGCGGATGGCCGGCTCAAGATCAAGATCGTGCTGAGGGCGGCGGATGTCACGGCGGCGGCGCGCTTGAAGGCCGCGATTCCGAGCCTCCGGGAAAGCGCGCTGGCGTCGGCGAGCGAGTTCGCGCGGCTTCGCGCCTCGCCCTACAAACCGGTCGATGTCGCGCGATTGGCGCAGGACATGACGCGTGTGCTGCGCGGGCGGAACCCGGATGTCGCAAGCGTGCTGGTGGTCGAAGTATCGGCCCGACCCGCCTGAGCCGTTAGGCGCAGGCCGGCGGTCGAGATTGGGGTCGAAGCCGGGGCCGGGGCCGGGGCCGGGTTACTCGGCGATGCGGACGGCGCGGGAAAGCTCCGCTGCGACCCGTGTATTCCAGGTACGCAGGAACGGCGGCGGCCGGACGGCGCCGATCGCCGCGGTGGCGGCCCGCGGTTTGATCTCGGCGGTCGGTACGGAAATTGCCGGTACGGAAATTGCGGCGCCAACCGAGTCGCAGCTCAGCGTGACGAGGTCGCATCCCGCCACCGACGGTTGCAGCAGGAGCAACAGGCACTCCGCGATTTCGGGATCCTCGCGCGGGCCGATCATCTCGACGACGGTCTCGGGCGTCGTGTCCGGATAAGTCATCGCCTTGGCCGCCGCGGCATCCCACAGCGCCGACGCGTCGTCGATGTTCAGCTGGCACCGCAGCTCATATAGCGCGTTGCTCACGATCGATCCGATCCGTAAGCCGGATGCCTGTATTGTACCGTCACGTTTGAACCCTTGCTTGTACGCGTATGTCACTAGAAATACTCGATGTTGTTCGAGATATGGGGCAAAATGGGTTCAACGGAAATTAGGTAGTTATACGTAATACGATTTTAATGTCGGGTTGTGACGTTCGGGTAACACAATGAAACGTTACGAAAAAAACCGGGACCGACTTTCGCCGATCCCGGTTCCCGGTAGCCCGCCGACGGTTTGGGGGTGCCGACGAGGCGCCCGCTCCCGTTTTACCGGAAGAGCGACGTGATGGTCTGCGGCGCCTGGTTGGCGATCGACAGAGCCTGCACGCCAAGCTGCTGCTTGACCTGCAATGCCTGAAGCTTCGCCGATTCCTTGGCCAGATCTGCATCGACGAGATTGCCGATGCCGCTTTCGATGGTGTCCGACAGCTTGCTGGTGAACGTCGTCTGGGCGTCGATCTTGCGCGATGCCGAACCCAGATCGCTGAGCTTGCCGTTAAGCGACTTGCTCAGTGTATCGAGGGTATCGACCATCTTCTTGGACGTTGCCGAATCGGTCAGCTCCGAGTTCTGGCCGAGGGTGCCGGTACCGGCGCCGGTCGACTGAGTCTCGGTCGTCGCCAGATCCAGACCCTGGTTGGCAATCGACAACGTGTCGGGGGTGTACGACGTGCCGCTGCCCGTTGCGGTATTCGACAGCGACTGAAGTGCGCTGACTGCGCCACCGCTGCTCTTCAGCAGGTTGGTGCCGTTGAACTCGGACGAGTTGACGATCGTGGTGATCTGATCGCGAAGGGCCTTGAAGTCCTTGTTGTAAGCAGAGCGCGTATCGGTCGAGATGCCGTCATCCGACGCCTGCTTGGCAAGCGTCTTCATCTGGTTGACCACGTCCGAGATCTGCTCCGCCCCTGCGACAGCCACGTCGGTAACGCTCTTCGCCCGGCTGAGCGACGAGCTGACCGCCTTCAGACCGCCCAGATCGCCACGAAGGCCCTGTGCGATGGTGAAAGCTGCCGAATCGTCCTTGGTCGAACTGACGTTCAGGCCGCTGTTGATGCGGTTCTGAACGGTGGCGAGACCCTTGCTGGTCGCGTTGAGAGCCTGGAGGGCTGCCATTGCGCCAGAGTTCGTGTTGACGGACAATGCCATGATGATTTCCTTCTGGAATAAATACGCTGGCTTCTGCCGACGTGGACCGGTTCGCCGATCCTCGACAGCCTCGGTGCGAGGCCGGTCCTTTATTCTGGGAAGAAATTCGGAAGTTCGGTCGGGCTTGTCGGAAATTTGGTGGTTAACGAAAGCTTAGCCACCGCGCGGGTTCAGAACGGGAACAGCGCGTCGTAGATCTGCTGGCCCCAGCGGGCCTGCTGCGCACTGCTGAGCTGGCCACGGCCGCCATAGCTGATCTGGGCCTCGGCGATCTGGGTATGGCGAATACTGTCGTCGCGGGCGATATCCTGCGGACGCACGATGCCCGTCACGATCAGTTCGCGCAGTTCGTAGTTCACGCGGATCTGCTGCCGGCCGCGGATCACCAGATTGCCGTTGGGCAGCACATCGGTGACCATCGCCGACATCGTCATGTTGATCGTCTCGCTGCGGCTGATGTTGCCGCTGCCATTGAACTTCGACGCGGAGTCGCCCGCCACCAACTTGGCCGGATCGACCGATCCCGGCAGGATTTTCGCAAGCGGAGCCTGCAGCCCTAGCAGTGCCGACAGTCCGGCGGATTCGGATCCGCCCTGGCTGCGCGCGGTGGTGTTGCCGACCACCGCCTTGTCGGCGACGTTGATCCGCACCGTCAGGATATCGCCCGCGCGCGAGGCGCGCTGATCGCCGAGGAACGCGCCCGCGCCCGCGCGGAACAGCGACGCGTTGGGGGCGGATGTCTCCACTGCCGCCGTTCGCCCGCCGATCATGTGCGGCGTCGATCGGCCGAGCGAATCCTCGATCGGCGGACTGTCGACCGGCAGCGCCTCGGTAAAGGTCGGCGCTTTGCCGACTTCCTTGAGGCGTCCGACCGCGCCGCAACCGGACAATGTCGTGACCGCGAGCGTCAGGCCGGCAAGCGTCAGCACGGGTTTCAGAATAGGGGAAAACATGGAGGTCTCCGGAAGAAAGCTCGGCAGGAAAGGGGGGCGGCTCAGGGCACCGATCAGGGCCGCAGATCAGGGTAGGGGGACGTGCACGGCCCCGGAGCCCTCGACGGTGGCATCGAACGTGCGGTTGGTCGACTGCGCGACGACGCGGACGAGATCGCCCATCCCGCCCGCCGACAGCGCCCGGCCGGTGGTCGCGATGACGAGCCCGCGACTGCGCAGGTTGATCGTCACCGGATCGCCGCGCCGGACGAGCCGCGGCGCGACCACGTCGCCCGCGCGCACCACCGCGCCGGCGACGAGATTGCGTGCCGCCTCGCGGCCAGCGGCGACATCGGGCGCGATCGCACCGATCGCGTAGCCGGGGGGACGGGGCTGCGCCTCGAAGTCGGTGGCGGCGAGGATGTCGCCGCGTGCGACGGCGTGCGACAGGACCGAGGTCGCGACCGGCTCGGCCGCGGCCATGACCGGAACCGCAAGGCCGAGGCCGGCGAGGACGACGATCGTCGCGGTGCGGAAGCGCATGACGGTCAACGCATCTGGCTGGAGGTCGCCAGCATCTCGTCCGCGGTCTTCACGACGCGGCTGTTCATCTCATACGCACGCTGCGCGGTGATCAGCGCGGTGATTTCCGAGACCGGGTTGACGTTCGAAGCCTCGACGAAGCCCTGCATGGTCGTGCCGAAGCCCGGATCGCCCGGCGCGGCGATCGTCGCGGTGCCCGAGGCCGAGGTCTCGGTGAAGACGTTGCCGCCCTGCGCCTCGAGGCCGGCTTCGTTGATGAACGTCGCGAGCTGGAGCTGACCGACGGTCTGCATCTCGGCGGCACCGGCGACCTTGATCTGGACCAGCCCGGTCTTCGAGATCGCGACGTCGACCGCGTCCGCCGGGATCGTGATCCCCGGCTCGACCGCGTTGCCGTCGGCGGTCACCAACTCGCCCTGGTCGGACAGCTGGAACGAGCCGTCGCGCGTGTAGCCGGTCTCGCCACTTGGCAATCGCATCTGGAAATAGCCGCGGCCCTGGATCGCGACGTCGTAGCGGTTGCTGGTCTGGTTCGGTGCACCCTGTTCGGTGATCCGGTAGACGCTGCCGGTCTTCACGCCCGAGCCGATCTGGATCCCGGTCGGGATCTTCGCGGTGCCGCTGCTGTCGGTCGAGGAGCCGGCGCGCGTTTCCTGCTGATAGAGCAGGTCCTGGAACGCCGCGCGCTGGCGCTTGAACCCGGTGGTGTTCATGTTGGCGATGTTGTTCGAGATGACGTCGACGTTGGTCTGCTGTGCCAGCATCCCGGTGCTGGCGATCGAAAGAGTGCGCATCGCGTGGTCCTTTGCTGAAATTGGCGTTGATTAAGGGGAAGGTCAGCCGAGCTTCGACAGGCGGTCGATCGCGCGTTTGCGCATGTCGTCCATGTCCTGCGAGATCTTCATGCTGGTCTGGTAGGCGCGCAGGATGTCGACCATCGAGGTGGTCTCGACGATCGGCTCGACGTTCGATCCCTCGATACCGCCGGTCCGCAGCTTGGTCTCGTTGGCGGCCAGTTCGCGCCCCCCGGTGGCAGTCATCAGGCCGTCGCCGCGCGGGGTGACACCGCGTTCGTCGTCGAACACGGTCACCGCGATGCGCCCGACCGGGCCGGCCTTGCCCATGACCGAGCCGTCGTTGCCGATCGAGAGCGTCGGCAGATCCTCGGGCGTGACCGCGATCGGCTTGCCGCCCTCGCCGAGAATACGCTGGCCGCCCGCATTGGTCAGCTCGCCGGCCTCGTTGACCTTGACGAAGCCCGCGCGCGTGAAGGCGGTGCCGCCGTCGGGGGCCTCGACCGAGAGATAGCCCGGGCCGTCGATCATCAGGTCGAGCGGGTTGCCGGTCGACTGGAACGCGCCGGCGCTGGTGTCGTGCATCGCGCCCATATCGAGCACGAACGAGGTCGTCCGCGTGATGTCGGGCGTGCTCTCCTTCTGCTGCTCGACGAATTCGCGGAACACCGGGCGTTCGCGCTTGAACCCGGCGGTGCTCATGTTCGCCATGTTGTTGGCGGCGACGTCCAGGCGGCGACGCAGCGCCTGCTCCTGGCTCAGCAATATAAAGGAGGAGATGTCCATCGGGGCCTGGTCCAAATTTTCCGCATTATCGGCGCCGGTAGGCAAATTCTGCCTGCCGTCTCTCCTATAATAGGTTGGTACGAGGGGTGCCGGTTGGCGCTTCCCCTCGAAATCGCGAGCACCGGCAGCGCCGGGACCAAGGGGACGACGATCGTGGCGACTAAGGAAACGGCGCAGGACATCGGTGACGACACCGATGGCAATGCGGGCGAGGGTGACGCCGTCGCCGCAGCAACCAAACCCAAGCGCGGCAAGAAGAAGATGATCGTGCTCGCGGCGGTCGGCGGCGTGCTGCTGCTCGGCGGTGGCGGCGCGGGCTATATGATGCTCGGCGGCAAGCCGGCAGCGGCGGCGCATGATGGCGCGGCAGCCGAGACCGAAACTGCCGACAGTGAGGGTTCGGGCGAGGGCGGCGGGCATGAGGCGGCAGCGCCGCTCGATGTTCCGCCGATGCTGGTCAACCTGCGCTCGGCCGATGGTGCTCCGCATTTCCTTAAGGTCCACGTCATGCTCGTCCCCGGCGCGAAATCGAACGTCGAGGCGCTGAAGACCGACCTGCCGGTGTTGCTCGACGCGTATCAGCCGTTTTTGCGCGAACTGCGCCCCGAGGACCTGTCCGGGTCCGCGGCGGTGTTCCGGATCAAGGAAGAATTGCTGATCCGTGCGCGCACGACGATCGGCGCAGACAAAGTGAAGGACGTCCTCGTGCAGGATCTGGTGCAGCAATGAGCGACGATTTCGAAGACCTCGAAGACTTTTCGCTGCCCGATCCGCCGACCGCGGAGCTTGGCGGCGCGGCGTTCGACCAGGCCGGCATCGACGCGCTGTTCGGCACGTCCGGCGGCCCCGAGAAACCCCGCAGCGGCCTCAAGGCGGTCATCGAATCCGATGTCATCAGCTATGAGCGGCTGCCGATGCTGGAAGTCGTGTACGACCGGCTGGTCCGCACCTTCGCGACGTCGATGCGCAACCTGACTTCGGACGCGATCGACGTCAGCCTGGAAGACATGAGCTCGATCCGGTTCGGCGATTTCGTCAACCGGCTCGCGCTGCCGGCGATGATCGGCGTGTTCCGCGTCGAGGAGTGGCGCAACTACGGCCTCATCACCGTCGAGCCGAGCCTGATCTATTCGGTGGTCGATGCGCTGCTCGGCGGACGCCAGAGCGGCAACCGGTCGATGATCGACGGGCGCGCGTTTACCGGGATCGAAGTCGGCCTGGTGTCGCGGATGCTCGAACTCGCGCTCGCCGATCTCAGCGCGGCGCTGCAACCGATCGTCGCGACGACGATGAAGCTCGAGCGGATCGAGACGAGCCCGCGCTTCGCCTCGATCGCCGGGCCGACCAATATCTGTACCGCTGCTACGCTGCGCGTCGACATGGATGGCCGCGGCGGCTGTTTCAGCGTGCTGTTGCCGTATGCGACGATCGAGTCGGTCCGCTATCGGTTCGGCCAGCGCTTCATGGGCGATACCGATGGTCCGGAAAACGTCTGGGGCGCGCACATGGCGGCCGAACTGCGCAAGACCGAGGTCGCGGTCGACGTCGTGCTCGGCGAGGCGACGATGAGCTTGGGCGATGTCCGGTCGCTGCAAGTCGGCCGGACGATCGCGCTCGGCACGCGGCCCGACGATCTGCTCGGGATCCAGGTCGGCGGGGTTTCGCTCGGCAGCGCGCAGATCGGCCAACGTCGCAACAATATCGCGGTCCGTCTCGCGACCGATATCGTCAGGGGAGCAGGCGCATGAACTTTTCGACGGTCGCGAACATCGCGACGATCATCCTGTGCGCGGCGGTGCTGGTGCAGAGCGTGCGGATGATGCGGTCGCTGAAGGCGGTACGCGGTGGCGCGATCGCCGATGTGGTCGAGGCGCTCGACCGCTCGACCGGGCAGGCGCGCATGGTTCTGTCCGAACTGCGCGATGCGCTGGGCGAATGCGCGCACAGCGCGCGGGCGGTGGCCGACGGCAAGGCGATCGCCGACGAACTGACCGTGATGATCGGGATCGCCAACGCGTCCGCCGATCGCATGGCGGACGCCGCCGATGCGGCGCGTCGTCAGCAGGCCGGGGACTATGGCGCGGCCGATCACAACGCGGGGGGCTGGGCATGATCGGGCGTCCTTCGTTGTTGATGCTGACCGCGGCGTCGGCGGCGGTGGCGATGGTCGGCAATGCCGTCGGGCTGGCGGCGATGCCGAGCGGCGCGCAGGCGGCGGGATCGCCGGCCAGTTCGCGACTGGGCGTGGCGATCGCCGACGATCTCGGCGCGCGCGACCAGGCAGCGGTGCGGCGTGGTCGCGCGCTCGATATGCGCGAGCAGGCGGTCCGCGCGACCGAAGCGCGGCTCAAGGCGGACGCCGGCAGCCGGCAGGACGCGGCGGCGGCGGCACCCGCCCAGCCGAGTTCGCCGGGCGCGCCCGCCGGGGCGACGCCACCGACGGATCAATATGACGATCTGGCGCGGATCTATCAGGCGATGAAGCCCGCCTCCGCGGCGCTGGTCCTCGAACAGCTGGATCTCGACGTGCAGATGCGGGTCGCGCAACGCATGCGCGAACGCTCGACCGCGATGGTGCTGGCAGCGATGACGCCGCGCGGCGCAGCTGCGCTGACGATGGCGCTGGCACGGCGCGACGCGCGTCGTCCGCCGAGCGCGGTCAGGCCTGCGGGGGCGGCGTTGTCGAAGCGCTGAACCGCGGTGGCAGGCGGATGACACGAAAAAGGGGAGCGTACCGGACCGGTACGCTCCCCTTTTTTACGGGCGGCGCGGTGTCGCTCGGTCGCGTGTCAGATTTCGGCCCGGTCGGAGGCGAAGCGAACCGATCGGTCGGTCTGCCACGCCGACACCTCGGCGAACGACAGCATCTCGAGGAAGGCGAAGCCGACGCTCTCGCCGTTCGACCAGCGCATCCGCGCGCGGCGCGGTGAGAGGCCCGGGATCGTGATCCGGACTTCGCTGTCGCGCGGCAGCGGGCTGGCGATCAGGATCCGGCACCCCGATTGCGACAGGTCGCACAGCACCGAGGCCGACAGTGTTCCCAGATGCCAGAGCACGGTGGGGCAGTTGGCCGCGATGCGCGGGGTACGGGCGATGATCGCCGAGCTGTCCGGGACCGTGCCAAGTACCGCATCGATCACGATCGGGCCGTCGAGCTGCAACCCGGCGCGTCCATCGCGCGCCCAGGCGACCCGCGCGTCGACCGCTTGCAGGTTGCGCAGTTCGACGCGGACGCGATCGTCCTCGGCCAGGACGGTCGAGCATTCGATCATCATCCCCGTCTGCGACAGGTTGCGGACGCGGCAGACGTGATCGATCCCCGCGGCCTCGAGACGCGCGACCAGCAGGATCGTCATCAGCCGCGTCTCGCGCCGTCCGAACGTGCCACCGGCGGGTTCGACATGGGGAAGTCTGGACGCGCCGGTTGCGTGGACCGGACTTGATGTTTCAGGAGGCGGAACGATCATGACCTGTGTCCTTCAGGACGGTTCGGCACGCGTGATCGCGGCGCGGCGTACGATGCCTGGGCCGAAAGCCTCGGGGGCGGCGGTCATCACGACCTTACGCAACGCGCCAATGTCGGGCAGCATCCCGTCGGGACCGGCGGCGAGCGGCGTGCGGTAGGTCCGCAGGTTGATCGCGTGGAGCAGCAGCGGCAACCGCGCGGCGACCAGCGCGCCATCGTCGACCGACACCTGCAATTCGACATCGAACGAGACATAGCCCGCCAGGCGACCATCGCCGAACACCAGGGGGGCGACGATCTTCTCCGCCTTGACGAACGTCAGGTCCGGAACCGAAGTCTCGTGCGCGTCCGCCTTGCCGTGAGACGGCCCGAGTATCGCCCGCGTCGCGAGCGCGGCACCGCCGCCAACGCCCGTACCGGCAATCAGAACGGCGAGCGGGAACAGGATCTTTTTCATCGCGAGGGTCCTAGAACCGGAAGCTGGCGTCGCTCGGCAGGGAGGCGGCCGCCCCCTTGACGACGATCGTGATACGGCGGTTTTCGGGCCGGGTCGGCTGGTCGGGATAGACCGGGCGGGTGTCCGCCATCGCCACCATCTCGGCGAACCGGCCGGGCGCGAGCCCCGCGCCGATCATCGCCGATCGCGCGGCGATCGCGCGTTCGCCCGACAATCGCCAGCTCGAATCGTCGCTGCCGCTGCCGTCGCCGTCGGTATGCCCCTCGATCGCGATCTGCGCGTCGGAACGGGCGAGCTTGCCGGCGACGCGCGCCATCATGTCTCTCGCGTACGGGTTCAGCGTCGCGGTGCCGACCTTGAACATCGAGCGCTTGGCGGTGTCCATCAGGCTGATGCGCAGGCCGTCCCGGTCGTCCTCGACGCGCATCGCCTTGTGGCCGTCCTCGGCGGGCGGCAGGCTGTCGATCGCCACGCGCAGTTCCTGTGCGAGGACACGCAGCGACGCATCGGGAATATTCGCGGTACCGCCGCGTGCGGTGCCGGCGGTCGCGGCATTGGCGCTCGGCTGGCCGGTCGGCGTGCCGGTCGCGCTGGCCTGGCTACGGCTGCCATGACCGCCCGCGCCCGGCATCGAGCCGATCCCGCTGGCCGAGGCGGTCGCATCCGACGTCTGCGACATCGCGGTGGCGGCCGGCGAGAAATATTCCGCCAGCCCCTTCAGGCGTTGCTTGTCCGGATTGCTGATCAGCCAGAGCAGCATGAAGAACGCCATCATCGCGGTCACGAAATCGGCATAGGCGACCTTCCACGCGCCGCCGTGATGCGCGGCGGCGGTCTTCTTGATCTTGCGGATGATGATCGGGCGGGTGTTGGCACCGGCGACGGCCATGGTCAGGCGGCCTGCGCGGCGAGCGCGTGCGTGGCTGGGGCATGCGCGGCCGGGGCGTGCGACATCGCCGCGAGCGCCAGCGCGGCGTGGAGCCGGCCCTGGATCGCGCTCAAGCGGACCGGCGCGATCGCGGCGTCGGGCGTGATGCCACCTGCGACGCGGTCGAGCACCGCGGCGCTTTCGTCGGCGCTCTGCACGATCAGGTCGAACACCTGAAGCTGGTCGATGTGCCGCATCACGAAGTCCTCGTCGCCGACCAGCGTCTCGGCGAGTTGCTCGACGAGCGCACTGACGCGACGCAGCTCGCTCGCCAGAGCGATGTGCAGGGCCGCATGGGAAGGGGACTGGATCATGATGCGCGCACTCTGGTTGTCTGGCGGGGTGGGTAGGGCAGTCCGAACGATTCCGGACGTCAGAAGAGTTCGAGTTCGCCTTCGGACTCGGGCATCGGCGGACGGACGATCGGACGGACCGGCACGGCTTCGGCGACGCAGGTCGACCGTGCCTTGCCTTCGAACGGCAGGAACTCGATTTTTCGCGCGCAGACGCCGCCGACGTCGACATGACCGATCGCGAAGCCCTCGGTCTCGATGAAGCGGCGTGCGAACGCGGCGTTGTCCTGGCCGATCCCGCCGAGCCCGGCGATGATCTTGGCGCCGCCATAGATGTGTGCGCGCAGTCGCGACCGCATTGCGCCCTTCTTCATCATCGCGTTGATCAGCAGCTCCATGGCGTGGACGCCGTAGCGCTGGCGGTCCTGGATCCCGACGGCATGTCCCGCTTCCGGCTCGCCGAGCAGGAAATGGTTCATGCCGCCGACCCGCGCCTTGGCATCGTACAGGCACACCGCGATGCACGAGCCGAGCAACGTCGTCAGCATCGTGTCCGGCTCGGCCATCGCCATATGGTCGCCCTGGATAAGGGGGATCCTGCGCATGCCGATCAGGCCAACGCGCCGAAGACGCGCTCGATCTTTTCCTTCAGCGCGGCCGGGGCGAACGGCTTGACGAGATAGTTGTTCACGCCGAGCGCCGCGGCCTTCTGGACGATCTCCCGATCGGACGAGCCGGTGAGCATGATGAACACCGTCTTGCCGATCACCGGATCGTTGCGCACTTCCTCGAGGAACTGCAGACCGTCCATGTCGGGCATGTTGTAGTCCGAGATGATGAGATGCACGCGGTCGCTCCTGACCGCCGCGAGCGCTTCGGGCGCACCGCCCTTGTCGCGCACGTCGCGAAATCCCAGGTCCTGAAGGGACCGGCGGATCATCGCGCGCATACTGGCCTGATCGTCCACGACCATGACCTTGATTTGAGATGCAGCCGGCATCGTCTTCCAATCCCTGTGTTTACTTGCCGCACGCCGCGAGGATCGCCTCGGGCAGTGCAGACAGACTCAATTCACGCTCGACCGCGCCAAGTTCGACCGCCGACCGCGGCATGCCGTAGACGACGCAGGTGTCCTTCGACTGGCCGAAGGTCCGCGCGCCCGCCTGGCGCATTTGCAGCAGGCCCTCGGCACCGTCGGATCCCATCCCGGTCAGGATCACCCCGACCGCCTGGGCGCCGCGTTTGGCGACCGACCGGAAGAGGATGTCGACCGACGGACGATGGCCGCTGACGAGATCGTCGGCCTTGAGGCGAACGACCCCCTTGGCACCACCGACGAGCTCCATGTGTCGCGGCCCACCAGGTGCAATATAGGCGGTTCCGGGCATCAACGGGCTTCCGTCGACCGCTTCGCGCACCGTAATCCGACATTCGCGGTCGAGCCGTTCGGCGAAACTCGCGGTGAACGTGCCGGGCATGTGCTGGACGATCAGGATCGGCGGGCAACCGGGCGGTAGTGCCGCGAGCAGCGAGAACAGCGCCTCGACGCCGCCGGTCGACGCCCCGATCGCGATCACCACGTCGTCGCGCGACTGCACCGTCATTTTTGCGGGACGGACGGTCGGCGTGACGCGGACCGCAGACCGCGCCGCGGCCTTGACCGTCGCGCGCAGCAGGGCCGCATCGCGCGCCAGTTCCTCGGGATTGCCCGACGGCTTGGCGATGCAGTCCACCGCACCCAGCCGCAGCGCCTCGATCGTCACCGCCGCACCCTGCGCGGTCAGCGTCGAGCACATGACGACCGGCATCGGCCGCAGCCGCATGATGCGTTCGAGGAACGACAGGCCGTCCATCCCCGGCATCTCGATGTCGAGCGTGATGACGTCGGGTTCGAGATCCTTGATCATCTGTCGCGCGATGCTCGGCTCGGGGGCCATGCCGACCACCTCGATCTCGGGATCGGCGGACAGCACGCGGTTGAGCGCGGCGCGGATCGCGGCGCTGTCGTCGACGATCAGCGTACGGATGCGCCGCATTATCGTCCCCCCTGCTTGACGTAGATGGTCTGGCCGCAGCTCTGCATGATCTGCGCGGCGGACCCGAACAGCCGTTCCGAATGGCCGATATACAGATGGCCGCCGGGGACGAGCAGGTCGACCAGCCGCTCCTCGAGTTCGGCCTTCGCGCGATCGTCGAAATAGATCATCACGTTGCGGCAGAAGATCGCGTCGTAGCGCTGGCGCATCGGCCAGGCGTCGAACAGGTTGAGCACGCGCGCCTGGACCAGCGCGCGCGCCTCCGCAGCGATCTCGAACTCGCCACCGGGCGCAGGCTTGACCCAAGCCGACCGATAGTCGGCGGGGATCGCCGCAACGGTCTGTTCCGCATAGGTCGCGCGGCGGACGCTTTCGACGACGTGCGGTGCAAGGTCGGTCGCCAGCAGCTTCAGGTCGGCGTCGCGCATCCACCCCGCCGCCGAGCGGTCGCGCCCGAGCAGGCACATCGCGATCGAATACACTTCCTCGCCGCTCGAACAGCCCGCCGACCAGATCCGTACCGGCGCCTGCCGAACACGCTGTTTGAGCGTCGGGATGACGACGTTGCGGAAATGCTCGAAATGATGGTTTTCACGGAAGAAATGCGTGTGGTTGGTGGTCAGCGCGACGACCATCGCCGCGCGTTCCTCCTTGTTGGTCTGGACCAGGCGCACATAGTCGCGGAAATTGGCGAGACCGTGCATCCGCAGGCGACGCGACAAGCGGCCGTGGACCAGCGTCTTCTTGATATCGGTCAGGTGGATCCGCGCGTCGCTCTGCATGATCGTCGCGATCGCGGCGAACTCGGCGGCGGCGAGCGGCGGACCGCTCCCCGAACCGGCGACGTCGGCTCCACCTGGCAGGGTGGCAGTGGTCACGCCGCGATATCCATCTGCCGGGTCAGACCGAGCGCCTCGAGATCGAGCAGCAGGACCATGATGTCGCCGGCGGCGCCCTGCGCTTCGGAGGCACGGGTCTGCGTCTTGACCAGACCGGCGATCACGCTGGGTTCGCCGATCTCGACGTCGGGCGCGGGGCGGATCTCGTTGGCGTCGATCAGGACGATGTCCGACACTTCGTCGACCAGGAACCCGGCCTGCTTGCCGGCGATGCTGACGACCAGGATGCACGAGCGCGAGTGGATCGCGCTTGGCTCCCATCCGAGGCGCTCGGCGAGACCGATCACGGGGACGACGGTCCCGCGCAGGTTGGTGACGCCCTTGATATAGTCGGGGACGCCGGGAAGCGGGGTCGGCTCGTCCCATTCGCGGATCTCGATCAGCGACGACATGTCGATCCCGAAGATCTGCGTGCCGAGCGAGAAGGTGACGATCTTGCGTTCACCCGGGGCGTTGGTCGTGGTCATGCGGCGAGTCCTTTGGTGATGTGGCGAACGGAGGAAGACGGGCCGACGAGCGCTTCGATGTCGAGGATCAGCGCGATCGAGCCGTCGCCGAGGATCGTTGCGCCGCCGAGCCCGCGGATCGGATGCAGGTTCTGCTCGAGGCTCTTGATGACGACCTCGCGGCGGTCGTCGATCGTGTCGACCATCAGCCCGACATGCCCGGCGGTCTCGCTCTCGACGATGATCACCAGCGATTCCTCGGGCGAGCGGGCATCGTTGTCGGCGAACCCGAAGGTCCGGGTGAGACGGCGGACGGGGACGTAGTTGCCGCGCAGTTCGATCACCTCGCCGGTGGTCGTGGTCGGGCGGACCTGGCCGGGTTCGGGCTGGACCGTCTCGACGACGTTGGCGAGCGGCAGCACGAAACGCTGGCCGGCGAGCCGCACGATCATCCCCTCGAGGATGGCGAGCGTCAGCGGCAGCACCATCGTGAAGGTGGTGCCCTTGCCGGGCACCGAGCTTATCTCGACGCGGCCGCCGAGCGCCTCGACGTTCGAGCGGACCACGTCCATGCCGACGCCGCGCCCCGAGATGTTCGAGATCGTCTCCGCGGTGGAAAATCCGGGTGCGCAGATCAGCTGGTCGATCTCCTCGTCGGACAGGACCGCGTCGGCGGCGACGATGCCCTTCTCGACCGCCTTGGCGCGGACGCGGACCCGATCGATACCGGCGCCGTCGTCGGCGACCCGGACGAAGATCCGTGCCCCCTTCTGTTCGGCGGACAGGCGGATCGTGCCCTCGGGGGGCTTGCCGCAGGCGATCCGGTCGGCCGGGCTCTCGATGCCGTGATCGACCGCGTTGCGGATCATGTGGGTCAGCGGATCGCCGATCTTCTCGATCACGCCCTTGTCGACCTCGGTCATCTCGCCGGTCGTCTCGAGCGTCACGAGCTTGCCGGTCTCAGTGGCGAGATCGCGCAGCATGCGCGGCACGCGGCTGAACGACTGCTTGATCGGCTGCGCACGCAGCGACATAACCGTGTCCTGGATCTCGCGCGTCAGCCGCGAGAGCTGCGGCAATTCGACGCGCTCCTGGTCCTTCGGGCTCAGGCGATCGGCGAGGATCGAGCCGCGGATGACGAGTTCGCCGACCAGGTTGAGCAGCATGTCGAGCTTGGTCAGTTCGACGCGGATCGTCTGCGATGCAGGCTCGACGCGTGGCGCCTCCGGGCTGGCCGGTGCGGCCACCTTGGCGGCAACCGGAGCGGCGGGCGGCGCGATGCTGGCGGTCGACACGACCGGCGCGACGGGCGGCGGCGCCTGCGTCACCGGAGCGGATGCTGCCGGGGCGACGCTGTCACCGCGGACGATCGTGACGACCGAGTCCGGATCGACGAAATCGAAGCAGTCGGTGATCGCCGATTCCTCGATCGCCGCGGGGACGCTGACGGTCCAGCCGATATAGCTGTGCTCGGGATCCATGTCGCGCAGCGAGGGCAGCCGCGACAGGTCCGCGCCTATCACCGAGCCGCCGAGCAGTTCGAGTTCGCGGATGATCAGCATCGGCTCGCCGCCGTTGGACAGCGCGGCGTTGGACGGCAGGAACGTCACCGTCCAGGGCGCGGCGATGTCGGGGGCGCTGTCGAAGTCGTCGAGCGAGACGCCGACGGGCTCGAACCCGAACGGATCGAACGATTCGATCGCGCCGGCGATCGGCACGAAGCCGAACGGATCGGCATCGACCTCTACAGGGGCGGGGGCCGCGACAGGCGCTGTCGCATCCGGCGCGCCGCCGTTCTTGAGGACCTCGTCGAGCGCCTCCAGGGCTGCGGCGTCGTTCGGGAGGCCGCGCGTGCCCTGCGCCGCGGCGACGTGATCCGACAGGATGTCGAACGCGGTCAGCATGACGCCGGTGACGCCGGGGGTCGGCGCGATGCGGCCGGCGCGAACCTCGTCGAGGACGTTCTCGAACCGGTGCGAGAAGGCGGTCAGCGCGGCGTGGCCGAACGCGCCCGCGCCACCCTTGATCGAATGGACGGCGCGGAACACGCCGGCGATCACGCCGGCCGACACGTCGCCCGCGTTCATCGCGGACAGGCCGGTCTCGGCAGTCGTCAGACCTTCGGCGCATTCCTCGAAGAAGATCGCCTGGATATCGTCGAGATCATCGCTCATGGACATACCCGGCGGATCGCCGTCCCCAGCTTGGCGGCGTCGAACGGCTTGGTGATCCAGCCGGTCGCGCCGGCGCCGCGTGCGCGGGCCTTCTTCTCGTCGGAGAATTCGGTCGACAGGACCAGAATCGGCAGGCCGCGGAATTCGGGCACCGCACGGACCGCCTCGATCAGCTCGAACCCGTCCATCTCCGGCATGTTGATGTCGGTGATCAGCAGGTCTGGCTTGACCTCGTGCATCCGCTCGAGACCGTGGCGGCCGTCATTGGCCGCCTCGATCGTGAAGCCCTGCGCGGTCAACGACGCTTTCAGGAGCATCCGCATGCTCGCCGAGTCGTCGACGGTAAGGATGGTCTTGCTCACGAATGGATTTCCTTCTGGTTGTCGAGACCGATGGCGTCGGCCAGTCGGCAGGCCGTCACGCGCTCCACGAATGCGGGGCTGGGCGCGGCGATGGTGAAGCTGTGGCCGTTGGCGATCGCATCGGCATGCGCGGCGACCAGCAACTGCAGCGTCGCGTGGCCGATGCTCTCGACACCCGAAGCGTCGATCACGATGTCGCCGTCGAAATCCGCCGCGAGGACCAGGCGGACCCCGATGTCCTGCGCGTGCACCGTGGTACACTGGCCGGGAAGTATCAGCGTACGATCCTCTGGGGGTTTCGCGTCTGCGGTGGCGGCGAGTGCCATGTCAGGCGGTGAGAGCGTTGAAATCATTTTTCGCCTCCTCGAGGGCGGTTTCTAACTGTTGGAAGGTCGGTGCCTTCGTCGATGGTGTCATGCGGCGGGCGATCTCGATCGCGACCTGCGTCGGCAGCCCCTGCGCGTGCGCGACGATCGCGCTCTTGACGATCAGGAACGGCTTGGCGTCGGCGTCGATCGTCTCGTGCAATTTCGCGGCGAGCGGACCGACCAGGCAATAGGCCAGCATCACGCCGAGGAAGGTGCCGACCAGCGCGCCGCCGATCATCGCGCCGAGCACGTCGGTCGGCTGGTCGATCGATCCCATCGTCTTGATGACGCCGAGCACCGCGGCGACGATGCCGATCGCGGGCAGGCCGTCGGCCATCAGCTGGAGCGCGTGCTGCGGCGCCAGCTCCTCGTGATGATGGTTCTCGATGTCGTTATCCATCGCCTCGGCGATCTGGTGCGGATCCTCGAAGCTGACCGTCATCATCCGCAGATAGTCGCAGATGAACGCCACCAGATGATGGTCCGCGAGGATGCGCGGATAGCGGCTGAAGATCGGGCTTTCCGCCGGCGTATCCAGATGCGGCTCGATCCCGATCGCGCCGCTCCGCTTGAACGTCGACAGCAATCCGAACAACAGGGTCAGCAGATCGCGATAGTCGCTCTCGGTCCAGCGTCCGCCCTTGAAGGTGCGGAGCAGACCTTTGCCGGCCTGCTTCACCGTCGGCACCGAGTTGGAGACGATGAACGCGCCGATCGCCGCGCCGCCGATCGCGACCAGCTCGTGCGGCAGCGCGTGCATCACGATATCCATCTTGCCGCCGGACCAGATGAAACTGCCGAACACGCAAGCGAGGATGATGATGAAACCTATACCATTTACCATGGTCCGCGACCGTTCCTTCGTACCGGGTTTATGTTGTTATAGGAGGGCCGCAGGGCCTTCGGTCCGGTCCGCGGCATTAAGCGGCGACCGGATGGTCGCGCGTCATGTGGCCGTCCTGCCAATCGATTACCGCGAGGTAGTTGCGCAGGCGGCTTTCCTCGATCCGGGCGAGCAACGCATTGTCGTGCAGGGGTAACAGCAGCGCCGCGACCGCCTCGCTCCACGGCGTGTCGGCGGCAAACACGACGCCCAGGCCGAACACCGCGGGAAGATAGGCGAAGGCCAGCGCGCGACCGTCGGTGGTGGCGTCGGCGACGAAATCCTCGACCGCGGTCAGCACGCCGTTGCGCGGGCCGCCGGCCTGCAAGGCGAAGGCGAACTGGCCCATGCCGCGAAAGCCGCGACCGGGGGTCAGGTCGTCGCGGTCGAGCAATGCGCCCGCGGTGTAGCTGTGCGGATGGCGGTGCTCGGCCGGAATACGGTCGGGCGCGTAATACATGTCGCGGCGCGCGCACGGCCAGCCGACGTCGTGGAGGAAGGCGAGCAGCGGCTTGCCGTCGCGGCGTCCGATCCGGTCGATCTCTGCGAGTTCGCGCGAGACGGTGTGGTAGTTGTGATCGCCGTCGATCAGCCACGCATCGATCCCCGCCAGCCCGGGCACCGCGTCGAGGCTCGGCTGGGCGATATGACGGACGCAGGGCGTGGCGGCGGCCCAGGCGGCGAAGCCGGGCGCGGGGGAGGGGTCGATGCTCGTCAGATGCCCGTCGATCGGCGCGAGATGATCCGCTAGCCGGTGCGACATGCCGCCGAACTCCGCGCCGATCTCGGCCACGGCGCGGGCGTCCGCCGCGGTCAGGCACGCGAGGATGGTCGCGGAGAATTCGGCCATCGAATGGATCAGCAGTTCGCTCATGCGACGGCTCCTGCTAGGACGGGGGCGTTCTGGTCGGTGCGCGGCGCGACCGGATCGCGCGGCACGAGCGGACGGAAGACGATCGCCAGCATCATCGGGACGGTGTCGCTGCCGGGCGTAAGCGGCGGTGGCGGAACCATCAGGAACGCGTCGGGGTCGGTGCACTGGAACAGATGCGGGGCGACCTGTTCGAGCCCTTCGCATGACGGCATCGCGGGGATCGCCCGGGCGCTGGCCCTGGCATCGCCGACGAGGAACGCCTCGACCGGGAGAAAATGCGCGGACTCGATCTGCAACCATTCATGCTCGCGGCCGAACTGCACGCCGACCGTGTAGCGGCAGGCGCCGACCGGGATCGCCGCGACGTGATAGCCGTCGTGGGTCGGCGTCGCGCGCACGCTGTCCGCGAACGCGTCCTGCCCGTCGACCATCAGCACCGGGATATCGATCCCGGAATCGCAGAAATCGGCATAGCGCAGATCGAGCCCGAAGCGGCGTTGCGCGAGATAGGCGAGGCTGGTCGGCAGGCCCTGACCGCGCAGTTCGGCGGGCAGGTACATCCGGTCGCTGTTCTTGAGATAGAACAACCCGCGTTCGCGCAGGCCGCGGCTGGCAGTGGCCGGATCGAACAGCGTGATCATGTGATCGGTACCGAGATTGGCGTCGTGTTCGAAGCGGGCGAACAGCGCGATCTCGTGCGGGAGCGGCAGGAACAGCAACCGGGCCAGCGCGGCGACCGCCGCCGGTTGCGTCGTCGTGGCTGCATCGCGATCATGGCGGCGGATTGTCGCCGACCGCTCCGCCTGCGCAAACACGACGCAGCCCGCCTGGACGCGTTCGCGCGCCTCGCTCTGCTGGCCCTTGATCCCGGGCGTGCCGCGGACCGCAACGCCGTCCGCATAGTCGATCACCGACCCCTGCGACGCGGTGCAGAGCTGTTCGACGACGGCGATCGATCCGATCAGCGCGTCGAGCACGCCCTGGTCGTAGGTGGTCGCATCGATCATGCCGCATTTGTCGAGCCCGCTCGGCAAGGTCTCCGCGAGCAGCAGGTAGCGGCCGGCGACATGCACCCCGAACGCGTCGGACAGCACCGCCTCGATATTGTTCTGGACGCTGCCGTTATAGCCGAGATCGACGAGCATCAGCGTGTCGCCGGGCGCGGGATCGACGAGGGCGCGGATATAGGCGATCAACCGGTCGGCGAACGCGCGGCCACGCTGTGCGATGCGCTCTGCCCAGGGCGCGGCGCCGATCGTTTCGGCGAGCGAATAGGCGCCGTTCTTGGTCGCGGCGTCGGCGACCAGCGCGTCGGCTTCGTCCGCGTCGATCAGCAGCTGGCGAAGGAAATCCTTGCCCGATCCGTCGCCGATCTCGTCGACCACGAACCGTCGCGCTGCGCCGTCGCGGCCGAGCCCCGCGGCGATCGCGGTGAAGCGGCTGATCTCGACCGCGTGCGTGGTGCGATCGGGAAACGCTGCGTCGAACACGAGCCGCGGCAAGAAGCCGTCGCGCATCAGGAACAGCAGATGCGTGGTGCCGCCGCGCTCGGCCTGGTTCGCGTCCGCTTCGGTCGCGATCCAGTGCGCGAACGGCGTCATGATCGGGCCCAACGTGGCGAACCCGAGCGCGGCCGCGGGATCCTCGATCGCGGGCTCGCCGAGCGCCACCGCGGCACGGTGCGGCTGGAAGATCGCATCCGTGTCCGGCCCGGCGACGAGCGTGGCGACGCTCCGCTCGAGCCGGTGACGCTGCACCGCGGTCTCGGTGAACTGGACCAGATGCAGCGCGCGCAGGCCGTGGCGGGCTGCGGACACCCCGTCCGCGACCGGGTTGTCGCCGATATGCAGGATGCGGTCGGCGCGGACCGCGGTCTGGCGCAGGACGGTGTCGAACAGCGCTTCGGCCTTGGCGCTGCGATGCTCGCACGAGCAGAATATCCGGTCGATCAGGTCCGCGACCTCGTCGCCCGCCGCCGCGCGGATCAGCGTTTCGAGCTGATCGCGTTCGAGATAGGTATCGCTGACGATCACGACCTTCAGCCCGCGCCGCTTGGCCTCGCGCATCAGCGCAACCGTCGGCGCGAACGCGTAGCAATGCTGCGCTTCGACCAGGATCTCGTGGTTCACATAGCGCTCGCGCGTGGCGGTATCGGCGTCGGGGAGTAGCGCCGCGTAGATCTCGCGCAGCGTGACTTCGCCCGAGCGGCGATGCTCCAGCAATCGCGCTTTCCGCGCGACGGCTTCGGCACGGATCCGCTGGTCAGGCGACACGCCGTCGAGCAACGTGAAGATATCGGCCGGCCTGTGGGTATCGCGCCACAACAGCGTATCGAAACAATCGAGCGACAGCATCGACAGTCCGCGATGGCCATCCAGGGCGTGCGGCAACTGGTGAGGCAGGATGGTCTGCATGGACGGGCTTTCCGGCTAAATGGCGTCCCGTGGTGCCGCCCGCAGCGGACCCCTGTGGAACCCCGCAGTGGGACATGACCATCTTATAGGACGCAACCGGCACCGCCGGCCGCTGCTGCGTCCTAGAATAGGGGAAAGACCGAACGGAGCTGCCGATGTCCACGTCCCCGATGTCCCTCAACGCGTATCAGCGCACGCGCACGATTACCGAGAGCCCACGCGCGACCGAATGCCGGCTGATGCGCCAGATCACCGGCGAGATGATCGCCGCGCGCGATGCCGGTGTGGTCGGCGTCCCGCTGACCGCGATCCTGTTTCGCAACCGCGAAGTCTGGAACGCCTTCTCGACCGCGTGCGCGGCGCGCGGCAACCGCCTGCCCGATTCCCTGCGCGCCTCGATCGTATCGCTCGGCCTGTGGGTCGATCGCTTCACGAGCACGGTCGTGGCCGGTCGCGACGACATCGACGGGCTGATCGACGTGAACCGGGCGATCATCCAGGGGCTCGAGCAGGACTGACTCGGTCGATCGTCGCATCCACGAGTGCGACGATCGGGTGGCGATGCGCGGCATCGGGCCTAACCGCCAAGCGCGCGGTGGAGCTGGATGTGCGCGAGCGTCGACGCGACGCGCTGGCGAACGACCGCGAGCTCTGCCGTCAGTGCGGCTTGGCGCGTGTCGAGCAGGGGCAGTGCGCCGATATCGCCGCGGGCATAGCGCGCCTCGACCATCGCGACCGTTTGCCGCCGCGACGCCAGATCGCGATCGTAGAGCGTAGCGCGTTCGGTTGCGGCGCGCGTTGCGGACAGCGCGTCGTCGACTTCGCGCCAGGCGTTGAGGACGGTCTGGCGGTAGGCGATCGCGGCGCTGCGGTCTTCGGACCGACGCAGGTCGAGTTGCCGTTGCAAGCGTCCGCCTGAGAAGATCGGCAGCGACAGGCTGGGGCCGATGCTCGTGCTGCGCGCGTTCCAGCCGAAATCGGCCAGGTTCAGCACGTCGATGTCGAACAGCCCGGTCAGGCTGATCTTCGGATAGAAATCGGCCTGCGCGACGCCGATCTGCGCGGTCGCCGCATGAAGCCGCGCTTCGGCCTCGACGATATCGGGGCGGGTCCGGGCGACCTCGGAGGGCAGGCGTACCGCTACCGACGGGAGCGGCCTGAGCGGTGCCAGCGTGGTGCGGTCGAACGGCGCTGCATCCGGCGTGGCACCGACCAGGATCGCCAGCGCGCGCTGCGTGGTTGCCGCCTGATGGTCCAGCTCGACGATATCGCCGTGCAGCGCACGCAGCTTGTCCTCGGTCGCCGCAAGATCGATCGGCGTCGCGAGACCGCGGTCCAGCAGTGCGCGTGCGATCGCGGCGTTGCGCTCGGCGAGCCCCACGCCGTCCTGTGCGATGCGGTGTTCTTCCCACAGGCCGCGTAGCTGAACATAGGTGCGCGCGACCTCGGCTTCGACCGACAGGCGTACGCCGCGCGCGGCGGCTTCGGTGGCTGCGACCGACGCCTGCGCTGCCTCGGCCTGGCGACGATGACCGCCCCAGAGGTCGAGCTCCCAGCTTGCGCCGACGCCGACGCTGTAGAGATCGAAGTCGACGCCCTTGGGCGGGGCGGTCGTCGGGCTGACGCCGAGCAGCGTCTGCGTCACCGAGGCGATGCCCGCAGTGCCGACCCGCTCGCGGCTGTAGCCCGCCTGACCCTCGACCTGCGGCGCTCCGGCGGCGCGGGCTTGCCCCCGTTCGATCCGTGCGGCGGTGATCCGCTCGATCGCTGCCGCGATATCGAGGTTGTCCGAGCCTGCGCGCGCCTCCAGCGCATCGAGCACGGGATCGTCGAAGCTGCGCCACCAGCGCGCATCGGTGCTACCCGACACCGGGGTCGCACCCTGCCAGACGGGCGGCAGGATCGGCGCGGGGGGCGTGAAGTTCGGGCCGACCGTGCAGCCCGCCAGCGCCGCGGCGAACAGCAGCGGCAAAGCCCGCGTGATTTTCGGATCATGCATCGTGGTGGTCCTGCTGCGGAAGGCTGGATGTGCGATCGAACGCGAGCGCGTAGAGCGCGGGCAGGGCGACCAGCGTGAGGATCGTCGCGCCGATCAGCCCGCCGATCATCACGATCGCCATCGGTCCCCAGAAGATGTTGAAGCACAGTGGAATGAACGCCAGCACCGCCGCCAGCGCGGTCAGCACGACCGGGCGCGAGCGGCCGATCGTCGCGGCCCGGATCGCCGCGTGCAGGTCCATGCCGTCTGCCTGGTTGTGCGTCACCTGATCGACCAGGATGATCGAGTTGCGCATGATCATCCCCGCCAGCGCGATCAGCCCGAGCAACGCGACGAACCCGAACGGCGCGCCCGTTACGACCAGCGCCGCGACCGCGCCGATCAGCCCGAGCGGCGCGGTCGCCAGTACCAGCAAGGTGCGGCCGATGCTCTGCAACTGGATCATCAGCAGCACGAGCATCAGCGCGAAGGTGACAGGCAGCAACGCATAGATCGCGTCGTTCGCCTTGGCCGACAACTCGCTGTCGCCGCCATCCTCGATCCGGTAGCCAGCGGGCAGCGATGTCTTGATCGCGGCGACGCGCGCGGCGGCGGCGTCGACGACTTCGGACGCCTGCACGTCGCCGGTCATGTCGGCCTGCACGGTCATGCAGAGTTCGCCGTTGCGCGTCCATAGGATCGGCTGCTCGGTGGTCGCGTCGATCCGCGCTACCTGGCCGAGCGGGACCGGACCGCCCGGCGTGCTGACCGCCATGTCGGCAAGCCGCCCCGGATCGGTGCGATCTGCCGCCGTGCCGCGCACGACGATGCCGATCCGCTTGGTCCCGCGGAGGACGTCGCCCGCCGGCTGACCCGACATCATGGTCGCGACGTCGCCCGCCAGCCGCGCGCGATCGAGCCCGAGCCGCGCGACCCGTTCCGCGTCGAGATCGAGCCGCATCGCAACCGATGGCGTCCCCCAGTCCGCCTGGACCGCGGTCGTCCCCGGCGTCGCGCGCAGTACCGCCTCCAGCCGTGCGGCGATGGTCCGCAACATTTCCGGATCGGGGCCGATCACGCGGTATTGCACGGGAAAGCCCGCACTCGGCCCGAGCGACAGGCGTCGGATGTGGAGCTTGGCCTCGGGGGACGCGTGGTTCGCCAGCAGCTGCGCGATGACGCGTTCGCGGGCGTGAAGGTCGGTGGCGACCAGCACCATCGTCGCGGTCGCCGGGTCGGGCAGCGAGGGGCCGTAGGGCAGATAGAAGCGTGGCGACCCCTGGCCGATATAGCTGTCTGCCTGCGCGATATCGCGGTTCTTGGCGATGCTCGCCTCGATCCGCTTTACCGCCGCCGAGGTTGCCGCGAGCGAGGACCCTGGTCGCAGGCTGACGTCCACGATGATCTCGGGGCGGTCCGATACGGGAAAGAATTGCTGGCGGACCAGCATCGCGCCCGCGAGACTCGCGATCAACAGCGCCGCGGTGACCGCGACCACCGTCTTGCGGCGCGCCATGCATGCATCGACGACGCTGCGCAGTCGTCGATAGACCGGCGTGTCGTACATCGCGTCGGCATCGTGATGCGCGTGCGCCTCGGGGAGCAGCCGCACACCCAGATACGGCGTGAACACGACCGCGACGACCCAGCTGACCAGCAACGCCGACCCGGTCACCCAGAAGATCCCGCCGGCATATTCGCTGGTGGTCGATTGCGCGAACCCGACCGGCAGGAATCCGACGATCGTCAGTAGCGTGCCGGTCAGCATCGGGAACGCGGTGTGCGTCCAGGCATACGCGGCGGCATCGGACCGGCTCGCGCCCCTTTCGAGCTGGACGACCATCGCCTCGACGCTGATGATCGCGTCGTCGACCAGTAGCCCGAGCGACAGGATCAGCGCGCCGAGCGAAATCCGCTCGAGCCCGATCCCGCTCGCCCCCATGAACAGCGCGACGATCGCGAGCGTCAATGGGACGGACAGCGCGACGACCACGCCGGTCCGCCAGCCGAGCGTCACGAACGCGACCAGCAGCACCACCGTCAGCGCGCAGAAGAACTTGATGAGGAACGCGTTCACCGCCTCGCGGATGTTCTGGCTCTGGTCCTCGACCTGGGTCATCGTGACGCCGGCGGGCAGCGTGCGGCCGAACGTGGCGGCGACCTGCGACAATTGCTTGCCGAAACCCAGCCCGTCGGCACCCGGCGCCATCGCGATCGCCAGCACCACCGCAGGCTTCGCCGCATGGCGGACCAAGCCGTCGGGCGGATCTGCATAGCCGTTGCTGACGGTGCCGACGTCGCCGACGCGGATCGTGCCGTTCGCGCCGGGAATGGCGGTGGTCTCGACCGTATCGATGCCGTCGACCGTTCCGCCGATTCGGACGGGGACACGCATCGACCGCTCGACCACGCCAGCGGGCGCGACGCTGCTGCGCTTTGCCAGCGCCTGCACGACGGCGTCCGGCGACAGCCCCAGCGCGGCGAGCCGGCGGGAGTCGACATCGACGAACAGCCGGCGCGGCACCTCGCCGGTGATCTGCACCTTGCCCGCGCCGGGGATGCGCAGCATCGCGTCGCGCGCCTGCTCGGCCAGCGTCACCAGCCGCGCATTGTCCGCGCCGGTCAGCGTGAAGACATAGCCGTAGACGTCGGCATAGTCGTCATCGGCGGCAACCGTCGCCCCCGCGGGAAGCCCCGGCTCAAGATCCTTCAGCTGCTTGCGGACCTGTTGCCAGATCACCGGCACGCGGTCCTTCGGCGCGCTGTCCTTCAGCGAAACGCGGATCGCGCAGCGACCGTCGACGCAGTAGGTCTGGAGGAAATCGAGGTCTTCGGTCGCCCGTAGCCGGCGTTCGATCGGGTCCGCGACCTGCGCGCGCATCTGTGCCGGCGACGCACCAGGCCACGCCGCGGCGACGATCATCTCCTTCAGCGTGAAGGTCGGGTCCTCGTCGCGCCCCAGCGCGAAGAACTGCGCGGCGCCGGCCGCGAACAGCAGCGCGATCAGGAAGCCGACGAGCGCGGGGTGACGGATCGCCCAGCGTGACAGGTTGAAGCGGTCCATCGCTCAGTTGCCGCCCGCGACGAGGCCGGCCATGACGACGCGCTGCCCTTCCGACAGCGTATCGCCACCGCTTGCGACGATCTGCTGGCCATCGGACAGCCCCGAGACGATCGCATCGTCGCCGCGCAGTTCGACCAGATGCACCGGCTGGCGGTGGACACGGTCGCCGGCCCCGTTGCCGCTCTTGTCGCCGACGCTCGACAGCGACCAGACGTGCGGCTGGTTGCCCCGTGCGCCGAGCGCGGTCAGCGGCACGCGGATCGTCGCCTTCGGATCGGCCATCCGCAACGTGAGCGTTGCCGAGCTGTTGAATGGGATCTGCGAGACGTCGCCGAGCACGCTGAACCGCGCGGTCCGCAACCGCAGCGCGCCGTCCGCCGCCGGTCCGACCAGCCTCAGTCGCGCCTCGGCGATCGTGTCGGGCGCGGACCAGAAGCTCGCATCCGCCATCGTTCCGCTGGCAACTTGCACGCGCTCGGGCAGGCGCACCTCGATTTCGGGACCGCCCGCGGCCAGCCTGACGACGGTGGTGCCGGCATCGACGACGGTACCCGATTCGACCGTGCGTTCGGTCACGACGCCGTCCTCTGGGGCGATCAGCACCGCGTCGGATAGCGTCGCTCGGCTGTGGTCGAACGCCGCACGCGCCGCATCGCGCTTCGCCGCTGCGGCGCTGGCCGCCAGCGCGCGGTCGCGGACCTCGGAGGCTGACAACGCGCCGATCCCGTCTAGTCCGGAGGCACGTCGTGCCGCGTCGCTCGCGCGGATCGCCTCGGCGGTCGCGGCGGCGAGGTCGGCACGTGCCTGTCCGGTATCGGCGATCGCCTCGGCGTGCGAAAGGCGGGCCAGGACCTGCCCGGCGCGGACGTGATCGCCGACCTGGACGTTCAGCGCGAGGACGCGGCCACCGGTCTTGAAGCCGAGCGCGATTTCGCGGCGCGGGCGCAGGACGCCGTCGAACGTCGCGGTCTGTCCGCCGGCGTGATGGATCGTGACCACGTCGACCAGCGTGGCGTCCGATCTGGGCGATACGACCGGTTCGGAGGAACAGCCGGCGCAGGCGAGAAGGGTCAAACCAGCGGTGATCAGCTTGCTCGGCAGCCTAGTGGGGGCAGTGGAAATCATCGGCATCGTCGCGTCCCGTTGTGAACGCGATCGCCCTGCCGATCCGGGCCGATCCTGGCCTGCCGATCCTCGAAACCGACCGGTCGATTTCGAAAACGACCGGTGCCGACGTCTGTGAACCGGCTTCGCTAGCCTTCCAGATGCCGCCGTCGAAACGCACTGGGGGTTTCGCCGAGGCGGTCCTTGAACACCCGGTTGAACATCACGAGGCTGCCGAACCCCGCATCCATCGCGATCGTCAGGATCGGTACGTCCTTCTGCGAAGGGTCGGCGAGCGCGCTGCGGACTTCGGCGATTCGGTGTTCGTTGAGGTAGTCGCTGACGTTGCGATAGCCGAGCCCGCCGTTGATATGCCGCCGCACGCGGTATTCGGGCGTCTCGACCCGCGCGGCGATCATCCCGATCGTCAGGTCGGGATCGCGGTAGGCGCGGTCTTGCGTCATCATCGCCGCCAGGCTCTGGCCGAGACCGACGTCGAGCGGTTCGGGCGCCGCGACCGCTGGAACTTCGCCGACCACCGGGGCGGCATCCGCGCTCAGGAAAACCTCGGGGTGGCGCAATCCGAACAGCAGCGCGCTGATCACGAACGTGCCCATGAACAGCCCTGCGGCGGCGGTCATTCCGGATACGGCTAGTTCGCCGGTCGCGCGACCGACGATCTCGCTGCCGAGCAGCCACAGGATGATCAGCCCGATCGACACCACGAAGATCGTCCGCGCCTGCCGCCGCGCCTCGACCAGATCGCCCTGCCGATTGCGCCACGCCAGCCACTGCGCATGGATCGCGAACGCCATTCCCCCAACATAGGCCACGATATCTAGCCCCTCGATCGGCGCGGCCAGCCCGCGCCCCTGCAGGCTGACATACAGCGTGCAGCCCAGGAACGCCGCCGCCAGCGCCATATCGATCGGCTTGGGTCTGAACGCATCGTCGAACCATGCGCGCGCGAACAGCCAGAACAGGGGAATCGCGGCGCTCGAACTCAGATCGAGCAGCGGATCGAATGCGGTCGGTGCATGCGGCAACCCCGCCAGCGTACCGACCACCGTACACAGCGTCAGCGCCAATCCGAACCGACTCGGCAAGGACGCCGGCGACCGCGCGAACACCACCGCCGCCAGCATCAGCAAGCCGATCGCACCACCGCGAAACAGGAGATCGAGCTGAGGAATCACCGTCGACGATACCGGGTCATGCTGGCCATCAGCGGCGACAACCATGCCGTCGCCGGTATGTCCAGTCCTACCGTTTGCGGCGGTTTGGGGACGGAGACGCGCGCGGGCGGGGTCGCCGCCGGGTCGGGCAGGCAACGCGTCGCGAATCCGGGCTGCGGGTCATGTCCGTGCCGCGCGAAGGCGCCAACGAAGCAGCATTGTCACGATCGGTTGGGGAAGGACGGTGGCGATGCGGACAAGCCAGCTGATCGCAGCCGGAAAGCGATAGTCGCTTCGTTCGGTGCGCAGCGCGCGGATGATGTGCGCGACGCCGCGTTGCTCGGAGATTTCGAACGGCGAAGGCATGGCATGCGCCTGCGTTCGCGCCGTGGCGACGAAGCCAGGATAGATGCTGACGAATCGGATGCCGTGATCGGCGAATTCGACCCGGCACGTGTCGATCAGCAGCCGCATCGCGCCTTTGGCGGCAGAATACGGCCCTTGCAGCGGGACGCCCATCAAACCAGCGAGAGAATTGGTATGCGCGACCATGCCGGAACCTTGGCGCATCATCTGGTGAAGCACCGGGAACAGGTAGTTGACGCAGACGTCGTAATTGCTCCGCATATAGTCTTTGACCGCGCCGACGCCGATCATCCGCAGGTCAAGATCGGGAGCGCCGCCGACGTTCATCAGCAGCAGGTCGATGCGACCGAACCGGGCGATCGTCGCCTCGACGACCGCGGCGGCTTCGTCTTCGCACAGTGCGTCGGCGGGGTGGATCATGCAGACGCCGCGGTCGAGCGCGATCTCGGCCGCGAGGCTTTTCAGTTCGCCCACCCGTCGCGCGGTCGCGACGATCGTTGCGCCTTCTGCGGCTAGCCGTCGTGCGACACCGCGGCCCATGCCGCTCGACGCGCCGACGATCAGCACGACCTTGCCCGCGAAGATCACCGGCCGTCGCCGAGCGGCTTCAGCCCGGCCACCAGCCGCATCGTCAGCCGCGCGGCGGTGCCCCAGGGCGGGCCGATCCGTTCGAACATGTTGATCGGCCCGGCCTTGTGCACCGCGCGCGCGTGGCTGAACCGGAGGAAGCCGTCGCGGCCGTGATAGGCGCCCATGCCGCTGGCGCCGATGCCGCCGAACGGCAGGCTGTGCTGCGCGACATGGA
Source organism: Sphingomonas sp. PP-F2F-G114-C0414 (assembly GCF_003688595.1). GTDB lineage: Bacteria > Pseudomonadota > Alphaproteobacteria > Sphingomonadales > Sphingomonadaceae > Sphingomonas. The sequence continues at coordinate 56,825 of NZ_RCWT01000014.1, forward strand.
GCAGCGTGCCGTTGATCGTCACGCCGCCCGAGGTCGCCCCATCGAGGATCCTGCGCTGCGTCGCCGCACCATCCGCAAAGCAGTAGAGCGCGAGAGGTCGCGGGCGGGCGCGGACGAAGGCCAGCGCCGCGTCGAGCGTGTCATAGGGCTTCACCGGGAGCACCGGGCCGAAGATCTCCTCGCGCATCAGCGTGCAGTCGTCGGGCGCGCCGAGCACCACGGTCGGCGCGATCCGGTGCCCGGTTGGGGCTGGCGCCGGGTGGGTGAGGATCTCCGCACCACCGTGCCGCGCCTCCTCGATCGCGTCGGTCAGCCGCTGGTGGTGCCGCGCGTCGATGATGTTGCTGTAGTCGCCGTTGCGCTCGATCGTCCGATACCGGTGCACGGCCGCAGACAGCACCCCGTCCGCGAACCGGCGCGCCGAGGCGGCCGGCACCAGCGCGTAATCGGGGGCGACGCAGGTCTGGCCGGCGTTGAGATAGCGACCGAAGGCGATCGACCTGGCGGCCCGGTCGATCGCGAAATCGGGGGCGACGATCGCCGGCGACTTGCCGCCAAGCTCCAGCGTCACCGGCGTCAGATGCTCAGCGGCGGCGCGCAGGATGTGGCGCCCGACATCGGTCGATCCGGTGAAGACGAGGTGATCAAACGGCAGTCCCGACAGGGCCTGCGACACCGCGACGCCGCCCTGCACGACGGTCAGGCGATCGGCGTCGAACCGGTCCGCCACCAATCGTGCCAGCAGGGCGGCGAACGCCGGGGAGGCTTCGGACGGCTTGACGATCACGCGGTTGCCCGCCGCCAGCGCATCGATCGCCGGTCCCAGCGTCAGGAACAGCGGATAATTCCAGGGCGCGATCACGCCGATGACGCCGAGCGGCTCGTAGCGGACCCACGCGGTGCCCGGTTGCAGGCTGAGGTCGACGCGGCGCGGCGAGTCGCGCATCCATGTCTTCAGGCGCGCGCGGCTGTGGCCGATCGCGGTGATCAGCGGCACGATCTCGAGGATGTCGGTTTCGGTCCTCGACCGCCCGCCGAAATCGTCGGAGATCGCCTCCACCAATGCGGCGCGTCCCTCGATGAGCAGCCCGTGCAGCGAATCGAGCAGCGCCTGACGGATCGACGCACTTGCCGCGATGTCGTTGCGGGAGGCGCGATGTTGGCGATCGAACGCGGTTCGCAACGCCTGCACTTCGGGGGTCATGGCAATCCTTTCATAGCGTCTCGACGACTTCCTTTGATCGTATGGCGAACGCTATTCCCTAACAAGAGCGATGATCATATTTAGATATAGCTATATATATCAAGCTTGATAAGATGATCACATCGACTCGCCAAAGAGGTCGATGACACGAGGGAGAGGATCGCTATGGACGACCGCGACAGGTTCGCGCCGGCAGCGACTGGTGCGCCGACGTCCGATCCCTATCGGCGCTATGTGGATGCGCTGGGCGCGGTGCGGCTGCCAGCAGCGTTCGTCGATCTCGACGCGCTCGACCGCAATGGCGACCGTCTGGGCGTGCGGGCGCGCGGCATGCCCGTCCGGCTCGTCACCAAGTCGATCCGGTCGGTCGGCGTGCTTCGCTATCTGCTCGACCGGTTCCCCTATCTGCAAGGATTGCTGTGTTTTTCGCCGGCGGAGGCGGCCTGGCTTGCATCGCAGGGGTTCGACGATCTCGTCGTCGCCTACCCGACGGTCGAGCCGAGCGAGATCGCGCGCGTCGCGGCGGCGGTGCAGGGCGGCGCGTCGATCACGCTGATGGTCGACGATGCCGCGCAGCTCGACGTCATCGATCGCTGTGCGGCGGCGGCGGGAACCTCGCTCGCGGTGGCGATCGACATGGATGCTTCGACCAATTTCCCCGGTTTGCGCTTCGGCGTCTATCGGTCGCCGGTCGCGACCGCGAAGGCGGCGCTCGCGCTGGCCGACGCTATCGCCCGGCGACGCCATCTGCGGCTCGACGGCGTGATGGGTTATGAGGGTCAGATCGCCGGGCTCAACGACGCGGTGCCCGGCCAGCGGGTGCGCAACCGCATTATCCGGACGCTCAAGGCGCGCTCGATCCGCGACGTGCATCGGCGGCGCGGCGCGATCGTCGCGGCACTGACGGCTGCGGGGCATCGCCTGCGGTTCGTCAATGGCGGCGGCACCGGCAGCTTCGAAAGCACCGCGCGCGATCCGAGCGTCACCGAGCTGGCGGCGGGGTCGGGCTTTTATCTGCCGGGGCTCTTCGATCATTATGCGGTCACGCTGGGCGAGCCCGCGGCCGGCTTCGCGCTGCCGGTGACGCGGCGCCCGGCACCGGGGATCGTGACCTGTGCGGGCGGTGGCTATCCCGCGTCCGGTCCGATCGGCCCTGATCGCCTGCCCAAGCCGTGGCTGCCGACCGGTGCCACGCTGATCGACAACGAGGGCGGCGGCGAGGTGCAGACGCCGGTGCGGCTCGACAGCGCCGACGCGCTGCCGATCGGGGCACCCGTCTTCTTCCGTCACGCCAAGGCGGGGGAGCTGTGCGAGCGGTTCGACACGCTGCTGCTCGTTCGCGGCCACGACATCGTCGACCGCGTCGCGACGTATCGCGGCGACGGGCAATGCTTCTTCTGACCTGCAACGACAGGCGGGCCGTCGACCGGACCCGCGAGGACCGACGCCAACGCAAAAAAAAGGGGATGACGATGAAACGGTCTATCTTGCACCATAGTGTGGTCCTCGTCGCGCTCGCCCTATCGGCGGAGGCGCACGCGCAGCAGGCCGTGGCCGACCAGCCTTCCAAGCCTGCGCCGGCGGCCGGGGACGGCGATATCGTCGTGACGGCCCAGCGCCGGTCCGAACGCCTGCAGGACGTGCCGATCGCGGTCACCGCGATCACCGGCGACGACCTGCGCGAACGCCGCATCGCCGACGTGCTCGACCTGTCGGGGCGTGTTCCGGGTCTCCAGATCCGCTCGGCGGACAATGGCGCCAACCCGCGCATCTTCATTCGCGGCGTCGGCCTCAACGACTTCAACCCGGCGACGGCGAGCGCGGTCGGCATCTACGTCAACGGCGTCTACGTCGCCTCGACTCTGGCGCAGCGCGATGCGTTCTTCGATCTCGGCCAGGTCGAAGTTCTGCGCGGACCACAGGGAACGCTGTACGGCCGCAACACCACCGGCGGCGCGATCAACGTCACCACGCGCCAGCCGGGCACGACGCCCGAAGCCGACCTGTCGCTCGATTACGGCCGGTTCAACGCAGTGACGCTGCAGGGCGGGATCAGCGCGCCGGTCGCGACCGACCTGGCGGCGGTCCGCATCGCCGGTCTGTATCAGCGCGACGACGGATACATGCGCAACACGCTGACCGGCAACCGCGGCAACAACGTCGACCGCTGGGCCCTGCGCGGCAGCGTCCATCTGACGCCGTCAAGCGCAATTACCGACGATCTCACCGTCAATGCGAGCCGCTCGACCGGCGGATCGCTCCAGGCGTATGCGCGCACGCTGATCCCGCAGACTGCGGCGGCCACCGGCGCGGATGGCCTGTGCACCCCCGCCTTCTACACCTCGGGCCAGTGCACCAACATCCTGGGTTACGCCAACACCAGCCGCAATCTGTACGAAGGGGCCTATCGCTTCGAAGGGCGCGACCGGGTCAGCCTGTTCGGCACCGGCAACACGCTGTCGATCGATCTCGGGCCGGTCAGCCTGATCGCGGTGACCGGGTTCCAGCATGCCAGCCGCAACGATCAGGAGGATACCGACGCCAGCCCGGTACCGGTCGTCGCCGCCTCCTACATCAGCCGGCAGGACACGGTCAGCCAGGAACTGCGCGTGCAGTCCAACGGCCACGACCGGCTGCGCTACGTCGCCGGCGTGTATTACGCGCACGACCTGATCCGCAATGCGTCGTCGCTCGACGTGCTGCCGGTATTGCGCGCGCCGACGCCCGACAATCCGAGCGGGGTTGATCTCGTCGCGGGGATCGGCGACTTCGCGTGGCCGTCGCGGCAGGTGACGAACAGCTATGCCGGTTTCGGGCAGCTCGATTTCGACCTTACGCCGCGGCTGACGCTGACCGGCGGGCTGCGCTATTCCGCCGATCGCAAGCGCTTCGACTATCGCGCCGAGGCTGCCGGCGGAACGATCCCGTTGTTCACGTATGCCGACGCCAAGACGTTCGGGTCATGGTCGGGGCGCGCCGGGCTGCAATATCGCTTCAGCGATGCCGCCAACGTCTATGCGAGCTACAATCGCGGGACCAAGAGCGGCGGCTTCTTCAGCGGCTTCGCGCAGGACCCCTCTCTGATCGGGCCCTACAAGGACGAGACGGTCGACGCGTATGAAGTGGGGGCCAAGACGCAGTGGCTCGACCGACGGTTGGGGCTCAACGTGTCGGCCTTCTATTACGACTATGAGGATCTGCAGGTCTTCACGTCGGTGGTGCAGGGGCTGATCACCACGCAGCTCTTCACCAACGCCTCGGCGGCGCGGATCTACGGCGCCGAACTCGAACTGACCGCGCGACCGGTCGATGGCCTCAACCTCAGTGCGTCGACCTCGCTGCTCAGCGCGACCTATCGCGACTTCATCTCGCAGGGTGCCGACTATTCGGGCAACCGGTTGCCCTCGGCGCCCAAGGTCAGCGTGCAGGGGAGCGCCGAGTATCGCAAACCGATCGCGACCGGCGCGATCGTCGCGCGCGCGGATGTCTCCTATCGCAGCAAGGTGTTCTTCGACACGTCCAACGACGCGCGGCTGACCGATCGCGCGCGCGCCTTCGTCGACGGGCGGATCGGCTGGCAGTTCGCCAAGGATCGCTACGAGGTCGCGCTGTGGGTCCGCAACGTCTTCGACGTGCCGGTCATCTCGGACATCACGCCGCTGCCCGCGCTGGGCTTCGATGCGGTCGTCGTCGGACGGCCGCGGACCTTTGGTCTGTCGTTGCGGGCGAACTATCGATGATCGCGCCGGATACGACCCGTTCGGCCTATGTCGCCGCGTTCGTCGTCGGCGTGTACGGCGTCCTCATGGCGGGCCTTGCGCCATTGCTGCTCGGTACGCTGGTCGCGGAAGGGCATCTGACCGCGGCGCAGCTCGGGCTCGCCGCCACCGCCGAGCTGGTGACGATGGGGCTCGCGGCGGGCGCGGCGGGCTTCGTGACCGAACGCGTCGCGCCGCGCATGCTCGCCTTGGCCAGCGTGGTGGCGATCATCGTGCTCGACGTCGCGACCGCCAGCGCGACCGGCGGCACAGTGATCCTGCTGCGCGCGCTGGCCGGCGCGCCGAGCGGCATGCTGGTCGGCATCGTCACCGCGATGATCGTCCGAGCGGCGCAACCCGCCCGCCAGGCCGGGATGTATCTGACGATCCAGACGGTCGCGCAGCTGGCCTGCGCCGCGCTGATCAGCGGTCTGGTCGCGCAGCACCACGGCGCGGCGACGGGGTTCTTCGCGATCGCCGCGCTCGGCGTGCCGGTCGCGATCGTCGCGATGGCGACGCCGGTGCGGCTGGCACCGTTCGCCGCAAACCACGGCATGGGACTGCCCGATATCCGGGGATGGCTCGCGCTCACGGCTGCGTTCTGCTTCTTCGCCGGCATCCTCGGCATCTGGATCTATCTCGAACCGCTCGCGCATCAGGCCGGACTCTCGTCCGGCACCGGCGGCCTCGCGGTGGTGCTCGCGCTTGCCGGACAGGTCGCGGGCGGTGTCCTGGGCGCGGCCACGGTCCAGCGCTGGCCGTGCCGGTTCGTGCTGATCGGCGCGACCGCGGCGCTGATCGTCGCAGCGGCGATATTCGCGACGTTGCCCGGTCGGACCGCATTTCTGGCGACCGCGATCGGCTTCGGGATGCTGTGGGCGTTCGCGAGCCCGTATTTCACCCGGCTGCTGATCGACGTCGACCCGACGCACCGCGCGGCGATGCTCGGGTCGGCGGCACTGCTGCTGGGGTGCGCGACCGGTCCGAGCGTCGCGGCGCTGAGTGTCAGCGACGGGGACGTCCGTGGTTGCCTCACGCTCGGTGCCGGACTGCTCATCGTCACCGGCGGCATCGTGCTGATGCTTCCCCTACTCCGGCGCGTGGGGTCCCCTGCGTTTGCCGTGCAATCGAAAGACCGATCATGACCGAGTGGACCAACTGGTCGGGCAGCGTCGTCGCGCAGCCCGCCACGATCGCGCGTCCGCGCGGGCTCGACGAACTGGCCGAGGTCGTCGCGGGGGCGCGGCAGCTGCGGATGGTCGGGGCAGGGCATTCCTTCATGCCGCTGTGCCAGACCGAAGGTACGCTGCTGTCGCTCGCCGATCTCGAAGGCGGGATCGACGTCGCCGCGGATCGCCGGTCGGTCTGGGCCCCCGCGGGCTGGAGCCTCGCACGACTGACCGACGCGCTCTGGGCGGAGGGGCTGTCGCTCTACAACCAGGGCGACGTCAATCCGCAGTCGCTCGCGGGCGCCGCCGGCACCGGCACGCACGGGACCGGCGAAGCGCTCGGCAGCATCTCGACGCAGGTGACCGGCGTCCGCCTGATGCGCGCCGACGGCACGCTCGTCACGTGCGACGCGCAGACCGAGCCCGCGCTGTTCCAGGCGCAGCGCCTCGGTCTCGGCCTGCTCGGGGTCGTCGTCGGCATGCGGCTCGCGGTGCTGCCCGCCTATCACCTCGAGGAACGCGTCGAACGCTGGCCGCTCGACATGGTGCTCGACCGGTTCGACGAACTGACCGCGGCGTCGCGGCATATGGAATTCTGGGTCTTTCCCTATGCCGACCACGTGATCCTCAAGCGGCTGCATCCGGTCGAGCCCGAAGGTCCGTACCGCCATGCCAACGACGTCAACGAGGGGGCTTTCCGCCTGGCGTGCAACATTTCGCGCCGCGTGCCGGGGCTGATCCCCAAGCTGCAGCGCGGCATGATGCAGGCGATCGGCGGGCCCAAACGGCGTGTCGGCCCAGCCTATCGGATTTTCGCGCAGGAGCGGACGGTGCGTTTCGAGGAGATGGAATACGAGGTGCCGCGTGCCGACGGGCTGGCGACTCTGCGGGAGGCGCTTCGCTATGTCCGTCAGGCACGGCTGCCGCTCGCCTTCCCGTTCGAGGTCCGTACCGTCGCCGCCGACGATATCTGGCTAAGCCCGTTCCATGCCGGGCCGTGCCTGTCGATCTCGGTGCATCAATATGCCGGCATGCCGTGGCAGAAGGCGTTCGCGGCGCTCGAGACGATCCTGCGTGATGCCGGCGGTCGTCCGCATTGGGCGAAGCGCCACACGCTCGATTCCCAGGCGGCGCATGCGCTGTATCCCCGGCTGTCCGACTTCCTGACCGTGCGTCGCGACGCCGATCCCGAGGGCAAGTTCGTCAATCGCTTCTTCGACCAGCTGTTCGCGATCGGCGGGTGAACGGGCGAACGGCCAACACCGGTTTGCGTTTGGCACCGGGGTGAGCCAGAGCGGCGGCGTTATGGTCGAACCCCGCCGCCTACCCATGCAGGAGCGCAGCATGCGCCGCCGCGAGGCAATCCTCGTCGCGGCGCAGGACCTGCTCGTCACCGAGAACCCCGAGGACCTCGCGATGCGCGAAGTCGCGCGCCGCGCCGAGATCTCGATCGGCTCGCTCTATCAATATTTCCCGTCGAAGCCGGCGATCCTGCGCGCGCTGGTGCTGCGCAACCTCGACAAGGTCGGCGCGCTGCTGCGGACCGAGGTACATGCGCTGCTCGAGGATCATGGCGGCCGCCCGACGATCGCCCAGGCGGTCGACCGGATCATCGACGCGTATGTCAGCCATTACCGCAGCCATCCGGAGGCGATCGCGGTGTGGGCCGGCGCGCAGGCCGATCTCGAACTGCGCCGGCTCGACGTGATCGACACGCGCGCGACCGCCGACTTCATGGTCGCGCCGATGATGATCCTGTTGTCGTCGTCCGACCGCGACAAGATCCTGTCGGCGGCGTTGCTCATCACCGAGCTCGCCGGCCATGCGATACGGCTGGCGATCGCGCTCGAACCGCCGCTGACCGACCGGATCGTCGCGCAATTCAAGACGATGGTGATCGCCGTCCTCGAAGCCAACCGCGAGCTGAACTAGGGCTGCGAACGACCAGTTCGCCGCCGATAGCGCGTGCGGGATCGAGGTTGGTCGCGCCGTCCTGCGAGTGGCGCCGCGTGAAATGGCGATGTCGTCGAGCAGGCGAAGTCGCGCCGGTCGTTCGCGCTCCGGTCACGGACAGTGGCAACCCTGCCAACCTGGGCGCGCAGGCGTCTGAGCACCGCCCGCATCATTCTTCATGATCGTGTCACCATAGTTTCATCTTGCGCCACTCCCTCCGCCGTTTATGAGACGATGTATCGTAACGCGAAAGCCTAAGAGCTTTGCGTTTCTGCATGAGATTGGAACAATGGTGGTCAGGGCAGTGTCTAACGTCGCGCGCTATTCGGAGCGAACGCGCTCGTCACGCCGGAGCCGCGTCGCGCGTGCCGCGCTCTGCGCGATAGCCTGTTCGGGGACGTCGGCGTTTGCGCAGGACGCGGGGCAGGGGCGAGATCCGACGGTGGACGACATCGTCGTGCTCGGCCAGCGTCGCCTCGATCGCACCAGCGGGTCGGACATCGTGACCGAGCTTATGTCGCAGGCCAGCATCGCGCTAGATCGCAGTATTCTGGACGACTACGGCGTGCGCCGCCTGGCCGATGCGCTGGAGCTGGTCAGCGGTATCTCGCAGCAGAACAACCTTGGCGGCCTGCGCGACAACTACGCGATCCGCGGTTTCCTCGGCACGCCGGACACGGGGGCCGAGTATTTCGTCGACGGCTTCCTCGCCAATCGTGGGTTCGGACCGCCGCGGGATCCCGCCAACGTCGAACGGATCGAGGTGCTCAAGGGGCCGGTGGGTGCGGTGTTCGGATCGGTGGATCCGGCGGGTGTGATCAACGTGGTCACCAAGAAGCCGCGATTTCGGAACGGCGGCAACGTGACGGCGAGCGGGGGCTCGTTCGGCACCTATCGGCTCGAAGGCGATGTCGAATCGGCGCTGTCCTCAACGTTCGCGATCCGCTTGGTCGGCGCGATCGAGAACAGCGACGGCTTTCGCGACCATGTCGATCTCAGGCGGCGCCTGTTCGCACCATCGGTAAGCTGGCGGCCAATGAACGGCACCACGCTGACGTATCAGGGCGAATATATTCAGTTCCGCGCGCCGTTCGACCGCGGCATCCCGGCGATCAACGGGAATAGCGAGGCCGTCCCGCGCGATCGCTTTCTCGGAGAACCCGGCGACGGGCGGGTATCCTCCAGCAACTGGCGACACGAACTGACGCTGGAGCAAAGTCTGGGCGGCAGCTGGACCTTCGTCGGCGGAACGGCCTATCGCGACGCTCGCATCCGGGGCTTCTCCAGCGAAGCGTCGACGCTGCTGGCGGATGGAACGGTTCGCCGTCAGCGCCGCTTGCGCGACTGGAACCTGACCGACTGGTCGGGGCGGGCGGAAATCCGTGGCACCGTCACCGCCTTCGGCACGCATCGACCAAGCGTGGGCGTGACGCTGTACGATCTCGACTTCGACACCTTCCAGACGCGATTCCGGCCGACCGCTGCCCAGCCTTACCCGATTGACGTCTTCGACCCGGTCTACGGGGGCGTCGCCGGGCCGCTGACGCCGTTCACCGCGACCAACGAACGCCGGAAAGCCGTCGCCGTCTATGGCCAGGATATGTGGGACCTGACCGACTCGCTCAGCGTGGTCGGAGGCCTGCGCTACGAGCACCTCGACCAGCGCATCGACAATCGACTGTCCGGGCAGCTGAGCCGTCTGGAGCGTGATCCGATCGAGTTTCGCGCCGGCATTCGCTACCGTCCCGATCCCCGGTTCGCCTTCCATGCGAACTGGGGCGAGGGCTCGCGCGCCAATTCGAGCGTCGGACGACTGGGCGACGCGTTCGCGCCCGAAACCGGCCGTGGCTACGAAGTCGGCGCAAAGCTGGTCCTGGCATCGCTGCGGGTTGGGGCCAGCTGGTTCGATGTCTCCAAGCGCAACATCCTCGCGACCGATCCAGCCGACGTGAACTTCCTCGCGACGGTCGGACGGATCAGGTCGCGCGGCGTCGAACTCGATGGCGAAGTCGATCTGGCGCCACGCGTGCGGCTGATCGGCAACTACGCCTTCACGGACGCTGCCGCCCGCGATCCTGCATTCCCGAGCGCCGACGTGCTCAACGTGCCGCGTCATGCCGGCACGCTGCAACTGTTCGCGACGGTTCCTCTCGCAGCCCGCGACCTCGCTCTGAGTGCGGGCGGAACCTATGTCGGCGCGCGTGCCGCTGCGCTCGATGGCGGCAACCTGCGATTGCCGAGCTATGTGAAGGCCAAGGCGAGCATCGCGTATCCGCTGACGAAAAGGCTGACCGCTCGCGTCGAGGTCGACAACATCCTCGACCAGACCTACGCGCAGAGCAGTTACAGTACCTTGTGGATTTCCCCCGGGGCGCCCCGATCGGTCCTGTTCTCGCTGGCGGCACGGCTCTGAGCGCTGGTCAGGGGAAATCGCTCGAGAACAGCAACTGCGCACGGCTCACGATAGATCCCGCATAGCGCGCAGCCTGTCACGTCGCGTGCGCGGTCAGGTTTGCCTCGATCCATGCGGTCACGTCGGTGACCGGAATGGCATGCGCTCCAAGGTCGCTGTCTCCCGAATTGATCGTATTAGGAACGCCAGCGAAGCTCGCTATCCGAACGCAGCCGGGCCGTCATCCGCGCTCTGAGGAGGCCGTGAGGGAACGACTCAGCCTCTCGGCATCAGCGACGGTTTGCAAGGACAAGTCATCTCGCAGGTCCGACGAACGCAGCGAGTTGCTGCCCGGACAGCCAGGCGGCTTCGATCCGCGGACCGAGCAGCCAGTCGCCGCACGCGCCCAGCCGAATCTCGGCGTTCCAGAACGCACCGCGCGCCGACGTCCCGGTCTTCGCATACCGCCAGCGGTGGACGCTGGTCGCGATGATGGTGGGCGAGAGGGCGCCGATGTGATCCGCGAACGCCGCAAGAAGCGCCCGCGCGATCATGTCCGGCTCGTCTTCGATGTGCGCACGCGACCAGCCGGCACTGGCCTGTAGCACCCAGGCCTCCGGTCCGGTCCGTCCCGGCTTGGCCGAGTTGCGGACGGCGGATCCGATGATCCCGATATCCGCAAATCGATCGCAATCGGTCGGCACCGGGCCATCGAACGCTGCCATGACGGTCCAGCACGGATCGGAAACCGCGGCGCGTGCCGCATCGGCCAACGCACCGTCATGGTCCGCGACCAAGGGCGCGACCTGCTCCGCCGGCACCGCGACGATCGCGGCGTCGAACCGTTCGTCGCCGATCCGCCATCCACCGTCATGGCAGAGACCGGCGATGGCGGTGTTCCAACGAACGTCGCACTCGGCCGCCATCGCGCGGATCGGCGCGTTCATCGCCGGTGTCCCGACCCATGCGTCGGGCCCTGCGGGCGACCAGCGCGCGACGTGGCGGTCCTGCGCCCAGCGCTCGACCTGCGCCACGAACGCGGGATCGCGCGCCGTCAGATATTGCGCGCCGTGATCGAACGCCGCCTCGCCCAGCGGTGTATCGACCCGGCGCGTCGACATCCTGCCACCCGGCCCGCGACCCTTGTCGAACAGGACCGGGTGATGACCCTGACTGCGTAGCGCGTGTGCGCAGGACAGGCCGGCCATTCCCGCACCGATGATTCCGATCCGCATGATACCCCCGTGCCGGCGTGCCGCGACAGAACGTGCCGCTGACCGGACACCCTCAAACGCGACGCGTGTCGATTGGAGCCGGACGGGTACAGATTTTTGGTGATATCCCAGGCCACCAGCCAGACCATCTTGCCTTGGCCTTGGCCTTGGCCCTGGACCCTTAGCCTTAAACATCGCTGCGACCGAAGATGATCTGGTTCCGCGCGACAGGATCGAACAGGCGTAGAGAAACGGCAGGCTGCCACCGCTCACCGCATCGAGCGTGGCACTCCGGCGTAGGTGAAGGCTGACTGCGGCGACATGGTTGGTCACCTGTTCGGGCCGGCCCACGCCCGCGCCGCTACCCGCTCCGATGATCAGCGTCGCGAACCCATCGCGGATTACGAGAAGCTTTATCCATCACCCGCAGCGAACTGCGCCTACCTGGCGGGAGGCGTATTTGGCCAACATCGTCTGGGAAATGAAACCATGAGACACGCTCGTTTCACCCACCAATCATTGCTTGAAAAGCCGATGATGGTGACCCCTACGGGAATCGAACCCGTGCTTCAGCCGTGAAAGGGCCGCGTCCTAACCGCTAGACGAAGGGGCCTGCGTGGTTGGAGGCGCCTAAAAGGAAGCCGCTTTGGCGTCAACCCCTCAATCAGCCCAGGCGGCGTCTTCGACGTGTAATTCCGCCGACGGCCGCGAGGACCAGTCGTCGATCTTCGCGCGGCCCGCCAGCCAGAGTTTGCGGTGGGGGGCGGCCCCTAGCAGCGCCTGGCCTAGCGCGCTTTCGGCCGAGCGGAACGCCATCGCCTTGATGCTGCGGCCGTCGTCGCCGGCGACGATCGTGCGGACGTGGCCGTTGCCGACGACGTCCGCCTTGATCACGCGGACCGGGCCCATCGCGACGCGGGGGGCTGGCCAGCCCATGCCGTAGGGGCCGCCGGCTTCCATCGATTCGACGAGGCCGGGGTTGACGCCGCCGGCTGCCAGCACTGCGTCAAGCAGCAGCGCGCGGTCGCCGTTCGAGCGCTCGACCGCGGCGGCGAGGCGCTCTTCGAGGAAGTCGGTGAAGGCAGGGATCGCGGCCTCGCTGATCGTCAGGCCGGCCGCCATCGCGTGGCCTCCGCCCGCCATCAGCAGTCCGTGTTCGCGCGCAGCCATCACCGCGGCGCCGAGGTCGACGCCGGGGATCGAGCGGCCCGAGCCCTTGCCGATGCCGTTCTCGTCGATCGCGATGACGATCGCGGGGCGGCCGAGTTTCTCCTTGAGGCGGCCGGCGACGATGCCGATCACGCCGGGGTGCCAGCCGTGGCCGGCGACAACGGCGACCGCGCGGTCTCGGCTGGAGAGGAGGTCGGCGGCCTCCTGCACGGCGGTTTCGATAGCGCGGCGTTCTTCGTTGAGGCGGTCGAGTTCGGTTGCGATCGTTCGCGCTTCGTCGGGGTCTTGCGTGGTGAGCAGGCGGACGCCGAGATCGGCGCGGCCGACGCGGCCGCCCGCGTTGATGCGCGGGCCGAGCGCGAAGCCCAGGTCGGTGCAAGTCGGGTTGCGGGTCAGGCGCGAGGCCTCGATCAGCGCGGCGACGCCGATATTCTTGCGCGCGCCCATGACCTTGAGGCCCTGCGACACGAACGCGCGGTTGAGGCCGCGGAGTTGCGCGACGTCGGCGACAGTGCCGAGCGCGACGATATCGAGCAGGTCGATCACTTTCGGCTCGGCGCGGTCGTTGAAGAAGCCGCGCGCGCGGAGCGTGCGAACGAGCGCGGCGGCGGCGAGGAAGCACATGCCGACCGCGGCGAGATGGCCGTGCGCAGCGCCTTCGGTCTCGTCGAGACGGTTGGGGTTGACCAGCGCGAGCGCGTGCGGGAGCGCGGTCGAGCATTTGTGGTGGTCGATGACGATCACGTCGACCTGCGCGTCGCGGGCGACGTCGAGCGCGTCGAACGCCTGCGCGCCGCAGTCGACCGTGACAATCAGCGTGGCGCCTTCGTCGGCGAGGCGGACGAGCGCTTCGCCGGACGGGCCATAGCCTTCGAGCAGGCGGTCGGGGATGTAGGGGCGGGCTTCGATACCGAGATCGCGCAGGACGAGGACCATCAGCGCGGCGGAGGTGGCGCCGTCGACGTCGTAATCGCCGAAGATCGCGACCTGTTCGTGCGCCTGCACCGCGTCGGCGAGGCGTTCGGCGGCGCGGTCCATGTCGCGGAAGATCGACGGGTCGGGCATGAATGCGCGGATCGACGGCGTGCGGTGCGCGTCGAGCGCGTCGCGGGGGCAGCCCCGGGCGAGCAGGAGCTGGGTGACGAGGTCGTCGCCGGTAAACCCGTCCCGGCTATCGGCAGCGAGTGCACGCCAGCGCCAGGGTTGGCCGAGGATCGAAGAGGTTACGCCGAGAACTGTCATGCCTCGGACGTAGTGGTTGCGGGGGGATTGTCGAGCGGGGAGGGGGCAGGGCGGTTGCTCGTACCGTCATCCTGACGAAAGTCAGGATCCAGAATTACGGGAGACGGGCGCTCATGGCTCTGGATCCTGACTTTCGTCAGGATGACGTGAGGGGGGCGTCGTTGGTAGGAGGCTGAACGAGGGCGAAGTCCCCGACACCCCCCGTTTGTGCTGAGTAGCGACCGAGAGCTTCGTAGAAGCGTATCGAGGGCGCGTATCGAAACAGGGTTCCGCGCGCCAACCTGTCCTTCGATACGCCGTCTCGATACGCCGCCTTCGGCGCCTACTCGACGGCTACTCAGCACGAACGGGGGGGGCGAGATAGGGAATCCGCGCCGGGCGGATCCGCAAAAGGGGATAGGCGAGCGATGTTGGAGTCGGTTTGCGCCCCTTACTTGATCCACGGTCGCTCGCGAAACCACTTCGTCACGATATACTTCACGCCCTCGACCACCGGCATGCCCTCGTGCAAAGTCAGCCCGTTCGGCGTCCCATCCGGGTTCATGTTGTTCCACGCGAGCAGCATGCCGCGTTTCGGCGCGATCTTGACGCCGGCCTGCGGGAACCACGTCGCGCCGCCCTCGGGGACGTCGTTGAGGAACACCATCGCGGTCCAGGTGCGCTGGCCGCCCTGCTCCTGCATCTTCGCCCAGTAGCTCTCGGACTCGTGGAAATAATCATGGTGTGCGCGGAATTGCTGGCCGGGGGCATAGCGCTGGCCCTGCATCGTCTCGCCGTGGAGCAGATCGATCCCGAGCAAGGTCGCGATCGCCTCGTCGGTCGGCTGCACCTCAGGCGACCAGCGATCCATGTCGCAGCTCTCGCTGGTGCGGAAATTGCTGTTCGGGCGATCGGAGAGCAAGGTCGACGGCCGCCGCTTGGAATCGATCATCGCGATCAGCTGCTTGCAGGTCGCGGGATCGAGGAACTTGTCCTGGTAATAGAATTGCACCGTGTCCATCGCGATGCGCTGCACCGCGGGATTGGCGTCGAGGCGCGCGGCGGCCTGCGATCCGAAGGCTTGGCGAAGCGCCGCGGCCGGATCGACCTTCTTGGCTTTTGAAAAGATACCCACGCCGCAGGATTTGGCGAACTCGCCCCGAAAGGCAAGAGGGGTAAACGCAAGAGCCCCGCGGCGATCTGGACCGCCGCGGGGCTCTCCCCCTGTTACCTCGTGCTGGCAAGCGGGAGCCTACCAGAAGATGTCATATACCGTGTCGACCACGCGGCCGCTGTCGAGATCGACTAGCAACGCGTCGTTGTAATAGCGCACCCAGCGATACGGGCCGTACGCCTCGGGCAGGCGATAGGTGTACGGGTCCTGGATCCAGTAGGACTGGTTGTAGAGAATCCGGTTCAGTGAGAAGCCGACGTTGAAGCGACGGTAGCCCGATCCCCAGCCGCTCGGTGCATAATAGCGCGGGAGGCGATAGGCGCCGCGGTTCGACGCGCGGTAGTTGCTCCAGGCGTAGCGGTTGTCGTTGCGCCAGCCGCGGTTCCACGCGCCGCCCTGGTTGAACCGGCCTTGGTCGTAGCCGCGCCGGCCAAAGCCTTGGACGTTGCCGTAGGCGCGGTTGGGCTGGCGGTTCTGATAGCCATCGCGGCCGTCGTTGCGCCAGTCGCCGCGGTCATTGCGCCAATCGCCGCGGCCGCCGTTGCGATCGAACTGGTTGCGATCGGCCTGCTGGTTGCCGCGATCGAAACCGGGGAGTCCCTGGTCGCGGTTCCAGTCGGGGCGGTTTTGGCCGGCCCGCGGGTCGGGACGGGTTTGGCCGTTCCAGCCCTGACCGTTGCCACGTTGGTCGTTCCACGCCTGACGGTCGGCACGCTGTCCGCCGCGCTGCCCGTTCCAGTCGGGACGGCCTTGCCCGTCGGGACGGTCGCCGCGGACTTGCGGTTGCGTGCCGAGATCGGCGCGTTGCGGACGCTGGCCTTGGTCGGGCGCGGCGGGGCGATCGGGGCGCTGTTGCTGGAAGGGTTGCCCGTATGGGCGCGGGCCGCGATCGCCGCGGTCGGGGCGCTGGCCACGATCCGGGCGTTGTCCGCGGTCGCCACGGTCCTGGTCGACCTGCTGTGCGGTGGCGGTCGTAGCCATTGCCACTGCCGGCACCAACGCGGAGGCCGCCATCAAGAGTTTGAAAAACTTGCCGGTCATCGCGGATGTCCTCGACTGCCGGCGCACGAGCCGACTCCTATGATATGTCGGGTATAGGCGCCGCGGCGTGTGGAGAGGCTGAATAGGTTCGTCAGTGATTAGACAGGTTGGGAGAGGGTTGGGCAGTAGTCGCCGCCAAGTCGTCTCTTGCCAATCCCGTAGCGCCCACCCCGGCGGAGGCCGGGGCCCAAGTGGGGACGGTAAGTAACGAAGCGCGCGCTTTATTACCTTGGACGTTCCAAATTGGGCCCCGGCCTTCGCCGGGGTGGTGGAAACCGCAAACGTCTTCATGGAGAACAAGCTTGGTTTTGAGGAAGCGCCTACCGCGCTGGCCGCGGCACCAGTGCCGGCACCAGCCGTGCGGAATCCGCCGGATCAATCCCCGGTCGCGGCCCGGCGGGGATCACCTCTTCCCCGCGCATCGCGCGCCCGGCGCGCTGGATCGCCTCGACCACGCGCGGATACACCCCGCACCGACACAGGTTGGTGATCTGCTCGCGGATCAGCGCTTCGCTCGGGTCTGCATTGCGTTTCAGCAACGCGGCCGCCGCGATGATCATCCCGGGAATGCAGAACCCGCATTGCGGCACCGACTCCGCGATAAACGCCAGCTGTACCGGGTGGTTACGCTCACGCGACAGCCCCTCGATCGTCGTGACGTACGCCCCCTCGATCGAGCCGATCGGCACGCGGCAACTCGGCATCGCGCGCCCATCGATATCGACCGTGCACGCGCCGCACTGCCCGGTGCCGCAGCCATATTTCGTCCCCGTGAGGTTCGACGCATCGCGCAGCGCCCACAGCAGCGGCGTAGCATTGTCGAGCTTGTATTCGATCGGCTCGTTGTTGACGGTGAAGCGGCTCATGCCGTCGTCCTAGCCTGACGTGACGGATCGCACCACGCGGCATTGCCACGCGTCGCCACCCCGGCTTATGTCGCGCGGAAATACCGCGAGAGGGCGCAATACGATGCACGTCGATACCAAATCCACAGCAGCAGCCGGAGGCGATGCCAGCCACGGCTATGACGCGCCCGACCTGCGCGTGTTCGTGTTCGCGCTGTTCTTCATCTTCGGCGGCATCACCTCGCTGAACGACATCATCATCCCGAAGATGAAGGAGCTCTTCACGCTCGACCACGCGACCGCGATGTTGGTCCAGTCGGCGTTCTTCCTCGCCTATGCGCTGTTCTCGATCCCCGCCGCCGCGATCGTGCGCAAGGCCGGCTACATGCGGACCGCCTCGATCGGCCTCGTGACGATGACCGCGGGCTGCCTGTTGTTCATCCCCGCTGCCGGGCAGGCGAGCTTCGGCATGTTCCTGTTCGCGCTGTTCGTGCTCGGCGCCGGGATCACCGTCGTGCAGGTCGTCGCCAACCCGCTGATCTCCGCGCTCGGCCATCCCAAGTCCGCCTCTAGCCGGCTGACCTTCGCGCAGGCATTCAACTCGCTCGGCACCACGATCTTCCCGTATGTCGGCTCCGCGCTGATCCTCGGCGGGCTGGCGACGGTCGACTCCTCGAAGCTCACCGGCGCCGCGCTCGACGCGTATCGGACCGAATCGTCGCGGACGGTTGTGCACACCTATATCGGCCTCGCGATCGCTCTGCTGATCGTCGCCGCGGTCGTGTGGACCCGCCGCAACCGGCTCAACGAGGAGCAGGACCAGACCGGCAGCATCTTCCACGCGTTCACGTTGCTCAAGCGTCCGCGCTTCGCGATGGGGACGGCGTGCATCTTCCTGTACGTCGGCGCCGAGGTCGCGGTCGGCTCGCTGATCGTCAATTACCTGATGCAGCCAAGCGTGATGGGCCTGACCGACGTCGCCGCGGGCAAGCACGTGCCGTTCTACTGGGGCGGCGCGTTGGTCGGCCGGTTCATCGGCGCGTACGTGCTGAACAAGGTGTCGCCGGGCAAGGTCCTCGCTGGCGTCGCGACGGGCACGCTGGCGCTGATCCTGATCTCGGCGAACACCGAGGGCGCGCTGTCGGGCTGGGCGTTGCTGGCGATCGGTCTGATGAACGCGGTGATGTTCCCGACGATCTTCAGCCTCGCGTCCGAAGGTCTCGGCAAGCGTGCGGCGGAAGGCTCGGGCGTGATCGCTACGGCGATCGTCGGCGGCGCGATCGTCCCGTATCTGACGGGCATGCTGGCGGACAAGTCGGGCAGCCTGCACTTCGCGCTGCTGCTCCCGGCGATCTGCTACGCGCTGATCCTGGCGTATGGGTTGTATGCCCGGAAGCCAGTGGCGGAGGTCGCGGCCTAACCCCATCCGTCATCCTGGGCTCGACCCAGGATCCAGAGCCAAGAACGCTAGCGCACGTGGCTCTGGATCCTGACTTTCGTCAGGATGACGGTGGTTTTGGCAGCATTGGCGCCGCCCGCCCGGTCGCGAGATCGGCATCGGAAAACCGGATCGGCGTACGCAGCCCCGGAACCAGAGACCCATCAGGCCGCGCGACGTCTATCGCCATCCCCCGCGCGACGACCTGCGGATCCTTGAAAGCCTGCGCCACCGTATTGATCGGCCCGGCCGGCACACCCACCGCCTCCAGCCGCGCCAGCAACTCGAGCTTAGGCACCCGAGACGTCGCCGCCTCGATCCCCGCGAACAACACATCCTTGAACGCCAACCGCCCGGCATTTGTCGCGAACCGCGGATCCTCGCGCATCTCGGGCAAGCCCATCGCGTCGCAGAACCGCCTAAACTGCCCGTCATTCCCGACCGCCAGGATGAACCACCCATCCGCGCACGGAAAGACCGCATACGGACACACGTTCATATGCGCATTCCCGACCCGCGTCGGCGACACGCCGCTGGCGAACCAGTTCATCGCCTGGTTGGCGAGCACCCCGGTCATCGTATCGAGCAATGCCATGTCGATCTGCTGACCCTTGCCGGTCCGCTCGCGCATTGCCAGCGCCGCCTGGATCGCGATCACAGAGTACAGCCCGGTCATGATGTCGGCGAACGCGACACCGATCTTCTGCGGCGCGCCATCGGGCTCGCCGGTCAGGTCCATGATCCCGCTCATCCCCTGGACGATGAAGTCGTAACCCGCGCGGGGGGCATAGGGGCCATCCTGGCCAAACCCGGTGATCGAGCAATAGACGAGCCGCGGATTGATCGCGGCGAGCGTGGCGTAGTCGAGCCCGTATTTCGCGAGCCCGCCGACCTTGAAATTCTCGATCACGACATCGGCGTCGGCAATCAGGTCGCGGACGATCGTCTGGCCTTCAGCGGTCGTAAAGTCGGCAACGACCGATCGCTTTCCGCGGTTGGCGGCATGAAAATACGCGGCGTCACGCGTGCCGTCAGGGTTGTCGATAAACGGCGGGCCCCATGTGCGGGTGTCGTCACCGG
Source organism: Sphingomonas sp. PP-F2F-G114-C0414 (assembly GCF_003688595.1). GTDB lineage: Bacteria > Pseudomonadota > Alphaproteobacteria > Sphingomonadales > Sphingomonadaceae > Sphingomonas. The sequence goes on from NZ_RCWT01000014.1 coordinate 76,484, forward strand.
CGGGACTCTCTACTTTGACCACGTCGGCCCCGAGATCGGCCAGCACCTGCCCAGCCCAAGGACCCGCAAGGATTCGCGCCAGTTCGACCACCTTCAACCCGGCGAGGGGGGAGGGTTTGCTTTCCACGTTAGAGCACCACCCCGGCGGAGGCCGGGGCCCAATTGGAAAGGTCGGAGTAACAACGCGCAGCGTCAGCCAATACGCGTTCCCCAATTGGGCCCCGGCCTCCGCCGGGGTGGTAGGACGTCGGGGTTGAACTCAAAACGCAGCGATACCCGTGATCGCCCGCCCGAGGATCAGCGCGTGCACGTCATGCGCACCCTCATACGTATTCACCGTCTCCAGGTTCATCAGATGGCGCATCACCTGATACTCCCCCGAAATCCCGTTGCCGCCATGCATGTCGCGAGACATCCGCGCGATATCGAGCGCCTTGCCGACGTTGTTGCGCTTCACGATCGAGACCATTTCCGGCGCGAACCGGCCCTCGTCCATCAGCCGTCCGACGCGCAACGACGCCTGCAACCCGAGCGCGATCTCGGTTTCCATGTCGGCCAGCTTCTTCTGGAACAGCTGCCGCCCGGCCAAAGGCGTCCCGAACTGGTTGCGATCCAGCCCGTACTGCCGCGCCGCATGGAAACAGAACTCCGCCGCGCCCAGCGCTCCCCAGGAAATCCCGTACCGTGCGCGGTTGAGACACCCGAACGGCCCCTTCAGTCCCTGCACGTCGGGCAGCAGCGCATCGTCGCCGACCTCGACCTCGTCCATCATCACCATGCCCGTGATCGACGCGCGCAACGACAGCTTGCCCTCGATCTTCGGCGTCTCCAGCCCCTTCATCCCGCGCTCCAGGATAAAGCCGCGGATGCCGCCGCCATGCTCGTCGGACTTCGCCCAGATCACGAACACGTCGGCGATCGGCGAGTTCGAAATCCACGTCTTCGCGCCCGAGATGACATAGCCGTTCGCCGTCTTCTTCGCGCGCGTCGTCATCCCGCCCGGATCCGACCCCGCATCGGGCTCGGTCAGCCCGAAGCAGCCGATCCATTCGCCGGTCGCAAGCTTGGGCAGGTATTTGCGCTTCTGCTCCTCGGATCCGAACGCGTTGATCGGGTACATCACCAGGCTCGACTGCACCGACATCATCGAGCGATAGCCCGAGTCGATCCGCTCGACCTCGCGCGCAACCAGCCCGTAGGCGACATAGGACGCGCCGACGCCGCCATATTCCTCGGGAATCGTCGGCCCGAGCAACCCGAGCGCGCCCATCTCGCGGAAAATCGCGGGATCGGTATGCTCGTGCTGGAACGCATCGATGATCCGCGGCGCGAGCTTGTCATCGGCATAGGCCTTCGCGCTGTCGCGGATCATCCGCTCGTCCTCGCTCAACTGATCGTCGAGCAGGAACGGATCCGCCCAGTCGAACTTGCCCATCCCGGCCATATGAATCTCCTTCGTTGACCGCCGACTTCGTGGTTCGGCCAGCGAAAGTCCACCCCTGACGAGACGTTTACGCGTCGATCAGCGTGAGTACCGCGATCGTCACATGCTCGCGGTCGCCGATCGACTCGATGCCCTCGACCACCAGATCGGCGACGATATGCCCGCGCATCGCAAACTCCGCGTCGGGCAACGCGTCGATCCAGTCTCGAAGACCGGGTACGGGCATCGCCGTGATCGTGAGCCGGTGCAGCGTGCCGACGAACGTCGCGCTGGCCCAGGGTGTGCACGCGATCGACTCGACGTGCATCGTCAGGCCTGTCGCCCCAGCATGGCCCCGGAGTGCGCGGATCAGCAGCGTGCCCGCATCGGGGCCGCGGATCGCGTCCATCCTCATGATCCGTTCCGCGCGATGAACGACTCGATCCGCGCCACCATCGGTTCGCGCGCCTGCCGACCGCGGCGCAGGTCGTGCACCAGCCGCGGATCGCCGACCGCCAGCCGTCCGAACTTGGTCATCGGCATGCCCGTCTGCCGCAGATATCGATCGATCTTCATCAGAATCGTCACCGTCGTTCCTCCCGAGTCCCTTGTTCTGTTCTTGATCTGTTCCGTCAAATCCTACTTGTCTAGGAAATTTCCTGCGCTAGGGTCGCGTGATGTCGAAAACCGCATCCGATCCCGATCCGAGGACCGCGCTGGCAACGCTGGCGGCGGCGCGGGGCGACAGTCTGGCGGCGCTGTCGGCGATGCTCGGGCGCAACGCGGCGTATCTCCAGCAATATGTCCGTCGTGGATCGCCGCGCATCCTGGGTGAACGAGACCGGCGATTGTTGTCCGCCTATCTGGGCGTGAGCGAGACCGTGCTCGGCGCTCCACCCGATCGCGGGACGGGTTTCCGCATCCGCAAGCTCGACATCGCCGCGTCAGCAGGGCCTGGCGCGCAGGTCGACGGCGAGATCGTGCTCGGCACCGACACGCTAGACCCCGGCCTCGCGCGGAAACTCGGGCTGAGGGACGGGCAGGCGGCGATCATCCGTGTGCGTGGCAGTTCGATGGAGCCGGGGCTGTTCGACGGCGATCATATCGTGGTCGACACTGCCGACCGGACGCCGCGCGCGAAAGGCGGGGTGTATGTCATCCGGATCGACGACGCGGTGATGGTGAAGCGCGTCGTGCTGGCCGGCGGGACGCTGATGGCGACGAGCGACAACCCGGCGGCGGGACCGATCCCGGCGGGGCGGATCGCGGTGATCGGCCGCGTGGTGTGGCAGATGCGCGAGCCGCGTTAGGAGTGGCTACCGCCCTTCCCGTTCGTGCTGAGTAGCGACCGAGTAGCTCCGTCAGGAGCGTATCGAGGGCGCGTTCGAAGCATCGGTTCTGTGCGCCACCCTGTCCTTCGATACGCCGCCTGCGGCGACTACTCGACGGCTACTCGGGACGAACGGAAGAGGGGCAGACGAGCGGGACGAGCCCTCTACCGCCGGTCCCGCAACCACACCAGCACCGCCGCCAGCACGCCCACCCCGGTCCCGATCAGGAACCCTGGCGTCGCTTGGCCGACCGCAAAGCCGACACCCGCGCCGCCCAGCATGCCGAGCGCCACGAGGAACCCGCCCGCGGCGCTAGGGTCCTTGTGGGGAGGAAGGGTGTCGCGGGAAGTAGGGTCGGCCATCGCCCCGTCCTGCCACGCACCGCGCCGGGATGCCAGCCGCGCGCCGCGTATGTTCGCCCGCCTGCCCGGATCACTAGCGTTCCGACACCCCGCACCAGCGCAATCCCCCGCCCGGACGAAACGTGGCGGAAATGCGGCGTTAGATACTGTTCCGCAACGACAAGCCCGGCTAGGAGCCTGACATGGTGTTCCGCGTCGGGCGAGCCGGGCCGGCCGCCGCCTTTTTCGTTCTGACGACAGCGGGGGCGGTTTCCGGTGCCGGCGCATCTGCCGCGCGTGCCCAAACCGCACCAGCGCCCGCGCCTGCACAGACACCGGCCCCGCCGACCGCGGACACGCCGATGTCGCTCGACCCCAATTCGCCGCTCGCCGCGCTGCCCGATATCGGCGTCGCGTGGCCCGATCTCGCGAACTCGCCGATCGATCCGGCCGCCACGGTCGCCGCGGTCGATGCCAATACCGAAAGCCGCTATGCGTGGCGGATCGACGGTATCGACGGGATCGACGACACGCTGCTGCGGCAGCGGTTCGCGGCACTTTCGACGCTCGACGCGAACGATCACCAGGCCGCCAACGCCGCGCAACTCGATCGCCGCGCGCGCGAAGATGCCGACCTGCTCAACAGCCTGCTCCGCGCGCAGGGCTATTACGACTCCAACGTCGTCACGCGCGTCGAACCGGGCGCAAAGCCGATGGTCGTGTTGTCGGCCACCCCCGGCACGCTCTACAAGTTCAAGGGCGTGACGATCGACGGCATCGCCGCGGCGGGCGACAAGGCGCCGGGGCTCGCTACCGAGTTCGGCGTGAAGCCCGACGACCCCGTCAATTCGGATGCGATCGTCGCGGGCCAGGCCAAGCTGACGACGCAGATCGGTCGCGAGGGCTTTCCGTTCGCCAAGGTCGGCGATCCGGCGATCGTCGTCGACCACGCCACCCGCACCGCGACGCTCGACCTGTCGGTGCAACCCGGCGGCGCGCGCAAATTTGGGACGATCCGCGCGCTGCCCGGCAACCGCGTGTTCGGCGCGGACCATGTCGCCGAGATCGCGCGCTTCTCGCCCGGGGACCTCTATGATGCAGCGAAGCTCGACGATCTGCGCCGCGCGTTGATCCAGACCAGCCTCGTGTCCGCGGTCGACCTCAAGCCGGTGCAAGGGTCGACGCCCGATACCGTCGACGTCGCGGTGAAGCTCGACCCGGCACCGCCGCGCACCGTCGCGGGCGAGCTCGGCTACGGCACCGGCGAAGGCGCGCGCGCGGAACTCAGCTGGACGCACCGCAACCTGTTCCCGCCCGAGGGCGCGCTGACGGTACGCGGTGTGCTCGGCACGCAGGAACAACTCGGCTCGGTCGTGTTCCGGCGCAACAATTTCGAGGGCCGCGACCGGGTGCTGACGTTCCAGGCGTCGGGCGTGCATACCAACCGCGACGCGTATGACGCGAAGACCTTCACGCTCGCGGGCAGCCTCGAACGGCAGACCAACATCTTCTTCCAGAAAACCTGGACCTGGTCGGTCGGTGCCGAACTGCTGGCGTCGGACGAGCGTGACGTGATCGTGTCGACCGGCGCACCGCGGCGGCGGACGTTCTTCATCGGCGCGCTGCCGACGACGCTCAACTATGACGGCTCGGACGATCTGTTGAACCCGACCAAGGGGTTCCGGCTCGGCGCGCGGCTCAGCCCCGAGGTGTCGTTGCAGAACTCGGTGTTCGGCTATGCGCGCACGCAGTTCGACGGCAGCGTCTACCAGCCGTTCGGCGACCGCGTGGTGCTTGCCGCCCGCACCCGGCTCGGTACGATCGTCGGCGCCCCGCGTGACGAGGTTGCACCGTCGCGGCGCTTTTATGCCGGCGGCGGCGCGTCGGTGCGCGGTTATGGCTATCAGTCGATCGGCCCGCGCGATCCCAACAACGACCCGATCGGCGGGCGCAGCCTGACCGAATTCTCGATCGAGGCGCGGGTGAAGGCGTTCGGCAATTTCGGCATCGTGCCGTTCCTCGACGCGGGCAACATCTACACCTCGCCGCTGCCGAAATTCACCGGGCTGCAATACGGCACCGGCATCGGCGTGCGCTATTATTCGAACTTCGGCCCGATCCGCCTCGACGTCGGCACGCCGATCAACCCGCAGCCGGGCGACAGCCGCGTCGCCGTGTACGTCTCGCTGGGGCAGGCGTTTTGAGCGAGGCGGCCGCTCTTCCAAAGCGCCGGATCGCGTGGTGGCGCTGGATCGCCAGCGCGGTCATGGCGCTGCTCGTGATCGTCGGCACCGCGTTGCTGATCGTCGACACGGGGATCGGCCACCGCTTCGTTGCGGACCGCATCGCCGCGATCAGGGCCGCCAACGGGCTGCGCTTCACGGTCGGGCGGATCGAGGGATCGCTGTACGGCGATACGCGGTTGGTCGACTTGCGCGTGTACGATCTGGAGGGGCTCGTCTTCCAGGCGCCGAATGTCGAACTCGACTGGTCGCCGTTCGACTGGTTCTCCAACCGGCTGGAGATCCAGCGGCTGATCGTCGATCGCGCGATCCTGACGCACACGCCGCGTACCAAACCGTCCAGGACGCGTGGCCCGATCCTGCCTGATTTCGATATCCATATCGGCAAGCTGTCAGTCGGGCGGCTGACCTTGGCAAAGCGCGTGCTGGGAACGCAGCGGATCGGGACGCTCGAAGGCCGCGCCGACATCCGGTCGGGCCGAGCATTGGTCGACCTCAAGGCACGCGTCGCTGGCAGCGACGACCTGAAGCTCCGGATCGATGCCGAGCCCGCACGCGATCGCTTCGACCTCGACGTCGCCGCGAAGGGGGCCGCGGGCGGCGTGCTCGCGCGCATGGTGAAGGCGAAGGGGCCGGTCGCACTCGCGGTTACCGGTGACGGTAGCTGGGCGAAGTGGAACGGCCGCGCCAACGGCATCGTCGGCACGACGCGCGTCGTCGATCTCGCGCTCGCGCAGGTCGCCGGGCGCTACACGCTGTCGGGCACGCTCTCGCCGTCGTCGCTGCTCAAGGGGCGGCTGCAACGGCTGACGGCACCGCGCATTCTCGTCAACGGCAGTGCGGAGTTCGCCAACCGCCGGCTGGACGGGCAGCTCTCGCTCCGCACTCCCGCGCTGGCGATCGACACGACCGGCATCGTCGATCTCGGTGCGAACGCGTATCGTGACGTCCGGATCAAGGCGCGGCTGCTTCGCCCGCCCGCGTTGTTCGACAACATGACCGGCAACATGGTCGAGCTTCGCGCGATCCTCGACGGCCCGTTCGCGACCGCGGCGTTCGACTACCGCCTCGATGCGAGCCGGTTCGCATTCGACCAGACCGGGTTCGAGAACGCGCATTCCGCCGGCAAGGGGCGGCTATCCGCTGCGCCAGTGACGGTACCGATCCGCTTCACCGCCGCGCGCGTCACCGGAGTCGGCACGGTGGCGGGCGGGATCCTGCGCAACCTGTCGGTCGACGGCCTGCTTCGCGTGACGCCGACGCTGCTCACCGGCGACGCGCTCAAGCTCCGGTCGGACAAGCTCACCGGCAGCATCAATCTCGCGGTCGACCTGCGCAACGGCCAGTTCGAGGTCGGCATCAACGGCGGGCTCGGCCGCTATCTGATCCCCGGCCTCGGCATCGTCGACGTGAAGTCCACCTTGCGCGTCGTCCCCGGCCCCAACCGCCACGGCACGCGCGTCATCGGCCAGGGCAGCGCGCAGATGGTGCGGCTCGACAACGCGTTCTTCCGCAGCCTCGCAGGCGGGCTGCCGCGGATCACCACCAACCTCGAACGCACCACCGACGGCGTGCTGCATTTCACCAACCTCGTGCTCACCGCGCCGCAGATCCGGCTGACCGGCAACGGCTATCGTCGGCGCGACGGGACCTTCCATTTCGAGGGCGGCGGACGCCAGCAGACTTACGGCCCGGTTACGCTGAAACTCGACGGCCAGATCGAAAAGCCGACGCTCGACCTCGTCTTCGCCAGCCCCAATGCGACGCTCGGCCTGTCGAACGTCCGCGCGCATCTCGATCCGACGCCGCAGGGGTTCGCGTTCACCGCAGCCGGCGGATCGCGGCTCGGGCCGTTCACGACCAATGGCGCGATCCTGTTGCCGCCGGGCGCCGATGCAACGATCCAGGTCGCTGCACTGAACGTCGCCGGCACGCGGGCGAGTGGGAACATCGCGGTCGTCGATGGCGGCTTCAACGGCGCGCTCGCGGTTGCCGGCGGCGGTATCTCGGGCGAACTTCTGTTCCGTCCGGTCGGGACCGTTCAGCGCATCGAAGGCCATCTCGCCGCCAAGGCCGCGACGCTCGACACGGTCGCGCTGCGCGCAGGCAAGCTTGATTTCGTCACACTGCTCGACCCGGCAGGCACCTCGATCGAAGCGACCGCGACCGGTTTGGGCCTCCGCCACGGCGCGCTCAGCCTCGCCCGGTTCAACGGCGCGGCGTCGCTCAGAGGCGGCGTCGGCACGATCAAGGCGTCGATCGCCGGCTCGCGTGGCCGCGCGTTCGATATCCAGAGCGTAACGCAGGTCACCGCGACCAGCTACGCGATCTCCGCGCAGGGCACGCTCGACGGCCGCCCGCTGAAACTGCTCACCCCCGCGGTCTTGACCCAGGCCGAGGACGGCTGGCACCTCGCGCCCACCAAGCTCAGCTTCGGCGGCGGCGAGGCGCAGGTCGGTGGCCATTTCACCGGCACCAGCACGGCGGTCGACGCCAGCCTGACGCGCATGCCGCTCGCGCTGCTCGATATCGGGTATCCCGGGCTCGGGCTCAGCGGTTCGGCATCGGGCCGTTTCAACGTCGCCACCGCGAACGGCGCCGCGCCGACCGGCAAGGCCGATCTCACGATCCGCGGGCTCAGCCGCGCCGGGCTCGTCCTCTCGTCGCGCCCGATCGACGTCGGCGTCGCAGCGGTGTTGTCGCCCGACAAGCTCGGCTTGCGCGCGGTGATAGCGTCTGCCGGCAAGACGATCGGCCGCGCTCAGGCACAGCTTGCGCCGCTGGGGCAGGGGGACTTGGCATCCCGGATCAGTAACGCCCGCCTGTTCGGGCAGCTTCGGTACAGCGGTCCGGCCGATACGCTCTGGCGGCTGACCGGGGTCGAGTTGTTCGACCTGTCGGGTCCGGTCGCGATCGGTGCGGACGTCGTCGGCACGCTCGCCAACCCGACGCTGCGCGGTATCGTCCAGGCGAACGGCGCGCGGATCGAGAGTGCGACCACCGGCACCGTCCTCACCAACGTCCAGGCGACCGGGCGCTTCGGCGGCTCGCGGCTCGTGATCGACCGGTTCGGCGCGGACGCGGGCAAGGGCGGCCGCGTCACCGGCACCGGCCAGTTCGAATTCGCCGCCGCTGCGGGAGTAGGGCTCGACCTCAAATTGCAGGCCGACAAGGCGGTGATGATCAACCGCGACGACATCGGCGCGACCGTCTCGGGCCCGCTGACGTTCAAGTCGAACGGCTCGGGCGGCACGATCGCGGGCGATGTCGTGCTCGACAAGAGCCGCTACCGCCTCGGCCAGGCCACCGCTGCCAGCGCCGTTCCCCAACTCAACATCCGCGAGATCAACCTGCCCGACGGCGGCGAGGAAGTCGCGACGCCGACCAAGCCCTGGACGCTGGCGATCAAGGCGCGCGCGCCGAACCAGGTGATGGTCAGCGGACTCGGCCTGACCAGCGAATGGTCCGCCAATCTGCAGATCGCCGGCCAGCCCGAGAACCCGGCGATCACCGGCCGCGCCACGCTGATCCGCGGCGACTACGAGTTCGCCGGGCGACAGTTCGAGTTGGCGCGCGGCGTGATCCGCTTCGACGGGCAGGTGCCCGCGAACCCTGCTTTGGATATCGAGGCGAATGCGGACTCGACGGGCCTCAGCGCATCGATCCGCGTTACCGGCTACGCGCTCAAACCCGAGATCGGTTTCACCAGCACGCCAGCCTTGCCCGAGGACGAACTGCTCTCGCGGCTGTTGTTCGGCACCTCGATCACCAACCTGTCCGCCCCCGAAGCGTTGCAACTCGCAGCGGCGGTGGCGGCATTGCAGGGCGGCGGCAGCGGTCTCAACCCGATAAACGCGGTGCGCCGCGCCGCCGGTCTCGACCGCCTCCGCATCCTCCCCGCCGATCCGCAGACGGGGCAGGGCACCTCGATCGCCGCGGGCAAATACGTCACCCGGCGCCTGTATGCGGAGATCGTCACCGACGGTCAGGGCTATTCCGCCACGCAGGTCGAGTTCCAGGTCACCCGCTGGCTGTCGTTGCTGTCGAGCATCTCCACGCTCGGCCGCCAGAGCGCCAACGTCCGCGTGTCGAAGGATTATTGAAGGATGATCCTTCTGCGGCGCTGGGATAAAGACGAGACATGAAGCCCGTCATCTTCGGCCTGTCCGGCCCCGTCCTCACCCCCGCCGAACGCGCGTTCTTCGCCGAGTGCGAACCAGCCGGCTACATCCTGTTCAAGCGCAACATCGTCGATCGCAACCAAGTTCGTGCGCTGACGGACTCGCTCCGCGCGCTGGCCGGACGCCAGGACCTGGCGATCCTGATCGACCAGGAGGGCGGCCGCGTCGCGCGAATGGGACCGCCCGAATGGCCCGCATTCCCTGCTGGCCCGGTATTCGATGCAGCCTATGAACGCGCACCGATGACCGCGATCCAGGCAGCACGCGCCAACGCGCATGCGCTTGGCGTGATGCTCAGCGAAGTCGGGATCACCGTCGACTGCCTGCCGCTGCTCGACGTGTCGCAGCCGGACACCACCGAAGCCGTCGCCTCGCGCACGTTCGGCTCCGATCCCATGCGCGTCGCTGCCCTCGGCCGCGCGACGCTCGAAGGGCTGGCCGAAGGCGGCGTCGTCGGTGTCGTCAAGCACATGCCCGGCCACGGTCGCGCGAAGGTCGATACGCACCACCACCTCCCGACCGTCACCGCGACCGACGCCGACCTCGAGATCGATCTCGAACCCTTCTGCACGCTCAACCAGGCGCCGATGGGCATGACCTCGCACATCGTCTTCGACGCCTGGGACGCAGATCGCCCCGCGACGCTGTCGCCAATCGTGATCGACGAGGTCATCCGTCGACGGATTGGCTTCGACGGCCTGCTGATGACCGACGACATCGACATGAAGGCGCTGTCCGGCACCGCTGGCGACAAGGCGGCGGGCGCGATCGCGGCCGGGTGCGACCTGGTGCTCGACTGCTGGGCGCGTATGGACGAGATGGTCGAGATCGCCGGGCGGCTTGGGGAAATTTCGGAAGCGTCTCGCGCGAGGCTGGATCGAGCAATGGCGTCGGTCGGGACGGGCAAGGGTGACCTCGCGGAACTGATCGCGACGCGGGACGCGCTGTTGGCGCGTGCCTAGGCCGGTTTGGTATCGGCAGCGCGCTGTCCAGTGCACCTCCCCGGCGAAGGCCGGGGTCCAATTGGAGAGGTCGCAGTAACGGGGCGCGATCCCCAGTTACCACCGTCTCCCAATTGGGCCCCGGCCTCCGCCGGGGTGGTGTTGGTGGAGGGGCCCCCGTTCGTGCTGAGTAGCTGCTGAGCTTGGCGAAGCGGCGTGTCGAAGGACGCGCGGGGAACCTGTCCTTCGATACACGCCTTCGGTACGGCTCTGCGAGCCTGCTCAGTCGCTACTCAGCACGAACGGAATGGAATGAACGGTTGCGAACCTCGCGATCACCCCAACCCCCGATCCCGCTCGTCCCCGCGCAACGTCAGCACCTCGACCCCGCCCCGCGTCACCGCCACCGTATGCTCGAATTGCGCCGAAAGCTTGCCGTCGTCGGTGACCACCGTCCACCCGTCATCCTCGGTCGAGACCTTGCGCGTCCCCTGGTTGATCATCGGCTCGATCGTGAAGACCATCCCCTCGCGGAGCGTCATGCCGGTCCCCGCGCGCCCGAAATTGAGCACTTGCGGTTCCTCGTGCATCTCGCGGCCGATGCCGTGCCCGCAATAGTCGCGCACCACTGCATAGCCGTGCTTCTTCGCGTGCCGCTCGATCGCGAAGCCGATGTCGCCGAGATGCGCGCCTGCCCGGACCTGCCGGATACCCTGCCACATCGCCTCATGCGCGACCCGCACGAGGCGCTTCGCGGCGGGCGGAACGGTCCCCACCATATATGTCTTGCTCGAATCGGCGATGAAGCCGTTCTTCTCCAGCGTGATGTCCAGATTGACGATGTCGCCGTCGCGGATGACGTCGCGAACGTTCGGCACGCCGTGGCAGACGACATGGTTGATCGAGCTGTTCAGGACGTATTCGAAGCCATATTGCCCCTTGCTCGCGGGCCGCGCGGCGAGGTCGTTAGTGATGTAGCGATCGACCATGTCGTTGACCTGCAACGTCGACAGCCCCGCCAGATCCTGCACGTCGAGCATCTCGAATACCGACGCCAGCAACGCGCCCGATACGCGCATCAGCGCCAGTTCGGCCGGCGTCTTCACCATCTCAGGCTGCCGTTTTGTCGGCGACGCGCACCGACGCGGCGGCGAGTTGCGCAGTGACGATATCATTGAACGACAGCGTCGGGTTGGCCTCGGCGAGCATGCCGATCTTCATCCAGAACTCCGCCTGAGCGTTGATCGACCGGCACAGCACCTGGCTCGCCCGCCGCGCGTCCTCGTGCAGCGCGTCGTCGATCTTCACGATACCCATTCAAGCCTCACATTCACCGTGACCATATGAAACGTTTACGGTCCGTATGGTCAATCGTCAAACGTTGAGGGTGGATGCCCGGCAGCGTGCGCTGTAGCGTCAGGCGATGGACGACGCGCAACTGACCCTGGATCTCGACGGATGGGAGGGGCCACTCGATCTGCTGCTCTCGCTCGCACGCGGGCAGAAGGTCGATCTGCGAAAGATCTCGATCCTCGCGCTGGTCGAGCAGTATCTGGCGTACGTCGACTCCGCGCGCGCGCTGAAGCTGGAACTCGCGGCCGACTATCTCGTGATGGCAGCATGGCTCGCCTATCTGAAATCGGCGCTGCTCCTGCCCCGCGACCCACTCGCCGAGCCCGACCCGGAGGAACTCGCGCTGCGGCTTCAACTGCGGCTTGAACGCCTGAGTGCGATGCGCGAAGCCGGTGCGCGGCTGATAGCGCGCGATCGCACCGGGCGCGACGTGTTCCTGCGTGGTGCATCCGAGGGTCTGCGGACGGTGCGCAAGGCCGCATGGCAGGCCGAGATCTTCGACCTGATCGCCGCGTACGGCCGCATTTCCGCGCGGACGCGGCCGGTGATGCACGTCGTCGCCGACCGCGAGGTGATGACGCTGGAGGCGGCGCTCGAGCGCGTGTCGATGCTGGTCGGCGAGCGGATCGAGTGGAGCGTGATCGAAAGCTTTCTCCCCGAAGCGGGCGAGCGTCTCCGGCGGTCGGCGCTGGCATCGAGCTTCGTCGCAGCGCTCGAACTCGCGCGGCAGGGAAGGATCGAACTACGCCAGGCGTCACCCTTCGCGCCGCTGTATCTGAGAGCCCGCGCGTGACCCCACCGGACGACTTCATGCGCGCTGTCGAGGCGGTGCTGTTCGCGGCCGAGACACCGCTGACGCTCGACGGGATTCGCGCGCACGTCGGCACCGGCGACGTCCGCGCCGCGCTCGATCAGCTAACGGCCGACTATGCCGGCCGCGGCATCGCCATCGTCCGGCGCGGCGAACGCTGGCAGTTCCAGACCGCGCCCGACATGGCACACATGCTCCGCCGCGACCGCGAGGAACTGCGCAGGCTCAGCCGTGCCGGGATCGAGACGCTGGCGATCATCGCGTACCACGAGCCCGTGACGCGCGCGGAAATCGAGGCGATTCGCGGCGTGCAGATCTCGAAGGGGACGCTCGACGTCCTGATGGAGGCGGGCTGGGTGAAGCCGGCCGGACGACGCGAAGTGCCGGGACGCCCGCTGATGTTCGCGACCACGCCTGCATTCCTCGTCCATTTCGGGCTCCAGAGCCGCCGCGACCTGCCTGGGATCGACGATCTGCGCGCCGCGGGACTGCTCGACCCGGTCGATCTGGCGTTCGATCGCCTGGAAGGCGACGGCGATGGTGACCGCGACGCGGACGCCGATGGCGAGATGGCTGGCAATGAGACGGGATGAGGCTTAGATAGGGTCCAGTTTCCAGGAGAATTGCTATGGGCGGTTTTAGCCCGATTCACTTGCTAGTCCTCGCGGTCGTCGCGATCCTCCTTCTCGGCGGTGGCCGATTCTCGAACCTGATGGGCGACGTCGCCAAGGGCGTGAAGAACTTCAAGAAGGGCATGTCCGAGAACGACGACGAGACGCCCGCCAAGCCATCGGCCCGGATCGAAGCGCAGAAGACGGCCGATCCCGCGTTCGATCGCGACGGCAATCGCGTCCGCGACGACCGTCCTGCCTGAAGCCGGCAAAGTTGACGACCCTAGATAGGCGCGGCTGAATGTTCGATATCGCGCCCTCCGAGTTTCTGCTCGTGGCCTTCGTCGCGCTCGTCGTGATCGGTCCGAAGGACCTGCCCAAGGCGATGCGCGTGGTCGGCTATTGGGTCGGCAAGGCGCGCGGCGTCGCGCGGCAATTTCGCTCGGGCTTCGACTCGATGGTCCGCGAGGCCGAACTCGAAGAGATGGAAAAGCGCTGGGCGTCGGAAAACGAACGCATCATGCGCGAGCATCCGCAGACGGGTGGCGATGCTACGGCCGATACCACGCAGGTAGTGCATTCGCCGGAGACGGAGGAGCACCGTCGCGATTATCGGTCGCTCGACCACGCGGACGATCATACGGACGAGCCGGTGATGGTCGAGAAGCCGGTCGTCGCCCCCGCCGCGCCCGTTGATGCTTCGGGTCATGATGGCGGTCACGGCGATCGGCCTGGCATGGCCGCACTTTCGCCGGAACGCGCTCCCGACCTGTTCGATACGCAGACGCCGCCGCCGGTTGCCGCGCCAAAAGCGATCGACGACAAGACCGGCAAGTCCGACGTCGCGTCGTCGTGATCGGCCTCAATCTCCGCGCCCTCGTGGCGGCTGAAAGCATAACATGAGCGAGATCGACGCTAGCCGGGCACCGTTGCTCGACCATCTGATCGAGTTGCGGCGGCGGTTGCTGTACTGCATCGCCGCGCTGGTCGTGACGTTTGCGATCGCGATGTATTTCGCCGAGGATATCTTTGGGTTTCTGGTCCACCCGCTGCTCGCGGCGGGGCAGAACAAGGTGATCTATACCGAAATATTCGAGGCGTTCTTCGTCCAGATCAAGGTGGCGTTCTTCGCGGCGATGATGCTGTCGTTCCCGGTGATCGCGAACCAGCTCTGGCAGTTCGTCGCGCCCGGGCTCTACAAGAAGGAGAAGCGCGCGCTCCTGCCGTTCATCCTCGCGACCCCGGTGCTGTTCCTGACCGGTGCCGCTATGGCGTATTACGTCGCGATCCCGATGGCGCTGCACTTCCTGCTCGGGTTCGACGGGATGGTCGGCGGCATCCACCGCGAGGCGCTGCCGGGGATCGGCAACTATCTGTCGTTCACGATGCAGTTCCTGTTCGGCTTCGGCATATCGTTCCTGCTGCCGGTGCTGCTGATGCTGCTCGAGCGGGCGGGCATCGTCACGCGCAAGCAGCTGATCGGCGCGCGGCGTTATGCGATCGTCGCGGCGTTCGCGATCGCTGCGGTGCTGACGCCGCCGGATATCGGCTCGCAGCTGCTGCTCGCGATCCCGCTCGTCATCCTGTACGAAATGGCGCTGATCGGCATCTGGTTCACCGAGCGGAGCCGCGCGCAGGCGCAGGCGATGGACGGTGAGGACGAGACCGAGGCCGGTACCGATATCGTCGAGCGCTGATACGAAAACGGGGCCCGGTGCATGTGCACCGGGCCCCGCATTGCAATAAGCGTGAAGGCTTACTTGGCGTTGTCTGCGGTCTTCGCGACGGTCTTGCCGGCCGAAGCCACGTCCTTGCCTGCACCCTCGACGGTGTTGCAGGCCGATACCATCAAAGCGCTAGCCACGATCGCCAGTCCAACCAACTTACGCATAATACTTCCTCCAAGGGCTTGAATGCCACCGGAGATGCAATGTTCGGGCGGGAATTTCGTTCCGGCGGCGAAACTCGGCAACGCAGCGGTTTGGATAAATTAAAGGCCCGACAGCATCACCGGGGGGGGAAGGGTGATGCGGCCGGGCCTGTGTTCGGGATAGCGAGAGCGGGGGGCATAAATTCGCTATCCGAATTATCAAACGGTGGTCGCGGCACTCGGTTCCCAGTTTTTCCGAATTTTATCCTGCGAACCGGAAATACCGGGTTCGCTCAATCGCGACCGGTGACCGCGAAGGCGATCTCGTACGCGCCGACCAGTGGATCGTGATGGAGCGGCGAGCGCAACTGGCGCGAAAGACCCTCCATGACGCGCCCATAGCGCGAGACGGACTCGCGCAGCGCGTCGCTCTCGACCAAGGCGCGCGACACGACGCGCAGCAATCCGCGGTCGGGTTTGTCGGCGATCTTTTCGGCAGGTTTCACGACGATCCGGATCTGCGCGACCGGATCGCAACTGATCGCCAGCTCGATCATCTCGGTGACCAGGAACGCGATGGCGACGGCGACATCCTGATTAACGAGATACGGGTCGATATCGAGCGTGATGCCGAGGCCGTGCGACCGTTCGGACGCGGTCGCGCGGATGTTGGCCGACAATTCGCCGATCATCGTGCGCAGGTTGAGCCCGCGATTTTCCTCGAGCTCGGCAAAATGATTGCGGTGCACCACCGCCAGCGCATCGACGCGGCGCTGGATCGAGGAATAGGCCGCGGTCGCATCCGCGCTGGGGGCGCTGCGGGCGTGAAAGTTGATCAGGCTGGATATCACCTGGAGGTTGTTCTTAACCCGGTGATGCACTTCGCGCGTCAGCTTGGTCTGTCTGACTAGACCCTCGGCGAGCCCCGCTTCGTGCAACGCGACCGTTCGGCTGATCGACTGGAACGTCTCGCCGAGTTCGCGGATTTCCTGCGCGGGCAGCGTGCTGACGACCCCGAAATCGAGTTCCTCGCCCGGCGTGAACGCGGCGACCGCGCCGCGCAGCCGGCGCAACGGCCGGATCAGCAGTCGGTCGACCACGAACCAGGCGATGCTGGCGGCCGCTAGCCACATCAGCAGCGGCAACAGCATCGCGACGATCAGTGACGACGTGACCGGCGCGCTGCGGACGCTCGTGCGCAGTGCGAGGCCTGCGACGCCCAGGTCGGTACGGGTCGTCTCCATGCGATCGAGCGGCCGTTCGTCGGGGATGGTTTCGAGGTGGAGCGCCTCTTCGTCGAGGACGATCGCGCTGCTGACCGCTGAGGCGCGCGTTGACGGCGTTGCAATCTTTTCGAGGAACGCGCGGGGGAAATAGGCACGTGCGGAGGTGCCGCCGCGTCGGCCGGACGTGGGGCCGGAAATCGCCAGCAGCAGCCCGGTGTCCGGCACGATCGCCGCCGAGATCGGCATGTCGTCGCGGCGCAACGTCACCGGGTTGGGGAGCGCGACGCCGCACAGCACGTGGCCGGCGCGGTCGGTGATGATGAAGCGCGTCCCGGCCGAGGACTGCTGGGCGAAGACGCCCTGCGCGCGTGCGCAGCTCGGTGCATCGGCAGGATCATTGCCGAGTGCGTTCACGGCGACGCGCAACGCCGTCATGTCGCCCACCAGTTCGATCGCGATCGCACGCGCACTTTCGTTGGCGGTGACACGGAGCCGTGCCCGCGCTTCCTGATCGGCCAGCCGCGTGGTCTGCAGCGTCGCGAAAACCGCGATCAACGCGAGCGGCAGTAGCGCCGCACTAAGAATGAGGAAGAGTTTCGCACCGGTCGGCAGCCGCCGCATCGTTGCAAACAGTCGATGTTCGGGGAGTTCTGCGAGCGGCGATCGCTCGTCGGACAAATCGATCGGCGAGGCCATCCGGCCCGCCGTCAGTCTAGCTTGCCGAGAAGATCGAGCAGATCGTCCGGAATCGTCTCATCGACAGTTTTCTGGTAGACCGAGCGCAAGGCCGACCCCATTTGCTGATCCTTGTTGGGGATAGCCTTCGGAATCTTGGCAGACGAAGTCTTCTCCGTGTCGTGGCCCAAACTCAAAACTTCCCCCTGCACGACGCATACCGATGGTGTGGTTGCGAGCATGGCACGATCCCTGACACAGGTCGCCTACTCACAAAAAGCTGTTCGTGAAACCAAATAGCATCTCGATAGTTCCGTGTTCGAGCGAAATTTCCCCGTCTCCGTACAACGTTGTCATATG
This sequence comes from Sphingomonas sp. PP-F2F-G114-C0414, assembly GCF_003688595.1. Classification (GTDB taxonomy): domain Bacteria; phylum Pseudomonadota; class Alphaproteobacteria; order Sphingomonadales; family Sphingomonadaceae; genus Sphingomonas. Next base: position 93,850 of record NZ_RCWT01000014.1, read on the forward strand.
TTAAGACGATCGGGCGACGGATCCGGGCCATTTTCGACCGACGCCATTGTAATGCTGCGAGCCGCCCGACACATGAGGGGCCGCATAGGATCAGGGAGTATTCGTTACCCATGTCGCTTGGACAGCAACTCGCACCGCACCTTCCCTTTTTGCGGCGCTATGGCCGGGCACTGACCGGTAGCCAGATGCATGGCGACAAGTATGTTCGCGCCACGCTCGAGGCCATCGTCGCAGCCCCCGAGGAGTTTCCTCGCGATGTCGATCCTCGCCTCGGCCTGTACCGGATGTTCCAGGCGATCTGGAATTCGGCCAATTTCGACGAGGTCGCCGACGAGGGTGTCGACGAGGCGAAGGGTCATGAAGCCGTCGCGCGTGCGCGTCTGGCCCGCATGACCCCGTTGTCGCGGCAGGCCCTGTTGCTGACCGCGATGGAGGGTTTCACGCCCGAGGATGCCGCGTATCTGATCGAAGTCGAGCCGAGCGAAGTCGACGATCTCGTCGCCGATGCGCTGTCCGAGATCGAGAACCAGACCCGCGCGAAGGTGCTGATCATCGAGGACGAGCCGATCATCGCGATGGATATCGAGACGATCGTGCGTGATCTCGGCCATGACGTGACCGGTGTCGCGGTCACCCGCGACGAAGCGGTCGCGTTGGCGATGGAAATGCGGCCGGGCCTCGTGCTCGCCGACATCCAGCTTGCCGACGACAGTTCGGGTATCGATGCGGTCAAGGACATCCTGGCCGAGTTCGAGGTCCCGGTGATCTTCATCACCGCGTTCCCCGAGCGCCTGCTGACCGGCGAGCGGCCCGAGCCGACCTTCCTGATTACCAAGCCGTTCCAGCGTTCGACCGTCAAGGCGGCGATCAGCCAGGCGCTGTTCTTCGATCAGGCGACCGTCCCGGCAAACTAAATCGGTTGCGTCCGGGGCACTCAACGCCTTGATTAGGGCGTATTTATAATTCAGTATGGGTTCGTGTTCGTTACGGCTGCGGACCCAAAACTGTTCCCGGGGGTTAAACATATCATGGCTGACCCGAACGATCGTATCCACGTCAAAACCGACGACGCGCGCGCTGGGGCAACGCCTCATATGACGCGGTATATTCTGGCGATCTCCTTAGTGTTGGTGATCGTGATTTTCGGTTTTCTCGTCCTTCGTTAACTTTTGTTGGGTGCGCGTTGTTGGTAATGGCCACAGCGCATCCTTATGCTTGTCACGTGTCGACGGCATCGCTCCATCGGGATTGATCGGATTACCATGACCCAGCCTGCTCCACGCACCGATGTCGACGACGATATCGACGAAGTCGTCGTGCCGGTCGAGCATGTCTCGTTGTCGGATGCCGAGTTCAAGGTTCAGTTGGCGCAGGTGATCCCGCACCTGCGCGCGTTCGGTCGTTCGCTGTCAGGTAGCCGCGATCTAGCCGACGATCTGGTGCAGGAAACGCTGCTCAAGGCGTGGGCGGCGCGTCTGCGGTTCCAGGCCGGCACGAACATGCGCGCGTGGACGTTCATCATCCTTCGCAACCTGTATCTGTCGCAGATGCGCCGCGCTCGCTTCAAGGGCGAGTGGGACGATCTGGTCGCGGATCGCATCCTGGCAGCACCTGCTAGCCAGGACCGTCATGTCGAGCTTGGTGACATGCAGCGGGCACTGATGCACCTGCCGCAGCCTCAGCGCGAGGCGCTGATCCTGGTTGGCGCGGGCGGGTTCGCCTATGAGGAAGCCGCCGAAATCTGCGGTGTCGCGGTCGGGACGATCAAGAGCCGGGTTGCCCGTGGACGTGTGGCGTTGGAGACGATCCTCAACGACGGGTCGCTGCCGTCACGTCGCGATCATGAGACCGATACGACCAAGACTGCGCTGGATTCGATCATGGGCGACGTCGAGGAACTCAGCCGCGGTCGGTGATCGCGGCTGACAGATATCGTCAGTGCAGGCGACTGGGAACGGTGTCCAGTCTGTGCAGCAACTCTGTGAAGTCTGACGGCGTCCCGTTCGGTTCGTCGAATGCGCCGCGCAACGCATAACCGATCACGTCGGTGACCCGCGGACGGTACACGGTCTGTCGACCGTCCTCTTCGCGCTTGATCGTGAGAAATGCATAAGACATAGACTGATAACGGCCAAAAGTGCTTTTTGTTGCTTTGTAGTTACAGGTTGTCGCCGCGGTCTGTATCATTCCGACATGGCCGAAACATTCTCCGACCCTACGCGCGCTGAGCGTTCCGCTCCCGCTGATCGTATCGTCGACGCGACGAGCCGTGCCCGACACTGGTCGCCGTTCCTGTCGATGGTACTCGACCGCGAGCCGGTGCTGGCGACAGCGCTTGGTGAAGGGCGGCTCGATTTGTCGCTGTCGAGCGCCGAACCCGATATGCCGACCGCCAAGCGATTGCGGCTCGAACGTCGCGCGATGGCCTTGACGGTCGCGGTGGGCGATCTGTCAGGCGTCCTCGATCTGACCGCGGTGACGGGCGCGCTTACCAGCTTCGCGGACTATGCGCTCGATACCGCGATCCGTGCGGCGATCGAGGAGCGCACCCCTGGCGCCGAGGTCCGCGGCTTCACCGCGATCGCGCTTGGCAAGCAGGGGAGTAACGAACTCAATTACTCGTCGGATATCGATCCGATCCTGCTGTTCGATCCCGCCACGCTGCCGTGTCGTCCGCGCGAGGAGCCCGACGAGGCGGCGGTGCGGATCGGCAAACGGGTCGTCGAACTGCTGCAGGCGCGCGACGGCGACGGGTATGTCCTGCGCGTCGATCTGCGGTTGCGACCGTCGCCCGAGATCACGCCGATCGTCCTGCCGGTGGAGGCGGCGATCGGCTATTACGAGGCGCAGGCGCTGCCTTGGGAGCGGGCCGCGTTCATTCGCGCGCGCGCCGCGGCGGGGGATATCGCGCTTGGGACGAAGTTCCTGGAGACGATCCGCCCGTTCATCTGGCGGCGCGCGCGCGATTTCGGTGCGATTCGCGAAATCCGCGGCATGTCGCGACGGATCCGCGATCATCATTCGCAGGGGCAGGCGTTCGGCCCGGGCTATGACCTCAAGCGTGGGCGCGGCGGAATCCGCGAAGCCGAGTTTTTCGCGCAGATTCACCAGCTGATCCACGGCGGGCGCGATCCGGCGTTGCGGGCACCCGCGACGCGCGACGCCTTGGCGCGTCTTGCCGAGGCGGGCTGGATCGCGGCTGACGAAGCGACCGCGCTGATCGACGGCTACACGCTGCTCCGCACGATCGAGCACCGCGTGCAAATGATCGACGACCGCCAGACGCACATGCTGCCGACCGGCGATGCGCTCGACCGGGTGGCCAAGCTCCACGGCGTGCAGGATGCCGAGGCGCTGCTGGCGCTGCTCCGCCCCCGCGTGACCGAAACCGGGCGGATCTACGACGCGCTCGACGACACCGTGCGGCCCGCATTCTCGCACGATCCGGTCACGCTCGATGCGGATCTGACGCTCGCGGGATACGCCGACCCAGAAGCCGCACGACGCCGGATCGAGGCGTGGCGTGGCGGTGCCTATCCCGCGCTGCGCAGTCCTGCTGCGCGCGAGGCATTGGAGGCGGTGCTGCCGACGCTGGTGCCGGCGCTGGCGACCGCGCCCGAGCCGCAGTCCGCGCTGCTCAGGCTCGACGCGCTGCTCGAACGGCTGCCCAGCGCGATCAACATCTTCCGCCTGCTCGAGGCACGACCGGGGCTGGCGACGCTGCTTGCCGCGATCCTCAGCCATGCGCCGACGCTGGCGGGCGATCTCGGGCGACGCCCCGGTCTGCTCGACGGACTGATCGATGCGACCGCGTTCGACGCGGTCGGCGATGTCGCGGCGCTGGAGGCGATGATGCGCGCCGGCGATGCGGGCGCCGATTATCAGGCGCGACTCGATCATGTCCGCCGGGTGGTCGGCGAAATGCGGTTCGCGCTCGGTGCGCAGATCATCGCCGGAACGTCCGATCCGCTCGCCGTCGCGGCGGGCTATGCGCGGGTTGCGGAGGCGGCGATCGGCGTGCTCACGCGTGCGACGATCGACGAATTCGCCAAGGTCCATGGCCGCGTGCCCGACAGCGAACTGGTCATCCTGGCGCTGGGTCGGATGGGCGGGGCGATGCTGACCCACGCTTCCGATCTCGACGTGATCTATCTGTTCACCGGTGACTTTTCCGCCGAGTCGGATGGTGCGAAGCCGCTGGGGGCGACGCTCTACTACAACCGGCTGGCGCAACGGGTGACCGCGGCGCTGTCCGTCGCGACGGCGGCGGGGCCACTCTACCAGATCGACACGCGATTGCGGCCGTCGGGCGGGCAGGGGCCGCTGGTCGTCACGCTCGACAGCTTCGCACGCTACCAGCGCGAGGACGCGTGGACCTGGGAGCATATGGCGCTGACCCGCGCCCGGCCGGTGTTCGGATCGGCAACCGCGCGAAAGGCGGTGGCGACGATCGTACGCGATGTCCTCGCTGGCGACCGGCCGGCGCGCGACGTGGTGGCCGATGCACGGTCGATGCGCTCCGAGATGGCCGCGCACAAGCCGGCCAAGGGCCCGCTCGACGCCAAGCTGTTGCCGGGCGGGCTGGTCGATCTCGAATTCGCGGTGCACGTCGTCCAACTCGTCCACCATACCGGGTTCGACCCCAACCTCGGCGCAGCGATCGACCGGCTGATCGAGGCGAAACTGATGCCCGCGACGATGCGCGCGGCACACGATGTCCTGACCCGGCTGCTGGTGACGCTGCGGCTGGTCGCGCCCGATGCCACCGCGCCGGGGGCCGCGACCGGAGCGCTGATCGCGCGCGCGATCGGCGTGGCGGACTGGCCCGCGGCGATTGCCAAGCTCGACTCGACGCGGCAGGAGGTCCGCGAATTTTGGATGCAACTCACGGGAGACCATGATGGATGACGGTTCGCCAATCCCCGACGTGACGGTGACGATCGACGACACGGCGGTGTCGCTGGCCAGCCTCGGCGTGCCGCTCGTGGTCTATTTCTATCCGAAGGACGACACTACGGGCTGCACCACCGAGGCGAAGGACTTCTCCGCGCTCGCGGTTTCGTTCGCGGCGGCCGGCGTCAGTGTCGTTGGCATCTCCAAGGACACGCCCGCCTCGCATGCGAAGTTCACCGCGAAACACGCGCTCACCGTGCGCCTCGCCAGCGATGTCGACGGCGTGGCCTGCGAGGCGTTCGGCGTGTGGGTCGAGAAGGCGATGTACGGCAAAAAGTACATGGGGATCGAGCGCGCGACGTTCCTGTTCGGCGCCGACGGTACGCTGGCCAAGGCGTGGCACAAGGTTCGTGTGCCGGGCCATGCGGAGGCCGTCTTGGCTGCCGTCCGCGCGCTCTAAAAAGACCGCGATAACCCGCGAAGATCCGCGCATTTTTCCGGTCGTGACGTCACTGTTCCATCGACTCGCCGTACCGACGCGGCGCTCCGCCGCGCGGTGGGCCGCGTGCTATTGCTGAAATCCATTGTATCCGGCCTAAACCAAACTGTCTGACGCGCGGAGGGGCTGCGAATCAGGACCGCGTTTCGGAGCCGTCCGCTTGGGGGCGAACGGCCCTGTATTATTTTGTCGGGGACCAATGGTCGAAATTTCCGCTGCCGCTCTCGGAACGCGCCTCAAGGCGCTGTTCGCACCGCGCGATGTTCTCTTTCACAATGGTACGACGCTGCGGCGCATCCGCTTCGGCGGCAAGCGCCAGGCTGCGATTGCCGCCATCGGTGCCGTCACGCTCGGCTTTTCCGGCTATGGCGCAGCGCAGGCGGCCCATGACGCGGCTGCGGCAACCGGCGTGGTCGTCCCGCCGACCGCCGATATCAAGCTCGCCCAGATGCAGCATCAGATCGGGCAGATGCGCGAGCGCGTCGCGACGATCCGCGAAACCGCCGAGGCACACGCCAAGCGTATCGAACAGCGTCAGGCGCTGATCACCGCCGCGCTGACCGGTAGCGGCGATGCCAAGGCGCTGTCGCTCGCGACGCCGTCGATCGATCCGGCTGCCGACAAGCTCGCCGCCGAAATCGTCAAGCCGCTGGTCAAGATCGAGGGACGCCAGGTCAAGCTGGCCAGCGTTGCGCAGGACCTGCTCGATCAGCGCTATGCCGAGACGACCGCGACCGTGCGCAAGCTCGGTCTGCGTCCCGAACGGATCGCCAAGCGGACACGTGGAGCCAGATCGGCAACGGCGATGGGCGGTCCGATGATCGCCGCCAACAGCGAGGAGGCCTCGGCCGATCTCCGCGCCGATGCACAGTTCCGCACGCTGTTCCAGACTTGGAAGAAGCTCGACACGTTGCAGCAGGGCGCGATCGCGATCCCGTCCGTCCAGCCCGTGCATGCGCTGTCGTTCACCAGCAATTTCGGCATCCGCTCCGATCCGTTCCGCGGTACCGCGGCGATGCATGCCGGCGTCGACATCCCCGGCCCGATCGGCACGCCGATCTACGCGACCGCCGACGGCATCATCGCGCACGCGGGTCGCCAGGGCGGCTATGGCAACATGGTCGAGATCAACCACGGCAAGGGCATCGCGACGCGCTACGGCCATCTCTCGAAGATCCTCGTCGCGGATAATGCGCGCGTGACTCGCGGCCAGCTCATCGCGCTGATGGGCTCGACCGGGCGTTCGACCGGATCGCACCTCCATTACGAGGTGCGGATCGATGGCCATGCGGTGAACCCGGTGCCCTTCCTGACGACCGCCGATTACCTGCTCGCGGCGCAGGATCGCTCGGTGAATGCCATCCCGGTGTCCACCACCGGCCCCGCCGCGCAGGATTGATCTGATTTTGCTCCCCTCCCTGATAGGGAGGGGCTGGGGGTGGGTCGGTTTCCGCAAGCCGTGATCGTGGTGGCCAAAGCGGGCCTACCCACCCCCGACCCCTCCCTTCCAGGGAGGGGGGAAGCAGCCGATGAAAACAAACGTCGGTTTCAGCCACACCCCCGTCATCCCGGCGAAAGCCGGGACCTCGACCCACGGGGACGGACTCACAGTATGAGATCCCAGCTTTCGCTGGGATGACGGGGGTGGCGGCGGTTGCGGAGTTCGGCAGCGTCGCCCTTACGGTTGCCGCGGGTAGCGCGACCGCCTATCTCTCAGCCATGGCAACGCTGGCACCCGACATCATCCTCACCCCCTCCGCAGCGGCGCGCGTCGCGGCGATCGCCGTCAAGCAGGGGAAGCCCGCGATCCTGCGTCTATCGGTCGACGGTGGTGGCTGTTCGGGGTTCCAGTACAAGTTCGGGTTCGCCGATTCGGTCGAATCCGACGACGTGATCGCCGAGCATGACGGCGTCCGCCTCGTCGTCGACAGCGTCAGCATCGACCTCGTCCGCGGATGCGCGGTCGATTACGTCGAATCGCTCGCCGGCGCCGCGTTCAAGGTCGAGAATCCCAATGCCGCGTCGGGTTGCGGCTGCGGCTCCAGCTTCTCGGTCTGACCGCCGCATGAAAATCGTCACGTACAATGTCAACGGCATCAAGGCGCGGTTGCCGCGGCTGATCGAGTATCTCGTCGAAGAACAGCCCGATATCGTCTGCCTCCAGGAGTTGAAGTCGAGCGACGACACCTTCCCGATCGCGGACATCGAGGCGGTCGGGTACGGCGCAGTCTGGCACGGGCAGAAGGCGTGGAACGGCGTCGCGATCCTCGCCAAGGGGCGCGTACCAGAGGTGCGGCAACGCGGCCTCGACGGCGAACCCGATGACGAGCATAGCCGCTACATCGAAGCCGATGTCGACGGCTTGATCGTCGCCGCGCTCTATCTGCCGAACGGCAACCCGCAGCCGGGCCCCAAGTTCGACTATAAACTGCGCTGGATGGACCGCCTCGCCGCACGCGCGCGCGTCCTGCTGGACGAAGAGAAGCCAGCCGTTCTCGCGGGCGACTACAACGTGATCGCCAACGACGACGACACCTTCTCGGTACGAGCGATGCAGGACGATGCGCTGATGCAGCCCGAAAGCCGCGAGCATTACCGCGCGCTTGTCGCGCAGGGCTGGACCGATGCGCTCCGCACGCAATTTCCTAAGGGCGGCGTCTGGACGTTCTGGGACTATCAGGCGGGAGCTTGGCAGCGCGACGCCGGGTTCAGGATCGATCACCTGCTGCTCAGTCCCCAGGCGGCCGACCGGATGATCGATGCAGGCGTCGACAAGGCGTATCGCGGTCGGGAAAAGGCCAGCGATCATACACCAACCTGGGTTCGGTTGCGCTAGCAATCCCCATCGCCGACGCGCATGACGCTCCGAACAGGGGAGCGTTGGCGTTGGGACAGTTTGGGATAAGGGCCGTTTGCTGGACGGTGGCAGCGATGGTCGGCGCGGCACCGGCATTCGCGCAGGATGATCCGACATTCTGCCCGAACCGGCCCAGTCTGGGATCGTCCGCCTGCATCACCGCACCGGGGCATGTTCAGCTCGAACTGTCCGCGCTCGACTGGCAGCGCGACGACACTTCCGACGAGCGCGAGGACACGATTCTGGCGGGCGATTTCGAGGCTCGGTTCGGCGTCGCCAAGACGACCGAGCTTCAGCTCTCGTGGGCGCCGGTGGGCCGCGTGCGGACGCGCGACAAGACGACCGGCATGATCGACACCACGACCGGCATCGGCGACGTCCGTCTTGGGTTGCGGCAGAATTTTCGGAATCCCGACGGCAAGGGGCTGTCGTTCGGCGCGGAACCGTTCGTGACGCTGCCGATCGGTCGCGATCCCGTCGGGGCGGGCGACTGGGCGGCGGGTATCGTCCTGCCGGTCACGTACGAGGTGAGCGAAAAGGTCCAGCTGTCCTTCACCGGCGAAGGCGACGCGGCGGTCGACGACGACGGCGATGGGCGGCATCTGGCGTATAGCGGCATCGTCGGCGTCGGTTATTCGCTGACCGAGACGGTGACCGCGACCGCCGAACTGTTCGTGCTGCGGGACGATGATCCGATGGGGCACCACACGGAGACGGCGACTGCCGGATCGGTCGCATGGCAGCCGCGCAAGAATCTGCAGCTTCACATGCTCGCGGTGGCCGGGTTGAACCACGATACGCCGGATGTACGGGTCGTAACCGGCGGCGCGGTGTTGTTCTGAGCCGGCCTCGGTTTCACGCGGCTGTAGGGGTTGCCCGGTCACGCTTGACTTGATCCGCGTTAGGCCGTTCCTTCGGTTTCGATGCTCGCGATCCTGATCTTCCTGCTCCAGTCGGTGGCCGGGCCACCGGTACCGCGCGAGTTGCGCAAACCAACGCCGCGCGTCGCGATGCCGTGCCCGGTCACTCAGCCGGGCGAGGAGATCGTCGTCTGCGCGCGTCCGACCGATCAGCGGATAGCCCCGCTGCCCGCACCGACCCAGCCACCGCGCGGTGATCCGCTCTCGTTCCGGCTACCCGGTGGTGGCCGGGGTAACGTGCATATGATCCGAACCGAATTGCCGGGTGCGAGGGGGCAGGGCGCGGCAGTCACGCTGAAGATCCCGTTCGGCAAGGGTAAGCGCGACTAAGCGCGATTGCGGTGGGTCGACGGTCGAGCCGTCCACAGCGCCCCCCCTCCCTGGAAGGGAGGGGGGGCGGGTTCCGCACTACCGGACGTCGGCGGCACAAGCGGACCAACCCACCCCCGGCCCCTCCCTTCCAGGGAGGGGAGAGATTGCCGATTGCCAGCCCCATTCCTGGGAGTGGAGAGGATAGTCGGCCCCACCCCATCTAGCGCGACTAGAGCGTCTTCTCGTACACCTGGTACACCTTGTTGACGCGGCTCTCGATTGTTTCGGCGATCGAGCGCATTCCCTGGTTGTCGTCGAGGATCCAGCCGATCTCGCCGCGCACCGCACCGTAATGCTCGACCGAGGCGCGGCGGATGTATTCGATCATCATGAAGGCGAGCTGGCTGGCAAGCCGCGACGCCTGGAGTTCCTTGACCACCCCCATCAGCGGCACACGTACCGTTTTTGCCTTGGGTTTGCGCAACCACAGTAGCAGTTTCGCCCAGCCGAACGGCAGCAGGCTGCCGTTGAGCGGCTTGATCGCTTCGTTCAGGTCGGGGAGCGTGATCATGAACGCGGCGGGCTTGCCGTCGACCTCGGCGATCCGGATCAGGTCGTTGTAGACGATCGGCTTCAGCTTGACGCCGACATCCTTGACCTCGGGCGGGGTGAGCGGGACGAATCCCCAATTGTCCTTCCACGCGTCGTTGAGGATCGCCAGGATGATCGCCGCCTCTTCCGCGAACTTCGTCTTGTCGACCTTGCGGATGACGATCCGGGGATTCTTTTCGCCCGACTTGATGATCCGCTGGACGATCGGCGGGAACTGCTTCGTGATATCGACTTCATAGGTCAGCAATTGCTTGATCGGGCGATACTGCGCCCATTCGATCCAGCCGCGATATTCGGGCTTGGCATGCCCCATCATGATCGTCGGCGCGTGATCGTAACCGTCGATCAACAGGCCGGGCTCCTCCCAGATCGACATGCTGATCGGTCCGACCGCGCGTGTCATGCCCTGGTCGCGGAGCCATTGCTCGGCACGATCGAGCAGCGCCTGGAAGACGTCCTGCCGTTCGGCCTCCATCAGGCCCCATTGGCCGACACCGGGCCCGAAGCCCTGCTCGGGCGGCATCGTCAGCGCGAGCGTGTCGATATGCGCCGAGATGCGGCCGACCACGCGACCGTCCTCCTCGGCCAGGAACAACTGCGCCTTGGCATGGCTGAACCAGCCGTTCTTCTCCGGCGTGATCAGGCCGAGCGCCTCGGACTTCAGCGGCGGCACCCAGTTGGGATCGTCGGCATAGAGGCGGAACGGCAGATCGATGAAGATCTTGCGATCCTTCCTGGTCTTGACCGGTCGAATGGTAAGCTTGGCCATGTGTCGTTCCTGTGTGCCTGTCGCGCGTGTCTAGCCAGCCACAGCGACAAAGGCGAGCGACTCGCACGATGTCCGGGGCGCGTCCGAGAAACGGTCCGAACGGGGCCGGGATCGGCCATCGCCGCATGCGGTCACGGTGATCGCCTTTCCCGCGGAACTGGTGCATTCCCGGTGACTGTAAATGCCACGCTGCGGCCACTATGTTCGGACAATGGATACGCCCATGGACACTTCGCTCAGCCTGCCTCGTGGCACGGCCGCTCAAGCCTCGCCGGTTGCGGCGGTCAGCACCGTACGGATCGCCGATGACAAGGCGATGCTGCGCGCTGCCGCTGATCTCACCCGCGACCTCGTGAAGCCGCGACCGGCGGTCTATTGGGCCGATCTGATCGGCTCGGTCGTCATCGGCTATGGTGCGATGGTGGTGGCGGCGACGTCTGGATCGACCGCGGTCGCGATCGTCGCCGGGATCGTGGCGATGCTCGGGCTGTACCGCGGTCTGAGCTTCATCCACGAAGTCAGCCACATGAAGCACGCCGCGGTGCCGAATTTCCGGCTCGGCTGGAACATCCTGGTCGGCGTGCCGCTGCTGACTCCATCGTTCATGTATGAAGGCGTTCACAACCTGCACCACGCCAAGACGCGATACGGCACGGTCGAGGATCCGGAATATCTGCCACTCGCGCTGATGAAGCCGTGGACGCTGCCGCTGTTCATCGTCGTGTCGGCGCTGGCTCCGTTCGCGCTGCTGTTCCGCTATGCGGTGCTGTCGCCGCTGTCGCTGCTGTCGCCCAAGCTGCGGACGATGGTGGTGGAGCGTTACTCGGCACTCGCGATCAACCCGCAGTTTCGTCGTCGCAGCCCCGAGGGGGACGCGAAGGCGTATTGGAACCGGCTCGAGGTCGGTGCGAGCGTCTGGGCACTGACCTTGATCGGGCTCACCGTCAGCGGCGTGCTGCCGTTGCGCGCGTTCCTGACCTTCCTCGGCGTGGCATCGGCGGCGGCGGTGATCAACCAGGTCCGGACGCTGGTCGCGCATCTCTGGGAGAACGACGGCGAAGTGATGACGGTCACCGCGCAGTATCTCGATACGGTCAACGTGCCGCCGCCTGCGTTGCTGCCGGCTCTGTGGGCGCCGGTGGGGCTGCGCTACCATGCGTTGCATCATCTGCTGCCGGGCCTGCCGTATCACGCGCTGGGCGAGGCGCACCGGCGCATTTCGGCGGAGCTCGATGCGATGTCGCCGTATCACAAGGCGAGCTATCCGGGGCTGCCCAGTCTGGTGAGCAAGATCGCGCGGAGCACGATGACCCGCCGCTGACGCTCTATCGTCGGGTGGACTGAGAAGGAAAGGGACCGCGGCATCATGTCGCGGTCCCCTTTTTTATTCCTCAGAGCGGATGAGGACCGCTTCGCCGATCAGGAAGAACAGCAGGAACGGCGCCCACGCGGCGAGGAACGGCGGGTAGACGCCGAGATTGCCCATCGCGAGCGCGAAATTGTCGGCGACGAAGAACGCGAAACCGAGGCCCATGCCGATCACCGCGCGGACGAACAGCTTGCCCGACCGGGCGATCCCGAATGCCGCGACCGCGCCGAGGAGCGGCATCAGGACGGCGGACAACGGTCCCGAAAGCTTGTGCCAGAGCGAGCCTTCAAGCCCCTTGGTCGGCCGGCCGGCGTCGGACAGATCGCCGATCGCGGACTTCAGCGCGCCGAACGACAGCCCGTCCGCATCGACCGAGGCCAGCGTGAACTGATCGGGACGCACGTCCTTGGCGACCACGACCGAACCGAGGTTGGTCACGGTGCCGTGCGCCACCTCGAACCGCGTCGCCGGCCCGACCAGCCAGCCATTCGCGACCCGCCGGCCATGATCCGCCCGCAAGATCGCGACCAGATTGCCGCCGGTGCGATCGTACAGCGTAATCCCGCCAAGTCGCGTCGCGGTCCCGCGTCCGCGGATCTGCGCCACTTCGATCAGGTCGTCGCCGTCGCGCACCCAGACGTTCGCCCGGTCGCCACGATCTATCGGCAGCTTGCCGTAATTGACTTTCTGCCACTGGTTGAGGGTCGCGGTCGCGCGCGCGACGACGTGGTCACTAAACACGAAGCTGATCACCGCCACGCCGAGGCTGGCGACGAGAAGCGGCGCGAGCACCTGGTGCGCGGACAGGCCGGAGCCCTTCAGCGCAACGATCTCGCTGTTCTGGTTCATCGTGATCAGCGTCAGGATCGTCCCGAGCAGCACCGAGAACGGCAGGAACCGCGCGATGATCTGCGGGATGCGCAGCGAGACGTAGTGCCAGATCTGCGCATCGCCATTGCCGGGGAAGGCGAGGATGTCGCCGGACTCGCTCAGCAGGTCGAGCGCCTGCAACACGAGCACCAGCGCGGCGAGGACGGCGAACGTCCGGAGCAGGAACATCCGGCCCATGTAGATCGCGACGGTTCGCGACGGGAAGAAGCTGGCGAGTTTCATGCGACGCTGGCCTTGCGGCGTCCGGGCATACGCTTGGCGATGGCCTTGAAGGACTTGGAGAAGACGCGTTCGAGCGCGCCGATCGGCTGACCGCCGGGGACATAGGCGATCGTGTAATACATCCACAGCACGAGGCCGGCGAAGATCGTGAACGGCACCCACAGCGCGACGATCGGATCGATCCGCCCGAGCTCGCCGACGTCGGCCGCGTACTGATTCACCTTGTGATAGGTGACGATCATCACGATCGAAAGGAAGACGCCGAGCGCCGATGTCGATCGCTTCGGCGGCACGCCCAGCGCCAGCGCGAGCAGCGGCAGCAGGAACATCGAGGCGACCTCAGCCAACCGGAAATGAAACTCCGAGCGGCTGCCTTCGCGTTGTTCGAGCGTGGCGCCGCGTTGGCCCTGCCGGGCGAGTTCGGGCAGCGTATATTCCAGATTGCGACCGCCCCGCACGCGGAAGCTCTCGAACTTGGGCAGATTGATCGGCAGGTCATGGCTGCTGAAGGTCAGCACGCGGGGCGTCTTGAACTCGGGCCGATTGTGGATCAGCGTGCCGTTCGCCAGCCGGAAGATGATCACGTTGGGATCGTCGGTCGCGAGGAACTTGCCGCGCTCGGCGGTCACCCCCAGCCAGTCGCCATTCTGACTCTGGGCGTGGACGAAGATGCCCGACAGCTCGCGGCCCTTGTCCTTGCTCTCCTCGATCCGCAGCGTCATGCGGTCGCCCAATTGGGTGAACTCACCGACCTTGATCGATGCCCCCAGCGCGCCGGTCCGCAGTTCGAACCGCAGGCCTTCGTAATAATAGCGGGCGATCGGCTGGACATAGCCGACGATCGCCAGGTTCAGCAGGGCCAGCGCCATCGTATACATGTACGGCACGCGCAGCAGCCGATTGTAGCTCATGCCGACGCCGCGCAGGACATCGAGCTCCGACGAGGTCGCCAAGCGGCGGAATGCGAGCAGGATGCCGAGCATCAGTCCGATCGGAATCCCGAGCCCGAGATATTCCGGCAGCAGGTTCGCGAGCATCCGCCAGACGACGCTGATCGGGCCGCCCTGCGTCGCGACGAAATTGAACAGTCCCAACATGCGATCGAGCACGAACAGCATCACCGCGATCAGCAGCGTCGACAAGAGCGGCACCGCGATCAGCCGGGCCATGTAACGGTCGATGGATTTCATGCGGAATTGGGGCTCGGGCTGCTGGGCTGGCGATGGTCAGGCGGGGTATAGGCGGGCGCACGCTAGGCGTCATCCTCAATCGCACCGTGCCCGCGGCGCGCTACGGGGCATTATTCGGCGGCGATCAAGTCGCTTGCGCTCGGTCGATCGGAGGCCATCGCGGTCGCGACGGCGCGTTCCAGCCCGGTCAGCGTAAAGGGTTTGCGCAACACATCGTGGCCGCCGAACTGCGCGACGTTCACCTCTCCCGCGAACCCGGTCACGAACAGGACCGCGATATGCGGGTAAAGCGGGCTCAGCGCGGCGATCATCTCGGGGCCGGTTTGGCGCGGCATCAGCACGTCGGAAATGATTAGGTCGATCGCCCCGTTCGCGGCGAGCAAAGCGGGCGCGGCCAGCGGATCGTCGCAGGGGATCGCGCGGTAACCGAGTTCCTCCAAGGCATCGATCGTTGCCGCGAGAACGCGAGGATCGTCCTCGACGACGAGAATTTCGCGCTGGGTGGGCGGTACCGGCGCGGCTGTAGCGGCGGCTGTAGCTGGACCGGCGGGCAGGATCTCAGCCGGTGAGCCCGGCAAGGCCACGACATCCGCGGTTCTTGGCAGGTACAGCGTCACCGCGGTACCCTCGCCGGGCTCGGATGCGATCGCAACCGCACCGTGCAATTGCTGGACCAGCGCGAAAATCTGGCTGAGGCCCAGCCCGGTGCCCTTGCCGACCGCCTTGGTGGTGAAGAACGGCTCGAACACGCGATCGGCGACGTCAGGCGTCATGCCGCAGCCATCGTCGGCGACCGTGATCGTGACGTGCTCGCCGGCCGCGCATTCGCCGATTTGCTGCGCTTCCAGCATGGCGCTCCCCGTGACGATGGTCAGCGTGCCGCGGCCGTTCATCGCATCGCGCGCGTTGACTGCCAGGTTGAGGACCGCGTTCTCCAACTGGACCCGGTCGCCGCGAATGCAACAGTCGGTCGCATCGCTCCGCGTGACCAGCGTGATCGCATCGCCCAGCGTGCGGTCGAGCAGGTCGGACATCTCGGCGACCAATGCGGCGGCATCGATCGTCTCGGGTTTCAGTGCGTCTTCCCGGCTGAACGCCAGAAGTCGGCGGGTGAGCGCAGCCGCCCGGTTGGCACCCTCGGTGGCGCTGTCGATATGCCGCCGCGTGGTGGCCGGATCGCTCGCCAGGTTGCGGCGCGCCAGTTCGAGCCCGCCTAGCACCACGGCCAGCATGTTGTTGAAGTCGTGCGCGATGCCGCCGGTAAGCTGGCCGACCGCCTCCATCTTCTGGACCTGGCGGAGCTTGGCCTCCTGCATGCGCAGCTCGGCGGTCGCCACGGCGACGGCGGCGGTCAACTCGTCGGCACGCTCGCGTTCCAGTTCGGCGTCGGCCAGCGCGGTCGCGCGTTCGCCGACGGCGCGGATCGTCAGCCAGCCGAGCATGATCGCACCCAGCACGATCAGCACGCCAAACACGGCGAGCACGCCTGCGACCCAGCTGGAGCGCTCGACCGATCCCATCGCCGCTGCGGTGCGGTCGTCGAGCAGCCCGCGCTCCCCTGCGATCAGCGTGTCGAGGGTCGTGTTGATCTCGGCGAGCGTCGGTGATTTTCGCGACTGATAATAGCGTGCGAGCGCTTGGCCGTTTTTGCCGTAGCTCGTGTTGAGCGCGGTCATCGACAGCTCCTGGCCGCGCGAATCATAGGCAGCGCGGAGCCGGTCGACTCGCGACTGCTGCTCGGGATTGTCATTGGTGATCCGGTCGAGCCGGTCGATCTGCGTGCCCGCCAGCAGCCATTCGTCGAAATAGAGCTGACCGAGCTGCTTGTCGCCGCTGATGACGTAGCGCCCGAGCGATGCTTCGGACTGCGCGATCGTGCCCGACAGCGTGCGGGCGAGGATCATCACGTCATAACTGTGCGCCTGCAGTTCCAGCGCGCGATCGCGCTGGCGGTTGGCGTTGCCGAGAGTCACGATGAGCGCGACGAGCACCGCAGCGCCGAGCAGACCCATCGCGACGAGCATGGCTACGCGCCACCTTTCCCCGCCCCGCTGGGCCGCAGTCTCGACCTCGTCATGGTTCACGAGCGGCATCCTAACGCGTCGTTGCCAACGCGCAATGACTCGGAGGACCGGTGCGGCCCCAACATTTCACCGGTGTTTCAATCCTCCACTTTAGAGGAGGAACGAGGCTTAGCCGATCACGCCGACGACGCGGCCAGCGGTCTCGAACATCCCGAGGATCGTCGTGATCTGCTCGTCGGTATGTTCCGCACACAGTGAGCACCGCAGCAGGAACGTCCCCGCCGGCGTCGCGGGCGGGCGCGCCATGTTGACGTAGAGACCACCCTCGAGCAGCGACTGCCAGATCGCGATCGCCTGTTCCTGGTCGGTCAGGATCACCGCAATGATCGCCGAATCGGACGTCTCGGTGCCGAGCTTGAACCCCATCGCCTTGAGCCCGCCGTGCAGCCGGCGCGCGTTCTTCCAGAGCTGCGCGCGCTTGTCGTGCGCGGTCATCAGCTTGCGGATCGAGGTCGCCGCGGTGGCGACGACCGACGGCGGCAGCGATGCGGTGAAGATGTACGGACGGCACGCGAACCGCACCATCTCGAACTTCGGATGGTTCGACACGACGAACCCGCCGACCGTGCCGACCGACTTCGAGAAGGTGCCGACGACGAAATCGACCTCGTCGGTGAGGCCCATCTCCTCGTACACGCCGCGACCATTGGGGCCGAAGAAGCCCATCGAATGCGCCTCATCGACCAGTACCATGCAGCCATGCTTCTTGGCGACCGCGACCATCTCCTTCAGCGGGGCGATGTCGCCGAGCATCGAATAGACGCCTTCGAGCACCACCAGCTTGCCGGCGTCCTTCGGCAGGCGGCCGAGCCGCTTGTCGAGATCCGTGACGTCGTTGTGGCGGAAGCGGACGATCTCGGCATTGCCCTGCTTGCAGCCGTCGTAGATCGACGCGTGGCTGTCGGCGTCGAGGATGACGTATTCGCCCTTGCCGGCGAGCGTCGAGATGATCCCGAGATTGGCCATGTACCCGGTCGAGAACACGATCGCGCCGGTCACGTCGTAGAATTCGCGGAGCGCCTGCTCGACGTCGATGTGATCGTGGAACGTGCCGTTGAGCATTCGGCTGCCGTTGGTGCCCGACCCGAACGCGTCGAGCGCATCCTTGCCCGCCTGGATGACGTCGGGATCGAACGTCATGCCCATGTAATTGTACGTGCCGAGCAGAATCGTGTCCTTGCCGCGGATCACCGCCTCGGTCGGCGACTTCACCTCGTCCATCACGATCGCGAACGGATTGCGCACGCCACTGGCGATCAGCGCCTCGCGTTCGGCGATCAGCGCGTCGAATTTCGACATGAGGTCGCGTTCGGGGGCGACCTCCGGCGCGTCGACGGGGAGGGCGTGGGCGGTGGTGGCGGCTTCGGTCATTCTAAGGATTCCATGAGGTTGGAATGTGTATCCTAACCGTTCGTCCCGAGTAGCCGTCGAGCGTGTCGAGATGGCGTATCGAAGGACATGTACCTCGATACGGGATCTCGGCTACGCTCGATCCCTACTCGGCACGAACGGCAAGGGGGGTCAGGCCTTCAACTTCGCGACCGCGTCGACCAGCTGGCCGACCGTCTCGATCTCGGCCTGCATGTTCATCGTGATGATGATGTCGAACTCATCCTCAATCGCGGCGACGAAATCCATGACGGTTAGGCTGTCCCACTCCAGGTCGCCCTGGAACGTCGTCGCATCGGCGAGGGCAACGCCCTTTTTGTTGAACGGCTCGATCTGCGCGGTGACGGTGTCGTAGATCTGCTGACGGTCGCTCATGATAATCCCTTCGGTGTCGCAGCGATCCCTGACAGGGAATTGCGGCGGCTTTTCGGCGCTATAGCAGCCCGGCGGCGCGATACCACGCCGCGGTTTGCACGAGCGCCTGCGGGGTCGGGACGGACGGCGTCCACAGCGCGGCCGACGGCGGCTTGTGCGAGACCCAGTCGGGGTGGCAGAAATAGCTCACCCGGTCGCGCGTAAGCTTCGCCTTGCGACGCCGGACGAGCCGGTCGGCGGCGGAGGCGAGTTTGAGCAGCGCGCGAGGTGTCGAGAAGACCTTGACCGACTTGCCGACTGCCACGCCGATCGCACGCGCGAAGTCACGGTTGTCCCAGCCGTTCGGCACGCCGTCGTCGGGCTCCATGATCGACGGCGCATCGACACTCTCGGCGAGCGCGAGCAGCAGCGCGGTCAGGTCCTCGACGTACAGCAGCGAGACGCGCGTGCCGGCCGGGGGCATCGGGATGTAGCCGGAACGTGCCGCCTTGAAGACGTCCAGCAGCTCGTGGTCGCGCGGGCCGAAGATCGCGGGTGGGCGGACGATCGTCCAGTCCAGCCCCGATGTCTGCACACGCGTTTCCGCCTCGGCCTTCGACCAGCCATAGTTCGACAGCGTCGGCTCTCGCGCGGCAAGCGAGGAGACGTGGACGAAGCGGCGGATGCCCGCCGCCCGCGTTGCCTGGAGGATGCCTTCGGTGCCGGCGACATTGCCCTTGCCGAACCCCGCACGGTTGGGCGCGTTGACGACACCGGCGACGTGGATGACCACGTCCGCGCCCTCGACCAGCGTCGCGAGGCTCTTAGGCCGATCAAGCGCGCCTTCGATCCAGGTCACGCCGATCCGCTTGGCCTGCGGTTTCCGGGCGAGCGCACGGACAATGTGACCGGTCTCTAGCGCGTGGTCGATCAGGTGGCTGCCGACGAACCCGGTGCCGCCAGTGATGGCCAGGATCATGACGGCGCTCCCGAGGTAGCATAAGAAGTATGTTCACCCGCGAAGGCGGGTGCCCAGACTGGGCACCCGCCTTCGCGGGTGAACAAGGCCCGGCCGATCATACGAGCGCCAGATGATTGCGGTGCACGAGTGCGGATCTTGGAGCATAGCCAAGGATCGCCGCATGATCGTCGCTATGGCGGCCGAGCAAGCGCGCGGTATCCGCCGCATCATATTCCGCAAGCCCCCGTGCGACAGTCCCGCCCGGCCCCTCGATCGTCACCAGATCGCCCCGCGCGAAACCCCCGTCGATCCGCGTCGCGCCGGTGGCAAGCAAACTCCGCCCCCGTCCAAGTGCAGCCGCAGCCCCCGCATCGACATGGATCGCCCCCTTCGCGGTTAGCCCCCCCGCCAGCCAGGCCTTCCGCGCAGACGCCGTCCGCTCGGCAGTAAAGATCGTGTGGCGGGCAGGGGTGGACAGCGGATGCTCGATCCGCCCCGAAGCGATTGCCAGTGGAATGCCCGCACCCGTCGCGATCCGCGCCGCGGCAATCTTCGACGCCATCCCGCCCGAGCCCATCCCCGAGCCCGAACCGTCGTCCGCCATCCCCGCAACCGCATTGATCCGCGGCACGCTGGCGATATGCGTCGCGGACGGATCGGCATGCGGATTGGCGGTGTAGAGCCCGTCGACGTCGGACAGCAGGATCACGCCCTGCGCGCCGGCGGCTTGCGCAACGCGGGCGGCGAGACGGTCATTGTCGCCGAACCGAATTTCCTCGGTCGCGACGCTGTCGTTCTCGTTGATGACTGGCACGACTTTGAGGGACAGCAGCCGGTTGAGCGTCGCGGCGGCGTTGAGATAGCGTCGCCGGTCTTCGAGATCGTCCAGCGTGACGAGGATCTGGGCCGCGTTAAGCCCTTGCGCGGCGAGCAGTTCGGCCCAGACCTGGCTAAGCGCGATCTGGCCGGTCGCCGCGGCGGCCTGCGCATCTTCGAGGCTCGCCCGGCCGCCCTTCGAAAGACCAAGCCGGCGCGCGCCTAAGGCAATCGCGCCAGACGACACAATTGCAACCTGCTGGCCTTCACCAGTCCGAGCAGCAATGTCGGCAACGAGACCGGTCAGCCACTCCCGCCGAACGCTCCCATCAGGATCGACCAGCAACGCCGACCCGATCTTCACGATCAGCCGCGCGCAAGACGAAGGCGGAAACATCACTGCTCCCTCTCCCCGTCGGGGAGAGGGCCGGGGTGAGGGGCCGCCAAGCAGTGCTCCACCTGGAACAGCCCCTCACCCAACCCTCTCCCCGCAGGGGAGAGGACTTCAAGAATCAGAGCGGCGACCATGCGACCGGCACTTCGCCTTCTTCCAATTCCTTCGCCGCGCCCGGAGCGGGCCCGATCGCCTCGATAAGCTGGTCCAGCACCGCTTCGATCCCCGCGCCGCTCGCGCCCGAAATCGCCATTACCTCGGCGCCGCTCGCCTCGGCCAGTTCCGCCGACAGCGCCGCGATCAGCTCGGGATCGAGCATGTCGATCTTGTTCAGCGCGACGATCACCTTCTTGTCGGTGAGCCCCTCGCCGTAATTCTCCAGCTCGTCGCGCACGATCCGGTACGATTCGGCCACGTCACGGTCGTTCGCATCGACCAGATGCAGCAGCACCCGGCACCGCTCGATATGCCCCAAGAATCGATCGCCGATCCCCGCGCCCTCGGCAGCACCCTGGATCAGCCCCGGAATATCCGCGACCACGAACTCCCGCTGCTTGTGCCGCACCACGCCCAGCTGTGGCCGCGTCGTCGTGAAGGCGTATTCGCCGACCTTGGCCTGCGCGTTCGTCACCTGGTTGATGAAGGTCGACTTCCCCGCATTCGGCAGGCCGACGAGACCCGCGTCGGCGAGCAGCTTCAGCCGCAGCCAGACCCATGCCTCGCCGAACGGCCAGCCGGTGCCGTGCTGGCGCGGCGTGCGGTTGGTCGACGTCTTGTAGCTCGCATTGCCGCGCCCACCATCGCCGCCGCGGAACAGCACTTCGCGCTGGCCGACCTCGGTGAAGTCGATCAGCACCTCTTCCTTGTCCTCCGACAGCACCTGCGTGCCGAGCGGAACGCGGATGACGAGGTCCTTGCCGCCCGCGCCGGTGCGGTTCGAGCCCGACCCGCCCGAGCCGCGGGGCGCGCGGAAATGCTGCGTGTAGCGGAAGTCGATCAGCGTGTTCAGGCCGGCGATGCATTCGAACACGATGTCGCCGCCTTTGCCGCCATTGCCGCCATCGGGGCCGCCATATTCGATATATTTCTCGCGGCGGAAGCTGACGGCACCGGGGCCGCCCTCACCCGAACGTACGTAGATCTTGGCTTGGTCTAGAAAATGCATCGCCGCCCCATAGCGAAATTGGCGAAAATCTCCACCCTCTGCGATTCGGATCGCGATTCGAGCCCTGATCCGGTGCGCTTAGCAGCGGGCAGGGGCGGCGGCGTCCTTGCTGGCGAGCAGTGCGTCGAGCGCGAGTTCGCGTGCCTTGCCGACCGGCAGCCCCAGCGCGCGCGCCATCGGTGCCCCCATCAGCGCATCGCCGAGCGCCATCAGCACGAGCGTCAGAGTCTGTTCCTGGATCGGCTGATCGCCGGGCATGTCACCCTCCGCCAGTTCATCGACAAGATCGTGGATCGCGGTCAGGATCGGGTCGAGCGCATTGGTATTGCCCGAGAGGATCATCCAGCTCGCCAGCGCCCCCGCGCCGCCCTTGCCGAACGCGTCGAAGGTCATCTCGACAACCTCACGCGGGTCCAGCTCGCCTGCCCGCACGCGGAGAACCGCTGCACCTATAGTGCCGACGATGTCCGCCGCCATCCGCGTGATCAGCGCGGTATGCAGCGCTTCGGCCGAGCCGAAATGGTGGAGCAGATTGGCGTGCGTGCGCCCGACCCGGCCTGCCACGGCCTTTAGCGTGACGGCGCTAGGCCCACTCTCGACAAGGAGGGCTCGCGCAGCCTCGACGGCGGCTTCACGCGATTCGGTGGGGGAGAGGCGCTTGCGCGGTGTTGACGTCACGGACCGGGAAACCTATTTACATCAATGTAAGTAACGAGTGTTCATTCCTGTTTGGAGGTTTCCGTGGCGAAAGCAACCACGCCTGCCGATCTGACGATCACCCCGCGCGACCGCCGCTTCGGCCGCGGTGCCGCGATTCGCCGCTGGTGGCTGAACGACGATGCCGTCGCGACGGCGTTCTACAACGCGCTGTCGGTGACGTTTCCGAAGGGCGAGGGCTATTTCGTCGACAGCGTGCGGAAGTTTCGCGAGGGCACGCCGCCGAAACTCCACGCGGAGATCAACGCCTTCATCAAGCAGGAGGTGATCCACACCCGCGAGCACGTCGCGTTCAACCGCCACGTCACCGACCAGGGCTACGACGTCGCGCCGTTGATCGTCGATGTCGACGCTGCACTGGCGCTGACCAAGGGCCGTCCCGAGATCGCGAGCCTCGCCGCCACCACCGCGCTCGAGCATTTCACCGCGATGCTGGCGCACGAACTGATCGCGAATCCGAAGCACCTCGCGGGCGGCGACCAGCAGGCGGCGGCGCTCTGGCTGTGGCATGCGGCGGAGGAGATCGAGCACAAGGGTGTCGCCTACGACACATGGCTGCACGCGACTCGGGACTGGCCGCGGTTTACGCGCTGGCGGGTGAAGTCGATGGTGATGCTGATCACGACGTGGCGGTTCTTCACCGGACGCGCACGGGGAATGGCGGAACTGTTGCGGCAGGACGGGCTTACCGGACCGAAGGTGTGGGCGCGGATGGCGTGGTACGCGTTCGGTAATCCGGGAATGGCGCGCAAGATCGCGGGCGTCTGGGCCGCGTATTTCCTGCCGGGGTTCCACCCGTGGAAGCATGATGATCGCGCGCTGATTGGGCTAGCGGAGAGCGAGTATGAGGCGGCAGTGCTTCCGGTTGCGAAGCGGGTGGCGGCGGTGGCCTGAACCTCGGCTGGCAAGCTTCCCTCTTACGTCCTAGTTCTCCCGCGAAGGCGGGAGCCCAGGATACCAAACGCCACTGCCCGTGATTCCTGGACCCCCGCCTTCGCGGGGGAACAGCTATTGCTAGAGTAGCAACTCACCTAAACTAAGGCACCACCCCGGCGAAGGCCGGGGCCCAATTGGGGGACGTTGCTAACGGAGGTCAGCGCTCCGTTACTGCGACCTTTCCAATTGGGCCCCGGCCTTCGCCGGGGTGGTGTGCGATTGTGCAGCGACGGGTTTACGAATCAAGCCGCCAAAGGCATCGGCGCACATCGGTCGTCATCCAGATCCAGCTCGAACATCACCGCCGGAGCCTCACCCCCACGCCCCCGCGAGGTCCGAGCCTCGACCCGCCCGGTCGGCCGAAACCCGAGCTTCGCCAGCACGCGTCCCGATGCCGGGTTATCCACGAAATGAAACGCATCCAGCCGCCGCAAGCCGAGCGCGTGCCGCGCCATCGCCACCACCGCCTCGCCAGCCTCGGTCGCATACCCGCGGCCCCAGGCATCGGGCGCCAGCCAATAGCCGAGTTCATGCCCCGCATCCGCCGCGCGGATACCGATCCCGCCGACGAGTCGCGGCGTACCCGCCCCCATCGTCTCGATCATGAAATGTGGGTCGTGCGGCCCACG
Organism: Sphingomonas sp. PP-F2F-G114-C0414; assembly: GCF_003688595.1. Taxonomy (GTDB): domain Bacteria; phylum Pseudomonadota; class Alphaproteobacteria; order Sphingomonadales; family Sphingomonadaceae; genus Sphingomonas. The sequence continues at coordinate 117,829 of NZ_RCWT01000014.1, forward strand.
CGGCTGCGCCAGGAACGCCTCGGCGTCCCCCAGCGCATACGGCCAAGGCGCTCGCGCCAGCTTGGCGACCACCGACTCATGGCCGATCGCCCGCGCCAGTGCAGGCGCATCTTCCGGCCAACCCGGCCGCAATGTCAGTCTCTTGGTGCGCGCGAACACGGCTCTCTCCTATCGCGTCATTGGCTGCGCGCATGCCACGTCGGGATGACGGGACCGCGACAGCCGCGTGGAGGGAGCAATAAAAAAGGGAGCCGGGGTGACCCGTCTCCCTTGTTCAGGTTCGCTTTCGCGACCCGGGTCACCCTGGTGGGCAACCCGGATGGTTACCCTATGTTATTCGGCTGCTGCTGCCATATCGGCAGTGTCGTTCGCTGCCAGTTCGACCGAGCAGAACTTGCGCCCGAGTTTGCCTTGGCTGAACACGACGCGGCCATCGACCAGCGCGAACAGCGTATGGTCGGTACCGATGCCGACGTTCGTGCCTGGGTAGAACTTCGTCCCGCGCTGACGCACGAGAATGTTGCCGGCGACGCACGCCTGGCCACCGAACTTCTTGACGCCGAGGCGACGACCAGCCGAATCGCGACCGTTGCGCGAAGAGCCGCCTGCTTTCTTATGTGCCATCTGAAGCTACTCCTTATGCCTGAGCGGCCGGGGCATCAGCCTCGGTCTGCTTGGCGGTCTGGCCACCCACGGACACGATCTTCAGGATCGTATGCTGCTGGCGATGGCCGTTCTTACGACGATAGTTATGACGACGACGCTTCTTGAAGACGATGACCTTGTCCGCCTTCGCCTGCGCGATGATCTCTGCAGCGACGACGAAGCCCTCGACGGACCGCAGCTCGGAGCCTTCGCCCGCCAGCAGAACGTCACCCAGCGTCACCGACGCACCTGCATCGCCCTCGATCTTCTCGATGACGATCTTATCTCCGGCGGCGACGCGATACTGCTTGCCGCCCGTGCGCACGACTGCGAACATGGCCCTTGTCACTTTCCAAATACATGTACCCCACGGACGCAGGGTCCGCCGGGAGAAGCCGGGCAGCTAAGCGAGGGGGGGAGAGTTGTCAACCGCGAAGGGGCGGGAAAGGGTGGTTTAGGTAGGGCAATCACCGCCACTCCGTCACCCCGGACTTGTTCCGGGAACCACGGTTCCGCGAATCGACGGCCGATGATCAAGTGCAACGGTGGATGCCGGAACAAGCCCGGCATGACGGAGCGCGATTCGCCTCTAGTGCCGATGAACCTGGCGCAGCGCGTACCGCCCATCGGCATATTCACTGAACAACCCGTCGATCGCCGGATGGTCGACCGGCTCGTCGCTATCGTCCGGCACCAGGTTCTGCTGGCTGACATAGGCGACGTAGCTCGACTCCATGTTCTCCGCGAGCAGATGGTAGAACGGCTGATCCTTGCGCGGACGAATGTCCTCGGGAATCGCCGCATACCATTCGTCGCTGTTCGCAAACACGGGGTCGACGTCGAAGATCACGCCGCGAAAGTCGAACAATCGGTGCCGCACGACGTCGCCGATCGAGAAATTCGCATGCGAGATCGGCGGTGCGATCACCTCGGCCGGAATAAGCGGGCCGGTGATGTCGTGAGCGATACTGTCGTGTCGGGGCATATCCGCCAATTTAGGGTCTGTTTTGCGCCGCACAAGGAAAACGCGCCCGACGGTTCCCCGAACCTCGAAATCCGCTTGCGTCCCCAGGGGCACTTCATTAGAGGCCGCGCTTCGACCGATCGGAGGAACTGTTCGCAGCGCCTTGGATGACCTGCGGAGAGGTGGCAGAGTGGTCGAATGTACCGCACTCGAAATGCGGCGTACCCGCGAGGGTACCGTGGGTTCGAATCCCACCCTCTCCGCCAACTTCCTAGATCAACCGGCCTCATGCTGTCCTACACAGCACAGATTAGCCGTGCTTTTTCTCGTTCGGTAGTCTCGCACCGTTCCATCGTGTCTCCGCCAAGCGGAGGCTTGGTGGGGGTATTCTGGGGTACGCTAAAGACGTCCTAGGGGTATCAACTGCGTTGCCATCAGGCCAAGTCAGCGGAGAAGCACTCGTGCAGCACGGCAAGCTGTCCACTAGGGTTGCTTGCCGGCAGGGAGGTCCAGCGCGGACCAGGGAATGATGGCCCAATCCGGGCTGTCGCACGGCCGCTGCGCTCGTGCGAAATAGGCGCCGAGCCACAGTCCCTTGTCCGACAGAGCCCAGGCTGGGAATTGCCACACCTCCGGGTCCGCATAATTGCAGTCGTCATCGCTCGTGCCCGGCGGCGCCATCTCGTCTGGGTGATAGCGCTTGAGCAACACGACCACGCCGGGACCGAAGCTTTTGCCGCGATATTTGTACCAGGCGTCGCTGTCTTCATCAGGAATGGGACCCGATCCGAAGTGCAGCAACTCGTCCAGCGTCAGCGCGTGCCCGGTGCGCATGTCATAGCTGTAGCCCTGGGTTCCGAAATCCGGATGCGCGGCGCCGGCACAACTCCAGCTCGTGGTCCACACATAGCTCATGTGATTGACACCGAGCCAAGGCTTGCCGGCCTGCGTCACCTCGATGCCGGGCTTCCCGCCCATGTCGGTACAGGCGAACCACGCTGCCACATTCTGCCATTGGCTGCGGGCAAGCGCATGGTTGACCGCGGCCATTGCCGGCACAGCATAGCCGCGTTCGAGCCGGAACAGTCGGATGCCGGACTGCGGCTCGCGGTACCAGCGAATGGTCTTGCCGCCGATCGTCTCGCTTTGCGCGGGCGTGAAGCTGAGCCCGGCGAAATGCCAGCGCTCATAGGCGGTCAACTTGGGCGGCAGGTCGTCTGGCAGCCCGACCGGAACTCCCGCCGGATGCAGACTCACCGGCAGGCGCTGCCCCTTCGACGTTGTCGGCGCACCGGTAAGATTGGCCCCCTGCCGGGTCAGGACCAGTTGATCGCCCGTCGTCCGCGATTCCAGACGCGGGGTGGTACCCGCCATCTTGCCGGATAGATCGATGTCGAGCCGCGACGTCCGGTAGAAATACTGGCCGGACACCTCCCCCTCGTTTTGCTCGATCGACAGGACGACGCGGGCGGTGCCGACCATCCCTTCATACATCGTCTCGGCTGCGGCAGTCGCGCTCGCTGGCAGCGCTAGAAGGAAACGCATCCCGGCAAGAAAGCGGAGCCCGTGCATGGAAGCCTGTCGAGCAAGAGGAGTTGGGGCCTTGGCTGTACGGCATCGCTACCGGGAGAGCGATGCGAATCGCAGCGACCGAAAGCCCCGGCACGATCGCATCAAGGCCGGTCCACCGCCGCCTGAAGTCTGATACGAACAGACGGTATGATTTCTTCCCTTCTGGTCAACACTGCGACGTTGCTTCTCGCCGTCGTCATGGCACCTGCAAGCGGAGCCACCGTCGTCACGCCCGCGCCGGGCAGCCCCGAACGTACGGCCATCCTGAACGTGCTGCACCACAGTGATGCGCGGCCGGAGGCGCGCTTCCGCATCCGTGACTTTCGCGTCGTTCGTAACGGGCCGCGAGCCATTGCCTATATTCAGGGCGAGGGCGAAGTCGGCGCATTTCGAACCATCCTTACCCAGGAAGCGCGGATGCCGTGGCGCGAGGTGTGGGGCGAGAGCGACGGCGGCAGCAACAGCTGCGACGCAGGCGCACGCCATTATGCCTGGGTGGTTCGCCTGATCCGTACCTACAAGATCGATCCCGACATGCTGTTTCCTGGGGTGGCCGCGCAGAGGCAGGACCTGAAGCAGAAGGCAGTAGACGATCCCGAGGCGCAGTGCGTTGGCGATCTGGATGGCGGGCCGGGTGGCCCGACATCGACGTCGCGATCCGCAGATCGGCAAGCGCCTCGATCCAGTCTGTCCGCGCTACGATATGGCCGCAACGGACGGCCGCGGAGAGCGATTTGGAGAAGCTGCCGATCCGGACCACGCGGTCGAGGCCATCGAATGCCGCGAGCCTGGGTGCGACCGTGAGGTGCGTTCGCCCACACCCAGATATCCAAGCTGGCGATCCGGGCTCCCGATAACGGCCATTCGTTAAGCGCGATCTTTACCGTTTCTCCATCTCTGACAGCCTATTTCGGGAAAGAGCAATGAGGAACAGCTTCGGAAAAAAAAGGGGGGGGCGGACGGCTCGGTCGATCGCCTAGGCGACTGTCCCGCTAGGGGTTCGTTTTTGAACAAGCGACGAAGAGGACGAACAGGTGTCTGCGTCATCTGAGCGGACGTGTCTTGTGTACTGCCGCCCCTATCAAGACAGCATACCCTTGCCGTAGTAGTCGCGCTGTAGCAGACCGTCGACATGCGGCTCCTGTCCAATCTCCTTTTTGCCTTGTCGGCCTTTGTCGGCGGCTGTGCGATCCTGTTCTACGTTTACCTGTCAAATCTGGCATGTGGATATTCGCCAGGTGCCTGAAGCTGTCATGCTTGGCCTTGGAATCTTGGCAGCGATGACAGGTTCTGGCTGGTACAGATGCCGGTAGGTATCGTGATTGTCCTTATAGTTGGTGGCTTGCTGCTCCGCCGTAAGGCGACACGGAGAGGAGCGTGCCAGTCCAGCTGAGGACGTATTCGTCGCGTCAGATTATCGCTGCGCCGGCGGTTTGAGGACGCGCCCGTGGGACTATTCTGTGCCCGTTACGTTTCCTGAAGCTTGATCCCTTTTGAGAAAGGCCGCAGCGTCATGTGACGTCCGCTAACGCCATCCGCCTTCCCAATCGCGGACAGGCCGTTTTCTTTCTTATTGAGACATCGCGAGCAGATAGCCGGGCGTCAAAATTGGTCGTATCGCGGTCGTGAGCGGAGCGACCGCGCGGCATCCCGAGCGCGATCACCACGAGGCCTGGCAGCACGTTGCCCCAAAAGCGGGCCCTAGGGTCGACGGTCGTCATCGGCGCGAAGCCCACCCCGGTAACGATTGGCCTGATCGTCGGCGGCCAGCGCGGGCCAATCCGCTCGCTCAGTCGTCCGGCAAAGCGGGACGCGGTGGCGATCATGATCGAGAAAGGGAGCAACGCGAAACCCGCCTAGTCAGTGTATATCCGCCGCCGACGAATAACCGATACGGCAGCAACACCAGCAATCCGCCCAGCGCGCCGTACAGCAGCAGCGTCACGAAGAAAGGGCGTGACGCGAACAGCGTCAGCGGCATTATCGCGCGGTCGCCTCAACGGTGTTCCTGGAAGCCGTCATCGTCGCGGCGATCGTCCAGCCGGGATAGCGCACAGCGATGGTCCGTACGGCCCCTGCACGAGAGTGGCGGCCAAATCGCGGCGGTGGCGCATTCATGATCCGGCTCGACGGAAACAGCATGTCTCGTGGTCGTTCACGAGACCGCAGGCCTGCATCCAGGCGTAGACGATGACAGGGCCGACGAACTTGAACCCGCGCTGCTTGAGCGCCGCGGATAGGGCTTCGGAGGCAGGCGAGCGGGTCAGCGCCTTGGCACCGTCGCCGATCACCGGCGTACCATCGACGAAACTCCAGACGAAGCCACCGAAATCCTCGCCGGCGTCGCGCATCGCGAGATAGGCGCGGGCATTGCCGATCGTCGCCGCGATCTTGGCGCGGGAGCGGACGATACCGGCGTTGCCAAGCATCGTCACGATATCCGGCTCGCCGAACCGCGCGACGATGTCCGGATCGAAGTCTGCGAAAGCAGCCCGGAATGCGTCGCGTTTGCGCAGGATCGTGATCCAGGCCAGCCCGGCCTGGAATCCGTCGAGCATCAGCTTTTCCCACAGCGCGCGCGGGTCGCGTTCGGGCACGCCCCATTCGGCGTCGTGATACGCCGCAAGTAACGGGTCGCTCTGCGCCCATCGGCAGCGGGATAGCTCGGCGCGGGTCGTGGCGGGCATTGCCCGGTCTTTGCTGTCGATCTGCATGCTGCCCGGGACGATGCTCGCTCGGTGCCGAAGTGTCGATGCCGTTCGCCATCGCCGGCGCGGATCACGTCTCGATGACGTTCAGCAGTTCAGCATTGATCCGGTCGAAGCGGGCCGATTGCTATCCTCGCCTTTCAGACCGTCCAGGCAGCTGATCGGCCGCTGCGCGCTGCGGCCCAACTGGATGAACGAGTTGCCGAAGTTGGGATGCGGGGAAGAGCGATCTGAGTGTCCGCGAGTGGGTCTCGGTGCGCAGAAGTAGTAGATCGGCCGGTGCCGAAGAGCGGCGCACCGCCGCCAGAAGAGATATGGACGAGACGTCGGTGCGCACCACCAGCGTCGGCCCGGGTCCCACAAAGCTCACAGCCTATCTCGGACCAGGCGTAGTACGCCTTTGCCTCACCGAACGGGCGGGCAAAAGCTATCCATGCTAAGGCTGAACGAACGTCCAGAGGCGGGAAGGGCGCTGCCGCCCCGAATGTCTGGAAGTGGGGCCGCATTGAGACTGCCGCTAAGGATCGAGCGCTGAAACTATGATGGCGGGCATCCGTGGGCACGAGGCAAACGCCTTGCGTGCAAGGGGCGACCGCATCGCCTCTGCGGTAATTCAGCGACCCGCAAAATACTGCGCAAGCGGGTCGATCATGTCCTCGGGGATGCGACGGGCGATGACCGGCATCGTCGACTGCGATTTGCGCGCGTCCACCAGCGTCTCGTCGCCGCGCCAGTTACGGAGGCGTTGCGCGATGTAGCTGGCGCGCTGGCCGGTGAGCACGGGGTAGGGCTTGCCGGGTGCGTGGCAGCTCGCGCAGGCGGGGAGTTGCGCCTTCGGCAGCCCTTCGCGGTCGATCCGGGCAGCCGCGGTCGATCCCGACGGCGTGACGCCGCCGATCCCCGGCATCGCCGCGAAGTGATCCGCGAGGCGCGTCATGTCCTCGGGTGTCAGCGTCGCGGCGGCGTTCGCCATCACCGCGCTCTGGCGCTTGCCGGTTGCATAGGCTTCCAACGCGGCGCGGAGATACGCGGGGCTCTGGCCGCCAAGAACGGGCATGTCGGGCTGGCCGCGACCACGCCCATCTGCGCCGTGGCAGCCTACGCAGGTGGCAATCCTGGCATCGGTGACGCCCGGCACTTCGGTCAGCGAGCGATAGGTCGCGGGCGACATTTCCGGCAGCAGGCGGACGAACGCGACCATGCGGCGGACTTCGTCGTCGCGGTCCTTGGCGGCCCAGCCGGGCATGCCGGTGTATTTGACGCCGTGCTTGAGGATCCAGAAGATCTGCTTGTCGGTCCACTCGCGCGCGTTGACCGCGAGGTTGGGGGCAGGGGGCGTCGCCGCCTGCATTACCGGGAGCGGACGAACGCCGGGGGCGCCGTGGCACGAGGCGCAGCTTGCCTTGAACAGGCCGGCGGCGCTGACGAGACCCTCGTTCGCCTTGGGATCGTCGGGGGCGGTGACGGCAGCGTAGGTGCGGACCGAGTTGCGCATCGTCCAGTGGAGGAACCAGTCGGTGATCTTCCAATGGCCCGACGACGCGGCGATGTTGAACACGCCCGACCAGGCGAACAACAGTCCGGCGAGTGCCAGCGCGAGAATCGCGGCGGCGGCGCGCGCCCAGGTAATCCGGATCGTCATGCGGTCGCGCTCCGTGTCTTCAACAGTCCGCCGAGCATCGCGAGCCCGCCGATGAAATAGCTCGCCGCGCCGACCATCAGCATGACGACGCCGCCGAGTTGCTGGTCTTCGAGGGCATCGAGGCCGTGGATCGCCGGGTGCATCGCCGACATTTGGGCCATCATCGCGTAGAGCGGTCGCGGGGCGAGGCCGATCAATGCGCCGAGCAGCGTCATGTGCATCGATGTCAGCAGCAATGCCGCGACGCCAGAGGCGCGGCGGTCGGTGGCGCCGCCGACGCGGGTGCCAAGCACCGCGCTCCAGAGGAGGACGCCGGCGATGAGGAAGCTCGCTTGCTCGATGAGCAGCGCGAGCGGCTGCATGTCGACGCGGAGCCGCAGTGCGGGGAGGTGCCAGAGCCAGACGATGACGAGTTCGACGAGCGACATCGCGAGCGGGGTGACGATTGCGGGCCAGCGCTCGGCTGGGTCGAAGCGGCTGCCGGCGACCCCGTAGGCGAGGAACGGCGCGGCGACGGCGACCGCTATCATGTGACCCGCCATGTGACCGACCATCCCGAGCGGCGCCGCGGCGAAGGCCCAGCCGAGCGGGACGAGCACGGCGCCCAGGACGAGGCTCGCGCGTCTCATCGGCAGTCGCCGAACATGATGACCGGCAAGGCCGTGAAGATCACCGCGACGAAGCTCAGCCCCGCCAGCAACCGCGTCGACAGCGCGAGGAAGCGGAGGCGATCGATCGCGGTGCCCTGTTCGTGTGGGGCGGGATCGCCGGGCGTCTCCGATTGGACACGCGCGATATAGCCCGCCGCGACGATCCCCAGCAGCGCGACGATCGTCGCGATCAGCGTCGCCAGCGGGAAGCCGGTCAACGCCGTCCCCGGGGTCGAGGATTTCGCGCAGGTCACTGCCACCCACAGGTAACAGAACAGGAAATGCACGGCCCAGATCGTCGGCGGGACGATCAGCGTCCACAGCGTCACTTTCAGGTCGCGGGCCCAATGTTTCTTCATGCGACACCCGGGAACAGGCCGATCGTGCAGAACGTCACGATGCCCGTCAGCGCGAGGAAATGGTTGTACACGGTGATGTTGCGCAGGTCGGCGTCATAGACCGGCGTCATCTTGCCTGCGAGGCTGCGCGCGAGCGTGTAGGCCTGCATGATGACTCCGATCGCGGCGTGGACCGCGGTCCAGATCGCCAGCGTCCAGACGATCGCGGGATAGACGTGGAGTTCGGGATCGAGCCCCGAATACCACGGTCCCGCGAGCCCTGCGAACAGGCTCGACAACGTCGCGACGATCCCGACCACCAGCAGCGCGCGACCCGCACCGACATTGCCGCGCCGGTGCACTTCGCGCGCGCCGACGGTCGCGGCCCAGCCGGTGAGCGTCAGCGCCAGCGCGACCATCGGCCAGAACACGCCCGGTCCGTTCAGCCCGACGCCGCTCGGCGGAAAATCATTGTGGATCGTCCAGAAGAAGAAATAGCCGAACACGAGGCCGGAGAACGCGGTCGCGTCCGCCATCATCGTGATGAACATCGCCCACCAACCCGGCGCCGACGGCCCCGAGGTGTAGAGCGGCACTTCGATGCCGTGGCCGATATGCTTGGTCGGCTTTTCGGGGATCTCGGCGGTGCCGGTCCACAGCCACCACAGCACGCACGCGAGCGTCGCGACGCCGCTGACCGCCGACCAGATATAGAGGTGGTACGTCGTCAGGATGAACACGCCGGCCAGCGCGACCGCGGTCATCATCGGCTTCACGCTCGGGGTACCCAAGCGGATCACCTGGAGGGGGCGAGCATCGAGCACGGTCGTGATGATCGACTCGCGCCGCATCTCCTCCGCGTCGGGCAGGAAGAAGCGACCCTCGTCGACCTTCTGGACGAAGTTCTTCTGGTCCCAGATCGGATAGCGGCTCTCGATCAGCGGGACCGAGCGGATGCCCCAATCCTCGTCGTCGGGCAGTGCGAGCCATTCGAGCGTGCCGGCGTTCCACGGGTTGCGCGGCGCCTTCGGACGACGCGGCGACAGCGCGAGGTCGATGCAGACGATCAGCACGCCAGTTGCGAACATGTACGAACCCGCGGTCGAGGCGAGGTTGAGTCCGCCGATGCCGAGTTCCTCCGGATAGGTGAACACGCGCCGCGGCATGCCCAGCAGGCCCGACAGGTGCATCGGGAAGAAGGTCAGGTTCATGCCGACGAACATGATCCAGAACGCGATCCGCCCGAGCCGGTCCGACAGCTTCTTCCCCGTCACCAGCGGCCAGTAATAATAGAGCCCGGCGAACAGCGGCAGCAGCGTGCCGCCGATCAGCACGTAGTGGAGATGCGCGACGATGAAATAGGTGTCGTGCGCCTGCCAGTCGAACGGGGCGACCGCGACCATCACGCCGGTCAGGCCGCCGATCACGAACACCGCCAAGCTCCCGCTCGCATAAAGCAACGGCGTCGATTTCTTCACGTTGCCCGCCCAGAGCGTCGCGATGAACACGAAGATCTGGACGCCGGTCGGGATCGCCACCGCTTCCGATGCCGCCGCGAAGAAGGCGAGGCTGATCTTCGGCAGCCCGGTCGTAAACATGTGGTGGACCCACAGTCCGAAGCTCAGGAACGCCGTCCCGACCGCGGCCAGCACGATCCACGGATAGCCGAGCAGATGCCGTTGCGCGAACGTCGGGATCAGCATCGCGAACAGCGCGATCGACGGCAGGAAGACGATGTAGACTTCCGGATGCCCGAAGATCCAGAACAGGTGCTGCCACAGCAGGGGATCGCCGCCCTTCTCCGCGTTGAAGAACGGCCAGTTCAACAGCCGCTCCATCTCGAACAGCACGTCGCCCGCGATCAGCGGCGGGAACGCGAACAGGATCATCACCGCGACCACCAGGATGTACCAGGCGTAGAGCGGCATCAGGTTAAGCCGCATGCCAGGCGGGCGGCATTTCAGCACGCCGACGATCAGCTCAACTGCCGCCGCTACCGACGACACTTCGATGAAGCTCAGCCCAAGCATCCAGATGTCCGCGCCGAGCCCGCTCAGGTCGGTCCGCGTCGTCAGCGGCGGGTACATGAACCAGCCGCCATCGGGTGCCGCGTCGAAGAAGATCGAGCCCGACACGAACACGCCGCCGATCAGGAAGCTCCAATAGCCGAACCCCGACAGCCGCGGAAACGGCAGGTCGCGCGCGCCGAGCAGTTGCGGCAACAGGATGATCGACACCGCCTCGAACATCGGCACCGCGAACAGGAACATCATCATCGAGCCGTGCAGCGTGAACAGCTGATTGAACGTGTTCGCCGTGACGAGATCGTTGTTCGGCACTGCCAGCTGCGTCCGCATGATCAGCGCTAGCACACCCGCGAACAGCATGAAGCCGAACGCCGTCAGCGTGTACCACACGCCGATCCGGTTGTTGTTGACGTCGGTCCAGCGGAAGAACCAGCCGGTGGGCGGCTTCCAGACTTCCCGCAGACGATCTTCCTGGCCTTTCCGCACCGCGGGGTCATTCTGGTCGGGCGCGATATATTGGGTGCTCTCGGTGGTCATTTGAGCCCCTGAAGGTAGCTTGCGATCTGGTCGGCTTCGGCGGCTGACATCTGCGGGAAGGCGGGCATCCGCACGCCGGGCTTGGTCTTGGCCGGATCGCGTACGAACCCGGCGATGTTGGCATGCGTCATCGGCAACACGCCCGCGGCGAGCGTCGGGCGCGAGCCGAAGTGCGTCAGGTCGGGGCCGATCTTCGCGACCGGGCCGACGCCGCGGACGCTGTGGCAACCGCTACAGCCATAGCTCGCAAACAGGCGCGCGCCGGGCGACGCGGTGAGGACGGCGGGCTTGCGCTGCTCGGCGAGCCAGCGCTCGAATGCGGCCGGCTCCATCGCGATCACGTCGAACGCCATCAGCGCGTGGCCGAGCCCGCAGAACTCGGCGCAGACTCCGCGGTACGTCCCCGCCTTGGTCGCGCGGACGACGAGCCGGTTGGTGCGGCCGGGGATCATGTCCATTTTCCCAGCGAGACCCGGCACCCAGAAGCTGTGGATGACGTCGGGGCTGCGGAGCGACAGTTCGACCGTGCGGCCAACGGGGAGTCGAAGTTCGTTCGCGGTCTCGACCACCGATCCGCCCGGCGGCGCATAGCGGACGCGCCACCAGAACTGTTCGCCCTCGACCCGGATGCGCAGGTCGCCGTTGGCCACCTCGCGCGGCCGCATCGCGGGCAGGGCGTAGAGCACCAGGCCCAGCAGCAGGATCGAAGGACCGATGCCGCCGAGCCACAGCACCAGCTTCATCCCGCCCTTGTGAGTCAGCCGACCTTCCGGCGCGCGCATGGCGTGGCGCATCAGCAACGCGAGCCCGCCCGCGAGAATGATCGCGCCGATGACCAGAACGATGGTGATCGAGAGGACCTTGTCCGCCTCTTCGCCGAACGGCGCCAGCGTCGACTGGTGCCGGTTGCACGCCGCCAACAGCGGCAGGCACGCGCCCACGGAAAGAAAAATAGCCTTCCGCATCATCACCTTGCCACCCTTGCGAAGCGCGTCCCTAACCCGGCTGGCGGGGGCACGTAAACCCAAAATGACAGAAATGTCATGTAGGCCTGTCGACGAGAGCAGTCGCGTAGGCAGGTCTAATCCACACGTCCGGTTCGTGCCGCCGGAGGAACCGATCTGGAGATCGATTGGGGATTGGCCGCATTCGGTGTGCTAGCGGATCGTGCATGAACTATCTCATGCTAGCAATCGCGATCGTCTCCGAGGTTTGTGCCACGACGGCAATGAAGCAGTCGAATGGTTTTACCCGCATGCCTTGGACGATTGTTACCGTCATCGGCTACGGTATTGCCTTCTACTGCCTGTCGCTGACCCTTCGAACGATACCGACAGGCATTGCGTACGCTATCTGGTCAGGCGCCGGCATCGTCCTGATTTCGGCGGCTGCATGGGCATTCCAGGGTCAAAAGCTCGATGCTGCTGCTGTATTTGGCATGGGCCTGATCATTGCCGGCGTCATCGTGATGAACGTGTTCTCGAACGCGTCGAGCCCTTGAGCGGACGGCCGAAGCTGGGGAGCGGCAGAGTGCGCCCCAATGGCCGGGTATGGGGCGTCTGACGGGGGGCGAGCGTACAGCCGCAAGGCATCAGCGGAGGGCTACGTTCGACCCGACCCATGACGCTGTCCCCGTCGTGTAAGAATACCGGGCTAGGCGGCGCAGCATGGCTTCTGGAGCATGTGTTGAGCTGGCTGCGTGACATCGACCGCTGGTTTCTCGCCGAGGTGCTGCCGCATGCGGCGGCCTATCGCGCGAAGGCAGCGTATCTGTGCGGCCGCGACAACGCCGAGGATCTGGTCCAGGACGCCTATGCACGCGTTCTGAAAACGCCTGACTATCGCGCGATCGTCACGCCGCGCGGCTTCGTCCTGACGATCGTGCACAATCTTGCGCTCGAACGACTGCGTCGCGCGAACGTGGTGCGGATCGACATGCTCGCGTCGCTCGACATGCGGGGTGTCGCGGACCCGGCGCCCGACGCCTTTGCAATCGCGTCGGGACGATCCGAATTGCAACGCCTGCTCGACCTGATCGACGCGCTGCCTGCGCAATGCTCGCGCGTCCTGCGCATGCGGAAGGTCGAGGGGATGCCGCCGGGTGACATCGCCGATGCGCTATGCATATCGGTCTCGACCGTGGAAAAGCATATCGCTAAGGGGCTGGCGCTCATCACGAGAGCCCGGCGCGATAACGAAGCGCAGGCGGAGGAAGCGTGCCAGGCCGTTCCGACATTCCGCAGCGTCATGCCGACCTGACCGACGAGGCTGCCGGCTGGCTGGCCGCGCTCGACGCGGGATCGGCGGACGTCGCGGCATTCGAGGCGTGGCGCGACGCCGATATCCGCCATGCCATAGCCTTTGCAGAGGTCGCCGGTACGTGGCGCGATCTCGATGGCCTGCGTGGTACACGGGGTAAGACGAGGGCTTCGCTTGAAACGCAGCCCGCGGCGAAAACCGTCGCGCGGCCGAACCGGCGCCAGCTCCTGCGTGCTGCCGGCTCGATCGTAGCCGTTGCCGCGGTCGGCGGGGGCATCGCCTACCGCGCTGCGGCGCGCGATATGGCGGAGACCCGGGTCGGTCAGCGGATGGCGGTCGCGGTGACGCCCGGCATCTTGCTCGATCTGAATACCGATAGTCGCGTCTACTGGCGCAACGGAACGCCTGCGCGGCTCTGGCTCGACCGCGGCGAGATCGCGCTGCGGCTGGCTGCCGACCACCGCCTGCAGTTGCTGACGCCGGGGGGGCAGTTCCAGCTCGATCCCGGTACGTACAACGTCCGGCTGCGCGGTGCGGGGTGCGAGCTGGCGGTGCTGGCGGGCGGTATTGCCGATGGATCGACGCTGCGCATCGGTTCGGGCGAAGTCGCGCTCGTCACGGCAGGGCAGGTCAGCATCCAGGCACGTGACGATATCGGCGGGGTCACCGCGTGGCAGCACGACACGCTGGTGCTCAACGGCGAAAGCCTCGACTATGCGGTCGCGGAAATGAACCGGTACCTGCCGAACAAGATCGTGATCGGCGACCCCGCGTTGTCGCGCCTCCGGGTGGGCGGCAGTTTCGCGACCACCAGGCCGGCAGAATTCCTGCGCGCGCTGCGTAGTTCGTTCGGCATCCGCGCGACCGCAGGCCGGGCCGGAGGGATAGTCCTGACCCGCGCGTAAAGTTTATTTTCGCGGTCGATGGCGGTTTGTCCGCGCTCATCCATCCCTGCTCCGACACACGGTGCGATGCGGGGATTTCATGTTCAAGTTTCTGACGACGACGGCCATCATGGCGGTGGTGGCGATTCCCGTTGCCGCCAGTGCGCAAACGCAGGCGGCAAGCGTCGCGTTCGACATCAAGGCGTCCGACACCGCGACCGCGCTCAACGCGTTCGCGCGGCAAGCGGGTGTGCATGTCAGCTTTCCCTACGATGCCGTCGCCAATCGGCGTGCGGCAGCGCTGCGCGGTCGGTTCACGCGCGAAGAAGCGCTCCGCCGTCTGATCGCGGGGCAGGGGCTGATGATCGCCGAGGAAACCCCCTCGATGATATCGCTGAAGGTGACCCCGGTCGAAACGCCGCAGGACTCCATCGACGCTGCGACCGCCAGTACGCCCGGCCAGGATATCGTCGTGCTCGGCCAGGGCCAGTCCCGCCAGGTCCAGACGGTGTCCGCCAAGGCGATGGCGAAGCTGACCGGCGGCTCGTCGCCGTTGCGCTCGCTCGGCAGGTTGCCCGGCGTGAACTTCGACTCCTCCGACGCGCACGGCACGTACGAGGCGGCGACGCAGCTCTCGATCCGCGGCTTCCTCACCGACCAGATGGGCTTCACGCTCGACGGCGTGCCGCTCGGCAACATGCAGTACCGCAACAACAACGGCCTTTCGATCAACCGTGCGCTGCTCAGCGAGAACAACGGCGCCGCGACGCTCTCGCAGGGTAGTGGCGCGCTCGGCACCGCATCGACCAGCAACATCGGCGGCACCGTCGATTTCACCTCGATCGACCCCACCGACAAACTCGGCATCGATCTCGAGCAAAGCTACGGCAGCGCCAATTCGTGGCGCTCGTTTGCTCGCGTCAACAGCGGCGAGCTGCCCTGGGGCGGGCGGCTGGCGGTGTCCTACGCGCATGACCGTCAGGGCAAATGGCGTGGCTGGGGCAAGCAGGTGCAGGATCAGATCAACGCAAAATACGTCCAGCCGCTCGGCGACGCGGTCAATTCGACCACGTTCCTGAACCTGATCGATCGGCGCGAGGACGATTACAACGACGTCTCGCTCGCCCGCCTCAAGGCCTATGGCTACAGGTTCGACAACATCCGCGATTTCGCGCTGGCCGAGCAACTCGCGACGATCGTCCAGAACGGCGGCACCCCGCCGGCACCGTTCGCGGCCGCCGACGACACGATCTACCAGGGCGGCGGCGTCCGGCGCGATCTGCTGGCGTACGAGAAGCTCGACTATGCGCTCGGGGCCCGGCTGAGCGGTTTCACGACCGGGTACATCCATCTCGACAAGGGTATCGGCACCTATGCGAGCCCCTATGACCCGACGCCCGCCGCGTTTGGCGGCTCGCCCGTCTCGGTGTCCGCGCTCCGCTACGCGATCAACCGGAAGGGCGTGATCTCGCGCCTCAAGTTCGCGGCCGGCGATCACAAGATCGAGGGTGGAATCTGGTACGAACGCAATGCCTTCGATCAGGGTTCGTATCTCTACGGCCTGCAAAAGGGCGTCGCGCCGAGCGAGTTCCAGCAATTCTACACCAACCCGTTCAAGACCAATTTCTACAACGAATACGTCACGAACACCGTCCAGCTCGATATCAGCGACACTTGGCAGGCGACCGACGCGCTGCGGCTGAACGCGGGCGTCAAGGGCGTGGTGTCGACCAACCGCGCGCACAGCGTCGTCAGCACGAAGCCGATCGACGGCTCGATCCAGGCGAAGAATTGGTTCCTGCCGACCGTCGGCGCGCTGTATACACTGGACGGCAACAACGAGGTGTTCGCGGACTATACCCGCAACATGGCAGCGTTCGTCGCGTCCACCTCGATCGGCCCGTTCTCGAGCAGTTCGCAGGCCGGGTTCGATTTCATCCGCAGCGGCCTGAAGCCCGAGATGACCAACACGTTCGAGGCCGGCTATCGTTTCCACGATGGCGATCTGCAGATGTCGCTGACCGGCTATTACGTGAAGTTCACCAACCGCCTGCTCGCGTCGTCGATCAGCGCGACCATCGTCGGCAACCAGAACGTGCTCCAGAACGTCGGCGGCGTCTCGTCGCGCGGCGTCGAGGCGGCCGCGAACTGGAAGTTCGCGCGCGGCTGGTCGCTCTACGGCAGCTATGCGTATAACGACGCGACCTATGACGATGATGTCCAGCCGCTCGGCGGCGCGCTCGTCGCCACCAAGGGCAAGCAGGTCGTGGCGTCACCCAGGAACGTCGGCACTGCCGAGCTGAACTACGACGACGGCACGATCTGGGGCGGGGTCAACGCGCATTATCGCAGCGCCCGCTATTACAGCTATCTCAACGACGCCAAGCTGCCCGGTGCGGTCAACGTCAACCTGTCGGCAGGCTATCGCTTCAGCCGCATGTTCGACGTCCAGTTCAATCTGACGAACGTGTTCGACAAGAAATACATCGCCTCGACCGGGACCGCCGGTTTCGTCACGTCCGATCCGAACGGCACGTACACGACGCTCCAAACCGCCGCACCGCGCCAGGTGTTCGGCACCGTTCGCGTCCACTTTTGAGCGTCGCCGCGTATCGGGAATGCCCCCTCTTCCTCCTGTCGACAGGTGCCCCATGGAACGCCGCAATCTCCTGAAGCTCGCGCTTGGCGCGCCGCTCGTCCCCTTGGCCGCGCGGGCCGCGGCGACCGAGCCGGTACGCGGCGGCGGCGACAGCTTCAGCTTCGCGTTCGTGGGCGATTGTCACATCCGGCCGGAACTGGGCGCGGATCGCGCCTGCGCACAGTGCTTCGAACAGATCTCCGCATCGCCCGTGGATTTCGTGATCCAGGGAGGCGACCATGTCGAGGATGCGCTTGAAACCGGCCGGGACCGCGCGACGCTGCTGATGGATCTCTATCAGCGCACCGAACGCGCGCATCTGCGCAAGCCGATATACCACGTCATCGGCAACCACGACTGCCTGGGCGTTTTCCCCAAAAGCGGCATCGATCCGTCGGCGCCCGATTACGGCAAGCAATTCTACATCGATCGGTTCGGGCCGCGCTATTACGCCTTCGATCACAAGGGCGTGCATTTCGTCGTGCTGGACTCGATCGGCCTGACCGCGGACCGCAATTACGAAGGCCGCGTCGACGCCGCCCAACTGGCATGGTTGCGCGCCGATCTCGCCGCGCAACCCAAGGGCACGCGGATGGTCGTGGTGACGCACATCCCGCTCGTCACCGCGATGCGCTGCTACGAACCCGAATCCTGGCTCGACACTCCGCACAACTGGACGTTCGTCGTCAACGGCCGGGAGGTACTCCGCGTCCTGCGCGACTATGACGTGCTGGCGGTGCTTCAGGCGCACAGTCACGTCTGCGAGCGGATCGAGCTCGACGGGATCTCGTTCATCACGACCGGCGCGGTTGCCGGTGCCGACTGGCACGGCTCGTTCCTCGGCACGCCGGAGGGCTATACCGACATCACGATTGCCGGCCGCAAGGTGGAGAGCCGGTACAGGACCTACGGCTTCACCAGTGTCGATCGCCAGGATGTGCCGATCTGAGCCCAAAGTGCGGGAGGCTACGCGGAGTGGGTCCGGCCGGAAGCCGTAGGGCAGGGCGTCCGCCCAAAACCGGACGCTTGGGTTAGCAGTCCGGAGCTCCGACGACTGCCATGTGTTTAGCGCGATCATGCTCGTTTATCGCTCGCCGAGCGGCAGATTACGGGGAAGGCGTATTCAGTCGAGGCCGGTGTTGTCCGGCGTCCAGTAATTTCGCGCGAGGATCCTGGTCGAAGGCACGCCCAGGGATGCGAGCCTGTGCCGCAAGCGCTGCACGGTGCTGGCTTTGCCGGCCAGAACGAATGTACATTCCGCTGCGAGCGCGGGCAGGCTTTGTTCGATACGGGCGATATGACCGTCATCGGGTTCGCGCGTGATCAACTCGAAACCATGGAGCGCTAAATCGTCGAGAACTGTGCGGCAGGCATCGATGTCATCGACCTCGAAGCCACCGACGAACCACGCCATGGGATCGCGTCGTACCAGCGTCGTCGATTAGTCGATGCTCAGGCTGCTGCCGACCCGCTGCGCTCTGAAATCATTTCCGCTGCAATTTGGGATGCTTCCTCGTGTGACGAGACCAGCTTCAAAGGATAGCCCCAGAACTTGGCGAAGGCCACGCCGAAGGGTTTGAAGGCCAAACGCTTGATGGCACTGGGCTCGATCACGATCATTGCCAGCACGAGCGAACGAAGCTCCGCCTTGTGCTTCTTCATCCACAGCGAGGTGCGCTTCTTCTCTTCCTGACTATGTTCATGCTCCTCGTTTGGAGCAGAGTCGGTCAGGATCACGAACGGTGTACCGCGCTTCAGATTCGCCTCGAATGCCTCGAAGTCCTGGTCGTGGTCGTGATCGGGGCCTTCGTCGTAACTTATCCAGACGAGCGGAAATTTCGTACTGTCGAAAGGCATGTTTCGTCTCCTTTTCAATGCTTTCAATGCAGGCGGATGTGCCGCCACGACATGACCAGCGCGACTGCGGCGGGGAGCGTGACGGCGAGCAGTTCCAAGGCAACGAGATGGCCGCCGTCGCGCAGGCCATCCGATACGCCGCCAAGCGTACTCATGGCGGAAACACCACCACCGATGACGAGCATCGCCCAGTCGGTTTCGCGCTTTCCGGCAAGCGCCAGCACTGGAGGGACGACCCAGGCACCGTAGAAAATGGATACTGCCCACAATGCGGTGGGGCCGAACGTGATCGCCTTCATCGTTCCGCCGCTGCCGACATAGCCGTTCAGGTAGGAGAAGCATTGGATCGTGACGAAGAGTGCGGCGCCGACCGCTGGGGCGAGCCACGCAAGTGCGAGTTCAACTGGCTGCTTTCTGATCACGTCGACATTCCCATCCGGAGGCGCTTGGTGGGGCTGCTGAATGCTGCCCGTCTCGAAGAGGCGTGCGATCTTGATCGCCGCTTCTCCCGTCCGTTCGAACGGCATATGGCGATCAGCAGATGGCGTCATTGCGCAATCCGGCCATGATATGTTTCTATCCGGCCGAACCCTCAAATTGCCGAGTCTCTCGATGCATATCGATGTCCGCAGTGACTGGCTTTCCTATGTCGATCAGGTTCCTCGGGCCCTAGTCGCGGCGAACACCGTCACCAGCCTCGATGCCCTTGAGCAATCGTCGCGGCACCAGCATCAGAAAGCGCAGCTGCTTCTGACCGTCCGTGGCGTCATCAATTGCGAGGTGGAAGACGCCGTCTGGATCGTGCCACCACAATGCGCCGTGTGGATCCCCGGCGGTCTGCCCCATACTGCTTTCGGCTCGGGCGAAGTGGAGTGCATATCCCTTTTCATCGAGCCTCCTGCCGCTCTGGCCCTGCCGAGCAAATGCTGCACGATCACCGTATCGCCGTTGCTGCGTCATTTGCTGATGCGGGCGAACGAACTGGCCGAGCGCTATGATGTCGATGGTCCAGACGGCCGGATCGTGTCGGTTATTCTCGATGAGCTGGCTGCCGCCCCAGTCGAGGACCTCCGCCTCCCGATTCCCAGCGATCCGCGGCTCAGGAAACTTACCGATCTGTTGATCGCGACGCCGGCGGATCATGCCACCGTCGCACAATGGGCCTCGCGGATCGCGCTCAGCGAGCGCAGTCTGAGCCGTATGCTGGCGGAAGAGGTCGGCATGAGTTTCGGCCGCTGGCGGCGACAGTTGCATATCGTCCTTGCCTTGCGGCATCTGAGTGCCGGTCAAACGGTCCAGGCCGTCGCAATGGATCTAGGCTATGAAAGCGCCAGCAGCTTCGTGACCATGTTTCGAAAGATGGTCGGCAAGCCACCAAGCCGCTATCTGCTCGAGCGACTTCGGCCTGCACCCCTCGATCATGGCCAACGATAGGCACTGCCGGAGTTTAGACGATCGCGGTGCAGCCCATGCTCCGCGGATCGACGTCCGGTATACGCTGCGTACATGCTCAAATTTCTTGCTGATCACCGGCTCGGACGCTTGCCCGAGGTCTAAGTTCAACGCGTGAGGACGATCTCCGCGCCGAAAACGCGGGTTCGAGCGCGCGCAATCGGAACACGAATGAACGGCTGGTTTCGGTGAGAGGCGGGGCCGGCACGAATGTCGCTTTGTGGATCAGATTGCGGGAACCGGCCAGATCGACGCGAGGCATTCATGATGTCCCGCTCTCGCGCCGGATCAGATTGGCGGCTTCGGCCTCTCCCGACTTCTGATCGGTTTCACCCGCCGCGATATCGTCGGCGAGCAACATCAACTGGTGGCCGGTGGTCGACCCATTCGACGCATCTTCCGCAACCCGCAGGCCTGAGCCTTTCGCGATCGCGCGGTCCCAGTCGGTGCGGACCGCGGCCCAATAGTCCTTCGTCTTCGCCCAATACGTGTCGGCCGCCGCGACGGCGAAGTCGGTCGCGGGGGTGTAGGTGTTGATGACGTATTCGTGGACGTACGTGGCGGGCCTGCCGTCCTTGAGGCCGATCTTGGCGTTGTCCTGCTCGTGGACCCAACCGGCGGGGGTCAGCACGTGGCGGTTGCTGCCGATATAGTGATCATAGGGTGGGTTCCGGGTCGCATCGCGGCGCGCGAGCGGGCGGCGGGTCTCGTCGCTGGTCCAGCGGGTGGCGCCGTCGTCGTAGCGCCAGCGACCGATCCCGCCATAGCGCGGGGAATCGTCGGTCTGCCACACCGTCTGCGACCATGCGCCGCGTCGTTCGGTTTCCGACAGCGGCCTTAGCGTCCAGCGGCCTGCCGCGGTGTAGACGAGCACGGTCGACGGCTGCCACGTCCAGTCCTGTCGCCAGTGCTTGATCACCATCGTCTTGGCGTTGCCGTCGGTGACGACCAGCAGATGCTGGAGCACGACGTGGTCGGGCGTATCGACGATCGCGCGGACGACCTCGTGGCCGCCGCTGAGCTTGGCAGGGTAGGGCGTGTAGCCCGCGACCAGCGGCGTCGTCTCGCGCATGTCGAACGTCACCTTGAAGGTACCGGCCATCGCCAGGATCGATGCGTGATCGCGGACCTGGTCGCCGTATACGGCCTGCGTTTGCGCGGACGCGATCGTCGGTGCGAGGGGGAGCGCGGCCAGCGTCAGCCCGGTCGCGAGAAGAAGGGAGCGGAACATCGGGGGCCTCACAGATTGAGCGAGAAGGAGAGCCCGGCGTTGCGGCCGGGTTGCGAATAGGCGTCGCGGACGACCGAGGTCGAGGTCAGTCCGCGGACGTCGCTCCACCAGAAATACTTCTTGTCGGTGATGTTGAAGATCCCCGCGCGCAGCGTCGCATGATCCATCACGCGCAGCGACGCGGTGGCGTCGAGGATCCAGAAGCCCGACGGCGTGAAGCAGCTGGTGGCCGCGGTGTTGCAGCTGTTGTTGGTGTCGCCGACCTTCTTGCCCGCCGAATGCGTGGCGATGACCTCGGCACGGAACGGCCCGGCATCGGGCTGGTAGAAGATGCCGGCGACGAGCTTGACGGGTTCGATGCTGTCGAGCGGCTGCGTGCCGGCGACACCGGTCGTCCGCATCGTTCCCTTGGCGTAGGAGGCGGCGGCGCGGACGCCGACGCCGACCGGCAGGCGCGCCTCGCCGCGTGCTTCGAGCCCTTCGATCTTGACGCGGCCGCGGTTGATATACTGGTACACCGCCGGGTCCGCCGCGGTGAAGGCGCCGCTGACCTGGACCTGGTCGATGAAGTTGCGGAAGCGGCTGCTGAACGCGGTCCCGCTCAGCGACCAGCCGGTGCCGCTCAACCGGATGCCGCCCTCGACGCTGTTGCTCGTTTCGGGTCTGAGATCGGGATTGGGAACCGAGCGGTAATTCTGCGTGATGTTGGCGAAGCCGTTGTTGATCTGGTTCGGCTCGGGCGGCTTGAAGCCCTGCGCATAGTTGGCGAACAGCCGGACGCCCTCGGTCAGCTTGGCGACCGCGCCGATCCGCGGCGTCACCTTCGACCCACTCTGCTCGCGCGGTACGAAGGTCGTGAACAGCGGATCGTTCTGTGGGTTCAGCTTGTAGTGATCGTAGCGGATCGACGGGAACAGCGTCAGCAGCCCATCGGCAATCGCGATTTCGTCCTGCGCGAACACGCCGACCAGCGTGTAGTCGGTCGTCGGGAAGGCGCGGGTCGGATAGACCTCGCCCGCAGGCGCGACGGTGCCGTCTCGCACACCCGTCTGGCGGGTGTGCGAATAGTCGGCGCCATAGGCGAACAGGTGCGTCAACGGCCCGGTCGCGGCGCGGCTTTCGAGCTGCAGCGTGCCGCCGTACACCTCGTTGTCGAAGCGGTTGATGCGGGTGCGGTCGGCGGCGGTGTTGCGGTCCTCCGCCGCGGCCTGGAGCGTGAGGCTCTTCTGGTAATAGCCCGCCGCGCGGACACCGCTGACGATCCCATCGCCAACATACCGGTAGTCTAGCGTGCCGCGGTTGCGCTCGGTCGTGTCATGCGCGGTAAGGCCGATCACCGATGTCGCCGCGAGCGGAGGCTTGGCGATCGCGCTGAGCACGTCGGTGTCCACCACGGAAGAAAAATGCTCGTAGGTCAGGCGTAACCGACTGGCATCGTTCGGCGCCCAGACGAGGCGGCCGAGCAGCGCGTTGGACTCGATATCCTGCGGGTTGGCGGTGGTGCGATCCGTGGTCGCGCTGTCGTTGCTGCCCTTGGTCTCGGTTTCGTGACCGTCGCGACGGGTATAGGCGACCATCGCCTCGATATCGCCGGTGCGCCCTGCGACCACGAAGCCGTTGGTCCAGCTGTCGTCCGAGGAATCGTAGCTCGAGCGAAGCCCGCCGCCGACCAGCTTGCCGCCGCTCAGGAAATCGCGCGGGTCCTTGGTGATGAAGCTGACCGCGCCCGCGACGCCGTCGCTGCCGTATAGCGCGGAAGCGGGGCCGCGCAGGATTTCGACCGACTTGAGCAGGTCGAGATCGACGTAATCGCCGCGGCCGACGGATTGCGCGCCGAAGCTGAACGCGTCGGGAACGCGGACGCCGTCGACGGTGATGAGGACGCGGTTGCCCTCGAGTCCGCGGATGTTGAACCCGCTGTCGCGGTCGCGCCCGGTGGATGATCCGGCGGCGGTGAAGCGCGACGGCGCGCGGCGGACGGTGACGCCCGGCTCGTAGCGCACCAGATCCTTGATGTCGGAGATGAAGCGATCCTCGATCGTCTGCGCGTCGATTACCGATACGGTCGCGGGAACGTCCTCGACCGCCTTCTCGGTGCGCGTCGCGGTGACGGTGATCGTCTTGTCCTGACCCTCCGGATCGGCGGTTGGCGCGGTCGTAGCCGACGTGTCGGTCGCCGATGCGTGCACCGCTTCCGGCAAAGTGGGCTCTGCATGGGCAAGGCCGGCGGTGCCGATCATCAGCGCGACCGGCGAGATGCCGGCCAGCAATTTGGTCAATGTCATGTTCGTTATCCCCACGGTCTGGCAGCTTGCTGTTGCGAATCATTCTCGTTATCAAGTGGCATCGAAAAGGAGCATCGCGATGACGAAGATCAGGGGAAATTGGCGGACGGCACGAGCGACCGGGGCGCTCGCCCCCGCCATAGCCACCGTCCTCGCCCTCGTGTCGGGACCCTCTGCGGCGCACATGCCATATGTGCTGCCGAGCGTGTTCGACGCGGCAGGGCGTGATCGCGTCACGCTCCAGGCATCGTTCACCGAGGACGCCTTCCGGCCTGAAATCGCGATGAAGGACGCGCCGTTCGAGATCACCGGGCCCGACGGAAAGACCGTCAAGCTGGCCGCACCTACGCTGACCACCGACCAGGCGATCGTCGAGGCCGCGCTACCGGCGGACGGTGTGTACCGGCTGTCGTCCGGGCAGCGGATCGGCCGGTTGAGCAAGATGTACCGGACCGGCGAGGTCTGGACGATCGTCGGCGAAGGGAAGACGCCACCGCCCGGCGCGACGTCGGTCGACGTGCGCAGCACGACGCTGGCCGACGCCTATGTGGTGCGCGGCAAGCCCGGCGCTGCGGGGGCGCTGACGGCGCGCGGCAAGGCGCTGGAGATTCATCCACTCGGCGATCCGAGCAGTTATGCGCCGGGTTCAGCAGCCGCGTTCGAAATCCTGTACGAGGGCAAGCCGCTCGCCGGCGAACCCGTGACGCTGTTCCGGGAGACCGGCTTCTATGACGGGCGCAAGCAGGTCGCGACTGTGAACAGCGACAAGGCCGGGAAGGTGACGCTGACCCCGTCCGATGCCGGGCGGTACCTGATGCTCGTGCGGCACCGCGCAGCTACGCCAAGTGCGGCGGATGCGTATTCGAGCTTCACCGTGACGCTGGCGTTCGAGGCGATTTGAGGCGACGTCGCTGTCTCCGTATCCGTATCCTCTCCCTGGCGGGGAGAATTTCAGCGTCCGCTATTTCCAGTCGGTGGTCGACTTCACCCGGATCTGCAGCGGCGTGTCCTAGGTCCGGGGCGAGGGGTTGGGAGCGGATCTGATCGATCAGGCTGTCCCGCCGGCCCACTTCGCGCGCGATGTTCTGCCGCGAAGGCGGGAGTCCAGTCTGGGTCCCCGCCTTCGCGGGGAAACAAGTTTTGCCAGGATAGACACCTACTCGGCGGATGTATCGAGGCGGCGATCAGTCGCTCAGCATCCTCGAAAGACCGGGAGTTAAATATTCTCGGACGGTGCCGTCGATCTCCGTGACGAGCCGCGCGGCGATCCCTTGGTCGTCCGCAAGGTCAAGACCGTCCGGGCCAAGCACGGTCAGCGCTGTCGCCCAGGCGTCGGCATCGAGCGCGGTCTGGTGGATCACGCTGGCGGAGATGACGTGCGTTTCGATCGGACGCCCGGTGCGTGGATCGAGCGTGTGGGCGCCGCGGCGATAGTCGCCTGAGGTCGCTACCGCCTGGCCGTGCAGCGCGATCCGGAGCGGGGGTAGTGTCAGGCCGGGTGGACTTTCGAGGTCGACCCACCAGGGATCGCCGTCGGGCTTGATACCACGACCGACGAGCTCGCCGCCGATTTCGACCAGTGCGTTCGCGATGCCTGCGTCGTGGAGCAGGTCCGCGATAACGTCGACCGCGTGGCCCTTGGCAATCCCCGACAGGTCGAGCGCGGTGCCGCCGGGTTGACGAAGATGCGCGCCGTCGGGGGCGAACGACAGCCGACGCCAGCCCGATGTCGCGCGTGCCGTCTCGATCTCGGGAGCGCCCGGCAGATGCGCGACGGGGACAGGGCCGAAACCCCAGGTATCGACGAGCCTGCCGATCGCCGGATCGAACGCGCTGCCGGTCAGCTCGGCGAGCGCGAGGCCGCGCGTCATGACATGCGCGAAGTCGGGTGGGAGCGTCGTCCAGGTGCCGGGCGCCGACCGGTTGAAGCGGGACAGCAGCGAGTCCGGTGCCCAGTGGCTCATCTCCGCGACGAGCCCGGCCAGCCGCGCGACGATCGCCGCTCGGATCGGCGACGGGTCGGTGCCGGCGGGCGCGGCGAAGCGCACGCTCCACGACGTCCCCATCGTCTCGCCGTGCAGATCGAGCACCACCGCCGACGGATCGCGCGCCGCGAACGCCGCGGCGTCGATCGTCGGTGGCAGCGCGATCCTCATGCCGCGATCCTCATGCGGCCAAACTCATGCCGCCAAAACTCATGCCGCCAAACTCACGCCGATCGCCTCAGGGGGTGAGCACTTCGAGCGTCGTGACGTAGCTCATCCGGCGTTCGGTCGCGCGCGGGCTCGTTGCCTTGGCGTCGGTCAGCGTCGCGTTGAGCCAGTACATGCCCGCGGTCGGCCACGAGACGCTCAACACGCCGTCCGCGCCGGTGGTCAGCTCGCGGGCGCCCTCGTCGTTGCGATAACGCTTGCCGCCGGGGATCACCGTGACCTTCAGGCCGGACGCGGGTTTGCCGTCGAGCAGGAAGCGGAACTTGGCGGTCTCGCCCGCGACCAGCTCGTCGGGGTGCGTGATCGGCGCGAACTCGAGGCCCTTGCCGGTGGTCTTGAAGACGGTGGTGGTCGGCGCGCCCGCGGTCACGAAAATCTCGTTGCGGCCCGATACCTCGGTGACCTTCACGTCAGTCGCGTTGGCGGGGATGTCGGCGACGGTCAGCGGGGCAGGCGCGTTCGGCTGCGGTGGACCGCGACGACCGCCGAGACGCTTCTCAACGCCGTCGATCTTGAAGCTGCCCATGACCGCGGACATCTGCGTGCCGATCTTCCACGTGCCGGGTTTGTCGAGCTTCACGTCGAATACCGAGCGATAGCGCCCGGTCGCGCCGTTCTGCAGTGTACCCTCGCTGCCGTCGGGCTGCCAGACCTTCATGCCGTCGAGGCGGAGCGGCTGGTGATCGAAGAAGAACAGGTCGTTCGAGACCGCGGCGTCGACCGTCACCCAGCCATCGGTCCCTGAGAACACGGTGGCCGATGGCAACAGCCACATGCGGTGCGCAGACAGCGCGGCGGGGATCGACAACAGCGCGGCGGCGGCCATCAGGCGTGCAACAAAAGGCTTCATGCTGTGATCCTTAGCGGGCGGAGATGGCGACGGCGCCGAGTTCGGTCTTGCCCGTGGTGCGGGCTCCGGCGGTAAGCGGTACGGACACGAGCTCGCGGCCGCCGGTTTCGCGCGCAGCCTCGACGTTCAGGACATACTGGCCGGGCTTGACGTCGGCGGGCAGCGGGATGGTGTATTGGCCCGGCGCACGCGTCGCGCCGCTGATGCCGTCGGCGGGCATCGTCATGCTGCGGCCGCCCTTGCGCCACCATGCGCGCAGGTCGGCAAGCCATTTGGTGCCGGGATCGTTGCCGCGCTTCTTCAGATCATACCAGACCGCGAGCGTGCGCGGCGCGCCGCCGCCGACCGGCTCGAGCCAGACCGCGACATAGGGTTTGTGATATTCCGCGACGCTCAGCCGGGGGATGGTGATCGTGACGGTGCCCGCGGGCGCGGCGCTGGCGGGCAACGACAGCGCAGGCGCGGTGATCGCCCCGCCAAACAACAGCAACGCGGTAGGACGCATGGCAGAACCCCTCAATGGACGAACAGGATGGCAAGCAGGACGGGAATGGCGAGCCCGGCGGCGACGATCGGCCAGGTCGTCGGCCGATGGCGCGCATGGAGCTGCAACAGGAGTAGTCCGGTCAGCGTGAACAGGATGCAGGCGCCGGCAAAGATGTCGATGAACCACGCCCAGGCTTCGCCCGCGTTGCGACCCTTGTGGAGGTCGTTCAGGTACGAGATCCAGCCGCGATCGGTCGTTTCCGCGGTGATGCGTCCGGTCACGCGCTCAATGCTGACCCAGGCGTCGCCACCCGGGCGTGGCAGCGCGACATAGGCGTCGGTGTCGGACCACTCGACCGACTTGCCGGCGGGATCGAGGCCGACCGTGGCCGCAACGCTTTTCGCGACGGGCGCGGGCAGAGGCGTGTCCGGCGTGTGCGGTGCGGTCAGCATGCGGCGAAGCGACGGGAGCAGCATGCCGCTTTTCTCGATGACCACCGGCTTGGCACCGATCGTCGCCGCATGGTTCAGCGTGATGCCGGTGATCGCGAACAGCAGCATGCCGACCAGCGACAAAGCCGCGCTGATCCAGTGCCAGCTATGGAGCTGCTTCAACCACCAGCTACGCCATTTTTTTCGGTTGCGGCTGACTGATGTGCGGCGATGTGGAGAGGAAGATTGCGATGTCACACCTCCGCCTAACGCCTGTCGAAACGTGCATCAAGAATAATGCGAATAACTCTCATTATCGATCGCAGGCGCTCCCTGTCGCCCGCTGAAAAGGACGTCTGCGCGATCGCCGCCCGCGGCAATAAGACTGGCTACGCGGCCACCGCCTTGGTGAATTCGCTCGGCGAGTGGCCGAACGTCCGCTTGAACGCCGCACTGAAAGCGCTTTCAGACTCGTAGCCGACGGCGGGTGCCACGGTCGCGATCGAGACACGCCCGCTCGCCAGCCGATCGGCCGCCAGCATCATCCGCCAGCGGGTCAAATAGTCCATCGCCGGCTCGCCGACCGTTTGCTTGAACCGCACGGCAAAGCTGGACCGCGACATGCCGCCTGTTCGGGCGAGATCGGCAAGCGTCCAGCGCCGGGCGGGGTCTGCATGCATTGCCGAGATCACGGCGCGCATCTGCGTGTCGGCCAGCGCGAACAACCAGCCTGCGCTGTGGGGCGAGCGCTCGGCGAGGTGTAGTCGTAGTGCTTCGATCAGCAGCGTCTGCGCCAGATGCCCCGCCATCAGCGTGCCGCCCGGTTGCGGGTCTCGCAGCTCGCGCATCAACCGCTCGATCAGCCAGCCGAGCGCCGCCTTGGTCGCCTCTGCCCGGATGTGGACGATCGGGGGCAGGATGCCGAGCAAAAGGTCGGTGTGGAGCCCGGTGAAGTCGAAGAAGCCGCCCACGCCCGAGCAACTGCCGCCGCCACCGAGGACACCGGTCTCGCCGGCGGGGAACGACGGGAAGAATGCAAAGGCGTCGGTCACCGGCGCGCCGATCGCGCTGTAGAGGTTGAACGCGACGCGGCCGGGAAGCAGGATGAAATCGCCCGCCTGAAGCGCCATCGGCTCGCGTCCGCCCTCCAGTGCGATCCAGCATGTCCCGGTGTGAATCGCGAAGCATTTGACTCCCTCGGCCGGCGGGTAGGCAAGCGCCCAGTCCCCGCCGGCATCCAGGCCTCGAAATCCGTAGCTGCTGGGCTTCAGCAGGGCGAGTACGTCCGACAAGGGATCCATTGCGACATTCCTGGACGCTGGCGATGAATTGGCGGACTTTGAAGCATGGGCCGTCCAGTGTCACGGGACTATCCCAGATCTCATCGATGCATCTTCACCTGGCACCGCGGGAGACAGATCATGATCGACAATACCGCCCTCTGGCTTTCCTCGAAGCGTGCCGCCTTCACCGTGGGGGCAGCGCCGTTTCCGACCGCGCAGTCGGGTGAAATTGTCATTCGCACCCGTGCGATCGCGGTGAACCCGATGGACCGGCTGGTGCAGACCTCGGGCGACCTGATGACCCCCTACCTGCACTATCCGGCCATCGTCGGCTCCGACGTCGTCGGCGAGGTCATTGACGTCGGCGCGGACGTGACCCGGTTTCGGGTCGGTGACCGGGTCGTGGGTTTTGCCGGGAGTACCGACAAGACGCGTAACCGCGCCGCAGAGGGCGCTTTCCAGACCTACGTCGTCCTGCTCGAGCATATGACGGCCGCGATCCCAGATGCGCTCGCCTTCGAGGATGCTTCCGCGCTGCCGCTCGGTATCTCGACCGCAGCATGCGCGCTCTTCCAGCGCGATTTCCTCGCGCTGAACGCACCCGCCAAGGGAGCACGGGCGACCGGTCGGATCGTCTTGGTATGGGGTGGGTCGACCAGCGTCGGCGTCAATGCGGTGCAACTGGCCGTCGCCGCTGGCTACGAAGTGATCGCCACGGCCTCGCCGCGCAATTTCGGGCTGCTGGAGAAGCTCGGCGCGACCGCTGTGTTCGACTATCGAAGTCCGACCGTCGTTGCCGACATAGGCGCGGCGTTGCGTGGGAAAACGGTCGCAGGCGCGGTCGCGATCGGCCCGGGATCGGTGCAGCCGTGCATCGACATTCTTGGACCGTGCAAAGGCAATCGCTTCATCGCGATGGCGACGCCGCCCGCGTCCTTCGACGCAGTCCCGGCGGGACGGGGTCATTGGCGCAAGTTGATTGCCGCGATGGCCGGCACGGTCGCCGGCAATATCGCACTCGCGCTGAGCGCACGCCGCAAGAAGGTGACCCTGAAAATGATCTGGGGCAGCACGTTGATCAGCAACGAGGTGGGGCCGATGATCTTCGAGACATTCCTGCCCGAAGCACTGGCCGACGGCCGCTACGTGGCAGCGCCTGCAGTCGAAATTGCAGGTCACGGGCTGTCGGCGATCCCGGCGGCACTCGAGCAGCAACGCCGCGGTGTCTCGGCGACCAAGCTGGTCGTGACGTTGTGAGCGGCTTCGTCGTCAGCGTCACCCGCTTCCGCGTTCGCAGCCTGCGGTTCCTGCCCTTCTTCCTGATCCATGCGCAGCGCTGCCTCGCGCAGATCAGGCGAAGCGACGGTTACATCGCCGGAGCGCTGCGCCACGATCGCGACCGCGCCTATTGGACGATAAGCGTATGGCGCGACGAGGCCGCACTACTGGCGTATGTCACCGGGGGCGCCCACCACAACGCGATGCCCAAGATGAGCGAGTGGGGCGACGAGGCCAGCACCGTTCGCTGGGTTCAGGACAGCGCCGACCTTCCGTCCTGGCCGGCGGCGATCGAGCGGATGCGCCGCGAGGGACGCCCCGTCCCGCTTCGCCATCCGGGACCAGGGCATGCCGGTCTCGGCTTAGCGGCGAGCGAGCCTGTGCAGATGGTGCGGATCTGAAAAGGAGCCTATGCAGGGTCTCCTCGGATCGAACGCGTTCCCGGAGATCACATCCTTCGAGGCGCTCCATTGCCGAACCGTGCATAGAGTGTCGGGAGGATGAACAGGGTCAGCAGCGTCGCCGAGACCAGGCCACCGATCACAACGGTCGCCAGCGGCTTCTGCACCTCGGCACCGGCGCCGTGGCCGAGTGCCATCGGCACGAAACCGAGGCTGGCGACGAGCGCCGTCATGGCCACGGGGCGCAGCCGGGCCAGCGCGCCATCGTGTGCGGCGCGGACCCTGTCCATGCCCCCCGCCATCAGGTCGTGGATCGATGACACCATGACCAGACCGTTGAGCACCGCGATCCCCGACAGCGCGATGAAGCCGACCGCAGCCGAGACCGAGAACGGCATCCCTCGAACCACAAGCGCGAGGACGCCGCCGACCAGCGCGAGCGGCACGCCGGTGAACACGATCGCCGCGTCGCGGACCGAGCCGAGCGCGCCGTAGAGCAACAGCATGATGACCGCGAAGCAGACCGGCACGACGAGCATCAGGCGATCGCGCGCCGAGGCGAGGTTCTCGAACTGCCCGCCCCATTCGACATAGGTGCCGGGCGGCATCGTCACCTGTGCGTCGATCGCCGCGCGCGCATCGGCGACCACGCCCGCGACGTCGCGGTTGCGCACATTGGCCTGGACGACCACGCGGCGCTTGCCGTTCTCGCGACTGATCTGGTTGGGGCCGTCGACGACCGCGATGTCGGCGACGGTCGACAGCGGCACGAACCCGCCCGCCGATGTCGGCACGGGGATCTGCGCCACCTGGGTGAGATCCGAGCGCGATGCCTCCGCCAGGCGGATCACGACGGGGAAGCGCCGGTCGCCTTCGAAGATCATGCCAGCCTCGCGCCCACCGATCGCGGCGGCCACGGTGTCCTGCACGTCGCCCGCGGTGACGCCGATCCGCGACATCGCCATCCGGTTCGGACGGATGTCGAGCATCGGCAGACCCTCCGTCTGCTCGACGCGAATGTCGACCGCGCCGCGTGTCTTGCGCAGGATTTCAGCGATGCGGTCGGCGGCAGCGTTCATGCCGCTGAAGTCGTCGCCAAAGATTTTCACCGCGATGTCGCCGCGCACGCCGGCGATCAGCTCGTTGAAGCGCATCTGGATCGGCTGGGTGATCTCGTACGCGTTGCCCGGCAGTGTCGCGAGTTGCTTCGCCATCCGCGCGACCAGCGATTCCTTCGAGAGGCCGGGGTCGGGCCATTCGGCCTTGGGCTTCAGGATCACGAAGGTGTCGGTGGCGTTGGGCGGCATCGGATCGCTTGCGATCTCGGACGTGCCGGTGCGCGAGAAGGCGAAGCGGACCTCGGGCTGGCGCGCGAGCAGCTTCTCGACCTGGAGCTGCATCGCCTGGCTCTGGTCGACCGATGTGCCGGGGATGCGGACCGCCTGAACGAGGATGTTGCCCTCGTCGAGCTGCGGCAGGAATTCCTGGCCGAGCGTGGTGAAGGCGACACCCGCCAGCGCCAGCGCGCCGACGGCGATGCCCAGCGTGATACTCGGGCGGCGCATCGCCTTGCCGAGACCCGGTTCGTAGCGCCGACGCAGCCAGCCGATGATCCGGCTCTCTTTCTCGTCGATGCGCCGGCTGAGCGCGATCGCGATCGCTGCGGGGACGAACGTCATGGACAGGACGAACGCGAAGACGAGCGCGATGATGACGGTCAGCGCCATCGGCTCGAACATCTTGCCCTCGACGCCGGTGAAGGTGAGCAATGGCGCGTAGACGAGGATGATGATCGCCTGGCCGTAGACCGAGGGCCGGATCATCTCACGCGCCGATGCGGCGACCAGATCCAGCCTGTCCCGGAGCGACAGCGGCGCGTCCCTGTCATGCTGTGCCTCGCCCAAACGACGCAGGGCATTCTCGACGATGATCACGGCGCCGTCGACGATCAGCCCGAAGTCGAGCGCGCCGAGGCTCATCAGGTTCGCGGACACGCCGGCCTTCAGCATACCGATGCTCGTCAGCAGCATTGTGACCGGGATAACCAGCGCCGCGATCAGCGCCGCGCGGAAATTGCCGAGCAGCACGAACAGCACGACGATGACCAGCACCGCGCCTTCGGCCAGATTGCGGGCGACGGTCGCGATCGTCGAATTGACGAGTTCGGTGCGGTTGAGCACCGGCTTCACCACCACGTCGACGGGCAGCGCGTGGCCGATCTCCGCCAGCCGATTGCCGACGCCGGTCGAAACAGTGCGGCTGTTCTCGCCGATCCGCATGACCGCGGTGCCGACGACGACTTCGTGGCCGTTTTCGGACGCGGAGCCCATGCGCAGCGCTTGGCCGGTGCGGACGGTAGCGATCTGGCTGAGCAGAATCGGCACGCTCTCGCGCGTTGCGACCACGGTGCGCGCGAGCTCGTCGGCGTTGCGGATCCGGCCGTCGGCGCGGACCGCGAGACCCTCGCCGTTGCGGTCGACGATGCCGGCGCTGGCGCTGGTGTTGTTGCGCTCGAGCGCGGTGGCGAGATCGTTCAGCGTGATCTTCATCGCCGCCATCCGCTGGATATCGGGAACGACGAGATATTGCTTGGTGTAGCCGCCGAGGCTGTCGACGCCCGCGAGACCCGCGGTGCTTTTCAGCTGCGGTGTGACGATCCAGTCCTGCACGGTGCGCAGATAGGTCGCCTTGTCGGGTTCGCTGACGAGATGATCGCCCTCGGGCGTGATATAGCTGCCGTCCTTCTGCAGGCCCGGCTCGCCGTTGCGGTGACGGACCTGATCGAGCTCGCGGTATTCGACCGTCCACATGAAGATGTCGCCGAGGCCGGTGGCGATCGGCCCCATCTCGGGTACCACGCCGTCGGGCAGATCGGCCTCGGCGGTCCGCAGCCGTTCCGCCACCTGGGCGCGGGCGAAGTAGATGTCGGTCCTCTCGTCGAAGACGGCGGTGACCTGCGCGAAGCCGTTGCGGCTGAGCGAGCGGCTGTAGGCGAGGCCGGGGATGCCGGCCAGCGCGGTCTCGACGGTGAAGGCGACCTGCTTCTCGATCTGGTCGGGCGAAAGCGCTGGCGCGACGACGTTGATCTGCACCTGGTTGTTGGTGATGTCGGGGACGGCGTCGATCGGCAGCCGCTGGATGGCGAACACACCGGCGAGCGCCGCGGCGACCGTCAGCAGTAGGACTAGCCAGCGCTTCTCGACGGCGAGCTTTACTATACGCGAGAGCATGGCCTAGTCCTCGTCCTTCGCCGCGCCCTTGCCGAGTTCGGCCTTGAGCGTGAACGAGTTGGTCGAGGCGATGCGCTCCTCGCCGGTCAGGCCGGCGGTCACGGTGACCGCGCCGCCATTGGTACGGCCGAGCGTCACCGGCGTCGCGCGGAAGCCGGTCGCGGTCCGGACGAAGACGTGCGGCTTGTCGGCGATCATCTGCACGGCGGCCGAGGGCACGGCGACGCTGCGATCCCCGCTGGCGGGGAGCAGCACCGACACGCCGACATTCTCGCCAACGCGCCACAGGCCGCCCGCATTGTCGATCGTCGCGATCACCGGGACCAGCCGCGTGGTCTCGTCGAGGATCGGCGAGACGAAGATGACGCGGCCGTCCTGACGGCGGCCGGCAGACGTCACCTCGACGCGCGCGCCCGGCTTCACGCGGCCGGCGTCCGCAGGCACGAGCGACATCGTCACCGACACCTTGGCGAGATTGGCGACGCGGAACAGTTCGGCGTCGGCCGCGACCTGTTGCCCGAGCGTGGCCGACCGCGCGATCACCTGGCCGGTGATCGGGGAGCGGACGGCGATGCGGTTGAGCGCTCCGCCGCCCCCGCCGGTGGCCGACAGCTGCTGCCGCGCGAGACGTAGCGCGATGCCGGCCTCGGTCGCTGCGGTGCGTGCGGCGACGAGGTCCTGCTCGGGCGACACGCGCTCGGCGAACAGTCGCCGTTCACGGCGGAGGTTAGACGCGGCGAGCGCCGACCGCGCACCCGCCGCCTCGACCTCGGCGTTGAGCGACGCCGCCTCGCCGCTTTCGATGATCGCCAACGTCTCGCCGCGGCCGATCGACTGGCCGAGGTTTCTGGTGAGCGCGACCAGCCGGCCGCCGATCGTGGCGGATACGACCCGCACGTCCTGCGGATCGCCCTCGATCGTCGCCGGAAGCTCGATCGCGCCGGCCACGCCCCCCACTGTAGGGCGGGTTATTTCGATACCGGCATCGGCGATCTGCTGGACCGACAGAATGGCAACGGCAGGATCGCTCGCGCTCTCGTTTTGCTTGTCGCCCGCTTCGGCGCTTGCGTTGGTCGCTTGCTCGGATGGGCGTCCGCAGCCGACGATGGCCAAGGCGATGGCGACAGGCGCGATCGCCCGCAGGATGATGGTCATCGATCGGTGCCCTTGGTCGGGAGCGCGTCAGCGGTGAGTCGCTCGAACCGCCCCTGTGCGTCGTGATAGGCGGCCAGCGCGTCGATCGCCGCCGCCCGGGTGTCGAGCAGCGTGCGTTCGGCGTCGAGCAGATCGAGCTGGCCGAACTTGCCTTCGCGGTAGCCGATGCGGGCGATCCGCGCGGCCTCCAGCGCGGCGGCGAGCGCCGGGCCGGCGGCGTTGCGCGCCGTCGTCGCGGCGTTCGCGGCATCGACCTGCGCGCCGGCGATGTCCTGTTCGACGTCGAACAGCGCGACGCGGCGCAACGCGTCCGATTGGTCGCGCTGGGCATCCGCCACGGCGACCGCCGCACGGCCGCCGTTGAAGATGGCGAGCGGGATCGAGACGCCGAAGACCGCGGCGACGTCGTTGGTCTGCTCCAGCCTGCGCGCGCTGGCGCTGAGCGTGAGGTCCGGCACGCGCTGACTGTGCGCGAGGCGGACCTGGGCGGTGGCGGTCGCCAGATCGGCGCGGGCGGCGGATGCAGTCAGCGTGAGCGTCGTGTCGGGAGCAGGCGACTTGCGGGGCGCATCGACGCGCTCGAACCAGGCGTCGTCGAGCGGGCCAACAGCTATGCCGACAAGCCGGGCTAGGTTTGCCGCGGCGACGATGGCTGAACGCTCGGCGCGCTCCATCGCACCATCGGCGGCCACGCGCGCGACGTCGGCGCGCTGTTCCTCGAGTGGCGACGCCCGACCGGCCTTTACGCGCACCCGCGCGGCGCGAAGGACTTCGGCAGCGATGCCGCGCTGATCGCGGGCGATCCCGACGCGGCGCTGCGCGGCGACCGCGACGACGTAGGTCTGCGTGACGCGCAGGCGCAGGTCGGCGCGCGCGATGGCGGCCTGGAGACCGGCGCGACCGATCTGTGCGTCGGCGAGCGCGATCCGGGCGCCGCGCTTGCCGCCGCGTTCGAGCGGCAGGGCGAGACCGACGGTCGTCTCGGACGAGCGCAGTCCCTGATAGATGCCGGTTCCGGCGACGTTCTCGGTCTCCGCGACGAGCGACGGGTTCGGACGCAGCGCGGCGACGCGGCGCTGCGCTTCGGCGGCGTGGACTCCGGCGGAGGCGGCATCCTGGAAGGGCGACGATGCGCCGGCACGGGCCAGCGCCTCGGCGAGCGTGAGGACCGGCTCCGCCGAGCCTGGCGGACGGGTCTGGGCCTGCAGCGAAGATGCGCAGACCCCTGCGGCGATGACGGCCGCAATGATGCGATGCATGGGGATGCTCCTGACGACGGGGACGCGGGCGCGCACGGCGCACCCGATCGACGCGTTAGGCCTGCGGTGGTCTCAGCGCGGTGTCGGCATCGCGGCCCTCAAGCGTCGCACCGTCGACCGACGCGAGCATCGCGCCGGCGAGGACGGTCGCGCCGCAGAGCGTGTCGGCGTCCGGCGCGCTCATGTGATGCGCGTGGCAACTGCCATGATGGTGCGGATAGCCCTTGTCGGCATCGGCCGCGACCTGATCGCCGTCGCCATCGACATGGGAACCGGCGGCGTACTGGCTGGTCTCGATGCATCCCCCGACTTCGGCCGCATGCGCCACCCCGACCCAGGTGGTCAGGACGAGCATCAGACAGGCAAGGAAGGGCAGGAGCCTACGCATCGATCGGCGAGGTAGCAGATAATGGTAGTGCTGTAACCGGGCACCGTGGAACGACCCGATCGCGGCGGATTTGGTGATTAATGACGACTGGAGTTTGCAAAGGGTAAAGAGGGCAACGTCCGGTCATGGGTCTGGCCGGAAGCTGCAGGCAAAGGCGCGTTCGCCAAATGTCGGAGGCTCGGCTTGCGATTCCCCGTCCATAAAACGGCCATCCGTCACGCGCGACTGACCTGCCCCCGTTTTCCCACCTCCGACGGGCAACCTCGCCAAGCGTAGTTGGCGCGACACGGCCGATCCGTTGCAAGGATGGCCCTCAGGATCGCTTCCGATCGCCGCAGGCCGTAGCCGTGGCCGTAAGCACTGGACGTGACGGCAACTACCCGGTGGCGGCTTGGGACCACGTATATCTTGTTGCCGCCGTTGCCCGACGCGAATGAAACCGGGACCGACACGCCATCGATCTGTTGGACCTTCGAATACCAGAAATAGCCATAGCCGTCGGCGTAAGGGGCGCTATCGGCAATGCCGACTTTCGGAGCGAATGCGTCTCGTAACCCCCGGCGGGGTGCCTGATCTGGCCGCTACACGGCGAACCTCGATGGTCCGCATCGCAATGGCTGGATTGAGCAGGACTTCGGGCAGGACGAAACACGCACTTGAACCATCATATAAAGATATAAGGATATCTTTATATCACGATTGACACCGCCGCAGTGATAGCGTTTAACCAGCGTGTCGAGGTTCCTCATCCCAGGCATGGCGATGAGGCTAAGACGGGAAGCCGGTGATGTCCTTCGGGGCATAATCCGGCGCTGCCCCCGCAACTGTAAGCGGCGAGCGGCGGTTCCATTTTGCGTCACTGGGCTCGCGCAACGAGCCTGGGAAGGCCGGAACCACCGCGTTGACCCGTGAGCCAGGAGACCTGCCTCCGACGCGATAACGTTCCTCGGACGGGGGTTCCTCCGGTGGATCGCGCTTGACGCAAGGCTCGTGGCTTACGCCATCCGGGCCTGACGATGCCTTGCGCGCTCTTCCTTGGCCTCCTGACCGCAAAAGCAGGTGAGTCATGACGAATAGCAGGTTCACGTTCACGATAACCAGCATCCCGTTCGATGAGGACTATCGTCCTGCCAAAAATACGCGGATCACCACCAATTTCGCGAACCTTGCGCGCGGGGAAAGCCGCCAGGAGAATTTGCGCAACACGCTGGTGATGATCGACCGTCGCTTCAACTCGCTGATGCACTGGGATAATCCCGTAGGTGATCGCTACGCGGTAGTACTGAAAATCATCTCGGCAGTGCTCAGGATCGTCGACGACGACCGCGACGAAGCGTTTCCGCTGATAGAAATCCTGCACACCACCGTCACCGACAAGAACAGTGGCCAGCGTACCGACGGGATAGTTGGCAAAAACTTCTCGTCTTACGTGCGGGATTACGACTTCAGCGTCGTCCTGCCGGATCACCGCAAGACCGGAAGCGGCGAAGCGCCCGAAGGCTTCGGCGATCTCCACGGTAATTTGTTCAGGCAATTCCTCGGCTCAAGCGCCTACCAAGACCATTTTCGCAAGCCACCGGTCATATGCCTGAGCGTATCGAGCAAGGAGGTCTATCACCGAACGGCGAACGTGCATCCCATTCTCGGGGTCGAATACAGGAACGACGAGCCTTCCGCGACCGACCGGTATTTTGCCAAAATGGGAATGAAGGTGCGGTATTTCATGCCGCCGCACAGCGTCGCGCCGCTCGCGTTCTATCATATTGGCGATCTCGTCAGTGACTATACCAACCTCGAACTCGCCAGCACGGTCAGCACTATGGAGACCTTCCAGAAGATCTACCGTCCAGAGATCTATAACGCCAACTCCGTGGCGGCGGAACACTATCGCCCGAGCTTGGGGTGTCAGGACTATTCACTGACGCGCGTCGTCTACGACCGCGAGGAACGCAGCAGGCTTGCCGCGGAGCAGGGCAAATTCGCCGAAGAGGCGTTCATCAAACCGCATGGCGCCGCGCTTCAGCGCTGGTCCGAAACCTGCGGCCTTTGATCCTCACGAGCACAAGGTATTCTCCATGATGACATTGTTGCCGACGACGACCGCGGGCAGCCTGCCCAAACCCTCCTGGCTTGCGAAACGCGAGACCTTGTGGTCGCCGTGGAAGCTGGAGGGCGAGGAACTGATCGCCGGCAAGCAGGACGCCCTGCGCCTGGCTGTCGACGATCAGCGGCAGGCAGGCATCGACATCGTCGGTGACGGCGAACAGACCCGCCAGCATTTCGTCACGACGTTCATCGAGCATCTGGACGGCGTCGATTTCGAAAAGCGCGAGGTTGTCCGGATCCGCGACCGATATGAAGCCAGCGTGCCGACCGTCGTCGGCGCCGTGTCACGCCCCAGATCCGTATTCGTCGACGATGCGCGGTTCCTGCGTGCGCAGACCGATCAGCCGATCAAGTGGACGCTGCCGGGACCGATGACGATGATCGATACGCTCCACGACGCCCACTACCGCAGCCGCGAGAAACTGGCATGGGAGTTTGCCCGCATCCTCAATGAGGAAGCCCGAGAGTTGGAAGCGGTCGGAGTCGATATCGTTCAGTTCGACGAGCCCGCGTTCAATGTATTTTTCGACGAGGCCAACGATTGGGGGATCGCCACGCTGGAACGTGCGGTCGAGGGGCTGAAGGTCGAGACTGCCGTGCACATCTGCTACGGCTACGGCATCAAGGCGAATACCGACTGGAAGAAGACGCTAGGCGCCGAATGGCGGCAATATGAGAAGACCTTCCCCAGTCTGCAAAAGTCCAAGATCGATATCGTCTCGCTGGAGTGCCAGAACTCGCGCGTTCCCATGGATCTGATCGAACTGGTCCGCGGCAAGAAGGTAATGGTCGGCGCGATCGACGTCGCGACCGACACCGTCGAGACTGCGGAACAGGTTGCCGACACTCTGCGTAACGCGCTCCGGTTCGTGGATGCGGACAAGCTATACCCCGCCACGAATTGCGGCATGGCGCCTCTTTCGCGCAACGTCGCGAAGGGCAAGCTGAGGGCCTTGGCCGCGGGCGCAGACATCGTCCGGAGAGAACTCCGGACCGACGGGTGAATATTGGCGGTCGCTGACGAGTTGGCGAACGTATTAGACCGGGTTTTAGCCTTGAAGCCGGGCTTCATCAGGAAGCTGGATACCACTCGCAAACGCGGAATATGCCGCATGGATGGTGATGTGGACGCCAGACCGCCACCAGCTCATAGCCGCGACACTTGCTCGCGCGGGTCGGTTTGACTGCGCTGGAGTCGCCAACGAGGCGCAATTCGCGGTCGACGTCGAGCCATCGGATAGATCGTGGGCAGCGTGGCACCGGGCAGGGTAGGGAATCAGGCAGGCGGCGCGCCCGGCAGCAAACATCGCCGTTTCGTTACTTCAGCTCGTCATCCGAGATGATCCGGCTGGTGGTGCTGAAATACGGTCGTTTCCCGCTGGGTCTAGGGCACGCCCTCGCTGCTCTGACTCGAGATATCCACTCGCTCTCGTGACCACGCCCGTCATCCTGACGAAAGTCAGGATCCGGAGTAACGCGCAGTGCTGTTTAGCTCTGGGTCCCGTCTTTCATCAGGATGACGGCACCGCCGTGGCGTCAAGCGCTACTGCCAAAGATGTCTCGAAGTATAGACCGCACGAAAAACTGCGCCGGACAAGCAAACGCCCGGACCGTTGCCGATCCGGGCGCCTGCGTGACGATCGCTCGTCAGCCCCCATTTTTTCGCTTCCGCTCTGCACCTTGCGGCGCGGCGTAAAAGCAGTCCCCGAACCACGGCCGTTGCCTGTGTCTCAGCGAGTTTGTTGCTAGTTATGTCGATGGATTTTGTCACGGTCTTTGCGCAAGCCGTTTCACGATTGGACCGCGGCTGTGGCGGTTTCGCAACAGACCAATCTAGACACTTCCGAACCGGGACCAACGCGGGCCGCTCCGTACGGTCCGCCGCACCGTCCCAAGCAGGCCCGACAGTTGCCTCGCAACGGGCCGCGTCCTAGAGCCGCTGCACTGTATCCCTAACGATCGAACCTGGCCGCCCATGATCCTCTCACGCTACGAACGGATGATAGCCCGCCGCTATCTGCTGCCGGGCAAGGGCGAGGCGTTCATCTTCCTCGTCGCCTCGATCAGCCTGGTCGCGGTCATGCTCGGCGTCGCTGCGCTGGTGATCGTGATGAGCGTGATGAACGGCTTCCGCGCCGAACTGTTCGACAAGATCGTCGGGCTCAACGGCCATGCGGTGGTGCAGGGCGTCGGCAACCGGCTCCCCGACTGGCGCGAGATCGTCGCGCAGGCGCAGAAGACGCCGGGCGTCACCAGCGCGCTGCCGTTGATCGAACAGCCGCTCGCCGCCACCTATAACGGCCGCGCCGAGGCGGTGTTGGTCCGCGGCATGCGCGTCGACGACATCCGCCGCAATTCGACGATCAGCAACAAGGTCGTGATGGGCTCGCTATCGTCGATCACGCAAGGGTCCGGCCGGATCGCGATCGGTTCGCGACTCGCCGAATCGCTCGGTGCGCAGGTCGGGTCGGAGATCTCGCTGTTCAGCCCGCAAGGCCAGACGACGCCGTTCGGCACGGTGCCGCGGATCGTCAGCTACACGGTCGGCGCGATCTTCGAGATCGGCGTCTATGACTACGACAAGGCGTACATCATCATGCCGATCGAGGATGCGCAGACGCTTCTCCTGATGGGCGACGCGGCCGGCATGGTCGAGCTGAAGACGGTCGATGCGGACCGCGTCGGCGAGATCCTCAAGCCGCTGGCCGACAAGATCGGCGGGCAGGCGGTGATCCAGGACTGGCGGACGATGAACGCGCAGCTGTTCGAGGCGCTCGCGGTCGAGCGCGTCGCGATGTTCACCGTGCTGTCGATCATCATCTTGGTCGCGGTGTTCAACATCCTGTCGTCGCTGATCATGCTGGTCCGCGCCAAGACGCGCGACATCGCGATCCTGCGGACGATGGGCGCGACGCGCGGCTCGATGATGCGGATCTTCATCGTTGTCGGCACCACCATCGGTGCGCTCGGCACGGTCGCGGGGCTCCTGCTCGGGTTCATCTTCCTGTTCTACCGACAGGGCGTGGTGAACTTCGTCCAGCTCGTCACCGGCCAGGACCTGTGGGATCCGTCGATCCGCTACCTGACCGAACTTCCGTCGAAGACCGCTCCCGTCGAGATCGTCGTGATCGCGCTGATGGCGCTCGTTTTCAGCTTCCTCGCAACGCTCTATCCGGCCTGGAAGGCGGCGAGTACCGACCCCGTGCAGGTGCTGCGTTATGAATGAAGGCCTCAGGATCGATCGCCAGATCGAGAAGTTCGACGATTACGTCCTCCAGACCAGCGGGCTGACCAAGAGCTTCACGCAAGGTGGCGCGACCATCGACGTGCTGCGCGGCGTGGACCTCGCGATCGCACCGGGCGAGATCGTCGCGCTGCTCGGGCCGTCGGGCTCGGGCAAGTCTACCTTTTTGCAAGCCGTGGGCCTGCTCGAGGGCGGCTTCCAGGGATCGATCAGGATCGCCGGCACCGAGGCGGCCAAGCTCAACGCGCATGAGCGGACCGTGGTGCGTCGCGACAGCCTCGGCTTCGTCTATCAGTTCCACCACTTGCTGCCGGACTTCAACGCGACCGAGAACGTCGTCCTCCCGCAGCTCGTCCACGGCGCGACGCGGGTCGAGGCGGACGGGCGCGCTGCGGAATTGCTGACCCAGCTCGGTCTCGGCCACCGCCTCACGCACCGCCCGAGCCAGCTCTCCGGCGGCGAGCAACAGCGCGTCGCGGTCGCCCGTGCGCTCGCCAACAAGCCCGCGCTAGTCCTGGCGGACGAGCCGACCGGCAACCTCGACGAACATACCGCCGACATCGTCTTCGCCGAGTTCATCCGGCTGGTCCGCGAGCAGGGCACGGCGGCGGTGGTCGCGACGCACAACGAGCGGCTTGCGGCGCGCATGGACCGCGTGCTGCGACTGCATGAGGGGCGGCTGGCGTGACCTGGGGCGAGACGCCGACGCTCACCGGGCGTCACGTCGCGCTCCGCTCTTTGGTT
This sequence comes from Sphingomonas sp. PP-F2F-G114-C0414, assembly GCF_003688595.1. GTDB lineage: Bacteria > Pseudomonadota > Alphaproteobacteria > Sphingomonadales > Sphingomonadaceae > Sphingomonas. Next base: position 160,587 of record NZ_RCWT01000014.1, read on the forward strand.
GCCGAAGACATGGATGCGCTGGTGGCGGCGGCGTCGGCGGACAATTTGTGGGACACGTTTTACGCCAACGTCGCGATGATGAAGGCGCCCGAGCGTTGGCTCGCCGCGGCGTTGTGCGAGGAGGACTTCGGGCGGGCGCGGCTGTTCGCGGTGGTGGCCGGCGGGACCGTCGTCGGCACCACGCGCTTCATGCGGATGAACGAGGGCAACAGGCGGCTGGAGATCGGTGGCACCTTCTACGCCAAGTCCGTCCAGCGCACCGGCGTCAACACCGAAGCCAAGCTGATGCTGTTGACCCACGCCTTCGATGCCCTCGGCTGCGAATGCGTCCAGATCCGCACGGATTCGCTCAACAAGAACTCTCAACGCGCGATCGAACGCCTCGGCGCCAAGCGAGACGGCACGTTGCGCGGGCACCAGGTGATGGCTGACGGTCGCTTGCGCGATACCGTCGTCTACAGCATCCTCCGCCACGAATGGCCCGGCGTGCGTCAGAACCTGACCTACCTACTGGCCCGAAACGAGGACCGCCCATGACCGCGATCACCGACTTCACCGTTAAGAGTGCCGACGGTAGTGCGGCTTCGCTAGAACCGTATCGCGGCAAGATGCTGCTGATCGTCAACACCGCCTCGAAATGCGGCTTCACCCCCCAATATGACGGCCTCGAAGCGCTACATCGTGACTATGCGGAGCGCGGGTTCGAAGTCCTCGCATTCCCGTGCAACCAGTTCGGCGGGCAGGAGCCGGGTGACGCAGCTGAGATCGCGAACTTCTGCACGCTGAGCTACAACGTGACGTTCCCGGTGTTCGCCAAGATCGACGTCAACGGGGCAGGGGCCGACCCGCTGTTCGAGCGGCTGAAGTCGGATGCGCCGGGGGTGCTCGGGTCGAAGGCGATCAAGTGGAACTTCACCAAGTTCCTGGTTGGTCGCGATGGGGCGGTGGTGGACCGCTACGCCCCAACCACACAGCCCGAGGACATCCGCAAGGATATAGAGAAGCTGCTATAGCGTTCTGCTCCACCCCGGCGAAGGCCGGGGCCCAATTGGGGGGCGGCAATGAAGAACGCTGCGCTTCGTTACTCCAACCTCTCCAATTGGGCCCCGGCCTTCGCCGGGGTGGTGCGCGCTTAGCGGCGGCGGACATCAGCCCAAGAATGTTCCCCCGCGAAGGCGGGGGCCCAGACTGGACTCCCGCCTTCGCGGGAGAACAAACTAGCGGTTCACACGGAAAACGCCGGCGCACCCTTCTTATGCGCCAACGCAGACGCAACCGAAGTAACTCCACCAAACAAGAAGCTGATTCCCAGCACATACCCCGGCAGCGTCAACGCCGACCACGGCAACGTCGCCAGCACGATCACCGCCAGCAGTATATTCACCACCCCCAGCGCAATCATCAGCCCCTTGCCACGCCGAAACCGCGCCCCAAGCCCGATCTCCAACGCGCCCCGCACACCAAGCCAAACCGCAATCAGCAACGTCAGCGAGATCGCCCCCGTCGCTGGCTCGAACGCCATGATCAGCCCGATCACCAGCGACACCAGCCCAAAGCCGATCGCATAGCCGCGCCCCTCATGCCCTTTGCCGGCCACCCCTGACACGATCGAGATAATCCCCGCCGCAATAAAGAACGCGCCGATCACAAGTGTCGCGGCGTAGGTCGCCGAAAAGGGCGAGGCGAACGCCATGAATCCCAGCAACACCGACAGGACTCCATACGCCAGGATCCACCCCCATCCCGCACCCGCGCGCGGCGAGCCTGCGGCGGTCGTTTCGGTTTCGGCAAAGTGTCCGCGTGGATCGGTCATGTACAAGGCTCCCGTGTTGCACCGCGGCAACGGCTTGTCGTGCACCGTGTTCCAACCGGGCGCAACGCCGCTGGCCGAATCACGCGTCAACGCCTACCTAAATATGATGCCTCATTCCGGTTACGTCCCCCTTCGCGTTTTCTCCTGCTACACCATGCTCGACGGCGCCATCGATCCGAAAGCGATCGCCAAGCAGGCGCGCGCGCTGGGCTTCCCCGCGGCCGCGCTGACCGATCGCAACGGGCTCTACGCCGCGATGGCCTATTCGGACGCCGCCAAGAAGGATGGCGTGCAGCCGATCATCGGCGTGATGCTTGGCGTCAGCCGCCCCGACATGCCCGACGGCGTCCCCACGCCGTTCGACTGGATCGCGCTCTACGCGCAGGACATGAAGGGTTACGACAATCTCTGCGCACTCGTCTCGATGGCGCATCTCGACCGCCCGATCGAGATGCCCGCGCACGTCGATTTCGCCGCGCTAGAACGCCACACCGACGGTCTGATAGCCTTGACCGCAGGCGGCGAAGGCGGTCTCGCTCGGCTGTTCGCGGAAGGCCAGCCGGATCGCGCGCGCGCCTATCTCGACCGCCTGCAGGGCCTGTTCGGCGACCGCCTCTACATCGAACTCTCGCGCCGCAACGACGCGATCGAGACGGCGGCCGAAACCGACCTCATCGACATCGCCTATGAGCGCAACCTGCCTCTCGTCGCGACCAACCCGTGCTGCTTCACCGAGAGCGCGTTCGGCGACGCGCACGACGCCATGCTCTGCATCGCACACTCGACCTATGTCGAGACCGAGGACCGCATCCGCAGTTGCCCCGAAGCTTGGATGAAGCCCGCGCCGGTGATGCACGAGATGTTCGCCGACCTGCCCGAGGCGATCGCCAACACGCTCGTCGTCGCACAGCGCTGCGCGGTGATGGCGCCGTATCGCAAACCGATCCTCCCCAGCCTCGCCGGCGATATCGAGGGCGAGGCCAAGCTGCTCCGCGACGACGCCGAGGCCGGGCTCGAAGCGCGCCTAGCCCGCATCACCGAACTCCACGGTGAGGGCGAAGACGGCTGGCGCGACGTTTACCGTAAGCGCCTCGCGTTCGAGGTCGACGTGATCGTCCAGATGGGCTTTCCCGGCTATTTCCTGATCGTCGCCGACTTCATCAAATGGGCGAAGGACCACGACATCCCCGTCGGCCCGGGCCGCGGTTCGGGCGCCGGCTCGGTCGTCGCCTGGTCGCTGACGATTACGGACTTGGATCCGATCAAGCTGGGCCTGCTGTTCGAGCGCTTCCTCAACCCGGAACGCGTGTCGATGCCCGATTTCGACATCGATTTCTGTGAAACCCGGCGCGTCGAAGTGATTCGCTACGTCCAAGAGAAATACGGCCGCGATCAGGTCGCGCAGATCATCACCTTCGGAAAACTGAAGGCGCGCGCGGTGCTCAAGGACACCGGCCGCGTGCTGCAGATGAGCTATGGCCAGATCGATCGCCTCGCGAAACTGGTGCCGAACCACCCGACCGATCCCTGGACGCTGGAACGCGCGCTCAACGGCGTCGGCGAACTGGCGAAGGAATACGCCAATGACAACGGCGTGCGGAAGCTACTCGATCTCGCGATGAAGCTGGAGGGACTGCCGCGGCACTCGTCGACGCATGCCGCTGGCGTGGTGATCGGCGACCGCCCCTTGGCACAGCTTGTCCCGCTATATCGCGATCCGCGCTCCGACATGCCCGTCACCCAGTTCGACATGAAATATGTCGAGGGTGCCGGCCTCGTGAAGTTCGATTTCCTCGGGCTGAAGACACTGTCCGTGCTGCAAAAGGCGGTGCAGCTACTCGCCAAGCGGGGCGTGACGGTCGATCTCGAGGCGCTCGAATGGGACGATGCCGGCGTCTACGCGCTGCTGCAAAAGGGCGACACGGTCGGCGTGTTCCAGCTGGAATCGGAGGGCATGCGCCGCACGCTGTCCGCCGTCCGCCCGTCCAATTTCGGCGACATCATCGCGCTCGTGTCGCTGTATCGACCGGGCCCGATGGACAACATCCCGTCGTTCGGCCGCCGAAAGAACGGCACCGAGGCGATCGACTATCCGCACCCGCTGCTCGAACCGATACTGTCGGAGACCTACGGGATCTTCGTCTACCAGGAGCAGGTCATGCAGGCAGCCCAGGTGCTGGCCGGCTTCTCGCTCGGTGGCGCCGATCTGCTGCGTCGCGCGATGGGCAAGAAGGTGAAGGCCGAGATGGACGCGCAGCGCGCGGGCTTCGTCGAGGGCTGCCTGAGCGTCAACGGCATCAAGAAGGCCGAGGCGAACGCGCTGTTCGACTTGATCGACAAGTTCGCCGGCTATGGCTTCAACAAGAGCCACGCCGCCGCCTATGCGCTGCTCGCCTACCAGACCGCGTGGCTCAAGGCGCACCACCCGCACGAATTCTTTGCGGCCTCGATGTGCTACGACCTCCACCAGACCGACAAGCTGGCGATCTTCACCGACGACATGCGCCGTCTCGGGATCACCGCGCTGCCGCCGTGCATCAACGCGAGCCAGGCCGAGTTCGACGTCGAGGTTCTGCCCGACGTCGAGGAGAACAATCTCGCCGTCCGCTACGCCCTCGGCGCGTTGAAGAGCGTCGGCGAAGGCGCGATGGAGAAGCTCATCGTCGAGCGCGTCCAGAACGGCCCGTTCGCCGGCCTCGACGATCTCGCCAAGCGAGTTGATCCGCGTCTGCTCAACAAGCGCCAGCTCGAGACGCTCGCCGCCGCGGGCGCGTTCGACGGCCTCGACCAGAACCGCGCCGGCATCCACGCCACCGCAGAGACGATCCTCGCGATCGCCGCGCGCACGCACGAGCAGAAGACCAGCGGGCAGGGCGGCCTGTTCGGTGACGCCGAACCCGCCGGCGACGCGATCAAGCTCCCCCCCTCGGTCCGCTGGACGCTCAGCCAGCGCATGGACCAGGAAAAGGAGGCGTTCGGTTTCTATTTCTCCGCGCACCCGGTCGATCGCCACCGCCACATCGCGGTCAGCCACGGCGCGCGCGCGTACACGGCACTGTCCGAGCTCAACATCCCCGACGACGGCAGCCGCGCCGGTGCGACGATGGCGGTGCTTGTCGAGGACGCGCGCTATCGCACCTCCGCGCGCGGCAAGCGCTTCATGATGGCGCAATGCTCCGACGCCAGCGGCCAGTTCATGGCGACCTGTTTCGACGAGCAGGTCTCGAAGGACCTGGAAGAGGCGGCCAAGGCCGGCGGCTGCGGGCTCATCACCGTCGAACTCGACCGCAAGCCCGGCGAGGACACGCCGCGAGTCAGCATCAAGCGCATTCAGCCATTCGAAGGCCTCGCCAACCTCGCGCGCTTCCAGGTGGTCGTGACGATCTCCGAGATGACCGCGTTCGCCGGCCTCGCGTCGCTTCTCGCCGAGCATCGCGGTGCGCGCGGCGAGGTTCGCGTGCGTGCGCAACTCCCCGACGGCGAGGTCTGCATCCTGCTGGGTCGCGACTTCCTGCTCGACGGAGAGCTTGTCGAGCACATCGAGTCGTTGCACGGTGTCGCCAAGGTGGAGATGAAGACCTCGGAAACGAGGCTCGCTCTGGTCGGTTAACAGCTTGGGAGAGCATGAATGCTGGGTGGAATGCAGGATTTCGAGCTTCGTGTTCCCCGCCTGATAGACCACGCGGCGCGGGAGCATGGGGCGAGGGAACTCGTCAGCTACTGGGCCGACGGTCGCGAGACGCGCACGAACTGGGCCGGCATCGCGCGCGACGCCCGCAAACTGGCTCAAGCGCTCGAAAAGCTCGGTGTAGCCCCCCGCGACCGGGTCGCGACGCTGGCCATGAACCACGCGCACCACCTCGTCGCCTGGTACGGCACGATCGGCATGGGCGGCGTGATCCACACGATCAACCCGCGGCTGTTCGACGAGCAGCTCGTCTACATCGCCAACCACGCCGAAGACCGCGTGATGCTCTACGACAAGGCGTTCCAGCCGCTGGTCGATCGCCTGCGCGGGCAATGGACCAGCATCCGCCACTATATCTGCTTCGACGATCTCGGGCCCGATGGTTTCCAGGCCATGCTGGACGCGGAGGACGGCGCTTACGCGTGGGTCGAGGGGCCCGAGCGCGACCCGTGCATGCTCTGCTACACCAGCGGCACCACCGGCAATCCGAAGGGCGTCCTCTACACGCACCGCTCGACCATGATCCACGCGATGGCCGAGGTCGCGCCGTGGGTCTTCGATCTCTCGCCGAACGCCGTGGTGCTCCCGGTCGTCCCAATGTTCCATGCGGCCGCCTGGGGTCTGCCGTTCGCCTGTGCGCTGTCGGGTGCGAAGGTCGTTTATTCCGCGGTCAACGACCCCGCCGTGCTGTGCCGCCTGATGAACGACGAGAAGGTGACGCACTCCGCCGGCGTGCCGACCGTCTGGCTCGCGATGTTCGGCCACATGGACGCCTTGGGCGACGCGCCGCGCCACCTCAAGCAGGTAACGATCGGCGGCTCGGCAGCCCCCCGCGCGATGATCGAGCGGATCATGGGGATGGGCGCCACGGTGAAACACCTCTGGGGCATGACCGAGACCTCCCCGATCGGCACCGCCGGCTTCGCGCCCCCACATTGGGACGACATGACGCACGACGAAAAGCTCGACCTGGTCGGGAAGCAGGGCAGCGTCCCCTTCGGCATAGAACTCCGCATCATCAATGACGAAGGCAAGGTCCTCCCCCGCGACGGCTCGATCGCCGGCCGGTTGCAGGTCCGTGGCCCTTGGGTAGTCCAACGCTATTTCGGCGCGGAAGAGGATGCGGTCGACGCGGACGGCTGGTTCGACACCGGCGACGTCGCGATGCTCCACGCCGACGGCACGATGCAGATCACCGATCGCTCGAAGGACGTCATCAAGTCCGGCGGCGAATGGATCAGCTCGGTCGATCTGGAGAACGCGGCGGTCGGCTGTCCGGGCGTGGCGGAGGCGGCGGCGATCGGCGTCCACCACCCCAAGTGGGACGAGCGCCCGTTGCTGCTGGTCGTCCGCAAACCCGGCAGCGACGTGGGAGAAGCCGAAATCCGCGACTACCTGGCAAAGCACGTCGCCAAATGGTGGCTCCCCGATGCGATCGTCTTCGTCGAGGACCTGCCGCACACCGCGACGGGGAAGTTGTTGAAGACCGCCCTGCGCGAACGCTTCAAGGATTTCGCGCTGGCGGCCGCGTGACTTCCCCCCTCCCTGGAAGGGAGGGGCCGGGGGTGGGTCGGCCCGCTCGTGGTGCAACGTCTCCTGATACGGAACCCGACCCACCCCCAACCCCTCCCTTCCAGGGAGGGGGGAGAATACTCCACACAGCGCCCTCCATTTCGCACTTGCACAATTCCCGTGATCCAGCGAGCTTGTCACAATGACCGAGGCCACCCCGATCATCCGTACCGGCGCGAACGAGGCGAACGCCGTCACGTTGCCCGCAAGGCCGGAAGCGCTCCGCCTCGATCCCGCGGAAACCGCCGTGGTCGTGATCGACATGCAGAACGCCTACGCCTCCCCCGGCGGCTACGTCGACACGGCCGGCTTCGACATCGCAGGCTCGGCCGGCACCATCGCCCAGATCGCCAAGGTCCTCGACACCGCCCGCGCGGCGAAAATGCCGGTCGTGTTTCTCCAGAACGGCTGGGACCCCGACTATGTCGAGGCCGGCGGCCCGGGCTCGCCCAACTGGCACAAGTCCAACGCGCTCAAGACCATGCGCGCCCGCCCCGAACTCCACGGCCAGTTCCTCGCGCGCGGGGGCTGGGACTACGAGATCGTCGACGCGGTCGCTCCCCAACCCGGCGACATCCGCGTCCACAAAACCCGCTACAGCGCGTTCTTCAATTCGCAGCTCGACAGCATCCTGCGCAGTCGCGGCATCCGCAACATCGTCTTCGTCGGCATCGCCACCAACGTCTGCGTCGAGAGCACGCTGCGCGACGGCTTCCACCTCGAATATTTCGGCGTGATGCTGGAGGACGCGACGCACCATCTCGGCCCGCCCGAGATGCAGGCGGCGACCGTTTACAACGTCGAGAAGTTCTTCGGCTGGGTCAGCACCGTCGACGATTTCTGCGGAAGCTTCGGACAGCGCCCCGGATGAACCACTTCAAAAACCCGCTCGTGCTGAGCGAAGTCGAAGCACAGTCACCACCCATGCCCTTCGACTTCGCTCAGGGCGAACGGAGGTAGAGGAGCCGACAATGCCGTTCGAAGCCATCAACCCACCCCAGTTCCCGACCCCCATCGCCCCCTATTCGGCCGCCGCGAAGGCCGGCAACACGGTCTACGTCTCGGGCGTGCTGGCATTAGGCGAGGGCGGAACGGTCCTCCACGTCGGCGACGCCGCAGCCCAAACCCGCGCCATCCTCGACACCATCAAGACCACGCTCGAAGCCGCCGGCGCGACGCTCGCCGACGTCGCCTTCAACCACATTTTCCTGAAAGACCTCGCCGACTACGCAGCCTTCAACACGGTCTACGCTGAGTATTTCCCTGGCCCCAAGCCCGCCCGCTACTGCATCAAGACAGACCTCGTGAAGCCGGACTGCCTCGTCGAGATCGCCAGCATCGCCCACCTCGCCTGATGGGGATCGCAGGCGGCATCCACTCGGAGGAACACGGCCAGCCCGACGGCCCCGCGATCCTCCTATCGAGCGGCCTCGGCGGCTCGGGCAGCTACTGGCAGCCGAACCTTGCAGCGCTCGGCGCCGGTCACCGCGTCATCACCTACGACCACCGCGGCACGGGCCGCTCCGACGCCCACGTCCCCGGCGACCTGACCGTCGACGCAATGGCCGCCGACGTCGTCGCGCTCATGGACGCGATCGGGCTCGAGAACTGCACCTTCATCGGCCACGCGCTCGGCGGCCATATCGGTCTCGCGCTCGCGCTGTCCGCACCCGAACGGCTAGACCGTCTCGTCGTCATCAACGGCTGGGCCAAGCTCGACCCGCACACCGCGCGCTGCTTCGATACCCGGCTCGCGCTGCTGAAAGACAGCGGCCCGCGCGCGTATCTCCACGCGCAACCGCTGTTCCTCTACCCGCCGCAATGGATTTCGGACCATCACGACCGGATCCAGGACGAGGAGGAGGCGATGCTCGCGCATTTCCCTGGCGCGGAAATGATTCAGCGACGCGTCGCGGCGGTCCGCCGGTTCAACATCGCCGGCCGGCTCGACGAGATCCGCGTCCCGACGTTGTTGGTAGCCTCGGACGACGACATGCTCGTGCCGCCGTCTGCCTCCGAAAAGCTTGCCGCCGGCATCCCCGGCGCGCAGCTTGCCCGGATGGCGGCAGGCGCGCACGCGTGCAACGTCACCCGCGCGGAGCATTTCAACATGTGGCTGCTCGACTGGCTCGACGGCGAATAGGAGCGGCATATGCAGGTCGGCGTCTTCGTACCCATCAACAACAATGGCTGGCTGATCAGCGAGAACGCGCCGCAGTACAAACCAAGCTTCGACCTCAACAAGGCGATCGCGCAGGCGGCCGAGAAGCACGGGCTCGATTTCCTGCTGTCGATGATCAAGCTGCGCGGGTTCGGTGGCAAGACCGAGTTCTGGGACTACGGGCTGGAGAGTTTCACGCTGATGGCGGGCCTCGCCGCCGTCACCGAGAAGATCAAGATCTACGCGACCTGCGCCACGCTGCTCATGCCCCCGGCCTATGCCGCGCGGATGTGCAGCACGATCGATTCGATCAGCCACGGGCGGTTCGGGCTGAACCTCATTACTGGCTGGCAGCCCCCCGAATATACGCAGATGGGCATGTGGCCCGGCGACGAACATTTCCGCAACCGCTACAAGATGCTCGACGAATACGCCCACATCCTCCGCGAACTGTGGGAGGAGGGGACGTCCGACTTCAAGGGCGACTATTACCAGATGAGCGATTGCCGCGTCTGGCCAAAGCCGACCGGCGACACGAAGATCATCTGCGCCGGATCGTCCGATGACGGCTTGGCGTTTTCGGCGAAATGGGCCGACTACGCGTTCTGCCTGGGGAAGGGCGTCAACACCCCGACCGCCTTCGCGTTCAACAACGAGCGGCTGGCCGTAGCGACCGCCAAAACCGGCCGGGACGTGCAGATCTTCGTCCTGATCATGATCATCGCCGCCGAAACCGACGACGAGGCGATGGCGAAGTGGAAACACTACAATGCCGGCGTGGACGTCGACGCGATCGCCTGGCTGACCGATCAGGGTGCCAAGGACACGCACAACGCGGACACCAACGTCCGCCAGCTTGCCGCCCCCGAAGGTGCGGTCAACATCAACATGGGCACGCTGGTCGGCTCGTACGAAAGCGTCGCGCGGATGCTCGACGAGATGGCGGCCGTCCCCAACACGGGCGGTGTCCTGCTGACTTTCGACGACTTTCTCGAAGGTGTGGAAGCATTTGGGACGCGTATCCAGCCGCTGATGAAGAGCCGCAAAGGCGTGGTCCCGGGCTGAAGTGGCCTTGTTAGCCTAACCCGCTCCGACCGTCTTTTGTTCGCCCTTTCCCATCGGGAGAGGGAAGGGCCCCGCGGCGTCTTCGCCTTGGGAAGGGTAGGGCAAGAGGATAGCGCCTGACGAAGCGATCACCGCGCAACCACCGCCCTGGCGAAGGCCGGGGCCCAATTGGGGAACGAAGATAATGGAGGGCAGCCTTCCGTTACGACCACCTTTCCAACTGGGCCCCGGCCTCCGCCGGGGGGCGTGATTTGGGGTAAGGTTCCGCGAGCCAACAGTGTTTCCCCGCGAAGGCGGGGACCCAGACTGGACTCCCGCCTTCGCGGGAGAACAACCTGCTCACGGAGCAGTGGAGGTCAAACCGCCCGAGGAGTCCGCTTCGCCTTCCTGATCCGAGGCTCCGCAATCATGTCCGCCGCCTTCTTGATCTCTTGGCGAAGCTCATCCCGCTTCTCATGGATCGAAGCAATCACCGGCCCCATCGCCACCCCAAGATCGACCAGCACAGCCTCCGCCAGCTGCAGCGAACTCTCCAGCGTCTCCGGCACCGCATCCGTAACACCAGCCCGGTACAACTCCGCCGCATGTGCCGTATCCCGCGCACGCGCCACGATCGGCAAGTCCGGCGCCAAAGCCCGAACCCGCCGCGCCAGCCGCACCGTCAACACCGGATCGTCCATCGTCAGGATCAGCGCTTTGGCGGTATGCAGCTTGAGCCGATCCACCAGTTCCGGCCGCGCGACGTCCCCGAACAGCACCGGATGCCCCTGGGCCCGCGCGGCCTCGACGGAATCGATATCCGCCTCCACCGCAACGTACTTCTGTCCGTGGACCGCCAGCATGTCCGCCACCATCCGGCCCACGCGACCAAAGCCGATCACGACGGTTCCCGGTCCATCGTCGTCGATCTCGATATCGCCAGCATCGGCACCCGACCGGCTTTCGAGTTGACGCGAAACGGTGCGGCCGAGCTTTGCCAGTAGCGGCGTGATCGTCAGCCCGATCGCAGTGACGGTCTGCCAGAAAGCGGCGGTCGATGGCATGATCAACTGCGCCTGCGCGGCCGTCGCAAGCACGATCAGCGTAGTTTCGGAAGGGCTGCCCATCAGCAACCCCGTCTCCGCCGCAACGCCGCGCCGCGAATTGGCGACGCGCAGGAACAGGAACGTCACGATAGCCTTGGTCGCCACCACGCCCGTCACGGCCAACAGCAACGACGGCCAGTTCTGCGCGATCAACCGCAGGTCGAGACTCATGCCGACCGTGATCAGGAACACGCCGAGCGCGAGCCCCTTGAACGGCGCGGTGATGACCTCGACCTCGCTGTGATATTCGGTCTCGGCGATCAGCAACCCCGCCAGCAGCGCGCCGACGATCGGCGACAGCCCGGCGGCCGTTGTCGCGACGCTCGCGACGATCACCACCAGTAGCGACGCGGCCAGGAACAGCTCAGGGCTCTTGGTGCGCGCGGCCTGCCCGAACAGCCGGGGCAGGACGACCCGCCCGCCGATATACATCGCGACCACCGTCAGCCCACCGCGCAGCGCGACACCGGCGATGTTCGACCAGCCGTCCGCACTCGCGGTCGGCGCCAGCGCACCGAGCACGAAGATGATCGGGACGAGCGCCAGATCCTCGAACAACAGCATCGCGAACGCACCACGCCCGACCGCGCCGGTGGTGCCGACGAGCGGCAGGACCAAAGCCGTGGACGACAACGCGAGCGCAAACCCGAGCCCGATTGCGCCCGCCCATTCCTGGCCGATGAAGTGCAACGCCACGCCAATGATAAGCGCCGAGCCGATCAGTTCGGCGGCGCCGGTGCCGAACACGAGCTGCTTCATCGACCACAAGCGCTTGAACGAGAGTTCGAGGCCGATCGAGAACAGCAGCAGGATGATGCCGAACTCGGCGAACGGCTCGATCGATTCCGGGTTCGAGATCGTCAGATAATACAGCCAGGGCGCGGAGCCGGTGAGCGAGCCTAGCCCAGCGGGCCCGACCAGCAGACCGACCAGGATGAAACCGATAACCGGGCTGACCCGGAACCGCGCGAACGCGGGAATGACGAGCCCGGCCGCGCCAAGAATGACGAGCGCGTCGCTGAAACCTTGATTGTCGAGCCGTAATGCCATGCGTGCGACCTTAGGGGACGCATGACGGATTTGTCAGGAAGAAATACTGCGTGCTCGAAAGGGGAGGGCGCCGATAGATATTATCGCGTCGGACGATGCGCCTCCCCGGCGAAGGCCGGGGCCCAGTTGGTGAGGTCGCGGTAACGAAGCGCGGCGGCGATCAGCAACGTTGCCCAACTGGACCCCGGCCTTCGCCGGGGAGGGGGGGCGCAGGATAGCCAAGCACGGACCCGAAGGCGCATGCTCGATTAGGTAGCCCCGCTTCCGTTGCCGAAAGCGGGGCGTCAGTTCAGGCCCAGTTGGCCATCTCGGTCTCGAGGTTCGAGCGCACCTGCTCGAAGAACTGCTCGGTCGTCATCCAGGGCTGGTCGGGCCCGATCAGGATCGCGAGATCCTTGGTCATGTGGCCGTTCTCTACCGTCTGGACGCAGACGCGCTCGAGCGTCTCGGCAAACTTCGTGACGTCGGGCGTGTCGTCGAACTTGCCGCGATACTTGAGGCCACCGGTCCACGCGAAGATCGACGCGATCGGGTTGGTCGAGGTCGCCTTGCCCTGCTCGTGCATGCGGAAGTGGCGCGTGACGGTGCCGTGCGCCGCCTCGGCCTCGACGGTCTTGCCGTCCGGGGTCAGCAGGATCGAGGTCATCAGGCCGAGCGACCCGAAGCCCTGTGCGACCTGATCCGACTGGACGTCGCCGTCATAGTTCTTGCAGGCCCAGACGAACTCGCCGTTCCACTTGAGCGCCGACGCGACCATGTCGTCGATCAGGCGATGCTCGTAGACGATGCCCGCTTCCTTGAACTTGTCCTTGAACTCGGCCTCGAACACCTCGGCGAACAGATCCTTGAAGCGGCCGTCATAGGCCTTCAGGATGGTGTTCTTGGTCGACAGGTACACCGGCCACTTCAGGTTGAGGCCGTAATGCATCGATGCGCGTGCGAAATCGCGGATCGAATCGTCGAGGTTGTACATCGCCATCGCAACGCCGGCCGACGGGAACTGGAACACCTCGCGGTCGATGACCGTGCCGTCGTCGCCTTCGAACACGAGGCGCAGCTTGCCGGGGCCGGGGACCAGATAGTCGGTCGCGCGGTACTGATCGCCGAATGCGTGACGGCCGACGACGATCGGGTGCGTCCAGCCCGGGATCAGGCGGGGGACGTTCTTGATCACGATCGGCTCGCGGAAGATGGTGCCGCCGAGGATGTTGCGGATCGTGCCGTTCGGCGACTTCCACATCTTCTTCAGGCCGAACTCGGTGACACGCTGCTCGTCGGGTGTGATCGTCGCGCACTTCACCGCGACGCCGTGCTTCTGCGTGGCGAGCGCGCTGTCGATCGTGACCTGGTCGTCGGTCGCGTCGCGATGCTCGACGCCGAGATCGTAGTAATCGAGTTCGATGTCCAGATAGGGCTTGATCAGGCGTTCGCGGATCCATTCCCAAATGATCCGCGTCATCTCGTCGCCATCGATCTCCACGATCGGATTCTTTACCTTGATCTTTGCCATGTGCGCGTCCTTCGGGGGAGGGGTTTGAGGAGCGTCTAGGGGAGCGCGCCGCAGCGATCAACCGTTCGCCAACCGTTGGCACTGTAAGGAAAAGCCGGTTCATCGTTGTATCGCGCGTCGTGCACGGATAGACCCGCAGGTTATGGCATCGCTCGACAAGCCGCCCGTCACGACCTCCACGGTCAAATGGCGATTTCCCGCAGTCCATCCGGAGGGCCACAAATACGTCGCGATCGCGACCGGCATCACGCTGCTGCTGACGATCCTCAGCCACGTGCTGTTCTGGCCGATGGTCGGCGTCGTGATCTGGGTCGCGACGTTCTTCCGCGATCCGATCCGCACTACCCCGCAAGGCGAAGGCTTGATCGTCGCCCCCGCAGACGGGCTGATCACGATGATCCAGCGCGTGCCGATCCCGCGCGAGCTTGCCGGCGAGAACGGTCTCGGAGACGCGCCGCTGGTGCGCGTGTCGATCTTCATGTCGGTGTTCGACGTGCACATCAACCGCACCCCGATCGCCGGAACTATCCGGCAGGTGGTCTATATCTCGGGCAAGTTTCTCAACGCCGACCTCGACAAGGCGAGCGACGAAAACGAGCGCCAGCATTTCGTGGTCGAGGACCGCAACGGCATGCGGATCGGCTTCACGCAGATCGCTGGCCTGGTGGCGCGCCGTATCCTTGGCTTCGTGAAGGCCGGTGACATGGTCGCGGTCGGCCAGCGCATCGGCTTGATTCGGTTCGGCAGTCGAGTCGACGTGTACCTGCCCGATCATGTCGTGCCGCAGGTTTGCCTCGGCCAGCGCAGCATCGCCGGCGAGACCGTGCTCGGTCGCGTCGGTGGCGTTCCGGTGGGTGGTATCGCCCAGTGATCGATCGCGACGGGATCGATGACGACTCAACCGATTCGATCGAAGAGCGATGCCGGGGCCGGTTCGGCCGCACGCGGCGTGCACCGCGCGGACTTCCCCTGCGCGCCGTCGCTCCCAACGCCGTTACCGCGCTAGCCCTGTGTTCAGGCCTGAGCGGTGTGCGGTTCGCGATAGGCGGACAATGGGAAAGCGCGGTCGCGATGATCATGGTCGCGGGCGTGCTCGACGGTCTCGACGGTCGGATCGCGCGGATGCTGCACGGCGAAAGCCGGTTTGGTGCCGAGCTCGACTCGCTGTCCGACGCAATCTCGTTCGGCGTCGCGCCTGCGTTGATCGTCTACCTCTGGTCGCTCACGGCTTTGCCGCGCATCGGCTGGATCTGCTCGCTGATCCTCGCCGTGTTCTGCGCGCTGCGTCTCGCACGCTTCAACGCCAAGATCGACGAGAGCCACCAACCGCACAAGTCGGCGGGATTTCTGACTGGCGTCCCGGCTCCCGCCGGCGCCGGGCTCGCGCTGATGCCGATGTTCTTCTGGTTCTGGACCGACGAGCCGAAATTCGCGTCGCCGTATTTCGTGGCGCCGTGGGTCGCGTTCGTCGCGCTGCTGATGGTGTCCAGCATCGCGACCTATTCGTGGAGTTCGGTCAAACTCCGCAGCAACATCCGGTTCGAGGCGATCGCGCTCGTCGTACTGCTCGGCGCCGCCATCGTGAGCGCGCCGTGGCATACGCTCAGCATCATCTGTGTTCTGTACCTGCTGTCGATGCCGTTCAGCATCGCGAGTTACGCCAAAATCAGGCGGCAGCGTTCCAGCGGCGGGCGGGCACCGGAGCCGACGTCGAAGCCCAGCGCCTGACCGCGATCCGGCGCTCCGCAACGGCCAGCGTGCGGAGTGGCTGGAACGCGGGTTCGACGTTGCCCATCGCGAGGCGGACGATACGGTCCCACTGCGGCGCGATCGACGAGACGATCATCATGCCCGCGACCGCGAATGCACCAGCAAAAACCATGAAGCTCAGAACCAACATCACGTCCGCCTTCCTATGAGTTGCGAACAATTTCTTAATATCCGCAAACACTTGGTCAGAAACATCGTTCCATTCGTCGCATTTCGAATCCAGTCATGCCGGGATGATTCTGCGCCGAGTCGAACATGTGTTCCCCTCTGAGCCCTTTATGTTCTCATTGCGTTCCATGAGTCAAGCGGGCGTTGTGCAATTGCTTTTCGCGGAAGGCCACGCTAAGGGCCGCGCCTCTAACCCCGCATGGGAGGCATCATAGCCCGGTGCGTCACGGTCATTCGGCCACAACGTCATCCGCTTCCCAGAGGCACAACCGGAAGGATATATCCCTATGGCGGCTCCAGTCGTCTCCATGCAGCAGCTCATCGAAACGGGCGCGCATTTCGGCCACCAGACTCATCGGTGGAACCCCAAGATGAAGCCTTACATCTTCGGTGATCGTAACGGCGTCCACATCCTCGACCTGTCGCAGACCGTGCCGCTGTTCGCGCGCGCGCTCGAATTCGTCTCGTCGGCGGTTGCCGGTGGTGGCAAGGTCCTGTTCGTCGGCACCAAGCGCCAGGCGCAGGAGCCCGTCGCGGACGCAGCGCGTCGTTCGGGCCAGCACTTCGTCAACCATCGCTGGCTGGGCGGCATGCTCACCAACTGGAAGACCATCTCGGGTTCGATCAAGCGTCTCAAGACGCTCGAGGAAATGCTTTCGGGCGACACCGTCGGCCTGACCAAGAAGGAAGTCCTTCAGCTCACCCGCGAGAAGGACAAGCTCGAGCTTTCGCTCGGCGGCATCCGCGACATGGGCGGCATTCCCGACGTGATGTTCGTGATCGACGCGAACAAGGAAGAGCTGGCGATCAAGGAAGCGAACACGCTGGGTATTCCCGTCGTCGCGATCCTCGATTCGAACGTGTCGCCGGACGGCATCGCCTTCCCGGTTCCCGCGAACGACGACGCAGCCCGCGCCATCCGCCTGTACTGCGAGGCGATCGCGATCGCAGCGACGCGCGGCGGCCAGGAGCAGCAGCGCCGCACCGGTGCCGACATCGGCGCGATGATCGAGCCGCCGAAGGAAGAGGCCATCGCAGAGCCGACCGTCGAAGCTACGGCTGACACGGCACAGGCAACCGCGAATGCCGATACCGCTGCAGAATTCGCAGCCGAGGGTGAGCGCCAGATCGACGCATAAGCGTCGTCGCCGAACCGTCATGCGGGCGGGGTAGGGCGAAAGCTCTGCCTCGCCCGCAACCATATTCAGACCTAAAAAGGATTAGAGACATGGCCGATATCACGGCAGCGATGGTCAAGGATCTGCGCGAGAAGAGCGGCGCGGGCATGATGGATTGCAAGAAGGCGCTCAGCGAGAACGCCGGCGACATGGAGCAGGCAATGGATTGGCTGCGCACCAAGGGGCTCGCAGCCGCCGCCAAGAAGTCCAGCCGTACCGCGGCCGAGGGCCTGGTCGGCGTCGCCGTGTCGGGCACCAAGGGTGCAGCGGTCGAAGTCAATTCCGAGACCGATTTCGTCGCGAAGAACGACCAGTTCCAGTCGTTCGTCCGTGACGTCACGCAGATCGCGCTTGCAACGGGTGGCGACATCGAGGCGCTGAAGGCGCAGGCGATGCCATCGGGCAAGACTGTCGAGGAAGTCCTGACGAACAACGTCGCGACGATCGGCGAGAACCAGTCGCTGCGCCGCTCGCGCACGCTGGAAGTCAGCAAGGGTGCGGTCGTACCGTACATCCACAATGCAGCGGCTCCCGGCCTCGGCAAGATCGGCGTGCTCGTCGCGCTCGAATCGGAGGCTTCGGACGAGGTTCTCCAGACGCTCGGCAAGCAGCTCGCGATGCACATCGCAGCCGCGTTCCCGAAGGCATTGAACGAAGCCGACCTCGACGAGTCCGAGATCGAGCGCGAGCGCGCGATCGCGACCGAGAAGGCCGCCGAGTCGGGCAAGCCTGCCGACATCATCGCCAAGATGGTCGAGGGCGGCATCGCCAAGTACCGCAAGGAGCACGCCCTGGTCAGCCAGCTGTTCGTGATGGACGGCAAGACCAAGATCTCCGACGTCGTCGCCAAGGCCGGCAAGGATGCGGGCGCCGAGATCAAGCTGGTGGACTATGTCCGCTTCCAGCTGGGTGAAGGCATCGAGAAGGAGCAGTCCGACTTCGCAGCCGAGGTTGCTGCTGCATCGGGCGTTCCACAGGCATAAGCCTACTTCCTCCCTCGCTCCTCCGGGGAGAGGGAAGGGGCCCGCCGCGCTTGCGGTGGGAAGGGTAAGGGGAGTGGTTGGGTCTCGAACCTCACTCCCCCTCATCCGGCCCTACCGGGCCACCTTCTCCCCGAGGGGAGAAGGATAGCGGGGCAGCCTTGGTGCTGCTCCGTCATCCCCGCGCAGGCGGGGATCCATACATTCCGGACCCGGTGATCTACCGAGACGTCAGCCCATATGGGTTCCCGCCTCCGCGGGAATGACAGTGATTTTCCGATACGCGCGCTTCTGCGAACGACGATTTTCGGTCTCATCTCCACCCAGTTTCGATGCACGCGCCGCACAGCGCTTCACATCGCAAGCCTCGCCGCCTAAGGTCCGCGCCGCCCCGCCAATCACAGTTCGAGATTTATGACGCCTCCGCGCTACAACCGTATCCTGCTGAAACTGTCAGGCGAAGTCCTGATGGGTACCTCCGGCCTGTCGATCGACACCGAGGTTACCGCGCGCGTCGCGCAGGAGATCGCCGACATCAAAGCCCGAGGCTATGAGATCTGCATCGTCGTCGGTGGTGGCAACATCTTCCGCGGCATGGCGGGGGCGGCACGTGGCATGGATCGCGCGACCGGCGATTACATGGGCATGCTCGCGACCGTGATGAACGCGCTGGCCGTGCAGAACGCGCTGGAGCAGATCGGCGTCGACACGCGCGTCCAGTCGGCGATCCCGATGGCGTCGGTGTGCGAGCCGTTCATCCGTCGCCGCGCCGAGCGTCACCTGGAGAAGGGTCGCGTCGTGATCTTCGCGGCGGGCGTCGGCAGCCCATATTTCACCACCGATTCGGGCGCCGCTTTGCGTGCTGCCGAGATGAAGTGCGATGCGCTGTTCAAGGGCACCTCGGTCGACGGCGTCTATAACGCCGACCCGAAGACGCACCCCGACGCGGTGCGCTATGAAACGGTCACGTATAGCCGCGTGCTGTCCGACGACCTCAAGGTCATGGACGCGAGCGCGATCGCGCTGTGCCGCGACAACAACATCCCGATCGTCGTCTTCAACATCCGCGAACCCGGCAATCTTGCCGCGGTGCTTAGCGGTAATGGCGTGTCGACGATCGTCCAGAACGAGCAGGAGCTTTAAGATGGCCGCATACGACAAGACCGACCTCGAACGCCGCATGGCGGGTGCCGTCGAAGCGCTGAAGAGCGACCTCGCCGGCCTGCGCACCGGTCGCGCGTCGACCGCGCTGCTCGATCCGGTCATGGTGACGGTGTACGGCTCGTCGATGCCGCTGAACCAGGTCGCGACCGTGTCGGCGCCCGAGCCGCGGATGCTGTCGGTGCAGGTCTGGGACAAGTCGAACGTCGGCCCGACCGACAAGGCGATCCGCTCGGCCGGCCTCGGGCTCAACCCGATCGTCGACGGCCAGACGCTGCGCCTGCCGATTCCTGACCTGACCGAGGAACGCCGCAAGGAACTCGCCAAGCTTGCCGGCCAGTATGCCGAGAAGGCGCGCATCGCGGTCCGTAACGTCCGCCGCGACGGGATGGATTCGCTGAAGGTCGACGAGAAGAAGGGCGTGTTCGGCGAGGACGAGCGCAAGCGTCACGAGACCGAAGTCCAGAAGCTGACCGACAGCGTCATCGCCGAGCTCGATGCGACCGCGACCGCCAAGGAAAAGGAAATCCTGGGCAAGTGAGGGCGTTCGGCGCCGCTTCGGCCGGGGCCTCTCCGGCCGCACCGCTCGTCGCCGTTTCCTCAGGCGGCGCGGTGCCGCGTCATGTCGCGATCATCATGGATGGCAATGGCCGCTGGGCGAAGAAGCGGTTCCTGCCGCGCTTCGCCGGGCACAAGGCCGGCGTCGAGGCAGTGCGCAAGGTGACGCGGGCGGCGCGCACGATGGGGATCGAGGCGCTGACGCTGTACGCGTTCTCGTCGGAGAACTGGCGGCGCCCGGCCGAAGAGGTCAGCGACCTGATGGGGCTGCTGCGGCATTTCATCCGCAGCGACCTCGACGAACTCGCGCGCGAGAACGTCCGGCTGCGCGTGATCGGCGATTATCACAGCTTTTCGCCCGATCTGGTGGCGATGGTTGATGATGCGATCGCGCGGACCGCGAGTAATACCGGCCCGATCCTCGCGATCGCGCTGAATTACGGCGCGCATGCCGAACTGGTGACGGCCGCTCGGCGGCTGGCGGAACGTGCCCGCGATGGTGCGCTGGATCCGGCGGACATCGACGCGGCGACGATCGAAGCCGAACTCGACACGCATGACCTGCCGCCGCTCGATCTGATGATCCGGACGTCGGGCGAGCAGCGGCTGTCGAACTTCCTGTTGTGGCAGGCCGCGTATGCGGAGCTCCTGTTCGTCGACACGCTCTGGCCCGACTTCGACGCAGGCTCGCTCGCCGATGCCGTCGCGGTGTTCGGTCAACGCCAGCGCCGCTACGGTGGTCTGTGAGTCTTACCGACCCTGAAAAGGCGCCCGATCAGGCGTTGCGCACGCCGTCCAATCTCCAGCTCCGCATGATCGCCAGCGTCGGCATGATCGCGGTGGCCAGCCTTGCATTGACGCTCGGCGGGATCGCGTTCTGGGTGCTCGGCGTGGTCGCCGCGCTGTTCATGATGGCGGAATGGTCGATGCTGCAGGGCGCCGACGCCAAGACCAAGCGGATGACGCAGTTCGCATTGTCGGTGCCGCTCGCGCTGATGGCGCCGGCGTCGCTGATCCTCGTCATCCACGATTTCTTTACGCTGGGCCTGCTTGTGGGGGCGGCGTTCTTCGTCGTCATCACAACGCGCAAACCGCCGCTCGCGCTGGGCATTCTCTATTGCGGGCTCCCCGTGCTCGCGCTGATGATCATTCGGCGCCAGGACGAGGGCATCCTCTTCACGTTGTGGGCGCTGTCGCTGGTCTGGGCATGCGATATCGGCGCGTTCTTCACCGGGCGGACGCTGGGAGGACCCAAGCTCGCGCCGGTGATCAGCCCGAACAAGACGTGGTCGGGGCTGATCGGCGGTGTCGTGCTCGCGAGCGCGGTCGCGGCGGTGCTGCACATGCAATACGGCATGCCGCTGCGGATGACGCTGGCGACGCCGGTGCTCGCCGTGCTCGCGCAGATGGGCGATCTTTACGAGAGCTGGTTGAAGAGAGTGGCGGGCGTGAAGGACAGCGGCAACATCCTGCCAGGGCATGGCGGCGTGATGGATCGCCTCGACGGGCTGGTCCCGGTCGCACCGGTCGCGGCGTTCCTCGTTCTTCTGCCGCATTTCTACGCATGAAGACCGTAACAATCTTGGGTGCGACCGGCTCGGTCGGCACCTCGACGCTCGACCTGATCGAGCGGGAGCCCGATCGCTTCCGCGTCGTCGCGCTGACCGCCAATTGCGACGTGACCAAACTCGCCACCGCCGCGATCCGTACCAACGCTGAGTTCGCCGTAGTCGCCGACGAAAAGTGCCTGCCGGAGTTGCGCGAGGCGCTGGCCGGCACGGGGATCCGCGCAGGTGGCGGTGCCGAAGCGATCGCCGAGGCGGCGTCGTCGGGCGCCGACTGGACGATGGGCGCGATCGTCGGTTGCGCGGGTTTGAAGCCGGTGATGGCGGCGATCGGGCAGGGCGGGACCGTGGTGATCGCCAACAAGGAGCCGCTGGTCTCCGCCGGCGACGTCATCCTCGCCGCGGCCAAGCGGACCGGCGCGACGCTGCTGCCCGCCGACTCCGAGCACAACGCGATCTTCCAGTGTTTCGACGCGACTCGCCCCGAGCGCGTCCGCCGGATCATCCTGACGTGCAGCGGCGGGCCGTTCCGCGACTGGACGACCGCGCAGATGCGCGGCGTCACGCTCGAACAGGCGGTGAAGCACCCCAACTGGTCGATGGGCGCGAAGATCTCGGTCGATTCGGCGACCTGCATGAACAAGGGCCTCGAACTGATCGAGGCCGCCCGGCTGTTCCCAATCGCACACGACCGGATCGAGATCGTCATCCATCCGCAGTCGGTGGTCCACAGCCTCGTCGATTACGTCGACGGCTCGGTGCTGGCGCAGCTCGGTCCCCCCGACATGCGCACGCCGATCGCGCATACGCTCGCCTGGCCGGACCGGATGGCGACGCCGATGGCCCCGCTCGACCTTGTCGCGATTGGCCGGCTCGACTTCGAGGCCCCGGACCAGGTGCGCTTCCCGGCGCTGCGACTCGCCCGAGAGGCGCTGGGCGCAGGGGGGGCCCGGCCGGCGATCCTCAACGCGGCCAACGAGGTAGCGGTCGAGGCCTTCCTCAAGCGCCGCATCGGCTTCCTCGAAATTGCCGCAATCGTCGATCATACCCTATCGTGCTACGATCCGGCCGCACCGGACAGTGTCGATGCCGTGCTGGCGATCGATGCCGAGGCGCGGGTTTTGGCGGGCGAGCGTGTAGAGGATTGCGCGGTTTGATCGAAACACCCGGTATCCTTCTGACGATCCTGTCGTTCGCGCTGGTGATCGGACCGCTCGTGTTCGTGCACGAGATGGGCCATTACCTCGCCGGACGCTTTTTCGGGATCAAGGCGGATGCCTTCGCGATCGGCTTCGGCCGCGAGATCGCCGGCTTCACCGACAGCCGCGGCACTCGGTGGAAGTTCGGATGGTTGCCGCTTGGCGGCTATGTGAAGTTTGCCGGCGACATGAACCCGGCGAGCCAGCCCTCGGCCGAGTGGCTTTTGCTACCCGCCGAGGAGCGTCAGCGCACCTTCCAGTCGAAGCCGGTGTGGCAGCGCGCGATCGTCGTTGCCGCCGGCCCGATCGTGAACTTCGTGGTCGCGATCCTGATCCTCGCCGGTTTCGCGTTCGCATACGGCGATGTTCGCATGCCACCGATCGTCGGGGGCACGGTACCCGGCAGCGCCGCGGCGACCGCCGGATTGCAGCCCGGCGACCGCATCACCGCGATCGGCGGCCGTTCGGTCGAGACGTTCGACGATCTCGCCCGCTACGCGCGTATCCGTGCCGGCGAGAGCACGCGGATCGACGCGGAGCGCGACGGGCAGACGGTATCGCGCGACATCGTGATCGGTACCGAACTCCAGCGCGATCGCTTCGGCAACGAATACCGCATCGGCCGCCTCGGCATCGCTGGCAGCAAGCCCGTCATCGTTCCCGTTAGCTTGATCGAGGCGCCCGTCGTCGCGGTGAAGCGCACCGGCGAGATCGTCTCGATGATGGTCGAGACGCTGGGTCAGGTCGTTACCGGACGCCGGTCGGTGAAGGAACTTGGCGGCCCGCTCAGCATCGCCAAGGTGTCGGGCGAGCAGATGTCGCTCGGGCTCGACGCCTATGTGTTCCTGATCGCCCTTGTTTCGATCAATCTGGGGTTCATCAATCTGCTGCCAGTGCCGATGCTCGATGGCGGGCACCTGTTCTTCTACGCGATCGAAGCGGTGCGCAGGCGCCCGGTCGAGCCGCAGGTGCAGGAATGGGCATTTCGTGGCGGGCTCGCAGCAATTCTCGCGCTGATGCTGCTGGTGACCTTCAACGATCTCGGCAATTTCGGGCTTTGGAAGAATCTGGCCGGCTTGATCGGCTGATCACGATAGGGCAGGGCGGGCGCGCCTTGTATGTGCACGTTTTGAAGGTGGGTTTGGTGACAGCGATCAACGGTTACGATTTCGCGCGTAAGGGCGCCCTGCTGCTCGCAGGTACGATCCTGTCGGGCGTTCCCGCGCTGGCACAGACCGTGCCGGCTGGATCCGCGACTCCGGCGGCGACACCGTCGTCGAGCCCCGCGACGGGTCGTCAGGCGCCGACCACGGCCGCCCCTGCAAAGGGTGCTGTTGGTGTAACGCCCGTAGCCGCGCCGGTATCCGCGCAAACGATAAAGACTTTGCGCGTCGAGGGATCGCAGCGCATCGAGCCCGAGACGGTGCTGTCCTACACCAAGCTGCGCGTCGGCATTCCGTACACTGCAGAGACGCTCGATCAGGCGCTGAAGGACCTCCAGGCCAGCGACCTGTTCGCGGATTACTCGATCGCGGGTGTCGAGGACGGCAACATCGTCCTCCGCGTGCGCGAGAATCCGATCATCAACCGCGTGATCATCGAGGGCAACAAGGCGCTCAAGACCGACAAGATTACCAAGGAGATCAAGCTCGCGCCGCGCCAGATCTTCACGCGCACCGCGGTCCGGCAGGACATCGCGCGGATCATCGAGCTGTATCGCCGCCAGGGCCGTTTCGCCGCGGTGATCGATCCGAAGATGGTCAATCTCGACCAAAACCGCGTCGATGTCGTGTTCGAGGTCAGCGAGGGCCCGAAGTCGAAGGTCCGCCAGATCAACATCCTCGGCAACGAGGTGTTCTCGGACGACCAGATCCGCGGCCAGATGGCGACCAAGCAGTCGCGCTTCTTCCGCCTGCTCTCGTCGGCGACCAGCTACGATCAGGATCGCCTTTCGTACGATCAGCAGAAGCTGCGCCAGTTCTACCTGACGCAGGGCTATGCGGATTTCCGCGTGACCTCGGCCGTCGCCGAGCTGACGCCGGACAAGAAGGACTTCATCATCACGTACGTGGTGGAGGAGGGCAAGCGCTACAAGTTCGGCGACGTCACCGTCGACAGCCAGATCCGCGACTTCGACAACAAGAAGCTCGCGGCGTCGCTGCCGCTCAAGAAGGGCGACTGGTACAACGCCAAGCTCGTCGAGGATTCGGTCGACAATCTCAGCCAGACCGCGGGTCTGTTCGGCTATGCGTTCACCGAGGTGAACCCGGAGTTCGCCAAGGACGCCGACACGCTGACGATGGGGATTAATTTCAACATCGCCGAAGCCAAGCGCACCTATGTCGAGCGGATCGATATCAACGGCAACACGCAGACGCAGGACAAGGTCGTCCGCCGCGAGATCCGTTTGGCCGAGGGTGACGCGTTCAACAGCTTCCAGGTCAAGCGCTCGCAGGATCGCATCAACTCGCTGGGCTATTTCCAGGACAAGATGGAGATCAAGCAGCTGCCGGGTTCGGCGCCCGACCGCGTGATTCTGGAGACCAACCTCGAAGAGAAGTCGACCGGCGAACTCCAGCTGTCGGCGGGCTATTCGAGCCTCGAACGCTTCATCATTCAGGCCAACATCACGCAGCGCAACTTCCGCGGCAAGGGCCAGGAGCTTCGCGCCGGCGTCAACTATTCGAGCTATTCGAAGTCGATCGAGCTGGGCTTCACCGAGCCGTATCTGTTCGACAAGAACATCGCGGTCGGCGGCGATATCTTCCGCCGCGACTACAACTCGTTCAACTATATCGGCAACGATCGCCAGACCACCTATTCGCAGGTCTCGACCGGCTTCCAGCTTCGTGCCGGTGTGCCGCTGACCGAATTCTGGTCGCTGTCGGCGCGGTATGGCCTGTCCTACGACAAGGTCGGACTGAACGAATCGACCTACTTCACCAACGGCAACTGCGATATCCTCAAGGCGGGGCGCTATCTTTGCGAAGCGATCGGCAACCGCTGGACGTCGTCGGTCGGCTATTCGCTGATGCGCGACACGCTCAACAGCCGTCTGCGTCCGACGGCAGGGTCGCGCGTCTCGTTCAGCCAGGATTTTGCAGGCCTCGGCGGCGATGTTAAATACATTCGTACGCGTTTAGAAGGCGCGAAATACTGGAACGCGGGCAGCGGGTTCATCCTGTCGGCAATCGGTGAGGGTGGCTATATCAAGTCGCTTGAAAGCAGCAAAAGGTCCGGCGTCGACGCCGTGCGGATCACCGACCGCTTCTATCTCGGCGAGCCGCAGTTCCGTGGTTTCGATATCCGCGGCGTCGGCCCGCGCGTCCTTCGTATTCCGTACACGACCGACGCGACGACGGGTAAGCAGGTTCTTTCCACCGACCGCAACACGTTCATCGATGATGCGCTGGGCGGCAACGCCTATTATCTCGGCCGTATCGAGATGGAGATCCCGCTTGGGTCGGGTGCGCGCGAATTGGGTCTTCGTCCTTCGATCTACGTCCAGGCGGGCTCACTGTTCAGCATCACCAAGCCGAACCTGACGCTCGATCCGGCGCTGTATCCACGAGCGGCGGACGGCTCGTTGCTACCGTACGCGCCGCCGATCCTGAACAGCGCGGGTCAGATGCAGTATCAGGTGCCCGTGACCGGTACCGTTACCACCTGTGCCAACGGTACCGGGACGGCGCCCAATTGCACGGGGACAACGGCGAACACACTCGTGACGTCGACGCCCTATGGTCCGTATTCGGAACAGTTCCTCGGCAACTCCGCCAAGCCGCGTCTTTCGATCGGTATCGGCGTGAACTGGAACTCACCATTCGGTCCGCTTCGTATCGACCTCGCCCGTGCTTTGATGAAACAGCCCGGCGACGACCCCAAGCTCATCACTTTCAACGTAGGGACACAGTTCTAATGACGACGTTCAAGACGCTTCTCCTCGCCGCGGCACTCGTCGCGCCTGCCGCCATGACCGCAACCGCTGCCGATGCGCAGGTTTCGGGTATCGCCGTCGCCGACGCACAGGGTGCGATCGCCAACTCGAAAGCCTGGAACGCTGCGCGCGCTCAGATCGAGACGACCTACAAGGCGCAGCTCGATCAGGCCGAGACGCGTCGGCAGGCTGTCGCGCGTGAGCTTCAGCCGCTCGTGACCGCGTTCCAGGCCGCGCAGCGTGCGCCCGGCGCTTCGGAGGCATCGCTGCGTCCGCAGGCTCAGGCGATCCAGACGCGCGAGAACGCTGCCAATCAGGAACTAGCCCGTCTGACGCAGCCTGCGCAGCGCGCGCAGCAATACGCGATCGAGCAGATCCAGGCGAAGCTCAGCGATGCCGTCACGGCAGCGGTTCGCGCCAAGAACGTCAGCCTGTTGCTGCGTCCCGAGGCTGCCCTGTTCGCGCAGCCCACCGCTGACATCACCGCTGCGATCACCACCGAACTCGACCGTCTGGTGCCGACCGTAAGCACCGCTGTCCCCGCCAATTGGCAGCCCAACCAGAACGGCCAGCAGCAGGGCGCAGCACCGGCGTCGGCACCTGCAGCCGCGACCGGCAAGCGCACCACGCCGCAGGGCCGTTGAGCGAGCCGACGATGACCGACTCGGTTGACGCCGTGAAGACCGGCATGGGCCCGCTCGATATCGGGCGGGTGATGGCGGCGTTGCCGCATCGCTATCCGTTGCTGCTGGTCGATCGTGTCGAGGATCTGATCCTCGACACGTCGATCACCGCGATCAAGGCGGTGTCGATGAACGAGCAGTTCTTCCAGGGGCATTTCCCGGGCCGCCCGATCATGCCGGGCGTGCTGATCGTCGAGGCGATGGCGCAGGCGGCGGGGATCCTCGCGGTCGAGTCGCTCGGGCTCGGGGGCTCGGGCAAGCTCGTCTATTTCATGGCGATCGACGGCGCGAAGTTCCGCAAGCCTGTCGAGCCGGGCGTGCTGCTCAAGCTCGAAGTCACTTTCGTCCAGAAGCGGAGTTCGGTCTGCAAGTTCGCGGGTCGCGCTCTCGTGGACGGGCAACTGGTGGCCGAGGCGAACTTCACGGCGATGATCGCCGATCCGCCGAAAGCCTGACGACGACGCGCCAGCCGCGCGATCTTGTAAAATCGGGCGCGTCCGTGTACGGGCGCGCCTTCCTTTTCAGGCTGGTCGGAACCAGCCACTTACGGAGAATTCCCATGAAGGCCGATACGCACCCCGATTATCACATGATCACCGTCCAGATGACCGATGGCAGCAAGTACCAGACTCGCACCACCTGGGGTAAGGAAGGCGATGTGATGACGCTCGAGATCGATCCGCTCGCGCATCCGGCATGGACGGGCGGCCGCGGCACGATGCTCGACACCGGTGGCCAGGTCGCGCGCTTCAACAAGCGTTTCGGTGGCGGTCTCACGCTCCGCAAGTAAACGTAACCCCCCGGAACGGATCGATACTCATTCGTTCCGGGGGCATTTATTAAGATCACGTTAGGCACCGGCGGCTAGGCTTGTAACTGCAAGCCAGACTTAGGACTCGCAAGGACGAGGACGCCATGTTCGCCGCCGATTTCGAACCCGCAGAGCGCACCAGCCGCCGCGGTTCGCCCCGTGCCCCTGTCGCGTTGGACGTCAGCATCGGCAAGACGCGCCGCACGTTGTGTAGAGTCGTCGACATCTCAATCAACGGCGTGCGGCTCCAGACCTATTCGGCGCTCAAGCGCGGGACGAGCATCTGGCTCAACCTGCCGCAGATCGGCCAGATCGTCGCCGAAGTCATGTGGGCGGACGATTTCACCGCCGGCTGCAAGTTCCGCAAACCGCTATCGATCGAAGCGTTCGATGCGCTCATTCGGGATCACCCGGCATAGCGTCGTTAATCGCGGTCGCGTCAGGTCGCACGATGGCACCTTGGCACCAATACGACTCTGAGCTTCTGGCCATGATGGCCGCCAGCAGCCCTTGGGTCGCGTCGGACGAGACGCGCAATTTCGAAATCTCGAGTTGGTGTGGGCCAAACGGACGGTCGCGGAGTGACTTACAGCGAGCAGCGTCACAGGGGTGGGCAGCAACGAGTGCCCGTAGAGCGGCACGCGAGCCGGAAAATGGAAAACCGACCAAAAACTGTAAAATAGTGTTTGACGGGGTGGGGGGGTGGCCCTAGAGGGGTGTCACCGCAGCGGACGGCCTCAACGGCTTCTGAAGCGGTCGCAGAAAACCAGATGCTCCAAGCTTCTTGAGAGGGAGGTTATGCGAGTGTCGGTATTTTTGTCGGCTCTTTGACATTGTAGGTTAAGATGAAGGGACATGTG
>NZ_RCWT01000015.1 GCF_003688595.1 Sphingomonas sp. PP-F2F-G114-C0414
GTTCGTGACCACCGAGGACGGCACGAACCTGCTCGCCGGCTACAAGCGCGCCGCCAATATCCTGAAGAAGGAAGCGCCTTCTGCTTCCTCTCCCCTGCGGGGAGAGGGTAGGGGTGAGGGGCTGCCAAGCAGTGCAGCGCCCGGAACAGCCCCTCACCCCGACCCTCTCCCCGCAGGGGAGAGGGAGCAGGCAGAGGTGCGTCTCCCCATGCTCCGTCAGCAGATCGCCAAGCGCGAAGGCCGCGCCAACATGTGCCTCGCCGATTTCGTCGACACGCAGGACGACTGGTTCGGCGGTTTCGCAGTCGGTATCCACGGCATCGACGACCACATCGCCCGCTTCAAGTCGGACAATGACGATTACAACGACATCCTGCTGAAGGCACTCGCCGACCGCTTCGCCGAAGCCTTCGCCGAACGGTTGCACAAGCATGTCCGCACCGATCTCTGGGGTTACGCACCCGACGAACAGCTCACCAACGAGGCGATGATCAAGGAGCAGTATCGCGGCATCCGCCCCGCACCGGGCTATCCCGCCTGCCCGGACCACAGCCTCAAGCCGATCCTGTTCGACCTGCTCGACGCGCCGACCGCGACCGGGCTGGAACTGACGGAGAGTTTCGCGATGTTCCCGACCGCCGCCGTATCAGGCTTCTATTTCGGTCATCCGCAGGCGGAGTATTTCGGGGTAGCCCGCGTCGGCCGCGACCAGCTCGAGGACTACGCCACACGCCGTGGCGCAGACCTGAAGACCGCAGAACGCTGGCTTCGTCCAAACCTCGACTAGGCTGGCGCACCCGTCACCCCGCCCGTCATCCTGACGAAAGTCAGGATCCAGGGTTACTACAGGCAGCCTTCGTGGCTCTGAATCCTGACTTTCGTCAGGATGACGGGGGTTCGTGCCTGACGAGCCCCCCACAAGAAGCTGGCGTAAACCTTAAGCCCCGGCTTCGGCCGGCTTTCCTTGACGCGTGTCACCGGGAAGGCCGGTGATCGTCTTCACCTCCATGAAGTCGGTCAGCCCATAGCGCCCGTTCTCACGACCGTTGCCCGATTGCTTGTACCCCCCGAACGGCGCGCCGATGTCCGGGCTCCACGAGTTGATCGTCACCAGCCCCGCGCGCAGCTTCGGTGCGACCTTCGCTGCCGCTGCCGGATCGCCCGAGATCGTCGCCGACAGCCCGTATTCGGTCGCGTTGGCGATGCGGATGCCCTCGTCCTGATCGGCATACGACGTGATCGTCGCGACCGGCCCGAACGTCTCCTCCTGCGCGATCCGCATGTCCGGACGCACGTCGGTAAACAGCGTAGGCTGGATGTAATACCCCGCATTACGCCCATCCGGACGCCCGACACCGCCCGTCACCAGCGTCGCGCCTTCGTCGATCGCCGACTGGATCAGCCCCTGGATCTTGTCGAACTGCGCCTTGTTGACGACCGGGCCGATGTGCTGGCCCATCTCGGCGGGATCGCCGACCTTGGTCTGCTCCATCATGGACTTCACGATCGCAGTTGCCTCGGCAACCTGGCTTGCATGGACGAGCAGGCGCGTCGGCGCGATGCAGCTCTGCCCCGAATTGGCGAGCACCCCTGCGACCGTCGGCGGCAATACCGCAGCGAGATCAGAGCCTTCCAGCACGAGGTTGGCCGCCTTGCCACCAAGCTCCTGATGCACGCGCTTCACGGTTGGTGCCGCGGCCAGTGCGACCGCGATTCCGGCGCGCGTCGAGCCGGTAAAGCTCACCATGTCGACATCCCGGTGTGCGCACAGCGCCGCGCCGACGCCCGGTCCGTCGCCGTTGACGAGGTTGAACACCCCCGCCGGCACGCCCGCCGCGTCCATGATCTCAGCCAGGATCACCGCGCACGACGGCGCTTCCTCGGACGGCTTCAGGATCATCGTGTCACCCGCCGCGAGGGCAGGGGCGACCTTCGCGCAAATCTGGTTCAGCGGCCAGTTCCACGGCGTGATCATCGCGACGACGCCGAGCGGCTCGTGCACGACGGTCGCCTTGCCGATCGTCTCGGAGAACTCGAACGCCGCCAGCGCCTTCGCGGTCGCCGCGAAATGCGCGAGCCCGGTGGGGGCCTGCGCCATCGAGGCGAGCGCCATCGGTGCGCCCATCTCCTGCGACATGGCCTTCGCCAGATCGGGCATCCGCGCCTTGTACTCGGTCATGATGCGGCCGAGCACGTCGAGGCGCTCCTGCACGCTGGTCTGGCTCCAGCTCTCGAACGCCAAGCGCGCCGCAGCCACGGCCTTGTCGACATCGGCGGCGGTGCCCAGCGTGATCTCGGTGCAGGGCTGCTCTGTCGACGGGTCGATCACCTGATAGACGGTGCCGCCCGCGCTATCGACCCAAGCGCCGTTGATATATTGCTGCAAATAGCTCTTCATCGTGCCTCTCCGCATCTTGTCTTGCGCAGGAATGGGCTCGCCGGAGATCGGTTGCAACCCGAAACGCATGCCGTAGGTTGACCGGGAAATTCATCAGGAGGCCGGCATGGCGAGAGTGGCATTCATCGAGAAGGCCGGCGGTCCCGAGGTCATCCAGTGGCGCGACGTCGAGTTGCCCCCGCCTAGCAGGGGCGAGGTGTGGATGCGCAACACCGCGGTCGGGTTGAACTATATCGACACGTACCACCGCAGCGGCGTGTACCCGATCGACCTGCCCTCGGGTCTTGGCAGCGAAGCGGCGGGCGTGGTTATGGCGGTCGGAGAGGGCGTCACCGACTTCGCGCCGGGCGACCGCGTTGGCACGTTCGGCCCGTCGCGCGGCGCCTACGCGACCGAGCGCAACTTGCCCGCGAACCAGCTGTTCAAATTGCCCGACACGCTCGACGATCAGACGGCTGCGGCGATCCTGCTCAAGGGTACCACTGCCGAGTTCCTGGTCGAGCGTTGCGCCAGGGTGCAGGCGGGCCAGACCGTCCTCGTCCACGCCGCAGCAGGCGGGGTCGGTCATATCCTCGTTGGCTGGCTGAAGGCGATCGGCGCGACGGTCATTGCCAGCGTCGGCAGCGAGGACAAGGCGGCGCGGACGCGGAAGGCCGGCGCCGATCACGTCATCCTCCATAAATCCGAGGACATCGCCGCGCGCGTTCGCGAGATCACCGACGGTGAGGGCGTCCCGATCGTGCTCGACGGCGTCGGAGGCGCGACGTGGAACGCCTCGCTCGACAGCGCGGCCAAGCGCGGACTGATCGTAAGTTACGGCAATGCCGGCGGGGTGGTCGATGGCGTCAACATCGGTTTGCTCGCACGGAAAGGCTCGCTGTTCGTAACCCGCCCGACGTTGTTCGACTATTACGCCACGCCGGAGGAGAAGCAGGCCGGCATCGCGCGCCTGTTCGCGATGCTCGACAGCGGCGCGGTCACACCCGAGATCGGCCAGACCTTCGCGCTCGAAGATGCCGCCGACGCGCACCGCGCGGTCGAGAGCGGCAAGACCTGGGGCAGCACGCTCTTGCTCCCCGAATAAGCCGGTGGTTTGCCTCGGGGGCGAATCGCGGTACGGCGAACGCCCCCTTTCGGCGAGATGACGATGAGCTTGAATCTGTTGCTGGTCGAGGACGATGCGGTGTTCGCGCAGACTTTGGCGGAGGAATTGCGTGGGCTCGATCACTGCGTGACGGTCGCGGTCGATGGCCGCGAGGCGCTGGCGGCGGTCGACAGCGCGCCGTTCGACGCGGTGGTGCTCGATCGGATGCTGCCCAAGGTCGACGGCATGGCGGTGCTCGAGCGGTTGCGCGGCGGCAACATGACGCTGCCGGTGATCATGCTCACCGCACTCGGCCGCTCGGTCGAGAAGGTCGAGGGTCTCGAGGCGGGCGCCGACGATTACGTGGTGAAGCCGGTCGCCGCTGCCGAACTCAGCGCCCGTCTTGCCGCGGTCGTCCGCGGGCGCGGCTGGACCGGGGGAAGTGCCGATACGATCCGAGCGGGCGATATCGTCGTTAGCCCGACCAAGTTCCGCGCATGGCGCGACGGGATCGCACTCGATCTCGGCAAGCTCGAGTTCAAGCTGCTGAGCGAGTTCGTCGCCAACGCCGATGCCGTGCTGACCCGGGCGATGCTGGTCGAGCGGGTCTGGGGATACGACTTCGCGCCGACCACCAACATCGTCGACGTCTATGTCCGCCACCTGCGCGTCAAGCTGACCGCGGCAGGGGGCAGCGACCCGATCCTCACGGTACGCGGCGTCGGATATATGCTGCGCGGATGATGCGGTTCCGGTCGCTGCGCGCGTTGACGCTGGCGTTCGTGCTGGCGTTCCTCGTCGCGACGATCGGTACCGGGTTCGCGATCCATACGGTAACGCAGCAGACGATCGAACGGCTGGTCGATCGTCGGATCGAAGCCGTGAGCGACGAGGTCGCCGGCACGTTCGGCGATCGCAGTCCCGAGGAACTCGTCCGCCGGATCAACGCGGCGACGCAGGAGCGCGATACCGGCGATATCGGCTTCCTGCTGCTCGACACGGACGGCCGGCGGCTGGGTGGCAACATCGCCAAGCTGCGCCGCCTGCCGCTCGGTTTCTCGACGGTCGCGGTGAAGGATCGGATCGCCGGTCTTTCGGCGGGGCGTGCGTTGGTCCGTGATGTCGGCCGCGGCATGACGCTCACGACGATCGCCGAAACGGAACCGTTCGACGACTATAACGCGGCGCGCGTGCGAATCTATCTTCTGGGATTCGGATCGATCGTGCTGATCGTGATCGCCGGCATGCTGGTCTTCGTCGTCACGATCCGGCGACGGATCGGCGAGATGCGGCGGACGGTCGAGGCGATCATCGACGGCGACATGGCACGCCGCGTGCCGATCCACCCGTCGGGCGGCGAGTTCGCGCAGCAGGCGATGGCGTTCAACCGGATGCTCGACCGGATATCGGAGCTGATGGCGAGCATCAGCAACGTCTCCAACGACATCGCGCATGACCTGCGCACGCCGCTCGCCCGGCTGAAGAGCCAGCTGGCGCTGTCGTTGCGTCGCGCCGAGACGGACGCGCAGCGCGACGATCTCGAAGCGGCGGTCGCGATGAGCGACGAGCTGCTCGAGATGTTCGCGGCGATGCTGCGGATCGCGGAGGTCGAGGGTGGCGATCGCCGTGCGGCGTTCGCAGCGCTGGATCTGGCGGCGCTGGCCGACGAGGTCGCGACGATGATGCAGCCGGTGGTCGCCGATGGCGATCGGACGATGACTCTGGATACTGCCGGGCCGGCCGAAATCCTCGGCGATCGGCACCTGCTCGGCCAGATGCTCGTGAACCTCATCGAGAACGCGCTTCGCCATACGCCGCCCGGCACACGCATCGAGATCGGCATCGCGACCACCGGCAGGACCGCCATGCTGACGGTGACCGATACCGGCCCCGGCATCCCGGTGGATCAGCGCAAGCTGGCGTTGCGGCGGTTCGGACGGCTCGACGCCAGCCGCCACGACGAAGGTCATGGCCTCGGCCTGCCGTTGATCCAGGCGATCGTCCGGCTTCATCGTGGCACGATCGCACTCGAAGACGCGGCCCCCGGATTGCGCGTCGTCATTGCGCTGCCCGAGGGCTGAAACGACGAAACCCGGACAGGCTCAGCGCCTGCCCGGGTTTCCAGTTCTACGCGGCAAGCCCGATCAGAACTTGACCGAAGCCTCCATGCCGTAGGTGCGCGGCGCGTTGAAGTTGCCGTAGTCGCCAAGGACGTTGCTGATGCTGCCCGAGGCGGTGTTCGTCGTCGGGGCGCCCGGCAGGCTGTTCGACGGATCGCGGCGGAACACATACTGCTTGTCGAACAGGTTGCGGACCCAGGCCGAGATCGTCACCGCGTTGCTGCCGCCGACCTGGATGTTCGCCAGGGCGAGGCGGGCGTTGGCGATGAACGCCGGATCGTTCTTGGTGGCGAACTGATCGAAGGTCTGCGTCGCCTGCGAATAGTTGCCGTCGAGGTGGAACTTCAGGTCCATGTCGCCAACGGGCATCGTGTAGTCGATCGAGCCGTTGGCGGCGTTGCGCGGCGTGAACACGATGTAGAAGTTCTGGTACACGCCGGTCGACGCGATCAGCACGGGCGGGATCTTGGTGTAGGTGTACGCATAGCCCGCGGTCAGCGTCAGGCCGGTGACCGGCTGCACGGTGAGGTCCGCCTCGATTCCGCGGATCTTGGTGATGCCGGGCGCATTGATCGTCACGAGGTTGTTGAAGCTGCCCGATGCGGTCGTCTGGATCGAGCTGATGTCGACCTGGCTGTTCTTGCGGTCCATGATGTAGCCAGCAAGGTTCAGGCGCGCGCGATGGTTCCAGAAATCGGTCTTGGCGCCGATCTCGTACGACTTCACGTCCTCGGGATTGAACGTCTGGTAGTTCGACGTGCGCGAGCTGGCACCGCCGGCACGGTAGCCGGTCGCGTATTTCGCATAGAGGTGCACCGAGTCGCTGGCGTCATAGGCGAGCGTCGCCATCGGATTGAAGCGGTTCCAGGTGGCGTCGAGCGGCTTGTAGCCCGCCGCGGTCAGCTGTGCCGCGGACGCCGTGTCATAGTTCAGGTTGCGCGAATAATGCAGCACGCCCTGCTTTTCGTCGCGCGTATAGCGACCGCCGGCGGTCAGGTGGATCGCGTCGGTCGCGTTCCACGTCACCTGGCCGTAGCCTGCATAGCTCTTGGAGAAGACTTCCGACGCGCGATCGATCGAGCGGCAACCCGGCTGCGATCCGAAACCGCCCGAGCCGGTGCAGGGATCGAGAACCGAAATCGTCGACAGCGTCGAATTGAACGCCAGCGAGTTCGGCGTGGCGGCGTCGTCGCTGATGTGTTCGTTGAAATAGTACAGTCCCGCGACATAGTCGAACTGGCCGACCGTGCCGACAGCCTGGAATTCCTGGCTGAACTGGTTCTGGTGGAGATCGGCAAGGCTGTAGCGGCTGAAGTTGCACGCGGTGCCGGTGCAGCCCGCGGCGACGACGGGGACGCGGTGATAGCCGCCGCTGTTATCGTACTGCGTCGCGTTCACGCCGCGCCATGCGGTGATCGAGCGGAGTTCGATTTCGGGCGCGACATCCCAGCGGATGTTCGACGTGAAGCCGTGCGTCTTGTCGATGCTCGGCTGCTGCGGCACGCCGATGTCGGCGACCTTCGCGCGGCTGTTGCCGTTGATGACGACCTGGCTTGGCAACGGCTTCACGCTGCCGGTGAGCGTCGCGTAGTTCGTGCCGGGCAGGGCACAGGCGGAGGACGCCGCCTGTGCGCCCGCTTTGCACGCGTTCGGATTGAAGTTCAGCAGCTGGCTGTAGAACGGGCTGTTCGAGTCGTAGCCGTTGTCATAGCTGAAGTCGGCGGTCATGCCGGAGATCGGATGGACCCGCGCGGTCGCCTTGAAGCCGCGGCGATCGTAATAGTTGAAGCCGGTCTGGCCGACGAGCGGGTTCTTGGTGGTCGCACCCTGATACTGGACGACGCCGTCGAGCTTCAGCGACACGCCGTAGACTTCGGGAAGGTCGAGTCGCAACGCGCCGTTATAGCCGCCGTAATTGGCGATGCCTGCGGTCGCACTTCCGCCCCATTTGCCGCTCGGGCCCTTGGTGACGATGCTCAGCGCGCCGCCTTCGGTGTTGCGACCGAACAGCGTGCCCTGCGGGCCCTTCAGGACCTCGATCCGGTCGACGTCGAACAGCGCGGCGTTCAGGCCGTGCTGGCGACCCAGATACACGCCGTCGATATAGATGCCGACGCCCTGCTCGCGCGCGGGCTGGTTGGCGTCGAGCGGCACGATGCCGCGGATGCCGATCGTCAGCGCGGACTGGCGCGCCTCGAACGTTGCGACGCGCAACGACGGCACCGCGCCGTCGGCGAGGTCGTAGAGGCTCTGGACGTGACGATCGGTCAGCGCCTGGCTGTTGAGCACGTTGATCGCGATCGGCGTTTTCTGCAGGTTCGTCTCGCGCTTGGTCGCGGTGACGACGATCTCGCCCAGACCTGTCTGGTCGGCGGGATCGGCGGCGGGCGCAGCTGCCGGATCGGCTGGATCGGTCGGCGTCGCGGCAGGCGCGGTCGCGGCGGCGTCCTTGGCGATTGCCGGGTCGGCATGCGCGAGAGCTGGCGAGGCGATCGCCATCGTCAGCGCGGCGCCGGCCAGCAACCGCACGCGCAGGCTTGCTGCATTCAACATCGAGATTTCCCTTTTCAGACACCTTTGCCTTGATGGGCGCGATAAGGGGCAGTCGTGGCGCGCCGGTTACGGATTTAAGAATCGCGTGTAGGGCACTTCTAATGCTGGTTTAATGTTGTGGCGCGGCGATGAGGAGGCCGCTTGCTAGCGTTTCGCTGTGCAGTGCCGCGCGACGGTGTCAGCATGCGCCGGAAGCGCGCGGGCCGTAGCGGCATGCCGGTCACGGATATCGGCGAGGAACCCGGCGAGCTGGTCCGGCGACAGCGCCTCGGCGAGTGGCGACCATGTGACGGGATTTATCCCCTGACCGATCATGACCTGGAGCCAGGCCGGTTCGGTGAACAAATCCGCGACGTCCTGCGTCAGAATCGCGGCGGCGCGGAACTGCGCGATCTTCTCGGCCAGGCGGTCGGGCAGCGCCATGTCGCGGCACCGCTGCCAGAACGGTTCCGGGCGGCGATTGGCGTGGTAATGGAGGATCAGGAAGTCGCGGACGGTGTCATATTCGACATGCGTCTGGTGGTTGTACGCGGTCCGCGCGGCGGCATTGTCGCCGGTCGACGGGAACAGCGACAACAGCCGCGCCACCGCTGACTGCACCATGTGGATGCTGGTCGATTCGAGCGGCTCCATGAACCCCGAGGCAAGGCCTAGCGCGACGACGTTGCGTTCCCAGAAGGTCGCGCGCTTGCCGGTGGCGAAACGCAACGGGCGGGGTTCGCCGATCGCCGCGCCGTCGAGGTTGGCCAGCAGCCGCGCCGTCGCCTCGTCGTCGGACAGATGCGCGGCGGCATAGACCAGGCCGTTGCCGGTGCGGTGCTGGAGCGGGATCCGCCACTGCCAGCCGACCGGCTGGGCGGTGGCTCGCGTATAGGGAAGCAGCGGCGTGGTCGCCTCGCAGGCCACCGCCATCGCACGGTCGCAGGGCAGCCAGTGCGACCAGTCCTCGAACGCGACACCCAGCGCCTCACCGAGGAGGAGCGAGCGAAAGCCCGAGCAGTCGAGGAAGAAGTCGCCCTCGGCTGTGCGGCCGTCGTCCAGCGTGACGCTTGTCAGATCCCCAGTTTCGCCACCGCGCTGTGCGGTGACTATCCGCCCTTCGATCCGGTCGACGCCGCTAGCTTCGGCCAAGCCGCGCAGCCAGCGCGCCAGCAATGTTGCGTCGAAGTGATAGGCGTAGGCGAGGTCCGGATGGCGATCGAACCGCGCGTCCGCCGCCGCCCGCGCGCTGGCGACATAGTCGCCAAGCGGTGCGGCTTGGCCTTCGCTGCGAGCGCGGAGCCAGTGATGATGGAACGGGACGACGCCCAGGCCGCGCCCGACCGCGCCGAACGCGTGCATGTAGCGGCTGCCGCAGCCGGTCCAGTCGACGAACTCGATGCCGAGCTTGAACGTGCCTTGTGTGGCGGCGAGCATCGCGTTCTCATCGATCCCGAGCGCGGCGGTGAGCAGGCGGATCTGCGGGATCGTCGCCTCGCCGACGCCGACCGTGCCGATCGCGTCGGATTCGACCAGCCGGATTGTCGTCGTGCGGGGCACGAACCGTGCGAGCATCGCGGCGGCGATCCAGCCCGCGGTGCCGCCGCCGACGATGACGATGGATTGCAGCGGCACGGGCGCGGTCGGACTGGTCATCCCCACCTTATACGGGAGGATCGGTGGCGGCCTAGAGCGTTGCTTCGCCGAAGGAATGCTGGATCAACGCGCGGACGTCGACTTGGGCCTTGAGGCGGGCGGCGAGCAGCGCGGTGCCGCTGATCTTGCGCTGGACGAACAGCGTGTCGATCGGGGGCAGGTGCCAGGTATCGCGGTCGCGCGCGATCTCGGTGCCCTGTTCGCGGAGCACGCCGACGAAGGCGCGGTCGCCGAAGTCGAACGGGCCGGGATTGGCGAGTTCGACGAGGATGACGTCGATCATCCGGTCGACCAGTGCGCGGTGCTGGAGCACGGCCGCTTCGCCGAGGAAACCCGCGGCGATCGCAGCTTCGCGGACTGCGTCGCGGTCGCCGGCCAGGGCTGCAGTGAGCAAGCGGCGATAGCCTTCGCCGGTTTCGACGGGGAGGGGGCGGGCGGCGCCGAAATCGAGCAGGACGAGCTTTTGGGTCTCGGGTTGCCAGCGATAGTTGGCGAAGTTCGGATCGGTCTGCATCAGCCGCCAGTCGAACAGTTCGCGCAACACGAGCGAGATCAGGTCGTGCATCACGCGGTCGCGGACGTCCTGCGGCGCGGTCTCCAGCGTCTCGACGGGCACGCCGGTGACGAAGCTCATTGCAAGGACGCGTGGCATGGTGAGCTCGGAGTAGAGCGTGGGGACG
Source organism: Sphingomonas sp. PP-F2F-G114-C0414 (assembly GCF_003688595.1). Classification (GTDB taxonomy): domain Bacteria; phylum Pseudomonadota; class Alphaproteobacteria; order Sphingomonadales; family Sphingomonadaceae; genus Sphingomonas. Next base: position 10,471 of record NZ_RCWT01000015.1, read on the forward strand.
ACGAACTGCGGCTGGTCGGCCAGCAACTCGCCGTAGCGCGCGAGCATCTGCGCCTCGCGGAGGTAATCGGCCTCTTCGTGGAGCTGCTTCTTCGCCTCGTCGAGCAACGGCGCGATGTCGAGCGACTTGGGGAGCATGCCCGACACACGCAGCAGCGTCGCGACGTTGTCGACGTCCGCGTCGATGCTCTCCTTCACGCCGGGATACTGGACCTTGATCGCCAGTTCGGTGCCGTCGGGCAAGCGCGCGCGGTGGACCTGGCCGATCGAGGCGGCGGCGACCGGGTGCGCCTGGAAATGCGCGAATTTGCGGCGCCAGTCCTTGCCCCATTCGGCGGCAAGCACGCGGTCGAGCTGCTGCGGCGGCATGTGGTTCGCGTTGTTGCGCAGGCGGGCGAGGATGGTGGCGAGCTCGGGCGGGAGCATGTCGCCCGCGTCCATCGAGATCATCTGCCCCAGCTTCATCGCGGCGCCGCGGAGGTGGGACAGCTGGTCGGCGACGCGCGTGGCGTTGGCGGGGGTCAGGAGGAGGTCGCCGATCTTGGGGCGTTCTCCGTTGGCGAGGCGGCGGGCGCCTTCGGCGACGACTCCGCCGGCGACACCGCCCGCGAGTTTGCCGAAGACTCCGAGACGGGCGAGGCGGCCGCTGGGGATCGCGCGTCCGGCGCTGTTGCCGCTGTCTTCGGTCACGGGTGTTCCTTGGGGTTTTGGGGCTGTGCGTCGCCGATGAGATATGGGTGGCGAAAGCAGTCGATCAATCGAACCCGACGCACGAAGTTAATCGAGGCTACCTCCTCTTGTTCTCCTGCGAAGGCGGGAGCCCAGACTGGGTCCCCGCCTTCGCGGGGAAACAAGCTTGGCGCGGGCGCACTTCGGCCTACACCCCATCGTCATCCCCGCGCAGGCGGGGATCCATAAACTCGAGCACTCGCGCTTCGATCGCGCCGTCAGCCAGTATGGGTTCCCGCCTTCGCGGGAATGACGGAAGGGGCGCCGGCCTGATCTCTCCTCCCATTGAACGCACCGGGAAGAGGGTTCGTTAGGCCTGACAGAAAAAGGGCGCCCGGATTGGCCCGCGCGCCCTATTCTCATTCAGCGACGTGGCAAAGCCACGCCGTCGGTCGTCGCTACCCGCGACGCCGGCCGACAGCGGCTGTGCGCTTTTGCGCACCGCCGTGCGGCCCGCACGGCTCAGCCGCTGTAGTACATGTCATATTCAACCGGGCTAGGCGTCATCTCCCAACGCGCGACCTCAGCGTACTTGATCTCGACATAGCTCTCGATCTGGTCCTTCGAGAACACGTCGCCCTTCAGCAGGAAGTCGTGATCGGCGAGCAGGCATTCGAGCGCCTCGCGGAGCGAACCCGCGACGGTCGGGACCTGGGCGAGCTCTGCCGGCGGCAGGTCGTACAGGTTCTTGTCCATCGCTTCGCCCGGATGGATCTTGTTGAGGATGCCGTCCATGCCGGCCATCATCAGCGCCGCGTAAGCGAGATACGGGTTTGCCAACGCATCCGGGAAACGCACTTCGACGCGCTTCGCCTTGGGGCCGGTGCCGTACGGAATGCGGCACGATGCCGAGCGATTACGTGCCGAATAGGCGAGCAGCACGGGTGCTTCGTAGCCGGGGACGAGGCGCTTGTAGCTGTTGGTCGACGGGTTGGTGAACGCGTTGACCGCCTTGGCGTGCTTGATGATGCCGCCGATGAAATACAGGCACATGTCGCTCAGGCCCGCATAGCCGTTGCCGGCGAACAGCGGGGTCTTGCCTTCCCAGATCGAGAAATGCGTGTGCATCCCAGAACCGTTGTCCTCCTTGATCGGCTTCGGCATGAACGTCGCGGTCTTGCCGTACGCATGCGCGACCTGATGGACGACGTACTTGTAGATCTGCATGCGATCCGCGGTCTGCGTCAGCGTGCCGAAGGTCAGGCCCAGCTCATGCTGTGCGGCCGCGACTTCGTGGTGATGCTTGTCGCAGGGAAGGCCCATCTCGATCATCGTCGAGACCATCTCGCCGCGGATGTCGACGGCGCTGTCGACCGGTGCGACCGGGAAGTACCCGCCCTTGGCGCGTGGACGATGCCCCAGGTTGCCGCCCTCGTACTCGCGACCCGAATTGCCCGGCAACTCGATGTCGTCGATCTTGTAGTAGCTCGTCGAATAGCTGTTCTCGAAGCGGACGTCGTCGAACATGAAGAATTCGGCTTCGGGGCCGACATACACGGTGTCGCCGACGCCGGTGGTCAGCAGATACGCCTCGGCGCGCTTGGCGGTCGAGCGCGGATCGCGCGCGTACAGCTCGCCGGTCGACGGATCGGCGATGTCGCAGATCAGGATCATCATCGGCGTCGCCGAGAACGGATCGACATAGACCGCGTCGAGATCGGGCTTGAGCGTCATGTCGCTCTCGTTGATCGCCTTCCAGCCCTCGATCGACGAGCCGTCGAACATCAGGCCGTCGGTCAGCTCGTCTTCGCCGATCAGGCTCGCGACCATCGTCAGATGCTGCCACTTGCCCTTGGGATCGGTGAACCGCAGATCGACCCACTCGATCTCCTGGTCCTTGATCATCTGTAGAACGTCGGAGGCCGAATTCGCCATGATGCTTGCCCTTCGTTTTTGAGACTTCCGCCGCATCATGCGGGGAATCTAATTGCGGTATGGAACGGGATTTCCACACAATGTTGCGCTGCGTCAAATGACGATGTCGTCACTCGTCGTCAACGCCCTATGCGTGGGTAAGACCTAGATTGCGTCGTCGTCACGCTCGCCGGTGCGGATGCGAAGCGCGCTCTCGACCGGGATGACGAAGATCTTGCCGTCGCCGATCCGGCCGGTCTGCGCCGCCGCGGCGATCGCTTCGACAACGCGTTGCGCGAGTCCGTCCTCGACGACGACCTCGAGCTTCACCTTGGGCAGGAAATCGACGACATATTCCGCGCCGCGGTACAGTTCGGTGTGGCCCTTCTGCCGGCCGAAGCCCTTGGCTTCGGTGACGGTGATGCCGCTCACGCCGATCTCGTGCAGCGCTTCCTTCACCTCATCCAGCTTGAACGGCTTGATGATGGCTTCGATCTTTTTCACAGGTACGCCCCCGATTGTTGAAACCCTCGCCCTTTCGGACGAGCTGTACGCCCTTGCGGGTCCAGTTTACGCCCTGAAGGGCGCCTTGCACCAAGCGTGCCAGCCGCGGCGCCCTCGGGCAACCGCGGAATATCGTTGATTTCACTGCCCGAAATTGCGGCACCTGGCCGGTGCGTGCGCAATGTAAGGGCAGGGGAGCCGATCACAGGATTTCGTGCAGCCGCGCGATCGGGCGGCCGAGCCGGACGCCCTTGTCGGTCTCGACCAGTGGGCGCTCGATCAACAGCGGATCGATCATCATCGCATCGAGGATCGCCTCGGCCTCACCATGCTTGACCGCCTTGGCGCCGTCCTCCGCCATGCGAAGGCCCTGGCGCGGCGTCATGCCGGCCCGGTCGTAAAGGCGGACAAGTTCCGCGCGGGAGGGCGGGTTCTTGAGGTATTCGACGATCGTGACGTCCGCTCCTGCCTCTTGCAGCAGCGCAAGCGCCTCGCGGGACTTCGAGCAGCGCGGGTTGTGGTAGATCGTCGCCTTCACGATGTCGGCTTCCGCGTCCGCCATTCCGTCATAGCACGCCGATATTGCTCGGATGCCTTGAGACGCGGCATGTACCGGATCGGGCGGCGGCTCGCGAACGGCACGCTCATGTCCGTCAGGCTTCCCCGTGCGCCGCAATAGGTGCTGCACCCCCGATTGCCGTCATCGAGCTTGAGCGACGACTCGACATGCGAGACGGTGAGCACGCACGCCGGTTCTCCGGGTAACGGCGTTTCGAGGTCGCGATAGACGAGTGTCGCCCCGCGGGACGTCGCGATGCCAGAGATGTCGCACTGATGACCGTTGAAGAAATCGAGATGCGCGCGGACATAGGCTGCGTTCGCAGCTACGGGCACGATCTCGACGACATTCTCGCCGGTGTATTTTTCGCCGGTCACCGTGCCGTTGGCAAACTGGGCGTAATAGCGCCCGGCCAATCCCTCGACCGGATCGGGGGATGCCGGTCCCGCAGCCAGCAGGACCGGAACGGCAAGCAACATCCACCGCGACATCGTACCTACGCCCCCTGCTTGGCCAACCACTCTTCCAGCCACTTGATCGTGTACGCGCCTTCCTGGAACTCAGGATCGTCGAGCAACGCACGGTGCAGCGGGATCGTCGTCGTGACGCCTTCGATCACCATCTCCTCGAGCGCACGCCGCAGTCGCCGCAGCGCACCCTGCCGGGTCGTCCCATAGACGATCAGCTTGGCGATCATCGAATCGTAGTAAGGCGGCACGCGATACCCCGCATACAGCCCGCTATCGACGCGCACATGCATCCCGCCCGGCGCGTGATACACCTTCACCAGCCCCGGCGACGGCGCGAACGTGCGCGGGTCCTCGGCGTTGATGCGGCATTCGATCGCATGCCCGCGGAACTGGACGTCTTCCTGGCGGAGCGTCAGCGGATGCCCCTCGGCCACGCGGATCTGCTCGCGCACGAGATCCAGCCCGGTGATCATCTCTGTGACCGGATGCTCGACCTGGAGCCGGGTGTTCATCTCGATGAAGTAGAATTCGCCCGCTTCCCACAGGAACTCGATCGTCCCCGCGCCGCGATAGCCCATGTCGGCCATCGCCTTGGCGACGATCCCGCCCATCCGCTCGCGCTCTTCGGCGGTGATGATCGGCGAGGGCGCTTCCTCGAGCACCTTCTGGTGGCGGCGCTGCAACGAGCAGTCGCGCTCGCCCAGGTGGATCGCGTTACCCTCACCGTCGCCGAAGATCTGGAATTCGATATGCCGCGGATTGCCGAGGTACTTTTCCATGTAGACGGTGGCGTCGCCGAACGCGGCCTTCGCCTCGCTGCCGGCCTGCTGCATCTGCGTTTCGAGATCGTCGGGATCGTTGACGACCTTCATCCCGCGACCACCGCCGCCGGACGCCGCCTTGATGATCACCGGATAGCCGATGTCCTCGGCGATGCGCTTGGCCTCGGCGATGTCGCTGATCGCGCCGTCAGACCCGGGGACGAGCGGCAGCCCGAGTGCGCCCGCGGTGCGCTTTGCCTGGACCTTGTCGCCCATCGTCCGGATGTGTTCGGGCTTCGGCCCGACGAACAGGATGTTGTGCAGCTCGACGATCTCGGCGAACTGCGCGTTCTCGCTGAGGAAGCCGTAACCCGGATGGATCGCGTCCGCGCCCGAGATTTCGGCGGCCGAGATGATGTTCGGGATATTCAGATAGCTGTCCGCGGCGGACGGCGGTCCGATGCAGATCGCCTCGTCCGCGAGCCGGACGTGCATCGCGTCGGCGTCGGCGGTCGAGTGCACCGCGACCGTCTTGATACCCATCTCGTGGCAGGCACGGTGGATCCGAAGCGCGATCTCGCCGCGATTCGCAATGAGCAGCTTCTTGATCTGCGGCATTATTCCACCACGACCAGCGGCTGGTCGAACTCGACCGGCTGGCCGTTCTCGACCAGGATCGCGGTCACGGTGCCGGCCGACGGCGCGACGATCGTGTTCATCACCTTCATCGCCTCGATGATCAGCAGCGTGTCGCCCGCATTGACCTTCTGGCCGACCGTCGAGAACGGCTTCGCTTCGGGATTGGCGGCGAGATAGACGGTGCCGACCATCGGCGACTTGACCGCGCTCGCGCTGATCGCGGGGGCGGACGCGCCGACCTCGGCCTGCGGGATCGCAAGCGGCGGTGCCACTTGGGCAGCGGCTGGGGCCTGCGCGTAATGCGCGACGGGTGCCGCTTGGGCGGCCTTGCGCGCGACGCGTATCCGGCGCGAGCCGTCCTCGACCTCGATCTCGGTCAGTTGCGTGGTGTCGAGCAGTTCGGCGAGCTGGCGCACCAGGGTCACATCGACCTGCATTGCGCCTGTTGTATCTGGTGTATCGTTCATGGCGGGGCCTCCTGTCAGAACCGTGCGACGGCTTCAAGCGCGAGCAGATACGAAAGCGCGCCGAAACCCGCGATCGTCCCCTTCGCCGCTTGCCCGACCAGGCTCACATGCCTGAACGATTCACGCTTGTGGGGATTGGAAAGATGCACTTCAATCACCGGCGTCTTAACGCCCTTGATCGCGTCGTGCACCGCGACCGAGGTATGCGTGAACGCACCCGCGTTGAGGATCACGGCCTTGGCACCGCGCGCCTGCGCCTCCTGGATCCAGTCGACGAGGTGCCCCTCGTGATTCGACTGGCGCATGTCGATCTCCAAGTCGAGCTCGCGGGCGCGGTCCTCCAGCATCCCGGCGATGTCGTCGAGCGTCTCGTCGCCATAGATTTCCGGCTCGCGCGTTCCCAGCAGATTGAGGTTGGGGCCGTTCAGGACGAACACTGTCGCAGTGACGGTATCGGGCAAGGGCAGCTCCTAGTTGCGGGGGCTGCGAACGACCCCCTATATGCGTCGTCCCACCCTTACCCGTTCGTGTCGAGCGAAGTCGAGACATGAGACCGGCAGCGGACGGGTGGTTTCTCGATCAGCCTGTCCCGAGCCATGTCGAGGGGCTCGCAACGAACGGAAAGTTTTGCATGCCCCACTCCGATGGTACCGCCTCCATTACCGTCAACGGCGAACACAAGCGCGTGACTGCCGGGTTGAGCCTCGCGGGACTCGCGACCGAACTGGGGCTCGTACCGGAGAAGATCGCGGTCGAGCGGAACATGGAGGTTGTGCCTCGCTCGACCTTGGCGGACGTGATGGTCGAGGACGGCGACGACCTGGAGATCGTCCACTTCGTCGGCGGCGGCGACCATGAGGACAGCTGGACCGTCGCAGGTCAGACCTTCAAGTCGCGACTGATCGTCGGCACCGGCAAGTACAAGGATTTCGCGCAGAACGCCGCGGCCGTCGAGGCTTCTGGCGCGGAAATCGTCACCGTCGCCGTCCGCCGCGTCAACGTGTCCGATCGCAACGCGCCGATGTTGACCGACTTCATCGACCCGAAGAAGATCACCTACCTCCCCAATACCGCGGGCTGCTTCGATGCCGAATCGGCGATTCGCACGCTGCGACTGGCGCGCGAGGCGGGCGGCTGGGAACTGGTGAAGCTCGAAGTGCTCGGCGAGGCGAAGACGCTCTATCCTGACATGGTCGAGACGCTGCGCGCGACCGAGATCCTCGCCAACGAAGGCTTCAAGCCGATGGTCTATTGCGTCGACGATCCGATCGCCACCAAGCGCCTCGAGAACGCGGGCGCGGTCGCGATCATGCCGCTCGGCGCACCGATCGGTTCGGGGCTCGGCATCCAGAACCGCGTGACGATCCGCCTGATCGTCGAGGGGGCAGGGGTGCCCGTGCTGGTCGACGCCGGAGTCGGCACCGCCTCCGATGCCGCAGTGGCGATGGAGCTCGGCTGCGACGGCGTGCTGATGAACACGGCCATTGCCGAGGCGAAGGACCCGTTGATGATGGCGGCGGCGATGAAGGCCGCGGTCGAATCGGGGCGTCTGGCATACCTTGCCGGGCGGATGGGGCAGCGTCGTTATGCCGATCCTTCGAGTCCATTGGCGGGATTGATTTGAAACATAGGTCATGACGCAAACGTCACGGAACCCACGGTAAAGACGGCCGTTATACCTCTGCAAGTTCAAGCGGCCCGGTTGGCGGGTTCGCATAGCAAGTGGAGGCTCTGATGGGCGAGTTCACCGACAAGGTCGCAGCAGCAGGCAACAAGGTTGCAGGCAACGTCAAGGAAGCCGTCGGCAAGGCAACCGACAACGAGAAGCTGGTAGCCGAAGGCGAAGCGCAGCAGGCCAAGGGCACTGCGCAGAACGTCAAGGGCAGCGTCAAGGGCGCACTCGGCGACGACATCTAAGCTTCGGCTTGGTACAGGAATACAGGCCGCTTCGGGAAACCGGAGCGGCCTTTTCTTTGTGTGGCAGGTTTTTGCTGCCGCCACTATCAGAACTACCACCACCCCGGCGAAGGCCGGGGCCCAATTGGGGGACGGTTCTGGTTAAGGGCGGCGCGCCGTTACCTCGGACATGCCAATTGGGCCCCGGCCTTCGCCGGGGTGGTGCAGAGAGCTGAACCAAACCGCCTTGCCCAACCCACAAACCTCCCCCACGAGCACCCGCATGACTCTCCCGACCCGCACCTACGCCGCCTTCCTGTTCGACATGGACGGCACGATCCTCACCTCGATCGCGTCCGCCGAGCGCACCTGGACCAAATGGGCGATCGCGCATGGCCTAGACGCCGCGACGTTCGTACCGACGATCCACGGCGTTCAATCGGTCGAGACGGTCCGACGGCTGAACCTTCCCGGCGTCGACCCGGTCGCGGAAGCCGCAGCGATCACCGCGGCGGAGATGCTGGACGTCGGCGACATCGAACCGATCGCCGGCGCAGCCGCGTTTCTGGCAAGCCTGCCCCCCGAACGCTGGACGATCGTCACGTCCGCCCCGCGCGCGCTCGCCGAAGTGCGGTTGAAGGCCGCCGGCCTGCCGATGCCTGCAACGATGATCGCTGCTGACGACATCCCCAACGGCAAACCCGCACCGGACTGCTTTCTAGTCGCAGCCGAGCGGCTCGGCGTCACGGCGGCGGATTGTCTGGTTTTCGAGGATGCCGCCGCCGGGATCGCGGCGGGCGAAGCGGCGGGGGCGGATGTTCTCGTGATCACGGCCACGCACTCGCATGGTGTCGCGATGTCGCACCCTACGATCGTCGATTATCGCAGCGTGGCGGTGGTGATCGGGGCGGACGGGCTTACCTTAACCCACGTTTGATACGCCCCATCCGTCATCCTGACGAAAGTCAGGATCCAGAGCCACGAACGATGCGGACTGTTACTCTGGATCCTGACTTTCGTCAGGATGACGGGCGTAGGTCGGGAGCGCGGACAGAACGCCTCAGAACAGCCCCTCGATCAGCCCTTCGTCGTTCAGGTGGATCGCTTCCGCCGCCGGCACGCGCGGCAAGCCCGGCATCGTCATGATCTCCCCGCAGATCGCGACGACGAAACCCGCACCCGCCGCAAGGCGGACTTCGCGGACCGGCACGATGTGGCCGGTTGGCGCGCCCAACAGAGCGGGATCGGTCGAGAAGCTATACTGCGTCTTGGCGAGGCACACGGGGAGATGGCCGTACCCAGCGTCCTCCCAGCGCTTGAGTTGCCCTAACACGCTCGGCTCGGCGACGGCATGCTCCGCGCGGTAGATCCGCCGCGCGACCGTATCGATCTTGTCGAACAGCGACAGTTCGTCGCCATAGATCGGTGCGAATCCGCCACCATGCGTCTCGCAGATCTCGGCGACCGCATCGGCCAGCTCGACTGCGCCCGCGCCGCCCTCCGCCCAATGCCGGCACAGGATCGCGCGCGAGCCGTGCTGTGCGGCGGCCTCCTGAATGGCAGCGATCTCGGCGTCGCTGTCGGTGTAGAAATGGTTGATCGCGACGATCGCGGGGACGCCGAACTGGCGGACGTTCTCGATGTGACGGACGAGGTTGACCGCGCCCTTGCGGACCGCCTCGACATTCTCGTGCGCGAGGTCGGCCTTGGCGACGCCGCCATTCATCTTCAGCGCGCGGGCGGTGGCGACGATCACGACCGCGTCGGGGGCGAGACCCGCCTGGCGGCATTTGATGTCGAAGAACTTCTCTGCGCCCAGATCCGCGCCGAAGCCGGCTTCGGTAACGACGTAATCGCCCAGCGACAGGGCGGCTCGCGTCGCGATCACGGAGTTGCAGCCGTGCGCGATGTTGGCGAACGGGCCACCGTGGAGGAACGCGGGCGTGCCTTCGAGCGACTGGACGAGGTTGGGCTTGATCGCCTCCGCCAGCAGCACCGCCATCGCGCCGTCGGCCTTCAGGTCGCGTGCGGTGATCGGCGTGCGGTCGCGTGTGTATGCGACGACGATATCGCCGAGCCGGCGCTCCATGTCGGCCAAGTCGTTCGCGAGGCACAGGATCGCCATGACTTCGGAGGCGACGGTGATGTCGAAGCCGGACTCGCGGGGGTAGCCGTTGGCGACGCCGCCGATCGACTGGACGATGTCGCGCAGCGCGCGGTCGTTCATGTCCAGCACGCGGCGCCAGACCACGCGGCGGACGTCGATCTGGAGCGCGTTGCCCCAGTGGATATGGTTGTCGATCATCGCCGCGAGCAGATTGTGCGCGGCGGTGATGGCGTGGAAATCGCCGGTGAAGTGGAGGTTGATGTCCTCCATCGGCGCGACCTGCGCACGGCCGCCGCCGGTGGCGCCGCCCTTGGTGCCGAAGCACGGCCCGAGCGAGGGTTCGCGCAGCGCGAGCACGGCTTTGCGCCCGGTATGGCGGAGCGCGTCGGCGAGGCCGATCGAGGTGGTGGTCTTGCCTTCGCCCGCCGGGGTCGGGTTGATCGCGGTGACGAGGATCAGCCTGCCTTTCGCGGCTGATTTACGGGTTTCGAGCCAGTCGATCGCGATCTTTGCCTTGTAGCGGCCGTAGGGCTCGATCGCCGCGTCGGGGATGCCGAGGCCGTCAGCAATGGTGGCGATGGGGCGCAGCGCGACGCTGCGGGCGATGGCGATATCGGTGTCCATGCGGGCGTGCGTAGCGGGGGATCGTGTGGGGTGCCAGACTTGGGTTGAAAAACCGGGCCACCACCCACCCCGTCATGCCGAGCTTGTTCCGGCATCCACCGTTCCGCGGGCTCTGGAGCGTTCGAGTGCGCGGAACGGTGGACCCGGGAACAAGTCCGGGGTGATTGGGCTGAGGTTAGTATGACAAGGCGGGCCGCGGCAAAGCCGCGTCGTCGGACGGGGCTGCGGGCCCCGCCGGCCGGGCGCGATGCGGGCACGGCGGAGCTTGCGCTCCGCCTGCTGCATCACGCCATCACGCCGCGAACTGGTTCATCGTATTATGCGCTCCCCCAGCCTTCAGAGCCGCCTCACCCGCAAAATACTCCTTATGATCGTCGCCTAGGTCAGAGCCCGACATGTTCTGGTGCTTCACGCAGGCGATGCCCTCGCGGATTTCCTTGCGCTGGACGCCCTTCACATAGCCGAGCATCCCCGCATCGCCGAAATACTCCTTGGCGAGATTGTCGGTCGAGAGCGCGGCCGTGTGATAGGTCGGCAGCGTGATCAGGTGGTGGAAGATGCCCGCGCGCTTCGCCGAGTCCGCCTGGAAGGTCCGGATCCGCTCGTCGGCTTCGTCGGCCAGTGCGGTGCCGTCATAGTCGACGCTCATCAGGCGAGCGCGATCGTAGGCCGAGACGTCCTGCCCCTCGGCCGTCCAGGCGTCGAACACCTGCTGGCGGAAGTTCAGCGTCCAGTTGAAGCTCGGCGAGTTGTTGTAGACGAGCTTGGCGTTCGGCACGACTGCGCGGATGCGGTCGACCATGCCGGCGATCTGTTCGATGTGCGGTTTCTCGGTTTCGATCCAGAGCAGGTCGGCACCGTTCTGAAGCGACGCGATGCAATCCATCACGCAGCGATCTTCGCCCGAGCCGACGCGGAACTGGAACAGGTTCGACGGCAGGCGCTTCGGACGGAGCAGCTTGCCGTCGCGGTTGAGGATGACGTCGCCGTTCTGCGCGGTCGCCGGGTCGATCTCCTCGCAATCCAGGTACGAGTTATACTGGTCGCCGAGGTCGCCCGCTTCCTTGCTGACCGCAATCTGCTTGGTCAGGCCGGCGCCGAGCGAGTCGGTCCGCGTGACGATGATGCCGTCCTCGACGCCGAGTTCGAGGAACGCGTAGCGGCAGGCGCGGACCTTCGCGAGGAAGTCCTCGTGCGGCACGGTGACCTTGCCGTCCTGGTGGCCGCACTGCTTCTCGTCGCTGACCTGGTTCTCGATCTGGAGCGCACACGCGCCCGCCTCAATCATCTTCCGCGCGAGCAGATACGTCGCTTCCGCATTGCCGAAGCCCGCGTCGATGTCGGCGATGATCGGCACGACGTGCGTCTGGTGGTTCTCGATCGCGTTGAGCAGGCGCTGTTCCTCGATCGCGTTCCCCGCGGCACGAGCGGCGTCGACGTCGCGGAACATCATGCCGAGTTCACGTGCGTCGGCCTGGCGGAGGAAGGTGTATAGTTCCTCGATCAGCGCGGGGACGCTGGTCTTCTCGTGCATCGACTGGTCGGGCAGCGGGCCGAACTCGCTGCGCATCGCCGCGACCATCCAGCCCGAGAGGTACAGATACCGGCGGTCGGTGGTGCCGAAATGCTTCTTGATGCTGATCATCTTCTGCTGCGCGATGAACCCATGCCAGCAGCCCAGCGACTGCGTGTAGTTGGCGGGATCGGCGTCGTAGGCGGCCATGTCCTTGCGCATGATCGCGGCTGTGTAGCGCGCGATGTCGAGGCCGGTGGTGAACCGGTTCTGGAGCCGCATCCGTGCGACCGACTCGGGCGAGATCGCGTCCCACGTGCCGTTCTGGTCGGCGATGAGGTTGGTCAACTGGGCGATGTGAGTCTGGTAGGTCATGGGCGATCCTTCGCTGCTGCGTTGATCGTCGTGTAGGGTTGTTGACAGTCTTTGACCGGGCAATACGGCGCAGCGGCGGGTGTTGGTGTCGGTTGCGCTCGTGCGCCATCTGTAGGGTTGTGAAGAACGTTACAGGCCCCCCGTCATGCCGGGCTCGTTCCGGCATCCACCGTTCCCCACGCTCGCCAACGATAAGCGCGCGGAACGGTGGACCCCGGAACACGTCCGGGGTGACGGAGGATCCGTCAGTCGGCTTTGGTAACCCGGTCGGAGTTGGCCGGCGACGTGAGCGGATCGGCCAATGCCGTTTCGCCGAGCGATGCCAGCACAGCCGCGGCCAGTGCGTCGAGCCCGTACGGCTTCTCCAGCATGATAGCATCGGTCTCGTCCGCAACCGACGCCGTGTCGCCCGTCGCGAAGACGATGCCGACCCCCGGCCGCAACGCGCGCGCGGTACGTGCAAAGTCCGGCCCGGACACGCCGGGCAGGTTCACGTCGGTCACCAGCGCATCGATCGGCACGGTCTGGAGCGCCGTCATCGCGTCCTCCGCGCTGGCCGCGTCGACGACGACGAAGCCGCTGCCCTGCAACATCTCGGCGGTGTTGGCGCGGATCAGCGCATCGTCCTCGACCAGCAGCACGGTGCGGCGGGCGGGCGAGTCGAGGCGGCGGTCCGCGTCGATCCGGGAGTCGCGCGCGGCCTTGGCCGCCGGGCTTCCCGAACGCTGGCGGTTGGCAAGCACCTGACGGAATTTCCGCGCGAGCGCTTCGCGCGTATACGGCTTCGATAGCAGGTCGACACCCGCATCGAGCTTGCCGCCATGGACGATCGAGTTCTCGGTATAGCCCGACGTGAACAGCACCGCGAGATCGGGCAGGCGTTCCTTCGCCTTCCGCGCCAGTTCGGGACTTTTCAGCGTGCCGGGCATCACGACGTCGGTGAACAGGATGTCGATCGGCACGCCGCTCTCGACCACGTTGAGCGCGCTGGCCGCGTCGACCGCCTTCAGCACGCTGTAGCCAAGATCGGTGAGCAACTCGACGACGGTGCCGCGGACCTCGTCGTCATCCTCGACCACCAGCACGGTCTCGGTGCCGCCGCAGATCGGGCTCGCATCGGCGACGACCTCGACGTCCTCGCTCTCCATCGCGCGCGGCAGATAGAGCTTGATCGTCGTGCCTTCGCCGACCTCCGAATAGATCTTCACATGGCCGCCGGACTGTTTGACGAAACCGTAGACCATCGACAGACCAAGGCCCGAGCCCTTGCCCTCGCTCTTGGTCGAGAAGAACGGTTCGAAGACCTTCTCGATGATTTCCGGAGTCATGCCGGTGCCGGTGTCGGACACGGCGAGCATCACATATTGCCCCGCTTCGACCTCGTCATGGCCCTGTGCATAGGCGTCGTCGAGGTGCGCGTTGCCGAGTTCGATCGTCAGCTTGCCCTGGCCCTCCATCGCGTCGCGCGCGTTGATCGCGAGGTTCAGGAGTGCATTCTCGATCTGCGCGGGGTCGATGAAGGTGTTCCACAGGCCACCGCCGACCACCGTCTCGATCTCGATGCCTTCGCCGATCGCGCGACGCAGCATGTCGTCCATCCCACGCACGAACCGCGTGACGTTGACGACCTTGGGTTCGAGCGCCTGGCGCCGACCGAACGCGAGCAGTTGCGCCGCCAGCTTCGACCCGCGCGACACGCCAGCCATCGCGTTCTCTACCCAGCGTTCGGCACGCGCGTTGCCGGCAAGGTTCTTGCCGAGCAGCTGGAGATTGCCCGAGACGACCTGGAGCAGGTTGTTGAAGTCATGCGCGACGCCGCCGGTAAGCTTGCCGACCGTCTCCATCTTCTGCGACTGGGCGAGCTTGGCTTCCGCCTGGCGGCGTTCGTCGATTTCGCGGATGACGCGTGCCTCGAGCGTCTCGTTGAGCTGGCGGAGCTGGTCCTCGGCACGTTCGCGGTGACGGACTTGCCGCGCGAGCGCCTCGGCCTGTTCGCGCAACGCGGCTTCGGCGGCGCGCTGATGCGTGATGTCGGTATGGACACCGACCCATTCGAGCACCTCGCCTGCCTCGTCTAGGATCGGCAAACCACGTACGGCAAACGTGCGCCATGTGCCGCAGTGGCGGCGGACACGGTGTTCGAACACGAACATCGACTTGCTGAGGACAGCGGCGGTCCAGGCCTTGATCGTCGATGCGACGTCGTCGGGATGGATCGCGTCGGCCCAGCCGAAATTCTGATAGGCGTCGATCGACTGGCCGGTGAGCGCGGCCCAGCCGGGCTGCTCGCCGATCATCCGGCCGTCCGGGCTGTTGGTCCAGAGCACGCCGTGGACCGCGTCCATCGCGGTGCGGAAACGGCCGTTGCTGATGCCGACCGCGGCCTCGCGTTCGGCACGCTCCTCGACATCGATGCCGAGAATGTAGATGCCGGGGATCGAGCCATCCGCCGCGACATGCGGCACGTAGCGGAATTCGGACCGGCGCGGGCGGCCGTCCAGATGGGGGAAGATCGCTTCGGTGGTGAAACTCTCGCCGGCAAACGCACGATCGAACGATGGGCGGCGATTCTCGTAGGCTGCTTCGCCGAGGACCTCGCGAACCGGTTTGCCGATCATCGCCTCGGGGTCGATCCCGAGCCATTCGTCATATTGCGCGTTCGCGAGACGATAGACATGATCGCGGTCGACGTACGAAATCAGCATCGGCACCGCATCGGTGACGCGGCGCAGTTCGGCTTCGCTGGCGGCGAGGCGGTGTTCGGCTTCGGCCCGTCCGGTGTTGTCGACCATCGTGCAGAGGACGCCGCCGACGGTGCTGGCAGCGGTGCCACCAGCGGGGACGCCGGCGCAGTAGACGGGCGTGTAGAACAGGTCGAGCGTCAGCGTCTCGGGGCCGTCGGGGCGCTGGAACAGGATCGGCTGGTCGCGGTACGCCACGATCTCGCCGCGCAAGCCCGCATCGAGGACGGCGCGGTTCCAGTCCCACACTTCGGGGAATGCGGTCGCGACCGGGCTGCCGAGCGCGACCGGGTGGCGGTCGCCCGCGACCGCGCGATAGCTGTCGTTGTAGAGCATGATGTGCTCGGGGCCCCACATCACGACCTTGGCGACCGGCGAGTTGAGGATGTTGGCGAGCGTGACGCGGAGTTCGGCGGGCCACGAGTCGATCGGCCCGAGCGAGGTCGCGCTCCAGTCGCGCTGGCGGACGAGCATGCCGCATTCGCCGCCGCCAATCAGGATTTCGGCAGGACTTGGCGGGGCGTCGCGCTCGCGCATCCGTTCGAGCGCGGTGCGGACGATCGCGGTGGCGTCGCCATGCCCTGCGGCGGCGAGGTCGTCGATGTAGCTGCCGAGGTCGGAGGGCAGGATAACGGTGCGCGACGAGACTTGCGACGAGTCTGGAGTTGTCATGCCGGACTAGTGGGTTTGTGGCGCACGCGTGTCAATAAATACGCATGGTTGGGTTCGGCGTTAGGTTCGGCGCGCCATACTATCACGTACCGCCCCGGCGGAGGCCGGGGTCCAGTTGGGGGACGTGGCTAACTGAGGGCTGTCCCCCATTACGACCACCTCTCCAACTGGGCCCCGGCCTGCGCTGGGGTGGTGCCTGGTGGAGGTTACCGAACTTGTTTCCCCGCGAAGGCGGGGACCCAGACTGGGCTCCCGCCTTCGCGGGAGAACAAGGAAGGGCGCCCTGCCGTTCGGTAGCGCGCCCTTCCTTCTCTCATTCGATCAGCCCTCGGTGCGCGGCAGGCCCAGCGGGTTGCCGTGCTTGACCGCCTTGGGCAGCAGTGCGTCCGGCAGGTCCTGGTAGCAGACCGGGCGCAGGAAGCGCTCGATCGCCGCGGTGCCGACCGAGGTCGTGCGCGGGTCGGACGTTGCCGGGAACGGCCCGCCGTGGACCATCGCCGGCGCAACCTCGACGCCGGTCGGCCAGCCATTGGCGAGGATGCGACCAGCCTTGCGCTCGAGAGTCGGCACCAGCGCAGCGGCGTCGGCGTAATCGCCTTCGTCGATCTGGAGCGTGATCGTCAGCTGGCCCTCGATCTTTTCGAGCACGCTGTGGACCTCGGCGAGATCGGTGCAGCGGACGATGATCGAGGCTGCCCCGAACACTTCGTGCGACAGCGCCGGATCGGCGACGAACGCCTTGCCGGTGGTCGAGAACAGCGCCGCACGACCGCGGTTTGCGCCCTCGGCCTCGGTGCCACGAGCGAGCGTCTCGACCGCGTCGTGCCCGGCGAGCGCCGCAACGCCCTGGTCGTAGCTTGCATGGATGCCGGGAGTCAGCATGACCTGCGGCGCGGCCTCGCCAAGCGCAGCGGCCGCTGCCTCGACGAACACGTCGAGATCGGGGCCATCGACCGCGACGACGATGCCGGGGTTGGTGCAGAACTGGCCCGAGCCCATCGTCAGCGAATTGACATAGGCCTTGCCGAGCGCTTCGCCGCGCGCCGCGAGGGCCGCGGGGAACAGGATCACCGGGTTGACGCTGCTCATCTCGGCATAGACCGGGATCGGCTCGGCACGCGCTGCGGCGAGCGCGACCAGTGCGAGACCACCGCCGCGCGAGCCGGTGAAGCCGACCGCCTTGATCCGCGCGTCCTTGACCAGCGCCGCGCCGAGTTCGTTCGCCGGACCCTGGACCAGCGAGAACACGCCCTCGGGCAGGCCGCACTTGGCGACAGCGGCCTGGATCGCCTTGCCGACCATCACCGACGTGCCGGGGTGCGCGGGGTGGCCCTTGACGACGACCGGGCAACCGGCGGCGAGTGCGGACGCGGTGTCGCCGCCTGCTACCGAGAAGGCGAGCGGGAAGTTCGACGCGCCGAACACCGCGACCGGGCCGACCGCGATGCGGCGCTGGCGCAGGTCGGAGCGTGGCATCGGCTTGCGGTCGGGCTGCGCCTCGTCGATCACGACCGAGGCCCAGGTGCCCGCGCGGAGATGCTTGGCGAACAGGCGGAGCTGGCCGGTGGTGCGACCGCGCTCACCCTCGAGACGCGGGCGGGGCAGGCCGCTCTCCTGGATCGCACGTGCGACCAGCGGCTCGTGGATCGCCTCGATCTCGTCGGCGATCGTCTCCAGGAATGTCGCGCGAGCTTCGGGATCGATCTCGCGGAAAACGTCGAAGGCGGCTTGGGCGAGCTTGCAGGCTTCGGCGACGTCGGCTTCGCTCGACACGGCGAAGGCGGGCTCGATCTTCGCGTCGGTCGACGGATCGATCGCGAGGAAGGTGACGTCGCTGCTTACGGCGCGCGCGCCGATCGGGAAGGTGCCGTCCATTTCAATTCTCCAGGTCGGTCGTAACGCGCATCGGCCGCGTCGCGACATTTTGGTAGCGGATCGCTTGGTGTCGCAGGCGAAATAAGGGTGTGACCGATAACACGCAAGCCAAGGACTGCCGGCGGGGTCCGCAATTGCGCGGTAATACGCACGGCGAACGGAGGATCGGGCGCATGACGGTTACGCTCTTGGCGAACGTAGCTTCGTTGATCGCGCGCCAGCATGCCTCCCGCGAGCATCGTGCCTGAGCGACGTTCTGCGAGCAGCGCGGCTGACCGCCATGTCCTGCCTGACAAATATCTGGTATGGGATCAATCGGATGCCGCATCGGGGCGGGGTGCGTCCATGCTTGACCGCAGGGCGGCCGTCGCGGTAGCGCTCCCATCGAAGAATGGCGTTCAGGAGAGTTTGCAGTGGACCGTGTACCGGTAAGGCCGTTCCGATCGCGCGACTGGTTCGCCGATCCCGCCCGCTCCGACATGACCGCGCTCTATCTCGAACGGTTCATGAACTACGGACTGACCCCGGCGGAACTCCGGTCGGGCCGGCCGATCATCGGCATCGCCCAATCGGGGAGCGATCTCAGCCCGTGCAATCGCATCCATCTGGATCTCGCCAAGCGCACGCGTGACGGCATCCGCGACGCAGGCGGGATCGCGATGGAGTTTCCGGTTCATCCGATCTTCGAGAATTGCCGGCGTCCCACCGCGGCGCTCGATCGCAACCTTGCGTATCTGGGGCTGGTCGAGACGCTGTACGGCTATCCGATCGATGCGGTCGTGCTGACCACCGGCTGCGACAAGACCACGCCGAGCGGAATCATGGCGGCGTCGACCGTCGATATCCCGGCGATCGTGCTGTCGGGCGGGCCGATGCTCGACGGTTGGCATGACGGTGAACTGGTCGGCTCGGGCACGGTGATCTGGCGCAGCCGGCGCAAGCTGGCCGCGGGCGAGATCGACGAGGAGGAGTTCCTCAACCGTGCTACCGACAGCGCGCCGTCCGCCGGGCATTGCAACACGATGGGCACGGCCTCGACGATGAACGCGGTGGCCGAGGCGTTGGGTCTGTCGCTGACCGGGTGCGCGGCGATCCCAGCGCCGTACCGCGAGCGCGGGCAGATGGCGTACGAGACCGGGCGGCGGATCGTCGAGATGGCGTATGAGGACCTTCGCCCGTCGAAGATCCTCACGCGCGACAGCTTCCTCAACGCGATCCGCGTGGTCAGCGCGATTGGCGGGTCGAGCAACGCGCAGCCGCACATCATGGCGATGGCGCAGCATGCTGGCGTGACGCTGTACCCGGAGGACTGGTCGGATCATGGCTACGACCTGCCGTTGCTGGTCAACATGCAGCCGGCGGGCAAGTATCTCGGCGAACGCTTTCACCGCGCCGGCGGCGTGCCCGCGGTGCTCCACGAGCTGATCGCAGGCGGAAAGCTCGACACGTCTTGCCTGACCGTCACCGGCCGGTCGATCGGCGAGAACATCGCCGGGCGCGAGACGCGCGACCGCGAGATGATCAAGCCGTTCGATGCACCGATGATGGAGCGCGCCGGCTTCCTGGTCCTCAAGGGCAATCTGTTCGACTTCGGGATCATGAAGACGTCGGTGATCTCGCCGGCGTTCCGCGCACGCTATCTTTCGACGCCGGGGGCCGAGGACCGGTTCGAGGCGCGCGCGATCGTGTTCGAGGGATCGGACGATTATCACCACCGGATCAACGATCCCGCGCTCGACATCGACGAGGGATGCATCCTGGTGATCCGCGGCGCGGGACCGATCGGCTGGCCGGGCTCGGCGGAAGTCGTCAACATGCAGCCGCCCGACGCGCTGATCCAGCGCGGCGTGCTCGCGCTGCCGACATTGGGCGACGGACGGCAGTCGGGTACGTCGGACAGTCCTTCGATCCTGAACGTCTCGCCCGAGAGTGCGGTCGGCGGCGGACTGTCGTGGATCCGGACGGGCGACGTGGTGCGGATCGATCTGGTCGCGGGGACGTGCGACGCGCTGGTCGAGCCGGACGAGATCGCGCGACGCAAGGGCGAGGGGCTGCCACCGGTGCCCGAGAGCAATACGCCGTGGGAGGAGCTGTACCGCGAAAAGACCGGGCAGCTCGCCGAGGGCGGCGTGCTCGACTTCGCGGTGAAATATCGTGGGATTTCGGCGAAAACGCCGCGGCATAACCACTGAGCGCACTACGGCCATCCCGTTCGTCGGGATGGCCGTATCGGGTTCTAGAGTGTGACCGGCTCGACCGGAACGCCGGGGACCGCGACGCGGAAAGTGAACAGGTTGCCGGCGAGCGGCTGTTCCGCAAGCGCTGCGGCGTCGAGGCCCTTTGCCGCGGTCGTCGCGTAGGCGGTCCGGCCGTCGGCGCCACCGAGCGCGATCTTGGTGATGTTCGCGACCGGGAAACGCACGACGTCCGTGCAGGTGCCGTCCGGCGCATAGCGGCGCGCCGCCCAGCCACCGAAGAAACCGACCCAGACGCCGCCTTCGGAATCGCAGATCGCACCGTCGGGATGGCCATCGTCGGGGCCGACGACGATGAACGGACGGCGATCGCCGAGCGTGCCATCGGCACCGACCGTCCACGCGTCGATATGCTTGCCGAGCGTGTCGACCGTGTAGAGGGTGCGGCCGTCGGGTGAAATCGCAGGGCCGTTGGTGATCGCGACGGGCGGCACGTCGGTCTGCGTCAGCGTGCCGTCCTGCCAGTGATAGACATGCCCGGACATGGCGGTCTCGGCATTGTCCATCGTGCCGAACCAGACCCGGCCATCGGGCGCGCGTGCCGCGTCGTTGAGGCGATTGCCGGGCGTCTCGACGTGAACGGGTGCGAGCAGATCGAACGACCCGGTCGCCGGGTCGAACCGGTGCAGCCCGCCGCGGACACCGGCGAGAAAACCGCCACCGGTTTCCGGGATCACCCAGCCGACCTGATCGGGCGCCTCCCACGAGTTCAGCGATGATGTCTCGGGATCGAAGCGGTAGACGCAGGGCGCCTTGATATCGACGAACCAGAGCGCGCTGTCGCGAGCGACCCAGATTGGGCCTTCGCCGAGCGTTGCCGCGACGTCGCAGATGCTGGTCGCTACGACCGTGTCGTTCGGCATCTCAGCGCCACCCCGCATCGACGAAATAGTCGTGACCGGTGCACATGCGCGCATCGTCGGAGGCGAGGAACAGCACCAGCGCAGCGACGTCGGCGGGCTGGACGCGGGTCTTCAGGCACTGCGCGGCGATGATCTCGGCCTCGCCCTCGGGGGTGTACCATTTCAGCTGGCGCGGCGTCTCGACATTGCCGGGGACGATCGTGTTCACACGGATACCGTCACCGCCCAGATCGCGCGCCATCGCTCGCGTCATGCCCTCGATACCGGCCTTGGCGGTCTGATAGAGCATCAGTTCGGGCAGCGCGAGATGCCACGAGATCGAGCCGAAGTTCAGGATCACGCCGCCGCCTGCGCGCTTCATCGACGGCACCACCGCCTGGCCTGCGAAGAACAGATGGCGCAAATTGGTCGCCATCCGCTCGTCCCAATATTCCGGCGTGATTTCCTCGATCGTATGGCGATCGTCGTTGGCGGCGTTGTTGATCAGGATGTCGATCCCGCCCAGCCGGCTTTCGATCGTCGCGACCGTGGTCTTCAGCGCATCGATATCGCGCAGGTCGAGCGGCAGGAAGACCGGCGCGGTCGCGACGTCGGGCGTGAGCGTCGCGATCAAATCGTGTGCGGCATCCTCGGCCATGTCAACGAACGCGACGTGCGCGCCCTGCCGCGCGAATGCCTCGACCAGCCCGGCACCGATCCCCGACGCACCGCCGGTGATCAGGACGCGTTTGCCCTTGAGGCTGGGATAGATCGCCGTCTGGTCGGCGGCTTGGGTCTTCTGCAGCACGGGGTTACGCTCCCTGGTTTTTGGTTTGCGCCAGCAGGCCACGGCCCGCCAGATTGCGCATGAGATCGCCGATCCCGTAGTTCCACGGGGCGGCGTCCTTCGATGTCGTCACCGGATTGACCAGCGCGCCGAGCTTCGGGTTCGAGATCGTGACGACGTCGCCGACCGCATGCGTGAAGCCGCGACCGGGCTCGTCGCGATCCTGCGTCGGCGCGAACAGCGTGCCGAGAAACAGCACGAAGCCGTCGGGATACTGGTGCTCGCTCATCGCCTGGCGGACGAGGTCCTCGGGATCGCGGCTGATCTGGTCCATCGAGCTGCTGCCTTCGAGGCGGTAGCCGTCGGCACCGTCGATCGTCAGCGCGATCTCCGATGCGCGGACGTCGTCCATCCCGAAGCCGTCGTCGAACAGGCGGATGAACGGCCCGAGCGAGCAGGACGCGTTATTGTCCTTCGCCTTGCCGAGCAGCAGTGCGCTGCGGCCTTCGAAATCGCGCAGATTGACGTCGTTGCCGAGCGTCGCACCGATCGTCTTGCCATTGCGGTCGACGACCAGCACGACCTCGGGCTCGGGGTTGTTCCAGGTCGAGTCGGAGCGGATACCGACCTCGCCGCCCCAGCCGATCGTCGACAAGGTCGGGCTCTTGGTGAAGATCTCTGCATCCGGGCCGATCGCGACCTCGAGATATTGCGACCACATCCCGTCCTCGATCAGCGCCGCTTTCAGCGCCGCCGCTTCGGGCGATCCGGGTACGACCGAGCGGATGCTGCCACCGACGCGTTCTTCGAGACGGGTGCGGACCGCCGCCGCCGCCGAGGCATCGCCGCGGGCGCGTTCCTCGATGACGCGTTCGAGCGCCGAGACCGCGAACGTCACGCCGGACGCCTTGACGCAGTGCAGGTCGATCGGGCTCAGCAGGCGCGGCGTCGCACCCGCATCGACCGAGAGTGCCAGATCGTCGAGATGGCCGAGATCGGTGCCGCCCGCCGTATCGAAACTACCAGCCTCGATCAGCGCCGCGACGGTCGGCGCGACATACGACATGTCGTACACGCGTCCCTCGCGGACGATGACCGGAGTCGGTCCGTCGCCCAGGTCGATCCGACCGAGCAAGGCAGCCTGTTCCCAATCGGCAGGCAACGCCCGCGCCGATGCGAATGCGATGTCCACGATGTCATCCTCTCCGAAGTTGTTAGCGTTACCGTATGCTGCTTGGCGGAGTCGTCAAGTCCCGGTTGGCCGTTGCGGATGCTATGCTATCTCCGGGCCATCCCACGCAACCGCGATTATACGATCTTTGCCGTAGACCGGGATTGTGACCGATGTTTGAACGGCCATAGCAGGGGGGGCAATGGATCGTCCGCTGCGCATACCTCCGAGATATATCGTACCAGCTAGGTGTAAGATCAGTCGCCTCAGAGCGCGACCGCACATCGCACGGTAACGATATCATCCGTGCGAGATACGGGACCGGCGACAGAAATTGGCGCGCCCGGAGGGAGTCGAACCCCCGACCGAGGAGGTAGAAGCTCCTTGCTCTATCCAACTGAGCTACGGGCGCGCGCTGAGGACCGATTAGCGTGGATTGCGCGCGCTTGGAACCGTCATCATAACGCGCCGCATGGATATCGATCAGGGCAGGGGCGTCGCGGCGGACGCCATCGGAGTCGCCGCGAGCGACGTGTCGGGCGGGCAGTTCCGCTATTACGACTTCGTCATGGCCGCGTTCGTAACGATCCTGTTGCTGTCGAACGTCATCGGCGCAGGCAAGCGCGCGGTGATCGACCTGCCGTTCATCGGCGCATGGCCGTTCGGCGCGGGAATCCTGTTCTTTCCGGTCAGCTATGTGATCGGCGACGTCCTCACCGAGGTCTACGGCTACGCGCGAGCACGGCGCTGCATCTGGGCGGGCTTCGGCGCGATGCTGTTCATGGTGTTCATGTCGGCGGTCGTCGTCGCCCTGCCGCCCGACAAGGGCTGGACCGGGCAGGCGGCGTACGAATCGGTGTTCGGACAGGTGCCGCGGATCGTGTTCGCGTCGATCTGCGCGTTCTGGGTGGGTGAGTTCGCCAACAGCTTCGTGCTCGCACGCATGAAGATCTGGACGCAAGGGCGGATGCTGTGGACGCGGACGATCGGAAGTACGGTGGTCGGGCAGGCGTTCGACAGCCTGATCTTCTACCCGCTCGCCTTCTACGGCGCGCCGGACTGGCCGGTGGAGGCGATGCTGATGGTGATGTTCAGCCAATTCTTGCTGAAGGTGTCGTGGGAGGTGTTGCTGACCCCGCTGACCTATTTGGCGGTGGGTTGGTTGAAGCGGCGCGAAGGGGTCGATGTGTATGACCGGGGGACGGACTTCTCGCCGTTCCGGACCCGGGTTTGACGCCTCGACCTTGACTGTTCTCCCGCGCACGCGGGAGTCCAGGATCACGGTCGATGTCGGTGGTATCCTGGGCCCCCGCTTTCGCGGGGGAGCAAGGGTTAGGCGCTGACGGCTTCGAGCAGGCCCTCAAACAAACGCCGACCATCCGTGCCGCCGTGCGCCGCTTCGATACGACGCTCCGGATGCGGCATCATGCCAAGCACGTTGCCCTTGTCGTTCAGCAGCCCCGCGATGTTGCGCGCGGAACCGTTGACGCTCTCCGCATACCGGAACGCCACACGGCCTTCGCCTTCGAGGCGGTCGAGCGTTTCGGCGTCGGCGAAGTAATTGCCGTCGTGATGCGCGACCGGGAAGGACACGCGTTCGCCGGCGGAATAGCCCGACGTGAACGTCGAGCTTGCCGTCTCGACCGTCAGCGCGACATCGCGACAGACGAAGTTCAGCCCCTCGTTGCGCATCAACGCGCCGGGCAGGAGCCCCGCTTCGGTCAGTACCTGGAAGCCGTTGCAGATGCCGAGCACGGGCAGGCCCTTGCCCGCCTGCTCGACCACCGCGCGCATGATCGGCGACCGTGCCGCGATCGCGCCCGAGCGGAGGTAGTCGCCGTACGAGAAGCCACCGGGGACCGCGACCAGGCCGACATCCGCCGGCAAGTCCGCATCACCGTGCCAGACCATGAGCGGCTTGACACCGGTCACCGCCTCCAGCGCGACGGCGATGTCGCGGTCGCAGTTGGAGCCCGGAAAGACGATGACCGCAGTTTTCATGCGCGCTCGACCCGGTAATTCTCGATCACCGTGTTGGCGAGGAGCTTACGACACATGCCGTCGATGGTCGCGTCGTCGGTATCGTCGGCGACCTCCAGCTCGATCAGCTTGCCCTGGCGGACGTCCTGCACGCCGTCGAAGCCGAGGCTGCCGAGTGCGTGATGGATCGCCCGGCCCTGCGGATCGAGCACGCCGGGCTTCAATGTCACGAAAACCTTGAGTTTCATTTACTTGCCCCGGTTCTTGCGATGCTTTTCGAGGTCGAGGACGGCGTTGTCCGCACCCTCGGGCAGCAGGCCGAGACGGCGTGCAACCTCTTGATACGCTTCGACTTCACCGCCGAGATCGCGACGGAAGCGATCCTTGTCCATCTTCTCGTTGGTTTCCATGTCCCACAGGCGGCAGCCATCGGGACTGATCTCGTCGGCGAGGATGATGCGACCGAAGTCGTTGTCGAAGATGCGGCCGAATTCGAGCTTGAAGTCGACCAGGCGGATGCCGACGCCGGCGAACAGCCCGCACAGGAAATCGTTCACGCGGATCGCGAGGTCGGCGATGTCGTGCATCTCCTCCTGGCTTGCCCAGCCGAACGCGGCGATGTGTTCGTCGGAGATCATCGGATCGCCGAGCGCATCGTCCTTGTAGTAATATTCGATGATCGTGCGGGGCAGCTTGGTGCCCTCCTCGATCCCGAGGCGCGTCGAGATCGAACCTGCGGCGACGTTGCGCACGACGACTTCGATCGGAACGATCTCGACCTGGCGGATCAGCTGCTCGCGCATGTTGAGCCGGCGGATGAAGTGCGTCGGCACGCCGATATGATCGAGCAGCGTGAAGATGTGCTCGGAAATCCGATTGTTGAGCACGCCCTTGCCGTTGATCGTGCCCTTTTTCTGGGCATTGAACGCGGTCGCGTCGTCCTTGAAATACTGGATCAGCGTGCCTGGCTCGGGACCCTCGTAGAGGATCTTGGCCTTGCCTTCGTAGATCTGGCGGCGGCGAGCCATGCGCGGTCCCCTGGAAATCGAGCGGTGAAAATCGAGCGGCCCCAGCCTACGCGAGATCGTTCGCGAAGCCGAGGCCGGAATAGGCCGCGCCTATAGGCGAAGGGTGCGGGGGGTGCAATCGCGGCGCATGACTGCCCTTGGAAAACTGCCCGACGTCATCGCAGGGGCGGGGACGGCATGTCGTGGGCAGTCGGGCGTGGTCCGGTGAGTCGGCGATCGACGCGTGCTGACAATTCCGTCCACCAACGCTGGATCCAACGCCGCCAAACCAGCACGGCGAGCAAGAGCACTACCAGTGGCGGACCAAGCGCTGCCAGCACCCAGAGCAGCGCCGTCACGGTCAATCCGATCGAGCCCAGCGCCGTGTCGCCCGCATCCTGCAGGCGATCGACCAGGCCGGTCCCTCGGCCGGTCGTATAGTCGAACGACATTGGCGTATTGGCGAGATTTTCGCGCTGCTCGGATGCCGTCGCCGCGGCTGCCGTGGCTTGGCCCTGCGCGACCGCCTGTTGCTGGCGGAGTTCGGCACGTTCGCGCGGGGATAGATTGACGCGGGCCAGTTCGCGGTCGATCCGAGCGCGTTCGGCCGCGACGTCGGTCCGTTCGGTGGCGGTCGCCGCGGCGGCGGTGGCGACATCGGTGCCGCTGATATCGGCCCCCGTCAACGTCGCGCCGACGCTCTCCGCCTGCTTCACCCCAGCCCGACCAAAGGCACGCGCAAGGGGGGCCGCGATCTTGACCGAAAGGCTTGCGCTCACGTCGCCTTGCTGCCCAACCGTGTAGCGCAATCCCGTTATACGGCAGCGTGTTGCGCCAAGCCGTTCGCACGCACGCGCATGCTCCTCCTGAAGATCCGAGATCCGGGACGAGGGAAGCGTCAGGTCATAGCTGTAGTCGAATGCCACCCCGGCAACCGAATTACCGGCAATATCGGGTTCTCCGGCGCTACTTTCGGGAGCCTTGCTGCACCCGGCCAGGGACAACGCGATAGCGCTACTAACGACCCACTTCATGGACAGTCTCCCGTGATCTATCCAAACACTATCAATTAACTGGGATATGCCGTCAAGCGTGCTCAGGTCACGACGAGCCGTTGCGAATATGCCGGATCGCGCCAGCTTTCGGTCTCCACCGTATCCCGCAATATCTCGCCCGCGCGCCAGACGTCTTCATGGCTGAGGTACAAGGGTGTGAGCCCAAGGCGCAGGATGTCGGGGTCCCGGAAGTCGCCGATGACACCGCGGGCGACGAGCGCTTGCGTGAGTTCATAGGCCTGCGGGTGGCGGAAGCTGATGTGGCTGCCGCGTTTGGCGGGTTCTCGGGGGCTGACGCAGTCGAGGCTTAGCACATCGCCAGCAGCAGCGAGAATATCGAACAGTTGCGCGCTTTTGGTGGCGATGGCGTGCTGGTCGATGTCAGCCCAGAGATCGAGTGCGGTTTCGAGGGCTGCGGTCGAGAGCATCGCGGGGGTGCCGGCCAGCCAGCGCTTCATGCCGGGGGCGGGGCGGTAGGCGTCCTCGAACGCGAAGGGCGCGGCGTGGCCCATCCAGCCGGACAGCGGGCTGGCGAGGGCTTCCTGCCAGCGCTTGGCGACGTAGAGGAACGCGGGCGCGCCGGGGCCGCCATTGAGGTACTTATAGGTGCAACCGACGGCGAGGTCGGCGTTCGCGCCGTTGAGGTCGATCAGGACCGCGCCGACGCTGTGGCTCAAGTCCCAGAGCATGAGCGCCCCGGCGTCGTGCGCGCGAGCGGTCCAGGCGGCCATGTCGAAGCGGTCGCTGGTCTTGTAGTGCACGTGTGTGAGGAGGAGGACCGCGGTATCTTCGTCGAGCGCGGCGGCAAGATCTTCGCGGGCGACGACCTTCAGGCGTGCGCCGGGGACGCAGGCGACAGCGCCTTCCGCGATGTGGAGATCGGTGGGGAAGTTGCCGGCCTCGCTGATGACGGTGTGGCGGTCGAGGTTGCTGCGAAGACCTGCGACCAAGGCCTTAAAGAGGTGCGTCGAGGTGGTGTCGCCGATGATCACCTCGTCCGGTGCAGCGCCGATCAGGGGAGCAATTTTCGCACCGATCCGCTGGGGGGCCTCGATCCAGCCTTCGTTCCAGCTGCGGATGAGGCGGTTGCCCCATTGGCGCGTTGCGACGTCGGCAAGCCCGGCTGGCGTGGTCTTTGGTAATGCGCCGAGCGAGTTGCCGTCGAGGTAGATCACGCCTTCCGGCAGCGCGAACTTGTCGCGGTACGCCGCGAGCGGATCGGTCGCGTCGAGTGCGCGGGCGTCTTCGAGGGTCACGGGTTCGAGAGTCACTGGGTCTTTCCGAAATAGGACAGGATCAGGCGTTTGGCTTCGGCCCATGCGGGCGTTTCGGGCGCGATCAGTTCGACATGGCCTGTCGCGGGCATCGCGTGGAGCGTGGCGGTGTCACCGGCTGCGGTTGCCTTGGCGACGTAGGCGGTCGCCATGACGAAGGGGATGATCCGGTCCTCGCGGCCGTTGACCAAGTCCTGCTTCACGCCGAGCGGCAGGAGGCGAGGGACCGAGGTGTCGGCGTAGACGTCGGGGTGCTGCGGGGTAGGCGCGCCGACCAGTTTCGCGACGACTTCGGTGCCGCAGCCATTGTTGGCGTTGATCGCGGTCGCTTCGAGATCGGGCAGGCCGCCAAGGCTGACGACGTGGTGGATACGGAGCGGGTGCGCGGTGTAGAGCGGGCTCGACGTTGGAAGCTTCGGACGGGCAGCGAGCCACAGTGCAAGGTGGCCACCCGCGGAGTGTCCGATCGATAGGATGCGGCGCGTGTCCAGGTTAAACCTCTTTGCATTTACCGTGAGTTGGTCCGCGGCTTTCGCAGCGTCCGCGAACGTGCCGGGATAGCCGCCGCCAGCGCGATCCACGCCGCGATAGTCGATGTTCCAGACCGCGACGCCGGTGTTGCGGAGGTCGTCGGCGATCCAGTTCATCAGGCTGCGATCGGCGATGCTCGTCGTCCAGCAGCCGCCATGGATCATCACGACAACCGGGAATCGTCCCCTGGTCTTGCCCTTGGGGAGCCAGACGTCGACCTTCTGCATCTGGTCGGTGCCATAGTCGACGGTAGCATCGGGCATCGGTTTGTGCCGCTTGGTCAGGTCGGGCCACGTCAGCAGCTTGGGCGCTGGGGGAGCGGGCGTCTGCGCCATGACGGGCGTGGACATCGCGGCAAGCGCGAGAAAGGCAAGGCGGATCATCGGGTAGGTGTAGCGGGCTCGATCGACCGCGTCATGCGGGCATGTCGTCGCGTCGCGGCATGCCGCAGGGTTCGTTGCGTTCATGCTTTGATCGTTTCGTTCCCGGCTGCTATCGCTGCGCGCAATGGCCACCGATTTCAAAGATCCGTTCGACTCCATCGTCGACGCCCCCTTCGACAGCGCGCTGTCCGAGCGGTACCTCGTCTACGCCTTGTCGACGATCACCGCGCGGTCGCTACCCGACGTGCGCGACGGGATGAAGCCGGTGCATCGGCGGCTGCTATGGGCGATGCGGCTGCTCAAGCTCGATCCGGCCCAGGGGTACAAGAAATGCGCGCGTGTCGTCGGCGACGTCATCGGCAAATACCATCCGCACGGCGACCAGTCGGTCTATGACGCGATGGTCCGCTTGGCGCAGTCGTTCGCGATGCGCTATCCGCTGGTCGACGGGCAGGGTAATTTCGGCAACATCGACGGCGATAACGCCGCCGCCTACCGCTACACGGAAGCGCGGCTGACGCAGGTCGCGATCGACCTGATGGATGGGCTCGACGAGGACGCGGTCGCGTATCGCCCGACCTACAACGGCGAGGATCACGAGCCCGAGCTGTTCCCCGGACTGTTCCCGAACCTGCTGGCGAACGGCGCAAGCGGGATCGCGGTCGGCATGGCGACGAGCATCCCGCCGCACAACGCCGCCGAACTGCTGGAGGCGGCGATCGTCCTGATCGACACGCCCGACGCGGATGATGCGGCGATCCTGGAGCATGTGAAGGGCCCAGACTTCCCGACCGGCGGTCTCGTCGTCGACCCGCCCGCGGTTATCCGCGAATCCTATGCGACCGGGCGGGGCGGGTTCCGCGTCCGCGCGCGCTGGGAGACCGAGCGCGAGAAGGGCGGCGGCTGGCAGCTGATCGTCACCGAGATTCCGTACGGTGTGCAGAAAGGCAAGCTGATCGAGCAGATCGCCGATCTGATCAACGCCAAGCGCCTGCCGATCCTCGCCGACGTGCGCGACGAATCGGACACCGAGATCCGCATCGTGCTCGAGCCACGCAGCCGCACGGTCGATCCGCAGATCCTGATGGACGGGCTGTTCCGGCTGACCGATCTCGAGACGCGGATCAGCCTCAACCTCAACGTGCTCGACAAGGATCGCACGCCGCGCGTGATGAGTTTGCGCGAGGCGCTGGCGGCGTGGGTCGATCACCAGTTCGTCGTGCTGCGCAGGCGTACCGAGCACCGGTTGAGCAAGATCGCCGACCGGGTCGAGCTGCTCGACGGCTATCTGATCGCGTATCTCAATCTCGACCGCGTGATCGAGATCATCCGCACCGAAGACGAGCCGAAAAAGGTGATGATCGCCGAGTTCGCGCTGACCGATCGCCAGGCCGAGGCGATCCTCAACATGCGGCTGCGCAGCTTGCGGCGGCTCGAAGAGTTCGAGATCAAGACCGAGCGCGACAAGCTCGACAAGGAGCAGGCGACGCTCGCCGCGCTGCTCGCCGATCCGAAGAAGCAGCGCGCGCGGATGAAGCGCGACATGGCGAAGATCCGCGATCGCTATGGGCTGGAGACTCCGCTCGGGAAGCGCCGCACGACGATCGAGGAGCACGCGCCGACACGCGACATCCCGCTCGAGGCGATGATCGAGCGTGAGCCGATCACCGTGATCCTGTCGCAGCGCGGCTGGATCCGGGCGATGAAGGGGCACAATGATCTGGCGAGCCCGGAGGCGCTTAAGTTCAAGGAGGGTGACGGCCCGGCCTATGCGTTCCACGCGCAGACCACCGACAAGCTGTTGCTCGCCGCCGAGAACGGGCGGTTCTACACGCTGGCGGCTGACAAGCTGCCGGGTGGGCGCGGGTTCGGCGAGCCGGTGCGCGCAATGATCGACCTCGATGGCAGCATCGGCATCGTCGCGTTGCTGCCGGCGAGCAAGCATCCCAAACTGCTGGTAGTCGCTACCGATGGGCGTGGGTTCTCGGTGAGTTCGGCGGAAGTCGTTGCCGAGACGCGCAAGGGCAAGACGGTGATGACCCCGCGGCCGGGTGCGCAGCTCAAGATCGTCCGACCGATCGGGCCCAATGACGACTATGTCGCGGCGATCGGCGACAACCGGAAGATGCTCGTGTTCCCTCTCGCTGAACTGGTCGAGATGACGCGCGGGCAGGGGCTCCAGCTGCAACGCTATCGCGACGGAGGGCTGGCGGATGCGATCACGTTCACGTTCGCCGAGGGCCTGAGCTGGGCGATGGGCGGCGGTACCGGTCGGACCAGAACCGAATCGGACCTTGGACCCTGGCGGGCTGCGCGCGGCGCGGCCGGAAGAATGCCACCGACCGGGTTCCCGCGTGATAATCGCTTTGGCTAGCGTACCGTAAACCAACGACTTAACGCGATATGACGAAATGAACCGATGCGGTTCCTTCAGTTCGTCTTAACGAAGGACGTGTATGCAATCGGTATGGCATCGATAGCCCCGGATGCGACGACGCACCTGACGACCGCGACCGATCTGGTTTCGCGCGCGCTGGAACTCATTCCGATTCCGGCCGTGCATATCCATCTCAATGATGGGGCTTTCGAGCTCTTTGCGATGAACCGGGCCTACCGTCTCGCGGGACTGGGCGTGGTTGCCGAGAGATCGCCGATGATCGTCGACCTCGGGCCGCGTATTCGGGCGTTTCTCGAAAGCCAGCAGTTGCGGATCGATACCGACTGGACGCTGGGGGATGCGGTCGATTGCCGCTATTACCGCGTGACGATGGCGCGGACGTTCGCCTGGATGCACGATCGGTGCACGGTGAGCTTCATCGATCAGACGTCGCAGATCCAGACCGAGCGCAGCCTCCGACGCGAAATGACGACCGACAGCCTGACGGGGTTGCCGAATCGCGAGGGATTCGAGGAACTGATCGAGACCGTGCCCGACCGTAGCATCAGCGCGGTGCTCGCGGTCGATATCGATCGCTTCGGTCGGCTGAACTCGTGCTTGGGATCGCTGGCGGGCGACGAGCTGCTGATCACCGTGGCGCGGCGGATCAAGGGTGCTTTGCGCGGACGCGACATGCTGGCGCGGATCGGCGGCGATCAGTTCGGGATCCTGATGACCATCGACGACGATCGGGAGGAAGCCCACGCGCTCGCCGAACGGATCCAGCGGACGCTGACCACGCCGTTCCGGCTGACCGACTACGAGATCAGCGTCGAGTGTTCGGTGGGTATCGCCTATGGTGGTGACGACGCGAGCGATGTCGCCGAGCTGATCCGTCACGCCCAGTTCGCGGTGAAGCGCGCCAAGGCGAGCGGCCTCGCCGAGAGTTATCTGCCGCAGGATTTCGCGATCGCGCGCGCGCAGTTCAGCATGGAAACCGCGCTGCGCCGGGCGATCGAGAACCGCGAGCTGCGGCTTGCGTATCAGCCGATCTGCGATCTTTCCAGCGGTCGGATCGTCTCGTTCGAGGCGCTGGCGCGGTGGACCGACGCGAGCGGTCAGCGCCATTGCCCGACCACCTTCATCCCGGTGGCCGAGGAATCCGGCTTGATCGTGCCGCTGGGGCGCTGGGCGATCGACGAGGCGGCCCGAACGCTGGCGGCCTGGGATGCGCGGTTTGGCGGCGATTGCGGCGTCCGGCTGGCGGTGAACCTGTCGGCGATCCAGCTCCAGCGCGACGCGATCGCACCGGTGGTGGAGGCCGCGCTCGCGTCGACCGGGCTCGCGGGCGACCGGTTCACGCTCGAATTGACCGAGAGCGCGATCGTCACCGATCCGGATCGTATCGCGAAGACGATGCACGCGCTGAAGGCGCTCGGCACGACGCTCGCGATGGACGATTTCGGGACCGGCTATTCGAACCTCGCCTACCTCCAGAAGCTCCCGATCGACGTGCTCAAGATCGACCGCAGCTTCGTCACCGGCATGCTCGCGGACCGCGACAAGGTCTCGATCGTCCGCGCGATCCTGAGCCTGGCGCAGGCGCTGGGTATGAAGACGACCGCGGAAGGCGTCGAGACGTTCGACCTGGCGCAGACGCTGACCGCGCTCGGCTGCACCTATGGGCAGGGATATTTTTACGCGCGACCGCTCGAAGCGGACGCGGCGTATGCGATGATCGTTCCTGCCGAGGCCGGCTAGAGCAGGCGAACGCATCGTCGTCTCCTCAGCCTCGGCTCGGTGAAGGCTGGAGCCGGGGCGGGGGAAGCGGCGCCTAAAGTACCGCTGCTGCGACCATCTCGTCGGCGATGACCGCGACCCTCGCTGCATCGGGAAAGCCCTCTGCGATCCAGCGCGTCTCGACCTGGCGAAGCATCGCGGCGACCTCCGGCCCCCTGCGCAGCCCACGTTCCACGAGCGCCCCGCCGGAGAACGGGAAGGCGGGCGGCGTCCAGTCCTTGATGGCCGAGACGTCTTCGCCTGCGATCAGGAGGCGGTCGATCGCGACCGTCATGCCGGCGCGGTAGGCGAGTGCCTGCGGGCCTTCGGTGCCCGGCCCGGCGGTGGCGGCGATCAGGCGTTTGCGGTCGGTGTTGGAGAGCTTCAGACGCGCGCCGACGGCTTCGGCCGCGGCGGGCGCGATCGTCATCGCGAGCCGGCGGATCGGGTCGGGGGCAATGCCTGCCGCCGTCTCGCGGTCGGAGAGGAGGGCGAGGCGCTCGGCACCGGCCGCATCGATCTCCGGCAACACCGCGCGGAAAATGCCGCGTTCGACCATCAACGCGACCACCGGCACGGCATTGGCCGCGACCAGCAGTTTCAGCACTTCGCTCGCGACCCGTTCGCGCGAGAGCGCCATCAGGTCGTTGGCGCGTGCGGTACAGGCGTCGAGCCCGGCTTCGTCGATCGTGGTGCCGAAGCGCGCGTGGAAGCGGAAGAAGCGGAGGATGCGAAGGTGATCTTCGGCGATCCGCTGCAACGGGTCGCCGATGAAGCGCACGCGCCGTGCCGCGAGGTCGTCCAGCCCCCCGAAATAGTCGAAGATCTCGCCGGTCGCGGGATCGGCGTAGAGCGCGTTCATTGTGAAGTCGCGGCGCGCCGCGTCCTCGCGCCAGTCGTCGGTATAGGCGATGATCGCGTGACGGCCGTCGGTCGAGACGTCGCGGCGGAGCGTCGTCACCTCGACCGGGCCCGCAGGCGTGACCGCGGTGATCGTGCCGTGTGCGAGCCCGGTCGGGACCGCCTTGATCCGCGCATCCTGAAGCCGCTCGATCACCTCCTGCGGGGGCAGGCGGGTGGCGATGTCGACATCGGCGACGTCGATCCCGAGCAGCGTATCGCGCACCGCGCCACCGACGAAGCGCGACTTGCCCTCCACCGCGCCGAGAACCTTGGTCAGTGCTTCGAGGCCGTCACGGTCGCGCCACGCCGCAGCCGGGAGTATCAAGACCACCTCAGGCGGCGCGCGAGGTTGACGATCATCGCCGCGGTCGCACCCCAGATGCGGCGCTCGTTCCACATGATCTCGTAATAATGCCGGTCGTGGCCCTGCCATTCGAGCGTCGCCTCGACATGGTTCGCCTCGTCGAGCAGGAACGCGAGCGGGACTTCGAAGACGCTGGCGACTTCCGCTTCGCTCGGCGTGAAGATCAGGTCGGGCGGGATGATCCCGATCACCGGCGTCACCTGGAACCCGGTGACGGTGCGGTAGCTGTCGGCCTCGCCGATCACGCGGACCTGGTCGCGGGGGAGGGCGATCTCCTCCTCGGCCTCGCGCAGGGCCGCGGTTACGACGTCCTCGCCGGGATCGATCCGACCGCCGGGGAACGCGATCTGGCCGGGGTGGCGGCTCATCGTGTCGGTGCGCTGCGTCAGGATCACGCCCGGATCGGCGCGGTCGGTCACCGCGATCAGCACCGCGGCGGGAAGCAACGTGTCGGCGGCGGTGAGATCGCCGTCATGCTGGTCGCCGGTGAGCAGGATCATGTGCGACCCGGCGCCCTTCGCCAGCGCCGCGGTCATCCGTTCCGTGAGGCTCATGCAGCGGGCTCCAGCGGGAAGAACGCGCCGTCGCTCCACAGCCCGGCGGGCGTCACGTCGTCGGCGATCGCACGCTCGGCGAGTTCGTAATAGACCGAGCGCACGACCAGCGCCTCCATCCCGCCGCGCACGGCGAGGTAGGGGCGCGGGCCGTCCGTATCCTCGACGAAGCGCAGCGGATGCTCCGGGCCTGCGGTGACGAGGTCGCCGGTGTTCAGCCGGAAGGCGAGTTTCGCATCGCGACCGCTACCTTCGGCCTTCATCTCGACCGCGATAAAGGCCGCGTCCTCGACCTCGATATCGAGTTTCTCGACGGGGGTGACGAGGACGTGCGTACCGTCGGGTTCGCGCCGGAGGATCGTCGAGAACAGCCGGACCATCGCCGGGCGGCCGATCGGCGAGCCCTGATGATACCAGGTGCCGTCGCGCGCGATCCGCATCTCGCTGTCGCCGCAATGCGTCGGATTCCATTTCTCGACGGGGGGCAACTTGGCCTCCTCGACGAGCTTGGCGATCTCGGCGAGACTGAGCGAGGCGATATCGGGAATGGGATCCATGGGCATGGCGGCGGACTAGGCGGGCAGGGGGGCTAGGTAAAGCGGCGGCTTATGCGGATGCGGTGACTGGCATCCGTGGACCCAGCATTCCCGTGCCGTCCGGGACCGCTTCGCCGCGTGCGAGCAGGCGGTGGCGCTCGACCGGGCCGGGCGCGTTCCAACGGGCGGTGCGGTCTGCGGTGAAGCCGAAGAAGCGGCCGTAATAGTCGGGATCGCCGATCAGCATAAGTGCATCGCCGAGGTTGTTCGCAGTGGCGGCATCGAGGACCTGCGCGACGAGGCTGCGGCCGATGCCGTCGCCCTGCCGGGTGGGGGCGACGGCGACCGGACCGACCATCACCAGCGGGCTCTCGCGGTGGTCGTCGATCAGCGCGATCGGCCAGCACTGGATCGAGCCGACCAGCGCGCCGTCCTCGACTGCTGCGAAGCTCAGCGCGGCAATCGGCCTGCCGGGGCCCCGGATCTTGTAGGCGGTGCGCGTGAACCGATCGGGACCGAAGGCGGCATCGAGCAGCATCTCGACCGCGGTCGGATTGATCGTGTCGAGGGGGACGAGCGTAATCACCGGCATCTCCTGCCCCGAAGGCGTCCGAGCATGAACGGCGAGGGCAGCGCGCTTTAGCCTTGGCGAGCCTGAACGCAAGAATAACCGGGGGTGAGACTCGCGTAGGGGATCCGCACCGCATCGCCCCGTCGAAGAGCCGACTTTCATCTCGGCGTGCGTCTGCTAGAGGCGCGGCGATGGAAGACAGTCTTCAACTCGAAGTCCACGATCTCGAAGTGCAGGTCCTGACCGGCATCTATTCGGAGGAGACGCACCTGCCGCAGCCGCTGCGGATCTCGCTGACCGTCGACATGGTCTGCCCGAAGCACTTCGCGCCGGATACGCCGCTGTCCGCGTCGAAGAACTACCTCGACCTGAAGAACGCGGCGACCACCGCGCTGCCGCCCGGCGTGCATTTCACGCTGATCGAAGGCGTCGCGGACCATATCTGCGAGACGCTGTTCCTTCAGGATGCGCGGGTGCTGCGCGTGCAGGTCAAGATCGTGAAACTGGCGATCGCCGAGGCGGACGAAGCGATCGGCGTGACTCTCGTCCGCCATCGCCGCTGATCCGCGGAGCCCAATGGTGCGGCTGATACTCGAGTCGGAGGGCGACATCGTTTCGTTGATCCGGAGTGCCGAGGCTGAGTCGATCGTCGTCGTCGTGCGGCCGTCTGCGAACGCGCTGTGGACGGCGTTGGCGCGCGCTGCGATTCCACCGCTGGCGATCGAGCGCGCACCGGGCTGCCGGGTCAACGCGGTATTCGCCGAGGAGGGCGCGCGCGACGCTGACGTCGATGCCGCTGCGGACTTCCTCGATCGCGCCCGATCGACCACCGGTCAGATCATCGACGTCCGCCCGCCTGCGCTCGGCTAGAGTTTGCGCGTTCGACCGCAGGGGCCGAGCGCCTTCAGCACGAAGGCATAGTCCTCGCGCGCGACGACCGCGTCGGCGGCTTCGAGCGACGTGGTGCTGTGGTCCGGCAGTGTCGACGGCAGCGCGCACGTCAGGCGATACCACAGCAATGTCTCGGGTTTCGGCGGTGCGGCCGACTCGTCGACGATCTCGCTCAGCGCCACCGCCCAGCGCGGCTGCTCGCCGGGGCGACGCAGGATCGACAGCGACACGGGGCGCTGATCGGCGGTCGTCAG
The DNA here is from genome assembly GCF_003688595.1 of Sphingomonas sp. PP-F2F-G114-C0414. GTDB lineage: Bacteria > Pseudomonadota > Alphaproteobacteria > Sphingomonadales > Sphingomonadaceae > Sphingomonas. Next base: position 47,770 of record NZ_RCWT01000015.1, read on the forward strand.
GAAGATCTGCGTTTCGCCCTCGCCGGGCAGCGCGCCGGCTACGTGGAAGGCGTTGCCCACACCGGTGATGACCGGCGGCGCATCGGCTGCAAGGGCCGCTTCGGCGATCTGGCGGACGGTGGCCTGCGCGGCGGGTGTCCAGTCGATCTGCGCGTCCGGCGCAATAAGCTGGACCTGGTTGACCGAGCCGGCGACCGGCCGCGCGAACAGCAACACCCGCGCCTTCTTGAATTTGGGGATCCGGCCGCGCGCATCGGGAGCAACATCGAGCAGGTAGCCGATTCGGGGCGGCAGGCCGTTTGCGCCCCGGATCAGCGTCCCGACATCGACCTCGACATAAAGTCTAACCTGTCCCGAAGTGAGACCAGGTGCCTCCGACGGCTTGATCCGGGCGGTCGATCGGACGGTCGCGTCGGCGATCACGGGCGCCGACAGGACGAGATCGGCAAGGTCCGAATATTGGAAGGACGATGCCGCGGACGACGGGCCGGATGATGGCGCATTTGTCGGATAACCGGGGGAAACGGCGGTCTGGGTCGCAGAAATCGGTCCCGCCGCCAAAGCGATGATGCCGACGCAAGCCGTAACGTGAAAGAAGATTTTCATCGCTTTGCGCTACGCCATCGGAGCTGAACGATACAGAAATAATTCTGCCATCCCGAGGTTGTACGTTTGTTGCGTCCGACAAAGCGTTTGCGTGTCGCGGAACGTGGCGATAGGACTCGGGTACTGCCCCGTGGTTATTCCGGCCAACGGCAGACGTATGCGTCGCGCACTTGGTGCGAACACGTGCGTACGGAGCAGGCAGATTAAGGGAGTGTCGTTTCTGAATGGCCTATACTGACCAGAAGATGTCCGGAGGCAAAATCGTCGCGATCGTGATCGTCGCGCTGATTCATGCGGCCTTGGGCTACGCTTTCGTCACGGGCCTCGCGTATCAGTACGTGAAAAAGGCCCAAGAAAAGATGACGACGTTCGACGTGGAGCCGCCACCGCCGCCGCCTCCGCCCGACGAGCCCCCGCCGCCGCCGCCTGACCAGCCCAACCTGCCGCCGCCACCGACCACGGTCGTGACGCCGCCGCCGGTCGTTGTAACGCCGCAGCCAGCGCCCGCGCTGACGACGTCGAGCATCATCCCGAAGTTCCAGCCGACGGCTCCGCCGGCTCCGCCGTCGCCGGCGGTGGCACCAGCGCCGCCCGCTCCGGTGGTCAGCAAGGCGGCCGGTGCGAAGGGTGATCCTGCGCAGTGGGTTTCGACGGATGATTATCCGCCGAGTTCGCTGCGTGCCGAGGAAGAAGGCACCGTCGGGATCGCTTGGGACATCAACACCCAGGGTCGCGTCGAGAACTGCCGCGTCACCTCGTCGAGCGGATCGTCCGCGCTGGATCGGGCCGCTTGCGCCGCGATCACACGGCGTGGTCGGTATTCGCCGGCAGTGGACACGGCGGGCAATCCGATCCGGTCGAGCTCTTCGCGTCGCGTGACGTGGAAGATCCCGCCTCAGTGATTTGGGCCAGGGATTATCGGGCCTGATGATTTGGGCCTGATACTCTGGTCAGTTTACGCTGCACCTTTCGTTTCAGACATAGACTATAGTCAGAGGACTAACCGAACATGATCACCACCATTCTTGCAGCGGCAGCGCCCGCCGCAGCCGACGCCAACCCGTACGGCCTGCAAGCCGCACTCCGCGAGGGCGGCCTGATTTCGCAGACCGTGTTCGGCATCCTCGTGCTGATGTCGGTCGTGTCGTTCTACATCCTGTTCTCGAAGCTGTTCGAGCAGCAGAAGATCATCGGCCAGGGCAAGCGCGTCCGTCAGGCTTTCTGGTCGTCCAACAGCCTCCGCGAGGGTTCGGCCAAGCTCGAGAAGAACTCGGCCTACAAGCAGATCGTCGACGACGGTCTGGCCGCTCAGGAGCAGCATTCGAAGCTGACCGATCCGGTCGAGGCGCATGACTGGCTGCACGGCTCGCTGGCGCGTTCGGAAGCCGCGATCAACTCGAAGCTGGGTGGCGGTCTCGCCTTCCTCGCAACGGTCGGTTCGGTTTCGCCGTTCATCGGTCTGTTCGGTACGGTTATCGGCATCTACCGCGCACTGGTTAAGATCGGCGCATCGGGTCAGGCATCGATCGACAAGGTCGCAGGGCCGGTCGGTGAAGCACTGATCATGACCGCCCTCGGTCTGGTCGTCGCGGTTCCTGCCGTTCTGTCGTACAACTGGCTGCAGCGCCGCAACAAGTCGATCGCAGAGGACCTGTCGGCCTTCTCGAACGACGTGCTCGGCTTCCTGGCTTCGAACGGTGCGGTTCGCCCGGCGATCGCCGGTCCTGCTAAGCCGGTCACGAAGCCTGCCACGACGACCACGACTGCCGGCCAGACCGGTGGCGTACCGCGCTAATCAAGATGCGCAAAAGGCGGGGCTGCTGTCCGCAGCGGCTCCGCTTCATTGCCGCCGGCAGTTCCGGTGGCGATCAAATGGATAGGATAGTTCGCACATGGCGATGAGTGTTGGTGGCGATTCCACCGAGAGTTCGATATCGGACATCAATACGACGCCGCTGGTCGACGTCATGCTCGTGCTCCTGATCATCTTCCTGGTGACGACCACGGTCGCGGTCCAGGCGGTGCAGCTGAAGCTGCCGGATGTTCGCTTCGATCCGACGATGACCAAGCCCGAGAACGTCTCGCTCTCGGTGACGTCGGCCAACGGACAGTGCCAGGTCTATTGGGGTCTTTCCCCGGTGACTCACGAAGAGTTGCTGCAGCGGGGCGTCGACAAGCTGAAGGCGGAGATCGCGCGTCAGGGCGGTGCCAATGCCGCTGGCCTCGAATTGCCCGAGGCGCATATCCGCGGCGACGTGAACGCACCGTATCGCTGCATCGGCGCCACGATCTACACGATGCAGCAGGCCGGGTTCGCCCGTGTCGGCTTCATCTCCGAACCGCCTCCCGGCGTCACCACCGAACGTTGATGCGGAACGCCGATGCCGACCGCTGACGGTGGCTCGGACGTATTTAGGAGTAGTATAAAATGGCAATGAGCGGCGGCAAAGAAGACGGCGCGCCGATGATGGAAATGAACATGACGCCGTTGATCGACGTCCTGCTCGTTCTCCTCATCATGTTCATCATCACGATCCCGATCCAGACGCATGCGGTCAAGGTCGACCTTCCGGTCAACAGCCCTAACCAGCCGCAGAACCCGGTCAATCCCGAGAAGAACAAGATCTCGATCGATCCGGCGGGTGTCGTGGCGTGGAACGGGGCGCCGGTCGATGAGGTCACGCTGCGCCAGTATCTGGATCAGAGCGCTGGCATGACGCCGGAGCCCGAACTCCACTTCCAGCCTGATCCGCAGGCGAAGTATGAAGTGGTCGATCGCACGCTTGCTGTGATCAAGCGGTCCGCGATTACGAAGCTCGGCTTCATCGGCAACGAGCAGTACCGCAACGACTTCTAAGTCAGCGTACAGCATCGAACGTCCAAAGGGCGGTCCTCCGGGACCGCCCTTTTTTTTGTCGTCTGCCACAGGGCAGGCGCGCGGGGGACCTCATGAGAAGTTGATCGATGTACTTGTACGACAGTCTTCAAAGTGACACACCGTTGTCACAAAAATGAAACCTTCGGATCGGCGGAGGTCAGTGGAGATGGATGATGCGCAAGACCGTTCTGTTCGCTCTCGCAATCCTTGGCACGGCAACGCCGGCGCTGGCGGGATCGTCCGCAACCGTGGATCGTACCGGCTATACGGCGATCGCGGCGGGCGACCTTTCGACGGCGGAACAGCGCATCGTCGCCGAGCGGAAGATCTTCCCGCAGCGTCCCGAGCTGATGATCAATCTGGCGTCGGTGTATCATCGGACCGGTCGCGACTCGGAAGCCCGCGCGCTGTATGCGGCGGTGCTGGAGCGCCCGGCGGTCGCGATGGACCTGCCCTCGGGCGCAGTGGCATCGTCGCACGATCTCGCGAGCCGGGCGCTCGCCCGCCAGACGCAGCAGATCGCGACTCGCTAAGCGGGACCTCGCGGTCGTGATGGCAGGCTCTTAGTACGAGAGCGTGAGTGGCCTCGGCGCGGCCCCGATGGCGGGGGCAGCGCCCTGTAAAGGGCTGCGCCAACCTTGTTCTCCCGCGAAGGCGGGAGCCCAGTCTGGGTCCCCGCCTTCGCGGGGAAACAAGCTGGACGGCGGTTGAGAGGATATGGACCTGCCGCGGAACAGATGAGCATTACGGTGCTCGAACGCGTAGCCTAGCAGGGGGATCGTCCGCGATTGGGCGGCATCCCTAGAGTTGGGACGATACGTGTCCGATCTGGCCGACCGCTTGGTGAGTTTCGTCACCAGGATCTTGCCACATCGACGGCCTTCGCCGGGAAAGCGCGGGGAGCTACAGTTCAACCGCTGTCACCACGTGATGGCGTGCCGCGGGCAATGAATCTGCGGCAGAAGCGGCCAATCCGCAGACCCTGAGCAAAGGTGGATAGGGTCCTAAACCATCCACAGTCGCCCGACTCGGTTTGCCCTAAACCCTAGAGCCGCGGCAACGTCACTCCGCGCTGGCGCATGTATTTCCCCGCGCGGTCTGCGTAGCTGACTTCGCAAGGCTCGTTCCCCTTCAGGAACAGGAACTGGCATGCGCCCTCGTTGGCGTAGATCTTGGCGGGTAGCGGGGTGGTGTTCGAGAACTCCAGCGTCACATGACCCTCCCATTCAGGCTCGAGCGGGGTCACGTTGACGATGATCCCGCACCGCGCATAGGTCGACTTGCCGAGGCAGATCACCAGTACGTCGCGCGGCACGCGAAAATACTCGACGGTCCGCGCCAGTGCGAAGCTGTTCGGCGGAATGATGCACACGTCGGTTTTGCGGTCGACGAAGCTGTTGGCCGCGAAGTCCTTCGGGTCGACGATCGCGCTGTCGACGTTGGTGAAGATCTTGAACTCGTCGGCAACGCGCGCGTCATAGCCATAGGAGGACAGACCGTACGAGATGCAGCCATCGCGGCGCTGCGCCTCATGGAACGGTTCGATCATCGCGTCGCCGAGCGCGCGCTCGCGGATCCAGCGGTCGGACATCACGGACATGGTAGCTCCTCTTCGGGGTGCGCTTTCGCCCGGATGCGGCGTCACGGCAAGGGGGCACGCTCGCGACGTCATGCAGGATCGCAAACTCACGGGGACTCGCGTCGCGCGGATGACTTGCCGTCCGCGAGGCCCTACGCACGCGGATCAATCGCAGGGGTCAAGATGCGCGCGTTCGTTCCGATACTCGCCGGTGTCACTTTACGCAGTCGGCTGCTCGCATGTCTGGGTGCGTGCCTCGGCATAGCGCTGACCAGCGCCATCAGCGCGACCATCATCCACCCGCACGGATCGTTGCTGCTCCTGGTCGCGCCGATGGGCGCCGCGGCGGTGCTGGTGTTCGTCGTGCCCGCCAGCCCGCTCTCGCAACCCTGGTCGGTGATCGGCGGCAACGTGATCTCGGCGCTGGTCGGCGTCGCTGCTCTGAAGTTGGTGCCGATCACGGTCGTTGCCGCCGGACTTGCGGTGGGCGGCGCGATCCTCGCAATGTCGCTGACGCGGTCGTTGCATCCTCCGGCGGGTGCGGTGGCGCTGACAGCGGTGCTCGGCGGGCCGGCGGTGTGGGACGCGGGGTTCGCGTTCGCGCTGGTGCCGATCGCCGTCAACTCGGTCGCGTTGGTCGGACTGGGTATCGCGTTTCATCGGATCACCGGGCAGCGCTATCCGCACCGGCCGGTGCCGACTAGCGAGCCCGTGCGCGTGCCCGAAGCGACGATGCTGACCGCTGCGGATCTTGATCTTGCGCTGACCGACCTGGGGGAGACGCTCGACGTCGGTCGGGAAGACCTCGACGAACTGCTCCGTCGTGTCGAGCATCACGCGATCCGCCGCCGCGCACTGGCCGGCCCAATCACACGACGCTGATCGCTCAGCCTATTCCGAGATCCGCCGGACCGAACGCGTCGGGCAGCAGTTCCGAGACGGTATAGGTGCGGATCGCGTCGCCCTCGGCTGCACCGCAATGCACCGGCAGGTCGCGGCCGCCCATCTGCGCCGCTTCGTTGATGACCTGGCGACAGCGGCCGCAGGGGCTGACGGGGGAGGTGCCCGTCGCGCGGCCCTCCGCATCCATCGCCCCGCCGATCACGCCGATCGCGACGATATCGCGGAGCCGACCTGCGGCGCTCGCGGTGGCGATCGCGACGGTCTCCGCACACAGCGACAGGCCGTAGCTGGCGTTCTCGAAGTTTGCGCCGGTGATCACCGTCCCGTCGTCGAGCAGCACCGCAGCCCCCACCGCGAACCGCGAATAGGGCGCGTGCGCATTGCGCGAGGCGTCACGTGCCGCGGCGACGAGTTGCGTTGCTTGTTCGTTCATGATGCCACCACGTCCCAGTTCACCGGTCCCTCGATCCCGTCGATGCGGCGGAAATCGCTTGCGCGCCACATCCGCCACGGCCGCGCGGTGTAGTCGGGCTTGAGGATATTCTCCACCGCCCAGAGCGGCCGCGGCACGGCGTCCGACAGCGTGTATTTCGAATCCACCGCCTTGCTAATCCGCAGCATCACCGGCTGGCGGGTGTGCGTCTCGACCATCGTCACGAACTGCGCGATGTCGGCGATCAGCCTCGCGCGGTCGGGCCGCGCGGTGCAGTCGTCGTGGAACGCGATGTCGACCGCCGTCGGCAACGCGTCCGACGTCCGCGGTACGAAGGTGTTGAACGCGTTCGCCTGCTCGTCCGCACGCTGGCACAACGAATAGACGTGCACCGCGCCGCGTCGCAGGCCGGCGTCGGGCAGAGCGGCCCAGTTCGCCTCGAACGCCGGATCGCGGCGGTCGGTCCCCGACGTCGCGACGATGTAGGCGAAGTCGGCACCGCTCGCGCGCACCGTGCCCCATTCGACCGGACCGGGATTTTCGGCGAGGTCGATGCCCTGCAACGGGTAGTGTTTGACGTCGGGGTGCCAGCCGGTCGCGGCGGTCCAGCCGCAGATGCCGACGAAGCCGGTTGCGGCGAGCGCGGCCGCGAAATTCAGAAGTGCGTGAGCCATGGGTCTTCTAGTTGCGGATGTGGAGGACGCAGATCAGCGTGAAGAGGCGTCGCGCGGTGTCGAAATCGACCTTGATCTTGCCGTCGAGACGCTCCTTGAGCAGCTCGGCGGCTTCGTTGTGGACGCCCCGGCGCGCCATGTCGACCGTCTCGATCTGCGCGGGGGAGGATTGCCGGATCGCCTGGTAATAGCTGTCGCAGATCGCGAAATAATCACGGATCGGCCGGCGGAAGCGACCCAGCGCGAGCACCAAAGTCTCAAGATGCGTGTCGTCTTCGCGGTGGATATGGATGCCGAGGCGTCCTTCCTCCGACTGGAGTTTGATCTTGTACGGCCCCGCATAGCCGTCGGCATAGGCTCGCTGCGGGGCGAAGTGATTGCCCTCGATCAGGTCGAAGATCGCGATCCGGCGTTCCTGCTCGACGTCGGGCGAGCGCCAGCCGAGACTGGTCTCGTCGAGTTGCACGTCGATGATCCGCGGGTCGGCCATACCGGTTCGATAGCGGGGGACATTCGCCCTGTCACTTATCCGAACGCGACCGAAGCCAACAGCACAACGCGCTCCCATCCCTGAAAGGGAGGGGCTGGGGGTGGGTAGGCCAGCTCTGGCCGCAACCGTTCGACGATCCGGAGACCGACCCACCCCCGACCCCTCCCTTCCAGGGAGGGGGGAAGCAGAGGGGAGTTATGCGAACGACTTATCCCCATCATTCCACCGCACGTTACTTGGACGTGCGCGCGTCCATCGCGTAGGTGCAGGGGATGGCAACTCTCGCATTCCCCGTTCCCGCCGTGGCCGAGCCGCAGCAGCTTCCCCGCAACGTCGAAGCCGAGGCGGCGATGCTCGGCGCGATGATGATCGACAACCGCCTCGCGGACGATCTGGTCGACAAGCTCGAACCTGGGCATTTCTTCGAGCCCGTCCACGGGCGGATCTTTGCGGCGATCAAGACGCTGCGCGGCAACGACATGCTGGTGACGCCGGTGACGCTGCGGCCGATGTTCGATGCGGACGAGGGTATGCGCGAGCTGGGCGGGCCGGCGTATCTGGCTGGGCTGACGGGCAGCGGTGCAGGCCTGATCGGCGCACGCCAGTTCGCGCAGCAGATCTATGACCTCGCGATGTTGCGTGCGCTCGTGTCGGTCGGCCGCACGCTGGTCGATCGCGCGATGGACACCTCCGAGGAGGTCAATCCGCGCGCGCAGATCGAACTCGCCGAGGAGGAGCTGTTCAAGGTCGCGGCGGATGGCGGCTCCGAGAACACGGTGAAGTCGTTCGCACAGGCGACCACCGCCGCGGTCAAGATGGCCGAGCGCGCGCTGAATTCGGGCGGCAATCTGTCGGGCGTCACCACCGGCATCGATTCGATCAACGCGAAGATCGGCGGCATGCATCACAGCGATCTGATGATCCTCGCCGGTCGTCCGGGCATGGGCAAGACCTCGCTCGCCACCAACATCGCGTTCAACGCGGCGCGGCGCTGGATGCGCGACATGGCCGACGGAATCGCGCCGAAGGACTCGGTCGGCGCCAAGGTCGCGTTCTTCTCGCTGGAGATGTCCGCGGATCAGCTGGCCACGCGTATTCTTGCCGAGCAGTCGCAGATCAGTTCCGAATCGCTCCGCATGGGCAAGATCAGCCGCACCGAATTCGCGCAGCTCGCTGCTGCCGCTGCCGAGCTGGAGAATTTGCCGCTGTTCATCGATGATACCGGCGGCCTCTCGATCGGCGCGCTGCATACGCGTGTGCGCCGGTTGCAGCGTCGGCACAATAACGAGATCGGGCTGGTGGTGGTCGATTACCTCCAGCTGCTGTCGGGCTCGGGCAAGAGCAAGGACGGCAACCGCGTCCAGGAAATTTCCGAGATTTCGCGCGGGCTGAAGACGCTGGCGAAGGACCTGAACGTGCCGGTGCTGGCGCTGTCGCAGCTGTCGCGTGCGGTGGAATCGCGTGAGGACAAGACGCCGATGCTGTCGGATCTTCGCGAGTCGGGGTCGATCGAGCAGGACGCGGACATGGTCTGGTTCGTGTACCGCGAGGATTACTACGTCGCGTCGAAGGAGCCCAAGCGGCCGGCGGAAGGGGATAGTTCGAAGATCTTCGAGGATCATGCGTCGTGGGCGGCGGAGATGGAGCGGGTCTACGGCCTAGCGGAGCTGATCATCGCCAAACAGCGCCACGGTGCGACCGGCAAGGTCCGGATGAAGTTCGATCCGACGATCACGAAGTTCTCGGATCTCGCGGAGTATTGAAGCCATCGTGTCCCTCTCCCCTCCGGGGAGAGGGAAGGGGCCCGCCGCGCTTGCGGTGGGAAGGGAGAGGGGAGTGTGGCTCGGGACCTGGATCCCAACGCCCCTCTCCCTTCCGTCGCCAAGTGGCTCCTCCCTCCCTCTCCCCGGAGGGGCGAGGGAAAGTGGTCAGATCATCGGGTCGTAGTCGGTGGGGGCGTGGATGCCGCATTCGACCTTGTCGAAACTCCGCCAGCGGCCTGCGCGTGGGTCTTCGCCGGGGGCGACTTTGGTCGTGCACGGCGCGCAGCCGATCGACAGATACCCCTGAGCCTCCAACGGATGCCGCGGCAACTCATGCTCCGCGAAATACGCGTCGAGCTTGGCCTTGTCCCAATCCGCAAGCGGGTTGATCTTCAACCGCCCCTCATCCTCCTCGAACCGCGGCAAGGCAGTACGGGTCCCCGACTGAAACCCCTTCCGTCCCGAAATCCATGCATCGAACGGCGCCAACGCCCGCCGCAAAGGTTCGACTTTCCGCAGATCGCAACACCCGTCAGGATCATACGACCAGCGCAACCCCGTCTTGTCCTTAATCGCGAGCAGCCGCGGATCGGGACGGAACACGCGTAGATCGGTGAACCCCAGTCTCTCCGCCAGCTCATCGCGGTACGCCAAGGTCTCGCCGAACATCTTCTGCGTATTCGTGAACACCACCGGCACATCGACATCGACCTGCGCGACCATGTGGAGCAGCACCGCCGACTCGGCGCCGAACGACGACACCGCCGCGATCCGCCCGCGCAACTCGCCGACCAGCAGCTCGAACAGCATCTCTTGTGCGGAGACGCCCTCGAACCGCTCCTGCATCGCCATCGCGTCGGCGCGCGTGAACGCCGGCGTGATGTCGATCATGTCGAGTTGGCGCGCGGGCTCACCCATGGCGCAGCTTCCAAACCGGCACCGCGCCGTCCGCCGCCTTCTGGTACGGCGTATCGTAGCGCTCCAGGCTCGCACGCAGCACGTCGATATCGATCGGCGCCTGCGGTGCGAAGCTGTCGAACCCGCAGCGCCGCATCAGCGGAATCTGATCGACCAGCACGTCGCCCTGCGCGCGCAGTTCGCCGGTATAGCCCGCCTCGCGCAGGATTCGCGCGGACGAATAGCCACGTCCGTCGCGGTAGCCGGGGAAGCTGACCTCGATCAGCGCAAGCTGGTCGATCTGCGGCAACAGCGCACGCGCATCGTCGCCCGCTTCCAGGCGAACCGCCGCGGCGTTGCTCTGCCCGATGAACGAATCGAGCGTCACCGCGGGCTCGTCATGCGGCTCGTCGTCGCGGAAGCGGAGCAGCGTCTGGTCCGGATACTCAACCATAGATCGCCTCCTTGAACGTCTCGAAGCCCACGCGGCGGTAGGTGTCGAGGAAACGCTCGCCGGGGTCGCGGACCTGAAGGTACCGATCGGTGACGCGCTCGATCGCGTCGACCACGCCGTCCTCCGAGAAGCCGGGCCCGGTGATCTTCGCGAGGCTCACATCCTCCGCGCCCGAACCACCGAGCGAGAGCTGGTAATTCTCGGTGCCCTTCTTGTCGACGCCGAGGATGCCGATGTGGCCGGCATGATGGTGCCCGCACGCGTTGATGCAGCCGCTAATCTTGAGCTTCAGTTCGCCGAGGTCACGCTGACGATCGAGGCTGCCGAAGCGGGTCGCGATCTTCTGCGCGAGCGGGATCGAGCGCGCGTTGGCGAGGCTGCAATAATCGAGACCGGGGCAGGCGATGATGTCGCTGATCAGGTCGAGATTGGCTTCGGCCAGCCCGGCATCGTTCAGCGCCGACCACACCGCATGCAGGTCGGCGATGCGGACGTGCGGCAGGACGATGTTCTGCGCATGCGTGACGCGTAGTTCGTCGAAGCTGTAGCGCGTGCCGAGGTCGGCCATCACGTCGATCTGGTCCGCCGACGCGTCGCCGGGGATGCCGCCGATCGGCTTCAAGCTGATGTTGACGATCGCATAGCCGGGCTGCTTGTGCGCCTTGACGTTCTGGTCGAGCCAGACCGCGAAGTCGGGATCGCTGCGGTCGATGGCGGTCGAGGCGTTCGGGTCGAAATCGGGCGCGCCGAAGTGGCTCGTGATGCGCTCTAGCTCGGCCCGCGGAGGATCGAGCCCAAGGCCCTTCACCGCGGTGAATTCTTCCTCGACCTGACGGCGATATTCGTCGGGGCCAATCTCGTGGAGCAGGATCTTGATCCGCGCCTTGTAGATGTTGTCGCGCCGGCCATAGCGATTGTAGACGCGCAGGCACGCCTCGAGATAGCTCATCAGGTCGTCGGCGGGGACGAAGTCGCGGATCTCGTGGCTGATCATCGGCGTGCGGCCCATGCCGCCGCCGACGAAGATCTTCGCGCCGAGTTCGCCGTCGCGGACGTGCAGCCCGATGCCAATGTCGTGGAGGCGCATCGCCGCGCGATCCTCGTTCGCCGCGATAACGCAGATCTTGAACTTCCGCGGGAGGTAGGTGAATTCCGGGTGGAACGTCGACCACTGACGGATCAGCTCGGCCCAGGGCCGCGGGTCGGCGACCTCGTCCGCGGCAGCACCGGCGAACTGGTCGGAGCTGATGTTGCGGATGCAGTTGCCGCTGGTCTGGATGGCATGCATCTCGACCGTCGCGAGCTCCTGGAGGATGTCCGGGGTCTGGTCGAGCTGAATCCAGTTGAACTGGATGTTCTGCCGCGTGGTGAAGTGGCCGTAGCCGCGATCATACTTGCGCGCGATGTGGCCAAGCATCCGCATCTGGCGTCCGTCGAGCGTCCCGTACGGCACCGCCACGCGCAGCATGTACGCGTGCAGCTGGAGGTACAGCCCGTTCATCAGCCGCAGCGGCTTGAACTGGTCCTCGGTCAGCTCACCCGAGAGGCGGCGGCGGACCTGATCGCGGAACTCGTCGACGCGCTGGTCGACGATCGCCTGGTCGTATTCGTCGTATTTATACATGCGGGGTCCCGGAGAAGTTTTGGTTCACGCGAAGGCGCGATGGCGCGAAGAGATTCGGAAGAATTTTGTTCGCGCGGAGACGCGGAGACGCGGAGGAGAAAGCACCCGCGCTAGCGGGCAACAAAGCTGAAGCGGCTAACGAGTGTGAAGGCCGCTGCGCGGCAAGCGCAACACCTCCGCGTCTCCGCGTCTCCGCGTGAAACACCTTCTCGCTAACCTCTTCGCGCCTTCGCGCCTTCGCGTGAATCATATCACCCAGCTGCCAGCGGTCGGGTCGGCGGGTTTGAGTGTCAGGTCGGGCCGCATCGTCGGGCCCAAAGCGCGGATGCGGTCCTTGATGTGGGCGGGGCGCGGGCCGTCGTCGGTCTGCGTCGCCTCGATCAGATAGGGGACGTTGACGCGGCGCGCGCCTTCCTCCGCCTGGAGGATCGCTTCGCCAGCGACGCCGACATCGGTCGCGTCCTCGATGTGGCGCGACCAGCCATTGCCGGTCCACCAGACGACGTCACCGGTGGGAAGGTCGTTTCCGGTCAACAGCTTCATGCGGCGGCGTCCTCTGCTACGCGGGCCCAGCGGGCGAGTTTGTCTTCGGCGTCCGACAGTTCGACGACTTCTCCGACGACGATGATCGCGGGGCTCTTCACAGCCTCACGCGTCACCATCGCACCGAGATCGGCAAGCAACGTCCGGATCGCCCGCGAGCCCTCGAGCGTACCGCGTTCGAGCACCGCGACGGGCATGTCGGGGGCGACGCCGTCGGTCATCAGCTTGTCGGCAATGTCGGTCGCGCTCGCGATGCCCATGTAGATCACCAGTGTTCGACCCTGTCCGGCCAACCCCGCCCAGTTCTGCTCGCTCAGGCCCTTGCACTGGCCAGCGACGAAGCTGACCGCGCTCGAATGGTCGCGGTGGGTGAGCGGCAGCATCGCTTCGGCGGCACAGCCGAGCGCGGCCGAGACACCGGGGATCACCTCGACCGGAAGGCCAGCGGCGCGGACGGCCTCGACCTCTTCGCCGCCACGGCCGAACACGAACGGATCGCCACCCTTCAGGCGGATCACGATCGCACCGGTCTTCACATGCGCGATGATCAGCGCGTTGATCGCCTCCTGCGGCAGGGTATGCCGCGCCCGCTGCTTGGCGACAGAGATGCGCTGCGCTGCCGGCGGCGCGATGTCGAGCACGCGCGGGTCGATCAGTCCGTCATGCACGACGACGTCGGCGGTCTTCAGCGCCTCGACCGCGCGGACGGTGAGGAGGCCGGGATCGCCCGGGCCCGCCCCGACGAGGATGACGCGCCCGCGGGCGGTGGGATCTAGGAGGCTTGCCATAGGATAAGAGATGGACGGCAACCCGCTGCACCGCAACCGAATGATGCTTTGGCGGGAGGTAGGATTGCTTTCGAACGCGCCGGAACGCGGTCAGCCGTCGGCGAGGCCGATGCCGATCGACGCACGCGCGCTCTCCGATTCGCTGCTGACGACCGGGTAGGCGCAGTAATCGGCGGCGTAATAGGCGCTCGGGCGGTGGTTGCCCGACCAGCCGATGCCGCCAAACGGCGCACCGCTCGAGGCGCCATTGGTCGGCTTGTTCCAGTTGACGATGCCGGCGCGGATGTTCGCCCAGAAGCGGTCGTAGAGCGCGGGCGTCTGGCTGATCAATGAGGCGGACAGGCCGTAGCGCGTGTTGTTCGCCTCGACGATCGCGGCGTCGAAATCATCGACGCGGACGACCTGCAGGATCGGACCGAACAGCTCGATATCGGGGCGGTCGGCGATATCGGTGACGTCGATCAGCGCGGGTTTCAGGAACGGCAGGTCCGCGACCGGGCGTTCGAGGTGGCGGATCGGTCGGCCGCCGCGCGTGAGCAGTTCGAGGAAGCTTTCGGTCAGCTGCTCGGCGGCTTCGTTGTCGATCACCGGGCCCATGAACGGGGCGGGGTTGGCGTGCGGCTCGCCGACGATGATCCGGCCGACCATCTTGTCGACGGTGGCGATCAGCGGATCGTAGAGCTTGGTATCGACGATCAGCCGGCGCGCCGCGGTGCAGCGCTGCCCGGCGGTGGTGAAGGCCGACTGGATGATCAGGATCGCCGCGGTGTGTAGGTCGGGCGTGTCCCACACGACGATCGGGTTGTTGCCGCCCATCTCGAGCGCGAGAATCTTCTCGGGCTTGTCGGCGAACGCGCGGTTGAGCGCCAGGCCGGTGCGCGCCGAGCCGGTGAACAACAGCCCGTCGATATCGGGGTGCGCGGCGAGCGCCTTGCCTTCGTTCGGGCCGCCGATCACGAGGCGGATGCACTCGGGCGGCACGCCCGCGGCGCGGAAGCATTCGACGAGGAACGCGCCGACCGCGGGGGTTTTTTCCGACGGTTTGAAGACGACCGCGTTGCCAGCGATCAGCGCGGGGACGATGTGGCCGTTGGGCAGATGCGCGGGGAAGTTGTACGGCCCGAGCACGGCCAGCACGCCATGCGGCTTGTGGCGGACGGCGATCCGCGACCCCATCGTCGCTTCCAGACGACGCTGCGCGGTACGGTCGGCATAGGCGCTGACCGAGATGTCGACCTTGGCGATCACCGTCTCGACCTCGCCGCGCGCTTCCCAGATCGGCTTGCCGGTTTCGCGGGAGATCAGGTCGGTGAAGGCGTCGTTGCGCTGCCGGACGATGTTGGCAAAGCGCCGCATCGTCTCGATCCGGAAGGCCAGCGGCTTCGACGCCCAGCTCGACCAGCCGGCGCGCGCGCAGGCGACTTCGGCATCGACGTCGCCGATCGGTTGACGCCAGAGAATCGCGCCGGTGGCCGGCTCGTAGGAGATGATCTCGTCGGACATGCGCCGCTCTTGCCTTGATTCGCGGCGAGTTTCCACTGGCGGATGTGGGGTCTTTGCCGTGGGGTGTGCCCGGCTTGCTTCTCGCCTCCCTGGAAGGGAGGGGGCGGGGGTGGGTAGGCCGGTTTGTGACGCAACCGTCGCGCTACATGGAAACCGACCCACCCCCAGCCCCTCCCTTCCAGGGAGGGGGGAGATCACTCGGCTAGCGCTTCGCCCATTTCGCGGATGGCGGCGACCTTGGCGTTCAGCGCACGCCAGTCGTCGTGCTCGGCGATCGGCGCCCAGATCGCCTCCACCTCGTCGATCAGCATGCTGCACGGCTCGCCCGCCCAGTACGGGTGCGAGCGGTCCTTCCGGGGTTCGTAGGCAGCGAGCGCGGCACGGACGTCGGCCCAGGGTTCGGCGTAGGTATCGGGCAGATCCCCACCGAACGCGTCGAAGAAGAACCGGTCGATCCCGACGCCGGAGATGCGGAGTGCGCGTTCGGTGGCCTGGACGAGGTCGCGGTCCGCATCCGGATCGCGCGGGCGGACGCCGAGGCGCCAGAGGATCGCCTGCGTGACTTCGGGTTGATAGCGCGGACCGAACTGGTCGAGCGCGGCCACCAGCGGGTCGCTCTCGGCGATCTGGCGGAGCGCGACGGCCAGCTGCATCACGTCCCAGTGGATCGCCTCGGGCTGGCGGCCGAACGCGTACAGACCCTGGTGGTCGAAATAGGCGGCGGTGAAGGCCGGGTCCCAGGTCGGGGCGAACCGCCACGGGCCATAGTCGAAGCTTTCGCCGGTGACGTTGATATTGTCCGAATTGAGCACGCCGTGGACGAAGCCCGCCGCCATGTAGCGCGCCGCGAGACGCGCGGTGCGACCGACGACGAGGTCGAGCAGGCGGACCGGATCGTCGCTGTCCTCGTCGTAGAGGTTGCGGAGCGTATAGCCGACGAGTTTGCGCAAACCCGCTTCGTCGCGTTCGTAGGCGAGGCGCTGGAAGCTGCCGATTCGGACATGGCTGTGATTGAGGCGAACGAGGACCGCCGAACGCGTCGGGCTTGGCTCGTCGCCGCGCTGGAGTTCTTCGCCCGTCTCGATCAGCGATAGCGTCCGCGAAGTGGGGACGTTGAGCGCCTCGAGCATCTCGGTGGCGAGGATCTCGCGCATCCCGCCCTTGAGTGTCAGGCGGCCATCGCCCGCGCGGCTCCACGGCGTCTGGCCCGATCCCTTGGTGCCGAGGTCCATCAACCGGCCTCGGTCATCCCGCATCTGCGCGAAGGTGAAACCGCGGCCATCGCCGAGATCCGGATTGTAGTTGCGGAACTGATGGCCGTGGTAACGGAGCGCGAACGGCTGGGGCAGCGTGCCGGGGAGTGGCGCGAACCGGCCGAAATGACGCGTCCATTCGTCATCCGTCAGCGTGGCGAGACCGATCTGCGCGGCGGCGCGGTCGTTGCGGAAACGAAGCCGCGTCTCGGGGAAGTCGGCGGGCGCGACGGGATCGAAGAAGCCGTCCCCCAGCGTTAGAAGTTCAGCTTCGGGGCGATACACTTGCGGGTCGATGGCCATGCGGCGATATGGTGGCCGCTACCCGAAGGACGCAACCATGGCCGCATACGAAAACCTCTATTGGTGGTCCAACGACGGGCTGAGACTCCACGCACGCGACTATCCGGGGGGCGAGGAAAGCCAACCGCCGATCCTGTGCATGGCCGGGCTGACGCGCAATGCGCGCGATTTCGATGCGCTCGCGGCGAGGCTGGCCGGGCGCTGGCGCCTGATCGCGGTGGACTTTCGCGGGCGCGGCGAGAGCGCCTATGCGAAGGACCCGATGTCGTATGTCCCGCTGACCTATGTGCAGGACGTCGAGGCGCTGCTGACGGAGCAGGGGATCGATCGGTACATCGCGTTCGGCACGTCGCTGGGCGGAATCGTCACGATGCTGATGGCGGGGCCGTCGCGGGGGCGGATGACGGCGGCGTTGCTCAACGATGTCGGGCCGGAGATCGACGCGCAGGGGCTGGCGCGAATCCGCGGCTATGTCGGCAAGTCCAGCGTCTTCCCGACCTGGATGCACGCCGCGCGCTGCGTCGCCGAGAATAACGGCGATGTGTATCCCGACTGGCAGATCGAGGATTGGCTGGCGATGGCCAAGCGGCTGTACCGGCTCAACAGTTCGGGTCGGATCGTGCTCGATTACGATCTGAAGATCGCCGAGCCGTTCCGCGTGCCGGGGAACGAAGCCGGGCCGGACATGTGGCAGGCGCTGGGCTCGCTGCGCGACGTGCCGACGCTGAT
Organism: Sphingomonas sp. PP-F2F-G114-C0414; assembly: GCF_003688595.1. GTDB lineage: Bacteria > Pseudomonadota > Alphaproteobacteria > Sphingomonadales > Sphingomonadaceae > Sphingomonas. Next base: position 65,190 of record NZ_RCWT01000015.1, read on the forward strand.
CGTGCGTGGTGGCCGCTCGGACCTGCTGTCGGCAGCGACCGCGGAGCGGATGGCGGCGTCGCTCGACTTGGCCGAAGTGGTGACGGTGCCGGGCGTCGGCCACGCGCCGACGCTGAGCGAGACGATGCTGCAGGAGTCGATCGACCGGTTGCTGGCGCGCGCGCTTGAGGGGGCGGCGATCCGCGCTTAGGGGAGGGCGGCGCGCAGTGTTTCACCGTGCATTTCGCCGCCAATCTGCTGACAAGCCGGGATACTTGATGACCGAACTCTCCGACGCCCACACCACCGTCCGCCCGCTGAAGGGCCGCCGCGCGATCATTACCGGGGGGACCACCGGGATCGGCCGGGCGATCGCGGTGCTGCTCGCGTCGGAGGGCGCCAAGGTCTATATCTGCGGCCGCGACGAACGCTATCTGCAGGACGCGCTCGCGCGCATTCGCGAAGTCGGCGAGGGCGACGGGATGATCACCGAGCTCGCCGATCCCGACAAGGTCCGCGCGTTCTTCGACGCGGGCGAGGCGTATCTCGGCGGCTTCGACATCACCGTCGTCAACGCAGCGGTTGCCGCCGGCGGCCTGACGCAGATGAGCGAGGACGAACTCCGCTATGCGATCGCGGTCGATTTCACCGCGTATTTGCTCAGCGCGCATCACGCCGCGCACCGGATGAAGCCGATCAGCGACATCGTCATCATCGGCTCGCTGAGCGCGCATATCCTCGGGCCGAGCTCGACAGTGTATGCCGGGGTGAAATCCGGCATCGCCGGCTTCTCGGAGGCGTTGCGGCGCGAGCTCGGGCCGAAGGGGATCAAGGTTTCGCTGGTCGAACCCGGCAAGGTCGGGTCGAACATGCAGTATCCGGACGTCCCCGACGACAAGCAGCGCCAGATGATCGAGGCGGAGCAGATGCTGCGCGCAGAGGACATCGCGGTCGGGGTGGAGTTCGTGCTTACGCAGCCGACGCGGACGGTGATCCAGCAGATCGTCATCGTCCCGCGTGCGCTCGAGGGGGAGTAAGCGCCGACGGCTTGGCGGTATGTCGTCGAGCGCCAAGCCCTTCCCGTCATCCTGACGAAAGTCAGGATCCAAAGTAACGGAGAGGCGTCCTTCACGGCTCTGGATCCTGACTTTCGTCAGGATGACGGTAGTGATGAATGGTCGCGTCGCCGCGTATCACCAAGGAGAATAGCATGTTGGACCAGCTCGTCTTCACCCCCGCCGACATCGACCTGTCGCGCTCGCCGCTGGCGGGGAAGGTCGGCGCCGAGACCTATGTGCTCGGCGCGTTCAATCCTGGGATGACGCGGCTGGCGAACGGCAATCTGCTGCTGATGGTGCGCGTCGCCGAGGCGCTCAAGCAGCCGGTCAAGAACGGCAACGTCCATGCGATCCGCTGGCAGGACGGCGCATATCTGCTCGACGCGTGGCCGTTGCAGATGGTCGATACCAAGGACCCGCGCAAATTCCTGATCCCCGGCGGCGGGTGGAAGGTGATGGCGCTGACCTCGCTGTCGTGGCTGTTGCCGGTCGAACTCGATGCCGAGGGGCGCTCGGTGGTCGCGGTGCATTACGACAAGGCGATCGCGCCGCGCACGTCGTACCAATGCTACGGCGTCGAGGATGCACGGATCTCGAAGGTCGGCGATCGCTATCTGATGACGACCTGCTCGGTCAGCCCGGAGCGGCATTCGACGACGTTGTATTCGTCCGCCGACGCGCTCGACTGGCAGCTCGAGGGGATTGTCCTCGATCACCAGAACAAGGACATGCTGATCTTCGAAGGCCTGATCGACGGGCAGTATTGGGCGCAGACGCGACCGCTCGGCGACCTGTATTTCGCGTATCCGCCTGGCAGCGAATGGCGCAGCGGGCCGTCGATCAACCTGTCGCGCTCGCCAGACGCGCTGCACTGGAAGCCGCATGACAAGCCTGGCATCCGCCCACATTCGGCCACCGTCTCGACCGCGCGAATGGGCGGCGGCGCGCCCCCGATCCTGACTGATCGCGGCTGGCTGACCTTGTGGCACGGGGTGGAGCCGTCAGGCGTGGTCGGCATCTACCGGACGTACTGGTCGATCCTCGACAAGGACGATCCCTCGATCACCGTGGCGACGGAGCATACTGCGCTGCTCGAGCCGAACCCCACGCTGACCGAGCCGCTCAAGGACCAGATGTACCTCGATAACGTCGTCTTCACGACCGGCATCGCCGACGCAGGCAACTTCTACGTCGTGGCAAGCGGCGAGGCCGACCTAGCGTGCCGGATCACGCATATCCCCAAGGCCATGTTCGCCGGGTAATCGCGATTCTGCAGCGAGATAATTTCGGCTTTTCCTTCGTCATGCCGGGCTTGTTCCGGCATCCACCGTTCCGCAAACTCATCGAGATTTGGTTTGCGGCACGGTGGACCCCGGAACAAGTCCGGGGTGACGGGGCGGTTTTGGCATCTGCAAGGGCTTAACCTGATCCCCGCTCTTACAGCGCCAGATCGGGGCTGCGGTCGACCTTGACGCGCGTTGCCGCTGGCTTGGGCTGGGTCGATACGAACACCGCCGGCGACGGCACCGTCAGTTGCAGCGTCTGCGCGGTCGCCGCCCAGGTCTTGGCGATCAGCTCAGGCTTGTCGTTGAGCGTGACGCCGTAACTCGGCACGATCTCGCGGATCTTGCCCTGCCACGCCGCGGTCGCGAGATGGTTGGGGAACACCTTCTTCAGCAAATCGAGCATGATCGACGGCGCGGTCGAGGCGCCCGGCGATGCACCGAGCAGCGCCGCGATCGAGCCGTCCTTCGACGCGACGATCTCGGTGCCGAGCTTCAGCACGCCGCCCTTGTTCGGATCGCGCTTGATGATCTGGACGCGCTGACCCGCCTGCCACAGCCGCCAGTCGCCGTCCTTCGCCCCCGGGAAATATTCGCGGAGCGCGGTCATCCGGTCGGCGTCCGACATGATCAGCTGCCCCGCGAGATACTCGACGAGATCGAAATCGTCCCAGCCGACCGCGATCATCGGCCGGAAATTGTCGAGCGTCACCGACGCCGGCAGATCGAAATACGAGCCTTCCTTCAGGAACTTGGTCGAGAAGGTCGCGAACGGCCCGAACAGCAGCGCCTGCTTGCCGTCGAGATAGCGCGTGTCGAGATGCGGCACCGACATCGGCGGCGATCCGACCGCGGCCTTGCCGTACACCTTGGCGAGGTGACGCTGCGCCACCTCGGGCTTGTCGGTGACGAGGAACGAGCCGCCGACCGGGAAGCCGGCATAATCGTCGGCTTCGGGAATTCCCGACTTCTGCAGGATCGGCAGCGCGCCACCGCCTGCACCGGCGAACACGAAGCGCGCGTTGATGATCCGCTTCTCGTCGCTCTTCATGTCGCGCGCGGTCACCCGCCAGCTTTTGTCCGCGCTACGCTCCAGCGAGCGTACTTCATGGCCGGTGGTCAGCGTGAAGCCCGGCTGCTTGCGCATCGCGTCGACATATTGCCGCGTCACCTCGCCCCAGTTGCAGTCGGTGCCGAGCGGCGAGTGCGTCGCGGCGAGCTTCATGGTGGGATCGCGACCCTGCATCATCACCGGGACCCACTGCGCGATCTGCTTGGGATCGGTCGAGAATTCCATGCCCGAGAACAGCGGGCTCGCCTGCAACGCGGCATGGCGCTTGCGCAGGAACGCGACGTTCGCATCGCCCCACACCAGGTTCATATGCGGCGTGGAGTTGATGAACGAACGCGGGTTGGCGAGCATCCCGGCATCGACCTGATGGCTGAGGAACTGGCGCGTGACCTGGAACTGCTCGTTGATCTCGATCGCCTTCTTGATCTCGACGAGGCCGTCGGCCGCGTTGACCGGCGTGTAGTTCAATTCGCACAGCGCCGAATGGCCTGTGCCCGCGTTGTTCCAGCCGTTCGAGCTTTCTTCCGCAACCTTGTCGAGCCGCTCGACCAGTTCGATCGTCCAGGTCGGTTCGAGCTGGTGGAGCAGCACCGCGAGCGTCGCGCTCATGATGCCGCCGCCGACCAGCAGCACGTCGACGTTGCGCTCGGTCGGGGCGGCATCGGCGGACGCCAGCGGCAGCATCGCCGCGCCGCCCGCGGTGATCGCCGACCCGAGCAGCCCGCGCCGCGTTACGCGCGTGTCGATCGTCGCCGCGCGGTCGGAGTCGCCGTTCAGCTGGGGCGTGGTCATGTCGTCGTTGGAAGGGAGCCGCATCGTCGTGCCTCGTCGTTGACGGTCTGGTCCGGCCTCCAGCGCTTCGACAGCGGGGGCGGGACTCAAGGGACCGGATTGTCGTTCGGGCCGCGCGAAGACCTTGCCGCATATAGGCAAAACCATCGATCGAGCGCGACCGCTGCTCGAAATCCTCGTCCAACTCTCTGTCAGTCTTCGGGTGTCGTCACGCTGCTTGCTGCGCATGACGTTGTTGTCATATAATGGCATCGCGGTATCGATCGTGCAAGACCGCACCCGCCGAAACGGCTTTGCGCCACCTTGAAAGCTGCCGCGAAAATCGGCATCGGTCGCGGATGGCCGCACCCGTCAACATCCTCCATCTCCACTCGTCGTTCGACCTCGGCGGCAAGGAGGCGCGCGCGGTTCGGCTGATGAATGCGTTCGGCGATCGGGCGAAACACACCATCGTATCGGGGATGCCGGACGCCTTGAGCGCGCGGGACTCGATCGCGAAAGGCATTCGCTACGAGATCGCGCAGAACCCGCCGCCGCTGACCGGCAAGCCTTCGGTCAAGCGCTACGAGGCGATCGCGCAGTATATGCGGCGGTTCGATCTGGTGCTGAGCTATAACTGGGGTGCGATCGACGGGGCGATGGCGCGCCGCGCCTTCGCCAAGGGCGCGCCGCCGCTCGTCCATCACGAGGACGGGTTCAACGCGGATGAGGCGGGCGGGCTCAAGATCGAGCGCAACATCTATCGGCGGCTCGCGCTGGGCGCGGCGCATGCGCTCGCGGTGCCCTCCGAGGTGCTCGAAGGTATTGCGTTGAAGACCTGGAAACAGCCGCGCGAGCGCGTCCATCGGATCGTCAACGGGATCGGCACCGCCTATTACGCGCAGAAGCCCGAGCCCAAGGCGATCCCCGGGTTCACGCGCAATGCCAAGGAAACCGTGATCGGTGCGCTCGCCGGCCTGCGCGAGGTGAAGGACCTCACCGCGCTGGTCCGTGCTGTCGGTGGCGTTTCGGGCCGCGTGCGGCTGGTGATCATCGGGGAGGGCCCGGAGCGCGCCAACATCCTGCAAGCCGCCGCGGCGATGGGGATGGCCGACAAGCTCGTGCTGCCCGGATTTCTCGATCGCCCCTACCGCTATATCGGCCATTTCGACATGCTCGCGGTGTCGTCGCGTAGCGAGCAGTTTCCGATCGCGGTGGTCGAGGCGATGGCGGCGGGGCTGCCGATCGCGAGCTATCCGGTCGGCGATATCACGCGGATGGTCTCGTCGGAAAACCTGCCGTTCGTGACCGACATCGCCAACGAAGTCCGGCTGCGCGACGCGTTGCAGGCACTGGTTGCCGATCCGGCGTTGCGCGCCTCGGTCGGGGCCGCGAACCAGGCCAAGGCGCGGGCGGAATTCGACGAAGCGGTTATGATCGCTCGCTATCGCGCGCTGTACGAGGACGCGCTCGGGCGACCGGGCGCGCTGGGCGATCTACTAACCTAGGTCTTAATATTGCTCGCGCGCTGCGTCCTTGCGATATAGGGGGCCGTATTTTCCGGGAGAGGTGACGTCGTGTTCAAGGGCCTGAAGCCTATCGTCTATAACGGTCGGGAAGTCTGGCCTCTGGTTGAGGGCGGCAAGGGCGTCGCCGCGACCAACCACGCGTCGGCCGGCGCCTGGGCTGCCGCCGGGGGTATCGGCACCGTGTCGGCGGTCAACGCCGACAGCTACGATCCCGACGGCAAGATCATCCCGCAGGTCTATGCGGCGCTCACGCGGCGCGACCGGCACGAGGAACTCGTCGAATACGCGATCGAAGGCGCGGTCCAGCAGGTCGAGCGCGCGTACGAGATCGCCGACGGCAAGGGCGCGATCAACATCAACGTGCTGTGGGAAATGGGCGGTGCGCAGCGGATCCTGCACGGCGTTCTCGAACGCACGCGCGGCAAGGTGGCTGGCGTCACCTGCGGCGCGGGCATGCCGTACAAACTGTCCGAGATCACTGCGTCCTACGGCGTGAGCTATCTGCCGATCGTAAGCTCCGGCCGCGCCTTCCGCGCGCTGTGGAAGCGGGCGTATTCGAAGGCGGCCGAGTGGTTGGCGGCTGTGGTGTATGAGGATCCCTGGCTTGCGGGCGGGCATAACGGCCTGTCGAACGCCGAGGACCCGTTGAAGCCGCAGGACCCGTATCCGCGCGTGAAGGAACTGCGGGATGTGATGCGCGAAGGCGGCATCAGCGACGACGTACCGATCGTGATGGCCGGCGGCGTCTGGTATCTGCGCGACTGGAACGACTGGATCGACAATGCCGAGCTTGGCACGATCGCGTTCCAGTTCGGCACGCGGCCGCTTCTCACGCGCGAGAGCCCGATCCCCGAGGGCTGGAAGAACGCACTGACGCAGATCGAGCCCGGCGACGTGCTGCTGCACAAATTCTCGCCGACCGGGTTCTACTCGTCAGCGGTGCGCAATCCGTTCCTGCGCTCTTTGGAAGCACGCTCCGAGCGCCAGATCGCCTTCTCGACGCAGGAGGCTGGCGATCACGTGTTCCAGCTCGACGTCGGCGTGAAGGGCAAGAACTTCTGGGTCACGCGCAACGACCTGCTGCGCGCGCGGCAGTGGTTCGGCGAGGGCTATACCGACGCGCTCAAGACGCCGGACAACACGCTGGTGTTCGTCAGCCCGACCGAGAAGGGCATGATCCGCAAGGACCAGTCGGATTGCATGGGCTGCCTGTCGCAATGCTCGTTCTCGAGCTGGGCGGATACCGAGACCAACTCGACCGGCCGCCTCGCGGACCCGCGCAGTTTCTGCATCCAGAAGACGCTGCAGGACATCGCGCACGGCGGCGACATCGACCAGAACCTGATGTTCGCAGGCCATGCGGCGTATAACTTCAAGAAGGATCCGTTCTATTCGAACGGGTTCGTGCCGAGTGTCGGGCAGCTGGTCGATCGGATTTTGACGGGGGATTGAGGCTGGAGGAAGTGAACCGCAGTTTAGCTGCGGTGCTGCATTCCAACACGCCACTTTCTCCGTCATGCCGGGCTTGTTCCGGCATCCACGGTGCCGCGCTCTCTCGAGTGTGAGTTTGCCGCACCGTGGACCCCGGAACAGGTCCGGGGTGACGGACTGTTTTTGGCAGGGCTCTGAGCAGGCTGCGGGCGCCAGTAGGCAGCCAGGTCTTCTTCATCAGCATGAAGGGCAGGGGAGTAAACATGACGCTACACGCCTGGTGGCTGTTCGTGGTCGCGGTGTTCCTCCTATGCGGAACGCCAGGACCCAACATGCTGCACGTCATGACACGCAGCATCGCCTTCGGCGCGCGGCGCAGCGTCGCGGCGATGGCGGGGTGCCTTACCGCGCTGGCGCTCGTCCTGGCGGCGTCGGCGGCGGGTGTGTCCGCGCTGCTCGCGGCATGGCCACGCGTGTTCGATGCGTTGCGCTATGCCGGCGTAGCGTACCTCATATTCCTCGGGATCAAGGCATGGCGCGGGGCAGGGTCGCCGATCGACGTCGGCGACGATACGACGCCGGTGGCGCTCCCCCCGACCGTGTCGGCGTGGCACCTGTATCGCGGCGGGTTCGTGATCGGGATCAGCAATCCCAAGCTGCTGTTGTTCGCCGCAGCATTCCTGCCGCAGTTCGTCGATCGCGCCTCACCGCAGGCACCGCAGTTCGCGATCCTGGTGGCGACTTTCGCGGTGGTCGAGAGCTTCTGGTACGGCATGTATGCAGCCGGTGGGCGAACGCTCGCGCGCTATCTGACGCGCCCGGCGTTGCGGCGCGCGTTCGACCGCGTGACGGGGGCGATCTTCGTCGGGTTCGGCCTCGCTTTGCTGCGGGTGCGGGCATAGCCAAAGCATGCCGCGCCATTGCCGTTCGGGGCGATAGAGCGCATAGCCGAGGCATCGCGGCGCTTCGTACGGGCAGGCTGCGACTGAGAGATGCTTTGCGCTCCCGCTCCGAGCCGGGAATGCCGCATGACGATCACTTCAGCCATCGCATCTACAGGGATCGCATCGTGACGATTGGCACCGAAACGGTCGTGCCGATCTCGCGCGCGGTCAACGTCAGTGTCGAACAGCCTCAGGTCGTCGCGATGTGCAAGAAGCACGACGCGACCATCAGCGCGATCGAAACGCTGCCGTCGGGCGGCACCCGCGTCGTGCTGATGAACAGCGCGGATGCCGCGAAAATCATCAAGGCGTTCGGCTCCAAGGTGCTGACCGGAACGGTAGCGCGAACCCACTGGATGCGCGCGGTCTGAGACGCATGGTTTAATCCTCCCCCGCCAGGGGGAGGTGGCTGGCGCTTGCCAGACGGAGGGGGAGGAAAGCGAAACGTCGCTTGTCCCCTCCGTCACCTTCAGCGCCACCTCACCTTGCGGGGGAGGATCGACGGCTGAAGTTCAGACCCAGCCGTCGAGCACCTGATCGGGCGGGCGATGGCCATCCGCCCACATCCGGATATTCTGGATAACGCGCTCGCCCGATGCCATTCGCCCTTCGAGCGTCGCGGAGCCCATGTGCGGCAACATCACGACGTTGGGCAGCGCGAGCAGCCGCGGATCGATAACCGGCTCGTGCGCCCAGACGTCGAGCCCTGCGCCCGCGAGCTTGCCCGCCTCCAGCGCGTCGACCAGCGCGCCCTCGTCGACGATCCCGCCGCGCGCAGCATTGATCAGGTACACATGCGGCTGCATCAGGCCGATCCGGCGCGCGTCGATCAGGTTACGGCTGTCGGCGTTCAGCGGCGTGTGGATCGTGACGATGTCGACCGCGGCAAGCATGTCGTCGAGCGATGCGTGGAAGGTAGCCGCCAGCTGCGCCTCACGGACCGCGGGCAGGCGCTGGCGATTGTGATAATGGATCGTCAGCCCGAACGCGCGTGCCCTCAGCGCTACCGCCTGGCCGATCCGACCCATCCCGACGATCCCGAGCGCCTTGCCACCGATCCGGTGGCCGAGCATCCCGCCGGGGCTCCAGCCGTTCCACTGGCCCGACCGTACCAGCTTCTCGCCCTCCGCCAGCCGCCGCGGCACCGACAGGATCAGCGCCATCGTCATGTCCGCGGTGTCCTCGGTGAGCACGCCCGGCGTGTTGGTGACGATGATCCCGCGCGCGCGCGCCGCCTTCAGGTCGATATGGTTCACGCCGGCGCCGTAATTGGCGATCAGCTTCAGGCGGTCGCCCGCGCCGGCGATCAACGCCGCATCGATGTCGTCGGTCACCGTCGGCACGAACACGTCGCAATCGGCCATCGCCGCGGCGAGCTGCTCGCGGTCGAGCTTGATGTCGGCACGGTTGTTCTGCGTATCGAACAGCGCCTCCATCCGGTCCATCAGCGTATCGGCCAGCTCGCGGGTGACGACGACCTTGGGGTTCGGACAGCGGCGTGTGTCGGTCATGCGGATGGCTTGGCGAAGGCGCTCGTGCCCGTCAACGTCCTGTCAACGTCGACACCGCAACTTCGGTTGAGGAAAGCGGTTCGTCGCTATAGGAGTTCGGTTCGCCAGTTAGGACATGACCATGCGCATTCTCGCCGCCGCGCTTTCCGCTCTTGTTGCCACCGCGCTGGTGCCCGACCCGGCGACCGCGGCCGACGCGACGAAGAAGAGCGTGCCCTATTACGCGTCGATCGCGGCGTCGCGCGCGCGGATGCGGACTGGGCCGGCACGGACGTATCCGGCGAGCTGGCTCTATCAACGCCAGGATCTCCCCATCAAGGTGGTCGCGATCTTCAAGGAATGGCGCAAGATCGCCGATCCCGACGGGACCGAGGGCTGGATGCAGGCGAACCTGCTGAGCGGCACGCGCACCGCAATCGTGCATGGCGCGGGCCCGGTGGACCTGCGCGACAAGCCCGATGCGGGGAGCCGGTTGCTGTGGCGCGCGGCACCGGGGGTGGTCGGGCGGCTGAGTCGGTGCGGCAATGGCTGGTGCCGGCTGGATGTGAAGGGGCAGGCGGGGTTTGTCGCCGTTGGGGGGCTTTGGGGGGTCGAGGCTGGTGAGACTCTGCCTTGAAGTCCGATTCGTGGCGGATCGTTCGTGACGATCTGACGAGGCCGGAGGTCGTCGCGCTGGTCGAACTGCACCTCCGCGCAGCTTACGCGAATTCGCCGCCGGGCAGCGTATTCGCGCTGGACCTGACCGGATTGCGTGATCCCACGGTCACGGTCTGGTCGGCATGGGACGGCGATCGAGTGGTCGGGCTGGCGGCGTTGAAGCAACTCGACGATACCCATGGCGAACTGAAATCGATGCGCACTGCCCCAAACTATCTACGACGTGGTGTGGGGCGGATGCTGCTCGATCATGTCATCGCCGAGGCCCGGGCCCGAGGGTATCGGCGGATCAGCCTCGAAACCGGAACGGGAGCGTCCTTTGCTGCGGCGCATGTGTTGTACGAACAGGCCGGTTTTACGACATGCGATCCGTTCGGGGTCTACAGCGACCGCGTGTTCGCGGCGTATTATACGCTGGCGATGTAGTCCCGGCGGCCGTCGAGGGGGCAGTGCCCCCTCGATACCGTCAGTTCATCAATTCTACCGCCATCGCAGTCGCTTCTCCGCCGCCGATGCAAAGCGAGGCAAGCCCGCGCTTCTGGCCGGTCGTCTCCAGCGCCGACAGCAACGTCGCCAGGATCCGCGCGCCGCTAGCGCCGATCGGATGACCGAGTGCGCACGCACCGCCGTGGATGTTCACCTTCTCATGCGGCAGGCCAAGGTCGCGCATCGCGATCATCGCGACGACGGCGAAGGCTTCGTTGACCTCGAACAGGTCGATGTCCGACGCGGACCAGCCAGCCTTCTCCATCGCCTTCCGCATCGCGAACACCGGCGCGGTCGTGAACAGGGCAGGCGCGTGGGCATGCGCCGCGTGGGCCACAACGCGCGCGATCGGCGTGATGCCGAGCCGTTCCGCAACGCTCGCCCGAGTCATCACCAAAGCCGCAGCACCGTCGGAGATCGACGAGGCGTTGGCGGCGGTGATCGTGCCGTCCTTCGAGAAGGCGGGCTTCAGCGTCGGGATCTTGGCGACGTCACCCTTGGCCGGCTGCTCGTCGAGCGAGACCGTGGTCGTGCCCTTGCGCCCCGCAATATCCACGGAGACGATCTCGCGGTCGAACGCGCCGGACTTCTGCGCGGCTTGTGCCCGGTGGAGCGACTCGATCGCATAGTCATCCATCTGCTGACGCGTGAACTGGTATTCGTGTGCGGTGTCCTCGGCGAAATTGCCCATCAGCTTGCCGGGTTCATACGCATCCTCGAGCCCGTCGAGATACATGTGGTCGTACATCCGGTCGTGCCCGATCCGCGCGCCGCCTCGGTGGCTTTTCGACAGATACGGCGCGTTGGTCATGCTCTCCATGCCACCCGCGACGAGCAGGTCCACCGAGCCCGCCGCGAGCGCATCGGCGGCAAGGATCGCCGCCTGCATCCCCGATCCGCACATCTTGTTGACCGTCGTCGCCTCGACATGATCGCCAAGCCCAGCGTTGATCGCCGCCTGTCGCGCCGGCGCCTGGCCGAGCCCGGCGGGAAGCACGCAGCCCATGTAGATCCGCTCGATCCCCGCCGCCGACACGCCCGACCGCTCGACCGCCCCGCGCACCGCATCGGCACCGAGCTGCGTCGCGGTCGCGCCGGCAAGCGCGCCCTGGAACGATCCCATCGGCGTGCGCGCGTAGGACAGGATGACGATGGGATCTCGATCGGCGGCCACTTCACTCTCCATGTATTCTTCTGCCCCCGTATCTGGGGTTGATGTGCGGCAATACAAAGCACCGCGCGATGCGCCTAGACCTCCCATCATGGAAACACTCATCACGACGCTCAAATGGTGTGCAGCAGGGTCGGGGGTGATCGCCGCCTTCATGGTGTCGCTCGACTTCGGGCGGCGCGTGACGGGGTGGGGGTTCGTGCTGTTCGTCGGCTCGTCGATCGCGTGGCTGAGCGGTGCGGCCTTGACCGGGGACTGGGCGCTGGGCACGCAGAACATCGTGTTGTTCGGGATCAACCTCCTCGGCGTGTATCGCTACCTGGTGCGGAAAACGGGTGTCTGAGACCCCGTTCTGGGCGGTGTTGCTGGGGGTGCTCGGAGCGATCATCGGCAGCTTCATCGCGGCGCTGGTGACGCGCTGGCCCGACGGGCGATCGGTGATGCAAGGGCGGTCGGCGTGCGACGGCTGCGGGCGGACGCTCCGCGCGGTCGAGCTGGTACCGCTGCTGAGCGCGATCGTCCTGCGTGGCCGGTGTCGAGGGTGCGGCGTCGCGATCAGTCCTGTGCATTGGCGGATCGAGCTGGCGGGGTTGGCGATCGGCCTGGCGGCGGGGATCGTCGCACCGGGGATAGTCGGCATCGCCGGCGCGGTGTTCGGATGGCTGTTGCTGGCGCTGGCAAGTCTAGATCTCGTCGCATTCTGGCTGCCCGATCGGCTGACGATCCTTCTCGCCGCGACCGGGCTCGTCGGCGCCGCGCTCGGTATCGACCCGCCGCTCCCCGAGCGATTGATCGGCGGACTCGCCGGATTCGGCACGCTGTGGCTGGTCGCATTCGGCTATCGACGCATACGCGGCCGCGACGGCATGGGCGGCGGCGACCCCAAGCTGTTCGGCGCGATCGGGCTGTGGCTCGGGTGGCAGATGCTGCCTGCCGTCCTGCTGATCGCGAGCATGATCGGGCTCGGCGTCGTGCTGGCCGCGCACCTCAAGGGGCGCAGCATGGCGTCGGACACCGCGCTCCCGTTCGGCGCGTTGCTGGCGATCGCGGCTTATCCCGCGTGGCTGTTCATGATAGGCCTGACGCCATGATCTCGCTCGCTCTTATGCTCGCGCTGCAAGCCGCGGCCCCGTCTGCCGCGGCCAATCCGGGGACGAATCCAGGTCCGGGCCCCCTCGGCGCGATCGGCACGCAGAAGCTCCCCGCCAAGGGATGCGCCGCGTATCTCTGGAGCACGGACACCGGCCGACAACTCGTCGCGATGGCCACCGCCGACCCCGCGCAGATCCGCCTGGCGATCGACGGCAAGACCAATGACTATGCGATGACGACCCAGTCGCCCGCGATCGGCTTCGGCTTTGGCGGTGTCACGCAATATCGCGGCGGCGACGTGACCGCGACGCTCGACATGGCGGTCGCCGTCCGCGCCGACATCTCCGCCGGCGCGACCGTGACGTCCGCGACGCTACGGATCGACCGCCCCGGCCACGATACGATCGTCATGCCGGTCGGTGGCCTAATCGGCTGTGTCTGAGGTTAATTTTTGTGAAACCAAGCCGTCCTATGTGCGTTACGTGGACGAAGATGGGGGTGAATCGAGCACGATCGCTGCCTGCAAAGGGGATCGTGTGACAGCTTCTAACCGCCGGCATCATTGGCTCGCTCTGGCGTTGGTAGCGTCGACTACAGGTTTTACCGGGGGATTTGCGGGCCTCGCGTCCGCACAGCTTGCCAAGCCGGGCACCGCTCTGGCCAAGGGGCCCGATGCGCCCAAGCCCAGCGATCAGCCGCAATCGAACGACCCGCGTTCCGATGCGCCGATCGTGCCGGACGCCGAGTTCGACAGCGCCCTGCCGCCGTTGAGCGGCGACCTGAACGCGCCGCTGGAAGCGATGGCGCCGCTGCCCGCTCCGACGACCCAGGCACCTGCCCAGACACGCGCCCAGGCACCTGCGACACCCGCCATCGCAACGACCCCCGCGACCACGCTCGCCGGTGACGTCCTGCCGCCGACCGGCCCCAGCGATCCGCAACTCGCGCAACCGCTGACGCCGTTGTCGAGCTTCGACACGACCCCGCTCCAGACCGCGGCGGACATCAAGGATAAGGACGCGCCCGAGATCCGCTACGAGACCGCGACCAAGGGTCTCGACAAGGCGGGCGACGGGCTCGAAGGCGAATACAAGGCACTGTCCGCGCTCGCCGAGGGCAAGGGCAAGGCGGCGAACGCCACGCAGGTCGCAGCGCGTGCGCGCGAGGACGAGGCGCTCGCAGTGCGGTTGCTGAAGTCGCTCGGCTATTACGATGCGACCGCGATCTCGACGATCGAGACGATCCCCGACGCCGACAAGACCAAGCCCGCGCGGCTGAAGGCGACCGTCAGCGCGCAACCCGGCCGGCTCTATTCGCTGTCGTCGATCACCGTGAAGGCGGACGCGACGACCCCGCCCGATCTCGTCCGCACGCAATTGCCGCTGAAGGTCGGCGATCCGATCGAGGCCGCGCGGATCCAGGGCGCGGAGGCGAATGTCAGCTTGACGCTGCCGCAGCAGGGCTATCCGTTCGTCAAGGTCGGCGAGCGCGACATCCTGCTCGACGACCAGACCCCGACCGGCGCGTACACGCTGCCCGTCGATACCGGCCCGCGCTCGTCGTTCGGGCAGCTTCGCACCGAGGGCGATCCGGTCTTCAACCTCGAGCATCTAAACCTGTTCCCGCGGTTCAAGTCGGGGGAACTCTACGACAACCGGATGACCGATGACCTGCGCGATGCGCTGGTCGTGACATCGCTGTTCTCGACCGTCTCGGTCGAACCGGTCCGCACCGGCACGATCAACCCCGACGGCACCGAGCAGGTCGACCTGCTGGTGCGCCAGAGCGAAGGCAAGCCGCGCTCGCTCGGCGGCAATGTCGGGTTCTCGACCGGGCAGGGATTCCGCGCGGAAGGCACGTGGCAGCACCGCAACCTGTTCCCGTACGAGGGCGCACTGATCGCGTCGGTGATCGCCGGTACGCAGGAGCAGGGTCTGGCGGGCACGTTCCGCCGCGCCAACGCGGGCAAGCGCGACAAGACGTTCAGCCTGACCGCCGGCGCGAACCATTCGAATTACGACGCCTACGACGCGTTCACGACCAGCGTCGGCGTTCGCTGGAGCTACGATTCCACGCCGATCTGGCAGAAGCCGCTGACCTATTATTACGGTGGCGAACTCGTCGGCACGAACGAAAGCGTCTACGACTTCACGCAAGGCAAGGACGTCCGCCGGACTTACGGCATCGTCGCGCTGCCTGGTCAGGTGAAGTTCGATCGCTCGGACAGTCTGCTCAACCCGACCAAGGGCTATCGCCTCACGCTCAACCTCAGCCCCGAGACCTCGGTGCAGGGGTCGGTCAAGCCGTACGTCCGCACGATGATCGAGGGGACGTTCTACTATCCCGTCTCCAGCAGCATCGTCATCGCGGGCCGCGCCAAGGCCGGCTCGATCCAGGGCGTCGACCGCGACGATCTCGCCCCCTCGCGGCGCTACTACGGCGGCGGCGGCGGATCGGTGCGCGGCTATGGCTATCAGCGGCTCGGGCCGTTCGATCCCAACGGCAACCCGGTCGGCGGCCGCTCGCTCAACGAATTCGCGCTGGAGGCTCGCTACCGGTTCGGTGATTACGGCATCGTGCCGTTCATCGACGCGGGCAACAGCTATGAGAGCAGCACGCCGAACCTGTCGTCCCTGCGCTACGGCGCGGGCATCGGCGGGCGCTTCTACACCAGCTTCGGCCCGATGCGGTTCGACGTCGCGACTCCGCTGAACCCCCGCAAGGGCGACGGCAAGGTCGCCCTCTACATCTCGATCGGGCAGGCATTCTGATGGCCGAAAACGGCACTCCACCTGTTGAACAGGGCCCTGCTGAGCGGGACCAGTTCGAGCAGACCGAAACGGTGATCGTAGACCGTCGCCCGCTATGGCAGCGCATCCTGAAATGGCTCGCGATCCTGGCTGTCGGCCTGGTCGCGCTCGTCCTGATCGTGCTGTTCGGGATCAACACCGATCCGGGTCGGCGTCTCGTCGCCGACCAGATCGGCGGCTACACGACCGCATCCGGGCTGAACATCAAGGTCGGCCGGATCGACGGCTCGATCTACGGCGCGATGACGCTCAGCGACGTACGCGTGTCCGATCCCAAGGGCGTCTTCCTGACCAGCCCGAAGCTCGCCGTCGACTGGCGTCCGTTCGCGTTCGCCAAGAACCATGTCGATGTGCGCTCGCTGACCACGCCGCTGGTGACGCTGCAGCGCCGTCCCGTGCTCAACGCGACGCCGACCGATCCGAACGCGCCGTTGCTCCCCGATCTCGACATCGACGTGAACCGTCTGGTGATCGATCGCTTCCTGATCGCCAAGCCGGTCACCGGCCAGACGCATATCGTCAAGATCGACGGCGCGGTCCACATCGCCGACAAGCGCGCGCAGCTGACCACCAACGCGACCGCGTTGACCGGCCCCGGCATCGCTGGTGGCGACCGCCTCGTGCTCAAGCTCGACGCGGTGCCCGAGCAGAACAAGCTCGACGTCAACGTGAAGCTGACCGCCCCGGTCGGCGGCGTCGTCTCGACGATGGGGTCGTTCAAGGCGCCGCTGACGGCAACCATCGACGGCCGCGGCAGCTGGGCCTCGTGGCAGGGTCGCACCGTCGCGACGCTCGGCGGCGGGCAACTTGCCAACCTCGGCCTGACCGCGAAGAACGGCCATATCGAAGTGCGCGGTTCGACGCGTCCCGGTCTGTATCTCGAAGGTCCGGTCGAGCGCCTGACGTCGCCGCAGCTCGACGTCGCGATCGACACGACGCTCAACGACCGCAAGGCCGACACGCGGATGACGCTGAAGTCGGACGCGCTCGCGGTCGATGCCGGTGGCCTGATCGATCTAGCCAACAGCCGTTTCGGCAATTTCGCGGTCAACGCGAAGCTGCTGACCCCGGGCGCGATCCTGCCAAACCTTCGTGGTCGTGACGTCACGGCGCGCGTCGTGCTCGACGGTGCGTTCGCGACGCCGACGGTCGACTACAAGGTCCGCGCGGCAACGATCGCGTTCGGCGACATGGGCGTCGAGAACCTCTACGCCGAGGGTCTCGCGCGCGTGAACTCGGACCGTATCCTCGTACCGATCAAGGCGCGTGCACGTCGCGTGACGGGGCTCAATGCCGCAGTCGGCGGGCTCGCGACTAACGTCGCGATCGACGGCGACTTCGCGATCTCCGGCGTCAACGTCCTCTCGGACAACCTCAAGATCCGTTCGGACAAGATCGACGCGACCGCGGTGGTCGTCGCGAACATGGCGACCGGGCGCTACACCGGCGCGCTGAAGGGGCGGATCAACAACTACCGCGTCGACGGGATCGGCATCGTCAACCTGACGACCGACGCCAAGCTGGTGCCGGGACCCAAGGGCGGCTTCGGGATCACCGGTCGCGTCGTCGCGCAGACCTCGCAGATCTTCAATGAGGGCGCGCGCAGCTTCCTCGGCGGCAACGCGATCGTCCGCTCGGACATCGGCTACAGCCCCGAAGGCATCGTCACCTTCCGCAATCTCCGCATGAACGCGCCACAGTTCCGCGTGACGAGTGGCGAAGGCCGGTTCGATCCGGCCACCGGCGCGGTGCTGGTGAATGCCGACGCGTATTCGACCGCCTATGGCCCATTGTCCGCTCGCGTGACGGGCAGCGCGACGGCGCCGGTCGTCGTCCTGCGTGCACCGCGGCCGGGCGTGGGCGTTGGCCTCGTCAATCTCAACGCGCGCATCGTCGGCCGTGGCGGCGTGTATGCCGTCACCGCGAGCGGTGGCACCAACTATGGGCCATTCACCGCTGACGTGCTGGTCAAGCCGGGCGCGCAACTCGCGGTTGATGTGCGCCGCGTCGTATTCGCCGGGATCGTCGGCAGCGGTCGGATCGTGCAGACCGCCGCCGGCCCGTTCGCGGGTGCGCTCCAGTTCGCCGGGCAGGGCCTGTCGGGCAACGTGCGCCTCGCCAACCAGGGTGGCTACCAGCGCGCCGACGTCGCGGCTCGTGCCAACGGCGCCAAAATCCCCGGCATGGTCGACTTCACCATCGGCCGCGCGATCGTCAACGCCACTGCGGTGCTGACCCCGACGCCACAGATCGTCGCCGACGCGCAGATCGCCGACATGCGCTACGGCGCGATCGTCCTCTCGGCGGCACGCGCGAAGGTAAACTATGTTGGCGGCAACGGCACTGCGCAGGCGCTGCTGACCGGCTCGAACGGCGTGCCGTTCCGTCTCGCGGTCAACGCGAAGCTCAGCCCCAACAAATACCTCGTCGCCGCACAGGGCCAGGCGAACGGCATCGACTTCCGCACCGTCAATCCGGCGCGTATCCAGGCGGTGAAGGGCGAGTACCGCCTGTCGCCGACCCGGATCGACTTCGGCGGCGCAGGCGGTGGCTCGGCGCGCTTGGCTGGCAGCTACGGCCGCGGCACGAACGCGCAGGTCCGGCTCGATCGGCTCGATCTGTCGACGCTGTCCGCGCTGGTTCCGAACCTCGGCATCGGCGGCAAGGCGACCGGCAGCCTCGACTTTGCGCAGGCGAACTCGGCCGCACTGCCGACCGCGGACGCACGCGTGACCGTCACCAACTTCACCCGCTCGGGTCTCGCTGCCGTCTCCGACCCCGTCGACATTGTGTTCGCCGGAACGCTCGGCGGCGAGGGTGCGACCGGTCGTGCACTGGTGCGTCGCGGAACGTCGGTCATCGGCCGGATGGTCGCAAATCTTCGGCCGCTGCCGGCGGGCAACGGTTCGTGGAGCACGCGCCTGATGGCCGCGCCGCTGTCGGGCGGGATCCGTTATAACGGCCCGTCGGCAGTGCTGTTCAGCTTTGCCGCGATCCCGAACCAGCAGCTGTCGGGTCCGATCGCGGTCGCCGCCGACTTCTCCGGGCGCCTGTCCGCACCGCAGCTGAACGGCGTCGTCCGGGCCGACAACCTGACCTACGACAACGAGACCTATGGCACGCGTCTGTCGCAGATGCGGATCGCTGGGCGGTTCTCGAACACCGACCTGCAACTGACGCAGCTAAGCGCAAAGGCCGGCGACGGTACCTTGCAGGCGCAGGGCAAAATCGGGTTTGCGGCGGATAGCGGCTTCCCGATCGACATCCGCGCTACGCTGAACAATGCGCAGCTTGCCAAGAGCGACGCGATCAGCGCGACGACCACGGGTACGGTTCACCTCACCAACGGACGCGATGGCGGCCTGATCCAGGGCGATCTCCAGATCCCCGAGGCGCGCTACCAGATCATCCGTCAGGGCCAGGCCGAAGTTCCCGAGCTGACGGGCGTGCGTCGCAAGAGCGACATCCGTACGCCGGTCTCGACCGATCGCTCGGACGTGCCTGCGATAGGCAAGTTCAAGCTCGACCTTCGCGTTCGTGCGCCGAACCAGCTGTTCGTCTCGGGAATGGGCCTCGAGTCCGAATGGGAGATGGACATGCACATCGGCGGCACGTCCGCCGCGCCGATCGTCACCGGCGGCATGGACGTGGTCCGCGGCACCTACTCGTTCTCGGGCAAGCGGTTCGAGGTGAACAAGGGCCAGATCCGCTTCCGCGGCGGTGCGCTGACCGATCCCGACATCAACATCCAGGCGACCACGACCACCAGCGACATCACCGTCGTCATCAACGTCACCGGGACCGGCCAGAAGCCGCAGATCGCGTTCACGTCGACCCCGGTCCTGCCGCAGGACGAAGTGCTTAGCCGCCTGTTGTTCGGATCGAGCCCGGCAAACCTGTCGGCGACCGAGGCGATCCAGCTGGCGTCCGCACTGAACTCGCTGCGCGGGTCGGGCGGCGGCGGTCTGAACCCGCTCGGCAAGCTCCGCTCGGCGACCGGGTTCGACCGGTTGCGCGTGCTCGGTGCCGATCAGGCGACCGGGCGTGGCACCAGCCTCGCGGCCGGCAAGTACATCACGAAGAACATTTATGTGGAGATCGTGACGGACGCGAAGGGCTTCACCTCGACCCAGCTTGAGATCGCACTGACCAAGGCGCTCAGCCTGTTGTCGGCCGCGGGATCGAGCGGCGGGCAGAGCGCGAGCGTGAAATATACGAAGGACTATTGAGTAAAGATCACAACAGGATAGGTTCGGTTATGAAACCTACGGCGTAACGCCGGGGCGCGAGGATGCAGCATGACCGAACATGTCGACGTGATCGTGGTGGGTGCCGGCATTTCCGGGATCGGCACCGGCTACCACCTGCAGACGCGCTGCCCTGATCGCAGCTACATGATCCTCGAGGGTCGGCAGTCGATGGGCGGGACGTGGGACCTGTTCCGCTATCCCGGCATCCGCTCCGATTCGGACATGCACACGCTGGGGTTCGCCTTCCACCCCTGGACCGCGGCCAAGTCGATCGCCGACGGCCCGTCGATCCGCGCCTATGTCGAGGACACGGCGCAAGCGTACGGCATCGACCGAAAGATCCGCTACGGCCACCACGTAAAGTCCGCTGCGTGGTCGACCGAGGACGCGCGCTGGACGGTCGAAGCGACCGGCCCCGACGGTCCGGTAACGCTGACCTGCAACTTCCTCTCGATGTGCGCGGGCTATTACAATTACGCCAAGGCCTATTCGCCCGAGTTCGAGGGGGCGGATAGTTTTGCCGGGCAGATCGTCCACCCGCAATTCTGGCCCGAGGACCTCGACTATAGCGGCAAGAACGTCGTCGTGATCGGCAGCGGCGCGACCGCCGTGACGCTCGTCCCGTCGATGGCGAAGACCGCGGCGCACGTGACGATGCTTCAGCGATCGCCGACGTATATCGTCGCGCGGCCGGGCGAGGACGGCGTGGCGAACTGGCTGCGTGGCAAGCTGCCGGCCAAGGCCGCGTACGGCATCACGCGGTGGAAGAACGTGCTGATGGGGATGTTTTTCTACCGGATGGCGCGGAAGCGGCCTGCCCAGATCAAGGAGCGGATGATCGGCATGGTCCGCGATCAGCTCGGTCCCGATTACGATGTCGCGACGCACTTCACCCCGCGCTAC
The DNA here is from genome assembly GCF_003688595.1 of Sphingomonas sp. PP-F2F-G114-C0414. Taxonomy (GTDB): domain Bacteria; phylum Pseudomonadota; class Alphaproteobacteria; order Sphingomonadales; family Sphingomonadaceae; genus Sphingomonas. The sequence goes on from NZ_RCWT01000015.1 coordinate 86,137, forward strand.
AATCCCTGGGACCAGCGCGTCTGCCTGGTGCCCGACGGCGACCTGTTCACCGCGATCAACGCCGGCACCGCTTCGATCGTCACCGACACGATCGCGCGGATCACGCCCGACGGCATCCACCTCGATTCGGGGAAGGACCTGCCCGCCGACGTGATCGTCACCGCGACGGGGCTCGAACTGCAATTGATGAGCGGGGTCGCGTTCAGCCTCGACGGCAAGCCGATCAAACTCGCCGGGCGCCTCCAGTACAAGGGCATGATGTTCGACGGCGTGCCCAACCTGTCCTCGACCTTCGGCTACACCAACGCGTCGTGGACGCTGAAGGCGGACCTGACCGCGGTGTATGTCTGCCGCTTGCTCAACACGATGAAGAAACGTGGGTTGCGGCAAGCGACGCCGAGCAACGACGATCCCAGCATGAAGCAGGAGGCGTTCCTGGATTTCACCTCAGGCTATGTGCAGCGCGCTGCTGCGGCTCTGCCGGTTCAAGGCGCACGCAAGCCGTGGAAGCTGAACCAGAATTATGCGCTGGATCTGCTAGCGTTGAAGTTCGGCTCGGTCGACGATTCGATGAGGTTCTCGAACCCGGCGACGCTTCATTCGCTACGCGCTGACATGACGCGGGCCTAACCGTCGATTCGGCTCCTGAATGAGCGCTGTTCGGCAATGCAAGGATTGGAAACCGGAATTGGTGCAACTTGCAGCTAATAAGGTTTTATTTGACGTTGCGTTGGAAGCTTTGATCAAAAGCGCGTTTGGACATCCCTGATCAAAACTCGTTAGTCATTGACTAATAACGGTTAAATGTCGGTCCGGAAACCTGACGCGCCAACTGGTAGCGAATCTGTATCCGGACCGACGAACGTTATTCACCAAGGCTTGATGGTGTTACCGAGTAGAAAGACAATGAAATTCAGCATGTTTATGCTCCCTTATGGGCACCGTTACCGGTGCTCGCACAACATATCACTAATGCGACGTTAAACAATCATCTTTATAGTCTGTTAACCATACATTATGCGTGTGTGTCGTTTGCGGTTAAGGGTATGTTTAGGGCTCGCCGATAGCACGACGGGATGAGCGAACATCCGTACTCGCAGATCGAGTGCAGCCCGACGCAAACAGATGCGCGGCTGGTCGATTCGGTTTTGCTCGGCGAACTTCGGCAGGACGGGATCTGCGATCGGGCGCTGAACGGTTGGCGTTTCCTGATCCTAGCAGAGATCGCCAACTTTGCCGCGCTACGACGCCACCTCGGCAAAGCCCGTTCGGAGACACTGATCGTCGATTTCGGCGCACGGGTCCGCGAAGCTCTTCCGGACGCGCGCGTCGTTGCGGTCGGTCGCGAAATGTTGGAAATTGCGTTCGAGAGCGGGGCGCGGCTTGCGCTCGATGTCGCGATCGCTGCACTGGAAGGCGCGTTCGAAAGCCCATTCGATATCGATGGCGAGACCCATGATATCCAGCCACGCCTCGGTGGTGCCGCGGCCGCGCCCCATCGCGACGAGGTTCATCTGATCGAGGCAGCGGAACAGGCTTTGGCGGAGGCGCGTATCGAGCGCACCCCAGTCGCGCTCGACGTAGCTGGAAGTACGGAGGCGATCGATCGGGCTCAACTCGTCCGGGACTTGCCCGTCGCGATCGAAAACGAAGAACTCTTTCTGCAGTATCAACCGAAGGTCCACCTTCGGCGGCAGCAGATCACGAGCGTCGAGGCACTGGTTCGCTGGAACCACCCGACACGCGGACTGGTGTTGCCGAGCGACTTCATTCCATTGGCTGAAGAAACCCACGATATTGTCCCGCTGACCCTGTGGACGATACGACGGTCGATCGAGGACCAGAAGATATTGTCGCGGGCCGGGCACGATCTGCGGGTGTTCATCAATATCTCCGGCGTGCTCCTGGCAGATGCGTGGTTCGTTAGACAGGCATGCACGTTGGTCGAGCAGAGCGGTGCTCAACTCGGGTTCGAGATCACCGAAACGTCGGTCATTCGCGATCCCGAAAGCGCGATCGCGAACCTCAAGGTCTTTGCCGAGATCGGCATCGTCATCGCGATCGACGATTACGGGGCGGGGTTGTCCTCGCTGGCGTATCTCAAGCAGTTGCCGGCCCGAGAATTGAAGATCGACAAGCTTTTCGTGACTCAATTGACGAGCTCGAACCGCGACCCGCTGATCGTTCGCTCGACCATCGATCTCGCGCATGCGCTGGAAATGGAAGTCGTCGCGGAAGGCGTCGAGACGCCCGCGGCGATGGCGCTCCTTTCGGTGATGGGGTGCGACATGATCCAGGGATTCCTGATCAGTCGTCCGATCAATATCGATGCGCTGATCCATTTTCTCGACGACGGCAAGGCGCTGGCGCTGGCCACCGACGTCCGGGCGCCATTCAATCGACTGGCGACCGTGTGGAAGCGCGCCTGACCCACGCTCTAGTCCGATTTTTCGCTACGTTCGTGGCGCCGCTGGTGTTGCTGATGAACGCCGCATCCGCGACGGCGTCACCGCTTGCGCGCGTGACGACGAGCAGCAAAAATTACGAAACGGCGGTCGCCGCAGCGAAGGAGGCGATGCTGACCGATCCGACGGAGGCGCTGACCAAGGCAATCGACGCCGAGCGTCTCGGCGCACGCATCCCGCAAGCTGATCGCCGCGACATCGCGCTGGCAACTGCGCTGTGGCTGCAGGGGGAAGCATATTTAAGGACGAACAAGACAGATTTGGCGGAGGCCGCGGTAAGGAGTGCTATCACCGAGGTAGTGCAGCGCGAACCGAGGTCGAAGCTGCATGCTGACCTTCTTCTCTCGCTTGGGTGGGTAGACAGCAATCGAGGTCAGGCGGGCAACGCGTTGCGGGACTATCAGCGGGCGTTCGAACTATATCGGTATCTCGACGATCTGCGGGGGCAGTCGCGCGCTCTGGTGTTTATCGCATCGCTCTACGACCAAGCCCAAGAGCAGCAGACGGCGCTCAAATATTATCAGCAGGCATTGGATATCTACGGGATCGATATCAGTCTTTCGCTCGCCATTCATAATAACCGGGCGCTCTCCCTGGCTCAGATGCGCCGTTATCCGCAAGCACGCGACGAGTTGGCGCAGGCACTGGCGATGGCCAAAAAGCTTGGAAGCCGCAATCTCATAGAAGAAATCTATATCAATACCGCGCGCATCCAACTGGAGATTGGAAATTTCGCGCGGGCGGACCAAGCGCTAAGAATGGCGCGCAAGGCCGCTGATTCGCTTGACGCGGGGCTACGCAGCCGGCTGTTCGCTACCGAAGCACAGGCTGCATTGCAGCACGGCGATATCGCTTCGGCACATGAGTTGATCTCTGCGGCATTGTCGGGGATCGATTCCAAGACCACCGATATGTCATACAGGGACGTCCACCAGACGGCCTATGACGTCAGTAGAAAAAGCGGCGATGCGTCGAGCGCCTTGGTTCAACTTCAGGCGATCAAGCGACTGGATGATGATGCCACCAAACTGGCAACCAGCACCAAGACCGCTTTGATGGCGGCAAGGTTCGACTTCGCGAATCAGGAACTGAAGATCAGTCAACTCAAGGCCAGAGAACTTAAACGCAGCATCGCGTTCGAGCGCGCGCGCGCGCAGACTCAGCGCTACGTGTTTCTGGGGACATCGGCCGCGGTGGCAGTGCTGATCGCAATGTTGGCGGTCGGCTTGGTTACGATCCGCCGCAGCCGCGACCGCGTGCGGGCGGCGAACGACGACCTCGCCGTGACCAACGATGCGCTCGGCAAAGCACTCGCCGCCAAGACCGAGTTCCTGGCGACCACGAGCCACGAGATACGGACGCCGCTCAACGGTATCCTCGGCATGACGCAGGTGATGCTCGCGGATCGGGCGCTCGGGTCCGCGATCCGCGACCGCCTCGACATCGTCCACGGCGCGGGTGTCAGGATGCGCGCCTTGGTCGACGACATTCTCGACGTGGCCAAGATGGAGACGGGGAATTTGACGATCGAGTCCGCGCCGTTCGATCTTCGCGCGACGGTAATCGACGCGACCCGGATGTGGGACGAGCAGGCCCGTGCCAAGGGATTGTCGTTCGTTGTCGATTTGGACGGCTGTCCGGACATGATCATGGGTGATGCCGCGCGCGTCCGACAGATCGTGTTCAACCTGCTGTCGAACGCGCTCAAGTTCACGACATCGGGCGAGGTGGCGCTGACGATCGACGTCGCGACGGATGACCGCCTCCGCATTGCCGTCACCGATTCGGGTATCGGCATCTCGCCGGGCAAGTTCGAGGAGATATTCGAGTCGTTCAAACAGGCCGATGCGGGCACGACGCGGCAATTCGGCGGTACCGGGCTTGGTCTCTCGATCTGCCGCAATCTGGCGCGTGCGATGGGCGGCGAGGTGTCGGTCGGCAGCGCGATCGGTCGCGGCGCGACGTTCACGTTGACGCTCCCGTTGATCCGCGCCGAACCTATCGCGATCACCGAACGCGGCGCTGTGGAGGGAACGGTAACGCTGGTGCTCGATCGCAACCCGATCACCCGCAGCATGTTCACGACGTTGCTCGCGCCGCGTTGTGGTCCGGTCGGGTGCGCGACGTCGGTCGACGAAGCCATCGCACGACTTGATCTGGGCAATGTCGCGCGCGTGCTGATCGACGACGTGACGGTACGAGGGGAGGGCGATCATATCGCAGCGCTGACTCGGATCGCCTACGCAGCCGCATCGGCATGTGTCGAAACGACGCTGCTCTGGCCCATTTCGGCTGATCGGGAACGCGAGGAATTGCTCGCGACAGGGATCACGCGCGTCGTGGCAAAGCCGGTCAGCGGGGCCGATCTCATCGCAGCAGTTTTACATGGATCAGTTTCAAAAAACCACTCAATTCCTGACCTTGTATCTCACGCTGCATGACGCGTAGACGTAGCGGCATGACGGTCCTTTCGCCTCCTTTCAAACGCCCCTCGCGACCTACCTCGTGAACGTCCTTTTCATCGAAGATGACCGGATGAACCGGCGTGTTGTCAAAGACATGCTCGACGTCGCCGGGGCGACGATGGTCGAAGCGGAGAGCGCCGAAATCGGCTTGAAGATCCTCGATGACGACGAGTTCGCGATCGTCCTGGTCGATCTGCGAATGCCCGGCATGGATGGGATAACCGCGATCCGGCATATCCGCGCCCGAGGTGATGCGAAGGCGGTCGTGCCGATCATCGTCGTCACGGCGGATATCGCGCCCGACCTCCGCCAGCGATGCCTTGCCGCGGGAGCGGACGACGTGATCTTCAAGCCGGTCGCGATGGATGCGCTGTTCGAGGCGATGGGACGCATCCTGGCGCGCGCCGCGGAGGGCGACGGACTGATCGCCTAGCGTTTGAGCGCGTCGCCCAGCGACGCCGTCGCGCTGCCGCGTCTAGCGGGCTTGGGTTGCGAGGGATCGGGCGACCAGCCGGTCAGGAAGACGATCTGGAACGTCTCCCGCGTTCTTCCCGTATCGTCGGCAGCGTCTCCAAATGCCGCGAAAGTCCGGCCGAGCACGTCGCGCGTCAGGGGTTGGCGTTGCGCGAGCATATTGTTCGCCGCCATGCCGCGCAGGTCGGCGAACACGCGGCTCAGATCGGCATAGCGGACATCGAGCGTCTCGACGTCGGCGACCGGCAACGCGAAGCCGGCGCGCATCAGCAGGTCGCCTGCCGACCGCACGTCGACCTGCGGATGGAGGCGCGCGGCGGGGCGTTCGCTCTCGCCGATCCGCAACGCCGCACGGAGCGCGTGCAAGCTCCCCGCGCCGACGAACGCGCCGAGAAATAGCCCGTCCGGACGCAGCACGCGTCGGATGAGAGCAAGCGCGCCGGGCAGGTCGTTGACTTGGTCGAGCACGCCGGCGCTGACCACCAGATCGAACGACGCATCGGCGAACGGCAGGCGATCCTCGTCGGCCTGTACCCCGCCGGTTCTTGCGGCAAACGCGAAGCCCGCGTCGCACCGCACTACGCGGGCGCCCTGCGGCGGCGAAAACCCGCCATCGAAACACCCTAGGTCGAGGATGTCGGTGAACGGGCGGGTGACCGCATCGAGCCGCTCGGCGATTCCGTCGAGCATCGTCTCGCGAAGAAAAGCATGATCGGCATAATCGGGCTCGGCGCGGTCGCGACGCCGGCGACGCGCCGCGCGGTCGAAGATTTCGGGAGGGCTGTCTGACACGACTGCGCTTGTGCCGTGGTCGGGCTTCCACGACAAGGTCTCGCAAGGGAGCCAGACGGGAGCAGGCTTCAAGGCGAGGGGAGATACGGCATGACCGGACTGTTTCGCCGGATCATCGGCCTCGCGTTGCCGCCGCGCTGTGGCGGCTGCGGGACACCCGTCGCCGAGGATCACCGGTTCTGTGCGATCTGCTGGAGCAGCCTGCGGTTTCTCGGACCGCCCTGGTGCGTGGCGTGCAACCGCCCGTTTGCCTTCGATCGCGGCGATGGCGTCGTCTGCGCGCCATGTCTCGCCGAGCCGCCCCGGCATGCCGGTGTCCGCGCTGCGGTCGCTTACGGACCCATCGCAAGCAGCCTCGTGCTGCGGCTCAAATATGGCGGCCGGATCGCTTTTGCCGAGACGATGGCGCGGCATATGCATCGCCTGATGCCCGATGCTGCCGACCTGCTGGTGCCGGTGCCGCTGCACCGATGGCGAATCTGGTCGCGCGGGTTCAACCAGGCGACGCTGATCGCCCGCTCGGTGGCGGCATTATCCGGCGTCACCCACGATTGCGATATACTCGTTCGGGCGCGGCGGACGCTCGTGCTGCGGGGATTGGGAGGGAAAGCGCGCGCGAAGGCGGTCGCGGGTGCATTCGCCGTTTGCGCGCCCGAGCGGGTTCGGGGGCGGTCGGTCGTGCTTGTCGACGACGTGTATACCAGCGGCGCGACCACGGACGGCTGTACGCGCGTCTTGCTCAAGGCGGGTGCGCGATCGGTCACGATATTGTGCTGGGCGCGCGTGCTGTCTCCGACGGCAAGCGATTGATCCACGCCGAATTGACCGCCCAATTTACCCTCACCGAGTTGACAGCGCTCGGCGGAAACCACATCTCCGGCGCATGGCAAAAGTAGAAATCTATACCAAGGCGTTCTGCCCGTACTGCACGCGCGCGCTGAAACTTCTCGCCTCGAAGGGCGTCGAACCCGAGCAGTTCGACGTGACGATGGGCGGCCCGAAGAAAGCCGAGATGGTCGAGCGCTCGGGCGGTCGCAACACGATGCCGCAGGTCTTTATCGACGGTAAGCATATCGGCGGATCGGACGACCTCGCGGCGCTCGACGCAAAGGGCGGTCTCGACGCTCTGCTGGCCTGATGGCCAGGATCGGCGTTCTCCAGATGACGAGCGGTATCGATCCGGTCGTCAACGCGGCGACGCTGGTCGATGCGGTCAATAGGGCGGCGGCCGAGGGCGCGGCGATGCTGTTCACGCCCGAGATGTCCGGCCTGATCGACCGCGATCGGGTCCGGGCGGGCGCTTCGATCGTGAGCGAGGCCGAGGACCGCGTGCTCGCAGCGGTTTGCGCCGCTGCCGCCGATGCGGGTATCTGGGTGCATCTGGGCTCGTTGGCAGTTCGCCGCTCCGATGGCAGGCTCGCCAATCGCGGGTTCGTGATCGACGATGCCGGCACGATCCGCGTGCGTTACGACAAGCTGCATCTGTTCGACGTCGATCTGCCGACAGGTGAGAGCTGGCGCGAATCCGCCGCCTATGTCGCGGGCGACACCGCGACCGTGATCGACACGCCCGTCGGGATGGTCGGTCCATCGATCTGTTACGATCTTCGGTTCGCCGATCTGTACCGCGCTTTGAGCAACGCCGGTGCGACTATATTGTCCGTCCCCGCCGCCTTCACGCGATCGACGGGCGCGGCGCACTGGCACATACTGCTGCGCGCCCGTGCGATCGAGGCGGGGGCGTTCGTCGTTGCCGCGGCGCAGACCGGCGAGCATCCCGACGGACGCACGACCTACGGCCGTTCGCTGGTCATCGATCCTTGGGGCGATGTCCTGCTCGACATGGGTGACGCGGCTGGATTGGGTTTTGCCGAGATCGACGCCGAGCGACTGCGCGAGGTGCGATCGCGCATCCCGGTGATCGCGCACCGTTGTGCCATCCCCCTTGTCACGGTCGTGCGGTGATCGTCTTCGATCTGAAGTGCGGCGGCGGCCATGTCTTCGAGGCCTGGTTCGGCTCCAGCATTGCGTACGAAACGCAGCGCGAAGCGGGGCAGGTCCACTGCCCGATCTGCGGCGATAGCACGATCATAAAGGCGCTCATGGCCCCTGCGATCCCCGCCAAGGGCAACAGCAAGGCGCCATCGCCGAGCCCCGACGCGATCAAGTCCGCCCTGGCGATGTTGGCGAAACAGCAGGCCAAGGCGCTCGAATCATCGCAGTGGGTCGGTACAGCCTTCGCCGATCGCGCCCGCGCCATGCATCTCGGCGAGGAAAAGCACGCCACCATCCACGGGCGGGCGAGCCTCGCCGAGGCTAAGGCTCTTGCGGACGAAGGCGTCGCGATTGCTGCGCTGCCCTTACCGATCGTCCCGCCGGACCGAACCAACTGATCGTCCGTTTCGGAATTTGCACGGGCGAGCGACGTAAATTGGCGGACGGGGTGACTGCGGCGTAAGTCATGGTAAGGCACCTGAAACGTTAAATAAATATCCGAAAAAACTAGACTGGTGCCCCCTTTGGTGACCCCAGCTTTTAGTCATCCGGTGTCAAAGGCGTCCGCCAGTCGTGCCGCTACCCATTTGGATACTTCTGCTTCCCACCAGCCGACGCAGCGCTTGGTTAGCGCCTTGCTTTTCGGGAAATCCCCTGCGTCCATGAGCCGGTAGATCGTCGCGCGGCTGAGCCCTACAGTGGCGATCACGTCGTTTATGCGGAGGAACCGGCCACCGTCGCTAGGGCGCCCGTTCATTTTGTCAGACGCAAGACTCCGGCGCGAAAGCTCGCTGGGCATCATGTTCATGCAGCCCGCACCTCGATCTGGCTGAGGGCGAGCACGTCGATCGCCTCCCATGCGGGTGCCATGTTGCCTTCGGCAGCGGCCTTCACCGCATAGGCAAGGTCCAGCGACGCGCGGATCGCGTTGTCGATGATCGCCGTGTGCGCCAGCGCTGTTGTGATCATGCCAGCGTCGTGGAGGCGCTTTGCGCCGTCGTCGCGGATGATCTCCAGAGCGCGGAGGCTTGCGGTCAGGGTAGCGCGTGACATCAGCGCAGCGCCTTGGCCGAGGCGGTGTCAGAGATCTTCGTGCTATCGAGTATGATTTCCGCCGCGAGCGTTCCCGTACCGTTGTGGGAGACGCGAATATGCTCGTGCATGACAGATACGCCGCCTGTGATCTCGGCCCGGCAATAGCCGCACACCATTGGGACGGTCTCATCAGCCATGACGGCGCGGAGCTTGGCGGCATGCTCCAGCATCTTGTTGCCGCGGGCTTCAAGCGCCTTTGCGGTGAGCAACAGGTCGAGGTTAGAAATGCCGCGTTCAGCGTTGAGCTTAAAATTCACGTTGCGCGGGGTGACGCACAAGATATCCGCCAGCGTCTGCTTTTTGCCCCCGAGGATTTCGTAGGCAGTATGCAGCCCCATCATGCGTGGCATTTCGACCGGAAAGCCGCGCTGTTCCCGCTTTGGGGAACAGGTCTTGGGTTGTGGCGATGGCAGAGACTTGCGAGCTTCAGAGGGAGCGGCGCTGATCATCATGGAGATCCTGTTGGTGCGAGGGGATCGAGCGGTCGCGCCAGCGGCCGTTCTTGTAGAAAGCATTTCGCCAAGAGCGGCGAACGGGTCAGAACATGGGCGGCGGGCGTCGCTGGATCGGGTGCAGATCCTTGGCGAGGCAGAGGACGGCCTGTCCGTCGTCGAAGCGGACCGAGGCGAAAGCCTTGCGGACGGCCAGGACGTCGCACTGCTTTCCGGTACGGCCGAGCCCTTCGAAGAGGGCACGATCGCCACCGCTGACCGCGACGTCCGCCACGTCACAGGATCCACCATGCGAGGATCGGCGACCAGGCGAGCAGCACGGTGGCAACGATCGCACGCGACTTGTACGTGGCGGACCAGCGCATCAGCGTACCGCTTCAACGATAGGCGCGCTGGCCGGTTCGATATGGCCAAGCGCAAGCCGGCAGATCCGGTCCCATTGGGGAGCAATCGTCGTGCCGATCACGCCGATCGCCGTTGCGCCTGCGCTGCCGAATACGGCCAGCGCTAAGCCGGTGAGGACATCGTGCAGCATCAGCGACGCCGATCCGATGTGCCGGCGACGACCATGACGATCGCGACGGGGATCCAAACGACCGCGAATAGGATCGCCACGACGATCTTGGCGATACGGCGGTTGCGCATGCGGCGCTCCAGCCGTGCGGGGCTGCATGGTGCCGCAGCGATCACTGGCTGCACTCCACCGGCGCGGTGTCGGGCAGGCATGCGGTGCAGGCGGTATCGGTCGCCCATGCGCACGCGCCATGTTCGTCGCTCGTGCAGGGATCCCAATGGCTACAACCGCAACCACGGCAGATGCGAGGATGGCTATCAGCCGGATCGGTGGCGAGCTGGCGGTAGACGTCCGTGTCGAACGGGAAAACGCTGCGCAGGGCTTCCAGCGTTTCGGGGCGGCGAGCCGTGTTGCCGGGCGTTTCCAGCGCGTGGATCAGGTTGAGTGCGGGCGCAACCTCATCGGCGTTCTGTGCAAGCATGCCGGCCGCTACCTTGGTCGACATTCCCGACGCCTCGCGACGCAGCTTGATGTATCCGGCGGGCGTCAGGGGAGCGGCGCTAGCAGTTGCGGCGCGCTCGCCTCTCTGCATCGGCATCGTGAATGTACGCGGGAAGACGTGCATCATCGGGCATTCCTTTCGACAAGGGGGTAGCGGTGCCGGAAGCGGGTGCTTCCGGATGGCGGGGGGGATGGTTCAGGACATTCGCGGCTGAGGTCGCGGGGATCAGGTCACGGGATCAGGTCGGCGAAGGCGCGACCTCCGCCGCGTCAGGCTGATCGTCGTTGGCAGGAACCCGCTGGTCATCGTTCGCGGGCTTCGAGCGCCAGTCGCCCTTCGGCAGGACCGCTTCGATTGCGGGGTTGGGCTTCATGCTCGGTCGCACGGTGCGGAAGATGCCCAGCTGCGCTACGAAGGTGTGTAGGCAATCGGCATCCTGGCAGACGTAGCGGATCTCGCGCGTGAACACGTCCAGCTTGACGGAGTCGTACGCGATCGCCCGCGTCAGGCAGTGCGGGCACTCCGTCGCGGGTACGCGCGGGGTGTAGTTTCTCTTCTTCGTCACTGATGGGTCCCCCCGGAATTCCCCGGCCCCGTCGACATGATGGGACGAAGGAAATTTGGCAGGCGCCGGCGAATGCGGCGGAGAACGCCGTCAACCTGCTGTGCCTCGACCAGCGCCCGATGATGATCGAGCGGGGAGGCGCCGGGCTGAGAGGCGCCGAATAGGGCGGAGGTCAGTTCACCTGCCTCACGGACGAAATCGATCGAGTCTGCGACCAGCTGGCGTCGGCAGGCATCTTCCTGGTCGACCTTGATGCCGAGCTGGTGGCTGAACGCATCGCAGAACGGCGCACCCTCACCGCCAGAAAGCCGGTGCGCGGTATCGAGCGCAAGGGCGTCGAGAAGCGAGGGCAGCGTGCCGCTGTTCGGGTTGGACCACTCGTAAATGGTGCTCACGGATTTGCCGACCGCCGCAGCGGCGCCTTCCCCTTTGATCTGCGCGAGAACCTTGATCATCGCGTCGGGAAAGCTGTCGGGGATGCGGGGCTTAGTCACAGCGAAGCCGTCTTCTGGAAAACCGCGGATCGATTACAATCGACGGCGGCAGCCTCCGCGATTACTTCTTCAGTCTCGGGGTAGATGTCGGGGCGGAGAAGATGCTTGGAAATGCCGGTCGCTCGCTCAACCTTGAGCACATGCTCAGCGGGCAGGCGCTTTGCGGATTGCAGCCATTTCCAGACGGCGGTCTGCGAAACGCCACACAGTCGAGCGAACGCGGATTGCGAACCTAATTTGAGAACCGCCGTTTTCAGCGACGCGGAAGGGGATGCGATCTCCATAACCGCTGACTACACATATGGTTGTAGTTCGGTCAACACCTATTCGTCCGTATGCAACTACACCATTGGTTGTAGCTTGCCCTTATGATTGACGGTGAACGATTAGCTGAGCGGCTGAAAGCCAATGGACTGTCGCAGTCCGAACTGGCGCGACGCGTAGGTATCAGCCAGCAGACCATACATAAGCTGGTCGTCGGGCAATCCCGCGGCTCGACGCACATCGCTGCCATCGCGAGAGAATTGGCGACCTCGCCGGCGTATCTCACGGGTGACGTCGATGATCCCTATGAGGGAGCCGCTCCGCCGCGGCCTAGGCCGACCGTGCAGGTCGCCACCATGCAGGTATTGCTGCCGGATCAGCGGGCCTTGGCCCGAATGTTTCTTGGCATTCTGAAAGCGTCTGAGGGGATGTCTCAGGATGCTCTTTCTGATGAGCTTGCACGGATGCTGCCCAAAGGGCTCGGGCTTCTGCAAGGGCCGCTTGTGTTCGAGGACTCGGACGACAGCGATGTTCCGCCAGGCGAACCTGAAGACGGTCATGACGATCGTCCCGCACGACAGCGAGCATAGCGCAGGCGGTTTCACACCGAGCGCATCCGCGCTCGCAGCGGGGCTGAGACTGGAAAACTGACACCATAACGCCAACTCATATTGTTCTTGTTATGTTCCGTGCTGTACGGCACGAATTCCAATAAAAAAAGAGGGGTTTAAAAATGGGGACCGACATAACATTCGGCAGTTGACAACGCCGTGCTGCCGTTACGTAGGCGGTCGACTTGACGAAGGTGTGGTGAGCAAACGTCGGTGCCAACGTGTGCAGCGTACATTATATACAACGGTCACTTTGTGATTTGCATATGAACCAATTTAGTTATCCTGTTGTTGTGAGTTCCATATCGTAGGTTTTGGATGATCTAAGCACTATGCATTTAAGCAAAATCAAACTGGTCGGTTTTCAATCATTCGCTAACACCGGCGATATTGAGTTGAAGAGAGGCACGAATTTAATAATCGGCCCTAACAATGCCGGCAAGAGTGCCCTGCTTCGATCATTATACGGCCAATTGCCAAATGATCCACATCGCACACCCGAACGCTTTGAGAGCCATCAGCTACCCACCCCTACTCAGCAAATCGTGGCTTCACTAAGCGGGTCTGAGTTAAAGGACGAGTTGCGGCGAAGAAATAGGACACTTATTCCTACGCCATATGGTCAGCTTTATCCCGCCATTGAATACGCCGAAAAAATAATTCATGAGGGTGTCGACATTACCATCGACCGATCGCCGGAAGGAATTATGCCAGGGGAGTACCCGTCGCATAAATTATTCAGTTCAGGCGCTCATGCTGGAGCGGCGCTTGTAGCCGGGAAAAATGGAGATATTGCCTTCGCGCAATCTCTCATCAATGGAGACGATCTACCAAGTCTTGCTATTGAGGCTTTAGACAGGAAGCTATTTTACTTTTCTGCTCAGCGACTTTCGTTGGGTGAAAGTGTTTTTCAGCATGCCACCCGATTGACACCGGATGCGTCTAACCTCCCAGCAGTACTGATGACGATACGGGGATCAAATGTAAGTGTATTCGATCGATTAGTATATCATCTAACTGATATATTCCCAACTGTGGGCAACATGAGTGTGCGACCTCACAGTTTTGGTGCCAACTTGGTTGAAGTGCTGATATGGCCGACAAGCCAGGCAGATAACCCCCTCCTTGCATTTCCCCTTTCACAGAGTGGAACAGGTGTTGCACAAGTTATAGCTATTCTGACCGCTGTAATGACAGTCAAGGAGGCGGTAATCGTTATTGACGAGATAAATAGCTTTTTGCATCCTGCAGCAGTCAAGAATTTGTTGCGTATTCTTGAATCAGAATACAGCGAGCATCAATACATTGTATCGACGCATTCGCCAGAGGTTGTCAGTTTTGGCAATCCAGCGACCGTCCATCTCGTTACTCGTGAGGGGTATAACTCGCATGTTCAATCAATCGATCTCGGCGCAATTGATCAACTAAAGATTATGGCCGACCACCTCGGCATCTCGATGAGCGACGTTTTCGCTGCAGAAAGAGTCATCTGGGTGGAGGGGCAAACCGAAGAGCGCTGCTTTCCTTATGTCTATGAGCAGCTATTTGGCCATGTACCTCGTGGCACTGTCTTCAGCAGAGTCGCCGCAACAGGAGATTTCCTAAGTAAACGTTTGGATCCAACTCTCATCTTCAACATATATACCCGACTCAGCTCGGCCACCAGTTCGCTCGTAAAGGCAGTAGTATTCAGTTTTGATACGGAGGAACTTACAGATCGTGAGCAAGAAGACTTAAACCGACGTGCGCTGAATAGGATTATATTTCTACCGCGTCGTATGTTGGAATGCTACCTTGTGGACGAAGAGGCGATCTCCGCGTTCATTAATGCAAGAGTTGAAACAACCTCGACAACTACGGCTCAAGAGGTTGCCGAGGCTTTGAGGCAAATAGCAGCCCAGCCCCCACTGCTTGTAGGAAGCTGGAAGGGCAGCATTAGCGACCCGGAATGGCTCGCCGAGGTGCACGGAGGTAGATTAATTGCTGAGGCGGTTAAATCTGTCAGCAAGGGTACCGTGACATTCAACAAAAATAAGGAATCTCTAGAGCTTTTGCAAACGATGGCCAAACGCGATCGTAATTTGTTGATACCGCTGGCTGATTACGTGAGAAAACTTGTCGATTCCGTAGGAGTTTGAAGTATAGGCGATTTAGCACGGCTGTCGCAATTTTGAAGAGCAAATGTTTTCGGTTGTCCGATAGTGCTGAGGTGCGCACATGTTGAACATCGGCTCTGAACTTCAGCGGCCAATATGGTCGCATCATTGAAAGAGAATAGACAGATTAAACGTTAGACCGCTTCAAGCTTTAGGTCCGTCGAATAGCCCCGATCGCCAAATGTGTGCGTCACCTCGACCGCAAGCCACGCGGGTCTGTCGATCTGCGCTTTGTATCCGCTCACGCTCGCTTTCATTTCAACGTGGACATCCGGCCGACCAAGCGCAAGCCTGAGAATGAGCGAGGCTGGCTCCCGGGCCGCACGGCTACTTGCCGCAGTGGCGGCGACCTGTGCATCCGCTTGGTTGGCGTACACTCGCGATAGCGTCTTCGCCCCCTCGACCTTCCCCGCCACGAACTGCTCGCGCTTGCCGGATTTCCGATCGTGCCACGTCGCCTTAACCCCCGGCACGTCGTCGCGTTTCTGGCGGCTGAACTGGTGGGCATCGCCGTCGCGTCGCGCGATGGTGATGGTCGCGATCGGTTTGCCGGACGGCGTCGTCCTGGCGGCGATGGGGGAAAAGATGAGAACGCCGCGCGCGATCTTTGCCACCGCCCCTCGCTCACGGCCGAGGCGACGGAGGAAGGCGATATCGCTTTCGCGGTTCTGCGCCTTTGCCGTGACCGCGATGTCGGCGAGGCTGGCCGCGCAGCGAAGTGTCAGCTGATGCCGCTCGGCGATCTCGGTCACGATCGCGCCGAGCGTCGTGCCGTGCCAGCTCTTCTCCCGCCTGGTCTTCAGGTCGCTGGTGAAGTCGGCAGAGCGCGCGCGGATCGTGATTAGGTCGGGCGGGCCGCCATGCGCGACCTCGTCGACGATGAACCATCCCTTGTCGACCAAGCCGGGCGTAACGTCGCTGCCCTGCTTCCAGCCGAGCCATACGTGGATCTTCGCGCCCGTCGGCGGGAGCGCGACGACGCCATCGGTATCGTCGATGACGAGATCGAGTTGGTCGGCCTCCTCGCCGCGCTTTTCGGTGATGCCGAGCGAGACGAGGCGACGGCGCGGCGGGCGGCCATTGCCTTGCGCGACGCGGCCTTCGAGCAGCGGCGTGATGTCGGTGCCGTCGACGACGACACGGACGGCAGCGATGTTGGCGATCATGCGACGTCGCTGTCGACGCGCAGGAGGTCGATCGCGAAGTCGATCTGGCGAGGCGTGCCGTCGGGGAAGAACGCCTTCCCGCGATCGTCGATGCTGGTGATGACGAACGCACCGTAGACGTAGCCGAGGCCGTCGACCAACGACCAGGCGTCGCCGGTATCCGCCATGCGCCGCAGTTCGTCGATCGACACACGTCCGTCCACGATCTCGTTATACACGGTACCTGGCAGCGAGATTGTCTCGTCGCCCGGTCCCGTGAACTGGGTGGCATCGCGAGCGCCGATCCGCGCAGACGTCGCGTGCCGCCAGCTCGCGCGACGGGAGATCTCATCGAACGCCAGCGTGTCGATCGAGAACGCAAAAAGGCCAATTGAGAGCAACATCAGACGGTCTCGTAATCAGGGGTGTCGGCGAACGATGATCGGCCTCTCGCGGCGGTCTCGCGCTCGCGTCGGTCCAGCTCGTCGGCGACGGCACGCGCGAGAGCTTGCGCGTCCTGTCCGGGCTGCTGGTTAATGTGAATGGTGTAGCTGCGCGGCGCAGCGTTGCCCGCGCGAGCTGACGCGACCCCGGCGCTGCCGGCGCCGGTGCCGCCCATCGCCAGCGCCGGGATCGCGCTGCCGGTGACGATCGCGGACGTCAGGCGGCTGGAGAGGCGAACCATGCGCTTGACTGGCTCGCCCTCCTGCGCGGCAATGCCGTTGGTCAGCCCGTCGACGATGTTGCCACCGAAGCCGGCGAAGACGCGGCTGGGCGAATGGATGCCAAGCTTCGCCTTGAACCAGCCGGCGGCGGACGACGCGACGCCGACGATCGTGCTTTTCAGCGAGCCGAACATGCCGAAGATCCCGCGGATAAGCCCAGAGATCATATCGCGGCCGATCTGCGCAAAGCGGGTCGGCAGCGAGGCGAACCAGTCCACGGCCCCCGCGAACGTTCCCTTGATCCCCTGCCATAGCCCGGCGAACCATCCGCCGATCGCGCCCCAATTGGCATAGATCAAATAGGCCGCCGCCCCGATCGCCACGATGCCAGCCACGACGGCAAGCGCAATGCCGACGACCGGCAGCATCCCGATTCCGAGCGCTCCAGCCGCGAACGCGAGCGCCGAGAATGGCGCGACGAGGCCGGCAATGACGATCGCGCCGCCCCCCAGCACGAAAAAGAGCCCCGCAAATGCCGCGGCACCGATCGCCACCGCCTTGGTCAAATTGGGGTAGCGGTTGGCGACATCGCCGATCCACGTCGCGAACGCATTCGCGCGCGTCACGATGGCGTTGATGGTCGGCAGCAGCTGCGAGCCGAGCGTGATCGCCAGCGTCGTCGCGTTGATCTTGAGCTGTTTCGACTGTTCGGCGGAATCCTTCATGCGGTCGGCGAAGTCACGGTCGGTCGTGCCCCCGGCCTTTGCCGCCTCGGCGCGGATCTTGCGGAATTCCTCCATGTTCTGGATCAGCGGACGCAGGCCCTGCTGCACTTGGGCATCCTCGAACAGATAGCCGAGCTTCGACAGGTCGCCCTTCAGCGTCTTGTTCGTCAGCTCGGCGATGGCTTCGAGTGGCGTCTTGCCTTCTGCATAGGCCTTCTTCAGCGCTGCTGGCAGATCGACGCCCATTTTCTCGAACGCCTTGTTGGTGGCGGGCGACGCGATCTTCTGAAGAATGTTGGCGAGGTTCGTACCGGCGCTGGCGGCATCGCCGGCACCTTTGCGCGCAATCTGCAACCCGGCCGCCAGATCCGCGACGGCACCGACGCCGGTCTGCCCGAGCCCCTGATACGCGGCGGTGAGCGCGGGGAAATACTGCGCCATGTCCTTGATCTCGAACGCGCCCGCCTTGCCGGCGCTGGCCATGACGTCGATGATCTTGCCGGTCTGTGCAACCGGCACCTTCAGGTTGTCGGTGGCGGCGAACGCGGCGGCAGACAGGTCAGAGATCTCAGCCTTGTACGCGGTCGCGGCGCGGCCGATCGGTTTCATCATCGCGACCGCGTCGGGCACCTTCGCGCCGAGCCCGGCGAGCGCATCGACCCCTGCCTGGAGGTCTGCCGGCATCTGGTTGGCGGCGCGCGCGGAAACGAGCAGGTTGCGCCCGAGCTGCTCCGATGCGGCGCGCGATAGATCGGCTTTTTGGCCGATGTCAGTCATGACCGACTGATAGTCCTGCGCGGCCTTGATGCTGCCGATCAACGGCGCGGCCATCGCCATGCCCGTGCCGATTGCCGCGGCACCTCCAGCCGCGAGCCCGGTCGCCATAGCTTGCGTCCGCGAGAACCGCGCGCGACCTGCCGCCATGCGGCGTTCGCGGTCGGCGAGCCGCCCGACCTCCGCTGTCTGCTCTATGATCGTACGGTTGGTCTGAACGGCCTAGGTGCGCAGGCGGCGCTGGTGACGTGCGAGGTCGTTCGTATCGATCCCGGCCGTGTGTAGACGCAGCGACATCTCCTGAAGCGACTGCGCCTGTTTGCGCTCGGTTGCTTCCAGCGTCGTCACCTCGCGTTCCGTCTTGGCGAGCGCGCGGGTCAGCGTCGCGGACGGCTTGTCGGCGGCGGCGATCTCTTGCCGCAATCCCGCCATGCGGGTGCGTGCCGTCCCCAGCGCGGTGCCGGTATCGCCGAGGCCTGTCTTGAGCTTGCGGAAACCGGCGATATCGCTCTGCGCGCGTTCGATCTCTTTCAAACCGTCGCGCGTCAGCTTGAGCGCCTGAGCCGCCTTCGTCGAGCCGCCAGCGATGGCGCGCAGCGGACCGGTGACGCGGTCACCGGCCTCCAGCAGCATGCGGATGCGCAGGTTACGATCCACGGGTCTTTCCTTCGGGGTTATGGCGGCGGGCGGCGCGCGCGCGCCACTGCATCAAGTCATGGATCGAAAGCGCGTCGAGGGCGTCGGGCGACCAGTGGAAGACAAAGGCAATGTCCGCCATCGGATCCTCTACATGTTCTGGGAGAGAGCCTCCTTCGTCGCAGTCGGCAGCAAAAAATCAACAAGCACCCCCGCGATCTGGGTGACGTCTGCCGGGTCCATCGCATCGATCATATGCGGGTGCAGGATCGGCTGCGTCACGCGCGGCGCGACCAGCGCGACCTGGTTGTAGTCCATCCGCACCAAGCCACCGAGATTGGCGTTGCGGAGCGCACCGCCCATCGGCTTTCGAACATGAATCAGCGTGCCGGCTGGCAGCACGACTTTGTCGGCGACGACGATGTCGTATTCCAGCGTGACGTCGCCGGGGGCGGCGTGTGCGGAGATTGGCGTGTCGTTCTGGTCGTTCATTGTATCAGTCCTCGGGTTTCGTTTGCGGCGGGGCGGTGGTTGTGGTGCGCGGACTACAGACCAAGCGCCGTGCGGTGCGCGGCCATCAGGTCGACGCCGCCGACGACCTCGATCATGCCAAGCACATCGATCTCGACCTCGACGGCGCCGTTCCACGTCAGCTTGAAATAGCTGAGCTGGCTTTTGACCTTGAACTCGGTGTCCTCGCCGGGCTTCCATTCGCCCATGTCGATTTCTTCGTGCCGGCCGCGGGTGACGATCTCGACCACGTCGACAGCGCCGGTGTCGTCGTTCTGGAACGAGCCGACGAAGCGCTGCTGCACGCCCGACATATTGAGCATGCCGTGCTGGCGCAGGATTTGGCGCATGGGGCCGCCGTAGACCGCCTCCATCTCCAGGGCTTCGCCGCCCATGTCGACCTTCACCGCGCGGCTCATGCCACCGGCACGATAGTCCTCGAATTTGCGCACGAGTTTTGGGGGCGTGATCGAGACGGTTTCGCCGATGAAGGCTTCGCCGTCGTTGAACATCATCGTCTGCTTGAGCTTGCTGGGGAACGCCATCGCGTCGACCTTTCGTGCGTGAGGTAGGGTTAGTTGCCGGCGACCAGGCTGGTGAAGTCGGCGAAGAACTCGTCGGAGATCTCCTGCTCGATCCCCAGCGCCTCCAGCGGCGGTACGAAGGTGTAGCGGTAGCCAATGAGCAGCTGGCCGGCCTTCAGCTTGTCGACCGGGTTCTTGGCACCGTCGAACACGGCCACGGCACCGAGGATCCGGCCGGTGCGCTTCTCCTGCCGAAACTTCTCGTTGATCTGCTCGACGATGTCCTTGGCGAGGCTGGGCAGCAGCGGCTTGTCCATTGCCCACACCAGGCCGAGCGCTACGGTGTCCGCAAGGATCTGCGCGGTGCGGCAGGCACTTTCGAACACGAAGTCGCTCTTCGGGTCGGCGCATGTGCGGTTACCCCAAAAGCGCAGCTCACCGGCGATGCGGACGACGGTGACCAGCTGCGATGCGTTGAGCACATTGGCATCGCAGTCCGCGTCCTGGATATCGAAGGTGACATCCGCGGCCAGGCCGTCGAGCTCCGGAAGGGCGACGTTGGACAGCGTCTTGTGCCAGCCCTGCGTCTGGTCGATCGCGGCCCGTGCGCCCATCGCGACGGCCGCAACCGGCACGCCGATGCTGGCACCGTCAGCGCCATACGGTGCGGTTACGCTGGGCCAGAGCAACGTCAGCTCGCGCGCGTCGGGTAACAGCGCCCGGTGGGCGATAGCCTCGCCGCGATCGTTGCCGATAGCCTTCGCATAGACACGGGCGCGCAGCCGCTTTGCGACCGTGACCATGGCCTTCGTCACCAGTTCGGCTTCGAGGCCGGGTGCGCCGATGATCCGGGGATGGAGGTTGAGCTGCGCCGGCGCGGTCAGCAGCGCCTGCATGCCGGTTTTCACGCCTGCAACGTCGGTGCCGATCACGGCTTTCGCGGTATCGGCCGGCGTAGCACCAGGTGCGACGCGCACCACGACGATCGGCGCATCGACCTGCCCGGCGATGGCCCGCAATGCGGCGCGGAGCGTACCGTCCGCACCAGCCTTCGCGATGGCGTCGTCGATGTTCGTGACAGAGACCGCGGTGTCGAGCGGAAATGCGCCAGCCACCGCAGCGGGCGCGGTCGCGATCAGACCGATGACGGCAGTGGCGATAGTCGCGATCGAGCGACGTGTTGCCGTAACCTCGGTGACATTGATCCCGTGGAGGAAGCTCATATGCGGGCCTTTCAGACGAGCGCCGACAAGGCGCGGAGGGATGTGGAGAGAGAGAAGGGACGCGCGCCTGACATGTCGGTACGACGGCCTGTGACGGTGATGACTGCCTCGTGCGGACGTTCTCCGGGGGAGAGCTGGACACGAGAGATCCGCGCGCGCCCTTCCTGACGAAGGAGCGCCAGCGCGACCGCGGCGAAAATCCGCATCCGGCCGAGTTCGTTGTTCGGCTGGTCGAGAAACTGAGGGACGAGGGAGCCGTACTCGCGTCGGCCGAGGCGGGTGCCTAACGGCGTGCTCAAGATATCGTCGATCGACTGCTTCAGGTGATCCATGCCGGCGAGAGGCGCGCCGGTGTGGCGATCCATGCCGTTCATCGCGGCGGTCCCGAAAACGCCGCACCCGACTGGACGCCGGTATGCGTATGGTCCTTGAGGCTCTTGCCCCCGCCGATCACGTCGCCGTCAGCTTTGACGTAGCCGGCGACGTGCAGGTTGCCGCGAAGATAGATGTCGTCGGCCCGGACCTCGACGTAGGATCCTGCTGGCAAGTCGGCGATCAGATAGTGACCGTCCGGATCGTACAGGATCCGCGCGCCGTCCTCGAACTCGATCAAGGTGGACCCGTCATTTGCCGGGTGCGGGTTGGCGTCGGAGCTGAGGCTGCCGATAACGAACCCGCGTGCCGTGTCGGCCTCGGGACATAGCACCGCGACCTGTTCGCCGACCGAGGGTGGCGACCAGACCTTCGTCTTGCCGATGCGGGCGGCAAGCCAAGGGATATCGCCTGTGGTCAGATCGTTGGCGAATTCGACGCGACACGTTTTGGCGTCGAGATCGACGGACACGACAGTGCCTTCGCGCGCGAGATCGCCAATAAGGCGTTGGATATCGGCAGTGGCAGCCATAGCGGCGACCATGCGCGTGACGTTTCGAGAGGCGAGGCCTCGCTCTTGTAGAAACGCTTTCTACAAGAGCTACGTGAAACACGAAGCGGCGCGTACGAGGGCGAACCGCCCGTTATGCGGGTGCCGACGCGGCGATGGCCGCAGCCGTTTCGCGGTGCCGCGCGAGTTCGGCCGCCAGTACCGGCCGCTCCGCCTCGAGGCGTTCGAGCTGCTCGACGAACGACTGGCGCGCAGCATGCCGCACCTCGGCATCAGCGTCCGCTCTGGCCTGCGCGGCAGCGTTCGCCATCGGTTCGGTGGCCTCGGGTTCCGGCAGCGCGGCGAGCTGCGTCTCGATCTGGAATATCTGCCCCTCAAGCTCGGCGCACCGCGTGCGCGTTTCGGATGCGAAGTCGGTTGTCTGAAGCGCGGTGTACGCCTGCGTCCACAGCGAAGGCGCCGCGTCCTGGTGATTGGCCGTGAACGACACCAGGCGTTCCCACAGGAAGCTCGCGCCCGCCTCGAACGCATCGCGGCTGGCGAACGCACGAAAGCGCGCGATGGCCGGCACCGCATGGTTGGCGACCTGGTCGAAGCTGTTGAGGCGGATATAGACCGGGCGAACATCGCCCTGGTCGGTGGTGAGGTTGGTGATGATAGCCATCTGGTGTCTCCTATGCGTCGATCGCTGCGGCGGCTTTGAATACGGCGGTCGAGTTGACGTCGCCTGCGGTGGTGCAGATCTGCGACATCCGGCCGCCCGGCGTGGGGTTGTCGAGCCAGATGGTCTCGCCGCGGCCGGCCGAACCGGAGGCCGGCGGGCCGCTGCCGCTCGACCATATACGGTTGCCGAACGCGAACCCCTTGGCGAACCAGAACGTGTTGGGGACGGTGGTCGCGCGACCGAACTTCTGCGTGGTGACGTCGCCGGTGATCGCCGCGGACTGCCCGTAATCGGCATTGCCCTGCGTGAACCGGAAGTCTTTGCCCCAGACCTGAAAACTCAGGCCGTAGGCGAGATCTCCGCTGTACAGGGTAAGCCCGCCATTCCAGTCGATCGCGGTACGTTTGCCGACAGTAGGAAGGGCCTGGTTACGGGCTGCGACGAACGACCGCGCATTGGTCGAGCCCTGCTCGAAATTCAGGAAGTCACCCGTCGCGGCCTGGGCATGCGCCCATTGCCCGCCGATCGACACCGCGGGGAAGCTGATGATCGGAAGCGGCTGCCCGCCTTCCATGTAATTGAACAGGAAGCCCGAGCGCGCATTCTGGCTCGGGTGCCAGACCGGTCCGCCCGCATAATAGCCCGTGCTGTTCGGCGTCCAGGTCGGGACCGCGTCGTAACCGACGTATCCCGGAGCCGTTGGCCCACCCATCTCGCAATAGCCCCAGACGCTGATGTCGGTGCCGGGCTGCGTCGTGCCCCACAGGTCATCCTTCTCGGGCATCGGCTGATAGCGCTTGCCCTCGAAGTGGACGAGCTGCCCGTTGGCCTTGAAGTGGTTGTTGATAAACGTGCACGACAGGAACTGTTGCGCGCAGATGGCCCATATGCAGGTCGAAAACGTATTGTCCTCGACCTTGATGATGTTGGCGTCGGCACCCTGCGGCATGTAGCCGACCCAGCATTCCTCGATCCAGTTCGACCGGATCCGCGTGCAGGACGCCTCACCCTGCGCAACCTCGTCACCGCCCGATGTGGCAAGCGTCAGGATCCCCGGCCCGGGGAAGCCGTGGATATAGTTGTTGTCGATATCCATCTGGCATTTGTTGACGATGCCGAACTCGCCGGAATAGCCGCCCGACCGCGGTTTGTTCGGGCCGACATAGGCGATCTGCACGCCGCTGATCCACGAACCGTCCGCGCCGGTCGTCGGCGCGACCTTCTTGAAATTCAGCGTGTCCTGGCGTTCGAACAGGAAGCCAGATTCCTCGACCGCGAGGATCGAGGCGTTACCGCCGAGGATATGACCGCGGCCCGCCCCGAGGATGGCGAGCGACGTTTTCACGTTGACGCGCGACGCCATGTAGAACCGGCCGATCCCAAGATACACCGTCGGTCCGTTGCTCGTGCCCCGCACGCTGCCTTTCCGGTTGGCGCAGAAACCTGAATAGCTGATCGCTGCAAGGATGGCGGGCGTACTGTCGAACGACTTGTCGATGACCGAGCGCGCGCCGAACATCTCGATATACAGCTCGCGCGGGTCGCGGCGGAAATAGCGGCCGTTCTTCGTCTTCACGATCGCCAGCGGATGCGCAGCAACGTCGGCATCGGTCAGCGTCGTATCTTCGTACAGCAGCCCGCGCGTTGCACCGCTCGTCTGGATCAGGTCGGTGCCGCCCGGCACGTTGATGCCGTTGTCGCCACCGATCTGGTCGAAGCGGCCGACCGACAGGACGTTGCCGCCCATCTCGCCCTTGTCGCCGCGGTAATAGTTCGCGAGGAACGGGACCATCGCGCGCGCGAGCGGCGCCATCATCATGCGCATGGTGCGCCCGCCCTTCAGGACGGGAATGGTCTCGGTGCCGTCAGCGGCGTCGAGAACGGTAAGCGCGGAGATTTTCGCCATGTGTCAGGCCCTGCGAATGGAGATCGGTGGAAGCGGGCGCATGTCAGCGACCGCGCGCGAACCAGCGGAAACCGCCTGCGGCATCGGCGGTCGGGCTCTTGTGGTTCTGGGCGTAAAGCTGCGCGCTGACCGCGCCGAGCGAGACCTCCTGGACGGTCGACTGGCCGTCATTGGACTGCCCGCTGTTGATGATCGTCGCGAAGACCCCGTCGCAGGCGTTCGGGAACGGCCACGGGAAAGTCAGCGTGAATGCCGCCTCGCTGCCCGGCAGCGCTGACACACCCATCATCTCGACGCTGCCATCCGAGAACCGGCGGTAGCGGCTGGCCCCGTCCGACTTGCTCTCGACGAGGTAGATGACGCCGGCCGCGGCGAGCGCTGCCGGCGTCGCGGCGGCGTTGCTGGCCGTGCCCGCGAGCAGCTGCGCAGCGGTTGCGGCGGGCACGGTGATCGTGATGTCGGTGGTGAGGGCATTGCCGCCGATCGCGAGACCGGAGGTATCGACGCGGCGGGCGAGCGGCACGCGCGCGAGGATCGATGCGAGAATGTTGACCAGGCTGGCGGGCGTCAGCGCTTTCGTGCCGATCGCCGCGGCGTCGGCTTCGCCAGCGGTCGCGGCCGGCACGTCGATGGTCACGTCACCGTCGAGGGTGCGGCCACCGGTGGCGAGGCCGATCGTCGAAACACGGCGCGTCGAAACGACCAGTCCGCTGATCTTCAGCCCGACCGCAGCGAACGCGGCGTCGATCGTCGTCTGGAACGATACGATGCGCGCGGCGAGCCCCTTGGGGGTGACAGCGCGCAGCGGATCGAGACCGGCGAGAGTCTCTGCATCGGTCGCGAGTTCGACGATGCCCTTGGTGACGTCGGTTGCCGGCGGATTGAGAAAGTTGGTGTCGCCGAACGTGACGTTGGCGACGTTGGCGGTCGGGAACGCGATGTCGACGGCGAGCATGTTCGACGCGCCCGCCGCCTTTTGCATGATGCGCTCGGCCTGGCCGTAGACGGCGAACAGCGTGCCATCGGACAGATAGAGGCCGAACGCGCGAAAGCCGTAGGCGTTGACGCCATCATCGCGGACAACCAGGTGAACGATGTTGTTGCCGACCTGCGCGCCCGAGATCGTCGCGACGCGGCGGAATTCGCCCGGCAGTGCGGTCAGCGTGGGAGCGACCACAATGGGATTGTCCGTCAGGCCGACCGCGGAGATCCGCAGGTCCGCGCCGTTGCCGAGCTGCGCCGCGGTGAACCGCGCCAGGCCGGCATTGGTGAAGGTGAGCGTCAACGGCAGCGGCATCAGGCGTCGTCCTCGATAAATCTGCCGGCATCATCTTCCAGCGGCTCGCCGTCCTCGGTCTGGAGGTACGCATCCCAGGGGGCGGCCGGGGCGGTGGTCAGGGTCGCGTCCTGCCGAAGCGACTGCGTCGCGCGCACCGCGCCCATCACGCCGATCGTGCCGGCGACGGCGAGCAGCTGGACCAGGCGGAAGTGCTCGCGCAGCGGCTTGGTGCGCGAGACCTCGCGGATGATCGCCTCGGCGAACGCCGCGGTCGCGCGCGTGCCGCCCGGCGCGGTGCCGTCGACGGTGAGCGGGAGCATGACCTCGAAGGTGTGCGGCGCGGCGCGCGGCGTCGCTTCGAACCATTCGATGACGTAGGCGAGCTGGTCGAACCGGCGCAGCACGATCTCGACCGAGGCGCGCGTGCCCTTGATCCGGTGAAGCGCGATCGAGCTGGCAACCGCCTGGCGCTTGACCGCCTCGCTCCAGTCGGCATCCCAGCTATCGAGCGACAGGCCCCAGCCGAGCCACGGCAACCATTCCGCGGGAATCGTGGCGGGATCGAACAGCGTATCGATCGGCGCGGTGACGTCGCCGACCCGCGCCGTCGCCGCCTCGATCGCTCGTTCGAGCGGCGTTGCGTTCGGCGGTAGCAGTGTCACGAGGCGATACCGCCGTGAGAAACTGCGATGGCGGTGCAGTAGGCGGCCTGCGTCGCATCGCAGACGACGTCGGCATCGAGATCGAGGTCGACCCGGTGCACGCCTTTCGGACTGAGAGCGGCCATGAGCCCCGATCGCGTGATGGTGCGGCCGAGCTTGCGGTTCTCGGCAAGGAAGGCGACCAGCGCATCGCGCGCGGTCGCGACGATAAGGTCGGGATCCGGGCCGGAGAAGGTGAGAAGCCGCGCGGTGACGACGAACGGCACGATGCGGGCAGAGGCGACCGTGACGAGATCGCCGAGCGGTCGGATGCCGGGATCGTTCACGATCGCCGTAACCTTGGCGAGCAGAACAGCCGGGGCAGTCCCGTCGCCGCTGCGATTCAGGACCGATACCAGGACTTCCCCCGGTGTCGTGCTGATCGCGCTGGCGTCGAGGACGTCGGCCGACGCATCCTTCGCATGCTTGACGTAGGCCAGCTCGGGGCCGGCGACCGAGAAACCCTCGGGTGCGAGAACGATACGCTGGCGCAAACGATCGTCGTCTTCGTAGATTGCTGCCGCGCCCGTCGCCGGGTTGGCTGGCGTGACGATCTGGCGGGTGACGCCGACCAGCGCGGCGAGATGATCGAGGCGTGCGCCGGTGGCGTACGCGACGAACAGTTGCAGCGCGCCGTCCTGAAACGCCTGCCGCACGATCAGCTCGCGGTACGCCGCGACGTGCAGCACCTTCACCCCGGGATCACTATCGACCGTTGCATCGAACGCAGGCAATTTAACGCGCAGCGTCGCGACCATCTGGTCGACGATCTGGTCGAACGTCAGTTGTTCGACGACGATCGGAGCGGGAAGGCGCGACAGATCGACGGTGGTGGAGATTGCGGCCATGGTCCGGCCATGTCGTCG
The DNA here is from genome assembly GCF_003688595.1 of Sphingomonas sp. PP-F2F-G114-C0414. Taxonomy (GTDB): domain Bacteria; phylum Pseudomonadota; class Alphaproteobacteria; order Sphingomonadales; family Sphingomonadaceae; genus Sphingomonas. The sequence continues at coordinate 113,482 of NZ_RCWT01000015.1, forward strand.
CGGTTGCGACGGCGTGGCTATGCCGCGCTCTTGTAGAAACGCTTTCTACAAGATCAGCGCGCGGTGACCTGGGCGAGAATGAGGTCGAGGATCCGCTGCTGTTCTGCTTCCGTCAGACCGAGCAGGACGCGGCGCGCGTAACGGACTTTCGCCTGACCAGGTGCCGGTGCATCCGACAGGCCTTCCTGGTGAATGCTCGCAATCCGCGACGCCCGGCCGGCGAAGCCGACCCATGCTTCATCGGCGTTACCGCCCGCCTTCAGGCTTTTCGCCATCCGGAGTTTGCGGAACATCTTCTGCTGCCGCAGCCGGCCTTTTTTGCCGCGATCGGGCTTGGGACGGCGTGAGACGAAGGCCGCGCCGTCAGGGTCGCGCTGGGCCGCGATGCGGTCGGACTGGCTCTTGCGGATCTCGCGGCCGATCGAGCGCATGAGACGCGCGCGCTCGGGCGCGGCCGTGCGCAGCAGCAAATCGCGGCAAAGCTGCTCGATCGGCGCGAAGTCGTTCATCGCGTGACCGTCTCGATCGTGCCGGCGACGTCCTCGATCAGCCCGGCCCATAGCTTGGTGCCGGTCGGAACGCCGTCAAACTGATCGAGCATGACGGGTTCGGGTAGGTGCGTGACCTTCAGTCCTTTCGCCTGCTGCTCGACACGGACCAGTTCCGTCAGGTTGATCGAGATCGTGATGTCGCACGTCTCGGCATCGAGTAGATCGGATTGGAACGTAAAGGGCTTCCGGTCGCCCTTCTCGAACAGATCGGGCTGATTTGCCGCGATCCACGCCAGGACCGGCACCAACAGCTTGTCGACGCTGGCGGAAAAGTCTTGCACCCACAGCGATGCGGTGTAGCTATATTCGAACGACAGCGACCCCGCGCGCACCGCGACATCGCCCTTATCGACGAATATCTCCATCTTCTCCGGGCTGTTCCTGATTTCGGGAACAGATGCGAGAAGGTGCGTCCGCAGGCTATCGAGCTTCTTCATGACGATATCCAAATTGGCTGTAGGCATGGTATGGGAGCGGCGTCGCGGCGTCGGTCTGCCTTGGTGAGCGGCGCTGCGACACCAGACCCTATTGCGCCGTGTACCGCTGCAGCGTCTGCGCCTCGATATCGTAGCCCGGCCCGGTTTCGTGGACGCCGTCAGCGGTCAGGCCATTGCTGACCGCGCCGACGCGACCGCCGAGCAATGCTTCATCGTCTTGGAACGCGCAGCCGTTCGACGACGCCAGCGTCACCAGCGCCGACTTCCACTGAGCCCGCGTCGCGTCGGCCCCATAGGACGGTGACGTCCCCCCGATCGAGGGCCATTCGAGGATGCAGTCACCGGTCACCTTCGCCTTGGTGATGATCGCCTGCAGGTCGGCAACCGACGTCGCCAGCGGCACGCCCGTGTTGAGGTTGTTGGTCCACAGGTTGATGATCGTCAGATCGGGAGCGTAAGCCGCAAGCGCGTTCAGCGGCGTCCATGCGGCGGTCGCATCGGCCTGGTATCCGCTGACGACGCCGTACACCGCAAAGTTGCTGATCTCGATTCCCGGCACCGCGCTATCCCATGCGATCATGCCGGCGATCTCGACATACCCGCCGGACGTGCGGGTGATGCTGATCGGGCTGGCGTCCTTCGTCGCGAAGGTGATCTCGCTGCGGATGATCGCGTTCGTCGCGCTCTGCGCGTTGATCGTGAAGGTCTCGCTGCCCTTGGTGACGGTAAAGATCCCCTCGCCGGGACGCTGGACGTAGAAGATCGAGGCGCGATCGACCGCCACGGACGGCTGGAACGTGCCGGGGTTCGTGTTGCCGGTGGCAAGCGAAGGGCCGCCGAGCGACACGACACCGCCCGACCAGCCCGAAAACCCGCTTCGCCGCGGATCATAGGCGAGGACGTCGGCGATCGACGCCATGCCGCCCGTGCCGAACCAGCTGTTCGTACGCGTCGGTAGACCGGACTGGCCGAGCAACACCGCGAGGCGCGACGGCCGCGAGAAACCGAAGGCGTTGGCCGTGAACTTGGTGCCGGTGCCGGCACCCGCGCCGAACGTCTTGCTGTCCCCGGGGAACGCGATCTTGCAGGTCGACACGAGGGCGAGGCGAAGTTTGGCGCGGCAGGTCCGCCACCTGGTCAGCGATGCGCCCTGCATGCTCGCCTCGCGGGCGAGCGTCACGGTCTGCTGCTGCGCCCGCACTGCCAGTCCGCGCGCCTGAAGCGCCGTTGGATCGTTCTGTGCCGTTGCCGGCGTCGTGATCATACCGAAGGCGGCGAGCGCGAGCAGTGCGCGCATGAAGATGCCGCGCATCACTGAGCCACCCGGTAGCCGATGCCGGACGCCGGCAGGGACAGGTAGAAGATCGCGCCTGCTTCCGTCTCGATCCACGGCTGATCGACGCCCTGTTGCGTGTAGGTGCCGAGGACGACGCCGGCCGGGGTGAGCGGCAGCTTCGTCGTGCCGCCATCGGTCGAGCGCAGGAGCTGCGCCGTTCCGCCCGGCCAGGTCGCCGCCGACAGCGCGACGGTGATCGCGCGGCCGAGCTGCGGCACGAACGGGCCGACGACCTGCGCGGCCGACGACGTGCCGGCGATCGGCGTCGACGTCGCCGCCAGCGTGACCGGGTTCAACGTGCCGGAGACAGGAATAGCGGTTGCGCCGGGGATGCCTTGAATCGTCAGGACCTTGGCGTTCGGCGTTCCAGCCGCGCCGGTCGGCGTGCCTTCGCTGGGAGCGGCACTGCACCCCGAGATGCAACGGATCGGCAGGCCGTGCGCGTCGTCGACCGGGGTTGCCTCGCTACGCAGCGGTCCGAAGGCGAGACCTTGAAGCACGGTGATGCTCTGGTCGTTATAGATCGGCTTGGCCTGGCCGTGCGCGCTGGCAGACGCCAGCAGCGCAGGGATTGCCAGCAGGGCGAGTAGACGGAGTTTCACCGAGGCTCCTTTCACTTTGCGTTCGCAGCCGGGCAGGTGCCGGGCGCATTCCAATTGACGAGACGGTCGCCGCGATCGGCGTTGCCGGCGAAGGCGCGCGCGAGGCGAATGATGCCGGCGCGGATCTTGGTCGGGATCTGCGCGATCAGCGCGGGATCCTCGGGCAGGCCGGCGGGGCGGTCTGCGCAGTGCAGCAGCTCGGCGGGCGGCGTGTCCTTCACCTTCACCACGATCGGCGTCGACACGGTCGCGGGCGGGGCGTCAGCGTGCCGGGCGCAGGCCGGCAACGCCATTAACAGCGCGAAACCACTCGCTATCGACAATGTTCGTCCGTTCAGCTTTCGCATCTGCCATCTCCATTCGTTGTGCGGCCGAGCTTGCTGCCTCGGCAGCAGCGCGCGCGGCGCGGGTGTCTTCGTTCTGTCGGGCGTCATGGTCGGCCATCGCCTTCGCGAGCGTTGCCGCGGCGAGCTGGTCGCTACTCGCCTTGAACCGGACCAGCGCCGCGACCGTGGCGGCGCAGGCCTCGCCGCGCGGCGTCTTGCCGGCCGCACCAAAACCGGTGCCGGATCCGGCGCAGATGACCTGCGCGGTGTGCTGGAGATCGTCGCGATCAGCGCGCGCCTGGCGGGCCTCGACATATTGCCACGCGCCTACGGCCCCGACGATCACGAGAACGATGAACGCGAAGTCTCCGCGCAGCTTGGCAAACAGGGTCTTCATCGCGGCAGCTCCTTCAGACAGATGGCGCGCTCGCGCGCGCGGCGGGCGACCAGGCCGGGCAGGACGCGCCCGCCCGCGAGTCGGTAGCGCGGAAAGAAATCGCAGCCGGCGCGCCACTGGCCAGCGTTCCAGAACCGGGCGATGCTCGACTTGCAGACCATCGAAACGCCGATGTTGTAGGCAAGCGATACGATCGCGACGGCCTGGTTCGTGCGCCCGTAGACGCCGGGGATGCACTTGATGACGCCCTCGGCGTGCACGATCAGCTCGCGCTCGAGCATCGTCGTGCACTGCGCCTCGGTGTAGGTCTGACCGAGTTTGATATCCTTCGTCGCGATGCCGTCGCAGGCCGTCGCCACGCCGACAGCGTCGAGATACGCCTTCAAATATTGCTTGCCCGAGACGTGCTTGATCGTGATCGCGCCGGTCGGGGCCACCGTCGCCTTGACGGTCCGGCCGCTCTCTTCGGCCGGGATCATGCCGAACAGCGCGAGCGCTGCACCGACGCTGCCGAGGACACCGGCGAGGGTCTTTGCCGGTGTCCTCGGCTTCGGCGTTGGGGCGGGCGTTGCGGCGGTCACAGGCGGTCCTTTCTGGGGAAGAAGCGGTCGAAAAAGGCCGCTGGGATATCGGTGACGCGCTCGCTGAGGCCGGCGATGAACTTCGGCGTCGCCTTGAAGGCGATCATGCCGACGACGAAGCCGACCGCCTGGATGACGAACGGGTCGGGCTGGCCCCACGGCCACAGCACGCGGATGACGCCGGTCGCGAAATAGCTGACGACGATGCCGACCGACATTTGCAGGAAGCGGCGCGACCAGGTCAGGCCGGTCTCGTAGGCAAGGCTGACCGCGGCACCGAGTGCGGCTGGCGTAAGTCCGAACAGGAATGCCAGCAGCGACACCCCGAATTCGTGGAGTAGATCCTTCATGCGGTCAGTCCCACAGGTTGAGGACATCGGCGCGAACGGCGGTGGCCGGCACGGCGATGGCGGGGAGGTTGATCGGCTGACCCTTCGGGAGGATGGGGCCGAGGCTGGCGATACCGGGATTGGCGGCAAGGACGGTTTGCAGATCCGCAGGGCCGAGGTTGCGTTCGCGCCAGATCAGCGCGTCCAGCGTATCGCCGTCGCGTGCGCGGACCATTTCCAACGGCGCGGTCATATCAGTTCGACCGCCGTGCGCGTGACGCCGAGCATGTCGCGGATTGCGTGGATCGAATCGCGCCGCAGTTCGGTGACGCTCGGCTCCAGATCCTCGGCTTTGCGTTGCCCGGCACCGGTGAGGTCGACATCGCGATAGCGCTCGACGACTTCGGCCTTGGCGGCCGTGAACACGGCCCGCCGGTACAGAAGGACAAGCGTGTTGGTGCCGTCGATCGTCGAGATCGAGCCGTCCGACAAACGAACGTCGGCCAACGTCTTCACCCCGGCCGCACGGTGCCCGAGGGACCATGCGGCGAGATCGCGGTACACCGCCAGCATCGCGGCGATCAGCGCCTCGCGCGCACGTTCCGCCGTTACCGCATCGCGAATACGATGCTGCTCGCGGAACATTGCAGGATCGATGTCAGGAAAAAAGCCGTCGTTGACGATGACCGCCGGTGGCGGCGTATCCTCGTCGGGCAGGACGGTTGCGATCAGGTCGGTCACGACGCGATGCCGATGAGATCGAGCGCCTGGGTGCCGATCAAGGTCCCCAGCACGATCGCGCCAAGCGCGAAGGTCCGCGGCGAAAGCTCGATGGGACGATCGCCTTTGCGCTCGATCGCGAGCACTACGAGGCCGACGCCGGCTAGCGCAATCGCTCCGATCACTTCGATGACGCCGACGAAGGCGATCAGGGTGCTGGCGAGAAAGCCGGGCATTGTCAGTCCTCAAAAGTTCACGGGGGTGGGGATCAGGTCGATCGACGGCCCTGCGGCCCGGAGGCCTCCCGTCGCGCGTGATCCGTCCCCGAGCGCCGGGGGCGAGCTTGGTCAGCTGGCGATTTTGCCAGCCTGTGATTCGGTGGTGGCGGTCGCATCAGCGGTGTCGCCGGGGGTGGTTTCAGGATCGCCGGCAGCGTTCTTGATGGCCGCCGCCTTCGCTTTTTCCAGGCCGCGCAGCATCGTCTTCACGCCGACGCGTTCGTTCTTGTCCTGGGCACGCGTCAGCACCGCCATCGCGCGCTCGATCGTCGGCACGATCGCGTCGCCGGTTGCCTCACCGGCCGCGCGTACCAGCTCGGCACCGATCGCCTTGAAGAGCTTGGCCTTGGGTTCGTCATGCATGTCGATGCCGTCCGTCAGCGATTCGACGGCCTCCAGCACGTACAGTGGGAATGCTTCGCTTCGTGCCTGTGCCCGCAGGGCGGCGTTCGCGATCTCTTCCAGGACCAATGTCGCGGCATCGCGCACGAAGTGCTTCGGCATGGGGATCGAAAAGCGAAGGACGAAACTCGCCAGCATCAGGCCACGCGTCCAGTCGCCAACGTCGAGGCACCAAACCATGATGCTCGGCAGCACATCGTCGGCGCCGGTCGGCTCCAGTTGCCGACCCTCGACACCGTGGCCGGCGTCCAGCAGGCCATCGCACCAGGCCTGATACTCGGGGAGCATCTGGCGCTTGGCGGCGACCTTCATTTCATTCGACTTGATCTGCTTGAGACGTTGCCGATCGTGGCGGAATCGCATGGCAACGGTTGCGGCCGCGCGGGCGGCTGGCGTGTTGCCGGTGGGAACGGGGAGTTGGTCCGCCGCGGTCGGTGTTACGACCGCGGCGGTGCGGGTGTGCCCGCCCCCGGATGCAGGAGCAGACGCCGCTTTCATGGCTAGGATTTGTTCCTGGCGTCGAGCGAAGCTCATGGCGTGTCCTGTGGGGGCGGGAACGGGGGGAAGGGTTTAGATGCCCGGCCGTCAGGCGGGCTTCTTGCCCATGACGATGTTTTCGATCAGCGCGGCCTTGCCCATGTCTTCGACGACATAGGCGTGGTTGACGCTCTCGTAGTTCTCGACCTGGTCGCGCTTGGCGTTGTCCTCGATCTTGCGCCGTTCGGTGCCGATCTGTTCGTAGACCGACAGGTTGGCGAGCGTGGTGATGAGGATGGCGCTCTTCGGGAACTTGGGCACGCGGACCGCGGTCAGACCGCCGATCTTCTTGTCGGAGAGCAGGACGTCGCGCGCGAGCTGCTCGGTTGCCTTGTCGCCCGACGCGTTGACGATCGAGAAATACTTGTCGTTCACCAGTTCGCGGCCGACGATCGCGACCAGGTCGGTGTCCTCGCGGTAATTCTCGTGCAGCAGCTCGATACCGGCGAACACCAGCGCGTCGATGTTGACGTAGTCGACCTCTTCGCCAACTTCGCCAACACCGACGTAGATCGCGCCTGCCACCGTCACGACGCCGTTAACGCGGGTTTCCTGCTTCAGGTCACCGCCGGCAGCATGACGCTCGGGCGCGTCTTCGCGGATGTGCTGGAGCCAGCCCTTGTTGACGTCCTGGAGCAGAGGGAACGCGACCGGGTCGGTATCCTTGGCGACCTTCACGCCGTTGAAGCCGATCGTGATGATGTCGGTCGCCTTGGCGCTGATGATGGCGTCGCGCAGCAGGGTCTGGAAATTGGGCTGGTGTGCCCACGCGTCGAGCGTCTCGTACCGAACGAGCGTGTCGAAATCGGTCTTCTCGCAACGGTAGCGCGTCTCGTCGAGATCGCCGGGGTAGCGCGGCGCGCGATCCTTACTGCGCGTGTCGGTGCGGCTGGCGATCGTGCCCTTGACGCCCACACCGACCTTGTCGCCTTCCTGTGCGACCACCGGAATGATGTTGATCTTCGACAGGAAGTCGCTCGAACCCTTCAGCTTGGCGCGGAGCGTCTGCGCTACCGACGGCAGCACCTCGAACGAGCGGCTGGGATCGGCGACGTTGTTCAGCTTGCCGATCTGCTGCGTGTAGGCGTCGTACTTATTGCGGGTGATGTTGAGCATTGGGGCGATTCCTGTGAGATCTATGCGGTCGGGGCGGGTGGCTGACGATCAGCAGTCGGTGACGGCGTCATCCCCGCCGCCCGACGCGGGCGAGCGTGAGAAACCGTGCTGCTCGGTATTTTCGAGCTTCGATTTCAGGGTGGCGAAGTCGCGCTGGTGCGCGGTCTGCGTTGCGATGATCGGCTTCAGCGCCGCGGTCAGAGCGCCACTGAAGGCAGTCTGCATGTCAGTCGCGAACCCGGCCGCGTCGAAGTTATCGTTGGCCGGCTTGGGCTTTGGCTCGTCCTTGGGCTTCTCGGGCTCGGCCGGCTTGAACTTGGCAACGACGGCCGAAAACAGGCGATCGACGATGCTCTCGACCTTTTCATCCTCGGCCTTCTTGGACTCGAATTCGATCGTGACGGCGTCGGTCGCGGAGGCAAATACGGTGCCAGGCGCGCGGTTCGAGAATTGCAGGCGCTGCGTACCGATCGACGCCGGGGTGTCGGTGAACGCGAGGCCGATGATGCCGAATTTGCCGCTTCCGGCATAGCTGGGCGTCAGCTCCACCGAGGGGAACGGCTTCTGGTCGGCCTTGGCGAGTGCAACCAGCTGATCGTTACCATCGACGATGGCGTACATCGCGCGGCGCTTCTCGACCTTGCCGGCGATCGTGAAATCGTCGGTCTTGGCCTCAAGCTCGACGACGTCGCCATAGCCATTGAACGGGGGCTCGGGACTGTAGCCCGAGACATGCTCGATGTTGCAGCGTGGGCTGTAGGTGTCGGGTGCGAAGGTGGCGACGCACTCGTCGATCATCTCGGCCGTGACCTTGCGGCCATCGCTGATGGTTTCACCTTCGACGAAGATGCGAAACGGCTTGCTCTTGGTGCCCATGGCGGCTGGTCCTCGGTTCGGTCGGTTGCGGCGCGCCAAGCGCCCGTTAGCGAGGTCGAACAGGGACCGAATACGGTGCCATCCTCAAGCGCACGCTCTTGTAGAATTGCTTTCTACAAGAGCGGTGGGGGGCGGCCGGCCCGCAGGCGTGGCTAGGCTAGCGGTACCATGTCGATCCTTGCCGACCCTCTCTCCCTGCCCGTCGAAGAACGGATCCGCGCGGCGCGCAGCCTGTATTGGCGCGGGTGGAGCCTGGCGCAGATCAGCTCCGAACTGGACGTAAAATACGACACCGTGAAAAGCTGGGCGCGCCGGCACAATTGGGACGATGCGCCGTCGATCCGCAAGCTGGAGGACTGCCTTGAGACGCGCCTGATGGTGCTCATCTGCAAGGATAAGAAAACCGGCGACAACTATACCGAGTTGGAAGCACTACGCCGCCAAGTCGAGAGTCTGGCCAAGGTGCGCCGCTATGAAGCGCCAGGCGGTCATTCCGGCGACCTGAACGACCGTGTCGCGAACCGCAACGCGGGTGAAAAGAAGAAGGCGAAGAAGAACCACTTCACCGCCGACCAGGCGGCCGAGTTGAAGGCCATCTTCCTCGACCAGCTCTATGGCTATCAAGAGGCTTGGTTCGAGGCGCTATCGTTCCGCACGCGCATGATCCTGAAGTCGCGCCAGATCGGCGCGACCTACTATTTCGCCTTTGAGGCTTTGATCGACGCGATCGAGACCGGCCGCAATCAGATATTCTTGTCGGCGTCGAAGGCGCAGGCTCACCAGTTCCGCAGCTACATCGTCAGTTTTGCCAAGCTGGTCGGCGTCAGCCTTGCCGGCGATCCGATGAATATCACGTCGGATCTGCGTCCGGCCGAAGAGGCTGCGGCCGAGCTGCACTTCCTCGGTACGAATTTTCGCACGGCACAGGGCCGCCACGGCAACTTCTATTTCGACGAATTCTTTTGGGTTCATAGCTTCGAAGAGTTGAACAAGGTCGCCTCGGGCATGGCGACGCACAAGAAGTGGCGCAAAACCTACTTCTCGACGCCGTCGACGATCGCGCATGCCGCCTATCCATACTGGACTGGCGAGCGTCGCAATCGGCGTCGCTCCAAAGCCGAACGCGTCGAGATCGATGTCAGCCACGGGGCGTTGAAAGACGGCGCGCAGGGGCCGGATCGCGTCTGGCGGCATATCGTGACGATAACCGATGCCGAGGCAGCCGGGTGCGACCTGTTCGACATCGACGAGCTGCGCGACGAATATGCACCCGACGAGTTCGCCAACCTGTTCGACTGCGACTTCGTTGACGACAGCCTGTCCGCGTTCCGGTTCAACGATCTTATCAAATGCGGCTGCGACTCCATGGAGGACTGGACGGACTTCAATCCGGAAGCCGCCCGCCCGTATGGCGAGCGCCCGGTCTGGGCCGGCTATGATCCGCAGAACAGCGAAAACGGCGACAATGCCTCGCTCTCGATCATGGCCCCACCACTCGTCCAAGGCGGCGCGTTCCGTTTGCTGGAACGTCACCCGCTGCGCGGTCTCGATTTCGAGCAGCAGGCCACCTTCGTGAAGGGCATGCTGTCGCGGTACAATTGCACGTTCCTCGGCATCGACGCGTCCGGCGTCGGCGCCGGTGTCTATCAGCTGCTCGCCAAGCCGGATGCCGGAATCAAGGGCGTCACCAAGATCGAATATTCGCTCGAGGTGAAGGCGATGATGATCATGAAGGCGCAGAACGTCGTTTCGCGCGGACGCATGGCGTTCGATGCGAGCTGGCTCGACGTCGTCTCGTCCTTCGTATCGATCAAGAAAACGCTGACCACCAGCGGCCGGAACGTCACGTTCAAGGCCGGCCGGGGCGGCGATGACGGCCATGCGGATCTCGCGTGGTCGATCATGCACATTCTCAACAACGAACCGCTCGACGGCCGCGAAGCGCCCAAGTCGACCATGGAGATCCTGTAATGGGCAAGGCACGCCGTATGGGCCGTCACGAGGCCGGCCGGGCCGGCGCGATCGTCGCGACGCCGGACAAGTCGACGTCGGTCGCAGCGTTTTCCTTCGGAGATCCAGAGCCGGTCAACAGCCGGCGCGAGATTCTCGATATGCTGGAATGTCCGCATAACGGGCGATGGTTCGAACCGCCGATCAGCGTCGAGGGCTTGGCCCGTTCATTTCGCGCCAGCCCGCATCACAGCTCGGCTATTTTGCTCAAGCGCAATCTGCTGGTGCGATCGTTCATGCCGACGCCGTGGCTCTCCCGCGGCGCGTTCGAAAAGCTGGTGTTCGATTATCTGGTGTTCGGGTTCGGGTTTGTTGAGCAACGCCGCAGCGTTCTTGGCGGGCTGATGCGCCTCGATCATTCTCTGGCTAAATTCACCCGTCGCGGGATCGAAGAGGGCCGGTATTTCTTTGTGGAGAACCTGGCGACGGAATTCGAGTTCCGGCCGGGCAGCGTCATCCAGATCATGCAGCCCGATATCAACCAGGAGATTTACGGCGTGCCGGAGTATATTTCCGCGCTGCAATCGGCGTTGCTCAACGAAGCCGCCACCCTGTTTCGCCGCAAATACTATCTGAACGGTAGCCACGCGGGTTTCATCCTGCATGCGACCGGTGAGTTCTCCGATGGAGACGTCAATGCGATCCGCGACGCGCTGAAGCGGTCGAAGGGGCCAGGGAATTTTCGCAATCTGTTCGTCCACCAGCCAGGCGGCAAGGATGGCGGGATCAAGATCCTGCCAATCGCGCAGGTCGGTGCGAACGACGAGTTCATGGGGATCAAGAACGCGACCCGCGATGACGTTCTGGCGGCGCACCGCACGCCCCCGGTGTTACTCGGAATCGTGCCGGCGCAAGGTTCGACGCTCGGCAAACCTAGCGAGGCGGTCGACATGTTTTTCGAGCTGGAGATCGAACCGATCCAGGCGCGGCTTCTCGACATCAATGCTGTGGTCGGCGTCGAGGCGGTCGCATTCGCGCCGCGGAAGGCGCCTGCGCCGGCCAGCTAGGCTTTCACGTCCGGCATAGCCGGGCGGGGGATGCCGGGCTGCAACCCGGCAAAACCGACGAGGATCTTTCTTGACGTGCGACCCGAACGACCTGGTCGCGCCGATCCATCCCAAGGCGATGATCACCATCCTGCATCCGAACGACCACGAGCAATGGCTCACCGGGGGCTATGATGACATCGTCGCGCTGCAACGGCCATATCCGGCGGAACAGATAACGGTCCGCGGTCCGGTCTTCCCAACCCGGAGCGGGCGGTAGCCGCTGTTGTTGCGGTCAACCGCCATGCCGATAGCGGGTCGTTCTTTCATTTAGATCTAAGGAGCACGAATTGGTACAACGTCCCTATTCGTGGCCGGTATTTTGAACGGCGGCTCTTATCTGGAGCCCACATCAGATGTTTTGCGTTGCCGGTATCAAAATCAACGGAAAGCGAATGGTGACTGGCCGGGCAAGCTGGTCGTTACGTTGCGAAGCTGCACGCCGCGTTGACACGGGTTGCAAAATTGATGAGACGTCGTCGAAAGGTCTTGCGCGGTTATTCCGTTTTCGCCGGGTTTGCGTACGGGTTTTCCACAGGACCACCGAGCGCGGCGGAATTCTGTTTCCAAGCGGCATTGTCCGACTCGGATCGCGCTGTTTCGCAAGGCCTTTCGAATATAGTTCGAAGGGGGAGCTTGAATGAATACGGGACAGGCGCGAAAGTACACCATCCTGACGCATATACTTGATGAATACGTGCGGGAAGGGAAGGGTGTCAGGCAGCGTAGCTCTCTGTTCGACGACAGTACGGAGGAACGGCAAAATCAGGCGAGGGCTCGCGCGTTCATCCATCTCTATCTGGCCGCAACCTATGGAATTTTGAGTTTCGAAGAACGTGAGCTAACGATCACGGATGGGAGCTATGATGGTGGGATTGATGCCTACCACATCGACACCGAGAACAAGATACTTGAAATCATCCAGTCTAAGTTCAGGGTCGGGTCGAGCAACTTCGAGTCCAAGAACATATCGGCGGAGGAAATCCTTTCGATCGATCTGGACCGGATCCTTAATGGCCATCGCGAGAGCACCGACGGGCGGAGCTACAATGGCCGCATCTTGGCGTTCATCGAGAAGCTGCAGAAGATCCCGGACATCGCGCGATACAAGACACGGGTTACGATTCTCGCAAACGTCAAGGCGGAGCAATATGCCCTTGTCGAGCGCCTCTTTCATGGGGACGAGACGAACATCGTCAACTTCGATCGCTGCTACGGCGAGCTAGTCATGCCGACCATCCGCGGCGAGCAGCACTACACTTCGAGCATGCGGCTCCAGATAGATCTAAGCAACAAGTCCAACAGTTCCCGCCTAAGTGCAGAAATCATCACGGCGCACGGCCCTAGCGAGGTCACAGTCGTTCTTGTGCCGACTCTCGAGATTGCCAAGATCATGTCGAGGTACAAGAACTCCATCCTGCGCTACAACCCGAGGTCCTATCTCGAGTTTAGAGAGCAGCGGACGAACGAGGGGATCCACCAGAGCATCGTCGAGATCGAGACCGGCGAGTTTGCAATCCTGAATAACGGCATCACCATTGTCTCTGACGAAACCTACGTGAACGAGCGTGTCGGGTCGAAGAACCGGGCTCAGGTAGAGATCGTTAATCCTCAGATTATCAATGGCGGACAGACCGCGTATACCCTTGCGCGGATCTTCGACGAGAGCTCTGACATCGATCGCGAACGCCTATTTTCTGGCAAGGAAGTGATGGTCAGAATCATTACGCTGCCACAAATCGACGAAGAGTCTAAGAAGAATCTTATTCTTAGTATCTCATCCGCGACGAACTCGCAGACGGCGGTGTCTTCGACCGACCGTACCGCAAGCAACGATCATAACCGGGAGATCGCGGAGATCGTCTTCAAGAAGACTGGTCTCCTCTATGAACCAAAGCGCGGCGAGTATTCCGATGCTCTGAGAAGCAAGTACATCGAGAAGGCCAATGTCATCGACCGAACCCTCTTCACGAGGATTCTCCATATCGCGAGTGGAAGATACACGACCGCCACGCAGCGGAAAATGATGAAGAATACCGGTGGCGTCATCCCAGAGATCGATGACGACGGCGTGGTCGATGTCTTTTCCGACCTGTACGACATCTACACCGAGGTGTCGGATCATCATGCGCCTACCGACGCAGCCGACAGGACCATCAATACCCTGGCGTTCGCGATGTTCGTGCGGGCGTTCAAGTTCAGGCGACAGAGAGAGGGCGTCACGGATTGGCTTCCACGCGCGATCGAGGAAGCGCGCGTCCTCTACACGGACTTTGAGGAGTGGGCGCGGGAGAACGCCCAGGAGTTCTTTGCGTCCCGAACGGATAAGAATACGGGAACGCGGAGGCTCGTATTTTCTCTGAACAAGTGGCGAAGAAGTGCCCGCTACCCGGGCGATGTCCTGACCTACATCGATCTTCTGGTATTGAGCAAAGAGGAATTGGCCAGGCCGCAGTCTTCGATCACCGAGGGTGAATGATTTGAGCGTCGTGGAACGCCCTAGCGGAAAGCACCAAATTTGAGGGGTTGTTTCCTCGCCGCTCGCGAGGGACCTTCACGACGCTCCGGGCGGCCGTGTATAAGTTAGCGCCTTGACCCGGCAGCCGCGATGCCAAACGAAAGACTGGTTCCTGCAAGGACGGCCTTAAACGCGTCAACCGCGGAACGGCTGGAGTTGGTCAGTAATTACCGCGCCGCTGACACCGAAGATAGCGGCAGCTATCGCGTTGGATCCTCCTGAAACCGTTCAGTCAGGAACCCAGCAAACCCGGACATCCGGCCGTTGCGGAAGACTACCTCGCGGAAACAGTTGGCACGTCGCTGATCATCGTCGTCCATGCCGGCGATTTCATCTCGGACCGCATCTTCCATTCCCGCCGGAACCCTTGCGAAGCCGGCACCGCAGCGAATTTACCGAAGCGGCCGTTGATCTCGTCGATGGCGCCCATCAGGCGATCACGCTTCGCCGTGTCACCCTCGAACAGCGTCCGTGGCCGCAACTGTGCAGATACGAGTTCGTCGAGGATGACGCCCGCCTTCGTGTACGCATAGCCTTCGCGCCAGGCGCTGGTGGCGCCGCGCTTCGCCGCCGCGATCAGTTCGAGGCTGTCGCTCGTCATCGGATGCAGCGTGACTGTCCGCGATCCGGCATATTGCGGCCGGTCAGGCTTGTGCCGGTTGGTATGGAAGAACGCGGTGAGGCGCCCGGCGACGAGACCGTGCGCGCGTAGCTTCTCGCCGGCGCGCATGGCGTATTGGGACAGCGCGCCGAACAGCGTATTGAAGTCGCTCGCCGGCGTCCCGAACGAGCGCGTGACGGCCATTCCCTTCCGCTGCGGCACGATCGTCTCGACGGCGTCGGACGGTACGCCGCGCAGCTCGCCGACGAGCCGTTCCAGCACGACCGTGCCGACGGCGCGGGCCTGCTTCATCGGCATGTCCCGCAGGGCGCCTGCGTTCGTCACGCCCAGCGCGAGCAGCTTTCGCGCGGTCGATCCGCCGACGCCCCAGACGTCCTCGACCGGGAAACGGTCCATCACCCATTTGCGTACCGCGTCGTCGCGCAGATCGGCGACGCCGTCGAACATGGGGTTCTTCTTCGCCGCGGCGTTGCCCAGCTTCGCCAGCGTCTTCGTGTTGCCGATGCCGACGCAGGTCGGGATCGTCGTCCACTGGCGGACCTGGGCGCGCATGGCATTGGCGTGCGCGACCAGGTCGCGGTTCTCGAAGCCTGTCAGGTCGAGAAACGTCTCGTCGATCGAGTAGATTTCGAAGTCGCGAGCGAACGCGTCGCACGCGGCGACGACGCGGCGCTGCATGTCGCCATAGAGCGTGTAGTTCGAGGACAGCACGCGGATGCCGTGCGCGCGGATCTTGTCGCGCAGCAGGTGGACGGGCTCGCCCATCTTGATGCCCAGCGCCTTCGCCTCGGCCGAACGCGCGACGGCGCACCCGTCGTTGTTCGACAGCACGATCACCGGCACGCCGATCAGGCTGCTATCGAACGCGCGCTCGCACGAGACGTAGTAGTTGTTGCAGTCGATAAGGGCGATCGGCCCGGTCACCGGACCTGCCGCGCCACGCCGACGACGACGCCCCAGATCTCGACGTTCTCGTCGACGAGGGTGTGCGGGTAGCCTTCGGCCTCGGGCACCAGCCAGTGGCGGCCGTCCATATGCCGCAGGCGCTTCAACGTCCGGTCGCCGTGGACCAACGCAACGACGATCGCGCCGGGGCGGGGCGCCTTCGATCGGTCGACGACGATCAGGTCGCCGTCGTTGATGCCGGCTCCCAGCATCGAATGGCCGTCGACGCGCATGATGTAGCTCGCGGCCGGGTGCTGGACGAGCCAGGCGCCGAGGTCGATCGGTTCCTCCATGTCGTCCTGCGCGGGCGACGGAAAGCCGGCGGGGGTCCGCGACAGGAGGAGAGGGACCTCGAGCGGTATCAGATCGAATGGGACGTCGTGCAGTTGGAGAAGGGGCATGCGGGGTTCCGTCGACTCAGGAGCGTCACCTAACCCGAAACGGAACACAAAGGGAACATCTGATTTGGAGCAAGCGTGTGGTGGGGCGTCGGCTTGGCCCCAGCGATGTGTCTGGCGACCCCGAGAAACACGCTTTTCCCCCCACCTCGCCTGCGGTCTTTTTGTGTCTCAAAGGGTGCGATCTCATTGCAGGCAGAAACCGGCCCAGGTCCTAGGCCGAATAACCCTTTTCGAACCTTTGATGCCGGTGCACTTTGGTGCAGTTCGCCCAACCAGAACGCTTAAGGGCAGCGCCAACGGGTGCTCCAATAGTGGAACCTCACGCCATCCCGATCGACGGTGTCTCGATAAGCTCAGATCGTGGCCGACCACGCTCCATCGCAGGCACGGCGCGCTTAACTTTGATTAATTTTAAATGATTAGCGTCAGATACCTTGTCTGATCTAGGTTAGGAATGCTGAGCGTCATCGGACGCTGTGGGATACGAGAGAGGGGCCGAGATGACGCTCGACCAACATGACCAATTGACAGCGCTTCTCCTAGAGGCACTGGCAATCGCCGAGAAAGCGGAAGGGGCTGACGTGCTCGCCCTCTACATCGTTCATACGTTGGATATATTGACATCCAGCCGGCGATAAGCGGTCGTTTGTGCCCTGGCTTGACGCGCATATAGCATCTGGTTCGCCGTACATTTCCGATGCGATGGGCCACATGTCTGATCTAACATAGATCAAAGGTGTAGGGTGGTTTCTATGTTAAGCTGCGTTATTGCTGACCTATCGCGGCCCGGGGCAACTGAGAGTGAAAATGCTCCCGCCGATCAGACGGGAATATATTTTGAACTCCTCTCTCAATAATATTGGATTAACCATAGCCGGACTGTCTGCATACTCGGCGATAACGAACGAAGATATTGAAGCGCTGATGGCGCTAAGAATTAAAACGCGGATATTTGAAACTGGAAGCTATATATTTCGCGAAGGTATATTAAATTCCGACTATGCATTTTCGATATCTGGATATTCTTTTCGACAAAAGCAAACTATAGGCGGGTATCGCCAAATACTATCTATGATAATACCCGGTGATATTATAAATCCCGAAAATCGCTACGTGAGCAGTTTGGACTATAACGTCCAATGCGCCTCGAGGTCTTTGGTCGCGTATGCATCGAGATCTGATTTCGACACACTACTGAATGTGTGCGGAAGCGTAAGCTTGGCGATGAGCTTAAGCTCGGTTGCGGATTCCCGTCAATTAAGAGAGTGGATTCTTAATATCAGCGGTCGATCTGCACGAACTCGCGTAGCACATTTTTTAAATGAGTTTGCTTTTAGAACGAAGGCGCGTGGAATCGGCGACGGGATTAGCTTTGAGTTGCCCATGTCGCAGGAGCAAATCGGCGATAGCGTTGGAATTACACCTGCGCATGTCAATAGAGCACTAAGATCATTTACTGAAGATGGCTTGATAGAACAAAGCATTAGGTCTTATCGAATAATAAACGCTGATCGTTTCCGATATGTCGGCGAATTCACGGAAGGCTATATTTTCGGTTCAAATCTGAATGTTGAATAAGAGCAGACAGAGCCAAATGTCTTTTTGTGCGACCTAGTTTGGGCAGGCCTGAGTGGCTGTACTTCGGCGCCGATCCGCGATTTGGCGTGCTCAATGCTAAAGACGCCAGCGGGTGTTTGAATAGCAGCCCCGTGACGGGAACTAATGCCTACTCACTCCGGCGTGTCCCCCGTTAACGGCCCGACCAATCTCTTTACTATATCTGCCGTCCGCTTACGCGGCCCGGCAACGGGCGTGACGTGAATTGGCAAAACGGCACCGAATTTGCGCATCCTCCCCAGGATGCACGGGACGGCGCAAGCCGGCACGCTCACCCGCGGTCGCTGGATGCTGAACCCGTTGGGTTCGGGGCTTCGGGGCCTTGGTGAAGCTTCAAACGGCGCACGCCATAGGCGTTCCTTTTATATTTAGATCTTACAGGGCCTCTGTGTGACCGCTCGGCGGATTTGCACTATCAACAAAGGCGCGGACGCGGGCGAGGATGGCGCGCAGCTCGGGGCTCTGGACTTCGGCGATCACGT
The DNA here is from genome assembly GCF_003688595.1 of Sphingomonas sp. PP-F2F-G114-C0414. Classification (GTDB taxonomy): domain Bacteria; phylum Pseudomonadota; class Alphaproteobacteria; order Sphingomonadales; family Sphingomonadaceae; genus Sphingomonas. Next base: position 131,611 of record NZ_RCWT01000015.1, read on the forward strand.
CGTCGACCGTCGCAGTGTCCAGCTTCTTCTGCCGCGCAAGCTTCTCGGCGACAGCGCGGACGAACTCGCTCGGCTTACGCAGCATGCGGCGGACGCACTCACGCACCGTTGGTGGCTGTAGCAGGATGAAGGCGTTCGAGATCTGCTCGCTCTGCTGCTCATCGGGCAGGGCGTCCTCGATCGGTACGCACCGCCGGATCCAGTCGAGGAAGCCGCATGCCTTCAGGCGCGCGACGGCCTCTACAACGGCGCTACGCGACTTGTGTATCTTGTCAGCGATCCACTGGTAGGTCGGATCGAGCCGGCCGTCCTTACGGCCGCGCAGGCGCAGCAGGCAGCGCAGGACGTCGAGCCCGATCGAACCGAGGGCACCGTTGCGCTTCCCCGGCAGCTTGGTCTCATGCTCGAACGCTTCGGCCGCGCGCATACGCGCATTGTGTTCGGTCTTCGGGAACGTGTTGTGCGTGCGCCACAGGGACACCTCGGAGCCGCCGGCATTGTGGCTGTTGCGGCGCACGGGCGAATTCGATCGTGCGCGGTCACGCACGCCGGTCGTAACCTCGCTGAAGGAGCGCGCGGTCATCGTGCGCCTCCCGAAGCGATCAGCGTCGAGGGATGTCCAGCAAGCCCTCCGGGGAAGCTAAATCGCGGATCAGCAAATCCGCCCATTCCTGCGCCAGCTCGCGCCGACGCGGCATGTATGCTGCTCGATTGTACGCGCCCTCGTTGCTGGAGATTCCCGTCGGAATGTGCGCCAACATCAGATCGATTATCGCCCGGTCGCCGACGCGGTTCTGCTCTCCAGCCAGTTCGTTCATCACCGTCGAGAACGTCGATCGCCAACCGTGCGGTACGTGCACACCTGCGAAGCCCGCGTCCCGATAGGCCTTGCTCACAGTGCTGTCGCTGATTGGTTTGCGCGGGTGCCGGATGCTCCGAAAGATTAGAGAAGCGCTGCCCGAGAAGGCCATCGCCACCTTCACCGTCGCGACGGCCTGGTGCGATAACGGCACCAGAAACTCGTAGGCAACGTCCTCTTTGCGTTCCAAAACCAACTTCATCTTGGCAGCAGGAATGCGCCACAGAGGGGAGGGGCCGTCCAAGTCCTCGAACTCGCTGATCTCGGCCAAGCGAAGCACACCCGCGCGAACTGCCGTCAGCGCCAGCAATCGAGAGGCGAGCTTCGTCAGCGGATGGCCGGGTGTGCTTTCTACCGCAAGCAACACCGCCGTAGCTGCTTCGACCGTCCGAACTGCCGGAAACTTGCCCTTCGGCACTCGCGCAAGAGCTTTGCCCGCAACCAGCGCTGGATCGGCCGTAGCTATGCCAACCCCGATCGCTCTTGCAAAAATCTCTGATATCCGTTGCCGGACGCGATGCGCCGTCTCGATCGCGCCGCGTTGTTCGATCGGACGCAGTACCTCTATCACCAAGGGCGTAGTGATCGAGTCGATCGGAAGCTTGCCGATCTTCGGGAATACGTCCTTCTGAAGCGTGCTGAGGACAAGCGCCGCGTGTCGCGTCGACCAGGTCGGCTTCTGGCTTGCATGCCACTCGAGAGCGATCACCTCGAACGAGTTGCCCGCGCGCGCGATCTGCGCTGCTGCTTTCTGCCGTTTGTCGACCGCCGGATCTGACCCACGGCGAAGTTCGCGCGGCGCGGCCTCCCGTAGATCCCTGGCCTCCTGCAGGGAAACGTCGGGGTAAGCCCCGAACACAATCCGCTTCTCCTTGCCCCCAACTCGGTATTTCCACCGCCAGCTTTTGTATCCGCTCGGCAACACGAATAGGTAGAGCCCGTGAGCATCGCCCAGCTTGTACGGTTTCTCGGCAGCCTTCGCTTGCCGACACGCCCGATCCGTCAACATTCGGTGCCCCCACGTGCCCGAGCCGGTGCCCCGAAAGTGCCCCCTGATTGCTTGCGCTGCATCGATGTCCAATGACGCCCGGTGAGACAAACCGCAACCGGGTAGCCAAGGTAAAACCGGGGCTTACGAGACCTTTTGAGACGATCTGGAAATCACGCTTGGCGGACGGGGTGGGATTCGAACCCACGGTAGAGTTACCCCTACGACGGTTTTCAAGACCGTTGCCTTAAACCACTCGGCCACCCGTCCGGGATACGCGTGTATCGGCGGGCGTCTAAGCGGTAGGGGGCGGGATCGCAACCGTTTCGAGCCGCGGGTCGGCGCGAGACCGGTTGCGTTTCGGCAACGCGGGCTACAGGAAGCGAAATGGATCTCGACGCGGTACTACGACATTTCTTCGGCACGGCCGATATCGATGCGCTCGATCAGAGCGCGATCGACGACGGACGGGAGAAGGTCGCCATCGCGTTCGGCACCGAGCGTGAACCCGGTCGGCGCTTCGCCTTGTGGGCGGTGTTGCGCTCGACCGGCGACGCGCCGGACCCGCGCGATGCATTCGAGGATCTACGCGAGCGGCGGGCGGCTGCGATGTACGCGTCTGCGATCGCCGCCGTGGACCGATCCGACTAGAACAGAATCAGGCGGCGCGCCGATCCTGCAGTGCGCGATCGATCCGGCAGATGAGTTCGGCGATCGGCGGCATCTCGACGGGACGACTCCGATGACCTTGCTCACCGAGAGTGCCGCGCATGCGCTTGCCGACCAGCGTGAAGACGTCCTGTGTGCTTGCCATCGATCTCGTCCTATCCGATGGTGCAAGTATGCCGGCCAAGCGTTAACCGATGGTTGGCATGCGTTTTACCTCTGCGTAACTGTTTGAACGGCGGCGGACGGCGACTCGCAACGCTCGCGCGCGTCCGACGTTGTCTGTTCGTGACCGGTGCGCTCCCGCAGCCGGATGTTCCGGGATGTATCCACTGACGCAATATCCATCAGGCTGGTCCGTCCTCGAAGCCGTCCGCCACCTCGCGGCATCGTGGGACCAGGAGAACACGCACGAAGATTTTCCCGCCGAGCGGCTCCATGCGCTGTTCGAGGCGGGAGCGCTGGCAGCTTTTAAAGCTGTGACAGCGGGGGGGGCGACCGATGCGTTGCTCGATGTGCTGCGTGCGATCGGGGGGGCGGATCTGAGTCTCGGACGGGTGTATGAGGGGCATGTCAACGCGGTCCAGTTGATCGCGACCTACGGCGACGCGGAGCAACGCGCGACGCTGGACCGCGATCTTGTGGCGGGACGGACGTTTGGCGTCTGGAACACCGAGCCAGCCCCTGGTCTCGCGATCCGCAAGGTTGGCGACGATCGGTGGACTCTCGATGGCGCGAAGAGCTTCGCGACCGGCGCGGGGCATCTCGACCGCATTCTCGTCACCGCGCGCGACGAAACCGGCGGCAAGCAACTGGTCCTCGTGCCGATCGCCGGCCAAACCGACCGCGCGGATAACGCCGGATGGCAGGTTCGCGGGATGCGCGGGACGTGCAGCGGGGCGTTCGACTTTTCCGATATGACGATCGGTCGCGAGGGCGTGATCGGTGCGGCGAATGATTACGAGCGTGAGCCGCGGTTCAGTGCCGGCGCGTGGCGGTTCACCGCGGTGCAGCTCGGTGCCGTCGAAGCGCTAGTGCGGCATCTGCGCGATCACCTCGTCGCGACCGGCAAGGCCACCGATCCGATCCAGCGCGCGCGGTTCGCCACCTGTCTCACCGAGACGCGCAGCGCAGGGCTCTGGGTTCGGCGCGCCGCGCATCTGGCAGAAACGCAGGCGGCGGAAGCGATCCCGTTCGTGCTCATGACCCGCGGCATCGTCGAGGAGGCGGGGTTGCGGACAATGGAGGCGGCTGCCCGATCGGTCGGCACCGCGTCGTTCTTCGCCGAAAGCCGGATCGACCGGATCACGCGCGATCTGGGGCTGTACCTGCGTCAGCCGGTACCCGATCAGGCGCGCGACCGGGCGGCGGCGGCGTGGCTCGAGGAGGATTGCTGGGGCGACGATCGGTGGTGGTAGCGCCCGGCGGGGACGCGTGGCGTGCGGTGACGCGGCGGGCCAGGCGGATCTCGGCGAAGGACGCGGCGCGACAGGGGCCGTGGCTCGTGCTCGCACCGCATCCCGACGACGAGACGCTGGGCTGCGGCGCGCTGATCGCGGCGGTCAGCGCCGCGGGGGGCAGGGTCCATACCGCGTTCCTGACCGATGGCTCGGGATCGCACCCCGATGCACCCGGCTGGAGCGCGCAGCGGATCGCCGGGTTGCGCCGCCGCGAAGCGCAGGCCGCGGTACGCATCCTTGGCGGCGTGGCCGACCTGCTGCATCTCGACTGGCCCGATGCGACGCCGGCCAAACCGGGCGACCCGGTGTTCGCCCGCAGCGTCGACCGGCTCGTGGCGTGGTGCAGGCGACGCGGCATTCGACAGATCGCGGTGACGTGGTCGGGCGACCCGCACTGCGATCACGAGGCCGCAGCGGCACTGGCGGCGGCGGTCGCAGCGCGGCTTCGTTGTCGGCTCTACGACTATCTGGTCTGGGGCTGGACGGTCGATGCGCTAAGGCAGCGCCTGCGGGGGATCCGTGCCTTGGCGGTCGACAGCGAGGCAGGGCGGCCCAAACAACGCCGTGCGATGGCGTGCCACCGGAGCCAGCGCGGCGGCCGGATCGTCGGCGCGCGGGAGAATTTCCGCCTCCCCCGGGCGATGCTTCGCCTGATCGATCGCCCCAATACCGTGCTGCTGGAGACCCGCCTTGCGTCGTGAACACTCGATCGAACCCGCCTATTTCGAGGCGCTCTACAAGGATCGGGGCGATCCCTGGCATTTCGAGACCAGCGCCTACGAAGCCGCGAAATATGACGCGACGCTCGCCGCGTTGCCCGGCGATCGGTTCGGCAGCGCACTGGAAGTCGGGTGCGCGAACGGCGTCCTGACGACGCGCCTGGCGCAGCGCTGCGACTCTCTCCTGGCGGTCGACGTGTCCGACACCGCCCTCACCGCCGCGCGCGCACGGTGTGGGGAGCAGTCGAACGTCCGCGTCGAACGTCGCCGCCTGCCCGCCGAAGCCCCCGACGGGGCCTTCGATCTCGTGCTGCTCTCGGAGGTCGTCTATTACTGGGACAGCGCCGATATCAGCCGGCTAGCGGACTATTTGCGGACTGCGGTCTTACCCGGCGGGCACATTCTGCTGGTGCACTGGATCGGCGAAACCGATTACCCCAAAAGCGGGGACGACGCCGTCGCCGAACTCAAGGTCGCGCTCGGCGAAGCGGTCACCGTCGTCCGCAGCGATCGGTACGACGCGTATCGGCTCGACCTTTGGCGGTTTGGCGCGGCGGGCTAGCCTGATCAGGCGCTGCGCTTCGGCGATCGCGGCAGGCAGGGTCGCAAAGCTGAGTTGGTCGCGGCGGGTCGCGCGATCAGGGGCGAGCGCGGCGGCTACCGCGTAGGTTTCGTGGAGCGACGCGTGCTCCGGCTGATCGATCCAGCGGGCGACCGCGTCCGCCATGCCACCGGGCGCGCGGCCCGCGGTGCGGCATGAAGTGAACACCCTCACGTCGAGTGCGTGGCGAATGCGACCGCCGTACTGCCTGATACGCTCGAACAGCGCGCGATCCTCGGCGACCGGCGGGGTGGGGGCCCCGCCGATCCTCCGATACAGCCGCCGCGACAGGGCGATGCTCGCGCCCCCTTCGTAGAAGTGCCGAGGCCAGGGATCGTGCGGCGAGGCTTCCGCGTCGGCGCGCAGGTAATCGAGCGCGGTATAATAGCGGCCGATCATGTCCAGCCGTCGCCGCGCCGTGGTGCCCAGATGCTCGCGGTCGCCGCGGAGCGTCAGCGCACGCCCGGCGACCGCATCATGGCCACCATCGATATGCGCCACCGTGCGGACGATCCAGTCCGGCGCGACGTTGGTATCGGCGTCCGTCGACAGCAGAAGGTCGTCGTCGGTGTCCAGCAGATCGGCCGCGGCATCCCAGGCCAGGCGTCGCGCCCAACCCGCGTGACGAAAGCCGGCAAGTAGCGACACCGCATGCCAGGAAACCTCGGCAAATCGTGGTCGCCACTGCGTGAGGAGTTCCAGCGTACCGTCCGTACAGTCGTTCAACAGTGCGACGACCGTGACCCGACCGCCGAACACCTCGGCTGCACGGTCGATCGCAGCGAGGCAGGCGGGGAGATGCTGCTCCTCGTTTTTGATCGGGATAGCGATCGCAATACGACGCTGTGACGCAATTGACTCCGTAAATAGCGGTAAAGAGACAATTTTCAAAATGATGCGGCCGTCATCGCACGCGGTCGGTTTTGACTCCGTCGATCAGTGTTGAAACCGATACTGCGGCAATCGCGCATCACTGAAACGAAAGTCTTGGTCACACCCTGCCCCACCATTGCGTTTACGTCATAAAGCATGGCGATACGTTTGAGTTGCGTCCGTTTCAGCGCGATTGATCAGGATCAGGTAGATTGTCTGCGATTGGAAAGAGTTGCCACCCGGTGCGTTGGGCGAGGACTGTTTCCTACGAAAGATCCATCATGCACATCGACCTGACCGGCCAGGCCGCGATCATCACCGGCGCGAGCTCGGGACTGGGGCGCGCCGCCGCGATCGCCTTCGCCGCCGCCGGTGCGGCCGTCGCGGTCAACTACAACAGCAGCGAGGACAAGGCGCGCGAGGTCGTCGACCAGATCGTCCAGGCCGGCGGCAAGGCGTTCGCGTGCGCAGCGGACACGTCGGACGAGGCCGCGGTGATCCGGATGTTCGACGAGACCGTCGAGCGGTTCGGCGGGGTCGACATCGTCTTCGCCAATGCGGGCATGCAGAAGGACGCGGCCTATGCGGAGATGACGCTCGCCGATTGGAAGCAGGTCATCGACGTCAACCTGACCGGGCAGTTCCTGGTGACGCGCGAGGCCGTACGCCGGTTTCGCCAACAGGGCGACCGCGGCGTCAGCCGGGCGATCGGCAAGATCCTCTTCATGAGTTCGGTCCACGAGGTCATTCCGTGGGCGGGTCACGCCAACTATGCCGCGTCGAAGGGGGGCAGCGGCATGCTGATGCGGACGCTCGCGCAGGAAGTGGCGGGCGACCGTATCCGCGTGAACGGCATCGCTCCCGGCGCGATCGCCACCGCGATCAACGCGGATGCGACGGCCGATCAGGACAAGCTGCTCGAACTGATCCCTTATGGTCGGGTCGGCGATCCCGACGATGTCGCACGCGCCGCGCTGTTCCTGGTGTCTGACGCTGCCGACTATATCGTCGGATCGACGCTCACGATCGACGGCGCGATGTCGCTGTACCCGGGCTTCCGCGACAATGGCTGATGCTGCCAGGCCGGTCACGGGCGGCCGCGCGTCGGACCGTAACGTGTCCGGCACGCCAGAGGTCTCGCAGATCGCCGACCACGGCGCGATCGGCAATCTGGAGACGATCGCGCTCGTCGATACCGCGGGCACGATAGACTATCTGTGCTGGCCGTGTCTCGATAGTCCGCCGGTGTTCGCGCGCCTCCTCGATGCCGAAAAGGGGGGGCATTTCTCGATCGAGCCTGATCTCGATGGCGCCCGGGTCGTCCAGATGTACGTGCCGGAAACCAACATCCTGATGACCCGCTGGATGGGGACGCAGGCAAGCGTCGATCTCGTCGACCTGATGCCGGTCGGTGACAATCGGAACGAGGTCCCGCCGCGACTGGTTCGCCGGATCACGTGCACGCGGGGCCGCGCGACGGTCCGCATCCGCTGCGCACCGCGGTTCGATTACGGCGCAGTAGGCCGGGCCGCTTCGGTCACCGCGTCGTTCACCGTCGACGACGACGGGAGCGCGCCCGGCGTTTCACGCGGCCGGTTCGATCATGAAACCGGGCTCGCGCTGGCGTTGCATGGCAAGGGAACGCTCGTTGCCGATGGCCAAGACCTCGTCGCCGAGATCGAGCTTGGCGAAGACGAGACCGTGTCGCTGGTACTCAGCAACCCCGACGACGTGTCGCTGGGCGCGTCCGCGCTCGATGCGGTCGTCGAAAAAGATATCGGCTATTGGCGGAGCTGGAGCCGGCAATCGATGTACCGCGGCCGCTGGCGCGAGACGGTCGAGCGGTCGGCGATGCTGTTGAAGCTGCTGACGTCGCGCAAGCACGGCTCGATCGCGGCGGCGGCGACGTTCGGCCTGCCCGAGGCACCGGGCGGCGTCCGCAACTGGGATTATCGCGCGACGTGGATCCGCGATTCGTCGTTCACCGTCTATGCGCTGCTCCGGCTCGGCTATCAGGGCGAGGCGGTCGACTTCCTCCACTGGGCGATGGACCGCACGTCTGAGTGTACGGACGGCAGCATCGGCGTGATGTTCGCGCTCGACGGCGGCCCGGTGGCATCCGAACGCAAGCTCGAGCTCGGCGGCTTCGAAGGCGCCGGCCCGATCGTGGTCGGCAACGATGCCAATACCCAAGTCCAGCACGACATCTACGGTGCGCTGCTCGACGCCGTCTATCTGGGCAGCAAATATGGCGAGCCGCCCTCGCATGACAGCTGGCAGAACATCATCCGGGTCGTCGATCAGGTCTGCGAGACGTGGCAGACTCCCGATTCCGGGATCTGGGAGGTGCGCGGGCCGACCAAGCATTATCTGCATTCGCGACTGATGAGCTGGGTCGCGGTCGATCGCGCGGTGCGGCTGGCGCAGAAGCGTTCGCTGCCTGCGCCGCTGGTGCGCTGGGCGGAAACGCGCACCGCCATCCACGACGATATCTGGGCCAATTTCTGGGACGAGACGCTGGGGCGCTTCGTCCGCGCGACGGGAGATACGCCGGCGGACAGGGCGGTCGACGGCGCGTTGCTGATGATGCCGCTGGTCCGCTTCATCGGCCCGACCGATCCGAAATGGTTGGCGACGCTCGATGCGATCGGCGCGGATCTGTCAGACGACGGGCAGGTCTATCGCTACAAGATCGACGACGGGCTGCCGGGGCAGGAGGGGACCTTCGTCGCCTGCTCGTTCTGGTATGTCGAATGCCTCGCACGTGCCGGCCGTCTCGACGAGGCGCGGTTCAATTTCGAAAAGCTGCTCGCGCACGGCAATCATCTCGGCCTGTTCGCCGAGGAGATCGCGCAGGACGGCACGTTCCTCGGCAATTTCCCGCAAGGGTTCAGCCACCTCGCGCTGATCAGCGCCGCCTTCTATCTCGATCGGGCTCTCGACGATGGCGGGCCCCGCGCCTGGGGTTGAGCGCTGTGCTTCGCCGACAGTAATCCAGCAGATGCAGTAGGTTGGCGCCGTTCCCTCAGTTTGACCGGGAACGGCGCCGCTGGACGGTCTGTTCGCTTACCCCTCGAACAGATCCTTATACTGCCGAGGCTGCGACCGCAGATACTGCTTCGGCGCCTTTACCTTACCACCAAGATGCGCCGCCGCGTGCCAAGGCCAGCGCGGATCGTACAAGATCGTCCGAGCCAGCGCGATCATGTCCGCATCGCCCGTCCCGATAATCGCCTCGGCCTGCTCGAAATCGGTGATCAGCCCAACCGCGACGACCGGGATCGACACCGCCTGCTTCACCGCCCGCGCGAGCGGCACCTGATAGCTCGGCCCGACCGGGATCTGCTGCGCCGGCGTGATCCCACCGCTCGATACGTGGATCGCGCTGCACCCACGAGCCTCCAGAGCCTTCGCAAACGCCACCGTCTGCTCCGAATCCCAACCGCCCTCGGCCCAGTCTGTCCCCGATACGCGCATCGTCACCGCGCGCTCGGCCGGGAACGCAGCCCGGACCGCATCATACACCTCGAGCGGGAACCGCATCCGGTTCTCGAGACTGCCGCCATACTCGTCCTCACGTCGGTTCGACAGCGGTGACAGGAACTCGTGCAGCAGATACCCATGCGCCGCATGCAACTGCACCGCGTCGATCCCGAGCCGCGCCGCGCGCACCGTCGCCGCCACGAATGCATCGCGCACCCGTGCCAGCCCCTCAGCGTCCAGTGCGACCGGAGCATTCTCTTCGGGCAGGAACGGCACTGTCGAGGGCCCCTCGGTCTGCCACCCGTTCGGCTCGCCCGGCGCGATCTGCAGCCCACCCTCCCAAGGCACCTCGCACGACGCCTTGCGTCCGGCATGCGACAGCTGGATCGCGATCGGCATGTCGGACCAGCGCCGCACGCTCTCGATCACGTGCGCCATCGCCGCCTCGGTCGCGTCGTCGTAAAGTCCGACATCGCCATGCGTGATCCGCCCCTCGGGCAGCACCGCGCTCGCCTCGATCGTCAGCAACGCCGCCCCCGACAGCGCGAGCTGCCCCAGATGGATCTGATGCCAGTCGTTCATGCAGCCGTTTGTCGCCGAATACTGGCACATCGGCGCGATCACGATCCGGTTGGCGAGCGTCAGGTTGCCGACCTTGAGCGGCTCGAACAGTTTTGGCCCGCTCATGCGGCGATCGATCGGATGGTGGAAGGCATGCGCATGTCCCTTGATCTGTGAGAAGGTGCGGCGAAAACTCGCTGCTGCTTGCGGAACATAGGAACGGGCGGGCGGGTTTCACGGCAAGGAATGCTGCACCGCGATAAAGTTGGTCCGGCGACACGAAAAGGGTCTCGCATTGCATCTACTGCCCGACACGCTCGACGCCGGCTCGGCCTATCCCCTCGGCGCGACCTTCGACGGCCTCGGCGTCAACTTCGCGGTCTATTCCGCCAATGCCGAGAAGATCGAACTCTGCGTCTACGACGAGACCGGCCGCCGCGAGCTAAAGCGCTACCCGCTGCCTGAATGGACCGACGAAGTCTGGCATGGCTACCTCCCCGACGCGCAGCCGGGCCTCGTCTACGGCTACCGCGCGCATGGGCGCTATGCCCCCGAAGAAGGCCACCGCTTCAACCCCAACAAGCTGCTGCTCGACCCGTACGCCAAGCAGATGATCGGCGAACTCCGCTGGACCGACGCAATGTACGGATACCAGGTGAAGTCGCCGCGCGCGGACCTGAGCTTCGACAAGCGCGACAGCGCGCTGACGATGCCCAAGGGCGTCGTGACCGACAGCCATTTCGACTGGTCGCGCGACGTTCGCCCGAACACGCCCTGGTCCGAGACGGTGATCTACGAGGCGCACACGAAGGGCCTGACCAAGCTGTTCGAGGAGGTCCAGCCCTCCGAGCGCGGCACCTTCGCAGCGCTGGGCAATCCCAAAGTCATCGATCACCTCAAGCGCCTCGGCGTCACCGCGATCGAGCTGCTGCCGATCCACACCTACATCCAGGACCGCTTTCTCCAGGAAAAGGGCCTGCGCAATTACTGGGGCTACAACACCCTCAACTTCTTCACGCCCGAGCGCTCGTTCTTCGCGACCGACAGCCACGACGAACTCCGTCGTTCGATCCGCCGCCTCCACGCGGCCGGGATCGAGGTGATCCTCGACGTCGTCTACAACCACACCTGCGAAGGTTCCGAGCAGGGCCCGACGCTCTCCTGGCGCGGTCTGGACAACGCGAGCTACTATCGCCTCGTCAAAGACGACCCGCGCTATTCGATCAACGACACCGGTACCGGCAACACGCTGAACCTCACCAAGGCCCGCGTGATCCAGATGGTTGCGGACTCGCTCCGCTACTGGGCGACCAGCTTCGGCATCGACGGCTTCCGCTTCGATCTCGGGCTGACGCTCGGCCGTACGGATACCGGCTTCGATCCCGGCGCAGGCTTCTTTGACGTGCTCCGCCAAGACCCGGTACTCGGCAGGCTGAAGCTCATCACCGAGCCCTGGGACATCGGCCCCGGCGGCTACCAGCTCGGCAACTTCCCCCCCGGTTTCGCCGAGTGGAACGACAAGTACCGCGACACCGTGCGGAAGTTCTGGCGCGGCGATCATGCGCAGCGCGCCGATCTCGCCGCGCGGCTGACCGGCTCGGCCGATCTGTTTGATCGCCGCGCGCGCCGACCCTGGGCAAGCGTCAATCTGCTCGGCGCGCATGACGGCTACACGCTCGCCGACACCGTCGCCTACGAAGAGCGCCACAACGAGGCGAACGGCGAGGACAACAACGACGGCCATTCGAACAACTGCTCGCGCAACTGGGGCGTCGAAGGCCCGACCGAGGACGCCGCGATCCTCGAGACCCGGGCGCGCGTGATGCGCTCGATGCTGACCACGCTGTTCGCCTCGCTCGGAACGCCGATGCTGGTCGCGGGCGACGAGTTCGGTCGCACGCAGAACGGCAACAACAACGCCTATTGCCAGGACAACGAGATCAGCTGGCTCGACTGGAACAAGGCGAAGTCCCCCGAGGGTGACGCGCTGATCGACTTCACGGCGCGCCTGATCGCGCTGCGCCGCGAATACGGCATGCTCCGCGCGGGCAACTTCCTCTACGGCGAGGATACGCCGGCCGAGGGGCTGAAGGACATCGAATGGTGGGACGAACGCGGCCTGCAATTGACCCCCGATGATTGGGAGAACACCAATGGCCGCGCGCTGGTGATGCGCCGCGCCTGCGAGCAGGAGTCGGGCGAGGTGCAGGTGATCTCGTTGCTGCTCAACGCTTCGGAAGGTCCGCTGACCTTCCACATGCCGCCGCCGGCGGAGGTCGAGCGTACCGTGCTGATCGACAGCAGCAAGCCCGAGCAGGGCACCACACCGATCAAGGACAGCTACGAACTTCCCCCACAGGCCGCGGCACTGCTCTCCTGGACGATCGCAGCGTGAGTAGCTGGGGAGCGACGCTTACCGGGGACGAAACGACGTTCCGCCTCTGGGCACCCGATCGCGACGCAGTGACGGTCGAGATCGCCGATGGCCCGTCGGTCCCCATGATCCCTGAACCGGAAGGCTGGTTCAGCGCCAAGGCGCCGGTTGGGGCCGGGAGCCTCTACCGGTTCCGTCTGACGGACGATCTCGCGGTTCCCGATCCGGCGTCGCACGCGCAGTCCGGCGGCGTCCATGGTTGGAGCGTCGTCGTCGATCCCGACGCCTACGCGTGGCGCACCCCGGACTGGCGCGGCCGACCGTGGGAAGAGATGGTCATCCAGGAGGTCCATGTCGGCACGCTTGGCGGCTTCGCAGGCGTCGCGGACCACCTCCCAGCGATCGCCGAACTCGGCATCACCGCGATCGAACTGATGCCCGTCAACGCGTTCGGCGGCACCCGCAACTGGGGCTATGACGGCGTGCTCCCCTACGCCCCCGCCGAAAGCTACGGCACCCCCGACGATCTGAAAGCGCTGGTCGACCGCGCCCACGGACTCGGCCTCGCCGTGTTCCTCGACGTCGTCTACAATCACTTCGGCCCCGACGGAAACTATCTCGGCGCGTATGCGAAGGGCTTCTTCCACCCCGACGTCGACACTCCTTGGGGCGGCGCGGTCGCGGTCGATCAGGAGCCGGTCCACCGCTATTTCGTCGACAACGCGCTGATGTGGCTGAACGAGTACAAGTTCGACGGCCTCCGCTTCGATGCGGTCCACGCGATCGCGAACGACGCGTTTCTAGACGCGATGGCCGCCGAACTCCGCGAGATAACCGCCGGCCGCCACATCCACCTCGTCCTCGAAAACGAAGGCAACGACGCGGACCGCCTCCACCCCGCCGCGTTCGATGCGCAGTGGAACGACGACTTCCACAACGTCCTCCACGTCCTGCTCACCGGCGAGACCAGCGCCTATTATGCCGACTTCGCCGACCGCCCCGCCGAACGCCTTGCGCGCTGCTTGGGCGAAGGCTTCATCTACCAGGGCGAAGGCTCGCCCAACCACGACGGCAAGCCGCGCGGCAAGCCTAGCGCGCACCTCTCGCCGACCGCGTTCGTCGCGTTCCTCCAGAACCACGACCAGATCGGCAACCGCGCGATGGGCGAACGCCTGACGCTGCTCGCCGACCGCCAGAAGCTTCGCGCCGCCACCGCGTTGCTCCTGCTCGGCCCGCAGATCCCGCTGATCTTCATCGGAGACGAGCACGGAAGCGAAAGCCCGTTCCTGTTCTTCACCGACTTCCACGACGATCTAGCCGACGCGGTGCGCGAAGGCCGGCGCAAGGAATTCGCCAAGTTCGCCGCCTTCGCCGACCCCGAAGCACGTAAGGCAATCCCCGACCCCAACGCGCACCAAACCTTCCTCCAATCGCGCGCGCATCCCGGCGCCGATGCGGCCGAGTGGCAGGACCTGTACCGCACCCTGCTCAAGATCCGCCACGAGCAGATCATCCCCCGCCTGCGCGACACGACCGCGACCGGCGCCGAGGCGATCGGCGAGGGGGCGGTCGTTGCGCGCTGGCGGATGGGTGACGGTGCAATCCTCACGATCGCGCTCAACCTCGGCGACGATGTCGTTGATTTTCCTGCGCTAGAGACCTCGCCGATCTTCGCCGATGGCGAACCCGGGGAGGCTGCTAGCGTCGCTGTATGGCTGGATCGATGAGCAGCCTCCGAAAACTCGCTGTCGCGGCCGGCCTGCAACCCGAGTGGCAGGACGCAGCGGATCGTCGCCAGACCGTCGCCGACGATGCGCTGCGGGCGATCCTGGAGTGCCTGGGCCATCCGTCCGGAAGCGAAAAGCAGATCGCCGAAAGCCTCGCCGCGATCGAAGCGCGAAACGCGCAGGGTGTTCGTTTCTTGTCCATCGATGTGGGAGACCCGATCCGGCTGGCATCAAAGCTATCAGGCGAAGCCGAACTTACGTTCGAGGATGGTACGACGCGCTCCGTCACAGTCGATGATGGGGAGTTAAGTCCGATAAGCAAGAGCGGCTACCACAAGCTTGAAATCAATGGCGAAGTCATCGACATTCTCGTCGCGCCACGCCGCTGTTACACGATCGCCGACGCGCTACCGGGTCGCAAACTCTGGGCGCCCGCCGTCCAGATCCCGAGCCTCCGCACCGACGTGCCGAAGGCGTTCGGTGACTTCGTTTCGCTAGCCGATGCCGCCCGAGCCTTCGGCCATTGCGGCGCCGATGCCCTCGCGATCAGCCCCACCCACGCGCTGTTCCCCGCCGACGCCAGCCGGTATAGCCCCTACGCACCCTCGAGCCGACAATTCCTCAACGGCCTGTACGGTGACCCGGTCGCATTCGGTACACAGTCCGACATCCGCGACTTTCCCGAACTGATCGATTGGCACGCCGCGATCCCGGAAAAGCTCGCGCAACTACGCAAGAGCTTCGACCAAACGCTTTCACAGATTGAAGAAACCCTGACAACGTTCAGGCGACAAGGTGGCGACGGCCTCGAACGCCATGCCGAGTTCGACGCCCTCCACGCGCACTTCTTCGCGACCACCGGTGCACGCGGCTGGCAGCAATGGCCGACCGAGTATCACGATCCTGCCAGCCCTACCGTCCGCCGCTTCGTCACGGAGCATGCGGACGACGTCACGTTCTACATCTTCCTCCAGTGGTTAGCGCGCCGCGACCTCGACGCCGCGCAGACGGCCGCCAAGGACGCCGGCATGGCGATCGGCCTCATCGCAGATCTCGCCGTCGGCATGGACCCCGGCGGCAGCCACGGCTGGAGCCGACGCAGCGACTTGCTCACCGGCCTCTCGATCGGCGCGCCGCCCGATCCGCTCGGCCCCGACGGACAAAGCTGGGGCATCACCGGGTTCGACCCACAAGCCCTGCGCGACACCGGCTTTGCCCCCTTCATCGCGACGATCCGTTCGGCGCTCGCACACGCCGGTGGCATCCGCATCGACCACGCGTTCGGCCTCCGCCGCCTCTGGGTCGTCCCCGAATGTGCGTCTGCCGCGGAGGGCGCATACCTCGACATGCCGTTCGAAGACTTGATGCGGATCGTCGCGATGGAATCGCAGCGTGCCGAGGCGATCGTGATCGGCGAAGACCTCGGTACCGTACCCGACGGGTTCCGCGAGGCGATGGACGCCCGTGCCATGCTCGGCATGCGCGTCCTCTGGTTCGAGCGCGACGCGGACGGCTTCGTCCCCCCCGCCAGATGGTCGACCGACGCGGTAGCGATGACCGGTACGCACGACCTTGCCACCGTCGCTGGCTGGTGGAGCGGCCGCGATATCGACTGGACGTGGAACCTCGGACGCAAGTCCGACGCTGCCGACAAACCCACGGACCTCGCCGCCCGCGCCGAGGACCGCGTCGCGCTCTGGTCTGCATTCCACACCGGCACCGAACAGCCAACCCCCGAAGACACCGATCCGGTCGTCGACGCCGCCGTTGCCCATGTCGCCAGCACGCCCTGCGCGCTCGCCATCATCCCGATCGAAGACCTCGCCGGGCAGGTCGAGCAACCCAACCTCCCCGGCACGATCGACGAACACCCCAACTGGCGCCGCCGCATGCCCGACACGACCGAGGCGCTGCTGGCTCGCCCCGACGTCGCCGCCCGCATCGACACGCTCAACGCCACGAGATCCGCATGACCGCCCTCACCACGCCCCGCGCAACCTACCGCATCCAGTTCCACAAGGACTTCACCTTCGCCGATGCCGAATCGCTGGTGCCGTATCTCGACGAGCTCGGGATCAGCCACCTCTACGCCTCGCCGATCACCACCGCGCGAAGCGGGTCCACGCACGGCTACGACGTGGTCGATCCGACCCGCATCAACCCCGAACTTGGCGGCGAAGACGCGTTCCGAAGCTTGGTTGCCGCCCTCCGCGCGCGCGACATGGGTGTCATCATCGACATCGTCCCCAACCACATGGGCGTCGCCGGTGGTGAGAACGGGTGGTGGAATAACGTTCTAACACACGGTAAAGACAGTGAATTTACACGCTACTTCGACATCGACTGGCGCGAAAAGCTCGTCCTCCCGATCCTCGGCGATCCGCTCGCCGAAACACTGGCCAACGGCGCGCTGAAGGTCGAGCAACTCGGCAACCGCTACGTTCTCGAAGCATACGGCGAACACCGCATGCCCCTCCGCGACGAGGACCAGACGACCGCAGCGACGGACGACATCGCCGCGCTGATCGACCGCCAGCATTACCGCCTGGCGTCATGGCGCGTCGCGAACGACGAACTCAACTGGCGGCGGTTCTTCACGATCAACGACCTCGCCGGCCTGCGCGCCGAAGACGCCGTCGTGTTCGAGGCGACGCACGCACTGTATTTGCGCCTCTACGCCGAGGGCCTGATCGACGGCGTCCGCGTCGATCACGTCGACGGCCTGACCGACCCGGCCGGCTATTGCCAGCAACTCCGGGCGCGCCTCGACGCGAGCGAACGTCCCGCCGATGCGCCGGCTGGGCCTGCCTACATTGTCATCGAGAAGATCCTCGCCGACGGCGAACCGCTCAGCACCGACTGGGGCGTCGACGGCACCAGCGGGTACGACTTCATGGAGCAGGTCACCGCCTTGCTCCACGCGCCCGCCGGGGCAGAACCACTCGCCGAACTCTGGGCCGACATAAGCGGGCGATCCGCCGACTTCGCGCCCGAGGAACTGCGCGCGCGGCAGGAACTGCTCGCCTGGCAGTTCGACGCGCAGCACCGACGGTGCGTCGAGGCGTTCGCCGCGCTCGCCCGCACGGCCGTCGAGTGTGATGGTCTGACAACGGGCATGCTGCACCGCGCGATCGAGCGGTTGCTCTGGGTCTTCCCGGTCTACCGCACCTACGGCACGGGCGATGCCGCACCGGCAGCAGACATCGAGATTCGCGACACCGTCCGCGAGCGCGTCGCCGCGTTCGTCCCCCCCGGTGAAGACGTCGTCGACGACCAAATCCTGTCCTGGCTGGCAGGCGAGGGGCCCGGCGACCCCGCACTCGCAGCCGACGCCGTGCGGCAGTTCCAGCAACTCTCCGCGCCGATCGCCGCCAAGGCGGTCGAGGATACCGCCTTCTACCGCTACGGTCGCCTGCTGTCGCGTAACGACGTCGGTTTCGACGCCGCGCGGATGTCGCTCGATATCGATGCGTTCCACGCCGCGATGATCGAGCGGGCGCGGGACTGGCCGTCAGCGATGCTCGCGACCGCGACGCACGACCACAAGCGCGGCGAGGACGTCCGCGCGCGGCTCGCGGTGCTCAGCGAGATACCCGATCTCTGGCGCACGTGTGCGGAGCATTGGCTCGAACTGGCTGCCCCGCACGCGGAAGGCGTCGATCCCGCCGACACCTATATGCTGCTCCAGACGCTGTTCGGCGCATGGCCGACGAACCTTCACGCGTCGAACGCCGAGGCCCTTTCGGAGTATGCAGAGCGGATCGTCGCGTGGCAGGAAAAGGCGTTGCGCGAGGCCAAGCTTCGTTCGTCCTGGGAGGCACCGGACGATGCGTACGAAACTCGTTGCCATGACCTCGCGCGGGCGTTGCTCGATCCCGCACGATCTCACGCGTTCCTCGAGGACATCGTTGCGTTCGTAGGCCGGATCGCGCTGGCCGCGGCCGCGAACAGCCTTGCGCAGGTTGCGCTGCGCTACGCCGTGCCCGGCGTCCCCGACCTGTATCAGGGCACCGAAATGGCCGATCTGAGCCTGGTCGACCCCGACAATCGCCGTCCGGTCGACTATGCGCGCCTTTGCGATCGGTCGGCCGCGAAGACTCCGGCGAAGATGGCGTTGATCAAGCGGCTTCTCGCGCTGCGCCGAGAGCATGCCGACGTGTTCTCGGAAGGCGCTTACGAGCCTGTGGCCTTGACCGGCGTTCGCGCGGATCGGGCCATAGCGTTCCGGCGGGTAGGCAAGGAGGCAAGTCTGCGCTGCGTCGTCCCGTTGCGCTGCGCCGAGCGTCATCTGGAAGGGATCGACGGGCGCGATTGGTGGGGCGACACCGCGCTCGCATCCGGCGAACTGCTCGCTGATCTGCTCGGCGAACACGCGCTATCGGTCGAGATGCTGTCTTTGCAGCAGCGTTAGCGCCGATCGCGAGACTGGGAGGTTGGGATCGAGCGAGTGACGCCAACCTCCCTTGACCGCGCTTAGAGCCCGAAGCGGAGCGTCGCGCGGAAATCGCGGCCGGCGAGCGGGGCGAAGTCCTTGAGGAAGCTCGTCGCGCGGCGTGCGTTCACGTCGAACAGGTTGTTCGCGCTCAGCAACAGGGTCGTCTTCGACTCCTTGCCGAACGG
The DNA here is from genome assembly GCF_003688595.1 of Sphingomonas sp. PP-F2F-G114-C0414. GTDB lineage: Bacteria > Pseudomonadota > Alphaproteobacteria > Sphingomonadales > Sphingomonadaceae > Sphingomonas. The sequence goes on from NZ_RCWT01000015.1 coordinate 150,542, forward strand.
GCTGAGGCCGATCGACGCGTTGACCATCGTGTACGCGTTGGTCTTCGTCTCGAACGCGGCGATGCGGTTCTGGTCGAACACGTGCTCGACCTCGACGCGGCCGTTGATCCGGTCGCCCTGCGCTTCGATACCGCCCAGCACGCGCATCGGCGGGATGCGTGGGACCGCGCCCTGGTCGACGATGTTCGCGTGGACGTAGTCGCCCAGCACGTCGGCGTTGACCGCATAACCGCCGATCTGCGCGACCTTCACCGACGCGTCCGCCTCGAACCCGTAATAGCGGGCATCGGCCTGCTGGTATTGGAAGCAGGGCAGGTCGACGACGCGGCCCGACGGATCGGCCGCCGTCTGGCAGACCGAGGATGCCACTTGGTTCTCCGAGATATAGTTCGAGAACCAGTTGTAATAGGCCGACGCGTCGAAGCTGAAGCCGTCGCCATGCGCGTGCAGCGTGCCTTCTAGGCCCCACGACTTCTCCAACCGGAAGTTCGGATTGCCCAGTTCGTACGCCTGCGTCCCGGCATGCGCGCCGTTCGCGAACAGCTCTTCGGCCGATGGCGCACGCTCGGTCCGCGAGCCGTTCAGGCCGACGCGGATGGTGTCGGTCAGCGCGTAGGAGGCACCGAGCGAACCCGAAACCGAATGATAGCTCTGGCTGCCACGGAAGAAGCGCAGATCGTCCTCGGGCGTGCGCGCAGCGAGATCGGTGATCTCGTAGCGTACGCCGCCCTCGGCGCGGAACTTGCCGGCCTCATATTGTTGCAGCGTGAAGAGGCCGGTCTGGTTGGTCTCGTTCTTCGGCAGGAAGGCTTCGTCGCCGACCACGTTGAAGATGCGGTTGTAGAACTGCACGCCAGACGCGCCCTGCCAGCCGCCGCGGTTTGCCTGAACGACTTCGAGGCGTCCTTCGAGGCCCTTGTTGTAGAAGGCGGTGCCGACGGAGTTGTCTTCCTCGAGCTCGAAATGACGGTAGCTCGCCTGACCGGCGCGGATGCGGATCTTGCTCAGCACGTCACCGCCGGTATCGATCTCGCCGCGCAGGTCGACGCGGTTCTGGACGACGTCGAGCCGCGGGGCTTCCTGTTCCTGGCCGGGTTGTGTCGCGTAGCGGATCGGCACGCCGTACAGGCTGTCGTAATGGCTGTACGAGATGCCGAGATTGCCGGTGTCGGTGATGATCGAGGCGCCAGCACCCGCGGTCCAGGTTTCGGCCTGCGTGTTGGGCAGCTTGCCCTTCAACCGCGCCGATGCGGCATAGTCGATGGACTCGGCGTCGTTCGGATCAACGGGTGTGGTGGCCGCCGTCGCCTGCGCCTGCGCGCGCGCGTCGCGCGACAGGATGTAGCCGCCGGTGCGCAGGTCGCCTGACTTGAGGTACGAGCCATCGGCGTGGAGCACGAGATGCGAGCCGACCGCGACGTCGCCGGCCATCCCGCCGGAGCGCTCGTTGGCGGCCGAGCCGTAATTGGCGATGCCGTTCACGCGGTAGCCGTTCTCGGGCACGGTGCGCGGGATGCGCGTGTCGATGACGTTGACGACGCCGCCGACCGCCGACGTGCCGTACAGCAGCGCGCTGGGGCCGCGGAGGATCTCGATGCGCTCGGCGAGCAGCGGGTCGATGATGACCGCGTGATCGACCGAGGTGTTCGAGACGTCGATCGAGCCGATCCCGTCGGTCAGTACGCGGATCCGGTCACCCTGGAAGCCACGCAGGATCGGCCGCGAGGCGCTCGGGCCGAACGAAGAGGCCGACACGCCGGGCTGACGCGCGAGCGTCTCGCCGATCGACGGGCGCAGCTGGCGCGTGAGTTCCTGGCCGGTGAGGACGGTGGTGCCCTGCAACACGTCGCGCTCGCTGGTCTGGATCGGCGCGGTGACGATGATGTCGCGCTGGTTGGTCGATCCGACCGATGCCGGGGCGGGGGCTGGCGTCGCAGGATCCGCGGCGGTCGTCTGCGCATGCGCTTGTGCGGCTAGGAGGGCGGCCAGGGCGGTGGCGCCGAACAGCATCGTCTTCATTAAATTTCCCCGTGTCGTCCCTGAATGAACCGACGATTAAAACTATATGATACATCATATCAAGTTTGAATTGGGTGAGGCGGGCACATCGGTGACTGGCTGTTACCGCAATGCAACACGGACCGGCCGTGAAAGTGGGATAGCGCTCGCCCTGACGTCATGCTGATGAATGTCAGGATTCAGAACTGAGCATTGGATCTCGCGTGACCCTGGGTCCTGACTTTCGTCAGGATGACGGGGTGGGGGCGTTCCTCCCCCCCTTTTTAGATCGTCGCTGGTTCGTTCAGCGAACGCCAGTCACACCTGCAGGATGTCGAGTCCCCGCACTCGCATCGGCCGCGACCGGCAGCAACCGCGCCAGCCGATCCGCCCATGCCGCGCAGCCGTCGGTCGAGCCGAGCAGGTCCTGCCGGATCTCGATCTCCGCATAAGGCCGTCGCGCCGGATAGGCGTGGCGCGGGATGGTGTAGTCGATCAGGTCCATCCGGTACGGCTCGTTGTCGCCCACGATCAGGTCGGGCTCGGTCCGCAACACATCGAGCAGCGCGTGTGCGAACCCCGTGTCGCCACCGTCGTGGAGGATACCGATCTGCCAGGGTCGTTCCTGGTCGCGCAAAGCACCGCGCATCGCGGGCGTGAAGCTGTGGAGCGCCACGAGGATGGTCCGCATCCCCGCCGCATCGCGCCGCGCCAACTCGGCCGCGATCGCCGCCTGATACGGCGCATGGATCTCCGCCAGCCGAGCCGCCCGGTCCGCGTCGCGCAGGCCGGCATTGCCCGGAACGACCGTCGCGTCGCTGATGTCCGCGATCAGGTCGGGCTGGGTCTCGTTGCGGTTGCAGTCGATCACCAGCCGCGAATAGGTCTGGCGGACGAACACCGCGTCGAGCTTTTCCGCCAACATCGCGCCCAGTTCGCCGATGCCGATATCCCAGCCGATATGCCGCGCCAGATCAACATCGTTCAGGCCCAGCGCGTTCAACCGCTTCGGCACCGCATTTCCGGCGTGATCGCCGATCAACAGGAACGATGACGCACCTTTGGGGTTGACCACCATGACCGGTGCGGCATCTTCGGTCCCAAGCAGCGTTTGGCTGGCAGTGCTGTTCATGCGACGTGGATCCTCGATGCCATCTCTAACGCTCTCTCATGTAACCAAATACTCGTATCGCCAACCGGTTGCGTTCGGTGAGCACCGGATCATGGTCCGACCGCGCGAAAGCTACGACCAGCACCTGATCGATGCCACGCTGACGATCAGCCCCGAGCCCTCCGACATCCGCTGGCTGCACGACGTGTTCGGCAATTCGGTCGCGATCGCCACCTTCGCCAAGCGCGCGAAGAACCTCGTGATCGACAGCACGGTTCGCCTCGACCACAGCCCGGCGGAGCTGCAGCGGGTCGATATCGAACGCTATGCCCGGCAGTATCCGTTTACCTATTCGTCCGAGGAAATGCCCGATTTGCTGCGCTCGATCGAGCGCCAGCATCATGACCCGCAACGCCAGATCGACAGCTGGGCGCGGCGTTTCGTCGGCACCGGCGGGAAGACCGATACGCTGGCGATGCTGTCGGAAATGACTGCCGCGATCAAACGCGAATTCACCTATGTCCAGCGCCCCGAGAAGGGCACGCAGTCGCCGATCGAGACGCTCACCACGCGCAAGGGCACGTGTCGCGACTATGCGATGCTGATGATCGAGGCGGTCCGCGCGCTCGGTTTCGCGGCGCGGTTCGTGTCGGGCTATGTCTACAACCCTACACGTCGGGAGCATCGCACCGGCGGCGGCAACACGCATGCCTGGGTGCGCGTGTACCTGCCCGGCTCGGGCTGGGTCGAGTTCGATCCGACCAACGGCATCGTCGGCAATCGCGGCCTCGTCCGCGTCGCGATTGCGCGCGACATCTATCAGGCGGTGCCGGTCTCGGGGACCTGGAGCGGCTTTCCCGGCAGCTTCCTCGACATGAGCGTGTCGGTCGACATCACCGTCGACGAGGACGCGGAGGTCGCGCGTCACCAGCATCCATCATCGCAATCCGCATGACACCAGGGCATCCAAGGGGGACATCGATGCTGATCAGGGCCGGCTACGACATTCGTTTCGAGACCGATGTGGCGACGCCGATGATGGCGATGCTGAGCCTGCATCCGTCGCGCAACAAGGATCTGGTGACGCCGCACCGGCTCGCGGCCGATCCTGACGTGCCAACCTATGATTATCTCGATGCGTTCGGCAACGTCTGCTCGCGCTTCACCGTCCCCAAGGGCGGCTTGACGCTGTCGTGCGACTTCACGATCGAGGATAGCGGCCTGCCGGACCCCGTCTCCCCCGACGCGGTCCAGCACGCGGTCGAGGATCTGCCCGACGAGGTCCTCATCTACCTGCTCGGCAGCCGCTATTGCGAGACCGACCGGCTGTCTGAGACCGCGTGGTCGCTGTTCGGCCACGTTCCGGCGGGCTGGCAACGGGTCCAGGCGATCGTCGACTTCGCGCACGAGCATGTCGAGTTCGGCTATCACTTCGCCCGCCCGACCAAGACCGCGTGGGACGTCTATCAGGAGCGTCAGGGCGTGTGCCGCGACTTCGCGCACCTAGCGATCACGCTGTGCCGCTGCATGAACATCCCCGCCCGCTATTGCACTGGCTATCTCGGCGATATCGGTATCCCGCCGGTCGATGCACCGATGGATTTCTCCGCGTGGTTCGACGTGTATCTCGGTGGCACCTGGCACACGCTCGACGCGCGCCACAACCGTCCGCGGATCGGCCGCATCCTGATGGCGCGGGGCAGGGACGCCACCGATACCGCGCTCACCACCAGCTTCGGCCCGGCGCGTCTGGTCGGCTTCGATGTCCACACCGACGAGATCGAAGCGGCGGGCTAAACCGGCGCTTGCGGTAAGTTAGGCCTTGTCGCGAGCGCCGCGTTCGGCCTAACGGCTCCGATCCCCCAAACTTATGCTGCGATGCACAACATGACCTCGACGCCAGACTCATCCTCGCCCGCCAACGCGAACGCCCTGCTGCTGCAGGCGATCGCGCTGCGCCAGTGCATCACCGCGACGTATAACCGGATGGTCTGCACGCTCGCCCCGCACATTCTCTACACCAAGCATGACGACGTGTTCGTCGATGCGATCACGCTCGAGCGCGACGGCCAGCCGCCCAAGGAGATCAAGCTCGGCACGTTCAAGCTGGCCGGGTTGAAGGATATCGAGGTCATCGATCGCCCGTTCGTTCCGGACGCGATCTTCAATCCCGGCGACATCAAGTACGACCGCGTCACGTTGTTCGTGGTCGATCGCACCTGAATTTCACGCGGCGGCGGGCAACCACGCCGTCTCGATCTCGCCATAGCGGTCGACGAACCCGGTCGCCGCGACGAGCGCTTTCTCGTCGACGATCTTGACCCGGCGCCCGGTCCGCTCGATCACGCCGGACTTCTCCAACGCGCGGATCGTCCGGTTGACGTGGACCTTGGTCAGCCCGAGCGCATCGCCGATATCGGTTTGCGTCAACGGCAGGTCGAACGAGTCGACGATCCCGCCCGCGGTCACCCGCAGTCGCGCCATGATATCGAGCAGCAACGTCGACAGCCGCTCGCTCGCCCCCATGCGGCCGATCGTCGTCAGCCGGTCGCTCATCGCGACGTTCTCGGCGGCGGCGATCGCGTAGAGCAGCCCGGCGATCCGCGGTTGCGCGCGGAACAGCTGGCCAAGGGCATTCTTCGGCATCTCGATCACGATACAGTCGGAGATCGCGGTCAGCGTCGCCGCCGCCTGCGACCACGCCATGCTCGATGTCCCGATCAGGTCGCCCGCATAATGGAACCGCAGGATCTGCCGTCCGCCGGTGATCAGCTTGGTCGACGAATGCAGCCAGCCCTGACGCACGACGTAAAGCGCATGGCTTTCACCACCCTCCGCCATCAGCACGTCGCCCGCTTTCAGGCGTCGCTCGCCCTTTTCCGCCTGCAGGATCGCGTCCCGCTCCGCCTCGGTCAGGTCGAGATGTCGACCCAGCCGCGCGATCAAACCGCTCAATTGCATCTTCGTGCCTTACGTCCACGCCCCATGAGGAAATATCGTTCGCACGAACATCGCCCAGCGGGAAGGGGGGATGACCGTTTCACCGCCGGTTTCGCGCGAGGAAACGCTGTGCTAGTCGCCGCGCAACAGCCTCGGCAAGCGAGGCGACACGGAGATGGCATGCTGAACGATTTCGATTTCGCGCTGGGCGAATCTGCGGACATGATCCGCGAGTCCACGCAGCGGTTCGCCGCGGACAAGATCGCGCCACTGGCGGCGAAGATCGATGCCGACGACTGGTTCCCGCGCGAACTCTGGCCGGCGATGGGCGAACTCGGTCTCCACGGCATTACCGTCGAGGAGGAATATGGCGGGCTCGGCCTGGGCTATCTCGAACACGTCGTCGCGGTCGAGGAAGTCTCGCGCGCGTCCGCCTCGATCGGGCTCAGCTACGGCGCGCATTCGAACCTGTGCGTCAACCAGATCCGCCGCTGGGGCAATCCCGAGCAGAAGGCCAAGTACCTGCCCAAGCTCGTGTCGGGCGAGCATGTCGGCAGCCTCGCCATGTCCGAGGCCGGCGCGGGCTCCGACGTTGTCTCGATGAAGCTCAAGGCGGTCAAGACCGACGCGGGGTACGTCCTCAACGGCACGAAATTCTGGATCACCAACGCGACTTACGCCGATACGCTCGTAGTCTATGCGAAGACCGGCGAAGGCTCGCGCGGGATCACCGCGTTCCTGATCGAGAAGGGCATGCCGGGCTTCTCGATCGGTCAGAAGATCGACAAGATGGGTATGCGCGGGTCGCCAACGGCGGAACTCGTGTTCAGCGATTGCGTGGTCCCGGCCGAGAACGTCATGGGCCCCGAGAATGGCGGCGTCGGCGTCTTGATGTCGGGCCTCGACTATGAGCGCGCGGTGTTGGCAGGAATCCAGCTCGGCATCATGCAGGCGTGCCTCGACGTCGTGATACCGTATGTGCGCGAGCGGAAGCAGTTCGGGACGCCGATCGGCCAGTTCCAGCTGATCCAGGCAAAGGTCGCCGACATGTACGTCGCGCTCAGCTCGGCACGTGCGTATGTCTATGCGGTCGCCAAGTCGTGCGATGCGGGCAAGACGACCCGGTTCGACGCGGCGGGCGCGATCCTGCTGGCGAGCGAGAGCGCGGTGAAGGTGTCGCTCGAGTCGATCCAGGCGCTCGGCGGGGCAGGGTATACCAAGGACTGGCCGGTCGAGCGGTTCATGCGCGACGCGAAGTTGCTCGACATCGGCGCGGGGACGAACGAGATTCGCCGGATGCTGATCGGCAGAGAACTGATCGGCGCTGCTCCCAAGGTGGCACAGTAATGGCCACCGCAAATCCTCCCCGGCACGGGGAGGGGGACCGCGTAGCGGTGGAAGGGGCTCACCCCGCACGCAACGCCGGCGGAAGCCCCCCTCCACCCTTCGTCCAAGCGGACGAACGGTCCCCCTCCCCGTGCCGGGGAGGATTTGCATGACCGCGCCCGTCCTGACCTCCGCGCTGTCCCCCGACAGCGAAACCTTCCGCGCCAACGCGACCCATAACCGCGCGCTCGCCGAAACCCTCCGCGATGACGTTGCCCGCACCGCGCTAGGCGGCAACGCCAAGTCCCGCGAGCGCCACACGTCGCGCGGCAAGCTCCTCCCACGCGACCGCGTCGAACGCCTGCTCGACCCCGGTTCGCCGTTCCTCGAGATCGGCCAGCTCGTCGCCAACGGCCTCTACGACGACGAAGTCCCCGGCGCCGGCGTGATCACCGGAATCGGCCGCGTTTCCGGTCGCCAGTGCATGATCCTGTGCAACGACGCGACCGTGAAGGGCGGCACTTACTTCCCGCTGACCGTCAAGAAACACCTGCGAGCCCAGGAAATCGCGCGGGAAAACCGGCTGCCCTGCGTCTACCTCGTCGACAGCGGCGGCGCGAACCTGCCGCATCAGGCGGAGGTCTTCCCCGACCGCGATCATTTCGGTCGCATCTTCTTCAACCAAGCCAACATGTCCGCGCTCGGCATCCCTCAGATCGCCTGCGTCATGGGCAGCTGCACCGCGGGCGGCGCGTACGTGCCCGCGATGTCCGACGAGACGATCATCGTCCGCGGGCAGGGGACGATCTTCCTCGCCGGCCCACCCCTCGTAAAGGCCGCGACCGGCGAGGTCATCTCGGCGGAGGAACTGGGTGGTGCCGACACGCATGGCCGCCGCTCGGGCGTGGTCGATCACGTCGCCGAGAACGACGAACACGCGCTGACGATCGTCCGCGACATCGTCTCGACGCTGCAACCGCAGGCGCAGACCACGGTGAACCTCCAGCAGCCCAAGCCGCCGAAGTTTGCCCCCGAAGAGTTGTACGGCATCGTCCCCAGCGACGTCCGCGCGCCCTACGACGTCCACGAGGTCGTCGCGCGCCTCGTCGACGGCAGCGAGTTCCACGAATTCAAGGCGCTCTACGGCACCTCGCTCGTCTGCGGGTTCGCGCATATCTGGGGCATCCCGGTCGCGATCCTCGCCAACAACGGCGTGCTGTTCAGCGAAAGCGCTCAGAAGGGCGCGCACTTCATCGAACTCGCCTGCCAGCGCAGAATCCCGTTGCTGTTCCTCCAGAACATCTCCGGCTTCATGGTCGGCGGCAAGTACGAGGCGGAGGGCATCGCGAAACACGGCGCCAAGCTCGTTACCGCTGTTGCCACCGCGACCGTCCCGAAGATCACGGTATTGATCGGCGGCAGCTTCGGCGCGGGCAATTACGGCATGTGCGGCCGCGCCTATTCGCCCCGCTTCCTGTTCACCTGGCCCAACAGCCGGATCAGCGTGATGGGCGGCGAGCAGGCAGCCTCCGTCCTCGCCACCGTCCACCGCGACGCGGACAGCTGGACGCCCGAACAGGCCGAAGCCTTCAAGGCGCCCGTCCGCCAGAAATACGAGGACGAGGGCAACCCTTGGTACGCCACCGCGCGCCTCTGGGACGACGGCATCATCGATCCCGCCCAAACGCGGGACGTGCTCGGCTTGGCCTTCGCCGCGACGCTCAACGCTCCCATCCCCGAACGCCCCGCGTTCGGCGTGTTCCGGATGTAACCCGATGATCCTGCTGTCACTTCTTCTCGCCGCCGGACAAATTACCCCGGTCCAGCCGATCGTCAAGGGCACCGGCCTGCCGCCCGCGGCAATGACCGAAGAGGCGGGCGTGATGGTCCCGATCGACGCGCTCTTCGCCGCGCTCGCCGCCCGCGACGGGCAGGCGATCCTCGCCCAGGTCCGCGCCGACGGCGGCGCCACCGTCGCCGAGGAAAAGCCCGACGGCACGCGCACCGTCCGCCGCATGGCCTGGCCAGCGTTCGCCGCCATGATCAAGCCCGGCCCTGAACGCTACGCCGAACGGCTGACCGATCCCGCGGTCGACATCGACGGCGATATCGCGATGGTCTGGTCGCCCTATGTCTTCACGATCGACGGCAAGGTCGCGCACTGCGGCACCGACCATTTCGACATGGTTCGCGACGCTGGCCGCTGGAAGATTGCCAACATCACCTGGTCCTCGCGGACCACCGGCTGCGCGAACTGAGATGCTCTGTCCTACATCGCCCGCATCGGCTTATGCCGGGATCGCCATGCTGAAACAGCCGATCCAGACCGTCGATATGCAAGCTTGCGACGCCGTTTCGAACGCGAAGTGCACATCGCGTGGGCGTCTACACTTTCTATACTTCACTCGGCTGAACCGATGATCGAATCGCTCCTGATCGCCAACCGCGGCGAGATCGCCTGCCGCATCATCCGCACCGCAAGGGCGCTCGGTATCCGCACGATTGCGGTCTATTCGGACGCCGACGCGAACGCGCTCCACGTCCGCCAGGCCGACGAAGCCGTGCACATCGGCGCCTCCCCGGCGCGCGAAAGCTACCTCGTCGGCGACCGCATCATCGCCGCCGCGAAGCAGACCGGCGCCGAGGCGATCCACCCCGGCTACGGTTTCCTCTCGGAGAACGCCGACTTCGCCCAAGCCGTGCTCGACGCCGGCCTGATCTGGGTCGGTCCCAATCCCGACAGCATCCGCGCGATGGGCCTGAAGGATGCCGCCAAACAGCGCATGATCGCCGCCGGCGTCCCCGTCACGCCCGGCTATCTCGGCGAGGACCAATCCCCCAAACGCCTCAAGGACGAGGCGGACGCGATCGGCTACCCCGTCCTCATCAAGGCGGTCGCCGGCGGCGGCGGTAAGGGCATGCGCCGCGTCGATACGGCCGTCGAGTTCGCCGATGCGCTCGTCTCGTGCCAGCGCGAGGCGGCCTCGTCGTTCGGCAACACCGACGTGCTGATCGAGAAATACATCCTCTCGCCGCGCCACATCGAGGTGCAGGTTTTCGGCGACAGCCACGGCAACGTCGTCCACTTGTTCGAACGCGACTGCTCGCTCCAGCGCCGCCACCAGAAGGTGATCGAGGAAGCCCCCGCACCGGGCATGGACGCCGCCACCCGCGAAGCGATCTGCGCTGCTGCGGTCAAGGCCGCCAAGGCGGTCGATTACATCGGCGCCGGCACGATCGAGTTCATCGCCGACGCCAGCGAAGGCCTCCGCGCCGACCGCATCTGGTTCATGGAAATGAACACGCGGCTCCAGGTCGAGCACCCGGTCACCGAAGAGATCACCGGCCAGGACTTGGTCGAATGGCAACTCCGCGTCGCATCCGGCGAGCCCTTGCCCAAGCGTCAGGACGAACTGGCGATCGACGGCTGGGCAATGGAAGCGCGACTTTATGCCGAAGATCCCGGCAAGGGCTTCCTGCCGTCGATCGGAACGCTCGAACGCTTCGACCTCGGCACCACCGCTCGCGTCGATACCGGGGTAGAGCAGGGCGCGGAAATCTCGCCCTTCTACGACCCGATGATTGCCAAGGTCATCGCCTGGGGCGAAGACCGCGAGACCGCCCGCGAAGCCTTGGCGTATGCGCTCGACGGCGCGGTCGTCTGGCCGGTCCGCTCCAACGCAGGGTTCCTCGTCGAGGCGCTCGACCATCCCGACTTCGTGGCGGGCACGCTCGACACCGGTCTGATCGCCCGCGAAGGCGACGCGCTCATGCCGCCGACGCATCCGACTGAGGAAGCATTATCCGAGGCTGCCGGCGCGCTGGTATCCGCCGATCCGATCGCGGGCTTCCGCCTAAATGCCGCCCCCCGCCGGAGCGCGACGTTCCTGCTGGACGGCGAACCGGTCGAGGTCGATCTCGACGGGCAGGCCGGAACGACGTCGGCGTTCGAAGACGTCCTGATCTCCGAAGCGGGCCAGACTTGGCAGCTCAAGCCTTGGCGTGCGTCGGGTGTTGCCGCAGGCGGAGCAGCGGACGGTGCGATCCTGTCACCGATGCCGGGCCGCATCATCGCGGTCGACGTCGCAGCGGGCGATACCGTCGCGAAGGGCCAGAAGCTCGTCACGCTGGAGGCGATGAAGATGGAGCACTCCCTCACCGCGCCGTTCGACGGCATCGTCGCGGACCTCAACGCAATCGAGGGCGGGCAGGTGACCGAGGGCACCATGCTCGTCCGCATCGAGAAGGATTCCTGATGGCCGGCCGTTATTTCGACGACTGGCGCATCGGCGACCGGATCGAGCACGAGATCCGTCGCACCGTGACCGAGACGGACAACCTCCTTTTCTCGACGATGACCCACAACCCGCAGCCGCTCCACCTCGATATCGAGGCCGCCAAGGCGAGCGAGTTCGGGCAGATCCTGGTCAACGGCACCTTCACCTTCGCGCTGATGGTCGGGCTGTCGGTCGGCGAGACGACGCTCGGCACGCTCGTCGCCAATCTCGGCTACGACAAGCTGGTGCACCCCAAACCCGTCTTCATCGGCGACACGATGCGTGCCGAGACGGAGGTTACAGAGCTTAAGCCGAGCAAGTCGCGTCCCGAGGCGGGCATCGTCACCTTCACCCACCGCCTGATCAACCAGCGCGAAGAGATCGTCTGCCAATGCCTGCGAACGGCGCTACTCAAACGTAAGGGTTAACTGGACTTCCCGAGCGCAGTCTCGACCACCGGCGTGACCTTTGCCGCGATCTTGGCGACCCCGCCCGAATTGGGATGAACATGATCGGTCTGCATCAACTGCGCATTTCCGATCACCCCGTCGAGAATGAACGGATAGAGCGTAACACCGTACCGCTTGGCCAAGTCCGGCCAGATGGTGTTGAACTGATTGGCGAAGTCGGGGCCCAGATTGGGCGGCGCCATCATTCCGGTGAGCATAACCGGGATACCGCGACGCTTGGCTTCGTCGAGCATCGCCGTCATGTTTGCCCGCGTCTCGGCAGGCGAGATCTGGCGCAGCACGTCGTTCCCGCCCAGCCCGATCAACACAAGATCGGGTTTGCGCGTCATGTTGTCGAGCGCGAACGCGAACCGCTGACGCCCCGCCGCGCTCGTATCCCCCGATACGCCTGCGTTGACGATCGTTGCATTGATCCCGTCACGCCGCAGCCGGGCCTGCACCGCATCCGGCAGGCTCTGTCCGCGATCGAGCCCGTACCCAGCGTACAGGCTGTCCCCGAAGGCGAGGATCAACTTCGGCGGACCTTTCGGCGCTGGCGTTGCGACGGCTGGCGCGACGGCATTGGTGGGAGGTGAGGGGGCGGGTGTCGTGTCGCTTCGATCGCATCCGGCGAGCAGCCCGACTTGGAGAAGGACCGCGCCGACCCCATACAGTGTCCGACGCCTGCTTTTTCGATTTCGCTCCAATTTGAAGATCTCCAACCACCCATGACTCACAATGCGCACGACGCCGTGCCCGATCATGCCGCAGACGACATGGTGATCACCATTCGCGATGTCACCCTGACGCTCGGCGCAGCAAGTGCGGCGACGACGATCTTGAAGGGCATCGACCTCGATATCGCCCGCGGGACCAGCATCGCGCTGCTCGGGCCGTCGGGATCGGGCAAGTCGTCGCTGATGGCGATCCTGTCCGGACTCGAACAGGCGAGCGGCGGCAGCGTGCGGGTCGCGGGGCTCGATTTCGGGGCGCTCGACGAGGATGCGTTGTCGCGCGCGAGACGCGGGCGGATCGGCATCGTCCTCCAGGCCTTCCATCTCCTGCCGACGATGACCGCGCTGGAGAACGTCGCGGTACCGATGGAACTGGCCGGCATGCCCGACGCGTTCGCGCGCGCGGAAGCCGAACTGACCGCCGTCGGCCTGTCACACCGTATGGGCCACTACCCGACCCAATTGTCGGGCGGGGAGCAGCAGCGCGTAGCGATCGCCCGCGCGCTCGGGCCACGTCCGGATATCGTGTTCGCCGACGAACCGACCGGCAATCTCGACACCGCGACCGGGGCGTCGATCATGGACCTGCTGTTCGATCGCCGTTCCGCGACCGGCGCGACGCTGATCGTCATCACGCACGATCCCGCTCTCGCGGCGCGCTGCGACCGGATCGTCGAGATGGGCGACGGGCGTATCGTCGCGGACCACTTGCGGTGAACGACTGGCGGCTGGCGTGGCGACTTGCGCGACGCGAACTCGACCTGCGGTTTCGCGGGCTGCGGCTGTTGCTCGCGTGCCTGTTCCTCGGCGTCGGGGCGCTCGCCGCGATCGGCAGCCTGACCCAGGCGATCGATACCGAACTCGCCTCCCGCGGAAGCGCGATCCTTGGCGGTGACGTGGAATTCTCGGCCTCGCAGCGCGCCGCCACGCCGGCCGAACGTGCGGCGATGGCGCGGCTTGGTGCCGTGTCGGAGACGGTGCGGATGCAAGCGATGGCGGTGCGCGGTACGAACAGCGTGCCGATCGAGCTCAAGGGTGTCGATACCGCCTATCCACTCTATGGCACGCTGGCTTTGCGCGGTGGCCGATCGGCAAGACCGCTCGACGCGACGACCGTACTCGTCGTGCCCGCGCTGGCGGAGCGCCTCGGGATAGCGCCTGGCGCCAGAGTCAGGCTCGGCACCGCAGAATTCACCGTCGGTGGGATCGTCACGAGCGAGCCGGACCGGCTGGGAGAGGGCTTTACGCTCGGTCCGGTCGCGATCGTCTCGCTCGGGGGGATCACACGGACCGGCCTCGTCCAGCCCGGCAGCCTGTACGAAAGCAAATACCGCGTCCGGTTGCCCGAAGGCGCGTCGCCGCAAACCGCCACCGACCGCTTCAAGACAGCGTTCGCGACCGCCGGATGGGAAACCAAGACGCGCGATCGCGCCGCACCCGGCGCCGAACGCTTCGTCGACCGCATGGGGCAGTTCCTCCTGCTCGTCGGCCTGTCCGCGCTGGTCATCGCCGGGATCGGCGTCGGCAACGGCGTGTCGTCCTACCTGACCGCGCGTCGCAGCAGCATCGCCGCGCTGAAGGTGCTTGGCGCCACCTCGGGGATCATCGCGCGGATCTATATCCTGCAAGTCGCGGTGGTCGCGGCGATGGGGATCGTCGCCGGGCTGGTCGCGGGTATCTTGACCGTGCCGCTGATCGTCTGGCTTGCCGGCGACGTCCTGCCCGTCGCGCCGCGGTTCGCCGTTCAGGTTGCGCCGCTTGCGCTTGCTGCGGCCTACGGCATGCTGATCGCGCTGGCCTTTACCGCACCGCCCTTGATCGAGGCGGGGCGTATCCCAGCCGCCGGGTTGCTGCGCGGGCTACTCGGCGAGCGTCGTGTACCTCTCCGCCGGACGCTGCCCTGGGTGATCGGCGCCGGTGCGGCGATCGTCGCGCTTGCGCTGCTGACCGCGGAACAGCCCGGTCTGAGCGCCGGCTTCCTCGCGGCGGTGGCGGGCGTACTTGCGATCCTGGCGCTGTTCGGATGGAGCATCCGTCGCGGGGCAGCGCTGCTGCCTCGATCGCGGCGCCCGTTACTCCGCTTGGCGGTCGCCGGTCTGCACCGCCCCGGTGCGAGGACCGGGACGTTGGTCGTCGCGCTCGGTCTGGGCTTGACGCTGTTCGTCCTGCTGGCCGGAATCCGCACCAGCATCGACGCGAACATCGAGCGGACCGTGCCGCAGCGCGCGCCCGCGTTGTTCGCGCTCGACGTCCCGCCTGATCGCGAGGCCGAGTTTCGCCGGGTCGTCGAAGCGGTCGCCACCCACCCGCTGATCCGAACGGTGCCGGCGATGCGCGGCACGATCACCGGCTATGGCACGACGCGCGTCGCCGACCTGAAGACGTTGCCCGAGGGCGCCTGGGCACTGCGCGGCGAGCGCGGTCTGACCTATTCCGAGACCCTTCCTGAAGGGAGCGAACTGACTGCCGGCCGCTGGTGGCCGAGAAGCTATGATGGGCCGCCGCTCGTCTCGATCGACGAGCGGCTGGCGAAGGTGCTCGATCTGAAGATCGGCGATCCGCTCAGCTATACGTTGCTCGGGGTAGAGCGAACCGCGACGATCGCATCGTTCCGGCGGATCAGCTGGGATACGCTTGGCTTCAACTTCGTGATGGTCTTCTCGCCCAACGCGATCGAGGACGCTCCGCACAATCTCGCGGCGACGATCGATCTCGCGCCCGGGCAGGAGGCGAGGGTGATGCGTGCGCTGCTGCCCCGCTTCCCGTCGGTCTCGGTGATCGAGGTGCGCGGTGTGCTGGGACAGGTTCGCGCGATCGTCTTGCAGATGGCGATGGCGATCACCGCGGCGGCGTCTGTCGCGATCCTGGCCGGTATCGCCGTGCTGATCGGTGCGATCGCGGCCGCACGCGAGGCGCGCACCTACGACGGCGTGATCCTGCGAACGTTAGGCGCCACGCGGTTGCAGGTGCTCGCGGTTCAGGCGCTTGAATACGCGTTTTTGAGCATCGTGCTGTCGCTGCTTGCCTTGCTGCTGGGGCTCGGCGGCGCGTGGTATGTCGTGACCCAGCTGTTCACGTTCGAATGGCTTCCGGACTACGCAGTGGTCTTCGCGACGCTGGTCGGGGGCGCCGGGCTGACGATGGCGATCGGACTGATTGGCGCGTGGCCAATTCTCGGCGCGCGCCCCGCACGCGCGCTTCGCGAGCTCTAGACGAGGATTGCGTACGAACATGCGGCACGTTTCGCGACCCGCGGCGTTGGGCTGATGCGGGGCAATCCTCGCGACACGACTGTTTTCCGAGGACCAAGACTCTGGCCGATATGACCGCTTTGCCGAACACTGCCACTAGCCCTTGGTCCATGTCGGCAGGCGAATGGTGGAAGGTCCTGAAACGGACCTGGGCCGAGGCAGCGGACGATAATATCGGGCTCATCGCCGCGGGGACCGCGTTCTACGGGTTCGCGGCGATCGTTCCGTTGCTGGCGTCGGTCGTCCTGATCTATGGCTTGGTTGCCGATACCGCGACCGTCGTCGCCAACATCCGTGCTCTTTTCAACGTCCTCCCCGATGATGCGGCCCGCGTGATCGGCGATCAGCTGGCGACCGTCGTCGGCACGTCTGAAGGCAAGAAGGGCTTCGGCCTCGTCATCGCGCTGGGGATTGCCTTGTACGGCGGCACCAAGGGTGCCTCGTCGATCGTCACCGCGCTCAACATCGCCTATGAAGAGAAGGAAACGCGGGGGTTCATCGTATTGAACCTGCTGGCCTTCGCGATCACTGGCGGGGCGGTGATGCTGGCATTGGTTGCCGCCCTGTCGACCGCGGCGTTTGCGCTACTCGACAGCCTGATACCTGGCGCGCCGGAAATCCTGCTGCTGGCGATCCGCCTCGTCAGTTACGGCGTGCTCGCTTCGCTAGGCGTTACGGCGGCGGCGTGCTTGTATCGGTTCGGCCCCAATCGTCACAAAGCCAAGTGGGCGTGGCTGACGCCCGGATCTCTGGCTGCAACGGTTATATGGCTGGGCGCGACGATCGGGTTCGGCGTCTATGTCTCGCGCTTTGGAAATTACGGCGCGACCTATGGCTCACTGAGCGCGGTCATCGTGCTCCTCACATGGCTGTGGCTCTCGGCCTATGTTTTCCTGCTCGGCGCAGAACTGAATTCGGAACTGGAGCACCAAACGACGAGCGACACGACGACCGGAGGGGCTACGCCGATGGGAACGCGCGGTGCGACCGTCGCGGATACGGTTGCGACAGACATCGACCCGAAGCCAGTTGTTCAGCCCGAGGAACCGGACAGGGTAGGGGTCTTGGCCGCCGCCCATCTCAGCGGCATGCAGGCAGGGTTACCAGCATCGCTTCTGGCGCTCGGAGGTCTGAGGTCGATCCGTCGCGGCTCACCGTTCGCGGGTCTTTGTCTGATCGCCGCTAGCGCAGCACTGGCGCACCGGAAGCGACGTGCGTCAGACGAGGTGGCAGCAAAAATGCGAGCCAAGGCCTGATGACATATGGGCGGTCGATCAAGCTGTTCTTCGACGGCGGTTGCCGGCCAAACCCTGGCCCAATCGAATGCGCCGTAGTCCGGAAGGGGGTAGCGCACTACCGGCACGATCTCGGTAACGGCAGTAACAGCGACGCCGAATGGCTGGCTGCCATCCATGCATTGGAGATCGCAGCACGAAACGGAGACCGCGATATCACGCTGTTCGGCGATTCCACGCTGGTCGTTACCCAAGCCAATCGAACGGCGCGGTGTCGCTCGACCGAACTCGAAGCACACCGGGCCAGGTTCATGGAGCTATCGATTGGGTTCGAGCGCCTACGCATCCGGCATATCGGTCGAGCCCAGAACCTTGCAGGCATAGCGTTGGCCAAGTTGCACCCCCGGTGAGGCTGATACGGCCCCGCCCAGCGTCACAGGGGGTGCAGGCGTCGTTTTTCCGGAAACCGACCAAAAACTGTAAAATAGTGTTTGACGGGGTGGGGGGGTGGCCCTAGAGGGGTGTCACCGCAGCGGACGGCCTCAACGGCTTCTGAAG
>NZ_RCWT01000016.1 GCF_003688595.1 Sphingomonas sp. PP-F2F-G114-C0414
GGCATCGGCGCAGAAGTCGGTCCGCAGAGCATCGGCCTCAAGGGCATCACCGGCAACGCCGGCTTCCGCATCCGCGCCGAGGTCAACACCTTCGGTTCGGCACAGAGCTTCCGTCCGATGCTCGGCATCATCACGCACTTCTGAGCCTTGCGCCCGGCAACGGGCATATAGCTGGACGCGTAACGGGGCGGGGAGCGGCTAGGGCCATTTCCCGCCCTTCGTGCGTCCGGGCTTGATCGAGAATCGCGGCGATCATTGTTACTTATGTCGCGACGACGTATATACCTTGTCAGTATCGATGCGAGATTGTCATGCCTAAGCCCGCTGTGTTCACGATGAAGCTCGAGCCCGATCTCCGCGCGGAGTTCATGGCTGCCGCACAAGCGAGCCACCGTCCGGCATCGCAGGTGGTTCGTGAACTCATGCGCGAGTTCGTCGAAAAGCACGATCATACCGCTTTTCTGCACCGCAAAGTCAAGGCGGCGCGCGTGTCGGTCGATGCGGGGCAGGGGCGTGACAATGATGCGGTCGAGGCTGATTTCGCCGCGCGCCGCGCCCGGATCACCGACCGGGCGTGAGGATCGTCTGGACGCCGGAAGCCGAGCAGGACCGCGCAGCGATTTGGGACTATCTCGAGGCGCGTAACTCAGACGCTGCCTTACGGATCGACAGCCTGTTCAACGATGCGGTCGCCGGGCTCGCCTTGTTTCCCATGCTCGGACACGAGGGAGAAATCCCCGGCACACGCGAACTGACACCCCACCGAAGCTACCGCCTCGTTTATGAGGTCGTCGACGATATCGTCTGGATCCTCGTCCTGATCCACGCATCGCGCCAATGGCCCCCGCTGCGGGCCTCGCAATAAGAGCTATTCAGGCATTGGGGTTTGATCATGAACGCCTATTGGCAAGGCGGCCGTGGTTCATGAGTTTTTTGCGTCGAGGAGGCGAAAGGAACCCATCTGAATCTTGTCCACCGCGTTCCCGACACACTCGATGGCGATCGATGTGTCTACACTGCTACGTGTCTACGTGTCTACGTGTCTACGTGTCTACGTGTCTACGTGTCTACGCCTATCAGTGTCCCAACAGCCAGCGGTCTATCGCTGGACGTGACAGGGGCGGGGCGTGACATCGGTCGCGCTCCGCTCTCTTTCGGCGTGATCGGTCGTCTTCACGCTGCTCCATACTGGCGTAGCACGCCAACAAATCTGATTTCGCGGGATCGGCTTGCCGGATTGCGATCTACGACGGTATAAGTACCGGGAAACAGGTTGGGGCAGCGGCAATATGGCCCCTTATTATTACCTGGACGGCGGGATCAGGCGGCCGTTCACCGTCAAAACGCCGGAAATCTTCGAGTTGTAGAGGTCGACCTTACCGGTGATCCGGTTCGTTCCGACGAATTGGCCGCGGGGATAGCCGAATGCGCGGTCGCCCTGCGCCATGGTGCAGTCGCGATAGATTGCGCCCGTCGACCACGGCAGAACCGAGCCATGAAGCGCCGAGAAGCGGCATTTGTCGAACGACACGTTCCGGTTGTTCCCGAGATTGACCATTGGTGCGGTTGCGTCGCCTCCGCCAAAGACTTCACCGGTGGGCGAGCGCGCAGGATCGTCGTCGAAAGTGCATCGGGCGAACGTGGTTGCACGCGCAACTGTGCTATCGCCGAACGCCCTCGTCATCGCACCGACAAAGGTGCAATCTTCAAATTTGAAAAACGGCTTGCTCGGCCAGGCGGACCAGTTGACCGTGCCGATGAACGTACAATTCTCGAAGCGAACGCGTTCGGTATCCCCTGAGTCCGCGACCATGCCGCACCCCCCATTATCGGAGAAGAGGCATTTGAAGAATGCGAGGTCGCGGACGTGTTTCTTTCCCTCGGCTTCGATATCGACGCCAGCGCCCGGTGCGGATTTGATACTGCCCCGCGCGGAACGGGTGAATGAGCAGCCAGTAAAGCGGTAGCCTCGCCCGCCAACGATGCTGCAGCCTTGGCGCCCGTTGGAATCGGCCGTGACCCCGACGAGGCTGCGTTCGACACCTGGTGTATCGGCATCCACACCGTCGATCATCATGCCGTCCTGGCAATGACGATGGGTACGAACCCGCTCTACGATCTCCGACCCTGCGTTGTTTCGAAGGATCAGTCCGGTCGAGAGGATTTGCCAGCCGGTGTCGCCGTACTGCCCTCCCACCATTATCCTGTCGCCGGGGCCTTCAAGGTCGAGATCCGAGATCCGAACGGCGGCAGTGCATCCCTCGACCAGGATCATCGAGTTGTAGGGCGAGGCTACTCCTGGGCCGAGGTACGGCATCACATGTTTGAACGGTTCGCCGTCGCGGAATACCCCAAACCGCAAGCCCGGTTCGCAAAGCAGGCGCGCGCCGTTGCCTTTCAGATGAAGGGGTAAAGAGCATCCCGTGAACGTCAGCAGCTCGCGAGGGGGGAAGGCGAATGCGCCCTGCACCTGGAGGCCTTGAGCGCCCACGACGTATGTCGTGCGACGAAATTCCACAGTCCCACCGCCGTACAGTCGTACTGCCGTCGATAGGCGTGCCATCGCAGCGCTGTCGTTCGTTACGCCATCGCCTTTCGCACCGAACTCTTCCGGCGTGAACACGCGATTTTGCGCTGCGAACGCGCGGGACGCGCACGGTACCAGCAGGGCTCCGCGAAGGAGGGCGCGTCGATGGATCATCATGTATCCGTTTCCCACTTTACTCACATAAAATAAAGCTGCGACATTCGCCAAATTCGGTCGAGCGTTCATCAGATGAGGGGCGCCGGTTGCCAGGCCAGTTGCGCCGTCTCCCATGTCATTTTTCTATAGCGAAGGCACGTCGGCCACGTCGTCGCCATAGCGCAAGCGTATCGCCATTTGCCTTATTCCGTGCCTTGCCGACGGTCTCTAGTAACGCGCCGTAAATGGTCGCGCGATCGTCGTCGGTGAGATCGACCAAGCCAGCCTTCTGGACGAGGCCGCCCAGTTCGATCAGGTGGCGGGTGCGTTCTCGGCGTTGCACGACCCAGTCCCGCGTATCAGTTCGACGCCGCGCTGCTTCCAAACGTAGGACCAAGGCCCTATTGTGTCGCTCCGCCGTTGCTATGGCTGTCAGGCTTTGTGTCACCCTTTTGCGTGTCGTCTGAAACGACCTTGCGGCTTCGTCGCTGAAAGAAGGCGGCGCCGGTTGCGCGCCACGCCTCCTTTCGATCAGCATCGTCTGTCGCAACCGCAGCGAGTAGCACCCCTGCAAGGGTCTCAGGCTCGAGTCCTTGAGCACCCGTTGCGACGACCAGCTCACCAAGCTGTTGAATCTTCTTCGCTTTGAGGTCTCGTGCGCGATCGTTCAGCGCTTTGAGCTCGGCGTCATAGTCCCGGACTTTACGCATCGTGTGTGTTCCCGCATGGCTCATCACGAAAGCTGACTATGCCGTTCGTACGTTACAGCATCAAGTCATGAGCGACCAAACGAAGTGGTCGTGAGTGCGCGCTTAAACGTCGTTGCCGACGTGCGCTCAGAAGCGTAAAAGACGCGGCGTCATGGCGATCTACCATTTCTCCGCCAAGGTCATCAGCCGCGCGAAGGGATCGAGCGCCGTTGCTGCGGCTGCGTATCGCTCTGCTTCCGAACTGTTCGATAATCGTCTGGAACGGCATCACAACTTCACGAACAAGAGTGGCGTTGTTCACTCCGAAGTGATGTTGCCGGAAGGCGCGCCAGAGCGGTTGCAGGATCGCACGACGCTGTGGAACGAGGTGGAGGCGGCGGAGAAGCGCAAGGACGCGCAACTCGCCCGCGAGATCGAGTTCTCGATTCCACGTGAGATGAACCGCGAGCAGGGCATTTCGCTGGCGCGCGATTTCGTCGCGGAGCAGTTCGTGAAGCGCGGCATGGTCGCCGATCTCAATGTGCACTGGGACAAGGCCGAGGACGGCAGCCCCAAGCCGCACGCACATGTCATGCTGGCGATGCGCGAAGTGGGGCCTGACGGCTTTGGCCAGAAGGCGCGCGACTGGAACCAGAACGAACTGTTGCAGCACTGGCGGGAAGCCTGGGGTGCGCACGTCAACGAGCGGCTGGCAGAGCTCGGGATCGACGCACGGATCGACCATCGCTCCTATGCCGAACAGGGCATAAAGCTCGAGCCGCAGCACAAGATCGGTCCAGCTGCATCGCGGCGACCGGGGCAGGGGCTCGAAGCCGAACGGCTCGAGGATCACGACCGCATCGCGCGCGAGAATGGCGAGCGTATCATCGCCGACCCGAATATCGCGCTCGATGCGATCACGCGAACGCAGGCGACGTTCACCAACCGTGACCTCGCCATCTTTGCGTTCCGGCATTCGGAGGGCAGGGATCAGTATGACCGGGTGATGGCGGCTGCGAAGGCATCGCCAGACCTCGTTGCGCTGGGCAAGGACGGGCGCGGCAACGAGCGGTTCACGAGCCGCGAGATGATCGCGACCGAGGCGCGGTTGGAGCGTGCATCCGACCGGCTTGCCGGGACCAGGGATCACTTCGTCGCTGCCACTCGCGTCCAGCGCGCTCTGGACGCGGCGCAGGGCAGGGGGCTCACCCTGTCGGGCGAGCAGCGGGACGCGTTAGGGCGGATTACCGAACGCGAAGGTCTCGCCTCCGTCGTCGGCTATGCCGGCAGTGGCAAGTCGGCGATGCTGGGGGTTGCGCGCGAGGCGTGGGAGGATGCCGGCTACACGGTACGCGGGGCCGCACTGTCCGGGATCGCGGCGGAGAATTTGGAGAGCGGTTCCGGCATCACGTCGCGCACCATCGCAAGCCTCGAATATGCATGGGGCAGGGACCGTGAACAACTCGGCCCCCGTGACGTGCTGGTGGTCGACGAGGCGGGCATGATCGGTACGCGGCAGATGGAGCGGCTGCTGTCGGCAGCAGATCAGGCCGGTGCCAAGGTGGTGTTGGTCGGCGACCCCGAGCAGTTGCAGGCGATCGAGGCGGGCGCAGCGTTCCGGTCGATCAGCGAGCGGCACGGTGCTGCCGAGATCACCGAGATTCGCCGGCAGCGGGCGGCGTGGCAGCGCGATGCGACGCGGTGGCTTGCGACGGGTATGACACCCGAGGCGATCGGCGCGTACCGCGAGCACGGCATGGTGCACGCGGCGGACACGCGCGAGGCCGCGCGAGCAAATCTGGTTGAGGGCTGGGACCGGTTGCGGCGGGCAGAGCCGGGTTCGACCCGTATGATCCTCACCCATACCAACGCCGAGGTGCTGGCGCTCAATGGCGAGGCGCGCGAGCGGTTGCGCGCAACTGGCGACCTTGGCGACGATGTCGTCGTGCAAGCGGAGCGGGGCGAGCGGCAATTCGCGACCGGCGACCGGATCATGTTCCTGCGCAACGAGCGCGGGCTGGGGGTGAAGAACGGTACGCTGGGTATGATCGAGGCCGTATCAAGTGAACGGATGGATGTGCGTCTCGATGACGGCCGTCAGGTCGGGTTTGACCTCAAGGACTATGCCCATGTCGATCATGGCTATGCCGCTACCATCCACAAATCGCAGGGCGTGACGGTCGACCACGTCGACGTGCTCGCCACGCCCGGCATGGACCGGCACGCGGCCTATGTCGCCCTGTCGCGGCACCGTGACGGGGTGCAGCTGCATTACGGGCACGACGACTTCGCGAGCGACGCGAAGCTTGCCGCGGTGCTGTCACGCGACCGGTCGAAGGACATGGCGGCGGACTATGCGGCCGAGCCTGAGGTGGTTCGTGCTTTTGCCGACAGGCGTGAGATCCGGCTCCCCGAGCGGGCGCGGGCGGTGATCGAGAAGGTGGAGGCCAAGGCGCGCTCGATGTTCGCCGGGTTCAGGCCAAAGCCACGGGAGGTGCCTGACCGTGTGACCGAAAGCACGAGCCGGCCGGGCGAGGTGAAGGCGATCCAGCGCTATGCGCGTGCCGCGGCCGATATCGCGCGCATGCGTGAGAAATACCTGCCGGTGTTGCCGCATCAGGAAACCGCGCTGGCGCGCGCAAGCGAGACGCTAGACAGGTCTCGCTATCTTGGCAGCAGCGATCTGGCGTCGGCGTTCGCGTGCAATCCGCAGCTGGCCCGGGATGTCGCCGCTGGCGAAATGCGGGCCGTTTCCCGTGCCCTGGCGGAGGAAGCCCGCGTCCGGGCCGACCCGGCGCTGCGTGCCGACCGGTTCATGGAGCATTGGCGGGTACTGGAGGCCGAACGCGGTGATGCCCGCACAGGCCCCGTCGCGCGGCGCATGGCCGTCATGGTCGACGACCTGCGGCATGACCCCATGCTGAAGGAAGAGCTGGCCCGCCGCGCACCCGAGCTGGGGATCCATATCGAGAGTGCGCCGTCGCTCGAGCAGATGCTCGAGCGCCAGAGGCAGTTCGAACGTGACCGGCAGCAGGATCGTGACCTTAGCCGATAGGAGACAAGCGGATGGCGGATGGCGAAGACGACGCGGCCACGGCCTTCGAAGACCTTCGTGCCGAGGTGTCGTTGATGCGTCGCGCGGTCGAGCGGCTGGCGGCCGAGCGCGCCGAACCGTCGGACACGCCGGACTACGCCGAGACGCTGGGGATCATATCCCGGAACCTCTACGCGACGGCGCAGCGTATCGATGCGGTGGTAAACAGTCCGGCGCTGGCGCTTACTCCGCATGAGATCGGCCGGCAGATCATAGAGGTTGGTACTGCGGGGCGGAGCGAGGATCGCCGTGCTATCGCCGCTGCACGGCAGGTGATCGAGGAGGTCGCAACGAAGCTCGGTCGTCAGCTGGACTCGCATGTCATGGCGGACGAGCAGCGCGGGCGGGTGCGTCGCATTGGGCTGATCGGACTTGTGCTGGGGATGGTCATGTGGGCAACGCTGGCGGGCCCAGTCGCGCGGACCATGCCGCCCGGCTGGCAGTTGCCGGAGCGGATGGCGGCGCGGACGTTGCGCATGCCAATGTGGGAAGGGGGGCAGCGCCTGATGCGGGCTGCGTCACCCAGGGCGTTCGCCGGTATCGTGGCTGGCGATCAGCTGGTCGCTGCTAATCGCAAAACGCTGGAGGCCTGTCGCAAGCGGGCTGGAAGGTCAGGGAACACCGTGCACTGTGCGATCGAGGTGAAGCCGGAGGACTGAGACATGATGATGTGCCCGAACAGGATCGCGCTGCGCTCGTGGTCATGCTGGATCAGGCGCTATGCGATGAGGGGCGGACCAAGCCGCAGGCTGGGCAAGGCGACTGGTTTCGCGGCAAATTCAAACGATCGGAGTATGAGTAGAATGGCTGGACTACGTGTGTTCAGACCAGAAGCACGTTCGCAGCACGAGTGCTGCTGTTTCTAGATCATGGCGGTGGAAGCGAACCCTGTTCTTAGCTAACAATATCAGGCTGAAACCGGTTTTGCATCGTAGTGAGGATGCAGGCATGATGAGATTTGTGTCCGCGTTCACGCTGCGTGGCCTGCATTTCCAGACCCCGCCGCGGGGGCAGGACAAGCTGGTACGGTGTATTCGAGGACGAATTTTCGACGTCGCGGTCGATATTCGCAAGGGGTCGCCGACCTTCGGCAAGTGGGTTGGAACGGAATTGTCGGCGCAGACCGGCGACCAGCTTTTCATCCCGGTCGGTTTCGCGCACGGCTTCCTGACGCTCGAGCCCGATTGTGAAGTCATCTACAATGCTCGGACACCTATGCGCCCGAAGCCGATCAGGGCATACGCTGGGACGATCCCGCAATCGGTTCGGGCGGCATCGCCTGGCCGATCCCGATCGGTACGACGCCCGAGCTGAGCGCAAAGGATCAGGTCCAGCCGCTATTGGCAAACTTCGATAGCCCATTTTCCTATGATGGCTGTCCTCGTCTCGCTCGTTTGAAGGATAGATTGATGCGCATTTTCGTCACCGGCGGGGCCGGCTTCATCGGCTCGGCGCTCGTCCGCCACTTGCTGGAAAACACGCAGTACGAAGTGCTCAACTTCGACAAGCTGACCTATGCCGGCACGCTGACGACGGTCGAGCGGGTCGCACAGTCGAACCGCTACCGCTTCGTCCAGGGCGACATCTGCGATGCCGATGCCGTCCGCGCGGCGATCGCCGAGTTCAAGCCCGACGTGATCACGCATCTGGCGGCCGAGAGCCATGTCGATCGCTCGATCGACGGCCCCGGCGCGTTCGTCCAGACCAACGTCGTTGGCACCTACACGATGCTGGCCGAGGCGCGCGCCTATTGGCTGTCGCTCGACGAGGCGGCTCGCGAGCGCTTCCGGTTCCATCACATCTCGACCGATGAGGTTTACGGCTCGCTCGGCGAGACCGGGCTGTTCACCGAGGAGACGCCGTACGATCCGCGCTCGCCTTACTCGGCGTCGAAGGCGGGGTCGGACCACCTCGTCAGCGCGTGGGGCCACACCTTCGGGCTGCCGGTGCTGATCACCAACTGCTCGAACAATTACGGGCCCTATCACTTCCCCGAAAAGCTCATTCCGCTGATGATCGTCAAGGCGCTCGCCGGTGCCGCCCTGCCGGTCTACGGCAAGGGCGACCAGGTCCGCGACTGGCTGTTCGTCGAAGACCACGTCCGTGCGCTGCATGCGGTGTTCGAAAGAGGCGAGCCAGGCCGGACCTACAATGTCGGCGGGAATAACGAGAAGCAGAACCTCGAGGTCGTGAAGACCGTCTGCGCGATCCTCGACCGCCTCCGCCCGCGCGCCGATGGCCAGTCCTACGCGACGCAGATCACTTACGTCGCCGACCGTCCGGGGCACGACAAGCGCTATGCGATCGACGCGACGCGGATCAAGGATGAGCTCGGCTGGGAGCCGACCGAGACGTTCGAGACCGGGATCGAGAAGACTGTCGCCTGGTATCTCGACAATCAGGACTGGTGGCAGGCGATCGTCGCCGAGCACAGCGCCGACCAGCGCCGCGGCCTTTCGGTATGACTGACGCCCCTCGGGCTGGCGGCGTGAAACAGATCCTCGTCACCGGCGGGAACGGCCAGCTCGGTACCGAACTGAAGCGCTATTCTTGGCCGGAGGGCTGGGCGGTTACCGCGATCGACATCGACGAACTCGATCTGCGCGATACCGATGCGATCGCCGCGATGGTCGCGTCCGAACCTTGGGCGGCGGTGATCTCCGCCGGCGCCTATACCGCCGTCGACAAGGCCGAGAGCGACATCGTTACCGCTTGGGCGGTCAACGCGCTGGCGCCCGCGGCGTTTGCGGAAGGCTGCGCGAAGGCCGGTATCCCGATCGTCCAGGTCTCGACCGACTACGTCTTCGACGGCGCGCGCGACGGCGCATGGGAGGTGACCGATCCGGTCGCGCCGCTCGGCGTCTACGGCGCGTCGAAGCTCGGGGGCGAACTCGCGGTCCGAACGTCCGGCGCGCGCCATGCGATCGTCCGGACCGCCTGGGTGGTCAGCGCACACGGCAGCAATTTCGTGAAGACGATGCTGCGCGTCGGCGCGACCAACCCGACATTGCGCGTGGTCGACGACCAGCACGGCAGCCCGACGTCCGCGGCCGATCTCGCGGCCGCGCTCGCGACGATCACGATGCGCCTCGTCGACGACCCTGTCGCCCCTACCGGCACCTATCATTTCAGCAACGCGGGCGCGGTCACCTGCGCCGACTTCGCCCGCGAGATTTTCGTACAGAGCGCGGTGCGCGGTGGTGCCCGCGCCGAAGTGCAAGGCATCACCACCGCCGAATATCCGACGCCTGCGACGCGCCCGGCGAATTCGCTGCTCAGCCACGACGCGATCACGCGCGACTACGGCATCCATCCCCCGGCCTGGCAGACCGCGCTCGGCAACATCCTCGACGAACTGCTCGGGGCCCCCAAGAAGGACATTCCCCGATGAAGGGCATCATTCTCGCAGGCGGTTCGGGCACGCGACTGCATCCGGCGACGCTCGCCGTGAACAAGCAGCTGCTGCCGGTCTACGACAAGCCGATGATCTACTACCCGCTGTCGGTGCTGATGCTCGCCGGCATCCGCGACATCCTGATCATCTCGAACCCCGAATTTATCGGCAATTACAAGAGTTTGTTCGCTGACGGTGCGGCACTCGGCCTGGCGATCGCCTACGCCGAACAGCCCAAGCCGGAGGGCTTGGCCCAAGCGTTCACGATCGGCGCGGACTTCATCGGTGACGATGATGTTGCGCTCGTGCTTGGCGACAACATCTTCTTCGGCGCGCACCTGACCGACCTGCTGGCGAGCGCGGTCGCGCGCAAGGGTTGCGCGACGGTATTCTCCTACCGCGTCGAGGATCCCGAGCGTTACGGCGTCGTCGAGTTCGGTGACGGCGGCAAAGCCGTCAGCCTCGAGGAAAAGCCGGCAAAGCCCAAGTCGCATCATGCCGTCACCGGCCTGTATTTCTACGACAATCGGGTCGTGCAATTTGCCCGCGACCTGAAACCATCGCCACGCGGCGAACTCGAGATCACCGACCTCAACCGCATCTACATGGACGCTGGCGACCTGTTCGTCGAACAGATGGGCCGCGGCTATGCCTGGCTTGATACCGGCACGCACGACAGCCTGCTCGAGGCCAGCGAGTTCGTCCGGACCATCCAGCACCGTCAGGGCATCCAGATCGCATGCCTTGAGGAAATCGCTTACGAACGAGGCTTTATCACTGCCGACCAGGCGTGTGCAGCAGGCGAGAGGTTCAAGAAGACGGCATATGGCCGAGCAATCCTGAACGCCGTTTCCGACCGAGATCGTGGATTGGTCGGGTAAGCAAGACTCCTGTCGGCAGAGGCTGTCGATGTGAAGATCGCATTCCAGCGGCAAGCAGGATTGTAATGCTTGCTGGAAAGAGGTGGAGGGCATACCGCGCCATGCAAGTCGATTTGGTCGTGGCTCGGCAAAACGTACAAGCTGTTAATACGGTATGGGGTGGTTCTTGCTTATAACCGGCGATAATGGACGGTCCACGCGGGTGAGCCATACCGACGTTCGATTGCTCAAGCCGCTCTTGGTGGTGGCGTTGACGGCGTATTTCGTTCCGTTGGCCGCGCCGCTGGTAGCATCGGGCACGCTCTCCCTAGACCTTTCGAGCACGGGCAACACTCAGCTGACGTCGCTGATCGCGGCGGTTACGGCGTTGCTCGTCTTCCGGCGGGTCACGATCTATCCGGGCGCGCGCGCGTTCGGCTTCATCTTGCCCGCCTTCTCAACGACATTCGGGATGGCTGCGGCGATCTTGTTGACTTCGCGTCTGAGCTATAGCGGCTCGATGCTGCTGACCGGGTATCTCGCGTCGGTGGGCGTGACGTTCCTGCTCGGCTATTTTAATCAGAGCGCAGCACCCAGGCGCATGTACTACGTCCCCGTGGGCAAGACGGGCATCGTCGACGACACGCCCGAGATCGATTGGATCAAGCTCATCGAACCGGTCGTGCCCGACGATCCGCATGCTTCGATCGTCGTCGACCTGCGGTCGAACCATTCGCCCGAATGGGAGCGGATGCTGGCG
The DNA here is from genome assembly GCF_003688595.1 of Sphingomonas sp. PP-F2F-G114-C0414. Classification (GTDB taxonomy): domain Bacteria; phylum Pseudomonadota; class Alphaproteobacteria; order Sphingomonadales; family Sphingomonadaceae; genus Sphingomonas. The sequence goes on from NZ_RCWT01000016.1 coordinate 11,481, forward strand.
CAGGCGGCGATCTCGGGCATTCCCGTCTACCATACCAAGCAGTTGCGCGAATCGGTGACCGGGCGTGTCCAGATTGAGCATCTGTCCGAGAACAGCTTCGGCTCGTTGCTGCCGGCGCTTGGCTATCGCGGGATCAAGCGGACGATCGATATCGTCGCAAGCATCGTGCTGTTGCCGATCCTGCTGCTGCCTCTCATCGTCGTCGCGCTGCTGGTGCGGGCGAGCTCGCCCGGACCCGTGCTGTTCCGTCAGCAGCGGATGGGGTATCGCGGCATCCCCTTCAACATGATCAAGTTCCGCACGATGGTCGAGCAGGCGACGACGACCGGCGACGTCGCCGCGCGGCACTCGGCGATCACCCGCGATGCCGACGACCGCATCACCGGTATCGGTCGCTTCCTGCGCCGCTCGCGGATCGACGAACTGCCGCAGATCATCAACATCCTGCGCGGCGAGATGAGCTGGATCGGACCGCGGCCGGAAGCGGTGCCGCTGTCGACCTGGTACGAGAGCGAGCTCCCCTTCTACGCCTATCGCCATATCGTGCGGCCGGGGATCACGGGGTGGGCGCAGGTCAACCAGGGCCATGTCGCCGGGCTCGACGACGTCCACGTCAAGCTCCACTATGATTTCTACTACATCAAGTTCTTCTCGTCGTGGCTCGACCTCCTGATCGCGCTCCGCACCATCGGCATCATGTTTACCGGTTTCGGCGCCAAATAGTCAGCGGACGAGGCATGCCACGTTCGCTGCGATCGCCGCGCTCACGACGAGCACGCCGACCGCCCACCAGCGGATCCTGCGATGGGCCTCGAGCCGGGGCGGCGGGTTAGGCCCGGAGCCGTGTTTGGCACGGCGCCCATCATAGCGGGCCAAGCGGGTCCGCACACGGCGCTGGTGCGCGATATGGAGCCGCTCGCTTTCCGCCAGGGCGACGTCGTGCCGGGCCTTTGTGCTCGGCTCCGACAGACAGCGATAGGCTTGCTGGACCTCGTGGAGACGTCCCGGCAGGTGCGCTGATTGCCCGTGATCGGGATGATGATGCTTCGCCAGCCGGACGAACGCGGCGCGGATGTCGAGGGACGACGCATCGCGGGCGACGCCGAGGACCTGGTAGAAATCACGCTGGCTCACCGTTGGCGCGCCGCGGCCAGCGCGCGCATCGCGGCGATGCGTTTGCCGGCGGAGTCATGCGCGGCGAACAGCTCGATACCGAGATCGCCTCCACCGAGACGCCCTAGGATGGCGGCCCCCCGGACCGGGTCGAACCCCGCGTCGAGCATCAGCGTCCCGCCAAGCGCATCGGCCTCACGCTCGGTTTCGCGCACGATTCGGCCGCTGCGTCCCAGATTGCGGCCGATGCCGTGTCCGACCTCGCCGCCCCGCATGACAAGGGCGTGATGCAGGATGTTGTGCGCCATCTCGTGCGCAAGGATGAACGCGAGTTCGTCGTCGTTCCGGACCGTCGATAGCAGACCGGTGGTGGTGAAGACATGGCGGCCGTCGGCATAGGCGTTGCGCTGGTCCGAGCGCGCGAGGTGGACGTAGGACGGGCAGGCGAGACGCGGCGTCACCGTGACGGTCGAGACCACCCCCTTGCGCAGCAGCGAGATCGCAAACGGCGTGGTCTTCGTGTGCGCCAGCAGGTCGCGAACGGCGTCGGCGCGGGCATGCGCGCGGGCGGCATCGAACGGCGTGGCAAGCGCCGTCTCGGGGGGGATCGCGTGGCCATCGATCCCCAGCAGCACGTCGCCGGGACGGATCCCTGCCAGCGCCGCGGGACCGCCCGGAACGACCGCGATCAAGCCAGGGCCGCGATCGAGCGACAGTCCGGTGATCATGCCTGCGCGATCGGCCAGCTCGAATTGCGATAGGTGCTGGAGCACGAGGCCGAGAGCGGGCTCGAGCGCCGGGCAACGGGCTCGGCCGGCGGTGGCGAGACGAAACGTGATGCGCTCCACCCGGCCATCCGCCTCCCGGCCCGGCAAAGTCGATACTGCGGTCGCTACCGGGGCCGGGGCAGGGTGGGGGGGCAGCGCCGAGATCGACTTCGACAAGGGCTGTACGACCTGCGCAGCGACAAGGCCGGTTACCGGTCCGGCCGCGATCACGGCGACGATACCGAGCATTCCAAGCATGGGATTGACCGAAGCCATGGGCGATCAATCGATCGATCTAAGAGGGCAGACAAAAGCGTCCGGACAAGAAAAAGGCCCGGAATGGATAACCATCCGAGCCGTTCTTCTACCGAAAACCAGATGGCTTACGGGCTGTTGGGCGTGTCGTCGTTCTTGTCGACGGCAACATAGATGCCGAGACCGACTGCAACGACTGCGAGTGCAGCGACGATGAAGCCACCACCGCTAGCAAGTGCGTTGTCGCCATCGACCGATTCCTTGGCCGGCTGCGTGAGCGGGGTAGCGACGGGAGCCGCTGCCGCGATGGTCGGCGCTGCGACGAGCGAAAGCGCCGTCATCGCCGTGTAGAGTGCCTTCAATTTCATTGCCTTCATCCCCTTTGTAGGATTCGGAAAACCCAATATCGCAGTTTCCATAGCCCCGAATCGCCGCCCTTGTCCACATCAAATAATGGCAAGTTTTGCTATTCGTCATAGACTTATAGACGATATCGAAACTCGTCGAGCAACGGCAAGTTCCTTTGTCCGGGGTGTTTCCGGGGTGTTCTAGACAGATTCCGTCATCGCAGTCATGACGCCTGCGACTCTCGGGTCGAAGTATTCGGCCCGAGAGTCGTATGGCTCAGAGACCGTGATACTCGCGATACCAGGCCACGAACTGCGGCACGCCTTGGGCGATCGTCGTCCGCGGTTCGAAGCCGAGGTCGTTCTGGATCGCGCTGATGTCGGCGAAGGTATCGCGCACGTCGCCGGGCTGCATCGGCAGCAGCCGGCGCTCGGCGGGACGACCGCAGGCCTGTTCGATCAGCGAGATCATCTCGCCGAGATCCTCCGACTGGCTGTTGCCGATATTGTAGATCCGGTGCGGGCTGACGCTGCCGCCTGCTTTCACGCTGCCATCGTCGGCGGGCGGATTGTCGACGCAGGCGACGATGCCGGCGACGATGTCGTCGATATAGGTGAAGTCGCGGCGCATGTTGCCCTCGCCGAACACGTCGATCGGACGACCCTCGAAGATCGCCTTGGTGAACAGCCACATCGCCATGTCGGGACGGCCCCACGGGCCATAGACGGTGAAGAAGCGCAGGCCGGTCAGCGGGATCCGGTAGAGATGCGCGTAGGTCTCGCTCATCAGCTCGTCCGCCTTCTTGGTGGCGGCATAGAGCGACAGCGGCTGGTCGACGCGGTCCTCGACGCGGAACGGCAGCGTGTCGTTGCCGCCATAGACCGACGAGGACGAGGCATAGACCATATGCTCGACCTTCCGGTGGCGGGCGATCTCGATCATGTTGAGATGCCCGGCGAGATTGGCTTGCAGATAGGCGCGCGGGTTCTCGATCGAATAGCGCACGCCGGCTTGCGCACCGAGATGGACGATCCGGTCGAACGATTCGCCGTCGAGCACAGCCTCAAGCGCGACATGATCGGAGAAGTCGACCTGCTTGAACGCGAAGCCGTCGCCCAGCTTGTCGAGCTCGGCGAGGCGAGCATGCTTCAGCGTGACGTCGTAATATTCGTTGAGGCTGTCGATGCCGAGCACCGTATCGCCGCGTGCGAGCAGATGGCGGCTGACGTTGAAGCCGATGAACCCGGCTGCGCCGGTAACGAGAACGCGCATGCGGTCACTCCTGAAAATTCAAAATGCCTCTACGGCGCGGTCCCGTAAACGGCAACGCCCGGTGGTTTGAGAAGGGCGGTCGCTTGCGAAAGACTGTCTGGGTTCAGCGTGCATGCCATTCGCGCGCCCAGGCCTGGAACATCAGCACGCCCCAAAGCGATGCGGTTCGGTCGTGCGTGCCGGCGAGGTGCTCGGCCCAGCGTGCGCGGATCGCGGCGATGTCGAGCGTCGGCTGCTCGGCCAGCGCCTGAACCGACAAGAGCGATTCCGCCCAGTCGCGCAGCGGACCGCGCAGCCACGCGCCGATCGGGATCGCGAACCCCGCCTTGGGCCGCTCGATCAGCGTCTTGGGGACATAGCGATACAGGATCTGGCGCAGGGCCCATTTGCCCTGGCCGTCACGGACCTTGAACGCGAGCGGCGTGCGCCACGCCTGCTCGACGACGCGGTGGTCGAGCAGCGGGACGCGGGTCTCCAGGCTGGCCGCCATCGCCGCGCGGTCGACCTTGGTCAGGATGTCGTTGGGCAGATAGGATTGCATGTCCCAGTGCATCATCTGCTCGGCTGCCTCGTTTCGCAGCGCAGGCGGCGTATCGATCGATGCGGCCAAGCGTATGTCGGATGTCAGCGGCAGCCCGCCCGACCATTCCTCGCTGGAGGCGCGATAGATGTCGGCGATCCCGACCTCAGTTTGCAGCATCCGGCCGACCTTGTGGACCTTGTCGCCCAGCATCGAGATGCGCGGCACCCCCGGGAGCCGGGTCAGCGCGTCCCAGGTGCCGGGTGACAACCGGGTAAGCGCCTTGCCGATACCCGCGCGCAACGGCGCCGGCACGCGCGCGGCCGCATCCCAATAACGGCGCGACACGAGGTAGCGATTATACCCGCAGAACAGCTCGTCGCCGCCATCGCCCGACAGCGCGACGGTGACCGACTGCCGCGTCAGCCGGCTGAGCAGAACGGTCGGGATCTGAGAGGAATCGGCAAACGGCTCGTCGTAGATCCGCGCGAGGTCGGGGATCACCGCGCGGACGTCTTCGGCATCCACATACATCTCGTGGTGATCGGTGCCGAGATGCGCGGCGACCGCGCGGGCATGCGGTGCCTCGTCGAACCCGGTTTCAGCAAAGCCGATCGTGAAGGTCTTCACGTCGGCGCTGGTGACGTTGCGCATCAACGCGACGATCGCCGAGGAATCGACGCCACCCGACAGGAACGCGCCGACCGGTACGTCGGCGACTGTCTGGATCTTCACCGCCTCGGTCAGCCGCGCTTCGAGACCTGACAGCGCCTCGCTCTCGGTCATCGCCGGATCGGCCCCCGCCGCGACGACTGCGTCAAGCGACCAGTACCGGCGACATGTAACACCGGGCAGCGATGCACCGTCTGCGGTTGGCGGCAGTGCGGGCGGTGCGCCAAGCGCATCGCGACCCAGCGTCACGATCACGCCGGGTTCCACCTTGTAGACATGTCGAAGGATCGACCAGGGGGCAGGGACGTAGTTGAAGCGCAGGTACAGCGACAGCACGTCCGGATCGACCAGGTTGGCAAAGCCGGGCGCGGCGCGCAACGCCTTCAACTCGGAGCCAAACACCAGTCCGATCCCGCTCCACCCATAGAAAAGCGGTTTCTCGCCCATCCGGTCGCGCGCGAGACTCAGCGTGTGCGCGTGGCGGTCCCACAGCGCGATTGCGAACATCCCGACGGCGCGTTCGAGCGTCGCATCCAGGCCCCAGCGCGCGATGCCGTGGACCAGCGTCTCGGTATCGGAATGCCCGCGCCACCCGATCGCTCCGGTCGCCTCGAGCTCGCGGCGCAGGTCGAGATGATTATAGATCTCGCCATTGAAGACGATCATGTAGCGTCCGCAGGGCGACGCCATCGGCTGATGCCCGGCGGGTGATAGATCGACGATCGACAGGCGGCGATGCGATAGGGCGATCCCTACCGCAGGATCGGCCCAAGCACCGCCATCGTCGGGACCGCGGTGCGTCAGCGCGTCCGCCATCGGGGTGGCATCGACCGTAGCGCTCGATGCGCTCCAATACCCTGCTATCCCACACATGCGATACTCTCCCAGCGATGACACCAAGTCCAAGAACCGCAGCAGGAGGTCCAAAGCGTATCGCCGCGGTAAAGTCCAGCGGCCGGCCTGCTCTCGTGAGACCGAGTTGCCGGACCGTAAGGTCCTGAAGAGCCTCGTTCCGCTGGCGCGTCGTTTGTGGCGGGGTCGTGTACGACAGGTGACACGGCACGCAGCTGATCGATCCGAAGACCGTCGAAGGCTCTACGAACGAATGGATAGCGTTTGACCTATAAATCAAAGTCCGGTGGGCAACAGGCATGCGCACTGGAAACCGCTACGTCGGACGATGGCAAAAAAAGCTTTACCGTGTAACAAACCGGCACCATGAGGAGCGCAGCAAGCGGCTAGCCGACAAAGAGAAATTGTAACAGTATATGCGTGTTCTTGCCCTCACCAAATATGAAAGGCAAGCCGCAAGTACGCGACAACGCCTTTTGCAATATCTGCCGATTTTGGCCGATCAGGGAATCGAGGTTGACGTAAAGCCTTTGTTCAACGCGCAATATCTAAGTGATTTGGCGCAAAGCAAACCCAAAAACAGAGTGTTGGTCGCAAAGTCCTATATCAACAGGCTTGGCGTTCTGTTGAAGAACCACGACTATGATCTGAATTGGATACATTTCGAGGCGCTGCCTTTCATGCCGGCATTTGTGGAGCTGCTGGCGATGAAGGGCGGCCCGCCATTCATGGTCGATATGGATGACGCGATCTTCCATCAATATGATGCTCATGCCAATGGTGCTGTCCGCAAGGCACTAGGTGGGAAGATCGCCACCTTGCTCGACCATGCGGCGCTGGTCGTCGCTGGCAATGCGTATCTGGCGGAGTATGTGCGATCGCACGCCGATGTCAGGATCATTCCCACCGTGGTCGACATCGAGGCCTATATTCCCACGAAGCAGGACAGTTCGCCAACGTCCAGGGGTGGGACGGTAGGATGGATCGGGTCGCCATCGACATGGCGCTATGTCGAACCGATATTGCCCGAGTTGCTGCCTCTTATCGAGCGCGCAGGCTGGCGGTTTCGCGCGGTCGGTGCAGGGCCGATGGCAGATCGCCATGCGGGCGTGGACAATATTCCGTGGCAGGAAGCGACTGAGATCGCCGAAGTCCAGCAGATCGATATCGGCATCATGCCGTTGCCGGATGAGCCATGGGCGCGTGGCAAGTGCGGGTACAAGCTGATTCAATACATGGCGTGCGGACTTCCCACGCTTGCGTCGCCGGTAGGGGTGAATGCCCAGATCGTCGAAGACGGCAGGACGGGTTTTCTGTGCACGTCGCCCGAGGCTTGGCGTGATCGCATCGGTTTGCTGATGAACGATGCCGGGCTGCGGGCTGCCATGGGCGCGAATGGCAGGGCGCGGGTCGAGGCGCAGTATTCACTCCAGTCGCAACGATCGGCAATGGCCAATGCCTTCCGTGATGCTGCGCAAGGTCGGCGCCGTGGGAAATAGCCTTGGAAAATAGCGCCGTGGAAAACAGCAACGAATCGATGAAGCGGACGCTGCGGTCCACCGGGCTGATCGGCGGAGCTACGGTGATATCGCTGCTAGTTGGTCTTGGCCGGATGAAGGTAATTGCGCTCTTAACGGGCCCTGCCGGAGTCGGTCTGTTTGGCCTACTTAACGTACTATGGTCCACGGGCTCCGCTTTAGCGGGCCTGAATCTTGGCGTCAGCGGTGTGCGGCAAATTAGCGAGCATGATACCGACACCGAAGCGAGGTCTTTAGCAGAGTCTGCGGTCTGGTATTTTGCGCTTGTCGCGGCGGTCGTCGGCGGGGTCGGTCTGTGGGGGTTTGAGAGGTTCTATACAGATGGTGCCGGCGCTTCGCCAACCGTGCCGTGGATTGCTCTGGCGGTTGCAGTCGCGGTGATCAACGCCGCGCAACTTGTCTTTCTTCAGGTTTACAGCCGTATCGGCGATATTGCCCGTATCCGCATTTATGGTTCTGTGCTCGGTGCGATTGCTGGCGTAATCGCGGTTGCCGCGACTGGAACACCGGGCCTGTATATGGCGGTGCTTGCAATGCCGTTGGCAAGTTTGCTGGTTACGGTTCCCTATTTTCGTCGAGTGCCCCGCATGCCTTGGCGCCGGTTTGATAAAGCGGTTCTGGGCGAGTGGCGTGCGCTCTTGATGCTCGGTATCGGCGTATCCGTAGCGGCTTGGATAGGCAATTTTGGCCAGCTTTGGGTAAGGTGGATTATTACCGAACGCGGTAATCTTCAGGCAGCGGGCTTCTTTCAGGCAGCCTACACCCTAACCAATGTGAATCTCAGCATAGTTTTGGCCGCTATGAGCGTAGAATATTTCCCTAAACTTAGTTCTTCAGCAGATAATTCTTCCGGCCTTACGGATATATTGAATGAGCAATATAGGCTAGCATTGATATTATCGGCGCCGATATTAATATCAGCAGTAGCTGCAGCGCCATGGATTATGCCATTACTATACAGTAAAGATTTTTCTAATGCCGTGCCATTGTTTCAGTGGCAAGTAGCTGCGGACAGTCTGAAAATACTAAGTTGGGCGCTTGGATATATTCTTATAGTTACACGTAGTGTGTTAGGATTTATTGCAGCGGAATTAGCTTTTGACGTATTTTTGGTTGGAGTGCCATGGATATTCTTTGCGACTATGGGCCTCAACAGTATTGCCGTTGGATATGCTGCCGGCCTGATATCGTCGGTTGCAGTGTCGGTGATATTAAGTATGCGGCGGGGTGTAAGATTATCATGGGAAAACTGGGCAGTAACTCTGGTCGTGTGCGCTAGCGCAGTTGGCATATGCCTCGTTTCGATTGAATCGCACATTGCAGGGCTTATGGTCGGTATGCTGGTCGCAACAGTTTTCGGAGTCCGTGGACTGAAAGCGATAGGCGCCGCTGATGCAGCCATAGGCGAACGCCTGAGGCGGATCATCGGAAAATTCAAAGGGGCGGTACGCTTATGACGCTAGTATCGGTCATTGTTCCAATGTGGAACGACGCATCCTATATTATTGAGTGTCTTAACTCCATCGATACTACCGATGACATGATTGGTGAGGTCATTGTCATTGACAATGCCTCAACGGATAATTCGGTTTCATTGGTAACCTTGGCGAATATACCTAAAGTTAAAATAGTTCGTAACTCTGCTAATGTGGGGGCGGCAAGGGCTCGGCACCAAGCCATAGCATTATCGTCCTATCCATTGATCACCTTTCTCGACTCAGATGATATTCTTGGTCCCAACGCAGTAAGAGATGCGGCTTCGGACCTAGTTAATCGTCAGCTCGACATTTCAATATATACTATGCTAAGACTTGATTCAAGTGGAAAGACTCATTTTTATATACCGCCGTTAACAGAAGTTATTAGTGGAAATGAGGCTTTTGGTCGAACGATCGGTGGGTGGGCAATTCATCCTATGGGTGTATTTAAAAGAGAAGTTTACGATACGGCCACAAATGACTTTGATTTTCATGGTCACTCGGATGACGAGGTAATTACGCGATATATTTTTCTATCTGCTGCACAGGTAGGTGGAAATCAGGGAGTTTACCTATATCGTGACAGGACTCGCGAATATACTGCTCAGCAAATATTAGGGCAGGCTCTTACAAATATGCGAACTTTACGGCTTGCTATCCAACATGGTGTTGCCGTTAACAAGTTACGCATCGCGAGGAACAACATTATTTTAAATCTACTGGCTATCGTCAAAAGGGGAATTCCGTTTGCCAAAGATAAGCCGGTAATATTGGATATTGCTAAAAGTGTAGTTGCACTTGATATACCTTGGCATATTCTGGATATGCCATATAGGGTCGCGATATACCTGCTTCGCCCTTTTTTGTCACTCCGTCATGGTCGCCATAGGTGAAGAGAGTTCTTTTCGTCACATGGGATGGCCCGCAGGTCAGCTATGTCGAAGGTCTCTTCGTTCCGATCTTCAAGGCTCTTGGGGGCAGGGGGTTTCATTTCGACATCGTGCAGTTCCGCTGGGGTTCCGATGACACCGCCGAGCCGCTGAAGCGCGTCTGCGCCGATGCCGGTATCGGCCTCCGCCTTCACAATGTTCTGCGGCGCGGGGGCAGCATGGGGGCGATGGCAACTGCAGTCGTCGGCGCGCGAGCCGTGCGGTCGGCCGCTGCGGCGTTCGGTAGCGATGTCATCATGCCGCGTAGCCTGATGCCGGCGCTGGCCATTCTGGCAGGGCGTCGCTGGACGCAGCCTATCATATTCGACGCGGACGGACTGCCGGCCGACGAGCGGGTGGAGTTCGCGGGTGTCGATGCGAATGGTGCGCCCTATCGTTTGCTCCGCGAGATCGAGGCGTCGATGGTTCGGAAGGCCGATATCACGATCGCCAGAACCGATGCGGCCCGGGATATCCTTCTCGCACGTGCCGGGCCGGTGGTATCGCCGGCCCGGGTGCGCATCGTCACCAATGGGCGCGACGCAACGCTGTTCGCGCCCATCCCGCAAGCCGAACGGGTGCGTATCCGGACCGAATTGGGGGTGGCGACGGATACGCCGCTGATTGTGTATGCCGGATCCGTGGGGCCGCAATATCGGCTGGAGGAAAGCGTCGGATTGCTGGCTGCGGTGCGGCGCAAGCGGCCTGATGCCAAGCTGTTGATCCTGACCGGCTCGCCCGACCTGGTGCCTGACGCCTTGGCCGCTGTGCCGTACAGCCCGCACCATGTGATCGTCCGCCGTGTCCCACCCGATGCGGTATCGGCCTATCTTGCCAGCGCCGACCTCGCTACCGCATACCGGAACACCGGATTCTCCATGCGCGCGGTCGCACCGGTCAAGGTCGCCGAATATCTATTGTGTGGAACGCCAGTGGTCGGCACGGCAGCGATCGGTGATGTGCGGAGCGCGGTCGCGGCAGGGGTCTTCATGGACGAAAGTGCAGGCCACGATGCTGCGGCCGAGTGGCTAGAAGAACGGTTGATGACGGCCGACGCCGAAGACATTCGGCGATACGCGCGCGAGATCGGTCTTGCACACTTCTCTTTGGATCGTGCCGTCGGCGATTATGCGACCGCACTGGAGGCGATATGACAGCATTTGGAACGCCCTCTCGGTCATTATATGATTTTGAGGCTCGGACGGTTTGCCCTGCGTGTGAATGCCCGGACAGCACGATATTGTTCGAAAGCGGGTTTGATCAGGCCGGGATCGGTACGTTTGTCCGGACCTATTACGGCGTCGATACCGCAAGGCTTTCACGAGCGACCTACCGACTTGATCAATGCGCAAAATGCGATCTGGTATATCAGCATAATGTCGGTTCGGACGAGCTGTTGCGCGATCTCTATACCGATTGGGTCGAGAACCCGCAGGATCCGGAAGCGGAAATCGATACGTACCGGCGCGATATCCGGGCGCCGCTGCTGTCCCGCGATGCACATGAGGTGATGGCCGCCGCGTCGTATCTGGGCGTTCCGCTACAGGAGTTGCGGACGTTGGATTTCGGCATGGGGTGGGCATTGTGGGCGCGCATAGCAGCGATCCTCGGTTGCCAATCCTACGGATCCGACCTGTCGCAGTCGCGCATGGATTTCGCGCGTTCACACGGAGTGAAGGCCGTCGATCTGGAAGAGATCGATACGCTTCAGTTCGATTTCATCAACACCGAGCAGGTGTTCGAGCATCTGATCGCGCCGCTCGATATGCTCCGGCATCTGGCTCAGGCGCTGCGCACTGGTGGCATCTTGAAGATATCGGTGCCGACCGCCCCGGACCGGATGTCGCTCATAAAGCTTCTGCGCGATGGAGAGTATGCCGGCGATTATCCGACGATCGTGCCGGTTCAACCGCTGGAACATGTCAACCTCTTCTCCCGGCCGGCAATCGAGGCGATGGCAGCCGCTGCAGGGCTGGAGCCGGTCCTGCCAAGCATGCGTCATCGGTTTGCCTTCTTGCAGCACCGCGGCGCTGTCGATCTCGGCAAACCGAAAACGTTTGCAAAGGAGATGATCCGCCCCTGGTATCAGCATCACGACCGCCGCAACCTCTTCGTCTGGCTGCGCAAGTTAGAGTGAACGATACCGCGTGACGGTTACGTACTCCGTAGGCGTCATCCTCAGGACCGTGCACCAATTCTCTCCATATCGGATACCCAAGATGATTCACCCTTTGGCAAACGTGATGTCCGATGTCATCGGGGAGGGGACCCGCATCTGGCAGTTCTCCGTTGTCCTGGCCGGTGCCGTGATCGGTCGAGATTGCAATCTGAACGCCCATACTTTGGTCGAGGGCGGCGCGATATTGGGCGACCGCGTGACACTGAAGTGCGGCGTCTATGTCTGGGATGGCATAACGCTGGAGAATGACGTTTTCTGCGGGCCCAATGCCACCTTTACCAACGACAAGCGGCCCCGTTCCAAGCAGCATCCCACGGCTTACGCGCAAACCGTGGTCGAGCAGGGGGCTAGCATCGGTGCCGGTGCGATCATATTGCCGGGCGTGCGTATCGGCAAAGGCGCGATGATCGGCGCGGGGGCCGTCGTGACCCGCGACGTGCCGGCGGGGGCGACGATGGTGGGCAATCCCGCGCGGGCCGTCCAATGACCAGTACAAGCACCATGCCGGATGATAGCGTCGTAGCGACCGCTAAACCGCCCTTGCTCACCTTTTGCATCATGGCGTTCAACCAGGAGCAGTTCGTCGAAACCGCGATGCGTGCGGTGTTTGCCCAGACCTACAAAAATTTGGAGATCATCGTCAGTGACGACGGTTCGTCCGACGGAACGATGCGCCGTATGGAGGCGGTCGCGGCGACGTACGAGGGGCCACATCGCCTTGTGGTGCGCCGTAGCCCGACCAATCGCGGGGTCCTTCATCACCTCCTGGACATAGCCGAGCTGGCATCGGGCAGTTTGCTTATCGTCAGCGCGGCGGATGACGTGTCGCTGCCCCGGCGCACCGAGGTTATGGCCACTGCATGGTCCCGCCAGCCCTATGCGGCTGCGTTCGCCGACTATGCGGTGATCGACGACATCGGCACGATCATCGACGATCATTACCGGTTCGACGATTCAGGATTTTCCCCGCAGGACTATATTCCCGAGACCAAGGGGATAAACATCCACGGCGCCTCGTCGGTCTACGACATAGAGCAATTGAAGGCGCTGGGCCGACCCCGGGACGACGAGATGGTCTTGTTCGAAGATACCTGGCTCGGGTTGGCGTTCGCGTCGATGGGCGCTCGCATTGCCCATGTTCCCGACGTGCTGGTCCAATATCGCCGCCATTCGGGCGCGCTGACCAATTTCGAGAGCGCAGCCGGGACCGATCGCGAAGCGATCGAACGGGCAGACCGTGAATGGCAGCGGCGTTCTGCCGCCTTCGGGACAACGCTCGACAGTTTCAGGAGATGGCATGGGCGGCAGGCTGAAGGCGAATTCCCCTTATCCAACCGGATCGATCGCGATATTGCCTATTTCGATCGCGTAGGCCGATGGAGCGATCTGAGCACATCGTCGCGACTGATGACGTTCCGCTTCGCAAGTCGCCGATGGATGAAGAGCGCCGTTGGAATCCGCGTTCTGCCCATGATCGCACGAACCCGCCTGCAACAGCTTAGACAAACATCGAAAGCTAGGTGAGCCGCACTGTCACCTATCGGCTTTAGAACGAATGTCGGCGCGCGCGCGTCTGAGACGGGAGCGCAGAGGTCGCGGTAAGGCGGCAAGTACGAGGTATCGTGCGTTCTGAGCGGCGAATTCCACAAGGGGTGCGGCATTTCGCCGTCGGCGGAAGAGCGTCAGATACGCCTTCCAAGACAAGGCAAACTCACCGACTCCCGCCGAAGCGCGACCCATGCCGGCATAAAAACCGTTCTCCATCGCCAGATATTCTGCTGCGGTGAAACGGTCGCGATATTTGGCAAGCGTTATGAACGGATCGTTGAAGAACAACTCGACCCTCGTCGCCAGATTGTCTGCTCGGGCGGATTTCACGATTTGTGGGGTCGGATCAAATCCGATCGCGTAGCCATGGGCAGCGACCGCTGCATAAAAATCCAGATCCTCGCCAACGAGCGTTTCGTCAAATCCGCCGACTTGGTCGACCACCGATCGCCTTACCATGATACTTGGTGCGATCGCGGTAACGCCGCGAGCAACGAGTTCCTTGAAACACAAACCTTCGGCGGGCCGATAGCTGCCAAGCAGATTCACCGGTGGTCCGCCGTCCTCGCTCTGAATCAAACCGTTGGCGTGGACCATGCCCGTCGTCGGACCTGCCGCGCTGAACATCGCGATTTGCCGCGCGATCTTTTCGGGCAGGAACCAGTCGTCCGACGCCAGTATCGCAATATATTCACCGTGCGAAGCGGCTATGCCGGCATTCAGTGCGGACGATACGCCGCCATTCTTTTTCGCTATGATCTTGAAGTCTTTTTCCGACTTGCTGCGAACCTGCTCTATCACCGCGAGCGTATCATCGGTTGATCCATCATCGACCACGATCAACTCGATGTGGCGATAGGTCTGGGTCAAGACGCTGCGAATTGCGCGCTCGACATATTTATCGTGATTATAGGCGGGGATGATTACACTGACCAAGGGGTGCTCAGAATTGATCATGGATGATCCTGTTGAAATGGCATTGAGTAACATGCCGCATAGGTATCGTATCTGGCGCCCGGCGGTGCCCTGATCCGTGTGAACAGGACACGCGATTGATTGAAAAGATCGCCATATCAGGCAGCGATCGGCTTATATCACACACTTCCTGATAGCCTCGGCAACTCGCCTGGCATCGTCGAGGGCAAGATGCGGTCCTATGGGCAGGCTCAGCGTTTCTCGGGCAAGCCGCTCGGCGATCGGGAAGCTACCTTTGCCAAGCCCCAGATCGGCATAGGCCTGCTGCAGATGGGGCGGGATCGGATAGTGGAGCTGAGTCGCGATTCCCTGCTCCGCCAGGGCGGTACGGATCGCGTCGCGGTGTGGCGAGTGGATGACGAACAGATGCCAGACGGGGTTGGCCCATTCGGGCACATGCGGCAACTGGATCGGGCAATCCGCCAACTCGGTCAGATAGAGGGCCGCGACCTGGGCACGGCGGGCGTTCCACGCGTCGAGATAGGGCAGTTTCGCCGCCAGCACCGCGGCGTGAAGCGGATCGAGCCGGGAATTGACCCCGCGCTCGTCGTTCACGTAACGCAGACGCGAACCGTAATTCCCCAGGACGCGGATACGTTCGGCGAGGTCGGCATCGTCGGTCGTGATCGCTCCGCCATCGCCCAAAGCGCCGAGATTTTTCGACGGATAGAAGCTCCAGCAGACGATATCGCCATATCCGCTGCCGACGCGCTGTCCTCGATATCGCGCACCATGCGCCTGGGCCGCATCCTCGATCAGTCTCAGGCCATGGCGGTCGGCGATATCCTTGATCGGCGCCATATCGGCCGGCTGGCCGTATAGGTGCGTCGGGATTATCGCCCGGGTTCGGGGCGTAATCCGCGCCTCGATCAGCAAGGGATCAAGATTGCTGCTGATCGGATCCGGTTCGACGAAAATCGGTGTAGCGCCAGCCATCGTTATGGCCAGCGCCGTCGCTACGAACGAATTGCTGGCGATGATGACCTCGTCGCCGGCACCGATGCCCAGCGCGCGGATCGCCAGGTGAAGGGCATCCAGCCCGTTGCCCACGCCGACGCAGTGCTTGGCACCGCAGAAATCAGCAAAACGCTCTTCGAACCGCGTGCAGATGGGGCCGCCCACGAACCAGCCGCTGGCCATGACCTCGGCGATCGCGGTATCGATCTCGTCCTTCAACTCGTCGTAGATAGGTTTTAATTCGAGGAAGGAAATCGTCATGCTAGCCTGCTAACCGTTTCGAGGAAGCGGTCATAGTCGCGTATGTAGTCGGCTTCGTCATAGGCATGGTCTGCGAGGACGAGCAGCACGGCATCTGCAGAAAAGTTACGCATTTCCCGCCACATCATGGCCTGGATCAGAAGCCCACGATCGGGACGATCGAGCAAATACGCGGTTCTTTCCTGCCCATCGTCCAAGATCATCTCGCAGCTCCCCGCCACGCAGACCGCAAGCTGGCGCAAGGCGACGTGCGCGTGAAACCCCCGCTCCACTCCCGGCTGCGTCCCGAAGATGTAGTAAATGCGTTTCACGTCGAACGGTACGGTGCTCCCCCCCTCGATCGCGATCAGGCTGCCGCGGTGATCGCCCAGTACCGGCAATTGCCGAATCAGCGGGTCGGACGTACCTTGCAATGGTACTTCGACAGACGGCATTTGGCTGTCATCAGGTTGAAAAGCATTCATTCGCCGCCAGTATCAGTCGCACCACGGCAGTGCAATGAGCAGGCTCAGACGATCTCGACGCGTCATCGATGTCGTATGCGGGACCCAAACTCTCGATATATTCTTCCCGATGATTTACGGGTGTTTATGACAGCGGGTCCGACGTCCAGCGTCGACGTCGAGGTCTGATCAAGCCAGCTATTGTCCGAGGTCATCTGCCCTAAGCACTGTATCGTACGGTTTCCACAGCTCAGCGTTATCGGCAAAATTGAGCCAAACGAACTGAACTGCAAAACTGTAACCGATTACCACCAGCACTCCCGACAAATGCGGTCGGCCGGTGGTCGATAGCGCGTAGGGAATACGCGAGAACGTCACCACCTGTAACGGGATCAGGAACAGGGCGATGCGATCGACGCCTGACGAGGCCGAAAATACCAATAGGCCGATGACAGACAAGATCGATAGGATCGAGCAGTTCGTCCAAAAACTCTTTGCAAAGTCTTCCAGCCCGAGCCGATTTCGCAATAGCAGCATAAGAATGGCCGCGATCACGTTCATCGCTACGCGAATGGCTGCACCCTGCGAATTATAGTCGCTGTTGACGTAATTGTTGATCAGGTCGTCGGAAGAACTGCCCAGAAAAACGTTGAACAGCAGCGCGAATGCGACCGCACCCACGATGCCGAGCAACGGACTACGCACCACCACCGGCAGCAGGAGGATCGGCAGGAACAGGATCGCGGTCTTGTGAAACAGGGCCGCGAAGGCGATCATCAGCACCAGTCGTCCCAGCCGCTTCGGCGACGCATCGGCGACGGCCCAGCAGATGATGCCGATCGCAGCAGCCTGGCGTGTATAGCCCATCGCGACGACGATGATGAGATACGGCACCGCGACCAGGACGGCCAACCACGGATTGGGTTGCCGCCACGCAAGTCGCGCCAGGCCTGCCATGAACAGGATGCCGCACCCCAGGTTCGGAAACCAGATGCCCCAGTCCGCGCCCGCGGATATCCAGTTCAGAAACGCATATCCCGGATCGGTGGTCGTCAGTGCAGGCCCGAGCGTCTGAAACGCAATGATCTCGTACATGTTAAGATAGGTGAACCAGTCGCCCCCGACATTGTAGCGGAGCCCGATCATCAACGCAGTCAGCGTTGCGGCAAAAATATAGAATGCGCGATTATACGCCTGATATTGCCGACGGGCGAACTGAACCGCACCGGCTGCCCATATCGCAAACAAAATCCAATACGCGGTCACGTCTGCCTCGGCACAATGTAAGAGGCGTCCATGCGATCCACCGACACAGCTATAGCGCTCGCGCTTGGCAGGTCTAGCCGGTAGAGCCTGCGCCATAACCGGAAAGGGATGAACCGACTGTCATGGCTGGCGCTATCGTATTGTCGATCAATACCTCCTGGAACATCGTGAATTTCCGCAGCAACCTGATCGCTCGACTGCAGCGTGAAGGCTATGACGTCGTCGCGATCGCGCCGCGTGATGGACATAGCGAGGCGCTAATCGCGCTGGGGGTCCGATATTTCCCGATCGAGATCGACAGCAAGGGGCTCTCGCCGGTCCGCGATCTGAAGCTTGCCGCAGCGTATCTCCGTATCCTGAAACAGGTGCGGCCGGTCGCGTTCCTCGGCTGGACGATCAAGCCCAATGTCTACGGCTCGCTGGCCGCGCACGCGCTCGGTATCCCGGTCATCAACAACATCTCCGGGCTCGGCACCGCGTTCATCAAGATCGGCCTGGTCACGCGGGTGGTGCGGCTGCTCTACCGGGCCGCGCTGGCACGGTCGGCGACGGTGTTCTTCCAGAACCGCCACGACCGCGATCTGTTTGTGGCGCAGCGGCTGGTCCGCGAAGCGCGGACCGCGCTGCTGCCGGGGTCGGGGATCGATCTGGCGCAGTTCGTGCCCGAACCTGCCGGGGAGGGGGCGCCTCTGGTCCTGCTGATGGTCGCGCGGCTGTTGCGCGACAAGGGCGTGGTCGAGTTCGCCGATGCCGCGCGGATCGTCCGCGCCAGCCGGCCCGATGTCGAATTCCATCTGCTCGGCTTTCTCGACGTCCAGAACCGCACCGCGATCGACCGTGCGACCGTCCAACGCTGGGAACAGGAGGGCACGCTGCGCTATCTCGGCGAGGCGGCCAATGTCAGGCCGCATCTGGTCCGCGCCGCTGCCGTCGTGTTGCCGTCGTACCGCGAGGGCATGCCGCGCTCGCTGCTCGAGGCGGCTGCAATGGGGCGGCCCTTGATCGCCACCGACGTACCCGGCTGTACCGAGATCGCGCGCGCCGGCGAGAACGCCTTCCTGTGCACCGTGCGCGACGCACGGTCGCTCGCCGATGCGATGCTCGCGTTCCTCGCCCTGGACGCGGACGCGCGTGCGGCGATGGGGCGCCGCAGCCGCGAGATCGCCGAGCGCGAGTTCGACGTGTCGGTCGTCGAGGCGCGCTATCTGGAAGCGATCGCGTCCGCGACGGGCGGCGCGATCGCTGAGGCGACCAGCACAACGGCGGTCGCGCCCGTCTGAGCTACAGGCTCATGTGCCGCGCGGAGGACGGCGCACGACTGCGTCGCGTATAGGGGCGCACCCCCGACATCAGGCCGATGCAGGCGGCGAAGACCGCGGACAGCGCCGCGGTGCGCAGCGGATAGTCGACGACGCTGTGCAGCAGGATCGCGGCGGTCGCGATGACAGCGGCCTGCGCGAACGGATCGGGCTCCTCGGCGCGCCAGATCGCGCGCAGGCGCACCACCCACCACGCCAGGAACAGCGCCGCGAACGCGATCCCGACAATGCCCGTTTCGAGCAGCAGCTCGAGCCAGTCGCTGTGCGCATGGTTCATGTAGGTCGGCGTGACCGAGGCGAGCGGCTCCTGCGTGCGATAGATCGGCTGGAAGCTGGCGGTGCCCGAGCCGATCGGGAAATACGCGCGTGCCGCCTGGAAGGTGAGAGCGAACGAGGTCTGGCGCGACAGCTCGGCATTGGCCTTTTGCGCGCCGAACAGGTTGTTGCCGAACGGACCGACGACGATCGTGACGATGGCGGCCAGCGAGACCAGCCCGGTGGCGACGATCAGGCCGCGCTGGACGACGGCGCTGCGTCGCCGCCCGAACGTCAGCCACGAGACGAGCGCCACAGGTACGCTGAGGCCGATCCCCGCGAGCGAGGAATTGATCAGCAGGCCGACGAAGATGACCGCATAGGTCGCGCCCACAAGCAGGTGGACCGCCGAGGCGCTGCGCTGCGATTTGCTGCGCCGCAGCAGTGTCGCCTGGAGCGCGGCGAGGAACGGGATGCAGACCAGCAGCAGCGTCGCATTGTGGTTAGCGTTGGCGAAGAACCCGACCGCGACACCGTAATTGGTGATCGCATAGAGGTAGGCGCCGGTCCCGCCGATGACCTGCAAGGCGCCCAGCGCGACCGAGGCGAGCGTGACCGCGACGATCGTCGCGGCGATCCAGCGACCGCGAAACGCGCCGAGCACGACCACGCTCAACAGCACGGCGATCGCCGGCAGCAGCCACAACAGGCTCGACAGCGCGATATCGGGCGCCAGCGTCAGCGGTAGCCAGGGCAGCGGGATGCCGAGCAGCCGATAGCCGTCCACGACGGGCGCGCGACCCGGCAGCAGAGTCCACAGCGCGGGCGGGAGGGGCACGAGTTGCAGCACCGCGATCGCGACGAAGATCGCGAGCAGGCCGAGCGGCGCGCGGATCTGTGCTGGCGGGTGCTCCTGCAGCATCGTCCACAGCGCCCAGCCGATCAGCGGCAGGCTCGTGATCTGGAGAATGAAGTTGGCGGTGAAGCCCGCCGCGCTCGCACCTCCGAGCAGCAGGCAGGCCAGCAGGAAGACGGGAACGATCGCGTGGCGGATCATGGCGTGGAGTCCGGTACGGGGCGAAGATCCAGATCGCGCAGGGTCACGCTCAGCGGCGCGGGAAACTCGCCGGCTTCGCCGCGCAGCGTCAGGATCTGGCTCGGGCAGTTTGCCGGCACCACGACATCGGCCGCGATACGGTGCGGTTTGGTGGTCGCGGTGACGGGAAGCGTCATCAGCGGATCGCGCGTGTCGGCTGCTGCCGCCTTGCACGCGAGCGTCCAGGCTAGCGTGGTCGTGGCATCGGTCTTGCCCGGATCGACGGTTATCGCGAAGCGGTAGCGCCCCGGCCGCAGCACCAGCAACTGGCTCGCCAAGGCACCGCTGTCCCGCCCATAATACTCCACCACCATACTCCCACTCCGCAAATCCGCTGCGCCAAGGCTGCTGGCGGTCAGCGTCCAGTCGAACGGGGGGGCTGCCCTGGTTTCGCGAAACCCGGCATTGGTGATCGGCATCGCCGCCTGCGCAGCTGATATGCCGTAGATACGTTGCCATACCGACCGTGCGGCTGCGTACTGGCTGCGCTCGACGAGTCGGTTCACCAGAACGGGACCCCAGCTCTCGGCATTGCCTGCATCGGCGCGCGCGGCCGGACTCGCGAGCGCGAAGATCGCATCCGGCGCGATGGCCGACTTGGCCAGAGCGATCAGCACCGCGCGTTCGAGTACCGGATCGGTGTTCAGCGTGCGGCGGACCGCCTCGCGGGTTTCGGGCGCCATCGTCATCTGTGCCATCGCGGTCGCAATCGGTGCCTGCGCCGCGCCGAGAATGCGTGCGAGGACGGAGAATTGCGTTGCGGCGTCGGCGTAGTGCGCGGTCCGCAGATAGCGATCGAGCAGCAGCAGATGAATCAACCGCTGGCGCGGATCGAGCCGTTGTCCGGCTTCCAGCGTCGCGACCGCGCGGTCCGGTGTATTGTCGAGCAACTGTTGATGCCCGAGGATCAGATAGGCACGCGCATCAAGCGGCGCGGCCGCAGCCGCCCGCCGGACGGCGTCGAGAGTTTGCGCATCGAGGATACCGTGTTGCGCGACGAGCCTTGTGGCCGTTCTACCTAGTACGACGCCGGGATCATCGGCAGCCAAGCGTGCGATTTCGCCTGACGAAGCCGGCAGCGTATTGACCATCGCGGATTTGAACGACAGCCAACCGAGTGATAGGCCCGCGACCGCCAGGACAGCAGCAGAGGCCATGCCGCGAACGCTCAGGGCGTTGCGCGGCGTACGTCTGCCGTTCTTACGGCTCATCGTGCATCGTCAGCATGATCCGGCGCTTCTTGTCATTGTCGTCGGCAACGTAGCGATACTGATCCTTGGTCTGTCCATAGCCATAGCCATAGCCGTACGATGCCTGCGCTTGAAAGCGCGTGAGGATGGCGCCGACCATATGCGCGCCTGCAGTACGCAGGCGGTTTTGCGCTTCGACGACTGCCCGTGTTCTGGTGCGGCCGGATTCGATCACCATCAGCGTCGCCTGCGCGATCGACGACAACAAAGGAGAGTCTGCGAGACCAAGGATCGGTGGACCGTCGATCACGACGACGTCGAAGGTCGCGGAGGCGTCGGCGAGCAGCGACGCGAAGCGTGCCGAGGCGATCAGTTCGGGTGGGCTCGGTGGAATGGTGCCCGATGGCATGATCCACAATCCCTCCACATCGGTGTGCAGGACGTGCTCGCTCAGCGAACCCGTGTTGGTGAGGATATGCGACAGGCCGATATTGTCGCGCCCGGTAACGAAGGCGGGACGGCGCATGTCGGCATCGATCAGCAGGACGGACTTGCCCAACCGCGTAAAGCTGTGCGCGAGCGCCCACGCCGACGTCGATTTACCTTCTGCCGGACGCGTGCTGGTGACCAGCAGCGTCTTGGGCGCGCCGCCTTCGGTCACGAACTGCATGGCCGATGCGGTCGACAGATAGGCCTCGGCAACCGGCGACAGCGTATCCTTCAATTCCTCGACGGGCTTTGCACTCTTGGCAGTGGGGATGCCCCCCAGGAAAGGTAGCTGCAGCTTGTTGCGGACGTCGTCGGGTGTCTTGATGGTGTCGTTGATGAACTCGAGGGCGATCGCGGCCAGCATGCCGGCAACAAAGCCCAGCACAGCACCGATCAAAAGATTGAGATACAGGTTAGGGGAAAACGCCCCGCCCGGAACCAGGCCGCGATCGACCACCGATGCGACTGCGGTGCCAATACCGCCAGCGACCCCGATCTCCTTGTAGCGCTGCAAAAGAGCATCGTAGAGCGTACGGTTGGTATCAACGTCACGCTTGAGAATGTTATACTGGATCAGCCGGCCACGTTGATTGAGCACCGTGCCGCTAAGCCCGGACACTTGCGCACGAAGTCGGTCTTCCTCGGCGCGTGCCGCCTGGAAATCCTGACGGAGCGTGCCGACGCGATCAGAATTAGCGGTGCGCGTCTCGGTGACCACTGACGCCCGTAAGGCATCGATGCGCGCCTTGAGCGCGACCATTTCGGGATAGTCGGGACGGAACGTCTGGAGTTTCTGCTGATATTCGGCATCGAGCGCAGCGATCTGCGCGCGTAACGGTGCAGCGTTAGCGCTTCCCTCAGTCGTTGCACCGCCTAGGGTCGCCTCGCGATATTTCTGTTCGGCTGCGATCCGGCGTGCCTGGGTGGCGGCAAGAGCGGTGTTCAGCGAGACGAGCGAACTGCCGGTGAGCGAATTGGTGTCGCTACCTTCTTCGCTGCTACCCGTGCTGATCAGCCGTTGCTGTTGCGCATAGGTGGTAAGCCCGCGTTCCGACTTTTCCAGGTCACGCCGTGTGGTCGCGATCTGGCGCTGAAGGAATTCCCGCGCGTAGGATGACGACTGGTAGCGTCGTTCTAGATTGGTCGCGATATATGCGTCGGTGATACCATTGACGACCTTCGCTGCAAGTTGCGGATTGCGTGCAACGAACGATACGATAACGATCATGCTCTGCGGCTGAAGCTTTACCTTCGTTCCGCCTTGTACGAACCCTGCCGCGATCTCGGTGTTGGCGGTGCGATCGGTACTCTCACCGACAATTGCCGGGTCGGCAGCAAGATTAAGATTTTGTGCGACGCGTTCGGCGAGCGCTCGACTGCCAAGCAGGGAAAGTTGCGTGCCGACGAAATTGGTATCGTTGCGCCCGCTGCTTTGCCGCCCACCCTTATTCCCTTCGTCTGCCATGATCTCTACCTCTGGTGGGTTGAGCTCAAGCGTGGCGACGGAGCGATACTTTAGAGGTGTCAGCAGCGTGATGAGCACCGCTGCAGCAATGCCAGTGCCGATCGCTGCAAGGATCAGCCAGCGCCATTCGACGGCGATGCGCCACAACAGCGACAACGAAAGTTCGCGACTGTTATTCGAGGTTCCATACCCGCCATACCCGCTTTCCGGGGTCAAAGGGGCGAGATCGCGGCGCTGATCCGGTTGCACGGTCAGGTTTGTAGGACCCACGGCCCCTGGGCTTGCCATGTACAAAAGTCCTAAAGGCGGGGCGTCAAAGCGCCAGGAAGATGGACGCGAGCGGCAGGCTCTGCATCAGGTCGCGCTGTGTTTTCTTGACGGCCGATCCGTCTACGACGACCGTGTCACCGGGATAGACTTCCGGATCCTTCATCTCGCCACGGCGGATGCTCGTCAGGTCGAATGCGGCCGCCATGCGCTTCCCACCGATGGTTCGGAAAATGGCGACGCGACGCGGATTGGCAAGATCGTCGGTACCGCGCGCCAGTGCAATGACCTGAACCAGAGAAAGCGTGCTGGTAGCCGGATAGATGCCGGGCTGGCGGACCGATCCATCGACCGTGACGACGCGGCTGGCCGACGACTTCAACGAAACCGTAACGCTCGGGTTTCGCAGGTATTTCTCGTCCAGCCGGTGTCCGATAACGGTGCCGAGCTCGGTCGTGCTGAGGCCGACCGCATCGACGCGGCCGAGCAACGGCATAGTGATGCGTCCGCTCTGATCGATGTCATAGTCGCGGCTGAGATCGGCGACCTGGAATACCATGACGCTGACCGTATCGAGCGGGGCGAGCTTATAGGTATCGTCGACAGCGACAACCTTGGGTGCATCGGGCGTGCCGAAGTTGCTGGAATCATACGAGATCTTTCCACCGCGCGTCGACGCGCACGCCGCCAGAAGCAAGGCGAGACCGATGATAGCCATCCGGCCCACCAATCCGATTTTCATAATGTCACTGCCCTGCAACCGACCCTGCATCCCCGTGATGCACAGGCACACACCTACAATTAACCCCGGTCTGCCGCAAGTCGGGCACTGATAGGTTCTACAAAGCGAGATCGCCCGACAATAGCGATCGGGACCGTGTTGACACAGTAGATAAGGTAGCGAATGCGGTTTCATGACCGTGATTGCCGCTCTTGTGCTGCTGCTGCCGAGTAGCGACGCGCCCGGTGAGACTCCCCGTGAGATCATCGTCGTCGCGAAATCCCGTAAATGCGATCTATCGAGCGCCGGATGGACGTTGCGGAATGCCGATTTTAGAAAATATGCGGTGGAGTGGGCGGCGGGACGCCCGATCAGGATCGTCGTTCCGCGGGCAGCGCGAACGATGTGCCTCGCCAAGATCATGTTCAAGCTCCATGATCACGGTGTGACGCGGGCCGAATTCGTCGACATGCCCGGTACTCCGGTGACCGAAACCACGCCGGCGAAGGCCGACTGATGAGCGTTGTTGCGCATAGCGGCGTAGCGCACAGCGGTGCGTTGGTCGCGATCGTGCTCGACTGGGAGAGGGGCAAGGTCTGGCTGAGCGCGACGTCCGGGCTGACGCATCATGATTTCCACTGCTGCTCGGCGTGCTGCTGACGCTGGGGTTCGGCTGGCTGCTGGGCCGGCCACTGGGGTCTTGGCTGCCGTTGATCCTCGTCCTCGGCCTCGAACTGGCCAACGAGGCGTTCGACTTCATTCGCTATCGTATCGACAGATATCCCTGGGGGCCTGGCCCGATGCTCGTCGATATCGCGCTGACCATGCTGCCTCCGCTCGTGATCGTGCTGGCCGCGCGGTGGGACTCACCGGAGTTTCAGCGCTTCAGGCCACTGCGCTAACCGCCTGTTGCGGGCCCGTCGCCAGGAAGCGGAGATCCTCCTCTTCGATCACCGCGGCGGTCAGGATGCCGGTCCGATAGGCACCGGTATCGATTCCGATCCGGTTGCTACGCTGGTCGACACCGTCGCTGATCGTGTGGCCGTGGATCACCATGCAGCCATGATCATGCGCATCGGACAGGAAGGGCTGGCGGATCCAGCGCAGATCGCGCGGTTGCTGTTCATCGATCGGCACGCCGGGCCGGATCCCGGCATGCACCAGAAGATAGTCGCCGAACCGGAAGGTGTCGCCGAAGGTCTTCAGAAAGGCGACATGCGCGGCCGGAATCGCCTGGCGCAGCACCTCGGCGATCCGCTGTTCGTCCATCGCCTGCAACGCGGCGGTCGCGACACCGTAGCTCTCCGCGCAGGCATCGCCGCCAAAGCCGAGCCAGTCATGCGCGACTCCCGGCTCGCCGTTCAGGACACGCAGCAGGAATTCTTCGTGATTGCCGAGGATGAACAGCATCCTGGCGGGAAAATGCCGGAGGCTCTGCAACCGGTCGACGACGCCGGCGGACGCCGGGCCGCGATCGATCAGGTCGCCGAGGAAAACCACCGCTGCGGTCTCCACCGGTCGGTCGGCGATGTCATCCTCGATCCGGCCGAGCAGATCGTCGACGAGATCGAGCCGGCCATGGACATCGCCGATCGCGTAGAGACGCGCGCCGGGTGGCCCTGCGAACACGGGTTTCGACGACACGGAGGCCGACATGCGGCGGAACAGCTTAGAAAACACGCAAACCTCGAACGCAGACCCGGGCGGCCGCACGATGACCGCTCCGGCTGCATGTAGGCGCGATTGTCACATCGTCCATAGCTTCATTCCGTCGGGCACCTGTCCCGACCCGGCGAGCGCGTTCTTCAGATCGACGATCCCGCCGTCCGGCGCCAACTGGCTAGTAAACCGGGCGAAATCCTCGACCAGTTCGCGGTGGGGGACGGCGAGGACGATCAGATCATAGACATCGACGGGCGCGGCGACGAGTTTCAGGCCATATTCGTGCAGCGCTTCGGGCGCGGAGACGAGCGGATCGTGGACGTCGACCTGATGGCCGAGACCCTGGAACGCGTCGACCAGATCGGCGACCTTCGAATTGCGCAGGTCGGGCACGTCCTGCTTGAACGCCAGCCCGAGCATCAGCACCTTCGCGACGCGCGCAGCACCCGCACCCGCGTGCCAGTCGTGGACGTCCTTTGCGACCCATGCGGCCATACCGTCGTTCATGTCGCGGCCGGCCAGGATGATGCGCGGATCGCAGCCGAGTTCGGTCGCGCGGTGGGCGAGATAATAGGGATCGACGCCGATGCAGTGCCCGCCGACGAGACCCGGCTCGAACTTCAGGAAGTTCCACTTGGTGCCCGCCGCGGCGAGCACGTCCCATACCGAGAGGTCCATCTTCGCGAAGATCTGCGTGATCTCGTTGACGAAGGCGATGTTGATGTCGCGTTGCGCGTTCTCGATCACCTTGGCTGCCTCGGCCGCCTTGATCGAAGCGGCGCGGAACACGCCGCCCGTCGTCACCTTGTTATACAGGTCGGCGATCGCCTCGAGGACTTCGGGCGTCTGGCCGGAGATCACCTTGGTGATCCGGTCGACGGTATGCTCGCGGTCGCCCGGATTGATCCGCTCGGGCGAATAGCCGAGGAAGAAGTCTTCGCCGCAGACGAGTCCGCTGATGCGCTCGAGTTCGGGACCGCACAGGTCCTCGGTGACGCCGGGATAGACGGTGCTCTCATAGACGACGATCGAGCGGCGACCCGGCTTCAACATGCTGCCGACGGTCCGCGTCGCGGCCATCACGATGCCAAGATCGGGTCGGTTGTCCGCATCGACCGGAGTCGGCACGGTGACGATGTAGAAATCGGCTTCCGGACAGGCTGCGGGATCGGTCGTCAGGCTCAGACTCGATCCAGCGAGACGATCGGCGTCGATCTCGCCGGTGCGGTCATGCCGGCGTTCGAGTTCGGCGATACGGCCGGTATCGACATCGAGACCCCAGGTTTCGAACGACTTGGCCAGCGCAACAGCGAGCGGCAACCCGACATAGCCGAGCCCGATCACTATTACGCGCGTGTTATCGACCATGTTCGATACCTTTACATGTTCTGCAAGAGGTCGGTTCCATACCGGTAACCGGCGTAACGACAAGTCGCGATCATTACAGCGGCGCCGCCCGGCGTCCTGCGAAAGGACGCGTAAATCCCGTCGACAGCGCTCGCGCGGATGACGTGGCGTTCCGCACCGTCGATTCCGGAGCCGCGCCGTCGAGCACGCCATATCACGGTCGTTTACAAGTTCGTTTATTCCGATAATCATTATTCTCGGAATAAACGAACCAGCTGGTTTGGGGCGGGCGGCCGGCTGCGCGGCGACAGGTCGGCCGACCGTATTTTCGGCCGTAGATGAAACCGGGCCACCAAGCAGGCTCCAGGCGAAGGCACCGACGCATGAACGACGACCTGGACGATACCGCGCTTACGCGCATTGCGTCGACACCGTTGATCCCGTTGCTGCTGGACGACGAGATCGAGGCGGCACGCGCCTATGTCGCCGCAGCGCGCGCACCGGCGACACGGCGGGCCTATGATTCCGATTGGCGGATATTTCAGGCCTGGTGCGCGCCGCGCGCGATCACGTCGTTGCCCGCCGCGCCCGAGGCCGTCGCGATATTCCTGTCGGCCGAAGCACAGGCCGGCGTGCGGCCCTCGACGATCGGGCGCCGACTGGCGGCGATCGGTTATATGCATGCGCAGGCTGGGTATGATCCGCCGCAGCAACAGCCCGGGGCGGTCGCGATCCGCAATGCCGTCGCGGGTATCCGCCGCACGCACGGTATCAGGAAGGTCCAGAAACGCGCCGCGGACGGTGACATGCTGCGTGACATGCTGCGCGGATGTGACGGCGACAGCGTGCGCGCGGTCCGTGACCGGGCATTGCTGGCGATCGGCATGGCTGCGGCCTTGCGCCGGTCCGAACTGGTCGCGCTCGAGATCGACGATGTCGCGATCACGCCCGAGGGACTGATGATCACGGTCCGCAAATCCAAGACCGACCAGGAAGGTGAGGGCGCGATCATTGCGATCCCCGAGGGCCGGCGGATCCGGCCCAAGGCGCTATTGCTGGCGTGGATCGCCAGTGCCGGGTTCGACACGGGGCCGGTGTTCCGCAAGCTCACGCCGCAGGGGCGGATTACGACCAGGCCGATGAGCGACCGCGGCGTGGCGCTGGTGGTGAAGGCCCGCGCTGCGGCTGCGGGCTATGATCCGGCGCAGGTCTCGGGCCATTCGCTACGCGCCGGATTCCTGACCGAGGCGGCGCGACAAGGCGCGACGGTGTTCAAGATGAAGGAGGTCAGCCGACATAAGTCGCTCGAGATCCTGTCCGACTATGTCCGCAACCACGAACTCTTCCGCGACCACGCCGGAGAGCGCTTTCTCTAGATGGTATAGCCGTATCGGATAGGTTCCAAGCCTCAGGCCGAACCCGTGGCGGCGTCGGCCATTGCGCGGTCCGCGGCGTTCTTGTCCAACACCTTCTGCCATGCGAGCGCATCGCGCGCACGTTTGCGAGCAAACCGGTGCTTTCTCTTAGATTCCATCATCTTAGTATAAATATACCATCCAGTCGCCATCACGGCGACGAGCAAGGCTGCAACTATTAATAGTCTCATAGGTAAGCCTTTGATGATGATGGTTTGTCATTGAATGATATGAGGTTATCTAAATCTAGATAAGCCAGGCAGGAGAATCTAGAACTACTATTTTCATGAAAGAATCATAGTAATACTGTTAATTGCAAGAATCTGACATATAGAAATACGGTAGGATAGATATCAAAGAGTTATTTAGATGAAATATGGTGATGTTTATTGGAAAAGTTTGTTGCTAAGCGCATCAATTCAATCGTGAAAAATTATTGGTGAGCTTGTCAGTGGGCGAGTGCGAAGACATGACCGATGATCGGCTGGATTTTCGAACGATACGCGGCCTCGAAGACGTATGGCGGAGCGTGACGGGTGGCGCCGCGCGCGACGCGGCGCGGCCTGTGCCGTGGCGCGCCTTGCTCGATACGCTGGGTCTGGGTCTGGAGCAGACGATGTCGTATCTCGGCCGGGAGCGTCCTGCGTGGGACGCGTCCGTCGCCTGGACCGAGGCGACGGCAGGCGGGGCATCTGACGGCACGCGCGGCGCGGCAATCGCGCGCTATCATGCTTGGTACGACGGCGCGCCGGTACCGGATGCGGAACTGAGGCGACAGGCGGCGATCATGGCGGCCGAACCGGTGTTCTCCGAGATCGAGATGGCCACGTGGGCGCGCGACGGCGTCGTCGTTATGCACCAGGCGATCACGCGCGACGAGGCGGCCGCGATCGCGGCGCATCTGTGGAGGCTGAAGGCGGCCACGCCGACCGATCCGGCCAGTTGGTACGGCCGCGGTGAGAACGGCATCATGGTGCAGGCGTTCCAGCACCCGACGATGGAGGTCCCGCGTCGATCGGCGCGGGTGTATCGCGGGTTCGCGCAGCTTTACGGCCATGCCGATCTACTGGTGTCGACCGATCGACTGAGCTTCAACCCACCGGTGACCGATCGCTACGCGTTTCCAGGGCCCAACCTGCACTGGGACACCAGTCTGGCGGGAGATATCCCGTTCGAGACGCAGGCGATCCTCTATCTGACCGATACCGAGGCGACGCAGGGTGCGCTACGCGTCGTTCCAGGCTTCCATCACCGGCTGGCGCAAGGGTGGTTGGAGACGCTCGGGACCCGCGACCCGCGGACGATCGATCTGACGTGCGAAGCCGTGCCGATCGCGGCAGCGGCGGGCGACCTAGTGATCTGGCGCCAGGACTTGCCGCATGGTGCCAGCGCCAACACCGCGGATCGTCCGCGCATGGCGCAGTATGTGACGATGTCGCCGATGCGCTGGCCGGATACGCGTCGCTGGCTGTGACGTGCGGGGTTCAGGCGCGCTCGCGCGTGCGGCGCAGGTCCTGCCGCAGCCTCCGCCGCTTGAGCAGCTTCGGGATTCGTTGCAGCGGGTGAAGCACGAACCAGAAGCGCGAGCGCTCTGCCTCTGCGTCGGACGCCGAGAACAGCAGGCGGACGCACCATCCGCCGAGATCGCCGGGGCTCGACACGACGAGCAGCTTGCCCGTCATCTCGGCCCAGCCGCGCCAGTGCGTGCGGGCGAGTTCGGTGGTGCCGCCACCCGCCTCGATCACGCGTCGGGACAGTGCGACGAGCAACCTCAGGCGCAGCGATACGGGTGCGGCGAAGGCTGGCGGGACGGGCGTGCCGAAATACCGCCGGGCCAGCAGGATGGCGGAGGCGGCCGCGCGACCCTGGCGGCGCGCGACCGCGGCGTGCCAGAGCCGGTCCCCGCCGTCGGGCTCGCGCGCCAGCAACGCGGCGACGTCGGCCAGCCAGCGCAGCCGCGCCCACATATGCGCGGCGCCGTGGTTGCAGATATAGGCGAAGAGCGCGTCGGTCGCGAGCGTGGGGACGGCTGCGCCGGGGGCGAGCTCGACCCACTGGACGGCTTCGCGATCCTGGGCCGGGCGTTCGTG
Source organism: Sphingomonas sp. PP-F2F-G114-C0414 (assembly GCF_003688595.1). Classification (GTDB taxonomy): domain Bacteria; phylum Pseudomonadota; class Alphaproteobacteria; order Sphingomonadales; family Sphingomonadaceae; genus Sphingomonas. Next base: position 42,170 of record NZ_RCWT01000016.1, read on the forward strand.
CAGAGCGTCGGTCATGCGCCAGTGAAGCTCGACGATCTGGCCGTTGTCGACGTGACGCACTTCCATGTCCTTGGCGAGCGGCGACAGTCGCGCGACCCTGTTTGCGAGCGTGGCGCCTGCGAGATTGGTATCCGCTGGATTGCCGCCCGTATCGCTGCGTGCGCGATACCCGGCGTTCTCGAGCAGCGCGGCTGCGCGGCGGGCATCGGCCGGGCGAACGAGCAGATCGATATCGCTGAACTGACGACGGGCGAGCGCGCCGTAGGCCAGCATCGCCAGCGCGCTGCCCTTGAGGAAGATCGGTTCGATTCCGTCCGCCAGCAGCAGCGTCCGCAAGCGGATCGCCTCGCGTGCCGCGCGCAGCGGCGCGAGCGGATCGTGGCGCGCGGCAAGCGCCGGCGAGATCGGCCGGCCGTGTCGCTTGAGCGCCTCGACGACCAGCGGCACGACCTGATGCCGGTGGGCGATCGCGGCGAGCGTGGCACCGTCGAGATCGCCGTCCGTGTCGGGTGGGGCGAGCGGTCCGGCGCAGGCACAGACGAACGCGAATTCGGGCGAGGCCATCGCCCGGTTCGCTGGGTCGGGAAACGCCGGGGCGGGAAACACCGGTCGGGTCAAGCGCCGGGTGCGTTGAAGGTGATGGCATAGCTGCCGGCCGGAAGCGCTGCGCCCGGGCCATCCCCAGGACCGATCGGCACGCTGACGGTGAAGCCTGTCTTCGTCGCGGTCAGATAGCCGTTCCGGACCAGCGCGACCGCGGCTGCGTTGGCGGCCGAGATCACCGGGTAGCTGGCGGACGGATAGGCATGCGCATAGGTCACCGTGAACAGGTCGCCCGCGCCAAGCCCCGCGCCCGGTCTGCTGCCCGGTCCGCTACCGGGTCCGCTCCCAGGTCCTGGGCCCGTCGTCAGCAGGACGACCCCCGTATTGCCGTTCGCGTCGATCGTGACGGTCGCGCCGGCGCCCGCGCCCGGCAGCACCGAGACGCTCGGATCGCTGGTCTCGGCGAGCATGACGCCGCGCCGGACGCCGTCGGCCGCGGTGAAATACGGCCGGGCGTTCGCATCGACCTCGAACGCGCCCGCCTCGGGCGTGGCGAGCAGCGCGGCGCCCGACCGGAGGAACTTCAGCGCGCCGAAACCAGGCGACGCGGCACCCGCGCCGATCACCACCCATCCGCCGAAATTGCTCCCCGCGGATGGCAGCGCCGGGTTGACGCCGCCCGGGAAAATCACCTGCTGATAGCTGTTGGCGACGATCGCGTTCATCGTGCCGTAGCGGACCGGATATTGCTTGCTGACCTGCGACGACGCGACCCCGGTGCCGGTGAACAGCGCCCAGCGCCCGGCGACCTCGCCCGCCGAAAAGACCGCATTGTCGACGGTGACCCGGCTCCCGCCGACATGCCCGGTCTGTCCGCCGGTGCCTGCCTGCCACAGGTCGACGACGATGCGATCGCCGTTCTGGACCGCGGCATAGCCGTTCATCGCCGGGCTGCGCGTCTTGACCCAGTAATTGGTCACCCCCTTGCCGTCCGCGCCGTATTTGAACGCGAGATAGCCGGTGTCGTTGGCGGCGCTGCCGTTGACCTGGATCGGCGAGTTGCCGATCGTCCCCGAAGCGCCGGAGACCGCCGGCGTGTCGGGTTGCTCGCCACCGACGATCGTCGTCTTCATCGTCGTCGGTGCGGTCGCGACCGAGAGCGCCTTCGCCGCCATCGCGCGCGCGACCGGATCGACCTGCGCGGCTGCGGGGCTGGCGGCAGTGCTGGCGAGCGTGAGCGCCGATATTGCGAAAAGCACGATCCTGATCATGCGCGGTTCCTAGGTAGGAGGAATTCGACCCGCACAGCGACGCGTGCGGATCGATGGTCGGCCATTGGCGGGCGTTTAACAAGCGGGTGTTTGCGCGCGCTTGCCGGTATGGTCGTAGACGCGTAGACGTGTCTACATGAAGACCGGGCACCCTTCTCCGCTAGGCAATGCGCCGGAACTGGCCGATATTCTCGCTTTCCTGGAGCGTATCGGGCTGACGATGCTGCAATATTGGCGGATGGCGGCACCCCAGGGTGATGGGGCTCCGTGCTTTCCGGCGATGCGGACATGGTTGCGACTTTCGTGCGTAACCGCCTGAAAGCGTTCCCGAGGCTCGTTGCCCTCGTTCGTTTTGTTCGGGCGCTGGCGACGCCGCTCGGCCGCGGGCGGCTCGACGCCGGACGGCGGGGCGCACAGCTGTTTCAGCCTGCCACGGTGACGCGACTGGATCGGCATCCGGGGTTGTTCGCAGTCGTGGCGGCGCGATTAGGGGATAATCCGGCACCGCGCCTGTTGTCGTTCGGGTGTTCGACGGGCGAGGAGGCGGTCACGCTGGCGCGGTATCTGCCGCATGCGCGGATCGACGCGATCGACGCGAACCCTGCCTGTATCGCGCAGGCTCGACGGACCGCCGATCGCCTGGGGCTGGGGCAGATCCGGTTCGCCTGTGCCGATACGCCGAACGTGCTGACGGCAGAGGGATATGATGCGGTGTTCTGCCTGTCGGTCCTGCGCCACGGCGACCTCGATGCGTGGCGTCCCGACCGTTGTACCCGATTGCTCCCGTTCTCGCGGTTCGCCGCGGCGGTCGACGCGCTCGACCGATGTATCCGTCCGGGGGGGCTTCTCATCCTGTGGGGATGCAATTTCCGGTTCACCGACACCCCTGTAGCGGTACGCTACCGGGCGATCGTGACACCGGGCATAAAGCAGCAACCGGGCCCGTTTTACGGCGCCGACGATCGGCTGTTACCCCACGACAACTACGCCGCGTTCGTGTTCTTGAAACGGTAGCGGCTTGACGCGATCCCTGCGCGCGGGTTCGTTGGCCTATCGCGCGCTTTTATGGGGAAGGGGAGATGCCCGCATCAATCATGCCGTCGCCGTTCGAACCGGCTTCGCTGTCGGGTCTTGGGGGGCGGCCGATCGCGATTGGTGCGCAACGTACCGAGATACTCGTCGCACCCGCGGGCGCTGCGCAGGATTTCAAACGGCAGCGTGCGATCGAATGTCGTGACCTCATAGCCCCTGACCTGCTCGCCAGCCTGCTCGATCGCTGTCGTCGCGGGGGGTTCGTCGCCGACCATGTCGACCAGCTTGGATCGCGCGAGGTCGAGGCACCGCAGCGGGTCGGCGCCGCGCTGAACATCGTGCTCAGTCGTCCGTCGTTCCTGCACTGGATCGAGGCGGTTACCGGTTGCCACGACCTGCACCGCGTCGAAGGACGGCTCGTACAGAACCGCGCCAACGGCTTGGACGCGCTCGACTGGCATAACGACACGCACGACGATGCGGCAGGCGCTCGCAAACTCGGGATTACCATCAACCTGTCCGATGCCGCCTATGAGGGGGGCAGTTTCGAGCTGCGTATGACCGGGACGCAGGAGACGCTGGTCCGCTATCGTCACGATCGTGCCGGGACCGCGCTGATCTTTGATATTGCCAGCGACCTTGAACACCGCGTCCTGCCGCTGGCGAGCGGGGGACCGCGGCGCGTGTTCACTGGCTGGTTCGTGCAGGCCGTGCCGCGATCATCGTCCTGATCTGCGCGAGCGCCCGGTGGGCGCGGTCCTCCTGATCGTGGGGGTCGAATGTCGCGATCGCGGGCAAGGTGGCGATGGGTATCGCTGCGGCGATCTTCAGCAGGTCGTGGCGGCGGACCGCTTGGTTCGGGAGCGCGGCGAGCCACCTCGGCCGGAAGAGATGCGCTGCGAGCGCGGCGAGCTTCGCGCGTGCGTCGAGCGCCAAAGGCCGGTCAGTCAGCGTCAGCAGGCCGGCAAGCGGTAGCGCGACATCGGCTGCGCGCGCGCGCGGACGCACCAGCCATTTGCCGCGCGGGTCGTCGGGCACGGGTACGCGAAGATCGGCGTCGATCCGCGCGGCTGTATCGCGGTGCTGGCGCATCGTCGGGCGACCGCGCATCGCCTCGATCCGGCCGTCGGCGACACCGATCACCGCCAGATCGTCGGCGACGAGGCGCGCGCCGAGCCTGAGCAGCGCTGCGGTGAGACTCGATTTACCCGCCCCCGATCGGCCCGCGATCAGTACCGCGCAACCGTCGACTTCGACCATACAGGCATGGAACGGGATCGTGCCGCGCCATGCCAGCGTCACCGCGCTGATCGTGCTGTAGAAGGTGAACGGCAGCGAGCCGCGCCAGCCGGGGCCGGGCAGATAGTCGATCCGGGCGCCATCGATCATGTCGAAAACGACCGCGTCTCCCCAGCCTAGCCGGATGCCGTCGGGATAGAGTTGTCCCCGGTTGAGCGCGTGTCCCGGCCCGCGGTCGGCAAGCGCGGCGACGCGCGTCACGCGTACGCAGGGTCGCGGCGTATCGAGTGTCGGGGGCCATTGGTCGAAGCCGTCGAGCGCGATGTCCGAATGCCATGTCAGGCCGAACGCCGATGCGCGGTACTCATCGCTCACAGCGGCCTGAGATCGAACGCGACGCAGATCCGCTTCTCGATCAGGCCGTGCGGGAAGGTGCGGTGATAGCTGTGCGATGGAAAGGCGAGCATCAGGCCGTCGTGCGGCCGCACCGTCCGCGTGCCGAACGCGGACGCGGTGTCGTCCCCGACCAGGTCTTCGGGGATTCCGAACGCTAGGCATCCGCCTGGGTCTTCGCCGTGCGTGATCGAGTCCGGAACCCGGACGTAATAGACCCCGCTCAGCCAGCCGAATTGGTGAACGTGCCAAGTTTCAAAACCGTCGCTCTCGGTGATGACGCACCAGCTGCGCAGCATCGCCGCGGTCGGTCGTGCGCGGGCCCAGGGGTGGTCGAGATCGGCCAGGCCTTCCAGATGCGCCGCGATCGCGTCGGCGATATGCGCGAGCAGCAGGCGGACCAGAGGCGCTTCGCGCGTTGCCGGGGAATCGATCCGCCAAGTCCGTGCCGATGCGGTACCATAGCGTTCGTAGCGGAGCCCCGGATGCGCAAGCAGTTCCTCGGCCAGCGCCGCGTTGAACGCGTGGATGTCGTCCCAGCCGAGCGGCGGTGCGAGCGTCGCCATCGCGATGAGTTCGCCCTGCCCGGTCGGCCCCTGCCCGGTCGCTGCGCGTGCCGCCTGAATCGCGCCAGCCTGCGCCAAGGCAAGGGATTGAGCGGCGAACAATCGGGCATGCGCGGCGCCGCGCGCGGTCAGGCGCTCGACCATCGCCAGCACCGCAGCGGGATCGTTCGCGGCGAGATCGAGTGCAGCGAGCCGCTTGCAGGCGTCCTTCTCGTGCGGGTCGTAGCGCAGCGCGCGATCAAGCGTCGTCCGCGCCGCCTCGACTGCGCCGAGCCGAATTTCCGCCTTGCCGCGTACCGCGAGCGCGGCCGCGCGCTGCGCGTCGCTGGTCGCCGACGCTAGCGCGCGGTTCGCAACGCGCCGCGCATGGTCGTCATCCTCCGGCGTCTCGCGGGCAAGGCATGCTTGGGCCAAGAGCATTTCTTCGAGAAAATTCAGGTCGTCGTGTGGCGACAGCAAGGTAACAAGGTCGTCAAACGAATCGCAAACCAGCAACAGCGTCGCCAATCGACTGCGGACCACGAGCCCCTGATGACGGGCATAGGCTGCGCGGACGATCGCCAACTCTTGGGGAAGCGTCAATTGCTTGGCGACTTCAAGGTCGATCTTAGTGCGCTGCAACATGAACGCTCTCACGGTTCGGCGAATTCACCAAGCATGACCCCTTGCGACGATTCAGCATAAAAAACTGGTGCCGTCTCTACAGTATGGGTCATTTATCGGTGCAGTTATATATGGAAAAATATGTTTTTAAAAGGCTATGCCTGCTAACGAAAAAACCAATTTGAGTATATTCGTTGGTTCGGCGACGTACGCAGATGAAAATCGATAGATAATGGAATCTCTTGTCTATGATAGAAAAACAGGCTTAGATCGCACCTATAGGGCATTGCGTAGACTTGAACGCAGTATACGAGGATAGTATAATGACAGATCAGATCATTCCTTCAGGCCAGCGCAAGACCTGGATCGCACCTGAAATTCGCGAACTCGATGTCCGTGAAACCGCGCTGTCACCTGGTTTGGGTAACGATGTCGGGGGCAACCCCTCCCCGGATTGCCAGAGGTCCTGATCGCTCTTAGCGTACGCTGGAGCGCTTGATCGCGTGGCTACGTCGTTGCGTCGGAGTTCTGCGTCGTCGGTACGAGCCGACGGTACGGGGTATCGTTCGGGTCGTCGTTGAAGCGCGTCGCTACGGCCGTCGCGACAGGATATTGTTACAGTGCGATAATATCCGTCGGCGATCCATCGAGGATCATCGTCATGCGCAGTTCGAGCGCGCGATCGAGTATCACGACCCCGCCATGCAGCTTGCTGCGCAGATGGCGGGGGCCGAAACTGGACATGCCGACGATGATTGCATTGCGCGTGATTGCCAGTCCTCGCGTCATGAGCGTGTCGGTGACATGCGCACGCGTGCCATCCGCGGCCATGATGTCGCCGGCCATCGAGTCGCAGTGCCATAGCATCCCGCGTTCGTCCGCGACGATGTCGTGACAGCTATACCCGGGCAGCGGCTGACGCTCGATCACCCGCCAGTCGCGATCGAGCCAAGCGAGCTCACTGGTCTTTGCGGGGATCGCCTTGCCGTTGTGAAGCATGATTGCGGTGCGGTCGCCGACCGCTGCTATCGCGTTGATATGCAGATACGCACCGCTGGTGTCGTATGGCGGCGCGGCCGCGAACGGGCGCTGGACGTCGACCGCGTTGCCGTCGAGTGTGAACCGAAGGATCGCCTGGTTCGCGGTGTCGAGCACGCACAACAGCCCGTCGATGACTGCGATCTGGTGGCAGTTGGTGTGCAACCCGATGACGATCACCTCGGGCGTGGCCAGCCGGTCTCCGGCAAGATCGAAACGGACGATTCGCCCCATCGGTATGGTGCGGTCGCGGTGTCCGCAATTCTCAAATACGTAGAGCACGTCGTGGTGCCGGCAAAGGCCAAAGAACCAGCCATAGACTATGGTTTTTACGCTGGCGGTTTCCACGCCGGTCCCCGGCCCGCCATCGGCGGAGATCGCGAAGAGCCCGCGATGCGACGCGACCAGCCAGGTCTGTTCGGTCAGATCGGGATCGGCGATGCGTACTTCGCCGCGCGCGTAGGCGTTGCGCGCCATCGCTTCGCGCAGCGCACTCTTGGCGGCAAGACGATCGATGTCGGGCATCCGCCATTGTTTATCCGACGCCGCACGCGCGTCAATCATGGGTCGGTACAATGCTGAGCAGCGGAATCTACGGTCTGTTCCGTCTCGATGGCGGACCGGTCGATCCGCGCGATGTCGCCGCGCTTGGACTGGATAGCGGCAACGTGTCGGGTGCGGCGTTCGCGCATGAAGTCGACCCGCAAGATCGCACCGCGTTGCACCGGATCGAGGCGGACGATGCGTTGACCATCCTTGTCGGCCATATCGAGGAACCGCAAGCGTTAGCGGTGCGGCTGAACGTTCCGCCGACGCTGCCTGCTGCGTTGCTCGCGCGCGCCGCGCTGGACCGGTTCGGAAGCGAAACCCCGGCCGAGATGATCGGTGAGTGGTCGCTTCTCCACTGGGATCGTCGGGACCGCCGGCTGGTGTTGACGATGTCGGCCGCGCGGCGCGATCGGCTGTTCTTCGCAGTCGACGGTCCGCGCGTCGCGGTCGCCCCGAACCTGTTCGCGTTGTCACGGATTGCGTGGATCGGCAACCGGCTCGACGAAATGGGGTTGCTGGCGTCGATCGGGCGTGCTGACCTACGTGCGGCGCTGCGCGAGGAGATGGGTGATCGGACGATGCTGGCCAAGGTCCGGCAGCTCGAACCCGCGACGAGGCTAACGATCATGGCGGACGGCATCTACCGTGATGTCGCGGCGATCCTAGTCCCGCAGCCTCGGTGGACAGGGTCGTTCGACGATGCGGTCGTCGCGTCCGAAGAAACGATGCAGACGATTTTGCGGGCGCGGATCGCCCGGACGGCGGTGCCGGGCGTGCTGCTCAGCGGCGGGCTCGATTCATCGACAATCGCGTGGCTGGCGGCGCGCGAGCGGGCGGCGGAGCAGCGGATGGTCCTGCTGACCTCGGTCGCACCGCCCGGCAGCGGGCTCGCCGACGAAGCCGCGTTCGCCGATGCGGTCGCCGATCGCATCGGGCTGACGGCCGAGCATGTCTCGCCGCCCGAGGACGCAGATATCTACCGCCCGTCCGATCTGATCCTGGGCGGCGCCAGTCGACCGCCGATGCCGGTGCGGCACTGCCTGACCGAGACGTTCCAGGCGCGCGGCAAGGCGCTGGGCGCGACCGCGCTGTTCGACGGGTCGTTCGGCGAGGCGACGCTGACGGTCAAGTTTCCGCTGACAACGATGCGGCAGCAGATGCGCGGGACGGCGGGACGGTTGCGGCGCTATCTGGCGGGGGCGGCCGGAGAGCCGGTGCGGCACAGCCCCTTTCATGTCCGGTTGTCGCCGGCGCGTCTCGCCGCGCTGCCCGAGGCGATGCGCTCGCCGCCTTCGGCCCCGCTCGAGGACGAAATCCGGCGTCCGCGCGACCTGTGGGGGTATCTGCCCGGCGCAGACAAGGCGCTGCTGCACCCGAACGAATTCTATCCCGGTGCACTGCGCATGGAATTCCCCTTCCGCGACGTCCGATTGCTGCGACTGTTCGCGGGCTTTCCGGCAGGCTTTTTCGTCCATGACGGTCTCGATCGTGCGCCCGTGCGGCACATGCTCGCGGGTCATCTGCCCGACACGATCCGGTTGCGGCGCTCGGGCAAGCCGGCATCGCCCGATCACATGGCGCGGCTCCAGCGCCAGGCGTCCGCGGCACGCGGGCGGATCGCCGCGTTCCGCAAGGCCGAAGTGCAGGAGTGGATCGACCTCGACTGGCTCGACCAGGCGCTTGCAAAGGTCGCCGAGCGGGGGCCGACAAACTTCGCCGAATCCTACGAGGTGCAACTGACCGCGATCACCGCGGAATTCCTGACCTGGTGGCGCGCGCGCTCCTAAGCGGGCCAGATATCGAACGACACGCAGATCCGGCGCTCCGAGGCGCCGTGCGGGAACGTGCGGTGATAGCTGTGCGACGGGAACAGCATCAGCAAGCCCGGCTGCGGGCGGACCAGATCCTCGCCGAACTGCGCTGCCCGATCGGCGCCGATCAAGCCATCGGGCAGGCCGAACGCGATGCACCCGCCGGCATCGCTGCCGGTGACGACCGTATCGGGGACCTGCGCGTAATAGACCCCGCTCATCCAGCCGAACGGATGCGCGTGCCATTGCTCGAAGCCTTCGCCTTCGGTGATGACGCACCAGCTTCGCAGTTCGCCGCGGTCGGGACGTGCCGCAAGCCAGGGATGCGCGATGTCCGACAACGCGGCGACATGGCGTTCCGCGGTCTCCGCGATCCGTGCCAGCAGCGCACGCGCGACCGGCGCGGCACCGGTCGCCAGCGCATCGATCCGCCACGTGCTGCGCGATGCGGTACCGTGGCGGTCGTAGCGCAGCCCGGAGTGCGTCTTCAGCTCCTCGACGAGTGCGGTATTGAAGGCCGCGATATCCGCCCAGCCGGGCGGAGGCGTCAGGATTTGCCGATGGCGGAACCGCGCCGGATCGGTGATCGCGCGCGCCTCCGCGATCCGGTCGAGCCGCGCGAAGGCGAGCATCCGTGCCATGAACAGCCGGGCATGGCCGCTGCCCTGCGCTGCCAGCTGGTCGGTCATCGCGATCACCGCCTCGGCGTCGCCAGTCCGCAGCAATTCGGTGGCGAGGCGTCGGCAGGCCGGCATGTTGCCGGGATCGTGCCGCAGTGCCTCGGTCAACCGCGTGTGCGCGTCGTCGTGACGATCGAGCCGCAGCAACGCCTTGCCCTGATCGGCCAGCGCCGCGCTGCGCTGCGCATCGGTCGTGGCGAGCGTCTCCGCGCGCAGTGCGGCGTGGTGCGCGCGGACCGTATCGCCGGGCTGGTCTCGCCCGAACCAGGCCGCCGCAAGCGCCATGCACGCACCGTAATCGAGCGTATCGTGTGCAGGCGTGCCGACATCCGACGCGGTCAGCAAGGCGATCGTCTCGTCGAACGCGTCGAGCTGGTTGAGCAGCCGCGCCAGCCGCAGGCGCAACGCCGCGGATCCGGGATTGCCGGCGACCGCATGGGCCACGATGGCGCATTCCTGGCGCGCGCTCAGCGCCTTGGCGGGTTCGGGACGTATCAGCATTGGGCCCCTCCCCTGTTTGCGGACGGCAACGACCAGTTCGGTGCGATCAGACCGGTGCGGCGAGCTTCATGGCGTGCATCTTCGTGAGAAGCGTCGTCACCGCGGTCGTACAGTCCGCAGCGGGAACGTCGAACTGGTCGAGCAACGACGCCTCGACCGCGCTCTGCGTGTGCGGCGTCTCTAGCATGTCCCAGACCGCGTTGGCGGTCGCGTTCAGCGTCAGATAGGTGCCCGTCTCCAGGTTGATCATGACGAAGCTGTCCTCGACTTCGGTGCCCACCCATTCGTCAGTCCGCTGCCACAGTGTCTCGGTCATCGCTGTCCCTTTTCTCGCAAGCCGTTGTTATGCATGCCGGCATTGGGCATGACCATCCGTCGAATATCGTCGTCGAGCAGCGCGTCCGCATCGTGCCTGGGCCATTTCCAGATGGGAATGGTCCGCGCACACTGCGCCACATCGTGGAGCGCGCGCGGCTCGAGACCGCAGCGGCGCGGGACGCTGGCGCGGTGCCGGTTCGCCAGCAGCGCTTCGATCGCCGCGACACCGTGCAGGCGCGTGCGACCGGTCTGTGGACCGTCTTCGAGGACGACGATCGCCGCCAGCCGGGCCGAGCGACGCGCACGGTGCTCCGCGACGGGGTGAAATGCGCGCTCGGTCGTGTCTTGGGTCGCCGGGTTCGGCCCGAATTGCAGCCCCAGATGATAGCCACCGGCAAGTCCAGCGCATCGCACCTGGCCACGCTCATGGCGTACCGCGATGCTGTCGTCGGCGACCAGCGCGGCACCGCGCGCGAGGAACGCCGCGGCGAGCCGCGACTTGCCGCTGCCTGAAGCGCCTGCGATCGCCAGCGCGGCATCGTCGTCCCGGTCGTGCGGGACGATCGCCGCGGCATGCAGCATGACGTCGCCGCGCAGCCACAAGGTCGCGGGCAGCGCGGTCGCGACCAGCAGCGCTTCTACCGCCGCGTCGGGCGCCCCCACGAACGGGGTTACGGCGATCAGCGTCGGCGTGCAGCGATATTCGGCGACCGCCGGCGCGGCGAAGCACAGGTCCCCCCCGGTTTGCGACCAGATCGGCCGGGGGCTGGCGGAGACCGCGATCGCCGGCTGCCAGCCGATCGCGATGGGGTCTCCCCTGTCACGCGATGCCAACACCGCCGGTGAGGCGGCAAGCGTGCCTTGGATGCGCCGGTCGGTATCGAGTATTCGGTCGAACCCGATGCAGCGCTGGCGATCGATGCCGGCGTGAAGACCGCCGTCGGTCATGATGATCGTTTCCCTTTCGATACCGGCTCGGGGTGAGACGAAGCCGGGCGGGCCGGGTCGGTCTTTCGTAAGCTGCAGTCGGTATGAAGACAATCGGATCGACATTGGTGGCATATCCACCGGCGGGCGGTGTGATCGGGGCGGGCGCGATGCTAGGCCTGCGGAATGTCCAGCAGCGTACCGCTTTTCCGCCCAATCCATCTCGCCGAATTCGTCCCGCTGGTCGGATCCGCACTGATAGCCGATTGCGATCCGCAACCGGTCGCGCTGCACCTCGTGGAGGCGACGCCGCTGGCCAATCACGCCAAGCTCGATCGGTTGCCGTTCATCCTGATCTTCCGGTCCGCGCCGGAGGCCATGCTGACCTCGGGCACCTACGTCCTGCGCGGCGAAGGGTTCGGCCCCGACCGGATCGATATCGGGCAGATCCCGCGTCCGCTTTCCGGCGAACCGGGCCATTATTACCAGGCGGTGTTCAACTGAGCGACGGGGATTTTCGCGGCTGGGGAAGAGGCTCCGCCCGGTAGCGGTCGAGGTTCGAGGACCGTCCGTCTGGACCCGGAAAATCTCGGGATGACCGTGGTTTTCGGCACAGATAGTCGCGGCAGGGAGCCGGCCGTTCTGCGGTCCGGCCCTCAGATTACCGACCCTTAGATCACCAATAGGCGGGTAGCTGCCGGACAGCGTTCCGGCACGCTGGGGAACGCCCCGGTTGTTTTCGAAACGCCCGTTCTTCAACACCAAGCCCCGCGTATCCCGGCGCTAGTTGCGCGACGGGTAAATACCCTGGAGCGCGATCGAAAAGTTCAGCACGAGATACGGCTGCATGATCGACACCGGCTGGTTCTGGCCCGTGCTCCCGATGGTCCCCGCGACGTTCAGCCCGCCCAGCGCCACGGTCGCGCCCGCCGTACCCGCCGGGACGTAGATGAGCGGCTGGGCACCTACCCCGCTGCCGTCGACGGTCCTCGCCAGCTGCGAACCCGCAGCGGGTATCTGCGAGGTCGCCTTGATCGTGATCACGCTCAGCGCCGATCCGTTGTCGGCGAAGCTATGCGTATGCGCGGGCAACTGCGCCGACGTAAGCGTGGCCGACTCGACACCAGCAACCTGGCCTTGGACATAGTCTGCGAGACCCGGCCCTTGTCCGACATGGATGGGGGCGCGACCGCGCAGATCGGGGAGCGCAAACGTCGTCGTGCCGTTGCCGCCATAGGTCGTGCCCAGCAAGGAAAACAGCGCGGTGTTCTGGGCGATGGACATGATCTGCCCGTTGCACAAAGCATAGCCCGATGGCGCAAACGTGAATCCGAGAATGCAGATTTCGCCAACAAATGGTTCTAGGCCCATGCGACAGTCTCCCTGATTAGCGGTTACAATCGATACATTGATGCGAGGAGTCAACATCATGCAAATGACAGCGAAAATGTTGTAGAGAAATATGGTCGATTTTCGATCAAGTTTGTCGCGAAAACATTATACTGTTGCAGGGTGGGTCACGGTCTCGAGGCCTTGCGCAAGGTCTCGAGCCGGGCATGAACCGGATCGACCAGGACGCGCGCCGCTTCGATCTCGGGGGTCGCATCGCGTCGTTTCGCGGTGGTGTCGGGTGTGAAGCGCCGGTCGGGTGCCTTGGCGTCGCGCGTCGCTACCTGCATCATCGCAGCGCGCTGGCCGGCGTCGGGCACGAACCCGAAATGCGGGGCGATCCGATCGACGACCGCATCCGGCATTTCCGCATAGTCGACCAGCAGTCCGCTTCCCGACGGCGAATGATCGAGAGGCCAATGATCCAGGACGGCCTCGCCGATCCGCTTCAGCACGCACGCCGCATAGCGATCCGCGGCCATGTCCGCGCCGCCCGCGATGTCGACGATGCTCGTCGGCAACAGCCCCGGTACGGTGTGGATGCCCCGCTGCCGCTGCTGCGAGACGAGTATCTCGACCGGATCGCGGTACAGGAACACCCAGGGCGTCTCGGGGAACGCCGCGCGGAACAGCGGCAGCGCCACCGCATGCCAGCTGTCGAGCTTGAAGACGACGCGATGCGTCTGGCCCGACCGGTCGCGACCGAGCGCGGCGACGACCGCCCGCAGCGCCGCGACCTGATCGTATCGCGGCGCCTCTGATTGCAGCGCCCAGCGCACGACCGCATCGAGCGGTGCGGGTTCGGAAAGCATGACGTGGTGCGGATCGGCACCCAGCATCTGCGCGACCAGCGTCGAGCCGCATCGCGACATATGGTGGATGAAGCCGGCAGGCGCGGGGCCTGCCGCGGTATCGCTGGTGTCGACGAGCGTGGCCAGATCGGTCCGTATGCGAAACATCCGGTTGAACGGGCGGGCCGCGAACCGGCGGATCATATCCCCGTAGAAGGGCGCGTCGAGCGGCTGGGCACCGAACCAGACCCAGTCGAACGCGGGGGCGGCGCCGGTCTCCACCGCGTGGACCGGCAGCCAGCCGCGCGGGGGCCAGCGATCGAGCGTGATCGGAGCGGGCTTTGGACGCCCCATCGGCAGGATCGCGTTGCGGATCGCGTCCGCCTCGAGCGGGATGCCATGCGTCGCCGCGAGCGCGATTGCGTCGGTGATATAGCGATCGGGCCGTTCGATCGCGCCGAGCCGGGCCTGCAACGCATCGTCGGCCAGCACCAGAGTGCGGAACGCGGCGAGCGGCGGGGCGCCGATGGCCGTGTCGGCCGCCATGGCATCGCGGTTTGACATCGTGGCCACGAGCTCTCCTTCGCATGATACCGCAGCGTTTCGGGGCGCTGCCCCCCGGTATCCGTGCGGCATAGGTGCGTGACCGGCGCCGGCTTGGCATCGGCGTCGCCGCCTCTTACGCTGCGGCGATCGGAGACGGGGTATCGTGGCGGGGCTTGGTGGACAACTGCACGAATACGGCGCCGACGCTCGGTGGCCGGATCGGCTGTGCCTGCCGCTGGCGTTCGATCCGGTTGGTCTCGCCGACGACCTGACGCGGCTCGATGCCGACACCTGGACCGCGCATTTCGTGCCGCAGCATTATACCGGCGACTGGAGCGTGCTGCCGTTGCGCGTGCCGGTTGGCGTCACCCACCCGATCCTGCGGATCGCGCCCGATCCCGGCTGTCGCGACTGGGAGGATAGCGCGCTGCTCGGGTTGTGCCCGTATTTCTCACAAGTCCTCGCGGCGTTCGCCTGTCCGATCGAGGCGGTGCGGCTGATGCGGCTGGCGCCCGGATCTGCGATCAAGGCGCACCGCGATCACGACCTCGCGGCCGAACAGGGGCGCGCGCGGCTGCACATCCCGGTTGCGACCAACTCCGATGTGGATTTCCGGCTGAACGGCACACGCGTGTCGATGACGCCAGGCAGCGTCTGGTATCTGCGGCTGGCCGATCCGCATTCGGTGATCAATGCGGGCACGACCGAGCGCGTTCATCTGGTGATCGATGCGATCGTCGATCGCTGGCTCGAAGACCTGCTGGATCGGGCCAAGACCGGGGGGCCGCTATCGCGATGACCCTCGGGAGTGGCAGGGCGCTACGCAAGCTCGGGACTGCAGCGCGGATGCGTCGTGCCGACCGACGCCTGGTGGTCGAGGCGATGGCGGCGCTGCTGACGGCGCGTCTGCGCAGCCTGTTGCCGTTCCGGGTTCTCGCCCGGCATCTGGGCGGCATGGTCCCGTCACGATCCCCCGCCCCCCCTGCCCCGCTGTCTCCCGACGAGGAGACCAGCGTGTTCGCGGTCCGCTGGGCGATCGGTGCGGTGGCGCCGTGGCTGCCGTTCCGCACGCAGTGCCTGCAGCAGGCGATCGCCGCGCGCGCGATGCTGGCGCGCCGCGGGATCGGCAGCGTCCTGCATCTCGGCGTCGGCGACCCGACGGGGACCAAGCTGGTGGCGCATGCCTGGCTCGACGCCGGTCGGTTGCAGGTCACCGGCTATCCGGTCGATCCGGGGCTGGCCGAGGTCGGTCGCTTTACGTGAAGATCCGGTGCCTGATCTGCGTAGGGTTCAGTCCGGTGCGGTGGCGTGGATCTCGGTCGGCCTGAAGGCCTCTAGCGCAATCACGCGGTCGCAGGCGCGCAGCGTCTCCTCGCGGTGCGCGACGATCAGGATCGTCGTGCGCGGCAGTGCCCGCCGCAGATTGGCGATCACCGCCTGTTCGGTCGCGACGTCGATCGCGTTGGTCGCCTCGTCGAGGATCAGCAGGTCGGGATCGCGCAGGATCGCGCGGGCGAGCGCGATCCGCTGGCGTTCGCCGCCCGACAGCCGCGTGCCGCGCTCGTCGACCCGGGTCTCGAGCCCGTCTGGCATTGCCGCGACCATGTCGGCCGCGCCCGCCTGCGCCAGCGCCTGCCAGAGATTGGCGTCGGCGCGCACGGCGCTGCCCCAAGTCAGGTTGCGTCGCAGGCTGTCGTTGATGAGGTAGGAATCCTGCGGCACATAAGCGAGCCGACGCCGCCAGCCGGCCAGCGTGGCAGGGGCCAGCACCGCGTCGCCGATCATGATCCGTCCCGCGGTCGGTTCGAGCAGGCCGGTCAGCAGATCGACGACGCTGGTCTTGCCGGTGCCCGACGGGCCGGACAGCCCGGCCATCTCGCCGACGCCGATCGTGAAATCGAGCCCGGTGAAGACCGGCGCGGCCGCATCCGGATAGCGGAACGCCACCTGCTCGAAGCGCAGCGGTCCGTGACGCACCGACCCCATCGTGGCATCGCGCGAGGCCGTCACGGGATCGCCGAGATCGGCCTTCAGCGCGCGCAACGCGGTGAAGGCGGGCAGGACACCGAACAATTGCTGCGTGCTCTGCTGCAGCGACCGGACCGGGCCGCTCATCCGCACCAGCACGACCAGCGCTGCGAGCAGGGTCACCGTCGGTACGCCCATCAGCACGGCGCCGAAGATCAGGGCCGCACCGACCAGCGAGGCCACGCTCGCCGACGCGATCGATACGCGCGACTGGAAGCGGCGCTGCGCATCGAGCTGGGCGCGGAGGTGGCCGCTCTCCTGCGCGATCTGCGCGACGAACGCGTCGGCCATGTCGTGCGCGATCGCGATCTTGAGCCCGCCGAGGAACTGCGCGGCCTCGCCGGCGATGCGGAACGCGAACCGCGCGCTCGACGTGCCGACGGTCGCCGCACGACGCGACAGCGGCACCAGCAGCGCCAGACCGAGCAGCGCGAGACCGATCGTCAGCAGCGCGATGACCGGCGACAGCAGCAGCATCAGGATCGCCTGCGTCACGAGCATGATCGCCGCCATCATGATCGTCAGCAGCATCGAACAGGCGAGCGCAAGCCGGGCGATCTCGCTCGACAGGATATGGCCGATCCGTGCATGCCGCAGCCGCGCCAGCGCCGACCAGCGCGCCCGCGCCAGATCGGTGACCAGCATCAGCCGGCGATGATCGACGAACCCCAGCGTCAGGTCGGAGACCAGCCGGTCGCGCGTCGCCAGCACCACCGCGCGGAGACCGACCAGCAGGCAGAAGACCAGCAGCACCGCGGCCAGCTGCGCCAGTTGCGAGACGAGCCCGACCGACGCCAGCGCCTCGACCATCATCGCCCGCCAGTGTCCGCCGGTCTGCGGCGCGAGCAACGAGAAGATCGGCACGAGCAGCGCGAGCCCGACGCCTTCGAGCACCCCGCCCGCGAGCATGAGCGCGACCGCCGCAGCCAGCCGGCGTCCGCCATGGCGGACGAAGTCGCCGACCAGCGCGCGGACGTCGGCGATCAGCGACGCCCTGGACTCGGGCTCCGGCCCGGCGACACCACCGGCTGTCCTCCCCACCGGGGTCACCCGACGAGACTCTGGCGTGCGACCTGTTGGCGGAAAAAGCGCATGGTGCAGCATGCGGGTCCGGCGCCCCGCGAGCAAGCGCGCGCCGTCCTGCGGTCTAAGCGCGGATCGGCATTCAGCGTTTTGGGATCGCACCAGTGCCAATTTGCTCCGTCACCCCGGGCTGGCTCGGCGCTTGTCCCCGTCAAATATGTAACCGTCATCGTGGCGGCCCGAGGCGAGGTCCTCATGGATGCGCGACGGATCGATACCCGCCGCGAGCAGCGCATCGCGCCGCGGTTCCAGCGTTGCGTGCCGTCCGACTGGGACACTCGGATATAGCGGATGAGCAATGCGTACCCCGCCAGAAAAGACCACCGATATGGTGTAAGATGGCGCTGGTTTTCACAGCGGGTTTGGCTGTTTTGGGGCTCCGGAGGCGGCACCGCCCGCAACCGGAAAACCGTTCGTTTTTCTTGTGGTCAGGATGACGTCTTCACATTGGCTCGCCGCAAGTAGACGTGCTGGTGTGAGAGCAGCCGCAGTTGCTGTTGAGCGGCAGGCGCATCCTTGGCCGGAAACTCCGGGGCGACGCCTTTCCGGCTGACGGCAAGGTTAACAATGCCATCGACAAGACCGCCTTTCCGATGTGTGGCTAGACCTGCGATGGTGCGATCGAAGGTCAGCGGGTCTAGAGCGAAGCCGCGCCCCTTGTCGGGAAGGACGATCGTCTCGCGGGTTTCCTCATAATAGGGGAAGGCCAGCATGAACGGCGCATCGGCATCGGGGCCGGGCTCCCGCGTGAAATCCACGGATGCTCCCAGTTGCATGTTCGCGAGTTCGAGCGCCCCATCCTGCCAGTCCAGCGTTGCCGCTCCGTCGAGCGTCAGCGTTTCCATACCGGTCGCGGGATCGAAGCGCGCGGCTACGGTCGTAGGGGTGATATAGTCGTAGCTCTTGCGCCATACGGCTCGCAGCGTTCGGTCCCTCGCATCCGGTGTCAGCGCATCGAGTTGCCGATGCATTCCGATCGCACCATCCCCGCGGACGACGAACTCGGCATGGACTGGAACCGGTTTGTCGACGCCCGCTGACGCATCGAGCTTCAACGTCGTGACGCCGAGCGGCCGCATCGGCGGATCGGGCATCATCGGCACCAGTGCGGCACCGGCGGACTGGATCGGCAGCCCCCAGCGGAAGGCCGGCGTCTGGATATCGGCCAAATGGCGATCGCCCATCCGTGTACCGTCCAGCCAATAAACCCGGCCGGCGATCGTCGCGCGGACGAGAACGTGGTTGAACACGCCCGCAGCGGGTAGATAGCGAGGGATCGCGTCGCCGAAGCCCGTGGCGTTGACAAAGACAGGTTGCGCCTCGATGCCCAGCGCACGAAGCAAGGCCAACAGGAGCACCGTCTTGCCCTTGCAGTCGCCGTAGCGGCGCTGCCATGTGTCCTCGGCTGCGGCGGGAACATAGCCGCCATCGTTCAATCCGACGAAGAGATAACGGACCTGATCCTGGACCAACGCCAGCGCGGCCTCCGCACGCTTGACCGGGTCGGAGGTAGTGGATGCGATCTTCGCCGCCTGCGCGGACACCCCGCTGCCGGGAGCGAGCATCGCCGACTTCGCGTAAAGCGGCGCCATCAGCGTTGCGATCTCCGCCCAGTCCTTCCAATCGGATAGCTGTAGAGCATTGGCTTGACGGAACCGAGGCGGGGCATCCTTCGGCAGAACAGGTTCGCGCAGATTGGGGGCTGTCATCGACAACGTCACATTCGTTCCCGTCGATGTCTGTCCAGGCATGGGAAGGCCGGACATGGCACGCCATTGGATCGGCATCGTTTTCGCCCATTGGGCATAGAGACGGGTGTCGATCGTGGTCGGGTGGAAGTTCCATACCGCTTCGACATGTTTACCAAGTGCTGGATCACGATGACGCCTGGACGCCGCGATCTCTACGATGTCACCTACCTGGAGGCCGGTAATCTGAAGGGAAGCAGTCAGCCGCCCATCGATAGCAGCGCGTTCGAGATTGGTTTCGCGGTGGAGAACGGTGAAATGTTGTGTCTTAAGGACGTCGATGACTTGGTCGGCCCGAATAATGTGGACACGGTGGATGGCGAGACTGTCGGTATCGGGATTCCAACTCAAGGAGATATTAGCAGTCTTCATGAGGCCGTCGGGCGTCAGAACCTTCGTCGCATCATCCCAGTAAAGTGTGGTTACGCCGTCTGGATCAAACCATGCCTGATTGTCACGCAGTAGCATCCGGGTTCCGGAGGTAGAACGTTCATTCATAACTGTCGGAATAACATGGCTGACTGCCCAGGCCGGAGGCGATGCTATGATCATTGTATCTGCCGCATGACATTCGCTAGAAAGCATAGAAATTGCGCAGAAAAGCAAAAATCCACGACCTGAGGTCATTAAAAACTCCTCGAAAGCGATTTTATATTAACTTTTTAAAGTTTTACATATTATTACGAGGTCCTTTCAGGCCTGCTCTAACAGTTTGCCCAAAAACTGAACCAAGAAATATGAATAATGTGTATTCGAAAACCCGGAATGTATCAGAATAGCTTACTACATTAGTGCGAATTAATGCCGAATATCCCAGAAAATATATCAGAGAAACGCCAAGCGGCTTGACTAAAAAATTATTTAGTTTTTTCATGTGAGCTCGTTTCTGCCGGCCTTGCCTTATTAGGCAAGGCCGGCTTTTAGCGTTAGGGGATCTGCAATGCGGGATATCCGTTGCCGTAACGCGCCGTTCCATTCTGAATGGCTAAATCTCGCTGATATATGTAATCAAACTTCTGCTGAACAATGCTCTGCGACGATTTATCCGTGACGATTGAGGTCCCCAATGCAACACCGGCGCTTGCCGCATACCCCAAACCACCCGCAACACCAGCTAATGCAACCCCCGTATTGATAGTATGCATTTCTACCGAAGCCATGTCCTGTGCTTCTTGGTTCATCTGATCAATTTGTGACTTGGAGAATGGTGCGGTAACAACGATATCCTGGCCGCTGCCGTCATCTTGCCCACCCGTATTTGCGCCATAGCCGGATTCTGTCGCATCATAGCTGCCGCCATCGTCAAAACCACCGTCACCACCGCCGCCCCCGCTATCATCATCAAAGCTATCGGCATCTTCAAACATTCCGCCCGAAACAAAGGCAACTTCTTCAAGACTCAGGGCACGTAGCATATCAATTTACCTTATAATGAATGCGTGATTAAAACAGGCAATGAGCTGACGGTTGTTATCCCACGGCTTTCCCCTTCTTTGAGTGGTTCAATGAAACTTATCCGCCCATCCTTCATGGCGACCTGTCGGTCGGCGGTGGCGATGGTGCTTGGACGGTGTGCGACAATGATGCAGGCGACGCCCTGCGTTTTGAGCGACGCATTGACCTTCGCTTCGTTCTCCGCATCGAGATGCGCGGTCGCCTCGTCCATCACGAGAAGCTGCGGTTTGCGGTAAAGGGCTCGGGCCAACAGCACACGCTGCTTCTGGCCGCCCGAGAGTGCCGAGCCCATGTCGCCGACCAGCGATTCATACGCCATCGGCATCGCCATGATGTCGTCATGGATGATCGCGAGTCTTGCTGCTTCCTCGACGCGTTCCTGGTCGATCTGCGGATCGAAGAACGCGATGTTCTCCGCGATCGAACCGGCGAACAGCGTATCGTCCTGCATCACCGATCCGACCCGCTCGCGGTACGATGCCATGCCGGCGCGCGTCAGTACCTTGCCGTTGACGAGGATCTTGCCCTCGGTCGGATGCAGCAGGCCGAGCAGCAATTTTAGCAGCGTCGTCTTGCCGCCGCCCGAGGCACCGGTGATCGCCAGCGTCTCGCCCGGCTCGATCACCAGATCGACGCCGGCCAGCACGTCATGCTCGCCCGGGCCATAGGCGAAATACACATCGCGCAGTTCGATGCTCTCGATCGGGCCGACCGGGTTGCCGAGCGAGGCGGCTGGCTCGGGCGGGGTCAATGCGATGTCGCCGATCCGGCCGAGCTGCACATCGAGCATCCGATAATCGGCCAGCTTGCCGACGACGTTAAGGCTCGCCGACAGGAACTGCTGCTTGTACGCGCCGAACGCGGTGATCATCCCGATCGTGAACCCGCCGGCGAGGTTCAGCCGGATCGCGATGTAGACGAACAGGATGTTCTCGATCGCGATCACGGTCGTGTTGGCGGTCGAGAACACGGCCTGCAATCGGGCGATACCGACGCTCGCGTTGACGACCGAGGCGCGACGCGCCTGCCACACGCGAAGTCGGTCCTGCTCGCGGCCGAACAGCCGGATCGGCGTGATGCCTCGGATCGTTTCGATCAACACCGCCTGCTCGCGGGCCTGCGCCTGAATGACGCTGACACTGCGCATCCGGAGCACCCCGAAATAGGACCAGCGGATCAGGATATAGAGGAGCAGGCCGATGATCGTCACGCCGGTCAGCATCGGCGAGTAGACAAGCATCAAAGCCAGCGTGACGATCGTCATGATTCCGTCGACGACAGCTTGGACCAGACCATTGCCAAGCAGTTCGGTGATCGGCTGCGAGGCGTTGAAGCGAGTGAGCACGTCGCCGACGGAGCGCTTCTGGAACCAGCCGATCGGCAACCGCACCATGTGGCGAAACAGGTTCGAGACGAGCCGATAGCCGAGTTCGTTCGACAGCCCGACGATCGCCCAGCTGCGCACGAACGTCGTCACCTGCGACAATATGGCGATCGTACCGAAGCCGATCGCCAGTGCCGTTAGAAAGTCGAGATCATGCGACGGGATGACGCTGTCCAGCCCGATCTGCATGTAGAAAGGAGCGGCGAGCGCGAATACTTCGATCAGCAGCGATAGCAGCAGGACGCGTCCAAGCGCACCGCCAAGTCCTGGCGCGCGACTCCAGAGCTGCCACAGCGACAGCTTCGATCGCTCACGCTTGCGCTGGAAAGCCAGCGACGGTGTCGCCTCCACCACCACGCCAGTGAAGTGCGCTGACATGTCCGCCGCGCTGACCGTCCGCTCGCCGTTGGCCGGATCGTTGATGACGAAGCGTCGGGCATCGCCGCGCCCCTTGATGCGGGTCAGCACGACGAAGTGGTTGAAACCCCAGTGCAGGATCGACGGCAGCGTGAGGTCGTCGAAATCGGTCGGGTCACAGCGAAGCGGGCGTGCATCGAGCTTGAGCTGCTCGGCGATGCGCAGCAGCGTCGTTAGGGTCATGCCCTTGATGCTGACCCCGAACCGCGCCCTGAGCGCCAGGAGATCAACCTCGTGGCCGTGTCGGGAGGCGATCATCGCCAGACAGGCAAGGCCGCATTCCGCCGCCTCGTCCTGATGAATCATCGGTGTGCGGCCACGCCGTGACAGGGCGAGGACGACGTCGCTCACGCGCGCGCTTCCGCCGCATGGATCGGCTCGAGTATCCAGTCGAGGAACGATCGTCGGTCGAGGATCACGTCGGCGCTCAGCGTCATGCCCGGCTCAAGCGGGAGCACCTCGCCGAATGCGTCAATCAATTGCCGGTCGAGCGCGACATGCACTTCGTAGACCGGATCCTGCAGTTTGATCGGCGCGTCGACCTCATCGGGGGCCAAGACCGAGTGCGAGATCCGCACGATATGGCCGGTGAACGTGCCGAAGCGCTGATAGGGAAAGGCGTCGTACATCAACCGTACCGGCTGGCCGACCCGCGCCATGCCGATCGCGCGCGACGGCGCATACAGCGTTGCCTGCATCACCGACCCTTGCGGCACGATGGTGAAAAGGGGCTGGCGCCCATCGGTGCTGCGTCCTGCCGTTGCCTGCACGGACGTGACCCGGCCGGCGATCGGCGCGGTGATGGTGAAGGCGCGAGCGCCCTGGATGTCGATGCGACGCTGGTCGAGCGTATCGAGGCTGTTGTGGAGATCCGCGACCTTGCCGGCGTGGTCGGACGGCAGTTTGCCGAGATCGGCCTCGGCCTCGCTGCGACGTTCGTCGAGCTGCGCAATCTGCTGGATCAAGGCCTGAAGCTGCGTCGAGGCGGCGAGCCAAACCTGTCGGCGTTGCTCATATTCGGTCCGCGTTTCGAAACCCTTGTCGACCAGCGCGGTCATCGCGTCGAACGACTGGCGGGTGGACGCGACTGCCTGCTTCTGAAGATCGGTCTGGGATGTCATCTGGGCGCGTTCGGCGCCGAGATCGCCGATCAGGCGCGTCAGCCGAGCCCGCTCCTTGCCGGCGCGATCATCCTCGTACCCCAGTTCGCGTGCCGTCAGCTGCGCTTGTTCGGCAACGGACGCCAGACGTTCGGTATCGGGCGATGCGCCGCCTTCAAGGTTCTGCTCGGTGCGGATCGTTGCGATCGGCTGCCCTTGCCGAACGATGTCGCCGTCTTTCACGCCGAGCCACACGAGCTGACCTGGCTTGTCGGCATAGACCTTCGACAACATGCCTTCGGGCGTCAGCGAGCCGCTCACGGTTTCGGTGCGCGAATAATGGCCAAGCACGGCCCACAAAACGATTGCGATGGTTATGACCGTCAGCAGACCGGTCGTGACCGACAACGGCAGCGAGCGTGTCAGCGTGACTTCGCCCTCCAGACGCTGTCTTCGATGGTCCAGTGCTTCAGGCCGGAATAACGAAGACGACATCGACGTACAGCCTTCCCGAATCAACGCTCAGGAGAAGCTAATTCAGACCGGTCTGATTCACAAACCTTATGTAGAAAGCTGATCCAGAATAGATCTAAAAGTAGCGAGGTAGTTCGCAAAAGCTTGTTCGCCGGCTTGTGTCATCTGCACCGTGGTGCGCGTCTTCCGGGCAACGAAGGCCTTGTCGATGCTCACATATCCGGCTGCCTCGAGTCTCGACAAATGGCTGGACAGGTTGCCTTTCGTGGTTCGGGTCATTTCAGTGAGCGTCATGAAGTCCGCACTACCCGCGGTGCTGAGATAGGCCAGGACTGCGAGACGGACACGACCGTGTACCGTCTCGTCGATCTGCTCGAGAGAAGCGTTCAAGCCTTCCATTCTTCACGAAGCAAAAGGAGGCCGGGGACGATTTGCAACACGACTGCGGCGAACGCCAAAAGGAGCAGAAGGGGCATGTCAGCGACGACGGACAGCAGGATAAACGCAACGATCATCCAGCTGACGCCAATGTACGAGAACGCCTTCCGGTTTGCCAGTTCGCCTGTAGCCATCGCTGCAACTGCAAGGATGAGCGCGGTAGCCGCCTCGGACTCGGATTGCAGACTTGATCGATGAAGCTCCTCGCCGACGTTGAAGACAATGATCGCGGCCCCCGCAACAACCCAGACGCGGTGTATTGCGCGTGACCGCCAGGTCACTGCCCTGCTGTCCGAGCGGGCCAGCCTTATCGCAAACAGGCTGGCGAGATAGGCCAGAAGGACCGGTACGATCCACGCCGCGACGGTGTAGACCGAATGTCGCGACAGCCGCTCTGCCAAGGCGGCGGTAACGATCGCCGCCCCCCAGATGAGCATGATCGGACCGGTGTTCACGATGCTGGAGCGACCACGATGCGCCATTTCGCTGAGCTCTCTCAGCTGCTCCGTCGCATCCGACTTCAATCTGCCCTGATCGGCCATGCCTGTCTCGTCACCCTGTTACCAAAGCTCGTACCATACGACATGTCCTCATGACGATGACCGGGCATCGGGTCACTCCCTACTTCATTCGCGCGATCCACCTTCCGCCATCGAATGAGGCACGGATCTACCATCGTGCACGAGCGGATCGGCAATGTGCGTCCGTCTTACCGATCGTGGTTTGCGCCTCACGGAATGTGCGTCGAGCGACGCTATCCGTTTCAGCTACTGTGCGCCGGAAACCCATCTTTATTGCGCGTCTGGGCGATCATCATTGCAAGCCACTACAGATACTGACGCCGGCGCCCCCCCGCCCCCCCCGCCCTCTCGCGTTGGGCATCGGGCGTTGCGCGCCGGACGTCGGGCGATCCGTGCGTGCGTCAGGCGGGGATCCTCGTAGAGGTCGCGCAGCGCGCACAGGCGGAAGACGTTCCACCAGCGTTGCCAGCGATGTTCGGCCGCGTCGTGGAGCATGTGGCATCGCTGGCAAAGCGCGGCGAGGTTGGCTGGCATGTTGTGGCCCGGATCATGGTCGAGATGCGCGCAGGCGAGCACCACATAGGTCGTCCGGACGCTGCCCAGCTCGAAGCGATCGCGCACCGCGACCCGCCGTCCGCGCGCCGACCGCCAGTAGGCCGCATCGCCGTCCCACCAGCGTCCGTCGCCAAGATGTGCGACGAACCGCCGATGCGGTCGCGCACACTGCTCGCACCGCGCGCCGGCGCGGTCGAAGCGGATCGCCTGCGACAGTTGCGGCCAGTCGATCGGATAGAGCCAGCGGTTTTCGGGGCGGATCGGCATCGTGATTCTATGAGTCACCGCCGAGTCGAAGGAAAGCGAAATCTTCGCCTTTCGTTTCCCTCTTGTACCGGACGTGTTCGAGGCGCCAGACGGGCAATCCGAAACGGAAAAACTTTTGCCGTGTATAAGTGTCGACATGGTTGATCCGCTCATATCGGGGGCGCTGAGATCAAGGTCCCAACCGGTCATGCCACGAGGATCGATTCCACTAAGAATACCGCGCATCACTCAATCGCTAAGTCACACAGAAGCTTGTGAAATCAAGTGGAACAGCGCGGCGCGGGAGAACTGGTGGTGAAATATTAGGGGATTTCCTACGATGGATTATCAAACGACCTCGTCTAAAAATATGGACATCGAAAGCTCTGTCGATACAGCAGGCCGTGGCAATCAGCGATTTCGTAGAACAGGGATGAATGATGAAACCCAATTGGCCATGTACGATGATACCGATTGTGTTTTTGCTAGCATCCTGTGGCGGTGATTCCGGAGACAGCACGCAACCTGCGCCAATCTCGACGCCTTCGCCAACGCCGACTCCTACCCCGGCGCCCTCACCTACACCAACGCCATCCTCGCCGACGTATCTGTCGGCGTCGGATTTCAGCCGCGATCGGAGCTTTTCCGGCATAGGTCTTCGGATCGGTGTCGATCGAAGCAACGGCACGGCAGTGACCGATGTCCGACTTGATCCCGAGGGAACGGCGATCGGTTTCGACTTTACCGCATCGTCGCGAACCTATGTAGCTCGCTATAACAGCGACACTATTACGGCCGTTACGCAGGGTGTGGCGACCGAGCCGCCGTACGATAAGTTCAGTGGTCCTAACAGCAGCTTTTCCCGTTCACCGTTCGCACTTGCCGCAAGCGCGACTGGTGTACTGATCGGGTCGACGTATTTCGGTTATGTCGACTGGTCTGACAATAATGGCACCGGCGCCGGGGATTTTGGTACCCGATCCGCCACCCGAAGGCTCCTGTTCGGTGCGCGAACGGTCATGAGCGATCTTCCCACATCGTCTGTCGCGGCTTTTATGGGCCAATCGACCATGACCGGACCGGGTGGCGGAAGTGGTGGCACCGCCTCGATCACCGTGGATTATGCGGCGCGAACGATCGCAGGTGCGACCGTGTTTAGTCCGGCATCGACGGGCGGTACGGGTTCGTCCGGTGGCCCCGCGCCAACCCCGGAACCCATCACGTTTTCGGGCACCCTGGATCCATCAACCGGTCGCTTGACGGGCGTGATCACCCATACCGCGTCGGGGGCGACGGGAAAGTTCGAAGGTGCGTTATACGGCCCACATGGCGTCGAGATCGCTATGGTATTCACGATGAGTGCGGTGGACGGCACCCGATATTCCGGCCTTATCGGTGGACGTAACTGAACCGGAAAGACTGTTCGATCCACGCCGTATGCCATCCGTTCACGCCCTGAGCGCAAATCGCATTCGCATGTCTTGATACTCCTTAGCGTATCAAGACATGCGAGGGCAGTGTGAGGCGGCGAGCGGCTGGACGTGCAGGTCGACAGTCACGCGCGGTGGGCCGACCATAGCCTAATCGGGTCTTAATCATCTTCTCCTACGGTTGAGATGTGCGCGACCGTCTTTACGCCCCTGCCCTGTTGACTATCGTGTTGCTGGGTCTCTGCTTGCGGATCTGGTCGGCACGCGGCGGGCTGTGGGTCGACGAGGCATGGTCGGCGGTCTTTGCGGCGCGCGCTGGAACGCCGCTTGGCGTGTTCCTCGAGATCAACCACGACAACAATCACCATTTCAACAGCCTGTGGATGCAGATGTGGGGCCTTGGCGCGTCGCCGCTCGCGCTGCGCAGTCTGTCGATCGCGACCGGTACGCTTACCATCTTCGTCGCCGGCGCAATCGGTGCCCGGCAGGGTGTCGTCCATGCGCTGGTCGCTGCGCTCCTTTTCGCAGTCTCACCGATCCTCGTAAATTACGGATCCGAGGCACGCGGCTATGCGCCGATGCTGCTCGCCGCGATGATGATGATCTGGCGCGTCGCCTGGGTGCTCGACGACCCGCGGCGCAGATCGTCGCGGACGGCCTGGGGCCTCGGCGGGCTGGCTTTGCTGGGGCTGTTCTCGCAACTGACGATGCTGTTCTTCGTCCTGGCCATCGTTGCCTGGACCGTGTGGGTGACGGCGCGACGGATGCCGATTGACGCGGCGCTCGGCTCGACCATCCGGCTGTTGTTGCCTAGCCTCGGCGCCTGTCTCCTCGCGGTCGGGACGACGTTCGGTGCTGCCGCCTTGAGCACGACCGGTATGCAGGTCGGCGATTACAGCGGTTTTTCGCGGGCGGTCTGGGCCACTGCAATGACGACGATGGTGAGTTCGACGCTCGGCTTGCCCGATGCAGAGCGATGGATCGTGATGGTGCCAAGTGTCGTCGTCGTATGGCTCGGCCTTCGTGCCCGCAACCGCCGATCGATCATCGGGCCGTTCGCGATCGTCGCGAGCATCTTTCCGTTGCTCTTCCCACTGTTGGAGATCGGCAACAGCGGCTTTCCACGCTATTTTTTGCTGACCGCGGTCGCCATCCTGCTACTCGCCGCCGACGGTATCGCATACGCGTTTGTCCAGCCACGCGGTGCCAGTCGGTGGAATGGGTGTCGATGGGGCGGGGTGTGGGCGATGCTAGGTCTCGGGGCGATCGTCGTCGCCAGCCTTTGCGACGATCTCGCGCAAGCGGCGCTTCGCCGCGGCGATCCCGGAGCAGCGATCGCGACCATGGCGGCGCGTGCGCCACGCGGGACCAGTGTGATGGTCGATCATCTGCGTCCCGTCGCTGTGCTGCGTGTCGCTGCGGCCGAGGCGCGCTATCCGCTGGCGATCGGTGGCGGCTGTCCTGCACGGCGCTTTCTGCAGGTTGATCTGAGCATGCACGAGAGGGCGTTCCCGACGACCGTTCGATGTGGCCGACGCTATCGCCGTCTCGTCGTTCGCCGCAGCGCCCGCCTGTCGGGGGTGGATTGGGCGCTGTACGAAAGAGCGGGTTCGTAGATTTAAGACGGGAGACCAGCGGCGACAGCGGCAAGCGGGGTGGTGTCCCGACGCATGTGGCCGACAAGTGAAGGCGCTGGAACGCGATGTCCCGCGAGCTGTGGCAGGCCAACGAATGATCTTCCCTGGGTTTGACGGATGCCAATGATAGGTTCTGCGGAGCCGGGAGATGTATGATGGCAAGTACGACGAGACGTCGGTTCGTTGACACGCTCAAACGCGCGGCGATCTATGGGCGGGGCCTTTGGCGCAGCTTGGAGGCGGTCAGATACGCCACGCTCGATTGGGCCGACTGGTCAATTACCGACGACTGCTGAAGCCATAGGCAATATCCTATCAGCCAACGCCAGAGATCGATATTATACTGCTGCGGAAAAGTTTGATACGGCGGTGCGAATCACAAACAACGGCTTCCGGTAAATTCGGACTGTTCGGTCCAAGTTTAGAGTGTGACGCGGTTTTTTTGCTGATAAAATAGATAGATAGAGCCAAAAACTATGTTCAACGCCAGCTTCAACTGTAACGTGTGCGACGCGGCCAACATTTTCAGCCCGCCTGGCGATTGGCGTGAATCGCCATCATGCACCACATGCGGCTCATCCGTAAGAACGCGGCAACTCGTATATTGTCTGACTATGCGTTTGTTTGGAGAGGGGCGGACGCTTCCCACATTACGAGCAAATGAAATACGCGGCATTGGTCTTAGTGATTCGGAGATTTTAGCAAGTCGTTTGGTCGAATCATTCGATTATATAAATACATTTTATCATGCCGAACCTAAACTAGACATCTGCAATCCCGGTGCGGCATGGATTGGCAAGAATGACTTTCTTATCTCTAGCGACGTTTTCGAGCATGTCCCCTCGCCGGTGCAGAGCGCGTTTGATGGCGCGTTCGCCGTATTGTCGCCTGGCGCAATCTTTGTGCTGACGGTGCCCTTCGACCAACGCTCTGCTACGACAGAGCATTTTCCCAATGCGAAACACTTCAGATTGGTCGATTTTGACGACGAGTGGTTGCTGGTCGGGAAAACCGATGCAGGGACTTACGAAGTCCATAAGGATTTAATTTTCCACGGAGGACCTGGGACTACCGTGGAGATGCGCTTCTTCTCCCGTCAGGCGGTAATTGCTCATTTGGAGGCCGCGGGCTTCATCGATGTCCAGGTGCATGATCAGGCAGTGCCCGAATACGGCATATTTCCACCACACCATGAAGGGCTCCCTATCACGGCGCGAAAGCCGTCGCTGAACGCTTGAGGCAGCAATGGCGCACGATTGACACAGCTGGCAGTTCACCGGCTTTTACCCGGTCGCGCAATTCGGGAGTCGGCCGACCGGCTCCCGAACATGTCGCGCAGCATCCGGCTGTGACGTCTGCAGTAGCTAGGATCACCGTCCGGCGTCCAATACGCTGCGGCCAGGGCAAGCGTCGCCCGTACACCGCGCTTGGGAGGTAGCGACAGAAATATGACCGAGGTCGGTTATCGCTTTGCGTGTGACAACGGGCCGACAATCGCTTGCGCGATGAGTGCCTCAACGGACATCTGTTCCTATTATCGGCTGCGGCGAGACGTATCATCGAAGCATGGCCGACGGACACCGTGCGTCCGCATGGTCGCTATGGCGAAACGGCTGCTGACGAGTTTAGACGGGAAGTGGCCACCGGTCCTGTTCGTGATCATCATGGCCGCGCTCGGATCGATAATCCACTTATCCCCGCTGTGGAGCTTCTCCGAACCAACTCAAGCATAGCCTCGGCAGCGGGTCGACAAACACACGCGGCACTCAGTTGACCGTGCTCTCCCAGGTGTTTAGCGACTCCGTCTTGCGGCCATCGAATCAGGGGCGCGCGACGGTCAAATTAGTGGTCGAGCGTGAAAAAATTCGATGATACCGATATGACGGAATGGAGTTTCTATTTGTATAGCGCCGCCATAAATAGTCGCATGCTAAGGTTTGGTTATCAATTTTTAGGCCCTTTCCTGCTTGACTGGTATAATCGCCTTGCCTGTGCAACCCGGGGTTTGCCGACAGATACAATATATATGTTTGGTCGCGAGGGATGGAACCTCGTGCCTTTATTCAATTCTATCGAAGCCATGCGTGGCGGAGATCGTCGCCGTTACCTCTACCTCAACACATCGCGAGCCCTGCTGACCCATATTAGTCTTAGCAATCCGCAATGTGCAGATTTCGGGTTTGAGGTTAATTTCGAGGGGACTGTCCGGCAGTTTTTTGAATCAAGGCTCGGTCTTCCGTTCGAGCTATTGGAAGCTCCAGACATAGGCGATCAGTTTGTAAAGCTGCCGCGTGATGGCGAGTACCTGAAACAGATCTTCAATCGTCGGCGCGTCGTCGTCGAAGGATTTTCCGCAAAATCGCGTGATCTATATGAGCGGTATCTTGTCCGTAGCGGGTTCGACCTGAGCAAGCAGCATATCATATCTGATGTCGGCTTCCGTGGTACGACGCAGGCGCTCCTTTCTGCGATCTACGGATTCAACATACGCGGTTTTTATGCGTTGCTGGATCCGATAGCAGTACCGGCAGCACCCCCGCTTGCACTTGGCGCAGTCGCAGGTCTTTTTTCAGATACCCGTAGTTTTGGCGAAGGATACGCTCCGCTAGATCGCAGTCTTCTGCTGGAAGCTTTGCTGACGGCGCCATTCGGACAGATTATCGGTATCCAGGATGTTGAGCACGGCGATCCGTTTCTGTATCGCGCGGGCAGCGATGCTCAGCGCAATTTTTCGATTATCGGGGAATGCTTTCAGGGCGCGCACAAATTTGCAATCGACAACATCGATTTGCTCGGTTCACCCGAACCCCTCATTGAAGATTTTGTCCAGTTTTTCGAAAGTTATCACGCAGCCATCGTGAGCGATGCCGATGCTTTCAAGCCTATCTTTGCCCTTGATGACAGTTTCTTCGGAACTGACATCAACAATGCAGGACTGAAATTGTGAGCGATCCCATCGATTATGCTTTCTGCCGAAAGCAACACGGTTTCCAAACCGACGAGCAGGTCCGCGATTGGTTTTCGCAGGCGACCCCACTGGACTACCGAACGTTTTCACCCAACTTCTCTCCAATCGACTATCTTGTCGAGAATGAAGACTTGGTAAAGGCCGGAGCCCATCCGGTTACACATTATCTTTCCAGCGGCCGTGCCGAAAGACGGCCGATCAAGCCGGCAACCGAGTTGCGTGGCTACGACGCTGAAAATGCGGCGACGCGTGATATGGCCCCGGCCGACGCGCGTGTCGTGATCGTCCTGCACATCTATTATCCGACTTTTGTCCCCTACTTCATATCCCGATTGCTAGCGCTTGGCGGCCTTATGTGGGATGTCATGATCTCTGCTTCGGCGGACGTCATTCGCGAGCATGAGGAAACGCTGCGTGTCGCTTTTGGCGATCGCTTGCGCATCCTGATGGAGGTCCCCAATCGCGGACGAAACTTTGCGCCGCTGTTGGTCGATTTTGCAGCTGAGTTGAGCGCTTACGACGCAATCTGTCACTGTCATTCGAAGGAATCGCTTCATTCCGGCCGGCGTCAGACGGCATGGGCCGATTATTTGATCGCCAGCCTGATCGGCTCGCAGGACGTCATGCGACGGCATGTAAATCTCATCTTGTCAGGCGCCTGCGACGTCATCAGCCCTGCGCCGTTCATCGGCATGCCGCCTTGGGCGAGCCATAGTTTGTCGAACGATGCGCATTTCACCGAAATGTGTGCCCGGCTGGGTCTGGACGGAACGACGGGGTTCATGGCTTACCCGGTCGGTGGCATGCTTTGGATGTCCAAAACGGTGCATGCCAGCTTGGCATCGATGGCGTTGAAGCATGACGATTTTCCGCCCGAGCCATCACGTCCCGATGGCGAATTGCATCATGCGCTTGAGCGTTTGATCGGGCGTCTGGCTGGGCGGAAGCAGGCGTTTTACGATCAGGTAACTGGCCGATATTGGGCGCCGGATGCGGTCTTGCGAGAGGAAGTCCGGCGCAGCGCTAATGCCGGCGATCTGCCCGAAATCATCAACGGGCACGACATCGTGACCTTCGATTTTTTCGATACATTGTGCACCCGTTCCACCGGAGACGAGGAATGGGCCAAGCGGCGTGTCGAATTCGCGATTGGCCAGAACTATCATATGCGGCGCAATGCGGTAGAAGCGCAGCTCCGCGCTGGCCTCCACCCAGGCGAGGATGTCTCGCTGCCGCTGATCGCACAAGCATTGACGCGTGAAGGCTTTATCGATGCGATCGGCGCGGTTGCGCTGGAGCGCGCGTTCGATCTCGCGACACTCGTCCCGCGACCGCAGATCGTCCACGCTTATGAACATGCCATCGAAAAAGAGAAGATGGTTCTGATCGTTTCCGATAGCTATTATGACCAGGGGTTCATCCGGTCCTTCCTCCTCAAACACGGGATTCCCGAGCCCAAGCAGATTCTTATTTCCGCCGACGTGGGGTTACGTAAGGATCGCGGCGATTTATGGCATCATCTAGGCCGTGTTCGTGGCAACTCGCGGGGCCTGCACGTCGGGGATAATGTGCACAGCGATATCCAGAAAGCTTCAGAACAAGGCTTTTCCGGCTTCTACGTTCAGCACTGGCGGCACGAGTTGCTGCCGTTTTCGGGTTTCAGCAGAAATTTGCTGAAACGTAATCTTACTAATCCTGGCTTTGCCCGCAGCACGGATCGGGCTGCCCCGGAGGTTTTCGACGATGATCTACAAGAGCGATATTTGGACATTGTCCCCAGACGAGGGGTTAAGCGCCGCAACGTATCAAAGAATAGGGTTGCTCGATGAGCGATCGCGCCAGCTGACGCTCGGAATTCTGCCGGTCAAACTGAACGGCTGGTGCGCCGCTTGCGAGGGGGTGCGAGCCATCGACTTCCGCTCCAATCATGCTGTCGTGGACGAAGAGCGCGGGATGATCCACCTCGCCTTTTCCGAAACCGGGGTTTGCACCACCTGTCTAGTGAACTCTCGGCAACGATTTGCAGCAGAGATTCTTCGTACTCGTCCGGCGTCGTCGCGCGTGTACATCACTGAGCACAAGACCGCCCTGCGCATGAGACTTGCGTTGACGATCGCCGATTTGACAAGTTCAGAATATCTCGGGAACTACGAGTCCGGACAGACTGTCGACGGGATTCGGCATGAGGATTTGCAAAACCTCTCCTTCGAGTCGAGCTCGAAGGACGTCATCCTCAGCCTCGATGTACTCGAGCACGTCAATGATCCGCTACAAAGCCTTCGCGAAATCGAGCGCGTGTTAGCCCCTGGTGGCGTCGCGGTCGTGACTTTCCCCTTCTATGCAGATCGAACGACGACCGTACGTCGGTCCGAGATACGCGATGGTCAGATCGTCACGCTGCTGCCGGACGAATTCCACGGCAATCCGCTGGGGGGCGGCAGTCTGGTTTTCTCTGAATTTTCATGGGATTTCTTGCGCACGGTTATTCAAGAGATTCCAGGCAGTCGCTTTGTCCAATATTTTTCAAGCCACGCTCTGCATCTTGGGGGTTGGCGGTTCGCCTTGTTGATCGAAAAACCGTGAGTTGGGGACTGGACTGGCTATTTGAGCCGGTCCAGCTCCCGGGCTACTCCCCGCTCAGCTGGGGGTAATTGATACTCAAAACGCCGCCAGACCCGAACGCTTCCACCTATCGGGCGCGGTACAGACATAAACAAAATCGGCGTCCGCTGTAATCTGTCCCGTCTCGCAGGCTGCGCTTGAGTTCACAGGCGTGCGCGGCTGTATGCGGAGTGAGGCGATCGTAACACTCGACTGACCCGCCGTAAGGATGGCGTCGCCGCGGTTATTCTCGACCACCATCGCACCTCCTCCGAAGGTCAGGCCCATGCTGTCGCCCCCAGTAGCAGCGTCCCGGCCGTAAAGGTTGCCGATGATCTTTCCCGATGCGTCATAGAAGCTGATCGTCTGCCTAGGGGCGAGGGACAGCGCTTCCATCCTTGCATCGGGTCTTGGCGCGAGCGCTGTGCTGGAAAAAACGATGCCTTTTTCGAACTTCGCGCCATTATCGATGATACCGATCGCGGCGCTGGAGTTGGTCGTGCCGGCATAGCCCGCGCCCGCAGCAATCCATATCGCGGGAGTGATCCCGAAACCGCCGATCGCGACCGGCGACATGGCAACAGTGTCACCGAAATTGGCGGTGTTCACTTCGATGCCGTGTGTGGTGCCGGCACCCGCGCGGCGTGTTCCCTCGAAATAACCAGCGTAACTTGTTTGCCGTTGTCCAGCTTCGACATTGTCGTTGTTGGCTATACCGGCATAGGCGATCGACCCCTGACACCCCCCGGTACACGCATTGTCACTGGTTCGTGTTGCAGCAAGCTGGCTGATAAAGCCAGTCGATGATATCGAAACTGATTGTGAAAGTGTTGCGGAATGGGGCCGCATAAGCTCAACCCAATTGGTTGCTAGAGTATTTGAATTTATTTCTCCTACATAGCTACGAATGAGGTGAAGATCAGCAGGAATTTTATTGTTTGGAGATTCTTTCGATGCGGTGGAATTGTTTGAATCGATCATTTGACATCGAGAGTATCTCGATTTTACACATCGTGTATTTTGAATAGTCGCATGTTGCGTTGCATTTGAAGCATGATGCCGTAATGAGGTAGCTTTTGCCGCTGGGGGTTTCGCGGCTTGCAATGCGGAGCCTTGGTCCGTTGAAACAGCGGATGCCACAATCGGCGCGCCGTCCAAGTGCGAATGTGCTGAAGCAAGAGCCAGCACTATCGTTATGAGAGGTTGACTGGTTGCAAACACATCAGGTTCCTTTCTGGCGTGAGCCAGGGGCGTTAATCGTAAAATGATAATCGAAGTCGGAGTGCCCCGCCAGGAAGCGTACGATGCCACTCAATTGCAAGACCGTGCCTGCGAGCGCAACGAAATGACGAAGGTGGCGGACCCTGCTGCTGCTGGATCTGGCGCAGACGCTAATCTAGCTGGGGAAGGCACGCAGCGATCGGCATCTGACTGAGGAGACTGCCACGAACTTACTGACACGATCATGCTGGGAACGGCGCTCTCCTTTTGCATGGCGAGAGCTGGCATCAGGTGATACGGGGCGTCTTATCTGGACGGGTCACTGCAACCCGCTGATGATAGCCAATCCCGATGTGCTGGATGCGTACGCAAGCAGCCCGGCACGATGCGGGTCTATCTGATCACCGAGGCGATGCGCGATGTAGCCGAGTGGGCCGATTGGCTGCGCGGGGATGCCGAACTGCGCGACCTCGACAATCTGGGTTATGGGAGGACTCCTCCGATCCACCGTGATGTGTGAACGAGCACGGCATCAGTCGGCGTTTCGGCTGATCGATATCGTTACACGCCCGCGTCCGCCTCCTCAGGTCTTCCTGACAGCTCGGTGACCACGATAGTGTTGTTTGATCGTCAAGCGCGTACTAAGCCGGATGGACGGTTGAGGGATATAGATTTGCGTAAAGGTATTATTCTGGCGGGCGGATCGGGCACGCGCCTGTATCCCCTGACGAAGGGCGTGTCGAAGCAGTTGATGCCGGTCTATGACAAGCCGATGATCTATTACCCGCTGTCAACGCTGATGACGGCGGGTATCCGTGAGGTGATGATCATCACCACGCCGCATGATCAGGCGGCATTCAAGGCCGTGCTGGGCGACGGTAGCGACCTTGGCATGGTACTCGAATATGCCGTGCAGCCCGAGCCTGCCGGCCTTGCTCAGGCGTACCACATCGGCGCGGATTTCGTAGGGGACAAACCGTCGGCGCTAGTGCTCGGCGACAACATCTTCTACGGTCACGGCTTGCCTGACTTGCTGAACCGCGCCTCCGCTCGAGACGCGGGTGCGACCGTGTTCGGCTATTACGTCAAGGATGCGACCGCTTATGGCGTCGTTTCGTTCGACGCCGACGGCCGCGCCGAGACGATCGAGGAAAAGCCCGCGGTTCCCAAGTCGAACTATGCAGTGACCGGCCTCTATTTCTACGACGGTGATGCGGTTGCGCTGGCACGCGATCTCAAACCTTCCCCGCGCGGGGAACTCGAAATTACCGACCTCAACCGGCTCTATCTCGATGCGGGCAAGCTCTCGGTCGAGATCATGGGGCGCGGCTATGCATGGCTTGATACCGGTACGCACGGCTCTCTGCTCGATGCCGCGCTATACGTGCGCATCACCGAGGAGCGGCAGGGGCTCAAGATCGCCTGTCCCGAGGAGATCGCCTGGCGGGAGGGCTTCATCGACGACGCGCAGCTTGAACGCATCGCGGGGCCCTTACGCAAGAGTGGCTACGGCCAGTATCTGCTCGATCTCCTCGACGGCAGGGTGATCGCATGAAGTTCCTTGAAACCGCCATCCCCGGCCCGATCATCGTCGAGCCTGCCGTGTTTGGCGACGATCGCGGCTTCTTCATGGAAAGCTGGAACGCCACTAAGTTCCGCGACGCCGGGCTCGACCTGGCTTTCGTGCAGGACAATCACAGCCGCTCGTCCAAGGGCGTATTGCGCGGCCTGCACTTCCAGAACCCCAATCCGCAGGGCAAGTTGGTGCGCGTCGCTGCCGGCGCGGTGTGGGACGTGGCGGTCGACGTGCGGCGGTCCTCGCCGTATTTCGGCAAATGGGTCGGCATCGAGCTTTCGGCAGCGAACAAGCGGATGTTCTGGGTGCCGCCAGGCTTTGCGCACGGTTTCCTGACGCTCGAGGACGGTACTGACTTCCTGTACAAATGTACCGAGTTGTACGACCCGGCGAGCGAACATTCGCTGCTGTGGAACGATCCTGCGATCGGCATCGACTGGCCGCTGGACGGCATCGAGCCCAAGCTTTCGGGCAAGGACGTCGCCGGCAAGCCGCTCGCTGAGATCGAGGGCTTCGCATGAAGGCGCTGATCGTCGGCAGCAAGGGCCAACTTGGCCGCGGCCTTGCCATGACTGCGCCCGAGGGTGTCGAGATCGTCGGGCATGACATCGACACGCTCGACATCACCGACGCCACCAGCGTCGATGCGGCGGTCGCAGCGGAAAAGCCGGATCTGATCCTCAACGCTGCCGCTTACACGGCGGTCGACAAGGCCGAAAGCGACGAGGACACGGCCTACGCCGTCAATGCGACTGCGGTGGGCCTGCTCGCCGATGCCGCCAGCACGCACGGCGCGCGGCTGGTGCATGTCTCCACCGATTTCGTGTTCGATGGGCAGACCGGCACACCCTATGCGCCCAGTGCCGCCACCAACCCGCTCGGCGCCTATGGCCGCACCAAGCTCGCGGGTGAGCAACTGGCGGGAGACAGCGCGCTAATCGTACGCACCGCCTGGGTCTACGCACCAACCGGCGGTAATTTCGTGCGCACCATGATTCGATTGATGAACGATCGATCCGAGGTACGCGTCGTTGCCGACCAGATCGGCACGCCGACCTATGCACCCGGCCTTGCCGCTGCCTTGTGGACAATGGCTGATAAGCAGGTCACCGGCATTCACCACTATACTGATGCCGGTGCAGCGAGCTGGTACGATTTTGCCGTCGCGATCCAGGAGGAGGCGCTTGCTGCTGGCCTGCTGTCAAAGCAGGTGCCGGTAATCCCGATCGGCACCAGCGATTTCCCGACGCCGGCTCAGCGGCCAAGCTATTCGGTACTCGACAAGACGTCGACCTTTGTCGCGCTCGGCGGTCCAACGGCACACTGGCGCACCAACCTGCGCACGATGATCGCGGGGATCGTCGTGCACGGCTGATCATGCGGCGTTCTGCCCCGACGACAGGACGATGTCTTGTCCCGTCGTCGGATCGCAGTAGGAGCGGTTCGTAGAGCCGCCCCCCTTTCTCACGTAGTCGGGGTCTAAAGCGTGCCGAGCCGATCGCCCGCATAGCCTTTGCGCAGCGGTGCCCACCAGGCTTCGTTGTCTAGATACCACTGCACCGTTTTGGCGATGCCGGTGTCGAACGATTCCTGCGCACGCCAGCCAATCTCGGTCTCGGTCTTGGTAGCGTCGATCGCATAACGATGATCATGCCCCGGGCGATCGGTCACGAAGTCGATCAGGTCGCGATGCTTGAACGCCTTGGGCGCAAGATCGTCCATCAGATCGCAGATGCGCTCGACCACTTGTAGGTTGGTGCGCTCATTGCGGCCACCAATGTTGTATTTTTCGCCAAACCGGCCCTTTTCCAGCAGCATCACCAGCGCGCGCGCATGGTCTTCGACATAGAGCCAGTCACGAATGTTCGATCCGGTACCATAAACCGGAAGTCGTTTTCCCTCCATGGCGTTGAGGATAACCAACGGGATCAGCTTTTCCGGAAAATGATACGGACCGTAGTTGTTCGAGCAGTTCGAGATGACACACGGCATGCCGTAGGTGCGCACCCAAGCTCGAACCAGATGATCCGATGCCGCCTTGGACGCCGAATAGGGGGACGATGGATCGTACGGCGTTTCCTCGGTGAACAAGCCGTCCGGCCCAAGCGACCCATAGACCTCGTCGGTCGAGATGTGGAGCATGCGCAAGGCATCAGCCCGCTCGGCAGGCAAGCGATCGCGATAGGCACGAACCGCTTCGAGCAACGTCGCGGTGCCCATGATATTGGTTTCCAGGAAGATGCTCGACCCCGTGATCGAACGATCAACATGGCTTTCTGCGGCAAGATGCATGATGGCGTCGGGCTGGTGAGTCTCCAGGATCCGATCCATAGCCTCCCGATCGCGAATGTCGGCCTGCTCAAACGCGTGCAAGCCGGAGGTGCTGATCGGCTCGACCGAGCTCAGACTTGCTGCGTAAGTCAGCGCATCGACATTCACGACGGCGTGGCCGAGATCCCGAACCAGATGGCGGCACACCGCCGAACCGATAAAACCCGCGCCGCCCGTAACCAAAACCCGCATTGTTATAATTCCTAGAAATTAGGCTAATCCGATAACCTTATTGGCTACGACCCGATAATAGGGGGAGGCAGAATTCCGCAAAAGGTTCGTACTGTATGACGGCGGAGTGCCCTGCTGAGCAAGGAATCGCAATCAGGAAACTCAAAGCTGTTTACAAGGCGCTGTACCCGCACAGCAATAGACCGTTAAAGCGTATCAATTACCGAAGATAACAGCGGAAGTGAGACCGTGAAGGCGCTCTCATGCGGAGCAAACTCGGTATCCGTCACATCGCCATACAGCACGCGATAGCGATGGCCGCGAACCGCGGCCAAATCCCAGTAAAATGGCTCGATCCATCCATTGGGCGCAAGATAAAGTATCGACGTCGTCGCTGGACAAAATAGCGTATTCGTCATCGCCGCACCCATCTGACCGATAACGGTGTGAGCGCCGGCGAAAAGCCGTACCTGTTCGATGATCCCCATCGTCTCTGGATCGACTATACGGAAGCCCCGAGCGCGAACCAAATCACGCACGTCTTGTTGATTGACCAGTGTGCGGCTCCGCGAAGAAGCCCGTGACACGAACAAGCGGTCACCACGTCCATCTTGTCGCGGATCAGGCAAGGCCAACTCGACCATTCGGCGCGCCGCATACGCCAGTGCAAGTGGCGATTTCTGTACCGGATGGTCACTTACAGGGGTTGCATAATGTAGTTCGTCAAAATGATACGCGCGGCCGAGTTCAAGCCATTCAATTCTTACGTCGGTTCCCAACATCGCTCGGATCGTGTCGATTCTGACTTGGTCGATCGGAAGATAGAATGCGTGCAACAAGATCCGTACTGGCCGAGAATCGATCGCCTTTAAGTGTAGTGCCGCCTTTAATCGAGGCATGTCGTCGATGAGCCAATGACCATAGTTCGGCGAGCCGACAGATCCTATGTATAGGTTCTGCCAATCGTTGCCGGCAAAACGCTCTTGATCAATTCCGGCGAGATGTTGCGCGTTCGGTATCGTGGCTGCGGCATGGTCGCTTGGGCGGTAAGTCTCATACAACAGCGCCTCGCCATTATTTGACGTGCATTGAATAACGGACTGATACAACGTCGCGTTTTTTATTTTCGCCAGGAGAGATGGTGGGCATCGCTTAGTGGCAATGCTCGCATAAAAATGCCCAAGATGCTCCGTGAATAGGTCTAATGTAACAAATCCATCAGCCGGAAACTGCCATGTATATTGGCAACCGGAAAACAACTCTCCGACAATCTCAACGCCGTAATCCAGAGCTTGACGGCGGGGTGTGAGTACGGGTGGGGGCGTATCACCATATAAACGAAACGGCGCACTACTCACATAATCCGGCATTGTTGAAACTGCGATTTCGTGGGTCATGCCGTTAGTTTTGCCAAGGAAGCGGCGTACGCGGAGGCGTGGCCATCGTGAAATCCGACTGAGCAAGTGTGAGATTGGGCGAGTAATAGGGATCGTCGTCCAATATTGTCGCCCATCGCGTTCGCATCAGGGCCGCTTCAGCTTCAAGGCGCTTTGCACGCGCGCCATTTTCATCGCTTCCACGTGTCTTGCTTTCCTTGTGAATAAGCAAAATCTCGGGGTCGGCAATCACCTTAAAGCCAAGTTCACGAATCTTTAAGCATAGATCTACGTCGTTATATGCAATCTCAAGTTCCGGATCAAACCCGCCAACTTCTAGGAATTCAGTTTTACGTATAAATAGGCAGGCTGCAGTAACAGCCGAAAATTCTTGCAAGAGGCGCGCTTTCGCAAAATAGCCTGGATCTTCACCACCGATTCCATTGTGTGGAGTGCCCGCGACGCGGTGATGACCCATGCCAAGCACAAGTCCAAAATGCTGCAGTGTGCGATCGGGGTATAGCAATCGCGCGCCGACAATGCCGACATCTTTCATAGACAATAATGCACGAACGCGATCAAGCCAGTCACGCGCGAGCACTTCGGTATCGTTATTGATAAACCCTAGTATTTCTCCGCGAGCATATTCAACTGCAAGGTTGTTAATGCGGGAAAAATTAAAAGGCTTGTCGTCTCGTATTATACGTGCCGTGCCGGCGGACTCAAGTTTAGCTAGGTAGTTCAAGGTCGAACGTTCTTCACTGCCATTGTCGATTATTATAATCTCGATATTGATCGGCGAAGTCGCAAGTATGGAGTCAATGCATATTTTAAGTATATCCAGACCGTCACGTGTCGGAATCACGATCGATATCAACGTATTCAAAGATACTGCAGGCACAACGCCGGACAGGCCATCGATAAAGCTAGGAACCGAACGCAAAGGTAAGCCGGTTCGTTCGAAGTGGGCGTTGATCGCGCGTTGGGCAGCGACTGCTGCATAGCTCTTCTGGTCGGGCGAAACCGACGTCGAGCCCGGAATCATCCGCCAGTGGTATAATATATGAGGAATGTGGATAATACGATCATCTGCACTGCTTTCGTAGCACCTCAGGAAAAGGTCATAATCCTGACTCCCCTCGAACCCGATACGAAAGCCGCCGACGGACTCGATCAATGCTCGGCGATACACCCCAAGATGACTGATCATATTGTGACCGTACATCAGGAAACGGTTCCAGCGGCCTTTGAAGTACGGCGCCGAGCGCATCGTCCGCAGATCGACCTTGTCTTCGTCCGAGAAGAGCACGTCAGCATTGGGGTGTTGATTAATGTAGAAGGCGACGACGAATAGCGCATAGTCGGGTATCAAGTCGTCATGGTCGACCAGCACCACAAAATCGCCAGTTGCAAGCGTTAGCGCACTGTTGCTAGCGGCAGATATGTGTCCGTTAGTTGCGCACCGCATTGATTTGACCCGTATGTCACGCGAGGCATAGTCGGCAAGTATCGTTGCGACCTGTGGATCCGATGAATGATCATCGGCGATGCAAATTTCAAAATCGGTATAGGTCTGGGCTAGCAGCGAGTCGAGGCATGCACACAGTAACGCTGCCGGTGTATTGTAGACCGGCAACACGAACGAGAAGCGCGGTCGCCAAGCCATCGTTTCCGTCATGCGCGCGATAGTTACGTAGTCTGTGGCTTGGGGGCGCTCATAGGTCGATATCCAACTCCGATAGTCACTGCCGACGTGAGGATCAGGCGCCATCAGGCTGAGAGTGGCTTCTGCGGCTTCCTCGGCTGTGATTTCGACACGCGCGCAGCGTTGTACGAGTGCTACTAGCCGATCGATATCGAGATCATCCGGGCCGCGCGCCCGCAGCATCTCCTCGGCCTCGGTAAGTGTGATCGGTGCAAAGCCAATCAATGGCAGGCGCATTGCGTTGGGCTTACGGTCGAGGATCCAGCGTACGCCGACTATGTGGCCAGGTCGCGCTACCAGGATGCGGGTTGGCTCGCGTCCAGCGGTATAGACCAAAGCCAGGTTGTCGTCGAAACCCGCGCCATAATCGATCTGCACTTCCCCCCGGGGCCGATAGGCCACGTCGAGCGGCTGGGTGTCTAGCGTCAGAACGCCAAGCTCGAACTCGGGGTCATTGTTATGCTTCAGGTCCAGCAGCATCTGCGCGCTACGCGATATGAGGTCGAGCCGATCCTGACCGGCGAGACGTAAATCGGTAATATCGAGAATTTCAACATTGCTAGTACGAGGTGATAGTGCAGTGATTATCGCCGCACGTTCCGCAGGTGCGGGGCGCTCGGCACCATCTCCGGTATCCTGCAACAGATCGGCCTCGATCAGCGCATGTCGATTGCCGTCGAGCGCAGCACTCCGACGATAGTCGTTCAACGCACCCGGGCGATCACCGAGCAACTTTCGGACATGCCCCATGCTGAGCCATAAATCCGCATCATCAGGAGTTAGCGACAAGCCTTGCCGATAGGCCGCCAGTGCATCTACCAGTCGGCCGGAGTGTTTGAGCGCATGTCCCCACTGCACGACGATCGCAACATCGTCGGGCGATCTTGCGACATGCTGGCCATATTGTTTTGCTGCTTCTGCCCAATCACCGATTGCACGTGCGGCATCGCCCAGTCTGCGTGGTGTTCGTCGATGTCTGCCCAAGCCTATCGTGCGCGCGGCCAACGAAATGAAATACGGCGCTCTCAATCTCAGTCCTACGTCGGTCATTGTCTGGCGGATCGCGCCGTCTCCGGCTACCGCTAGCTGAAACGATCGCAGTCCACTAGGTCAAAACCGGACTTTAGACGAGTTGGGGTTTGTGCGGAATGCTGCAATGGGGTTTAGCGCGACAGCGCCTTGCGGCCGCGCGGCATGCAGCACGGGCCGGGACGTGGCCGGAAGCGGCAAAGGCGTATGCAGCCTTCCTGGATGTCCGCCCGCGCAACGCAGCCGCCTGGGTGCAATATGGCCATGCCCAGAAGGCGATTGGGGAGCTCGCCGGCGCGCGTAGCGCTTACGAGCGTGCGATTGCTCTTGCGCCAAATGTTCCTGATACCTGGCTT
This sequence comes from Sphingomonas sp. PP-F2F-G114-C0414, assembly GCF_003688595.1. Lineage (GTDB taxonomy): Bacteria > Pseudomonadota > Alphaproteobacteria > Sphingomonadales > Sphingomonadaceae > Sphingomonas. Next base: position 86,217 of record NZ_RCWT01000016.1, read on the forward strand.
CAACTTGCGGCGGTGCTGCGCCGTCTCGGCGATCGAACAGCCGCGATCGATTGCTGCGTACGCGCGCTGACGATCGATCCGAACTTCGAGGCTGCAACCGAAGAGTTGCTTGGGCTCGGCGGGCGTGACCGACTGCCTGGCGGTATTTCGCATCACCAAGGCGATGAGAATGTTCCAGGACAGGCGCCATGGTTGGAGGCGCTGGTGAAAGCCCAGACCGGTGACGTGTACGCGCCCGCGCGCTATCATGAATATCGTCGTTCGTTGACTATTCCGACCCCACCGGCACGGCCCCGCCTCGACCAACCTATTGCGGTTATGATCGATGCACAGGCGGCGCTGCCGGTCGATGTCCGCGCGACGCTTTCGAGCCTGCGCGACCAAACTGACCCATCATGGACAGCGGTCGTGATAGGACCCGCAACGATCGGCGATCATTCAATTGCCAGCCTAGCGGCGCTCGACCCGCGCATTGTCTTTGTGCAGTCCTCCGTATCACCGACTACAAGCTACATGCTGCTGGCACGTGCCGGAACCGTACTCGACCGACAGGCGATTGCCTGGTTTTCTTATACCGCCGCACACACCGGATGCTGCGCAGCTTATGCAGATCACGATCACTGCATCGATGACTGGCGTACCGGGCGGCGTCATGACACGCCGCTATTTCAACCGATGTTTGATCCCGACTGGTTCGCGGACGCAGACATGTGCCCGGCCTTGCTGCTTATCAATTCCGCCAATTTTGATATCACGCTCGAAGCATCTCTCCAGCGCCTGCGCAAAGGGCGAAACGAAGTCGCGCATATTCCGCTGTTGCTCGCATCTATAAAGGCAATGTCGCTACAGGCCCTGCGTGCCCAAGCCGAGCCCGCGTATGCCGGGCAAACTCATGCTCACCCAACGGTGCCGCGGCTCCTCAAAGCATCATCGCACCAAATTCACGTTGTAATTCAAACTCGTGATGCACCCGAACTGCTGCGCGACGCAATCGACAGCCTGCATCGGCTCGCGGCACGGCCAGACCTGCTTCGTATCACGATTGTCGATAATCGCAGTAACCTGCCATCCACCGCGCGCTTACTGGCACGGTATGCAGCGCGCGGGATAGCCCATACGATTGCGCTCGATGAACCGTTCAACTGGTCGCGCGCCAACAACCTTGCAGTTGCGGACAGCGATGCCCCTGTCCTGCTGTTCCTCAACAACGACACCACCAGTCTGACCTCTGGCTGGGATGCGGCACTTCACGACATACTGGCCGATCCCGACGTTGGCGCAGTTGGTGCGATGCTGCTTTATCCGGACCAGAGCATCCAGCATGCCGGAATGATCTTCGGCATCGGCAGCGGCGGACCGGTTCACGAGGGTATAGGTCATTCGGCCCGGGATCGCGGACCCAGCGGGCGCTGGAGCCGTGCCCGCAGCGCCGCAGCCGTTACCGGCGCGTTCCTCGCAGTGCGGCGCCACGTGTTCGAGGATATTGGCGGGTTCGATGCCGTCGAGCTCTCGATCGCGTTCAATGATGTCGATCTGTGCCTGCGAATTCGCGAAGCAGGCTATCGGGTCATTCAGACGCCGACTATTCGCCTGATTCATCATGAGTCCAAGACCCGCGGGTTGAACGTTACACGCAGCCAAGTCGCCTGGGACCTGGAAGAGCTAGCAGTGGTGCATCGCCGCTGGGGTGCGGCCTTGTTCGAGGACCCCGGCTACAACCCACATTGGACACGGATCGGCCAGCCGTTCGACGGCTATCGCTTTCCCTCGTTGAGCGAGACGCTGAGCCACATCGAACGCAGCGCGCGCGCGGATCCTTGGCAGGTAACCGCGCACGCTAGCGTTGATGGGTGATGGGCGGCTCAGATCAGTTCGTGATTTGCCGGGCGGTGATAAACGGCGCGAACAGCTGATTGATGATGCCGAACAGCTTGGCTGGCTGGTTGGCGCGGGCATTAGCGATGTAAATCACGTCCTTGTCTTTCATGACGAAACGCTGGGCCAGAAAATAGCTCTCGGGTTTCAGCATGTTGACACGGTAGATGATCGGCTCCTCCAGCCCTGAGGCGGGCTGAACGCTGTAGCGAAACAAGAAGATCGCCGACGGATCCGCACTGGCATCACTCGGCCCTCCGACACGTGCGAGCGCTTCTGCAAGTGAGACCTGTGCGGTGTCGAACGGCATCTGTGAAATTTTGGCGACCGCGCCGAACACCGTGTAGGTTCGTGCGCTTCGGATCAATTCGATGCGATCTCCCGGGATCAGCACCAGATCGTCCGCCGAGTTCGACCGGATCGTGCCAAGCCGCGCTTCCGCGACATTCGAGCCCCGCACGAAGCGCACAAGCATGTCCTCAACGGTACTGGTACCGCTCAGGACGCTGCCGCCCGCGCTGGCAATGGCGTCGAGCAGGCGTTCGCGGCTTAGCGTCAGTTTGAATCGTCCCGGTTTGTTGACGGAGCCCGAGACAAACACCGTATTGGCGACATTCTCCTTGATTGCCACCATCGCACGTGGATCCTGCGATTTACCTCGCAGGCCCGCGACGATGCGCTGTTCAGCTTGGTCGACCGTTAAGCCACCGACCTGGACCTGGCCTAGATAGGGCAGCGTCACCTGACCTGCGGCGTCGACCACCGTTTCAGGAAAAACTTCGCCGCGCGCCGATGGATCAAAGCTTCCGCCGGCAGCGGAACGCATACCGCCCCCGAACAACGAAACACCGACTTCATATATTGAAATCGAGAGCACATCCCCCGGGCCGATCAGATCGACGCGACGCTCCTCGGCCAGCGACGCCAGCGTGGGACCAGCGACGTGCCCGTCCTGCGACGCGGTGTTGAGCGCGGCTACAGCATTGCTGTCGAGGTTGATGATGCGAAACTTGACCGGACTGTCTGTAGCCTGCGATCGCTTGACGATCGTACCGGCGGTCGGACCATTTGACGGCAATGTCGAGCATCCCGCCAAGGCAAACGAGACGGCGCACGCAACGAAGCCGCAAAATCGCCGATCTGGCACAGGCAAAGGCATTAGGGTCGTATTCCTGGTTGGGCGAGCATAAGCAGTGGCGGCGAGACACCTTCCACTCGGATGTGCAACCACGCCTTTAGCAAAGGCACGCGCAATTGCTACCGAGCAAAGAGGCAGTGCGTGCCTACATGCCGCGAGATTGGAGTTGGTGGTGCACCGCGGACGCTTCCTCGATCGTATCGTAATGGACCAGCGCTCCCCCATAGAGAACTGCACCGCGTCGACAATATGAGAGCAAGGTCGCTGGATCGTGCGAGATCATGATCAGCGTTGCATTGTCGCGGCGCGATAGCAGCGCATCGCGCGAGCGTTTTCCGAAGCGTTCGTCGCCCGCGGCAGTGACCTCGTCGACAAGATAACAATCAAATTCGATCGCCAGGCTGATCCCGAAAGCCAGGCGGGCGCCCATTCCGGCCGAATAGGTCTGCACCGGCTGATGCAGATAAGCCCCCAGCTGTGCGAAATCTTCAACAAAATCGAGCAGTTCCTGCTCGGGCCGATCGTAAATCCGCGCAATGAAACGGGCGTTGTCGGCACCCGTCAGGCTTGTCTGAAAGACGTTGCTATAGCCTATGGGCCAAGAGGTCGTCATTGATCGGATCACGCGCCCCGACGTCGGCTGCTCGACGCCCGCGATCAAGCGCATCAACGTCGATTTTCCAGCACCATTGGCCCCGCAGATGCCAATCGAGTCCCCCTTCTCGATGGTGAAATTCAAGTCGGCAAAAACCAGTTTCTCGAACTTGCGGATATGATAGCTCTTGGAAACATGCTCGAAACGGATCATCGAAGGGTCCAGGCAGGCAGCGCATGCGCCACTATGGCGTTATGGTAACGCTGGCTCGATACAGGCGCGTCCAACAATAAGAAAGCCGCAACGCATTTGCCTGTCGATACCGCTCGCTTGCCGATCCCGATCCTTACCGATGCCCGCTCGCTGAACGGTGGAACGGGTGTATCGACCTATGCGCGGGGCTTGGCTGCGGCGCTGCCACACCTCACCGATCAGCCGCTGCTGTTGAAGGCGAGCACAACGAACAACAGGGCCGTTCGTTGGCTTAACGCGGTCAGCCCAAGGACACGGCCGCTCGTCTATGATGCTATGGGTTCGCTGTCGGCACGAGACGTGTTTCGCAACGCGCATGTTCATTTTTCGACATGGGGAAGGCTGCTTCGGCTCTCGAGCGACCTTCCACCTGGGATCGCGCACTGGACCTACCCGGTTCCATTGGTGCTCGACGGCTGGATCAACCTCTACACGGTGCATGATGCCATCCCGCTTGACGCACCAGAGCTGACGTCGATTGACCCACGGCGGCATCGCGCGGTGCTCGATCGCATCCAGCAGGAGGCCGCGCGTCTGGTTACCGTTTCAGACAGCGCACGCGTGTCGATCGTGACAGCACTCGGATGTGCGCCTGATTTTGTCGTCAATGCCGGACAGGCGGTCGACGTAACCGACACCCCCCGGATGCCCATTCCGGCCGCTCTTCGGCGCAAAGGCTATTTGCTCGTGGTTGGTTCGATCGAGCCCCGTAAGAACGTCGCCAAATTACTCGCTGGCTACCGCGCAAGTGGTACGACATTGCCGCTAGTTCTGGCTGGTCCCGACGGCTGGCAGGCGGAACCAATCCTGCGCGAAATCCGTGCCACACCGGGCGCCGTACGTTTACCCTATCAGACCCGCGGCGAGCTTCTGGGTCTTATCGAAGGCGCGCGCGCGCTGCTGTTTCCCTCCCTTGCGGAGGGTTTTGGCCTGCCAGTCATCGAAGCGATGGCACTGGGCACGGCGGTAATGACCAGTGAATTGGGGGCTCTCGCCGAAGTGGCTGGAGGTGCGGCCCGATTGGTGAACCCGCACGATATCACTTCGATGGCAGCGGCAATCGAAGAGTTGAGCCGCAACGACGCCATGATCGACGCGCTTGGGTCAGCCGGCTTGGTCCGTGCAGATGCTTTTACCGCCAACCGGTTCGTCGAGGGACTCCGTAGCCTGTATGTCGATGCGTTGCGTGGGACTCGACCTCAGGGTAGGGGAAAACCTCTCGATCTTTAAAACAGGCACGCAACGGTTGCGCATCGGCATAGACGGCTACAATCTGGCGATGCCATGGGGAACCGGGATTGCGAGCTACGGCCGCAGCTTGGTCGAAACACTAACCGCGATGGGCCACGAGACCGACGGGATCTTTGGGCTCGATGTCGCAGGACCGGTGCAAGAGCGCGAGGCGTTGTTCTATGATCGCCTGGCACGACCGCCCAAGCATACCATCAACAAATTCGGTATACGCCGGGCTACCACCATCGCTCGCATGCTGCGAGGACCGGTCGCCCAGCTTGTCCCGCCTGGGGGTGTCGATACGCGACCGTTTGCCGAGCGCATGCCTCGCTTCGATCGACTATGGAGCAGCCCTTTTCTGTTCGAGCGCGCGCACGCTTATTTTCGTACGACACGACAATTCGTCCGACTGCGCATCCCGCAGCCGCCGGCCATCATGCACTGGACCTATCCGGTGCCGGTGGTGCTCGAAGGCGCACGTAACATCTATACCATCCATGACGTGGTGCCGCTGCGGCTGCCGTCGGCGACGCTCGACGACAAACGGCAATTTCGCGCGCTGGTGCAAGGCTGCATAAAGCATGCTGCACAACTATGTACCGTATCCGAGACAAGTCGGCGCGATATAGTGGATTTGTTCGACGTAAATCCTGACCATGTGTCGAATACCTATCAGATCTCGCCAATCGATGATGGCCTACTGGCAGAAAATCCCGCTGAATCGGCACGCTTGATAGAGGCGCTGTTCGGACTGAAGCGCGATGGCTATTTCCTATTCTACGGAGCGATTGAGCCCAAGAAGAATCTTGGACGCCTCATCGAGGCCTATCTCTCGCTTGAGCTCGATACGCCACTGGTAATCGTCGCGGGCCGATCGTGGCAAAGCCAACCCGAGCTAGTCCTGCTTCCTCGCCCGGATGATCTCGCGAGCCCCCGCCACGCCCATCTCGAGCGAAGAATTATCCAGATCGATTATTTGCCCCGTCACTTGCTGCTGAGGCTGTTGCGCGGGGCACGGGCGCTGACTTTCCCCTCGCTCTACGAAGGCTTCGGGCTTCCCGCCAATGAGGCCATGTTATTGGGCGTGCCGGTGTTGGCAGCTGATACCGCATCGCTACCGGAAATCGCCGGGGATGCTGCACTGTTGGTCGACCCTTACGATGTATCCGCTATCGCGAGCGGTTTGCGCAAGCTCGATACGGACGCTGGCCTGCGTGCAGAGCTCGCGAAACGCGGGCCGGTCCAGGCACAACGCTTTTCACCTGCACGGTACAAAATGCACCTTGCCGACTTATATGATCGAACGATGAGCCATACCGCATGATTGATGAAGCCGATGAGATCGCACGGGAAGCCGAACGCGCGGCTTGGGAGCGTGATCGGTATACGCCGTTGCCACTCGACCCGTTTGGATCAATGCCGCAATGGGCCAGCCGACTGCCGGGGCTTGGCCGAGATCAGCCCGCGCCAGATCCGGCCTATGTCTTCGCGACGATGATCGTGCGGCCAGCGCTTGGCCCGGTGACGTTCAGCATCGTCTTTCACGATCTGGTCGCATCGCATGGCACCCTGGTACTACAGATCGTCGCGAAGCCGGCGCACCTGCGCAATGCGCCGCAGCCGGTCGAGACCCGCAGTGTCGCATTGGCTGACCTCGCTGCGAACGGCGGCATCGCTCATATGCAAGTCCTAAGCCGCAAGAATATGTTCTACGCAGTTAGCGGTTACATCTATGACGAGACCGACGCGCTTGCGAGTGCAATCAGCGTTTCGCTCGACCGGCGCGAAGAGTCAGATCCGGAATGGGAAGTTTCAGGTGCGGGCTCTCAAGTCCGTTTCGCGAAGGCCAATCCACCGCCTTTGCGTGCCCAGCCCGAACTGGTTACCGTTTCGGACCCGACGCTCGCAACCCCGGTATCGCAACCGATGACGGTACGGCAGTTCGGCGAACGGAGCTTCACGACCTGGATGTCAGCGCTCGATTCCGCTCCCGAACGGACCGGTGAGGCTTGGCAGGACGCTTATGTTCTGCAGGCATTGCAGTATTATGGCGCCCCGGTGAGCGGGGGGCATGGCCTTGGCATAGAAACGCGGCCGAGCCTGCTACCGACTTATTTCACAAGCCAGCAGTGCGCTATCCTCTCGGCATCGGTGTCAGACACCCCGCACGGGGATGATCCCGATGCGCTGGGCGGCGTGCCGGACGCGGAAGGTGTAGAGCGAATAGAGCTGAATGGCCTGTCGATACCCGAGGACATCGTCGATTTCGATTTTCTCTGGACCAACGGCCTGCCCGGGGTGCGAGGCGGACGCGAGGCATTTCCCCACCTTGTGCTCGACTGCATGCGATGTCTTAAGCTCGATGGTATCGCGATACACCTTTTTGACTATGAAGGTATGCATGCGGGGCAGTATCGCGCGGTTCCAAGCGGCCTTGCCTATACGCGCGGGGAAATCGAGCGGATCGCGTTATCATTAATCGCGCAAGGCCAAGAAATTGCCCAACTGACCTTTGCCGCCGACGATCAGCGCCGTGCCAACCACGAAAAACCCGTGCCGTTCGGACTGATTGCTCGCCGGCGACGTTAAGTCGCCGGCATTGCGGATCAGAGGGCATGTTCCTTGACGCCCGCAGCCAGCAGCCAGCCGATACTGTAGACCAGCAGCAAGGCAAGAAATACCGTCAGAACAATCCGCCCGCGCTCGGGGTATTCTGACTTCACGGGCATATTGGCTTCGACCACTTTGACCAGATACAGTTGCTGACGCTGCGCCCGGTCCCTCGCCTGCTCATACGCGGCCGCTGCGGCCTCGTAGCGTTTGCCGACAAATTCCTGGCGCAAGCGCAAATTTTCATATCCTCCAAGGTCTCTCGCAATCGATCCGCCGCCACCGCCGCTGGTCAACCGACCGGATTGCGCCGCAAGCTGCGATTGAAGCGAACGCACTTGGCGTTGCATCGCAATATATTGCGGGCTGGAATGGCTGACAAAGGCTCCCATCGTTTCCAATTGCGACTGCGCCGCCGCAAGATTTCCGCGCAACGTGGAAACCAGGCCAATCTGCGCTTTGCCCGAACCTTCGGGATCAATGTCCGCTTGCGACTGTCGGAAGTCGGTAAGCGTGGTCTGAACGTCCGCAACCGCACTTTCCGCCAAATCCAGCTGACGGCGCGCCGACGCGATCCCGTCGGTATAACTACGGGCGTTCAGCAGGTTCACACGCTGCTCACCCATCTTCATCAGTCGCTGGATGATATCATAGCTATCTCCAGGACGAAATGCACGGACGGTCAATACAGCAATGCCCGTATCGCGATTGTTGAGTACTAAGACCTTACCCTTATAATATTTAAGCAGTTTTTCGGGCGTAGGATTAGGTGTACTCAATCGGCTAAAAAAGTCGGCTTCGGGGCGCCGAAAGCGATCGACTAGATCGATGTCGCGATTAAGCTTTGTAACAGCGTCATGCGATTGAAGGTAATCTGCGACACTGACTGCCTCACCTTGCGATTGTGTCATCCCGCCGGCTAAGCCGATCAAACTACCAAAACCCGTAGGAGATGCTGTCGCACCCTCGGATGAGCGAATCATGAAATGCGCTTCAGACTCATACTGGTCCGCTGCTACCAAATAAAAGTAAGCTGCCACTAATAAAGTAGGCAGCATAACGATCGATAGAAAGCTACGCCGCTTGTAAAGCCAAGCAACAAAATGTGAGAATAGACTGGGTCTATCTTCAACGCTCGTTTCGATAACCGGCGCGAAAATACCATGCATGTTCATTTTAAAATCTCGAGCCGTGCAGAGGAGTATTTGTAGCAGATCGGGTCACGTCATATGTATCCGGTGTTTTACCGCACGGATCATAAGTAGTCCGACTAGATTCAGTCCCAAAATCCACGCGTTGATGTAGGTGTAATTGACATACTCAAGCGTCGCCGACTCAAACTGCCCGTATCGTACAAGCTCGAATATCTGCGGAAACGGGTTGTATAATAGATAGTCACGATATGGCTGCGGCACCCATATGACTTGATAGAAGGCGCCGGAGAGGGGTATCATAAAATATGTAAATAAGTGAACGAGTCGTTCCAGTGTTCGATTTTCGTACGTTCCGCCAATGATAATATTGGCAATTCCGAATGAAAAAAGAAAAACGTACAATACGCCAAGGAGCAGGCTCAGCGGTCTAACCGGTAGGCTCGCATATCCCATTGGAATAATGAGTCCCAGCAAGACGGTGAAAGCCATGAACGTTCCCGCAGCCTCCAATATCGCGCGTGCAAAAGAGATGTCGAACACGGTGACCATTCGATGATACAGTAGCGGCGCATTGCCATGCAGCGCACCTTCGGCGCGATTAACAATGCCCCGGAACATGATGAAAATGGTGTAACCGCAAACAGTAAGTGCGATTGGACTAATCTCACCGTCATGCGACGCCTGCCCGCTGTGCATCAGAGCGATAACGCTGCCAAGCATCAACGGCTCGCCGAACAGCCACAAATATCCGATATTTTCGCGTCCATAACGCGTGTGCAATTCGCGCATTAGGATGGCGCCAATAACACGCATCTGTACGGAAAATGCCTGCGCGAAGTTTGTCAACTTAAAATCACTTGCAGTTATAAGTTTCACACGGCAACCTCGTAAGGAGCGCGCCATATCAAGTGAATACGGCTTTGCCAATGTCGTTGCCCCTTGCAGGCCTGACGGGGCCTCGCGAATGTCGCGGTACGTTCCCTAGGAGGTCGTTGGCCTCGAGTGCGGTGCGGGCGTCCCTTATCGTATGGGCATTCCGCCGGTGGAGGGGGGGGGCGATAGAGCCTTGCGCATTTTGCTGGGGGGCACGCAGGACCCCGCTGGGCGTTCAGATCCCCGCTGTCGAAGCAGAAGTAGCCCGTACAATTTAACGACGCGCTCTACGCGTTTCGGGTCGGGTTCTCGACGCTCTGTCTTCGGCCTGCTTACAGCGAAGCATGACCACGGCGATGGCAATGGGCCGGTAGATCATGGATCGGTAAGTTCGGCGACCAGAGCGTGAATGTCGGTGACCGACGACCCGCCCTTTTCTTGCGGATACGTCACCTTGACGATCCAAACCTGTCTCTTCCGGTACCTACCGCCTCGGTACCGACCACGAGGAGCAATTTCGCTCTCCTTGTGAGCCGTTCGTACCGCCAGCCATATGGCTCAATTCATATATGGTGACGAGCTGGCGCCGCGGCGTTCAGGTGGGCATCTCACCGCGCCCACCGCGTCTGAAGCTTGGCTATTACAAGCGCCCACTCTAAAGCCAATCAGTTCGAGATAGAGCGGTTGCACGAATACGGAGGACAGATTGTTCAAAAAAACGCTCGGCAAGATTCTGAAACGAAAGAGTTTTCTGAATGATGCCGTTGGCAGTGACGCACGTGAGCGCAATCCGTTTCGGATCGCGGGCGATAATGCGCGTGATCTCCGCAATTGGCGCGCCGCCGCTGATAACTACACCAAGTATCTGCACCAATATCCGGATGATTTTGACATTTGGGTTCAGCTTGGTCACGCGGAGAAGGAGGCCGGGGCATTTGACGGCGCAGAGGCGGCGTATCGGCAAGCGTTGGTGCTCGATCCCAACGATGCCGATTTGCTTTTGAATTTTGGAAGTTTTTACAGGAGGATGGGCGACCTCGAAACCGCGGCTGAAATGATCCGCCGCAGTTTCGAAGTTGATCGCAACCGGCCGGCTGGTGCCGAACTCGAACGATCGATCTTTCAACCGTATCTAGCGAATGCCGAAAAACACGTCGCTCGTACGAAACTTCGGCCACGCGCCGCGGAGGTTGTCGGACCTCGCGTTCGTTCCATCGGTGCAGTCGACTCTACTCACGGTTGGACAATTTCAGGTTGGGCCGTGGACCCCGATGCCCCTAACGAGCCCGCTGAAGTGGCATTTTTCCTCGACGGAGCATTGATCGATAGCTGTGTGATGCACCGCTTTCGTTCTGACATCGACTTGCTCGGGCATGGATCCCCTCTCGCGGGCTTCAGCGTCGACCTGGATTTAGATTACGGCAAGCAGAAAAGTTATACCGTCTCAGCACGCTTGGCCAGAAGCGGACAGGAACTGTTGGACTCTCCGGTTATAATGTCCGCACCTGTCGAATATGCAAATTGGGTTTGCCGAAAGGCCGATACAAAGGGCGATGTTCTAGAGCTTGTCCGTCGCAAATTCGCCAGTGAAACGGCAGGCGAGCTGCTTTCAATTGTCATGCCTGTCTATAATACGCCAATTTTGTGGCTAAGGCAGGCGCTTACCAGCGTTGCCGAGCAGTGGTGTGAAAATTGGGAGCTGATTTGTGTCGATGATTGCTCACCTAACTCAGACGTACGAGATGTGCTTGATGAATTCTCAGCTCGGGATTCCCGATTCCGCACTATAAGACTTGAAGTCAATAGCGGAATATCTAGCGCAACTAACGCTGGTATCTTGAGTGCCAAAGGTAACTATGTCGCCTTTATGGACCACGATGACTATCTTGAGCCCGATGCCGTATACCGTATGCTGCAAGCGGGTCAAAAGCGTCCAGAACTAATTTATTCGGATGAGGCCATTACTGGCGATAGTATCGCTACTATACAGCACTTTGTTGCAAGAAGTGCGTTTTCATACGACTATTATTTATCGCATCCCTATTTTGTGCATTTCGTCGCCGTCCGTGCCGACGTGGCGCGGGCCGTATTGCTAGATGAAACGCTAAAAATATCTGCGGACGTAGATTTTGTTCTGCGGGTTATCGAGAAATCCTCGAATATAGCACATGTTCCCTCCTTCCTCTATCGATGGCGTACTCACAAGACGAGTACCGGGCACGCACGTAAGTCCGAGGTAACGGCAGCCACTATCGGTGTGCTTAAGCGCCATCTTGAACGATCGGGCGTGCAGGCCAATGTCTCGCCGGGGCTTGGTTTTAACAATTATCGTATCGATTTCCATGATGATCGCGGAAAGACGATGATCGTCATTCCGACAAAAAATCGAGGCGATTTGCTTAAGGCCTGTATTGATTCGATTCTAAAGACGTCATCCACAGATAACGTGGATATTCTGGTGATCGATCATGAGTCCACAGATAAGGCGACATGTAGATATCTGGCATCTCTCAATGGCGTCGCTACAGTTTTGCCATATTCCGGGCCTTTCAATTATGCGCGAATGCATAATTACGCGCTTGAGCATATTTCCGAGGATTATAAATATCTTCTGTTCATGAATAATGACGTGGAAGCGATCGATGCCGGCTGGCTCGAGCATATGAGAGGATTGGCAGGTCGAAGCGATGTCGGTGTCGTCGGTGCGACGTTGCTGTATGGCAATCTTACGATTCAGCATTCCGGCGTAGTGATGTCTCTTGGCGATCTAGTCGACCATGCGCATAAGTTTCTCCCATTCGAGGTCGATGGGGAACGCAATCGCGGATATAATCTAAGCTTGAGTTCTACGAGAGACTATTCGGCGGTTACGGGTGCGTGCATGATGATGCGGCGGGATGTATTCGCCGGTATAGGGGGGTTCGATGAAACCTTTGCCGTTGGATATAATGATACAGATTTGTGCCTGAGGATTGGGTCGCTTGGCCTAAAAATCCTGAATGACCCGTACGCTGTCCTATATCACCATGAGTCGGCAACGCGTCTCGATACCGACCATATGAAACATCCGGAGGATGCCAAGCGCTTGATTGCACGCTGGTCCGATATGCTTGCGGCAGGCGATCCTTTTTATAATCCGTTGTTGGTTCCACGTCCCGCAGAAGATCATTCGGTTCGCAAGATACAGGATATTTATGCGCCGCCGCGAATCCGTGCCGTCAATCCGGTGATAAAGTCATCGTCGACGGCGCGGCCGGAAAAATTCGCGGTATGAAATCCGTGATGTGATATGGATAGCTAGGTGTCGATGCTCGTGTTGCTCGACACCGCAGTAGGGAGCGGGATCTTGCATGCGTTGATCATGGTCCGTTTCCTGCGGGTCCGCTTATCCCAGGCTCAAACTCAGGTCATGCTCTTGATTTGAATGAATCTTCCTGATGCACAGCGGCTGTGCTGGTGGGACGCGACGGGTGGCGTTGTTCCGTTTGTCGGACAGGGCGTGAGCAGCGATCGAGCCGTACCTGCCCAAGAACCAACCTGGTGTTCGTCGGGTTGATGACCGACGGGTTATTTCGGAGATTGTGCATGGGCTGAAGGTCGGCTGTCGCTGGTGCGATTGCCCGACAGACCCGCCGCCGACAATCTGCAATCGCGTCGATCGCCGGTTACCGCGCGGGAATTCGCTGTTGTTTGAGCGGTCGATTGAATGGCGGAACCTGACCGTCAGGTCAGATGAGAAAATAAAAGCAGGGCCAAACGAAAATATCGCGTATCAGGCGGCGTGGCGAACCTGTGGCCCAAAAGTCACGCTTCGATTATTCTATGTTAGGCGGGGAACGTCCCGCCAGCGCCACGGTTTCAACGTCGTCTACCGTACCAATCAAGGATGTTTACATGCGTAAAATCGTTGCGCTCTGCGCGATCGCGGGCTTTGCGGCCGTTGCTACCCCGGCCCTCGCACAGGATGCGACGCCGGACACGACCCAGACCACAACCGATACCGGCCCGACCTCGTTCCGCGGTTTCCGCATCGAAGGTAACGCTGGTGGCGATCGCTTCCAGTCGCAGGGCCGCCACGACGACAAGTTCGGCTACGGCGCGAGCATCGGCTTCGACGGCCAGATCGGCGAGCGGATCGTGATCGGGCCGGAAGCGACCTATTGGCGTTCGAGCGGTTTCGGTGAAAACTGCACCGCCGGCGTTTCGGGCGGGTCGATCTGCCACAAGTCGTTCGAGGAATATGGCGTCGGCGTCCGCGCAGGCGTTCTGGTCGCACCGCAGCTCCTCGTGTTCGCCAAGGGCGGTTACGTCACCAACGAGCAGCGCAAGCGCTTCGACGCACCGGCAGGCCAGACGAGCTTCTACAACCACTTCAACACCGACGGCTATCAGGTCGGCGGTGGCGTTGAAGCCTCGATGGCGAACCGCTTCCAGGGCCCGCTCTCGGGTCTCTACGTCAACGCGCAGTATGTCTACTCGCAGTATGACGACCACACCTCGCGCCAGCGCGTGATGGGCGGCATCGGTATCCGCTTCAAGTAAGCGGTTGACGCCATCGGCGGTCTCGACCGCCGATGGCGTCGCTTTGCCGACAGGCAATCTGCCGCTAGGGACGATCTCCCTAGCGGCAGCCGTGGCATTCCTCGGTGAGCCACATTCCGACGTGGTCCTGCGTCGGGTTTCGAGGACAGATACGTGCAATTTCCCTACCGGGCCTTTGGCCGGGTCGATCGCAAGATCGACGACCGTCGACCATGACCATGGTTGACCGCCCGCCCGCCCCCGCCCGGAACGACGTTGCCGTGGCGCCCCCCATATTAATCGACGTCAGCCGCTCGATCTGGCGCTACTGGTCCGGTCGGCTGCCGACCGGCATCGATCGCGTGTGCCTGGCGTATGTCGAGCATTTCGGTCCGCGTGCGCAGGCGGTCATCCAGTGGAAGCGACGCCGTATCGTGCTCACCGCGGCCAATTCGCGACGCCTGATGGCGCTGCTGGTCGCGCCGGGGCTTCCATCGCGGCAGAAGCTAGTCGCGGTACTGGGCAAAGCGATCCCGACCGCCTTCGCCAGCGCGCCGCAGCGCGGTCAGCTCTATCTGAATATCGGCCATACCGGGCTGAACGATGACAGCCTGGTGACCTGGATTGCCCACCATGGTCTGCGCGCGGTCCATCTGATCCACGATCTCATTCCGATCGAGACACCCGAATTCTGTCGGCCAGGCGAAGCCGGTCGGCACGTCCAGCGCATGACCAACGCCTTGCGCAGCGCAAGCGGGATCATCGGCAATTCGGAAGCCACGCTGACCGCGTTGCGCGACTTTGCCGCTCAGCATGGTCTCCCCCCCCCGCCGATGGTCGCCGCGTGGCTGGCCGGCGACGTGCTGCCGGCTGAGGTCGCGCCGACGCCCGCCGATCATCCCTATTTTGTGGTCGTCGGTACGATCGAGGGGCGCAAGAACCACCTGCTGCTGCTGCAGGTGTGGAAGCGGCTAGTCGAACGGCTTGGTGACGCGGCCCCGCGCCTGCTGCTGGTTGGGCAACGCGGCTGGGAGGCCGAGGGCGCGTTCGCCTTGCTCGACCGGAGCATCGCGCTGCAGGGCGTGGTGATCGAACGCGGTCGTTGCGACGACCACGAACTGGCGGGGCTGCTGAAGGGCGCGCGCGCGCTGTTGATGCCGTCGTTCGCCGAGGGCTTCGGCATGCCGGTGATCGAGGCGTTGCAGCTCGGTGCGCCGGTGATCGCATCCGACTTGGCCGTGTTCCGTGAGATCGCGGACACGATCCCGACGTTCATCCCGGTCCACGACGCGGGAGAATGGGAGCGCACGATCCTCGATTTCTGTGGTCCCTCCCCCGAACGCGCGCGGCAGATCGCGGCGATGCGCGCATACCGGGCACCAAGCTGGGAGGGCCATTTCGCGATCGTCGAACGCTGGCTGGAAACCCTCCCCGCCCAATAAGATCCCCGATAAGGTCAGAGCATCGGCGTCGCCTTGACCACCGCGTCGATCGCCATCAGCTGACGCAGCAACGGCTCCATGTCACCCAGCGGCCAGGCATTCGGGCCATCCGACAGCGCCTGGTCGGGATCGGGATGCGTTTCGATGAACAGGCCCGCGACGCCGGCACCGACCGCGGCGCGCGCCAGCAACGGCACGAACTCGCGCTGGCCGCCCGATCGATCGCCCTGCCCGCCCGGCAACTGCACCGAATGGGTCGCGTCGAACACCACCGGGCATCCGGTGTCGCGCATGATCGCCAGGCTGCGCATGTCCGATACCAGGTTGTTGTAGCCGAACGTCGCGCCGCGTTCGCACACCGTGAAGCTGTCGGGATCGCAGCCCGCCTCGGTCGCGGCGCGGCGCGCCTTGTCGATGACGTTCGTCATGTCGCCCGGCGCCATGAACTGCGCCTTCTTGATGTTGACCGGCTTGCCGCAGGCCGCGACCGCCGCAATGAAATCGGTCTGGCGCGCGAGGAACGCGGGCGTCTGGAGCATGTCCACCACTTCCGCGACAGCCGCGACCTGCTCGACCGTATGGACGTCGGTGAGAATCGGTACGCCGATTTCGGAGCGCACCTTGGCGAGGATCCGCAGGCCTTCGTCCATTCCGGGCCCGCGGAACGACAGTCCGGAACTGCGGTTGGCCTTGTCGAACGAACTCTTGTAGATCAGCAGGATGCCTAGCCGGTCCGCGATACGTTTCAGCGTCTCGGCGGTCGACAGCGCAAGCGCTTCGTTTTCGATCGCGCATGGACCCGCGATCAGGAACAAAGGTTCCGTCGACCCCACCGCCTTGCCGCACAATTGCATCTATCTTAACCCTTCGTCATTCGATGACCGCCGCAATTATCGGTATCAAACCGACATCGTTACGGCTGACCGCGAGAACTGTAAAAACTGGATCACCCGTCACACTTGCAGTATGGGCCGCGCGACGGCTCCCGGCCGTCGTGTATCTTTTAAGGGATGGATTCGCCATATGCGATATGACGAGCCCCTCCGGCGAGGTGACGAGTTGCAGTCCATGGAAATGCGTAAAGTCGGCGACGCCGCGCTGGTATCGGCGTTGAAGACGGTTCGGATCGAACAGGAAGCGCTCAACATTCTCGCGATCGCGCTGGAGAATTCGGCACTCCGCGATGCGTTCAAGCTGTCGGTCGCAGCGATCGCGGCGACCTCCGGCCGGCTGATCGTCAGCGGGATGGGCAAGAGCGGGATCATCGGCCGCAAGATCGCCGCGACGATGACCTCGACGGGCACGCCGTCGCTGTTCATTCATCCGGGCGAAGCCAGCCACGGCGATCTCGGCATGATCACCCCGAGCGATATCGTGCTCGCGATCACCTGGTCGGGCGAGACCGCTGAGCTCGGCGACATCATCGCCTATTGCCACCGGTTCAACATCACGCTGATCGTCGCGACCGCCAAGGCGAACAGCACCGCGGGCAAGGCCGCGCATATCTGTCTGGTCCTGCCGCATGTCCGCGAGGCGTGCCCGAACGAACTCGCGCCGACCTCGTCGACGACGCTGCAGGCGGTCTTGGGCGATGCGCTGGCGATCGCGCTGATCGAGCAGCGCGGTTTTTCGAAATCCGATTTCCTGTCGCTGCACCCGGGCGGTCAGCTCGGTGCCAAGCTTGTCACCGTCGAACAGTTGATGGGCCGGGGCGAAGAGGTGCCTGTGGTCCGGCTCGGTGCATCGCTGATGGACGCGACCTTCGAGATGAGCCGCAAGCGCTATGGCTCGACCGCGGTGGTCGATGCCGAGGGCAATCTGGTCGGCGCGTTTACCGATGGCGATCTGCGGCGCAGTTTCGCGACCCAGCATCTGCAGGATCCGATCGAGGCGCATATGACGCCGACCCCGCTCGCCGTGCCGCCAACGACGCTGTCGACCGAAGCGCTGCGGACGATGAATGCCAACGCGGTCATGGTCCTGTTCGTGTGCGACGGGACCAAGTTGATCGGCGTGCTGCACGTCCACGACCTGTTGCGGGCTGGCGTCGTCTGACTCCCGTTCGATCTGGCGTCCAGCCACCTACAGACCTGATCGTCGTTCCAGCGCGATACGGCTCGACGCGGTTGCCGGGCAAGCCGCTGCTCCGGATTGCCGGCCGAACGCTGCTGGAGCGCGTCGTCCAGGTCGCGCGCACCGCCGCGACGATCGCCGGCGGTTGCGACGTGGTCGTGGCGACCGACGACGACCGGATCGCCGAGCACGCCCGGTCGCTCGGCTGCGACGCGGTGATAACAGCCCGTGATATCCGGTCGGGCTCGGGACGCGCGTGCGCCGCGGCACTGCAGCGTGCCGCACGCCCGGATATTGTCGTCAACCTCCAGGGCGATGCGCCGTTCATTCCGGCCGACATGGTCGCCGCGCTGATCGCGGCCGCGCGGGCAAGCCCGGCCGCTTGCGTCACGCCGGTGGTGCAACTCGACTGGCCCGCGCTCGACGCGATGCGCGCACACAAGGCGCGGTCGCCGTTCAGCGGTACGACCTGCGCCCGCGACGCCAATGGCAAGGCGTTCTGGTTCTCGAAGACGATCATCCCCGCGATCCGCGACGAAGACCGTCTCCGTGCGGAAAGCCCGCTGTCGCCGGTGTTCCGTCATCTCGGACTCTATGCCTATCGGATCGACGCGCTGGAGCGTTTCGAGGCGATGTCCCCGACCCGCTACGAGCGCCTCGAAGGGCTCGAGCAGCTGCGTTTCCTCGAAATGGGGCTCGATATCCAGACGATCGCGGTCGCGCCGCCCACGCACGCCATGTCGGGGATCGACACGCCGGAGGACGTCGCGCTTGCCGAGGAGCTGATCCGTCGGTTCGGCGATCCTTACGCGTCGTGACCCGAACGTTCGTCATCGTCCGTCACGGTAATACCTTTGCCGACCACGAAGCCCCGCGACGGATCGGCGCGAGAACCGACCTGCCGCTCGTCGCCAGCGGGCATGAGCAGGCACGTCGGCTGGGAGGCTATTTCGCCGAACAGGGTTGGCGCTTCGACACTATCCTCTGTTCGCCGCTCCTGCGGACGCGCGAGACCGCGGAGGCGATCCGCGGCGCGTTCGACGATGCGCCGACCGTCACGCCTGCGCCACTCCTTGCCGAGATCGATCACGGGCCGGACGAAGATCGGATCGAGAGCGAGGTGATCGCGCGGATCGGTAGCGACGCGCTGGCCGCATGGGAAACGCACGGCATCGCGCCCCCCGGGTGGGGCGTCGATGCCGCGCCGCGGCTGGCGGGGTGGCGTGCCCTGTTTGCGGAACAGGCGTTTGCGGAACAGGCGGGAAGCACGACCTTGCTCGTCACGAGCAACGGCGCCGCGCGGTTCGCGTTGCTCGCCGACGCCGCACTGATCACGCAGGCGGACGTGCGTGACAGCTTGAAATTGCGGACCGGCGCGTTCGGGATCATCCGGAACAGCGATGCCGGTTTGCAACTCCTCGACTGGGATCGGCGACCGTAAACCGCCCATGATCGATCCTGCTCGACCAGCATGCTTGCGTCCGTCGATATCCTCGAAGAGAGGGTGGCGATGAAACCGGCCCGTTACCTCTTATTGCCCTGGTGGATCGCGCAATTGCCGACCGGCGCCAAGGCCTTCAGCGACAATCCGATCATCGGCTCTCCGCTGCTCAACCGCTGGGGCCTGCACGTCGCGCGCGTTCGTCTGGCGGGGATGCTGGCCGGGGTCCGCCGCAAGCGGCTCGCGCATCTCGTCTCGGCCGAGGATCGCGCGGCGTTCGACCGCGACGGCTTCGTTCTCACGCGGGACTTTCTGCCGGCCGACCTGTTCGCCGATCTCAAGCGACAGGTGCTGGCGCACGTCGCCCCCGCGCGCGAGATGGTGCAGGGCGACACGATCACCCGCCGCATCGCGCTCGATCCCGCCGCGCTGGCGGCGATGCCAGCGGTCGCGGCCTTGGTCGGCAGTGCCCGATGGCGCGGGCTGATGCGCTATGTCGGCAGCTTCGACAGCGAGCCGATCGGCTATATCCAGACCATCCTCAGCCATGTGAGCGATGCCGCGCCCGACCCGCAGACCGCGCTGCACGCCGACACCTTCCACGCGACGGTCAAGGCGTGGCTGTTCCTGACCGATGTCGCCGAGGATGAAGGCCCGTTGGTCTACGTTCCCGGGTCGCACCGGATGACGCCGCAGCGACTGGCGTGGGAACGCGATCGCAGCGTCCGCGCGCGCACAAGTCTCGATCGGCTGTCGGCGCGCGGGTCGTTGCGGATTACGCCGGAAGAACTGCCGGCGCTCGATCTGCCCGAACCGCAGGCATTCGCCGTGCCCGCCAATACCCTGGTCGTCGCGGATACGTCGGGGTTCCACGCGCGCGGTGCCTCGGTCAGACCATCGGTGCGGATCGAGATCTGGACCTATGGCCGGCGCAATCCCTTCCTGCCCTGGACCGGGCTCGATCCGTTCAGCCTGCCCGGGATCGCCGAGCGTCGTGCGCCTCTGGCCTGGTCGATCCGCGACCGGTTGCGCGGGTTGCTGGGCCAGCCCTGGAGCGACGCCGGGCTCAAGACCGCGGCTGCGCCTGCGCATCCGGACGGGACGGTACCGTGAGGGACGCGAAGACCGTCCCTCTGCTCCGCGCGCCGCCTTTTCCCGGCGCGGCCGTGACGTATTCGGGCCCGATACCCGCCACCGACGGTGCGATCGCGCCGGCGGTCGAACAGGCCGACATCGCGCGGATCTTCGCGGCCATCCGGGAGGCCAGGGTCGGGGGCCCCTTCTGGGAAAGACCCGCCGCTGCGTCGGACGCCCGCACGATCGTCCGCGCACGGTCAGCGTCCGAGGTCGCCGACCTTCGCGCGGGCATGACCGATGCCGAGCAGGATGCGGTCGTCTGGCTGCTGCCGGCCGATCGCGCGCGCGACCCGGCCTTGCGCGTGCCGCATCCGCGTGGAGCGATGATCTTCGGGGAGGTCGATCCCTGGTCGCTGCTCGACGACGACGTGCAACTGGTCGCGCATGGCGACGACGAATGGGTGGCGTTGGCGGATATCGCCGGAAGCGCCGTACGGATATTGTCCGACGGGGCCTATGGCACGCCGGATACGCCCTTGGAGGAGCGCCGCCAGCGGATCGCCACCGCGCTGTTCGACACGCGCTATCGCGATCCGGCGACGGGGCTGGACACCGGCATCGATGCGACGATCGCGCATCTCGGCTTCTGGCGGCGGATAGGCGACGGCAATCGCGGGATCGTCGCCGCCTGTGGGATCGCTTGGTGGAAGCGCCGCGAGATCGCGCGCTTCCTCTGGTCGCCCGATCGCCGGGTGCGGTATTTTTCGTCCGAACGCCGCGCCATCGCGCATGCCAAGCGGCACGGTGGTACGGTCGCGGTGTGGCCGTCGCGGATCTCGCCGGCGATGGTCCGCGATGCCGCGGCCGCGGACGTCCCGCTGGTGCGGGTCGAGGATGGCTTCGTCCGATCGGTCGGGCTGGGCAGCGACATGGTGCCGCCCTCCTCGATCACCGTCGACTGGCGCGGGATCCATTATGATCCGAGCCGGGCCAGCGATCTCGAGACGTTGCTCGCGGAGACGCAGTTTCCCCCTGCATTGCTGGCGCGCGCGGCGCATCTCCGCGCGGCCATCCTGGCGGGCGGGATCAGCAAATATGGCGGCAACGCCCCGCACGTGTTTCCGGCCCGCCAACCCGGGCGTCGGCTCGTGCTGGTACCCGGGCAGGTCGAGGACGACATGTCGGTCAAGCTGGGTGGCGGAGGCCTCGCCAGCAATCTCGAACTGCTGCGCCGCGCGCGTGCGCTCGAGCCCGACGCCGAACTCTGGTTCCGGCCGCATCCCGATGTCGATGCCGGGCATCGCAAGGGCGCGGTGCCCGATGCGGACGCGTTGGCCGTTGCCGATCGGATCGTCCGCGGAGGCGGTATGGCCGCATTGCTCGAACGCGTCGACGCGGTCCATGTCCTGACCTCGCTGACCGGTTTCGAGGCGTTGCTGCGCGGGTGCGACGTGACCTGCCACGGCATGCCGTTCTACGCCGGCTGGGGGCTGACGCGCGATCTGATGTCGCTGTCCGATCGCAGGGGGCGGGTGCTGGCGCTCGACGAACTCGTCGCCGGCGTGCTGATCCTCTATCCGCGGTATCTGGATCCGGTGAGCGGCCTGCCCTGCGAACCCGAGACGCTGTTCGCGCGGATGGTGGCGGGCGATGCCGTCAACCGGCTTGGCTGGGTCACGCGCCTCCGGCAGATCCAGGGTCGCCTCATGAAGGGGCGTCGCTGAAGCGGGGCTGAAGCGGGGCTGAGGCGGGCCCGAGACGGGGGGCGCGTCGAACCGATCGCCGCTGCACCATGTCTCGGTCAGGCCCGCAATCGGACCCTCGATCAGGAGTGTACGGGAGTCTCCGGCGCGGTCGCTGCGGCCTTGGCGGAGATATGCGAGCCGAACAGGCGATCCCAGAAGATCGTCGTGATCGCGTAATTGCCGTCGCGGCGACCGAAATGATGGCGCAGGTGATGTCGGCGCAACGCGCGCATCAGCGGACCGCGCGCCGGTAGCTGATGGCAGGCGTAATGGATGCTGTCATAGGCGACGTAGCCGATCGCGAACCCCAGGAAGATCACCGTGCCCGCAGGCCCGAACGCCGATGCCAGGCCAACCCAGATCGCACCCGACCAGGTCACGCTGACGATCGGGGGCATCAGGCTGCGATAGGGATCGTTCGGATCGGAATGATGATTGCCGTGCATCACATAGCCGAGCCAGCGGCCCAGTTCCGACTGCAATTCCAGGTGGAACAGAAAGCGGTGCATGCAATATTCGAACAGCGACCAGATCAGCAGACCCGTCATCACCAGTCCGACCCAGGTCAGCGGCGCCACGGTTCCCCAGCCCGCCCATGTGACCAGCACGAGGATCATGGACCAGGTCGCGACGAACGCGCGGGGCGATATCACGGTCAGGCGTTCGAGCAGATCGCTGCGAAACAACCGAAGGCGTTGCGGATACTCGGCGCCCCCGCCGTGGTTCGGCCTTGGCTCTTGTCTACGCATACTCATACCGCCGCTATGGACAGAGGCGGGGTGCCCCTGTCAAGTGACACTAGGAGCAATAGATTATCCTGGGCTTACCGAGAAACGGCATCTGTCGACGGGCTGGTTCAGGTTTGCGCCAAGTTATGGTGTAGACGACACACCCGACAGCCCCTTCAAATAAGCGCCATTCAGGATAGACGTGCGACAGCGAATTCTCATAACCGGTGCCTCGCGAGGGTTGGGTGCCGCGATCGCGCGGCACTATGCCGGTCCGGATGTCCTGCTCGTGTTGTGGGGACGCGACCACGAACGGCTCGAGCAGGTCGCGGATCAGTGCCGTGACGCCGGTGCGATGGTGACGCTCCGATTGCTCGATCTCGTCGATCCCGCAGCGGCGCTCGCCGCGATCGACGCGGAGGAGTCTGCGGGGGCCATCGACATCGCCGTGCTCGCGGCCGGGCTCGGCGATATCCAGGGTCGCCACGAACGGAGCGAAGATCCGGCCCGGATGGTCAGGCTGGGCCTGGTCAACTTCGTCACACCGAGCGCGATGGCCGCGGCGCTGGCCGACAGGATGACGGCGCGTGGCCACGGCCATATCATCCTGATCGGATCGGCCGCGGCGTTTCATGCGCTCCCGTTCGCCGCGGCCTATGCCGGGTCGAAGGCAGGCCTTGCCCGCTTCGCGCAGGCACTGCGGATCGGCATGGCCCCTTATGGCGTCCGGGTCATGCTCGTATCGCCCGGCCCGATCGACCGGCCCGAAGGGCGCCAGGTCGCGGCGCCGCAGCGTCTCCTGATGCAACCCGCCGACGTCGCCGCGCGGATCGTGGCGGCGAGCGCACGCGGCGACGCGCATCTCGTCCTGCCCTGGCCGTTCGCCGCGTTGCGGCTGGTCGATCGCCTGCTGCCCGCGGGCTTGCGCGATCGGTTGCTGCGCAGTCTCAGGCCGAAGTGACGGAGGCGCCGCGGACGGCGCGCAGGATGGCATGATGGAGCTGGTCGGGGGTGAGGTCGATGCGGCCATCGGCGCCGGCGACTGGCGCGGGGACCGGCTTTCCGTCGACGAACCGCAGCATCACATAGGGCGTGTGGCGGACCGGGTCAGGCTCCGCCACGCCGGGAATGCTCGGTCGATGATCGCCGAAGAAGACCAGCAGCGCTGAGCGGCGGGTGTCGGCGAGGCCGTCGATCAGCTCGGTCAGCATCGTGTCGCTGTTGCGGACATGGTGGAGATAGGCGTCGAGCCCGCCCGGCGATCCGGTCAACCGGTCCTTCATCCACGGACCGTGGTTTTCCATCGTCACTGCATAGAGGAACGTCGGTTCCGCAGCGTCGTCGATCAGTGTGCGGAGCGACGCCCCAAGCGTCCGGTCGGCGACGTAGCGGCCGGTGCCGGGCACGACCGGCGGGAAATGCTCCTCCCCGATCAGGCGGTCGAAACCGATCGCCGGCATCATCTGGTCGCGCCCGTAGAAGCGCAGGTCGTGCGGATGGACGAACAGACAGCCATAACCTGACGCGCCAAGCTTCGCAGACAAGGCGTAGGAGCCTTCGCGCTGCGCGGTCAGGAAGGGGTCGTAGCGACGGAAGCCCAGCGCCGCCTCGCTACGCCCGAACAGCACGCCGAATTCGGTCCGCATCGTATAGGCGCCGAACCCGCTGACGCCGAGGTTGCCCCATTGCGACGCCAACACGCGCGCGCGTGCCAATCCGGGCAAGGCGTGTCGGGGATCGTTCGTCAGGTCGACCGGATCGGCAAAGGATTCGCACTGGATGACGATCACGAGATCCGGCCGGGCAAAGTCGGCTGCTGGATCGGTTGCGGGTAGCGATCCGTCGGAAAATTCGGTCGGGCACAACGGAGGATCGGGCGTTTCGCGCCAGCGTAGCCAATACAGCAGCAGCGTCGCGATCAGGCCGTGGCGGGCGAGATCGGCGTCGATGTCGGGTGTCCCCGCCAGACCGGCAAAGGCCTTGCCGCGGAGCAGCGCCGCCAAGGTCCCCCCGGCCAGCAGCAGCACCCCCGCCCCCACGAGATGCGGCGTCAGATGCGGCACGAACAGCCAGACCAGCGCGAGGAGCAGGCCGAGCGCACCGATCGCCAACCCCGATTTCTGCGGCGTCGACAGCGCGGTGAAATAGAAACCGGGATGCCGGACCAGTGCGGAGAGCAGCGCTAGGTCGGAGAACAGCAAAGGTTCGCCCAGCATCGCGTGCTTGGCGTTCGATGCGGTCACGAACACCGCCATCAGCGCGACGACGAGGCTGGCGGCAACCGGCGCGCTTCCCGAAAGCGCCAGGATCAGGCCGAACAGCGCGGTCATCGTCAGACACTGCAGGATCAGTCCCGGCGCACTGCGCAGCGCGCTGCCCCGATAGCGGTGCCGCGGTCGCACCGCCGCATCGAGCGCCAGCGAGACGCTCTGCATCAGCAGGAAGGATATAAAACCGATCGTCACAGTCTGCCGCGGTGTCGGACTCGAAGGAGGGTCATGAATCGACGCGCGAAGGCCAGCGACGACAGACTTGTAGCGGCAGGCGTATAGCGGGAGGCCGTGAGGCTGTCACCGCCGGTCATCTTGCCTCCGTGCGTCAACCTATCTAGCTGCCGGGTCAACGGCCCGGATGCCGACGGACACCCGCCATGATGCGCCGCATTATGTGTCTATCGCCTGCATCGGATATGTATGAAAGGCTGCCGCATGCTTTCTTCCTTTGCCGATGTGCCCGACATCACACCCAAAATAGCGGCGCCGAGTTCGACACTACCCCCGGCGCGACGCAACGTCCTGCTTCTGCAAGGGCTGATGGGGCCGCTCTTCGGCCGGGTCGGCAAGGCGCTGCGCCAGCAGGGCTACGGGGTCTACAAGGTCAATTTCAACGGTGGCGACCGGCTGTTCTGGCGGCTGCCCAACGGCATCGACTATCGCGGATCGCTCGCCGACTGGCCCGACGCGCTGGCGCGGCTGATCGACGAGCACCAGATCACCGATGTCATGCTGTTCGGCGACTGCCGGGCGATGCACCTCGGCGCGACCCAGGTGTGCCGCACCCTTCACATCCCCGTCCATGTGTTCGAGGAAGGTTATATCCGGCCGGACTGGGTGACGCTCGAACTGGGCGGCGTGAACGGCCATTCGAGTTTGCCGCGCGATCCGGCCTGGTACCGCGCCCAGGCCGCGACGCTTCCGCCGATCCCCGAGCATCGCCAGGTCGCATCGTCGTTTCGGCGACGCGCGCTCGAGGCGGTCGCGTACAACGTCGCCGACGTTTTCAGCCGCTGGTATTACCCGCATTGGGCCAATCACCGCCCCTGGCATCCGCTGGTCGAGGCGATGGGCTGGGTACGCCGGTTGCGCGGGCGCAAGCAGGCGGCGGTGCGGGCGGCCGCGCTGGTCGCGCAACTCGAGACCCGCGGCGATCCCTATGTGCTGTTTCCGTTGCAGCTCGATTCCGATGCCCAGATCCGGCTGCATTCGAGCTTCGCCGGGATCGCCGATGCGTTGCGGATGGTGATGCATTCCTTTGCGGAGAATGCCCCTGCCCCGCTGCGACTGGTCATCAAGGAGCACCCGCTCGATAACGGCGTCCGCGACTGGCGCGAGGAGACCGCGTCGCTCGCCGCACTCCACGGTGTTACCGACCGCGTCGACTATCTCGAAAGCGGCGACATGGTGCCGATCGCGTGCAAGGCGAAAGGCATGGTGACGATCAACAGCACCAGCGGGACACTCGCGCTCATGCAGGGCGTTCCGGTGATCGCGCTCGGCCATGCGGTCTACGACATGGACGGCATCACCTTCCAGGGATCGCTCGACGAGTTCTGGCGCGATCCCGGCAAGCCCGACGCGGAGACGTTTGCCGCGTTCCGCCGCGTGCTCATCGACCAGTGCCTGATCCCCGGCGGTTTCTTCTCAGAAGAGGCGCTCGCACGCGTGACCGAAGGCGTGATCGCCCGGCTGGAAGCGGCCAGCCCGAAGCATATCGCGACAGACGGCACGGGCGCGTTGTCCGCCGACTTGCAGGTCACGAAGATTTCCTGACTACTATCCTACATGACGACCTGTCGACGTGTAGGATGGCGGCGCGACAGAGATTGCTTGGTTTGGGCAAGAGCCAGAGTCCTCGGCGCAGCAGACAGAGGTCCGACATGTCGACAAGCAGACATGTCGATCGACGAGGCGGTGGATCGAGCGCGAGGCACCCTGGCTTGCAGCACTCTGCGACCGGTCGCAGGCCTGCGCCATACAGCCGTTGAATTCATACTCGAAAGCACGAGCTTTTCACCCAAAACCGCGATTTTCCTCTCCGTCTCCCTTGGCAGGCTCCCATAAGTTCGTGCTTTCGAGTAGAAATAGCCGATGACCCGACCCAGCCCCGCCAAGCGCGCCCCTGCCCCGCGCGCCAAACCCCGCAAGTCGAGCGCCGGCCAGACGGAAATTCCGCAGGGCGACCTGTTCCTGCTCGACAGCCCGTTATACGGCGAGATCCGCGGCGAACGGTCGCTGATGGCGTTCCCGTTCTTCGCGCTCAGCAAGAATGCGTGGATGAAGCCGCTCAGCTACAAGACCGACACCGTCACGATCGAGGTGCGGCCCAGTGCGAGTGGCGTCGCGACGATCTACGACAAGGAGATCGTGCTCTATATCGCCAGCCTGATGGCCGCCAAGCTCGAGGCCGGCGAGGACGTCGCACAGGATTTCGTCTTTACCGCGCACGATCTGTTCAGCGTCACCGGCAGCAACCACAGCGCGCGGTCCTATGGACGGCTGTCCGAAGCGCTCGAGCGGCTGCAGGGCACCCAGATCAAGACCAATATCGAGGCGGGTGGCGAAGGCGAGGAAGGGTTCTTCTCATGGCTATCCGAAGCCAAGCTTCATTATAACAAGACCCGCGCCGGCGAACGCCGCTTGAAGGCAGTCAAGGTGCGGCTGTGCGACTGGCTGTTCCGGGCGATCCTGCTCGACCGGCACGTGCTCGACTATGCCGCGGCGTATTTTCAACTCGGTCCGATCGAGCGGCGGATCTACGAAGTCGCGCGATCGGCCGGCGATGGCGATGGGTTCGAGATCGACCTTGCGACTTTCCGGTTGCAGATAGGCTATCAGAATCCGCTGGCGAACTTTCGCGCCGCGTTGCGGCAGATCGTCGTCGCCGACACGATCCCCGACTACCGGCTCGACCTCGTCGAGACGATCGGCGATCCCGACGGCACCGAGGTCGTCAAGCGGGGCCGCAAGACCAACCCCGTCAGGGTCGTGATCACCAGGCGGCTGACTGCGCTCGACGAGCATCCCAAACCCCGCCTGTCGCGGCAGCTCCTGTCGACCGCGGAACCGATGTCGAAAACGCCCCGTGAAGCAGGTCGTGAAACTGGCCGCGAGCTAGGCCGGGAAGCGAGCCGCGAATCACCGCGCGAATCAGGGATCACCGAGTCGGAAGACCTGTTTTAATTGATACTCGAAAGCACGAACTTTCCCGCGAATTGATACTCGAAAGCACGAATACGCCGACGAATTGATACTCGAAAGCACGAACTTTCGACAGGATAATCGATCAATTTTCGTAATTGATACTCGAAAGCACGAACCGCGGACGCTTTCGTTATTACAGATTAACTGCAAAAATCGGGACATGTCGGCGATGACGTCGGTGGAACGCAAATTGGAGCGGCTGTGACCCCATAAAGGAAAGCCCGGCACGAAGGCCGGGCATCCCAAGGTAGTGATGGAGCGACGTCGCCAAACGTCGATTCCGGGGTCGAAACTGACCGACCCTCTCCACATAGCCTGACACGGACTTCGGTTCAAGGATGCGCGTTTCGCGCCACGCTCTCTCTTTGTCTCGGTCCCAGCCCCATAAGGGGATGGAAGATGGCTGTTTTTACCTTGGGCCAGGCGACGGCGCAGGCGCTGGGCGCGGTTGCAGGACGTCGGTCGCCGCGCCGGCCGTCACCTATCCTGTCTCCAGGCTTGGGCGCGCGGTCGGGCGGTCCACATCGCACCGGTGCGCCGGTGCTGCGCGACAGCATCGAGGCCGGTACCTTCGAGGAGCTGTTCTTCACCGTTCCGGGCAAGGGCGAGACCGACAAATTGTTGCGGATCGCCAGGCGCACGCTCGACGCGGGGCGTCAGCTGCGCCGCGAGGCGCGCGCCGGCGACCGTATTCTGAGCGCGGCCGAGCGCCGGATCATCCTGCTCACCGCTGCCGCGGTCCGCGTCTACGAAGAGATTCTCACCTTGGCGCGGCTCAACAAGGGGCGCGTCTTTCCGAGCTACGACCACCTGTCCAAGGCGACGAGCCTGGGTCGTGCGACGATCGCGCGCGCCCTGCATATCCTCGAGGACATCGGCTTTCTCGTTCGGCAGCGGCGGTTCAAGCGTGTCGAGGCCGAGGGTCCTGGGCCGCGCTATCGGCAGACCTCCAACGTGTACCGCCCTACCCTGCCCCAGCGCGTCCTCGCCTATCTGCCGCGGTGGATGCGGCCGGCACCAACGCCCGACGACGTTGTCCAGCAGCAGGCGGATCGGATCGACGATATCGCGGCCATGCTGTCCGGGTTGTCGTGTCGTGATCTGGCGGCGGTGACGGTCGGGGGGCAATTGGGCAAGATGCTGGCCAAGCTCGGAGCCGGTGTCGATCGGATCGAACGCGAGTCTCAAATCCAGTCTCAATCCCTCCAAAGTTAATTAATAGAAAGAAAATTAGTGTCGGATAAGGTGACAGGAAGCCGTAAAAACCTAATCCAGGAGTGCCGGCGTTGCCGTCACATGCTCCCTAGCTGGAGCAAGCGGTGAGCGCCGTCTTTCAAAGGCATGGTGGTGATACGGTCAGCCGTCGATCCGACGTGTCGCAGGTCGATGATCATCTGCACTTGCACCGCTGTCGGCGGCTTGGCAGCATCACGTTCCAGGTTCCGGTCCGATAAATAGGCTTAGCCCGGACCATAGTGAGGTCCGGCGACAATGATGACGGCGATCCTGTTTGCGACATCCACGCTGGGTATGGCGGGACAAATCCCGGCCAGATCCGCACCCCAGACAACGACTGTAGCGGCATCGAACGCGATCGTCGGCGACTGGCAGGGCGCGATCGTGCCCGCGCCGGGCCGGTCGATCCCCCTCATACTGCATATCAGCGGCACGCCCGGCAGTTTGACCGCAACGCTCGACAGTCCTGCCCAAGGCGCGGTCGGCCTGCCCGTCGCATCGGTCAAGCAGGAGGGCAGAACGCTCCACCTCATGCTGACCACCCCATCGGCCAGCTATACGGCCATCCTTTCGGATGACGGCAGAACGCTGGAGGGGACATGGTCGCAGGGTGGCGGTTCGATTCCGCTCACGATGACCCGTGCGACGACCCGGACGGCTCCTGCCAAAACGTCGGGCACTGCGCGACCCCAAACGCCCCGGCCACCGTTCCCGTACCGCGTCGAGGAGGTCGCATATGACAACGCGATCGGCGGATCGCACCTCGCCGGTACGCTCACCCTGCCTGCAAACAAGGGCCCCTTCCCGGCGGTTTTGCTGATCACGGGGTCCGGGCTTCAGGATCGCGACGAGACGCTGTTCGGGCACAAGCCGTTCCTCGTCTGGGCCGATGCCTTGACCCGTCGCGGGATTGCCGTGCTCCGCGTCGACGATCGTCAGACCGGTGGTTCGACCGGCGATGTCCGGAGTGCCACGACAGCCGACTTTGCCGGCGACGTCGAGGCCGGCCTTGCCTTTCTGCGTTCGCGCCGGGATGTCGACGCGAGCCGCATTGGTCTGATCGGCCATAGCGACGGCGGGATCATCGCACCGATCGTCGCCGACCGGGACCCTGCCCTGGCATTCATCGTGTTGCTGTCGAGCCCGGGCGAACCGCTCGAACAGGTTCTTCTTTCCCAGAAGCGTTGGCTGGAAACGGCTGCCGGTGTACCGAAGGCGACCGTCGACCAGTCGGCAGCGACCATGCAGCGCCTTTACGATGCGGTAAAAGGCGCCCCCGATCAGCAGAGCGCGGATAGCCGTCTCGCCGCGGCGTGGCATTCGATCGCCCAACACGGCGGAAAGCGCGACGGGGAGCGCGGCGGACGGCGCGACGATGCTGCCGCCCCGGCTCCCGTCCCGATCGGGCTGCGTACCATCGCACAACCGTGGATGCGCTGGTTCCTTTCCTACGATCCGCGGCCCGCACTCGAAGAGGTCCGATGCCCCGTTCTCGCGCTGGGCGGTTCGAAGGACGTGCAAGTGTCGGCGTCGCGCAATCTCGCCGATATCAAGGCCGCGCTTCACGATAATCCGGATGCCACGACAATCGAGGTACCGGGCTTGAACCATCTGTTGCAGACCGCGCCGACGGGAAACGTTTCCGAATATGCCACGATCGAGGAGACGGTGTCCCCTATCGCCCTTAAGACGGTGGGCGACTGGATCGTCGACCGGACGAAGCGCGCCCGAGGTCGACCGAAACTGGGGTAACGCATCGCTCGCAGGGCAATCCAGCGCGGCCAGCGCGTGCCGACATGCGTTCCCGCTCGATCCGCCGACCTGATTATAGACTTGCCAAAATCGGTGATTTGTCGTCATGTAGACATGTAGGGGTTTTGACATGACGACAATCGCGATCATCAGCCAGAAGGGTGGCGCCGGCAAGACGACGCTGGCGCTCCACCTCGCCGCGGCCGCGCATGATGCGGGCCGCATCGCGCTGGTCATCGACACCGATCCGCAGGCCACCGCGAGCCAATGGGCGGCCTGGCGAAGCGAAGCGCCACCCGAGGTGATCGACAGCCCACCGCCGCGGCTCGCCGCCAAGGTCGCACAGGCGACCGAGCAGGGGGCCGAGTTCATCGTCATCGATACGCCACCGCACGCCGACAGCGCCGCGCGGGCCGCGGTCGAGATCGCGGACCTGGTGCTGATCCCGTGCCGACCCAGCGCGTTCGACCTGTCGGCAATCCAGACCACCGCCAAGCTGGTCCAGCTGCTCCGCAAACCCGCCTTCGTCGTGTTCACCGCGGGCTCGCCGAACGCACCGCGGGTCTATCAGGAGGCGGGCGAGCTCGTCGAAAGCTTCGGGACGCCGGCTTGCCCGATCCAGATCCCCGATCGCGCCGCCTTCCGTCATGCTAGCGCCGAAGGCCGCACCGTCATGGAGTTCGAGCCCAACGGCAAGGCGGCCGAGGACATTCGACATATCTACGAGTGGACATGTCGACAGACAGGCGTGTCGACATCGTCTGCAAAACCGGCCCGCAAGAGAAAGACCGCAGCATGAGCCGCAAACCCTCGTTCGCCAATCTGCGCGATCGCACGCCATCCGAACCGGTCGCGCCGGCACCCTTGGCAGCAGGGCAGGGGGCATCGACCGGACCCGCAAGCCGGCAGGGCCGCAAGCAGATCGCGGGGTTCTTCTCGCCCGAAATGTCGTTCGCGATGCATACGCTCGCGCGTCGACAGGGCAGGAGCCTCCAGGCGCTGATGGCCGAGGCGTTCAACGACGTCCTGCGCAAGCACGGCGAAAGCCCGATCGGCGACTAGACCACGCCCCGGTAGACGACGATCCGGTCGAGGCGCGCGCGCAAGGCATCGGCGATCGTTCGCGTGCCCGTTCCGAAAAGTCTTTGCAGACGTAAGACGAAGGTCTCTTTGCGGACGAAGACGTTTTGCCGGCCGCTGCGATCACCAGCGGGTTGCAACGAGGCAGACCGTTCATCGTCCCGTCAGGAACCGTTGCTGCAGTGCAACACCGCAGGAAAGTTCCTCGGCGGGTGTATTTTTATTGCAACAAAGCGGCTAGCCGCCTGTTTCGAGGCCCTGGATCAAGCCGACGCATCGTGCGGTCGGGGGCCACGTAATCAATGATAGAAGGTCTATTTCCATGCGTACGCTTTCCCTGGCCCTCATCCTTGCGGCCACCGCATTCGCAGCCCCTGCTTTCGCACAGGACATGGCGGCACCCGCGCCCGCGCCGACCGACAACAGCGCAGCCCCTGGCGAAGCAGCCGCGCCCGACGGCTCCAAGGCGTTCGGGATCGAGCCTTATGTCGGCATCATGGGCGGTTGGGAGCAGTTCGACAACGTCGGCAACCACGGCATCCCGCGCGCGCTGAACTCGGACGGCTCGGTCCGTAACAACTACCGCGCAGACGGCGCGCTGGTGCAGGGCGTCGTCGGCGTCAACGTGCCGCTCGGCCCGGTCTTCGTCGGCGTCGAAGGCAACGTCATCAAGGGCGTCGATGGCAACATCGATTGGGAATATGGCGCAGCAGGCCGCTTCGGCTTCCGTGCCGGCGACAGCGGCATCTTCTACGGCAAGGTCGGCTACCAGTGGGTCAATTTCGACCACTTCGCGCAGTTCTCGACCAATGGCGGCCGCACCAA
>NZ_RCWT01000017.1 GCF_003688595.1 Sphingomonas sp. PP-F2F-G114-C0414
TCTGCTCTTCCGAAAACTGCTTCCGCTTCATCTGTCCGTCCCTTTCCGGGGTCGGACTCTAACTCCAACTGGAGGAAAAAACGGGGGTCACGTCAGGTCTGGTCACCTAGTGATGTAAGCTGCGGGTTCACCCGCAAAGCCGTGAGTTCGGACCCCAGTTCCGTTCGTGCTGAGCGAAGTCGAAGCACCTTTGTTTTGGGCACACCCTTCGACTTCGCTCAGGGCGAACGAAAGGGACAGGTTCTAGAGCGAACTCAGCGTTAGCGGACGATCCGCGTGACATGGCCCATCTTGCGCCCCGGCCGCGCGGTGCCCTTGCCGTACAGGTGCAGGTGCGCGCCGGGCTCGGCCAGCAACTCCTTCCAGCGATCCGCGTCGTCGCCGATCAAATTTTCCATCGTCGCTTCACGCCCGGTCAGCGTGGTCGCACCCAGCGGCAACCCACAGATCGCGCGGATGTGGTTTTCGAATTGCGAGCATTCGGCGCCTTCGATCGTCCAGTGGCCGGAATTGTGCACGCGGGGGGCCATCTCGTTGAAGACCGGGCCATCGGCGCCAACGAAGAACTCGCACGCCAGCACGCCGACATAGTCGAGTTCGTCCGCGATCCGTTCGGCCAATGTGGCGGCTTCGTCGGCCTGGGCCAGCACCGCGGCGGGTGCGGGGACGGTCGAGTGGCGGAGGATCGCATCGCGGTGGACGTTGAGCGGCGAATCGTAGCGCGCGATGCTGCCGTCGAGGCCGCGGGCGATCAGGATCGAGAACTCGTGCTCGAACGGTACGAAGGCCTCGAGCACTGCGGGACCGTCGATCGTATCCCAGGCGGCTTGCGCGCCGTCCGGAGCGTCGATCTTGACCTGCCCCTTGCCGTCATAGCCGAAGCGGGCGGTCTTGAGGATGGCGGGGGTGCCGATCGCTTTCAGGCCCGCTTGCAGGCTATCGAGGCTGTCGACGGCGGCCCACGGTGCCGGACGGCCGCCGACGCTCTCCACGAAGCGTTTTTCGCCGATCCGCTCCTGGGCGACGCGGAGCGCGCGGGGGCTCGGGTGGACGGGGACGCGGTCGGCGAGCCATTCCACGGGCTCGACTGCGATGTTCTCGAACTCGTACGTGATCACGTCGCAGGCGTCGGCGAAGTCGGCCAGCACGATGCGGTTGTGATAGTCGGCGCGCGTCATGGTCGAGGCGGACTGCGCGGCGACGCTCTCCTGGTCGGGCGCCAGGACGTGCGTGTGATAGCCGAGCTGTGCCGCGGCGGTGGCGAGCATGCGGCCGAGCTGGCCTCCGCCGAGGATGCCGATGGTCGATCCGGGGGGAAGCGGCGTCATGTCTTGGCGTCCTTGAGGCGGGCTTCAGGCGGGGTCGGTAGCGACGGAGTCGGTCTGTGCGGCGCGCCATGTTTTCAGGCGCTCGGCGAGTGCGTCGTCGGAGGTCGCGAGGATCGCTGCGGCGAGCAGGCCGGCGTTAATCGCGCCGGGCTTGCCGATCGCGAGCGTGCCGACGGGGATGCCGCCGGGCATCTGGACGATCGAGAGCAGGCTATCCATGCCCTTCAAAGCCTTTGATTCGACGGGGACGCCGAGCACGGGGAGGTGAGTCATCGCGGCCGCCATGCCGGGGAGATGCGCTGCGCCGCCCGCGCCTGCGATCACCACCTTGAGGCCGCGATCTGCGGCGGTGGTCGCATAGTCGTAGAGGCGTTGCGGGGTGCGGTGCGCGGAGACTACCTTGGTCTCGTAGGCGACGTCGAGCGCGTCGAGCGTCTCGGCTGCGTGGCGCATCGTCTCCCAGTCGGAGGTGCTGCCCATGATGATGCCGACTAGAGCCACGATCGCCCCCCTGATTCAAGGAGCGCCGTGCCTAGCGACGTGGGGGGGCTAGGGCAACCGTCGCCCGACTCCGTCATCCTGGGCTCGACCCAGGATCCAGAGCCACGAACCTCGACGTCCTTGGCTCTGGATCCTGACTTTCGTCAGGATGACGGCGCGCGTAGCTCAGCGCTCGCTGAGGTAGTACCGATCCGTCGCGTTCAGGTTGGCGTCGAGTTCGTAGACGATCGGCTGGCCGGTCGGGATCTCGAGGCTGGTAATCTCGTCGTCGGGGATGTTGGAGAGGTGCTTCACCAACGCGCGAAGCGAATTGCCGTGGGCGGAGATCAGGATGCGCTGGCCGTCCTTGAGCGCGGGGGCGATGCGCTCGTCCCAATAGGGGAGGACGCGCGCGATGGTGTCCTTGAGGCTCTCGGTCTTGGGGATCGCGATGCCGTCGTAGCGCCGGTCCTTCGACAGGTCGAACTCGCTGCCGTCGTCGAGCACGGGCGGCGGGACGTCGAAGCTGCGGCGCCAGATATGGACCTGTGCGTCGCCGTGCTTTGCGGCGGTCTCGGCCTTGTCGAGGCCAGTGAGGCCACCGTAATGCCGCTCGTTCAGGCGCCAGTCCTTCTCGACCGGGAGCCAGAGCCGGCCCATTGCTTCGAGCGCGATGTTGAGCGTCTTGATCGCCCGCGTCTGGAGGCTGACGAAGGTCTGGTCGAAGTCGAGGCCCTTGGCGGCCATCAGCTCGCCGGCGGCCTTGGCCTCGGCCTCGCCCTTGGCGGTCATGTCGACGTCCCACCAGCCGGTGAAGCGGTTCTCGAGGTTCCAGGTGGACTGGCCGTGGCGGATCAGGACTAGGGTCGGCATTCGGGCTCCTGCGATGGCGGGACTGAACGGAAAAGTGCGGTGCCCCCCCTATACGTCATCCTGACGAAAGTCAGGATCCAGAGCCAAGAAGGACGGCGGCCTGTTACCCTGGATCCTGACTTTCGTCAGGATGACGGCAGGGCGAGGGCGATGCGGGCGGTCAGATTTCGTCGATCATGTCGGCGAGCGTCTCCAGCATCGCGTGCGCGAGCTGTTTCGACCGCTCGGGCGACCAGCCGAACGCGGGATCGGCGTTGGCGTCGTGATCCTTGAACGGCATCTCCAGCGTCATCGACACCGCACCGAAGCGCTCGGCGAGCTGGTTGGTCGACATCGACAGGTTCGCCGAGCCCGGTGCGGACTTGGGATAGCCCTTCTCGGTCTGGAAATCGGGCGTGTGCGCCGCGAGCCGCCGGCCGTATTCGTAGAACTTGTCGCCATGCGCGTCGGTCCAGGACGGGATGCCTTCGAAACCGGCGATGAAGTTCGCGGGGATCGCCTCGTCGCCGTGGATGTCCATCGCGACGTCGACGCCGGTCAGGTCCATCGCGTTGCGCACGCACAGGACTTCTGGGCTCTTCTCAGGGCTGGGCGTGTGCCATTCGCGGTTGAGGTTCACGCCGACTGCATTGGTGCGCAGATGACCGCGGCGCGTGCCGTCCGGGTTCATGTTGGGGACGACGTTGAAGGTCGCCTTCGCCAGCAGGTCCGCCGTGATCGGGTCCGCCGAATCGGTGAGACGCTCCAGCGCGCCTTCCATCCACCACTCCGTCATCGATTCGCCGGGATGCTGGCGGCCATAGATCCAGACCTGCTTCGGGCCGGAGCCGATCGTGAAGCAATCGATCGCCTGACCATCGAGCGACTGGCCGAGTTCGCGGTGCGCGACGGCCGGCAACAGCGCGGTGCGCGCCACCAGAGCCTCGTGCATTTCCATCGTGTACGGCGCGAAATAGGCGAACCAGGCGAGATCGGTGTCCGCGGTGAACTGAAATTCGAGCACGCCATTGTCATAGCGCGTCTCGATCATCCGCCACGCCTGCCGATCGGTGCTGGCGCGCGTCTTGTAGCCCGGCCAGCCGAACGGATAGGCCGAATTGCCCGCATTCAGGATGCGGTAGGTCAGCGTGCGGCCGGCCGCCCCCGCCACGCGGAAGTAGAACCACTGGAAGAAATCGGACTGGAAATCGGTAACGATCTCCAGGTCGATTCGGTCTCCCTCGATCGCGACAACGCGAATGTTGCCGCCATCGAAGGCTGCGTTGATGGTGACGGGGCTCATGGTCTGTACGGTCATTTCACCTGAATAGTGCGACCGGACTCACCGGGGAACCCCATGAACAGCGCGCGGGCGAGCTTCCCGGCCTGGATATCGGTCGTCGCGTCGGCCTTGCGGGCATCGGCGAAGGTCTGCGCGCGGCCTTCCCAGACCGGCGACTGGTCGGCGCTGCGCTTGATCGTCACCGACAGTTCGGAGACCAGGATCGCGGTACGACCGCCGCCACCGATCGGGAAGCCGACGCCGCCGCCGAGCCCGACGCCGCCACCGCCACGACCGCCGCTGAAGCCGCCGCCGCCGAGACCGATGCTGAACGGCGCCGGCTTGGGCGGCCCGGCCTGCGTGGTACGGGTGAAGCCGACGGTCGCGACCAGCAACGGCTTCGCGCCCGGTGCCGGCACACTATAGCCGGCCTTCAGCAGTTCGCCCTGTACGGCCGCCGCGTAGGTCTTGAACTCGAGGCTGGCGGGACCGCCGCCGGTGAGCGGCTGAACCGCGATCGTCCCGCGGTCGATCGGCTCGCCGAGATGATAGCGCAACACCTCGGTCGGCGGCAACGACGGGCCGGTCGCGCATGCGGTGAGGGATGCGCTTGCCAGCGCCAGGACCAGGATCGAACGAACCGCCATCGGGACTTCCTTAGAATGTTGCGCTGTAGTAACGCTCCGACCAGCCGAGTGGGTTCCCGGATGGTAGGAGTGTGTCCGTTGCTTGACTTGGACACACCCCGCCATTAGGCGATCCCGTCTTTCCGCACACCTAGAATTGAAAAGAAGCGAATCGATCATGAAGATCCGCAATTCCCTGAAGTCGCTCAAGGATCGTCACCGCGATAACCGCGTGATCCGTCGTCGTGGCCGTACCTACGTCATCAACAAGACCAACCGTCGCTTCAAGGCACGCCAGGGCTAAACCCCTGAAGACCGCCGTCATTTTCGACGTCGGTCGCGTTCTTTACGACTGGGATCCGCGGATCCTGTACGAGCGCCTGATCGATGACGATCGGGCGCTCGACGTGTTCCTGCGCGACGTCGTGACGATCGACTGGCATTTCCAGCACGATGCTGGCCGCGACTTCGCCGACACCTCGGCGGAGCTTGCCGCGTTGCATCCGCAGCATGCCGACCTGATCGCCGCCTGGGGGCCGCGATTCATCGAGAGCATCGGTGCGCGAATCGCGGGCATGCACGAGATCGTCGAGGAGCTGGACGCGGCCGGCGTACCGCTGTTCGCGATCACGAACTTCAGCCGCGAGTTCTGGCCACCCTTCCGCGCGCGCGAAGCGCAGCTGTTCGACCGGTTCCGCGATATCGTCGTGTCGGGCGAGGAGAAGATGGTGAAGCCGGATGCGGCGATCTATCGGCTGTCGCTCGACCGATTCGGGTTGGTGGCGGAGGAGGCCGTGTTCGTCGACGACAATGCGGCGAACGTGGCGGGCGCGCAGGCGCTGGGGATCGAATCGGTGCTGTTCACGGATGCGGCGGATTTTCGCGCGCGGTTGGTCGAGCTTGGGCTCCCGATCGCCCAGCACCCGTCATCCTGACGAAAGTCAGGATCTAGAGCCATTAGTGCCAGCGTCCGTTACTCTGGATCCTGACTTTCGTCAGGATGACGGGGTGGCGTAGCTTACCGATCCAGCGAGACCGACTGACGCAGGTTTGCTACGGCGGTCTCCTGATCCACGACGGGTGCCTCCGGCATCGCGCCCCCTTCGAAATCGTCCGTCACCGTCACGGTCGTCCCCAGCGTCGTCACCCCGAACAGCTGTTTCGCGAAACCGAGCGGCACGCGGATGCAGCCGTGCGACGCGGGGAAGCCCGGGTTGCGGCCCGCATGGATCGCGATGCCATCCCAGGTCAGCCGCTGCATGAACGGCATCGACGCATCGTCGTACAGGCTCGATTTGTGGACCGCGTTCTTCTGCAGGATCGGGTAGGTCCCGAGCGGGGTATCCTTGCCGTCCTTGCCGCTGGAGATGGTCGTCGCCGCGATCATCGACGCCCCGCGATAGACGAACGCACGTTGCTCCAGCAGGCTGATGACGATGCTGACCGGCTCGCTCGCGCCATTGTCCTTCCAGACGAACTGGTTGGGCGAGAGTTCGGTCGCGGCCTGCTCGATCGGCATCGCGGCGAGTGCGCCGGCCGACGCCGCCAGCGCAGGACTCGCGCCCGCGAACAGCGCGACGGCCAGCCCGATTGCCGTCACTGGCCGCATCATCCCGATCATCATCACACCCGTTCTCGAATCCCGATATCCCGCTCAACGCGCGATTCTTCGAATCGTGCCGCGAGACGAGGGAGTCGACGAACCGACCCCAAGCCGGGGTAGTCAGAGGGAACGGACCCACAACCAGTGGAAATGGTTGCAGAATATTCACTGAAAATCGGCTATACGATGGTCCAAGAAACGGGGCAATTTCGGGAAAATCGATGCACGACGAGCAAGGTCCTGTGCGCGAGCGACGCGCGCTTCTGAAGAATGGTCTGGTATTGGCGGGGGCTCTGGCGGTGCCGGGTGCCGTGTCCGCAACGACACGTCTCGGACGCCCGCTCACCGCGCGCGATCTGAAGCCGATGATGCAGCCACCGCTGCCACGCACCACGGTCGCGCTGACCTCGCCGAAGGTGGTCCGTCCCGATCTGCTGCGCCAGGCGATGGCGTCGCTCAGCCGTCACGGCAGCCGCATCCAGCATCACGACCGGATCGCGATCGCCGACTTCGCGGCACCGTCGGGCAAGCCGCGGTTCCACTTCATCGATCTCGCCAGCGGGCGCAGCACGTCGTTGCTGGTCGCGCACGGCAGCGGGTCGGATCCTGCGCATACCGGCTATCTCGAGCGTTTCTCGAACCGGTTCGGCTCGAATGCCTCGTCCGAGGGCGCGTTCGTCACCGACGACTATTACGTCGGCAAGCATGGCCGCTCGCAGCGCCTGATCGGGCTCGACCCGACCAACGACAATGCGCTCGATCGTGCGATCGTCGTGCATTCGGCATGGTACGCGAACAAGGACATGATCGAGACGCACGGCATGCTCGGTCGCAGCCAGGGCTGCTTCGCGGTCGGCGAGCGCGATCTCGACCAGGTGTTCGCGCGCCTCGGTGCCGGTCGGATGATCTACGCCGCCAAGGTCTGATACCGGGCGCTAGACGGCGGTCTGGACCATCCGGCTCTGCTCCATCCGGTGACGCGCACGACGCGCGCCGCCGATCAGCCCCGACCACAGCAACGCCTCCAGGCTGGCATAGCCGAGGCCGAGATGATCAGGCCGCACCGCGAGCACATCGGCCAGCCGGATCGTCCCCGCGCGCAGCCCCACCCGACCGATATCGCCCCACCGCCGCGCGGTTTCCCAGCGGATCAGGCTGATGTCGTGCGAATCGCACCGATGCGTCGCCAGGAAGTCGGCCTGGATCACGCTCAGCGCGCTGCCCAGGATCGCGAGCGTCGCGCGATCCGCCACCGGGCGCTTGGCCATGTTGTGCGACACCATCAGCCGCGCGATCGTCTCGGCACGATCGTCGAACAACCGCGCATAACGCTCGGTCAGCACGCGGACCGCGGACGCCTCCATGGTATCCTCGAACCGCTTCGATACGCCGCCCGGATGGACCCGGTACAGCACCAGCGGCGCATCGAGCCGGGCGATCGCGCCGAAATGGCGGATCCGCTG
The DNA here is from genome assembly GCF_003688595.1 of Sphingomonas sp. PP-F2F-G114-C0414. Classification (GTDB taxonomy): domain Bacteria; phylum Pseudomonadota; class Alphaproteobacteria; order Sphingomonadales; family Sphingomonadaceae; genus Sphingomonas. The sequence continues at coordinate 7,635 of NZ_RCWT01000017.1, forward strand.
GTACAGGTCGAAATCCTCGGCAAACAGCAGATCGGGCCGGGTGATCGGATCGAGCCGCCGCGCGACATCGGTCCGCATCATCGTCGACGACCAGACCAGCGGGTTCTCGATACAGGTCAGCCACGCGACCAATGCCGGCGTGGTCGTCGGTGCATAGCGCGACGGCGTGACCTTCCCCTCGCACAGGATCTCGGCGGACGTTCCCAGCAACACGGTATCGGGATGCGCTTCGAAATAGGCGACCTGCCGCGCGAAGCGATCGGGGCGGCAGATGTCGTCATGGTCGAGTGCGGCGATGTAGCGTCCGCGGGCCTCGGCGAAACCGCGGTTGCGGGTCCTCACCGGGCCGCCGTTCTTCGCCATCGTCACCAGCCGCACGCGCGGATCGGGCCATGCGCTCACCACTGCGCGCGTATCGTCGGTCGAGCAATCGTCGACCACGATCAGCTCGAAATCGGTCAGGGTCTGCGCCGTGACGCTGGCCAGCGTCTCCTCGATCAGCGCGGCGCCGTTATAGGCCGCCACGACCACGCTCACCAGCGGAGCGGCATCGGCCGCGGTCACGCCGCCGCCCGGACCCTGGACGGCAGGACCTGCTCGACGATCATCAGTCCGACATCGTTCTGCCAGAGCCAGAGCCCGTTCGCCTGTCCCGAAAAGCTCGATTCGCCGCCGAGCGGGCCCCACGGCACGAAACCCGCGGCCAGCCCGAGCCCGTAGAGACCGGCGACCGGCACGCCCTCCGCATCGACGATCCGGCAATGGCGATCGACCATCGGCCTGCCGTCGTCCGCCGCCAACGCGATCGCCGCGCCGTCCTGTCCGACGATCGGCATGCCGATGGGGCGATAGCCGAGCGCCGCGATCACCAGATCCGCGTCTTCGATATGCGCGCGCGCCGCCGCGTCGTCGTCGCCCGTGATCCGGTGCAGCGCGACGCGCGGATCGGGTTTGCGACCATCGATCTCGAGCATCCGCAGGACCAGATCGCGCGCTTCGAGCCGGAAGCCCGCCAGCCGGTAGACGAACCCCGATACCGGGCAGATGTCGTCCGGGCCGAAATCGGTGAAGCCCTCGGCATGCGCGGCCTTGACCGAATGATAGAAGGGCCGCAGCGGCCGACGGTGCAGCAGCGTGATCGCCTCCGCGCCGAACGGCAGCGCCGGCTGGCTTTTCAGCAGCAGCGCGATCGTCGTCAGCGCGCTGGTCGAGCCGCCGATCACCGCGATCTTCGGCGCACGTCGTCCGGTCAGCAGGTCGGCGACCTTCTCGAACCCGCCGATCGTCAGGACGTCGTCGGACTGGAGCAACCGCCCGGCCGCGAGTTCGATCAACGGCGCGCCTGCCACGCTCTGCGCGGCGAGCCGTTCGAGCGGCTGGTGACCGCCGGTCGCGACGACGACATTGTGCGCCAACTGTTCGAAAACGTGGCCGTCGGCCAGTCGGCGAAGCTCGACGCTCCACAGGCCATCGCCGACCCGTTTCGCGCCCAGCGCCTCGTGCCCGGTCAGAACCGTGCCGCCGTGCGCGCGGACGATATCGGTGAGCCGGTCGCCGGTCGCGCGCAACAGCGGCCCGACCTCGGTCAGCGGCACGCCGAGCGCACCCCCGTGCGCCGCGACCGCGCGGCCGGCGGGATGATCGACCAGCCGCGCGAGTTCGGGATGCACATTGTCGCGCACCGCGGTCAGGAACGTCTGCGCGGTCGAATCCGAGGTGATCGCATAGCGCCCGAGCCGCCCGCCGCCGATCGCATTGCCGCGTTCGATCACCATCAGCCCGGAGGCCGAGAGATCGGGGAGCAGGCCGCGCTTGGTTGCAGAGGTCAGCATCGCCGTCCCCGCGGGGCCGCCGCCGATCACGATCACCGAGGCGATCGCGCCGGTCGCGCCGCGCACCGACGCCCGCCGATCGCGCGGGCGGACGATCGCGGCGCAGGCGTTCGCAAGCGCTTCGCCGGCGCGTCGCGCGCCTGCAACCGACATCGCGTCGGTGATCGGCAGCGACAGCATCCGCCCCGCGATCCTGTCCGCGACCGGGGTGGGCTCGATCATCGCGGTCGCCTGGAACCAGGGCTGCTCGCCGAGATGCGGGCTGAAATAGCGGCCACAGCCGACCCCGTCCGCCTCGATCGCCTCGACGATCGCGTCGCGGTGATGCGCGATATGCTCGGGAAGCAGCACCGGCATGAACTGCATCGACCGACGCCGGCCCGTCACCGCCTGGAACTGGAAATCGGGCAGCGTCGCGCGGTAGGTCTCGTCGAGCACCGCACGGTGGTCGGCGATCGCATCGATCTCGGCGAGCTTGGCCTGCGCGATGATCGCGGTGATCTCGGGCAGCTTGGCGTTGATCCCCGGCAGCGTCGCGCTGCGGCTGCCCTCGAACCCAAAATTCCCCATCGATCGCAACGTCGCGATCAGGTCGACGTCGCCGCTGTGGATCAGGCCGCCCTCGCCCACCGCGAACGTCTTGGTCGCGTGCATCGAATGCACCACCGCGAACGGCGCGCGCGCGCCGAAGCCGAGCCCGGCCTCGTCGAGCGTCCCCAGCGAGGACGCCGCATCGATCACCACCCCGACGCCGTAGCGCCGCTGGAAATGGACGTAGCGGTCGAGGTCGATCGCGTTTCCGAACGTCGCATAGGGCACCATCACGCCGATCCGCTCGCCGTGTCGCTGGAGCAACCGCTCCTCCTCGATCGCGCAGGCGCCCCAATCGTCGGGATCGATATCGCAGATCAGCGGAGTCAGCCCCGCCCATGCCGCCGCCTGCGCGGTCGCGGCAAAGGTGAGCGCCGGCATCAGCGCCAGCGTACCCTGTTTGGGGTTCAGCCCGCCCGTCCGCATCCCCGATGCGTGGCGGATCGCCAGCATGAGCCCCAGCGTGGCATTGCCGACCGCCAGGCACGCGCCGTGGCCGCCGAACAGCGTGTCGGTCACCCCGGCCTCGAACGCGCGCACCTCGGGACCGTTGTTGCTGAACACGCCCGACGCCTCGACGCGGCGCAGCGCATCGAGATGGTCACTCAGCCGCGGCGGATTGGGCGCGATCAGGGGGAGGCGTTTCATCGGCGGTCCGGTCTGTTGTGCGACAGGTCTATGCCCCATCGCCTCCTAAGAACCAGTTACGCGGGCAAACGCCAAGAGAGGCAAGACAGTTCTTTCCTTACACCACCCCGGATAGCGTCCGGGGTGGTGCAGCAGTTTCAGCGGACCAGCGGCAGGCTGATATAGCTTTCGTCGGCACCCGAGACGGTGATCTTCTGCGTCGCCTTCACGTAATCCTTTGGTTGCGCGAAGAAGATGTTCGGGACGAACGTCTGCGGGTTGCGATCGTAGAGCGGGAACCAGCTCGACTGGACCTGCACCATGATCTTGTGCCCCGGCAGGAACACGTGATTGGTGGTCGGCAGCGCGAACTTGTATTTTAGCGGTACGTTCGCGGCGATCGGCTTGGCCACCGCCAAATCCTCACGATAGCGCCCGCGGAAAATGTCCATCGCCACCGACAATTGATACCCCGCCATCGCCTTGTCACCCGGAGTCACGTCGGGATACACGTCGATCAGCTTCACCACCCAGTCGCTGTCGGTGCCGCTCGTCGAAGCGGTCAGGTTCACCTCCGGCACGCCCGCGATCGTCGTCGGCGTGGTCAACGCGTCGGTCGTGAAGGTCAGCACGTCGGGCCGCCCCGAGACCGCGCGCTGATCGTCGACCAGCCACTGTTTCCACGTCGATCCGGTCGCATAGGTCGGGACGGTCGGGCGCACGCGGTAGCTGACCGGTGTCGCCGGGTCGGAGATATAGTCCGCGGTCGTCGCCGCGCCGCCAGCCGCCTGGAACCCGAGCGTGCCACCGGGCTTGAGATAGAGCGGCGTGCCAGCGGTTTGCGCGGTCGGCCATTTGTCGAGCCGCTGCCACTCGTTGCGCCCCGACTGGAACATCGTCACCGGCGCGACGTCCATCGCCGGCTGGTCGCTCTTCAGGTAGTGCGCGAGGAACGGCGCGAGCACGTGCCAGCGCCACCATTTGGCGGTGTCGGCATCCCATTTGATCGCGCCCAGCGCAGTGCCGTCGCGCACCTCCTGCCCGTGATACCACGGGCCCATCGACAGATAGACCATGTCGTTGGCGGTGTCCTTGGGCTCCAGCGCGCGGTAGACCGCAGGCGCCCCGTAGATATCCTCCTGATCCCACAGCCCGCCGACGATCAGCGTCGGCACCTTGAGCGGCTGGCCGGCGAGCACGGTGTCCATCGCCTGGCTCGACCAGAACGAATCATACGCCGGATGCTGCGTGATCTTGCGCCAGAAGCCGAGCTGTTCGAGCCCCTGCGCCTTGCCGATCGCCCCCGCCGAGCCGCCCTTGAGGTAATAGTCATAGTCGTCGGCGGTGTCGGTGATCCACGGCGTGCCGGCATCCTTGGTCGCCTCCTGGCCGAGGACGTAGGGCATCATGCCCTCGCGGAAGGCGCCGTTGTGGAACCAGTCGTCGCCGCGCCAGCCATCGACCATCGGATTCATCGGTACCGACACCTTCAATGCCGGATGCGGATTGATCAGCGCCATCAGCGGCAGGAAGCCGTCATAGCTGATCCCGCTGATCCCGACGCGCCCGTTCGATTCGGGGACGTGCTTCACCAGCCAGTCGATCGTGTCGTAGGTGTCGGTCGAATCGTCGGTCTTGGTCGGGTTCTGTGCAGTCCCGGCACGCGCGGGGTTCATCATGTAGATGCCCTGCGACCCGTGCATCCCGCGGACGTCCTGGATCACGCGGATATAGCGCGCCGCGGCGATCACGTCGCCCGCGCCGTCGCCATGCTCGAGGATGCCCGCATAGGTGCCGCTGTCGACCTTGGTCTGCGCGTCAGCGTCATAGGGCGTGCGCGTCATCAGGATGCCCGCGTCCTTCGCGCCCTTGGGCACGATGATGACGGTGTGCAGCTTGACCCCGTCGCGCATCGGGATCTCGACGACCTTGCGCACATAGTCGTAGCCGACGTCGCGCGGCGCCATCTTGGCGGGGCGTTCGTCGTAATTCTGCGCGGTCGCGGGGGCGGTCGTAGCGACGGCGAGCGCAGCCAGCGCGCACGCGGTAAGCAGACGGGGCATCGATATCATGTCTTCTTCCTTCCCTCCCGGACCGAAAAAGAAAAAGGCCCGCCTCCCCGTTATGGAAAGACGAGCCTCCTCTCGTAATACTCTAAACGATCAGGCCGTCCGCGTACCGGTCAGCGGGAAGCTGCCGAACGCGCCGGCTGCGACGCTGCCCTTGAGGACGTCGTCCTCGACGGTCGCCTTGCAGTCGAGCGTCATCGGCATCGGCACGGTCATGCTCTGCTTCCAGGTGATCGTGTCGCCATCGACGTCACCGGTGACGTCCATGCCACCCATCGCGCCCGACACCGCACCCGTGAAGGTGCTGCCGGCGCTGTTGACGGTCAGCGTCATCTTCTGATCGCCCAGCGGCGATTTGACCACGCAATCCCAGCTGCCATCGACGTTTGCCATTGCACTCTCTCCTGAAGCACCACCCAGAACGCCTGGGCTCTGCAATTAATTGGCGCCGGCAACCGACGCCGCGGAGATGACCTCGACCGGCAGGCCGATGCTGTCAAGCTGCGGTCGCACCGTCTTCGCATCGCCGACCACAACCCAGATCGTCTTCTTCGGATCGATCGCCTGCTGGATCGCGGTGTTGAGTTGCGGCAGGTTAAGTCCCTGATAGCGCTGCGTGATCGTCGCGTAGTAATCGTCGGGCCGCTTAAGCAGGTCGTTCTGCTGCATCGCGCCGAGCACCGCGTCGGACGTCTCGAAATTGCCCGACAGCGAACGGATCGCACCGTTGATCGCACGATCGAACTCGGCCTGCGTCATCGGCTCCTTGCCGAGGAACGCGCCGATATCGCTGCGCAGCGCAGCGATCGACGGGCCGGTCTGGTCCGCCTGCACCGGTGCCGACAGGATGTAGGGCGCGGCGTGCTCGACCTGCTGGAACCGCCCCGACACGCCGTAGGACCAATGCTTGCTCTCGCGCAGATCCATGTTGACGCGACCGAGGAAGCTGCCGCCGAGCGCATCGTTGGCGGTCACGATCGGCAACAGGTCCTGCGTGCCCTTCAGGCCGGTCGGGATGCCGGCGAAGATCGCCGATTGCGGGCTGTCCGGCCGATCGACCAGCACGATCTTCGGCCCCGACGGCGTGACGGTCGCCGGAAAGACCTTGGTGCCCGCTGCGCCGGTCGGCCTCCACGTGCCGAACCGACCGTCGAGCGCCGCCTTCACCTCGGCGAGCGGACGATCGCTGACGACGAAGATCTTCGCCTTGTCGGGCCGCAGCCATGCTTGCTGGAACGCGATCAGGTCCGATCGGGTCAGCGCCGCGACCGCCTTCGGATCGCCGCTGCCGATCGCCTTGGCATAGGGCGATGTCGGCCCCTGGATCAGCGGCGGCATGACGCGGGCGTAGATCCCGCCCGGGCTGGTCAGCTCCTGTGCGATCTGCGCGAGTTGCTGGTTCTTGACGCGCGCGACCTCGGCATCAGCGAACGCCGGGTTCTGCGCGATGTCCGCGAACAGGTCGATCGCCGGCGCGAGGTTCGCACTCGGCACCTGCAACGACAGGAAGGTCCGATCGCTCGATGCGCCCGAACCGATATCCGCGCCCAGCCGCTCCTTGGCCTCGGCCAGCGCGACCGAATCGCGCGTCGGCGTACCCTCGTCCATCATCGCCAGCGTCAGTTGCTGCGTGCCGAGCTTGCCCGCGACGTCCGCTGCGGTGCCCGCATCGAAGCTCAACACCGCCTGCGTCACCGGCACCGCGGTGCGCTGCGCGTAGACCACCTCGATACCGTTCGCGAGCCGGGTCCGCTCGACGGTCGGGAAGCTCAGGCCGGCGACCGTGCCGACGCCCGGCAACGGCCCCCGCGTCCCCTTCGGCGGCGCCTCGGGTGCAGGGACGACGTTGGCCTTGGGCGGCACGACCGCGTTGGCATAGGCATCGCGCGGCCCCGGCACGACGGTCAGCGAATAGGCGGGGCGCGACAGCCACTTCGCCGCCGCAGCCTTTACGCTGGCCGGCGTCTCGGCCGCCAGCTGCAACAGCTGTTTCTTGTAATAGCCGGGATCGTTCGAATACAGCGCGCCCTCGGCCAGCGTCACCGCCTTGCCGCCGAACCCGCCGACCGATTCCAGCCCTTCCATCGTCCGGGCCGCGGTCGTCGTCGCGACGCGGCTGACCTCGTCCGCGGTCGGGCCGTTCTTCAGGAAATCGGCGAGAATCTCGTCGATCCGCTTCGACACCAGCGCAGGGTCGACGCCCTGCCGGACGATCGCCTCGATCTCGAACATGCCGAGTTGGCTGAAGCTGCTGTTGCTCGCCGAAATCCGCGTGACCAGCTTCTCCTTCTTGACCAGCGCGGTATCGAACCGGCTGCTGGCGAGGCCACCGAGCACGCCCGCCGCAACCTCCAGCGCGGTGCCGTCCTTGTCGTTCAGGCCGGGCACCACCCAGTTGCGGCTGATCATCACCGCCGCGACGCGGTCCTTGATCGTCTCGCTGACCGGCGCAGGCAAGGTCGGGATCGGTGCAGGCGGAACGATGCTCTGGGGCCCCTTCGGGATGCCGCCGAAATACTTCTCCGCGAGACGCTTCCCGGTGGCGGCATCGACGTCGCCGGCCAGCACCAGCACCGCGTTGTTCGGGCCGTAATGATCCTTGAACCAGTCCTTCACGGTCTGCAGCGACGCCGCATCGAGATCCGCCATCGAACCGATCGTGGTGTGGCCATATGGGTGATCCGCGGGGAACAGCCCCTCGGTGGTCTTATACTGGGTCAGGCCGTAGGGCTGGTTGTCGCCCTGGCGCTTCTCGTTCTGGACGACGCCGCGCTGCTCGTCGAGCACGCCTTGCGTGATCGCGCCGGTCAGATAGCCCATGCGGTCGGATTCGAGGAACAGCGCACGATCGAGGGCGGCGGTCGGCACCGTCTCGAAGTAATTGGTGCGATCGTAATAGGTGGTGCCGTTGAAGTCGGTCGCGCCGACCTGTTTCAGCGGTTCGAAGAAGTCGCCGGGCGCGTTCTCGGAGCCGTTGAACATCAGATGCTCGAACAGATGCGCGAACCCGGTCTTGCCCTTGGGCTCGAACTTCGACCCGACATTGTACCAGACCGAGACCGCCACCACCGGCGCCTTGCGGTCGGTGTGGACGACGACGCGCAGGCCGTTCTTCAGCGTGAACTGCTGGTAGGGGATATCGACCGACTTGACGAGATCGGCGACCGGCGCAGGCTTTGCAGCACGAAGATCACGGGCTGCGGGAGCTTGTGCCCAACCCGGCGCGGCCGACAGAAACGCTGTTGCGGCGACACCGGCAAGAACCGTCTTTTTCGAAACCATATGCGTCAGTGATCCTCGCCTTAATTGTCTCCTCACCATAAGTGCCCCGCGAGTTTGAGCAACAGAAATGACAGGCCGGCGATACGTCGAAATTCGCCGCGACGGGATCGCCGCATTCTGCATAACAGAATCTACGCCCTCCGGTATTACGCCGTTCGACTTAAAGACTGCATGATAGATTTTTCATCTTACCGCCGGCACCGCTTTTCGATGATCCGAGCCATTCTTCGGTCGACCGTCCGAAATCAGGACGATTAGCACTCGATCATGCTGATCGAAACTTTATCCAACATTTGCGCATTGTAAGGATTGCCAATTTATAGATGAACATTGTAGGCGCGCCGCACAGGGGCCATTATCACTTCAAGGATATCTCGTGACCGATACACTCAATACCGTCGAACTCGCCGCCGAACTGACCGCGGCATGGCTCGCGAACCCGAACACGCGGACCGCAGCAGACGACGTTCCGGCTTTTCTGCTTGCGATGCATGCCGCTGTCGCGAAGCTCGTCGATGCGGGTGACGCAGAGCCTGAGGCCGCGCCGGTTTCGACCGCAGAGCCCGCAGTATCGGCGCGCAAGTCGCTTGCCTCGCCCGACCACATCATCTCGATGCTCGACGGCAAGAAGTACAAGACGCTGCGTCGTCACCTTTCGACCAACGGCCTGACGCCGGAACAGTATCGCGAGCGCTTCAACCTGAAGCCCGATTATCCGATGGTCGCCGCAACCTATTCGGAAGCGCGTCGCGCGATGGCGAAGTCGATCGGTCTCGGCCGCAAGGCGGGTTCGACCGTCGAAAAGGCTGCCGGTTCGGCGGCAACGACGGTGCGCAAGACCGGCAAGGCTGCACTCGATGCCGCCAAGAAGACGCTCGGCAACGAGGGCTGAAGCACGGTCGGGGGAAGCTCGTCTTCCCCCGTCTGTCGGTCCGCGGCGATGGCTGCGCAGCCACGCGGGTCGACATTTTAAACGCCGCGCGCGCTTGGTCCGATAGCGGCCTGCCCTGTCGGCAGGCCGCTATCGCCAGGTCACCGCATCACGCTAGGGCGCCGCGGTAGAAGTCCAGCGTCAGCGTCATCGCCTGAAGGAACAGCGCGGGATCGTAGCGCGGCCCCTCGTCCCGCAGGAATGCGTGCTGTGCGTTCAACTCGTGCCACGCATAGGTCGCACCGACCTCTTCGAGCCGCGCGCGGATCCGTTCGCGACCGGCAAAGGGCACATGCGGATCCTGCCGCCCCCACACGAACATTGCCTGCGCCTTCAGCTCGGCCATGCGCGCCAAGCTGTCATCCGACCGCCCGACGCCCAGCGTTCCCGAATGGATGTCGGTCGGATAGAAGCACGCCGCCGCCGACACGCGGGGATCTAGCGCGGCGCGATAGGCGAGATGCCCGCCGAGGCAGACCCCGAACGTGCCGATCCTGCCGTTGCACGCCGGGTTCGCCAGCAGCGCGGTGACGCCCGCCGCCGCATCGGCGTCGAACGCGGCAACCGGCTTGGCGATCTTCAGCGCATTGCCGCGATCGGTGCCCGCCGGATCGTAGCGCAACACCGTGCCCGCCGGCTCATACTCGTGATAGACCTCGGGCACCGCCACGACATAGCCGTTGCCAGCGATCATCGCCGCCAGCCGGCGGATCGGCGCGGTGACCTGATAGATCTCCGAATACAGAAGAATGCCGGGAAAGCGTCGCTCGCCCGCGGGCCGGAACAGGTGCATCCGCATCGAACCGCCGCCGGGCATCGCGACATCCTGGATCTCGTCGCCGTGCAGGATCATCCGTTCTTCCTCATATCGGCGCCGGGTAAACGCCATGGTCGCGATCCGACCACGCACCCGAAATGCCGGTCGAATCCCCCGCGTCCGTAGCCCGATACCGTTCGAACCGGCAATACAGCCGCCCGATGCTCGCCGGGATCCGCTAAGCCGCGAATTCGTCGGGCAGATACCGATCGGCGACGATCTCGTAGCGATCGCCGTCGACCAGCACCTGGGGGCTCAGCGCGCGGCAATTATAGGTCGACGCCATCGCCGCACCATAGGCGCCGGTGGCGTGCAGCACGGCGAGATCGCCGCGACCGACGCGATCGATGTCGCGGGCGACCGCGAACACGTCGCCGCTTTCGCAGACCGGGCCGGCGATGGTCGCGACCATCCGCGCGCCATCGGGGACGACCGCCTCGAACCGGTGGAAGGCATCGTACAGCGCCGGTCGCGCGAGGTCGTTCATCGCCGCGTCGACGATGACGAAGGGCTCGTCCGCGCCCGGCTTCACCCAGATCACGCGCGTCATGAGCACCCCGGCGAGCCCGGCGACGACCCGGCCCGGCTCGAACGTCAGCTCGACGTCCCAGTCGCGCGTGACGCGGGCCACCATGGCCGCATAGTCGTCGAGCGTCGGGACGATGTCGTCGGCGCGGTAGGGGATGCCGAGACCACCGCCGAGATCGACGCGGCCGATCGCGTGCCCCCGTGCGCGCAGGTCCGCCACCAGCGCACCGATGCGGGCGTACGCGACTTCGAGCGGGGCGAGATCGCGAAGCTGGCTGCCGATGTGGAGCGCGACCCCGACGAGGTCGAGACCGTCGATGCGCGACAGCCGGTCGTAGATCGCCGGCACGTCGGCGATCGCGACGCCGAACTTGTTCCCGCGCCGCCCGGTCGAGATCTTGGCATGCGTGCCGCCGTCGACATCGGGATTGACCCGGAGCACCGCTGTCGCCCGCCTGCCCCCGGCATGGGCCAGCGCCCCGAGCACCTGGCCCTCCTCCTCCAGCTCGAGGTTGAACTGGCCGACGCCCGCCGCGAGCGAATCGGCAAGCTCGCGATCGGTCTTGCCGACGCCCGAAAAGACGATGTCCGCCGCCGCGATCCCGGCATCCAGCGCCCGCCGCATCTCGCCGCCCGAGACGATGTCGGCGCCGAAGCCGCACCCGGACAGCAACTGCAGCACCGCGCCGTTCGGGTTTGCCTTGACCGCAAACGCGACGCGCACGCGGGGGAGGATCGACAGTGCCGTTCTGAAGCGCCCTGCTGCATCACGCAGGGCGGCGGCGGAATAGACGTGGACGGGCGTGCCGACCGCCTCGGCGATCGCCGGCAGCGGTACGTCTTCGGCGCACAGCACGCCGTCCCGTGGTTCGAAATAGCCCATGATTTCTCGCAGTTCGGCGGTCGGGAATACGGCGGATCGCCGTCGTCAGGAATGCGGCGGATCGCCGCGGTCAGGCACGCGGCGGATCGCGCCGCCGGCGCGTGCGACGCAGGCGGACGGCGTGGATCGCTTCGGCGGTATGACAATGGCCATGCCGTTCGGCGCGGAGGGCGACGACGACGCGCTTGCCGTTGATCGCCAGCGTCAGTCCGAGCAGCGCGATCGGAAACACCAGCATCGCCAGCGCCGCGCCGTTCGTCGCTGCCGCCACGCTGCAGGCGCCGACGGTCAGCACGACGCCGATCGCACGCCAGAGGATATCGCGCCTTGTCATGCCGCGACACTCCGCGCGCAGGACGCCGCCCGGTCGTCGATGACGACCCACCCTGCTCCCCGCAGCGCGGCAACCGCCTGAGGCCGGCGATCGTGCGCGGCACCGCCGTGGCACAGGACGATGTCCGCGGGCAGGTCGTGCTCGGCCTGCAACGCGGTCACGATGTCCGCCACCTCGAAAGACGCGCCGATCGCAGCGTCCGGGGCGCGGTTCGCGGCGGCCCGCGCGCGACCGATCGCGCTGGCTGATCGATCGATCCCGCGCACCTCGATCGCGGTAAAGCCGAGCATCCGCGCATGATGCGCCGCGGACAGCAGCAGCGTGCCGGCGCCGCACTCGGCATCGACGATACGGACCGCATGTCGCCCGGCGGCGCGCAATGCCGACAATGCGGCGGCGACCTGCGGCCAGCGTGGATCGTGGTGCGTCGACTTCGCCGCGGGATGCGAGACCGTGGTCCCCTTCACCGTCGTGATCGCGGTGCGCGACCGGACCGGCAGAGCATGAACGTTCATCGCCATCTCTCCGTCATGCCGCACGGGGCAGCGCGCGCTCGTCGCAACCGACCGGGGCGAACGACACGAGTGGCGTGAGCGGCATCGCGGCGACCTCGACGCTCGCATGGTAGATATCCCGCTCGGCCTGCGCATAGTGCATCGCGGCGGCGTAGGAGATGAAGCGGCCTTCGAGCGTTCGCCTGCTGTCCTGGACGAGCCAGTGTCCGGCGCGATCCTGACCGACGAAGATGACGAGCCCGGTTGGATCGGGCTCCGATATGGGTTCAGACGACATGTCGCCCTGCTGCCTTTCGTGACGCGAGCGTCGTGCCCGCCCCCAACATCTACGGGGCCCGGCATAGGGATTCGAGATCGATCCGCGCCGATCGCATAGTGCAGGCATAGTGTCCGCTCGGTCGGTCGCGGTTTCGGTTGTCCTCGCCGCATCACGCGCGCGATCCGGTTCGAGCAGCGGGGCGCTCGACGACGAGAGTCCGCCATGCCCCTTGCCCCCGCCCCGAACGCGTCGCGTTCGTCCGAAACGACCGTCGACCCGATAATCAGCGGTGTCGTCGAATGCCGTAATGCCGATTTCCAAACGGCGGGACGATCGCTACGGATTGCGGCGATGAATGCCGAAGTAAGCCCTGCTGCCAATACCTTACCGCCCCAACTGGCGTTTCTCGCCGGGGGCGGCGAGGCGGCCCGCCTGATCCTCGGTCGCGACTGGACGAGTCATCCACTCGGACCGCCGGAAGGCTGGTCGGACATTCTGAAGTCCAATCTCAGCACGATCCTCAACTCGCCGGAATCGATGATTCTGGCATGGGGCGAGGACGACCTGATCTTCTTCTTCAACGACGCCTATTTTCCGCTGCTGGGGCCGCGTCTCGACTGGGCCATGGGATCGCCGTTCAAAACCGTCTGGCCCGATGCCTGGGAGCAGGCCAAGCCGATCATCGACGAAGCGTTCGCGGGGCGGAGCCAGCGGTTTGTCGATCTGCCGTGGAAGCTGGATACCGATCGCGGGCGTGCCGACACCTGGTTCAGTTTCTCCTACTCGCGCATCCTGGACGCGCGAGGCGCGATCGCGGGCCTGTTCGTGTTCACCAACGAGACCACCGAGCGCGTCCTTGCCGACGCGGCGCTGCGACAGAGCGAAGAGCGGCTCAGACTGGTGATCGAAGGGGCCAAGGATCACGTGATCTTCACCACCGATCCGGTCGGCATCATCACCACCTGGTCGGCAGGCGCCGAGGTCGTGCTCGGCTGGTCGGCCGACGAGGCGATCGGCCAGCCGTCCGCGATGATCCTGGCGGACGAGGACGACGTCAGCGGCCCGAAGCTCCCCGCATTGGGCAGCGCCGCTCGCCAGAATTCGGCGCACGACGAACGCTGGCACGTCCGGCGCGACGGATCGCGCGTGTTCCTCACGGGATCGGTCCATCCCCTGCCCTACGACGCACAGGGAAAGCCGCGCGGCTTCATCAAGATCGCCCGCGACGAAACCGAACGCCGGCGCGCGGAACAGGCGTTGCGGGACAGCGAGGCGGCGGCGCTGGTCGATGCGCAGCGGGTGCAGCTTGCGCTCGCGGCGGGCGCGATCATCGGAACCTGGGTATGGGACCTGCCGAGCGACCGCTTCACCGTCGACGAACCCTTCGCGCGCGCGTTCGGCCTGGATCCGGCGATGGGCCGCGAGGGCCTGAGCCTCACGCAGATCGTCGCCACCGTTCATCCCGAGGATCAGGCCGGTCTGGCCGAGGCGATCAGCGACGCGATCGCCCGCGGCGGCGGGTACGCGCATCAATATCGCACGCGGCGCGCCAACGGCGAATATCACTGGCTGGAGGCGAATGGGCGCGTCGATCACGCACCGGACGGCACGCCGACGAGCTTCCCCGGGGTCCTCATCGACGTCGAGGAACGCCGCAAGGTCGCCGCGGAGCGAGACCGTGCGCTGAACGAACTGCGCCGCTTGAACGAGACGTTGGAACAGCGCGTCTCCGAGCGTACCGCCGATCTGATGCGCGCCGAGGAAGCGCTGCGCCAGAGCCAGAAGATGGAGGCGGTCGGCCAGTTGACCGGCGGCTTGGCGCACGACTTCAACAACCTGCTGACGGCGGTGACCGGGGGGTTGGAACTGCTCGCGCTACGCGTCGCGAAGGGCGAATACGACAAGCTCGATCGCTACGTCGCGATGGCGCAGACCGGTGCGAGTCGGGCCGCGGCGCTGACCCAGCGGCTGCTCGCCTTTTCGCGCCGGCAGACTCTGGCACCGACGCCGACCGATGCCGATCGCCTGATCGCCGGGATGGCGGAGATCATCGATCGCACGCTGGGCCCCGAGATCGAGGTGAAGATCGTCTCGACCGCCGGTCTCTGGCCGGTTCTGGTCGACGCGCCGCAGCTGGAGAACGCGCTGCTAAACCTGTGCATCAATGCGCGCGACGCGATGCCGCATGGCGGGCGGTTGACGATCGCGACGCAGAACACGTGGCTCGACGCACAGGCGGCGGCGGATCAGGAGCTCCACGAAGGCGACTATGTCGCGCTGTACGTCACGGACACCGGCACCGGGATGACGCCGGAGACCATCGAACGCGTCTTCGAGCCGTTCTTCACGACCAAGCCGATCGGCGAAGGTACCGGTCTCGGCCTCTCGATGATCTATGGCTTCGTCCGCCAGTCGGGCGGCCAGGTGCGGATCTGCTCGGAGGTCGGGCGTGGCACGATCATGTGTCTCTATCTCCCCCGCCACGACGGCGAGGCGGCGGTCGCCGACCGAGCGCCCGACGAGAGCGGCGTCATCCGGGCATTGCCGGGTGAGACGGTTCTCGTCGTCGAGGACGAGACCGCGATCCGGGATCTGGTCACCGAGGTCCTGTCCGAAGCCGGTTACCGAGTCCTGCAAGCCCCGACCGGCCCCGCGGGGGTGAAGCTGCTTCGCTCCGATGAACGGATCGACCTGCTGGTCACCGACGTCGGCCTGCCGGGCGGACTGAACGGTCGCCAGGTCGCCGATGCGGGTCGCGCGGTCCGGCCAGACCTCAAGATCCTCTTCGTCACCGGCTATGCCGCCAACGCCGCCGTCGGCGCAGGCCATCTGGTCGAGGGCATGGAGGTCCTCACCAAACCGTTCAGCATCGCCGACTTCGAAAAGCGGATCCGGAGCATGATCGGGACCGACTGACTGGCGCGGGGGGCGGGACTGAAATGTGACGCTCGTATACTGGCACGGTAAGGATGCACCGCCATACGACGCGGGTAACAGTTAATTGATAGCAACCTGGTTTTTCAGCGACTTTAATATTTCCTGATGGATCAAAAATCCCTCATTTTCTGATAGTTCCACGATCGCATCGTATTCATCCTTCGTAATTTCTCGTCGCTCTCGGCGATGTAGCTGCACAATACTTCAAACGACAAAAGATGATGAATTGGGAAGGTCAGCTGCGCAGCTTCCGCCCTCCTCGATCGTCGCGAAGAAAGCTCAAGTATCGAGGAACGCGATCGCCCGATCGGCGAAAAGTTCGTGATACTGGAAGATCCCGCCGTGCCCGGCGTCAGGGTAAAGGACGAGTTCGGCACCCGGGATGCGGCGCGCGAGATCCCGCGAATTCTCGCTCGGGACCATGATATCGTGGTCTCCATTGGCGACGAGCACCGGCTGGCGGATGACGCCCAGATCCTGCACGGACTGCGCTCCCCACGCCGTGATCGCCTTCAGCTGGCGCAGGAAGACTTTCGGCGTGACGGCGGCATCGCGGTCGGCCTTGCGGGCTTTCAGACGCGCAAGGAACGCCTGCGCCGCGCGACGGCTGGGCTTGCTCGCGGTGAAGAACAGGAACATCTTCGGATCGCGGAACGTCAGCATGCCCTTGACGATCAGCGGCCAGGATACCGAGCCGACCTTATCGATGCCGGTACCACCCGCCGGCCCGGTGCCGGTGAGGATCAGCCGGCGGACAAGCGCCGGGCGCTTCAGCACCATATCCTGCGCGACGAAGCCGCCCAGTGAAAAGCCCATGAGGTCGATCGTATCGAGCCCGAGCGCGTCGATCGCCGCGAGCATGTCGTCCGCCATGGCCGAGACCGTGAGCGGTGCCTCGCCGCCCGACGCGCCGACACCGCGGTAATCGAACGCGAATACCGGCCGGTCGGCGGCCAGCGCCTCGACGATCGAAGGATCGAAATTGTCGAGGTTGGCGCCCCAATGGTTGAGCAGCACGAGGGGAACGCCGCGTCCCCCGCCAAGCTGCCGATAGGCAAAACGGGTCGCCGCAGCCACTACCGCTCGCGTGGCGACGCTGGCCCACGCCCCCCGGGACGATTGCGTCTTGGTCATCGTGGAGTCCTTGGTTTTTTTAGTCGGGAGCATGGGCTGGGTGCGGATCAACGTCCCGTCACGGGCGGACCGTCACGACGACCTTGCCCTTGGCGCGGCCGGAATCGACATAGTCCACCGCGTCGTTGAGGCTTTCGAACGGGAAAATGCGATCGACGACGGCCTGGATCGCCCCATGGTCGATCAGCGCGCCAAGCTTGCCCAACTGCTCGCCATCGGCGTGCATGAACAGGAACGAATAGGCGACGCCTTGCCGCTTCGCCTTGCGCCGGATCCCCGCACTCATCAGGCGCAGGACGAGCCGTATGACCGGGTTCAATCCCTGCGCCTTGGCGAATGCCGGGTCCGGCGGTCCCGATATCGAGATCAGCTTGCCGCCCAGTTTCAATACCTTGAGCGACTTTTCGAGCGTCTTCGCGTTCAGGCTGTTGAGGACGACGTCGTAGCCGGACAGCAGCTCGGAAAAGTCCTGCGTCTTGTAGTCGATGACGATGTCCGCGCCGAGGCGCCTGACCAGATCGGCATTGGCAGCACTCGCGGTCGTCGCGACCGTCGCGCCGAGATGCTTGGCGAGCTGGATCGCGATCGTGCCGACGCCACCCGAGCCCGCGTGGATCAAAATCTTCTGGCCGCGTTTCAGATCCCCGCGCTCGACCAGCACCTGCCATGCGGTCAAGCCGACGAGCGGGATGGACGCCGCCTCCGCCATCGACAGGCCGGCGGGCTTGGTGGCCAGATCGGCTTCGTGGATCGCGATGCGCTCGGCAAAGGTGCCGATCTGCCCGTCGCGCGGGCGGGCATAGACCGCATCGCCGACCTTGAAGCGATGCACGCCCGCCCCGACCGCCGTGACGATGCCGGCGAGATCATGCCCGAGGACGATGGGCGGCTTGTAGGGCAGGATCGGCTTGAACGCGCCGTCGCGGATCTTGCCGTCGAGCTGGTTGATCGCGGTGGCGTGGATCTCGACCAGCACTTCGTCGGATGCGGGTACCGGATCGGGCCGTTCGACCAGGATCAGCCGTTGCCCCTTGCCGTACCGTTCGAGCTGATATGCCTTCATGCTGCGCACTCCCGGTTGGCCGCCGCGACGGGATGATCGACATAGCCCTTGGCGCCGCGGCCATAGAGCGTCTGCGGATCGATCTGCGCAAGAGGTGCTAGGTCGGTAGACACCTGACTGACACCCGGCCGATTGCGGATCGGCGGCGCCAGGACGGAGCGATTGGCGAGCCTGACGCATTCCGGATCATAAGACGAGAAGAGGCTGAATTCCGACATGGTGCGGATCTTTCGTGTGGAGGCGTTCGCGGCGATCAGGCGGCGTAGCGCGGTGCGGGATGGATCTCCCCGAAGCCCGGCAACATCGCCCGTCGCGCTCCCTGGAACGCGTCCCACAGATCGCCATCGTGCAGCGGCGGGATCGTCACGGCTTCACGCGCATCGTAGCCGGCAAGCGCCGCGTCGACCATTTCGCCCACCTCCATCATCGGCGGCAGTGATGCCTCGTCGGCACCGGCGCGGCCCCAAAGCTCGGTGCGCGTCGCCGCTGGCAGCACCGCCTGGACGTAGACGCCCTTCGGCCCCAGTTCGAGCGCCAGTCCCTGCGACAGGAACAGCACGAACGCCTTGGTCGCGCCGTAGATGGTCATGCCATATTCGGGTGCCAGCCCTACCGCCGAACCGATGTTGATGATCGCGCCATCGCCGCGTGCCGCAAGCCGCGGTGCCACTGCGCTCGCGAGCCGCGCAACAGAGGTGGTGTTCAGCGCGATCAGGCGATCGACGGCCTCGGTAGGCTGATCGACGAACCTGCCCCCCAGCCCCGCGCCGGCATTGTTGATGAGGATGCCGATGCGGTCGTCGTCGCGCAGCCGCGTCTCCACGACGGTCATCTGGTCGGGGTTCGTCAGGTCGGCTGGCAGCACGTCCACCGCGACGCCGGTCTCGCTGCTCAACTTTGCGGCCAGGGCATCGAGGCGGGCGGCATCGCGGGCGACCAGAACGAGGTTATGGCCGCGGCGGGCGAAACGATCGGCATAGGTCGCCCCGATGCCGGTGGAGGCGCCGGTAATGAGAATGGCTGGCTTGGTCATCGGATTGCCCTTTTCGAAACGGATCGCTATATTAATGACAGGCGTCATGAATGGCCAAATGTGATAGCCATCATGAAACGTCAACAGAGAGCCGGAGATTATTTCGATGAAGGTCAGTCGCGAGCAGATGGTCGAGAACCGTCGCCGCATCCTGCAGGAGGCCAGCCGGCTGTTCCGCGATCGCGGCTTTGCGGCGGTGACGGTTGCCGATGTCATGAAGGCGGCTGGGCAGACTCATGGTGGCTTCTATGGTCACTTCGCTTCGAAGGACGACCTGATCGCCGCGACGATCGCGGATACACTGGCGGGCGAGAGCGCCGGCATGGCCGATATCGATGCGTGGACCGACGCCTATTTGTCGCCGTTGCACCGGGAGAACCCCGACCAGGGATGCCCGATGGCCAGTCTCGCCGGCTTGATGCGCCACCAGACGCCCGAGGCGCGTGCGGCCATGACGCACGGGCTGAACGCGCACATCGACCGCTTCGCACGCGGTCTGCCGGGCGACGGCGATGCCGAACGCCGCCAGGCCGCGATCGGCCGGTGGGCGGCGATGGTCGGCGCCGTCGTGCTGTCACGCGCCGTCGACGACACCGCGTTGTCGGATGAGGTGTTGCGCGAAACCCGGGCATGGATCGCGGCGACGCAGCCCCCCGTCCATGCCGATCACGAACAGGACGCGCGCACGTGAATGTGTCGAACGATCATGCGGACCTCGATGGCCATGACCAGTTGGCGGCATTGCTGGCGACCAACCGCAATCCGCCGATCGGTGACTATGGCCCCGCCTGCTCGCGGGGTGCATATCGCTAACCCTGGGCACCGCGGCTCAAGCTGCTGCGCCCAAGGCGGACGTCGCGATCTGGCGTCTGGATTGCGGTCAGATCCAGATGAACGACGCGGCTCTGCGCTCGAGCGTTAGGATGGGATCAACCTTCCGGCACTAATGCAGTAAAGCGGGCGGGGAGAGACAAATGCCGGAAAGACTATCGCTATCGGCAGTCGGCCGACTGTCCGCCCGTGCTGCTGTCCTAAGCGCGTTACTGAGCGCGCAGATGGGATACGGCCAGGCTTCCAGCCGTGGGTATGAGCCTCCGAGCTACCACGATGGCGAAACGCATTACGAAAAGAGCGAAGACCATTTTGGCCGATTTACCGTGGTGCGATCTGTCGAGGACTGTCGCGACGTTCCTATGCTTGATTTTGGCTGTTGGCTGACGAAAGAGGCCAAACTCGAATGGCATGACAGTTCGGGGGCTATCGGGTTCTCATTTGTCGATAACGGCGAAAGTGTTCGATTCAAAGCCGAGGCCAAAAGCGCAGACGGTCGGACACTCTGCCTTAGTCGGGGGCCGCTCGTTGGATACGATCCCCAGCCGAGTAGAAGCGAAAACTGGTACGATCTCCAACCCTTTATCCGTCGGCAGCTTGTTACCTGCACCGCGATTTCGCCCGCCATTTTGAATGGAGCGCTTAACGAGGCGGAGGCTTCCGGGACGGACTACGGGTCCGCGGCAAACTGGTGGAAACACGTTTCTGCCGAACTATTTGGAGCAAATGGGCGCCGTTGCATCGCGGAACGAATGGCAAAGCCCTTCACTATGCCGCCGCGCTTCGAGTGCGTACGATACTCGCAGGCACGGCCGGCTATTAGTCGTTGAACGCGCCCAAACCCCTCAGCGGGCTTTCGGCGCGCAGGTGGAAGCTATGGAGTATCGGGAGGCTGCCATCGGCCTGCCGTGGCGCGTCCCAATGACGGTCCGAAACATCCTGGAAATCTGCGCGCGTCACGCGAGTCGGCAAGGTCCAAGAATTGTGCATCATCTTCAGCCCGTCGGTATGTGAGGTCAGGACGGTGCCATAGGCAATGTTGTTACGCAGATTGCCGAGCGCAATGGGAGAGCCGTCGGCTGATATACCCAGCATGTCGTATTGGACACCGTTGGAAAAGGCCGTGTTGTTGATGAAGTCCAACGCCAGCGGGTGATGGTTGGCGTAGAATCCCGCCGCCTTGTTGTCGAAGGCGACCGAGAAGCGGACGAGGTGCTTGACGGCATTCGGGGTATAGCGTCCGCCATAACCGCCCGCCTTGATACCGTTGCCATTGCCTGCCGCTAGAGGACTGCGCGTGCCGGGGAGATAGCCTTGCTGCCACGCCCAGCACTGCTCGATCGTCACCGGTGAAAAGGCGTTGATCAGGTCGAAGCCGTCGTCCGAATTGGCCCATGCGCGGTCACCGCGGAAGACGTTGCCCGGGTGGCCGGCCTTGATATGGGCGCCAAAGCCGTCGGCGCTCTGCCCGGCACCGTTGGAGGTGTAGGGATCATAATTGTGGTGCGAGTCGGTGTTCAGCACCAGGTTATAGCCCCCATCCTGAATGAAAAGTCCTGGTCCCATATTGTGGTGGAGGTCGAGCCGTTCGTAGATATTGTGGCTGCCGCTGTTCCAGACGCCCCATGACTCGTGGTTCAGGTGATTGTCCGGCTGCTGCGGGACGCCCGTGACCTCCAGCCCCTTCAGGTGAAGCCAACTCCCGGTGACGTCGAACCCCTTGACGCGGCAGTCGTCCTTCATCGCAGAGAAATCGAATACGGGTGTCTCGCCGGGATAGGCCCAGTAGCGGATCGGCTTTCCTTCGCCGCCACTTTTGTCCAGTATCACGGCATTCACGGTGTCCGTGCGCGTGGCGCAGCGGTTGACGCCTGACGTGAGCACATAGCGTCCTCCACGAAAGTAGACCGTATCGCCGGCTTGCACACTTTGCTGCGCGCGCTGGACGGTCTGCCACGGTGTTCCCGGCGAAACCCCGGAGGCCCGGTCGTTGCCATCGGGGGCAACATAGAAGACCGCCGCGTGCGCAGGGAAGGAAGCAACGAGCAGAATAGCCGGCAAAATTCTGATCACGTCACAGTCCCTTCAGCGGTCGCTGCCGACCCGTTGCAGCCTTAGAATTTTCCCTTTCGAGGCTAAGGTCATGTCGAAGCGTCGGCAAATGACAAGCCAGTCACCGAGCCCGTTAGGTCTGCGCCCTCTCGCACCCAGACGTTCCGACAAATCGAATGGCGGGCAAGAAGGCGTTGGCGATCGCGAAATCGATTGGCGATCGGCGATCGGCGCGACCGGTGCCGTCTAGGCGGGGATCGAGCTTGGAAAACGCCAGCGTTCTCGAAACCCGATCAGGACGGATCGACATTGAAGAGTCCCAAAGCGAATGACGTCTGGCTCATGATGCACCTCGTGCGGCGCGGAGCGA
Source organism: Sphingomonas sp. PP-F2F-G114-C0414 (assembly GCF_003688595.1). Taxonomy (GTDB): domain Bacteria; phylum Pseudomonadota; class Alphaproteobacteria; order Sphingomonadales; family Sphingomonadaceae; genus Sphingomonas. The sequence goes on from NZ_RCWT01000017.1 coordinate 29,723, forward strand.
GCGATGGGTATCAGGCGATACGAGTCGAACGCGGCGCAGCGGACGCGGATCGCGCCGCTGCTGCCGGGCAAGGAGCATGCGCTTTCCCGTTTCCGGGTCCTAATCGAGAACACACCGGCCGCCTCGCTCACGTCAGATTGTCAAACGGCTGCCTCCCGGAGCTCGTCAGACATTCGTACGAGGTCAGGCAATGTCTCGGCTTGCATCTTTCGCATGACCGTAGCGCGCCGGACCTTAACCGTAATTTCCGCGACATTCAGGGCCGTAGAAATCTCCCGGTTGGTACGGCCTTGCGCGACCATATCCATGACCAGGCGTTCTCCGGGAGCGAGGAGATCCGCGCGCGCGCGCACCGCCGCGACACGGTTGCGTGTGCGACGATGTTCGATATCGTCTACAATCGCTGCGTTCACAGCATCGATCAGCATCTGATCATCGAACGGCTTCGCGAGGAAATCGACGGCTCCCGCCTTCAACGCACGAACGGACATACGGATATCGCCGTGCCCGGTCACGAATATGATCGGCAGCCTGATGCCGCGCCGTCCGAGCTCGGCCTGCAGATCAAACCCGCCGAGTTCGGGCATCCGCACATCGAGGATCAGACAACCAGGGCGCTCTACCGGATCGTCGCGCAGGAAATCGCGCGCCGACGCATAGGACACGGATTCGAAGCCGACCGACGTCAGCAAGTCGTCGACGGCCGCCCGGATCGGCGCATGGTCGTCCACGATCCGAACCAGCGGGCGGACTGCGGTGGGCTCGACATCATCGAGGCCAGGCGGAGCGGAAGTCAGGTCACTCTCCATTCGAACCGGGTAACAACACTCTGAACGTCGTGCCGCCACCCGGCGTGTCAAGATAGTCGAGTTGCCCGTTGTGGTCTTCCACGATCGTCTGGCTGATGGTAAGACCGAGACCGGTGCCACCTTCCTTGCTTGTCCAGAACGGCTCCCACAGGCGCTCCCTGGCCTCTTTGCCAAGTCCGTTTCCATTGTCGGCGCAGGCGATCACAATCATGCCGTCCACCTGCAATCTCGACGACACCTCGATCGTTCTCGTTGCCGGATCGACCGTCTCCAAGGCCTCCAGCGCGTTGAGCAGGAGGTTGCTGACGACCTGCTGGATCTGCACCCGGTCCCCAACGATGACCGGCAGGTTCGATTTCAGATCCAGTACCAGAGTCGTCCCGCTCCGTTCCACCTCGCCCTGCGCCAACGCCGCGCACTCCGTGATCACGGTATTTATCGCGATCGGCTCACGTAATGGCGCGTGACGGCGGGACAGGCGACGGACGCGCGCTATTACCTCGCTGGCCAGGTTCGCGGCGTCGACTACACGCCCCGCGGATTCATGGGCTTTGGCGATGTTCGGCGGATCGGCATCGAGCCAGCGACGACACGCGCCGGCACTGGCCGTGACGGCCGCGAGGGGCTGGTTGACCTCGTGGGCGATCGACGTGACCAGTTCGCCCAGGTTGCTGATCCTGGACAGACGAAGGAGTTGGGCGCGCGCTTCGTGATAAGCCGCCTCGGAGGCGATCATCCGCAGGCCGAGGTAGGTCGTGACGATTATCGCAGCCGTACTGATCGCCAGGTTGATCAACCCCGCTTCACGCGAGCCCGACGCGGTGAGCACCGAACTCAAGATCGTCAGCGCGACGCACGTCGCCGCCAGCAGGATCACATCTCGACGGTTCAGCAGACGGACCGACATCAGGATCGGGACGACGTAGAAGACCGCTGCCGCGATCTCGAGATCGGTCACCGTATCGCTTACGAAGACGGTCAGGATCGTCGCGGCGATGATGGCTTTCGGCCAGGCCCGCGGCCCGGTGCGATGCGGCTGCATCACGACGATCCCCCGGCAGTCGCGACCGGACGGGCGTGGGCGGCTCCACCGAGACCCACCACCCGTTCGTTTTCGCGAGCAATCACGGAAACCGCTTCACGAATGTCGGATCGCCGCCCCTGATGATTACCGTTCTCCATGAAACGCAATTGCCACATCGGCCCCCTCCTCCCAAATCCTATCTTCACAAGTATACGCCGATACCTTGATCGTATACTTAGCTATATATTGCATATACCAAAGTATATGGGTTCGATATCGTTACAGCGGCCCATAACAGACCTAACGATTATATGCTTGCAAACGCCGTTTTCAGAACATAGCGGTAAAACTTACAAAGCACATCCTGCCCCTCCTGCTTTAGGATGACCGAGGTTTGCTGGATTAACACCGCAACAGGTGACGTATCGAACCACGATCTACTCCCATTGCCGGCGACGGAGACAGGCGGGCTGGTGCTCCTCTGATCACGTCGACCGGCATCGGGTACGGAAGAGGCTTCCGGGAACGGTGACACCGTCCTGAAACGCTTCGTTCCGGACCCGATCAATCATGTCCGGAACGAAGGAGGTCGTCATGGCCGTCTTGAATATCCTTGGCGCCGCGCGTGCCTCGAACCACTGCCGCACGTCGGTGGTAATCCCCCCGCGGCGTCAACGCCGGTGCGTCTCGGCTACCTCGTGCTCACGCAAGGGGTGAAGCGCTGGTACATCGCCCGGTTCGAGGCATGGTTGTGACCCGGCGTGTGCAGCTCGCCACCGGTATCGCGCGCAGGCTTTGCGCAATCGGTCGCCGCTTTTCGAACGCCGCGACCGTCGCCGGGGCAATCGCCACCCTGCGCGAGCCGCAGTCCTCCGCTGACGAGCGAACGCGCCGACTTCTGGTCGCCCGCCCGCTCCTCACCCGATCCGCATCGCGCGCCCCATGCCGCCGATAGCACCACGCCTCTCCGGAGTTGTTCAGATGCCTGTATTCATTTCCCAGCTCCCGGCGGGCGCGCCGGTGTTGCGCTCGATGCTTCTGGGCTGCCTGATCCTGACCGTGTCGGCGTGTGGCGGCTCGCAGTCGCACGAGCCTGCCCGCCAGGCGCCGATCGTCGAACGCAAGGGCGACCGGATTTTCGTGCCGGCGGGATCGCCGCTTCGCACACGGATCGCAGTCGCCGCGGTGGGCACTTCGACCGAAGGCCGCACGCTCGACCTGCCGGCGTCGGTCGAGGCGGATCCTGCGCTTCAGTCGAAGGTCGCGCCTGCACTGACGGGCCGGATCGTGTCGCTGCGCGTCGGGCTCGGCGACCATGTCCGGGCGGGACAACCGCTTGCGACCATGGTGTCCTCCGATCTGGCGCAGGCCTATGCGGACCAGGCGCGTGCGACCGCCGCAATGGCGCTCGCGACCCGCAGCAAGGCGCGAGCAAGCGCGTTGTTCGAAGCGGGTGGTGGAGCGCAAAAGGACGTGCTCCAGGCCGAGAACGACTATGCCACCGCGCAGGCCGATCTGCGGAGCGCCACCGCGAAGCTGCGGATCGTCGGCGCGCCGTTGCGCCAGCGAGGCGGTGCGCAGGTCCTGACCATCGTCGCGCCGAGCAGCGGCAGCGTCACCGATCTTGCAGCAGCACGCGGGGCGGTGTGGAACGACGCGACCCAATCGCTGATGACGATCACCGATCTCAACCGTGTCTTCGTCACGGTCGAAGTCCCCGAGAAGGATCTCGCATCAGTTCATGTCGGCCAGCCGGCGAGCGTGCGCTTTGCCGCATATCCCGACGCGCCGGTACAGAGCCGCGTAGCCTCGGTCAGCGATGTTCTAGATCCCGAGACACGGCGCATGAAAGTGCGCCTCGCATTCCCCGATGGCGGTCGTCGATTGAAGCCCGGCATGTTTGCGACCGTCTCGTTCCAGGCAGCAGCGGTACCGGCGGTCTCCGTTCCGACCGGCGCGCTGTTCCTGAAGGACGAGGGCAGCCAGGTCTATGTCGAGGTCGCACCCTGGACCTTCGTGCCCCGCACGGTCGAGGCGGGGTACAGTCTCGGCGCGAGGACGACGATATCGAAGGGCCTGAAGGCCGGCGAGCGCGTGATCGTACGCGGCGGAGTGCTGATCAATGATTGATCGGCTCGTCGGCTTCGCGCTCGCGAAGCGCTTCATCATGGCGCTGCTGGCGATCCTGATCGCCATCTTCGGCTATTATTCCTGGTCCCAGCTCGCGGTCGAGGCCTATCCCGACATCGCGGATACCAGTTCACAGGTGATCGCTCAGTCTCCCGGGCTCGCCGCGGAGGAGATGGAGCAGCAGGTCACCGTGCCGCTGGAGCGCGCGTTGAACGGCACGCCCGGCCTCGCGATGATGCGCTCCCGCACCGCCTTCGGCCTGACGCTCATCACGGTGGTCTTCAAGGACGGCGTCGAAGGCTATTGGGCGCGTCAGCGGCTGCAGGAGCGGATCGCCGCGGCCGATCTGCCCGAGGGCGTCGAGGCCGGACTCGATGATTTCACGTCGCCGATCGGCGAGGTCTATCGCTACACGCTGGAAAGCGACACGAAGTCGCTGCGCGAGCTGTCCGAGATCCAGCGCTGGACGGTCATTCCCGCGCTACGCGGCATCGACGGCATCGCCAACGTCAACAATTTCGGCGGTATCACCACACAGTATCAGCTCGAGATCGATCCAGCCGCGCTGTCGCGCTACGGGATCGCCTTGAAGGACGTCACCGATGCGATCGGTGCCAACAACGGGAACGCGGGCGGCAGCGTCGTGAACCGCGGAGAGCTCGGCTATGTCGTGCGCGGTATCGGCCGGCTCCGGACGCTCGACGATATCGGCGCGATCACCGTCAAGACGAAGGACGGTACGCCCGTCCATGTCGCCGATCTGGGCACTCTGAAACTCGGCAACCAGGAACGTCACGGCATCCTCGGCAAGGACTACAACAACGACTCGATCGAGGGAATCGCGCTTCTGCTGAAGGGCGCCAATGCCGGGCCTGTGCTGGATGCGCTCCACGCCAAGGTCGATCAGCTCAATGCCTCGCTGAAGGCGCAGGACGTGCGGATCGTGCCCTATATCGATCGCAGCAACCTGATCGACGCGACGATCCACAAGGTCTCGCACACCGTCTTCCTGGGCATCGGCCTCGTCGTCTTCGTGCTGATCCTGTTCCTCGGAAGTGCACGCGCCGCGCTGATCGTCGCGGTGGTCATACCGTTCGCCATGCTCGTCGCGTTCGCACTGATGTACCTGACCGGCGTGTCCGCGAACCTGCTGTCACTCGGCGCGATCGATTTCGGCATCCTCGTGGACGGCGCGATCGTGATGACCGAAGCAATCCTGCGCCGTCGCGAGGCGGACCCCGACGCGGTGCTGAGCGAACAGGACGTCCGCCAGGCCGCAGTATCCGTCGCGCGGCCGATCTTCTTCGCGACGCTCATCATCATCGCGGCGTATCTCCCGCTGTTCGCGTTCCAGCGCGTCGAGGCCAAGCTGTTCTCGCCGATGGCCTATGCGGTCGGCTATTCGTTGCTCGGCGCGCTCGTCCTGTCGCTGACCCTGGTGCCGGCGCTGGCCTATATGATGCTGCGCAAGCCCCGGCGGATCGTCCACAACCCGGTCCTCATGCGCGCCGAGACGGGCTATCGCCGTTCGCTCGCCGCGCTCATAGCGCGTCCGCGGATCGCGGTTGCGACCGTATTGGTCGCCGCGGTTGCGGTGGTCGGGCTCGGCGCGACGGTCGGTCGGGAATATCTGCCCGAACTCGACGAAGGGTCGCTCTGGCTCCAAGTCTCGATGCCCGCGGGGATTTCACTCGATACCGCAAAGCGGATGGCGGGCGACCTGCGTGCCGAGGTGCTGAGCTTCCCCGAAGTGTCGTACATGGTCACGCAGACCGGACGTAACGACGACGGCACGGATCCCTTCACGCCGTCGCATATCGAGTCGAGCGTCGGCCTGAAACCATACGACACCTGGCCCGACCATGAGAGCAAGGCCGAACTCGTTCGACGGATGAACGCGCGGCTATCGCGGTTGCCCGGCTATCAGATCGGTTTCAGCCAACCGATGATCGATGGCGTCAACGACAAGATCTCCGGTGCGCACAGCGCACTCGTCGTCAAGGTCTTCGGCGAGGACCTGAAGGAAGGTCGGCGGATCGCGCAAGACATCGTCAGCGTGCTGCAGTCGGTGCGCGGTTCCTACGGCGTGGCGATTGATCAGGAGCCGCCCCTGCCCCAGGTCGTCGTCAAGGTCGATCGCAGCGCCCTAGCCCGCTACGGCATCAGCATCGCCGACGTGAACGACCTGCTGGCGACTGCGGTCGGTGGACAGGGCTTCTCGCAGATCTTCGTCGGCGAGCGGGTGTACGACCTGGCCGTGCGCTTTCCGGCTGCCGCACGGGATACGGTGGAGCATCTGGGCGACCTCGTACTGACCACGACCGGCGGGGCGCATGTCCCGCTCTCCTCGGTCGCCACGATCGGCTATCAGGCGGGCGAAAGCACGATCACGCGCGAACTGACGCGCCGCCATCTCACCGTGAAGCTGGACTATCGCGATCGTGACCTGACCAGCTTCCTTGCCGAGGCCCAGTCCAAGATCGCCTCGCAGGTAAAATACGATCACAGCAGGTTCGAGCTGACCTTCGGTGGCCAGTTCGAGAACCAGCGTCGGGCCGAGGCGCGGTTGCGCATCATCTTCGGCATCGTCGCGGCGCTGATGCTGATCCTGCTCTATTCGCTGTTCGGCGTGTTCCGCTACGCGCTGCTCGTACTGGGTCTCGTGCCGCTTGCGGCACTGGGAGGACTGATCGCGCTGCATCTGACAGGGGTGACGCTGAATGTCGCATCGGCGGTCGGCTTTATCGCGCTGTTCGGCGTCGCGGTGCAGAACGGGATCATCATGGTGTCGAACCTGAACGCGGCGCGAAGCCGCGGTCTGGCGCTGATCGACGCGGTGATCGAGGGCGCGGCCGAGCGGCTTCGCCCCGTGCTGACCACCGCGACCGTGGCAACCGTCGGGATGCTGCCGGCTGCGCTCGCCACCGGCGTCGGCAGCGACGTGCAGCGCGGGATCGGTACGGTCGTGGTCGGAGGGCTGGTCCTGACGACGTTCCTGACGCTGTTCCTGATCCCGGCGCTCTATTTCCTGATCGAGCGGCGCGTCGAGGCGAAGGCCTCCACCGCGCCACGTCCTTCCGCCGATCCCGTGCTGGAGCCTTCGCTATGACACTCCGATCCCTCCCCCTGCCCGTCATGCTGCTGGCCACTCTCTCGGGCTGTGCCGTCGGCCCGCGCTACATGCGGCCCGAACTGCCGCGGACGGACCGTTATACGTCTGCCCCGCTCCCCGTTCAGACGACCGCCACGGCAGTCCCGATCGGCGACGCGCAACACTTTCTGATCGGCGCGCGCGCGCAGGCAAAATGGTGGACCGCATTTGGTTCGCCGGACCTCGATCGGCTCGTCGCGCAGGCCTTCGCGGCCAACCCGGACGTCGAGGCAGCCCAAGCGGCCTTGCGAGCGGCGCAGGAGTCCTATCGCGCCGAACGCGGTGCGCTGCTGCCGACCGTGACGGCGGGGGCAACCGCGAACCGCCAGCGCGTGGCATCCGAGATCGCGTCGCCGCAAAGCTCCGGCGCGTCGATCTTCAATGTCTACACCGGGCAGTTGAGCGTCGGCTACACCCCCGACCTGTTCGGGGGCGTCCGACGGACGATCGAATCCGCTGCGGCGCAACGCGACGCGCAACGCTTCACGGTGGAAGCGACCTATCTCACGCTTGCCGCCAACGTCGTAAACGCGGCGCTTCAGGAGGCGCAATTACGCGGACAGCTGGCGGTAACGCTCGATCTGGCGGACCAGCAACGCCGTCTGTGCGCGCTGATCCAGCGCCAGTTCGAACTCGGATCCATTCCGCGCGGCGACGTCGTCGCCCAGGATGCGGCACTGGCACAGACCGAGGCGTTGTTGCCCGATCTGCGTCGGCAACTCGCACAGCAGCGCAATGCGCTTGCCGTGCTGCTTGGGCGTCCACCCCGGGATCAGCCAGAGGCCATCTTCACGCTGGCGTCGTTCGCCTTGCCAACCGAGTTGCCTGTAAGCCTGCCCGCGCAGTTGCTCGAGCAGCGCCCCGATATCGGGCTCGCCGAGGCAAATATACGCGCGCTCAACGCACAATACGGCGTCGCGATCGCCGCTCGCCTGCCCAGCCTCACCCTCAGCGCGGATTCGGGCCTGGCCGGCGAAACGTTCTCCGCGCTGACCGGACCCGGCGGTTTCTTCTACAACCTGACGGCTGGGCTGCTCCAGCCGATCTTCGATGGCGGCACGCTGGCGAGACGTGCTCGGGCGGCGCGTGCTTTGCGCGATCAGGCCGCCGCGCAATACAGGAGCGCGGTGCTGACGGCGTTCCAGAACGTTGCCGACACACTCGAGGCGATCCGCGCGAACGGCGATCTTCTGGCGGCGCAGACGCGTGCCGAGACCTCCGCGGCCGGCAGCCTGACGATCGCAAAGAGCCGGGCGGCGCTCGGCGACGTCGACAACACCTACCTGATCCAGGCGCAGGCGACGTATCTTCAGGCCCGGCTGGGCGTCATCCAGGCGCAGACCGGGCGGCTAAGCAATACCGTCGCGCTGTTCCAAGCGATGGGGGGCGATTGGCAACGTCCCGCTGCTGGTGAATCTGTCATCCCACGGAACCCGTGATGCTCAACTGGGATGTCCCGCCCTGACGATCACCTTCGCATCGCTCGCGACGGTCTTCGTACTAGGCACGCTGATTGGATTGGAGCAGCAAGGGCGTCCGCGAACCGCGGGGCTTCGTATCAACGTCCTGGTCGCCGTAGGGGCGGCGGCCTTCGCCGATCTCGGCCTCCGGACGGCGGGACAGGCGCAAGAAAAGCGCTGTACCGCGTCCACGTCGTATGTCCCGTCGAGCAGGTCGCGATGGCACGCGACATTCTCTACGACGAGATCGAGTTGCAACACTATCCGACGCGCGAGATCGAGACGATGGCGAAGCGTCCGTCGAACTCGGTGCGATCCTCCTGCCGACCAGCGCGCAGGTTACCGAACTGGACGTCAATTGTCGCTCATCTGGGTAGGCGCGCGGGGATCATCGCTTGCCGGGTGAAAGGTTCGATCAGATCCCATCGGTTGCCGTAGAGGTCTTCGAAGACGGCCACGGTGCCGTATGGCTCATGGCGAGGCACCTCGACGAAGCGGATACCCTGCTCCGTGTAGGCGAGGTAGTCCCGGGTGAAGTCGTCTGTTTCGAGAAACAGGAACACGCGACCGCCGCTTTGATCGCCGATTGCTCTACGTTGCCGGTCGCCGACGGCCCTCGCCAGTAGCAGTCCGCTCGCCGCGCCATACGGTGCGACCACCACCCATCGTTTGTCATCGGTCAGCGCGGTATCTTCCCGCAACTCGAAGCCAAGCTTCCCGACAAAGAAGGCGAGAGCGGTCTCATAGTCGACGACGAGGAGGGCGGTCAGGTTCATGCGCTGGGGCATCCAGTGAACCTGCTCCAATATCCGACGTCGCGCCAACGCCCGCTCCCACCCAGGATGGCGAAACGGCAAATCTGACCGAAACCGGCCGTTGACGAGATTACCCTCAGACGACATAGGCGCCGGAACGGCGATGGATTTCCGCCAGGCTATTCGGCCGAACCGCCCTCGCAAGGGCCGATGATTCCTACCAAGCGCCGCAAGGCAGCAAGGAGGAATCGTGCACGCAACGTTTCGCAATCTCTATAACGACCTGAACGTGGCGGCGTTTGTCCGCGATCGTCGCGACCATGCCGTGTCGGTCATGCACTGGGCGCTTATTCTGGTACCGATGGCCGCACTCGTTGGTACGCTCTGCGCTGCGTTTCTATGGAGCCTCGATGCGGTTACACGCCTGCGGTTCGCATCGCCCTGGCTGCTCTACCTGCTGCCGGCAGGCGGCTTCGTGGTAGGGCTGCTGTACCATCTGACCGGTCGTTCGGTGGAGGGCGGCAACAACCTCATCGTCGAGCAAATCCACGAACCGGGCGGCGGGGTGCCGTTGCGGATGGCACCACTCATCTTCCTTGGCACGGTGGTGACGCATCTGTTCGGCGGTTCGGCCGGACGCGAAGGCACCGCCGTCCAGTTGGGCGGTAGTCTCGCCAGCGGCGTTGGTCGCGCGCTCAAGCTCGATGCGGACGGCACCCGCATCCTGCTGATGGGCGGAATCGCGGCCGGGTTCGGCGCGGTGTTCGGCACGCCGATCGCGGGCGCAGTGTTCGCGCTGGAGGTGCTGGCAATCGGGCGCGTCGAATATCGCGCGCTGGTGCCGTGCCTCGTCGCGGCACTGGTCGGCGGCTGGACGTGCCTCGCATGGGGCATTCATCACGGGGTGTACCGGATCGCCACGCTGATGCCGGTCGATGCGCTGCTCGTCGCCAAAGCCGGCATCGCCGGGGTGGCGTTCGGGTTGGTCGGTCTCGTCTTCGCGGAAACCAATCATGCGCTGGGTGGGTGGCTCAGGCGTGTCGTTCCCTATGGCCCGCTGCGCCCGGTCCTTGGCGGGATCGCAGTCATCGCGCTCGTCCACCTGTTCGGCACGCGCGACTATCTCGGTCTCGGCACGCTGGCGGCGACACCTGACGGCCTCACCCTCGCCAGCTTCTTCGGCCCTGAGACTCATCCGTGGAGCTGGGCGCTCAAACTGCTGTTCACCGTCGTCACGCTCAGTGCCGGCTTCAAGGGCGGCGAGGTCACGCCGCTGTTCTTCATCGGCGCGGCGCTCGGCAATGCGCTTGCCCCTGTGTTCGGCGTGCCGACCGACGTGTTCGCAGCGATCGGGTTCGTCGCGCTCTTCGCTGGGGCCGCCAACACACCGCTCGCCTGCACCTTCATGGGAATCGAGCTGTTCGGCGCTGCCTATGCGGTACCGATCGCGGTGGCCTGCTTCGTCGCCTACCTCTGCTCGGGTCACAACGGCATCTACTTGTCGCAGCGCGTCGCCGTGCCGAAGGTGCCGGCGACCGGCCTTACCCCGAACGCGACCCTGCGCGAGGCGCGGGCGCATCGCGCCGCGCGTCGCCCGCGCTCTTGATCCCCGCACCGATCGAAGGTCTGTCCATGCCCAATCGTTTCACCGTCCAGCATCGCGAAATCGGGATGCGGCCCGAGCCGAAAGCCGCAGAAAAGCGTGGTTGTGGCGGAGGGGTTATCTAGCGAATCGCGGGATGGGGACATCAACGCCGCCTGCTCGGCTCCATGCTCATGAACAATCAATCTTCGTTGATATCGTCAGCTTTTTGCCGACGTTTAAATCCCACGTGCGGCTGATAACGACCTTCCCGCCACGATTGAACATGATCGTTGTTGTCTGAGAACCACCGGAAGGGCTTGAACCGCCTGTCACGATACCTGTCTCCACCGTTTGACCGGCCGGACAGGTCGCACCCTCAGCCACGAGTAGGGGGCGGATTTTTTTGTATATCGCTGCCGCCTGTCGTTGACTGAGCTTACCTGGAAGATCGCCCACGGCCATTGCAGGGGCCGCAATTGAAAGTGCCAGAGCTGCGGCGAAGACGACCGTGATAGGCTTGATGGTCATGCTGTTTCCAACGCCTCGAATGGATGGTTGCCGATCATTGTCATCGAACGATGGCCCGAACGTGAACGGCTGCTTTCGAATGAGACAGGCCGGCTAAAGTCGAATGCTGGCACAACTGGCCCATGCTCGATTGGTTCACGCAGCGGGAGCTGTCATCGGGAAATCAGGAGGGTCGATGTCGCGGATGCACATAGTCGACCCTGTGCATCCAGCAGTCTAGCTTCGGAAAAAGCAGCGCGGCGCCCTAAGGAAATCATCTTGCCCTCGGCACGCACGGGTCCGCTCGCCTCGCTCAGCGCCCGATGATACGACACCTTGAGTTCCAATGTCGTAAAACCCTGACCCGCCGGCCGGCTGGAATGGACCGCGGCGCCGCAGGCGCTGTCGAGCAACGTCGCCGCATAGCCGCCATGCACCGATCCGATCGGGTTGTAGACCTTGCGCGACGGCGAACCCTCGAACACCACACGGCCACGCTCGAGTTCGACCAGAACGATATCCAGCGTCTCGTGGATCGGCGGGTGAACATTGGCTGCCATCAAGGCTGCGAGCTGGTCATGGCCATCAAGTTCGGCGTGATCGGTCAAGATGCTCATACGCGGACGCTTCCGGGAGTAATCTCAGTCATCCTGGCGCGTGGCTCATCGTGATCACACTTGTTAATATAAGTCGGCCGGACCGCGCCAGGAACGGAAGCCAGCGGTCGTCACGAACATGTGAAGCGCCGGGGCGTCCGACAGCTTGTAGCTCTTCTCCGCCGCCTCGGCCTGTCGGCAGCGTAATTCGGTTAGCACCGACACCCGCAGAACGTCTTCAACGTACCCCAAAATACTCCCAACAAGCGTGCGCTTGAGTGGGAAACTATGGGATCGTTTGAGACTACCGCGCTATTAAAAGCGAGGCAGAACCTAGGCTTCCGAGGTGGTTTGAGATGCTGTGGGCCACTAAAATGGCGGAGACGGAGCCCGCCGAATTCATGCACCCATACTACTGATTTGCCGTGGTATTTTAGCGTATCATCAGCGCCGATACCCCCTACGGTACCCCCCATGCTCCGCTTCATGGCCGTACTCCGTCGGGAGCGCGATCAGTCGGCCAAGCCTCCACTTTGGCATCAACCCACCCAACGCCATTTGCGCTCAGCCGTTTCGCAGCGGGAAACTCTAGTGATTGCATTTTGCGGTAGATGGTAGCGCGACTCAGCCCCCTGCGCTGTTTGACGGCGCACAGCCGAAGGATGACCGTCGCAGGCAGCGAAGCGTCCAAGCCGGCGAATGATGTTGAAGGCTGCAGATCTGTATAAAAACTGCTAGAAGCACTGTTAGCCATTGGGTTTCCTCTCGGGTTTTCCGTGGTGAGGGCTGACAGGCGTGTTTCGACCACCCTGTCAGCCCGATTCATTGATCAGTTAAGCTAAACCAAGCCCGGTTCACGATCTCTTTGATATCAAGGCATATATAGCTGGCTCGCCCTTCGACATCTTCCCCAGACGGATCGTCCTCTAATATGAACTCGATCGATCCGTTCGGGCCTGCACTCACAAACCACTTTGGCACATCGTGCAAAAATATGTCTCGACTCATAAGATCTGCGTAAGCAGTCAGAAGCCGGGCAGCATCAATGCTAAACCATTCCATCATCTTGACGTGGCGCGGTCCTGGAGTGCCTTCTTTCTCTCCATGATCATCATCACGCGCTAGTGCTGAATCAATGCTCATTATGTCCGGAACATCCTCACCCCTTGCGGCGAGCTCTTTTCCTATGAGGAGATTCTTACAGCACATAAAGTCAAGCGGTGTAAAATCGGGGTGGAGGCGACCTAAATTCACCGCGTCCCACAGTCGCGATGAAAGATTACGCAGTCCCATCGTATTCATGCCATAACGACTTAGTTCAGCAAGAATTGCAGCGATGTGGACAGCCTCGTACCCGAAGCGACGATGGTTGCCGCGTCCGTGCTTCTGATCACCTAATGCGAAAATCAGCCCTTCTTTCAGCCAGTAGGCGATCGTATCACCCGGTAGGCCAATCGCGACGCTGAGTTGCTGACGCGTCATCTGAAGAGCGTAGTGGTTGTCAGGAAGCACCATAACCACGCTATTGGAGGACAAATTCCAAAAAAAAAGGATTTTTCTCTTTATTTCGCTGCCATTTCGCCTCGGCGGACAAAAATTCCGAGCAAGTAGGGCGTCCGCCGCCTTTTCCTGAAGCATGGCAAAGGCACACCCGTTTTTAGAAGGCATAGCCAGTGCGGTCGCGAATGGCCAAGACTGGGCGCAAGCGAAACGGCCGAGTAGGAAGGAAAGCGGACCTTGCGCTATTGGGAAGGCAGATGGCGTCAGCTAGGGTCACGACTCATTGATCAAAGCCAGAAGATGACGGTGGCGGCGAGCGCGATAGCGGAAAAGAAGACGGTCGGGCATCGATCGTAGCGGGTAGCGACGCGGCGCCAGTCCTTTAGACGACCGAACACAATCTCGATACGGTTCCGGCTTCGGTAGCGGCGCTTGTCATATTTGACGGGGATGATCCGGGATTTTCGCCCCAGAATGCAAGGCGTTATGCCCTTTGCCTGAAGGGCGTCCCTATACCAGTCTGCGTCATAGCCGCGGTCGCCCAGCATCCACTGCGCCTTGGGTAGATCATCAAGCAGCGCGGCAGCGCCGGTGTAGTCGCTGACCTGGCCCGCGGTCATGAAGAAGCTGAGCGGTCTGCCTTCTGCATCGGTGACGGCGTGCAGCTTCGTATTCATACCGCCTTTGGTGCGACCGATGAGGCGCCCAAGGCCCCCTTTTTAACCCGCAGGCTGGACGCCGTGCGGTGCGCCTTCAGATAGGTCGCGTCGATCATGATCGTCTTCGGCGTGGCGCTCGCGGCCGCCAGTCCTTCCATTATGCGGAGGAAGACACCCCTTTCGCCCCATCGCTTCCACCGGTTGTAGAGCGTCTTGTGTAGGCCATATTCCCGAGGGGCATCGCACCATCGTAGCCCGTTGCGGTTGACGAAAACGATGCCGCTCAACATTCGCCGGTCATCAACCCGTGGCTTGCCGTGGCTCTTGGGAAAATACGGTTCGAGCCGCGCCATCTGCTCGTCGGTCAGCCAGTACAGGTCGCTCATCCTCCGTCTCCTCACGGAGCCTGAATCAGATCGAGCTGCTCAGATCAATGGGTCCTGACCCTAGTCTCCTTGACGATAGGCAAGGCGCACATGGTTGACCATCGCCGCGGTAGGCTGCCGCAGGCTCATGGCATTGAGCGCATAGAACAGGCCGCACAAGATCATTCTCTATCGCAAAAATGGACGAGTTCAGGCTGGAGATTACCCTAAGCTCCAAGCAATTACTAGGGAAGGTAGAACGACAAGATGGTGCACGTATCACCATTTTTGCTGTACAGAACGCCAACGGGCCTATTGGAAAGCTTGGCAGAAATAATAGTAGACCAAAGTCTATTAGCATCGTCCGAACTTGCATTAGGCGGGAGCTGAAGGTGCCCGTTCACACAAGCAGAGCCTGTGTACCACAGCGTCACGCCGTTAGCCACAGTATTTGACGGATAGTTCTCGAGCCTCCAACCGGAGGGAATAGCTTCTATATTAGTGGATTGAGCAGATACCGTTGCGGGAGCCAATAAGGTCAAGCCGAGGGAAGCAATAACCAATGAGCTAAGTTTCCTCGGAACCTGACTATTCGTCATAATATATACCCTTGTACTTTATACATTAGATTTTTGATAGAAAGATATCAATGCCCGAAAATTAGTTTGGGAATATAAAATAGGATACGCTTTCCGTATCCGGCCACACCTCGCAGCCACCGGTTCCCTGCACACCAATTGGTCTCTTGTTTGCAAAGGCTGTAAGAACACCCGCCGCCGCTGCTTGCCCGCCAGCCTTTGAAGTATCTATCGCCCACCGATCGCTGGTGGCGCAAGCTGGGCGCGAAAGATGAGAGGTGGCAACATCGAAAAACATTTGTCCACTTGGTTGCATTATGACGTTTGACACGACCCCACCCGCCATCGCCGATCCCGCATTTGCGGCCGATGCACATCCAACTATCGCGAGTAAGGCCACGTTTATTTTGGTAATTTCATAACCCATAGCCATACTCCCTATAAATATTGTTTTAAATCAAAAACATAGGATCTAATTGATGCAATCCGTTAATGCGATATCGGAGTAGGGCTGAATTGACCCTGAAGCCAAACCAGCAGATATGCCGGCAGCAACATCCGCCGATTGGCACCGCCCTTTCCTAACACGCGCGGTCAGAAAATCGTTGGATTGCACCGTCGCATTCAACATGCCCTCGACTGCAATACCAACGTTGAAACGGCTTCGTATTCCCGCCGTGGTATTATCAGAGACGTTGGCGCCCGTACCTTTGCATCCTCCAGCACTGTAAAACCATTCGCTGGTACCAACCGCGAGACCGATCTCGATCGTCGCGTTCGAACTCGTCCACATTTTGTTGCGGCCGACGTAGCTTCCGGAGAAGCTCGGGCTGGCAGGGCAGCCGCCTGAAACATATAGAGGATCAACCGCAATGCCGACGAAGGCCGAATTACCCGCATTCAGAATTACATTGTCGGTAACCTGGGATCGTTGAACAGCACCGGCACCGGGCACTTGGGATCGGAAAAGAACGATTCCTCCATCGCTGGCATCGGCGATGTTGTTATTTGTAACAGTGGAGTCTTCGCAAGAATCGCTGATGCCGTCAGCCCAGCTCGATCCCGCGTTATCGCTGTTGCTGCTTCCGTAAACGGTAATCGTATTTCCGTTGATGACGTTTGCGCGACAAGGCGTATTCTGAACCTCGGCCGATCCGAAAATTTGAAGGCTGGACCATCCAACTGTATTTGCGATGAAATTTGACGAAACGTTTGTTCCCGTCCCCGATAACGTTTGAATGTTGATATCGGTATGAACAAAGGGTCGCGGGACACCGGACGCATATGGCGCCGCGCCACGCTGCCCATCAACCCAAATCGACGTTAAAGCGGCGCCCGGCTGGAGCTGAACCACGGCAGCATTCGATGAGAAATTTGGCGCTCGTATCAGCCGTGCCATGAACCCGTGAGATGCCGGCGTAGGGTTTCCAGCTGTGGTCAATCTCACTCCATTTGGAATCGATAGTGTGGAGGAAAGGTAAATCACGGCCATCTGCGGCAACGACACGGTGTTGCCCGAACCTGCGGCATTTAACTGCGCTTGCAGCTGCGCTTGATTGATAATTGCAGTACCGGGGGGTTGAATCGCATAAGCATTCTGCGACTGTATTTCGAAATAATACGGGTTTCCAGAGCATATATACCGCGTTAGCGATGCAAACTCCGAACTTCCATAGAACGAGTTAACGATCTGATCGAAGGTCGAACCGCTGTTCAATGCGTTTACGTTCGCGTTGAATCCACCTAGGTCGGGCTCACGGTCGAGAATTGTTCGATAAGCAAGTAATATCTTTGCAGAGTTTGAATAGTTCTGGCTCGCAAATTCCTGCGATCCAAGCACGGTGGCACCTTGCGCTTTAAGGGCAGCAACGGTGCAACCATTCGCGGTAAAATAATTGACCATGCCATTCCATCCGGTGGAATCTGGCGTGCGACCCAAAGCTTCCGTGTACAGCTTAGAAATATATTGCCCGGGTATCGCGGCGGCTGCCTGAGACGTTGAGCATACGAGTGTTGCGATTATTGCCAAAGATGCGCTTGCATATCTTATCATCAGCTTACCCCTACATGGTTTCATATGGATGACTAATTTATAATATTAAATGTAAATTTAAAATGACATACAAACACTATGACAAAATCTGCCTCCGCGCCCTCATCCATTTTGCAACCGAGGTTGACCTTATTCAATCGACTTGTCTTATGTAATATTTATGACGTCGCAAATGCGTCGTTAACAAGCGTAATTGAAATCGCTACGTCGGTACGACGGTTATTATAATTATAATGATACTATCCCCGCGAGAAATATCACACAGACTCGTCAAGTAACGACCTCACTTATTTCATGAACATATCTTCCGCTCGAGCCACGGCGAAGTTGGACCACGATATCAAGAGATACCTTGACGTAACTAATAATATCTTCCCAGGACATCTTCATACCCGCCTGCATGATCAAGAGTCCAAGTTGCATTATCGAGCCCATGGGGGAGTCAGCATGTATCGTGGCAATGGAACCAGGGTGCCCGGTATTTACAGCTCGAAGAAACGTAAAAGCCTCTGATCCGCGAATCTCGCCCAGAATAATGCGATCGGGGCGCATGCGAAGCGAGGCAATCAGCAGATCCTCAGCGGTCACACGTGCCTCACCTAATGCCCCGCGTGGCGTGAGAAGGCCGACTGCGTTCTCATGGACCAAGCGAAGCTCCGGGGTGTCTTCGATTAGAACGAGGCGTTCCTCCCGTGGTATTTCGTGTAGAAGGGCGTTCAGGAACGTCGTTTTACCAGAGGATGTGCCGCCAGATATCAGGATATTCCGACGATCCCGTACCGCGCCACGGAGGTACAAGTGGGCGGGCTGCCTCTTTAAACCTTCGGTTGCAGGTCGAATATCAACGGCAAGCGGGCCAAGCAACGTGTCGCGAAATGCGCCTCGATCTGCATAATCGTCGAGCCCAAAGTCCGCGACGACATTCTTGCGGAATGCGAAGGCGCTCTCGCCGCGTGTCGCTGGGGGTAGAACAACCTGTACGCGAACGCCGCTGGGCAGGCTGGCGGCCAGCAGTGGGTTCTCACGGTTGACGCCTTGAGAACTTGCCGCGGCGATCTGTTTAGCCAAGCGCTGTAGCGCAGGCACTGTAAGATCGGGCGTCTCAATACGGCGGGGTGGCTCTCCCAACGTCTCTATCCAGATTTCCCCCGGCCGATTGATAAATATGTCGGTCAGCTCGGGTAGTGCCAGATATGGCGCAAGCGGCGCGAGGCAGCTGTCCAGATAATGGTCCGTAGTCGTTGCGCTGCTCACTGTTCGCTGACCGTAAAGTCGAGGTCGCGCGCGACAAAAACCGAAACGCTACTGCCCTGTCGCACCTTAACCGTTGGAGCGATTTTATCGCCTTGAGGTGCAACCAAGCCCTGGCCCGTCGTTCCAGGTAGCGCAACGACGTACGTTTCGCGTGACACGCGTTGGCTGGCGAGTTGCGCCCCGATGTTGAGAGTCGACTGCAGGATAGATCCGGCAAAGCGCTCGAAGAAGTGGCTGTTTACCTTACCGCCTACGCCAGCGCGCCCCAGTGGATCTGCAGCTGGTGAGTCCAAGTTCATGAGAACGCCATCCGGGCGCATGAGGCGCTGCCATTGAACAAGGACGCGCTTCTGCCCGAGTGTAAGATCTGCCTTATATTCACCAACCAGTTGGCTGCCGCGCGGGATCAACACCTGACTACCATCGAACGCGTGGACGTCACGCGATACGATCGCTCGGGCAAAGCCCGCGCGTGACGAGTCTAGTGCTGTCTCGAGCACAGCCTGAATTACCACCCCCTTGGGCACCGTCGTCGCAGGGTCCTTCAAGCGCGTCGCTTGAACGCGGTCCTTGCCCTCCGTTCGATCGCCAAAACCGTCGCCATCGGGCCGCGGACCGGCGAATGCGCTCGTGCCTGACTGCCTCGCGGCAGGTGTCTGCCAAGCCGGACTGATAGCAGAGTCAGATCGCGTAACGGACATAAGGGGCTGCGGAGGTGGACCTGTCAGCTGTGATCCAGGTACTGGCATCGCTTCAGAATTTTTGAGCGTCCGCGCCGGTGAAGCAATCTGCGGTAGCGACAGTCGTTGCGCACGCAGTGGATCAGTAAACTCCGGGGATGGTTGGCTTGCAGGTATTGGAATGTCCAACGCTGGCGGTGCTGCGATCGCATTACCGGTATCTGCCGTGGGTCGAACGATACTAGCCTCTGTTGCGGATCGTCTCGTTTCCAGAGAATTGAAAAGCATCAGTCCGGCCGCAGCGAGTCCGATCCCGAACAACCAGGAAGTCCGGTTGCTTGCGGGTAAGGCCACTTGGGGAAGGACGGGATCATTGTCAGCAGTCGAGCGCATCCTGTCACTCACGTTTCTTCAACCCCAATTATATGAAAATAGTAGGCCGGAAGCATTTTTAGTTCACGTAGATAAAGTTGATCTCACAGCCGGAATTACTTCCGTAGACCGTTATCGAACGTGAAGATAATTGTGCGCTGATCAAGCCAGACAATACCGCCTGAGCGTTCAGGTTTTGCGCGACGACATCCGCGCCATGATGATTGGGAAGCCAAGATATTAATTGACCAGCATTACAGCTTCCCATGTTTTGGTCGACCTTAAAAAATATGTAGGCGGGAAACCCCGTTAATTCGACCGATGTAACCTTAACAGTAGCAGACCAGTCATAACACCAAGCCGGTGCAAATGGAAATAAAGCAAAGCATAGCAATGTAATACCCTGAAAAATCCTTGACATGGTCTAACTACTTTTTCCTAAATCGCAGATTTGCAAATTACTCATTTTGAGCCATCTAATATTAAAAATCGAAATGCTCATTTGCTTCGCTTTTTAATTTCTCGGACGGCGGTCGCAGTCGCACGATCAATCCGGAAAACCAGGCGTTCATAAACTCGGTCGATTGTAAAGACGTCATCGCGCATGTAGCCATTGACCATCTCTTCGCGTTTCAGCCGGTCAAGCGCGAACACGGCCGGGAGAGCCTGTTCGGGTCCCCATTCAATATATGTTTTTGAACCGTCGTCCGTTATCGCGCTCGGCCGGAGTTCCGGGTTCCCCCGTATGCGATACTGCGCGCGTGCTGGCACCTCTTCCACCGAATTGCCATTGCCCGGCGCCGCGGCTTCGTAGGTCATGCGAATATTGTAAGGCGCGCGGGTCGGCGCGACCGCTGACAGCCTGAAGTTGTACGACCGTTTGTTCGTGAGAACCGACAGGGGTGCTTCGTTTGCACCTGCCATGGCGCGAACAGTGAACGTGTTGCTCAGGCGGCCGGTGGTAGCCTGCCATACCATCGGTGCGCCTGAACTGATTGATTGGACAATTTCGTCGTCGGCGAGCGTCACCATCAATGCCCCGTTCCGACCGACCGGCAAGATCATGATCTGCGTTTGAGAGTAATTGAGTGTCCACGAATTTTGATCGCCCTCCGCGGTAACCGGACTCACTTGTGCGATGCCGTCGTCGGGCCAGCACAAGACTAGGCAAAGCGCGACCAACGTCTTCATCTCTGCTGACTACGTACAGGAGCGCGATCGAAGGACGGAGGGCTGAATGGTGAACCGGCTTCCGTTAGGGTCTTTTCCTCTGCCACCGGCGGTGAGGGCGCGATATCAGCGTTCTGACGATAACGTATTACCTGGAATCCGAGTGGATTGAGCAGCCGGTCAGCAGCACTCATAGCGGCATTGTTGAATCGGTAGCGGATCACGCAAGACCAGAGTTGCGGGGCAAGCGCGCGACCCGCAGCGTCTGCTCGCGCAGTAGTAAAGCGTACCAGCATGGTATCACGGCTCAACGACGAAAGCCCCCGGATTTGCACCTCAATCCTTGCTCCTCGTGGCAGGGAGGCCAGTGGACTGGCCGGGTTGGTTGCCCGCATTGTCTCGATGTAGCTGTTCCGAGCCTCTCCGGCTGACCACAAACCAACTTTGCGATAATCGTCCTTCAACGTGTCGATATCGAAGCCCGCCCGCGCGATTACGTATTGCGCCAGAAACGAGCGTGTCAGCGCAGCATCCGGCGCGATCATGTCGGCGTCGAGCGGTTTCAACGCCTGCACATATCCCGTCTGCCGGTCGACCAGCAGCGTGTAAGGGACGACGGTTTTCAGGGGCGTCAGCGTAATGAGCGCGATCGCCTCGAAGATTGCGATTAGGCTGGTCACGGCCGTGATCATCCAAGCGCGCCGCAGCCACATCGCTTGCTGCTTGTCGCGGTCGTGGTTCCATGTCTCCGCTTCACGGAAATATGTCTTGAGATTGGACGCGGGCTTATCCGTCATCCCAGAGTGTTCCTCATTCCAGCCGCGACGCTTGTGCGTCGATGATTTCTTCGAAAGCTGTCCCCCAGAATTGGCGGCGCTGCACGATTCGTGTGCTCCGAACTGCGGACGGTTAAGGTGTCGGTAGATCGGTTCGAGATCGACCGCGCGATCCGCGTGTCGCTTCGATCTTGACGCGTCGAGACCTCAAGCGCGTTAGCGACCAGCTCGGCTCGAGACGGTTGAGGCATGTTACGTGTTTCAAGCCGGCTACGGTGCTGAGCCGTTTCGCGCGATGGTGTCCGCGCAGTTTGCAGAACCTGACGCACCAGTTGATGACCTGAGCTGAAAAACGTCAGTCTCGCGACCAGAATGAGTGCACTCGTCGTCAAGATGGCGAAGCCCATCGTTAGAGCGAGGAGTTCGGTTGGAGCCGAGGCCGCCAGCACATTATCCTGACGAAGCTTCAAAACATCGTTTAGCCAGGGGAACAACAACGCCATCATCGCGCCCTGACAGATCAACAGCATAAGCGATCCGAGGGCACAAAAGGCCAATGCGCGTAACCACCCGGTAAATACGCCAATCGTCCAATTGAATAGCGCCAAACCTGCCATCAAAGGCGCCAGCGCGAGCAGGATGCCGGCGCAAAGCCGTACGACGGCAAAACTGCCGATCGTCGATGCAAGAAACGCCGTTCGGCTAATTCCAAATGCGATGCTGTCAGAAAGCGCGATACCGGATGTTGCATCACCAATGTCGGCGCCTGCGGACACACCGCCGGTCAGTCGCCCGGAACCATATATTGTCGCAAGGATGATGCCGTTATCCGCATCTTGGAGGCGGTTCAGCATGGCATCGGACTCGGGCAAGCCGGACTGAACCCCAATTGCGCGCGCAACTTCGACCGGTCCATCAAGTACGAGATCATATGCTACCGTACGCCAGGCCGGCCACGCTGTCGCGATCGTAAGGACCAATCCAATCCGTACGACATGACCCACGACGTCGCGCGCCTGCGGAGTAGGGCCGAACAGCAGGCGCAACCCGAACAGCGCTATGAAGATCGTGACAAGCAGTGTCAGCGTAGTTGCGACGGACGAGCCCGGATCTGCTAGCGCGCCATAACCATATCCGCCGATCGCTCGCGCCTGGCAATCGATGGAGTAGAGTGTCGTAGCCAAAAAATGGCTACCGGTTTGTATAGTCGGGCAGGCCATTCAGGCGCGCTCCAGCAGCACTGGTAGCCAAGCTTGCGGATCAGGCCCAGTCGTCTCGACGATCTCGTCGAACAGTCTAACCGTCGACTCCCGACCTGACAGGATCGTCAGGAGATCCTTTTCGCCAGACAAGTCGATCCGCGCTACCACGGAGTCGTTACCATGACGGATCAGGAAAGCGTGGGAGCTGTCGGGCATCTTTCGCACAAGTTCGAGTTCATGTGCGCTAAGACCAAAGCCATCGACATAATCCTCCTCGCGCGCACGCGGGTTGATCATGAAGATTTGGGTCGCAGCCTGCTCGATGATGGCACTGGCAATCCTGCTCTCAAGCGCATCCTGCGCGCTTTGTGTAGCAAACCCAACAATGCCGTTGCGCTTGCGGATTGTCTTTTCCCAATCCTTGATGCGGCGCACAAAAACATCGTCGTCCAGCGCCTTCCATCCTTCATCAACGACGATGATCGATGGGCTGCCATCGAGGCGCTCTTCGACGCGGTGGAACAGATAGAATAGCGCAGGAGATCTCGCGGCAGGATCATCAAGGATCGAGGTCATGTCGAAGCCGATCGTTGCCTGCTCCAGATCGGTCAGGTCCTCCGCATTATCGAACAGCCAAGCGCGTTCACCATCGCCGAACCAAGGCCGCATACGCGCGTAGAGGTCGTCGGCCCTTGGGCGGTCGCTACCACGGAACAGCTCAACCAGGTACCGCAGGCGACGTCGGTCGGAAGGCTGCGCAAAATTAGTCTCGAGCGCGTCCCTGATCGTATCGGCTTCTGACGTGTCGACGCTTCCGGCGAGCATCTTCAGCCAATCGATTAGAAACTGTCGGTTGGCAGCTGTGTCTGGCAGCTGGAGGGGGTTTAGATCGGAAGGCGTACCCGGCCGCAACCGGTCATATTTGCCCCCAACCGCACGAATGAACAGCTCGGCTCCACGATCCTTGTCAAAGAAGATGATACGCGGCCGAAACTTGCGAGCCTGGGCAAGTAGGAAATTCAGCACCACGGTTTTGCCGGACCCCGAAGGGCCGATGATGGTAAAGTTGCCGAGGTCGTTCTGGTGAAAATTGAAGAAGTATGGGCCCGCGGCGGTCGTTTCGAATAGGGTTACGGCTTCACCCCAGTGATTGCCATTGGCCTTTCCCGCCGGGAAATTATGAAGACTGGCAAGCCCCGCAAAGTTTTGCGCCGATATCAACCCGCGTCGAGAGATATATTTGAAGTTCGCTGGAAACTGTGCCCAGAATGCAGGCTCGAGTGCGATATCCTCCCGAACTGCGACAATTCCGAGATCCGCCAGCACAGCTGTGACATCTGCTACATTGGTATCGAGCGACCCCAGATCCTCGGCGTACATGGTGATGGTAGTGTGATGTTCTCCGAAGGTTGCACGTCCCGCGGCCACCTCATCCTTAGCGCTGGCGAGCTCGTCGCGAAGGGATAAGGCCTCGTCCTCCGCCGACCGCATGCGTCGCAGCGCAAGGTTCATCCGATCGAGCGCTGCACCACGCTCGACAAAGGCGAACGACTGACTAACCGTCATCTCGAACGGCATTCGGTACAGTTCATCGAACATGCCAGGCATCGTCCGATCGGGATAATCCTTGATCGAAACAATCGCACCGAAGCGCTTTTGCAATGCTCCAGCGGCGCCTAATTCAAATGCGTTGCGGCCAAAACTCACTCGCCGCGCGGGCAGATGCTCGCCGAGATCACCGTGTGGCAGCATCATCGGCTGCATCTCGGCGTTGTACAACGATCCAAGAAATTCCAGCGGTTCGGATCTGGCTCCCTCGGGCGTTTCCCGTATGGACAGACGTCGGGGGCTGTAGCTACCAAGTGCCGCCAGAACTGCTTCTGCGGCAGCGTCCAACGAGCGCCGATCGGAGGCGAAAGCGGCTGCCTGCCCAGCTGCTCCCAGGTCCCCCAACCGGCGAAACCGGTCGAGCAGTCCGATTTTCCCAGGCAATGGTCGGTGCACGATCGTGAGAAATAGATCGTTGACGTACATCTGGCGGGAGGCAAGGCGAGCACGCCAGCGTGTGTCTAGATTCTTCGAAAAAGCGTCATCGAAGTGCGGTGCGAGATCAGGCTCTACCTTTCGTCGAAGCACGTTGTGCCAGATTGCAAAGCGGGACGAACCTACCGAACGCAACAGCGTATCACGAAGCTCGGCGCGGTAGTTCAGGTCGTCGGTATCTGCCGTTTCGAACAGATAGCCGTCGACGTGCAGAATCTGCAGCAACAGCCCATCGCGCGTTGCAAGCGTGACCTCGTCGACGTGACGCGCATAAGGAAGGTGAGAACCAGCCGATTTCTCACGGGCGCCGACACGCGGATTGCCACTCAGGGGCGGTAGGAGTTGCAGCCCCACAGGGCGTGGTTCCTTATACGGGGACAACGACTAACGCGTGTGATCCACAGGTCAAAGAAACGCGGCTCCCTCAAACACAGCAGCACGCCGGCAACATGAACAATCAGCGCTGTCGCGAGCACCCAGATCGACTTGGAAACCAGGAACAACTCAGTAGTGAGAATGCCATTCGCTACGAAATAACTGTACGTGACGCCGGCGAACATCTGGGGACGGGTGAGCGCAACAAAGACCATGTCGCGACGTAGGACCGATGACATTTGCCGTCCCTACCCGCCGATCGCTGTGGCTCGGATCCCGGCAACGATGCTTGTTGCGCCAAAGAGCACGAAGCACCCCAGAATGACCACAGCGCCACGACGCCAGTCAATTCGTCCCGTCAGCATCATGAAGCCGACCACCGCTACCGCGATAACCGCGGCAACTGTCGCGACCGTTCCAAGCAACGTGCCTTCAAGCCAATTGACTGCGCCTATAATAGCGCCCGACCCCTGCGGATCACCCGGCATCGCGGCGGACGCTGGCGTAGCAATGGCGACGGACGACGCCGCACCAACTATTTTTAGGACGCTCCGGATCACACATCCCCCTACCGGCCTTCAACTTTTCTTGTCCTTGCACAACTCCCAACGATCACAAAGGGAAGAATTTCGGCGGGAAGAACCGTGAAGGACTTGACTTAAAGTGCGCTGGGAAGCTTGAGTCCGGCTCTGGAGGGATGTTAGCTATGCGGCTAGGTGCATGTCGATGAGCGTTGAATCGCCTGCTCTGGTTCAAGCTGTGAATTGGATCGATCAGCTCGTCGTTGGCCCGCTCGCGGTGTCGCTCGCTGTGATCGCCGTTGCAATCACGGGGCTCCTGATGCTCAGAGGGCATGTTCCGCTTGAGGCAGCCTTCCGAATAGTAATCGGGTGCTTTATAATTTTCGGAGCACCAGGAATTGCACTCGGCATCATGAGTGCAGCAAGAAATGTTACGGCGCCCGAAGTCGTTAGCCCATCACCAAACATAGCACCCATCACGAAGCCCCCTGCAACGTACGACCCATACGCCGGTGCGGCGACGCCAGTTCGTTGATGTTGCCGCAGGCCAGCGATAGCGATAATCCGTTAGATCCATTCACGTTACTTTGTGTTTAGCACGGTCTAAACGAAACACTAAAAGTGCCGATTTTTTTGGGCGGGAAAGCAAGACAATGCGTAAATCTCGACTTTTCACGGTTGGCCTAGGACTGTCGCTTTTGCCTACTGTGGTGATCGCTCAAGAAACAACTACATACACCTATGATGCGAAGGGCCGAGTCCGCACCTCGGTACGCTCTGGTGGACCTAGCAATAACGTCACAACGACATATGACTATGATACCGCAGACAACCGTAAAAACGTTACAGTCGTCAATTCCACCAACAGCAGCGGCATCGACATCGGTAGCGGAGCTACAGTGAAGACGACGCTTGTCATTGTTGTTCCTATAAACGGGCTCTCGGTCATGTTCATTAACAGATAGTTAATTGTCAGTCTTTGACAAATCCTAATGATTAAACTCAACAATAAGATCGGGAAATAAGGCAATGGAAGTATTCTGGGGGGGGGCCAGGCGGGATATCAAGCGCGGAAAGCGGAGCAATTATCGGCTGGTTGCTGTCAGCGCTATTGGATTTTCATGCTTTTGTTGGCCAAAAGCGGCTTTCACGCAGTCAATAAGCTCCGTTAATATACCAAAAGTGAGTTTCCAGGACCGCAATGGCGTTGACCTAAGTAACGGCGTTATAATTACTGATATGGGCACCGTTGACATTGGAGCTAAAGATACTCCCGTTTTTTCACGAGAGATATTTCCATCCTACATTGATGGAGATGCAACCATTAGAAATGGCTCGCTCCGAAGAGATAGGGTTTGCAACTCCGGTCCTGGTGGATATTGTGCCGGTAACTGGCAACCTAACGTACACGTTCGGCTAGGTGCTAGCGCGTTTGACGCTTATGTCGATGGCACCTGCACTTCATCATGCGGCGATTACTCGATCGTCGAAGGAGCTAGTTCGTGGACTTTGACCCACAAATCGGGCCGGCGGTGGATATTTGATCGCAATTACGTACTCGATCAGACAACGAGCTCGTCAAGTCAATCAGCTACCGTCGGAAAACTTATTTCAATTATTGAAAAAGACGGAGCAGCCCTATCGTATAACTACGATGGGAGCATCGTTAGATCTATAACCTCTAATCGAGGTTACCAGATTAACTTTAAAGATGTCACAGGACAGCTTCCTGAGTTTCAAATGTCAAATCTTTCATATGATTACTGTGACAAATTGGCGCTAACATGCGCCAGTCCGCAATACACGTTGCCGAACGCTAGGTATATCGTGGGAGGAGGGGCGCCTGATCCTAACAATCTTGTTTTGTCTGATTCAGCAGGCCGTAACTACACTGTTAGAAAGAATACGAGCGGAAAAGATTTCGTAGAAACGCGTTTAACGCCCTCCGGCCGGTACCAGACAATTACTCGGCAATCTTTATATTCTAATGGGCCCGCCGTACTTGTTAAAAGATATGAAGATGATACCGGCATAACGGAATATAGTTACACTTTGACTTCAAACATGTACAACTCCGTTTCACAATTTAAGGTTCTTAAAGCAACCTCGAAGCGCCCTTCACTATTGACTACCTCGTTTAGCGTTGACGACGAGGCGCTATCAGCGGCTAGTAACCAGGCATCGACTACCAGAAAGCCCTATAAGTCGTATTATATTAACGAGCTTTCTTACAGAACTGCCTACGAGTTCTATCAGGTTGTCTCAGATGCCGCCGCGCTGTGGCTAGCGAATGATAATATTCGTAAGGTTACGACCCCTGAATCCACAATCAACGAGGTGGAATATGACGCTCGGTCACGTCCAATCTTATCCACGCTATCACCAAAGCCAGGTTTTAGCGGGCCTACCTTAACCAATGCAGCTGATTACAGTGGGTGTAATGACGTTGTCAAGTGCTCGGATCCGTCAATTGTAAAAGATGTCCGGGGTAGTCAAACAAATTATACTTATTATGAAAGCGGCCAGATAAAAGATGAGATGCTACCTCCAGACTCAAATGGAGCTAGGCGATTAAAAAGCTACTTTTATAAGGATGCAATGTCGTATTACAAAAACTCAACCGGGCAGTTAGTCGGATCTGGCCAGACTTTAAGAGTCCTCGATTACACAAAAACCTGTAGAACTCAATCGTCGTGCCCCGGAAGCTCTGACGAACTGATAGAGAGATTTGGATATGATAATAATCTACTTCCCACTACAAGTACAATAAGTGTTGGAGATGGTAGCATTCCGGAAGTTACAACGGCAAAAGCATACGACGCCGTTGGAAATGTGATTAGCTTTGATGGACCTCGTCCAGGCGCTGAGGATACGACCTACTATTTTTACGATGTTGCCCGCCAACTTCGCGGTGAAATTTCCCCCGATCCTGACGGGGATGGTGCGCTACCGCGACCCTCCATTCGGTACACGTATAATCTCGATGGCCAAATAACATTAGTTGAGCGCGGAAGTGCGCAATATGCCACCGATGCCGGCCTCTCTAAAATGAGCGTTTTCAGTAGGACTGAAACTAGTTACGACACTGTCGGTAGAAGAACTGGGGAAACACTTATCGGATTAGATTTAAATTCGAATCTGTCTCCAATGGGCTTAACTCAGTATAACTACGATTCCGACGGCAGATTGATGTGCACGGCTATCCGCATGGATCCCTCATCTTGGGCTGCGCAAGTCAACGCGTGTGTTCCCCAGTTGGGCAGCGCCAGCCTTCCGCCTGACCGAATAACCAAAAATGTATACGATGCAGCCGGGCAACTGAAAGAAGTGCGAAAAGCAGTTGGTACTGCGCTTGAACAGATTGAAGTATCCTATACGTACACGCTGAATGGCAAACAGGAATCTATTACGGACGGAAATAATAATGTCGCGCAGTTAGTTTACGACGGCTTCGACCGATTAATAGCTTGGAAGTTTCCATCTAAAACCTCAGTAGGCGCGGTTTCTACTTGCACTATCGGTACAATCTCGGAATCAACAGATGAGTTTGGACAGAGCGTAACAGGCCCTTCAGAAGCCACTGCAGCGGGAGATGATTGCGAAAAGTACGCCTACGACCGAAGTGGCAACCGTGTTAAGCTCATGAAGCGCGATGGAAGTATAATTCGCTCTGCGTATGATCAGCTGAGCCGTGCCATATTTAAATCTACGCCGGCATACTCGACCTTCGCAGCCGGATCAGTGTATTACGGCTATGATCTGCAGGGGCATCAGACATATGCGCATTTCAACAGCGCAACGGGTGACGGCGTTACGAACCTCTGGAATGGTATTGGCGAGCAGACAAGCTCCATTGTAAATATGGATGGCGCCGCAAGAACCGTGTCTTATTTGTACGATAATGCCGGCAACAAAAGTCGAGTCACATTTCCCGATGGATTCTATATTAATTACACCTATGACGGACTGAATCGCCCACTGCAGATTCAGCGGATGGGAACTCCGATTGCGACTTACACGTACAATGAAGCTGGTCGACGATTAAGTATGAATGGCGGGATTAATACAAGCTACTCATACGATGGCATTGGGCGCTTATTGTCGATTTCGAACGATCTGATTAAGAAAGGTGCTGGTCTTAACTATAGCTTTACCCACAACCCAGCTGGTCAGATCGCTACGTTAACAAAAAATAGCAATGATTTGGTGTTTGCCGATACGTATAATGTTAATCGAGGTTATACAGTAAATGGGCAAAACCAGTATACGGCTGCTGGCTCGACATCGTTCAGCTATGATGCGAATGGTAATCTGACCACAGATGGTTCCACGATATTTAAGTATGATATCGAAAACCGATTGCGTGCGGCTAGCGGCGGCCACACGGTTGCCTTACGCTACGACCCGCTAGGGCGTCTTTACGAAACCATTGGAACTAGCGGTACCACGCGCTTTCTCTATGATGGAGATGCGTTGATCGGCGAATACGACGCCGGCAGCAATCTTTTGCGACGCTACGTTCACGGTGCGGATTCTGGGGCGGACGACCCGATCGCTTGGTACGAAGGTTCCTCTTTTGACGGCAGTAACGAGCGCATTCTTCGTCAAGATTGGCAGGGAAGCGTTGCGCTCATCGGCGACAACACTGGGTCGTATGTTTATGGCGTTAACACCTACGATGAATATGGTATTCCCGGGAAAAATAATTCGGGGCGGTTCCAGTATACCGGGCAGGCTTGGCAGCCCGACCTCGGCATGTATTATTATAAAGCGAGATTCTATTCGCCTACCCTCGGCCGTTTTCTTCAAACAGATCCAATCGGATACAAAGACCAAATCAACCTTTATGCTTATGTCGCAAACGATCCGGTGAACGGGCGCGATCCAGATGGCAAGCAGACCGTCATGGGGCCGGTGTATGACGGGCTGGACCGCGCAACCGCTGCATGTGGTGGTGGCGCTCAGTGTGGTTTGAAGGCTTGGAATCAGATTCAACAGGGCGTTGCAGAAAACGTTGCGATTGCCGCTGCCACCGAACTGTCTGGCGCTGCCATCATCAGAGGGGCGGGATGGACAGCTCAGGTGGCAATGCCGGTAGTCAGATTGATGCGCACTGCCGAGCACTTCAAGCCAGTTGCTGCTGGAATGAATGCGCTCGCCCAGCGCGCAGCAGCGGTTCAATCTGGTCTTGGTCGTCTTGCCGCGGGTGAAGGTCGCCTCATTGCCGGTCCGGGAGTTAAAGATGCATTCAGGGGTGCGGAAGCGGCTGCGCAGAAATACGGAGGAAATGCTGCCGATTACACAAAGATCTCCGTTAGCGAAGTCACAAAGTCAAGCGACAGAGTGTCTATTCACGCGGTGCGCAATGAGGCTACGAGCGAGGTCTTCGAAAAGAAGGTGATTTATGGAAGATAGAAATAGATTTCCTGCATCACTCAGGGAAGTCGTCCATAATCATCACTCGTCTGGCGAGCAAATTGTTCAAACTAGTAAGCTGATACTTCTACAAGAATATTCAGACGACGAGTATGACGAGGACTTTTTCTCTACCTTCAACATTATTCTTGACGACCATCGTGATGGTGTCAGCTATGATGAGATAGAGAGAGTATATGAGAGTAGCTTCTCTAACGCGGTGGATCGATTCAGAAGATATTTCTCTATCTGACGCGTATGCAAGTGGAGTATCGCCTCTAGAGGTTACAAAGCCAGCGCTTCATCGACGGCGCCGACCTGCGCCCCGTCGCGCAGGCCGAGAGCGTTGGTGAGGCCGGTGCGGCTGTCGGTATAGACGGCCGCGCTGGTTTTGGCCCTTCTGATCGCGACATACACCGAAGCCGCATCGACGGTGTTGGCCCTGAACGACTCCAGATGCGCCAAGACCCGATCGCACGTCGCGCCGCCCGTCCTCGCGCTCGACGACCATGCTGGACCCCACGGGGTCGATCGCGACCACCTCGGCCGTGTCCCCGTTGTGCCGCTCAGCGCGGTAGTTGTTGCGGGTGAACTGCACCTTGTCGCCGGCCCTGAACTCCTGCTCGACCTCGACGAACGCCTCGGCCTGTGCGCTGCCCCAGCGGGCGGGTTGCCAGTCGTGGGCCTTGCCCTTGTCGGGGACGAGCCGGACGGTGCCGCGCTCGGCCTCGACCGCCTCCACGCGGTAGCCGATCCCGGCACGCGGCCGGCCCTTCTCCGACTTGCGGAACGCGACGATGTCGCCGGGCTGGTAGCTGGCCGCACGCTTGGCCTCGGCGCGGGTGAGTCCGCGCGATTCGAGTACGGTCGCAACCATGGCATCCTCGCCGAGCGTGCCATCGCGGACGAGCGCGGCGCGGATGGCGTCGATCAGCTCCTGCCGGCCCTGACGGGTCGGGTCGAGCACCAGCGTCCGGGCGCGGTCTTCGCGGTACAGCGCGGCGAAGTCGCGGGCGAGGACGGCTTGGCGGGTCTGGGTGTCGGGCTGTTCGACGACGCGCCCGCCTCCGGCGTCGAGCGCCGCGAATGCTGCCTGGGCGTTGCCGTCGAGCATGGCTTCGACGGCCTTGCGGGTCTCCGGGTTCGATTGCCGGACGATTTCCTCCAGCCTGAACGTCGCCATGCCGTGGTCCTGGAGCTGGCCGAAGGCTCTGCCGGCTTCGACGGAGCCGAGCTGATCGACGTCGCCGACGAGGACGAGCCGGGCACCCTCGGCTCGGGCCTGGGCGAGCAGCGCCTCGGCGTCGCGGGCGCCGAGCATGGAGGCCTCGTCGACCACCCACACCTTGGGCGGGTGCTCGCCGCAGTCGATGGTGCTGGTGGTGCCGAGCATCCTGGCGACGGTCATGTGCTCGGTGCCGATCGCGTTGCCCAGCACGGACGCGGCAGTTGCGGTCGGTGCGAGCGCGCGGACCTCGAACCCCCGATCGCGGGCAGCTCGGGCGTAGGTGGCGAGAACGGTCGTGGTCTTGGCGGTGCCGGCGCTGCCCTGGATGCCGGTCACCGCGTGGGGCGATAGCAGCAGCCCCATGGTGGCGTCGCGCTTTCCCACCCGGTTCGTCTACGAACTGGCCTGGGCCGGCGAAGGCGAAGCCGGCGCGCCGTTCGTCATGG
This sequence comes from Sphingomonas sp. PP-F2F-G114-C0414, assembly GCF_003688595.1. Classification (GTDB taxonomy): domain Bacteria; phylum Pseudomonadota; class Alphaproteobacteria; order Sphingomonadales; family Sphingomonadaceae; genus Sphingomonas. Next base: position 62,377 of record NZ_RCWT01000017.1, read on the forward strand.
GGCTGATCGACGTCGATGCGTTGCGGGGGCAACGCCCCGCTCAGGACAGGTATGACGACGAACGGTCGGGGTCGGATGGCGATCGGTCGGCCCCTGGTCGGGGTGCAGTCGGGCCTCGGTCGGTGAACGGTGGCCCCCTCGAATCCACCAAAACCGCAGGTATCGTGCGGCCTCCAGCGCCGTGTCCCGCGCCGTCCCCGGAAACCACGCCGTCGGTCGCTGGCGGCGAACGCCGGTCATACGCCCACGCTGCCCGCTGATGCCGCGCCGCGCGCTTCCCCCGCTGCCGGGTCGGCACGATCCGGACAGCCTTGCTTCGCACATGGAGCGGTTCCTGTCGGCGCTCGCGGTGCGCAACTACTCACCGGCCACCATCTTGGACCGACGCCACAGCGTGGCGACGTTCATCCTGTGGTGCGGCGAACGCGGCATCGAGCGGCCCTATGAAGTGACCAAGCCGATCCTGGAGCGGTTCCAGCGCCACCTCTATTATCACCGCAAGAGCAACGGCGAGCCGCTGACGTTCCGCACGCAGGCAGCCCGGATGGTCCCCCTGCGCGCCTGGTCAAATGGCTCGCGCGCGAGAATCATATCGAGAATCGTATCCTGTCCAACCCGGCCTCCGAGCTGGAGTTGCCGCGTCCTGAGCGGCGTCTGCCGGCCGTAGTGTTGACGGCCGAGGAAGCCGAGGCGGTAATGGCGGTGCCGGACATCGCGGTGCCGCTCGGCCTTCGCGACCGCGCCATGCTGGAGCTGCTCTACGCGACTGCGATCCGGCGCGGCGAGCTGATCGCGCTCAAACTGTATGACGTGGACTATGCCCGTTCGACGCTCATCGTCCGGCAGGGCAAGGGCAACAAGGACCGGGTGGTGCCGCTCGGCGAGCGCGCCAAGGCCTGGCCGGTCGCCTACCGCGACCGCGTGCGTCCCGGCCTGGTGGTCGGCCGCGACCCCGGCACGCTGTTCCTCAGCCGCGACGGGCATGCGCTGGAAGCCAAGCGCCTGTCGGAGAAGGTGCGCGGCCACGTCGCCACGGCCGGCATCGGCAAGCCCGGCTCGTGCCATCTGCTGCGCCACACGGCCGCGACGCTGATGCTGGAGGGCGGGGCCGATATCCGGTTCATCCAGGCCCTGCTCGGCCATGAAAGCCTGGAGACGAGGCAGATCTACACCCGCGTGTCGATCGCCAAGCTGGCCGAGATCCACGCCGCCACGCACCCCGGCGCGCGCCTGGTCCGCGACCGTGCCCTCCTGGACGCCGCGCTCGCCGACGACGGCAAGGACTGAATAGCCCAGAGGCTATGGACAAATTATAGCCTGGGAGGTATATAGCGCCCATGCCGTGGATGGTCAGCAATCATGATGCGTTCGACCCCGAATACGATCTGCTGCCCGAAGCGGTTCAGGACGAGCTGCTGGCGCTGACCGGCCTGTTGGAGGTCTATGGTCCCCAGCTCGGTCGCCCGCACGCTGACACACTCTCCGGCTCGAAGCACAAGAACATGAAGGAGCTGCGGTTCGATGCCGATGGTGGTGTGTGGCGCGTGGCGTTCGCGTTCGATCCCGAGCGGCAGGCGATCGTGTTGGTTGCGGGCGACAAGGCAGGTGTGGCGCATAAGCGGTTCTACAAGAGCCTGATCGCCAAGGCCGACAAGCGGTTCGACAAGCATCTGGCGGCGCTGGTCGCGAAGGAGAAATGATGATGGGACGCACGCATAGCGAGATCATGGCAGCCATGCCCGAGGAGCGCCGTCGTCGTATCGAGGCCCGCACGGCCGAACTGGTCGGCGAGGTCGAAGGGTTGAAAGCCCTGCGACAGCTTGCCGAGCGCAGCCAGGTCGAGATGGCGACCACGCTCAAGATCAAGCAGCCCTCCGTTCACAAGATCGAGCGCCAGACCGATCTCTATCTCTCCACGCTGCGCCGCTATGTGGAAGCTGCTGGCGGGACGCTTGAACTGCGCGTCGAGCTGCCCGGCAAGGGGGTCATGCACCTGACCGGGGTCGGCGACCTCCACGGCTGATCGCCATCCTTCTCAGCCGCCTGCCCCCGCGCGCGTCCGCGCGCATGATGCTGGTCACGTTCTTTGACAGCCGCATCGCGGCACTGAAAACCGCCTCAAGGCGAATCTGGCATGCTGCCCGATCGCGTCCCCCGCGTGTGCGCGTAAGCCGCTGCACCGCCTCGGGAAAACCGCATCGGTAGGACCGAACCGCATCAAGCGGGCCTGTTGTCGCAAACAATACGGTCAATGGGCGTGATCCCACGGGAATGTATGATTGTGCAGGAAGTAAGGGGGAGTGCCGTGCGGTCGCGGCGCTAGCCAAAGGGCTGGATGGAGCAGCTAATTCTCGTAAGATCAGTAGCGACCAGCGGGCGACGCTAAGAAGCGCATCGGACGCTCTTGGTAAGGCTGGCGATCATAATGGAGTTACTGTTAATGTCCAAGATCTTGGTAAAACTGCGGATGGCAAATTAATTATGGGCCAGGATGACGCTAGCTCAAACACTTTAACTTTGAATACCAATGCCATATCGCAGGTCGCTGGGTCTGAGGGATGGAAGAGCGCTTTTGTTGCTGGCGTTAGCACGGTCGGGCATGAGGTAAGACATCTGCAGGACGGGTCTATACCTAGTGGCGATTATGACAAACGGATGAAGACTGAAGCGAATGGGTATGGTGTCAGCTCGTCAGTTGATCAGGACTTTGGAATGCCCGGCATCAATGGGCGGCAGATACAGAACGGAGCGGTCGCATCATGTGCCCAAGCGACTGGTCTATTCAGCGCATGCCAGGATTCGTCACGGCGCCTTTATCCAGGGGAATATCGATAGGATTGCTGTTGGCGTTCGTTACCACCGGTTGTGGGTCCCAAAGTTTCGACCTGAATCGCTGCTGGAATATTAAAGAACTTAAGGATGGATTCAGAATATCTGGCGACGCTATAATTGGAGCCAGTTCATTCGCTAGGCTGTTAATGCTTCCTGTTAATTGCGAGGGTATAGGCTTTATTGCTGAAATACTGATGGGACGTTGAGTATCCATTCAGGAAGCTCAAAGGACTCGATAGAAACCACGTTTTTCCAAGCGAATGTCTATGGTGTTGTAAAAGGCACCGCGCAAGGAAGACCGATGATGGTGTTAAAGAAGATCGATAATGTTGCTAAAATTAGGCCGGCATGGCTTCGGTCTAATTGATTCCGGTGTGGTCGTTATGTCCTGATCGATGGCCCCGACCTGCATGCCATTGCGCAAGCCAAGGGCCTCGGTGAGGCCGGCGCGGCTGTCGGTGTAGACGGCCGCACCGGTCCGGGCGCGACTGATCGCGACATAGACGGAGGATGCATCGACGGTGTTGGCGCGGAAGCATTCCAGATGCGCCAAGCCCAGATCGCACGTCGCCGCTTGGGCGCTGGTGATGGTCCGCACCCAACCGGGCCGGACGTGGCGGTCGGCAAGGTGCGCCAAGTCGAGCATGTCGCGCCGCCCGTCCTCGCGCTCGACCACCATGTCGGAGCCGGCGGGGTCGATCGCGACGACCTCGGCGGTGTGTCCGTTGAGCCGATCGGCGCGGTAGTTGTTGCAGGTTAACTGGATGCGGTCGCCTGCGCGACCTCGGTGAAGGCCTCGGCGACATCCGCGCCCCAGCGCGCTCGCTGCCAGCCGATGGGCTTGGGGGCAGCGCGCGCCTTGGCTGATTTCTTGGGCATGAGCCGCACGGTGCCGGTCGCGGGGTCGACGGCCTCGACGCGGTGCCCGACGCCGGCACGTGGGCGCCCCTTGCCGCCCTTGCGGAACGTGACGATGGCACCAGGCTGCGATCAGTATCACTGGGAACGACGGTTGCCGGGCAGCGTCGGACCAGTGTCAATATCCACGACGACGTGAGCGAGGCCAACTTCGTTGCGATGCGCGGACAGCGCGATGCTGGCCTGTCCGTTCCCGAGCTGCTGTTGCCTTCGATCCAAGTCAACATCCCTGCCGGCCATCTCCGTAAAGCAGAGGCCAACGGCGTCACCTACCTGCGTGTCCCGGTCAAGTGGCGAGCCGACCATCAATAATGCGATCGGTACACCGTTGCCACCGCGGTAGGGGCGGGAACTTAGCGTAACTTTCCAAGCATCCTCTTACCGGTCCCCAAGAACGTGCGCCGGTGCATCGCAGGGAGCGGCGGACCGTGCGCAATCGTGGCGTCCGCAAGCGCGGACCGGGCACGCGGGCGCCGATGGCGATCCCGCAGGAACCAAATAAGCGCCAGTCGCTCGACTTCGTATCGGACTCGTTGGCCTGCAGCCTGCGGTTCCGTAGACGGGTAATTCCTCTCGTTATCGAAAACCATCCGCACCGCTTCCTCGCGGACCTCTAGCGGAACCATGTTCGTCGTGGCCACATCTCTCAGGAGTTGGAGCCTCCGACGAACCCGAGGTGGTTAAGTAAAAATAACATGTATGCAAATATTTATTCAGTATACTATGAAGAACCACCTCCTATCATGTTATTCGCTCCCGAGTTGACGATATTATTAGCTACACCACTATAAGAGTTTGATTGAATATTAACTCGCTGAGAGTTCGGACGTAAATATATCGCTGTCACCAAAGGCCCACTGAACACGTTGCCGGTGATTACACCCGAGGCTCCCTGATAAGGACCAATGTGAATTCCGTCTTGATTCGTCGCTCCAGTATCGGTTGGAAAAGCATTTCCGATAATGGAAAATTGATATGGCTTAATTATATCAATCGCAATCTTTCCAGACAACCTTGCTCCGTAAAAGCTGTTTCCGGTGATTGAAACGCCGTCAATTAATCCTCCTATATATATATCGGAGATCGAGCTATTAAATTGACTCGAACTAATCGCAAGCTGATCATTGCCGACGTTTTTATCTGATAGAAACACGCCGAAACCGTTCCCAACGAAATTGCTTGATGTTATCTGAAGTCCCTGGAGATAGTCCCCATATACTATACCATAGTGACAAAAATTAAACTGGCTTCCTATAATATTTATCTGAATTGGGAATACAGCGACCGTTCCGCGGTCAATAAAACAAGTCCCCTCAGTTGCAAAACTGGCTCCGTTAGTACTACCAATTATTGTATCATTTGTCAGATTTGTATTGGATATCTGATATAGGTTTATTCCGATGCCCCAACGTGATGTTTTATCTGTATAGCCGTCAGCTCCACGGACAGTAACTTGGTCTATATGACTCTGCGCACTATTTATACTGTTGGAAAAATTATTGACGGCTATCCCATTCGTCGAATTACTTTTTGCAGTGGTCACTACACTAAGGCGGTCTATGTGGAAACTCTGATCCGGAGAATTTATATTTATAACCAATCCATCTGACCCTGATGGAAAACGAAGTTCGGTCGTATCGGATCCGTCTCCTTTAATGGTCACACTCGAGTTTGGGCTGGAATTTGGAAGACTTACAAATAGTCGTGTTGTGAAGGAATACCGGCCGGATGGAAAATAAACACATATATGTGTTCCGTCGGTTGCCGCGACCGCGTCCGTGAAGGCGGTGTTGCTTGGCGAGGATCCAGATGGGTCAGCACCATAGGCGGTGATATTTTGGCAGGCAGTTACTGCCTGAGCAGAAGACGGCATATAGAGTAATATTAAAAAGAGAATAATAAAAAATCTCGTCATATTATGTCCTGCCTTATTAATATGCGATTTAAGATACGATCTGAGCTGCCCACATGCCAAGTCAAGTGGATAACGCCGGACAAGGCTGCCAGCAGCTCGCGTTTTGGTTACCTTGCTGCGTGCCACGCTGTGGACGCTTTCGCTACGGTAGGAGCCAGACGGGCTATGCGCTTCAGCAAATCCGCCACTCGGTTTGCCAGCTGAGACTTTTAAGGCATCGTCAAGCCACACCATGGCCGTTTTTTGACATGCAAGCCCCTCCTGCTGGGTCGATCATCGAGGGTTGCATATGGCAGGCGGTGTGTCGTGCACGACTCGTGCTCGCGATAAAACAATCGTGATAGAAAGAATTCTGCCTCTCGATGCTGAATTTGCTAATAGTATCCGATTTCGATCGCGTAACGTCGGCGTAATTCGCTGAGCGTTTGCCTATGTTCGCAACAGGAAGATTATGATAAAAAGCGATATAATAGGGCGAGGCGGTCAAATGGAGTACTTTATGCCTGACGAAAGCTACCAGACCGACTCCTTGGAACTGGCAACCGAGTTGACGATTGCGTGGCTCCGCAATCCTAGTACCCGTACCTCCGCCGAGGACGTTCCAGCGTTCCTGATGCAAATGCATAGCAGCGTTCAGTCGCTTGTGGATGGTTCGCAAACTCCAGAAACTGCAGCCGAAGAGGTCCAGGAGTATGTCGGCGCCGTCACGGCTCGCAAATCGCTTGCCAACCCGGATCACATTATCAGCATGATCGATGGCAAGCCGTACAAGACCTTACGGGGCCATCTCTCGACCAATGGCATGACGCCCGCCGAATATCGCGAGCGCTACAATCTCAAAGCCGATTACCCAATGGTCGCTGCGACATACTCGGAAAGCCGTCGCGCTATGGCGAAAAAGATCGGCCTGGGTCGCAAGCCTGCTCAGACGAGCGCAGCGAAGGCAGGGGCAGCCAAGCCCGCACCGCGCAAGCGCAAGGCTGAAGACGCGGTAGAGTAGCCTCGAGCTGGCCTTCAGCGATGAAGGCCAGCTCCCTGGCTTGCTATCTCTTCTGCTCGTCCTCCGGCACGCCGCTGTAGCGCGCTGCTTTCTTCTCGCTCGGTTTGCGTCGAGGCTATTGGGTCGCTTGTGATCGTCACACGCCTAAAGGATGAGCAGCAGGGATAGCGACACAAAACCCATTTATATTGCGATATGATGGCCTTGAGCGTTGTCCCTTGTCAGGCTGAAACCCTCTATGATTTCGCGGTTATCCCAGATCGTCAGATCAAGTCCCGACATTCTGCCGGACCCTTCGACTATCGACCGTTCTTAGGGTCACGACTCATTGATCAGAGCCAGAAGTTGACGGTGCCGGCGAGCGCGATAGCGGAAAAGAAGACGGTCGTGCATCGATCGTAACAGCTAGCGACGCGGCGCCAGTCTTTCAGGCGGCCGAACATGATCTCAATGCGACTGCGGCTTCGGTAGCGGCGCTTATCGTATTTGATAGGGACGTTCCGGGATTTTCGGCCCGGAATGCATTGCGTTATGCCCTTTGCCTGAAGGGCGTCCCTGTACCATTCTGCGTCGTAGCCGCGGTCGCCCAGCATCCACTGCGCTTTGGGTAGACCGTCGAGCAGCGCGGCAGCGCCGGTGTAGTCGCTGACTTGGCCCGCGGTCATGAAGAAGCTGAGCGGTCTACCTTCTGCATCGGTGACGGCGTGCATCTTCGTATTCATACTGCCTTTGGTGCGACCGATGAGGCGCCCAAAGGCCCCCTTTTAACCCGCAGGCTCGATGCCGTGCAGTGTGCTTTCAGGTAAGGCGTCAAAGCCTGCAAAGCAGAGTGGTACCCAGCTTGCGGATACCATCAGTGCCAGCAGTCAGGAAACGGCTGCATCAACAGGCCCGACACAAGACTGCACCCGACCAAACCGCCAGATCATCAACACTTGTAACGCGGGAGCCATCCACACAAGACTGGCCGCTATCCACCACAAAACGGCGATGCCGCCCCCCGCCCGGCTTTCTGAACGACCGTTCGCTTCCCGAAAGCGGACGGGCGCCTTTCCACCAGTTCGTCGGGTCCATGTTGCGCACCCAAATACGGTGCAAGAACCCCCGCCTCGCCCGCGAGCTTTTCAGGTGGGTTTGGATGCAGTGGCTGGGCTGCTGCAGACCCGCCAAAATCTAGCCTTAAATGGCGGCGTTAAGCACTCCAGCTGGATGCAGATTGCTGCACCTCTATGCGGATGGCAGCCTCCTGTGGTGGCAAGCCAACGATCAACGCGACAGCCATGCCGCCGCCCCGATCGCTTCTGACCCCGCTGGATCCGGGGGGCCCAACTCCCCGCCCCCGATCCTGTGCCCCCAAATTACACGCTATTCCCCCCGCCTCGCCCGCGAGCTTTTCGTGTCGGTTCCGGTGCATTACCGGGCAACGCTCAGCCCCGCGGTATTCCGCCGTTCTTGGCCCGATATCACGGCAGCATCGACGGTGCGTTTGGGTGCACTAATAGGCGATTGGGCGAAACCGCATACACCAAGTCCATGTCTAACGTTCAAACACGCCAAACCGCGCGATCCTGCCACCGCGGGTCGGCGCGGGAGCACTGTCACAGGGGACGACCGATGAGCGTCCGACACACCCCGTCGACCATGCCCGAACATCGGATCGTTTGAGGAGCCTGTCGCGGTTGTCGATCGGCGATCTTCCCTTTCTGTAAATGAATGCTGCTGGTTTCAGACCGCTAGGCGGACTCGCGCTCATTCTCTTCCAGGGCGTCCGCCAGTCTGGCCAGGGCGGCCGCCAGCGCCTCGTTATGGACACTAACGCCCACCGCTTCGCGCAACGGTAGCTGAGCCACCATTTCCGCCAGCTCGATGTGGTGTTGCTCAAGGGCCTGGACCACGTCGGCGGGCACCGGTGCGGGACCGATGATGCGCTCCACGATCACGCGGGCAAACTCCGGGATGCATAATCGGTACGCGTTGCTGATTTGGCGGATTCTGGGCCCGGCACCTTCCGCCTTGGGAATCGGTTCTGTCCTGCGGATCCAATCAAGAAAGCCGTGATCCTTGAGCGCTTTTAACGCGCGCACGATAGCGTCACGCGAACGCCGCAGCTTTCCCATGAGATAGTCGATCGACGGCTCGAGCCGGCCTGACCGGTGACACACGATGCGATACAGCGCGCGCAGGACTTCCAGACCGACATGACCTAGCGGTCCGTTACGCTTGCCATGCTGCTTGTGCTGCCGGTCATACCCTTCTGCCGCGATCATGGCGGGCCCCATCTGACGCTTGCTGACCGGTCGCCACAACCGGGCCTCGCACGAGCCCTTGGGACGACTGTCGCGCCGAACACGATTACGGGACAAGCCGTGCTGGCTGGCCTTGCCGCCGATGATCTCGTGGAGCGAGCGCGCGGTCATACCACCGCTCCCTGAGCGGCAACGCCTAGCGCCGCGGTCCTTCGAGTAGCTCCGCTGCCGGCGCAAACCCATCGAGCAGGAGGTCCGCCCACTCCTGCGCGATCTCGGTGCGTCGCTGCAGGTACGCGGCTCGGTTGTAGGTCGCCTCCACCCCTTCGGGAATGTGCGCCAGCATCAGATCGATGATCGCGCGATCGCCCGGTCGGTTTAACGTCTGCGCGCGTTCGTTCATCACCGTCGAGAATGTCGATCGCCAGCCGTGCGGCACATGCCGCGCCCGGACCGCCAGACGATTGTAGAAATACCCGATCGCATTCTCGCTGATCGGCTTGTGCGCGTGCCGCTGGCTCGGAAAGACCAGCGGGCCGCGCGGCGCGAAGGCACGCGCCGCCTGAAGAACCTCCATCGCCTGTCTGGACAGTGGCACCAGAAAGTCGAAACGCTCGTCCTGCTTGCGCGCGACCTTCAATTTCATGCGGTCCGCCGGAATGCGCCAGACAGGCGCATCCTCGCTCAAGGCCTCCAGCTCGGCCCAACCGGTCGTCCGAAGCGTACCCGGCCGCAGCGCCGTCAGGGCGAGCAGTCGCGAAGCGAGCTTGGTCATGGGATGCGCTGCCGATGCCTCGGCCGCCGTCAGTAGCGCTCGCGCATCCTCCAGCGACGCCAACGCTGGCTGCCGCTTCTTGATGAGCGGCTTCATCGCTCCTCGAATCGATACAGCCGGATCGCTCGTCGCGTATCCCGACGCTATCGCAAAGCCGTACACGGCCGAGATGCGCTGCCGAACGCGACGTGCCGTCTCGACCGACGGGCGATCCTCGATCCGCCGCACGAGTTGAAGCACCATGGGCGAGGTCACCGCAGCAACGGGCGTCGAGCCGATGTACGGAAAGACATCCTTCTCGAGGCTGTTCAAGACGTCGGCCGCATGCACAGCGACCCAGCTCGACACCTGCTGGGCGTGCCATTCCCGCGCTACTGCCTCGAACGTCGTTGCATGCTCGATATGCCGAACCGCCGCGGTTTGCTTCCGGTCGACGCCCGGATCGGTCCCTGCCTTCAAAAGGCGTGACGCCGCGTCCCGGTGCTCGCGTGCCAGCGCGAGGCTTACGTCGGGATAGCTGCCCAGCACGAGCAGCTTTTCCTTGCCAGCGATTCGGTATTTCCAGCGCCAGGAGCGGAAGCCGGTGGTCGTCACGAACATGTGAAGCCCCCGGGCGTCGGACAGCTTGTAGCTCTTGTCCGCTGCCTTGGCCTGTCGGCAGCGTAATTCGGTCAGCACTCGATACCCCCAGAACGTCTTCAGCGTACCCCCAAAATACCCCCAACAAGCGTGCGCTTGAGTGGGAAACTATGGGATCGTGTGAGACTACCGCGCTATTAAAAGCGAGGCAAATCCAAGGCTTCTGAGATGGTTTGGGATGCTGTGAAACACTAAAATGGCGGAGACGGAGGGATTCGAACCCTCGGTACCAGTAAACCCGGTACGGCGGTTTAGCAAACCGCTGGTTTCAGCCACTCACCCACGTCTCCGGCTGCAGCAGATGCGGGGCTATAGCGAGGGTCGTCGCGGGGGGCAACGGCTGTCTTCGCGTCATTCGCTCTCTTCGTGTCATTCATCGCGAATTCGCCCAAATTCGACACGCGCGGCCGGTTCGTTCATTGCGCGGCAAGGCCGAGGTTGGTTACGCTGGCCGAGCGAGAGGACCGGGTCGACCGGTCCGATCGGATCGGCCATGTCGGGGTCGATGGTTTCAAGGTCGATCGTTTGGTGCCCCGTTTGCGGACGCCGGTTTGGGGACAATGATCATGCGTGACTTCTGGCTCGGCTTGGGTGCCTTCGCCGCCGCGATGTGTGGAGGCACTGGCGGTGCCGCCGCGCAGGTGCGCACGATCGATCCCAACCAGGCGATCGATGGAGACCTCGCGCCGCGCGCCTATACCGCGCCGTCGCGCGCGCAGACGACCACGCAGCCGTCGCGGCCCGCCGATATCGATACGCAGGTCCAGTCCGACCCGACGCCCGCCCCGGCTCCGCCCCAGAATTCGGCGTCAGCTCCAGCGGCGGACCCGGCCTCGCCGACCGCCCGCGCGGAAGCGACGACGCAGGCGGCCGACACCTATCAGCGCGACGACCTGCTGGCGGCGGGCGAAGGCGTATTCGGCAAGGGCGCAGCGGGGCTCGGCGGCATCCTCGAAAAGATCCTCAAGGACCAGGGCCAGCCCAATGCGTACATCGCCGGGCGCGAGGCGTCGGGCGCGTTCATCCTCGGCGTGCGCTACGGTTCGGGAATCATGAGCCACAAGGTCGAGGGCCAGCAGCCGGTCTACTGGACCGGGCCGTCGGTCGGCTTCGACGTCGGCGGCGATGCGAACAAGGTCTTCGTGCTGGTCTACAACCTCTACGACACCGAAGAGCTCTACAAGCGCTTCCCCGCGGTCGAGGGGCGTCTGTACCTGGTCGGCGGGTTCGCCGCGACCTATCTGCGGCGCGGCAACGTCGTCCTGATCCCGATCCGCCTCGGCGTCGGCTGGCGCGCGGGCGTCAACGTCGGCTATATGAACATCACACACAAGAGCCGGTGGCTGCCATTTTAAGCGCAGGCGGGCAGCCGGCCACGCCCGGCCGACTCCGCCAAGCCCGGCCGGCGGGCAAAGCCTGTCCGACGGCATGGGCTTTGCCCATGACGCGCGCCACACGCGACACGCCTGACCGGCTCACACCGCCCACCCTCATCCCGACGCCCGCCAAATCCAGGCGACGAGTTGACGCCCCCTCCCCACGCGCTACCCCAGGCGAATGGCAAAACCCGACCGCCTCGCCCGCCTCGACGCCCAGCGCGAGGATCTCGAAACCGAGTACCGCGACACCCTGAACGCCGCGCTGGCAAAGACCGCGTCGGGATCGCTTGGGCTGTTCGACCGGAGCCCGGACCGCCGCGTCCGCGCCGCGATCGCCCCGACGATCGACGCGCTCAACGAGATGGGCGCGGACATCGACGCGATGCGCGACCGCCTGCTGCTCGAACCGTTCGCGCTCCACCACGACTTCTTCGCGGCGCGCGGCCCGGTCAGCGCCAGCGCAGTCGGCGAACAGAAGGAAGCGCGGTTATGGCTGGACCGGCTGAACGCAGCGGATCCTACACGCTGAGACGGTACGTCTTCGCGGGATAAACCCCGGCGTTCGATCTCAAAGGCGATCGCCATTCACCGCGCAAACGATCGCCGACATGCCGAAGAACCAGGCCACGCTGGCACATACGATATCGCAACGCCGATACGCACCCGGGACGCCACGGGCATCATGTGAATCCCGCCAAACAGCGCTGCCAGCGCCAAGCCCGGGATCGACCAGCGAAATAGACCGTCGACGATCCAAACCGGCAGGACCGGGTACACGAAGACCCAGACCAGCAGGATGGCGAACGGTCCTACGCCCGCAACGGCCGGCGCAAGACTCCAGCGGCCCTAAAGCCCCCCAAGACTCACCCCTCGAATCGCCACCCGACCGTCGTCCCCGCCAGGAACGGCACCACCGCGGTCGCGCCCTCGCCGATCGACGCCGGCACCTCGACCGGATCGCGCACCAGCGTCACCGTACCGTCGTTCAACGGCAGCCCGTAGAACCGCGCGCCATGCTCGGACGCGAACGCTTCGAACTTGTCGATCGCGCCCTCTTCCTCGAACACGCGCAGATACGCCTCGAGCGCGAACGGTGCGTTGAAGATCCCCGCACACCCGCAGCCCGACTCCTTCGCGCCGACGACATGCGGCGCGCTGTCGGTGCCGAGGAAGAACCGCGGCGATCCTGATACCGCTGCCTTGCGGACCGCGAGGCGGTGCGTCTCGCGCTTCAGCACCGGCAGGCAATAGGCGTGCGGCCTGAGCCCACCGTCGAACAGCGCGTTGCGGTTGATCAGCAGATGCTGCGGCGTGATCGTCGCGGCGATCGGGTACGAGGCTTCGGTGACGAACGCAGCGGCTTCGGCGGTGGTGATGTGCTCCAGCACGATCTTGAGCGCTGGATAGTCGCGCGTCAGCGGCGTCAGGACACGCTCGACGAACACCGCCTCGCGGTCGAAGATGTCGATCGACTTGTCGGTCACCTCGCCGTGGATCAGCAGCGGCATGCCGATTCGCTGCAACGTCTCCAGCACCCCGGTCAGCGCGCGAATATCGGTGACGCCGTGCGCCGAGTTGGTCGTCGCATGCGCGGGGTACAGCTTGCACGCGGCGAACACGCCCTCCGCATAGCCGCGCTCGATCTCCGCCGGGTCGGTACCGTCGGTTAGGTAACACGTCATCAGCGGGGTGAAACCGACGTCTCCGCCGAGCGCCGCCATGATCCGGTCGCGATACGCCTTGGCGGCCTCGATCGTCGTCACCGGCGGAGTGAGGTTCGGCATGATGATCGCGCGCGCGAACTGCCGCGCGGTGTGGTGCGCGACCGCGTCCAGCATCGCGCCATCGCGCAGGTGGACGTGCCAGTCGTCGGGGCGGCGGATCGTGAGGCGCTCGGTCATGCACTTCTCCTATCGGCGCGGGCGCGTCGGCGCCATATCCCTGTGGCGATATCCCCGTGGTGCGATCCAGCTTGGAAATCGCCGCCCGCGCACTAGGTGGTGGCTATGGACCAGCAACCTTCCGCAACGATGCTCGCCGATCGCAGCGTGATCCGCGTCGCCGGCGACGACGTGCGCGGCTTCCTGCAGGGCCTCGTCACCGCCGATACCGCGGCGCTCACGCCCGACGCCCCCGCCTGGGCCGCGCTGCTCTCGCCGCAGGGCAAGGCGCTGTTCGACTTCATCCTCTGGGCAGACGGCGATGCGGTGCTGATCGATGCCGAGGCGACGCAAGCCGAAGCACTCGCGAAACGCCTGTCGATGTACCGGCTGCGCCGCGCGATCACGATCCAGCCCGATGAGCGCAAGGTGCATTGGTCGTCAGGGGGAGAGGGCATCCCCGACCCGCGTCTCGCCGCGCTCGGCCGGCGCTGGCTCGCCCCGGCGTCCGAACCCGCGCGGGACTGGCACGCACATCGCTTGACGTTGGGCGTCGCCGAAGGTGTCGGCGAGCTAGGCGCAGGCGAAACTTTGTGGCTCGAATGCAACGCACGCGAACTGAACGGCGTCAGCTTCACCAAGGGATGTTACGTCGGGCAGGAGAACACCGCGCGAATGCATCACCGCGCCAAGGTCAACCGCCGCCTCGTCATCGCGCCCCTCACTGAAACCGGACCGCGCACACGCGCCGCGTATCCCGAACTCGGCCTGATGGTCGAGCACCGCCGCATCGGCGCGCTCGGCGACGCGATCGTCCCGGATTGGCTGGCCGCGGCGCTGGCGGACACCGCCTCGGACTGACGACCGACCGACGGCGCGCGGTCACTTCGCCTTCGACGGCGTGATCTCGCTGCCCTTGACCCGCCACACACGCTTGTCCGGCGTCGCGACGAACACCGGCATATGCAGGCTGTACGAGGCGAACACGTGGATCTCGGTCGGGACGGGATCGAGTAGATGGTTGACCACGAACCGACCGGCGTCGCGCCCGGCGGCAGCGTCGGCGCGGTCATGGCGAGGCAGCCGAGCGTGTAGGGGCGTGATGCCACCACTCTGCCGTCGCGATCGACGAGCACGCGGTAGTGGCCGCCCATCGGAAACGTCGCCGCCTCCTTCTGCGCCGACAGCAGGTAGACCGCGATCAACCCGTCGTTTTGCGGCGGGAGCACGACGCTGTTGAACGGCAGCGGCGTGCAGGGCTTGTACCCGCGCGCGACGGCCGCCTGTGTCGCCACCTCGCGGGCGCGCACCAGTAGAGCCTGCGCGGGTGTCAGCGCGGCCGGTCGCACGAGGACCTCCTGCGACACGACCTTCCCGCCGCGCACGTCCGCCACGAAGAACGCCTGCGCCGCAGCCCCCGCCCCGCGGTAATAGGTCACGTGCAGCGTCCGCGGATCGGGCTGCTCGACGACATACCCGCCGGCACCGCGCAGTTCGCTTTTCGGGATCGCGGCGGTCAACGCATCCGAGCTGACCCACGCCGCCCGATCGAACGTATAGAGCAGCGATCCAAGCCTAGCCGCCTGCGCGATACGCTGAGCGTCGGACGGCCCGCCCGGAATGGGGCTGCTCGGCGTTGGCCTGCTCGGCGTGGGCGGCAATGCTACCGAACCGGCCGATGACACCTCATTTTGCTGGGGCACGGCGGGTTCGCGAGGACCGGTCGTCCCCTGGAGAACGGCGGCACCGATCGTAAGGATATGCGCGATGCCCAAAGTCATGTCCCCCAAGGCGAAGCACTATGCTGGACGCTGCAATGGCGACAGGCAAGGCCACGCCAATCTCGATCAAGCCCTGGTCTAATCCTCGAACTACCGCTCGCCATCGCGCGCAAAAGAAAAGGGAGGCCAGCTTGCGCAGACCTCCCCAAACTTCGTTCCGTAGCCGACCCGAGGGTCGACTGGCGAAAGTCTTACTGGCCCGAACCCGGACCGTAGGTGACTTCCACGCGACGGTTCTGCACTTCGCGAACGCCATCGGCGGTCTCGACGCGCGGACGGGTCTCGCCGAACGCTTCCGTCGAGATGACACCCTCTGGGATGGCATGCGACGACAGGTACGCCTTGGCGGCGTCTGCACGACGCTGCGAGAGACCGACGTTGTACGATGCTGCACCCGACTTGTCGGTGAAGCCCGCGATCATGACCTGGGCATTGCCGCACGACTGGTACTGCGTGACGGCGTTGTCGAGGATCGATGCTGCCTCTGGCGTGATGTCCGACTTGTCCCATTCGAAGAACACGATGAACGGACCAGGCGAGCAGACGACTTCTGCTGGCGGCGGCGGCGGCGGCGGAGCAACTGGCTCCGGCGGCGGCGGCGGCGGCGGAGCAACCGGCTCGGCAGGCGAACCGAAGTTGTACGTCAGGCCACCGAGGATGCTGTGCGAGCGGTAACGACCGTCGAACACGCGGTTCGACACGTCGACCAGCTTGACGTTCTCAGCATTGAAGAAGCGATACTTCAACGTTGCGTCGACGTGGTTGCTGAGCGGTGCACGGATACCGGCAAGACCCTGATACGCGAACACGGTGTCCGAGTCGTTCAGGAAGTCGCCACCGCTGGTGATGCCGTACTTCGCCTTGACGCGAGCAACACCGACACCGCCGCCGACGAAGCCCTGGATGCCGTCGTCCGGACCGAAGTCCAGAAGGCCGTTCAGCATGAAGCTGAGCGCCGACGACGAACCACCGGCACCGTCATAGCTGCCAGCTGCGGCATTGCCGCGAACGCCAGCCTGCGTGAAGGTCGGCGTGGTCGTGGACGACGTGTAGCCGTCAACGGTTGCACGACGATAGCCGACTTCGGTTTCCAGACGGAAACCACCAAAGTCGTAACCCATCACGCCATCGACGTCATAACCGTAGTTATGATCGACCGAACCTGCGCTGTTCAGGTTACCGATGTCATAGTTGATATCTTCAACGATCATCGCACCGCCATCGACGCCAACGTACCACGACTTGTCGCGGGCGAGGGCGGGAGTGGCGAGTGCGGTGGAGGCGAGTGCCAGAACGACGGCAAGCTTCCGCATACTAAATCCCCTTTCATGAGTGTCACACGGACATCGCAAACTCCCTATCCTCGGCCTTGTTTCCACGCAAGCGAACAAAAGTTCCCACTGTGGCAGGAACGACACAGTTTTCGCCGTGTTTCAGGCAGATATCATCCCGTGGCCGCGCAATGCGTCCAGGATGGCCACGATTGCGCTTCTCGCGTCGCTATCGGCGGGCGTGGCGCCAGCGAGCAGCGCAGGCGGATTCGCGATCGCCGGACGCCTTGCACCGACCACGATCTGCCCGCCGATCGTCACGTTGGTACCCGACATGACGCCGCTCGCCCAGGTTCCCGCGCTGAACCGCACGATGTGTCGGTCGCCGCCATGCCACACCATCATTCCCTCGCGTGGCACGACGAATCGCCAGCCGCCTGCCGTCCAGGCTGCGAGCGCGAACGCGTGTCCGGCCCAGTCGCCGGTCGGCGCCGCGCCGAGGATCCATGCCGCCCCCAAATCCGGGTCGGCCGGCGGCACCGTCGTACCGACCGCAAGGACACTCGCCTGAACCGCGATATCGAGGATCGCCAACGCCTCGTTGTGCGTCGATTCTTTCTGCGCCTGCCCCGGTTGCACCAGCGGCAGCGAAAGCCGCGATGTCGTGTCGCTCATGGTCCACTCCCCCTATCGTTCGAATTCAGGCCGGTATCGTCAGATGCGCCGCCAGCGATTCGCCGAAGATTCCGCGCTGGGATATCGCCAGCGAGACCGCGCCACCGGCCAACTCGGTGTCGGTCAGCGTGACGAGCGGCGCGGTCGTGTCGACGGTGCGCGCCACGCCGCCCGCGGCGATCGTCACCCGGTACGCTTCGCTTTCTTCTGCAAGCGGCGCATCCACCCCGTCGATCCAGCGCCACCCGGCGCGGCTCCGACGAACCCAGCGCACCGTCGCGCCGCCGTCACCGTCACGCGTGAAGGTGACGTGGACCGGCGACGGCGGCACGACCGAGGCGCCACGGATCACGCAGCGCATCTCGATCGGGCTCACGTCGCCGACGCCCGACGCCATCACCCGCACCTCGCGGCCCAGCACCGACAGCGGCAGGTCGATCGTCCGCGCGGCATCCGCCTCCAACAGCACGAACCGATCGCCCGCGACTTGGCGGCTCGCCGCCTCGGTGCCCCGCCGCCCCCGCAACAGCGTCTGCAGCCGCCAGCGCCCGCCGCCAAGCGGCTCGGCCCGCCCGAACTGCACCAGTTCGTCGCCTAGCAGCGCGAGATTGCTCCCTCGATCGAGCGCATCCGCATCGGCATCCGCCAGCATCATGGCGGGATGCGCGAGCCGCACGTCGAACGCACCACGCCGGTCGATCATCGTCGCCGGCCCGCCCGCCACCACCGCCTCGACCACACCGATCACGCCCGGCGCCGCGCTTGCGCCCGCCGCCGTCCAACTGATCCCGTCGTCGACGCTGTAGAGCAACGCCGCCTGCCGCCATCCCGCGCCTGCACCCGCCGCGACCACCGTCATCCGCGGCATCGACAACGGCGCATCGTCGAGCCCCGGTATCTCGAACGCCTGGAGGATCGTCGCGTCGACCACCGCATCGACCGCGCCGACCACCCGGCCGCTGGTCGCGGTCGCCGGGATCGACGCGATCGTCACCGGCACGAGGCCGAGCGTCGTCACCATTCCTTCGATCGCGGTGTCGGTCACCCGCCAGACGCCCGCCTCGCCCGCGATCGTCACGCAAGCGCCCGGCGCGATCGCCATCGCTGCGAACCTCGCCGTTACCGTCCGCCGCACGCGCCCCGCCTCGGCACGCGCCAGCATCGCCTCCGCCACCGTCTTGGCCGCACCCGCGTCGAGCACCGCCGGCACCTCGACCCGCTCGTCGCGCACGCCCGCACCCGGTCGCCGCGCGCGCTGCACACCCGTCTGGTAATCGCGCGCCGCATCGTAATAGCCGAGCGTCACGGTTCGCGGCACCGTCTCGATCGCGGCAACCGCGCGCGTCCGCCGCGCCCCCTTGTCGCCGACCGCAAAACCCTCGTCCGCGACCTGCACGATCGCCGCCGCCGCATCGCGCATCGCCAGTCCGTCGCCGACCGGCGCGAACCACGCCCCGCTCGCCTGTCCGAGCAGGTCCAGCACGGCGCGGACGCTCCCGCCCGACGCCGCGAACCCGCCGACCGACAACGCGGCAGCCCCGGAGACCTCCTCCGCCAGCTCGGCTGCGATCGTCGACACCAGTACCGCGCCCTGATCGGCGATCACCTCGAACGTCAGCGACGGGATCCGATTCCCGAAATCCGCCAGCTGCAGCATCTCGAACACCGCATACGCCGCGCCGCGATAGGCCGGCGTCGCGCCCCCTTCCGCCGACGCGATCAGCGGATCGACCGCCTGATCCTCGCCGCCGAGATGCAACCGGAACCCCGTCGCGGTCTTGAAATCGCCGCCCGCCCCGCGCAGCAATTTCCCCTCCGCCCAGATCCGCCCCACCCCCAGGATCGCACGCGCCGACAGCAGCACCGCGAACGACGCCGCATAGGAATAGGTCGAGGTGCTCGGCTGCCCCTTGCCGCCCCGCGACGTCGACCGGCTCTCGATCAGGTCGGTCGCCCAGATCACCGTCCCCGCCACGCGCAGCGTCCCGAACAGTTTCGGGATCTGGCTGCGGTACGACGACGTCTGCACCGCCAGCTCGACCAGCCGCGGCCCCTCGCGCCGCTTGGGCGCGAACAGCGCATGATCGACCGATTGCCCGATCAACGCGCCGATCGCGCCGCCGATCGGTCCGCCCACCGCGGTGCCCACCGCCGTCAGGATCAAGGTCGCCATGTCACGTCTCCATCCGCCAGACACCGATCAGGGGCCAGGGCGGCATCCCCGGCCGCTCCACCACGCGCCGCAACCCCGCATCCGCATGCACGAACCCGCCCGCCGTCCTGATCCCGAGATGAAACTGCCCCGGCCCGACCGCCATCAGCAGCACGTCGCCGGCTTCCGCCCCGCCCACGACCTGCACCAGCATCCGGTCGAGCATCGCCACGTCGCCGCCGCGCAGCGCATACCCAGTCGGCACCGCCCCCCGGTGCCCCCCCGCCTGCAACGCCGCCGCCACCAGCCCCACGCAATCAAGCCCGTCCGCGCCCCGCCCGTGCAACCGGAACCGCGTCCCCACCGCGCGCAGCGCCGCCGCCGCAACGACGCTCACGCGCCCGGATACCGCGTGAGCAGGTCGATCCCCGGCAGATGCGGTTCGCCGCGAAAGTTCGCCGCGTTGCCGAACCGCGCGGCACAGGTGGCGAGGCTCTTGTCGCACCCCTCGACCATTTCGACCAACGCGCCCGCCTCGACCACGAAGGTCGGTACGGCTCGGAGCGTCACCGCCGCGCCGTCAGCCGCCGCGATCGCGCTCTCCAGCCCGCCGTTCGCGCCCCCGAACCAGCGCACCAGCCCGCCGCCGAGCCCGGCCGTCGCAAGATCGAGCGTCACCACCGGCCCGACGCACGCCAGCACCCGCGCGAACCTTCGCCGCCCCGCCATCGCCACCCGACAGCGCCGATCGCCCAGCTCGGCGCGACATTCGGGCGACGTCTCCTCGACCACCGGTCGATCCAGCGCCGCGCTGCTCCCCCGCAATTCCGCGGTAAATCCGGTTTCGCCCAGTTCGACCGCCCCGATCAACCCGCTCCCCAGATCGACGCGCGCGACCGGATCGGTCCAGTCGACCGCGAACAGCGCGACGCGCGCGCCATCCCAGCGCCCGGCCAGCAGATCGCGCTCGTCGATCGCCGCACTCGTCAGCGCCCCCGCGACATCCATCGTGTCCGCCTCCAGCCCCGCGGAGCGCTCGATCGCCGACGGCGTCATCCCCGGCGTCGCGCGGTGTACCAGCCCGTCGACCACCAGATCGCGGTCATGCGCGGTCAACCCGATCGCCACCCCATCCCGCCGCTCGATCCGCCAGCACACCGCGATCGTCGCCAGCTCCGCATCCAGAAACATGAAAGTCTCCTCCGAAAGGATACCCTCTCCCCTCCGGGGAGAGGGAGGGGCCCGCGCGCCCTTGCGCGTGGGAGGGTGAGGGGCGTGAGGCACGGGACACAAATCCCAACCACCCCTCACCCTTCCGTCGCCAAGCGGCCCCTCCCTCCCTCTCCCCGCAGGGGAGAGGGAAACTAAGCCTCGCGCACCTCGACCAACGGCACGCTCGCCGCGACTCCCGCCAGGAACGTCGCCCGCGCCACGCTCAACCGATCCTCGGCAAACCGCACCGGCACATCGAACACGAACCCGGCGGTCACCGCCGCGCCGAGGGCAGGCGCCACATCCAGCACCACCCACCCCCCAGCCTCGACCGCGAACGCGTTCGTCCCGACCCCGTCGACGCTCACCGAAACGCTGCCCGCCACCGGCCGCGTGATCCGCCGGGCCGCGCGCTCGTACCATTTCACCAGCGCGAACCGCCGCGCGACGCCGTCCCCGGTCCCGATCGCCTGGCCCCCCGCCACGAAGTCGAACGGATCGCGCAACCGGAACGCGCGCGCCGCGCCCATCCGCGCACGAAAGAACGCGAGCAGCACACCGATATCCGCCTCGCTCCGCAATCCCGGCCCGACATCGTACGCGGTCCGCGCCTCCGCCCAGCCCGCATTGCGCGCCTCCCGCCCGCCCGCACTCGTCAGGATCGCGGTCGAGAATCCCGGCTCGACCTCCGCCTCACGCCCCAGCTCCAACGGGAACAGCACGTCATCGAACGCATCCACAGGCTCGTCCTCCCCAGCAGTATCGAAATGCACGAACCCGTCCCGCATCACCTGCGGCAGCGCCCACAAGAACGTTTCCGCGACCCCACGAGCCCGCGCGACCCCGGCGGCCGCCTCGATCAGCCCCCACTGCACCGCCTGATCCGGTCGCAACACGAACCCCGAAAGATAATGTTGCCTGTCCACCGGATACCCCAGCCGCGCGAACGCCACCGCCACGCCCTCGGCGGACGACGCGGAATCCCCCGCCGTCACCCAGTCGTAATCCTCCAGCTGCAGCACATCGAACGCCGGACTCGCCCACCCAACCGGCATGTTCGCGCGCTTCGCCTCGGGCGCCGCCGCATCCAGCACGGTCGGCAGATACGTCAGCAGATGCGTCACGCACCCCGGCGCCCCCGCCCGCACCGCCGCCACCAGCGCAGCCGTCGACGCCGCCAGGCACACCCCCGCCGCATCCAAAGTCGCGATCCGCGCGGCGTTCTTGACCCCCAGGATGCTGCCGATCGCCACCGGCGCAAACGCCGCCACCGCACTCGCATCATAGAGACACGGCCGCCCGTCGGGCATGATCCACCACCACGGCTCGCCGACCTGGAACTTCGCCGCCAACCCCGCCGCCACCGCAATTCCCATGAACGCCCGCGCGACCGCCTGCAGATACCCCATCGCCCCAGCATGCGCCGGCGACAGCAACGTCGAAGGCGGCTCCCACCCGGTCAGCGCCGGCGAGCCATCGGCCGCCCGCTGCTTCCAGTCGTTCCAGCAATGCGCGTCGAACAGTTCGTAACTCAGCGACCAGATCACGTCGAAGCCGAGCGCCCGCGCGCGTGCGGCGAAGTCCCGGTGCCACGCCGCGCACGCGACGTTCAGCACGCCCCCGGCGGCCGAAACGTAGAACCCGCCGCCAAGCCCCTCGAGCCGGAAATAATGGCTCATCCCGACATAATGCGTGATGCTCCCGCGATACCCGAGATGCAGCGCATTGCGCAGCAACCGTGCCGGCGTCAGATTATAGCTGTCGTCATACCCGCCAGCGATCCGGAACCCGTGCTCCGGCACCACCGCATCGCCGATCGCCAGCACCGACCCCGGCCCCGCGCAGACGAGATCGGTCCACTCGACCCACCCCTCGCGCGGCGCGGCCAGCGGCACGTCGACTTTCGTATAGTCCGGCGGCACCAGCGACACGAACATCCGGTCGATATCCCCCGCCCAAACGGGGGCCGCATCCTCGGGCAGCTCATACCCGCCCACCATCGCCCCGAAATCGAGCGAGACGACCGCATCCTCCGGCGTCCCCACCGCATAATTCCACAACCGCACATACCACGCGCGCGCCACCCCCGCCGCGTCCCGCCCCTCGATCGTCAAAGTCGGCCCATTGATGGCGTCCAACGCCATCACCCCGCTCGAACGCCATCGAAAGCGCAGCCGACAGTCCCGAAAATCCCGCGAAGTCTCGTACTTCAGCAAGGGATGATCGAACCGATCCTCCGCCGCCCAGATCACCCCGGCCAGGTCATCCGCCTTGTAGAAAACCGCATCCACCCGCAGCGAAGCGGGGCCGGTAGTCACGACGGACGCCATCATCGGCCGAGGAAAATCCACCGTCCAGAACCGAGGATCGAACCGAGACACAAGCCCCTCGACCTGCACAGTCCGCCCCGAGCAAAGCCAATGCGCCATAAGATCCTCCAACTTTCCCTCGCCCCTCCGGGGAGAGGGAGGGGCCCGCGCGCCCTTGCGCGTGGGAGGGTGAGGGGCGTGAGGCTAGGAACCCCCGCCCCAAAGCCCCTCACCCTCCCGTCGCCTACGGCTCCTCCTTCCCTCTCCCCATTGGGGAGAGGGACTATTCGCTAGCCAAAGCCGCCTTGACCGCCCGAGCCACCTGCCGGCTCGACTGCGCCAACACCCCAGGCGCGCTGCCACCAGCCGCATTGACGGTTATCGCGACCCTCACCTCCCGAACCCCGCCCCCCGGCACGCCAGCCTCGACCCGTCCGCTGGAGGTAGGCACGAACACCTCCGCCCCCCGCTCCCCCACGACATACGCCCGCCCCGGAGACACCGGCCCGCCGGTCGCCCGCCCAGGCAACCCGCCAACCAGCCCGGCCAGCGCCCCACTCAAACCCCCACCACTCAACACCGACTGCACCCCAGCCTTCAAAGCCGCCGAAGCAATCGCATCCAGCGCCGACAGAGCGACCCCCTTCAACTCCTCGAACCCCAATTTCCCCGACCGCACCGCGCGCAACAGCCCCGCCTCGACCCGCAGCGCAGCCCGCTCCGCCCCAGCGCCGAGCACTCCCTCCAACTCCCCCCGCATCGCCTCGACGTCACGCGAGAACCCGGTCGTATCCGCCCGCACGCTCACCAGCGCCGCATCAAGATCATCCATCAGGAAAAGCCCCCCTCAACCGCGCGATCGTCGAAGCATCGGGCGGCGTTTGCACGTCCCCCACCAAAGCCCCGACAACCCCCGCCAATTCCGCCGGCGTAGCCCGCCAGAACACCTCCGGCGCCCACCCCAGCACCGCCCCCGCGAACCCCGCGAGCCGCGCCGCGCTCTCGGAAAACGTCACTTCCCCGCCAGGATCTGCCGCAACAGCCCCCGCAAGACCGGCGTCACCGCCGCCAGCCCCGCCTCGACCACAGCCTCCCCCAGCCGCTCCCGCGTAACCCCCTCGGGACACTCGCGCAGGCAATGCCAGAACAGCCCCACCATCTCCCCGATCCCGAGCTTCCCGTCGGCCGCGCGCTCCACCAGCGCAAACAAAGGCCCCAACTCGCTTTCGGCCGCGACCAAAGCCGCAAAGCTAGGCCGAAGAACAAGCATCTCCCCCCCAACCCGAAGAGACCCCTCCCCCCGAACCGAATTCGCCAAATCACCCATGAGAATTCTCCAAGATTCCCTCGCCCCTCCGGGGAGAGGGAGGGGCCCGCGCGCCCTTGCGCGTGGGAGGGAGAGGGGAGTGAGGCACGGAACCCCCGCCCCAAAACCCCTCACCCTCCCGTCGCCAAGCGGCTCCTCCTTCCCTCTCCCCAGCGGGGCGAGG
The DNA here is from genome assembly GCF_003688595.1 of Sphingomonas sp. PP-F2F-G114-C0414. GTDB lineage: Bacteria > Pseudomonadota > Alphaproteobacteria > Sphingomonadales > Sphingomonadaceae > Sphingomonas. Next base: position 86,851 of record NZ_RCWT01000017.1, read on the forward strand.
GAAAGCCGCTAACCCACAACAACAGCCCCGGAACTCTCCAGGCTCAGCGTGTAAGACCGCTCCCCATTGAAATCCCCGGCATAGTCCAGCCGCGACACCAGGAACTTCCCCGTCATCGTATCGCCCCCCTCGAACGCCAGCCGATAATCATCGAGCACACCGGTCAGCGCGCTACCTTTCACCCGCAACTCGGCGACAGACCCGGTAAACACCCCCGCCCCCGACACGGACACACTCCGAACCCCAGCCCCCGACAGCAACTGCCGCCACCCGCCAGAGTCCTTCGTCGTGACGACGATAGCCTCCCCATTCACCGACATCTGCGTCGTCCGCAGCCCCGCCACGGTCGCATAGACCACCGGCACCGCCCCGTTCCCCACCTTCAGCAGGAACGCACTCCCCTTCTCCACCGCCATGTCCGTCTCCCCCAAAACCGTTCCACTCAGCTCTCGCGGTACATCCGCACCACAAACTCCGACGTCCCCCGCCACCGATCCCCGACCCGCAGCACCCGAGACCGCACCAGCGCCAGCCGCACCACCCGCCACCCCTCACCAAGATCGGGCGGCAGCGCCTCCAACCCCTCCTCCGCCACCGCCAGCAGAGCCCGCGCCCGAACCGGCCGCTCCCCCCCATCGAACAGCGTCAGCAGAACGCGCCCCTCGCGTCCGACCCAGGTCTTCGTGCTCCAGTCCGACAGAACGGGCTCGTCGACCACCGCATAAGGCAGCCCCCCGCGCACCGGCGGCGCATCGAACACGCTCACATCCAGCACAGCGTTCAGCCGAGCCACGACCGCCGCCTGCAAGACCACCCGCGCACTCACGAATGCACCTCGAGGCCCAACCGCATCCGCCGATAAGGCCGCCACAAAGCCGCCACCGCCGCCGGCGGCGCGACATCGCTCTCCCGGTGATCGAACAGATGCGCGACCAGCATAGCCACCCCCTGCGCGATCGGCGCCGGCACCGCCTCGAAACTCAAGGCCAGCCCAGCCGAATACGCCACCGCCACCCGCCCGGCCGATCCCGCGGCAAGAACCCGAACCCACCCGACCCCATCCGCATCGATATCGACCGCATACGCCCCGACCGCCAACACGAACGGCGCCCCCTCGCCAGGCAACCCGGTCAGCCCGGAAATCACGGTAACGGGCGCGACCAGCAACCGCCGCCACCCCGCCGCACTGGTCACCACATCCTCGAACGGCCGCACGATCACCGCCGCCCCCAGAAAAGCCTCCCCCAGCAGCAAAGCCGTCGACGCCAACCGCGCCAGCACGACATCCTCCCCGCTCTCCACCCGCAACAAAGCCCTAGCCGCGACGACCACCTCAGCGATCACCCCGGCAGAAATCGCCGACCCACCCATGGAACTTCTCCTGTTTCCTTCGCCCCTCCGGGGAGAGGGAGGGGCCCGCGCGCCCTTGCGCGTGGGAGGGAGAGGGGAGTGAGGCTAAGGACGTGAATCCCAACCACCCCTCACCCTCCCGTCGCAAGTGCTCCTCCTTCCCTCTCCCCGACGGGGAGAGGGACGATCTCAAGCCACCGAGAACTTCATCAGCTTGATCGCCTCGGAGTTCGTCACGCATCCACCAACCCGCTTGGTCGCGTAGAAGTTCACGAAAGGCTTGTTCGAATACGGATCGCGCAGGATCCCCGTCTCGGTCCGCTCGGCGATGATGTAGCCTGCGCGGAAATTCCCGAACGCGATCGCCAGCGCATTCGCCGCGATATCCGGCATGTCCTCGGCCTCCACCACCGGATACCCGAGCAGCGTAGCCGGCACCCCAGCCGCCAGCGAAGGCGCCCAGACGAACGCCCCATCCGTCGTCTTGAACTTCCGTATCCGCGCCAGAGTCGCCGCGTTCATGACAAAGCTAGCCCCCTGCCGATAAGGCCCGCGCAAAGACTGAACCAGATCGATCAACCGCTCCTGCGGGTTCGCCGAGAAGTCCCCAGCCGTCCCGCTAGCCAGATACTGCAAGGTCCCGAAAGCCCGAACCCCATCCGCGGTCGCCGCAGTAGCCGACGTCAGAAACCCCTTCGGCCGCGACACACCCGACCCGGACACGAACGCCGCCCCCTCGGCCTTCGCGAACTCCATCGCGATCTCGCCCGCCAGCCACTCCTCGACATCGAAAGCGGCGTCATCCAGCATCGCCTGGCTAGCCGAAGGATTGGCATACAGCTCCCCCGTAGGCGGCGCGATCTCGACGAACACCGGCGAAGCGGTCTCCGGCCGAGCCGCATTCTCCGCCGCCCAACCGGAAGGCGTACCGCCCGTGGTGACGAGCTTGCGATACCCAGCCGAACCCACCTTCACCACATTGGCGATCGACCGGATCGGCGACACCGCCTTCAGCAACGTATCGATCTGAGCATCGATCTCCCGCGGCACCGCAAACCCGCCGGCATCCCCCGTCACCCCGGTAAACGCCTTCATCTCCAGCGTAGCGCCAGTCCGAACGAACCCCGCAAACGCCGCATTCTGCGCCAAGGGGGAAGCCCCCGCCAAAACCGGCCGGTCAACAACACTCATGTCCATCTCCTCGCGTGAAACGAAAAAAGGCGCCCCGCAGGACGCCTCATGAAACTAAAATTCCCTCGCCCCTCCGGGGAGAGGGAGGGGCCCGCACGCGCTTGCGTGTGGGAGGGTGAGGGGAGTGAGGCACGGAACACCCGCCCCAACTCCCCCTCACCCTTCCGTCGCAAGGGCTCCTCCCTCGCTCTCCCGACAGGGAGAGGGAAACGCCGCTACGGCACCACCTCGACCCGAGCCAAAACCTGCATAGGCACCGCCACCAGACTAACCTCGACCAGGTCCACCGAAAGCAACTCCCGCCGCACCCCCTGCCGCACAGACGTCGCCCGATACCCGACAGACAACCCAGCCACCGCCCCAGCCCGCACCAGCCGAGCCAGCTCCGGGTCCGCAACCACCCCCTCGACCCGCAACCCCCGCGCATCCTCCGAAACGACGGACAGAGACCCAACCGCCCCCCCACGATGCTGCCACAACAAAGGCACCACCCCAGCCCCGGCAAAAGCCCCCCGCCGCATCACATCCCCCGCCCGATCGACAACATCGAACACCGCCGCATACCCGGCAAACGCCACACTCACTTCAACCACGCGGCAAACCCCAGCTTGACCGCCAGCCCCGCCAGCATCAGCGCCATCGCCAACCGAGCGATCCACCCAACCACCGCTTTCCACACCGACCGCTTCGCATCCCGCCAAGCCGCCAGCAGCTCGCGCAACTCCGCCACATCCTCCCGAGCCCGCTCGTCGCTCAACGCCACCCGCGCCAAGGCCCGAGCCGCCCCCAGCTCCCCCGCCTCCTCCACGATCGCCCGCAGCGTCACCAGGTCGACACCGCGCTCAGCCCCCTGCCGCATCAACTGCGCCAAAACCGCCCCATCCATCACACCACCTCCTGAATTTCCAAGAGCGCCCGCTTCTCAGCATCGCTAAGAAAGCCAGCCCCGCTCACCATCCCCCAAAGCCGCTCGCGATCCTCCGCCAGCGCCGGCACCCGGTCGAGATCGACCGAGATCGCCGCCCCCTCGAACCACCCGGCCAGCCCCTGCGCGATCCCGCCCAGCACCGCGGTCGCCAGCGGCAAGATCGCCAGCCGCCAAAGCGCCCGGTTCGCCTCCCGGTAATTCGCGTACGAATTGTCCCCCGGCAGCCCGAGCAGCATCGGCGGCACCCCGAACGCCAGCGCGATCTCCCGCGCCGCCGCCGCCTTGGTCCCGACGAAATCCATGTCGGCGGGCGACAAGCTCAACGCCTGCCACCTCAGCCCCCCCTCCAGCAGCATCGGCCGCCCCGCATTCCCCGCCCCCGAGAACGACGCCTCCAGCTCGCCCCGCAACCGCTCGAACTGCTCGGTCGACAGCGTCGCGCCGTCCTTGGGATCGTACATCAGCGCCCCCGAAGGCCGCGCCGCGTTATCGAGCAAAGCCTTGTTCCACCGCGCCGCCGCATTGTGGATGGCCACCGCCCCCGAAGCCGCCCCCAGGCACCCCAGCCCATAATGATCATCGACCGGATTGAAGCTCTTCAGGTGGATCACCTCGGGCCGAACCGGATCCGCATGCAGCCGCGCCACCCGCTCCCCGACCCGGTACCGATAAGCCGCCGGCCACCCACTGGCATCCGGCTCGACCGTCACCCGCTCGGGCCGCAGCGCATAGAGCTCCGCCGCCCCGCCCTCGACGTCGCGCATTACCTGCACATACGCATTGCCGTGCAGCATCAGGTGCGCCGCCACCGTCTCGATCAGCGTCTGCACGCCCGACCGCACCGTCGCCAACGCCAGCAACGCCGGATCCGACGCGACGATCGGCGCGCTCCCCAGCCCCTCCACCACCAGCTTGACCGCCCGCTGCGCTATCGGATTATCCAGATACGCCTCGCGCACCTGCGCCTCGTAACTCCGCGGCCACTCGCCAAACGCCGAGCCCCCGATCGCGCCCCCGAATCCGGCCGCCGAAGACCGAGACAACACCGGCCGCGACTCATCGCGCCCGGATTTCCACCCGAACAATTTCATGATGTTCTCCTGAATTTCCCTCGCCCCTCCGGGGAGAGGGAGGGGCCCGCGCGCCCTTGCGCGTGGGAGGGAGAGGGGAATGAGGCTAGGAACACCCGCCCCAAAGCCCCTCACCCTCCCGTCGCAAGCGCTCCTCCTTCCCTCTCCCCGACAGGGAGAGGGCCAAACCTAAAGCACCCGCACCGAAACCCGCGCCCGCGGCCCCAGCATCACCTCCGTCATCGCCCAAACCAGCGCATCGGCCCGATCCGGCGACCGCCCCGGCCCCTCATACCCCCCGCCAGCGATCAGCCCGCAAAGCTCGTCCTCCAGCGCCGGAAAAGCCCCCACATGCCAAGCCCGCCCGGACTCATACAAAGCCGCCACCGGCTCCGCCCGCGCCACCTTCCCAAGCGACGCATGCACCAGCTTCACCGGCATCGCCCGGTCCGCGCCGGAGAGAACGCTCCCCACCATAGTCCCCCCCTGGTTGGCCTCCGCAATCACCCGATCCGCCCCATGCCGCGCCGCGCACTCGGCCACCGCCCGAGCCCACCCCTCGGGAGACGCCCCGGAAACGCTCGCATCCTCCAGCACATACGCAAACCCGTTATCCCCCAGCGCCACCACCACGATCCCACAAGCATCCCCAGGCCCCCCCGACACACTCCCGGCCGGAGGATCCACCCCAACGACAACCCGCACGACGGCAGGCGCAAAAGCCACCCGCCGGGACTCCACCAGCTCCCGAGTCCAAAGCGCCCCCACGACATCCTCGATCAGCTCGCCGTCCAGCTCCTGCCGCCCCAACCGCGTCCCCGCATAGGACGCGGTCATCGACTCCACGAAGCTCACCGGCAGATGCACATTATCCCGCGTCCGCCCCTGAGACCGCACCACCCCCGGCAGCGCCAATATCCGCCGCAGCAACGCCACCGGCTTAGGCGTCGTCGTCACCACGATCCGCGGCAGCGTCCCCAGCCTCAGCCCCATCATCAGATTATCCCACGTCGCATTCCCGTTGCGCCACTTGGCGACCTCATCGCACCACGCCACATGATGCTCCGGCCCGCGCAACCCCTCCGGCGCCTCCGCCGAATACGCCGAAGCCAAAGCCCCATTGGCAAACCGCAACTCCCCCAAGCCAGCCCGCCAAACCGGATCCTCGTCATCGCGCGCGACGGCGAGCAACCCGCTCTCCCCCTCGATCATCACCCGCCGCACATCGTCGACGGTCGCCCCGACCAGCGCGATCCGCGCCCCCGGATTGTCGCGCGCCACCTGGCTCACCCACTCCGCCCCGGCGCGCGTCTTGCCGAACCCGCGTCCCGCCAGGATCACCCAGATCCGCCAGTCATCGGCTGTATTCTCCGCCCCCCGGTCGGCCAGATGCTGCCCGGGATGCGCCCAGCGTTCCCAGCGATCGTGCAGCTCATAGCGCTCGGCGGCGCTCAGCGACCCGATCAGCATCGCCCGTTGCGCCGCCGGCAGCACCGCCAGTTCGGCGATCACGTCGCGCGCGCCATCCGACTCCCCACATGGCTCCCCGCATGATGTCGCGCGGGGTTCCGCGTCTGATGTGTCCGAGGGGGCTGCGTCCGGCGAATGCGGCGGCGCCTCCGTCTCGTCGGGGCCGACCGGATCGCCGCATCGATCGTCGGTCACGCCTCACCGCCCTGCGCCGATGCGCGCAGTCGGCGTGCCAGCGAATCGAGTTTCTTCGCGATCGAGGCATCGGTTTCCGCCTGTGTCGCGCGCCGGTGCGGCTTGCGCCCGCGCCCGCGCTGACCACCGCTGCCGAGGCCGCCAGCCGCGCGACGCGCCAGCAAGGCCAGCGCCACCTGCACCGCCTGCATGCCCGCAAGCGGAACCAGCCGCGTCGCCGACTCGATGCTTGCAACGATGTCGGACCTGGGGCCGAACCCGCCCCCGAACCCACCGCCTACATCGGTGCCGACGCCGGCATCGATATCATCCTGGATGTCGACGCCCTCTTCGTCGTGTAGCGCAGCGCCCGTTCCCTCGCGCAGGGCCGTCGCCTCGTGCAGCCCCGCGATTGCGGCGGCCAGCAGCCCCTCCTCGAGCCGCTCGTACCCGCTCGTCAGCGCCTCCGCCCACTGCGCCGCGAACAGCGGATCACGCCGCTTGAGCTCGCTGGCGCTATGTCGGTTCATGCCCACCGCGGCTGACGACGAGGTCACGTTGCACGTCATCGACAGCGCGATGAGAAACCTCTTCCGCTTGGCCGGCGTCCACCCGTTGGGCCGAACCCTCCGGACCTGCACGACCCGGTGGCTCCCGCCCGTCACCACCGTATAGGTCTGCTTGACTGCCACCCCCACCCGCTTCGCCATACCGCCTGCCCTCCCCCAACCCGTCGCCGTCGTTGCCAACCCACGCGCAACTGGCCGAACACGAAAAGCCGGCAACGCCAAGGCTCTCACCCCGATCGTCCCGGCTCTCGTCATTCGGACCAACCGGCCCGACTCGTAATTCTTCAACGTTCCCGTTATGTACCAAACGAGCGCGACGCTGTCAAGAAAATTAGCCTAATTGGCTCAAGAACAACTCAGCCGTGCGCTTGCACCTTTTATAGGATGTCTCGGTGGCTCACTGCGGTCATCCATGATGCTGCGAAAAGTCAGATTGAACCGCGAGCCATTAACGTTTGCGCGCTTTGGCACCGCATGCTTCCAGTTTCGCTGAAGCGCACCACGCATGACCAGCAGCGTTCCATGCTTGAGCGGGATCGTGATTTTTTGTTTATGATCACCATTGTGGCGGAGTTGGAAGTCCCGGGTCGCGCCGAAGTTTGCCGACGCAATAATTGGGTCCACGCCTAATTCCTTCTCGTCGTCAGCGTGCCAACTCAGGCTGTCTTTACCGTCGCGATACCAGTTCAGAAGGACGCTGTTGAACGCGGTGCCGACCAATTCCTCGATGCGCCCCTTGAGATGGAGCAGGCCGTCATTCCAGGGGTTTGGTTCCGATTTGATACCGGAATAGGTATAGGCAGCCCCCGGATCGCCGTACCAGGCCGTCAGCCGCGGTAGGGCGATCGATTTGCCGTAGAGCTTCAGGCTGTCCTGCTTCCAGCGGATGTTCGTGAAACCGATTTGATCTAGCGCATCGCCCGGTACGGTACGCCAGTCGATCGAGCGCCAGTCTCCGCGTGCATTCTCCTGTAGATAGGCAAATGTGCGGTCGCTCCATGCTTTGCTGAAGAAATGCTCCGCGTAGAAGAATTCGCCTCCTGGCACCGTGACGTCGAAGCCGCTCCACCGTTCGTTCCACGATGCATCGAAGCCATCCTCCGTAGGGAGGACGAATGGAACCGCCTGGGTCGCTGGCGCAAACAGATCAGCCATCTTCAATCTCCAACTGGCACAGCCATACCACGCCCTTGGACTGACTGGGATTGTCGCACGTGAAGTTTTTCAGTGTCGACTGTTGAATAGTTAGGTCAAAGGGCATGGACTGATTGTCAAATGCCGCCCTGACGCGTTCGATCTGCGGCGTTCCGCCATTAAACGTGCGATCATGGCTTGTCGAAATGATCGTGTGCGCCCCCGGCCGCATCGTCTTCGCCAGCAATTTCAGCGGATCGAAGCCGAGCACGTCCAGAGAGTTGGAGAAGACGTGCAGGGTCTCACCCGCATGACTATCGGGAACGTCACTCTCACTCAGCGCATCGAAGCGCTTGCAGACAATAGTCACCGTCGCATTCGGGGCAATGCGCCGATACAGCGCTTCCGCCCGAGCCAATGCCACGGCGGACGGCTCGATCAGGAGGATATCCCGCACCGCGCCGAACAAGCGACCTTGGGTAAGGTCTTTCAGTAGAAGTCCGGCCAGTCCTTGCCCGCACCCGTAATCGATTAATACAGTTGGTTGCTTGACGTCACCCAGGAGGGGGCCCACCTTTTTCCATTGGCTTTCGATCATGAGTCCGTAAGTATACAGATACTGATCAAGCTTATCGGCGGTATCGATTACGACATGACCGGACTTAAGGGTGTCCTTCAAGCCATTGTCGACCATGAATTCGTGTCTAAACCACGAAAAATTAATGTCGCTGTCCGCCGCACCGCTAATTACGCCAATCGCTCTATCTGACATATCCGCCCCTGAATTTTGACCATTACTCACCCCCGCACAATCTTCGCCAACACATCGTGGTTGGCAAAGACACTGGTCGGGCAAGCACCGGTCTCAGGGAAGAAATGCAGAATGTGAACGCCTACTGGGTCCATTTCCGATCGACGGAGACCTGTCTGGAAACTTCACGGCCCAGACACCAGCTAGCGCAGCGCTCCCCCCTCACCGCGTAGGCACGGGCTCCGCGCCCGAATAATCATAAAACCCGCGCTTCGTCTTCCGCCCGAACCACCCGGCCTCGACATATTTCACCAGCACCGGCGCCGGTCGGAACTTCGGATCGCCCGTCCCCTCGAACAGCACGCGCGTGATTTCCAGGCACGTATCCAGCCCGATGAAATCGGCCAGCGTCAGCGGCCCCATCGGATGGTTCAGCCCGAGCTGGCACGCCAGATCGATATCGCGCACGCTCGCCACGCCTTCGCCGAGCGCGAAGCACGCCTCGTTGATCATCGGCATCAGCACGCGGTTGACGATGAAGCCCGGCGCGTCGTTGGCATGCACCACCTGCTTGCCGAGCTTTTCCGCAAATGACTCGACCGCCGCCACCGTCGCGTCCGACGTCGCGAGGCCGCGGATCAGCTCGATTGGCCGCATCACCGGCACGGGATTGAAGAAATGCACCCCCATGAACCGCGCCGGATTGGGCGCTGCCTGTGCGAGGCGTGTGATCGGGATCGACGACGTGTTCGATGCCAGGATCGCGTCCGGGCCGAGCACCTTGCCGACCTCGGCGAAGATCGCGCGCTTGACGCCCTCGCGCTCGGTCGCCGCCTCGACCACGATCGCACAGTCGCCCATGTCCGCCACGCTCGCGACCGGTTCGATCAGCGCGAGCGTCGCATCGCGCGCCTCGTCCGCGATCTTCTCCTTCTCGACCAGCCGGCCGAGCGCCTTGGCAATCCCCGCCTTGCCCTTCCCGGCCGCGTCCAGCGACACGTCGGCCAGCAGCACGCGGTATCCCGCCTGTGCCGACACCTGCGCGATCCCCGCACCCATCTGCCCCGCGCCGATCACGCCTATTGTCTGCCCAGCCATATCCGTCTCCACCGTTCGTTTGTGCCGTTGTTTGCGCCGGTCCTACCGGCTTTTGCGCGCACCACCAGTCCCGATCGCCCTCTGATGCCCCCCGATGGCACCAGCACGGGTGCGGTGCGTTGTCGGGCCACTATTGTCAGGAACATACCATCATGATCGCTACCATCGCCGAACTCGACCGCGTCCGCGACGACTGCAAACGCCTCGTCACGACGCGCTCGATGCTCTCGGCGGGCGCCGCGGTGGTGCCGATCCCCGGCGCCGATCTGGTCGCGGATATCGGCCTGCTGACCAAGCTGCTGCCGCAGATCAGCAACCGCTTCGGGCTCGATCACGATCAGGTGCAGAAACTCGAGCCGCATCTCGCGCAGCAGGCGCTGGTGATGGCGTCGAGTCTCGGCAACACGATGATCGGCCGGATGGTGACGAAACGGATCGTCGCCTCCTTGCTGCGCCGGATCGCGACGCGTGTCGCCGCCGGCTCGATCGCCAAGTTCGTGCCGTTCGCGGGCTCGGCGGTCGCCGCGACGATCAGCTTCGGCGCGATGAAGCTGATCGGCAATGCGCATGTCGAGGATTGCTACAAGACCGCGCGCGCGCTGCTCCCCGCCGATCAGCGCGCGGTGTCGGCGACCGTGGGCAAAGGCTGAACCATGAGAGGCGCCGCCGCGGGCTGATGGACCAGCGTCCACCCCGGCGGCAGGTAGTCGATCGACATGTAATAATAGAACAGGCACGTCCCGTTCTTGGCATACGTCCCGCCCTTGACGATCCCGAGCGCGGTCGTCCCCTCGAACACCGGCGCGCCGCTGTCTCCCCCCCGGCAAGTCGGCCCCTCCACCGCCACCCAGGTCGGCAGGCACGCGCCGCCGCACAGGTCGCCCGCGGGGGCGAAATCGACCATCGCGATCAGCGCGCAACTATAGCCGGTTCGCTCGCCGCGATGACAGACGAAGTCGCCCGCGCGCGTGCTAGTACGATAGCGCCAAGTGACGACCGGGCGCGCCAGCGTCTTGGCGGTATCGGCATAGAATAACGGCCCGAGCGGACCGCGCGCGACGTTCACCTGCACGTCCTGATAGCCCCACCCCCATTGCCCGACATAGTCGAGCGGCCATTCGTGCCGTTCCGCATCGACATAGGCGAGCGTGTCCGGACAATGCGCCGCGGTCACCACGCCGTAGCGCGTGCCATCGGTCACGGTGAACCCGGTCGTGCACGCGTAACGCTTGCCATCCACCTTGCCGATGACGCGCGCGCCACCCCGGATCGGTTCGCTCGCGATCGCGCCAACGGTCGAGTCGGGCAAAGGCGCAGGACCGCCGATCTGCTCGGCCATCGTCGTTGCCTGCTGGTCGAGCACCTCGATCCGGATGGGCACCCCGGTCAGCGCCGCGATCCGCGCGCGCAGCGTGCCGCCGCGGTCCAGATCGGCATCGCCCGACGAGATCACCACGACCAGCTCGCCCGTCCGCTGGTCGACACCCATGCCGGGCGGATGCGGCAGCGACTGGCGGATCGTCGCCTGATATTTGGACAGCGCAGCGAGCAGTGCCACCCGCGTCGCGCCCGCGCCGGTACGGAAGACGATCGGCACGACGATCCCGCCCGCCGCGATCATGCGATCGGACACGGGATCGGTGCCGGTCAGCAGCACGACGATCCGATAGTCCGGCTGGTGCTCGATCGCGACGCCCGCCCAGCGATCCGCGAACGCCGTCCGCAGCGCATCGGTCGTCGCCACGCTCTCCGCCTGCGCGCGCAACCGGTGCATCGCGGTATCGAGCGGCACGCCGAACCGCTGCGCATAGACCGCCGCGTCCTGCATCGCCGCGTCGACCGGCAATTGCACGCCCGGCGCGGCTGGCGTGACCGGTGCGCCTTGCACAACTGGCGCGGCGGCCTGCGTAGACGGCGCCGCGGCCTGTTCAGCCGCCGCGGGCGTCCCGATCAGCGAAAGCGCCGCGCAGGCCACCACCTGCCCTATCCAACTCCTGACCATGCGCGACGTGATTCCAGATTTCGAGCTTCGGATGCGCGCCTAGACCGTGCGGTCTGAACCGGCGCTGTCGGTCCCCGACGGCGCGGCGCTCAGCGCCCGCGATCGTCGGGGTCGGCAGTCGGACCTTCATGCCCTGCAACCGCCACTGCAACCCCGTCCTTGCGCAAAAATCCTGCCGACAGTACATGATACAGCCGCTCCTTCGACACCGCCTGCGCGACGAAATCGGCGATCAGCGCGGAAGCGACCAGCGGCATCATCAGCCCGCGGCTCGCGGTCGTCTCGGAGATGATGATCACCGCGGTCAGCGGTGCGCGGACCACGCCGGTGAAATACGCGACCATCCCCAGCAGCACGATCGCGCCGGGCGGATAATCGGGGAAGATGCTGCGGAGCATGTCGCCGATCCCGGCCCCGACCGACAGCGACGGCGCGAAGATCCCGCCCGGCATGCCCGACACCGCGGTCGCCAGCGTCGTGACGAACTTCGCCGCGCCGAACCAGTGCGGCACGTCGCCACCAGTAATGATTCCGCGCGCCGCGCCGTATCCGGTGCCCCAGGTCAGCCCGCTCGCGACGCCGATAATCGCCACGATCAGCCCGAGCCCGCCGGCGAACAGCGTCGGATGCGCGCGCAGCCACGCCACCGGCGCCAGCCGCGTCCGCCCGGTCGCGATCACCGACCGCGAGAACAGCGCCCCCGCCAGGCCCCCCAATATACCCGCGACCGGCGCCGCGAGCAGCGTCTCGCGGACGTTCAGCGTCTGCCGCATCACCCCGAAATACACATAGTCCCCCGACAGCCCGAGACTGACCATTCCCGCGATCAGCACCGCGGTCATCACCAGCAGCGTCATCCGCTGTTCGTACGCGGCGGCCAGTTCCTCGATCGCGAAGGCGACCCCGGCGAGTGGCGTGTTGAACGCCGCGGCGACGCCCGCCGCGCCACCGGCGATGAACACCGACGCACGCAATGGGATCGCCATCACGCGGTGTGCGTAACCCATGATCGACGCGGCGACCTGCACCGTCGGCCCCTCGCGCCCGGTCGAGGCGCCGACGAACAGCGTCCCGATCGTCAGCACCAGCTTGACGATGACCGTCTTCGCGGAGACCAGCCCGGTCATCGCATGATCGGGATCGCGCGTCGCCGCCATGACCTGCGGGATGCCCGATCCGCGCGCCGCCGGGGCGACCCGCAGCGTGATCCACGCGATCGCTGCATAGCCCACGGGCGTCATCAGCAGCGGCGCCCACCACCAGCGCGCGACGATGTCGGTGAACGCCTCGCCCGCACGATCCGCTGCCGCCGCGAACCCGAGCGCGACGATACCGATCATGATCGCCCCGCCGAGGATCGCAACGCGCCGCCGCCAGACGAGCGCACTCGGCGCATGCCGCTGCAACAGGATCCGCACGCGCGTTTTGGTCATGCGTGCCATGGCCGGGCCCTCACCGATTCCGCGCCGAACTCGGTGACCGACGTTGCGACTGACGCGGGAGCAGGCGCGGGAACCGGGCTATCGACGGCGATCATACTGGTCATGCGGCGGCTTATGCCCCGCATAATCCAGCACGTCACCCTTACGATCCGAAACGACACGCCGACCCGATTGCCGCAAGCAGCAACGCTCGGAGCGACCGCACGATGAGGATATCCATGTCGCTTTCGCCCACATCCGGACGTTCAGGCTGGCGATCCGGGCGCCCAATAACGGCCATTCGTTAAGCGCGATCTCGAAAGGGAGGATTTTTCTGGGTGT
>NZ_RCWT01000001.1 GCF_003688595.1 Sphingomonas sp. PP-F2F-G114-C0414
GAATCGTTCAATGGTCGCTTGCGCGACGAGTGTCTGAACGAACACCTGTTCCCCTCGCTGGCTGCGGCGAGACGGATCATCGAGGCATGGCGGACCGACTACAACACCGTGCGTCCGCACAGCAGTCTTGGCGGGATGGCACCCGCCGAGTTTACGAACCGCCCCCGCCACGGGCATATGGACACCGAAGCTAAGTTATCAGCGGCCTGAAAACGGGGAGCAGGTCACTGCCACACCGACACGCTCGATCGGTTTGGATATGGTCAGTGCTGCCGGGGTTCGTGGCGCGCAACGTCGCTCCAACGAGCAGGCACTGGCCCGAGCGGATGACGACGAGCACGCTCGGTACGGATGGCATGTGGAACGGGGCCGGGCGGCTCGGTGCGGCAGCATTGCCGGTCAATTGGGACACAATGGTGGAGGGTGCGATCATCGTGCAGGACAATCGCGATGCGGTGGACGGATGCCGCAGGGCTATGGGCAAGAACGCCAAATCCACGAAATGCACTATTACCCTGTCGCGGCCGGATACGCCGGCTGCAATCGACAGGCGGGATCAGCTGGCAAGGGAGAAGTCACAATGACGGACAGGCTTTGGAAGGTGACGGTGAGCTGCCTCTTTCCGATGGGAAAACCGCTCGAGAAGGTATTCGAGGTCCATCAAGCCACCGAAGAGGACGCGCGCGACGCGGCGCTGGGAAAGGAAGCGGTCGAGCATGGCGGATCTTCCATTCCCACGATCGTAAAGGTCGAGGAGATCGGGTAGTTTGCCACCTAGTCACAACCCTCCCTGAAAATTGAAGGTGAAGCGGTACGCGTGCATCCTAGTTCGAGGCCGCGTCGTGCGCGGGAGCGGAGTAGCCTCGACCAGCGTCAGGCTGCCGTCAGCGACATGGACGGGGACGCCGGGCTGTAGATCGAACTGTCGGGACCACCCACCCCCGAATACGGTCACCCGCACGATCAGGCGACCCGCCTGGACGCATTGCACGTCAGTCGGGCAGCGGCTGTCCTCGATCACGCGATCCGCCCGGACCCGCGGGCCGTTGACGGCTGCCATCTGTCCTAAGCGTACCGGCCCTTCCACCGGGCGGGTAGAAGCGCAGCCGATGAGAAACAGCATGGTCGGGACCATTCTTACCAACCGGTGACGCTCAGCCACAGGACGCGGCAACCACCTGACCGTTGGCGATCGTGACCGTGACGCGTTCCTCGCGGAAGTCCTTCGTGGTCGCATCACCAGGGGCGATGCGGCGTACGATCGAGCTTCCGGTCGTCCGGAGGATGGCAGCATCGTCGGGAGCGGCCTTGCCGACCAGCGTTGCTGCAGCGGCGGGGCGGCAGACCGTACGTCCGGGTTCGGTGGTTCCGGTCGTTGCACATGCGCCAAGGATGGCGAGGCCCAATACCGGCACCAGCATGCAAAACACGTTCTTCGTCATCATCGTATCTCCGTCAGCGACAGTATCCCTGTCTGTGTAACGGGGCGAAGCTGAATGGTAGACAGAGGTGGCAGGAGATGACCTTGCCGTCGATCGTTCGTCCAGGATCAGTAATTAGGGCGGTTGCCGGACCAGGATGGTAGTCTGAAGCTAGGCCAGCCCCGCCGTCTGAGCGATCATCAGTCGCCAATCCTCGGCAAGTCGTCCGTCTTCGCCGAAGTTCAACGACAACCAGGCCGGTGCCGTTCCTGCCCCGGCCTGATACTGGATCTCCAGCACATGGCTGGTGCGCGTGGTCGTCGAAGTCTGGTGCGTGGTGGTCGATTTACCTTTGGACAGCACCGCGACGTTGCGGGTGGGTGCCAAGGCATAACGCCGGCCGTGCGCGGTCGTGCTGGTGGAGGTCTGGCTGATTTTTGTCGTTATGTTGACCCGGACCTGGCGGACGGTCTGGCGGCCTGCCATCAGCAGATGCTGCCAGCGGGTTGTCGGACCGAAATAATAGACGAACCCCGTATCGGGGAACACGCCGACGAAATCATAGTCCCGACGAACCCATTGATAGCGTCCGCGGTTCATAAGTGGGGCGAAGCGCTGCACCTCCTCGACGCCAATGGCGATCAACTGCGCAGGCGTTGGATCGGTCGGCTTGCCGATGACCGCCGAGACCATGCCTGCCAGGCAGAGCGCCCCAAATCCGACGATCGCCGCCAGAATGACACCTGACACGATGTAGCCGTGGAATACGCAATACAGCAGGGTCGCCAGGGCAATCAGCCCCGGCACGGCCACCATCTGCGTCTCTCGTTTGTCTATCCTGGCCTTGATCACCTTGCCTGCCGCCACGATGCGCGCATGGGCATCGAGAAAGGTGCTGGCGGCGTGGGTCAGCAGGATTGGCTGCTCGGTCGGCAGCCCGGTGCCGATCGGACGCGGTATGCCGAAATTCAATCCTGTCATCAGTACCTCGACGATTGGGACGCCAATGTCGCCGACCGGTCTCACGGGGTCAATGCGGAGCTAGGAAGGGCGGGCGTCCGCCTCAATCAACGCTGCGCTAAAATGATCGTCTTTGATAGAACGATCAAGTGTCACAACCGGACGGTAGTGACGCTTCAGATGGGTCAACGCCTTCAACTGCTTACTAGTGTCAGAACCCTCTATCAAAATAGCTCGGCGAGGGGTTGCAGTCGGTGGCTCGCTTGGACCAAGCCGCTTTTCCGAAAGCGGTCGAGGTAATCTTCGGCGGTTACAACTGGATTGCGAAACTGACGGCGCTGGCTACCGATCGCGGTCAGAGCCTTGGCCGTATCAAGATCGATGACATTGACGATGAAGTCGTCGGGATGCTTTACCTCGATACCGTGGCGGGCAGCCACTTCGACCGGAAAATCCTTGAGGTTGTAAGTGACGATCGCATCCGCTCTGCCGTGAATCGCTGCCGCAAGAACATGGACGTCTTTGGGATCAGGCAGCGTCAGGGCAGGCATCAGCGGTTCATAGCCTTCCACCAGCGCCTCCCCGAAGCTGCCCATGTAAGCCCGCTGGCGTTGAAAATGGTCAGCTGCCAGATCGGGAAACCGCCGCCTCAGGCTTTCCTCCCACTCGGCTAAGATCGCCTCGCTCCAAAGCGGCCGGAACAGCCGGCTGGCGGCGAACCACAAAAGCGCACCCCGCACGATGGAGGGATGCATGACGTTGGCATCGAGCAGGACGGTGTAGCGGCCGACCAGCATCAGGGACGATCGAGGGGCGCGTGATCGTCGAAAAGGCCAGCTTCCTGATCCAGGTCCGCCATCCCCTGCAAGGCCTCATGCCGGGCCGCATCCATGCGGCTGCGGTAGGTCAGCACGTCGCGCCCGAGCAGCTTACGATGCGTGCCGACCATCCGGAACGGCAGGTCACCGCGTTCTACTAGTTTGATGAGGTGCGGACGCGACATGTTGAGCAGGTCGGCTGCCTGGCTGGTTGTAAGTTCTGCCTGTACTGGCACAACAGTGACGGCATGACCGTTGCCGATCTCAACCAGCATCTTGACGATGCTGTTGAACACACCAGACGGTAGGGTGATAACGTCCTCGCCTGCCCCTTCTACAGTCAGGTGAATGGGGCGGCTGGAATCTACCCTCGACAGCGCACGCGCAGCGTTACCGGCCGCCTCGATTTCGTGTGCAGTGGGCTCGTAGGCCTCGTCGATATTGAAGGCCACGGCAGCCATGTTTCGTCTCCCAGGGCGGAGGCCATCTAGTGATTGCAACTTGTAAACGCAATAAGTAAAACGAGTGTCTACGGGAAGACGTTCCACTGCGGTGATCATTAGCATGCTGAGCGGGGTTGGCGTGATCCAGTTGCTTCCCAGCTTGGGGTACCTGCCCGCCGCGCGCCAGCAGGCAGCCGATCGTCTGCATGCGCTTGTCCGGGCAGAGGCGCCATCGGCAGCGATAGCACATGCGCGCACGGAGCTCGCCTATGTCCGGCATCCCAAAGGCCCGGTGTATCAGTCGCACCTTTAACCTATCTCGGGATACGGCAGGTCGACGCGGTCATCGGTCCCAAGCAGACGCCGCTCGAGCGTGTCCGCGAGATCGGCGCCGCGCTTGGCGTCCAGATCAATGCTCAGCCGCCCCCCCAACTGCAGCGCGCGGTACGCTCGCTCGAACGACCGATCCTGCCGCAGGGCCATTCCCCTGGACAAGGATGGCTTGCCGCTTTGTTCCTCAACAACGCGCCTGGGAAAACCTAGCCGATCCGCGCCTCGCACCCGCACAAACGATCGTCGATGCGGCAATGCAGTTAGCGCGGGACCGCGGCGACAGCGCGCGCAGCATTACCGCACAAGGGGAAGCCGCGCGCCAGCGTATCGCGGATAATATCAGAACCGGTGGGACGCTCGACGCGGGTGTCGGTAGTCGCGCTCAGGACAGTAATTCCGTGTCCCCTGCCCCCGGCAAGGGACGCGATCGCTGACCTGGAAGGGGCGGTTCAATGCTCGTTGGAGTGCCGGTCTTCGGCTGGCGTGTAGTAGCGCGCGATATCCGCTTCGGTGAGCGCATGACCGCTCGATTCTTCGACAAGCGCAGCGATTTCGCCATCGGTCCTGCCAGCGTCGCGCAGCTGCTCGATCTCGTCGCTCACCATGTTGATGAAGGCCGGCACCGGGAACCGCTCCTCGCCCAGGCCCAGCGCATCGCGCATATGCTTTTGCGCACGCAAAGCTTCGGGAAGCGTGAATGCGATATCATCAGCCATCGAACGTGCCTTTTATGAAAGCGGAAAAATGGTCGGGGAGCATCGGCCCCCCGACACCGTAACGTTTATGCGGTGACCGCTTCCGCCTTGGCGTTCACGCTCGACGTTGCCATCGCCGTCAACTTGCCGTCGGTCGCATATTCCTCGTCGAGCGTCTCTTTCAGGATCGCTGCGATATCGGCGCGGCCGAGCTGGTTCGCCCAGGCGATCAGCGTACCGTACCGCGTGATCTCGTAATGCTCGACGGCCTGTGCCGACGCGATCAGCGCGGCATCGAGCACCGCCTTGTCCTCGATCTCGCCGGCGACTTCGTTGGCTTCCTTGATGATGCCGTCGATCGCCGGGCAGGTCACTGCCTTTGCCTTCTCGCCGAGCAGGTCGAAGATGCTCTCGAGGCGCGTGATCTGCCCTTCCGTCTCACGCAGATGGGTTTCGAAGCCCTGCTTCAGGGCTGGCGCCGTCGCCTTGTCGACCATCTTCGGCAACGCCTTGGTGATCTGGCTTTCCGCGTAATAAACGTCCTGCAGCTGATGCAGGAACAGGTCGTCGAACGTCACGATGTCTTTGGAAAACAAGCCCATGATAGTGTCCTCGCTGAGCGGATAGCCGCGAAGTAAACTGCTCCGGCACCGCCGCAACGCGCCGACTCCAGGGTAAGTTTCGTTCGGTTTAGCGCAGCCGCAGCACGCTATAGATTTGCCTGCTCGTCGACTGGCAGCTCTGCGTCCGGACCATAATAGAGCTTGGCGCAGTCGTCGCGAAGGCAGCCTCCCTCAATGACGATATCGTCGCGGTAGGCGTCGCCGATGAACGTCAGCGTGTCGACGTGCTGTGCTTCGAAATACATCTCGTGGACATCATCGCGGCCCGCCCCGTAAACAACGCGCCCGACCTTCGACCAGATCGACGCCATCGTGCACATGCCGCAGGGCTGCAGCGTGGAGTAGAGCGTCGCACCGCGCAGCTCCAATTCCCCGGTGCTTTCACACGCCCGTCTGATCGCCATCATCTCGGCATGCGCGGTTGCGTCCGGCAATTCCATGGTCTGATTGCGCTCGCCCGCGATAACCTTGCCATCGAGTACGATCACGCACCCCAGCGGTGAGGTCGAGGGGTCGGATCCCTTCGACCGGGCGATCGTGATCGCTTCGCGCATCCAGCGTTCGTCATCCTGCGTCATCATCTTGGCTCCCTGTCACCGTCTTACAACACGCAGCGGACACAATGGATCGTTCGGCGCGGTCATTTCGAATGCCAAGGATAGCCGAATGCTACCGTTCCTTGCTGCGTGTCGGGAAGACAGGCCCCCGGACGGTCATTTTGGCAGGGTCGTAGGGTTTCTGCAGGCCAACGATATCGTCGTAGGTTTCACGCAGCCAGTATCAATGTCGGTAGGGTCCAGGATCGTGATCAGGGGCGGAACCGGCTGTGCCGCACAGTCGCTGCTCACGTATCATAAACTGGTCATGGATCAGGCGCGCCGTATCCTGGCGTCGCCATAGAAACCGTCGAAGCAGCCTCCCATCTAACGACTCATGACCAATAGCATTCTTCATCTCGGGCTGATGGAAGACACAGAGATCGAGCTTGATCTGGCTGCAATTGAACTCGCAGCGCTCGATCACCCCGGTGTCGATCTCGATGAATATATCGACGAGCTGACCGACATAGAAATAGCCCTGCGCGCTGCTGACGGCGATGCAGTGGGCAGCGCTGCTCAGGCCCAAGCCCTGAGCAGCGTGATGGTTGAAGAGTTCGGATTCTCCGGCGACCGTACGCACTACGACGATCCCCAGAATGCGGACCTGATTGCTGTCGTCGATCGCAGGCTCGGTCTGCCGATCAGTCTGTCGATCCTCTATGTGGCGATGGCACGACGTCTCGGATGGTCGGCAATGCCGCTCAATACCCCCGGTCACGTCCTGGTGCGCCTTGGCGACGCGTCGGATGCGCTGATCATCGATCCCTTCAACGATGGTCGCATCGTCGCCCCGGAACAGGTGCAAGCGTTGTTGGAGCAGATGACGGGTCAGGCGCGGTTTTCCGACGGGATGCTTCCCCTGTCGAACCGATCGGCGCTCGTTCGACTGTTGCTTAACCAGGCAACCCGTGCCGAGCAGGCTGGCAACCCTGCGCGCGCACTGGTCCTGTACGATCGCATGACGATCGTGGCACCTACGCATGCCCATGGTTGGTGGGAGCGCGCCAGACTTCAGCTGGTCGCAGGTGATGTGGCCGGCGCCCGCAGCAGCCTCAGTGCGATGTTGGAGATCACCCGGGACGACGATCTGCGCCTGCAGGTATCGGCAGCGCTCGATGCCCTTCCCCGGCCAACGCCGTCATGAAAGTCGGGGCGGACTGGCTCTCGCCGTAATGGCTTATCCGAAGCGCGTCCATCGGCGCTCATGCCACGCCCGGGACTGAACCCTGTCTCCGAACCGCCAGAACCGAGTTTCCCGGGTGTGGTGACCTGCACGAACGAGGGTCCAACATTCACCCGTCGGCAGTTCGACGATGCGGTGAATGTGCGCGGCGTCGACATGGTAGGTTTTGCCCGGGATGCGGTGGACGAGTTCGCTATGCCAACCGCCGCTCGGATCCAGGTGGAACACCTCTTCGACATAGCCGCCATCGAGGATCTCCGTCTCGAAACTCCAAGGGTGATCATGCGGCGTGGCGTGCGGCTCTTCCATCTTGAACCGGTGCAGCGCGCGGCCGTCGTCGAGATGATATTTGGTGAACGCCCGCGACATGCGCTCAACGCTGACGATCCGCGTGCCTTCGGGAACGCGAGCAATGGCTGCTCGCGGTAGTCGCATACTCACGGTTCGGTTACCTCTTCATAACAGCCGGCGCGCCGCAGCTGGCGGACGATCCCGTTGAACGCCGCGGTCACGCCCTGTGCCCTGCCGATCTCGTTCTCTTGGGCTGCGGCATCCCAGTAGAGTTCGAGCGGCCAGCGTTCCGGGCAGTGCGGCAGCAGGCAGCGCAGCGCCAACCGGATTTCGACGACATCGACGCGAGCGTCCGAGCAACGCGCAACGCCGCCCCGCAAGATATGCACCGATAGTGCGATGACAACGCGCTGATGACGGACGAGCTTGGCCATCAGTGGAAGTCGTGAGATTTGAACTTCACGACAGCTTCCGGATCCATGCCGTCCGCATGGGGTGGCCAGTAGGAATTGCGCGGGTTCGGGCTCCAGCCCTTGTCCCCGCGGTCGGGGGAGCCGGCATGCTTCGCGCCGTCACCGCGGCCGGTCCGGTGCGGGAACGACATCTCGCCGACCCGGTGCAGCAGATCGCCGTGGTCGATGATCCGGTCGCAGATGACGTGGATGACCTCACCTTCCTTCTGCACCCTGCCCTTCATGCCGATCATCGACGCGGACATGACGGTGCGGCGCTGCCGCTCGAACCGATCGGGCCACAGAATGCCGTTGGCGATTCCGGTCTCGTCTTCGATCGTGATGAACAGCACACCCTTGGCAGACCCGGGCTTTTGGCGAACGAGGATGATGCCGGCGACCTCGACATGCCGTCCGTCACGGATCGTCGCCAAGTCCGCGCATTTGGTCACGCCGCGTCTGGCCAGCTCATCACGGACGAAGGTCAGCGGATGCGCGCGCAGCGAGAGTTGCAGCGCGCGGTAGTCCTCGATCACCTCACGACCGTCGGTCAGTGGGCGCAGTTCGACATCCGGTTCAATCCCTTCCGCGCTGACCGCCTGATCCGCGCGGTCGGCCGCGGCGAACAGCGGCAACGGCGCTTCGCCGAGCCCCCTCACCTTCCACAAGCCTTGCCGACGATCGGCACCGAAGCTGTGGAAGGCATCGCCATCCGCAAGCTTCTCGATCGCGGCGCGCTGCACGCCTGATCGGCGCCATACGTCCTCCACGCTCTCGAACGCGGTCAGCTCGCGCGCACCGACGATCTTGGCGCCGTCCGCGTTGGACAGCCCGCGGATCTGCCGGAGCCCCAGCCGTACGGCGAGGTACCGCCCGCCATACGGCTCCAGCGTGCAGTCCCAGCGGCTTGCGTTGACGCAAGGGGGGCGAACCACAACGCCGTGCTCGCGCGCATCGCGTACGATCTGTGCGGGCGCATAGAAGCCCATCGGTTGCGCGTTCATGAGGCTCGCGCAGAATACGTCCGGGTGATGATGCTTCATCCACGACGAGGCGTAGGAGATCTTGGCGAACGACGCCGCGTGGCTTTCGGGAAAGCCGTAAGAGCCAAAGCCCTCGAGCTGCCGGAAGGTGCGCTCGGCAAACTCACGCGGGTAGCCACGCTCGACCATGCCCCCGATCAGCTTTTCACTGAAGTGCGACACGCCGCCTGTGAATTTGAACGTCGCCATGGCGCGACGCAGCTGATCGGCTTCGGCCGGCGTGAACCCGGCACCGACAATCGCGACCTTCATCGCCTGTTCCTGGAACAGCGGCACGCCGAGCGTCTTTTCCAGCACCCCGCGCAGCTCGGGCCGTGGGTATTCCGGCTTCTCCAGCCCTTCGCGCCGGCGCAGATACGGGTGGACCATGTCGCCCTGGATCGGTCCTGGTCGTACGATCGCAACCTGAATGACGAGATCATAGAAGCGCCGCGGCTTCATGCGCGGCAGCATCGACATCTGCGCGCGGCTCTCGATCTGGAAGGTGCCGAGCGTGTCGGCCTTCGAGATCATCGCATAGACGTCGGGATCGTCGTCCTGCAGGTCGGCCAGGCCAACGCACAGCCCCTTGTCCGCCTCGAGCATGTTGAAGGCGCGGTTCATGCAGCCGAGCATGCCGAGACCCAGCACGTCGACCTTCATGAACTTCAGCGCGTCGATGTCGTCCTTGTCCCATTCGATGATCTGCCGGTCTTCCATCGCAGCGGGTTCGATCGGGACCAGATCGTCGAGACGGTCATGGGTGAGCACGAAGCCGCCCGGGTGCTGCGACATGTGGCGGGGCACGCCAATCAGCTTGCGGGCGAGCTCGAGCGTGAGGCGCAGGCGACGATCGCCGATGTCGAGGTTCAATTCGTTGACCTGCTTTTCGCCGACGCCTTCGGCCGACCAGCCCCAGACCTGGCCGGCCAATGACGAGGTCAGGTTTTCGGGCAAGCCGAGCGCCTTGCCGACGTCGCGCACCGCGCCGCGCGCCCGGTAGCGTGTGACGACCGCGGTCAACGCCGAGTGGTTGCGGCCATAGGTTTCGTAGATCCACTGGATGATCTCTTCGCGACGCTCATGCTCGAAATCGACGTCGATATCGGGCGGCTCGCGGCGCTCGCCACTGACGAACCGCTCGAACAGCAACTCATGCTTGATCGGGTCGATCGAGGTGACGCCTAGCACGAAGCAGACGCAGGAATTGGCAGCCGAACCGCGCCCCTGGCACAGGATCCCGCGCCGGCGCGCCTCGCGGACGATCGCGTAAACGGTCAGGAAATACGGCGCATAGCCGAGCTCGCCGATCAGCCGCATCTCGTGGGCGATCTGCTCGGTATAGGCAGCCGGCACCGCGCCGTTGAACATGGCAGCGACAGCGTCTTCCGCCAGCTTCTGCAAGGCTTCTTGCGCGGTCAGCCCGTCGATCAGCCGCTCGTGCGGATACTGATAGGCCAGTTCACCTAGATCGAAGGTACACAGACGCGCGATGTCGACGCTCGCGCGTAGCGCATCGGGATACGCCTTGAACCGCCGGACCATTTCGTCGGGGGATTTGAGCGCACGGTCGGCATTGACCTCACGCCGGTAGCCGAGTTCGTCGACAGTGCATTTCTCGCGCACGGCCGTCACCACGTCCTGGAGCAGCCTTGCTTCGGGCGCGTGGTAGAGGACATCCCCCGTCACCACCGCACGAACGCCAGCGCCGCCCGCCTGCCGCGCCAGCGCGTCGATCCGCACGGCATCGTCCGGCCGGCGCCGCTGGAACAGTGCCATATACCCGCGACGGCCATAGAGAGTCTTCAGGTCCGCGAGCGCTGCCAGATTATCCTCGTCTGCCTCGTGCGGCAGCAGGATGGCGATCATGCCCTCCGACCAGGGTTCGAGGTCATGCCAGTGGAGAAGACACCCGCCCTTCCCCGCCCGCTTCTTGCCCACTGTCAGCAGACGCGTCAGGCGCGACCAGGCGGGGCGGTTGGTCGGGTAGAGCAGCAACTGCCGGCCGCAGGATAGATTGACGCGTGTGCCGGCGATCGAGCGTATGCCCGTCGCCTTCTGCGCTTCCCAGGCGCGCACCACGCCCGCGACGGTGCCGATGTCGCTGACCCCGATCGAGGGATAGCCAAGCAGCGCCGCAGCCGCGAACAACTCCTCGGGGCTCGACGCGCCGCGCAGCAGTGAGAAATGCGTGAGGACCTGAAGTTCGACATAGTCGGTCATGCGAACACGCCGTGCATCCACCAGCTGAGATCGCCGGTATCCTCGACGAACCCGTCGCCACGCCGGAACACCCAGTAGCGACCGCCGGTATCGTCCTCGACGCGGTAATAGTCGCGGACAGCCCACACTTCCGCGTCACGGCGCCACCACTCACCGTGGATCCGCTCGGGGCCGTCGCCAGCGACGACCTTGTGCGGCCGGCCGCGCCACTCGAACCGCCGGGGCGGCTGATCGGGCATCAGCGCGATCACGCCCCACAGCGGTTCGGGCCTCGTCAGCAGGCGCGTCGGTCGGCGCCATTTCGGCCAGCCCGCGGGCGCCACCACCGGGTCGGCCCGCATGACGGCACGCTCAGGCACATGACTTTCGACCGGCGCGATCCGGAATACGGCGTCAGCGCCGATGCGGCCGGCAACGACGTCGACGAGACGGGCCGGATCACGCACGAGAACCTCACCGGCGAGAACCGCGCCGAGATCGACCGCGTCGAGCGGCTCGGTGTGCGGCGCCGCCAGATAAAATTGCTCGAGCCCCAGTCCTGGATCGATCCGTTCGATCCTGAGCTTCATGAGCCGCAGCAGGTGCGAGACCTCGCGCGTCGGGCGTGAGGTGCCGACGGCGACGACCTGCTCGCTGCCATCGACGCGTAAGCCACCGAGGCGCAGCGACCGTCCGCCGAGTCCCTTTGCGCGCAGCAGTTCGGCCATGTCGCCGAGCAGATCCTCCATGACCTGCGCGATCGCGTCTGCGGTGACGATCGGTTCGAGCAGCCGGCGCTCGACGATCGGCATGACCTCGTCGGTGCGCGGCGTGATAGGTTCGGCGACCGCGCCGAGTGCCTGATCGAGCCGCGTGATCGCAGCCAGCCCGAGCCGGCGTGCCAAAGGCCCGCGCGCGACCGGTAGAAGATCGGCGACGCGTTCGAAGCCGAACTTGCGGGCGGCAACGAGCGCGGTGCCTGCTAGGCGCAAGGCCGCGACCGGTAGGCCGCTGAGCGCTTCGACCGTCCGCCCTGTGGGCACGATCGCGATGTCGGCAGGCCCGAACCGGGCAATAGCGTGGGCCGCGCCCGGTGTGTCTGCAACCGCCACGCGCGCGGTGAACCCGGCACGCTGGCAAAACGCGCGCAGACGCCGGCAGAACCGTTCTTCCCCGCCATGGAGATGCGCACAGCCGGTCAGGTCGAGCCATAGCCCGTCGGGCGGTGTGGCGGCTGCGATCGGCGACCAGCGGCGCACCGCGCGTAGCACGAGCTGATCCAGCATCGCGGCATCCGCCTCGGTCTCGGAAGGTCGGATGTCGAGATCGGACACCAGCGCACGCGCATGGGTCGCGGCCATCCCGATCGTGATCCCTAACGCGGCAGCGCCATCGCAGGCGGCAACCACCTCTTCGCGCCGGCCGACCTTGCCCACCAGCGCGAGCGGCGCCCTGTGGAACGCGGCAACGGTCGCCGCGACCCTGTCGTGACTGTCGGCTTGCGCAAACCCATGAAACGGATGGTTCGCCGCCTCCGATCGTCGGCCAAGTTCACGCATGGGTGGTTTCGCATGCGCGGGTAGCGCTTCGATCTCACCTTCCACATCCTGCCTGGTTGGCATGTCGGCACGAGCCCACCGCGCACCCGGCCGCCACCCGCCGCCCCGCGGTACCGAACACGCACCGGGATCGTCGTCGACGGGAAGCTGAAGGGCAGGCCGCTCAGGCGGCCGCGTGGCGTGCCGGTCCAGCCGTCTCAGCCGCTCGATGGCCAAGTGCGGCAGGAACAGCGAGACAACCCGTCTCATCGCAGCCCTCCAAAATCATCGAAAATGCTTCGCCGCCACGCTGCCGTGCGACCGCGACCTGCCACCGGGATCGGCCGACGCCGGCGACACCCAGGGGCTCGGACGACGCACTGGCGATCCGCCAGCGGGTCCAGGCCGCAGACGGCTCGGCGAGCGGATCCTGGTCGCGATTACGTCTGCGTCGCAGGATGAGAACGGGAATGTCGGCGTCGGCCGCGACCAGTTGCAGGCGCCGGGTCGCGACCATCGCCATCCGGCTAACCTCGGCGATCACCGCCGACGGCGTTCCGTCGCGCACCGCGTCTTCGACGACGGCCAGCAAGGCTGCATCGTCACGGGGTTGTGCGTGAATCAAGTCGGCAGATGATAGCCCCGCCTGCTCCAAGCCCGGCGCATAGAGATCGTTGCGACAGCTCACCCACAGCACCGGTCCGCCGGTTTGGGCTGCCTCTCGCGCGGCAATGCCCGCCAGGAACAGCGTTGCTGCGGCATCGTCGACCATCGAACAGCTTTGTGCGGCGACCTCGTGCAGCGCTCCAGCGCGAAGGCCCCTGCTTGCGAGGCGATCGTCGAGCGCAGGGATACCGAATGGCATGATGCGGTGATCCACCACAGGCGTGGCGATTGTCCGCAGGTGGGCGATGGTGGTCGGCAGGGACTCGAGGGCGGTGATCATGATGTCTAGACTCTACCTGTTCCCTTTATGTTCCGTTACCAGAACCGTTTGGTCAAGCGTCAGACTCGATACTCATGTGGATAAGGTTCCAGCTACTGACGCTGCGAAGCACGTTTTGCTATGGGCTGCGGAGCCGCGCTAACGCCCTTGCGAATATGCAAACGACGGCCGTTGGGCATGGCGATCGGCGTGGGGAATCCGGCCCGTTTCCCGCGCAGTCGTACCTTCGTCAGTAACCCTGTCGTCGAGCTCGGCAGGGAATGAATTTGGCCACAACCTTCTGCCAAGTGCATGAAATGCAATCCAGATTAGACAGATTTGCATTCGCCATTGCCCTGCCTGGCGGATACCAAGGTGACGCCTTTCAGGCATCCTCTCCTAAAACCTCCCGGGTCGCTTTTGGCGGCCCCTTTTTTTGTCTGAACCCAGGCCGCTCAGCGTATCCGGTGCTCCGCTACCGGACGCTCGCGTATAGTGATCTACTGTCGTCGAGCATGCTGATGGGTGTCGGCGTGATCCAGTCCGCCCCTCGCATCGGATATGGGCCGTAGAACAGATCGCCGAGCGCACGCCGGTAATGCGCGTTCATCCAACGTCGACGGCGATGCTCAGGACCGTCGTAAATCATGTGGCAGCGCTGGCAGAGCGCTGCCAGCTGGTGAAGCGCGCTGTCGCTGGGATCATGATTGAGATGCGCGCAGGCCAAGACCACCGGTGTCCATTTTCCCATCTGAAGGATGTTCTCAGTCGGTCGACGAACACGCCGGCCGTCGCCGTCACGCCAATACGACCTGCCTTTGTCCCACCAGCGTCCGTCTCCGAGGTGGAAGACCCGCTGCCCATGTGGGCGCCCGCAATGTTCGCAGCGTCCGCCTGCCCGTACGAAGCGGACCAAATGCGATAGCTGGGGCCAGTCGATGGGATACAAGAAGACATGTTCGGGGCGGATCGGCATCGGTCCGGTCTACCAACATCATCGTTAGCGGTATGTCTATGACGTTCTGACGCTTCGATGTTCTTGGTATGTCCTACAGCCACGTAATCGTGCATTCGACAGCCAGCTGAGTCGAAACGGATCGAATGCGATGGGCTATTCAGGAACACACTGGCCGGAAGGGCTGAACGACGAAGAGGCGCTGCAGCGTCTGCAAACTCTATGTCTGGGTGCCTGCGATGGGATCCAGGATCTGGCGGACGACACGCGCTACAAGGCGCTGCGCCGGGCGCTGCTTGGCCGGACCGACCTGCGACCGTTGGCGCCGGCCTTTGTCGCGGCGCAGCCGAGCCTTGAGGCGTTTGTACGCCATGCTCGGGAAACGAAGGATCGCACCCTGCGGCGTGAGATGGTCCGTGAGCAGTTCAAGGCGCTCTGGGACGAGGTTCGCGGACCGGATGCCGTCAGTTCGGCGACATGGACCGGGCGCCCTTCTCTGCGCGAGCATGCCGCTGTCATTCAGGCGTTAGCGCCTGTTGCCCTGGAAGCCGTGCAACGGCTGATCGACGATGAAGAACTCGCCCGCGACAACGGTGGACCGGTCGATGCCGATCGCGCGGTAGCGCTGCAGCAACTGAAGGCGCTGCATCGTGCGCTGGGCGATCTGATCGCGGCAGTCGATCAAGGTCGATCGCTCGAGCCGGTGTTCGAACGGCTTCGGCTTGTCCGCCAAGAGGCGAAAGTCGCGATCGGTAAGGCAACGGCCGCGCTACCGGTGACGACTTCGGCGCTGATCGCGTTCGGCAGCGTCGTTGGTATTGTGGAGTTTTTCGTCGGCAATGTCGTTGTTGCGGTCGCTGCCGGGGGGATCGCAGGCAATACGCTCAAGGACGCGATGCTAAAGAAAGAAGTCGCTCCCAGCTGATAACCTCGGTTTGCAGTTCATTAGAAACGTCTTGGCGTCGCCAAAACGGGGTGGGACGTTTCGATTACACATTCACAGAAAAAGTTCGGAACGTCCCGCCCCAATTTCAATACAATCCGCCCTCTTCTCTCTCCTCGGCTCCTTCCTTCTGAGCTTCCTCGAGATCGTCTGAGCGCTGTACGTCTTGCGCCGGTTTGTCTTCTAGACTATCTTCTGGACCGTTGTCGCTATCTGGCAGTTCGTTGACGTCGGTTTCAAAACCAGGTTCTTCGTCGTGCGGGGTAATCGGCATTGTTGCTCTCCTTGATTACATCAAACGATCCAACAAACCGCTGAGTTGCGAACCGGCCGACGATACCGGTACCTGCCGGTGATCACTCGCCAATATGCGCACGATGATATCGGGATGGAACCGGTGGCGCGTCGCCCGTGGCCTGGATATAGCCCCGGAAATGAGCTTATCCCCACGTGCCTTGCGCCGTCTCGTTATCGCCGTTGTCCTGCCGCTGCTGGCAGCACCGTTACCTGTCAACGGGGCGGCGCTTCAAAAAGGGAAGCCGCGCGGTTCAGTACCTGCGCCGGTGAAGGCAAGCAGTGCTATCATCGCACTACCTTTGACTCCCATAGTGCCAAAGGGGCAGCGCTTGTGTTCGGCACGCGCGCCTACCGGGTTGGGATATACGATGCTGCGTCCCGGATCTGGCGCGAAGCCCACCCAAGGCGATGTCTCGCTAGTGAACTACATCGGCTACCTGGCAACGACTGGGGCAGTGTTCGATCAAGGGATGCGGTCCCCATTGCCGGTCAACGGCGTGATCGCGGGCTTCTCTCAAGGATTGCAGATGCTAGCCAAGAATGGCGTCGCACGGTTCTGTATTCCTGCGGCGATGGCCTATGGGTCGCAAGCGTCAGGCCCGATCCCGGCCAACTCCGATCTTGTGTTTCAGGTCGAGCTTTTGGACTTTAAAACTACCGCGGAGGTCGAGAGCATGAATAGGCCGCAGGCGGCCGAAGCGCCTGCACAGAAGGATGCCGTCCCACAGTCATAGTCAGTTCGGTTGCGTCTGAGTCCGATCCCAGGCTGCGTAATCGCGTTAGCTGATCTCACTGCCAATCCTGCGTTGACTCTGCTATCGATCGTGGATGCTCAAATTACGGATCAAGCGGCGTGCTGCCGTAGGTGGCCGCGCTGTCGATCGTCTCGCTGAGATCGAAGCCGCGGTTGCTGCACTTAAGGACGAGGACCTCCTCGATCTGGCGGATATCTTCTCGGGCGAGACGGTAACGACGTTGAAGGAAATGGCGTCTGCCGAAATGGCGAAACGGAACATCAGCTTGTGACCGCACGCAACCAGACGGAGTCGGCCATCTATCGGGTAAAGCTTACGCCCTTGCCGATGGTTATCGACGCAGACAACCAGCCGGTGCCGAATTCACATGTCGTCGAAATCAATTTCCCTGGCGATGCCATCGAAACGGCACTCGGCAAGGTAAACACTATTGTCGGTCCGGGGTTAGCCAAAATCATAGTCGACGACACGACCTTCCGGGGCGTGGCCCTATGCTAATTGCCGAGGACCGCTATGAAGCGGCTCGATAACAAGAGCGCGTGGCGATGAATTTGGGGAGCCCCCCGGAGTGGGTTTCGGTCTGTGCAAACTTGGGTGTGTTTGTAATAGCGCTTACGCTGCTGCGCGGCGCGCACGTTCGTGCTCAGAAAGGCGCCGCTCGCCGTCGGCCGTTGCCAGACTCAACTCGCTCCATAACCGCCCTCTTCATGTAAGCGTACCCATATACCTTTCACAGAAAGCCGTAAGGGCGCAGGCGCTAGTATACGCCGCATATGACTGCCAGCGGTCGTCCTTTATTTCATCTGCAAAATCGCAAACAGCTTTGCACGTGAAAGCAGTAGGCCGCGGGGACGAAGCCATCTGCGCGGCGGAGAAGACGCCAAATGCCTCCATTTCGACTGCGAGTAGTGAACGATGTTGTTGCTTGATACGTTCAATCGTGCTGCCATCTGCCAATACTGCCGAGCCACTTACCGAAGGGCCGACACGAACTTTCAATTCGGTCTCGGGCGCGTCTCGCCAATTATCCTTGAACGACGCTAAAAGGGCCTTATCCAAGCGTAACTGATCCCATTTACCACGAACGTTACTGGGCGATCTCAGATGACCGGCGAATGACAAGTGACAGCGCAATCGTGTCACAAACATTTCTATGGAAAACCGCTGCAATGCGATTACTCGGCCCTTACGGCCCCACCAGGGAGAAGTTCAGCTTCGATCTCCTGGAATCTCAGACACGTTGCGACTGGCGCCGCACCGTCTCTGCAACCGACTGGAGTTCTGTTGTTGGTCGGGCGGCAACGATGCTGAAGCCAACACCGCGATCAGCCCAACTCACCCGACCGAGGTCACCGTCCGCGCTCTCCGTCATGCGAGCGGCCTTATCGATCTCCATTGGGCGGGTCACTACAGCGAGCCGGGTTGACGAAGGACCGTCATAAAGAAACATCGCGGCAGGACCGTGCGGCGTTGCGACCAGACGGCCTCCGGCGAAGCGGTACCCTGCGGCGGCGAGGTCGGGGACGGCTACACGGCTACCGAGCCGTTTAGACGTCCAGCTGACAAGCTCGGCCTTAGCCTGGGGTCCAAACTCGGCCCCACGCTGCGCATCAACGGCATAAACCCGGTAATTGTCCGTCGCTTCCTGGGCCAGTGCACCGATGCCGGCACGCGGTGGTAGCGTCGAGTTGCGCATACCCCAACCGCCACCGAAACCGACCGCAAGTAGCAGTGCCGCGGCAATCGCCTGCCACCACTGCGGCCTCGTTTGATGGTGCGACACAATCGTGCCGACCCGCATCGCCGACGGGATCGGTTCGGTCGACACAGAGACGAACATGCCCGCAATGACGGCTCGGTGCTCCGCTTGCAGAGCGAGCCGTCGCGCGACATCTGGATTATCAGCGAGATATCCATCGACGATCGCATGCCGCTCTGGGGGCAGGCGGCGATCGACCCAAGCCATGAGATCGTCTTCGCCGATCGGGGTCGTCATTTTACTCTCCGCAATTTTGGACGTTCGCCAGCGCCGATCAGCTCAGACAGGCGATCCCGCCCCCGCGAAAGGCGCGACATGAGCGTGCCGGTCGGTACACCGAGGATGGCCGCAGCCTCCGCATAAGACAGGTCCTCTACCGACACGAGCAAGATCGCCGCACGCTGGTCTGCTGGCAAGATATCCAGTGCGCGCATGAGGTCGCTGTGTTCGATTCCTGTCGACTGTTCGGCCGGTACCGCAAGCACTGCGTCAGCGACCGTGTCGATTGCTACCAGCGTGCCACGCCGCGCCTGTCGCCTGCCATGGTCGACCAACAGATTGTGCAGAATCGCATAGAGCCAGGGGCGCACCGCGTCGCCATGACGCTTACGCCAAGATCCAACGGCTCGCTCGAGACAATCCTGCACGAGATCGTCCGCCGTCGCGGCATCTCGAAGCCAAGCGCGAGCATATCGTCGAAGACCAGGGATCAGGGGCTCGATCAGGGCTGCGCGTGCGTCCATCAGTCCTGCTGCATTTGCAAGACTGAGCCTGGAACACCGTCATTGCTTTCCGCCACCACCAGAAAGCGTCGCTCGGAAACCGTTTTAGCGGTGACGATCTGTCGGATCGGTCCGGAAACGTTGACGATCGCTGAGCCTGCGGGGTTCGTCATGAAATTTGCCAAGGGTTCGAGTTCCCCCGACCCGTCGGCTTTGCCGGCCAGTGCGAGAATATACGAACGCTTGGGTGCCAAGCCGGTCACCGATCCCTGTACCACCTGGATCAGGCCCTGATCGAACAGTGTGATACTCGTCGGGCTCGCTACCGCGTTGCCGGGCGCTGCAAGTATGAGGTGGGTGGCGTTCCCTGCCGTGCCGAGCGGCTGAAGATTGGCCGTGCCTGGACCATCGGGAACGGCGTTTGGAACGTAGGCGATCGCCTGCGGTGCCTGCCCAATGGGGATCGTACCGGTCACCACATTGCGTGCCGTATCGATGACCGCCAGCCTGTCGTCGTTCTCGAGCCCTACGTAGATGCGCTTGCCGTCTCCGGACGGCCAGATACCGTGCGGAAGCTTCCCGACGGGGATGGTCGCGACCTGACTGAAATCCTTGGTCCGGAATACTTTGACAAGGTTTAGACCGCCGACGGTCACATAGGCGAATTGCCCCTTAGATGTGACCGCAAAATTGACGTGATTTGTAATCGGACCGGTGTCGAGCACCTTCTGGATCGCAAAGGGGGGCTTGGCGTCGAAGGCGACCGTCTTGCCGACATCCTTGAGCGTGAACCATACCTGCTTGCCATCAGGGCTAGCCGAAATGTTCGGGCAAAATGGACTAGGTTGCTGCACCCTCCCCACTTCCTTGTGGGTCGCGACGTCGAACACCACCAACTCCGGGTTGAACGACGAGCATACATAGCCGTATTTTCCGTTGGGAGAGAATATGGTCATGCCGGGACCGCCAGGCGTCTTGATCCGGCTCGTCTCTTCGTACGTCTTCGGATCAAGCACCGAAATGTAGTCCTCGCCTCGGACCGTCGCCCACACTTCCTTGCCGTTGGGCGTGAAGAACGCTTCATGCGGGCTGCGGCCGATGTAGGTCGTATGCTTGACCGTGTTCGTTGCGGTATCGATCCAAGTGACAGAGTTGGAACCGATCGAGACGACCGCAAGGGTCTTGCCGTCCGGCGAGAAGCCGAGACCATGAACGAGCACCTGCCCTTTGTAGAGCGGGCTAAAATTACCAGGTTGCGGATCACCCAACTTGATGACGCCGAGCAAGGTGTTCGTCGACGGGTCGGTCACCGACACCGTGTTGGAGAATTGCTCCGCTGCATAGACCCGGTCGCCGCTGCTGACCTTTTGATTTTCGCGATCCCAAGGCGCCTGCCCGTGCTTCCCATCTGTCTGATCGGCTGCAGAGTCGTCAAAGACGATTGGGATGTCGAGTGCGGCTGGCGATGCCCAAACGCCCGGTTGCGCAGAAGCAACGCTGGCAAAACTCGCTGCCAATAGAAAAAGTCGCTTCATTTCAAGGCTCCATGTGCGGATGGGGGAGAGCAGACTGCTGCGTAGGAACTGGAGCAGAGGGCGGGAGCGGCTGGCCAAGCGCAAGGCGCATGGCGGCGATCTCCTGCTGCTGGTCGACGATAATCTCTTGCGCGATGCGTTTGAGTTGCTCGTTCTTGCCGTATCGAAGCTCTGCCACAGCCATGTCGATGGCACCCTGATGATGCGGCAGCATCATCGTCACGAAGTCCGCATCCACATTGCCCGACGGGGCGACCATCATGCCGGCCATCATCCGCTCCATCGCGGCGTTGACCTCGGTCAGATAAGGCTTCTCGTCATTCGCAACTGTCGCGAAGGCGGCACCGCCCCCGAAAGCAAGAGTAATGGCTATGGAAAATCGGGCCAATGATCGGATGGCAGGCAAGATGGTCTCCTACGCAGAGTCGGTATGTCAGCTTAGACGTCGCCACTCGGCAGTTTATTCCCGGTCACTTGATATTTTCGCGGATCGGGTGCCAGCGTTCTGATAAAGTGACGTTTGCCAGTGTATCTTTGTCTACGCTTGCCGACTTCAGTCATGCGCCCCTTCGAGGGGAATGGCCATATGCGAACGCCAAGCATTGGCACCAGATGCTACGATGAAAAAATACGGTTCGATAGCTGCGGACGCTTTGTTGGAAATAATCGGTGCGCAGCGCTGAGACCCGGTGAGGGCGGCGTTATAGTTTTTCAGATCTGGCTACTGCCTGAGCTTGGTGTAACGAGCGACCTAACAGAAAGTCGTTGAAGGCTGCCGGAGATGCGCATTTAGAGCCGAGGCGGTTCGTAATATGCACATAGTGCGAAGCTTACGCTCGTTCTTCATCCCGCTGTCATGACGACGACAATCGCAGGTTGGTACATTCATTAAGAAGCGAACCGACTGGAACAGCCATGACCGAGACGCAGGGCGATTTATTAGGCAGTGCGATCGTACTCCTCAGTACGGCTCTGTTGCTGGTAGCGGTGCATCGCGCCAGCTTGCCAGTGAATCGATCCCATGTCCGGTGGCTAGTTGCAATCAGCGTTGTTCTGTCCATCATTGGTGTCGCCACGGTGATCATCACCTGATGTTGTCCGGTAACGTCCGTTAAATGCTTAGCATTGAGGCAGAATAATAGCCTCAACTGCCCACATGCGATCCCTGCGCCGTCAAAGAGCCTGCAATCTGACACGCTTTGCGAACGATATTGGCGACAGCTTCCTCCTCGGCTTACCGGTCATAATAACAGGGGCGCGAAAATCAGGCCTTCGCCGAACCGGCCCAACCGATCCGCGCTAGGGTGCCAAGCAGGGTAGAGCGCGGCACCTTGAAGGTCCGGCAGACAGACGCCTTACTGGCTCCGCCATCCAGCGCAGCAGTGATCCGTTCAAGAGTTTCGGCGTCGATCATAGGTGGCCGCCCCCCTTGGCGTCCTCGACGTTTGGCAGCGGCTAGTCCCGCCATCACTCGTTCGCGCGTCAGCGCACGCTCATACTGAGCCAATGCACCGAACAGCGAGAACAGCAACTCGCCGTGCGGCGTGGTCGTATCCATCTGCTCGGTCAGCGATCGGAACGCGATGCCGCGCGCCTTCAGGTCGGTGACGATCGTCAGCAGGTGGGGCAGCGAACGTCCTAACCGGTCGAGCTTCCACACAACCAGCGTGTCGCCCGCGTTCAAATAGTCGAGGCATGCTTTCAGCCCAGGTCGATCGTCGCGAGCGCCCGATGCCTTGTCAGTATGGAGATGCCGATGATCAACGCCAGCTGCTACCAGCGCGTCACGTTGCAGGTCGACCGTCTGACGATCGTCGGCTGACGACACCCTCATATATCCGACCAACATGTACGACAAACCTTCGAAAGTACGTTCTCGCACACTTTACCAAAGCGATAGGGTTTGTCGATCATTATGGGTGGAGGTGGGTATGGTTCGGCGAAAGCGCAGGTCGGGGGTGTCGGCTATCATGTGTTTTCCGACACTGGCGGGGCTAGTCGGCGCTTAAAAACGGCAGGGCCGTTCACGCCCACACCCGGACGCTCGGGTTAGTAATTCGGAGTCCCGGTAGTAGTCATTCGTTCAGTGGGATTATGGGGAACTTTCCAGACATGAGTTGCAATCGGGGCGCTCGGGATTGGTAAAGCTGTCTAGTTACGGCCAATGGGCAAGCGCGGTAAAATGGATCGCAAAAGCGATTACGCTGATATAATCTGGCATCGGAGGTAAATGCAGAAATGGAAAGTAGCCGTCAGCTGGAGAGCATCGCCCTCGCAATTGCTCCAATGCTAGCGACTTCTGTATCCGAAGTATGGATCGTGGCAGAAGTTCATGACGACTGGATACAGAGGCGCTACGATGTCGTGTGCAACGGTAAGCTTGTTGAGGGGGTGGAAGGTGAGAGAACCATGAACCGATCCGTCAATGATGCTCTATCCGCCCTAAGGCGTGACATGCTTAAAGAGAGTCAGGAAGATTGGCATCATTGCACCTATGTTTTGAGGTCTGACGGAATCTTCAAAATGGAGTTCGATCGTAGCAGACCGCCGAGCGTGTGAATGTAACGATAGATACTCCTGTAAAAGGAGGCAGCGCCACAGAATGTCGGCTATCGCCAGCACCTTCCCGAAAGCCGCCGTTCCGCTTTCCTGCCCAACCCGGACATTCCCGAAATTCGATCCAGACCGTGCGAAAACTCACCGCCGCCCCCGATACAGACGTGATGCTCGAAACATAACGTCGCCAGATATGGCTGCGACGCAAGATAGCCAATCACCTGGCAACCGACACGCAGCTATATTAGTACGCTACATTCGGGGTTGGAGTTTTCGCACGGTCTGGATCGTTTTCGAGAAAGGTTTCGTGCCGCAACCAGCCGGTTTTGACACCTGTGAAGGCGGGGGATCTGCTAACCTCGATAACTTATTCGGCATGATCCTTTTTAACATTCGATGTGCTGAAAGCGTGTGGGTATCGTTGATCATCCATGGCCAACGAACGACTGTCATTGACCCGTGATTTCAACGGCCCATTCGTTCACGGTGCGGACCGGTTGGAGCATAGCGCCAAGCAGCAAGCAGATAGCGCCGATCGGCGCACGGAGCTTGCTGCCGATCGAACAGTCATGGCAGCGGAGCGCACCTACGCAGCCTGGGTCCGTACCGGGCTTGCCGCTCTAGCCGCAGGAATTGGCGCCCGCGCATTGCTTGAGAACATCGTGCCCGGCTGGCTTGCCGGTGCGACCGCAACCGTCCTGATCCTGTTCAGCGGCTTCTGCTTCGTTGCAGCGGTCTGGCGTGAAATGATTCCTATCGCCCCACCGCGGCCCGACACTCAGCGACTGCCGGCTTGGTTGCTGATCTCTGTGAACGGCTTCCTAGCGATTGCCGTCTTGGCGGCACTCGTCGGGATTTGGCTGCAATAACCGGCGTGACTATCGCCATTTTACGGATTCTGCTTGCATGACCACGCCGCAACTTATGTCGATTGGCCTGCTGATTGGCATGATGGGCCTCTTTCTTTGGGGCCGATTTCGCTATGATGTCACGGCCATCATCGCCCTGCTTGCCGGGCTGTCGCTGGGATTGGTGAAGCCCAAAGCGGCATTTACTGGCTTTTCCGATGACATCGTTATCATCGTTGGATCGGCGCTGGTGATCTCATCGGCAATGCAGCGTTCCGGCCTAATCGAGAGCGCGCTCGGGATACTGGCGCGGCGCGTGACACGCGTCCGGTCGCAACTCGTGGTGCTGACTACGGCAGTCGGGGTATCGTCCGGGCTCGTAAAGAACGTCGGTGCCTTGGCTATGCTGATGCCGGCAGCCGTGCAGACGGCGAAGAAATCGGACACTAGCCCCTCGGTGTTCCTGATGCCGATGTCGTTCGCTTCGCTCCTTGGCGGGTTGATGACCCTCGTTGGTACGTCGCCGAATATTATTGTCAGCAGAGTACGAGAGCAGATGACCGGTGAGCCGTTCGGCATGTTCGATTATCTGCCAACGGGGCTGGGCCTGCTTGTGGTCGGCCTCATTTTCCTGCGTTTCGGCTACCGCCTCCTGCCCAGGGAACGCCGCGCAGCGCCGACCATGGGCGAAGCTCTAAACATCACGGACTATGTCACTGAGGCGACCATCCAAGACGGATCGCCCGCTGTCGGCGAAACGGTTGAGTCCTTCATCGACCGTCATGATAATGAGGTGACGATCGCCAATGTTGTCCGTGACGATGTGCGCACGAGCATTACGGCCGAGTTCCTTCTGGCTGCCGGCGACACGCTGATCTTGGGCGGTGACCCGGATACGCTTGAGCGTGTCATTGCGGGTGACCACCTAGCACTTGCCGGACAGCATCGTGACCTACCGGAAGGCAGCGAAGATGATGAGGTTGGCGTCATTGAGGCGGTCATCACCACCGGCTCCGTGTTGGTCCGCCAGTCCGCTGGACGACTGCGGCTTCAGCAACGCTATGGCGTCAATCTCATCGCGGTATCGCGCGCCGGCAAACGGCTGACCAAGCAGCTCAGCGAGACCGTCTTGCGCGCCGGCGATGTCATTGTTCTTCAAGGACCCCTCACACTCTTGCCGGAACGCATGCGTGACCTCGGTACGCTGCCGCTGGCAGAGCGTGCCCTGCGTCTGGGAAGTTCGAAGCGTCGCTTCCTACCACTTATCATCCTCGCGGTGGCGATGACCGTAACCGCGACCGGCTATGTGCCTGTGGCCGTCGCCTTCTTCGCCGCTGCCGGTCTAATGATGGCGACCGGAGCGCTACCGCTGCGAGATGCCTATGATGGCGTCGAATGGCCAATTCTCATCATGCTGGGCGCGCTCATTCCGGTCAGTGAAACCCTGCGCACCACCGGCGCGTCGGATGTACTCGCGACCTCGCTTGCCCATCTGGCGGCCTCCTTGCCGCCATGGGGCGCGGTCGCCCTGATCCTCGTAGCGGCGATGGCTGTGACGCCGTTTCTCAACAATGCCGCGACGGTCTTGGTGATGGCGCCAATCGCGGCGGTGTTCGCGCATGACCTCGGATATCGCCCCGAAGCCTTCCTCATCGGGACCGCTATCGGGGCAGGATGCGATTTCCTGACGCCGATTGGGCATCAGTGTAACACCTTGGTTTTTGGTCCTGGGGGCTACCGCTTCAGCGATTACGCCCGGCTGGGCGCACCACTATCGGTTCTGGTGGTCTTGGTTGGTACGCCTCTAGTGATGTGGACTTGGCCACTGCACTGATCGCCGGGTACTGTTGATGGGCAGCATGGCCAAGCCGCAGGCGTTCGAAGATACTGAATGGCGTCCGTGGCGAGGAAGCGTACCGGGCGGCTCGGAAGGTTGTGGCACCGCAGATGTAGCAGGCGTAGGCGGCTTCATGCGTTTTTTCCACTCGCGGGCAGCCATGCCCGTTCTCATCGTCCTACTGCTTGCAACAATCACGGCAGCTGGACTGGCGACGTCTTGGACGCTGTCGATTGTGATGTGGCTTTCGAGCGCCGTTCTCGCCGCAGCCCTGTTTGCAACCTTGATGCAGGACGCCGACTGACATGGCTTCAGCGCCACTGATCGATAGCGCAGCTAGTCCACCTGGATCTGGTCGGGTGGCGCCATCGTGGCTCCGTAAAGCTTTTCGATCCAGCGAAGCTGCACTCATCGTGCTGGCCATCATGATCGGCAGTGCAGCCGGATTGCTTAGTGTCGTCCAGGGTACGCTCGCACAGGCGATGCAGCATCTGCTTTATGCCTTGTCGCCGGATGAAAGGCTGAGTGCGGCCACGACGATCCCTTACCTTGCTCTACTTGCCCTGCCGGCTGGTGGAGCCGTCCTCGCACTCTTCTCTTGGGTTACTCATGCTCGCCGGCGCCGGATGGTCGACGCTGTAGAGGCGAACGCCCTTCATGGTGGTCGCATGTCATGGTCCGACAGCCTCGTTATCTCCGGGCAAACGATCCTTTCCAACGGCTTCGGTGCGTCTGTGGGGCTTGAGGCGGCGTATGCGCAGTTGGGAGGGCTCGTCGCCTCGCTCAGCGGCAACTGGTTTGCGTTACGCAGGTCCGATCTGCGCATCTTGGTCGGCGCCGGAACGGGCGCCGCCATCGCAGGTGCATTCGGGGCTCCATTAGCTGGGGCCTTCTATGCCTTTGAGATCGTAATCGGGGCCTATACGATATCAGCGCTGGCACCTGTCGCTGCGGCGTGCCTGGCGAGTGTCCTTGTGGCGCAGGCGTTTGGTGCTCAACCGTATCTGGTTGCGGCTAATGCAGGCGAACAGATCGAGACGTTCCACTACCTTCTCTACGCCGGTCTTGGGGCCTGTGCCGCTGGCGCTGGTATACTGCTGATGCGGGCTGTTGCGGAGATGGAAGCAGCTACACGCAAACTGCCGATACCCTCGATTTGCCGGCCGATATTGGGCGGTCTTCTGCTCATCCCTCTGGCGATGCTCACGCCGCAAATTCTCTCTGCTGGTCACGGCGCCCTCCACCTCAATCTTGAAGCCGAGGTATCGCTGCGCTTCCTCGCCGCCATCTTCGTCGTCAAGTGCGCGGCCTCCATCATCTCACTTGGCTTTGGCTTCCGCGGTGGCCTGTTCTTCGCATCCTTGTTCTTGGGCAGCCTGCTGGGTCACCTGTTTGCTGGTTCACTCGAATGGATTGTCGGATCGCCTGTGATCGACCCGCACAATGCGGCCCTGGTGGGGATGGCCGCATTAGCGGTCGCCGTAGTTGGCGGGCCGATGACGATGGCGATGCTAGTCCTTGAGGCGACCCACGACTTCTCCCTTGCCGGCGCGGCCATTGCAGCATCGCTGGTCTCGTCCACCATCGTCCGCGAGCTGTTCGGCTATTCCTTTTCTACGTGGCGCCTGCATCTCCGGGGCGAAACCATCAAAAGCGCCCGCGATGTCGGCTGGGTCAGAACGCTTACAGCGGGCAAGATGATGCGACGTGTCGAAAGGGCTACGCCGTGCAACACGACGATCGCCGAGTTTCGTCGGGCGTTTCCGCTTGGTTCCACAAGTCGGGTCCTACTAGTCGATGACCACGAAAATTATGGCGGTATCGTACAGACTGCCAGTGCATTTGCCGAAGAGGTCGATCAGAAGGCACCGATCGGGTCGCTGGCGATCCACACGGGTCTCGCCCTTACGCCGGATTCAGACATCAGAAGCGTCATGACTACGTTCGATACCGAAGGTGCGGACGAACTGGCGGTAGTTGGAAGCGACGGGGCAGTTCTCGGCATCCTCTCCGAGAGCTATGCGCGACGCCGCTACGCAGAGGAATTGGACAAGGCGCAACGTGAGTTGTTTGGAGAAAGCTGACCAGCCGGCACGCAGCAAACGCTTCGTCCTACCGGTCTCGCTTAAGCCGGGCTTCGATTTTGACCCAGAACATGCCGCATCGCAGACCCATTCCGGCGAGTTGGGCGCCATGTACTGACATCAGCTCCGCACCGCGGCGAAACTGTTCAACCGGCACGGATATGGCGACGAACAGCCCGGCGTAGAGCAGCTGCGACATGATCGAGTGGATCACGACGGCGACCCCCAGCACTATCAGGCGGGCAGGCACGGAAGGCCGATGCGGCGCCGGATCGGGGCCTGTAATGAGCTAGGCGTAAAGGCATCCTGCTGCGACGAAATGGAAGTGCACCAGGTAGTGGAGCGCACCTGCCCTCTCTAAAGCAGCCAGTCCGCTTTCCTTCCCATTGTCGGCATTCAGCGGCCCGATATGTAGAAAACCCAGTCGTAATCACCATTGTGCGACAAACAAGTGCTTTCCGACACTCTCGAGACGTCGTGTCGACCTAGCCCAGCGTCATGCCGAATATACCGGACACGGACAGCGGGGCGCAGGTTTCACCGGAATCCTCATTTTTGCACCTGAACGACAGCGCCCGGCATCATCGGGTCGCCCGGAGCAATGACGAGGTAACGGCGCATGTCGCCTTTCGCGTCGCTGACGATCTGGCGGAGCGGTCCGAGCGTGTTTACTATCGCGCCGCCCGCCGGATTGGTCATGAACTTCGCCAGAGGCTGGATCACGCCGCTGCCGTCAGCGTGGGAGGATAATCCAAGGACATAGGGCATCTTTGGGCTGAGGCCCGCAACCGCCGCCTGCAAAATCTGGACCTGGCCTTGATCGAACAGCGTGACCTGGCTGCGCCCAGTCCCGGAT
Source organism: Sphingomonas sp. PP-F2F-G114-C0414 (assembly GCF_003688595.1). GTDB lineage: Bacteria > Pseudomonadota > Alphaproteobacteria > Sphingomonadales > Sphingomonadaceae > Sphingomonas. The sequence continues at coordinate 28,653 of NZ_RCWT01000001.1, forward strand.
AGAGTCAGCTGGATCTTCATGCCGGCCTGCGCGAGCGGCACCAGGTTTGCACGGCCATCGCCTACCGGCACCGCGCCGGGAACATATGCCACGCCTTGCGGCCCCTGACCGATTGGAATCGTCGCGATGACGGTGTTGCTTGCTGTGTCGATCGCCGCGACCGCATCGGCGTTCTCCAGCCCGACATACATCCGCGTGCCGTCGCCCGACGGCCATAGGCCGTGCGGGAGCGCGCCGACCGGGATGCTCGCCACCTGCACGAAGTCAGTGGTGCGGAACACCTTCACGACATTCTCGGTGCCGACCGTCACAAAGGCGAACTGGCCATTCTTATTGCGGGCGATATTGACGTGGTTGGTGATCGCGCCGGTATCGAACGTCTTGAGCACTGCGAAGGGTGGCTTGGCGTCGAACACCATGACCTTGCCGACGTCCTTGAGCGTCAACCAGACCTGCTTACCGTCGGGCGTCGCGGCGATGTCAGGGCAGAACGGGCTCGCCTGCTTGACGCGACCGACGATCTTCTTCGAGGCGGTGTCGATCACAACTGTCTCGGGCGAGAAGCTCGAACAGACGTAACCGTATTTCCCGTTTGGCGAAAAGATCGTCATGCCGGGGCCATTAGGAACGGGGATGCGCGTGGTCGGCGCGAAGGTCTTACCGTCGAGCACCTGGATATAATCCTCGCCGCGCACCGCGACCCAGACTTCGCGACCGTCGGGGCGGAAGAACGCTTCGTGCGGCGATCGGCCCACATAGGTCGTGTGCTTCACGGCATTGGTCGCAGTGTCGATGAACGTCACCGAGTTCGAGCCGATCGATATTACCGCCAGCGTCTTGCGATCGGGCGAGAAGCCCATGCCGTGCACGAGCAGCTGCCCCTTGTAGAGCGGGCTGAGATTGGCCGGGGTCTGGTCGCCGAGCTTGATGACGCCGAGCAGCGTGTTGGTCGACGGATCGATCACCGACACGGTGTTGGAGAACTGGTCCGAAGTGTAGAACCGGTCGTTCGCGCTAACAGGGATGTCGGGGGTCGCGTTCGGTACCTGCTGCGCAAATGCCGGGGCCGAAAAAGACAGGGCAGCACAGGCGGTTAAGGTAAAACGCTTCATGGACGGTCTCCGTGATGGGGGTGACCGGTCGCGGTCGGTTCGGTGTGAGGCAGCAACGCGCCGCCTTCGGATAGGATGCCCTGCATCACCGCGATTTCCTGACGCTGTTCGACGATGATTCCCTGGGCGAGCCGGCGCAGGCGTTCATCCTTGCCGAACCGCAGTTCGACTTCGGCCATGTCGATCGCGCCCTGATGATGCGGGATCATCATTTTGGCGAAGTCGCGATCGGGATCGCTCGAATAACCGGTCATCATCGCGCCGTGCATCCGCGCCATCGCCGCATCCATTGCGGACGCGAAACCGTCCGTTTGCGCTAAAGCACCCGTCGATACGGACACGGCTATCGCCGTTAGCAAAGCCGTGCGAAATTTCATCGTCATGCCTTTAGTGTTCCCATTTATGACACGCGAGCGATCAACGCCGAGCGTGACAGCGTAATGATCGCGGCGCAGCCGTCGATCCAACGCATAAGCATGGTTGTTCTGATCATCTAACAAGAACGGTAGGCGATCTATGATCGCGTTTTCGTATTGAAACCATCGCGACCATGCGTTGGACGCAGGGGACATATCGGTCGATCTAACGGCATCGGACTGGCACGATCACCCGCCGGATCCGCGATAAGGATCAAACGATGAAAGCTGCGATCGTTTTGGTTGCCGCGATGTTGGCCTCCGTAGCGCCAGTCCCGGTGATCGCTCAGGCCTATTGGGCTGCACCTGCGGCGGACGACTTTCCCTACGATATCAAGGCGGTTCAGGCACCGTGGTCGAAGGCTGATATCGACCTCAGCCATCATGACCGGATCTATGTGTCTGACCCTACATCGACGAAGATCGTTGTCATCGATCCTGCAGCGGGCAACGAACTGGGACGCATCGACCTCGCCAAAAGCGCGATAGCTGAGCCCAGCTTTTCCAGCCCCAGAGTCCAGCACCTGGCTGCAACGCGTGACGGGCGGACCCTGGCGGTATCGGCATCAGCGCAGCACAGTGTGACGCTCGTAGATCTGGCCACGAACACGGAACGAGGCCGGACCGTGTTCCAGACGTCGCCTACCGCCGTCGCGTTTACGCCCAATGGGCACGAACTCTGGGTTTCGCTCGGCGATGAACATGCCATCGCGGTCGTGGATCCTAAGACCGCGCGGGAGATCACCCGCGTACCAGCAAGTGGCGGAGCGGGCGCGACCATCCTGTCGCCAAACGGACGCTATGCCTTTGTATCGCTTACTGAAAGGCCGTCCATCCTGGTTGTCGACGTCGAGGATCGGCGCGTCGTCGGACACGTTGCCAGCAACGGTGCAGGTGCGGGAGCAATCGCGGTCTCGCCAGATGGCAAACAGATCTGGGCAACACGCCGCGAGAGCGGCACGACCACGGTCTTTGCTGCCAAACCGCCGTTTGCGGTACACGAAGTGATAAACACTGGTCCAGCGACGGGCGCGGTCAACTTCGCCCAGCGCGCAGACGATTCCTTTGCCTATGTCAGCGTTGGCGGCGATCAACCTGCAATCAAGGTCTATAGAACCGACAGCCTGGAGGCTGTGGCAACCGTCCCGCTACAAGCGGCTCCGAGTGCGGTTTGGCCGTCGGGCGATGGTACGAGGATCTATGCCAGCCTGGCCGGAACCAACAAGGTCGCTGGGATCGACACGCTGACGTACACCACCGTGTCGACGATCCCGATCAGTACGGATGCGCAAAGCCTGATCTACGTTCCTGGTGCCGTAAGATCAGGAAAAGGTCTCGCCAATCTGGTGCCATCCGGGCGCGATGCGGCGCTTGCCCTGGCGGCGCGTTAATCGGTCTCACACCGTCTGTAATCTTCCAACGAAAGCCCTTTCCAAAATGACCAAGCCCCCCGTCAGGATCGCGATCAGCGGTGCCGCAGGACAAATTTGCTATTCGCTGCTCTTCCGGGTCGCGCAGGGTGACGTGTTCGGACCGGACCAGCCCGTTATCCTTCAACTGCTCGACGTGCCGCAGGCGCTGGACGCAGTACGCGGCGTGGTCATGGAACTGGAGGATTGCGCGTTTCCGCTGCTGGCAGATGTGATCATTACTGATGATCCGATGGTGGCTTTCAAGGACATCGATGCGGCCATGCTGGTCGGGTCTCGTCCCCGCTCGAAGGGCATGGAGCGCCGTGATTTGCTCGCTGCCAACGCAGCGATCTTCAAGACGCAGGGCGCAGCGCTGGACGCAGTGGCCAAACGCGACGCCAAGATCCTGGTCGTCGGCAATCCCGCCAACACAAATGCCTGGATCCTTGCGCAAAGCGCGCCGGGTTTCCCTGCCGAAAACATCACGTCGATGATCCGCCTCGATCACAATCGCGCGCAGGGACAGCTTGCGGCCAAAGCGGGTGTCGGTGTCGATGCGATTACAAAGCTCGTCGTCTGGGGAAACCATTCGCCGACGATGTTTGCCGACTGGGGGAATGCCGAACTCGATGGCCAAAAGCTTGCCGACCGTATCGGAAACGAGGCCTGGTACCGCGAGACCCTGATCCCCACCGTTGCGCAGCGCGGCACCGAGATCATCGAAGCACGGGGTGCGTCCTCGGCCGCATCGGCCGCAAATGCGGCGATCGACCATCTGCGCGATTGGGTGCACGGCGCAGGCGACAATTGGGTGTCGATGGGCGTGGTGTCAGACGGCTCCTACGGTATCCCGCAAGGGCTGGTGTGCGGCGTGCCGGTGCTCTGCAAAAGCGGTGGCTATGGGCGTATCGAAGGACTGATCCTCGATCCATTCCAGCGAACGATGCTCGATCGCACGATTGCCGAACTGGTCGATGAACGTGAGGCGGTTATCGACATTCTGAAATGACCAATCTGTAATTATGATTGAAACGACCATAATATTTGGTTGGTGCGATTGATCTCCTTTCCCTATCATTGGGGCAAGGAGATCGGGCATGACCCTGGAACAACTCAGGATTTTCGTCGGTGTCGCAGAGCGCGAGCACATGACGCGCGCTGCCGAAGCGCTCAATGTGACGCAGTCGGCCGCAAGCGCTGCCATCGCCGCGCTAGAAGCGCGGCACGGCGTGCCGCTGTTCCACCGGGTCGGCCGTGGGATCGAACTGTCCGAAGCGGGCCGTATGTTTCTGGTCGACGCACGCGCAGTGCTTGGCCGTGCTGCCAGTGCAGAACTTGCATTGGCCGAATATGCCGGACTGGAGCGCGGCACACTGCGGCTGGTCGCGAGCCAGACGATCGCGGGCTATTGGCTACCCCGCCAGCTGGCGGCGTTTCATGCGCGCTACCCGTCCATCACGATAGAACTGGCGATCGACAACACGGAAGGGGCCGCGGCGCGCGTGCTCGACGGTGCAGTCGAGCTTGGCTTCGTCGAGGGTATGATCGACGAGCCCGCGCTCGCGCATTGGACCGTCGCGAACGACCGCATGGTGCTGGTGAGTGACCGCGCTGCCGACACGATCGACGAGGACTGGATCCGGACCGCGCGCTGGATCGTCCGCGAGCAGGGATCGGGCACGCGCTCGTCGTTCGAGGAGGTGTTGCGCCAGCGCGGCGTCGATCCGTCGGACCTTACCATAGCGCTGACCCTGCCATCGAACGAGGCGGTCCGCAGCGCGGTCGAGGCCGGCGCGGGCGTCGCGGTGCTGTCGCAGCATGTCGTCGCACCTGCAATCGCGGCCGGCACGTTGCACGATCTGCCGCTCGGTCTGCCGCGGCGTCCATTCTACGCGCTGCGGCACAAGGAGCGCTATCGTACCCGGGCGGCCGACGCGCTGACCGATCTCATCAAGGAGACTGGGAAGTGACTGCCGATCTGAAACCCGTTCTCGATGGTCTGAAGCCGCTCAGCCGGCTTGATTCTCCGCGCGAGATGATCCGCCAGTTCACCCCCAACTGGTTCGCCGCTACGATGGGCACGGGCATCCTCGCGCTGGCCTTGCCGCAGGTGCCGGGCGTCGGCGCATCGCTGCACCCGGTCGGCGAGGCGTTGTGGTATTTCAACATCGCGCTCTTCACGCTGTTCGCCGGGCTCTACACCGCGCGCTGGACGATGTTCGGGCACGAGGCGCGTCGGATCTTCGGGCACAATACCGTGTCGATGTTCATCGGCACGATCCCGATGGGCCTCGCGACGATCATCAACGGGTTCCTGGCGTTCGGCCTGCCGCGGTTCGGCGCCGGCGTTATCCCGATCGCCGAGACATTGTGGTGGATCGACGTCGCGATGTCGCTCGCCTGCGGTGTAGCGATCCCCTACCTCATGTTTACCCGGCACGAACATTCGCTCGACGGCATGACCGCGGTGTGGCTCCTGCCAGTGGTCGCGGCCGAGGTCGCAGGCGCGAGCGGAGGCCTGCTCGCACCGCATCTGGCGGACGCGCACCACCAGTTCGTGGTGCTGGCGACCTCCTTTGTCCTCTGGGCGTATTCGGTGCCGGTCGCGTTCGGCATCCTCGCGATCCTCATCCTGCGGATGGCGCTGCACAAGCTGCCGCACGAGAGCATGGCCGCATCGAGTTGGCTCGCACTAGGCCCGATCGGCACCGGTGCGCTCGGGATGCTGGTGCTCGGCAGCGACGCGCCCGCGATCCTCGCCGCCAACGGCCTCGGCCAGATCGGCGCGGTAGCGCAGGGGATCGGCACGATCGCCGGGCTGCTGCTCTGGGGCTTCGGCCTGTGGTGGCTGGCGCTCGCGACGCTGATCACGATCCGCTACTGGCGCGCGGGCATTCCGTTCAACCTCGGGTGGTGGGGCTACACCTTCCCGCTCGGCGTCTACACGGTCGCCACCTTCAAGCTCGGCACGACGCTCCAGCTCGGCTTTTTCGGGATCGTCGGCACCGTCCTTACCATCGCGCTCGCAGCGATGTGGCTGCTGGTCGGCGCCAAGACGGTCACAGGCGGCTGGCGCGGAAACCTGTTCGTGTCGCCCTGCATCGCCCAAGCCAATTGATGGGCCGAACTGATCGTCCTGCCGGATCGAACCGGCGCATCCGATCGACCCGTACCGGGCAGACCGTCGGACGGATCGCGCATAAGAGCATGACATCGAAGGGAGAATGCTGGTGGACAGCCTGGATATGAAACTGGCGCAGGCGACGAACCGCCGTCGCTTTCTCGCAGAGGCTGCGATCGGCAGCGGCGCGTTGATCGCCGCACCCGCGCTGGCGCAGAGCATTGTCGATCTGCACCTGCCTGGCGGTCCGTCGGAACGACCGATGACCAGTGCGTTCCCTGGCAAGGGCAACATGATCCTCCAGCGTATCCACCCGCCTTTGCTGGAAACGCCGATGAGCGTGTTCAATGGCGACGTCTTCACGCCAAACGACCAGTTCTTCGTCCGCTGGCACTGGGCTGACATCCCCACCGCGATCGATGTCGAGGCGTTCCGGATCAAGGTGCACGGCGCGGTCACGCGGCCGCTGTCAATCTCGCTCGCGCAACTGCTGAAGTTGCCACGCGTCGAGCTGGCGGCGATCAACCAATGCTCGGGCAATTCGCGTGCGCTGTTCCAGCCGCCCGTTGCCGGTGCGCAGTGGCGTCACGGGGCCATGGGCAACGCCAAATGGCTCGGCGTGCGCCTGCGCGACGTGCTCGACATCGCCGGCGTGAAGCCGGGCGCGGTTGCAGTGCGGTTCGGTGCGCTCGACCAGCCGGTGGTCGCGGGTGGACCGGATTTCGCCAAGTCGCTGTCGATCGACCACGCACGCGACGGCGAAGTGATGCTCGCCTTCGGGATGAACGGCGAACAGATGCCGCTCCTCAACGGCTTCCCGGTCCGGCTGATCGTACCCGGCTGGTATTCGACCTATTGGGTCAAGATGCTGAACGACATCGAGGTGCTCGCCGCGCCCGACGACGGTTACTGGATGGCCAAGGCGTACAAAATCCCTGACACTCCAGGCGCGAACGTGCGGCCGGGCCAGAAGGATTTCCCGGCCGTTCCGATCAACAAGATGATCCCGCGCAGTTGGGTCACGAGCCTCGACGAAGGGCAGGTGATCGCGTTCGACCGGTCGATCCCGCTGGGCGGCATTGCGATGGGGGGCGATTGCGGCGTCGCCAAGGTCGATGTGTCGACCGACAACGGCAAGACCTGGTACAAGACGACGCTCGGCCCCGATCACGGCAAATACAGTTTCCGCCGCTGGGACGCGCAGGTGCCGCTCACGCATGCGGGCCCGACCAGGCTGATGTCGCGCTGCTGGAACACCGCCGGCATCGCGCAGCCGATGACGCCGATCTGGAACCCGGGCGGGTTCATGCGCGGCAACATTGAAACCACCAACATCGTCGTCGGCTGAGGAGCGCTCCCCCATGAAAACGCCTTCCATCGGCACGCTGTCGTTTGGGTTCGTCGGCGCGACCGTCGTTCTGCTACTTGCGATCGGTGCCCCGAACAGCCGCATAGCCCCGCCGCCTGCCGCCCCGGCCGCACCACCGCCGCCAAGCGTTTCGGCGCGCGGCTTCTCGCTGGCGTCCACCTCGGTCGATCTCCCGACCGACGAAGGGCAATATCCGGCTGGTCCGCATGCGGACGTCATCAACGCCAACTGCACCTCGTGTCATTCGGCGAGCATGGCGCTGAACCAGCCGCCACTCTCTTCCGACCAGTGGACCGCGGAGGTCACCAAGATGCGCGAGGTCTACAAGGCTCCCGTTGCACAGGCTGACGTGCCGGCGATCGTCGCTTATCTGACCGCCATGAGCGCAAAGCAGCCGGGTGCCGCGAAGGGCAAGGCGCAAGACCCCGATCCGAAGGCTGCGCCCGACGTATCGGGGGGATCAGGCTAAGCCCATCAACTCACGACACGCGGTTCTGCGCGCGAAGTGCTGTGCGGCGTGGCCTCCGGGGGAGGGCGTCGACGCCAATCGAAACACTGCTCGCGCCCTGCGCGTTCGCAGGTGTGCCATGTGGCACACCTTACGCGAGAATCGTCACCGGCAGGGCCGAGACGCCGGCACGATGGCTCGGTCGGCACGCCCAGCGGGCCGATAGAGCCGTGCCCGCGGGGTCCCGCCCCACTCGTTGGGGACTTCGGAAAAGAGCGTAGGGTGCCGACTGCCTGCCTACTTGGTGCTATCAACGTCTGGACCGAAACCATATAGCTGCTATCCTGGATATATGGAAAACAACACGGCAATTTCAGCGCTCGGCGCGCTCGCACAAGGAACACGCCTCGACGTGTTCCGCCTGTTGGTGCGGCACGAACCGCATGGCTTGGCTGCCGGCGAAATCGCCCGTCAGCTCGACGTACCGCAAAACACGATGTCCGCACACCTCGGCATCCTCGCCCGTGGCGGGCTGGTGCGATCCGAACGTCATAGCCGCTCGATCATCTATCGTGCCGATCTCGACGGCCTGCGCGCGCTAACGCTCTTTCTCGTCAAGGATTGCTGCGCCGGCAACGCGGAGCTGTGCGCCCCGCTGATCGCCGAACTCACCCCATGCTGCTGAAAGGACGCCCGTGGCCGTCGATATCGTGATCTATCACAACCCCGTGTGCGGCACGTCGCGCAACACGCTAGGCCTGATCCGCAATGCCGGCATCGAACCGCACGTGGTCGAATATCTGAAAACCCCGCCCTCGCGCGCGCTGCTGGTCGAGCTGATCGACCGCGCCGGCATAACGCCCCGCGAGCTGCTACGCGAAAAGGGTACGCCCTATGCGGAGCTCGGCCTGGGCGACACATCGCTGTCCGACGACGCGCTGGTGGATACGATGATGACGCACCCGATCCTCATCAACCGGCCGATAGTCGTCTCACCGCTCGGCGTGAAGCTCTGCCGGCCGTCCGAAGCCGTGCTTGATCTGCTGCCGGGCGATCAGCGCGGCGCGTTCGCGAAGGAAGACGGACAACAGGTGGTAAACGCCTCGGGCCAGCGCATCGCCTGATGCTTCTTGCCGTCCTGATCTTCGTCGTCACGATCGTGCTCGTCATCTGGCAACCCAAGGGGCTCGGAATCGGGTGGAGCGCGATCGCCGGGGCCGTCTTGGCGCTGCTCGCGGGCGTCGTCACGCTGTCCGACGTCCCGGTCGTTTGGGGCATCGTCTGGAACGCGACGGCTGCATTCGTCGCGATCATTGTCATAAGCCTGTTGCTCGATGAAGCTGGATCCTTCGAATGGGCGGCGCTCCACGTTGCGCGCTGGGGCAGGGGACATGGGCGCCGACTCTTCGTCCTGATCGTGCTGCTCGGCGCGGCGGTGTCGGCGTTGTTCGCCAATGATGGTGCGGCGCTGATCCTCACGCCGATCGTCATCGCCATGCTGCGCGCGCTGGGGTTCAAGGACAAGGCGACGCTGGCGTTCGTCATGGCGGCCGGGTTCATCGCCGACACGGCCAGCCTGCCGCTGGTGGTCTCGAACCTCGTCAACATCGTGTCAGCCGACTTCTTCAAGATCGGGTTCGGCACATATGCGTCCGTGATGGTCCCGGTCGATCTGGTGTCGATCGCCGCCACGCTGGGCGTGCTGCTGCTGTTCTTCCGGCGCGACCTCCCAGAAGACTATGACGTGGGGGCGCTCCGCGCGCCGCGCGATGTCATCCGAGACCCCGCGACCTTCCGTGCCGGCTGGATCGTCCTCGCGCTGCTGCTCGCTGGCTTCTTCCTGCTCGAACCGATCGGCGTGCCGGTCAGCGCCGTTGCCGCTGCCGGCGCGATCCTGCTGCTGGTAATTGCGGGACGGGACCATGTGATCCAGACCGGCAAGGTGCTGCGCGGCGCACCGTGGCAGGTCGTGATCTTCTCTCTCGGCATGTACCTGGTCGTCTACGGGCTGCGAAACGCGGGCCTGACCGACCATCTCGCCGCGCTGCTCGATCGCACCGCTCAGGGCGGCGTGTGGGGGGCGGCGTTCGGGACAGGCGTGATCGCGGCCATCCTGTCGTCCGTGATGAACAACATGCCGACCGTACTGGTGGGCGCGCTGTCGATCGACGCGACCCATGCCACTGGCGCCGTGCAAGAAGCAATGATCTACGCCAATGTCATCGGCTGCGATCTTGGCCCCAAGCTGACGCCGATCGGCTCGCTCGCAACGCTGTTATGGCTCCACGTCCTCGGCCAGAAAGGTGTTCGGATCGGATGGGGCTATTATTTCCGTGTCGGTATCACGCTGACTGTGCCGGTATTGCTGGTCACGCTTGCCGCCTTGGCATTGAGGATCACGATCGGATGACAGCCCTGATCTACATCGGCGCGGCGCTTGCTGAAATTGGCGGATGCTTTGCCTTCTGGGCCTGGCTTCGCATGGCGAAGTCACCCTTGTGGCTTGCTCCGGGCGTCGTCTCATTGATCCTGTTCGCATGGCTCCTCACCCGCGTGGACAGCGATGCCGCGGGACGAGCGTATGCCGCTTACGGCGGCATTTACATCTGTGCATCGCTTGCTTGGCTCTGGACCGTCGAAGGCGTGCGGCCCGATCGCTGGGATGTGAGCGGCGCGGCGCTCTGTCTGATCGGCACCTGTATCATCCTCTTGGGACCACGAACCGCCTGATGCCTGTTCGAACGCTCTCCGACCCCGACCATCTGCCCGCGCTCGATCGAAGCTATGCGATCGAACGACCTGCTCATGGCCTCGGCGCGGGTGCTCCGCCGCCACGAATCCTTCTGCTCTACGGTTCCTTGCGCGAGCGGTCATTCTCGCGGCTGTGTGTCGAGGAAGCGGCGCGACTACTGCAATTCTTCGGATGCGAAACGCGCATTTACGATCCCTCGGCGCTGCCGTTGCCCGATCAGGTCGTCGGCGACGACCATCCGGCCGTCCACGAGCTGCGTGAACTGTCGTTGTGGTCGGAAGGTCAGGTGTGGTGCAGCCCTGAACGGCACGGCCAGATCACCGGCATCATGAAGCTCCAAATCGATCATCTGCCGCTCTCGATGGGCGGGATGCGACCGACGCAGGGACGCACGCTGGCAGTCATGCAGGTATCGGCGGGTTCGCAGTCGTTCAACAGCGTCAACACGCTGCGCGTGCTCGGCCGCTGGATGCGAATGGTGACGATACCGAACCAGTCGAGCGTCGCCAAGGCGTTCGCCGAATTCGGCGAGGACGATCGCATGAAGCCGTCGAGCTATTATGACCGCATCGTAGACGTAATGGAGGAACTGGTGCGGTTCACGGTGCTGCTGCGCCCGCACGCGGCACAACTCGTCGACCGCTATTCCGAGCGCAAGGAAGTTCGCGTAGGGATCGACCTGACGACAGACTTGTCGACTATCGCGACCACGGCACCCCCTCGAGGTGTTTGACCTCGCCCCGACGCGATGGAAGATCAGAGCGGCTACTGTGCAATACCAGCCAATGGCCTGCTGGGCTGTTAGTCGTCGACCGTCGAAACCGACTACGTGATCAGTCTTCGCGACGTTCGATGTTGTCCCCTAGCCCCGGCGCTTCTGGAGACGATCGGTCGTCTTTACGCTTCTCCGAGGCGACCATTTCGCCAACTTCGACCATCTCCGCGGTTTCCTGCGTGGTCGGCTCATCCTTGTCCGTCTCGGCCATATGCGTCTCCTTTAAAGCATCAACGCCAAAGGCTCGCTATTAGATGCGAGGAGACGCGCAGGCGTCGGATCAGTCGTCGTCGCGGTCCTGCTTTTCGCGGGAAACGACCTTGAAGTTGCGGTTTAGCTTGATGTCATAGCGGCCGCCACGGCAGCGTGCGTCGTCGACCTCGAAGCCACCATCGTCGCGCTCGATCGAGCGTGGCGCAGTGCAGCCGATCCGCTTCAAGGCGGTAAGCGTCGAGGCCCGCTGGCGCGGGGTCACCCGATCGTCGTCAGCGAGGGCGGGGGAAGCGATGACGAGTGCCAGCGCGCCGGCAGCGAGATATTTGAGCATGGAAAAGACGTCCGATTAAAGGTCCATGGAAACTCTGAATCCAATGCGGCCCGCGCGCCGATCGTTCCGAAATCATCCCCACCGTCGGGTGATAACGAGAGCAATCGCCAGAACGACGACCGAGAGAACAAGACTTGCCAGCACATAGCCGATCGCGGCGCCGGTCTCGCCGCGCTCCCATAATGTCACGGCATCGAGCGAGAAGGTCGACCAGGTCGTAAATCCGCCGATAAGTCCCGTCGTCACGAACAGGCGCAACTCCGCATTTTCGATGCTCTTGGCGGCAAACAGGCCGATCATCATGCCCATCAGCGCCGAGCCGACCACGTTGATGGCCAAGGTTCCCCAAGGGAAGGTTGGCCCCATAAGACGTAGTGCCACGATGCCGACGCCGTGACGCAGCATGCCGCCCACGCCCGAGCCCAGGAACACGACCAGAAAGCCAAGCCAGATCGGCATCGTTCACCCCGTCACTATCATCTGAACTGCCGTCACCGAGAGGAGAGCGGCGACCAACAATTGGAAACGGTGCACCGAAAGGCGCTTGATGAAATCATGCGCCAACGCGCCGACCACGACCGAGGGAAGGAAGGCGACCAGCACGTTTCTCGAGAAGCGGCGGGCGTCGGCATCGGACGACAAGCCGGAGACGACCGACCAGAGCCGCGCGCGGTACAACCAGCAGATCGCGAGGATCGCCCCGACCTGAATGACGACATCGCTGATCCCGGCTTGCCGCCCTTCGTAGCCGATCAGTCGTTCGGTCAAAATGAGATGGCCGGTAGAGGAAACCGGGATGAACTCGGTCGATCCCTCGACGATGCCGAGGACGATCGGAGCGATCAGCGAGGGTAGATCCGTCACGTCCGGGGCTTCGGTCGCGACACGAAGGGATTGGTGAAACGTGCTTTGGCGCCGAGCTCGGCTTCGATCTCGATCAGTCGGTTGTATTTGGCCAAACGCTCACCCCGGCAGGGTGCGCCGGATTTGATTTGCCCGGCGCCGACCGCAACCGCGAGATCGGCGATAAAGGCGTCCGTGGTCTCGCCCGACCGGTGCGACACCATCGTTCCCCATCCCGCAGCGTGGCAGATGCGAACCGCCTCGATCGTCTCCGTGACGGTGCCGATCTGATTGGGTTTGATGAGGGCCGCGTTGGCAGCTTTTCGAGCGATGCCTTCCCGGATGATCCGGGGATTGGTGACCAGGAGATCGTCGCCGACGATCTGGATCCGGCTACCCTGGCTTACGGTCTGGTCGATGAACCCTTGCCAGTCCTCCTCACCGAACCCGTCCTCGATCGAAACGATCGGATACGCATCGATCCAGCGCCCGTAGAGCGCGAGCAAGCCTGCGCGGTCGAGCAGGCCCGTTCCCGACCGCGCAAGATCGTATTGCTCCCCATCCGATAAGGACGATGCGGCTGGATCGAGCGCGATGGCGATGTCTGTACCCGGTCGATAACCCGCGGCTTCGATCGCATCGACGATCAACTCGCAGGCGGCCTCGTTGCTTTTGAGGTTCGGGGCAAATCCGCCTTCGTCGCCGACTGCCGTCTTGAGGCCGCGACCATGGAGGAGGTCGCGCAATGCGGCATAGGTTTCCGCACCATAGCGCATCGCTTCGGCGAAGCTGGAGGCTCCCACCGGAACGATCATGAATTCCTGAAAGTCGAGGCTGCTATCGGCATGCTTGCCACCATTCAGGACGTTCATGCACGGCATCGGAAGGAGGTAGTCGGTCGTACCGGCGAGCGTCTCGTAAAGCGGCTGCCCGAGCACCGATGATGCGGCGCGCGCGACCGCCATCGAAACACCCAGAATCGCATTGCCGCCAAGCCGCGCCTTGTTCGGCGTGGCATCGCGTTCGATCATCACCCGGTCGATGTCCGGCTGCGCGCAGACATCCATTCCGATGATCGCGCTGCCGATCTCGCCTTCGACGTTCTGCAGGGCTTGCCGAACACCCTTTCCGGCGAAACGATCGGGGTTGTTGTCGCGGAGCTCGACGGCCTCATGTGCGCCTGTCGACGCACCCGACGGCACCGATGCCGATGCTGTGATGCCGTTGTCCAAGGTCACGGTGACGGACAAAGTCGGATAGCCTCGGGAGTCGAGGATCTCGAGGGCACGGAGGCTGGTGATGTGGCTGCTGGCCGGCATGGTCGGAGTCCTTGTCACTGAAGGATAGCGCGACCGATGATCGCGGTCGTGTAACTGAAATCGTAGAGGATCGCGCCTCCGGTCGGGATATCGAGGGTCTCGACCCGGGCGGCATCAAGGCCGTCGAGCGCCATAACCAGCGCCCGCAACGCGTTGCCGTGGGAGACGACGAGTGTCGTGCCGCCACTCATCACGGCAGGCAGCATCGTCCGAACGTAATAGGCGAGCACGCGCGCGACGGTGTCGCGCAGGCTCTCGCCGTGTGGCGGGGCAGCCGCATAGGAGCGTCGCCATTGGCGGACCTGATCTTTACCGTAGCGATCCGACGCCTCGGTCTTGTTGAGACCAGTGAGCGCACCGTAATCGCGCTCGTTGAGCGACCGGTCTACCGTGATAGGGACATCTGGTGCCCCCATCACGGCAGTGACGATAGCCGTCGTGTCCGCGCAACGCCGAAGGGTAGAGCGGAAAATCCGTGCAGGCCGAATGCCTTGCGCGATCAGGCGGTGTGCGATCGCCTCGGCCTGACGGTGCCCCAGAGGCGTTAGCGCCGGATCCGCAGAACCAGTAAATCGGTTGGCTGCGTTGGCTTCGCTTTCGCCGTGTCGAACGAGGACCAGACGCGCGTGCGGGAGCATCGTCACCCCTCAGTGCGCCATCAGCAGGGGTATATCGGCAGCGGCGAGGATGTGGCGCGTCGTGCCGCCCATGAACCACTCGATGACCTGGTTGTGCCGATAGGCGCCGGTCACGAGAAGCTCGGCGCCGATCGCTTTCGCTTCGGCGACGAGCTGGGCACCCAGATTCTCGCTGGAGCGCGGCACCACATGCAATTCGTGACGAACACAGATTTCGTCGAGCAAGGCTTCCAAGCCCAGCGCCGGATCGGTTTCTTCACCGATGCGGATTGCCGTGACACGCTTGGCGACACGAAGCCACGGGGCTGCCTCCTCAATGGCGTGGCACGCCGTGTCACTGTCGCTGAGCCCGACGGCCATGTGCTCGAAGCCGGTTCGCGCGCCGGCTCTCCACCCAGCCGGGACGATGAGGACGGGCTTGTCGGTCGAAAAAATTGCGGCGTGCAGGGCGTCGCCGCCGTCCATCGTCTGCTCGCGCGCGATGACGATCAGCGCATCGACATTTGCCGCCTCCTGTTTGACCGTCGCTTCTTCGGTGCCGACGATCGAGCGCCAGGCGACCTCGGGTGTGTCATCGCTGGTAGCTGCGGTCCAGGCAACGAAGGCGGCCCGCGCCGCATCCGCGCGCTCTTGGGCTGTCCCCTCGTCGCGCGCGCGTAGGCGTTGAAAGTCGATCTCCTCGCTCGCAACCGCGATCTGCTCGGGATCGACGACAACATTGAGGGCCTCGATCGATGACTCGCCAAGAGATCTGGCGGCGAGAACCGCCGCATCGAGGCAGGCGGCAGCGCTGTCGGCACCGACAATCACGGCAAGCAGTTTCATGGCATCGTCTCCCGGGCGGGGGTGAAGGCGTGTGTGAAGTTTCCGGAATGCTGGGCACCGGATCGTTTGAACCCTTGCGACGGCGCAGGATGGCTCTTCCCCGCCCATCCCATCCAGGCACCCTCATTTGGATACGCGAAGTACCGCGTCACAAGGCGCATCATGACTGGTTCCACGACCGAATGACCGGCTCGTCGCCATCATGTTCGTACCCGAGGACGCTGATGCTGGCCGTATCGAGCAGGAAATAGGCAGCGGCCCCGACGGGTAAGCCGAGCCAGCGCGCTGTCAGCACGCGGAGAATATGAGCGCTCGAGAAGATCAGGACATCGGCGTTGCGCCCACGCAGCGATGCGATGACGCGATCGGCTCGGGCTGCGACCGCCTCCGGAGTCTCTCCTTGCGGGCAGCCGTCGCGGAACAGGTTCCAGTCCGGGCGGTCGGCGAGGATCTCCTTCCTGGTTCGTCCCTCGTAGGCGCCGTAATCCCATTCCGCGAGATCGTCGGCAGGCACCAGGCGGGTCGCGAAACCGGTCAATTCCCCGGTCCGGCGCGCCCGTATCGAAGGGCTCGACCAGACGGCGGTAAAGTCCAAGCTTGGCAGACGTTCGGCTATTCGTTTCGCCGCGGCTTCTCCTGCCTCGGTCAGCGAGATGTCAGTCCGTCCCGTATGCTGCCGCGAAACGCTCCAAGCGGTTTCACCGTGACGGACGAGCCAAATCTGTGGGAGCCGGTTCATCGCCGCATCGCCTTTTCACCCGATGGGACGGATGCTGTTCCTATACCGAGCGTCCGATCGGGGAAGCCGCCGGCATCGAGATAGCGGATGCCGCCCAGCTGCTGATATTGCAGGACGGTCGCGAGGCCGTTGGCAGCAGGCTGCGAGCGCTCTTCGCGACCCTCGTAGCGCGGCACCGTTCCACCCGGCATCGCCTCGCGCAGTACCCGGCCGGTCAGATGGCCGCGCGGGGTGGGGAGGAGATTCAGCAATGCCATCATGGTGCGGCCCACGTCGACATTGCTGACCGGTGCTGGATCGACAAAGCCGCGCTTGAAGTCCGGGCCGGTCGCTGCGGTAAAGTTCAATGTGTCACCGCGGCCGAAGCTGCCGTGCATGCCCTGCCCCTGCTGGAGGGTCGTATCGGAGACTTCGATCTGGCAGTTTGTCGCAATCGCACACCCGGTGTTGGCGGATCGGAAGTTGACGACGATCGACGGCACCGGCGGGAGTGCCTCGCCCTTCAAATTGATCGCGGAAAGCGGCAGTGTTCCGGCGATCGCTCCCAGGCGGTCATCGACGAAGATACCGCTGACATAGTCCTGATCCAGCAGTGCGGAAACGACCCGTGCCGCTAGGGCAGGATCGCGGGTCGGTAGATAGAGGAGGTCGGACCCGCCATTTGCCGCCACCACTACGTCAGGTCTCGTCGCATCGGCACCGAGCACCGCGTTGCCGCGGCTCGGATGCTTGCCGTCCGCGACCCGCGTGTTGCCCGCTTCTGGATCGAATACGGGCATGTTCAAGGCGGACGCCAGATCAAGCGCAAGGAAGCCGGGCGGTAGGAAACCTTCGGGAACATCGACATAGCGCCCGCGTGCTGCGGAGCTGGTCCGGCTTTCTTTGGAGATCGTAGAGAAGCCGTGATCCGACGTGACGATGATGTCGGTCGTCTTCGCAAGACCCAAGCGATCGAGTGCTGCGCGCAGCTTCGCTAGATCATAGTCGGCATTGCGGATCGCGGCGAAGGTCGTGGGACCGTTGATGCCCGGCGTCAGCTGATTGAGGCTGTCGCCCTGATTGTGCTGCGTGCCATCGGGATCGCGCGACCAGAACACCATGGCGAACGGCCGGTGCTGCTTTCGGAAGACCGGCAAAGCGACCCGGGTCGCGACGTCGATGAGATAGTCCTGCTGCACGCGGTTGGCACTCGTCGTTCCGGGGATTCGGGCATCCCCGGACCGTCCGTTACTGCCGCGGTCCGGTGCTTGCAGCGCAAGCCCTGCCTGCGTGAGGCGAGCGGCAACGTCGGCAGACAGCGGAATCCCGCCGGGACGCCCGGTTGAATCGTCGATGATGAGTGTGGTGGCTCCGTCGCGTGCACGATGGTCCTGGATCAATGCGGGACCGAGCTTGCCGATCGCGGCCGTGCCGTACCCTGCTTGCCGCGCCGCTTCGAGAACGGTGGTCTCGTTGAGGTAATTGCCCCCGAAATGCTCGTCGACCTCGCCCAGAACAGCATCGTTCTCGAGGAAGGGCGTCACGCTGCCGGCAGCTGCAGCAATCGGCGCACGAGTCCATATCGTGTTGCTGAAGTCTCCGGTGTCGCCGAGCTGGTGACCGGTTGCGAGCGCCGACGCATTGGCGGTGGTGAACGTCGGGAAGACCGAGTGGCTGTTGGAAAAATAGGTGCCGGTGTCCCGCAATTGCGCGAGCGTCGGCGCGCTCTGGGATGTGACGATCTTGCCTCGCAGGCCGTCGATCACGACAAGAATGACATTGTGGGGCGCCGGGTGGCGCTTTGGCGTGCGCGCCTGAACCGTGGGCGAGACCGTGAGGACCAGGGTCGCAGAGAGTGTCGCAAGGAGGCGCATCGTTGGGTTCCGGTTTCGAGGTTCAGGCGAGGGCGACGAGCACGGCTCCCGCACCGATCAGGACGATCCCAAGCCAGCCGCGGGTGGAAAGATGCTCACCGAGAAACGCCACGCCGAGCACCGCGACGAGGACGACGCTCAGCTTATCGATCGGTGCGACGCGGGCGGCATCGCCGATCTTCAAGGCGCGGAAGTAGCAAATCCAGGAGGCACCCGTCGCAAGGCCCGAAAGGGCAAGGAACAGCCAGCTTCGCGGACTGATCGCATCGAGTGGCTGAAATTTGCCCGTGACCGCAAGAAGGATGGTCAGCACGGCAACTATCACCAGCGTCCGAAAGAGCGTGGCCAAATCGGAGTCGATCCCTTCGACGCCGATCTTCGCGAAAATCGCGGTCATCGCGGCGAAGCCGGCGGAGCCCAATGCCCAGACGAGCCAGGACGCTGAAGCGGTGCTTCTCATCCTCGCGCTCACTCCGGCTCTGCCGCGAGGATCGCGGGCGCGGCATCTTCGTGACGGATACCGGCAGAGCCAATGCTCCAGTGTTCGAGATGCTTGTAGACGATAACCTTGCCACCAAGGATCTCGCCATGTGCTTCGCAGAAGCGTTCCAGTTCGTGGCGCTGCCCGATCAACTCGACACACATGGTCAGGTGCGGATCGGCGATTTCGGAACCATTTTCGCGCACCGGGCCGTGATTGCTGTAGCCGTAGTGCGTGTTGTGAGCGACCGCGTTCATGATGCCGTCGCGCTTCGCTTGCGCGACAAGCTCACGGTAGAGCGGCTTGCGCGACCAGAAGCTGCGCGATCCGGTCGCGATCTTGTCGGATGGCTTTAGATAGATGCGGATCATACCGATCTCGCTCGGCGTCACCTTATGCTGTTGAGACATCAGTCATGCTCCTTGGTGATGACGGGGGTCGGGGATGGACGGGGGCCGCGCCGTGACGCACGAGCATCGCGCAGGGTCGCAGCCCCGGTATGCGCGCGAGACGCGCGCTTTGGCACCGCGATCCGCTGCGACAGGTAGATGCCGTTATGGCCCGAGCAGATGTAGGCGATGAAACAAGCGACTGCGATTGGGACGGCGTGGGCCGCTCCGAACAGCTCGATCCCCATGATCGTGCAGGCGAGCGGCGTATTGGCCGCGCCAGCGAACACCGCAATGAAGCCTAGTCCCGCGAACAGATCGAGCGGTGCGCCAAGCAGCCAACCGAGCGCATTACCGAGCGCTGCGCCGATGAAAAATAGTGGGGTCACCTCGCCGCCCTTGAAGCCGGCGCTAAGCGTCACGACCGTGAACAGCATCTTGAGCGCCCAGCTCCACCGATCGGCAGGGCCGGTGAAAAAGCCGGCGATCGTGGGATCACCGGGAATGGCCGACCATACGCCTAGGCCGAGATAAGCGCGTGTACCAACGATCCAGACCAGCGCGATGACCAGCACCCCGCCCAGCGCCGCACGCGCAGGGCCGTAAGGGATATGGCGCTTCAAAACTCCGCCGAAGGCGTGGTTGGCTTCTGCAAACACAAGTCCGGCGAGACCAAACGCTACGCCGGCTATTGCCGCCTTGAAGAGCAACACCGGCTCGACGAACAAGGCACCGCTCGCGGAGGCCACATAGGTGATGTGGTAAGGCGTATGATGGATGCCCCAGGCGTGACATGCCCAGTCGCCGACCAGCGCGGCTAGCAGACAGGGGATGATGCCGCCGTATTCGATACGTCCGACGGCCAGCACCTCGAGTGCGAACACCGCCCCGGCGAGCGGGGTCCCGAAGACCGCACCGAAGCCGGCTGCGACACCTGCCATAAGCAGAATGCGGACGCTGGCAGGATCGAGCCGGAAGAGGCCGGCAACGGCGCTGGCGAGACTGCCGCCGAGCTGGACCGCAGTGCCCTCACGCCCTGCGGAACCGCCAAAGAGATGAGTGGCGATCGTGCCGATGAAGACCAACGGTGCCATGCGCAGCGGAACGCCGCCTCCGGGCTCGTGTATCTGCTCGACGATGAGATTATTGCCCGCTTCGACCGAACGGCCGGTCAGGTGATAGAGCAACGCGACCGCCGCTCCGCCTAAGGGCAGGAGGTAAAGCAGCCAGGGATAGTCGAACCGCGCCTGTGTCGCGGCGTCGAGGCTCCAGAGGAAAGCCGCGCAGAGTGTTCCCACCAGCGCCGCCATCGGCACGAGGATCAGCGTCCAGCGCAACACCGACAGGGCATGGTCATGGCGATCGCGAAAAAAAGCGGCCAAATTTAATTCGTTATAGAGATTGCGAAACGTCGCGCACACAATTCCTCCTTGCTGCCTTGCGGCGCCCGGTAGGAATCATCGGCCCTTGCGAGGGCGGTTCGGCCAACATAGCCAGGCGGAAATCCATCGCCTTCGGCCGCTATATGTCGCCGCGGTGCGGCAACGTCAATCCGATGTAGAAATGAAACTGTATGGTTGCCGGATGACAGGCCCGAAACGGCAGGATAACTGACGGACCGATACTGTTGCTCGCAGCCATCCGATTGCTGTGGCCGGCGGAGCAGGCGAAGAGCCGCCGCCCAAGGGCGGCGAGGTCACGCCGCTGTTCTTCATCGGCGCGGTGCTGGGTCATGCGCTCGCCGGCCCGATCGGTGTCCCCGTCGACCTCCTTGCCGCGCTCGGTTTCGTGGCGGTGTTCGCGGGCGCGGCCAATACGCCGCTCGCCTGCACGATCATGGGCGTCGAGCTGTTCGGCGCCGAGACCGCAGTGCCGGTCGCGGTCGCCTGTTTCGTCGCTTACGCCTGCTCCGGGCATAACGGCATCTACCTGTCGCAACGGGTGGCGGTGCCGAAGCGGGCGGGCAGCACCCTGCCGCCGGACCTGACGCTGCGCGATGCGCGCGCGCTCCGTCCCGTGTCCGACCTTTCAGACCTGTTCGCTCCTTACCTCACGGAAGGCGTATCCATGTCCAACGCCCACCACGTGTCGCAGACCGAGATCGGCTGGTCCGCATCTACATGAAGCTAGCCGATAAGGCGGTAAAGCCGGGCACGCGCTCACGCTGGGCTGCCAAGCCGCTCGACCGAACGCTCGTCGCGCAGGCCAAGGCGGACGGAATCATGAACGCTGTCGCCCACTATACCCACTACGGCTACAGCAACCACGGCCCGGTGCATGAGAACGGCGCCGAGATCGCCGATCCACACCTCACCATGTGTGTCGAACTGATCGGCCAGCGCGAGCAGCTCGAAGGCTTCTGCCGGGCGCATGGCGACCTGCTTGCGAACAAGGTCATCGTCTACAAGCACCTGGAGCATTGGACGGTCAGCCCGGCGGGCTTGCGCCAGGAAGATGCGGATACGGCCGAGCTGGTTGGCTGAGGCATGGGGCCATACCTGATTGTGTTCGCCGGGGCTGGTTCCGACGGCATGCTGCAGTATGGGCTGAACGGCCTCAGCCTGCGCCTGTTCGGCCCCGACCTGTCGATCGGAACGCCCATCATCAACGTGCTCGGCTCATTCCTTATGGGTCTGCTGGGGGGCTGGTTCTTGTTGCGAAGCGGATCGAGCCCGGGATGGCGATTGTTCCTCACCACCGGCGGGCTGGACGGCGTCACGACCTTCTCGACCTTCTCGCTGGAAGCGGCCTTGCATTAGGAGAGAGCCGAAGTCGGGCAAGCTGCCCTTTATGTTGTCGGATCGGTTGGGCTGGGCGTGCTCGCGCTGTTCGGCGGCCTCGCTCTCGTTCGCTCCTTCAGCCCGGCTTAGCGGCGCCAACCGGCTCAGAAGCGATCATCTTCCTTGACGTTGTCAACCTTCGCCTTGTCTTTGGCGCGGACCGACTCCTCCAGCTCCAGAATCTCGGCCGATTCTTGCGTGGTGGGCTTCTTCTTGTCGATATCGCTCATGAAGTCCTCCGTCTGCAAAACTACTGGTACACCGTTTCGCGCCAAGGATTATTCAGGGTTTCTGCTCGGCGTCCCGCCGGTCCGCTTCGGCCGGGGTCTGCCGGGCGCGTTCGCGGATACGGCGTTCGAGCGGTGCGCCGACGAACAGCACGAGCATCGCCAGCAGCAGACCGCCCACAAGCAGTGGCCACACCGCCAATCCCGCTGCCGCTCCGAGCGTCGCTGACACCCAGATGCACGCCGCCGTTGCCAGCCCATGCACCTCCTGCCCGCTGCCGACGCGCAGGACCGCGCCCGCGCCGATGAAGCCGACGCCGGATAGGATGCCCTGCATCACCCGACCTGCTGCATCGGCGTTCACGTTCGGCAAGCCGCTGTGGACGATCGCCTGGACGGCGATGCAACTCGCGAGCCCGACCAGCCCTAGCGTCCGCAGACCCATGATCTGTCGGTTCTCGCGTGACCGTTCCCAGCCGAGCGTCATGCCGGCCGCCGTCGCCACGATCATCCTGCCGATCGCGTCGACCCAGAAGGCGAGATCGACCGACAAAGGCGGCGGATTCACTCGACCAGCACGTGGACGTGGTGCCAGGCCGTGCAGAGGTATCCGGCGAAGTTCCACATCGTATCGGGTAGTTCGGGCTGACCCTGGCCCGCATCGTCGAACGCGCGCACCACAAGGTGCTGGCGCCCCTTGGGCAGTTCCGCATCTAGCGACCAGCGCTGCCAGCTCCACTGCCCGTCCGGATCGTCGGAGAAATCGACCTGCCGCCAGTCTCGACCGCCGTTCAGCGACACCTCTACCCGCGACACGCCGCGCTCATAGGCGACGGCATAGCCCTCGATCCGGACCTTGCCCGCGGGCAGGCTCTCGCCCGAACCAGGCGAGCAGATCGCGGCGTTGAGCGGCATGGCGTTGATCGTCAGCCCTTGCGTCCAGTCCGCCGTCTCGCTGGTCACGTCGGCCGGAAAAAGCTTGTAATCGTGCGCCTGGATCGGCGCCTCGGAGGGCGTGTCCTTGACCTCGATCCGGGTCAGCCACTTGGCGCTACGCACGCCAGCATAGCCTGGCACGACCAGACGCAACGGCGCACCGTGCTCGGGTGCCAGCGGTTCGCCGTTCATCGCCCAGGCGAGCAGCACGTCGGGCGCCCGCGCCTTGGTCATAGCGATCGAGACGCCGAACGGTGCCACCTCGCCTTCCACATCCACCTCGTCAGCGCCGGTGAAGCAGACGAACAGGTTGGACGCGTCCGATGCTCCAACTGCATCCAACAGGTCTGCGAGCCGCACGCCCGTCCACTCGGCATTGCCGATCGCGCCTATGTCCCATGGATCGCCTGAAGTCTTGCCCACCTGTTGGAGATCGGTCCGGCGGTTGCCGGCGCATTGAAGCACAGCCGTGACAGTCCGGACCGGAAAGCGCGCCTTCAACTCCGCAATCGAGATGGAGCACTCGCCCACACTGATCCCGCCCACCTCAATCCGGTGATCGGCCGGCAGGTCCGGCACGGGCCCATGGCTGCGCACATAGAACAGGTTCTGTGGCGTCAAAAACCGCTCGATCAAGGCGCCGGGCACCGGCTCGGCGTTGTAGGGCTCGGGGTTCCGCTCTATCATCAGCTCGCTCATGCTATTGTAACGCCTGACAATCGGTTTGGCCTCGGCCTCATCTTCACTATCTTGCCCGATCATGCGATGTGCAGCGCGGCCAGCAGCGTCAGGCTGATCGCGGCCAAGCCGAGCAACGACAACACGACGGCCATGGTCACGCGGCCCCCGGCCTTGGCGACGGTGCGGACGTCCACGCCGAGCCCGAGCGCCGCCATGGAAACGACGGTCAGCAGCGTGGCGCTCCGGCCGATCGGCGCGATGGCGACGGTCGGCACCAGACCTAGCGAGCGGCAGGCGACCAGTGCGAGGAAGCCGATGATGAACCAGGGCACGAGGTGGGCGAGGTCCATCCGCTTGGCCGTAGGCGCACCGGCGACGAACTCGCCTTCGGGAACCGACTGCGGCGCGAGACGAGGCGCCACCAGCGACAGAACAAGGCACACCGGCCCGAGCATCAGCACGCGCACCAGCTTGACGAGCGTACCCATCTGCACGGCGGTGGCGCCCAACGGCGAGGCGGCTGCGATCACCTGCGGCACGGCATAGACAGTGAGCCCGGCGAGCGCCCCGAAGGCGAGCCCGCCCATGCCGAGCGCAATCCCGAGCAGTGGCAGGCCAAGCACTACCACCACACCCAGTACCGCCGTGAACGCGATCGAGGCAGCTACGTCGTCGCTGTCGGCGCCGATTACCGGTGCCACGGCCGCGATGGCGGAGTTGCCGCAGATTGAATTGCCGCAAGCCACCAGCAGCGCCATCCGCGTTGGCAAGCCGAGCAATCGGCCGATCCCAAAGCTGAGCAGGATTGCGCTCACGACCACGCCGGCGATACCGGCGAGGAGCGGCAGCCCGGCCGCCAAGATGGTCGCGGCACTGACCGAAGCACCGAGCAGGACGACCGCCACCTCCAGTAAGTATTTGGCGCTGAATGCGATGCCTTCGTGCCACCTTTCATCCGGGGTCCACAGGCTGCGCACGGCGGTGCCGATCAGGATGGCGAGCACCAGCGCCTCCAGCCACGCCTTGCCGGCCAGTGCGCGCTCGCCCACCTCCAGCG
The DNA here is from genome assembly GCF_003688595.1 of Sphingomonas sp. PP-F2F-G114-C0414. Taxonomy (GTDB): domain Bacteria; phylum Pseudomonadota; class Alphaproteobacteria; order Sphingomonadales; family Sphingomonadaceae; genus Sphingomonas. Next base: position 53,373 of record NZ_RCWT01000001.1, read on the forward strand.
CGTAGGCCGAGCCGGTGACGGCGAGGCAGAGGCCGACGCCGGGCAGCAGCGCGGGCAATCTGCTAGTCTGGACGGTCGGGAATATACGATCGGGATAGGCAAAACTGGCCACGGCGGTGTTCCTTCCGTCGCACGATCTAAACCCTGCCTACCGATCGCTCCAACTTAGCCTTGTTGTCATTCCGATCGTCAATCGTGATCGGTTTCTATATCAGGTGCGGTGTGACACTGGAGCAACTGCGCATCTTCGTCGGCGTGGCCGAGCGCAAGCATATGACCGTCGCGGCGCGGCCTTAAACGTCACGCAGTCAGAGGCTTCCGCAGCCATCGCCTCGCTTGAGGAGCGACACGCAACCAAGCTCTTCCACCGCGTCGGGCGCGGCATCGCTCTGACAGAGGCCGGACGGCTGTTCCTGACCGAGGCTCGCGGAGTTCTTGCGCGGGCCGACGCGGCCGAGACGGTGCTGGAGGAGCTTGGCGGACTGAAGCGGGGCACGCTGCGCCTCGTCGCCAGCCAGACCATCGCCGTCTGCTGGTTGCCGCCCATCCTTTCAACTTTCCATGAGCGCTATCCGGCGATCAGTATCGAACTGTCGATCGGCAACACCGGGCAGGCCGCGGTACACGTCAATGACGGCAAGGCCGATCTGGGTATTGTCGAGGGCGAGATCGAAGATCCAGCGTTGGCGCATTGGCCGATCGGCGAAGACCAGCTGTTGCTCGTCGGAGCACAACCTTTCGCCGACATCGACATCGACGCGACATGGCTGCGACGAGCGCGCTGGGTGCAACGGGAGCCTGGATCAGGCACGCAATCGACGTTGAATAGCGAGTTGCGCGGCTTGGGGGTCGATCCGGCTGCCCTCGACGTGGCGCTGACGATGCCGTCTAATGAAAGCGTCCGAACGGCCGTGGAGGCTGGGGTGGACGTTGCTGTCCTGTCGGCGCTGGTGGTCGACCCGGCCATCAAGGCAGGTCTGTTGCACGTCGCACCGATCACATTCGCTCCTCGCCCCTTCTTCGGGCTGCGGCATAAGGAACGCTATCGCACGAAAGCCGCGGATGCGCTGTTGGACGTGATCGGGTTGCAGCGGCGGTAGGTACGCATCGGCATTCTCAAAACGCCATCCTTTGTGGGACCGCCCGCGATCGCCATCTCCTTGCTGAAACCTGTCTGACCGCACTCCACCAGATTTGCGCCATAGTAGGACGGGACATCGCCCACGAGCGGCCGGATCTGGCAGTAGCTGTTGTTCAGCAGACCGTGCCGGGACGACGCCTTTGTCCCTGAAGGCATCGATTACGGCGGAAAACCCTGTCGCCATCCTGGATGCACGACAAACGGGTGTTTTCGGCACATATCATTCCAATAACCGGCAGCAGTTTCCGTGTCGCGAAAATCGGCACGTTCGCGACAAGACTGCGACGGCGCGCTACGTATCGCCAACCGCGATCCTCGGTAGCGCCTCTGCTTGCTGATGAGCAGTAACGCTTGTGCAGATAGCGCCTACAAGATCGCAGCGTAGCACGTTAATGCTCGATACAGATCCATCCTAAACCTTTTTGTGCCGCACTCTTACGTTTTGAATTCCATTCGCGTATAAACACGGTCGAAAGCTTCAAATGAGCGATGGGACCGGTTCATGAATGCCATCGTCAACCATATCGGTGAACTTGCGGACGCGGGGGAGCGGATGATCGAACGCTTACGGCGCAAGGCATTCCTGCCCGAAAGCAGGAAGGGCCTCAATGTCCGCTTCGGAATCGCCGAGGCGGCGCAATTGCTCGGCTGTTCGACTAACCGGATCCGCATGGCCGAGGATGATGGTCGCCTCCCCCCTGCGCCGGCGGGTGAAAATGGGCGGAGACTTGGCTATTCGGTCGAGGAACTGCTGCAGATGCGGGAGGTGCTTGGCGCCTCTCCTGCCCGCGCGCCGCTTGATATCCCCGCGATCATCGCAGTGCAGAATTTCAAGGGCGGGGTGGGCAAGTCGACGGTTACCTGCCACCTCGCGCATTATTTCGCGGTGCAGGGGTACCGTGTGCTGGTGGTCGATTGCGATAGCCAGGCGACGACAACGACGCTGTTCGGGTTTAACCCCCATTTTAATATCACGCGAGAAGAGACGCTCTACCCCTATCTGTCGATCGATCCGACCCAGGCCGACCTGCTGTATGCAGTCAAATCGACGCCGTGGCCCAACGTCGACCTTATCCCGTCGAACCTCGAATTGTTCGACGTGGAATATGAACTCGCCGCGGCGGGATCGGACGGGCAGTCGGTGCTCGCCGCCCGCTTCCGCAAGCTTAAACAGGGGCTGGCCGATCTCGCGCGCAATTACGACGTGGTACTGCTCGATCCCCCACCTGCTCTTGGGACGATCAGCCTCGCGGTAATGCAGGCGGCAAATGCGCTGCTCGTCCCACTCGCCGCGACGACACCCGATTTTTGCTCAACCGTACAATTTCTATCGATGATGAACCAGGTGCTACAGCAGCTCGCGCATGCCGGAATAGAGGTCGAATACAGCTTCCTCCGACTTATATGTTCGAAGTTTGACAGCAACGATCCCAGCCACGCGATGGTCCGCACGATTATGGAACAGAGCTTCGGTCCAGCCTTACTTCCGGTGCCGATCTTAGAATCCGCCGAGATAAGCCATGCAGCGATGCGGATGATGACGATCTACGAACTTGAACGGCCGATCGGTACGCCCAAGACGCACAAGCGCTGCCGTGCCAATCTTGACGAGGCCATGGGGCAGATCGAGCAGCTCGTCCGGCAAGGCTGGGGCCGGGTCGAGCCCTCACGCGAGGAGGATCTACTCCATGTCGCGTGAGCCAGAATCGGTGCTGTCCTGCGCGGCAACGTTCCTAATAAATCTAATGCCGGAGGTGCCGCATGGCGCGTAAGCAATCCGACTATCTCGCGGCCTTGCTGGCCGACGAACCAGCCGAAATCGACACCGGCGCGCCCCCTGCCCCGCCCGCGCCTGAACGGACGCGTGGGACGACACTGCTCAACCGCGAGACTGCGCTAGCGCGCGTGACCAGCGGGGAAGTGCGACAAGTGACGCAGCTGCTGCTTGACCCGGCACGTGTACGGATTTGGCCGGGTAATGCGCGTAGCTACCAGCATCTTACAGAAAAAGGCTGCCGGGAGTTGATCGATTCCATCATCGCCGAGGGCGGGCAAAAGGTTCCTGCAGTGGTACGTCGTGTCAACGGCGATCCTGCGCATGACTTCGAGGTAATCGCGGGCACGCGACGCCACTGGTCGATCAGCTGGCTACGCGCGCATTCCTATCCTGAGATGCAGTTCGTGGCGCAGGTTGCCAACCTCGACGACGAAGCCGCATTCCGGCTTGCTGATCTCGAGAACCGCGCGCGTAAAGATGTGTCAGATCTCGAGCGTGCTCGCAATTATGCCGAGGCGCTCAAGGCGCATTACGGCAACCACCTGACGCGGATGGCGGAGCGGCTCAAGGTGTCAAAGGGCTGGCTGTCAAAGATGGTCAAGGTCGCACAGATCCCCGACGTGGTGATCACCGCGTTCGCCTCCCCCGCCGACGTCCAACTCAAACCTGCCTATGCGTTGGCGCAGGCGCTCGACGACAAGGTTGCCGCTAAGGCTATTCAAAGTGCTGCTCGAGATCTCGCGCGTGAACAGGCCGCACGGCGCGATCGGGGTGCGCCCCCCTACCCTCCTGCCGACGTGCTGCGGCGGTTGCTCGAGGCGTCGAACGATCTCGCCGACGCGGCGCCCCCGTTCACATGGACCACGCCTCATGGGCGCCCTGGGCTTAGCATCCAGTCGAGCAACCGACAGGGCGTGACGATCCGGCTCCATGCCGGGTCGGGCGCCGGGAACGACGAGCTGGTCGACGCGCTGCGGCAGGCGCTAGTACATCTGGAGGCCGAAGGCCGCGGACTTCAGCGGTGAACGTGTTTCCCCCGGGAAACATGCTACGTCCTCTATCAATGCGGACGGTTGTCGCCACCGCCCCGACGATGTTTCCCCGGGGAAACAATCAGGGCGTGGCGGCATGACCCGCGCCGATCGTCAGAGGGTGTCCGAACGGTTCGACCTGCTCCTCCCATATCTCGCCGACCTACCGCTGCGCGACCAGCGCGAGATGATGGAGCGTCCGTTCTTCAGCCTCGCCAAATCGAAGCGCGTCAAACCGATCGATTATCATAGCCCCGACGGCAAGCTGTGGGTGCACGTCTCGGGCAACCCCGATTACGGGATGGCGACGATCTGGGATGCGGACATATTAATCTATTGCGCGAGCGTGCTTGCGGACATGGCCCGGCGCGGAGTCAACGACGTTCCGCGCAAGCTCCACCTTATGCCCTACGACCTGCTCCGCGCGATCGGGCGGCCCACGACCGGACGCGCGTATGAGCTGCTCGGCCAGGCGCTCGACCGGCTGGTGTCGACCACGATCAAGACCAACATTCGCGCCGAGAACCGCCGAGAGGCGACGTTCAGTTGGCTCGACGGCTGGACGCAGCTGGTCGACGAAAAAACCGAGCGGTCGCGTGGGATGACGATCGAGGTGTCGAACTGGTTCTGGGAAGGCGTGATGATGCAGGGCGGGGTGCTGTCGATCGACCGTGCCTATTTCGACCTGACCGGCGGGCGTGAGCGCTGGCTGTACCGCGTCGCGCGCAAGCATGCTGGCGGGGCAGGGGAGGTCGGCTTCGCGATTGCCATGCCGACGCTATTCGAGAAGTCGGGCGCCGAAGGGCAATATCGCCGCTTTAAGTTCGAGATCGCTAAGATCGTCGAGCGCAACGAGCTGCCGGGCTATGCGCTCGCTTTGGAGACGCCAGCTGGCAAGCGCGAGCCATCTCTGCGGATGCAACGCCGCAGCGATGTGGAGCGCCCGCTGAAGACCGTGACGGCGCACGGGGCAGAGGGCGCTAAGGCTGCAGCAAGGCCAACGTCAATTAACCCCGCTGCGACGGCCAACGATGCGAATGAGACGATTGACGTAACAGCGCTGCTGCGACGGTCGCGGACCAGTCTGGCGACACGAGCGACCGCTGGCGAAATCACCGACGCAACAATGGCAACGCTGCGCGCGGAATGCCCTGGATGGGATTACCAGACGTTGCACGATGAGTTTCGCACGTGGGTTGAGGGGGACAGCGCTCGAACGCCGGTGAGTTATCAGGCGGCGTTCATCGGATTTGTCCGGCGCTACCATGAAAAGCACCGCCACGAACTTGGGCGTTAACACTGCTTCGTCTTACGAACCGCCTCTGCCCCGGGAGGGCAGGGGAGCCGCGCGTACGTCAAAATCGCTATAGACTGGGCCAACCGTTCCCGAAGTGTCGTGCTTGAGAATGTTCCTCCCGCTTGACGCTCGAGTATCTGTCGCAATTGAACGTCCCTTCGGACAAACCTCACCGAACTGATTCAATTGCGCCGAAAAAATTACGCAATCGAACGAGCCTTCGACACTCCAGGAACAAGGCTCGGTCCTTCAGGAACGCAAGGTCGATCCTTCGGGAACCCAGGTGTCGACACTTTAGGAACGAGATGACGACACATCCGGAACAGCGTTATCGAGCTAACTCGCTGAAAAAAGGACAGTTAAGCCCGTCAAAAAGTGACCTAACTAGTTAACATTAGATATAAACCCTCTAACCAGCGAGCTTCTATATCTTTGAAAAATGGATTGGGTCGTGCCTATATCCAAGCATTTACCGTGACGGGTAGGTAGATTACCGGACTGCTTGTGGATCGCTAAAAATGGGGTGGCCCGTGGTCGAAAGTGAAAATAATTTAATCGCAGCGTAAACGCCATCGGTAGCGGATCAAACCGACCCCCCAGGGCCGGCTAATCATTAAACCAGATACGCGCCTCCTGCGCCTTCCATGGCCGTCAGGCATGCTTTCGTGCGGCGATAGTCGCAATCGCGTTTCGCATCAGTCGAGCGCGGCTGGTTTCAGGCTGGCCACGAGTATCAAAATAATCTTCCAGCGCGTGTCGCAGCTACCTTTTCTGCACCCGGGGCATCCATAAGGATCTGCCACAACAGATCGGCACGAACCGCCCACCACTGGACATGAAGGTGGCCAAGGTCCGCATCGATGCCGCTACGGACAAGTTCAAGCTCCATCATTTGCGCAGCTCTTTGGCGATCGGGATAAGCGTCACCAAGATCGCGAACAGCGGTGAAGCGGCACGGGAGCACGACCTTCGCGATCGACCTACCGCGCACGTGATCGGGCCTCCACGGCGTCGACGATGTCATCGCGCCAGGTGTCGCCTACCATCAGCAGTTCACTGGCCTCGCTTCCCAGGTGTGCCGTCAGGCCGGCGTAGAACGCCATGTCAGGCTTGATCGCACCTGCATTGAAGGAGAAGTGCCAAATATCCACCAGACCGCCCAGGAGGGCCTTCAGCGGGCTGGCGTAGGGCAGAGCAAGGTTGGAAGCGACGGCGATTTTCAACCCCGCTCCCAAACCCGATGTAACGCATCCAGCGTGTCGGGGTAGAGCGCGATCGTCGCCAGTTTCTCATCCAGCATCGCTAGTTCGGCGCCCGGGTGCGGTAACCCAGTGCAGCGGCATAGTCCGCGAGGCCGATTGGCTGGACCATCGGCGAGGGCAGGGCCTCCGCCCGGTCACGCGCTTCCCGGATCAGCCGCTCGAACGGATGCCGCCTGCGGCCGATATGGACCAGCGTGCAGAACGCATCGAATGCGACCGTGCGGGTATCCGGCGGCGAAGCATAGAACCGATCAGCAGCGGCGAGCAGCCGGGCGTACAGCGCGTCGCTGATGCTGCTGGCGCGGATCATGGCATCGGCGGTCACCGCCGCGTCCGGGTCGGTCGGTTCCCGAAAGATCATGACCGCCTCGTCTCCCCGATCGCGGCCGGCGAGGTCAGCCAGGACGGCAGCGTAGGCGACTTGCTCGGCCAGCGTGCGGAAACTCGGAAGGGCATCGTTCATGGCAGGATCGTCCTGGCTCGATGGGGTAATGATCGTCGAAACGCCCGTCGCTGTCACGCCAGCTTGTCCAAAGCGCTTCCTTCTGCGACCATAGACCTGCGGTTCGGTCAATCCCGGCCGTGGGGCGTAGGAACCCCGATGATCACAAGTCCGGTCGAGAGCTTCTCCGCCGGGTGGCTGTCACGCATGTCCAAGGCTTGCCCAAAGGTGGCAGCGCCTTGTGCTTGTGCAGGGTTCCTAACACCCGGCTCTTCAGCCGGTTAGCGCCTCTCATCACGATGATGGAGGCGCCTGATGGCTTACACACCCAAGAATACCCCATCGGCACGCGAGCGGCGTGAGCAACGCAATGCAGACGACGAAGCAGTCATTCGCGACATCCGCGATAATCCAATCCGGTCGAAGGTCGTCTTTGCAGAATCCGGTCGGGCTCAGGGTACGGTAACACCCCACGACGACGGCACTTGGTCGGGATGCCGCTATGGCCCCGGCTATCCGGACAACGTAATCCAGACCCCAACCGAGAACGAGGCGGTTGACTATGTTCTAGACGGTGAACAGCTGGGCGACGGGCCCAAAATCCATCCTGCGATCGAGCAAATGTGGAAGGACCAGGAGGAAGAGTCCGACCGCTACACGGCCGAGTTAGCTGCCCGCGCCGCGAAGCGAAAAGCCGCTAAACAGAAGCCGTAAACTGGGATCACGGTTTATCGCGATTGCGACCTATCAAAAGAGGCCGGCGCGTCATGAACTGATCGATATAGGCGGCACTTTTTTTCGCGTCGAGAAGGTCAGCGAGAGACGGCTTATCAACCGCCACGGTATCAGGTTCCGGTAATTCCGAGGGGGGATTGCCGTCCACGATCGATTCCGAATTGGCGCTGGTATTGCGCTCCGTATTCCGTTCGGGCTCCACCCGTTCAACAGGCGGCAATTTGGCTTCAACCGGTTGACCCTGTGTCGACCGCTGGTCGATTCTGTTGCGGTAGATGTAGCTTTTGAACGTCGAGAAAGTGATTTCCAGCCCGCCAGCGTTAAGGTGTGCGACGATATCCTCATAACGTGCCCCGGCGCTAAGCTGGCGTTCGATCTCGGGCATCAAGGCTCGCAATCTCGCTGCCTTTTTCACCTTGGGCACGAATTTGAGGTGGTCGGCTAGAGGGTCAGTCATAGCGCTCTCCAACGTTTGTTAGGCTTGGCGAACGGTATGGAACGGCCACTACCGACTGTCCATGGAATTTGCATGCGATATGCATGTTATATGTAGTCAGAATGCAGGTCGGTTCCGTCTCAGCGCAAGATTTGCAGTCCGGTTGCGTACAGTTTGCAGTCCTTTTGCAACCCGTTTGCAGCCGATCCGGCTGTTTCGCTGGTTCCGCCTGCTGAACTTCGTTCATCAGGGTAGTTTGGACCCCCTTAAAGGTCAGTCAGTCCGTTTCGGAGCTGTCAGAGCTTCAATTCCGACCCTTAAATCGATGATTTCGGGTCGTACACCATACGCACCTTCCGGTGCCGATAAGTAATTGATTAGAAACAGTAATTAACATCATTAGCTTACCAAGCTGGACCCTAGGAGGACCCCAATAATTGATAAGACACTGTAAAACTGTAAGAAACATGGTATGTATGAGGTCCAAGCTGTAGTCGGAGGCATTATGGCGCTGTCGGATTCCATCAAGATTCGGTTGAGGGAGGGACAGGCGCTTGTCTATGCCGCCCAAGCCGAACAGCGCGGGGTCGGCATCGCCGCCTACATACGCGACCGCCTCGACCAGACCGACAGAATCGATGATGAGCTGGCGAGTATCCGCGCGGCCATGATCGACATGGGTGAAACGATGGACGAGCTTCGCGATCAGCTGGCCGAGCGGTCCGTTGCCTCTGCTGAAGATCAGCAAACCACTGGCGGATTTAACGCCATGCTGGTCGAAATCCTGTTGCTGCTGCGCACCACCACAGACTCGCAAACGAAGAACATGGTTACGTCAGAAGTTGAACGACAGGGACTGAAACCCTTCCGCATTCCGGGACCGCCGACACGGAACCGTTGAGCTGGAAAGGTGGCAGCACAACGCGGGCTTGGCATACGACCGGGCCGGAAAGTCACAGGTCTAAAGAGATTAGCCGGCTGCTCGGCGTGCGATGAATGCGCCAACAGGCTCCCACGATAAGACGGCCGCTAAAAGCGCGATCACCGTTGTCCAGATCGGGTCGCTGGTGAGGGCATAAGCGGCAAGGCCATACATGGCCGTGCAATAGAGAACGCCAATCCCAGTTGTCGTGCGGGGCAGGGCGCTCGCTAGTGCAGTCAGAATTGCAGTTATGACGCCAATCGAGACAAATGCCGCCAGTACGATCAGGGCCGGATGCCAATGCAACGCTGTAAGCGCGTTCCATCCCCACACTGCGGCATAAACCGGCACCGCGAGCAGCGGGGCAAAGAAAACAAGCTTGATGGCGCCCAGAAACAGGCCATCACCTTCGCGGACATATATGCGATCCATAACCCACCCTTGACGGATCTCTACCTTCACCACTGCCCGACGGAAGGCATATCGGCAATATCGACGCGGGACGCGGAAGCATAAGTTACGCCTGCTGACCTGCTCCCCAGAATTCATGCCATTGGTAAATTAGCTCGTCAGATGGAGACGAGTGATGCGGCGAGGCCGATTTACCGAGGATCAGATCATTGGCGTGCTGCGCGAGCATGAGACTGGCGTGAAGACCGCCGAGCTGTGCCGGAAGCATGGGATCAGTGACGCGACGTTCTACAACTGGAAGGCGAAGTACGGCGGGATGACCGTGTCGGAGGCGGCGCGGTTGCGGGCG
>NZ_RCWT01000002.1 GCF_003688595.1 Sphingomonas sp. PP-F2F-G114-C0414
GGGATGGCACCCGCCGAGTTTACGAACCGCCCCCGCCACGGGCATATGGACACCGAAGCTAAGTTATCAGCGGCCTGAAAACGGGGAGCAGGTCAGACCCATAATCAGACATTTCCGCCCCCTTCCCAGCTTCCCAACTTCGGCCGTTCGTTCATCTCCGCGTTACGACCGCTTTTGGCGCCTGACCCTGCGAACTTGAATGTCGCGACTAGGCGATATTTTAGGAAGCAGGCTGCCCGAGTCCGAGTTTTGTGCCCGATGAGCTGCGGACGGCTTTTGCAGGAGGCTCAGGCCGGGATAAGTGGCGACGCTACGTCGAACCGTAGGTGCCAATCCGAATTCCTCATTCCACAGAACCAGGATTGTAGCGATCGGTGCGGCGGTGAGGATCAGCAGGAAAAGGCCCATCAGCCATTCGTTGGTCTCTAGCGGCTGCGAGAAGCTACCGCTGGGCTGCATTGACGGGTTAGGTCGCATCGGGCGCCTGCCGGCTTTCCTTGGGTGAAACGGGCGGTCCGCGGTCGCTCGGTGGGCAGACGGCGTGATCTGCGAGCGATCATAGGCGGCGCGTGCTTCCTTCTTTCCCAAAACGGCATACGCCTCGTTAATCTCTTTCGCACGAGCAGAAACATCCACACCGTGATTGGCATCGGGGTGATACTGACGGAGCAGCGCTTTCCACGCGGCATGGATAGTGTCGCGACTTGCCGCCGAGGGCACCCCTAGAACAGAATAATAGTCAGGTGAGAGAGCCATCTAGCCATTACTTGCGGCTAAAACGCGAAAAAGGAATGTCCGCCTAGCCCGTGATCTTAATCGGGCCTTCTTTGTGATCCAAAGGGAGCTTTAGGCGCAACAGTCAGATGACTACTATTCCCATCCGCAACTCGTGCTTTCGACGACACCACGCCGCCGCCCGGCGCTGGCCCAAAGGCGGACAACCGCTGGCCATTTTCATCGCCCCAACCCCAGCCATTGGTTCATGTCGCTTCCGCGATCGCGACCAGCGATCCGAACGGCAGGTGGTGGTGCAAAATACGCAGGCTCACCCGAAAATATTTGAACGCCTTCACAGGACGCGACTGCCGTTGCAGAAGCATCGCATGCGCACCGACGATGCCGATACCGGGCACTACCGCTTGCGGCGCCAGAGCCGAACGCCGGCGTGGCTGGCATTGTCCTGGCGCGCGCTGGTCGCGGTGGGTCTGATCGGTATCGCGCTGGCGGTGCATTGGTTCGACAGAGACGGCCTCCGCCAGAATTCCGGCGTGCCGGTGACGTTCGCCGATATCCTGTATTTCACGATGATCACCGTGACGACCGTCGGCTATGGCGACATCGTGCCGGTGACGCAGCAGGCGCGGATGTTCGATACCTTCGTCGTCACGCCGATTCGGCTGTTCGTGTGGCTCATCTTTCTGGGAACGGCGTATGATTTCCTGCTCAAGGGCGTCTGGGAGAAATGGCGTATGTCGGTGATCCAGCGGCGCCTCGAGGGCCATGTCGTCGTAGCCGGTTTTGGCACGAGCGGGTCCGAGGCGGTCAGCGAACTTGTCCGGCGCGGTGCCGATCCGGGAATGATCGTGGTGATCGACGAGAATGTGGCAGCACTGCGCACGGCCGAGAGCTGTGGGACGACCGTGATGGAAGGCAACGCGACGCGCAACGCCGCGCTCGAAGCCGCCCGTCTGGCGAGTGCGCGAGCACTGATCGTCTCCGCCGGACGCGATGACACGTCGATCCTTATCGTCCTGACGGCGCGGCGGATCGCGCCCGATCTACCGATCAGCGTCGTGATCCGGTCCGAGGACAACGAAGCGATCGCGTATCAGGCGGGCGCGACCGTCGTCATCAATCCCGCCAGTTTCGCCGGCCTGCTGCTCGCTGGTTCCACTCACGGTCCGCATATCGCGAGTTACATGGCCGACCTCGCGGCCACCGGCGGCCGGGTTGCGCTGCACGAGCGCACCGTGACCGCAGACGAAGTCGGCAAGCCGCTTGCCGGAATCGCGACGGGGCTTGGCCACCGCATCTATCGCGGGGAACGGAATTTCGGCTTTTGGGAACCTGAAGCGCGCCGCCTGGAGGCGGGCGATCTGATCGTCGAAGTTGTCCCTCGCCACTGATACGCCGAAACCCCGTATCAATGCCGCTGCCGCTTCGTCTTGCTCGGTAACGCTGCACGATGCAGGACTACCGCCATGACTGGCGAATATCTGGCAGGCCGAGGTGCCTACATCCTGGGTCTGATCACGAAACGCATCTGGTTTCGGGCATCGCTGTTCAGCGTCGCGGCGATCCTGACGGCGCTCGTTGCCGGCTGGGTGGCACCGTTCATTCCCTACGAACTGAGCCTGACGGTGGGTGGCAAGGCCGTCGACAATATTCTGACGATCTTGGCATCGAGCATGCTGGCCGTCACGACCTTTGCGCTGTCCGCCTCGGTAGGCGCTTACGGATCCGCAACGAGCACCGTGACGCCGCGCGCGACCCAATTGCTGGTCGACGATCGTTTCACGCAGAACGCGTTGTCGACGTTCGTCGGCACGTTTCTGTTCAGCATCGTCGGCATCATCGCCCTCACGACCGGACTGTACGGTCCGGAAGGGCGCGTTGTCCTGTTCTTCGCTACGATCGTGATCGTCGCGGTTATCGCCATCACGCTGCTGCGCTGGATCCAGCACCTCTCAAGCTTCGGACGGGTTCGGGATACGATCGAGCGGGTCGAAACGGTCGCCCGGCGTGCGATGCAGGCCTGGGCCGAGGCACCGCATCTTGGCGCGCAACCGCCGGTCGCCATCCCAACCGGATTGTTGTCGGTATACCCGGCGGATACCGGCTACGTCGCGCACATCGACGTGGCAGGACTGGCGCGGATCGCAGAGCGATATGGACTGACTGTCCATATCGCCGAACTGCCAGGCGCGTTCGTTTATCCGGAACGGCCGCTGGCGCACGTTTCAGAGGCAGTCGACGACAAGGCTCGCATGGCGATCAAAAACACCTTCTCGATCTTGCCCGATAGGCGGTTTGACCAGGATCCCCGCTTCGGACTAATCGTTCTATCCGAAATCGCGTCGCGGGCATTGTCTCCTGCGGTCAATGATCCGGGAACCGCTATCCGCGTGCTGGGCGCCGGACACCGAACGTTGGCGGACTTTGTGGACACCAAGCGGGGCGCAAAGGCGTGCATCCATCTTCGTGTGCACGCGCCGGCTCTTACGATCGATGATATGTTCAACGACTTCTTCCGGCCGATCGCCCGTGACGGGGCGTCCGTTGTAGAGGTGCAGTTGCGTCTTTGCGCGACGCTCAGCAGCCTGGCGGCACACGCTCCTGACATTTTCGGCAAGATAGCTCGCCGTCATGCAGACGCCGCGAAAATGCGTGCCGACGATGCCCTATCGTTCGAAGGCGATCGTGCGGCATTGCACATGAGCGACTTTTAGTCAGGCTTCGCCTACCTCTCGGGTTGTTCGGACATAGGTCCGATGCGATAGAGTTCGTGGGTGTTCGCGGAATCCTGCGGACAGGTTTTGCGTTGGTCGGGCCGCCAGCGACGAAAGCTGTGTCCGGAGACTTGTCCTATGAGCCGAACGCGCTCTGCAATGCCGAGTTCAATTCGCCGCTTCCTCCAAAGCCAGTCCTCGGCGGGATTGGTGCTCATGGGGGCCGCGGCTCTGGCGCTCATCATCGCCAACTCCCCCCTCGGGCCGAATTACGAAACCATCCTCCACGTGTATGTCGGGCCGCTGTCGGTGGGGCACTGGATCAACGACGCGCTGATGGCCGTGTTCTTCCTGCTCGTTGGATTGGAAATCAAGCGCGAGATGCTGGATGGTCAGCTTTCGACTTGGCCGCGCCGTATTCTGCCGGGGATCGCTGCGGCTGGCGGCATGATGGTCCCCGCCTTGGTGTATCTCGCGCTCAATCGCGGCCCGACCGCGGCTGGTTGGGCCATTCCAGCTGCCACTGACATCGCGTTCGCGCTCGGCGTGATCGCACTTCTAGGCAATCGGGTTCCCGCGTCGCTCCGGGTATTTCTGGCGGCACTCGCGATCATCGACGACCTTGGCGCCGTGATGATCATTGCCGTGTTCTATACGGCAAAACTGTCGCTACCGGACCTGGCCGGGGCTGCTATAGCGATGGCAGTCCTGATAAGCTTCAACCGCTTCGGCGTACGACGCCTGACGCCATATCTACTGGTGGGAGCGATCCTTTGGGTACTTGTGTTCCGTTCGGGCATCCACGCGACCTTCGCGGGCGTTATGCTCGCGCTGACGATACCTATGCAGTGCACCCCCGGTCGTCCGGACGGCGACTCCGATAGTCCGCTGCACAAGCTCGAGCATGCGTTACACCTGCCGGTCGGCTTCATCGTCGTGCCAATATTCGGGCTGGCTAACGCCGGTGTGGCAGTGCTCGCTCTGCCCGCCGAAGCCTTGGTCGCCCCCGTCACGCTCGGCGTTGCGCTGGGGTTGCTCATCGGGAAAGTCACCGGCGTCTTCGGCTTTGCGATGCTGGCCGTCCGTTTCCGTCTGGCCGATATGCCGGCGCATGCAGGCAAGCGGCAGCTGCTGGGGGTCGCACTGCTATGCGGGATTGGCTTCACGATGAGCATCTTCATCACCTTGCTGGCGTTCCCGGGCAGCCAGATTCTGCAATCGGAAGCCAAGCTTGGCGTGCTGGCCGGCTCGTTCGTTTCGGGCCTTCTGGGCTACGCACTGCTGCGCAGCGTTGGTGCCGCGCGACCAAAGGCCGATCCGGCCGTCTAGAACGGGAAGACAATCCGGATCGCGGCCACCGCAACGCCGCAGGTGATGATGTTGAGCGGCAGACCGACGCGGACGAAATCCATATAGCGATAGCCTGCCATCTGGTAGACGATGACGTTGGTTTGATAGCCGAACGGTGTCGCGAAGGCAGCACTCGCCGCCATCATCACCGCGACCAGAAACGGACGAGGGCTGACCGACAGGCTGTCCGCCAGCGCCACCGCGATCGGCGTCACCAATACGGCGACGGTGGCGTTCGACAGCAGTTCGGTCAGCACCATGGTGACGATGTAGAGCACGACCAAGGCGATCAGCGGGTCCAAACCATGGACGCTGGCGATTAGCGTCTCGGAGATACCGGCGGCCAGGCCGCTTTCCTCCATCGCGGTACCGATCACGACCATGCCGGCGATAAGCACCAATATCTCGGGCTTAAGGCCGTGATACGCCTCGTCCGCGCTGATGACGCGCAACAGTATGAGAAGCACCGCGCCTGCGAACGCAGTGGCAGCAATCGGCGCGACCCCTGCCGCGGCGAGCGCGATCGCGCCGCCGAAGACGGCCAAAGCCGCGATCGCCTTGCGCGGCTGGAGCGGGCGGTGCTCGGCAAACACGGCCGCATCGCCGACCGACGCGCTGGCAATGCGGGTCGTGTCGACCGCAGCAGGTCCGCCCTCCGGCACCTCATCCGCGTGGCGCCCCCCGAGCAGGCGGTTGCTGAAGAGAAACAGGTAGAGCCCGCCGACGATCGCCATCGGCAGGCCGACCGGCGTCACCTCGAAGATGCCGAAGCGTGGCTGCCCGGCGACGCTCGCCATGTCGTCGACCAGCAGGTTGGTCGAGGTGCCGATGAGCGTGCAGCAGCCGGTCAGGATCGTGACGTAGGAGAGCGGGATGAGATAGCGCTTCGGGCTCTGACCAAGGGCCACCGCCACGTCGCGCACCACAGGCGCGCCGAGAACGACAATCGGCGTCGAGTTCAGAAAGCAGGACACACTGCCGATCATCGACAGGAGGAGCCAGATGCCCGCGGTGCCGAGCCTGCGGCACATCGCAACAGCGCGCTCGATTGCGCGGTCGAGCAAACCGGACAGCTCGAGCGCGTAGGCGATGACGAAGAGCGAGGCGAGCGCAACGATCGCCGGGCTGGCGAAGGCGCCTTGCATCGCAACCGGGCGAACGACGCCCGCCATCAATAACACCGCAGCGCCGCAGAGCGCGACGACGTCGGCGCGTACCTTGTCCCAGACAAGTGCTGCGACGACCGCAACAAGGACGGCAAGCGTCAGGATCTGGTCGAACGGCATGGCAGCGAATGCGTCGGACGGGGCGGGCACGGTGTCAATGTCCGGCTCTGCGTATTCGGTGTGGAGCGGCGAGCGATTATCGCTATCGTGCCGTCATGCGCGAACCCAGCCCTCAATCCAGCCGTCTCGCCTTGGGCGGCGGCTTGGCCGCAGCGATTGCGGTGGGAACGGCGGGGTTCCTGCTCGGCCGGGAGAGTGTGCCGCCATCGGTACCCATCGCCACCGTAGCACCCAAAACCTTCACGCCTGTGCCGTCGCCGCAACCCGCCGAAGCGGCAACGAGAGTGCTCGGCCGCGCCGATCTACTGGCGATCGCAGATATCGCCGCCGACGCGTTCGCATCCGGCAAGGCGGTGCCCGCCGACGTCAGTTCCGCGGCGGGGCGGCAGTTTGACCTCGTGCTGCCGTTCGGTTGCGCTGGTCCGAACGATCCCACCGCGACCGCGATGGGGTGGCAATATGACGCCGGCACGGGCACGCTGCGTGTGTCGGCGACGCCGGTCATTTGGGACGCTACGGACTGGCACGTCCGTCAGGGCAACGAAGCGGCGCCAGCCACCGGTTTCTGGATCAATCGCCCCTGGTCGGGCGACGAGCGCTGCCCCGTGCGCATCGGCGAGGCCGCGCCCACCGGCACTGTGCCGGTAACGTTGCCGGGGCAGACGTTGGCGATCGCAACGTTCGGCGCGAATGGTGCGCTTGGCCATGAGGGACGCGCCTTCGAAACGGTGCAACGGGTGCCGAAGATCGATGGATCGCTGGGCTTCAGCCTGCGTATTACCGGCCGGCTGAACCGCGCGGTATCCGGCGGGCCCGTGCGCTGCGTACAACCCGTCAGCGTCGAACAGCGACCGATCTGCGTAATCGCTGCGATTATGGACGAGGTTCGGATAGAAAACCCCGCGACCGGTGTGACGTTAGCGACCTGGACGGTCGGCCGCTCTAGTTGACGTAGCCGGCGACGCTATCCAGCTCCGTCTAACGATATGTGCAATCGCGCAATCAGGGCCCGCGACGGTAGAAGACGCTTCAATAGCAAAGACCCACAATCGGTCGTTCAACGCGCTCCCCAGTCGTCCCAACTTTTGCCGGTCGTTCATATTGACAAAACGGGGGGCGGCACCAGCGGGAGCCTGCAACCTGCTTCGCGCATGCCGTGAGCCATCATCGACCGTTAAAAAGCGCTCCGCCTACCGGCTTCAAACATCTATCCATGTTAATTTGGGCCCTCGTAAGGCGTGCTTACTAAACTCGCGCTTGTCAGATATCGATAAGGCCAAGCCCCTCCTGTGATTGAGTATTTCATCGGTCTCGCTTGCACTCAACGGCATGCCTAGCAAGTACCCTTGCGCTTCCTGGCAGCCGAGCTCGCGCAGGGTATCACGCACGGAGGCGTTTTCAACGCCTTCGGCGACCACACGTAGTTCCAAGCTTTCTGCCAACCGAATGATCGCCGAAACCATACGGTGAGCGCCGCTATCGGTATCAACGTTGGAAACGAACGAACGGTCGATCTTAAGTTTGTCGAAGGGCAGCATCCGGAGATGCTGAATAGACGAAAACCCGGTGCCGAAGTCGTCCAGAGCAAGAGAAACCCCCTGGTTCTTCAACGACTCGATGATCCGCTGGGCCGAAGCAGGATCAGAAATGAGGGCGTTTTCGGTGATTTCGAGGCAAATACGGCGCGCCGGAAAACCCTGCCGTGTGAGCACTGCCAATATCTTTTCCGACAGCCACGGGTCGCGAAACTGGATCGGTGATAGGTTTATCGCGATAGTCAGTTCGGACGGCCATTTATTGGCGTCAAGGCACGCCCGTTCGAGGAGTTGCAACATGAGCTCATCGATCAGCCCGCACTCCTCAATAATCGGGATGAAGCGACCGGGCTCAACCATAATGCCGTCGGCGCGGTTCCACCGAGCAAGCATTTCGAAACCAACGATATTGCCAGACGCCAGATCTACGATCGGTTGATAATATGGACGGAAGGCCTCTGTACCAAAATCGAAGCGGATCTCACGCTCAAGCACAGCGCGAGCCACCAGCGCCTCTCCCATGACCGGCTTGTAAAAGCGATGTTGCGAACGACCACCCGATTTTGCCTCATACAGCGCGATGTCCGCGTGCTGCATCAACGCTTCACGGCTCGCGGCGTCGGTAGGGAAACAGGAAATCCCGATGCTAGCGCTGATATGGTGGAAGAACCGGTCGATCGGAAACGATGCAGCCATTTCACGGACGAGCTTATCCGCCATGACGTTCGCGGGACCGATGCCGTCACCATCAAGCTGGAACGTGACGGCAAACTCGTCGCCACCAAGTCGGTAGACATTACCGGTAGGGATCACGAGCATGCGAAGCCGCGTCGCAACTGCAACTAAAAGTTGGTCTCCAGCACCATGCCCGTACGCATCGTTCACGCCCTTGAACAAGTCTAGATCGATCATGAAAAGATACATCTGACTCCGCGGCGCACTGCGATAGAGAAATCCATCAAGATGCTCGGTAAGCGCGCGCCTGTTTGCTAGGCCAGTCAGCACATCTTCGTAGGCCATTTTCTGCGCCGCAAGCTCTGCGGCTTGCGCGCGCTCTTGCTCGACCAGCATGTCAGCGCGAGACTGTAGCACTTGCCTGAAGCCTGCGTGGTTCGTAGCCAATGTCCGCAATATCAGTATGGCGACGATCAGGAAGTTTGCGCCAACACTGAACAGCGACCAATCCGACGCTATAAACAGACGAATCGTGACAGGCATCACGCCGAACAGCAAGACCAGGTAGCCGGCACTCGGAAGTGCTTGCAGACAGAAGCAACAACTAATCGCTCCTACAAAAACGTAGAGCGAAATTGATACGCTGCGGATGGGTTCGGCTTCCGAAAACAGCAACGACCCCCACGTTCCGAAAACTAGGCTCAAGATTGTAGCCGTGATGATAGTGCCGCGAAGATAGCGCCGAATCTGGTCAGGTTGCGCGATAATCGATCTGCGTCGAACCCAGAGAAGTGCGCGCGCAGCAATCGCAACCGATAACAGGATCGGTATGCCAAAACTCATCCCGAATGGTACGTCACGAAAAGATTCTATGCCGAGAAACAGGACGTTGATAAACATCAGCCCGTACATTAACGGAATCTGGCGGCGCAACGCGGCATATTGCTCAAGAAGAAACGTGTCCGACGCCGGCATTCGGCGCAATCTGAATTCAGGTAGCCACTCGAACATTATTTCGGTCCCTTAACGGCCTTCATTAGCAACAAAGGGTTCATAAAATGTTGAGAACGAACGCGGACCGAAGCTTTCTCCGCCAGGTAGCTTTCGCAGTTTGACGCAAAAATGGAACTGGCCGATCAGTTCAGATTTACCGAAATAACGAACGTTAATTGATCTGACCTCCGCCCCGATGGGTACTTTTTGAAGGTAAATACGTCCAATTCTCGTTATGTAGTTGGCACCGACGCCTTCCCGAAACCGGTCGTTCGTTCATGTGATCCGCAGTGGCCGACATCGGGAGCTTTGATGCCAGGCGCTTTTAGGATGGGACCGGTCGAAAGCCGACTGTTCCCGGTGTCACGGTCGTTCGGTTGTCAATTCAACAGTTCGAGCGATTTCCGATCAGGTTGGATCACTGGCACGGAGGCGACTTCGGCACGGTACGAGGCGGGAGGGGGGGCGCGATGCTGAAGCATCGACGAGCAACGCTGTACTGTGTTGAAAGCGGCCCGCCGCAAAGCGGGCGCCCGAAGGGCGATGACGGTAATGCAACGTGGTCGGAGAACCGCTTAGAGCATGATGATATTACGATGAGCCGTTCGCGCCTATGCTGTCGAAGCTGTGCCCTTCTCTTCGCCGCAGCAGCATAGGAAAACGGTACTTCGACAGGCTCAGCACGAACCGAGCTAGGCGCGGGTCAATTTATCGCCATTTTGCTCTACAGCTGGCGCTCGTACCGTCCCTTGGCGCCCTCGATAAACAGCGCGGTGCCCGCGATGCGCAGGCGCAACGTGTCGAACGGCCGCGCCATTAGTTGCTGCCGATCAAAGCCGATCCGGACGATCCCGTGTTGCAGCGGCGCGAAGGTAATTGTCATGTCACCCGAGATTGGCGCCTCGGTGTGAACGGTAACGCTGACGGCCTTCGTCGTTGCGCCGCGCGGGGCGAACGCGAAGCCGCTCCTGCCGGTGACCAGTTTCTCCTTAGTGCCATTCGCAAAGTGCAGCGTGACGGGGAGGTTGCGCGCGGGCCGGTCCGACGCGGGATCGAAAATCCTGATCGCCACGCCGGGGGAGGGTCGCGTGGTACCGCCTTCGGCCGCGTCGGCTGCCGGCATGGTGCACGCGGCGGGCAGTGTCGGATCGGCTAGCGTGGGTTCCGGCAAGCCCGCCGCACGTGCGGCCTCGATCGCGAGCGCGCGCGCATTCTGCCAATCGGACAATGCCTGTCGCACCTGCAGGGCAGCTGGCTTTGCCCTAATCGGCGGGCCATCTGACATCAGTCGAGCAGCCAGTAGCTCCGCATCCGTCCTAGCAGCGTTCGCAGCGCGCAATGCCGTGGCGGCGCGCTTTTGAAGGATCGTCGCGGATGGCGCGGGGGCATTGTCGGCGGTCGTCAGAGGCGTCGCGGAGACAAATGGTTCGGGGAAGATCGGGCAGCGGGTGCGGATCGCGGCCTCCATCGCGCTGCGCTGGTACCGCCGACGTTCGTCTTCGGTCTCCTCATCCCACGGCGCGGTGGACAAATAGGAGTAAAGCGGCTTCTGCGCGCTTGGTGCGGACGCCACGAGCACGACCTCGTCGCGCTCGACGTGCCACATGCCCTGCGCCTCCTGGTCCAGCGCACCGTAACTCAACGCCCAGTCGAATTGGCCGTCTGGCCGCAGCAACAGCTCGGATCCGGTCTCCATCACACCCATGAGGTAATAATGGCCAACGAGCACGGCAGGGGTAGCGTGGCCGCCGCCGGCACGCTCGTCGGCAGGCGTGCCCTTCGTCGAGGGGGCATCGGCAAAGGCGAGCGCATCCAGTGCGTCGCTCAGGTGACACGACTTGCCCGGTTGATAGTCAAGAAACTCGGCAACGGTCAGGACGTTACGATCACCCTCCTTGCTATAGCTGCCCATCACGTCGGCAGACGCGCGCCGGCCATCCTTGCGATAGCGGGCGACCACCTGAGCTCCCGGCACATCGCGTAGCAGGTAGCGCGACGCCGCCAGATCGCACCGGGTGAGGATGACCTCGCCTCGCGCGATCGACAGCGTGCCGATGAAGCTGTCCATGCCGGAGGGTTGCGCATACGCCGGCAGCGGCGCGACCAGTGCCAGCGAGACGACGATCGCGCGGTACCAATTCCGTCTCACAGCGATGTCCCATCCTTGTCCAGCATATCGAACCGATATGCGCAGCCGTAGAGTGTCTTGCCGGGGTGCGTGGTGACGTTGGAGATCGTTCGGGCGACTATCATGTGGCTGCCATAGCCGTCCTTGCCCGCGGGTTCGGTGACGTCGGTCATGATCCGCTCGCCCAGGAACTTGCGAAAGGGGAACTTGGCTTCCGCCTGGGCGCGGGTCACCTTACCCGAGGCGACCATCGCGTCGATCATCGGCTGAGCCGACATGCTGTTGTCGATCTTTTCGGCACGCGCCACGATGGCGGGGTCCGCGACGTCGAGCACCGCGAGGATGGCATCGCCGGTAAACGCGATCCGGCGCGTGCTGTATGACCCCGCGACGGTAATCGGCTTCGGCAGGTCATATTCGGCGATGAACGAATTGGGCGAGGCGATCTTCTTCCATCCCCGCGTCCGCGCGAGCTGCTCCTCGCCATCGATCGCCATGGCGAAGCGCATGTAACCGGGAACGTCCAGGCGGCAGCTAACGGCATCGATCTCGGAGACATCAGCCGGGTCGGTCTCCGCGGCGGTCTGCTGGAGCATCGCGGCGAGCATCAGGGCGTAGAGAATGAGCATTGACGGACGTTAGGGTTGCAGCCAGAATTTGCCAGCAACATCGCTGCAGCAGGGCCGGCCGGTTTCCATTCCCCCCGTTTCGCGCCAACGAGCGCCTGTAGCACCGGCTAAAAAACATCATTGCACGGTTGAGAAGCTGTTCTACCGCTACAATCATACCCCTTTGAATGCCCCTTTTATAGTGATTGAGGATGGGGGCCCCAGGCATCGATACGGACCCCACCAACTCATTAGTGTGGACGCCGACTTGCCTCCAGGGCTGCGACACCATCTGCGGCCATCGCGTTCCACTCCGCCTTGGTATGGCAGACCCTTTTAGAAAAGCGCGATCCGGTAGTCTCTTCAGATCGACAGATCGGCTTTTCCGCAGTCACCGGCTTGGCAGCTGCCACGACAGAAGGGGGCGTGGTAGGCGCAGTTTGATGAGCCGCCGCACCCGAAGCCATTAATATGGTTGCCACCGGCAGCATCATAAACTTTCCCATCGTATACTCCTCGGCCCAGAGCTTTCAGAGCCTAGCGGAGCTATTTTGACAATCAAGGGCTCAAGGTCACTCGCAGACTTCCTAACCGACCTCTGGCTCCTCTTTATCCAGGTCAGTTGTTTTAACGTATCTATGATGCAAATATGCAATATGCCGCATCATAAAGCGTTAAGTCGATATGGCCGACAGAGAGGCGTAATTAATAGTGTCAGATGTATTTGGTACTGCACACGCTGCCTTGGCGTTTCTGGAATCCCACCATCTTCAGCCCACGACGGCCAACTACGCGTTCGCTCTAGAGGTTGTCAGCGACCTAGACGGGCCATTAGCGCGGGCTGTAGCGCTTGACACGGATGGCGGACTGAGGCTGACGCCGAGGTCTCTAAACGAATTAAGTCAGCGCTTCTTGGCAACAAAATCCGGGACCGCGGCGCGCATAGAAGACGCTGTCCAGAGCCATGCGACCCAGTTGGGATCATTGACATCGGATGCGCAATTACTGACAAAATCCCTAAGTGATGACGTCACCGCCATGGCGGTGGAGGTCCAAGACTGGCCATATTCAAACGCCCTAGTGGCACGACTGACCGACGCTGAACGTGAACTCGCCGATCTGCGCAGGGATGTGGCTAAACTACAGGCCAACTTGGGATCGCTAAGCGAGCAACGCATAGATCCTACACGCGATACAGCTACGCAGGCATTGACCTCCGAAGGGGCTCGTACTCTTTTTGCGCGGCTCGGCGAACAGAATCGTGCGTACGTCATGATGATATTCAGCGTCGCTGATCTCAGCAATATCAACGAACGTTTCGGTCACCCTGTAGGTGACAATGTGCTAAGCGCATTCGTCGCCAACCTGCGGCAGGTTTTGAAAAACGAAGAGATCATCCGTTGGACCGGCAACGAGTTCATGGTCGTGGTTACCGATGTCGCGCTGGCGAACGCCCGCTTACTTGCAGAGGAGGTCCTTGCAGCATTCGCGACCAGGCGCCTAAAATTGCGCGGAAGCGGGGAGTGGATCGGAATGGTGACCGGCTCGGCGGGCATCGTCGTGGGACAGGGCGCCGACCAAGCCGCAGCTCTGATACAGGCTCGGGCTAAATTGTATCGAGCGACGATAAAGGGGCTAGGACAGGTTGAGGCGTAATTGCTGCGCTCTTCGCTGAAATGATGCTCTTGATGAGGGCAAATATGACAGATCGCGAGGCTTGGCTGAAGGCAGGCGAAATCGTCGCAGCTCATGGAAGCGATTCTGCACGATATGTGCTGAGATCGCTTGGAGATATTTTATCCTCGGGCCATGGAGCTGAGGATTGGCGCCGGGTCGCCTTAGCAGTCGACGATATCCTCGCAACACCACTGCAATAATTATGAACCGTGTCGAAGCGCTGGCACGGCAGGCGCTGGCGAGCTTCGAGCTCGTTCGGCAAGTCTATGCCGACAATGAAGGGGGATGAGCTGGTTCATGCTCAGCTTGCTCGAATCAGCGGAGCCGGAATATGCTCAGGGCATGGCAGATTTTGATGATTGCGCAGATCCTGAACTCGGCGCGGCGTGCAATCGCCTCGCTGCTTGGGTCGAGCCGATGCCTGAAGGACAGGTGATCGATCCCGCATCAGGGCTGACGGAGGAAGACCTCGCGATAATTTTGCGCCGGCTCTACGCTACGCGTGAGGATCTGCCCGCTCCTATCCTGAGTATGGACGAAGTCCCGCGGGCCCACGTCAGTCCATCGGTGCCGCTGACCAAGAGAGCGCCGTAGGGTTGATCGCCTGATGGGGCTTTTGTGACCCATTTTCTTGCCTAAGGCGGACATGGCCGACAGCGTAAGGCCTACTTGGTAAACAGCGCCCGGCTGTGGTGGCTGAGCAATTGGGCTCCTGCGATATCCAACCAACTGACGGAGTGCGCAGTGCCGCGTTTCGACTTCATACCGAGACCGACGTTCGCGTAACGGACACCGAAGGTCAGGAGTTTTCGAGTTTCGAGGACGCACGGTGTGAAGCCATGCAAACTTGCGGAAAAATGATGAGTGACGCTGCAGACGCATTTTGGGGCTCGCGTCCTTGGAACGTATTAGTCACGGACCATAGCGGTCTGATCATCTGGGAAATCTACGGGGACGGTCAAACTTCCGCAGTTGGTAGAAGCCTTGAGCCGACCCGAAAATCATATGTTTCGATGGCCCCATGGTCATTTAAAGGGGCGGCCCGACAAAGTCCCTCGTTCTTTGCCGCGCTGGTATCTGCGGAGTAGGCCAAGCTGGCAACACACTGTTCAAAGTGGGTGGCGAGGTTTCGCTGCATTTCCGTGAGCGAGGCAGTTACGGCAAGTGAAGCCAAGAGGACATGGCGTCGCCGACTAGGTTCAAGATCAACGATATTAAAATTTGCCGGCAAAAGCATGCGCTGCATCTGAACGGGGAAAATTAACGCGACAGAAATAATGCCAAAGGAGCGTTCGATCTTGATCAATTTGGGCGAGTATTAGCTCGCAAGGAATCGGCAGCCTCTTCGCCGTTGATATCGATGAAATGAGAAATCGCTGCGCGGCCGACCCACCGGACGGACCGGGTGGTTGGCCGCGCAGATGCTAGAAACTACGCCGCGCGCATTTCCCGAACGGTATTTTATTCACGGCCCGCCCGGCGAACCGGAGGCCCAGAAATCAAACCGCACGCGACCATTCCTTGCGGCTAAGCTCGGCAAGCGATCCCATATCGGTAAAAGCGCGCCGGTCAGGGCTGACCTCGCCTAATAGGGTCAGCCTGTCGAAACGTTCTTGACCGAACAGTCGCTGATCACGTGGGTGTTGTAGGTGAACGACCCCTTGCCGTTCCAGTCCTTCGACACCGCCAACGCGGCGCTGAACTGCGCTAGGTATGAGCCGATCGCGGGCGGGGGTACCGACACCACATACTGGCCGGTGAGATGGACCAGCAGCGTGTCATCGCCGAAGCCGGTATGGACCAGCGCGCCCATGACGTAAGGAATGACCGTTTCGCCGTAAGGTGGTGGAAGCGCCTGGGTGATAGTCGCCGAACCGCTAACCTGGCCGGTAGCCGCATTCACGCCTAGATCGAGATGGAGCACCGGCGCGCCGGCAAACCCATCATGCTGAACTTGAAGCTTTACTTGATAAAATCCAACCGCCTCAGCCATCGTATTCCTCCTAAGGATCCATACTGATCCGTCATTGGAGTTCCTTATGAACGACTGTCGAGTCTAGCGGGACTTGGTCCGAAACGAACCGGTCGCGAAAATCTGACATATATTAGCTGACGCGGCGTCAGATCTGCCTTGGTAAATGACGCCGCGGTAACTGCCCGATTAATAGTGCGGGGCTTCGATTTCAGCGATCAAACCAAGTGACCTCGAACAAATGCGCGGAACCGCGGCGATACGGCGCAGCCGCTAACTACCGAGGCGATTGCAAGCAGCGGCGCCCCCCAAATTATGCAGCTCATGATGAGTAGAATTAACATGCGTGGATTTATGAGGGGAAAATTGAATAGCGCCATGGGAATTGCTGGGCGACGTCCCGGATTGGTACATATTGTAAGGACTTGTCGGTCGGTTCTATCCGATAAGCAGAGGTAATATGTCGCGGCGTCAGCTTTGTCTGGTGAGACGCGTTGCGGGACGGCGCAGGTATCTGGCTAAGCCAGGCGTTTCCTGTCCGTCAGATCGCCTCATTGCGCTCTACGATATACTCAAGAACGCGATTTGGGAGGGGATGGCAGAAGTCGATTCCGATAGCTTCCGGACTGCTCCAAGCAACCCAGCCCGGTACATCGGCGAAATTCGGGATGGCAACGTCCACGAACGTGCCAACCGAAACCGCCAAGCGGGTCTCAATCCGACAACCCAATTGCGTGCAGTCACTGATCCGCACGGCTTGGGTATCAAACTTGTCTGCTGTGACAGTTGCCGACCAATCTACGGCTATCCGGACGGCCTTACGTCCGTCCTCTGCCCGCCACGACGGATATTCGGGTTTTGATGATCGATCGGCCATAGTCCGGGGATAGCCGTCCACCCTAAACATCTGGTTACAACGGGTCGGTTCCGGCTGGGGGGGATGAGACCCTAAGCGCTCGCCTTTAGCCAAGGGTATTAGCTCGTGAGAAGGATAGCCAAACGCTGCGACGGCTATCGGCATGAACAGTGACTTTGGCTCAACCGAACGAACGTTAGCTTACGCCGATCGCCCCCCGAAAGCGGCGAACTAGGCTTCGGTCCAACACGGGCGTTCACGCCCCGCGCCCTGCCGCATGAACAAACGTCCGTTTTATCTCAGACCGCGACCCGAAAGCCGCCGTTCCGCTTTCCTGAAGAGTTTCGGATGCCGGTAGGCGTACGAAAGTCTTGGAAGCCCGAACCCGCGGGCGACAGGCGGTGCGCTATGGAATTTTCGGTTTCTGGCCGGGTGCGGCGAGCAGCGACACGGAGGACGCGGGCGCGAACCTGAATGCGGACCGGCCGGTTTCAGGTCGGCCTGACGGGCTCGCCAGCGCGGGTAGCTCGGCTCTGTATGTTGCGATTGCCTCTCTGGCGGCGGTCGGCGCAAATGACATCGTCTCCGCAAGCACAGGCGCTGCGGGGTATGCTGTCCTTGGGCCGTGCCGGGTCACGACGCCTGCATCCCGGATAGAAGAGCATGGGCCGGCGGTGCGCGGGGCTGACTTTGGCGTTCGAAGGTTTCGACGACGACCATACGCCCACCGCAGCACGGGCATGGCGGCCGTATGTCGTCCGGTTCGGCCCGCGTGTCGGGCGCCGCGAGCGGTGCGACCCGGAGCAGCTCGCGGGCGCGTTCGAGATGCGCCTTGCGAGTGGCGCCGGCGAGCAAGCCATAGTGACGGATGCGGTGAAAGCCCTTTGGCAGAACATGGAGCAGGAACCGGCGGATGAACTCGTCGGCGGCCAGCGTCATGACCTGGTGGCGGTCACCGCCACCCCGGCGGTAATCCTTGTAGCGGAAGGTGACGCCGGCTTGGTCGAAGCGCAGCAGCCGGCTGTTCGAGATCGCGACGCGGTGGGTGTAGCGCGACAGATAGGCAAGCACCGTCTCCGGTCCGGCGAACGGGGGCTTGGCATAGACGACCCAGCGCTTCCTCCGGACCGGCGCCAGGTGACGCAGGAACGCACGCCGTTCGGAAAGATGCACGAGGCTACCGTGGAATGCGAGCCGTCCCGCACCGTGCAGCGCCATCAACCGGGTCAGGAACAGGCGGCGGAACAGCTTGCCCAGCACGCGGACCGGCAGCAGGAACGCCGGACGCGACGACACCCAGCGCTTGCTGTCCGGCGACATTCCGCCGCCCGGGACAATCATATGGATGTGCGGATGGTGGGTCATCGCCGAGCCCCAGGTGTGCAGCACCGCGGTGATGCCGATACGGGCGCCGAGATGCTTCGGGTCGGCCGCGATGGTCGTCATCGTCTCCGACGCTGCCTGGAACAGCAGTCCATAAACCACCGCCTTGTTCTGGAGCGCGATGTCGGCGACCTCGGCCGGCAGGGTAAAGACGACGTGGAAGTAGCCCACCGGCAGCAGATCGGCCTCGCGCTCAGCAAGCCAGGTGCGCGCGGCCGCGCCCTGACATCGCGGACAATGCCGGTTGCGGCAGGAGTTGTAGGCAACCCGCCAGTGCCCGCAGTCGGTGCAGGCTTCGACGTGCCCGCCCATGACGGCGGTGCGGCAATGTTCGATGGCCGACATGACCTTCAACTGGTCGAGGCTCAGGTGCCTTGCACGGGCGGCCCGGTACGCGGGTCCGGCAGCGCGGAAGATGTCGGCGACCTCGATGGAGTCGCGCATGCCCGCTCAGCCGCTGGACGTCCTCGCTTCTCTGGCGGCCGTCGCCAGCCTGTCGAACGGGCTGGTGACATTGCGCAGCACCCGGGTAGCGACCTGCGTGTAATAGGCGGTGGTTTCCAGCTTGGCGTGCCCGAGCAACGTCTGAATGATGCGGACGTCGATTCCGTCATCGAGCAGATGCGTTGCGAAGCAGTGCCGCAGCGTGTGCGGCCCGACCCGCTTGCCGATGCTCGCCGCTACGCTCGCCTCGACGACGATGCGGTGCAACTGCCGGGTGCTGAGCGGCCTGCCATAGTGCTGGCCCGGGAACAGCCAGCCGTCGACATGCAACACGCCCTCCCGCCGGCCAACTCGCCACCACTCGCGCAACAATGCCAGCAGACCGGACGGCAGCATGGCGTTGCGATACCGCCCGCCTTTACCGCGCTCGACCCTGAGCAGCATGCGCTCGCTGTCGATGTCGCGCACCTTGAGGGCCGCAATTTCGGATGCGCGTAGTCCGGCACCATAGGCGACCGACAGCGCCGCCTGATGCTTCAGGCACGTGGTCGCCGCCAGCAGCCGCGCCACCTCGTCCTGGCTCAGCACCACCGGCAACTTGCGCACGTGCCGCATGCGGACCAGCTTGCGCGCCAGGTCCGGCCGGTCGAGCGTTTGCGTGAAGAAGAACCGCAGCGCCGCCACGATGGCGTTCATCGTCGGCGCCGGCACGCCCAGCTCACACTGCTCGACTTGGAACCGCCGCACCTCCTCCGCCGTCGCCGTGTCCGGCGAGCGCCCGAGGAACGTCGCGAACCGCCCGACATCGCGGATATAGTTGCGCTGCGTCTCGCGGCCGAACCGCCGTATGTCCATCTCGTCGATGAGACGCTGGCGTAGCGGGCTGACGGCAACAACGGGTATGAGGATGGTCATGGCAGGGCTCCTTTCGTGGAACCCCGATGCTCTGCCTGCCGCCCGCAGCGCTCAACCGGCGCGCTACACCTGCGATGTCACGTCAACCGCCCCCCGCACGACCCTCCCGCGCAGCGGGTTCGTGCTTCCACCATTTTCGTCATTTCCAATTTGCGTCCCCAGATACGGCGCAAGAACCCCCGCCTCGCCCGCGGGCTTTTCAGGCGGCTTTTGATGCATGCGGGAGATCTGATGCACCCCGCGGTAAAGCTGGGCTTTGCCGCCGAGGATGAGGCGTCCTGCCGCATGCAGATTGACGCAGCTGGCCGAGCGCCGACTGGGGTGGCTTCAACAAAACGCCGAGTCGCACGGACCACGCGACGTTAGCCTGTCATGCAACCGCAATCCGGCAGCTTCGGGATGGCGTAATCTTGTAGAAAGCCTTTCTACAAGATCAGCATGTGGACGTGCGGGTGGCTGGTGACGCAAATTTCGCCACGTCCTCCGCCATCGGTCGTGCTCTTGGAAGCTCGGGTTCGGGGCAGAGGCACGATGGTTCAGCCGGCGCCGGACGGCGCCAAAAGCCGAAGAGATAGAGATGAACACCCCCGACAATGATGACGGCTCAGACGCTCCGCCCGCTCACGTGCGCACGATGCCGCGCAGCGATGTTCCATCAAACCTGCGCTCAGGACCGCTGGACCAGCACGCCGCCAATGATACTTATCTCGACTTTATGGTATTTGTGAGGGCATTTGCACGCGCAAACGCCGTCAGGGATCTTCGGGAGCACAGTGCCGCCAATGACAACACGAGCCGTAATATACGCCCGCTATAGCAGCGACCGGCAGTCGACGACGTCGGCGGAGGACCAGGCTCGGCTATGTCGCACCCGGATCGACAAGGAAGGCTGGGATCTGGTCGAGGTCTTTGCCGACCTTGCCATCTCGGGCGCTACGCGCAATCGGCCAGGGCTCGACGCCCTGATGAGCCGCACCAACGCGTTCGACATCCTTGTGGCAGAATCGCTTGACCGGTTGAGCCGTGACCAGGAAGATATTGCCGGCCTCTACAAGCGGCTGCGCTTTGCGGGCATCCGCATAGTCACGCTGTCGGAAGGCGAAATCTCGGAACTTCACATCGGTCTCAAAGGCACGATGGGAGCATTGTTCCTGAAGGATCTGGGTGAGAAAACCAGGCGTGGTCAGATCGGCCGGGTCGCGCAAGGCCGTATTCCTGGCGGGCTGAGCTACGGCTACAGGCGTGTGGTGGCGCTTGGCACCGACGGCGAACCCGAGCGGGGCTTGCGCGACATCGATGAGGCACAGGCTGGCGTCGTCCGCCGCATCTTCGAAGAATATACGGCCGGCCGCAGTCCGCGCGCTATCGCCGAGACGCTGAACGGTGAAGGTGTCCCCTCGCCTTCGGGTAAAATGTGGCGCGCCAACACCATCAACGGCAACCGCGAGCGCGGCAACGGCATTCTCCACAACGAGCTATATGCCGGCATCATCAGCTACAACCGGCAAAGCTTCGTGCGCGATCCCGTCAGCCGCAAGCGGGTCGCCCGACCCAATCCGCGCGACCAGTGGGTCACCCACGAAGTGCCGGCCCTGCGGATCATCGACGAGCAAAGCTGGGCCGCGGCACAGCGGCGGCTCGAGCACGGCCAGGCGCTGTCGCCTGCGCGTCAACGACGGCCAAAGCGGCTGCTGAGCGGGCTGGTCACATGCGGCACCTGCGGCGGTACGTTCACCATCATCGGCCGCGACCGCTGGGGGTGCAGCACCGCCCGTGAAACGGGCACCTGCAACAACGGCAGAAGCATCGTCGACACCCAGTTGGAGACACGTATCCTCGGCGCACTGCGCGAGCGCATGTTCGAGCCAGATGCGGTCGCTGCCTATATCGAGGAATATCGCCAGGCCTTCACTGCCCAGCAGAAGGACCGGCACAAAGCTCGTCGCGGGCTGGAGAAACGTGAAGCCGAGGCCACACGCCGGATCACCCGTCTGACGCTGGCAATTGCCGACGGCGCCAACGCCTTTGCAGAAATCCGCAGCGTGCTCGAAGAGCAGATCGCCACCCGCGAACGCTGCCGGCGCGATTTGGCCGACCTCGACGCCGAGCCGGTGCTGGCGCTGATGCCCAATCTGGCGGAGAGCTATCGGCGCAGCGTCGTCCAGCTTGGCGCGGCGTTACGCGGCGATGCGATCGAGCAGGAGCAGGCACGTCAGGCTCTGCGGGCGCTGATCGACCAGATCGTTGCATCCCCTGCGCCGGACAAACGCGGCGTCGCGCTGGAGATCCGTGGCCGGTTTGCGCAGATGATTGATCTCGCAAACGAAAAAAGCGCCCCGCGAGGGACGCCTGATTGTATGTCAAAGATGGTTGCGGGGACAGGATTTGAACCTGTGACCTTCAGGTTATGAGCCTGACGAGCTACCGGGCTGCTCCACCCCGCGACGGCACGGCTATCGTGC
>NZ_RCWT01000003.1:0-16936 GCF_003688595.1 Sphingomonas sp. PP-F2F-G114-C0414
GCGCAAGGAAAGGAAAGTGGCCAGAAACGACGACAGCCCCGGAGCTTGCGCTACAAGGTTTGGAGTGGCGTCAAAGTTGGTTGCGGGGACAGGATCTGGCCAACATCATACATTAATCGTTGCGAAGGCGTAGGCTGTTGATCGCCCAACTAATGTGGTCGCCCAATGCGCCTCCCCGCCAGCGACCGCGTAGCGGGAACGACCGGGTTGGGAAGGAGAACGGTCCGGCTGCTTTTCGGAACTCAAAGTCTAAAGCGGCCGACGTTTTTACGCTGGCCATCCAGCGAGGAGAATGTCTCGATCTTCAGCTGTGACAAAGTTTGGCGCACCGAGTGCAAGTCCCGCGTCCAAGAGCATGGCCCCTGCGCCAGCCCAAGGCTTGACCTGCTCCCCAGAATTCATGCCATTGGTAAGTTAGCTCGTCAGATGGAGACGAGTGATGCGGCGAGGCCGATTTACCGAGGATCAGATCATTGGCGTGTTGCGCGCGCATGAAGCTGGCGTGAAAACGGCCGACCTGTGCCGCAAGCACGGGATCAGCGATGCGACCTTTTACAACTGGAAGTCGAAGTACGGCGGAATGACCGTGTCGGAGGCGGCGCGGTTGCGGGCGCTCGAGGACGAGAACCGCCGGCTGAAGAAGCTGCTGGCGGAGTCGATGCTCGACGTGTCGGCGCTGAAGGATCTGCTGGGAAAAAACTGACCCGGTCTGGAGATCGCTACGCTGCGGTGGAGAAGCTGATGGCCGACCACAGCTTCTCCGAGCGTCGCGCCTGCAGGCTGATCGGGGTCAACCGGTCGGCGTGGCAATATGAGCCGCTTCGCGGGAAGGACGATGCTGTCCGCGAGCGGATGCGCGAGATCGCGAACGAGCGTCGTCGGTTCGGCTACCGGCGGCTGGCGATCCTGCTCGAGCGCGAGGGGAAAGGCATGAACCTGAAGAAGGTGTACCGGCTGTATCGCGAGGAGCGGCTGACGGTGCGCAAGCGTGGCGGCCGCAAGCGCGCGCTGGGCACGCGGGCGCCGATGGCGATCCCGCAGGAACCCAACCAGCGCTGGTCGCTGGACTTCGTGTCGGACTCATTGGCCTGCGGCCGGCGGTTCCGCATGCTCAACGTCATCGACGATTACAGCCGGGAGTGCCTGGGGTGCATCGTCGATACCTCGCTGTCAGGTCGGCGGGTCGTTCGCGAGTTGAGCGCCATCGCCGAACGTCGCGGGCTGCCGTGCATGGTGGTCACGTAAACAAAACCGATGCGACCATCGGGCTTGTTGCGGCCAAAGTGCAGAATATTTTTCCGCATCCGGGGTTTGTCCAAAAGGGGGGCACAATCCCTTCATTGCGATAGCTGTAGCGACCGGTTTTAGGAAGGTCGTGCACAACCGCGAACGACTGCAACTGGGCGTTAGCGGACGTGCTCAGAGCGGGATAGGAGTATCCCATCTCCCGCCAGCATGATGCAAAGAGGCAGCGAGAAAATGAAGTAGTCCCAAACGGATCGTTCACCCATACTGATGACGACGCAATGGCGAGCGCTAATAGCTCGACCGCACATCCAATTTGGCGACGGGAATTCCGGCACGTGAGTCGACACGACAGGACGAAACTCTAGGACGTAAGTTTGCCAACCCGCACCGAGGAGCAAAATTGCGAAGCCAAAACATCCTCCGATGCCGAATATCTTTTGAATGAATGTCTGCATTTGACCGCCCCGTTGGGCGGCGACGTGCTTAGCCGAGACTATTGCATCATGTGGATAGACTCTCAGTTCCTGCATTCGGAGGTGATCGTTCTAGCTTTGCAGTTTTTAAGCGGTCAGGAGTATGCAGTAGCCAACGAATATTTTAGGCAAGCTCATAAATAGTATGTGGACGGAAATTATGATGACTGCATCCATGACTGCTGCAACTCATTCGAAAGCGTTCTTAAAATCATTCTGGACAAAAAGAACTAGCTCCACTTGGCGACCGACCCGGCTTCAAAGCTGCTTAAGGCAGTATTTGATAACAAACTCATTCCTGATTACATGCAAAACGAGTTTAGCGGCTTGCGGACCATCCTAGAAAGCGGCGTTCCAACGGTACGCAACAAAGACGGCGGTCACGGCGCTGGCGTAAATCCGCGCAACATTCCCGCGCATATCGCCGGGTTCCAGCTCCACCAGACGGGGGCCGCTATCGTGCTACTTATCGAGGCAGCGAAGTGAGGAGAGCGCGTGGAGGGTAAGCGTGGCCGGCAGGCCGCAGATTACGCGGCTTGCGCCACTCGCTCTGCGGTTTGCGCGGACCAGTTCCAGGGCATGAGTTCGTCCCATCGCGCGGCCGGCCAATCCGCTGCGATCTTCCCAGTGACGTCGGCGATGTAGGCCTGCGGGTCGACGCCGTTGGCCTTGCAGGTCTGGATGACGGTGTAGATCGCCGCGGCGCGCTCGCCGCCCGTTTTCGAACCAGCGAACAGCCAGTTTCGCCGTCCGACGGCAACGCCGCGCAACGCGCGTTCGGCGATGTTGTTGTCGATCTCCAAGCGCCCGTCATCGAGGAAGCGACACAGTGCGAGCCATCGCTTCGTGCCATAGGCGATAGCCTTGGCCATGTCGGACTTTGGCGACAGGCGGCGCAGTGCTACGTCCAGTGCCTCGCGCAGCGCATCGACTAGCGGCTTCGTCCGGTTTTGCCGCGCCGCCAGCCGCACGTCAGGCGGCCTGCCGCGGACCTCGGCCTCTATGCTGTACAAGGCACCGATGCGTTCAAGAATGTCGGTGGTCAGCGGCGTAGCAACCCGCTCGTGCAGGTCGAACACTTTGCGCCTGAAATGGGCCCAGCACGCGACTTCGGTGACGCCGCGTCGATAGAGCCCGTCGTAACCGGCATAGGCGTCGGCCTGGAGGAAGCCTCGAAATCCGGCGAGATGGGCTTGCGGATGTGCACCGGTGCGGTCGGTCGTGAAGCGATACCATGTCGCAGGCGGGGTCGTGTTGCCCGAGGCGCGGTCGTCGACCGCATAGACCCACAGCCGCCCGGTCGCGGTGCGTCCACGGCCGGGGTCGAGCACGGGAACTGGCGTGTCGTCGGCGTGGATCTTGCCGCCTTTCAGCACTTCATCGCGGATGCGGCTGACGATGGGGTCGAGCAGCGCTGCTGCCTGGCCGACCCAGCCCGCCAGCGTCGAGCGGTCGATGTCCAGGCCTTGGGCGGCCATCATCTCGGACTGCCGGTAAAGCGGCAGATGATGGTCGAACTTCGAGACGACAACATGCGCCAGCGTTGCAAATGTCGCCTTCCCGCGGGCGACCGCCTTCACCGGGGCAGCCGCCTGGACGATCTTCTCACACGTCCGGCAGCTATATTTCGGTCGGACGTTCCGCACCACGCGCCAGTGCACCGGCAGGACGTCGAGCATCTCATGGGCGTCCTGCCCGAGGCGGCGTAGCGCACCGCCGCAGTCCGGGCATGTGCAGGCGCCGGAGGCGGGTTCGTGGACGACCTCCTCGCGTGGCAAGTGGTCGGGCAACGCACGGACTGGTGCCAGTCGCCCGGGCGTGTCTGACAAGGCCGCGCCGATCTCCGGGACTGCGCTCTCGGTTTCCAGTTCCTCGAGCGCGAGTTCGAGTTGGGCGATCTCGCGCGTCAGCTTCTCGGAGGATGCGCCGAACTGCATCCGCCGCATCCGGGCGATCTGCCCACGCAGTGTCTCGATGAGCAGGTCGCGGGCGGCAAGTGCTGCATTGGCCCGGGCGAGCGAGGCCTCCAGCACGGCAATCCGCGCCTCGGCATCAGATGGGGCAAGAGGGGCTTGCGACACCTCATTTTCATAGCAGTTCGCGCACTCTCACACGAGCAAAAATGGCGGAAAAGCTATGTTTTCAGCCGGCCAATGTTGGTGCCCATGTCCGCTCTGGGCGGCGCCAGTCGATGCCCTCCAGAAGCATCGACACCTGCGCCGATGTCAGCGCCACTGTGCCTGTCGCGGTCACCGGCCAGACGAAACGCCCCCGGTCCATCCGCTTCGAAAACAGGCAGAGTCCCTGACCGTCGAACCACAGCAATTTGATCAGGTCGCCGCGCCTGCCGCGGAACGCGAACAGCGCACCGGAATGTGGTTTCTCCCGGAGCACCTGCTGCACCAATACCGCAAGGCCATCGAAGCCCTTGCGCATGTCGGTGACGCCGCACGCCAGGAATATCCGCGTCGATGTCGGCTGCGGGATCATCGGGTCAGCACGCCGATCACGCGCGACAGCGCCTCGGCGTCGACCGTGCCGTCGACGGTCAGTCGCACACCCGAAGGCAGCTCGATGCCGATCTACCCCGCGATCCGGGCGTCCGCTAGCGCCTCGACGGGCGGCGCCGGCAGCATCATGGGCGGCTCGCTGATTTGGACTTCGGCAAATGCGGTCTGAGGCCGGGCCGGCACTCCGCTCAGTGCACCCGACATCGCCTGGCGCCGCCAGGTGTAGATCGCGCCGCTGCCGACCTCGTGACGCTCGACCGCCGCCCGGACCGACCCATCCGGCCCAAACGCATCGCGCAGGATCGCCAGCTTCTCCTCGACCGTCCAGCGGCGCCGGCCCGACACCCGCCCGACAATCTCGATACGACCACTCATACGACCGGTCGTATGACTACTCGCTACATCTGCAGCTGGTTCGATAGTCTCGTCCGACATCACGGCCCCGTTCAAAGAGCTGCCATCAACCCGTTGAACGCTCCGCCTACAAGGCGGCCCTCAGACCGCGCTTACCGTGGAGGTATCGAGTTCGCGATACAATCTTGGTATCGCGCTGGTATCGCAAATCGCTAGATCATGGCGAAAGCAGTGCGACATTGCTGCACCTTCCCCTCGTAAACGTCATGAAATTGCAGCATTGGGGGGCAATCGCACTGCAGAGGTCTAGCGTTGTGGCGAAACGAATGACCGGTATGGGGAGGAGCGGATAGCAATAGCGGACCTTGCGGTGCTGCGGCAGATCTCGAAAAAGAGTAGTCTTGGGAAAAGCTGCGAGACGAGCCGTATGTTCGATTTGGTAGCATGAACGGCGGCACGCTTCAGCACCAACCATTGCTCTGGCTAACCAGATGATACCTCGACATAGCGCTGCATCAAACTGTCGGCATGATCGCGAAGAACGACGACCTCGCTCAGCACTGCCTCGCTATGCCCGTCGACCAGCTTGGCACTGACGCCGATCTGCCGGACGGCCGACACTGCATCATCGACCTCCTCCCCGACATGAATGCGGGTGGTCGCCTGCAATTCTGCCGTTGCCTTGATCCGGGCAGAGCCCGTCTGCATGGCGACGACGCGCCCAGCGAGAATATCACATCGCTCAACAACCCGCGCGACGGTATCCTCAATCGCCCTCAATTCGCTCTTGATGTGATCGGTGGCATCGGCAGTAAGGCCTGCCAACTGACGTACCTCGTTGGCCACCACAGCAAACCCTCGCCCGGTGTCGCCAGCCCGTGCCGCTTCGATTGATGCATTGAGAGAAAGCAGCCTGGTCTGGGACGCGATGCTGGAAATCTCGCTGGCGACCGCACCGATTCCCTCCAAGTGCCCGCCGAGACCGGCGACGATCCTCCGCATGCTTTCGGCATCGTCAGCTACGTGATCGATGTTCCCGGTGACGCCCGTCAGGATCGTCTCGACCTCGGCAGCCATCGAGACGAGCTGACGAACACCCTGACCAGCCGCATCGGATCTTAGAGCTCCGTCTGTTGCAAGTGCCGAGAGATCCTTGGCCTGCACTTCCAGCTGATAGGCTGCGGTGCTCAACCGCCCCGCCACCGACCTCACTTGCTGAGATTCCTGTTGCCGCTCCAATCGCAACCGGCGTGCGATCAGCCGCTCCATCACCATGCCGGCGAGCATGGAAAGGTGAGATACTTCTTGCCGGCTGAGCCCGTCGGGTCGCGGGCTCGGGTCGAAAATACATAATGTACCGATGTTGAATCCGCCCGGCGTCGTTAGCGGAGCGCCGGCGTAGAAACGGATATGTGGGACACCTGTAACTAGGGGGTTCTCTGCAAACCGACCGTCGGCACGCGCGTCTGGAACCACCATGACCGCTTCTTGAAGGATCGCGTGCCCACAGAATGCGGCACTCCTCTCAGTTTCCTCAACTTCCAGCCCAGCTCGGGCTTTGAACCATTGGCGGTCGTCATCGATCAGCGAGACCGTGCTGGTGGCCACGCCGAAGAGGCTTTGTGCAAGCATAACTACATCGTCAAATACGCGTTCCGATCCAGTATCGAGAACCTTGTACGATATCAGTTCTTCGAGGCGCTCGGCCTCATTCACGGGAATGGGGAAGGATTTCTTATCCAAAGCTCGTCTCTCATGAAACCGATTTGGGTACATTCATACCAACGAGGACGCTCATGGCCAGCTATCATACTCGCCGGACAAACTGAGCTACGATATTAGAGCCGTTCGCATTGGTCGGACAATCACGAAAGATTGCACTCAACGAACGGCCGCTATCGAGAGCCCGGAATGCCAACCTGAACGTCTGGGTATGGGCGATTCCAGCCAGGGAACATGGCGTTCAGCCGTCCTTTCGCTTCTATTCCCGGGCGCGAGGTCGCTTACCTCATCAGTGAGGCTCGTGTTAATCATTGATTACTACGATCCGGTCACAGCGTCGCGGAGGAGCTAATCGTGCGTATTGATCAACTGCAACCGAGACCTTCCGCCGCCGAACCGCTGGAGATCCCGGCGGAGTTGCTGAGTAGTGTCACGCGACACCAAGCCCATCTGGCACAGCTAATCACGAGCTTACAGGCCGCGGGACTGCAGGACGACATGATCGAGAGCAGTGTGCGCGTGTTAGTCGACAGCTACGCCGACGAGCTGACCGCAGCAATCCGCGGCATGGCTAAGGATGCCCAAAATGGTTGACCCACTGTTGCAAGACGACGCAGCCAGGGTGTTCGCCTTGGGCCGCCTTAATGTGCTCGACACCTCAATAGAGGAGCCATTCGAGAAGATTGTAACGCTCGTTCGTACGGTCTTAGCTGTGCCAATCTCGACGGTGACACTAGTCGATCGCGATCGTCAATGGTTCAAAGCGCGCCGGGGCGTAGCCGTTTCCGAAACGCCGCGATCTGTTTCGTTCTGTACCCACACGATTCAACAAAGAGAACCGTTCGTCGTCGAGGACGCGCAGAGCGACGAACGTTTTGCCTCCAGTCCCCTAGTCACCGGAGCTCCGCACATCCGAAGTTATGCCGGCGTTCCGCTGCGCACACCGGAGGGTTATAACGTCGGCGCACTCTGTGCGATGGACACGCGGCCTCGGAGGTTCAGCCCGGCTGACGTTGCGATCCTCAGCAACTTTGCGAACATTGTGTGCGACGAACTCGAACTGCGAATGATTGCGCAGGTGGATCACCTCACGGGGGCACTTACTAGGCGAGGGTTCCTGGAACAGGCAGAGCGGGAACTATCGCGCGTGAAGCGTTATGGTCGGCCGAGCTCTATGGTTATGCTCGATGTTGATCACTTTAAGATCGTCAATGATACCTACGGTCACGGTGCGGGCGATCAGGTCCTGAAAAGGATCGCGGAGCTCGCAGGGGTCGCGATAAGGCCGACGGACGTCTTCGGGCGTCTGGGTGGTGAGGAGTTCGCGGTTATTTTAAGCGAGACAGATGCTGAACAAGCTCTTGTCGTGGCGGAGCGCCTACGAACGGCGATTGCTGATGAGCCTATACGCTTGTCCAATGGCACGGCGCTGCGCGTCAGCGCGAGTTTCGGAATCATGCCCCTGTTGCCGTCGATTAGTTCTGTGACGTCATGGATCGAAGGGGCTGATCAAATGCTATACGCTGCCAAAGTGGAGGGCAGGAACTGTACAAGGCTGGCAACATCCAACTGACCAATGCCGCGGAAACCGTTCCGTCGATCTCGAATGCAGGTGCTATTTGCTCACGTAAGCCGGATCTTAGGCGGCCAGCCCTTTTAAAGCCCTGCATGAAGGACGACGGAAAAGGCAGAGAAGACTTAACGGGCCGGCCATCCGTTTGGACTTATAGCGAAAAATGAGATTCGCATGATACCTGAGCTTACAAGCTCATAGTTAGGCCATTACATCCATTAAGGACAGATCTGCGATTCTTTTACATTTTGAATACGGGTAGCTGCAGCAAGGCTACGGGCGTTGGTTGATCCCTATTGATAGCCCCCATATTTTAGGCAAGAAATAGGCGATGCCAACCGCGCACTGCGTCTCAACCACGAATGGTGTTATTTTAGCGGTAGATCGCGGCTTCCTCGATCTCGTCCAACGTCCCGAAGATCAAGTTATCGGAGCATCTTATCGGGATTTAACCCATCCAGACGACCTTGAAAAAAGTGCAATTATGCTATCGATGCTCGTGGATCGGGCTCCCCCTTTCCGCCTGCAAAAGAGATACATGCGCCCCGATGGGAGCGCTGTTGCAGCGTCTTTATTTGTAACCTATTTCAATAATCCTGGTCGGCTGGTTGGTACGCTATTCTGGCATGATCCTGGTAACGAGTTCCGTCCAGAAAGGCTGTGGGAAGCCGCACTGCGAATTCAACATATAGCTAACATTCGCCGAGAAGCATTTGGCGATCGTTTGATCACCGACCCGGTTGGCACACTGCTGGTAGCCATCTATCTCGCCGAGGCTGAAGGACGGGTGGTCGGCGTTGAAACACTGGCCTCCGAAACCCGCATGGCACCGAGCACAACGAGGCGCTGGATTACCGCATTACAGCAGGAAGGTATTATTTGGGATGACAGCAATGTCGCGGCTGATGTGCAATTCACTCAGTCCGGCATCACTAGAATGGAGGGGATGCTTGCATCTGTGTTTCAAGCGCCGACGCTGTTACCGGACATCGATTGAAGCGTGTGAATCACATGATCCAGCTGAGCTGATGCTGCATAATTTTCAATTTGGTCGACAATAGCAAGGGCTTGCCGCAAAAGCTGAACAGCCTCTTGAACGTGCGCTTTTTGATCCGAGACAAACATCGAATCTCTCCTAATTTTCTGTTCCGCGCGTCTTTAGTCGCGCGAAGCAGGTGTTAACAACACAATTACCATCCGAGCCCGCAATTTTCCGAATCCGTCTCAAGTTTGAAAGGCGGACGCCTTTGGTATTAGCTATCCAATTATAGCACATTGGAGCGATAATTGGTTGTTCTCGGCAATCGATCACATCCATCGACGCAGAAGCGCGAACCAACCAGATTGAGCCAAGACGGTCGTTCCACCGCCGTGGCGGGGCACCCATGGCGACGTCCCGCCAGCCGCTCTTGGATACGACGCGCTCGACCGGGCTTGCGGTTTGAGCATAGCCCGATTGCTCTTTCGCAAGTTGGCCGGTCAGAGACCGAGAAACGGGAAAGATCCCGCTTAACGAATGGCCGTTATCAGAAACGCGGATCGCCAGCCTGAACGTCCGGGTGTGGGCGATAGCGGATTGGCCGGGATGGGGAGGAAAACGGACAGGCCGGTTTCGGCGCTTCTCCAGTGTTAAGCAGACATAGACTCCGCACCAGAGGAGGCATAGTTCTATGCAGATTGCCAAGGAGATGCTGATGTTTCCGGTTTGGGTCTATTTTGTGGTCGCGCTGGGGATCGCGCTGATCGCCTTCGCTATCGAGCAAGTTGCGTCGGGGATCGGTATGACCTTCGTGGCGCTCACCTCGACCATGTGGACTGCATACTCGATTTCCCGCGCCAAACGGCGCGGACGCTGCTGATCGACAACTAGGGAAGGTTTGCAGCCTGACCGCTTTAGGCGTTAACCTACTTGAAGCCGACATTACGAGGTGATCTTTGCAGCGCGAAGTCTGGTTCGAAAAGGTGGGGTGGAGCTACATGCCACGCCACTGGAAAGGCTTCGGCGTATTGACAGCCGTCATTCTCTCTACAGTTGTGGCCATCCTGTTAGGCCAAGCGATGTTAGATGGTCTGGGCTATTTCATAGCAGACTGGTTGCCCTTCCCCATGTTCTTAATCCCCGCCCTGTTGTTAGTTCTTGGAATTGCAAAGCGCCATAGCTGACTGACCGGCAGCTATCGGGAGCGCTGTCGAAACCGCGAGCGTCGACAAGTGGGCGTTCTTGTCCGGGGTGTCGCTAGGGTACATCGCACGCATGCAACGAAAAAGGCTCGTATTTGTGCGGGGCGCGGACGATTGCGGTGGAGGGCATCTCCGCCGCGCAACTGCCCTAGCGATCATAAATGCGGGCATGTGATTTTTATCCGAGAGACGCGTGTTCGCCGGCGATCGGCTAAATAATAACGATTATTTACCGTTGGCGCTTAGTACAGCACGCAGGAAAAAGTTCTTTGCGGGTTGATCGATGAAACTGGGACGAACGAAGTCGCTCACTGTCGAGGTAGCTTCGTCTGATAGGGGTTGTGAGCCGCCAGAGCCGTTGACGCAGCCGGGTGGGGCGGACGGCGCGTTGATCCGCCAAAAAAGCGCGGCGTCAAGTTCTCGAATCGTGCGTTTCCTTAACGCGCTATCGCTTGCGCTATCTTGCGCGATGCTCATGCTCGTAATGTTTGGCTTATGGCAGGCGCGTGAGGACGCCTGGAAAGCTTCGGAAGTGGCGTCATCCAATCTCGTGACTGCTCTCTCACGCAACGTTGGAAACAACGTTCGCCTGGTCGATCAGGCCGTGATTGCTACCTCTATTGGCCTGGAATTGCCTGGGTTGTGGAAATATCCGGAAGATGTTCGAAATCTTGTCTTATTCAATAAGGCTCGTTGGTCGCCTTACCTAAGCAGAGTTTTCGTGACCAATGAGCGTGGGCGGATAATTGCGCTGTCGGATGGCGCACGCGGCGTCGGGGTCGACCTTTCCGGACGGAGCTACTTCCGCCTCTTACGTTCGTCCGGCTCGAGAAAGCCGTTGTTGAGCAGCGTAGTAATAAGTCGCATAGGACGAGAACCAAGTCTGATCCTTGCGCGACGTATTGCCACGTCAGACGGCCGCTTCGCCGGGATCGTTGCTGGCGAGATGCCCCTGCGGCTGATCCGTCCAACGCTTGATGACGTCGTTATAGGTAGTCGCAGCGCGATCAACCTTTTCAATCTTGACGGTACCATCTTACTTCGTAACCCAGCATTAAAGCCGGGGGCTACGGGAAACATTGGAGGTGCACCGACTTTCGAAAGAATGAAGCGCGAGATGACGGGGGTTTTTGTCGGTCGCTCTGCGGTCGATAATGAGCAGAGGCTCTATGTGTTCGCTCGCCCTGCAGGCTTGCCACTCCTGTTGGATGTTGCGACTTCGACGTCGGAGATTCTAGCTCCGTGGTGGAAAAGGTCGCTCCCCGTAATTCTAACCACGCTCGCATTGTGCGCAGGAATAATCGTTCTTGCGTCTCTCTTCCAGCGCGAGCTTCTACGCCGTGAAAAGTTAGAGGCAGAGCTTGCGGAACTTGCCTCGACCGATGGCCTGACTGGGCTGCTAAACCGACGTAGTTTCGACGCCGGGTTGGCGCGGGAATTGAGACGGGCGGAACGCACCAAACAACCATTATCCCTCGCCATTATCGACGCAGACCATTTCAAGGCGTTCAACGACACTTATGGTCATGTGGCGGGAGACAAAACCTTGCAGTCGATCGCAGACGCAATGCGGGAAGTTTACCGCCGCCCCGCCGATCAGATTGCGCGGATCGGCGGGGAGGAGTTTGCCGTGCTGATGCCCGATACGCCCCAGAATGGTGCCTTAGCGCGAGCAGAAGCGCTCCGGTATGCCGTAGCAGGCCTTGGTATTGCGCATTCGGGGAATTCGGAAGGTGTCGTGACCGTTAGTGTCGGCGTTACCTCAATGATGGAAAACGACGCTGACCCGACAGTCATTATGCGATTGGCTGACCAAGCACTCTACGAAGCAAAGGGGCGTGGCCGCAACTGTGTGTCCTCGTTCCACGGAGAGACATAATATACTATCCATTCGGCTTGGGTGCCGCGAAAATGATAATTGCCTCCTCGATGGTCTGATCGAGCCACATAAGGTAAAAAAATCGGCGACTCGCAACGCATACATAGGTCCGGCACCAGCCCGAGCTGCGACGAGATTGGGCAGAGCTGCCTCCGCAGGTCCACAAATCGCGCGCGCGCCAGCTAGCCCATTGCTCCCGACCTGACGATTATCAACCTGTGAACGAACGACATCTCAATGGTGTCCCGCTGACGAGTGCGATCACGTCGTATCAAGCGATCATCACCAGGGCGAAGGTGACCGGCGACTGCATCCTCGAATGGCCGTCGATCGAGGGGCCGTCACCGTCCTATGGTGCCGACGCGACGCGCGCGCAGTGGAAGTCGGCGCTGGTGACGCTAGCGTCGTCGAACGGCTGCGCGTTCCAGGATGACGAAGCGTTGCTTGGCGGTCGCGCCGGCGCGGTCAGCAATGGACTGACGGCCGACGGCGTCCACGAAACCGGGCCGGGCTACGACATCGAGGCGCAGGCGCTCCAGCGGTACACCGTGCAATAACTGTTCGGTTCGCCGCGCAAGCGC
This sequence comes from Sphingomonas sp. PP-F2F-G114-C0414, assembly GCF_003688595.1. Lineage (GTDB taxonomy): Bacteria > Pseudomonadota > Alphaproteobacteria > Sphingomonadales > Sphingomonadaceae > Sphingomonas. The sequence continues at coordinate 12,522 of NZ_RCWT01000003.1, forward strand.
CTGAAACTTCGTGCTTTCAAGTAGCTATCTTGCCGTTCGAGGCGGGGTATCACCTGCCCGAACCGGGGTACTAGGCGGTAAAAAACCGCAGAAAAGCGTCACTGCGGCGGAGGGGATATCCGCCGTCCGCCAATGTCCGGAATGGGAGGAAACCGGACCGGCTGCTTCCGGGAAGGCGGATGGAGATAGCCGACATTGGGCAGCTGCCGCCTTTCCCGAAAAGGATCGGGAAACGAGAAAAGAGCTTTTCATGAGACGCGCCACGATGCGGGTGCATCCCGCCGGTCGCCATCGAACAGGAACCCGCCATGCGAAGTCAGTTCCGCGTCAGCGAGCGCGATCACAGGACCAGGATAGCCATTGGTGAACAGCGCCCGAAAGGCATTGTCGAAGCGGTCTGCCAAGTCGGTATCGACCTTCAATAGAAGGCGCGGCGCCCATTTACCTGTGCCATTCCAATGTCCTCGGCCGCGTAGGGCAAGCTCCACGAGCTTGGGGTGCAACATCGCGCCTATTGCTATGATTTCGCTCACAGTTCGTTCGCCACGGAAATCATCCACTGCATCCGTGATCTCGTAGCGTAGCGCGTTTAATGCGGTAACGGACAGGGGCAACGGTCCGATCGCCAAGCGATCTAATATGTGCTCGCGTAAGGCTTGTGCGTGGTCCTGATCGCGACCGATGACAATACCTTCTGCGATCATATTAAGGATGCTGGGGCGGCCGCGCCCTACGTCCTCGTTGACGAACCAGGCTAACGTTTCGGGATCGTGGACGAACGCCTCGACCGGCACACCCTCGACGGTGAAGGACTCTCGGCGCGCCGCCTCGAGCCGATCGAAGACGACAACCAGGTCTATGTCGGAGAGGTAGGTGCCTTCCCCGCGCACGATTGACCCTGCGGCGAAGGCGAAGGCGGCGCCCTCATAGCGGGTGTGGAACACGGCTTCGGCGATCGTCAGCGCCTCGGCCGGCTGGAGGCCGGTTTGTTTCACCATTAGGGCAGATCCTATCAGTGCTCGCAGTGCGGGCAATGCCCCACTTCCCGACAGGCATTTTCATTGGGATCGAGAATTGGGATCGCGATCAGGAGTGTCGAGCCCTTAAGAAGTCAGCTGGTCGTAGCGCAGCGACCACCGCCTCTTTTCATCCGAACGAGGCCCACAATCGCCAAACCGATTGAAACGCCAAATGCCCCGCCGATCAGAATGTCCGGCAAATGCTGGCTTACCAATACCGGCATAAGCACCGCCGGCATAATCGCGGGGGCGATGATGAGCGGAAGGTAGCGGGTTCTGGCGTTCTTCATGTCGAGCCCCTGTATTGCAGGGGTAGCATCGTCTCACACGGCTGGTCTCTCGACAAGATGATACGTTCTCGAAAACGAACGAGGGTCGGGACAGTCAGGACGTTCCCGGAATCGATCGAATATCGGGAAAGCGTACTATACCGTTGGATTAGCGCGAAGCTGTCGAGCCAACTTCGCCAGCACATCGTCATCCGCACGCTGAAAATCGTGCGACGATATGTAGCCTTCATAATGATCGAAATACTTCGAGATGTTCGACTTGTGTTGCGTCCACTCCGACGCCTTAGTCCCGTGCATGGGAAACAGCTTGGCGTGCAGATGGTCCACACCAAAGCCCTCAAATATAATTCCTGTCCGGCCTACGTCGGTCAGTCGGCTGTCGAGCAGCTTCGCGACTTGCCCGCTTGCCAATACCAGATCGGAGATCACCTCAGCCGGTTGGTCGAAAAGGTAGCTCGAATAATGAGCCTTGGGGATTACGACCGAAAATCCCTCAGTGTTCGGGAATATGGACAGGAAGGCGAGATGCTTTTCGTCTTCCCAAATGACATGTGAGGGCGCTGTGCGCGCAACGATTTTGCAGAAAATGCAATCATATGATTCCGTCACGGTGCTCTGCCTTCGACCTAATCCAAGCGGTTGGATCGGCTTCTAACCGGCCTCGATCCAGACCCAAAAGACATTCCCACAAACGAACGTCTGGCGGGAGTCTCGCGCCTCGATCGCGTTGACGGACGCCTGCGGGTGTCGCTTTCCCAAAATCTGTTCCCAATTGCTCTTTCCCGAAATGGCCAATCGGCGACGGAGAAATGGGAAAGACCGCGCTTAACGAATGGCCGTTATTGAGCGCCCGGATCGCCAGCCTGAACGTCCGCTATTGGGCGAAAGCGGAACGGCCGGAATGGAAAGGTAAGCGGACGGACCGCTTTGGGGACGGCTGATGCGCTTGCCGACATTGCGCGGCGTTGCTGCGTTCTCGTGAAAATGGTCATGCTGGACGGTTCGATTTCAGTTGATCGGCTTAAGCGGCTATCTTCTTATCGACCAATCGGGTTTTGGCGTCGGATGAGCGCATATGGTCTACCGGACTCGGGCATCGAACGGCAGACCTTATACCACCGTCCAGCCCCCAATTCGCGAAGTCGTTACGGAACCAAAACGGTTTTCTCGGGTTGTCGGAAATCAACAAGGAGTTGGATGCATGCACAAGATCGGTATGACGTTCTGGGTCGCGTCGCTGACAGTGCTGGCTGGCGCATGTTCTCCCTCTTCGCCGTCGCAACCGCACACCAGCGAGACTGCCGCCCCGCAACCTGCCAGCACAAATGCCACCGCCGCAGCCCTGCCGGTCTCCAGTATCCCTGCCGACCCGCGGACAATCGCCGTCAACGTGCAGGGCGTCGCCCCGGTCGGTGTCACGCTTAGGGTGAAAAGTGTAGAACTCGGTACCGATGCCACGACCCTCGATGTCAGCGCATCCTATGGCGGTACGATCACAAACAGTCTCGAATTGGCCGGAAATGGCACCTATTTGCTAGCTGCCAATGGCGATCGCCTGATGCTGAAGCCTCCACAAGACAACCAGTCGCTACGTATCACGCGCGGCCAGACGATGGACGGTAAGCTCGTGTTCCTGGGCGCTGTGGCGCCCGACACGAAGTCGATCAAGCTGGTGGTGAACGACAATAACGATGGCAACAGCATCATCTCGCCGGGCTTGACGATGACTATTCCGCTGGATGGTACGCCGCGGTGACGCGATCCGGCATAGGAAAGCACGTGACCACCAGGTGGATAGCGGTCTCCTTATCCGTCGCGTGCTTCGGCCTGACGCTGGCCGGGTGCAATACCCGGCCGGCACCGCGCAGCCTGAAGGATGAGGCGAGCAGCTTTCGTGTTGTCGTGGACGCACCTGAAAGCCACATGACGCTCGCTGGCGCAGATAGCACTGGCGGCACCGCAGGGCCGGAAAGCAGCTTTGCGGCGGCGAATGAGCGTTCCTCCGTGTTTCGAACCACTGAAGTTGCACCTGATCGCATTGCTCTTACGGAAAATCTGCTTTCCGAACTGAATGCGCGCCAAGCCGCTGATCAGTCGATCGTGATCGACCTACCGGCCGATATCCTCTTCGATTTCGACAAGGCCATCCTGCGCGCTGATGCCGAACAGTCGTTGCGCAAAGCGGCCGAGCTGCTGGGCAGCTATCCGACCGCGCCTGTGAAAGTGAACGGGCATACCGATGGCAAGGGCAGTGATGCGTATAATGACCCACTCTCGTTGCGCCGGGCGCAGGCGGTGGCGACATGGCTCAAAAAAAATAGCGGTCGAGGTTCGACTGTGGCTGGGCTGGGCAAGCGACGACCTGTGGCGGACAATGCAAATGCCGACGGCAGTGACAATCCGGACGGCCGTCAGCGTAACCGCCGTGTGGAAATCGTCATCCAGCCTGCCGCCCCAAAGGCCGCGACGCAGGAGTAGATCGACATGGCGCTGATACCATGCCCAGAATGCCGGCAAAGCGTATCGGATATCGCACCCGCCTGTCCTCGATGCGGCTATCCGGTAGCCGGTTCGCCACGATCACGTCGCATGATCGACAGCGGCGTCGCTGGTAAGGCAGTCGGCGCGATCGGTGGTTGGTTGATCGTTCCGTGGATCGCTCGCTTGGTCGCGATGGCGATGTTCTGTCTCGTTCTGATCGTGATGTTCATTAAGGGACGCGGGTGAATCACGCGCTATCTGCGAAGGCGGCAAATGCGGTCTGAGGCCGGGCCGGCACTCCGCTCAGTGCACCCGACATCGCCTGGCGCCGCCAGGTGTAGATCGCGCCGCTGCCGACCTCGTGACGCTCGACCGCCGCCCGGACCGACCCATCCGGCCCAAACGCATCGCGCAGGATCGCCAGCTTCTCCTCGACCGTCCAGCGGCGCCGGCCCGACACCCGCCCGACAATCTCGATACGACCACTCATACGACCGGCCGTATGACTACTCGCTACATCTGCAGCTGGTTCGATAGTCTCGTCCGACATCACGGCCCCGTTCAAAGAGCTGCCATCAACCCGTTGAACGCTCCGCCTACAAGGCGGCCCTCAGACCGCGCTTAC
>NZ_RCWT01000003.1:17034-18404 GCF_003688595.1 Sphingomonas sp. PP-F2F-G114-C0414
GTTCGATAGTCTCGTCCGACATCACGGCCCCGTTCAAAGAGCTGCCATCAACCCGTTGAACGCTCCGCCTACAAGGCGGCCCTCAGACCGCGCTTACGAACCTTCTAAGGCGGAAACGTTTACGCTTTGCAGCCGTCCAGTTCGTCTCGAAGGGCCTGAATGAGTTGAGCCGCCGGCATGGCTCGGCTCAGAGGCGCGCCTTGTCCAGCCCACTGCGCGCCGAAACCATGCTCGCCCTTCGTTTTTGCTGCCGCATGCAGAGCTTTTCCAGCATCGTAAGCGATAGGATAGTCTGGCCGGGCCTGGCCAACGAGTAGCCCAGCGAGCGCTGTAAATCGGTTGGCTAGCGCGCGCGCAGGCCGGCCGGAAATAAGCGGAGTCAGCGTCGTGTGATACGCGCCCGGCCCCGTTAAGGCTGCGCGATATGCAGCGTCGGCAGCGGACTCAGGGCAAGCCACAAACGCAGTGCCAAGCTGTGCCGCGACCGCGCCGAGATCGAGCGCTGCCGCAATGCCGGCACCATCCATGATCCCGCCGGCTGCAACGATCGGAATGCCTACGTCTCTAACCAGCAACCGGGTGAGCACTGCCATGCTCAACTCGTCATCGGGCGCGTTCGGATCGAAGATGCCGCGGTGCCCGCCCGCCTCTATACCCTGAGCAACGATCGCATCGACGCCGGCCGCTTTGATCGAGCGACCTTCTTCAAGGTTCGTAGCGCTTGCCAACATGTAAATGCCACATGAGCGTAGCACCGAGAGAACCTCGGGGGATGGTAAGCCGAAGTGAAAACTGACGACCGGTGGCGCCAAGTCAATCAGCGTGGCCACCATTTCGGGATCGTCGGCGAAGCTCTTGTATATGGTCCGGAGCGTTGGCGGGGGAGTCGCTTCGAACTCGATAAAAAATGGCGCGAGCAATTGAAGCCACGCAGTCTCACGGACGGAATCTACCTTCGGACGAGCATGAACAAAGAGATTTACATTGAAAGGCCGGTCCGTGCGGCCCCGCACTTCCTCGATCATTGCACGCGCGCCGACTGCATCGGTTGCGCCTACTCCTATCGAGCCGAGCGCACCGGCTTCTGAAACGGACGCCGCCAGTAGAGGCGTGGAAACGCCTGCCATAGGCGCTTGGATCAACGGCAGTGTAAGATCGAAGCGATCAACGAACGACATCAACGCAGCATCCTTACATGAACCAATGACCGCTTATGGCCTTTGCTGGAACTCCTGTGAACGGCAGTAAAGGGGCGAAAGCGGAACGGCCGGAATGGGGAGGAAAGCGGACAGGCGGCTTTTGGGACGAATTCTCAGAAAGCTGCCTTCCTGGGCTATGATTTACAGCATGGAGCATAATAGAGGCTCCCT
>NZ_RCWT01000004.1 GCF_003688595.1 Sphingomonas sp. PP-F2F-G114-C0414
CGCCCGCAACCGCGCCGCCTCCGACACGGTCATCCCGCCGTACTTCGCCTTCCAGTTGTAGAACGTCGCGTCACTGATCCCATGCTTCCGGCACAAGTCGGCGGTCTTCACGCCGGCCTCATGCTCGCGCAGCACGCCAATGATCTGATCCTCGGTAAATCGGCCTCGCCGCATCACTCGTCTCCATCTGACGAGCTAACTTACCAATGGCATGATTTCTGGGGAGCAGGTCAGCTTGAACCTAAGCAGGGCTGCATGCCGCCAAAAAACTTGCTTAAAATAAGCAAGTTTTCTTTGATCTGCGAGCAAAGTGCATGCAGCTGGATTGTCGCCAACAAAGGAGCGGCGACATGACGACCATGACTGCAAACCAATACGAACTAGGACCCGAGCAGCAGGTTGAAGCGAAGGTGTCCGCTGCATTTGCGAAGTTATCCCCCGTCCGTCGGCCACGGGAGCCTGAGGTTCTTGCCCACTGGCTAGGTCAGTTGGTGGGTTGGCCAGGGCACGAATTTTTCTCTACGGACCGGCGATTAGTTGACCAAGAAAAGTACGCCGCCGCGTTGATTCACGAAATCGCGCACATCGCCGAGGAACTCGTACGTGTCACCGGAAGGGGGGGCAGCGTAGGTGATCTGTGGGCCTTACTGTGTGATCGTGTATCCGAGGACGAGCTTGTTTCCAGCGAGGTATACCTCAAACAACTGGTCACGTTACTGCCGTGGCTCGCTGAGCCGCCCCGCTTCCAATTGGAGGGACAGCCTCGCAAGACAGGGCGGCCTGAACGCGACCTGTTCGCTATGGTGCCGATACGGGTCGTTTGCGCATACCTGATCTACGTTGAGGGGTATGCGCCGCCGGTGCGCGTCTCTAGCAAGACGGAGACAAACATTCTTAGCGAGACCGCGCCCGACGTTGGCATTGCAATCGCATCAAAGCAGCGCCCCCCGTTTCCCCGGCAACATGCTGCCTACCTTGCCCTGAACGTATTAGGCGCCCTTGGTATGAACACCGTTGCAGATATTGATAGTCTCATCCGGTACGCACTGGCGGAGCCTTGGACTACCGCCGACGATGAATTCAGCTGGTGGCACCTGCTTCCAAAGGTCGCGCGTCCAGTTGACTTAAATTAAATCTGTCAAGTTGTTCTCGGGGAGTAACGTATTTCGTTGCTCCCTAAAGGCTTGTGGACTCGCATCTTTTACGCACTAATAGCATCTTCCAGTCGCACTTACGCGACTGGAGAAAGAAAGTGAATACGGACGCGCTACTGAACCCGCCTGAGGGTTACTTAGTTTTGGAATGTTTGGTCGGCATCGGCAGTTTCCCGAACAACACTGAGGATATGCTTAAGGAGGCGGGCCTTGATACCCGTCAGCATTTTGGCGATCCGCCTGAAGCGGTGCTCAGTGCGGTTTACTTTAAGAAAGGCAGCTTGGACACGCTGCATCTTATTGCCGATCTCCGCTGCGATGCTGTGGCAGGGGGGGCGGTCACCCTTACCATCGACCCGGAAACGCGCCGTCGCTGTCTTGGCGAGGTTCCCCCGGAGTTTGATCCGATGATCCACGAAGCGCAGTCCCGCCCCTTCTAGGCATTCGGCCATTAAGACCGGCGGTTGCGCCGTAAAACGGCAAATACCGTCACTGGTCCCCCTTTGCTCTGAGGCGCATCGAAGCTCGATGTGCCTCAGTAGGAGACAGACATGAACACCATTATGGTCGGCAACTCGCCGTCAGCGCCCGACCGGATCCTCCCCAAGGCTGCCGTTGCGAGCTGGTTAGGGGTATCCGCTAGCACCGTTGACCGCTGGACCAAGGCCGGGGCTTTCCCGCCTCGCCTGCGGCTTGGCCCGGGCCGCGTCGGCTGGTCGCAGAGCACCGTGCAAGCCTGGCTGGATGCTCGGTAAGCCAGGACCAACTTCTGCCTGAGCACCGCGCCCGCCGCTTGCCGCCAGGCATAAACAACCACTGAAACCTCGCAGCGCCGCTGCGACCTACATCCGCGCGAAGAGGCTTCGCGTGGACAGGAAAGGTATTGCCCATGTTCGACGACGAAGTTGACGAAGACAACGAGCCAATCCGCTACGCAAGTGCTCCGGCGCGCGATCCCGCCGAACAGCTCCCGATCGCTGACCGGGTCGAAATTGGCACGCAGACTGGGAAGCACTTCAAGGGAGGCATCGTCCCGTTTCCGCCGCACCTTAACGACAGCAACTTGCTCGACGCGTTGACTGGCGACGACCGTAAGAAGGTCAACGGCTTCCTGTCGAAGGGCTACAAGCCAACGGTGTACGAGTACCGGGACACGAAGAACATGCTGCTGAAGTGCGTCGTCCGCTTTGACCATCCAACCGAGCGCAAGATACCGCTGCCGTTGCGTTACTGCGGGAAGGCCGAAGGCGATCGGGATGTTTTTTGGTTTACCGACGTGCCTGGCAGCAAGCCGCTGTACGGTTTGGATCTTCTCGTAGCGCGACCTGACGCACCAGTGCTGGTGGTTGAGGGCGAGAAGACCGCGGATGCCGCTCGCACCCTCTTGCCCGGTATGGTCGTGATAACCTGGTCCGGCGGTGCCAACGCGGTGCGGCGTGTGGACATGTCCATGCTCGCCTGCCGCAACATAACCGTCTGGCCCGACAACGATATCACGGGTCGCAACGCCGCCCGCCTGTTTGCAGCGCGCGCGCTCACAGATGCCGGCGCGGCACGCGCTGCCGTGGTGGACGTCCCGCCCGACTTTCCGGCCAAGTGGGACCTAGCCGACGACCCGCCGAAAGGGTTTACCTCTACGGCGGACTTGCAGCATTTGATCGACACCGCTCGCGTGGTTCCGGCCAACGACGCCGAAGCCTTGCTGCGTAATCCCGAGCGACAGGCCGCCACTCGCCGGCTTTTGGGGCATGAGGTCGGCTATAGCCGGGTTGACGTTACTGCGGCTAGCGATGCGCTTGCCATTCTCGATCCGGACATGGGAAGCGGCGAGTGGCGCCGCATCGCACGGTGCTGGTATCATGCTTTTGGCGCCGCCGGGCTGACCGCTTTCGACGAATGGTCGGCCACGGGCAAAAAGTACAAGGAGGGCGAACCGGCCGCGCTTTGGGTTTTTTACGCGAGGGATGAGGCCTTCAGCGGCCCGCCGCTGATCTGGCTTTTCCGCCGCGCTAATCGCGTCGCAGAGGAAGAGCAGCGCAACGAGACCGTAGACGCCAAGGCCATGGTCCGGGCTGAAATCGAAGCCATGAACGAAAGTCACGCTGTGGTGGTCCGCGGCGGCAAAACTGTAGTCATCCGGGAAGTCTTCGATCCGCGGTTCAATCGGTATCGCCCCGAGTACATCAGGCGAAGTGACTTCGTGGACAAGCACGTAAGGTCTGTGCAGCTGCCTGTAGAGGACGGCAAGCCAGGCAAGACCGTACCGCTGGGCCGGCTGTGGTTCGGTACGGCGCAGCGGCGGGAATACGACGGCGTAATCTTTCTTCCTGGCCGTAGTGTGGGTCGCGGCATGATAAACCTTTGGCGAGGCTTCGCGGTTGAGCCAAAAGACGAGCCGGAGGGCTGGTCGCGGCTAAAGGAACACTTGCTCCACAACGTAGCGCATGGAGACAGCGCGTCGTATAACTACATTCTCAACTGGCTCGCATTCGGCGTGCAGCGGCTCAGCGAACCCGTCGGAACCGCGTTGGTGCTGACCGGCGCGAAGGGCGCCGGGAAGAGCATCCTGTCCGTTGTGTACGGTTACTTGTTTGGCGAACACCACTTCTCCACTGCTCACGCAGATGATGTGCTCGGGAACTTTAACGCGCATCTCGAACATACGCTGACCCTTGGCCTTGAGGAAGCAATTGCACCCGAAAGCCGGAAGCAGGACAGCGTCTTCAAAGATATTATCAACAAAAAGACGCTGCGGCTTGAAGAAAAGTTCATGGGCATATGGATCGTGCCCAATCATCTTCGCATCATCCTCACCTCCAACAACGATCAGGTTGTGCGTGTTGATGGAAACGACCGGCGCTATGCCGTATTCAACGTTACACACCCGTCCATCGCAAACCCTGATGCCCGGCGCACTTACTTTGGCGCCCTAGTCGAGCAGCTGGAAACAGGGGGATACAGCGCTATGCTTGGCGAACTGCTGGGGCGCAATATCTCGGGGTGGAATCCCGAGGCGATTCCTAACACCCCGGCCTTGCGCAAGCAGAAGCTGTTGAATCTGGCGCAAGAACCGGTCCAGTCTTGGCTGCAAGAGCGGTTGGACGAGGGCATTTTTATCATTCCTGGCTATGGACCGTCTGCCGTTCCATATCGTTGGGACGACACAAAGACGACTGCCGTACCTCTCGCCGACGTGAAGAACGATTTTATCGAGTATTGCAATCGCAACCGCTATCGTGGCACCGAACGCCTGCTGATCACGAAGCTGCATACTTACATGCCACCGGGCTTTGAGTCCCGGGTTGAGCGTGTCGCGGAGATAAATGGCAAGGGAACGCGCCGCGTTTATGATTTTCCACCATTAGATGTCGCTCGCGCCTCTTTCACTGAGACAACTGGTATCGATTCCTGGTCTGAGCCGGGAGCGGGGTAACCGCGATACAGCTCCATTGAAGCGCATTGTTACGCAAGTTACGCTAGACGACGCCTGATAAGGTTTACTTATTTTTCGTTAAATCTCTTTTCTCATTAAATTATTTAGCTTCTTCTTGTGTAACGTGCGTAACATGACTTCGGTCAACGGCTGAGCTTTAGACGGTCACCGCAAGCGTGATCCAATAATTTTACCGATACTACCGTGTATTTGCGCCGAAGGTGGCATAGGGCGCGCCGCGTCAGGCCAACTTTTCGCGCCCCTTCTCAATCAGCCACTCGACTGCCGACATCGGCAGCGGCGTCCCGTACGTACACAGGTCCAATTCCGTGCCAGGGCCGTGGTAATTGATCCGCGCCAACGGCTCGCTGCTACCAGGCCGCCGCAATTCGATATAGCCGATGCCATGGGTGCCATCGGTTATGCGGTCGGCCTCATATGCGGTTTTGCCGAGGGTGAGGTGCTTCGTTTCGTTTGTCATAGCCGATGGTACGGCGCGCTTGCTCATGGGACCAGTGACACGGTCGGCAATACGCGGTTTATGAAGTGGGTATGCTCACCTTCGCCAACGCCCTAACTGCCGCCGGCATCGACCCCGCCGCCGTGCGCCTGCTGAGGCACCACAAGGTCTACCCCGGCGGCCGCACCCCCTACAGCCTATGGCGCGACCATCGCGAGCTGTTCGAGCAGTACCAGTCCACGCAAGACCCCGAGCGTCGCGCGTACTTCGCGGCCCCGTGCTGGGCGAGCTTTGTGGTCCCGCCCGCGGGGGACACGTTGTTCGTCGGATTGTACTCGGCGGCGCTTGCCGGCTTGGTGCCGCCCGACATGATCGACCCACTGACTGGGATGGCGCCGGGCACGGGCAAGGGGCGGCAATACGACCTGTACAACTGCCGCCGCTTGGACGCGATGGCCGAGTACGTGGGCCGCTTGTCGGTCGACTGGGGCCTGGGCACCCGCAGTTGGGTTCAGCGGGGGGACGGCGGCGCAAAGCAGATCGTCGCGCTGACCCGCCAACTTGAAGAAGAGCGGTTCCCTGGCTTTACGCGGTTCGTAACCAACCTATCCGCCCTAGAGGCCATGCCGAAGGGGTGGCAGGAGGCGCTACGTTCTGCGCGCGGCATCTACCTACTGGCGTGCCCGCGCACGCGTGAGCATTACGTGGGCCAGGCTGCGGGCGAGGATGGCTTCCTCGGCCGTTGGCGCGAGTACGTGGCAAGTGGGCACGGCGGTAACGTGGGGCTGCGACTGCGCGACCCAAGCGATTACCAGGTAAGTGTGCTGGAGGTAGTGGGCACCAACGACTTGCCACGCATTGGCGAAATAGAGGCGCTATGGAAGCGTAAGCTGCTTAGCCGCGACGTTGGCTTGAACCTCAACTAGCGAGAAGCCCATGGCCGTCGACATCACCTTGCGCTCGCACAGCGGAGCCCCGCTGAATGCACGCGTGGAAGCCGACGCACGTGGCATTGTCTTGCACAGCCGAAGCGGCACCGACCGCAACCGGGATTATCGCCAGGCCCTGGAACAGATCCTTTCGCGGCTAGATGGGGCGGGTATCGCGTACGAAGTGTACCTGGACAGCGCGCCGGTCCAAGACCAACCCTTGGCTCAGCGCAAGTTGACGTTCCCCCGCGGCGGCGAATTGACTGAGCGGTTTAACACCCTGGTGCGCGCCATGAACGCAGGCAGCTCCAGTAACGGCGCGTGGCGCCGCATATTGTTGGCAGCGCCTCCGCATACAGGGGCCGATCTTGCCGTTGTTTTAGAAACGCAGGACCATGCTGCCGATCGAGCCGACGGCAGGTTGCGGGCCGCGCAACTACGCAAGGTTACCGCTGCGCACGTGGACGTGGCGGTGAAGCGCTTGCTGGCAGGCGAGGACGCACCAAACTTCGCGCCGTCCCGCGACTTTGACCTTGTCGCACCGAACGGCGAGCTTCTACCGCCGAAGCAGGTCTTCGGATTGGCATTGCAGGAAGCTATTGGGTTGGACGCACGGCCCGAGCACTTTACCGCCGGTCTTGGCACTCCCTGCTTTCGAATCTTGGAAGCCGCAGGGTACCCGATCGTGCGTAAGGGCGAGGTGTTGCCCGGGAGCGGCATTCAGCCTGTAGACCCCGATTTAGCCGCAGCGGAGGGGCAGCCGAAGCTCGTGGCGCACCTGCGTAGGGAGCGTAAGCCCGCCCTGGCGGCGGCAAAGCGGCGCGCCATGACGGATCAGCTAGGATACCTGCAGTGCGAACGTTGCGGCATCGTGCCGAGCGAGACGCTGGGACCGCACGGCGACGCCGTGATTGAGGTGCATCACGCGGGCATTCAGGTGGCAGACATGGCGGCGGGGCACGTGACGCGGTTAGCAGACCTGATGTGCCTATGCGCTAACTGTCATCGGATTTTACATCGGGAATTAGCGGCATAACACGCGCGGTCGCCGTGATGACTGGCAGCCGTCACCCTGGCTCCGGTCGCCACTTCATTCGCTCACGTGCCGAAGCAATTGCTCGGATGCCCGTCGGGTAGCGACTTGCCACGCCACCGCTTCTAGCGGCTTAAGCCTATTACGCATAACTTATCCGCGCGCCCCGCAGTGATTTATGGTCCGCCGCCCACGCGCGGGCTTTTCTCAGTCCGCAATGAGCATAGCGTGACTTGTCGCTGCCTTTCGGTAGGGTAGTTTGCCGATGTGATCAGCTACTGAACTTCTTTGATAACGGACGAATTTGTGGAGCAGCCGGGCTTGGACGACGCTCAGAAAAAGAAGTGTAGCGAGATAGATATTTGCGATCTTTTCATCACGCCCGCGATCAAGCAGGCGGGATGGGACCCGATTCAGCAAATCCGACGCGAAGTAACGCTATCTCCGGGACCCGTGATCGTACGGGGTAATTTGTCCTCTCGTAATAAAAAGCATCGAAAGTTTGCCGACTACGTCCTGTTTTTGAAGCCTGGACTGCCGCTGGCCGTCGTTGAGGCCAAGGACAACAGGCATTCTATTAGCAGCGGGCTTCAACAGGCGTTGGGCTATGCCGAGATTCTAGACGTGCCGAGTGCATTTAGCTCCAACGGTGATGGATTTGCCGATCATGATCGCGCGGCCTCCGCTGAAGGAGCCACCGAAATAGAATACGGCATGGGAGATTTCCCTAACCCACAGACCTTGTGGGATCGCTACCGAAAGTTTCACCAAATTACGGCGGACGAGCAAAACCTCGTCCAACAATCCTACCACATCGATCCTTCGGGGAAGGAACCGCGATATTATCAAGTGGATGCCATCAATCGGACGGTAGAGGCCGTCGCGAAGGGCCAGAAGCGGGTGCTACTGGTGATGGCAACGGGCACCGGTAAGACCTACACGACGTTCCAGATTATCTGGCGCCTGTGGAAGGCCGGAACGGTCAAGCGTATTCTGTTCCTCGCAGATCGTAACATTCTGGTCGATCAGACACTCGTCAACGATTTCAAGCCTTTCGGCGCGGCAATGACGAAGATCAAGAATCGCAAAATTGATCCGGCCTACGAAATACATCTCGGTCTCTATCAAGCGATCACCGGCACCGAGGAATCAGAAAAGATCTACAAATCTGTATCGAGGGACTTCTTCGATCTGATCGTTATCGACGAATGCCATCGAGGTAGCGCTGCAGAGGACGCCGCCTGGCGCGAAATCCTCAATTATTTCGACGGCGCGGTCCAAGTCGGAATGACGGCCACGCCGAAGGAGACGAAGTACGCTTCCAACATCACATACTTTGGAAGCCCGGTTTACACATACACCCTGAAGCAAGGGATCGAGGACGGCTTCCTAGCGCCTTACAAGGTTATCCGGATTGATATTGACCGCGACGTGGACGGTTGGACGCCGCCGCCTGGGACGGTCGATGATCTTGGCGGGCTGATTGAAGACCGCGAATACAACCAGAAGGACATGGACCGCACACTGGTACTGAATCAGCGAACGAAACTGGTCGCCGAGCGGGTGATGAAACTCCTACGTGCGACCGACCCAATGTCGAAAACGATCATCTTCTGTGAAGATATCGATCATGCCGAGCGAATGCGAAGAGCCATCGTAAACGCGGCGGGCAAGCTGGCCAAGGAAAATAGCAAATATGTCATGCGGATCACCGGTGACAGTGCTGAAGGTAAGGCGGAGCTGGACAAATTTATCGACCCAGAGGAGCCGTACCCGGTCATCGCCACCACATCTCAGCTACTGACCACTGGCGTCGATGCCAAGACGTGCAAGCTGATCGTCATTGACCGCACGATCAATTCGATGACAATGTTTAAACAGATCATCGGGCGTGGCACCCGGATTGACGAGGAGAACAACAAGTTCTTCTTTACCATTATGGATTTTAAGCGCGCGACTGTGCTTTTCCGTGACGACGACTTCGATGGCCCGCCGATTGTCATCTACAACCCTGGCGAGGGTGATGATCCCGTCCCACCGGACCCTCAAGACGATCCGGATGGCGATGGCACGCCGGATGACGACGACGATGACGGCACCACCAGTGGTACACGGAAAAAGTTCGTAGTCAGCGGCGTGACTGCCCGCGTGATTAACGAACAAATCGAATATGTCGGCAGCGACGGTAAGCTGGTGACCGAGTCCTACCGCGAATACGCCCGTAAACAGATTGCAGCGGAATATCGCTCGCTTGATGAATTCATCCGGCACTGGAACGCCAGAGAGCGCAAACACGCGATCATCGCCGAGTTGGAACAGCGCGGTGTCATCCTGGAGAACCTCGCCGAAACGGTCGGCAAGGACTTTGGTGATTTCGATCTGCTGATCCACATCGCCTTCGGTGCGCCGCCTCTGACCCGGCGTGAGCGAGCGGAAAAAGTCAAGAAGCGCAATTACTTTGCTAAATATGGTGACAAGGCACGCGCCGTCCTGGAGGCGCTACTGGAAAAATATGCCGATGACGGTGTCGAGACGATCGAGGACACTAAGGTCCTGCGCCTCAAGCCATTCGCGCAGCTCGGGACCCCGATAGAGATCATCAAGGGTGCCTTTGGCGGCAAGGATGCCTATGACGCGGCGCTTCGAGAACTCGAAGACCAAATTTACGAGCAGGCAGCGAACGAATGAGTAACGTCTCCGGCGTCATAAAATCCATCCAGGACATCATGCGCAAGGATGTCGGTGTAGATGGCGACGCGCAGCGGATCAGCCAGCTGGTCTGGCTGTTTTTCCTCAAGATCCTCGACGACCGCGAGGCGGAGCTTGAGCTCATCGACGACGATTTCGTGTCTCCGCTGCCCGAGCATCTGCGCTGGCGGAACTGGGCTGCGGACAAGGAAGGCGATACCGGGGAAAAGCTACTCGATTTCGTCAACCTACAGCTTTTCGCCAAGTTGAAGGGTGATTTGCCCGCGCAAGGCGACGTGGCGAAGCGCGCGCAGGTAATACGCGACGTGTTCGAAGATACCTACAACTACATGAAATCGGGCACCCTGCTGCGGCAGGTGATCAACAAGATAAACGAGGTCGACTTCAACAACAGTGATGATCGTCATACCTTCGGCGCAATCTATGAGCAGGTGCTTAAGGATCTGCAAAGTGCGGGCAATGCAGGCGAGTTCTACACACCCCGAGCCGTTACCCAGTTCATCATCAACCGGCTGAACCCGCAATTGGGTGAAACCGTCTTAGATCCCGCCTGCGGAACTGGCGGCTTCCTTACCTGCGCCATCGATCACAAGCGAAAAAGCGTTACTTCAACAGCAGAGGAGGAAGTTCTGCGCGGCTCGATCCGGGGCGTGGAGAAAAAGTCGCTGCCGCACATGCTGTGCATCACCAACATGATCCTGCACGGCATCGATACGCCCAGCGACATCCGCCACGGCAACACGCTGACTAAGGCCTATCGGGATTACACGGATAAGGATCGCGTCGCTGTCATAGCCACCAATCCGCCCTTCGGCGGGATGGAAGAGGACGGGATCGAAAACAATTTCCCCAGCCACTTGCGGACCCGCGAAACGGCCGACCTGTTCATGGCGCTGATAATCCGGCTGCTCAAGACCAATGGCCGCGCGGCGGTGGTGCTGCCGGATGGTTTCCTGTTTGGCGAGGGGGTGAAGTCGACTCTCAAGCAAATCCTGATCGAGGAGTGCAACCTCCACACGATCGTCCGCCTGCCCAACGGCGTGTTCGCCCCCACACCAGCATAAAGACCAACATCCTGTTCTTCACCAAGGGGACGCCAACCAAGAATGTCTGGTTCTACGAACACCCCTACCCGGATGGGGTAACTAGCTACAACAAGACCAAACCGATGCAGCTTAACGAGTTTGCGGTGGAGCAGGCGTGGTGGGGAGATGAGACTGACGGCTTCCGCGACCGCAAAGAGACGGAGCAAGCTTGGAAGATCAGCGCGGCCGAAGTCGCTGCGCGCGGGTATAACTTAGATTGCAAGAACCCGCATCAGGTAGAAGCGATTAGCCATGATCCCGATGAACTGCTCGCCGCCTATGCTGCGCAGCAGTCCGACCTTCAGTCTATCCGCGACCAGTTGAAGGGCATCCTTGCAGACGCGCTCGGGGGCACGCGGGCGTGAGCGACATTGCCGCACTGGTGGCCAACACTATCGATATCTGGACTAGCGCGACCCAGCGCAAATCCAGCGCAGGGCGCGGCGTCGGCAAGCGGTTCAGCCACTACGGCGTTGAGCGACTCCGCGCGCTGATCCTCGATCTGGCAGTGCGCGGCAAGTTGCTGCCGCAGAATCCGGAAGATGAACCGGCGACTGCGCTACTTATTAAGATGGCGGCGGAACGACAGGGACGGATCAAGGCTCGAGAAATCAAAGCTACCAAGGGTCCAACTACGCCGAGTAGCAAGCCGTTTGTTTTACCCTCCGGTTGGACATGGCTGCCACTTTGGCAGACTGGCAACATCTTTACTGGCAATAGCATAGATTCATCCCTCAGGTCGGAATTGGCGGCAAATAGCGAAGGCCGACCTTTCGTGGCTACGAAGGACGTTGGCTACGGACTTGATCCGATTGACTATGACAACGGGCTAACCGTCGCGCTAGATGACAAGAGGTTCAACGTTGCGAGACCAAATTCCGTGTTCATTTGCGCCGAAGGCGGGAGTGCGGGCCGAAAGATAGCCGTAAGCGATCGCGAAATCGCCTTTGGAAACAAACTGATAGTCAACGAGCCGTGGTCACAGATTGCCCCCCGCTATATTCTTTACACCTATCTTTCCGAGTTTTTCTTCAAATGCTTTTCGGACGATATGACGGGAATTATCGGCGGTATTTCCCGAGCGAAGTTCTTAGCTTTGCCATTTCCACTTCCCCCCCTCCCCGAGCAGAGACGGATTGTGGCGAAGGTAGATGAGTTGATGGCGCTGTGCGATGCGCTGGAACGGAAAAGCGCGGGCGCGATGGCCGCGCATCAGGCACTAGTGGACGAACTGCTCGCCACGCTCGTGAACAGCGCAGACGCCGCAGATCTCACGCTCCAATGGGCGAGGCTGGAACGCCATTTCGACGCCCTCTTCATTACCGATGCTAGCATCGACGCACTCAAGCAAACCATCCTCGACCTTGCGGTACGCGGCAAGCTGGTGGAACAGAACGCGAGAGATGAGGCAGCTTCAGAGCTATTGAAACGGACTGCGAAGGAGAAAGCTAACTTAATTCGGCAGGGACTTGCCAAGCGCAATAAGCTATTGCCTGGCGTGGACCATTCTATGTTGCCATTTTCCTTGCCAAGTGGATGGGCCTGGGCCCGCTTCCCAGAACTCGGCATCTTTGAACGTGGTAAATCGAAGCACCGGCCAAGGAATGACCCAAAGCTGTTCTCGCCGGGCATTTACCCCCTTATTCAGACCGGCGAAGTTGCTCGGGCAACTGGCTTAATCAACGAAGTGCATTCCCATTATAGTGACCTGGGATTGGCGCAAAGCAAACTTTGGAAAGAGGGCACGCTTTGCATCACGATCGCCGCGAACATCGCGGATGCCGCTATCATGGGCTTCGACGCCTGCTTCCCGGATAGCGTTGTCGGCTTCGTTCCTGCTAGGCCAATCACCGACCCCCGGTACTTTCTCTATTTTATAAGAACTGCGAAAGCCGATCTGTTAAGATTCGCACCGTCAACGGCACAGAAGAATATCAACCTCGGCATTCTAGAAACGCTGCTGGTTCCCCTACCACCCCTTCCGGAGATGGCCCGCATTGTAGCCAAAGTTGACGCCCTGATGGCGCTGTGCGACGCGCTTAAGGCCCGAATCGCCGACGTCGGCGGAATCCAGCGCTACCTCGCCGACGCCATTACCGAACGGGCTGCCGCCTAATGCGCCTTCGTTCGGTTTGGATCGGCCAGTACAAAAACCTCCGCGATTTCTCGATCGGCTTCGATGGCGATGGCTTCATCGACATCTTCGTCGGCAAGAATGGGTCGGGCAAATCCAACTTTCTCGAAGCCTTAATTGAGGTCTTCGACCATATCTTCGATTTCGATCCCGATGCCGCCGGCCCAGGTTTCGATTACGCAATTAGCTTCGAAATTGGCGGAGTTGAGACTCGGATCGAATGGCGCGATGGCCTTCTGAATATCAACGATGATGCCGGGCGACGGACCTTTGGCGCAACTCCGTTGCCAGACAATGTGCTGGTCTATTATTCAGGTCAGAACGACAACGTGACCGCGCTGGTGGCGCGGTATGAGGGCCGCTATCGCCGCAACCTTCGCCGGGCGGGCGCAACGATGCTCCCGCGCTTCGTCGGCATTGGCCCGGCCTGCAAGCAGCTGCTGATCGTCGTGTTGATGCTGTTGCCAGAAGCTAGTCTGGCGCGTGGGTATCTTTGTCAGAAACTGGGCATCCTCAGCAACAGCCGCATGGTCCGGATCGTGCTAAAACGTCCTGCATTTGCAGGCACGGGTGATTTTGACCCCTTCGAGGATAGGCAACTTTTCTGGGGAGCGACCGGCGTCGTCCGTTCCTTTCTTGATCAGCTTGTCGCGTGCATGGCAGACGCATTCACACCCGGCACCCTCTATGACAGGGAGAAGGATCACTACGTTCTGGAATGCAACCTTGACGAATTCCGCGAGGCTTATGGTGACCTGACTTCGGAAACAATCTTTCGATCATTCGATGCTTTACGCGTCGTCGGGATGCTGGAAGACATCGGAATTCGGATCGTGCTGGACGGTCTGGAAGTTTCACAACTGAACCGCTTCAGTGATGGCCAGTTTCAATCCGTCTATGTCTTCGCCGTGTCCGAGTTGTTCAAGCACAGGAATTGTCTAATCCTGCTGGATGAGCCAGACGCATTCCTGCATCCCGAGTGGCAGTTCGATTTTCTTGATCAGGTTAGCGCCATATCGGCGGAGGCAGCAAAGACCAATCATATCCTGCTCAGCAGTCACAGCGCATCGACTGTAGCCGCGCAGTGCGACAGTCGCATCCGCCTTTTTTCATCCGGCGCGGCGGGCGTGACCGCTGAGCAAATGGAAAAATCTACAATTGTCCGCTCGCTTTCAGCGGGGTTGATTACATTCTCCGAAACGGAAGCAACCCTTAATATCGAGCAAATTCTCGCCAACACATCGCAATCTGTCATGTTCACCGAAGGCGTGACAGATGCAGAGATAGTTAAGACCGCTTGGCGGAAGCTTAATCCTGGAGTAAAGCCTCCCTTTGATATTGCGCAGTGTTTTGACTGTGGGCACCTCCGCAAGCAGATGGGTCGACAGGAATTATATCAAGGTAATCCAGGGCGTACGTTTTTCGCGCTGTTCGATTTTGACAACGCGTACGGCGACTGGGCGGCGGTTGGCGGCGTCAAGCAATCGTTGATCCTCAACGGCGGCCTAGAAGAAAACGACGTATCAAAAGGCTTGGCGTGCAAGCGCAACAACCAGCCCGGCTACGCGATGATGCTACCCATCCCCATGGAGCTGACCGTCAGCAATCAGGTGTGGAACGCCAATACGGGACGAACCTACGGCGACCGATCAAGCTTCACCATTGAGCTTCTATTTCATGACGTCCCTGGCCTGGAGCATCATTTCGCCGTCGACACCGAGCATCCCGCTGCATGGCGGCGCTTTATCGGGGGCAAAGTAGATTTTGCGCAGAATGTCGTGCCTGAAATCGATGCAGTCCATTTCGAACCCTTCAGGCCGATTTTTGAGTTTATGTTAAACAGAATTGACGCAGTATAATGCTGTACTCCGTTCGTAGGTAACTAGTATACTACTAGTCGCGTGAGGTTTAATTCCTGCATCATTCGATAAGCTCCTGAAGCGGAAGATACTGCTCAAAAGATTCGTGAGCCCTTAGTTATAGGTTTGCTAGTATTTCCTCAAGGGAATCGTCCATCGTTGATCGATGTCAAACCATGGGTCGACTTCAAAGCTGCGACAGTACGCGCGCGTAACTACCGTTCGTCTGCCAATGGCCGTCACCAACGCTCTTGTGCAGGCAAAAAATGCCGGACCCAGTTCCCCAAGCGGACCTTTGCGCTTCCGTGCGCACGATAGGCGTGGACATTTCGCGCTCCCTGTCTTGAAATTTAGCGTGAGCCCGAACATTAAGGCCACGATAAGATTTCGAGCGGTGTGACAGGCGATTTTAAGCCTGCCGACTTTTCCCTCGGCCGATGCCAGCGGTGCTGGCCAGCCAAGCCCACCTGGGCAGAGGGAAAATTATGTCCGAAGAGATTTACGAATATGAAAGCGCCGCGGACCGGATCAAAGCGTCTTTGTGGTGGCCAGAGGCGGGAACAGTCCGCCGCTTAGAACGCGCAAGCCGTATGCGGGACATGATCCTCACGCTGATGCACTGTTACTGCATACCCCCACTGATCGCAGGGTGGCTGACATATGATTTTGGATTTTTTCAAGCAAGCGTGTTGATGCCTCAGGTCGGGTCGGACGACTTCATGCAGTTGAAGGTCTGGGACGACGAAGCCAAGCTGGTACTAGATTTTCGCTGGAATGAAGCGAGCGAAGTTAGAGTGGTACGGTTTTTACCGGACTGGTGGGAAGGTGAGTATGAAGATATCAACTTCTGGAATGAAAAAACTCGCTGGAGGTTCCCCGACCACAGAGCAACCGCCGCAATAAACAAACTTTGTGAGCCGGGCGATCCCATCGCTGATTTGCCATACCTTCGTAAGAGGATGGCAAATCTACGAACAAGGGCAATTAAGTATGCAGATTGCCGGATGCGGGGCTGTTACGCACGCGGCGACCGGGTGAGCGGAGATAAGTGGGCTATTGCTATTTCGGCCATATCTGCGACGGGGTCGCCGCTGAGGTCTGACGTTCTTAACTAGGTAGACATCTGAACTGAACTTGTCAGGCCGAGCCGCGTGACCTGTTGTCGGTACCAAACTTTGCCAGTTGGGGAAGGTATCTGCCGCGCGTTAAGGGCCCGGGCGATACTTGCTGCGGTTTGGCCTTCATCGGAATCGAACGAGGCAATTGTAGCATGTAGGGTCCGGGCCAGCGCTAGGCGTTTCGTGTGCCGCTTGCGAGCACCTGCGGTTGCCGCCTCACGGCAACTGACGTGACCCCCGCCTTTCATCCAACTGCAACCAGAGACCGACCGTTGTTGTCGCGCAGGAGCGCGGGTGAAGCAACGGTCGGGTTTAAACCCG
>NZ_RCWT01000005.1 GCF_003688595.1 Sphingomonas sp. PP-F2F-G114-C0414
ACATAGAAGATCGCACCAAGACACCGCCCTGGGGCGGGAATATATCGGCGGATATAACGAACCTTTCCAACTACTTTGTGTCATCGACTGGCCGGTATCTAATCGATCTTCTTCAAGAAGGGTTGGAAGCGTCGCGTGATGAGCGCCGTGTGGCTGAGATTGTTCAATACTGATCGTGCGATGCTGGCACTCTTACCTAACAAGCAATCCCGATCGGGAATGGTCGAGATCTCGCAATCGTTCTCGGAATCGATCCTTTTTGGGAAAGGCGACAGCTGCCCAATGTCTGCTATCGCGGCCTGCCTCAGCGAAAGCGGCCAGTCCGCTTTCCTGCCCATTCCCGACATTCACGGACGGCGGATAACCCCGCCGCGGGAACCACGCTTTTCCGCGACTTTCGGCGCGAGTGCTACCCCGATTTCGGGTCATCGATACCCCCGCTGCTTACGCCCCCTTGCAGTCATTCGGTGATTCTCGGAGGATGCCGAATGAACACCAGTGATAAGGCAAACGTAGGGAAGATCGAGCGCTGGGCGCGATGGACGCTGTGGCCCGCATTGTCTTTAACCGTCGTGTGCCTTGCGATGCTCTCTACGGGAGCAACAGACAGGACATGGCAATGGTTTTTGCCCGTCTACCTGCTGGTCGGCATGCCAATTGTAGTGAGGTCGTTCTTCAGCGACTTCATTAGTTTGCGAAGTATTTGGCGTTCCCTGAAGGGCGTTGGCAACGACCGGTGATGATGTCCGCGACCCTCTCATCCCGGACATTCTTCCCCGCGGTCGCTGACGTCATCGACATGGAGAGCCGGGTCAGTCGCGGCTTGTTGGCGTATTACTGAAAGAAGCCCGGTGCGATCTGCAGGCGTACGCAACACCACCTCTATCGCTGCGACGGTACGAACGCTCTCCTGAGACACAGGCGCACATGCTACCAAGAGAGAAAGAGGCGCTGCTTTCAAACATCGCCCGAACCTATCGAGAAGCGCAAACTCGTCAACGTCACCTAGCCCACCATTCGCGGTTTTGATGCAAAACTGACGGATTTCGCATCGGCCAAAGAACGGCAGTAAAGCTGGGTATCCGCCGATGCAAAAATCTGATGCATTTGGCGGGCACGTTCGATGGCGAATTTCCAGCATGCAAATCCGAAAGCCGCCTGTCCGCTTTCCTCTCCCACTCCGACCTTTCGGCGCCGTTGATCGGCCGTCCTAATTCTCGACCCGCTGCGGGAAAGGCGGCGGCAGCGCGAGATCGGCTATCGCTGCCTACGTCGTTAAAAACCGAGAGGGCCTCACTGATCCTGGGTTTCTAGCACCCTGTTCGCCGCCGTCGGCGCGCGCCTTACCGAGTAGGACTTGGCCCATCTGCCCGTACGCGCGGCTCATAAGCCGAGATCGGATGGTCGCGCGTTCGAGGCAGCCTTCAGACCAGATCCTCATAAACCTGATCCGAGTTGCATGACTCGCCGGCCCGATCGTGCGGCATGCGGCTGGCCCGCCACCGCGCGCTGATGACGATCTCGTCGAAGATATGCGTGCCGCACAGGACAAGGACGCTGCCCGCGCTGGCGCCGAGGAACCCGATCGTCGCCAGCGCAAACGTCGCCGGTCCATACACCGCCGATCCATGCGCGAGGATTTCGCCACCGCGTAACGGCAGGCACAGCGCCGCCAGTTGCGCGATCGCCAGATACGCCACCGCGCACAGGATCACCCCCGCACCGCGAAGACCAAGGTCGATCCGCCAGTCTCGATGCCACGCTGCCATGCCACACGTCCCTCCGTGGCCCTCCAGCTATCGCGCGCGCCGTAGCATTTCGAGATCGTTTTCCGCCCTTCGCATAGTGCCGGCATAGCGGCGGGGCAGACCCGCCGGATCACGCTCGATCTTGCCCGATCGAGCCCGCCGGATCGTGCGCCATTTTAGCCGATGCTTAACGCTCTCGGAGGCATAAGCCGGTTGTAAGGGAGTTACAGCCGTGTCGCCAAATGAGTCGGGTTTTGAAACGGTTGCCCTGCGCGACCTCGAAGCGATGAGCGCGGACGCGCGCGATGCCCTGCCGTTCGGGGTGGTCGGCTTCGGCGCGGACACGATCGTCCAGGTCTACAACGCGACCGAAGCGCGGATGGCCGGGCTTGATCCTGCCGCGGTCCTCGGCGTGCCGTTCTTCGACGCGGTCGGCCAGTGCATGAACAACTTCATGGTCGCCCAGCGGTTCGAGGACGAGCCCGAGATCGACGATATCGTCCCCTATGTCCTGACCTTGCGGATGCGCCCGACGCGCGTGCGTCTGCGGCTGCTCGCCAGTGCCGGCACGCCGCGCCGCTACATCCTCATCGCACGGTAAGACCGCGATCATGAGCGACACGTCCAGCGAGGAACAGCTTCTCGAGTTCCTGTATGCCTGCCCGGTCGGGCTGATCGAATGCGACGCCACCGGCGAGATCGGCATGATGAACCCGCATGCGATGCAGCACCTGCTGCCGCTCGCGGGGCCGCGCGATCCCGGCAACCTGTTCGCGGCGTTCGAACAGCACGCGCCGGAGTTACGCAGCCTCGCCGCCGCCTTTGCGCCGGCGACGGGGCGGATCTGCGATGGTCATCGCATCTTCGTCGACCTCGGCGCGCGTCGGCACGCCGCGCCGGCCAAGGTGCTCGCCTGTACGCTGGTCAAGCTGGGCCCGAACCGGCTGATGGCGACGTTGGCGGATATCAGCCAGCAGGTCGTCCAGGAGGAGCGCCTGCGCCAGGCGAACACCTGGTTCGCGACGATGCTCGACGGCGTCAACGACTATGCCGCGCTGACGATCACGCCGGACGGCCGGATCGAGTCCGCCGATGCCTGCTTCACGCGCCAGACCGGACATCCGGCCGCCGACGTGATCGGCCGCGATCTCACCGACATCCTGAATACCGATGCGCCTGGCGGCGACCTGCGGCTCGACGAGCAGCTGGTGATCGCCACGCGCGAGGGGTGGCATCTGCAGGAGGGCTGGCAGCAGCGCGCCGACGGCGAGCGCTATTGGTGCCAGCGCCTCGTCGTCGCAAGGTCCGGCCCCGACGATCTGCGCCCGTCCGGTTTCTCGGTCGTCCTGCGCGACGTGCCGCGCGGTGGCGAGGCCGCCGAGGACATGCGCCGGCTGCTGACCTGCGACCATCTGACCGGCGCATCGAACCGCCGCTATTTCGGCCAGGTGATGGAGCGCGAGCTGACCCACTGGCGCGAATTGCGGCAGTCGCTGTCGCTGGTCGTGATGGATCTCGATCACTTCAAGACGGTCAACGATACCTATGGCCATCCGGTCGGCGACACGCTGCTGTGCCGCGTCGCCGACGCCTGCAAGCTGCTGCTGCCGCCGCGCGGGATTTTCGCGCGACTGGGCGGCGAGGAGTTCGGCGTCCTCCTCCCGCGCTACGCCAAGGACCAGGCGGTGCTGCTCGCCGAACAGATGCGTACGACGATCGCCGCGCTCGAGGTCGAAACGCCGAGCGGGCCTTTAACCGTGACCGCCAGCCTGGGGTGTGCGACGCTGGACGAGGCCGACGGGTCGATCGACGCGCTCATCGCGCTCGCCGACAAGCGTCTCTACGCCGCCAAGCATGCCGGACGGAATCAGGTCTGCCATCGCCAGGCCTGCGCCGCGTGACGACGCCCCGATTGCAGGGTGGCTTGCAGCGCGGCTTGCAGCGCGCTGCGGCGCACCGCATCGTCTGTGCGGTCGTCGCCGCCGAGCTGCGCCGCCTGCGCGATAGCGACTCCCGGCCGACCGCGCCCGAGGACTGGCTCGATTCGACGCCGATCAACGACGCGGGGCTCGGGCTGGACTCGATGGAGCAGCTCGGCGCGCTCGGTGCGCTGGCGGAGGCGTTCGACCTCGACGACAGCGTGCTCAGCGACGATCCGCCGCGCACTGTCGGCGCCTGGGTCGACTGGGTCCTGCACGCGCACGCGGCGGGCGATGGCCGGATGACGGTCGTCACGTCGGGGTCGACCGGCCACCCGCGCCCCTGCGTCCATGCTGTCGCCGACCTGCTCGACGAAGCCGCGTTTTTCGCAGGCCGGTTCGCAGGCCGCCGCCGGGTGGTCGCGCTGGTGCCGGCGCATCATCTGTACGGGATCGTCTGGACCGGCTTGCTTCCCGACGCGCTGGGCGTACCCGTCGTCGTACGCACGATCGGCACGCCGCTGGGCCTCGCCGCGGGGGACCTCGTCGTCGCGGTGCCCGACCAGTGGCAGGCGTTGCGGCGCCTGATCCGTCGGTTTCCCGAGGATATCGTCGGCGTCAGCTCTGGCGGATCGCTCGATGACGACGTCGCAGCAGGACTGCTGGCGGCGGGACTGTCGCGACTGGCCGATATCTATGGCGCCTCGGAGACGGGCGGCATCGCGCTGCGCGACACCCCCACCACGGCGACCGCGCCCGCGTACGATCTGCTGCCGCGCTGGCAGTTGCTCCCCGACGGCGATGGCGATTGGCGGCTCGTCGACCGCACCGGCCGCAGTTTCGACCTGCCCGACCATATCGAGCGGATCGGCGAACGCACGCTGCGGCCGATCGGCCGGCGTGACGGCGCGGTCCAGGTCGCCGGCCACAATGTCTGGCCGGAGCGCATCGCACGGGAGCTGCGGTCGGTCGACGGAGTCGCCGACGCCGCGGTGCGGCTGCACGTCAACGGGCGACTGAAGGCGTTCATCGTGCCGACCGATCACCAGGATACCGCGCTGCTCGCAGCCCGCATCGATCAGTTGGTCACGCCTCGCCTGACCGATCCCGAACGCCCGAAGAGCTTGCGCTTCGGCCCCGCCCTGCCGCGCAACGCGATGGGAAAATTGGAAGACTGGGCATGATGCATTCACCGATCACGCCGGCCGATGCCGCGACCGCCGCCCCCGCCGTCGCCCCCGTCGTCGCACTCGCCACCTGCCAGGGATGCCGGACGGGCGCGCCGCTCAGGACCGCGATCACGATGGCGTTCCAGCCGATCGTCGATATCCGGACCGGGTCGATCTTCGCCTATGAGGCGCTCGTCCGCGGGACGGAAGGCCAGTCGGCGGGCGAAGTACTGTCCGGCATCGAGCCCGACATGATCTACAAGTTCGACCAGGCATGCCGGGTCAAGGCGATCGAACTCGCGGGCTCGCTCTTTGCCGCCGATGGCGACGCGAAGCTGTCGATCAACTTCATGCCCAACGCCGTCTACGAGCCGAACGCCTGCATCCGCGCTTCGCTGTCGGCGGCCCGCCGCGTCGGGTTCGACCCCGGCCGGCTGATGTTCGAATTCACCGAGAACGAGCAGATGGTCGACGTCGCGCATGTCCGCCACATCATCGAAGCGTATCAGGCGCGCGGCTTCACCACCGCGATCGACGATTTCGGCGCCGGCTATGCGGGGCTCGGGCTGCTCGCCGACCTGCGCCCCGACATGCTGAAGATCGACATGGCGCTGATCCGCGGAATCGACCGCTCGGCCTCGCGCCGGACGATCGTCGCGAGCGTCGTCCGCATGGCCGAGGACCTCGGCATCCGCTGTATCGCCGAGGGGATCGAGACCGCGGCGGAATTGCAGACGCTGCGGGAGATCGGCGTCCGCCTCTGCCAGGGCTATCTGCTCGCGCGGCCCACGGTGGAGGCGCTCCCGTCCCCCGCGCTCGCCGCAGTCCCGGCCGCGACGGCATAAGCGGACTCGTGGATACCAGACACGCCCCGCGGCGTGTCTGACATATAGCAAACCGCGCGGGACATAGGCTAAGGCTCTTCGATGCATCCAGACACCTCGCCAAGCGCCTCGGATATCACGCTAATGCCAAGGGCGAGGACCGCGTCGATCGCCCCCGCGCCGGCGCTGCGGGCGGCCGAACCCTACGCGCGCGACGAACTGCTTCACGAGATCTTCGACACCACGCGCGCAGCGCATCCCGACGCGACCGCGCTGCGGCTGATCGGCGCGGACGAGGAATACGATCGCAAGACCGAGTGGAGCTATACCGACCTCGCCACGCGCAGCTTAGCTCTCGCGCACCGCCTGCGCGCGATGGGGATCGGCCGCGGCGACCGTGTCGTGCTGTGCCTGCCGCGCGGGCTCGACCAGTATATGGCGATCCTCGGCGTGCTGCGCGCCGGCGCTGCCTATGTGCCGGTCGACTGGGGCTATCCGCAGGACCGCATCGACTTCATCGTCGAGGACAGCGAAGCCGCGCTGACGATCACCGTCGCCAGCCGCGTCGCCAACCTCAAGGGGAAAACCCTGGCGCTCGACGCCGCGCTGGGCGATCTCGCGGCTGAGCCGTCCGAACCGATCGGCCGCAACGTGACGCAGGCCACCCCGCAGGACCTCGCCTACATCATCTACACCTCAGGCACGACCGGCCGGCCCAAGGGCGTGATGATCTCGCACGGCAACGCCTGCCACCTGGTCCGCTCGGAAAGCGCGATCCTCGATCTGACCCCAGCCGACGTCGTGTTCGGCGGGTTCAGCCTCGCGTTCGACATGTCGGTCGAGACGATGTGGAGCGCGTTCTTCGTGGGTGCGGTCGTGTTGGTCGCGACCGAGGCGCTGGCGACGAGCGGGCCCGACGTGGCAATCGCGCTTGCCGAGGCGAACACGACGATCTGGCACGTCGTCCCCTCGCTGATCGCGCTCGTCGAGCATCCGGTGCCGACGCTGCGTCTGCTCAACATGGGCGGCGAAGCGTGTCCGGCGGACCTGCCACGCCGGCTCGCGCGTCCCGGATTGCGGTTGCTTAATACCTACGGCCCCACCGAAACGTCGGTCACCGCGACCTGGACCGAGGTGTTCCCCGGCCAGCGCATCACGATCGGCAAGCCCCTTCCCGGCTACACCGCCTGGGTCGTCGACGAGCATATGCAGCCGGTGCCGGACGGCCAGGAAGGCGAACTCGTGATCGGCGGCCCCGGCGTCGGCGTCGGCTACGTCAACCGCCCCGACCTGACCGCCGAAAAGTTCATCATGACGCCGTTCGACGGGCCTTCCGGTGCTCCAGAACGGATCTACCGGTCGGGCGACCTGGTGAAGCTCGACGCGGCGGGCGACATTGATTTCGTCGGCCGGATCGACACGCAGGTGAAGATCCGCGGCTTCCGCGTCGAGCTCGCCGAGATCGAGGCGGTGATCGGCGAATGGCCCGGCGTCGCGCAGACCGTCGTCCAGCTCTTCACCGACGACGACGGCTCAGAATTCCTTGCGGCGTTCCTGATCGCGCGTCCGGCGGAGGAGATCGACATGGTCGGCCTCAAGGCCCGTGTCGCCGAGCGGCTTCCCAATTACATGCGCCCGGCGGGTTACCAATTACTGTCGCACCTGCCGACGCTCCCGGCCTCGGGGAAGGTCGACCGCAAGGCGCTGGTCAAGCCCGAGATCACCGTGACGTCGGACCGCGAGATGGTCGCGCCCGCCACGCCGATGGAGGAAAGCCTGCACCGCGTCTGGGCCGAGGCCTTCGCGCCGCAGCCGGTATCGGTGCTCGACGACCTGTTCGAGGATCTCGGTGGCCATTCGCTGAAGGCCGCACGATTGGTTTCGGCAGCGCGAAAAGTGCGCGGGCTCGAAGGGTTGTCGCTCGAGGACGTCTACGCCGCGCCAACCATCCGCGCGCTCGCGCTACGGATCGGTGGCACCACGCCCGTCGCGATCCTCGACGAGACCAGCTTCCACCATATCGCGCCGTGGAAGCGCCGGCTGTGCGTCGCCGCGCAGACGCTCGCGCTGCTGCCGATCTACACGCTGGCGGGCCTCCAATGGTTCTCGCCCTATCTCGCCTACACGCATCTCGCCGGCAACATGCCGCGGGTCGACGCGCTGATCCTCAGCGGGCTGTTCTTCACGGTCGTCCCGATCGCGTCGATGTTCCTGTCGATCGCGCTCAAATGGCTGATCGTCGGGCGCTTCAAGGCGGGCGATTACCCTCTCTGGGGCAGCTATTATTTCCGCTGGTGGCTGGTCCGCCGGATCATAGGTGTCACCGCGACACCGTATCTCGCGGGCACGCCGATGATCCGCGGCTATTACCGGATGATGGGCGCGAAGATCGGCGAGCGCGTCCATATCGGCACCGGGATCATCGACACCGCCGACCTGCTCCACGCCGACGACGATGCGATCATCAGCGACCAGTCGGTGCTGTCGACCAGCTCGGTCGAGCGCGGATTGCTTCGCCTCGGCACGGTAAAGCTCGGCAAGGGCGCGTTCGTCGGATCGATGGCGGTGGTCGGCCGCAACGCCGCGCTCGGCGACGACGCGATGCTCGACGATCTGTCCGCGCTGCCCGCGGATACGACGATCCCGGCCGGCCAGCGCTGGGCCGGCTCACCCGCCGCGCATGACGGCGATGCGCCTCGCCGCCCGGCCACCGCAGCCCCGCGCAACGCCGGCCCGGCGATCGGCCTGTTCCTCTGCGCACTGATCCTGCCACTGGTCGCGATCCTGCCGATCGCCCCCGGGCTGATCGCGCTGATCGAGCTCGACTGGGCGACCAGCGGCTATGCCTATGTCGCGGTCGCGCCGTTGCTCGCGGTCACCTATGTCGTGATGATGTGCGTGCTGACGGTGGCGGCCAAGCGCCTGATCCTCGGCCGCGTCGCACCCGCGGTGTATGCGCTGAACAGCGGGTTCTACGTCCGCTACTGGTTCGTCCAGCAGATCAACGACCTCGCGCTCCGCCTGCTCCACCCGATCTTCGCCACGCTCTATGTGGTGCCCTGGTACCGTGCGCTCGGCGTGAAGGTCGGCCGTCGCGCGGAAATCTCGACCGCCAGCGCGATCGTGCCGGACCTCGTCGAGATCGGCGAGGAGAGCTTCATCGCAGACTCGGTGATCTTCGGCGCGGCGCGGATCGGCCACGGCACGATCGAACTCGCGCACACGAAGATCGGCCGCCGCAGCTTCATCGGCAATTCCGCGCTGCTGCCGAGCGGGACGCAGATCGGCGACGAGGTACTTGTCGGCGTGCTCTCGAAGCCACCAAGCGACCCAGCACTCGCCACCGAGCCGGGCAGCACATGGTTCGGCTCGCCCGCGATCAAGCTGCCGGTGCGACAGGTTAACACGATGTTCGACGAGGGCGCGCGGTTCAATCCGTCGCGCGCGCTAATCGCCACGCGTCTGTCGATCGAGGCGGTCCGCACCACGCTGTCGCTGACCGCGTTCCTGGTGTTCTTCAGCCTGCTTCTGTCGGTGGTCGGCGACCTCGACGACCTCGACAATGGCGGGTTGCTGATCGCGACGACCTTCCCCTTCCTGTACGTCGGCTTCTGCCTCGCCTGCGGGATTTTCGTTCTCGCGCTCAAATGGCTCGTCGTCGGCCGCTACAAGGTCACCACCGCGCCGCTCTGGAGCACGTTCGTCTGGCGCACCGAACTGGTGACCGCGACCTACGAAAATCTCGCGGTCGCCAATTTGCTCGAACCACTCCGCGGCACGCCGTGGATCGGGCTGTACCTCCGCCTGATGGGCGCGCGGATCGGCAAGCGCTGCTACATCGACACCACCGACCTGACCGAGCACGACCTCGTCGATATCGGCGACGACGTCGCGCTCAACGACTTCGCCGGCCTGCAGACGCACCTGTTCGAGGACCGCGTGATGAAGGTCGGCGCGATCCGCGTCGGCGACCGCGCGACGATCGGCTCGCTCGCGATCGTGCTGTACGACGCGGAGATCGGTGCCGACGCGCAGCTCGGCGACCTGTCGGTGGTGATGAAGGGCGAGACGCTCCCCGACGGCACGAGCTGGGACGGGAGCCCGGCGCGGATCGCCGTCTCGACGTGACGCCGATCTGGCACGACGGTCCGCTCGACGCACTCGTCTGGGACGGCCAGTCGCCAGTGGCGTGGAGCGTCGCCGAGACCGGACCGTACGCCGCCGGCCGGCAAGGCGATGCGCGCGCGATCCGGCGGGGCCTGGCCTCCGCGCTGATCCGCAAACTGGCCGACGACTCCGTCGATGTCCGCCTCACACGCAGCCCGGCCGGCGCGCCGATCGTTTCCGCCCCCGGCGGCTGGCATCTCAGCCTCTCCAGTCGCGGTGCACGCGCCCTGATCGGCGTTGCGCGCGCACCGATCGCGGTCGACCGCGAGGTCATCGACGACCACGCTCCGCTCTGGGACATGCTAACCCCGACCGAAGCCGACGCGCTTCGCCGCCTGCCCGCCCTCGCCCGGCCCCAAGCATGGCTCCGTCGCTGGACAATCAAGGAAGCGCACGCGAAGCTCATCGGCGAACCGCGTCGCATCCGCCCCGAGGCGATCGAAACCATCGTCACCGATCCAATCCACGCGACCGCGACGTTCGAAGGCACTTCGCGCTGCTGGAGCCGTTCCACCACCGACGCGATCGAAACCATCGCGCAGTGGAGCCAGCCATGGCCAGAATCCTGACCCGCCGCTACGAGGACAAGGACCGCGCCGCCGTCCTCGCGATCTTCGACTCGAACCTCCCCGAGTATTTCGGCGCCGGCGACCGCGAATGGCTGGAGGAAACGCTCGGCGAGCCCGACGGCCCGGCATTCGTGGTCGACGTCGACGGCGTCCCCGGCGCATTCGGCGGCTACGAGATCTGGGAGCATTACAACAAGGCGCTGCTCTTCTGGGGCATGGCCGCGCGCGCCTATCACGGCGCCGGCCTTGGCAAGCTGCTGCTGTTCGAACGCCTGCTCCACGTCGCCACTAGCGCTGAGCCGACCACGCGCTACGTCACCGTCGACACCTCGCCGCAGGTCTCGCCGTTCTTCCAGCATTGCGGCTTCGAACTGACCAGCGTCTGGCCCGGCGGCTACCGCTCGGGCATGGACATGCACGAACTCCGCTTCGACCTCGCAGCCGTGTCGCCCAACACCCTCCAACAAAACCGCGACAACTTCGCCCAGAACGCAAATCGACGCCTAGCCAATACCAGAGCACCGCTGTCCCCACCCTAGCCCCCCCCCCATACACACCGCAGTGCTGACTTCGTAAGACGGTGAACTATCATCGCCCCGCGGGACGAGATGGCGACGATGGACTGGACCGCTCAAGTCGGCATCTCTCCCTGCACCAACGCAAGGTAATGCCAAAAAGCTGCACCGTTGTGCTCGACCGTACGTCGAGCGGTCACAGGCGTTCACCTGACGAACAACGCTGCCGACTGGAAAGCGATAGCCAGGAAAGTATCACGAAGGTCCAAAGAACTTCGGAGAAGTGGCTCACCTGCTCATTGGCCAGGCTCCGCTAAAACCTTCCTGACCGTGGTGGAGGCATGGACCGACCTGTCTTTATAAAAAATATGAAGGTTTACAGTCGTCCTGATCTTACTCCGGATCGGTAGACCCATTTAAGTTAGCCGCGATGCTTCGTTCGATTTGCTCGGGCATGACACAAGCAAAAACTGAGTGCATGGGGTGCCGTATTAGCCCAAATATATACGAATAACGCTTGTCGTGCGTCGTCCATAGGCGATTACGAACCAATTCGTCCGCCAGGTAAAACAAGATTTTTATCGGGGCCAGTATCGTAGTAATTATCGGCACGACTAATCGATGGCGGCGCTCAACCACTGCTAGGTAATCGACATGGACGCCAGCCATACTGGAAACCGTGATTTAGGTAGCAGATGAAACAGGCTGCTAGCCGCTGCCGTTGTACTGCCATCATCAGCGCCTAGAGCGGCAGCTCGGTCCGCATATGATCGCACATTGCCCAGCCGACGATCTTGCGGGCTGCAAGGTCGAGCATGCTAGCCAGACGCAGCCAGTCTTTGCCGGTTGCGATATGCGTGATGCAGGCGAGCCATATCTCGCTCGGCGCGATCGCGCAGGTAGTGGCGATTGTCGGTCGTGCATGGTCGGAACTGGCGCCTGCCAGCGCGCGGATACAGTGTAGGCGCTTCCGCCATTAAGCTCGGCCACGAGCGCTTAAGGAGGCAGGCGAGCATCTGCCCGGTCTGGTCGTTCTCGTCGATCGACTGCTTGCCGAAGATGAAAAGGTCGGGCTTTTCCTTCTCGACGATCTTGGCGAGGATTTTGGCGACGCGGAGTGGCTTGACCTTGGTTTGCAGACGACGAGAATCGGGCGATCAGCACCCATCGCGGCACGGTGCGGAGCGTTTCCTGCGATTTATGCTCGCCGATCGAGACGACGCCGATCTCGGTGACGGCCCTCTCACGACTTGGGTCTCGCAGGCGGATCGCTTACTAGATCTCGATATCGTTGAACGGGCTCATGCTCCTCTTGACGTTTGCCAGATCAACGCCCGCTCCGTCCGCCTTCACACGGGGCTTCACGTTGTAGCCAGCACGCGCCTTACCGGCACCAGTGCCTTTAATATGGCGCTTTCAGAAGCTATGTTGTCCTATCGACTTACGGCGTTGGTGAGATGCCGCACTCTTTTCTAAAAGCCGGTCTTTTTGAGAGTATTTAACGGCTACTACAGCCTTAGGAAACAGTTCAAAACTCTTTGCCCACTCGACCCACGCCGACGCTCATATCGCGACGCCTTCCATCGCAGCGTCCTTACGAAGCGATTAAATCCTTCAGTGGAATGGCGGTGTCGGCCAACAGGCAGCGATCGATTACCAACCCTTCCGCGACCAAGCGCTTGCCCTGCACGTAATCGCGCACTGCGTTGACGCAATCGAGGGCAATGACGCGACCTTTGCGGAGATAAATGATCGAGAAGCTGCGCGTCGTCATGTCGCCACGCACGACCAAGTCGTCACATCCCATGGAGAGACCGATAGTCTGAAGTTTAAGGTCGTATTGATTGGACCAGAACCACGGCACCGCATCATAGGGAATGCCGTTGCCGACGATCGTGTTTGCCACCACCATCGCCTGATCGTGAGCGTTCTGAATCGATTCGAGCCGTATCGGTAAATTGTCGGCAAAGCGGTTCGCGTGCAGTGCGCAATCGCCAATTGCGAAGACGTCCGCCAGGCTCGTGCGGCATTGCGCGTCGACCGCGACGCCGTTTCCTCCTTCAGCGCCAGCCTCAATCAGCGGACCAACCGAAGGCACGATGCCGATGCCGACGATCACTATCTGAGCAGACACGACCTCTCCGTTTGCCAACCGCACGCCGGATACGGTTCCGACTCCCTCGAGGCGGTCGACCGCAGTGTTTAATCGAAGATCGACATCGTGCGCGCGATGTTCGTTTTCAAAGAAGCGCGATAGCGGTTCGCCCGCGACCCGCGCCAAGACGCGATCCAGCGCTTCGATCACCACGACACGCTTACCGAGCTTGGTCAGTGCCGCTGCCGCCTCCAACCCGATATAGCCGCCTCCGATAATGACTGCCCGAGATACGTTCGGCAACTCGGCAATCATCCGATCCGCATCGGCGCGAGTTCGCAGGGTATGAACGCCAGCCAGATCATGACCCCCGCAGCCAATCCGCCGTGCATCGCCCCCAGCCGCCCAGATCAGGATGCCATAGCCAAGTTTCTCCCCGCGATCCGTCTCGACCAGATGCTCGGCGGGATTGACGGACACGACTTCGCGACCGAGCAGCATCGTTACCTCGCGCTGGTCCCAGAATTCTGGCGGACGAATCAAAAGGCGTTCGAAGGATTTATCCCTGGAAAGATAGTCCTTCGACAACGGCGGTCGCTCATAAGGCAAGTCCGGTTCGACGCCGACGATTGCGATGCTACCGCTGAACTTCGCTTGGCGGAGAGCGATCGCAGCCTGTGCGCCACCGTGCCCAGCTCCGACTATCAGCACATCGTATTTCAGCATTATTCTGTCCTATCCCAGCAGGCGGATGAAATTAGACAGACCTTCGCCGCCCTGTCCGTCCATATTATCACCCCCCGGCCGCATTCCTGACTCGGCTGGGCACACCAGTGGCCTTCGCGGCTAAACTCGAAAGCAAGGAGCAGCTTGGGGATTTAACGCCTCCCTTTGCTTACTCGCCCATCTGCGCGACCCCCGCGGCTACCGGATGCAGTTGGCGCATACTAAGCTGTACCTGTTCTAATGACGCGCCGTCTCATGACTAGTGTCGTTCTCTGGCTCAAACACCAATTTTCCATTCATGACCCAATGCTCATCGACAGTTAGCCCATGCGGCTCACTTGGACCCAGAATTGAAACGATGAAAAGAATGGAAAGGACTGCCTGTTGACGATGCTCGGTAGCGCAGCGTGAAGCTTCAACACGTCCGATTCCGCGCCAGGCGCGACATGAAGTTCAAGCTGACGGACAATCCGCTAACCGGCGGTGCCAAACCGCCCAGGCATCTGCCTGCAGGGCGGGTGAAGTACGGAGGTGCGGGTGCGCCGTTCCTCGCAACGGTAGGGGACGTCAGCGCTGCAACGATCACCGTACGGGCCAGTGCGCCAACGGCCCGATCACGACCTGCAAATGAAGACCCGCACCGAAACCAATCTGGCCAAGATTAATGAGGCTAAGGCAGACATCGTCGATGCCATTGAGAACGGCCGCTACAACGAGACATTGATGGACCGCATGCTCGCTGGAGAAAGTCTTGAAGG
>NZ_RCWT01000006.1 GCF_003688595.1 Sphingomonas sp. PP-F2F-G114-C0414
ACCAGATGCTCCAAGCTTCTCGAGAGGGAGGTTATGCGAGTGTCGGTATTTTTGTCGGCTCTTTGACATTGTAGGTTAAGATGAAGGGACATGTGGGCGGCGGCTTGCGGTTTCCGGGCTCCTCAAGGGTTCGGGTAATCGTTTAAAGCTAAGTCGTTCTCATATGTCCTTCACATATTCCATATGTAATGGACGATTGTTGCGGTTTTCGGACTGTGGCGATTGTCTGAAAGATATTGTGCAGAGCGGCTCCTTGAGATGAGCTGGTTGATCGTGGAATTCCACTGCGATTGGCTGGTGACATAAACTTGAGAGTTTGATCATGGCTCAGAATGAACGCTGGCGGCATGCCTAACACATGCAAGTCGAACGAAGGCTTCGGCCTTAGTGGCGCACGGGTGCGTAACGCGTGGGAATCTGCCCCTTGGTTCGGAATAACAGTTGGAAACGACTGCTAATACCGGATGATGACGTAAGTCCAAAGATTTATCGCCGAGGGATGAGCCCGCGTAGGATTAGGTAGTTGGTGTGGTAAAGGCGCACCAAGCCGACGATCCTTAGCTGGTCTGAGAGGATGATCAGCCACACTGGGACTGAGACACGGCCCAGACTCCTACGGGAGGCAGCAGTGGGGAATATTGGACAATGGGCGAAAGCCTGATCCAGCAATGCCGCGTGAGTGATGAAGGCCTTAGGGTTGTAAAGCTCTTTTACCCGGGATGATAATGACAGTACCGGGAGAATAAGCTCCGGCTAACTCCGTGCCAGCAGCCGCGGTAATACGGAGGGAGCTAGCGTTATTCGGAATTACTGGGCGTAAAGCGCACGTAGGCGGCTTTGTAAGTAAGAGGTGAAAGCCCAGAGCTCAACTCTGGAATTGCCTTTTAGACTGCATCGCTTGAATCATGGAGAGGTCAGTGGAATTCCGAGTGTAGAGGTGAAATTCGTAGATATTCGGAAGAACACCAGTGGCGAAGGCGGCTGACTGGACATGTATTGACGCTGAGGTGCGAAAGCGTGGGGAGCAAACAGGATTAGATACCCTGGTAGTCCACGCCGTAAACGATGATAACTAGCTGTCCGGACACTTGGTGTTTGGGTGGCGCAGCTAACGCATTAAGTTATCCGCCTGGGGAGTACGGCCGCAAGGTTAAAACTCAAATGAATTGACGGGGGCCTGCACAAGCGGTGGAGCATGTGGTTTAATTCGAAGCAACGC
Organism: Sphingomonas sp. PP-F2F-G114-C0414; assembly: GCF_003688595.1. Lineage (GTDB taxonomy): Bacteria > Pseudomonadota > Alphaproteobacteria > Sphingomonadales > Sphingomonadaceae > Sphingomonas. Next base: position 1,220 of record NZ_RCWT01000006.1, read on the forward strand.
GCAGAACCTTACCAGCGTTTGACATGGCAGGACGACTTCCAGAGATGGATTTCTTCCCTTCGGGGACCTGCACACAGGTGCTGCATGGCTGTCGTCAGCTCGTGTCGTGAGATGTTGGGTTAAGTCCCGCAACGAGCGCAACCCTCGCCTTTAGTTGCCATCATTTAGTTGGGCACTTTAAAGGAACCGCCGGTGATAAGCCGGAGGAAGGTGGGGATGACGTCAAGTCCTCATGGCCCTTACGCGCTGGGCTACACACGTGCTACAATGGCGGTGACAGTGGGCAGCAAGCACGCGAGTGTGAGCTAATCTCCAAAAGCCGTCTCAGTTCGGATTGTTCTCTGCAACTCGAGAGCATGAAGGCGGAATCGCTAGTAATCGCGGATCAGCATGCCGCGGTGAATACGTTCCCAGGCCTTGTACACACCGCCCGTCACACCATGGGAGTTGGATTCACCCGAAGGCGTTGCGCTAACTCGTAAGAGAGGCAGGCGACCACGGTGGGTTTAGCGACTGGGGTGAAGTCGTAACAAGGTAGCCGTAGGGGAACCTGCGGCTGGATCACCTCCTTTCTAAGGATATCGGCAGAAAGCGCTGACAGGCCCGCATCTTATGGTGCCACCCTGTCGGAAGAGCTTCTTCCATTCCAAAGAACATTAGCCGCCGTCCTCATGTCCCTTCATCACTAGGTTAGTCCATAAGACGAGACAGCATCCGCTGTCTTGGCTGTGGGCAAGCTCGGCCAGCGCGCGAAGCGCGCCCATCGGGTGCAGCTCTGTTGCGTCTGACGGGCGCAGCGGGTGTGGGCCTGTAGCTCAGTTGGTTAGAGCGCACCCCTGATAAGGGTGAGGTCGGTGGTTCGAATCCACCTAGGCCCACCACACACAAGTGCGTTTGGGGCCTTAGCTCAGCTGGGAGAGCGGTTGCTTTGCAAGCATCAGGTCATCGGTTCGATCCCGATAGGCTCCACCATTTCGCAGTCGAAAAGACGAGGCAGCAAAGCTGCCGCGCACTTCGACAAGAACGGCCAGCGCCGAGAAGCGCGCCCACAAGGCGCAGCTTCGCTGCGACTGACGGGCTCGCGGGCAACGCACCATCAGCATAACCTAGAGATGAAGAGAAACGGTTCGCCGTGCGAGAGCACGGTGATTGACGGGCACGCCCGTCGTATTTGACATTGTGAATGGGTTTTTTAAAATCGATGCCGTGAGGTGCTCGATTTTGGAGACGAGGATTGCTTCGGCAGTTCGTGAGCGCTTCGGCGTCAACGATCTGGACGAGCGGTTCGAGGCTCCAGATATCGACATCATCATACTAAATAATCTGGCTGAGATTATAATCATCCGCACCTGACAAAGGCCAACGCGCACTGCTCTGCCGAGTTGGTGATCCGAAAGGACACCCAGTGATGTCGTTGGTGGTGTGGACTCTCAAGCGTGAGGTAAGGGCAATTCGTGGATGCCTTGGCACATACAGGCGATGAAGGACGTGGCACGCTGCGATAAGCGTCGGTGAGCTGTGAGCAAGCTTTGACCCGACGATTTCCGAATGGGGAAACCCACCTATCCCGATTAATTCTACTTGAGCAGCAATGCTGGGGTAGAGTTAATTAGGTTAGGTATCACTTAGCTGAATACATAGGCTTCGTGAAGCGAACCCGGCGAACTGAAACATCTCAGTAGCTGGAGGAAAAGACATCAACCGAGATTCCGTTAGTAGTGGCGAGCGAACGCGGACCAGGCCAGTGCCTGAATTTCAACTAGCAGAACGATCTGGAAAGTTCGGCCATAGCGGGTGACAGCCCCGTATGCGAAAGTGAGAATTCAGGACTCGAGTAGGGCGGAACACGTGAAATTCTGTCTGAACATGGGGGGACCACCCTCCAAGCCTAAATACTCGTATGTGACCGATAGCGAACTAGTACCGTGAGGGAAAGGTGAAAAGCACCCCGATGAGGGGAGTGAAACAGTACCTGAAACGGATTGCCTACAAGCAGTTGGAGGGCTTTTATGGCCTGACAGCGTACCTCTTGCATAATGGGTCTGTGACTTAATGTATCAAGCAAGCTTAAGCCGATAGGTGTAGGCGCAGCGAAAGCGAGTCTGAATAGGGCGCCAGAGTTTGATGTATTAGACCCGAAACCCGGCGATCTAGGCATGACCAGGATGAAGGTGCAGTAACATGCACTGGAGGTCCGAACCGATTAACGTTGAAAAGTTACCGGATGAGTTGTGTTTAGGGGTGAAAGGCCAATCAAGCCGGGAAATAGCTGGTTCTCCGCGAAAACTATTGAGGTAGTGCCTCGCACGAACACCTTAGGGGGTAGAGCACTGGATGGGCTAGGGGGTCGCGAGATCTACCAAACCTAACCAAACTCCGAATACCTAAGAGTGATATGCGGGAGACAGACGGCGGGTGCTAAGGTCCGTCGTCAAAAGGGAAACAGCCCTGACCTACAGCTAAGGCCCCCAAATCGTATCTAAGTGGGAAAGCATGTGGGACTTCCAAAACAACCAGGAGGTTGGCTTAGAAGCAGCCATCCTTTAAAGAAAGCGTAACAGCTCACTGGTCTAAACAAGAGGTCCTGCGGCGAAGATGTAACGGGGCTCAAGATACGTGCCGAAGCTTAGGGTGTGCCACTTATGTGGTACGCGGTAGCGGAGCGTTCCGTAAGCCTGTGAAGCGATCTGGTAATGGGTCGTGGAGGTATCGGAAGTGCGAATGCAGACATGAGTAGCGATAAAGAGGGTGAGATGCCCTCTCGCCGAAAGACCAAGGGTTCCTGCGCAAGGCTAATCCGCGCAGGGTGAGCCGGCCCCTAAGACGAGCCCGAAGGGGGTAGTCGATGGGAACCACGTTAATATTCGTGGGCCTGGTGGTGTGTGACGGATCATGTGTGTTGTCATCCCTTATCGGATTGGGATGGCTTCGAAATGGTTCCAGGAAATAGCCCCACCGTATAGACCGTACCCGAAACCGACACAGGTGGTCAGGTAGAGTATACCAAGGCGCTTGAGAGAAGTGTCCTGAAGGAACTCGGCAAATTGCCTCCGTACCTTCGGAAGAAGGAGGCCCTCACTATGCGCAAGCACTTTGAGGGGGCACAGGCCAGGGGGTAGCGACTGTTTAGCAAAAACACAGGGCTCTGCTAAGTCGGCTTCAAGACGACGTATAGGGCCTGACGCCTGCCCGGTGCCTGAAGGTTAAGTGGAGGGGTGCAAGCTCTGAAATGAAGCCCAGGTAAACGGCGGCCGTAACTATAACGGTCCTAAGGTAGCGAAATTCCTTGTCGGGTAAGTTCCGACCTGCACGAATGGCGTAACGACTTCCCCACTGTCTCCAGGACATGCTCAGCGAAATTGAATTCTCCGTGAAGATGCGGAGTACCCGCGGTTAGACGGAAAGACCCCGTGCACCTTTACTGCAGCTTCAGAGTGGCATTAGGAAGAAACTGTGTAGCATAGGTGGGAGGCTTTGAAGCATCGGCGCCAGCTGATGTGGAGCCATAGGTGAAATACCACCCTGTTTGTTTCTGATGTCTAACCTCGTTCCGTAAGCCGGAACAGGGACCCTCTGTGGCGGGTAGTTTGACTGGGGCGGTCGCCTCCTAAAGAGTAACGGAGGCGCGCAATGGTGGGCTCAGGACGGTCGGAAACCGTCTGTTAGAGTGCAATGGCATAAGCCCGCCTGACTGCGAGACTGACAAGTCGAGCAGAGACGAAAGTCGGTCATAGTGATCCGGTGGTCCCTCGTGGAAGGGCCATCGCTCAACGGATAAAAGGTACGCCGGGGATAACAGGCTGATAACCCCCAAGAGCTCATATCGACGGGGTTGTTTGGCACCTCGATGTCGGCTCATCACATCCTGGGGCTGGAGCAGGTCCCAAGGGTTTGGCTGTTCGCCAATTAAAGTGGTACGTGAGCTGGGTTCAGAACGTCGCGAGACAGTTTGGTCCCTATCTGCCGTGGGCGTCGAAATTTGAGAGGAGTTGACCCTAGTACGAGAGGACCGGGTTGAACATACCTCTGGTGTACCAGTCGTTCCGCCAGGAGCGCAGCTGGGTAGCTATGTATGGACGGGATAACCGCTGAAAGCATCTAAGCGGGAAGCCTCCCTCGAGATAAGATTTCATAGAGCCGTCGGAGACCACGACGTTGATAGATCGGATGTAGAAGTGCGGTAACGCATGGAGCTAACCGATACTAATTGCTCTATTCGCGCTTGAGAGTCTCACACCATCAATGACAACACTGGGCAACCAGCTAGCCATTCGATAGTGCGGATGATTAAGACGACGCCAGATTGCCAATCCCCTCGCCGTCGAGGGATTGGTCACAAATACCACTAACCTTGCACGGTATCGATTTTAAACCCTCAGCCACGCTACAAAGCAACGCTGAGGGACCCAGATATGACGCGTACGCATGTCGCACCGGCTCCATTGCCTGGTGGCTATAGCGTCGGTGTCCCACCCGATCCCATTCCGAACTCGGCCGTGAAACCCGACTGCGCCAATGGTACTATCGCTCAAGCGATGGAAGAGTAGGTCGTCGCCAGGCATTGAAGCCCGTGCAACATGCATTCACACATATCCAAAACCCATTCACAAACGTCTCATACACACCCAACGCACGATAGCCGTGCCGTCGCGGGGTGGAGCAGCCCGGTAGCTCGTCAGGCTCATAACCTGAAGGTCACAGGTTCAAATCCTGTCCCCGCAACCA
>NZ_RCWT01000007.1 GCF_003688595.1 Sphingomonas sp. PP-F2F-G114-C0414
TTCGCCCACATCCGGACGTTCAGGCTGGCGATCCGGGCGCCCAATAACGGCCATTCGTTAAGCGCGATCTCGAAAGGGAGGATTTTTCTGGGTGTGAGGCGACCGTAGACCGCGGTCGCCCAAGGGTGCCGTATCGACTTCTGCGACAAAGGCCGGCAGCAGCCCACCTGCTACGACTTGGCGTTTACGGTTGCTGTAGCAGGATGCCGTTCACCATCATCGAGTTGAGGGACGCGCAGCGGTTAGGCATCTTATTTTCGCGGGCGTAGCTTGGCGCTACAGGACCTCCCAGCGTGCCAGTCAGCTGTATGCGTTGGCCGAAGCGTGCGACCCTCCCCATGTGTCGGACGACGTACCCGTTACGCTGCTTTCTAAGCGTCGTTGGCTCACGCCAGATCAAGAATCGAACCGTATTTCGCTCCTGTAAGACTACGCAATTACCTAGGGTCGTTAATATGCCTTCAGCGCTCATCATCGCGGATGGCGCAGTCGAGCGGGGGGCATAAGTAAGAAAAAAGGGTCTTGCCGGTCGGCGCAAAGCCTTAGACGCGGCGGGTGCAGGGAGGAGGAAGGTCGAAATCGCTAACAAAGCAGTGGTTGCAGAGAGGAACGCCATTGATCCAATCCATAGTGAGCGTATTCCTAGCATCTTCCACCCCATTTTCTCAGACAGTTTGTAAGCTGATGCGCCTGATATTCAATCGATGCGATGCGTGGGGTGGCCTTTTTGCTCTTCCTTGAGGGCAGGAGCAAGCGCTTTAATTCTGCGCATCAAGAGCGCTTTTGAGACACCAGGTGTTCAATGCTTAGGGTCGGCTGCGTACGTGAGGCATGGCGACGTTCTCGAATGAGCATCGGAAAACGGGAATGGCCGGATTCGGTTCGTAATTGAACCTCGGCCCCGATAGTCGGGTGACTAAATGAGGATGGGGCATGGGTGTAGTTATCAAGGTCGGCAGCATTATCGATGAAATTGGCACTGGCGACTTCCTGCACGCCTTCTTTTCGACGGTGAGCGGCACGCTAGAAGATGAATGGGGTAAGCGTTTCCCATCGCTTATGAAGCTGTACGCGGGCAGCCTCCCCTACGAACAGGCATCGATGGCGCTTGCCGAACTCGCTGCTGTTCGCACGGGCCTAACGGATTTTGCGCCGGACTGTGTGATTTGGGACATAGAAGATCGCACCAAGACACCGCCCTGGGGCGGGAATATATCGGCGGATATAACGAACCTTTCCAACTACTTTGTGTCATCGACTGGCCGG
>NZ_RCWT01000008.1 GCF_003688595.1 Sphingomonas sp. PP-F2F-G114-C0414
TGACGTGACCCCCGTTTTTTCCTCCAGTTGGAGTTAGAGTCCGACCCCGGAAAGGGACGGACAGATGAAGCGGAAGCAGTTTTCGGAAGAGCAGATCATTGGCATCCTGAAGGAAGCCGAGGCAGGTTCAGTGGTGACGGATCTGTGTCGTCGGCACGGGATGTCTAGCGCGACCTATTACGCCTGGAAGGCCAAGTTCGGCGGTCTGGAGGTGTCCGATGCGAAGAGGCTGCGGGCGCTCGAGGAGGAGAACGTGCGGCTCAAGCGACTGCTGGCGGATACGATGCTCGACAACGCAGGTCTGAAGGACCTGCTCTCAAAAAAATGGTGACGCCTGCCGCGAAGCGGGAAGCGGTCGCGCATCTCCAGACGGCGCTGGGGATGAGCGAGCGGCGGGCGTGTGCTGTCGTCGGGGCGGATCGCACGAGCATGCGGTATCGCTCGAGCCGGGCAGATGATGGCGACCTTCGGTCGCGTCTGCGCGAGCTGGCGCAGCAGCGCCGACGGTTCGGCTATCGGCGTCTGCACATCCTGCTTCGGCGGGAGGGCATCACGATCAACCGCAAGAAGACACAGCGGCTTTACCGCGAGGAAGGTCTGACAGTCCGTCGCCGGAAGGGACGAAAGCGCGCCGTCGGCGCGCGGGCACCGGCTCCGGTGCTGGCGCTACCCAACCAGCGCTGGAGCCTGGACTTCGTGCATGATCAGATGGCCACGGGGCGGCGGTTCCGTATCCTCAACATCGTCGACGACGTGACACGGGAGTGTTTGCGGGCGGTGCTCGACACGTCGATCTCGGGCAAGCGGGTGGTGCGCGAGCTGAGCGACCTGATCGCCGAGCGTGGCGCGCCCAAGATGATCGTCAGCGACAATGGCACCGAGCTGACCTCGAACGCAGTGCTTGCATGGTCGGGCGATGCCGGCGTCGAGTGGCACTATATCGCTCCGGGCAAACCGACGCAGAACGGGTTCGTCGAGAGCTTCAACGGTCGCATGCGCGACGAGCTGCTCAATGAGACGCTGTTCTTCACGGTCCGGCAGGCGCGCACGATACTCGCGCGCTGGATCGAGGACTACAACACCGAGCGGCCACACTCCTCGCTCGGCTACGCCACTCCGGCCGCCTTTGCCGCCGAACTCGAAATGCAACGGTCGGGTTTAAACCCGACCGTTGCTTCACCCGCGCTCCTGCGCGACAACAACGGTCGGTCTCTGGTTGCAGTTGGATGAAAGGCGGGGGTCACGTCA